>NZ_LMUK01000032.1:174044-202879 GCF_009766005.1 Bradyrhizobium sp. S69 | reverse complement strand
TCAGCAAGCCGCCTGACCTTCACGCATCGCCATCATACAACTCGCCGTGCCCGCGCGCATGCGTCAATCAGGCGGTCTTCGTCGTATGCGTACGATGCTTCAGGCGCGGCATCACTTCCTGCTTCAACAGGCGCAGCGAGTTGTGCCAGGCTTCGGGCTGGTGCTTGTAGTCGAAGCCGAACACCAACAGCGTGCCGAAGCCGCCGACCTCGCGGTAGATCTTCTCGATCTTCTCGGTCACCGTAGCGGGCGAGCCGACGATCCAGTTGTGACGGGCGCAATAGTCGACCGTCACGTCGCTGTCGGGCACGTCGGGCGTGTGCTTGAGATAGTCCTTGAAGCCGAAATGACCGAGCAGCGGCAGGAAATATTCGCCCATCATGCGGCCCATCATGTCGCCGGTGGACAGCTTCCAGGCTTCCTCGTCGGTATCGGCGACGAACACCTCGCGCACCAGCCGCCAGTCTTGCCGGTTCGGCTTGCGGCCGGTCTTGGCGGCGCCTATCTCGACGGACTCCCAATGACTGCCGACATAGGCCGGGTTGAGGTTGAGGCTCATCGGGATATAGCCGCGCTCGCCCGCGAGCTTCAGCGTGTCGGAGCCCTTGCTGAGGCCAGCGACGGCAATCGGCGGATGCGGCGCCTGCACCGGCTTGAGGTGAGGCTTGAGGAAATCGAACATCACGTCGGGCTTGGTCACGTTCCAGAACTTGCCGTTGTAGGTCCACGGCGCGTCGTCGCTCCACATCTTCAGGATGATCTCCAGCGCCTCGCGGGTCATGTCGCGGTTCTGGCCGGACATGCCGTCGACATGGAACATCGCCCAGTCGCTCGGCAGGCCGGAGGCCGCGACGCCGAAATTCAGCCGGCCGCCGGAGAGATGGTCGAGCACCGCAACGCGGTTGGCGAGTTCGGCCGGGTGATGGTAGGGCAGCAGGAAACCGCCGGGGCCGAGGCGGATGTTCTTGGTCTGCAGGAACGCCTGCGCCAGCAACAGATCCGGCGCCGGGTGAGGTTCCCAGGGCGCGGTGTGGTGCTCGCCGATCCAGGCTTCGGTGTAGCCGAGCTCGTCGAGCCAGCGCAGCACCTGAAGGTCCCAGTCGTGACCCTGCTTGAATCCGCACTCCGGCGGATGCGACGGCATCGTGAAGTAGCCAATTTCCATCGGGGTTTCCTCTCTCGTCGTTTCGTCCCTACCGACGCGTCTTGTTGCGCGCCCGAGCGAGAGCATAGCACGCCGGCCGCGTGGCCGAGATATGACAAAACGCGCGGGCTGAAAGCCGCGCGGCGACGCACAGTCTCGTCATGGCCGGGCTTGTCCCGGCCATCCACGTCTTCGCAACAGGAAAGAAGTAAGTCGTCGATGCCCGGGCATAGGCGAGCGGAAGCGACGCCGTCCTTTGGACGGCTACGCCCGGGCACGACGAAAGAACATAGCCGTCTACCTCGTCCCGAACGTGGTCTTGCCGAACAGTTCCTTCTGCGTCGAGGGCTGCGAGCGCCAGTATTGCGGCGGCGCGTCGACCTGGCCGTGCAGTTCGGCCGCGGCGTGCCAGCCCCAGCGCGGGTCGTAGAGCATGCCGCGCGCCAGCGCGACCATGTCGGCCTTGCCGGAGGCGACGATGTCCTCGGCCTGTTTGGCTTCGGTGATCAGGCCGACCGCCATCGTGGTGAGGCCGGTCGCCTGCTTGATCGCCTCGGCGAACGGCACCTGATAGCCGGGCGCCAGCGGAATCTTCTGCAACGGCGAGGCGCCGCCGGAGGAGACGTCGATCCAGTCGACGCCGCGTTGTTTCAACTCCTTGGCGAATTCGATGGTTTGCGCGAGATCCCAACCGCCCTCGACCCAGTCGGTCGCCGAGACCTTGATGCCGACCGGCTTGTTGTCCGGAAACGCCGCGCGCACCGCGTCGAACACTTCCAGCGGATAGCGCAGGCGATTTTGCAAGGAACCGCCATATTGGTCGGTGCGCTTGTTCGATATCGGCGACAGGAATTGATGCAAGAGATAACCATGCGCGCCGTGGACTTCGATCGCATCGATCCCGAGCCGGTCGGCGCGCTTGGCGGCGGCCACGAACGCCTCGCGGATCCGCGCCATCCCCGCGGCGTCGAGCGCCAGCGGTGCTGCTTCGCCTTCCTTGTGCGGCACCGCGGAAGGGCCGACCGCCTGCCAGCCACCCTCGGGAAGCGGAATCTGCTGGCCACCATCCCATGGCGTGTGGCTCGATCCCTTGCGGCCGGCATGGGCCAACTGCACCGCGATGGCGGTCTTGGAATGCTTGCGCACCGAGGCCAGGATCGGCTTCAGCGCGGCTTCGGTGGCGTCGTTCCACAGGCCAAGACATCCCGGCGTGATGCGGCCGATCGCTTCCACATGGGTCGCCTCGATGCAGAACATCGCCGCACCCGACAGCGACAAACTATTGATATGTGTGAAGTGCCAGTCATTGGCCTCGCCATCGACGGCCGAATACTGGCACATCGGCGCCACCATGATGCGGTTGGCAAGCTTGAGGCCACGCAAAGCGATCGGGGAAAACAGAGTGCTCATGGGAAAATCCTGGCGGGAGGAGGGCTGAGGTCCCAGCCTATCTAGCGACGCGGCGGGCTTGGCTCAACCGCCGCCTATTGTTTAATCCCGGCGGCCTTGATCACTTCCAGGTTGGCTGCCGTCTCGCGCTTGACGAAATCGTCGATCTCGGTGGGCGTCATCGGCAGCGGCTCGACGCCGAGCTGCTTCAGGCTGGCCTGCGTCGCCGGATCCGCCAGCACCTTGACGCCGGCGGCATGAAGCTTCTCGATGATGTCCGGCGGCGTCTTCGACGGCACGAATACACCGAACCAGCTTTCGCTCTCGGCGCCTTTGAGACCGACCTCCGCTGGGGTCGGCACATCGGGCAAATCGGCGGCCCGTTTGGGCGTCGAGACCAGCAGCGCGCGCACCCGGCCGGCCTGGATCAGCGGCAACGCGGTCGACAAAGGACAGAAATAGAAATCGACCCGGCCGCCAATGACGTCGGCGATCACTTCCGGGCCGCCGCGGTAGGGCACATGGGTTGCCTCGATGCCGGCGGCGAAGCGGAATTTTTCGGCGCTGATATGCACCGCACTGCCGATGCCGACCGAGCCAAACGAGACCGAGCCGGGCTTTGCTTTTGCTTCGGCGATGAAATCCTGCACGGTCTTCCAGGGACGCTCGGGCGAGACGATCATCACATTGGGACTGGAGCCGATCATCAGCGCGCCCTTGAGGTCGCGGCTGGCATCGAAGGTGAGATCGGGAAAAATCGCCGGCGCGATCGTCAGCGCCGAGGAATGCGCGAGAACGCTGTAGCCGTCGGGATCGGCCTTCACGACCATCGCGGTGCCGAGCGTGCCGCCGGCACCGGGGCGATTCTCCACCACGATGGGCTGGCCGAGTTCGGCGGCGAGACGATCGAACACCAGCCGCGGCACCACGTCGGTGGCGCTACCCGCGCCGAAGGGAATGGTGGCCCTGATCAACCGCGACGGCCATTGCTCCGCGCTCGCGGGAGTGGCGAAAGCGATGGCGACGATACCGAGGACGAGGAGTTGAATGAATTTATGCATGTCCGATCCGTTTTTCAGAGTACCGGAGCTTTGCAAGAAACATTCCGCGTCCGCTCAAGTCTGCTGTCACCAGTTGTCGCTGTCGCCGGGCTTGAGATCAATGACGCGGGTGCGGTCGCCGGGGAGCAGCTCGCACTCCGCATCGGCATGAAATTCGATCACCAGCTTGCCGTCGTCGAGCTTCGCGGCCACCCGTCCGTAAGAGCCCAGCAATTTGACGAGCCTATCGTCGTCCGCGACGAACGACAGATATTCCCTGAACAGGAAGCGCTTGCCGCCGTGCCATTCGACGATCGAATTCCGCACACGCAAATCGTCGGCGTCGGCCACCTCGCGGCTGGTCACTTCCTTGAACAGGCTCGGTCCCGCGATCAGATGGGCGCGGCGATCTTCGATGCGATAGAGATTGAGCGTCACAATGTAACGCTCCGAGCGAAACCCGACGCCGACATGGCGGGAGTCCTTCGACCAGAAGGCGTGATAGGCGCCCGGATCGGTGTCGAGATTGTTGTCCGAACTGACGGCATCGAGCTTTGCGATCCGCCGGTGGGCGGGCTCGGCCATCAGCCATACATGGAAGCCCTCATCGCCGAGCTCGCCCTCGCCGTGCGACGCCAGCGACAGCTGCTTGCCGGGCGCGAGCCCGTGGCGGATGATGCCGTACTCGCCCTTGGCATAGTGGTGGTTGCTGGTGGCGCGGGCGGGAAGGGCTGCGGCCGCAAGGCAGGCCGTGATGGCAAAATATCGCAAGAGAAGGCTTCGCATCTCGATTGGTCTCGGCGGGTGCACGGAAGTTCACTCCACCAGCGTGAATTGCAGCAGCAGCGTACGCTGCAGCAGCGAGAAATTGTCGTCGGAGACCAGCGTCAGCACGGTATCGCCCTCCGGCGTTACAAAGGCGTCGATGCCTTCCATATTATCGATTTCGCTGCCGAGATCCGCCGTGAAGATCGAGGGGCCGTCCACCAGCGCGCCTGGCGCCAGCGATTGGAGCGGGATGCGCCGGATCCGGACGCCGAGGCCCTCGACCAGCGAGAATTTCCGCTCCAGCACCAGCAGTTCGCCCGATGGCAGCAGTGTCGCGTCGCTGATGTCGAAATTTTCGGTGCGGCGAACGCTGAATTGCCCGGGCGTTGGTCCACCGACCAGGAACGCGATCAAATTGCCGTCGCGATCGAGGCCGCGTTCGGAGAGCGCGATCAGCGTCCCCGCCAGCGGCAGCCCCTTGGGCACCACGATCAGCGCTTCCAGCCCCTTGTTGAAGGGCAGCTTCTTCACCGCAACCGGCATCGGCACCACCTCGGCCAGCGCGCGGGTAAAGCCTTTGCTGAAATCGAAGCGCAGCACCATGTTGACGCGCTCAAGCCCAATGTAGACCAAGGAACCATCGAGCGCGATCGACTCCGAATCGAACCAGCCGCGCGTCGTGATCGGTTTGCCGTCGGGTCCGAGCATCGGCGCGGCCTCGACATCGGCAAGTCCGGTCATCTCGCTGCCCTGATAGACGATGCGGCCGGTGAACCAGCTACCCTTGTCGCTGAAGGAGATGAAGCGCTCGCCTTTGGCATCGAGCCGCAATCCCGACAGCCCGCCGAAGCGAGGGAACGACGAGGTCAGGACCAGGCCGCTGCGATATTGCAGCGCGCCGAACCGCACATGCGCGCGGTCGCTTGGATCGAACGACAGGATGGGGTGGGCGTTGACCTCGATCGAAACCGGCGCCGCGACCGAGTGCTCATCCGGCGCCAGCGGTTTTGACGGCGGCTCGGTTGCAGACTGCGCCCGCGCGATTCCGGGCATCACAGCCAGAGAAAATCCAGCCGCCGCGGATTTCAGGAAGCGGCGGCGGGAGCGATCGTGCGATGGGGAAATTCTCAGGAATGCAGCCTGCGGCGGCGGCCCGGCGGCCCGGCCGCGACGCCAGAGGTTTCGCTGAACAGTTCGGCGAGCTTCTCGGTAATAGCACCGCCGAGTTCTTCGGCATCGACGATGGTCACGGCGCGGCGGTAGTAGCGCGTGACGTCGTGGCCGATGCCGATCGCGATCAACTCGACCGGCGAGCGGGTCTCGATTTCCTCGATGATGTGGCGCAGATGGCGCTCCAGATAATTGCCGGGGTTGACCGACAGCGTGGAATCGTCGACCGGCGCGCCGTCGGAAATCATCATCAGGATCTTGCGCTGCTCGGAGCGGCCCAACAGCCGCTTGTGCGCCCAGTCCAGCGCCTCGCCGTCGATGTTTTCCTTGAGCAGACCCTCGCGCATCATCAGTCCGAGATTCTTGCGCGCCCGACGCCATGGCGCGTCGGCGGATTTGTAGATGATGTGGCGCAGATCGTTGAGGCGACCGGGATTGGCGGGCTTGCCGGCAGCGAGCCACGCTTCGCGCGACTGGCCACCTTTCCAGGCCCGCGTCGTGAAGCCCAGAATCTCCACCTTGACGCCACAACGCTCCAGCGTCCGCGCCAGAATATCGGCGCAGGTCGCCGCCACCGTGATCGGACGCCCGCGCATCGAGCCGGAATTGTCGAGCAGCAGTGTCACGACGGTATCGCGGAAGGTGGCTTCCTTCTCGTTCATGAACGACAGCGGATGATGGGGGTCGGTCACCACGCGCGACAGCCGCGCCGGATCGAGCATGCCTTCCTCGAGATCGAACTCCCAGGCGCGGTTCTGCTGCGCCATCAGGCGGCGTTGCAGCCGGTTCGCCAGCCGCGCGACGATGCCTTGCAGATGCGCGAGCTGCTTGTCGAGATAGCTGCGCAGCCGTTCCAGTTCATCATGGTCGCAGAGATCCTCGGCCGCGATCACCTCGTCGAATTTCGGCGCGAAGGCGTGATATTCCGGCCCGCGCGGTTCGTTGGCGCCGCGCGAATTCGGCCGCGTCGCTTCGCCCGGAGTCTCATCATCGCCGAGTTCACCGTCGTCGAAGGTGTCGCTGGTGGAGGCCTGAGCGCTCTCCATCGCGCTCTCCGACATTTCGTCGGTCGTCGCCTGCGCCTGATCGGCGCTCATTTCCTGCGCCGCATCGCTGTCGGGAGAGCCTTCCGCGCCGGACTGATCGTTCTCCCCGTCGCGGCTCTCGTCCTGATTTTCGTCGTCTTCGCCTTCGGCATTGCGTTCGTCGCCGAGATCGAGCGCCGACAACAAATCATGCACGAGATCGCCGAATTTAGCCTGGTCTTCGGTAACGCGGCTGAGCTTGTCGAGCCGCGCACCAATCTTGTCTTCGAGCACCGGACGCCAGAGGTCGACCATCTTGCGCGCCGCCGCCGGCGGAGCGAGCCCGGTCAGACGCTCCCGCACCAGCATCGCCAGCGCGTCCGACAGCGGCGCATCGGCGCGGTCGGTGATCTCGTCGAACTTGCCGCGATGAAAATGATCGTCGAGCATCGCGGTGAGATTTTTTGCGACCCCGGCCATCCGCCGCGAGCCGATCGCTTCCACCCGCGCCTGCTCCACCGCTTCGAACACGCCGCGCGCCTGCGGATTTCCCGGCATCAGCTTGCGGTGCACTTTCGGATCGTGGCAGGCCAGCTTCAGCGCGATCGAATCGGCGTGGCCGCGCACGATGGCCGCATCCCGCTTGGTCATCTTGCGCGCCGGCTCGGGCAGCCGCGCCTTGCCAGGCGCCAGCCCCGGACGCTCGGAGGCGAACGTCACTTCGAGTTCGGGCATCTTCGCGATCGCGCGCAGACAGGAGGTGACCGCGCGCTTGAACGGCTCGGTCGGCGCTTCCTTTGATCCGGTACGGAACTTGGTGTTGGATGTTGTCATTCAGCTATTGCCTCACCCCGGGTCGTCCCTGCGCACGCAGGGACCCATAACCACTGACGGTCATTGTTCTTGCGGGCTTAGGCTCCATCTCTACGAGAGTCCTCGGCGTATGGGTCCCTGCGTTCGCAGGGACGACAGCTACGACAGCGCCACGTTCACCGACGATTCCGCCAGTTCGACGTTGAAGCAGCGCTGATAGAATTCGGCGACCAGCGGTCGCTCCAGTTCGTCGCATTTGTTGAGGAAGGTGACGCGGAACGCAAAGCCGATGTCGCTGAAGATGTTGGCGTTCTCTGCCCAAGTGATCACCGTGCGCGGACTCATCACCGTCGACAGGTCGCCATTGGCAAACGCGTTACGCGTGAGATCGGCCAGCCGCACCATCTTGTTGACGATGTCGCGGCCTTCCTGGGTCCGATAGTGATGCGCCTTCGCCAGCACGATCTCGACTTCCTCGTCATGGGCGAGATAGTTGAGCGTGGTGACGATCGACCAGCGATCCATCTGGCCCTGGTTGATCTGCTGGGTGCCGTGATAGAGCCCGGACGTATCGCCGAGGCCGACGGTGTTGGCGGTCGAGAACAGCCGGAATGACGGGTGCGGCTTGATCACCTTGTTCTGGTCGAGCAAGGTCAGGCGGCCGGAAACTTCCAGCACGCGCTGGATCACGAACATCACGTCGGGGCGGCCGGCGTCATATTCGTCGAACACCAATGCAATATTGTGCTGCAGTGCCCAAGGCAGAATGCCGTCGCGGAATTCGGTGACCTGCTTGCCGTCGCGCACCACGATGGAATCCTTGCCGACCAGATCGATACGGCTGATGTGGCTGTCGAGATTGACGCGCACGCACGGCCAGTTCAGCCGCGCTGCGACCTGCTCGATATGCGTCGATTTGCCGGTGCCGTGGTAGCCCGTGACCATGACGCGGCGGTTGTGGGCAAAGCCGGCGAGGATCGCGAGCGTGGTGGCGCGATCAAAGCGGTAGTCCGCATCGATATCCGGCACATGCGGATCGACCTCGGAATAGGCCGGAACTTCGAGGTCGCTGTCGATCCCGAATACCTGCCGGACCGACACCTTCATGTCGGGGACGCCAGCGGGCTCTTGCGATTTGGTCATGGCGGCGGTCGTCATCAATCCTCCGAGGTCTCGGGCGTTCCCGAAACAGCTTTGCGATATGGCTGCGGATGGGGGCTTTTCGGAACATTAGCAGAGAGCAACGGCCGGCAGAAGCCCGCCGCCCAATCAAAGTTCCGTTGCCTTATCATCAAGATAGGTACCGAACCCGGTTTTGGAAGGCTGCCCTGCAAATCACGCTGTGCTTTCAGCGGCCCGGATTCGGCCACTCCGGCGCGTCCCTGGCCCCGATGGCACTTTTTACCTCCCTCGCTACTTATGGTAGGTCTGCGCCCGACATGGCCGCCACGCCCGCATAGGAATTTTGTGACTTCATTCATTGATCCGTTGGTTAGCTTCGTCTCGGACCATGCGTGGCTCGGCTATCTCACGCTATTTCTGGCGGCATTGCTGGAAGCCGTTCCGATCGTGGGATCGGTGATTCCGGGTTCCACGATCATCCTGGCGCTCAGCGCGTTGGTGCCGGGGGGAGACCTACGGCTGGAATGGGTGCTGGCGGCGGCGGTTGCCGGCGCGGTGCTCGGCGATGGAACCGCGTTCTGGGTCGGACACCGCAGCCAGCGCGAAATCCTCAACCGATGGCCGATGGCGAATTATCCGGGCGTGATCGCGCGGAGCGAGGCGTTCTTCAATCGCTGGGGCGCGCTCGCGGTGTTTTTCGCCCGTTTCGTACCGCCGATACGCGCCTTCGTGCCACTCACGGCCGGCGCGCTCGGCATGCCGCCGATGCGCTTTTACGCCGTCAATATCCCGGCCATTTTGCTGTGGGCGCCGGCCCACGTGCTGCCGGGGGTGCTCGCGGTCTCCGCCCTGCATGAATATGGCGGCTTTCCGCACCACAGCGGGATCGCCAGGCATTACTGGATCCTGGCGGTGGCCGGCGTCGCGCTGATCGTGGGACTGGTCTTATGGATCAGGCGGCGGCAAGGCGGTGGAATGATCGAGCCGGCGCGAAAGAGCTAAAGCGCCTCCGCACGACGCGGCTGGTGCGTCAGGCCCCGCGCACCACGGTCTTGAGATAATTATACGCCTTGATGATCTCGATCAGGCGATCCTCGGTGGAACGGTCGCCGCCATTGGCGTCGGGATGGTGCTGCTTCACCAGCGCCTTGTACTTGGCCTTGACGTCTTCGAGGGTCGCCTCGGCGCCAAGCCCCATCACCTGCAACGCCTTGCGCTCGGCGTTCATCACCTTGCGGGTCTCGACCTTGGCCTGGGCGCCGGGGCCCGGCCGCCAACTGCCGCGGCCGTTGAGCTCGCTGAACATGCTGAAGGGATCGGCGGCGCCTTCCAGTTCGCCCTCGGCGCTGCCCTTGCCTTTCTTGCCGGCGGTATTGGCGCCCATCTTCCAGGTCGGGCGATGGCCCGTCAGCGCATCCTTCTGATAGCGCGCGACCGCGTCGGGGTTCATGCCCTGGAAGAAATTATACGACTGATTGTATTCGCGGACGTGGTTGAGGCAGAAGTGCCAATATTCCTTGTCGTTGGCCCGGCCCTTGGGCGCCCGATGCGGTCCCTTGTTCTTGCAGTCGGGCCATTCGCACATCGCGGATTCTTCACGCGCCAGCGCCTGCTGCTTCGCGCTCAGCTTGTTGGGCTTGATGCGAATGGAGTCGAAGAATTTTGATGAATCAATCGGCATGGCTGACTATGACAACGCAATGCGAAAAGCTTCAAGTCTTGACATTGCGAATCCCTCTCTTTCGATGCGCCATTGACGAAATGCGGTCATAGACGTATTGCCGCAGCCATGAGCGCCGAGAAAACCGTACAACATACCATCACAAACAAGTTGCGTGAAGCTTTCACTCCGGAAAGCCTCGACGTCATTGACGAGTCACATTTGCATGAGGGCCATGCCGGCCACAGGCCGGGCGGCGAGACGCATTTCAGGATTAATATCGTGTCGGGTGCGTTCGAAGGGAAGAGCCGAATCGAACGCCACCGCATGATAAATGCGACGCTGGCCGCCGAACTCGCCGGCCCCGTGCACGCGCTGGCGATTAAAGCGCAGGCACCCAACGAAGCCTAAAGACGAGGCAGCCGTAGAAGCCAAAATCAAAGGGAGCTGCCTTTCTCGCCTCCCCCTTGGCCAGTACCCCCGATCGACGACCGCTAAAACGCGGTGCCGGCCCGCTTCGGCTTTTTCTCTTCGACCTCGGTGTCGCGCGGCACCGCGACGATGCGTAGCGCGGTGATGCGGTTGCGCTCGCGGCGCAGCACGCGAAAGCGGAAGCCGTGGAACGTAAAGCTTTGCCCGCGCTCCGGGATCGAACGGGCCTCGTGGATCACGAGACCTGCGATGGTGGTCGCCTCTTCATCCGGCAGATGCCAGTCCATCGCGCGGTTGAGGTCGCGGATCGGCACCGACCCGTCGACCACCACGGAACCGTCCGGCTGGGCGCGAACGCCCGCCACCACCACGTCATGCTCATCGGAGATATCGCCGACGATTTCTTCCAGGATGTCTTCCAGCGTCACCATGCCTTCGACTTCGCCATACTCGTCGACCACCAGCGCGAAGTGGGTCTTGCGGCGGCGGAACGCCTTGAGCTGTTCGGACACCGAGCGCATCTCCGGCACGAACCACGGCGGCAGCGCGATGGTCGAGACATCGATCTTGCCGGTATCGCCGTCGGCGGCGCGGATCGCGCGCAACAGATCCTTGGCGTGCAGCACGCCGATGATGTTTTCCGGCTTGTCCCGCCACAGCGGAATCCTGGTGTATTCGGTCGCCAGCACCTCCCGCACCAGTTCCTCGGGCGGCAAATCGGCATTGATCATCACCATTTCGGTGCGATGGACCATCACGTCGGAGACCTGCAATTCGCGCAGATCCAACAGGCCGCCGAACATGTCGCGGTCCTGCTTTTCGACCTTGCCTTCGTGATGCAGGAGATCGACCGCGCCGCGCAACCGCTCGGTCGGCGATAAAATCGGCTGATTGGCGCCGATCTTGATGCCGAGCGCGGTCATCAGCATGCGCACGATCGCCTCGATCACCGTGAGCAGCGGTCCCAGCAGATAGACCATCGCCTTCATCGGTCGCGCCACCAATAGCGACACCCGGTCCGGCGCATTGATCGCGATGGTTTTCGGCAGCACCTCGGCGAAAATCACCACCAGCACCGTCATCACGCCGGTGGCATAGATCACACCGACCTCACCGAACCAGGCGGTGAAGACCCCGGTTGCCAGCACCGAGGCGCCGATATTGGAGATGTTGTTGCCGAGCAGCAGCGCGCCGATCATTCGCTCGCGCATCGCAAACAGGCTGGAGACGACGCCCGCCTCGCTGTTACCCTGCTTCGACAACCGCAACATGCTGGCGCGCGACGCACTGGTCAGCGCGGTCTCGCTCGCCGAAAAGAACGCCGAGATAAAAAGACAGATCAGGACGATGGAAACCGTAAACCAATCCATAGTTTTCTAAATTTTCTGCGCCAGCTTGCGTGCCAGGAAATCGCGAACCAGCGCCGGTTCGACGTCGGACGTGATGACGGCGCGCCCGACCGCCTCGAGCAGGATGAAGGTGAGCCGGCCGCGCTTGACCTTCTTGTCCTGCGCCATCAACGCCATCAGCGCGTCGGCATCGGCAAGGCCTTCCTGGCTGAAGCCGGCGATATCCTGCAAATGCGTCGGCAAGCCTACCGCGGCAAGGTGACGTTTGATACGGGCCGCATCGGCCTCGGCGATCATGCCGAGCTGCGCGGAAAACTCCGCCGCCAGCACCATGCCGACGGAAACGCCTTCGCCATGAAACAACCGGTCGGAGAACCCGGTGGCGGCCTCCAGCGCGTGGCCGAAGGTATGACCGAGATTGAGCAGCGCGCGTTCGCCGGTCTCGCGTTCATCCCGCGCCACGATCGCAGCCTTGGCGCGACACGAGGTCGCGATCGCATGTTCCCGTGCGGCACCGCCGGTGAAGATGTCGGCGTGATTTGCCTCCAGCCAGCCGAAAAACGCTTCGTCGCCGAGCACGCCGTATTTGGCCACTTCAGCGTAGCCTGCGCGAAACTGGCGCTGAGACAGCGTGTCGAGCACCGCGGTGTCGGCAACCACCAGTAACGGTTGATGGAATGCGCCGAGCAGGTTCTTGCCACGCGGCGAATTGATTCCGGTCTTGCCGCCGACCGAAGAGTCGACCTGTGCCAGAAGCGAGGTCGGCACCTGCACGAAATCGACGCCGCGGCGCAGGATCGCGGCCGCGAAGCCGGCGAGATCGCCGACAACGCCGCCGCCGAGCGCGATCACCAGATCGTTGCGCTCGATCCTGGCTTCGATCAGCGCTTCGCTGACCTTCTCAAGTCCGGCGTAGCTTTTAGAGCCCTCGCCTTCCTCGACAATGATCCGCGACGTCGCAATGCCGGCTTTCACCAGCGAGGCCTCGGTCGGCTCGAGCCAGTATTTTGCAACCGTGCGATCTGTGACGATGGCGGTGCGCACGCCCGGCCGCAATGCGGCGATCCGCGCGCCCAGTGATGACAGCACGTCGCGCCCGATGATGATGTCGTAGGCGCGATCGCCGAGCGCGACATCGACCGTGATGGAGGCGGAATGTTTCAACGGCGCGGTCATCGTGTGGCGTCCAATATATTCGATGGGGGGGCTGCCGCGGGCTCGCCGCACAGCCTGAGGTGCAGGGCCTCGATGCACTCATCGACGATTTTTTCATGCGGCACGTCGCGCGACCAGATGGTCAGATCGGCGTGCTGATAGAACGGCTCGCGTTCGCCGATCAGGCGTTCGACGGTCCCGACCGGGTCGGCGGTCTTGAGCAGCGGACGGTCGGCGCGGCGCTTGACCCGGCGCATGATGGTCTCGGCTTCGGCCTTGAGCCAGATCGAGACCGCCTTGTCGCGAATGCGGTTGCGGGTGTCCTCGCGCAGGAAGGCGCCGCCTCCGGTGGCGAGCACACAGGGGCCGCCGTCCAGCAGTCGCGCGATCACCCTGGCCTCGCCGTCCCGGAAATACGGCTCGCCATGGGCGGCGAAGATTTCCGGGATGGTCATGCCCGCATGCGCCGCCTCGATCTCGGTATCGGCATCCAGAAAAGGCAGCCGCAGCCGCGACGCCAGCCGGCGGCCGATGGTGGATTTGCCGGCGCCCATCATACCCACCAGCACGACCGAGCGCGTTCCCAGCGCCGTCGCGATGTCGGCCTCCTGGGAAATGCTGGTGGCGGCCTGTGAGGCTGTCTCGGGCATCCAAAACTCTGTCGCCGCAGGAATTGCGGCGTTCCAAATTACCTATACTACCCGCGACAAGGACCAAGCCAGAGACTCTTGCAACCGGCAGGGGAACATGTTGGAAGTCAGGCGCGCTTATCCCGATGATTCAATGGTTAATTCGTCCCCTGAGGCTTGCTGATGCCCAGCCTGTTCCGCTTTCTGACAGCCGTCGCCATCATCGCCGGGGTCGTCTACGGAGCCGTCTTCGCGCTGGCCAATTTCGTCAACCCAAAGCCACGGGAAATGACCGTCACCATCCCACCGGATAAGTTTCTCAAGAAATAGCAGGTAGGGTCTCGGAATGAGTTCCAGACCTCGAACTGCCAAGCTTCCAACTGCCAAGACCACAGACGCCAAGCTGACCGGCCTGTTCATCGACATGCTCGCGGCCGAACAGGGCGCCGGCGCCAACACGCTCGACGCCTATCGCCGCGACCTCGAGGATTTTTCCGAATTTTTGGGCCCGGTCGGCCAGAGCTTCGCCACGGCTGAAACCCAGGCGCTGCGGGACTATCTGGCCGACCTCGACAGCCGCGGCTTCAAATCGTCGAGCGTGGCCCGCCGGCTGTCGGCGATGCGGCATCTGTTTCGTTTCCTGCTCAACGAGCGGATCCGCAGCGACGACCCCGCCGCGATCCTGTCAGGTCCGAAGCGCGGCCGTGGGCTGCCCAAGGTGCTGTCGATATCGGACGTCGATCGCCTGCTGGTGCGCGCCAAGGAGCTCTGCGCCCAGCCTGCGGCATCACCGACGCAGCGTTTGCGCGCGATCAGGCTGTATTGCCTGCTCGAAGTGCTCTACGCCACCGGCCTGCGGGTCTCGGAACTGGTGGCACTGCCGCTGTCGGCGTCACGGCGCGACGCCCGGATGATCGTGGTTCGCGGCAAGGGCAACAAGGAGCGGTTGGTGCCGCTGAACGAGGCGTCGCGGCAGGCGATGGCCGATTACCTCGCCGCGATCGAAGCGCAGAAGCCTGCGTCCAAGAAAAACGCCGCGGCCTCGAAATGGCTGTTTCCCTCGTTCGGCGAGAGCGGACATCTGACCCGGCAGCATTTTGCGCGGGACCTCAAAGAGCTCGCCGCCGCCGCCGGTCTTGCCCCACGGCTGGTCAGCCCGCACGTGCTGCGTCATGCGTTTGCCAGCCATCTGCTGCACAACGGTGCGGATTTGCGCATCGTGCAGACGCTGCTCGGCCATACCGACATCTCGACTACCCAGATCTACACCCATGTGGTCGAAGAGCGCCTGAAGAGCCTGGTGCGCGACCTGCATCCGCTGGCGGAGAAGTAACCTCATGCGGCGATGCCTTGACTTCGGCGCCTTCTGCCGTGAAAGAGCCGTTCCCGCCCGCAATCTCCGCTCGGGCGCCTCCCACAGGCCGAGCCTCAGTCCGCGTCAGACTTACATTAAATACTTGAATATACTCGCGTATCTCGCTCGACCTGAAACCGCTTCGCCTCCGGACGCGTTCGTCCTTATATTGATTTGATGCCGGATCCCATGCGCTCTTATCTCGATTTCGAAAAGCCCGTCGCCGAACTCGACGCCAAGGTCGATGAATTGCGCGCGCTGGCCGCGACCGGCAGCGACATCGGCGACGAGATCGCGCGGGTCGAGGAGAAGGCGTCGCAGACGCTGAACGACCTCTACGTCAATCTGACGCCGTGGCAGAAGACCCTGGTCGCGCGGCATCCGCAGCGGCCTCATCTCAGCGATTTCATCGGCGCGCTGATCACCGAGTTCACGCCGCTCGCCGGTGACCGCAAGTTCGCCGAGGACGAGGCGCTGATCGGCGGATTCGGCCGCTTCCGTGGCGAGAGCGTTTGCGTGATCGGCCAGGAAAAAGGCGCCAGCACCGAATCCCGTATCAAGCACAATTTCGGCATGGCGCGCCCCGAAGGCTATCGCAAAGCCGTTCGCCTGATGGAGATGGCGGATCGGTTCGCGATCCCCGTGCTGTCGATCGTCGATTCCGCCGGCGCCTATCCCGGCATCGGCGCGGAGGAACGCGGACAGGCCGAGGCGATCGCGCGCTCGACCGATGCCTGCCTCTCGCTCGGCGTCCCCAATGTCGCTGTTATCACCGGCGAAGGCATGTCGGGCGGCGCCATTGCCATCACCACCGCCAGCCGGGTGCTGATGTTCGAGCACGCGATCTACAGCGTGATCTCGCCGGAGGCCGCGTCCTCGATCCTGTGGCGCGACGGGACCAAGGCGCAGGAAGCCGCCAACAGCATGAAGATTACGGCGCAGGACATGCTGCGTTTTGGCGTGATCGACGCCATCCTGAAAGAGCCCGCGGGCGGTGCGCACCGCGATGCCAACGCCATGATCGCGGCCACCGGCGATGCCATCGCCCAGGCGCTGGGCGATCTGCGCGATCTGGCGCCGGACGTGATCCGCCAGCAACGGCGGCAGAAATTCCTCGATATCGGCCGAAAACTGGGCTGAACGGCAGGCCTGGCTTCTGCTTTGAGCCGCGGCACGGGTCAGCCGCGCGCTTTTCGCAAAGCATCGGAATTTTGGCCGTAATTAGGCCAGAAGCGCGGTGTTTAACCTCTGTTGACTATGGTTCGGATGGACCCCGCCGCGACGCCCTGGTCGGCTTGCGAGCAAGGGCCCCAAAGGATACTATTTTAGTCAATGGCTTCAGGGCGTGGACGCCATATCTTGGGGTACGGAATTGCCCATCAGGTTCGAAGCTTTGGGGTGTGGAGCTTGGGTTTGATTTACCGTTCGCTGGTTCGCGCGCTTGTCATGTCGGCTGCACTCGCGGCAGGCGTGATGCTGGCCGGCTGCAACAGCGACGAAATCTCGCTTGCCCAGAACGCCAAGGCCAACCAGCCGGTCTCGCCGAAACTGATCGCCGCGATGGTGGAAAAGGACATGGATCTGCAATCGCCGATCCTGGTCCGGTTGTTCAAGCAGGAAGCTGAACTAGAGGTCTGGAAGCAGACCCGCTCCGGCCGCTTCGCGCTATTGAAGACCTATCCGATTTGCCGCTGGTCGGGAGACCTCGGGCCCAAGGTCCGCGAGGGCGACCGTCAGGCGCCGGAGGGTTTCTATTCGATCACGCCGGCGCAGATGAACCCGCAATCGGCCTATTATCTATCGTTCAACACCGGCTTCCCCAACGCCTTCGACCGGGCGCTGGGACGCACCGGTTCGGAGCTGATGGTGCATGGCGACTGCTCGTCGCGCGGCTGCTACGCCATGACCGACGAGCAGATCGCGGAAATCTACTCGCTGGGCCGGGAATCGTTCTTTGGCGGCCAGCGCGGCTTTCAGTTCCAAGCCTACCCGTTCCACATGAATGCGGTGAACATGGCCAAGCACCGCAACAATCCGAACATGCCGTTCTGGCGCATGATCAAGCAAGGCAGCGATCATTTCGAGGTCACCAAGCAGGAGCCGAAGGTCGATTTCTGCGAAAGGAAATATGTCTTCGATGCCGTGAGAGCGCCGAATGCGACGCGTGATCCGGTATTCGAGGCCTCGGCCAAGTGCCCTGCCTATGTGGTCCCGGACGAAGTCGCCGACGCGGTGCGCCAGAAGGAGCAGGAGGACGACGCCGAAATGGCGAAGCTGGTTGCCAAGGGCACGCCGGTCGCGCGGATGAATACCGGCATCGATGGCGGCATGAACAAGGTGTTCGCCGCGGCGGTGCCCGACGGCAATACCGGATTGTCGGAGAGCGCCGAGGCCCAGGGCTTCTCGCTTAGCCATACCCGCTTGCCCGGGACAATCCCGATGGATCACGTCAATCCGCCGCACGCACCGTCGGATAATCTGCTGCTCGGCGCTCCCGAACAGCCGAAGATCGCCGCGGCGCCCGCGACCGCGCCGGCAACCCAAACGCAAACCCAGGTGGCATCGGCAGCACCTGCCGAACAGTCAGGCGGCTTCTTCAGCAACCTTGCCCGCAAGGTAGGCCTCAGCAGCGCCACCGCCGATACCACCGCAAGCGCAGCGCCGCCGCAGCCGGCTCCGACGAAGCCGAAGACCGCCGACGCCAGGCACCCGGCAAAACCCGACGCCAAACAAGCCGCCGCCAAGCCCGCGCTGAAACCTTCCGTGACGGATACCTCGTCAGCCGCTGCGGCCCCTGCGCCTGCCGCACAGAGCTTCGCCGGCGCCCAGCCGATCGTGTCGTCGAACTCGTTCGACAACCGGTTCTCGGCGGCGAAGTAAGTTTCACTCTCAATTGGAAACCGTAGGGTGGGCAAAGGCGCTTTTCGCGCCGCGCCCACCGATTTCAAAACGTGATCAAGCCTGTTGATCGATGGTAAGCACGGCGAAGAGCGCCTTTGCCCACCCTACAAGCTTACGCATTATTCGCTGACGCTTAACCGTACCTGCCGTGGCAGTGCTTGTACTTCTTGCCGGAGCCGCACGGACAATCCTCGTTGCGGCCGATCTTGCCCCAGGTCGCGGGATTCTTGGGATCACGGTCGGGCGTGGCGACGGGGACCAGCGAGGCGCTGGCGAACGCCATTTCGTCCTCGCCGGTGTTGGGGTCCAACTTGTGCGCTTCCATCACCGGCAATGCCGGCTGCTGCTCTTCCGGCGGCACGATTTCGACCCGCATCAATTGCGCCGTCACCGCCTCGCGCAGATGCGTGGTCATCGCCTCATACAGACCGAAGGCTTCCGACTTGTATTCCTGAAGCGGATCGCGCTGGCCGTAGCCGCGCAGGCCGATCACCTGGCGCAGATGATCGAGCATGACCAGGTGCTCGCGCCAGAGATGATCCAGCGTCTGCAGCAGGATGGTCTTCTCGACGTAGCGCATCACGTCGGGGCCCCACTGCCCCACCTTGGCCGCCATGTGCTCATCGACGCGCTGCTCGATGCGCGTCAGTAGTTCCTCGTCGGCAATGCCCTCTTCCTTGGCCCATTGATCGACCGGCAGGTCGATGTCGAGCACCCGCTTCAATTCTTCCCTGAGGCCGGCGACATCCCACTGCTCGGCATAGGCATGTTCGGGGACGTGCTTGGCAACGACGTCGTCGACGAAGTCGCGGCGCATATCCGCGACCATTTCGGCCACGCTCTCGCTCTTCATCAGCTCGACGCGCTGCTCGAAGATCACCTTGCGCTGGTCGTTCTGGACGTTGTCGAACTTCAACAGGTTCTTGCGGATGTCGAAATTGCGGGCTTCGACCTTCTGCTGCGCCTTCTCCAGTGCCTTGTTGATCCAGGGATGGATGATGGCCTCGCCATCCTTCAGGCCGAGCCGCGTCAGCATGCTGTCGAGCCGGTCGGAGCCGAAGATCCGCATCAGATCGTCTTCCAGCGACAGGAAGAATTTCGAACGCCCCGGATCGCCCTGGCGGCCGGACCGGCCGCGCAGCTGGTTGTCGATGCGCCGCGATTCGTGGCGCTCGGATCCCATGATGTAGAGCCCGCCCGGCCGGGTCACGGTCTTGGCCGGCTTCGATCCCTTGGCCGGCTCGATCTCGATGGTATCTTCCGCGTTCAGCACGATGTTGCGGAAATGCTCGATGTCGGCCTTGATCTGCTCGATCTTGGCGGCCTTCTCGGCTTCGTCGGTGATACCGGCGGTCTCCTGCAGGATCCGCATGTCGAGCGAGCCACCGAGCTTGATGTCGGTGCCGCGGCCGGCCATGTTGGTCGCGATCGTGATGGCGCCGGGCACGCCGGCCTCGGCGACGATATAGGCTTCCTGCTCGTGGAAGCGCGCATTCAACACCGCGAACAGTTTCGCCGGCTTGCCGGCACGCGCCGCGGCGTAAAGCTTCTGCATCGAGTTTTCGTTGCCGAAATCGATCTGCCGGTAGCCGTGCTTTTTCAGGTAGTCGGCGATCACCTCGGATTTTTCGATCGAGGCGGTGCCGACCAGCACCGGCTGCAGCCGCGCGTTGGCGCGCTCGATCTCGGCCAGGATCGCGGCGTATTTCTCGTTCTGGGTACGATAGACCTCGTCGTCTTCATCGAGCCGCGCGACCTGAACGTTGGTCGGGATTTCCACGACCTCGAGCTTGTAGATGTCGAACAGTTCGTCGGCTTCGGTCAGCGCGGTGCCGGTCATGCCGGCGAGCTTCTCGTACATCCGGAAATAATTCTGGAAGGTGATCGAGGCCAGCGTCTGGTTTTCCGGCTGAACCGAAACGTGCTCCTTGGCTTCCAGCGCCTGGTGCAGGCCTTCGGAATAGCGGCGGCCCTGCATCATGCGGCCGGTGAACTCGTCGATGATGACGACTTCGTCGTCACGGACGATGTAGTCCTTGTCGCGCGTGAACAGCGAATGGGCACGCAGCGCCTGGTTGATGTGATGAACCACCGAGACGTTTTCGACGTCGTAGAGCGAGTCGCCCTTGAGCTGGCCGGCGTCGCGCAGCAGCGTCTCGATCTTCTCCATGCCCGCTTCGGTCAGCGTCACCGTGCGCTGCTTTTCATCGACCTCGTAATCGGTCTTGTCCAGCTTCGGCAGGAAGGTATCGATGGTGTTGTAGAATTCCGAGCGATCGTCGAGCGGGCCGGAGATGATCAGCGGCGTGCGCGCCTCGTCGATCAGGATCGAATCGACTTCGTCGACGATGGCGTAGAAATGGCCGCGCTGGACCATGTCCTCCAGGCGATACTTCATGTTATCGCGCAGATAGTCGAAGCCGTATTCGTTGTTGGTGCCGTAGGTGATGTCGCAGGCATAGGCCGCCTTGCGCTCGTTGTCGTCGAGACCGTGAACGATCACGCCGGTGGTGAGGCCGAGGAAACCGTAAATCTGCCCCATCCAGCCGGAGTCGCGGCTGGCGAGGTAGTCGTTGACGGTGACGACGTGGACGCCCTTGCCGGCCAGTGCATTGAGATAGACCGCAAGGGTTGCGACCAGGGTCTTGCCTTCGCCGGTCTTCATCTCGGCGATGTCGCCTTCATGCAGCACCATGCCGCCGATCAGCTGGACGTCGAAATGGCGCTGGCCGAGCGTGCGCTTGGCGGCCTCGCGCACGGTCGCGAAGGCCGGGACCAGAATGTCGTCCAGCGTCTTGCCATCGGCGATCTGCTGTTTGAATTCCGCGGTACGCGCCTTGAGCGCCTCATCCGACAGTGCCGCGACTTCCGGCTCCAGGGCGTTGATCGCGTCGACGCGGGACTGATATCCCTTGATCCGCCGATCGTTGGGGGAGCCGAAAAGCTTGCGGGCGAACGCGCCGATCATGCCAAATTCCTGTCTTTGCGGTGCGGCGTTGCAGCCATGACGTGGTCTACCAGTCTGCCTATCAACTCATCGTGACGCGTCGCGGCTCCCGCCCCGGTCCGGGAACATCCGCCAAATGAGTGGGAATTCAGCAATCCTAGGTTCAACGGCCAAAAACGCAGCTAAATGAGCGCCATCGCCATTGTCCCGGTTTCGCAGAGATATGGCCGGGTCCGGGCCTTGTCAACGGCACGAAACTGTCACGTTGCAGGAGCGAAGCTGTCAAGGATTTCATCATTTTGACAGACTTTTCGCGTTGCCAAGGCTACCCGATTGGGCGAGTGTCCCGCCGCCCATAAAACAGCCCCAAAAGGATTTTTCATGACCTTCCCGTTCCCGGCAACGAAAACCGGCCTGCGCCTCGCCTCTGCGGCCGTAGCCGGCTGCCTCGCGATGGCCTTGCTGGCAGGCACCTCGGCGCGTGCCGACGATGCCAACCCGGTGCTCGCAAAGGTTAACGGCTCCGAGATCCGGCAGAGCGACGTGGCACTGGCCGAAGAGGAATTGGGGCCGAGCCTCGACAAGATGGACCCCGCGACCAAGCAGGAAAACCTGCTGGCGTTCCTGATCGACATGAAGATCGTCGCCAAGGCAGCCGAAGACAAGAAGGTCGAGAACAACGACGAGTTCAAGCGGCGGATCGCGTTCGCGCGCAACCGGTTGTTGATGGACAGCCTGCTGGCCACCGAAGGCAAGGCCGCGACCACCGACGAGGCGATGAAGAAGGTTTACGACGACGCCGCCAAGCAGATCACCGGCGAGCAGGAAGTCCACGCCCGGCACATCCTGGTCGAGACCGAGGACGAGGCCAAGGCGGTCAAGGCCGAACTGGACAAGGGCGCCGATTTCGCAGAACTCGCCAAGAAGAAGTCCAAGGATCCAGGTGCTGCGGACGGTGGCGATCTCGGCTTCTTCACCAAGGACCAGATGGTTCCGGAATTCTCCGCGGTCGCATTTACGCTAGAACCCGGCAAGATTTCCGACCCGGTGAAATCGCAGTTCGGCTGGCACATCATCAAGGTCGAGGAAAAGCGCAACCGCAAGGCGCCCGACTTCGACCAGGTCAAGGCCCAGATCGAGACCTACGTAACCCGCAAGGCGCAGGCCGATTACGTCGCCAAGCTGCGTGAAGGCGCCAAGATCGAGCGTATGGACCAGGCCGCCAATACGGCAGCCCCGGACGCTGCCAAGGACGCCGCTAAGCCGGCCGACGCGGCGAAAGACGCCAAGGCGCCTGACGCTGCGAAGGACTCCAAGATGGCGCCGGCGAAGAAGTAAAAATTCGCTGTCACTTCTACGACGCTAATCGTATTTACGATCGTCATGGCTGGGCTAAAGCGCGAAGCGTGTCTTCGCGCTCGATGTCCCGGCCATCCACGTCTTACGGGCCTAATCAACTGCCAAGAAGACGTGCAACGGCCAGGAAGACGTGGATGGCCGGAGTAAATCCGGCCATGACGAAAGATTCTCTTCGTTGATACAAGGCACCCTCATGTCATCCGCAGTCTCTCCGCTCGCCCCGACCGAAATTCCCGATATGCCCGTCATCGCTGGCGTGAGGCTGGCGACCGCGGCCGCCGGTATCCGCTACAAGGGCCGAACCGACGTGCTGCTCGCGGTGCTGGACAAGGGCACCACGGTCGCCGGCGTCCTGACCAAATCCAAATGCCCGTCGGCGCCGGTCGATTGGTGCCGCGCCAAGCTCGGCCGCGGTCAAGCTCGCGCGCTGGTGGTGAACTCCGGCAATGCCAACGCCTTCACCGGCAAGACCGGGAAGCAGGCGACAACGCTGACCGCCGCGATCGCGGCCAAGGCCGTCGGTTGCAGCCCCAATGAGGTGTTTCTCGCCTCCACCGGCGTGATCGGCGAGCCGCTCGACGGCAGCAAATTCGACGGCGTGCTTGATACCTTGGCCGGACAAACCGTTCCGGGCGAATGGATGGGCGCCGCCAAAGCGATCATGACTACCGATACCTTCCCGAAGGTCGCGACCGCGACGGTCAAGCTCGGCAAGGCCAAGGTCACCATCAATGGCATCGCCAAGGGCTCCGGCATGATCGCGCCCGACATGGCGACCATGCTGTCCTTTGTGTTCACCGACGCGCCGATCTCGGCGGGTGCGCTACAGGCGCTGCTCAAAAGCGGCGTCGAAGACACCTTCAATGCGGTCACCGTCGATGGCGACACCTCGACCTCGGACACGCTGCTGGCGTTTGCCACCGGCGCTGCCGCCGCCAACGGCGCGCCGAAAATCAGCCGCGCCAGCGATCCGCGCCTGAAAGCCTTCACCAAAGCCTTCAACGCCGTGCTCGCCGATCTGGCCGAGCAGGTGGCGCGCGACGGCGAGGGCGCGCGCAAGCTGGTCGAGATCGTCGTCGAGGGCGCGACAACCAAGAAGTCGGCGCGCAGAATCGCGATGTCGGTGGCGAATTCGCCGCTGGTGAAGACCGCGATCGCCGGCGAAGACGCCAATTGGGGCCGCGTGGTGATGGCGGTCGGCAAGGCCGGCGAACCCGCCAACCGCGACAAGCTTTCGATCTCGTTCAACGGCATCCGCGTCGCCAAAAGCGGCGCGCGCGACCCATCCTACGACGAGGCCGAAGTCTCAGCCGCGATGAAGAATCCGAAAATCCAGATCAAGGTCGCGCTTGGGCTCGGCAAGGGCCGCGATCGCGTCCTGACCTGCGACCTCACCAAGGAATACATCGCGATCAACGGCGATTACCGGTCTTGACCGTCGCGGCCGGCTGACGTCTTTGCCCGGCGCTCAATTCGTGATGTGGGCGGTTTGCAGCGAGTGGTTGAACATGGCGTTCAGGGAAGCCTGGATGTCCGCTGGTGTGTTCGCCGTGTAGAAGTAGGTGCCCCCCGCATCGGGCGGCGATGCGCAAGTCTGCAGACCGCTCGTGCCGCTCGAGTTCGTGATGTTCGGGATGTTCCAGTTGGCATGGTCGTCTTCGTCGTTGGCGAAGCTCGTATTGACCGGTGAGATCGTTTGATAGGGGATGTACAATACCGAAACGATGATGCCGCGGTTCTTGAGTTTCTGGCAGATGTTTGGGTAAGTGTTGTTGGCCGTGTCGTTCAGCACCGTGGCCCAGTTGCTGCCGTGCCAGCTGCCGTTGGGAACATCCTTGTATTGGTTGTCCTGAGCGCCGTCGGTAACGAGGAAGACGTAAGGCTGCGTGTTGGTCGACGAACTGCCATCGCCGACGCTGGCGATCACGTTGTTGATGCTGTTGAGCGAATTGTCGATATGCGTGCCGCCCGAGCCGAGGTTCGAATTCATATTGGTGTCGAGCTCCGAGGCGAGGTTTTTAGCGGCGTAGTTGATGGTGCCGGGCGTCGAAGAACTGCCGTTGATACTCGAGGTCAGCGGAGCATAACTCGCATCGATATCCGTGATGAAGGGATAGAGACCGATGCGGAATTCATTGGGAACTCCGGTAGCTGTCTCCTTGTTTTGGGCAAGCTCGAGCAACCCAGACACGCCGTTCGCAGACTGCGTGGCGTTCAAGGCAAAGCCTACCGCGTCGAGGCGCAACTGGATGCAGTTGGCGGAGCCCGCGGTAGGACAGGATGAAACCGCCGGCAGTCCAAAATTGGGGTCCGTGTTGAGCGAATTCGGCAGGCCGGAAAGCATCTGAACCGGCAAGCCAGGAACCTGCTTCGGATATTGGGCGGTCGACGCGCTGTTGATGAGGTTCGCGAGCGCGGTCGGACTGACGCGCGAATACGCGTACCCCATGCAAGCATTGTTGGTATTGTATTGCTGGGTATACGAAGTCGTCGTGGTAGGAGGATTTCTAGGGGGAGCGGCAGGGGCTGTAACGGGCGGATCGACGCACGCACTCTTTAGCGGCTGAAAATGGCAGGCCAGGGTACAGCCGGATGGGTATTGCACAAAGTTATCCGGGTTGAGCGGCTGCAGCCGTCCTGCTTCGGCCGCGGTCGAC
This sequence comes from Bradyrhizobium sp. S69, assembly GCF_009766005.1. Taxonomy (GTDB): domain Bacteria; phylum Pseudomonadota; class Alphaproteobacteria; order Rhizobiales; family Xanthobacteraceae; genus Bradyrhizobium. The sequence continues at coordinate 177,965 of NZ_LMUK01000032.1, read as the reverse complement.
GGCAGTCCCATCGATCCCGACACGTCCAGCGCAAGATAAAAATCAAGATAAGGCGGCAGCGAAGCGCTCGAGCTTGAAGTGCCGCTGATGCTCAAGTTTTGATAGCCGAGCACTTTCATGAACGTGACCGGGACCTGCGCACTGAATTGGACCGTCGAGGTGAGCTGAACGCCGGTTTTGGTGACTAGGCTGGTGCGAGTCAAATTGCTGTAGCCGGTGGTCGGGATCGGGCTCATATTGCCGTCAAAGACAAGGTCGGCATCGGTGATAGCGGCGGAAACCGCGCCATTTCCGGTCATCGCCGCCGCCTGGGTGTAGCCGGGCGATTTCAGGGATACCGCGGCAACGCTCGCGGCATCCGCCGCGGATTGCATCTTTGCCCTCATGCGGGTCGCCATCGAATAGTCGACCGCGCAACCTGCCGCTGAAACCACGGGGACACATACAAGTGCAAAAATCATGGCAACGTTGCCGGACTTGTCTCGAAACAGGCGGGTGATCGCGGTGAAAAACGCAGACATGTATGGTACCGATCGCTGGGGTCAACAGCGTATAAGGCTACCTTCGACCCCTTAAATATGGCTTATGGCGACCACGGAATCACCGGCCCCGATGGCCGCCTGGTAGTTAAGGAAACCTTTCCGAGCGGGTTCAGAATTCGCCTGCGCGGATCTGCCGAAAGCATCTACTTCGCATGACTAACATCAAGCTCACCCTGGTCGTCGCCTGCGCGCTGGTCGATGCCGACAAGCGCGTGCTGATCGCGCAGCGGCCCGAGGGCAAGACGTTGGCGGGGCTGTGGGAGTTTCCCGGCGGCAAGATCGAGCCCGGCGAGCGGCCGGAGCAGACGCTGATCCGCGAACTGCACGAGGAGATCGGCATCACCGTGAGCGAGGCGTGTCTGGCGCCACTCACCTTCGCCAGCCACGCCTATGAAACCTTTCACCTGCTGATGCCGCTGTACATCTGCCGGCGCTGGGAGGGCGAGGCGATCGCGCGCGAGGGACAAACCCTGAAGTGGGTCCGCGCCAACAAACTGCGCGATTATCCGATGCCGCCCGCGGACATTCCGCTGATCCCGCATTTGCTCGATTTGCTGATGTGAGGCAGGCGCGTCATCCTGAGGAGCGGCCACGCAGGCAAGTCTACGCTGCCTGCGTAAACTTGGCAGCGGGCCGCGTCTCGAAGGATGGCCCCAATCGTTGCCATGGTTCGAGACGCGCGCAAGCGCGCTCCTCACCATGAGGTCAAACCCTAAACCTTTGGCCCCCGCTTCACCGCCTCCTCCAGGCTCGCTTTCGCCGATCCCGGCTGCAGTGGCTTTGGCTGGCTTTCGTGCGGTGCCCAGCCGGATAGCCAGATCACGTCGTAGGTGACGCGGATGCGGCCATCGGGGTCGGCAAAGCGCTCGGCGTAAATCTGCGCCATCCGCAGCAGCGTGGCGCGCCGGGTCGGCGTCCGCCGCCGCTCGACCAGAATATTGGTCGCGCCCATGCGCCGCAGGTCCGCCATCAGCGCGACCGCATTGTCGTAGCGTACCACGATGTGATCGAGATCGGTCACCGGCAGCGCGAAGCCGGCGCGCTGCAGCAGGCCGCCGACGTCGCGCAGATCGGCAAACGGCGCCACGCGGGGCGAGACCCCGCCTTCGCATTCGGCTTCCGCCGCCGCAAAACATTGCCGCAGTTCGGTCAGCGTGTCGCCGCCGATCATCGCCGCCAGCAACAGCCCGTCGGGCCTCAGCGCGCGGCGGATCTGCGCCAGCACGCCGGGCAGATCGTTGACGAACTGAAACGCGAGCGCCGAAACGACCAGATCGAGCGATCCCGGCTGGAACGGCAGCACTTCGTCCAGCGAATCCTCAAGCCCGAGATGGGTCAATGTCTTGAAGCGCGCGCGGATCGGCCCGCGCAGGATGTCGCCGGGCGTCCAGACGTCGGCGACGCTGGAAAAATCCCGCAGCACGGCGTGCAGCCGCTCTTCCATGTCGTCGGCCACGCGGTCGAGCAGGAAGTCGGCCGCCCCGAGTTTTCGCGCACGGCGTTGCCGCGCCCGCAGCAATGCGCGGTCGAACAGCATGGGCGCGGCATTCGGGTTCGAGGCCATGACGGCTTGGTACGCCGGTCTGCACACCCCTGGCAATCCGTCTTCACAAGCATCCTTCGGCGTCTTTACGCAACCGCGTGTGCTTGCCGCTTGAGCTCCGCAGAAGTAGTCGATAGCGTCGTCGCCGGGATTGTTTCAAGGCGATGCTATGAAGAACGCAGCCATTACTGTCTTAATTACTTTAGGTGCTGCCTTACTGACATTCGCCCTGACCGCAATCATAGGCATGTCTATCGCTTACGTGCGCCTTCACGGAGATCGGGATCCTTCTTGGGTCGACTCTCTCGCCTGGATGTTTGTATTTGGCTGGCCTATTTTGGTGCCCGTACTCCTCGGGCCGGCCCTTATTGTAGGCGTCGTCGCCGGGATCATTCGCAAGAAGCAGTTGAACGAGATTCGGCTGAGCAAGTCCGCGACTCGATGAGTTCTTCGTTGTCCCACCGCCTTGCCGCTTGAGTGACGAAAGCCAGGGCGCTAGCTTCCACCCCATGGACGCTGAAGCCTCGCCCTCCCGTTCCGTCTCCGGCCATCTGCGCGGCGCGCTGCGGCTGGCGCGGGGCGCCTGGTCGCAGGCCGCTCGCCTCGCGCTCGACATCGCGCTGCCGACACTGTGCGTGGCGTGCCGCGAACCGGTCAGCGGCGAAGGCGTCTGCGCCGATTGCTGGGCCAAGCTGTCGTTCATCGCGCCGCCATATTGCCCGAGGCTCGGGATTCCCTTTGTCTACGATCCCGGCCCCGAATTGCTGTCGATGGAAGCGATAGCCAATCCGCCGGCCTACCAGCGCGCCCGCGCCGCGGTACGCTATGACGACGTCGCGCGCACGCTGGTGCATTCGCTGAAATACCAGGACCGCACCGACCTGGCGCCCGCGATGGGCCGCTGGATGGCGCGCGCCGGCCGTGAATTGCTCGTAGAGGCCGATGCGCTGGTGCCGGTACCGTTGCACTGGCGCCGCGGCTGGAGCCGCCGCTACAATCAGTCGGGGGCGCTGGCGCGGGTCATCGAACGGCAAACCGGCGTCAAACTGGCCTCCGAAGCGCTGCGGCGGGTCCGCCCGACCCTGCAGCAGATCGGCCTGTCCCGGTCGGAGCGCGCCAGCAATGTGCAGGGCGCGTTCAAAGTCGCTTCCGACCGCAAAGCCGATATTGCCGGGCGGCGGCTGGTTCTGGTCGACGATGTCCTGACCTCGGGCGCCACCGTCGATGCCTGCGCGCGGGCGCTTTTGCGCGCTAAAGCGGCCTCCGTCGACGTGCTGGTATTCGCGCGGGTTGTGGACACCCACAAAGCTCCCATATAATTTGGGTGCTTGTTATCCCGCTATTCGTAACGCAGAGCGCATCATGACCGCCGCCATCGAAATCTACACCCGCCCGGGCTGCGGCTATTGCAGCGCCGCCAAGTCGCTGCTGACGCGCAAAAAGGCCGCGTTCACCGAGTACGACGTAGCAAAAGATTCTTCGTACCGTCAGCAGATGTTCGATCGCGCCGGCGCTGGTTCGACGTTCCCGCAGATCTTCATCGGCGAAACCCATGTCGGCGGCTGCGACGAGCTTTATGCGCTGGACCGTGAGGGCAAGCTTGACGGATTGCTGGCAGGCGAAAAGGCCGTCCCATGAGCACTGATCTGTCTTTCACCGCCGCGATGGTGCAGATGCGCACCGGGCTGTTGCCGGAACCGAACCTGGAACAAGGCACCCGACTGATCCGCGAGGCCGCCGCCCAAGGCGCCGAATATGTGCTCACCCCCGAAGTGAGCAACATGATGCAGCTCAATCGCAAGGCGCTGTTCGAACATCTGGCCGCGGAAGAAGACG
>NZ_LMUK01000032.1:166072-173889 GCF_009766005.1 Bradyrhizobium sp. S69 | reverse complement strand
CGTTCGTTCCTGATCGGACCCGATGGCGGCGTGATCGCGAAATACGACAAGATCCATATGTTCGATATCGATCTGCCCGGCGGCGAGAGCTATCGCGAGTCCGCCAATTATCAGCCAGGCGAAACCGCCGTGATCGCAGATCTGCCATGGGGCCGCATCGGGCTGACAATCTGTTACGACGTACGCTTTCCGGCGCTGTATCGCGCGCTCGCCGAAAGCGGCACGTCGTTTCTCGCCGTGCCCTCGGCTTTCACCCGCAAGACCGGCGAAGCGCACTGGCACACGCTGCTGCGCGCCCGCGCCATCGAAAACGGCTGCTTCGTGTTCGCCGCAGCCCAGGCCGGCCTGCACGAAAACAAGCGTGAGACCTTTGGCCATTCATTGATTATCGCCCCCTGGGGCGAAATTCTCGCGGAAGGCGACGCCGAGCCCGGCGTGTTCCTGGCCAGGATCGACCCGTCCAAGGTCGAGACCGCGCGCAAAACCGTGCCGTCGCTGCAGCACGGCAGACGTTTCAGCATGGCCGATCCGAAGGCGGGACCCGAACATCTGCATCTGGTTCGGGGATCGGCATGATCCACTACAATCTGCGCTGCGAGCGCGGCCACGCGTTCGAGAGCTGGTTTCAGAGCTCGACAGCCTATGAGTCCCAGGAAAAGCGCAAGCTGGTGAATTGCCCGGTCTGCGGCTCGGCCAAGGTCGAGCGCGCCATCATGGCTCCGCAAATCGTCAGCAAGAAGCGGCGCGATAAAGCCGAGCCGGTGCCCGCGGCGCCGGCGGATGCCGCCACAACCGCTTCCACGCCGACGCCGCTGTTGATGGCGCAGGAGCGCGAGTTGCGCGCCAAGCTGAAGGAATTGCGCGACCACATCGTGAAAAACGCCGACAATGTCGGTGAGCGTTTTCCCAATGAAGCGCGGAAGATGCATTACGGCGATATCGAGCATCGCCCGATTTACGGCGAAGCCTCACCCGACGAAGCCCGCGCGCTGATCGAGGAAGGCGTCGAAGTCTCGCCGCTGCCGGTGCTGCCGGGCGACAGGAACTGAGTCGCAATCTCGGCGGCTACGCCGCCACCAACAGCCCAACGCCGACGACAATCAGCGCAATACCGGAAAGTTCACGCACCGAGAGCGGCTGCTTGAAGGAATAATACGCCACGCCTTGCGCGAACAGCACCTCGACCAGCGCCAACGTGCGCACGTTGGCGGCTGCCGTCAGCGCGAACGCCAGAAACCAGAATTGCGAGGCGAATGCGCCGATAAAGCCCGCGAACATCGAGGGCTTCCAGAGACCGAAAATCTTTTTCAGCACATCCGGCGCGCGTGCCAGCAGATAGATCGTCAGCACCAGCGTCTGCGCGAACAGCCCGAATACCAGCGTGTAGGACGCCGCCGTCACGAACGAGACGCCCGGCACCGTAATGATCGCGCCGCGAAAACCGATCGCCGACAACGCGAAGGCCGCGGCGGCGCCCAAACCGATAATGGTCGGCTTCAGTTCGGCGAAGCCCTTTTCGCCGCCGGGCCGCAACGCGGTGACGATGACGCCTATGGTCGCGATCAGGATCGCGACCACTTTCAGCACCGTCAGATGATCGTCGAGAAAGACAAAGCCGAAGATCGCGGTCTGGATCGCCTCAGTTTTGAGGTAGGCCGTCGTCACCACGAAGGAGCGGTCGTTCATCGCGAGCAGCATCAGCCCGGTGCCGACGATCTGGGCGAGCGCGCCCAGCACCAGCCATGGCCAGAACGCCGCCGTCGGCCAGGGTACCGCGTCGCCGGTCGCAAGAATCACGGCAACGAAGAACATCACCGAGAACGGGAATCCGAACAGAAAGCGGATATTGGTCGCGCCCCAGGTGCCCAACGGCCCGGTCAGGCTCCGCTGCATTGCATTGCGCGCCACCTGCCCGAGCGAGGCGATGATGGCGAAGGGAATCCAGAGCGTAGCGATGCTGAGCATGTCGGGAGGATTCGGTTGGCGGGCTGACGCCTGTCAGACCGCCCCTTCCGCGATCACCATGTAATTGACGTCCATATCGGTCGAAAGGCTCCAGCGGTCGGCGAACGGGCTGTAGACCACACCGCTCTCCTCGGAAATGACGAGCCCGTTGTCGAGCAGGTGTTTCGCCAGTTCGCCGGGGGTAACGAACTTGTCCCATTGATGGGTGCCGCGCGGCAGCCAGCGCAGCACGTATTCGGCGCCGACGATGGCCAGCGCAAAACTCTTCCAGTTGCGGTTCAAGGTCGAGACCACCATCATGCCGCCGGGCTTGAGCATGGCCGCACAGCGATCGAGAAAGACGCCCACATCGGCGACGTGCTCGACCACTTCCATCGCCAGCACGATGTCGAAGCGTTCGCGCACGTCCATCTGTTCGACCGTGGTGCAGCGATAGTCGATCGACAGATGCCCCTTGTCGGCATGCAGCTTGGCCGCGGCGATATTGGTCGCGGACGGATCGACCCCGATCACCTGCGCGCCGAGCCGGGTGAACGGCTCGCACAGCAGCCCGGCGCCGCAGCCGATATCGAGGATGCGCAGGCCGGACAGGCAGCTCAGGCTTTTGACGTTGCGCTCGAACTTGCGGCAGGCGGCGTCGCGGATATAGCTCAGCCGCAACGGATTGATCTTGTGCAGCGGCGCCATCTTGCCGTTGGGATCCCACCATTCGTCCGACAGCTTTGAGAATTTCACGATCTCGGCGGGATCCACCGTGCTGCCGAAGGCGCCCGGAGGATTCGAATTTGGTTCCGAATTTTGTTGCATGGCCATGGAGAAACGCGCCGCTCCCTATCGCGCGGTGATGTGATTGCGGAAGTCGAGCGGCGCCGCAATGGTCCTGATGGTCTCGGCGCCCTCGCCGACCCCGCGCACCGTGACATCGCCGTAATTCATCAGGCGGCCAAGGATGCTCTGGTTGACATCGACGCTCTCAACCTTATCGAGGCTCATCTCAAACGTGCGGCGCTTGATGAATCCGGTCTTGTGGACGACGCGCAGGTTAGTGACGTCGGTTTCGGTGGTCCAGCGGTGGAACCAGGCGGTCAGCATCTTGTACAGCGCGAAAAGGGCCGCGATCGCCGCCAGCGCCAGGCCGCCCCATGCCAGCGAACCGCCGGCAAACATCTGTGACGCCGCGAGCAAGCCTGCCGCCACAATCCAGGCGCCGATCGCCGGCAGATAGAAGATCCAGTGCGCGTTGGTCGAATACAGCACTTTCTCCCCGGGCTGCAGGATATCATCGATATAACGCCCCATCGCTTTAGCCTCAATTATCCCTGTTTTCCAAGCGCTTGCGCCACCCCCGGGCGGTTCTTAGGGGGCGCCAGAGCCCGGTTGCTTGTCGCCAACCGCGCCGTTATGTATACGCGCCTTTTGGCTGGCGCGCGCGGTTTCCGTAAGCGTCCAGTGAATTACCTCGTCAGGGAATAAGCCGGTCATCATGGGTCGCCTCGTCATGAAATTCGGCGGCACGTCCGTCGCCAATCTCGACCGCATCCGCAACGTCGCGCGGCATGTGAAGCGCGAGGTCGACGCCGGCCATGACGTCGCCGTGGTGGTGTCGGCGATGTCCGGCAAGACCAATGAGCTGGTGGACTGGTGCCGTGATGCCTCGCCGATGCATGACGCGCGCGAATATGACGCCGTGGTGGCCTCAGGCGAACAGGTCACCGCCGGCCTGCTGGCGATCGCGCTGCAGGCGATCGGCATCCAGGCGCGCTCCTGGCAGGGCTGGCAGATCCCGATCAGGACCAGCGACGTCCACGCCTCAGCACGGATTCTCGATATAGACGGCACCGAATTGATCAACCGGTTCAGGGATCGCAAGGAAGTCGCCGTGATTGCCGGCTTCCAGGGCCTCAATCCGCAGACCGGGCGAATCACCACGCTCGGGCGCGGCGGCTCCGACACCTCGGCGGTCGCGATCGCGGCTGCCGTTCATGCCGACCGTTGTGATATCTATACCGACGTCGATGGTGTCTACACCACCGACCCGCGCGTGGTTCCGAAGGCGCGCCGGCTCGACAAGATCGCGTTCGAAGACATGCTGGAACTGGCCTCGCTGGGCGCCAAGGTGCTGCAGGTGCGCTCGGTGGAGCTCGGCATGGTGCACAACATGCCGATTTTCGTCCGCTCCAGTTTCGACAAGCCCGAAGATATCGACCCGCACGGCACGCCGCCGGGCACGCTGATCTGCAGCGAGGAGGAAATCATGGAAAGTCACGTCGTTACCGGTATCGCCTTTTCCAAGGACGAAGCCCAGATTTCCGTCCGCCAGATCGAGGACAAGCCGGGTGTCGCCGCCTCGATCTTCGGGCCGCTCGCGGATGCCAACATCAATGTCGACATGATCGTGCAGAACGTCTCCGAGGACGGCAAGACCACCGACCTCACCTTTACCGTCCCAGCCTCGGACTACGCCCGCGCCCGCGACACCATCACGTCGGCCCAAGCTACGATCGGCTATGCGCGGCTCGACAGCGCCACCGATGTCGCGAAAGTCTCGGTGATCGGCAGCGGCATGCGCAGCCATGCCGGTGTCGCCGCCACGGCGTTTGCGGCGCTCGCCGCGCGCAAGATCAACATCCGCGCCATCACGACATCCGAAATCAAGTTTTCGGTGCTGATCGACGCCGCCTATACCGAGCTTGCGGTGCGCACGCTTCATACGCTTTACGGACTAGACCAAGTTTAGAACAATTTTCCCTTAGCACCCGCAACATTGTACCAATAGAAACACTCTGGCCTTTGGCAGGCGTTTTGCTTGGCAAAACAAGCCCCAATTCGCTATACGGCCTGAAGGGCAGGCTACCGCGAACCGCGACATAGTTTCGATTATCCGATTCGGCCGGTTTGCCTGGCTTGCGCCGGCGCCGAACGGATAAAATTGTTGATTGCTCAAGCTTAACGCCAGCTCCCGGCCACCCGCCAGGCTGGCTTCGCGGAGGAGGATTTTAATACATGCGGAGCGCGTCGGGAGGCCCCCGCGTCTTGCTGAGACGGCTCCGCGAAACCATGGCGGAGCAGGTCTCTGCCCAGGAACGGCTGGACAAGATCGTGGTGCTGATCGCGGCCAACATGGTGGCCGAGGTCTGTTCGACCTATGTGCTGCGCGTCGACAACACGCTGGAACTCTACGCCACCGAAGGCCTCAACCGCGACGCCGTGCATCGCACCGTGCTGAGCGCGCATGAGGGCCTGGTCGGCCTGGTGGCGAGCGAGGCGACGCCGCTCAATCTGAACGACGCGCAAAGCCATCCGGCCTTCTCGTTCCGCCCGGAAACCGGCGAAGAAATCTATCACTCGTTCCTCGGCGTTCCGATCCTGCGCGCCGGCAATACGCTCGGCGTGCTGGTGGTGCAGAACCGCGCCAAGCGCACCTATGTCGAGGAAGAGGTCGAGGCGCTGCAAACCACCGCGATGGTGCTGGCCGAGATGATCGCCTCGGGCGAATTGTCGGCGCTGGCGCAACCCGGCGCCGAACCCGCCGCGCGGCATTCGCTGCACAAGACCGGCGCGATCCTGTCCGACGGCATCGCGCTCGGCCATGTGGTGCTGCACGAGCCGCGCGTCGTCATCACGAATTACATCGCCGAGGACCTGCCGAAGGAAATCAAGCGGCTCGATACCGCCCTGACCAAACTGCGCGCCGATCTCGACCGCATGCTGGAGCGCGGCGACGTCGCCGATGGCGGCGAGCACCGCGACGTGCTGGAAGCCTACCGGATGTTTGCCAACGATCACGGCTGGTCGCACAAGCTGCACGAGGCGGTGGCGACCGGCTTGACGGCGGAGGCCGCCGTCGAACGCGTGCAATCCGACACCAGGGCGCGCATGCTGCGCTCGACCGATCCTTACCTGCGCGACCGCCTGCATGACCTCGAGGACCTCGGCCATCGGCTGATGCGGCAATTGGTCGGGCAGGATCATGCACCGTCGCGCGAACAACTGCCCGACAACGCCATCCTGATCGCGCGTGCGATGGGGCCGGCCGCGCTGCTCGATTATGACCGCAAGCGCCTGCGCGGGCTGGTGCTGGAAGAAGGCACCGCCAACTCCCACGTCTCGATCGTGGCGCGCGCGCTCGGCATTCCCGCGGTCGGCGAGGTGCCGAATGCGCCGGGTATCGCCGACCCCGGCGACGCCATCATCGTCGACGGCACCACAGGTGAGATCTATGTCCGCCCCTCGGCGGAAATCGAATCGGCCTATGCCGAGCGGGTGCGCTTCCGCGCCCGGCGGCAGGCGCAATATTCGGCGTTGCGCGAAAAACCCTGCGTGACCAAGGATGGCCAGCCGGTCGAGCTGATGATCAACGCCGGCCTCGCCATCGACCTGCCGCATATCGACGACACCGGCAGCGCCGGCATCGGGCTGTTTCGCACCGAACTGCAATTCATGGTCGGCCAGAGCCTGCCGCGCACCTCCGACCAGCTCGCGCTGTATCGCACGGTGCTGGATGCCGCTGGCGACAAGCCCGTGACCTTCCGGACGCTCGACATCGGCGGCGACAAGGCGCTGCCTTATATGGAAACCGTGATCGAGGAAAATCCAGCATTGGGCTGGCGCGCGATCCGGCTCGGCCTCGATCGCCCCGGCCTGTTGCGCGGCCAGATCCGCGCGCTGCTGCGTGCCGGCGGCGGTCGCGCGCTGCGCATCATGTTTCCGATGATTACCGAAGTGGCCGAGTTCGATCTCGCCAAGGGCATCGTCGAGCGCGAACTGACCTATCTGCGCCAGCATGGCCATACGCTGCCGGAACGCATCGATGTCGGCACCATGATAGAGGTGCCGGCGCTGCTCTATCAGCTCGACGAACTGCTCAAGAAAGTCGATTTCGTCTCGGTGGGATCCAACGATCTGTTTCAGTTCCTGTTCGCGGTCGATCGCGGCAACGCCAAGGTGTCGGAACGGTTCGACACCATGTCGGCGCCGATCCTGCGGGCGCTGCGCGACATCGTGCGCAAGGCCCAGGCCGCGAAGAAGTCCGCTTCGCTGTGCGGCGAGATGGCGTCGAAGCCGATCGGCGCGCTGGCGCTGATCGCGCTGGGCTATCGTTCGTTGTCGCTGTCGGCGACCGGGCACGGCCCGGTCAAGGCGCTGATCCTCGACCTCGACGCCAAAAAGGCCGAAGCGATGATGATGCCGCTGCTCGATGCGCCGTCCGGCTCCGTGTCGATCCGCCAGAAGTTGATCGAATTCGCCGAGGCCGAGGGACTTTCGTTGTAGCGGCGCTCCACCTCCATGCCGCGCCCTCTTCGCCATTCGAGACCAAACCATGTCGATGCTTCCTGAAGCCAAACTTGATATCCTGCTGGCGCACCATGCCTCGCTCGAGAACCAGGTGCTGGGCCAGCTCAACTCCGAGAACTACGTCAAGATCATGCGCGAGCTCGCCGAGCTCAATCCGCTGATCGACGCCGTCAAGGCCTACCGCGCCGCCAATGCCGAAATCGCCGGCATCGACCAGTTGATCGCCGATCCCGCGACCGACCCCGAGATGCGCGCGATGGCGGAGGCCGAACGCGAGACATTGGCCGAGCGCAGCCTCGAACTGGCGCAGCAGATCCGGGTGGCGCTGTTGCCCAAGGACGCCATGGACGACCGCAACGTGGTGCTGGAAATCCGCGCCGGCACCGGCGGCGACGAGGCCTCGCTGTTCGCCGGCGACCTGTTCCGGATGTACGAACGCTTCGCCGATCTGCAGGGCTGGAAGGTCGAGGTGATCTCGGCCAGCGAAGGCACCATGGGCGGATATAAGGAAATCATCGCCGAGGTCCGTGGCCGCGGCGCGTTCGCGAAGCTGAAGT
>NZ_LMUK01000032.1:163404-165854 GCF_009766005.1 Bradyrhizobium sp. S69 | reverse complement strand
CGATGTCGATATCAAGAGCGACGACCTCAAGATCGATACCATGCGCGCGCAGGGTGCCGGCGGCCAGCACGTCAACAAGACCGAATCGGCGATCCGCATCACCCATCTTCCGACCGGCATCGTGGTGATGATGCAGGACAGCCGCTCGCAGCACAAGAACCGCGCCTCTGCGATGAACATCCTGCGCTCGCGCATCTACGACGCCGAACAGCAGCGCATCAACGCGGTGCGCTCGGCCGATCGTCGCGAGAAAGTCGGCTCCGGCGACCGCTCCGAACGCATCCGCACCTATAATTTTCCGCAAGGCCGTGTCACGGATCATCGCATCAACCTCACGCTCTACAAGCTGCCGCAGGTGATCGCGGGCGAAGCGCTCGGCGAACTGGTCGATGCGCTGACCACCGAACACCAGGCAGCCCAGCTCGCCGCCCAGGGCGCCGCAGCGTGAGCGCCGGCAATACCGCCGGGCAGACCATCGAGACCGCGCGGCGTACCCTGACGACGCGCTTCAAGGCTGACGCGATCGATTCGGCCGAGCTCGACGCACGGCTGCTGGCGGGTGCCGTGCTTGGGCTCGATCTGACCGGCATGGTCACGGCCGCCAACCGGCGGCTCACAGCGGACGAATCAGCTCGCCTCGACCAATTCGCTCGGCGCCGTCTTGCGGGCGAGCCGGTGGCGCGGATTCTCGGCCACAAGGAATTCTGGGGACTATCGTTGCAGCTATCGCCGGCGACGCTGGTGCCGCGGCCCGATACCGAGGCGGTGGTCGAACTGGCGCTGGAGATGCTGCGCGCCGGCGGCTCGGCCAATCGCTCGCTGCGAGTGGCCGACCTCGGCACCGGCTCGGGCGCGATCCTGCTGGCGCTGTTGTCGGAGCTGCCGGCGGCCCACGGGTTCGGCACCGACATCTCGGCGGCAGCCTTGCAGACCGCCGCGGCCAATGCCGCGGGCGCGGGGCTCGCCGGCCGCGCGACGTTTATCGCGTGCGATTATGCCACCGGGCTGACCGGCCTGTTCGATCTGATCGTGTCCAATCCGCCCTATATCCGCTCAGTCGATATCGGCGGCCTCGCCGCTGAGGTCCGGGATCACGACCCGCTCGCAGCCCTCGACGGCGGCGCCGATGGGCTCGACGCCTATCGCGCGCTGATCCCGCAGGCCGCATCTATCCTGGCGCCGGGCGCCGTTTTGGTTGTAGAGGCCGGACAAGGCCAGAGCGGCGACATTGAAGCTTTGATGACGGCGGCGGGATTAACCCACGAGACAGCGCCCAAAGCCGATCTGGCGGGGATCCCGCGGGCGGTGGCGGGGCGGAAATTGCCCCCGTAAAGCCCGATTGTGGTGCAAAAAAACCACTTGGAATATCCAGCGGGAGCGACTACCTTCCGGTCACAACGTCGGTCCAGGGTTTGCTGGCCCCGCAGATGCCCCTCAGGGATATCGCGGGTAAAGGCCGGAGTTCTCAGAGCGAGAGCCCGCTCCGATTGAAAGGTTCCTAAACGCAGGTCCAGTTGAGCGCGATGGCTTTAGAGAGCTGTGCCGCTGCCGACCGCAAAGCGAACGAAAGCCTGATATTGCGCTTGATACTTCACGTGAGAGACTTGGGCTTGTTTCGGCAGGCTAAGTGATTTGGCGCAGCCGGCGGCGTGCGCTGGATTGCGGGGGAACGCGTCTTTGCTGATCGCGACGTATGGCAAAATCGATATGCAATCGACCTGCACCGCGCTTGTGCAGGTGACGCGCGCCGCATCGGGCGAAGCGGTCACGACAGCGACCATTCAAGGCGTTTAACCTCAAGGCTTCAATCTCTAGACTGGTAACTTCAGGGCTGGAATAAAGGCGAGACATGAGAAACGGTCAAAACAACAACAAGCGGATGCGTAACCGGAACAACAACAATAGTAGTAGTAGCAATAACAACAACAATAATAACAATAACCGGCGCGGCCAGAACCCGATGACCCGGGTGTTCGAGTCCAACGGACCCGACATCAAGATTCGCGGCACCGCCTCTCACGTCGCTGAGAAATACGTGCAACTGGCGCGCGACGCCCGGTCTTCCGGCGATCCGGTGGCTGCGGAGAACTACTACCAGCACGCAGAGCACTATTTCCGCCTGATCGCCACGGCCCAGGAACAGTTCCGCCAGAACCAGCCGCAGCCTCGCCCCGAGAATGAAATGACCTCGGAGGACGGCGATGACGAAAGCGAGAACTTTTCGAATTTCGGCCAGGAGCCCGGCTTCGTTCCGGCGCAGCCGCAGCCGTTCGTGCCACGTGACAACCAACCGCGTGACAATCAACCGCGCGATCAGCAGCGCGACAACGGCCAACCCTATCAGCCGCGCGAGCAGCATCAGCCCCGCGAACACAATCACAATCGCGATCATCGCCCGCAACCGCAATTCCAGCCGCAGCCACAGCCGCCATCTCAGCCGCAGCCGGTGA
>NZ_LMUK01000032.1:89555-163278 GCF_009766005.1 Bradyrhizobium sp. S69 | reverse complement strand
CGGTGAGCGTTTCCCGCCGCGCCGGCGCCGCCGGCCGCACGGTCCGCGCCCGGACGGCTTGGCCCCCGCACCGGTAACCCCGGGTGACGATTTCAACCCGGGCAATGAGTGAAATAGTGCAACCGACATTTGCGCTCGTCATCCCGACGAGCGCAAATTATCCGTCATCCCTTTAGCGACGACGGCACCAATACCGGCCGCAACGCTGGAATGAGCCGCGTGCGTTCGCGGTGCGCCGGGATCGCGCGATAGACCTGCTTGGTCGCTTCCACGATATGGACGCCGGCGAACGGCAGTGACAGCGCCGCGCCGACCTGCTCCCACGCCGCCGCCGAACGCAGGAACCAGCCGCTGGCGACCGGCGGCACGAACAGCGCCTCACCCCACCCGGTCGGCGTGAACCAGGTCTGCCGCAACAGTTCCGTGATCTGCGAGCGCGAATAGGGCCGGCCGTGCCCGAACGGCGTATTGTCGGTGCGCGTCCATACTCCGCGCCGGTTCGGAATCACGGCCATCACCCGCCCCGATGGCGCCAGCACCCGCCACACTTCGCGCAGCAGGCCTTCGGGATCGATGGAGATTTCCAGCGCATGAACCAGCAGGATGCGGTCGACCGCGGCATCCGGTAGCGGCAGCGAGAATTCGTCGACCAATGTCGCCAGTGTCGGTCGCGCCGTCGGCCATTTCAGGACGCCCTGCGCCGCCGGCATGAACGCAATGCAGCGCTCGCTGTTTTGCCGAAACAGCCCCAGATAGGGCGTGGGATAGCCCAGGCCGAGCACCCGCTGGCCCTGCGCGTCGGGCCAGCGCGCCTGAATACCGCGACTGATCAGCCGCCGCGCCACGATGCCGAGGCGCTGCGAATAGAAATCGCGCAGATCGATGACGTCGATGGTCATGAACCCAATCTAACATGCCGGGAAGCGCTTACGCGCGCCGAATATCGCCTTGCGAATTTGGCGTTAACGCCATAATTCGGGGATATATGTGGCTGCGACGAAATTGCCGCGCTAGCTGGACGATGGAGATATCATGGCCGCCGAAATTCGCCTGTTCCCCTGCCTGACCGACAATTTCGGGTACCTGATCCACGACCCCGCCACCAAGGCAACCGCCTCGATCGACGCGCCGGAGGCGGCGCCGATCCTGCGCGCGCTGGAGCGCGAAGGCTGGACGCTGACGGATATCCTGATCACCCATCACCATCACGACCACGTCGGCGGCGTCGCCGAGCTGAAGCAGAAATTCGGCTGCCGCGTGGTGGCGCCTCACGACAAATCCACCAAGATCGCCGATGTCGATCTGCGCGCCGCCCAGGGCGACGTCGTCAAGGTCGGCAGCCTGCTGGCGCGGGTGCTGGAAACGCCGGGCCATACGCTCGATCACATCAGCTACGTGTTCGACACTGAAAAGGCGGTGTTTGCCGCCGACACGTTGTTCTCGATCGGCTGCGGGCGGGTGTTCGAGGGCACCTATCCGATGATGTGGGATTCGCTGTTGAAACTGCGGTCGCTGCCTGACGATTTCGATCTCTATTGCGGACATGAATACACCGCTTCCAACGTCAAATTCGCGCTGACCATCGAGCCGGACAACGCCGCCTTGAAGGCCCGCGCCGAGCAGGTGACGAAACTGCGCGCGGAAGGTCGCCCGACCATTCCGGTGAAGCTCGGCAACGAGAAGCAGGCCAATGTCTTCCTGCGCGCCGACGAACCATCGGTGGCCGCCAGCGTCAGGATGAAAGGCGCCGGCGCCGCCGAGGTGTTCGGCGAATTGCGCGAGCGCAAGAACAAGTCCTGAGCCTCGATGGCCATGATTCCGGCGCTGACCGCGGCCGACATCATCGCGCGGCTTGGCCTCGAGCCGCATCCGGAGGGCGGACATTATCGTGAGACGTTTCGCGATTCCCGGTGTGATGCCGGCGGACGCGCTTTTTCCACCGCGATCTATTTCCTGCTGGCGCGCGGCGAGCGCTCGCACTGGCACCGCATCGACGCGGTCGAGGTCTGGCATTATCACGCGGGCGCCGCGCTGAGTTTGCAGATCGCCGATGACGATGGCCGGCGCGTGGTCCGGCTCGGCGGCGATTTGGCCGGCGGCGAACAACCGCAAGCGATCGTGCCGCCGCACGCTTGGCAGGCCGCCGAAAGCACCGGCGACTGGACCCTGGTCGGATGCACGGTCGCACCGGGTTTCGATTTTGCGCAGTTCGAGATGGCGCCGGCAGGGTGGCAGCCGAAATAACATCGTCATCGCTTCCAGATCATATCCTTCGCCGCGATCAAACCGCCGCCGGCGATCAGCACCGCGGCGACGGCGATGGCGGCACTTGGCTTGGCAAAACCGGCCAGCATCAGAAACGCGGTCGAGAGCAGCGGCGTGGCGTAGGACGCGGCCCCCAGCACCCTTATATCGCCGCGCTTCATGCCGATGTCCCAGGCAAAGAACGCCGCACCCACCGGGCCGATGCCAAGCGCGATGATCGCGAGCCATTGCGTCATTGTTTCCGGCCAGACTGTAGCCTCGACCGCGCCGTGAACCAGTGCTGCGAGCAGCGCGGTCGCCAGACAAAAGCCCGCGACCGCGTCGGTCGGCACCGCCTTGAGCTTGCGCGACATCACCGAATAGGCCGCCCACACAAAGGCCGCGACAAAGGCTGCGATCAATCCCGGGACCTGCCCGGGCGCAAAGCCGTGACCGCGGCTGCCGGCAAACAACATCACCGTGCCGGCCAATCCCAATAACGCGCCGATGATGTGATGCGGCGCCAGCCGCTCCCCCGGCAGCAACGACGAAAACAGCACGATCAGCAGTGGCCACAAATAATTCAACAGCCCTGCTTCGGCCGGCGGCGCGAAGCGCAGCGCCAGGAAATACAGCGCGTGGTAGCCGAACAAGCCGCCGACGCCGACGATCCAGGCCAGCGGCGGCTGCTTCAGGGCGCCGAACGCGGCCGGCCGCCAGATGAAGCTTGCGAACGCAACGGCTGCGCCGATCGCGAATGTCATGGCCGCGAGCTGAAACGCCGGAATCCGCCCCGTGGCCACCGTCATCACCGACAACAGCGACCACATCAGGATCGCGGTCAGTCCGATCAACGTGGCAGTGCGGGGGGTCATTTATCCGTCATTGCGAGCGAAGCGAAGCAATCCATCTGTGCAATAGAGAAGATGGATTGCTCCGTCGCAAGAGCTCCTCGCAATGACAGAAAAGGCCATCACGCGTGATATTGCCCGCCATTCACCGTCAGCGTCGAGCCGGTGACAAAACCGGCTTCGTCGGCGGCGAGGAACACCACCGCGCGCGCGATCTCTTCCGGTTCGCCAAGCCGATTGACGGGAATCTGCGGCAAGATGTTTTTCTCGACCACTTCCTTCGGCACCGCCTGTACCATCTCGGTGTTGATATAGCCCGGGCAGATCACGTTCACGGTGATGCCGGCCTTGGCATTCTCCAGCGCCAACGCCTTGGTGAAGCCGATGTCGCCGGCCTTGGCTGCGGAGTAATTGACCTGGCCGAACTGGCCCTTCTGGCCGTTGATCGACGAGATCGAGATGACGCGGCCGAATTTCCGGGCGCGCATGCCCTCGATCACCTGACGCGTCATGTTGAACAGCGAACCAAGATTGGTGTTGATGACGGAATTCCACTGATCGAGCGTCATCTTGTGGAAGGCGCCATCCTTGGTGATCCCGGCATTGTTGATGAGGACTTCGACCGGACCGAGATCGGCCTCGACTTTCTTGACGCCTTCGGCGCAGGCGTCGAACGAGCTGACGTCCCATTTGTAGACCGGAATGCCGGTCTCGGCCTTGAACTTTTCCGCCGCGGTATCATTGCCGGCATAGCTTGCCGCGACCTTGTAGCCAGCGTCCTTCAACGCCTTGCTGATCGCAGCCCCAATGCCTCTCGTACCCCCCGTCACCAGTGCAACACGTGCCATTTTGATTCCCTCCTTGGATAATCTTTTTATAAGCCGGAATTGCCCGGTCTTTGACATGCCTTAAAAGATTTGCCTTCCAGACGAAAATGCCCGGCGCGAGACCGGGCATTTCAGTTTTATCAGCGTGGGCCTGAGATGACAGATGATCTTTTCATCGTTCAATGCATCCCGCTGCCTATTGTTCAGTCGCGTGCAATGCACATCGCGATGCCCATGCCGCCGCCGATGCACAGCGTGGCCAGACCTTTTTTCGCATCGCGCTTCTGCATCTCGTGCAGCAGCGTTATCAGCACGCGGGCGCCGGAAGCGCCGACCGGGTGGCCGATCGCGATCGCGCCGCCGTTGACGTTGACCTTGGCCGGATCCCAGCCGAGGTCCTTGTTGACCGCGCAGGCTTGCGCCGCGAAGGCCTCATTGGCCTCGATCAAATCGAGATCGCCGATGCTCCAGCCGGCCTTTTTCAGCGCCGCGCGGGAAGCCGGGATCGGCCCGGTGCCCATGATCTTGGGATCGACGCCGGCCTGGCCCCACGACACGATGCGGCCGAGAACAGTCTTGCCTTCCTTGGCCGCCTGCTTGGCGGTCATCAGCACCACGACGCCGGCGCCGTCATTGATGCCCGAGGCGCTTCCCGCGGTCACGGTGCCGTCCTTCTCGAACGCCGGCTTGAGCTTGGCCATCGCTTCGATGGTGGCGCCATGGCGCGGATATTCGTCGTCGGCGACGATGATGTCGCCCTTGCGGGACTTGATGGTCACCGGGACGATCTCGTCCTTGAACTTGCCGGCCTTCTGCGCCGCCTCGGCCTTGTTCTGCGAGTGGACCGCGAACTCGTCCTGCTGGGCGCGCGTGATCTGATATTGCCGGGCGACGTTCTCGGCGGTGTTGCCCATGTGATAGCCGTTGAAGGCATCCCACAGGCCGTCCTTGATCATGGTGTCGATGAACTCGAGGTTGCCCATCTTGACGCCGCCACGCAGATATTGCGCATGCGGAGCCATGCTCATGGATTCCTGGCCGCCGGCGACCACGATTTCGGAATCGCCATTGAGCAGCGCCTGATAGCCCAGCGCCACCGTGCGCAGGCCGCTTCCGCAGAGCTGGTTGACGCCCCATGCCGGGCTTTCCACCGGAATGCCGGCGGCGATCGAGGCCTGACGGGCCGGGTTCTGACCCTGCGCCGCGGTCAGGATCTGACCCATGATGACTTCCGACACCCGCGCCGGTTCGATGCCGGCCCGCTCGAGCGCGGCCTTGATGGCGATGGCGCCGAGATCATGGGCGGGGGTGGTGGCGAACGCACCGTTGAAACTGCCGACCGGGGTGCGGGCGGCGCTGACGATGACGACATCGTCTGACATGGACATCTCCCTGAAGTTGAGGCGTTGGGCTTGAGGTTTTCTCGACGGCGGGCGGCCGGATGGCGGGCCTGTCTCTCGGGTCTATCCTGTTAATCTGGCGATGAAGTGTCAATCGGCCAGAGGGTAGAAAATGCCCCGATTGGGAGTTTCCTGAGCACGCTGGTGCTTTGGAATTAACCGTGGCGCACAAAACGGTAGCCGAAGCCAATTGAAAATGCTTACTTTGTTGCGTTGCGTTGCTCGTTACCCCTGCGGCGATGCCGTCGGGTTCCCGTCCTCGGTGTGCATATGTGAGCCCATGGCGAAAACAGACCAACCCACCACGATCAAGAAATACGCCAACCGGCGGCTCTATAATACCGGTACCAGCACCTATGTAACGCTGGAGGATCTCGCGGCGATGGTGAAAGACGGCGAGGACTTCCTCGTCTATGACGCCAAGACCGGCGACGATATTACTCGCTCGGTGCTGGCGCAGATCATCTTCGAGCAGGAAAACAAGGCCGGCCAGAACCTGCTGCCGACCACCTTCCTGCGCCAGTTGATCCGGTTCTACGGCGACAGCATGCAGATGGTGGTGCCGAAATATCTCGAACAATCGATCGATACGCTGACCCGCGAGCAGGAAAAATTCCGCAAGCAACTGACGAATACGTTCAGCGGAACGCCGTTCGCGCCGCTGGAAGAGCATGTCCGGCGCAACATGGAATTGTTTCAGCAGACCTTCTCGATGTTCAAGCCATTCGTGCCACAGCGCGGCGGTGTGCCGGTCGCCGTCGAACCTGAAAAGGTGCCGGAGCCGGTCGCCGAAGGCGACAACATGGACGAGCTCCGCCGTCAGATGAAAGAAATGCAAGACCGCCTCGATCGCATGTCGAAAGAACCGAAGAGCGAGTAGGCCCTGAAGAGCAAGTAGGCTTTCTGTCGTTCCGGCCTTGAGCCGGGACCCAGAACCGCGGTGGTTTGTAGCGGAAGGCATCCGCTCCACTTCACCCTCCCCTGGAGGGGGAGGGTCGACGCGCCCCGGCGACGCGCAGCGTCGTCCGGTAGCGGCGGGGTGGGGTGGCGGCGCTGCGAATAACGATAGTCGACGCTCCACTCCGTGTTACTCCACCCCACCCCGTCTCACATTTCGCTGCGCTCAATGTGAGCCGACCCTTTCCCTCCAGGGGAGGGTAAGAAAGCAAACACAACTCCGCGTTCTCGCGACACACCCCGCCCGAGTTTTGCAAATTCGCTCGCCCCAAAAAATAGAGGGCGCAGGGAAGACCGGGTGCGCGCTGCACCCGCGGTCTCATGTGCAAAGTAAAAAGGAAAACGCACATGAGCATACAGGTTCAGCGGAAACACTCCGGCCTTCCCCGCGCAATGGTTTACGGCTTATTCCGTGCTCTCCCCGGCGAGACCATAGCTTGCTTGTCACCGTCGCCCCCAAGAAGCGTGAGCCTCCCGAGAACTTGACACCTGCCATCGGGGCGTCAGGACCACACGACTTCGCCGTCCGCATTGGCGCCGTTCGTCCGCGCCAAAAGCGCGCAACGCCGCCGCGTCCATCGCATCCCATGCCCAACGTCCAAGACGATCATGATACGTCCCCTCTGAGAGGGCCGGGACGGGAGCGAATAAGAGGGTGATTTGGGTCTGGAGTCAAGGATAATTTCGGAAAATCAGAAACGTCGTGGAGGTAAGGGCCGAACAGGGCAAATCAGTTTGAAGCGGCTCAGGAATTTAGATTTTAGGCGCAGACCCGGCGATGGTTTCGGGGCGATCCTCTTCCGGCAGGGCGAGATTGCCTTGCAGTCGGGCTTTTTTTGGCATATGTTTTTGGCATATGCCATTGGGATTTCCGCCGATGACCGAGCAGCGCCACGTCAGATTATTCCGCAATGGCCGTAACCAGGCGGTTCGCATTCCCGTCGAGTTCGAACTCCCGGGCGACGAGGCTATCATGCATCGCGACGGAGACCGTCTGGTGATCGAGCCGGTGCGCAAGCGCGGGCTTATCGCCCTGCTCAAGACGATGAAGCCGATCGAAGAGAGCTTTCCCGAAATCGACGATCCCGTGCCGGCGCCGGAGCGCCTATTTTGACCCTCTACATGCTGGACACGAACATCATCTCCGACCTCGTCCGAAACCCGCAGGGCAAAGCCGCGAAGCGGATCGCCAAGGTCGGGGAGGACGGTATATGCACCAGCATCATCGTGGCGGCGGAGTTGCGCTATGGATGCGCAAAGAGTGGTTCACAGCGCCTGCTCAAGGCGGTTGAAGACCTGCTCGGCGAGATTGAGGTGCTCCCTTTTGATACTCCAGCCGACATCGAATACGGCGGAATCCGCACGCGACTGGAAGCGGCGGGAAAGCCGATTGGCGGCAACGACCTGCTGATCGCCGCGCACGCGTGCGCAACCGGCGCCACGGTCGTGACCGCCAACGTAGCCGAGTTCAAACGAGTACGTGGTTTGAAGGTAGAGAATTGGCTGGCCTGAGCACCGCCGAACTAGAGCCTTTTCCGTTCCGATGGAATCGGAACGGGGCTCTAGTTTTTTGTTTGGACGCGTTTTCTTCACGCGAACCCGGTGCCCACTTCGCTCGAAAACGCTCTAATCCGCCCTGCACAGGGTCGACATTTTATTCAGCATCCCTCAGATGCTGCGCGAACGCGCAGTCTGAACCTGTTGGGGCTTCGTCGCCCGGACTACAGCCCCCGGGCAGGCGTCGAAAAGGTTTGCATTGGTTAGGCTGGATCGATGAGACCGTCTGCTTTCCCGGCTCTTAGAGCGTTTTCGAGCGAAGTGGACACCGGTTCACGTCAAGAAAACGCGTCAAAACAAGAATCTAGAGCCCGGTTCTGATTCCATCAGAACCGGAAATGCTCTAGCTCGCAGAGTTGGCGCACCGCATCTTCAACCGCGGCTCGATCAATATCGTCCAATTGGTTTTTTCCGGGAAGCGACGGATAAGCCTGCCTGATGCCAACCAGGCGATCCAGACGCCCCCGGGACGTCAGCCTGTCGACGGTCGCCACCGCATGATTTTCTGCAAGCACCGCGCTGATGCCGTGGCTTTCGAAAAATTGCGCCAAAGGCCGACACATCGCCGCCGATATTCGCGAAGAGAGCCGCGCCGCGATGGCCGGGAAAGTTGGCCCCTCGGAGATGATCAACCGTTGCAGGCCGATGGCGGCGCGCCAGGTCATCAATTGCAGAAGCATCTCGCAAAAATCCCTGATCTGGCCTGGGTCAGCCTCCGGGCGAAGCGGCGGCACCGCGGTTTCGAACAACAGGATCGAGTGGTCGATCACCGCTTCGAGCAATCGTTCTTTTGAACCGAAATTATTGTACACCGTCCGCTTGGTAGTGCCGGCGCGACGCGCGATGTCGTCCATCGACGTGTTGCCAAGCCCGTTCTCGATGAAGGCGTCCTTGGCGGCCATCAGGATCGGATCAGACTTCCTCATCGGCTAATTCCACAAGCTGGCAGTCGAAATTCATGGCGATGGCGGCTCATTGTCATGCCTTGCAAATCCGGCGCTCCTGTGTATACTATACAGTATAGGTTATATTTTATCAAGTAAATTCAGTCCGATGAGACCGATCTAGCCCATTGATGATGTTCGCTTTCCTCTCAAACAGGTCCACCTCAACGATGACAAACCCCACATCGATCTCCGGGTTGGCCGATCTCTCGAACTGGCGTTCTCCCGGTCACAGCCGTTGGGCATTTCGCCACGTCGATCAGATCATCCCGACGGCGCCGATTGAAAATGAGCCTTCGGATATTTCCGAACTGGTCCCGGCCAGCGAGCGCTATCGCGGCTCATTATTTCAAAAATTTCTGCTCAACGCCATTCGCACCGACGCCGTGGTCGTTCTGCGCGACGGCAAGCTTTTGTTCGAATGGTATGCCCGGGGCAACGATGCGCATACGCCGCACATTCTGATGTCCGCGACCAAAGCCGTCATCGGCTTGCTCGCCGGAATGCTGCACGCGACCGGCGATCTCGATCTGGACGCTACAGTGTCGACCTACGTACCGGAGATCGCGCCGACACTCTACCAAGGCGCGACCCTCCGAAACCTGATGGACATGCGCGCCAGCATCGTTCTCGAACCTGAACAGCAACGCGCTTACGAGATCGCAACCAACTGGGAGCCGGCCCAAGGCCGCGAACAAGGCGCGGACCTCGTTTCATTTCTGCAAAGCTTGACGGCGCCGCCACGGGCCCATGGCGGTCCGTTCAGCTACATTTCGGCCAATACCGAATTGCTTGGATGGGCGATCGAGCGCGCCACCGGACAGACCATTGCCACCCTGCTCAGTGCTCGCATATGGAAACCGATGGGTGCCGAACACCGCGCCTATATCACGACCGACCGCAAAGGCCTCGCGCGTTGCGCCGGAGGGTTTTGTGCCACCGCTCGGGATCTGGCCCGCCTCGGCCAGTTGATCGTCGACGACGGGCAGCGAGGCGCCCGCGAGATCATTCCCCCCTCGGTCATCAGCGACATCGCAGACAATGGTGACGCCGACGCCTGGAAAAATGGCGAATGGGGAAAGTCGTTTGCTTCGATCAGCACCAACATGCGGTATCGCAGCGGCTGGTATCTGGTGGACGATCAGCCGAAGACGATGTTCGCGATGGGCATTCACGGCCAGAACCTGTTCATCGACCGCGCGAACCGGATCGTGGTCGCCAAACTTTCATCCTGGAAGCAGCGTATCGATTATGTGCCGCTGTGGGCGACGCATCGGGGATTTGAGCGACTTCAACGGGCGCTGGCTCGGCGCAAGGCCGGTTGTGAAATCGACTTTGCAAAATGAGTTTGAGACGACGCCGCGCCTCTCGTCGGGGCGCTTTTGAGACATACCGACTGTCACCGATGACGTCTGCTTCTAGGGGGAGACCGGAAGTCGTGGCACGCGATTAAAGCGACGCGAATGACCCAAAGCAGACCTTTCGGTTTCGCAAACAGAGATACGTTCGTGTTCAGATCAAATGGTGGGCCTCAGCGAACGCAATTGTGACCAGCACTGAGACGGAAAGAAAAAACAGGAAAAGCACGGGAACGCAGATCAAGCCCAAACGGTACATGAAAGAATTGCTAGTTCGCTCGTAGAGGGAGAATGTGTAATACTTGCTGGGGAAATAGTAAGAGCGGCCATTCGCCAAAAGCCATCTGCCGGTTCTGACTGCCGTCCACCAGATGCGTCCGAACATATAGGCAATCGCGATCGTGCATATCCAAGGGAACAACAGCGTCCACAGTAGCAGCCAAGGGTGCGTCATGGACGGCTTTCGGACTTTGCCTGATCAGCCATCATCTTTCTTTCTGCCCAGCGAGGAAAGAATACGCCCGCTCGAATTTTATTGCATACTCCAACAAACAGGAAGAGCAGCGGGACTACCAGAAGCACCAAGCTCTGCGATGGGCCGTCCGGCAACACATAATTGCGTAGAATAACCGGCACACACCCTACGATTACAATCGCATTTACCCAGCGAGGTTGGCGATAAGGGCCATTCTTATTCATCGCGATATTTTACTGGCGGCAAGCGCTCCGGCAACCTTAACGGGTCTTCACAGTCAATATGACGTAAACTTGGGCGTTGAGGGGCATGGGCTCAAGTCCGCTCATGGCACTTTTCGGACCTCATCACGTGGTCTGCGGATGTCCGCCCACCGACGTCTAACCGGCGGCGTGATTGGCCATGAGAGCCCAGGAGGAGGCGGCCAAAAGCCCTAAGAGCGCGCCGCTCGGCAGGCACACGATCATTTCCCGCATCCCAAAGGTCCCGTCCTTACGCGATGGGGAAAACGACATTGCGATGAGGGCCACGCCGAATCCAACGAGTGCCCCTATGACGAGACCTGCCAATCCGCAGCCGATGACAAACAGCACTCTCATAGACAATCCCCGTCGCCAGATTTGGCAAATGCAGCCCCCGGAGTAACGGCAGGCTCCTAAAGCCGATCGTACAGCAAAATCAAATGCGGCAGCGGGCCGCGATGTTGCTTGCCCCGTTCCAACTACTTCCTCGGACGTCTGCTTTGGCGCAAAGTGGGGATCCCGGCTCAAGGCTGGGATGACGAAAGAAATGCTGCCTCGCTTGATTGCAGTTCGACCATGATGATTGTTGATTGAATCGGCCGCGATTCCCTTCACCCTCCCCTGGAGGGGGAGGGTCGGCTCGCATGGAGCGCAGCGAAATGTGAGCCGGGGTGGGGTGGGCTGAGTTGAATTGGCCACGCCTCGTTCCATTGCGTCGCCACCCCACCCCGTCGCGCCGCGCGCTTCGCGCGCCGCGCCACGACCCAGAGAGCGAGCTTCGCTCGTCTCGACCCCTCCAGGGGAGGGTGGATAAATCCCAGGCTTAATCCAATCTCATCGCGCTTTAACACGCCGCCGGCAGCACCGACGGGGCCGCGGTATTCCAGGGCCTCTCCGACGATGCGAGGCCGATCAGGCGGCCCTGGATGTAATCGCAGCCCCAGTCGCGCAGCATCGCCGCGGATTCGTCGTCCTGAACCCATTCCGCGACGGTCTTGATGTTCAGCCGGCGCGCCAGGTCGATCAGGGTTTGCACGAAGGCGCGATCGTCGGCCGAACGCACCATGTTCTGCACGAAGGCGCCGTCGATCTTCACAATGTCGACGCCGAGCTTGCGCAGGTTGCGGAACGACGTGTAGCCGGCGCCGAAATCGTCGATCGCGATCCGGCTGCCGAAGTTTTTCAGCCGGGTGACGAAGCCTCGGATGTCATCGATATCCTGGATCGCGACGGTTTCGGTGATTTCGACAACCAGCCGTTCGCCGACGCCGGGGGAAGCCCGCATCAGCGACTCGATCGTGCTCCACCATTCCGGATCCATCGTGGTGTCGGGCGAGATGTTGAGGCTGAGATGCACATCCGGCGAGGCCGCAAGCTCCGCGACCACGAGCTCGAGCACACGGTGATCGACCAGCCGGATCAGGCCGAGCCGTTCGGCCACCGGCACGATGTCGGGGGCCAATAGAACCTGCCCATCGCCCTGATCCATGCGGACCAGGCATTCGTAGAACGCGGCATCGCGCGAGCGCGCATCCACCACCGGCTCGAACGCCATCACGATCCGTCGTTCGTTGAGCGCGGTGACGATCTCGTCGGTGACGCGGATATTGACGCGGCGCTGGGCGTCGCGCTCGACATTGGGGCGCCACAGCAAAAACGACCCGGCGCGACGCCGCTTGGCGGTATCGAGGGTTTCGTGGGCGCGGTTGATCGCCTCGTCGGTGTTGCGTGCGTGGCGCGGAATGCCGACCGCGCCGATCGACGCGGTCACCGAAACCGGGCCGGATTTGGTCGGCACCACCTCGTTGCGGATACCGGCCAGGAAGCGCTCGGCCGCGACATTCATGTCGTCGACGGTGCAATTCTTCAGGACCAATCCGAATTTATTGCCGGAGAAGCGCCCGAGCACGTCGCCGGCGCGCAAGCGCGCGCGGATGCGTTTGCCGACTTCGGCGATCACGGCATCGGCGACATCGAAGCCAAAGGCGTCGTTGATGCGCGCTAGATGGTCGATGCCGATCAGCATGAAGGCGCAGGTCGAACGGAAGCGCGTCACCTCCTCGATGGTCTCGGCGAGCTGCGCGATCAGATGGGTGCGGTTGAGCTCGCCGGTCAACGGATCATGCCGCGACAGCTTCATCAGTTGCTGGTCGCGGGCGTGGCGTTCGTTGTTGAGGCGGACGATGCCCTGCACGCGCGCCGGCCTGCCGTCGGGGCCGGCGAACCAGACGCCGGATTCCTCGATCCAGAGCACCGGGGCCGAAGTCTGTGCCCGCACGCCATATTCGATGCGGTAGGGCGCGCCATCGACGCCGCGCGCCAGCGGCGACGGACTGAGCGCCTCGATGCGGATCGAGCGCGTCGGCTCGATCAGCTGCGAAAATTCCGCGCCGCTGGCGAGGGCTTGCGCTGGAATATCGGGAAACACGGCCGCGGCGTGATCGGTCCAGGCCATTGCATCGGTGGCGATGTCCCACACAAAGGCGGCCTGGCCGAGCAGCGCGAGAAGGGTCGAAGCTTGCGGAGGAGCCAATGTCACAATTGCCTCGTTGCGGGACACTGCCGAATTGATTCTCGGCGCACAGGATAGGACTTATTCTGCCGCCGACCCGTTAATAATCTGGAAACCATTGCAACCGCTGGCGGGGAACGATCATCATGCCATCGGCATAGGCTTTGGCACCCCTGCCGCCTGTGGCGCAGCCCTTGCCGAGTTTAGCGCAAGCTTTGCCGACTTTGGCGCAGGCTTTGCGAAGAGAGGATGACGGGACGACGAAATGTCCCGTAACGAGACAGATGATCGCGGTGGTTACCCATGCTGGACGGCGAGCACGCAGAGCAGACGATAGAGTTCGAAGAGATCGACGATGACGTCGCGGTGGAAGCCAAGCTGGACGCCAAGCCCGCTTGCGTCGCTCTGGTGCCGTTCGTGCAGCCGGCGCAATGGTCGCACCACCGGCCGCTGCCGCTGCCCAGTTCGATTTTTGTCACCCAACTGATCGCAACCGGCGGCGAGGAGCCGCAAGCTTCATCGTCGGCAACCGCCTTCGACGCCAACGCCGCCTACACGGCCAACCGGCATCGGCTCACCGGCGCCGGCATGCGGCCGCGGCAAACCGTCTGAACCCCAACCATCCAAGAGAAATTTGAATTAACGCTGAGGCGCGTCCGGCGACGGCGGCGTGCTGTGGCCGGGCTGCGAGCCTTCAGGCTGCAGCTCCGGGGACGCCACTTCCGGCGATACGGGTTGTGACGCAGCCGTCGTTGAGGCGACCGCGGGTTGCGCAACGCTCGGTGCGGGATGATCCAGCAGCACGGATTCGGCGACCGATGTCGCGGCCGGCACCGGCGCGGCAGCTATGGGCGCAGATTCGGGGATATGTTCGGGGACCGGCGCTGGCGCAGGGGCTTGATCGAATTGCGGCTCGACCACCGGCGTTTCGGTTCTCACGACGCTCTTCCTGGCGACATTGGTCGCGGCCACGGCCACCGTCCCGCGGCGGGCGCGCAGCGCGATGCCCGACAGGAAATCCGCCAGCGCGAGCAGCGCCAGCAGGAAATAGGTCGAGGTGCCGAATTTCGACCACAGCACGAATTCCGCGGCCGCCGCACCGAACACGATCAGCGCCAGCAAATGATCCATCAGATATTTCGCGCCGGGACGGGCGCCTTTGATGACCTCGAACATCAGCATCACGATGCCGAGCGCCAGCAGGATATCGCTCAGCGTCACCGGCCACACCGTGCCGGACATCAAGGTCAGCTTCACGACCGGCTCGGCCAAGGACAGGCCGGGCATCAGGAAGACGACGATGTTGTAGATCGCGAGCGGAATCAGAAGCAGCGGAAAACCGACCATGGACATCGGCAAGGCCTTATTGGGAGAACCGGAAAATTGCCGGACGAAGCAGCATTCGCGCCGCCAAGAACCGTCTTACAACAACGGTTGGCCGAAATCAGGCAGGCGCGGTCAAAATCATGTGGGTTGTGGTGCCGCGGAGCTTCACGCGGTTAGCCCGTCTTTGCCGCCGTGCGCGTGAGGCGCGCTGCGCTGCCGATCCCAACGACAATGCCGGGCGATCCATGCCCGGCATTGGTCGATTCGATCAGGCGTCTTTTCAGGATTCTTTTTTCTTCAGGACCTGACGGCCCTTGTACATGCCGGTCTTCAGATCGAGGTGATGCGGACGGCGCAATTCGCCCGAATCCTTGTCCTCGGCATAGGTCGGCTTCTTCAGGGCATCGGCCGAACGGCGCATGCCACGCCGCGAGGGCGATGTTTTTCGACGGGGAACGGCCATATCGGTATCCTCTAGGGGTGTTGGCGGCATCGTCCGCAACCGGACGGCTCAGCGCTTTCGCGCGCAAGCTAAAATGCGGATAAGGCCGGGCTTATAGAGGATGAGGGGTTGCAAAGCTAGGGTCCCGGCGAACGAAAATCGGCCGAAAACACTCTAAAATCCCCGATTTTCACGCCAGCAGCGCTGCAACTCGGCGGACGCGGCCCGGGCGGTATAGGTCCCGGCCAGCCGGCGCACCCCGGGGCCGGGATTACGGGCGCTGCGCTTGACGGGATTGGGCAGGATCGCCGCCATCAGGGCCGCCTCGCGCGGCGACAGGCTGGAGGCCGGATGGCCAAAGGCGTACATCGCGCCCGATTCGGCGCCGAACTGGCCGGATGGCCCCAGTTCGGCAATGTTGAGATAGATTTCGAGGATCCGCTGCTTCGGCAGCACGAAGTCGATCCACAGGGACAGTGGCAGCTCCAGCGCCTTGCGGACCACGCTGCGGCCCGGCCACAGGAACAGGTTCTTGGCGACCTGCTGGGTGATGCCCGAGCCACCACGGGTCACTTCTCCGTCCTCGGCGTCGTCGATCACGTCCTGCAGCGCCTCCCAATCGACGCCGTGATGGCTGCAGAACTTGGCGTCCTCGGAGCCGACCACCGAGCGCGGCAGATAGGGGGACATGGCGTTGAAATCGATCCATTGCCGCGACACCGGCGCGCCGGTCAGCCGGCGCCAGGCCATCAGCGCCGAGACCGGATGGCCGGCGCGATACAGCGGTGCCAACAGATAGGGCAGCAGCAGCACAACCAGCAAAATCAGCAATAAAGTCCGGACAATGCGCAAAATCTCAAGTTTCTGGTTCGGCCCGCGCATGGCAGGAAGCAGGCCTTAAGTGACATCCCCATGATAATCCATGGGTTTTCCAGCGCTTTCAAGGCGCTGGCCACCGGGCTGGCTGCGGAATTGACGAAGCCGGTGCCATCAACGATTGTCCGGCCAAATTGATCTGGAGCTATTCTTAATGACCACCGCGACCGCCACTGATTTTGCACGACGCCTGGACCAGACCGCCGAGGATACCGAGGCGCTGCTGGCGAAATTGCTGTCCGACGCGCTGCTGCCCGACGAGATCGCGCGCCCCAGGCGGCTGATGGACGCCATGCGTTATTCCTCGCTCGGCGGCGGCAAGCGGCTGCGGCCGTTTTTGGTGGTCGAGAGCTCGGCGGTGTTCGGCGTGGCGCGCGAGTCCGCGCTTCTGGCCGGCGCCGCGCTCGAATGCATCCACTGCTATTCGCTGATCCATGACGACCTGCCGGCGATGGACAACAGCGACCTGCGCCGCGGCCGGCCGACACTCCACAAGAAGACCGACGACGCCACCGCGATCCTCGCCGGCGACGGGCTGTTGACCTTGGCGTTCGACATCATCAGCCGCGACGAGATTCACCAGGACGCCATGGTGCGGCTGTTGCTGACCCGCGCGCTCGCGCGCGCGTCGGGCATCGGTGGGATGGTCGGCGGCCAGATCCTCGACCTCGCCGGCGAGGGCCGCTTCGGCGACCGCGAGCCGGTCGATGTGGCGCGGCTGCAGCAGATGAAGACCGGCGCGCTGTTGCGCTATGGCTGCATTGCCGGCGCGATCCTCGGCCAATCGACGCCAAAGGAATACCAGGCGCTCGACGATTACGGCCGCGCGCTCGGCGAAGCCTTCCAGATCGCCGACGACCTGCTCGACGTCGAGGGCGACGCCGCAGCGCTCGGCAAGCCGGCCGGCGCCGATGCGGCGCTCGGCAAGACCACCTTTGTGACCCAGCTCGGCATCGACGGCGCCAAGCAGCGCGTGCGCGATCTGTTGGCCCGCGCCGATTCCGCGCTCTCGATCTTCGGCGCCAAGGGCGACGTGCTGCGCGCCGCCGCGCGGTTCGTCGCCGAACGCAAGAACTGAAGCGGCCGATGACGGGCAACGAAGCCGAAGACGCGCTTCTTGTTCGTTTTCGCAAGATGTCGAAGCCGGTCCGCGTGGTCTATGCGCGGCCGCGCACGTTCATCTCGATCGTGGTCGGGATCGTGGCGTACGCGCTGCTGCCGGCTTCGCTGCGGCAAGTGACGCGCGCGCTGCTCGGCTGGGACATCTTCATCGCAGCCTATCTGCTGCTGGTCTACGCCATGATGTTCCAATGCGGACTGGCGCGCATCAAGCGCAACGCGGTGCTGCAGGACGATGGCCGGTTCCTGATCCTGCTGGTGGTCGCGCTCGGCGCGTTTGCGAGCATCGCGGCGATCGTGTTCGAGCTCGGCGCCTCGCAGCACAGCGTGCCGGCGCTGGCGCTGGCCACCGTGACCATCGCGCTATCCTGGGCCGCGGTGCACACCATCTTCGCGCTGCATTACGCCCATGAATTCTATCGCGGCGCCAAGCCCGGCGGCCTGCAATTTCCAAGCGGCGACACCCATGAGAACGCCGACTACTGGGATTTTGTGTATTTCTCGTTCGTGATCGGCATGACCGCGCAGGTCTCCGACGTCGGCATCACCGACAAGACCATCCGCCGTACCGCCACCGCGCACGGCATCGTTTCGTTCATCTACAACACCGCGCTGGTCGCCCTGATGGTCAACATCGCCGCCAGTGCGATTTGATGTTCAGCCCACCTCTCCCCGTCGGGGAGAGGTCGATTTGCTCCCGGCGATGCGAAGCATCGTCCGGCACAAATCGGGTGAGGGGCGCTTAACGAGAGGCCGTAACCCCTCACCCCAACCCTCTCCCAACGGGAGAGGGAGCGCGCTGTCGTTGCTGCTATGGCTTGATCTAATCTAATCTCATCTCATGATGCGCTAGCCGCATCCCGGAATGACGCTCAATTACAGACCTGCACATTGCCGCCGCCGCCTTCGACCGGGCCGCCTTGCGCGGTGGTTTTATATTCGACGTGGCATCCCCGGGAGACCGCAGCGCAGCCGCTGATGCCGCAAACGACCTGGCCCGCACCGGATCCCGACGCCCGCTGCGACGCCCTCGGCCTGGGGGCGCTGAATTCCGGCGCGTCGCGCTCCGGCAGATCCCGGTCATATCGATCGGCGCGACCCGCTCGTTCGCGGCGGTCGTTGCGTTCGCGCGCGGCGGTCGGGGTTTTACCGCGCCGCTTCTCGCATTCATTGTCGTCGTTGAGGAACGATCCGTCCCCGCACACGATTCTGCCACAGCGATCGCCCTCGGCCTTAAAACCGTGTTCGCAGACCAGCGGGCACACCCGCGACGATTTCTGCTTGATCGCGTCGAGCGTATCGAGGCTCGCGGCCTTGACGTCGAACCTGGTTCCAGCGTTGCGGTTGAACAGCGTCAGCGAACGCTGCGAGGCCGCGTTCCACTCTCCATCGGCCGCGCCGGTCAGGCAGCCGACCCGGCGCAATTCGATCTGAACGGATTTTGCCAGATCGGCTTGCGGCGGGGGCCCCGACGTCAACGCCGCGACATTGGTTTCGTGGGTCTTTGGGGTCTCTTGCGTCTTTTCGGCGGTGCCGGGAACCGCGACTGCGGCGGATGTCTCTACCGTCGCGCGCTTGCGTTCGGCATCGGCGGCTTGCTCCAACGCCACCTGCTTGGCTTTTTCGGCGGCGATGCGGGCCTGCTCGGCGGCCTTCGCGTCGGCTTCGGCGGCCTGCAATTGCTGCGCGGTTTGCGCGCCTTCAGCGGCCAACCGCGCCCGCTGCTGTTCGGCCAGCCGCGCCTTTTCGGTCGCGGCAATCCCGGCTTCCTCGGCGGCAATTTTGGCGAGCTGAATCCGGGCTAGGTTGGCATAGAAGCCATCTGGATATTGCGCGACAAAAGCGTTCAACGCGTCCTTATTGCCGACCTGAAGCGCCAGTTCGTAGTCGCGGCGCGCCTCGGACTGGGCACTGGGAGCGGGAGTGGTTGGTGCCGCGGCCGGAGCCGGCACCAGCGGCACATCGTCGCCGCCGAGCGAGCCATAGACAAACGGCTCCTGCCGGTTGGCGGTGTCTTTCAGCACGTCGTCGCGGACAAATCCAAAGGCGCGCCGCACATCGAGGCCCGGCGTGGTCAGATGTTTAGACAGAGCAATGGTGAACGGGCTGTTGGTGCTGTCGCCATCCAACGCCGTCGAGCCGGCCTTGGCGGAATAGGCGATCAGCGTATTGGGGCTCGCCGGCTCGACCTGGGCGAGGCCGCGCCCGATCGCGCGCGAGGCCACCGTCCGCTTCATGGATTTGGCGAACGGATTGTCGCGGCAGGCATCGAGGATCACCAGCCGCAACTGCTTGGCGGGCTCGATCGCCACCAGCACCCGGTCCAGCGAAACGGCTTCGTCGTAGACGTCGGTATCCCGTTCCAGTTTCGCATCCACCGGAATCAGATAATTGGTGCCGTTCACCTCCATGCCGTGGCCGGCGTAATAGACCACCGCGATATCGGCGTCGCGGGCGCGATCGGCGAAGTCGCGCAGCGCACGGCGCAACTCGGCTGCCGGAACATCGTGGCGGGAATCGACGACATCGAAGCCGGCATTCTTCAGGGTTGCCACGATCATCGCGCCGTCATGGACCGGGTTCGGCAGCAGCGCCACGTTTTGATAGGCGGAATTGCCGACCACCAGCGCGACGCGCTTGGTGGCAGAGGCCGGCTGACACAGCAGCAGCAACGCCGCGGCGAACAAAAATCGGTGGCATTTTCGCAATGCAGGCCAATTCATCATGACGCGCCCGACTGAGGAACCCTCTGGTCTTTAGTGCGCCCAGACCGCTTTCGGTTCAGCCTTTGCCAACCCCGCTTTTTGCGTCCAAAATCGAGCTCACAACCGGGTTTAGGAGATCTAGCCATGAGTCACGACCGTTCCACCGTTGAAGCCGTCGTCGGCCATTATTTCGACGCCCTCTACGAAGGCAATGCCGACAAACTGGGGGCGATCTTCCATCCCTCGGCCGATTTGCGCTGGCTGGAAAAGGGCGAGTTACAGGTGCTCACCGTGCCCGACTGGCTGGGCCGGGTGCGGAAGCGGCCATCGGCCAAGGCCGAGGGCAAGCCGCGCGAGGATTTTATTGTGACCATCGACCGATCGGACGCCTCCACCGCCTTCATCAAGGTGCGCTGCCAATTGCCGCCGCGCTATTTCACCGACTATCTGGTGGCGATGAAGCTGAGCGACGGCTGGCAGATCGTCTCGAAATCCTACCGCTACGATCTGCGCGAATGAACGCCACGCCGATCTGGCGCGCAACGCCATAATCCTGACGCGGAAGACTGGCGAAGCTCTCGGCCGTCAGTCTTCTAAAAGGATTTGTTCGTGACGCTTAATCGACGTGCTTTGCTGGTGGCGGCATCGGGGTTAGCCGTGTGGCCGGCGCTTGCCCAAAAAGCCGAAGACAAAACGACCGACGCAACGCTCCCTGCCCTCACGGCCTACGAGCGCGAGACCGGCGGAAGGATTGGCGTTTACGCCGAGAATCTCGTGACCGGCGCCAGGATCGCATGGCGTGCCGAGGAGCGCTTCGTGATGTGCAGCAGCTTCAAGGCCTCGCTGGCGGCCTTCGTGCTGGCCCGGGTCGACCGCGGCGAGGATCATCTGGAACAGATGGTGGCCTATGGGCCGCAGGATCTGCTCGAATATGCCCCGGCCGCCAAACAAAACCTCGCCAAGGGCGCGATGTCGGTGGCCGAGATGTGCCAAGCCGCCGTCGAACTCAGCGACAACACCTGCGCCAATTTGTTGCTGGCGCGGGTGGGCGGCCCATCCGCGCTGACCGCATTCTGGCGTTCGACCGGCGATAGCGTGACGCGGCTCGACCACAACGAACCCGAACTGAACCGCTCGCCGCCGGGCGATCCGAACGACACCACCACGCCGACGGCGATGGTTGGCAATCTGCGGCTTTTTTTGCTCGGTGAAGTCTTGTCGCAGCCATCGCGCGAGCGGCTCACCGACTGGATGTTGAACTGCAAGACTGGGAACAACCGGCTGCGCGCCGGCCTGCCGAAAGACTGGCGGATCGGCGACAAGACCGGCAACAACGGCAAGGATGCCTCCGGCGACATCGCCGTGGTGTGGCCGAGACCGGACCGACCGGTGCTGATTGCCGCCTACACGCAAGGGGGCTCGCCGAGCGCTGCGCAGCTCGAGGCCGTTTTCAGCGAAATTGGCCGAACGGTCGGCCGGCAGCTCAGCTAGAGCCCCGTTCCGATGGAATCGGAACGGAGCTCTAGTCTTTTGTTTTGACGCGTTTTCTTCACGCGAACCGGTGCCCACTTCGCTCGAAAACGCTTTGGCCCTCGATATCCTGCGACGGATCGGCGCAGATTCCGCCCGCGCGCGGCATTGACCGCGCTTGCCTTTCCGGGCGAATGGAAAAGGGCGAGGGATTTTCGAGACCGTGGAAGCTACGTTCCAGATTTTTCTGATTTTGCTGGCGGTGCTGGCCGGTACCGCGCTGATGGCGCGGCGCCTCAATGTCGCGCCGGCGATCCTGCTGATATTGACCGGCATCGTGCTGGCCTTCGTGCCGGGCATGCCCTCGCTGGAATTGCCCCCGGAACTGGTGCTGCTGGTGGTGTTGCCGCCGCTGATCTATTCGGCCAGCGTCGCCATGAGCTGGCGCGAATTCAAATCCAATTTGCGCCCGATCATCCTGCTGGCGGTCGGCTGCGTAATCTTTACCGCCTTCGCGGTCGCCGCCGCGACGCATTATTTGATCGGGCTGCCGTGGGACGTCGGCTTCCTGCTCGGCGCGATCGTGGCGCCGCCGGACGTGGTGGCGCCCCTGGCGATCGCCCGCAGGCTCGGACTGCCGCGGCGTATCCTGGTCGTGCTCGAGGGGGAGGGATTGGCCAACGACGCCACCGCGCTGATCCTGTATCGGTTCGCGGTGGTGGCGATTTCGACCGGCGCGTTTTCCCTGCCGAAAGCAGGCGGCAGCTTCGCCGCCATCGTCGTCGGCGAGGTGCTGTTCGGCGCAGCCGTGGGCTGGCTCAGTCTGAGGATGCGCTACCGCGCGCGCGATCCGCAGGTCGAAATCACGCTATCGCTGATCACGCCCTATGTCGCCTATTGGCTGCCTGAGCATTTCGGCGGCTCGGGCGTGATCGCAACCGTTGCCTGCGGGCTCTATATCAGCTGGAACGGCCCGCTGTTGATTTCGGCGGCGACCCGCTTGCAGGGCATCTTCTTCTGGAACTTCGTGATCTACCTGATCGAGGGCCTGCTGTTCCTGCTGACCGGCTTCCAGATGCGGTCGCTCTACGAAAAATCGAAAGCGTTTCCGCTTCACGACATCCTGTTCGCGACCGCTTTGGTCGCGGTGATCATCATCGTCGCGCGTTTCGCCTGGGTCTATCCCGCAACCTATCTGCCGCGCTGGATCAGCAAGCGGATTCGCCAGCGCGATCCACCTCCGTCATGGCGGACCATATTCGTGATCGCCTTCACCGGTGTGCGTGGCTCGGTATCGCTGGCCGCGGCGCTGGCGCTGCCGCTTGTGCTGCCCAGCGGCGAGGCCTTTCCGTATCGCGACCTCATCCTGTTCATCTCGTTCGGCGTCATCCTCGTCACGCTGCTCGGCCTGGGCCTTGGGCTGTCGCCGGTGGTGCGCTGGCTCGGCGTCGCCGAGTTCGGGCGCACCGAGCATGTGGCGGATATCGAAACGGAAGTCGCGGCGCGCCGCGAGGCGTTGGGAGCGGCCCTCGCCTCGCTCGACGCCATCACCGATGACCGCGAATTGTCCGACGAGGTGGTCAAGCTGTTGCGGGCTCGCCATGAGACCCGCATCAACCAGCTACCGGATTCGCTCGATCCCGCCGTCGACGATGTCACCGCGGCCGGTATAGATCTGACCCGCGAACTGATCGGCAAGGAGCGCAAGTTCATTCACGTGCTGCTGCGCGACGGCAAGATCACCGACGAGATCAGGCGCCGGATCGAGCGCGACCTCGACCTGGAGGAAGCCAGCCTCGCCAACCGCGAATATCGGAAGTGATGAATCTGTAAGGGTTAGGCGATCAAACCGCATGCAAAACAACCAAATATCGGGTAAAGTTCGCTCATGACACGAGAAGGACTGGAAATCCTGCTGGAGCGCGTCTCAACCTGGCCTGAAGAGGCGCAGGAGGAGTTCGTGAAATCGGTCGCCAACATCGAAAGCAAGCACTTCGGTATCTATCCACTGAACGAAGATGAACGAAGTGCTGTGCGACGCGGTCTAGCGGAAATGCGTGAGCGCAAGATTGCGAGCGACGACGCCGTCGCTGCGGTATTTGATCGCTATCGTTCGTGAAGGTTCGTTGGTCCGAGACCGCGCTAACCGAAATCGAAAATATTTTCGCCTATGTCCATCAACGCAATCGGTCCGCTGCTGCCGCGGTCGTAAGCCGGATCGAAGGGCTAACCTCATTGCTCGGGGAATTTCCGCTGATCGGACACCTGACCGATGAAACGCACGTTCGTATGCTTCCCGTTGTGCGCTACCCCTACTTGATATTTTACGCGATCGACCATGGCGCCGATGAAGTCGTTATCCTGCACGTCAGGCACGGCGCGCAAAAACACCCCTGATTTAAGCAGGCGAATGCCCTACTCCGCCGCCGCGTTGCGGCCGGGGCCTCCGACATAGCCGTTCGCGTCGCCGAAGCGTTCGACCATGACAGCATTCAGATCCTTGGATTTGTGGGTAACGCAGCCGCCGGAGCGCACGGTGTAGCGGTCCTGATGCGCCAGATGCGCGGGTGGCTGGCCCTGTTGCAGGGCGCGGGCGGCTTCCATCACCAGCTTGCGGAAATGCATGATGCCGAGATCGGTCGGGCCGAGATGTTCGCGGGTTCGGTCGGCGATCGGGCCCTGGCTGTCCTGCACCGCGGCATCCTGCTCGGAGACGCCCTTGATGCCGGTGTAGCTGGAGGTCTTCTGCAGCTTGCGGTCGATCAGATAGTCGTTGGCCTTGTTGCGCAGCGGCACGTAGTTCTCGTCGACCACCGACATCACGCCGTTGCCACGGTTATAGCCATCGCGCTCGGCAGGGGTCAGCGGACGATCCGGATTCCAGGCATAGGTGTAGATCCAGCAACTGGTATCGGACACCGGTACAAAACTCTGGCCGAAAATATTTTCGCCAGGCATCGAACTCGGCGCATAGCTATGCACCGGCATCAGGAACTGGGCGATGCGCCAGTAGATGTTGTCGCCGCCGGTGAGCCGTCCGCCGGCGACCGTTAAGCCTGCCTCGTGCGGGTTGATCTTGATCACGGGCCGCGGGTCTTCGGCGATCCATCGCATGTGATCGGTCGCGACCCTCGTCAGCGGATTGACGAAGTGCTTCTTGATGTCGAGAATTTCGTTCTCTTCCTTGTCGAAGGAAAGATGCGCGAAGGTGAAATGCGCGGTGTCGATCGAGCCTTCCATCG
The DNA here is from genome assembly GCF_009766005.1 of Bradyrhizobium sp. S69. Taxonomy (GTDB): domain Bacteria; phylum Pseudomonadota; class Alphaproteobacteria; order Rhizobiales; family Xanthobacteraceae; genus Bradyrhizobium. The sequence goes on along the minus strand of NZ_LMUK01000032.1, from coordinate 138,731 downwards.
CCTGTACCCAGTTGCAGTCCTGCCATTTCTTGGTGACGTAGCGGTGCGAGGCCGGCACCAGCGCCATCTCCAGCGCCGGCAGTTCGGGCACAGAATCCGCCGGTCCCATATAGGCCCAGATCATCTCGCCCCATTCGCGCACCGGATAGGATTTGATGCGGATCAAATCCTTGGCGTTGAGATCGGGATACGACGTCGGCATATCGACGCAGCGGCCATCGGTATCGAATTTCCAGCCGTGATAGACGCAGCGGATACCGCATTCCTCGTTGCGGCCGAGCCAGAGATTGGCGCCGCGGTGCGGACAATATTGATCGATCACGCCGACCACGCCGCGCGAATCGCGGAACGCCAGCAATTCCTCGCCCATCACCACGATCTTCTTCGGCGGCCCGTCGGCTTCCAGCAATTCCTCCGACAACAGCACGGGCAGCCAGAAGCGGCGCAGCAATTCGCCCATCGGGGTGCCGGCATCGCTTTCGGTGAGAAATCGATTGTCTTCTGCGCGGAGCATGGGTGACCTCCGGGTTTTATGTTGCTTTTGCCCAAGATTGACGCAGGCCGGACCGGGCGTCAACGCGATTGGGAACAGGGGCATCCTCCTGGGCTGCGGGCTGTCCTCTTGGGCCGTCCCCTTGTCGTGCGGCAGACGCGTCCTAAAGCCGCACATCCCAGGATGGAGCCTGACAACACTGCTATTTCAGGTAACAATATTTCCATTGATGCCAACCCATTTACCGCAGCACTATTTTTCAGAGGGAAATAATCATGGCTACATCGGTAACGGAAATTCACGCGGCGCTGGAAACCGCGTGCCAGCTTCTCAAGGGCGTCGTTACGAGCTACCAGCAGACGATCAAGGCCTTGGAAAACCAGATACTCGGCAACGAGGAGAACCTCAACACACTCCATGCGCAGACAAATCCCGATCAGAGCACACTCGACCAGATCAAACAGATCAGCCAGATGCTGACGAGTTTGCGAGACCAGCTCTCCAAGCAGCAGGACGGTCTCGTCGCGGCCCAGGCCGACTACGAGGCCAACTGCCCTCCCCACCCGCCTTCCCCACCGACCAAATAAGGATTCGCCAAGGCGGGAAGCTGGTATTCCCGCGGGACCAAGTGTCCGTCGTGGCTGGAGCGAAAGCTTCGGTCCAGCCACACGGCCTCCTCACGCCGGCCACGCCGCGTGAATCGCCGAACGCCAGCAATTCCTCGCCCATCGCAGCCCAAAGCCTCCGTCAACGCGTGTTCGGAGCGACAAGCCATCACGACCCGGTTGTGAGAAATCCGGCAGATGCTAGTGTCGCATCAAAATAAGATGATCCAAGGAACGCAAAAGGGGGAGGCAACAATGAAAACAATCAAGAACAGCCTGATTTCGCGCCGTCACGTTCTTGCGGGCTCTGCCGCGGCCGGCCTGTTCGGGCTGACGGCGCCGCGGGCCTATGCGGCCGAGGTGAATTGGAAAAAATACGCCGGCACCACGCTCGAGGCCAATCTGGTCAAGGGGCCGCGCGGCGAATTGCTGCAAAAATATGCCACCGAATTCACCGACCTCACCGGCATCACGGTTGAATCGGAAATCATCCCGGAGCAGCAGCAGCGGCAAAAGGCCGTGATCGAACTGACCTCCGGCAAACCCAGCTTCGACATCATCCACCTCAGCTATCACGTGCAGAAGCGGCAATTCGACAGGGCCGGCTGGCTCGCCGACCTCACCGGCTTCATGAACGATCCGGCCATGACGGCGCCGGATCTGAGGGTCGATGACTTCTCCGCCGGCGGCTTGAAATTCGCCCAGAACGACAAGGGCGAAATGCATTCGCTGCCGTTGTCGGTCGACTATTTCATTCTCTACTGGAACAAGGAGATCTTCGCGAAAAAGGGCGTGGCGCTGCCCAAGACCTTCGACGAGATGGTCGTCGCCGCCGAGAAGCTCAACGATCCCGCCGCCGGCATTTACGGCTTCACCGGCCGCGGCTTGCGCAACGCCAACATGGCGCTGTGGACCAATTTCTTTCTCAACTATGGCGGCGAGTTTCTCGACGACAAGGGCAATATCCTGACCGACGGGCCCGAAGCTGTCGAAGCCACCAAGATGTATCAGCGGCTGATGAAGTCGGCGCCACCTGGTGTCGTCGGCTTCAACTGGATGGAATCGATGGCCTCGCTGACACAGGGGCGCGCCGCGATGTGGATCGACGCCGATGGCTGGGCGCCGCCGATCGAGGATCCCACCGCCTCGCGTGTGGTCGGCAAGATCGGCTATGCGCTGGTGCCGGCCGGACCGAAGGGACAATACTCATCGACCTATGGCGACGGCATCGGCATCGCCCAGGCCAGCACCAAAAAAGAGGCCGCCTATCTTTATTGCCAATGGGCGGTCTCTAAAACCATGGGCGCGCGGCTGCTACAGGCCGGCGGCGGGGTGCCGTTCCGCAACTCGATCCTCAACGACGAGGCCGTGCGCAAGGGCGTCAAGACCCAGGAGTGGCTGGATTCGGTGATCGGCTCCGCCAAGATCAGCAAGCTCGGGCTGCCGGTGATCGTGCCGGTCGCGGAATTCCGCGACATCGTCGGCGCGGCGCTGACCGCGACCCTGTCGGGCGCCGATCCCGCGACCGAGTTGAAGAAGGCCAACGATCAATTCCGGCCAATCCTGGAGCGCAGCGAAAAAGCGTGAGCGAAGCAACCGCGACAGCGCAGGGTCAGGTTCAGTCCAAGACTCGACCAGAACCCGACGCGCAGGGGACGGTCGGGTGGGAACGGCCGTCTTATTGGCCGTTCATCGCCCCGGCGTTGACGGTGGTGCTCGCCGTCATCATCTTCCCGTGGGCCTACACGATCTGGATGAGCCTGCACGAATGGAAGGTCGGCTCACCGCCGACCTTTGTCGGCCTCGCCAATTACATCCGGCTGCCGAGCGATGCGCGCTTCGTCGAATCGATCGGGCATACGCTGGTCTATACCGCGCTGTCGGTGGTGCTGCCGCTGATGTTCGGCACCCTGGCGGCGGTGATTTTTCACAACAAGTTTCCGATGCGCGGCCTGCTGCGCGGGCTGTTCATCCTGCCGATGATGGCAACGCCGGTCGCGATCGCGCTGGTGTGGACCATGATGTTCCACCCGCAACTGGGCATCCTGAATTATCTGTTGTCGCTGGTCGGCATTCCAGCACAGCTCTGGGTGTTTCATCCCGACACCGTGATTCCATCGCTGGTGCTGGTCGAGACCTGGCAATGGTCGCCGCTGGTGATGCTGATCGTACTCGGCGGCCTCGCCGCGATCCCGAGCGAGCCCTACGAGAGCGCGCAGATCGACGGCGCCACCCGCTGGCAGACGTTTCGCTACATTTCGCTGCCGCTGATCATGCCGTTTCTGTTCATCGCCGGCATGATCCGGATGATCGACGCGGTCAAAAGTTTCGACATCATCTTTGCCATTACCCAGGGCGGTCCCGGCAGCGCATCGGAGACCATCAACCTGTATCTCTACAGCGTCGCCTTCGTGTACTACGACGTCGGCTACGCCTCGGCGATCGTGGTGGTGTTCTTCGCCCTGATCGTGGCACTGGCGGGCGCGCTGTTGCGGCTGCGCCAGACCACGCACTGGAACGATACCGGAGGCAGCACATGAGCCGCTTCCGGGAGTTGCTCGGCCGTGCCGGCCTTGCCTTCGCCCTGCTGGTGATCGTGTCGCCGGCGGTCTTGTTTTTCCTCTGGATGATTTCGCTGTCGGTCAAGTTCGAGATCGACAACGCCTCCTATCCGCCGGTGTTCATCCCCGAGCATTTCAACTGGGGCAATTATGCCGCGGTGCTGTCGTCGAACCGGTTCTCGACCTATTTCATGAACAGCCTGATCGTCACCGGCGCGGCCACCGCGTTCGCGCTAGTGGTCGGGGTGCCCGCGGGCTATGGCCTCGCCCGGATGCGGGCGCACAAGGCCGCGATCGTGATCCTGATCGCCCGCATCACGCCCGGGCTGTCTTATCTGATTCCGCTGTTTCTGTTATTCCAGTGGCTCGGCCTGCTCGGCACGCTGTGGCCGCAGATCATCATCCACCTCGTGGTCACGGTGCCGATCGTGATCTGGATCATGATCGGCTATTTCGAGACCACGCCGATGGAGCTGGAGGAATCCGCACTGATCGACGGCGCCAACCGCTGGCAGATCTTTCGCTATGTCGCGCTGCCGATCGCGCGGCCCGGCATCGCGGTCGCCTTCATCCTCGCGGTGATCTTCTCCTGGAACAATTTTGTGTTCGGCATCGTGCTGGCCGGGCGCGAGACCCGGACGCTGCCGGTCGCGGTCTACAACATGATCTCGTTCGACCAGCTCAGCTGGGGCCCGCTCGCCGCCGCGGCGCTGATCGTGACGCTGCCGGTGTTGCTGCTGACGGTGTTCGCGCAACGCCAGATCGTCGCGGGACTGACCGCAGGGGCGGTCAAGGGCGGCTAGAAGATAATGGGTTTGGATTAAGCCGGCGACGGCCGGGAGTGCGTTCCCTGGATGCTGCGCAGCACGCCGCTTCGGCGTGATGCGCTGCTGATCCGGGGTCCACGTGCGCTGGAGCCGTAGCTGGGTCCCGGTTCTGCGGAGCAGCGCAGAAGAAGCGCTGCACCGCGCCCGGGACACGAATCCAAAGTCGTCGAGGCCTAAACCGGCCGTTCACCCTTCACGGTGACGCGGGTGCCGGCGCGGGTGTGGGGCCAGTAGTCCCACATCGCGCGGTGCTGGGCACAGCGATTGTCCCAGAACGCGATGGCGTTTTCGGTCCAGCGGAAACGGCACTGGAACAGCGGGTTCTCGGCGTGCTGGTAGAGATAGGCCAGCACCGCGTCGCTCTCGTCGCGGGGGATGCCGATCAGGTGGCGGGTAAAGCCGCGGTTGACGTAGAGCGCTTTCTTGCCGGTCACCGGATGGGTGCGCACCACAGGGTGCTCGGCGCTCGGATAGGCCGGCCGGTCGGCGACGCCGTAATTGGCGTAGAGCCCGCGATAGGTCTGCTCGCCGTCATGCAGCGCGGTGAGCCCGTCGAGATAGGCCTTCATGCGGTCCGACAGCGCCTCATAGGCCGCGTACATATTGGCGAACAGCGTGTCGCCGCCGCGCGGCGGGCATTGCTTGATGTAGAGGATCGAGCCCATCGGCGGCTCGACATCGCAGGAAACATCGGTGTGCCAGCCCTCGCCATTGGCGCGTGGGCTATCCTTGTCGGCATAGATCTTCATCAGCGCCGGATCGTCGCCCTCATGGGGGGCTGCGGGATGAATATGCAATTCGCCGAACTTGCGGCCGAAGGCGAGATGCTGCTGCGGGGTGATGTGCTGGTCGCGGAAGAAGACCACGAGGTTTTCGGCCAGCGCGCGATGAATTTCGTCCATCTGGCGATTGGAGCGCGCCTCGTCGGAAACCAGTCTGCCGATGTCGACCCCGGAAATCTCGGCGCCGATGATCGGTGTCAGCTTCTCGACCGCGATGGTCTCGTAGGGTTCGGTTTCGTCGGCGACGTGCCGATAGCGCGGTCCGGTTTTGCTGGACAACGAACTCATGCGCGTTCCCCCGTTCGTTCGAACACGGTCCTTCTTGTGCGGGACCGTGGCTTGTTGATTATTCCGCCGCCGTCACGGCTTCCGGCTTCTTGGCGCCGGCGCCGTACTTCTGGTCGATGTAGTCGATCACCAGCGCCTTGAAGTCGGCCGCGATCGACGGGCCGCGCAGGGTGCGGAATTTGTGGCCGTCGACGAACACCGGGGCTGCCGGAGTTTCACCGGTGCCGGGCAGCGAGATCCCGATATTGGCGTGCTTTGATTCGCCGGGGCCGTTGACGATGCAGCCCATCACCGCGACGTTGAGCGCCTCGACGCCGGGATATTGCGTCTTCCAGCCCGGCATTTCCTCGCGGATGAAATCCTGGATCGAACGCGCCAGTTCCTGGAACGTGGTCGAGGTGGTGCGGCCGCAACCGGGGCAGGCCGCCACCAGCGGCACGAAGGTGCGGAAACCCATGGTCTGCAAGAGTTCCTGCGCGACCTGAACTTCCAAGGTGCGATCGCCGCCGGGCTCCGGCGTCAGCGAAATCCGGATGGTGTCGCCGATGCCTTCCTGCAACAGAATGCCGAGCGCGGCCGACGAGGCCACGATGCCCTTCGATCCCATGCCGGCCTCGGTGAGGCCGAGATGGATGGCGTAATCCGAGCGCGACGCGAGCGTCTGATAGACCGCGATCAAATCCTGCACGGCGGACACCTTGGCCGACAGGATCATCTTGTTCTTGGGCATGCCGAGCTCTTGCGCCCGCGCCGCCGAGAGCAGCGCCGACTGCACCATGGCCTCGCGCGTCACCGCGCGGGCGTCGCGCGGAGCGGCCGAGGCGGTGTTCTCGTCCATCAATTTCGTCAGCAGTTCCTGGTCGAGCGAGCCCCAATTGGCGCCGATGCGCACCGGCTTGTCGTTCTTGTTGGCGATCTCGATGATGTCGGCGAACTGTGTGTCGCGCTTGTTCTTGAAGCCGACATTGCCGGGATTGATGCGGTATTTGTCCAGCGCCTCGGCGCAGGCCGGATAATCCGTCAGCAGCTTGTGGCCGATATAATGAAAATCGCCGATCAGGGGCGTGGTGATGCCGCGCTTGCGCAGGCCATCGCGGATATGCGGCACGGCGGCGGCGGCTTCATCGCGATCCACCGTAATGCGCACCATTTCGGAACCCGCGCGCGACAGCGCTGCGACCTGGGCGATGGTGCCTTCGATGTCGGCGGTGTCGGTGTTGGTCATCGACTGCACCACGATCGGCGCACCCCCGCCGACGGCGACATTGCCGACCATGACCTGGGTGGTTTGATGCCGGGCGCTGGGGCCGGCGACGTCGTCTTGCGGTGGCTTGATGGGCTTGTTCATGGGCTCACAAATATCAGGTTTTGGTGACATTCACCAAGGGAGCGGCGAGGATCGCGCGCACCATACGGATTCGGGTACTTTTCTCTTAGATATCAGAGACTTATATTGGCCGCCATCACTGAGTGCAGGGCCGAGGGCTTGAAGCGATCCCTGAGCGCTATATTGGACAGGAATCGCCGGATTGAAAGGGGAGGGAACGCCGGGGGCCTTCCTTTTCAGCCCGCAGGGTACATCCTATCATCGGACAAAACAGCGCCAGAGGCGGAACATGTCAGGTCAAAACGGACTCATCACCTCAACGGAACTCGCCGGTTTGCTGGGTCGGCCCGACCTGCGGCTGTTCGACTGCACGACGTATCTCGAACCCGCCCCTGCGGGCAGCGAGCACCCCTATGTCGCAGTTCCCGGACGTCACACCTTCGAGGCCGGGCATATTCCCGGCGCCGATTTTCTCGATCTGCAAGGCGAGTTCTCCGATCGAAGCACCACACTGCACTTCATGATGCCCGCCATCGCGCAACTGGAGGCGGCGTTCGGCCATCACGGCGTGTCGGCCGGCAACCAAGTGGTGCTGTACAGCATCGGCACGCCGATGTGGGCGACGCGCTTCTGGTGGATGCTGCAATCGCTCGGCTTTGCGAACGCCTCGGTGCTCGACGGCGGTCTCGACACCTGGAAGATCGAAGGCCGCGCCATCGAGACCGGGCCGGCAAAGGGATACCCATCCGCGACATTCACCGCAAAACCGAAGCCGGGATATTTCGTCGGCAAGAACGACGTGCTCGCCGCCAAGGACGACCGCAGCACCGTCATCGTCAACGCACTCGGCCCGCAATTCCATAGGGGGTTGGAGCCCAGCCGCTACGGCCGTCCGGGACGCGTGCCCGGCAGTTGCAACGTGTCGGCGGCAACCTTGCTCGATCCGCAAACCAAAGCCTTCGTGCCACTCGCCGACGCCGAGGCAAAATTCGCCGCCCAAGGCATCACAAAGGACAAGCGAGTGGTCGCCTATTGCGGCGGCGGCATCTCCGCCACCGTCGATCTGTTCCTGCTGCATCGGCTTGGTCATCGCGACCTCACGCTCTACGACGGCTCGATGGGCGAATGGGCCAAGGACGCATCGCTGCCGATCGAGACCGATTAGCGGGATCGTCATACCCACTACCGGGTCTCGCCTCGGCCGCGATTTGGCGCGCGCCATCCCGCGATTTTGCCCGGCGATGGCTAAGGTTTCATCGCCTTGGGAACAATTTGGCTCCAAATGTATTTGGTGCCTTTAGGGGTATTGTAATGGCGCAAGGCAAGAAGCTCGAACGCGACCTGTTCGAAAGCGAGCGTAATTTCCGGCTTTTGGTGCAAGGCATCACCGATTACGCGATTTACCTGCTTGACCCCCAAGGACACATCACCAGTTGGAACGCCGGCGCTGAGCGCATCAAGGGATATAAAGCCAAGGAAATCATCGGCAAGCATTTCTCCGTCTTCTACACGGAGGAGGACAAAGCTCGCGGCATGCCGAAACGCGCGCTGGAAATAGCCCTCAAGGAAAAACATTTCATCGCCGAAGGCTGGCGTATTCGCAAGGACGGATCGCGATTTTTTGCCTCCGTCGTCATCGATCCGATCTATGAAAAACGGAGATTGATCGGCTTTGCAAAGATCACGCGCGACATCACGGAGCGCGAGAAAATGCTTTCGGAGCTGAACAGGAGTGACAGCCAGTTCAAAACGCTGGTCAGCGGCGTAACCGACTATGCCCTGTACATGCTGGACCCCGACGGCATCGTTTCAAACTGGAATGCGGGCGGCGAACGCATCAAGGGCTATTCCGCGAAGGAAATCGTCGGGCAACATTTCTCGCGGTTCTATACGCCGGCCGATCGCGCCAACGGAAAACCTGCCAATGCGCTCAGAACGGCCTTGGAGACGGGTCATTATGAAGAGGAGGGTTGGCGCGTCCGGAAGGACGGTTCTTTTTTCTGGGCAAACGTCGTCATCGATCCGATCCAAAACGAGGCCGGCGAGCTGATCGGTTATGCCAAGATCACGCGGGATATCACCGAGCGCAAGGAGGCGCAGGAAAAGCTCGCGAAAATCCAGCAACAACTTGCGGAATCGCAGAAGCTCGATGCGCTCGGTCAACTGACCGGCGGCGTCGCCCATGATTTCAACAATTTGCTGATGATTATTTCCGGCAACATTCACACTATCAAGAAGGAAGCCAGCAGCCCGAAGTCGGTCCGTGCGTTGCGATCGATCGAGCTTGCTTCAGAGCGCGCGGCTGCGCTCACCCGCCAGTTGCTGACTTTCGCGCGGCGCCAAAGTGTTCAACCGCAAACCATCAAAGTCGCCGGGCGCCTCGATGCTCTGCGAGACGTCTTGAACAGCGGCCTGGGCGGCACGGTATCGCTGGTGATCGATGTCGAAGATGACACCTGGAACATCTTCGTCGATCCAAACGAATTCGAAACCGCGCTGGTGAACCTTGTCGTCAATGCGCGTGACGCGATGCCGGAAGGCGGTTTGGTCACCATCAAAGCGAGGAATATGCCGGGTGAAAATCTGGTGGCCATCTCGGTTGAAGATACCGGTACCGGAATTCCAGACGATATCGCGGCAAAGGTATTCGATCCGTTCTTCACCACCAAACCGGTCGGCAAAGGTACCGGTCTTGGCCTGTCGCAGGTGCACGGGTTCGCCTATCAGGCCGGGGGCTCGATCGATCTGAGGAGTACCCTGGGCGAGGGCACCAAAATCACGATCTGCCTGCCGAGATCGACAGCCGCGCAGGTGCCGCAAGATGACTCTCTATCGGCAGCCCGCAACGGCACCGTTCTTCTGGTCGAGGACAATCCCGAAGTGGCGGACGCAAGCAGCGGCTTGCTGCGACAGCTCGGCTACACCGTCCGCTGGGCCTCGGACGCTTCGGCTGCCTTGGTGGAGATCGAAAACAACAAAATCGATATCGTTTGCAGCGATATCGTAATGCCGGGAAAGCTGGATGGCGTGGGACTGGCCAGAACCATTCGAGAGCTGCACCCGAAAATGCCCATTCTGCTTCTGACAGGCTACAGCGGCAACGGAAGCGAGGTCGACCTGCCGTTTCCCATTCTGCGCAAGCCCTACCAGCTGCACGAATTGAGCAGGGAGCTGGAAAAACTCACGTCATGATCCGGGATGATTGGCGTCGAATGGGTGCGCGCCGATGGCGCACGATGCCGGCCGCGATTTCCCTTCACCTCTCCCGTTGGGAGAGGTCGGCGCGTAGCGCCGGGTGAGGGGTTAGGGCCTTTCGCTTGGTAGTAAGAACCCTCACCCGATTTGCTTCGCAAATCGACCTCTCCCCGGCGGGGAGAGGTGAAGCGAAGCGCGCGCTCCGGCTTAACTAGTGTCATCATGCACGCCTGGCTATTGCTGCGACATCCCGCCGAGCAGGCAGGCCACGAGGCCGGTGCGGTTATGGGTGCCGAAGCGTTTGCAAAGATTGGCGACGTGCTCCTTCACCGTCTGGTCGGAGATCCCCATCTCGCGCGCGATTTCCTTGTTGGTCTGGCCGCGGCACACCCGGATCGCCACGTCGGCCGAACGCGGCGGAAGTGCTGCCATCGACACGGGCGCCGCATTTCGCAGCAGGATGGCGGACGAACTCCCGCTCGCGGGAGATCCACTCTCACCGCCGGGCAAAGCCGTCTGGCCGGCTTTCCTGATGTTGGCCAGCGCCAGCGACGCGGCGCGGCACAACATCTCCATGCGCTGCCGCTGCAACGGCGTGTAGGCCGAGGCCTCACGGGTCGCGGTAAACAGCACGCCGACGATCCTGTTCTCGTGGCGCAGCGGCCCGCCCATGTTGCAGCCAAAACCCCAGTGCCGAAGCATCTCCAGCGACGTGCTGCGCGGCCAGCCGTCGGTGCCCAGCAGCGACGCGCCGTCCACGGTACGTCCCTGGGTGAGGATACAGTCGAGCACCGGATCGCTCTTCCAGAAGCCGGATCGATAATTGTCGAGGAAGTCTTCGGCGACATGCTGGCTGTAGGCCAAATCAGGCTCGACGGCATCCAGCAGATAGAGGCCGACCGTGGCGGAAGCGGTCAAGTCGCGCAGCGCCGTACCGCAGGCAATGCCGAGGGCGTCAAGCGACCGGCTTTCCGCGATCGACATCATGCGATCGGCCAAATGATCGTTCTGGAACCCGGAAACCGCTTGCACGCTTCCCTCGCTTGGATCTGACATAAAAACGGCGCAAGAGAACGACTCAAGGCGCGCCTTGAGCGCGCCTCCGCATTCCCCTTATACAGGCTCTCCGCAACCTGTTGTTTGGTCAAGCGAAAAAAAGCAGCAAGCCTTGAGGCGCAGCGCTTAGTTTTACCGCATCTGCTAACATCGGCCACCGAGCTAACGCCGGCGACTGAGCCGATCCCCCCATCATGGGGGATTGTCGGTGGCGTTGCGCTCCGCCTAGCTTCACAGCGGGATGCGACTGAGCGGCGACAAGGGATCGGCATGACCGTCGCGTCGTCGCCGCGCGATCCGAACAAGAATGTCTTCAACGTCAAGCGAGGCTCAAAGCCCCGGTTGCGTCCGCATGCGGGCGCGCGACCGGCCGTGCTTTGGCGCCGCGGCGGAGACAGCAGACTTAAACGAGGGATGTCGACCATGAACGTATCGGTGAAGCCCACCACGATCGAAACCGCTGCGACCCCGGTCGCGGAATTCCACGCGCGGCTCGACGCGTTGCTGCCGCTGATCGAGGCGCAAGCCAGCGAAGCTGAAAGCCTCACCCATTTGACCGACGACGTGGTGGCCGCGATGCGCAAGGCCGGCATCTACACCATGCTGTTCCCGAAAGCCGTCGGCGGCCCCGAGCTGTCGCCCTACGACGCCATGACGGTGGTCGAGCGGTTGTCCTACGTGCATGCCTCCGCTGCCTGGTGCGTGATCGGCAACAACATGGAAGGCACCACCATGGCGATCTACATCGCGGACAGCGGCATCGACAAGGTGTTCGCCAACGGGCCCGACATCACCATCGCCGGCAACGGCGTGCCGCGCGGCTTCGCGCGCCCGGTCGACGGCGGCTACATGATCCGCGGCCATTGGGCCTATGGCAGCGGCATCCAGCACGCCGAATGGGTGCATTCCGGCTGCTTCGTCACCGATGCCACGGGCAAGGACATGATCATCCAGCCCAACGGGCAGCCCAAGATCGTGGTCACGCATCATCCGCGCTCGACCATCAAGCTGCTCGGCAATTGGGATGTGCTCGGCCTGCGCGCCACCGGCAGCTTCGATTATACGCTGAGTGAAGGCGACGAACTGTTCGTTCCCACCGAGATGACCTACGACTTCGACATCGGCGCGCCGCGGCGCGGCGGCGCCCAAGGCGCGCTCGGCCTTGCCGGCTACAGCGCCTGGGCGCATTCCGGCTGGGCGATCGGCGTCGGGCGCCGGATGCTCGACGAACTGGTGAAAGTGATCGTGCCGCGCCGCGATCCCTTCGGCCAATCGAGCGACAGCGCCAGTTTCCGGTTTCAGTTCGCGCAGGCCGAAGCGCGCTACCGCGCCGCCCGGGCGCTGGTGCACGAAACCTGGCGCGGCGTCTCCGAGACCTGCAGTCGCGGCGAGAAGCCGTCGCTCGACCAGATGACCATGATCAAGCTGTCGCTGCGGCACATTCACGACGTGATTTCCGACGTCGGCACCTTCGCGCACCGGGCGTCGCGCGGCGCCTCGTTGCACAACACGGCGATGCAGCGCTGCTATCGCGACATCCATTCGGGGACCCAGCACATCCTGATGGCGGACCAGATCGTCGAGGAATGCGGCAAGGCGCTGCTTGGCCTGCCCGGCCCCACCGCGCAATGGACTGTGTTCGGCGTCACCGGTTGATTCCAGAGCACATCGCAAACCGCCGCCACACTGACATCGCATCCGTAAGCGCGTTGCATGGGAGACCGAAGGCATGACCGAGGGAAGTGGAAGCGCGATCGACAGCACAGCCGGCTTCGCGCGCGCCGAATACGACATCAATGGCATCCGTACCGTCGTGCTGTCGATCGGCCGCGGGCCGGAACTGGTGTTCCTGCACGGCACCGGGACATTTCCCGGCTTCGAGATGGCGCGCGGCTGGGCGGCAAAACACAAGGTGATCATTCCCTACCATCCCGGCTTCGGCGATTCCGGCGACGCCGAGACGCTCGACAGCATCGACGACTACGTGCTGCACTACATGGACCTGTTCGACCGGATGGGGCTGCACAATTTCGATCTGGCCGGCTTCTCGCTCGGCGGCTGGCTTGCCGCTGAATTCGCGATACGCCAGCCGCAGCGGCTGCGCCGCGTGGTGCTGGTCGCGCCGGCCGGCCTCGTGGTCGAGGAAGCGCCGGCGCCCGGGCTATTTGACTTCCCGCCGCAGGAATTGCCGGCCTATCTGGCGCATGATCCGGCCGTGGTGCTGCGCTATTTCCCGAGCGCACCGGATCCCGCTTTCGACGCGCGGCTCGGCCGCGAAGTCACCGGCTATGCCAAATTGATCGGCGCGCATCCGCAGGGCAACCCGAAGCTGCGGCAATGGCTGCATCGCATCACCGCGCCGACGCTCGTGCTGTGGGGCGCGCAGGACCGGCTGCGGCCGACCGCGCAGGCGCAGGCCTGGATGGCCGGTCTTCCCAACGGCACGCTCAAACTGGTTCCCGCGACCGGCCATCTGGTGTTCGAGGAGACGCCGGAGGCCGCTCACATCGTCACTGATTTTCTCACCGGCTGAGCCGGCTTGGGCTGAACCGGCGCGATCCGAACAGGAGGACCCTCGATGACCATGATGCCCGCCGGAATCACCCCGGCCAGCGAAGCATTCGACAACGTCGTCTGGAACATTCTCGGCCAGACCTACACGCTGAAACAGCAAAGTGCGGACTCGCTGGCCTGGCACGCGGTGTTTCCCGACGGCACCTTCGTGCCGCCGCATATCCACCCGACCCAGGACGAATTCGTCTATGTGCTGAGCGGTCGCTACGATCTGTGGCTGGACGGCAAGGATTTCACAGCCAAGGCCGGCGATCTGGTGCGGATGCCGCGCGGCATTCCCCACGGCATCTTCAACAAATCCGGCGAGACCGCCACCAGCCTGTTCTGGGTGACGCCGACCCGCTCGCTCAAAACCCTGTTCGACCGCATCCATCAGGTGCCGGACCCGGCGGAAGTGGTTCGCATCGCCGCCGAACACGACGTCAATTTCCTGCCGCCACCGGCCTGAACCGCCAACGTCTCCTCCAACGTCTTGCCGATTTTCAACCGATCAACAAGGGGTCGACCATGCACTGGACAACGCTTTCCGAATCCGACCGGGCCCGCATCGGGCGCTGGCAGAAATGGATGCTGGCTCTCGCTTTCGTGTGCGAGATGTTTCTCGCCGCCGACTGGTATGCCTTCGCGGCGGTGATTCCCTGGATCTCGCAGACCCTCAACCTCAACCCCGAGCAGGCCGGCCTCGCCCAAGGCATCTTCGCCGTCACGGTCGGCATCGGCATGGTGGCGTGGTCGCCGCTCAGCCGCAACATGTCGGCGCGCAGCCTCTTGCTGATCGGCCTCGTCGGCACCGGCATCGGCATGGTGTTGCAGGTGTTCGTGCAGAGTTACGCCCAGCTCTTGGCGCTTCGCCTGATCATCGGCTTCTTCGACGCCGCGATCTTCATCGGCAACATGAAGCTGATCTTCGGCTGGTTTCCGCAATGGCGCCGCGGTGCCGTGGTCGGCATGATCCTCGCGGCCTACAGCCTCGCGATCACCATGGACTTCGCGATGGGAATTCCGCTGACGCTCGCCACCAGTTGGCGGCACTTCTTCGCCGTACTGGCGGCCGGCACCCTGATCGTGGCCGTGCTCGACGCCATCTTCGTCAAGGCGGGGCCTGCCGAAATCGGCTATGCGGGTTTTGCCTGGGAAAACGAACCGGCGCGCGCGCATCTGCCGGTGACCGAAATCTTCAAGTCAAAATGGATCGCGGTTGGCGGCCTCGGTATCGCCGCCTGCACCTTCGCGCTTTCCGGCACCGCGACCTGGGTGGTGCCGGCCTTCATCACGGTGCAGCACATGCCGCCGGCCTCCGGCGCCATCATCGGCACCGTGATGGGACTGTCGCAGGTGCTGTTCCTGATCATCGGCGGCTACATGGCCGACAACATGGGCAAGACCTTCATGATCAAGCTCAGCGCGCTGCTGGCGACGCTGACGGCGATCCTGTTCCTGACCAGCACGGTCTATGAGATGAGCTTCCTGGCGCTGGTCGCGTATGCGGCGCTGAGCGGACTTGCGGTGCTCGGCGGCGGCGCGATCTTCTCGCTGATGAGCGAGAAATACCCTGATACGCTGGCGCCGGCCGCGATCGGCTATTCCGAGGTGTTCGGCATCCTCGCCAGCTTCGCAGCACCATGGTCAATGGGTGCGATCATCCACGCCACCGGCGGATCGTTTCCGGCAGCCTTTGTGCTGTTCGCGGCGGTCGAGGCCGGATTCCTCGTGCTGCTGCTGGTGCTGGCGCGCGACACCACGCGGATGCCTTCCGCCGTCACCGCGGCGGAATGACGGGAAGCGAGTCGCCGGCGCTCGGCTATTTTGTGATGAATACGGGTGAGGCGTGACGGCTATTCTTCTCCCTCGCCCCGCTCTTGCGGGGAGGGGCGTAGGCGGCCTGCCGGCCGCCGTCCTTACCTGATAGAAGAACGCCGATGCGAAGCATCGGCTATGGTGAGGGGCTCTTACTTGCAGCGAGTTCTGACTCGCGGAAAGGCCCCCTCACCCGAAATTCGCTTTGCGAATTTCGACCTCTCCCCGCAAGCGGGGGCGAGGTGGATGAACTTCCCGATCGCGCGACACCCGCGCGCCTTTCGCGCACGGCGCAACACCGCGTGCTGTTGCCTACCGGCTTGTGATCGCGATATCCTTTACTGCCGGGAGCAAGCGGGGAATTCGAACATGTCGGGCAAGAATTGGGACAGGGTGCCGATCGACGCGCAGAGCATCGACGCTCCGCTGTCGATGGCGGCGGTGTTTCTCGTGGTCACGGTTGCCAACGAAGCCAGCACGCTCGCCAAGGTTTGCTCGGTGCTCGATGGGCTTGACGATCTGGTCAAGACGGTTGGCTTCCGCGATCTTTCCGGCCGCCTTTCATGCATCGCCGGGATCGGCCGCGCGCTCTGGGATCGCTTGCGCCAGGACAAACGGCCGAAAGAGCTGAAACCGTTCGCACCGATCCAGGGAGCGGTTCATGCGGCGCCGGCGACACCGGGCGACCTGCTGTTCCATATCCGATCCGAACGCCCCGATTTGTGCTTCGAGTTCGAGCGGATCCTGCTCGACAGCCTTGGCGACGGCGTCACGATGGTCGACGAAGTCTCGGGCTTTCGATATTTCGATGCGCGCGATCTGCTTGGCTTTGTCGATGGCACGGCCAACCCGACCGGACTCGATTTGCCCGCATCGGCGCTGGTCGGCGACGAAGATGACGACTTCGCCGGAGGCAGCTATGTCGTCGTGCAGAAATATCTGCACGATCTCCGCGCCTGGAAGCAAACGCCAACGCCTGTCCAGGAAGAAATCATCGGCCGCACCAAGATCGACAACATCGAAATCGATGACGACGACGCGCCGCGCAAATCGCACAAATCGCTCGCCACCATCACCGATGCCGATGGCAACGAATATGACATCCTGCGCGACAACATGCCGTTCGGCCGACCGGGACATCAGGAATTCGGCACCTATTTCATCGGTTATTCGCGGTATCTGTGGGTGATCGAGAAGATGCTGCAACGCATGTATGTCGGCGATCCGCCAGGAGCGTACGACCGCCTGCTTGATTTCTCGACGCCGCATACCGGCGCGACGTTCTTCGCGCCGACCCGTTCCACGCTGCAGATGCTGGTTCAAGCGGCGCCGGAGAAGTAGCGCCTTCGCCGCCCGTCACCTTGCTATTCGGGAACCGCTTCGCCCGATCCACCCAACTCGGCCGGAAAATCCTTCAGCTTCGGCAGTCCGTCACGCATCGGCAACACGGTCTCGACATAGTTGACGTGGACGCCGGGAACGAATTTGAGCGTGGGCAAGGTCGCCGCGAAGACGTCGACCAGAGCGAGCGGCGGATGGTTGGTCATCAGATGACCGCCGCATTTCGTACAATATTGCCGCTGGCTGACCGGGGTCTTTTGATACATGCCGACATGCTCGGCGCCAGCCGTGACCCGCACCGCGCCTGGTTGCCAAAGCGTAAAAGCGTTGACCGGTCCGCCCGACCACGAACGGCATGACTGGCAATGACAATATCCCATGCCCTCCGGGTCCCCGGAGACTTCGAGCTTAACCGCGCCGCAAAAACATTCGCCTTTATGTATTGCCATTGTGCTTCCTCCGCTGGTTTCTTGATTATCTCCGACGATGGCGACCTATGATACCATCATCGCGGATCGACGCGACGGCGTCACGCCGCCGCGGTGGCGGCGCCTTTCACGGTCTGAACCGTCTCGAAACCCTCGAACTGAGGATGCCCGAGATACAGCGGCTTGTTTTCGCCGGCCCTGGCATGCGCGGCGCGAAACGCCTCCGATTTGGTCCACGCCTCAAAGGTGGCGCGGCTGCTCCAGATCGTGTGGGATGCATACAGCGTGTGATCTTCGGCTTCGGGGCCCCTGAGCAAATGGAATTCGACAAAGCCCGGCACCTTGTCGAGATGACTGTCGCGTGACGCCCAGACATGCTCGAAGGCGGCTTCGGACCCCTTGGTGACCTGGAAGCGGTTCATGGCGATAAACATCTGACGTCTCCTGAGTGCCGTTTGATAGCCAGTTCTACCCGCATTCAAGCTGTCAATAAATAGCTAGCGCCTGCGACCGTCGAAGCAGCAACGCTGCCGCGCCTTTGCGCTCTGGACACCGGCCCGCCGCATTGTCCAAAATCGTTCGGCCCAGACGTGTTGGGCCAAGACTTGCGCAGACTTGTCACTTATTTGGCACAGAGGAGCCGCCCCCGATGACGATCGTCGATTCCCAGGT
This sequence comes from Bradyrhizobium sp. S69, assembly GCF_009766005.1. Classification (GTDB taxonomy): domain Bacteria; phylum Pseudomonadota; class Alphaproteobacteria; order Rhizobiales; family Xanthobacteraceae; genus Bradyrhizobium. The sequence continues at coordinate 120,785 of NZ_LMUK01000032.1, read as the reverse complement.
CCATGCCTATGAAGCCAACACGGCGAAGCGGCCGTGGCACAGCGTGCCGAACTGGCCCGATCACGTCACCGGCGACGAGATGGTGGCGGCGATGGACAAGGTCGGCGTCGATGGCGCGATCTTCATCTCGGCCTTTTCGATGTACCGCTATGATTCGAGCTATGCCGTCGACGTGCAACGCGCCCATCCCGGTCGGCTCGCCATCGTCAAGCCGGTCGATCCGGATGATCCAGATGTCGCCGATGTGGTCGCCGACTGGAAGCACACACCGGGGACGGTCGGGATCCGCATCATGCTGACCAAGGAAAACAACCGCGCGCCTGACCATCCCGGGCTCGACCGGATTGCACGCGCCGCGGTTCGCCACGATTTTCCGGTCAACCTGTTGTGCTGGGACAATCTGGACGCGGGCATCGCATTGGTCGATCGCCATCCCGATACGCGCTTCATCATCGACCATCTCGGTATCCTGCAGCCACGCGTGCCGCCGGCGCCGCCAGAGCCCTGGGCCGACCTGCCGAAGGTGCTGGAACTTGCGAAGCGCCCGAACGCCGTGATCAAGGTCAGCGGCGCCTGCACGTTGTCGCGCGAGCCATATCCTTTTCCTGACATCTGGGATCCGCTGGCCCGCGTGTTCGACACCTGGGGTTTTGAGCGTTGCCTGTGGGGCACCGACTGGACCCGCGCCTTCGCCGTCGTCAATTACGAGCAGGCCGTCGAGCCCTTCCTGAGCAACAGCCGCCTCAGCGACAGCGAGCGCGCCATGCTGATGGGCGGCGCCTGCATCAAGGCCTATCGCTGGTCGCCGAAGAAGGCGTAGCGCCCGCCAATCCCCAGGCGTAAAGCCAATCGCAGGAGATCGACCCACCCTCCCTAGTTCCCATTGCAACGTAGGAGAGACCTATGGCCGGCATGAGGAAAGAGACCGACAGCCTCGGTGTTGTCGAAGTACCCGAAGACAAATTGTGGGGCGCGCAAACCCAGCGCTCCCTGGAGCATTTCAGTATCGGCAAAGATCTGATGCCCCGTGAGATGATCACGGCGTACGCCACCCTGAAGAAAGCCTGCGCCATTGCCAACCACGCCGACAAGCGGCTTGACGATCAGCGATACAAATTGATCGTTCAGGCCTGCGACGAAATCCTCGCGGGCGAGCACCACGACATGTTTCCGCTGCATGTCTGGATGACCGGCAGCGGCACCCAGTTCAACATGAATGTCAACGAAGTGATCTCCAACCGCTGCTGCCAACTCGCAGGCACGCCGCTTGGCAGCCACGCTCCGGTTCACCCCAATGACCACGTCAACATGGCGCAGTCGTCGAACGACACGTTCCCGTCCGCGATGTATATCGCCGCCGCCGTCAACGTGAAGCAGCGCCTGATCCCCGCGGTCACGGCGTTGCGCGATGCGATCGCGGCGAAATCGCAGGCGTGGAACGACATCGTCAAGATCGGGCGCACCCACATGCAGGACGCCACGCCGCTGACACTGGGTCAGGAATGGTCCGGCTATACCGGAATGTTGTCGGAGGCCCTGGAGTGGCTCGAGATGGCCCTGCACGGCGTGTATCGCCTGGCGCTTGGCGGCACGGCGGTCGGGACCGGCATCAACTCGGCGCCGGGCTTTGCGGAAGCGGCGGCCGCCGAAATCGCCAGGCTGACGGGACTGCCGTTCGTCACCGCGCCCAACAAGTTCACTGTGCAGGGCGCCCACGACGCGCTGGTTCAGCTCTCCGGAACGTTGCGCACTTTGGCGGTGTCGCTCTACAAGATCGCCAATGACATTCGCCTGATGTCCTGCGGACCGCGCGCCGGATTTGCCGAATTGGAGATCCCCGAGAACGAGCCGGGCTCCTCGATCATGCCGGGCAAGGTCAATCCGACCCAATGCGAAGCCCTGACGATGGTCGCGGTGCAGGTGATGGCCAACGACGTCGCGGTGGGTTTTGGCGGCGCCGGCGGCTACCTTGAAATGAACGTCTACAAGCCGCTGATCATCTACAACATTGCCCACTCCATCACGATCATGAGCGATGGCTGCGTGAACTTCCGCAAATTCCTGGTCGAGGGCACCAAGCCCAATTTGAAGAAGATCAACGAGTACGTCGAGCGTTCGCTGATGCTGGTGACCGCGCTTGCGCCGATCATCGGCTACGACGAGGCGTCGAAGATCGCCCATTACGCCACGGACAACGATCTGACGCTGAAGGCCGCCGCGTTGCAACTGGGCTTCGTCACGGAGGCCGAATTCGATCGGGTCGTCGATCCGAAGAAGATGGTGAGCCCCTATGTCGCAAGCGACGCCTGAGCGTCGGCCAAGACCAGATTGGGAGAAGCTGAGATGCCGTCGGATGAGCGATCCAATCTGGTACTCGCGCTCGCCGGTATTCTCTTCGTCAACGGACAAGCCACCGAACAGACCGTGGCGGCGACCGAGGGGCTCGCGCGCCGGCTGGGATTGCGCGTCACGCTGATGCCGCGCTGGGGCGAACTGCAGCTTCAATCCAGCGATAAAGACGTCAATCTGATCTCCCAGCTGGCCGCCGATCCCACCGGCGTGGACATGGACCGCGTGGCTTCCGCGATGCGGCTGGTCCAGGATGTCGAAACGGCCAAGGTTGCGCCCGCGGCCGCGATGAGGGTACTCGGCGCCATCTCACGGGCGCCACCGGCGCCGACCTGGCTTTTCACGCTCGCCGCCGCGGCTGGCGCGATGGCCCTGGCCGTGATCTTCGGCGTCAAACAACCCGCCGCCGCCGTGCTGATATTCCTCAGCGGCGGCGCCGGCGCGGTGCTGCGTCGCGGCCTGTCGCGATTGAGCGCGAACGTCTTCGTCCAGCCCTTTTGCGCGGCACTCCTCGCCGGAATCATTGGCGCGCTCGCCGAGCGTTACCAGTTGAGTTCGTCGCTGCGTCTGGTCGCGGTCTGCCCTTGCATGGTGCTGGTGCCGGGGCCGCACATCCTCAACGGCGTGCTGGACCTCGTCAACGGCCGCATCCATCTCGGCGCCGCCCGTTTGATCTACGCGATGCTCGTCACGGCGGCGATCTCGATCGGCTTGCTGCTTGGACTGGCGACGCTCGGCGTCTCGCTGCCGGCCGATGCGGCCGGCGAGACCGTGCCTTTGTGGCAAGACATGATTGCCGCCGGCGTCGCCGTGGCCGCTTACGGCATCTTCTTCTCGATGCCACCCCAGATGCTGCCCTGGCCGGTAGCGGTCGGTATGGTGGCCCATGCGCTGCGGTGGGCGACACTCACGATGTTCGGTTTCGGTGTCGCCGGCGGCGCCCTTGTGGCTTGCGTCGTGGTCGGGCTCGTCCTCACGCCGGTCTCGCGCCGTTGGCACATGCCGTTTGCGGCCATCGGCTTTGCCTCCGTGGTGTCGATGATCCCGGGCGTCTACATTTTCAGAATGGCCAGCGGCCTCGTGCAGATTGCCGGCGGATCGCAACCGAACCTCGAACTGATCGGGGCGACCATCGCCGACGGCACGACGGCCGCCACCATTATTCTGGCGATGAGTTTTGGGCTTATCGTTCCCAAGATGGCGATCGACTATCTCAGCGATCGATGAGCGCTGTTCAACTCACGCCGGAACGTTCGGATCAGGCACCAGCTTCGGATCCGGCTTGTTGACGAGATAGAGCCCCGCGATCACGAACAGCGCGGCGGCGCCGAACACTGGGGTCAGCGTGTCGTGCATGATGAAATAGCTCGCCGCGACACCGAACAGCGGCGTGATAAACGTGAAGGCCGACAATTTGCTGGCCGAATAGTTTTTCACCAGCGCGAACCACAGCACGAAGGTCAGCCCGACCACCCAGAACGCCTGATAGGCCAATAGCGCGACCGCCAGCGGACCGGGCGGATGCGTGATGGTCTCGCCCGAAACCCAGGCGGCAAATCCCAAGATCGGAATCGATACCGCCACCTGATAGCCGAGCACCTTTTCGGCCGCCGCGTTGCGCAAGCTCGTGCCCTTGGCAACCAGCGTGGTCGCGGCCCACAACGCACCGCCGCCGACCACCATGAGATCGCCGAGCAATACGCTGGCATTGACATTGGGCTGGGGCACGCCGATCGCCAGCGCGACGCCGGCGAAGCTCAAGCCCAGCCCGCCCCATTGCAACGCGGACAGCCGCTCGCCCAGGAACTGATGCGAGCCCAGCGCCACGAAGAACGGCGCCGCATAGAGAAATACCACCGCGCGCGACGCCGAGGTCAGCAACAGCCCTCGATAGATCAGCACGAATTCGAGGCCGAACAGCAGCCCCGCGAACAACCCGGGGCCAAGCGTGCCGTCGCGCCGGAAGAATTTCACGCCGCGCAGCCAGCCGATGCAAAGGATCACCGGCAACGCGCCGCAGGAGCGGATCATCGCCTGCAGCATCGGCGGAACGTCGGGCAATGCCAGCTTCACCGCGATCTGATTAAAACCCCAGCTCACGCACAACATCAGCATCAGCGCGATAGCGCCCGCGCTGAGCGGACTCCCGGCGGAGGAGGTCACTTGATTTGGCGGCATTATTCCTCGTGACCGGCTTGGCGCCGTGTTGTTTATCGAGCGCCTTTATCGCGCGCCCTGGCAGTGCGCGCAGGTACCGGTGATCTCGACCACGGATAATTTCGGCGTAAAGCCGCTAGAGCGCGCCGCGGCATTGAGGCTTTGCGCCACCGGCGCTGCGGGAATTTCACCGACCGAACCGCAGTGCTCGCAGATCAGGAATGCCACCATGGCGGCGGTGTCGTGGTCGTGCGCGCAGGCGAGATAGGCGTTGCGGCTTTCGATGCGGTGGACAAGACTGTTGTCCATCAGGAAATCGAGCGCGCGATACACCGTGATCGGCGCCGGTCGCGGCATCGATTTGGCGAGTTCGTCGATCACTTCATAGGCGCCCAGCGGCCGGTGACTGGACAACAGCGCCTGCAACACCCGACGCCGGATCGGCGTGAATTTCTGCGCCCGTTTCGCGCAAACCCCTTCGGCATGGCTCATCGCGTCCGCGGTGCAGCGGTCGTGGTCGTGATCCGGTGCCGGAAATGTCGGTTTGGCGGCTGTCATGGCCATCAACATGTAGCATTTAGCCCGGCAATCCCAAATGCCGCCGTGCCTTTTTCCTGCCCTGATTACGGATCGAGCCGCCGACCGGACTGGTTCCAGTCGAGCCGTCCTCGCCAAGGCAAGCCCCTGTCCAGGGACCTGACCTGTCCTGCCAATTTTCAAGCCATGTGCTTTCGGAGGGTCAGCCTTCCATTAAGCTGCCATCAATAAATCATAAGCAAGCTTATTATATGTAAGCTCATAGAGAAGAGATGCCGATGCCCCGTGGTTCCGCGGACGCGAGTTTTTTGTTTACGCTGGGCGAGTTGCACCGCCTGGTCCGGCTTTATGCCGACAGGCAGGCCGCGCGTTACGGCATTACCCGCGCGCAATGGGCGGTGCTGGCCAGGATCGAGCGCAGCGAGGGTCTGAAACAGACCGAACTCGCCGAACAGCTGGAAATGCAGCCGATCACGCTGACCCGACTGATCGACAAGCTGTCCGACCATGGCTGGATCGAACGCCGCGGCGATGACAGCGACCGTCGCGTCAACCGGCTCTATCTGCGCAAGGCGGCCCGCCCGCTGCTCGGGAAACTGAGCGGGCTGCGCTCCGAAATCACCGCGACCGCGCTCGACGGCATCAACCCGTCGGACGCGCATCGCCTGCTTGCCCAACTGGAATCGATCAAGGAAAACGTGCGCAACGCGATCCAGGTTCCCCCGGGCGAATCTCCCAAGAAAGAACCGCGTTATGGCTGATCCCGTCCTGAAATTCCCGCCCGAGCAGAAGGGCAGCCAGCCCGATGCGGGCAAGCAGCTCGCCGCGCCGCCGCGTCGCCGGCTGGTGGACGGCCTGAAGCGCTACCGCCGCGTGCTGTTGCTGGTGGTGTTGCCGATCGTGGCCGTGATCACAGGCTTCGTCTTCTATCTCAATGGCGGCCGCTATGTGACGACCGACGACGCCTATGTCGGCGCGCAGAAGGTGCTGATCACGCCTGACATCTCCGGCAAGATCGAAAAGGTCGTGGTTCACGAAGGACAGCTCGTCAAGCAGGGCGACGTGCTGTTCGAGATCGATCCGATCCCGTTCCGGCTTGCGGTCGACCAAGCCAAGGCGACGCTCGCACAGGCCAAGACCAGCTACAACAATTTCCGCGCCAATATCGGGATTTACGGCCAGATGGCCGACCTGATGCAGCAGGCCATCGACCTCAAGCACAAGGACGTCGAGCGTAAGTCGACGCTCGCCAAGAGCAATTTCGGCTCGCAGCTCGACCTCGACAATTCGTCGAACGCGTTGGTCACCGCGCAGGCGGAAGCCGCTTTCGTCCAGCAACAGCTTTCCAACGCCAAGACCCAGTTGCTCGGCGATGCCAATTTGCCGCTCGAGCAATTCCCGCCTTATTACCAGGCCCAGGCGGCGCTGGCCCAGGCCGAACGCAACCTCGACCATACCGTGATGCGCGCGCCGATGGGCGGCATCGCGACCCAGGTCGATCAGATCCAGCTCGGCCGTTTCGTGATGGCGGGCGCGCCGGTGTTCTCCGTGATCGACGTCGCGCAGCCCTGGGTCGATGCCAACCTGAAGGAATCGGATTTCACCCATGTCGAGGTCGGACAGCAGGTCGACATCGACGTCGATGCGTTCCCCGATCATGCGTTCAAGGGCACCATCGGCTCGCTGAGCCCCGGCACCGGCGCGCAATTCGCGATCCTGCCGCCACAGAACGCCACCGGCAATTTCGTCAAGGTGGTGCAGCGCGTGCCGGTGCGGATCTATTTCGACAGCAATGACAAATACGTGCAGCGGCTGAAGGCCGGCATGAGCGCCTACACCACGATCGACACCAGGCATCAGCGTTCGCTCGCGGCATTGCTCGGCCTGTCGAAGGCCCAGGCGAGCCAGGACTGATCGGCGATGAGCCCGACGTCGCTCCCGGTTTCATCCGCGGTTCCCGGCCTGCGCCGGAACATGGTGACGATCTGCGCGATGACCGCGACCATCATGCAGGCGCTGGACACCACCATCGCCAATGTCGCGCTGCCCTATATGCAGGGCAGCCTTTCGGCATCGCAGGACCAGATCAACTGGGTGCTGACGTCGTATATCTGCGCCGCCGCGATCATGACCGCGCCGGTGGGCTGGATCGCCAACCGGTTCGGCCGCAAGCGTATTTTCATCATCTGTTCGGCCGGCTTTACCATTGCGTCGGTGATGTGCGGCGTGGCGCAGAACATCAACCAGATGGTGCTGTTCCGGCTGCTGCAAGGCGTGTTCGGCGCGGCGCTGGTGCCGCTGTCGCAAGCCGTGATGCTGGATTCCTACGCGCTGCATGAACGCGCCAAGGCGATGGCAATCTGGGGCATGGGCGTGATGATGGGCCCGATCATGGGCCCTTCGTTGGGCGCGTGGCTGACCGAGACCTATTCCTGGCACTGGGTGTTCTTCGTCAATATTCCGTTCGGCATCGTCACGGTGGCCGGCCTGATGATCTTCATGGACGAGACCAACAAGAATCTTGACCTGCGGTTCGACTGGTTCGGGTTTCTCGCGCTCGCGATCGGGATCGGTAGCTTGCAGGTCGCGCTCGACCGCGGCGAGCAGCTTGGCTGGCTGGGATCCAATGAAATCATCGGCGAGTTCATCGTTGCGGCCGTCGGCTTCTATTATTTCTTCGCGCATTCGTTCACCACGCCAAAGCCGTTCATCCAGTTCGCGATCTTCAAGGACCGGAATTTCGTCTCCGGCTGCGTGTTCATGGCGGTGATGGGGCTCGTGCTGTATTCGACCATGGCACTGTCGTCGCCCTATCTACAGAACGTGATCGGCTATCCGATCATCACCGCGGGCCTGTTGCTGGCGACCCGCGGTTCCGGCACCTTCGTCGCCATGATGCTGGTCGGCCGCCTGATGAAATATATCGAGGCACGCACGCTGATCATCGCCGGCCTCAGCCTGACCGGCTTTTCGCTGTTCTACATGACCGGCTGGACCGACCAGACCGGCGTGCCTGAGATCGTGACGGTCTCCATCGTGCAGGGCTTTGGCTTCGGTCTGGTGTTCGTGCCGCTGAGCACGGTGGCGTTCCTGACCTTACCCAATCATCTGCGCACCGACGGCACCTCGATGCTGACCCTGATGCGCAACGTCGCCAGCTCGATCGGCATTTCCGTCGTGATCGCGCAGCTCACCGAAGGCGGCCGGCGCGACTACGCGATCCTGTCCGAGCACATCACTCCGTTCAACCATGCGATGCAGATGCCGAACGTGCGCGGCTTGATCGACATGAGTTCCGACGGCGGCCGGGCGCTGGCCGATGCCATGGTCGCGATCCAGGCGCAGATCATCGCGTTCTCGCAGGACTATCAGCTGGTGATGTTCTTCATCCTGGGCTCGATCCCGCTCGCGATCATGATCGGCTCGACCAAGGTAGCCCTGCGCGGCCAGCAGGCTGCCGCGGAACACGCCGTGATCGATTAGCGCACGATGATTATTGATTGAATCGGCCGCGATTTCCCTTCACCTCTCCCGTTGGGAGAGGTCGGCGCGCAGCGCCGGGTGAGGGGTTAGGGCCCCTCATTTGGTGTAAGAGCCCTCACCCGATTTGCACCGGACGATGCTTCGCATCGCCGGGAGCAAATCGACCTCTCCCCGCCGGGGAGAGGTGAAGGTATTCGACCCCTTGTCGACCCCTTGCCATCCCGGATGGCGGAGAGTTTATTTGGCGTCAATCAATCGCCAAAAGAACAGGGGAACGCCATGCCAGCAAAAATCCTCGGGATGATCGGCACCCAGATGGAGGGTGTCGCGGTCCACCTGATCAAGGGACAAATCTCGCGCGACTGGGTGATCGATTTCACGCGGCTGCACGAACAGTGGGATTATGATTCCGTGCTGGTGGGGTATTACGCCTCGGCGGCCGAAGGCTTTGGCATCGCGCAGTACGCGGCAACGCACACCGAACGGATAAAATTTCTGATCGCCCACCGGCCGGGTTCGGTGGCGCCCGCGCTGGCGGCGCGACAGGTCGCGACCTTCGACCAGCTGACGCAGGGGCGGATGTCGCTGCATATCATTGCCGGTACCACCGATCAGGATCAGGCCAGCGAGGGCGACTTCCTGCCCAAGGCCGATCGTTACCGGCGCGGCGGCGAATATCTCGAGGTCATGCAGAAGATGTGGCGCAGCGAAAGTCCCTTCAATCACCGTGGCGAATTCTACCGGGTCGAGGGCGCCTATTCCGACATCAAGCCCTATCAGTCGCCCTATCCCACGCTGTTCTTCGGCGGCTCGTCCGACGGTGCGTTGCAGATGGGCGCCGAATATTGCGACGTGTTCGCGATCTTCGGTGAGCCGCTCGCGGAGACGGCCGCCCGCGTCGATGACTTCCGGCGCCGTGCCGCCAAATTCGGTCGCAAGGTGGGCTTCAACATGTCGCTTCGCCCGATCATGGCGGCGACCGAGGGAGAGGCGTGGGACAAGGCGCATCATCTGCTGGCGGATGTCGAGCGCAAGACCGGCCCGGCGCCCAAACCGGGCAACCATTCCAGCGAACGCCTGGTCGCGTTCGCCGCGCGCGGCGATGTGCATGACGAGCGGCTGTGGATGGGAATAGCGCGCGCCACCGGCGCACCCGGCAATACCTCGTGCCTGGTCGGAACCGCCGAACAGGTCGCCTCGGCGGTGCTGCGCTATTACCGTCTCGGCATCCATTCGTTCCTGCTGCGTGGTTTTGAAAATCCGCAAGACACGGTCGCGATCGGCCGCGACCTGATCCCGCTGATCCGGGCCGGCGCGATCGAGATCGAGATCGACCGCGAAGTGCAGGCGGCCGAGTAACGCTTTACACGCGGCGACGCGCAAGCTTTCCCGTCGTCGCTATTTTATCGGCGGGCGCGGAAGCACGGCGTCGCCTGCTTCCATTTTGTAGACATGATCGAGCGAGTACCAGGGCGAACCGACATCGCGGTCGGTCGGATGCGCCTCGTCATGGCGCACGAAATTGCCGATCAACGCCTTGGTCACGCCGAACTGAACGTCGCTGTCGATGTGCGGATCGGCGGGATCGTAGATCTGCGAAATCAACACCTTGAATCCCGGTTTGAAGATCAGCGCGTGGAGATGCGCCGGCCGATAGGGATGCCTGTCCTGCGCCTTCAACAGCCGCCCGACCACGCCGTCGGTCGGGATCGGATAACCGATCATCATCACCGAACGGAACGAGAAGCATCCGTCGGTGTCCGTGGTGAACTTGCCCCTCAGGTTCATGTCGGCCTGTTCGGGATCCTGATTTTCGTAAAGACCCACCGGCGAAGCGTGCCACACGTCCACTTCCGCCCCAGTTACCGGATCGCCGGCCCGGTCCACCACGCGTCCGTTGACGAACAGCGCCGGACCGGGCGTCGCGGAGCGGACGATGGAGCCGCCGTTCTCGACATGGGGCGAGTGCAGCCGCCAAAACGGGCCGAGCAGGGATTGCGCGGTCTCGGTATTGCCCTGATCGCCATTGTTCAGAAGGCATACCAGCGACGAGACGCCCAGCGAGCCGGCGATCAGGATGACTTCGTTGTGCGTATCGGTCGAGAGCTTGCCCAACTCGCCGACGATGGCGGCGGCTTCGCGGAATTCCGCTTCGGTCAGCCGCACGTCACGAACAAAGCCGTGGAGGTGCTTGACCAGAGATACCATGATCTCGCGCAGCCGCGGATCGGACGTCCGCTCCATGACGGACGTCGCGGCCACCGTGACATCCTGCTGACGTTCGATCATTATGGCGCGCTCCACCCCTTACACGTCGAAAAAAACCGTCTCTTCGTCGCCTTGCAAGCGAATATCGAATCGATAGACGGCGCGGCCACCGCTGGTCTCGCGGGTCGCGATCAGCGTGGCGCGGCGGTCGGCCGGCACCAGCGCCATCACCGGGTCGGCGGCGTTACCCGCCTCGCCGTCGAAATAAATCCGCGTATAATTGTGCAGCAGCATGCCGCGCGCGAAAATCGCCAGCAGCAGATGCGGCGCCTGCGGCTTGCCGTCGGGATCGGGCACAATACCGGGCTTGATGGTGTCGAATACATAGTCGCCGTTCGGATCGGTGCCGCAGCGGCCGAATCCCTTGAAGCTCGAATTCGGCAGCGCGCGCGCATCCTGCGGATCGGAGAACCGCCCCTGCGCATCGGCCTGCCAGATCTCCAGCATGCAATCCGGCACCGGCGCGCCGTCGCCGTCGAACACCCGGCCTTCGACGCGGATACGCTCGCCCGACGTGTCCGGCGTCACCAGATTGTTGGTGAAGGCGTCGTTCCAGTCGTATTTACCATCCGGGGTCAGCCCATATTTGAAGAACGGGCCGACGGTCTGCGAGGGGGTCAAGCCGTTTTGCACTTACTTGGTCTCCATCGGCGTGGCGTTATGGCCGCGCAGCACAATGTTGAAGCGGTAGCACAGCGCCCAATTCGGCTGGGTATTCTCCAGGTCGAACGACGACACCATCCGCATCCGCGCCTTCTCGTCCGGCACCGAATTGAAGATCGGATCGAACTCGAACAAGGGATCACCGGGGAAATACATCTGCGTCACCAATCGCGAGATGAAGGAATGGCCGAACACCGAGAAATGGATATGGGCCGGCCGCCAGGCGTTGTGATGGTTGCCCCAGGGATAGGCGCCGGGCTTCACGGTGATGAACTTGTAATAGCCCTGCGCATCCGACTTCGCGCGGCCCGCGCCGGTAAAGTTCGGGTCGAGCGGCGCCGGATGCTGGTCGACCACATGGACGTAGCGGCCGCAGGCATTGGCCTGCCACAGTTCGACCAGCACGTTCGGCACGCCGCGGCCGTCTTCGTCGAGCACATGGCCGTGCACGATGATGCGTTCGCCGAGCGGCTCGCCGGCGGCCTGGATGGTGAGATCGTGATCGTTCTCGCGCACGGTCTCGTGGCCGTACACCGGTCCGGTCAGCTCTGTCAGCGTATGCCGCATCGGGATCAACGGCTTTTGCGGCGAGCGTTTCAGCGTGCTGCGGTAGCCAGGCGACAACCGCGGCGGATGCGCAATGAGGCTGGAGACGGGATAGGAAAGGGTCATCGGCGGGCTCTCCGGTAGCTATCCGTCATTGCGAGCGCAGCGAAGCAATCCAGGAAAACAAGCAAGACTGGATTGCGTCGTCGCTGCGCTCCTCGCAATGACGTGTTGGACGGTCAATTCACCATCTCGATCGCCATCGCGACGCCCTGGCCGACGCCGACGCACATGGTGGCGAGCGCGCGCTTGCCGCCGCGCTTTTCCATGCCGTGCACCGCGGTCATTGCGAGGCGCGCACCGCTCATGCCGAGCGGGTGGCCGAGCGCGATCGCGCCGCCATGCGGATTCACAAAGTCCGCATCTTCCTGAACGCCGAGCTGGCGCAGAACCGCGATGCCTTGCGAGGCAAAGGCTTCGTTGAGTTCGATCAGGTCGAAATCGCTGATCTTCAGGCCGAGCCGCGCCATCAGCTTGCGGGTCGCCGGCACCGGGCCGATGCCCATGATGCGCGGCGGCACCGCCGCCGAGGCCAGCCCAAGAATCCGCGCGCGCGGCGTTAGCCCGTGCTTTTTCACCGCGGCTTCGGAGGCGAGGATCATCGCCGCGGCGCCGTCATTGACGCCCGAGGCGTTGCCGGCCGTGACGGTGCCGGGATTGCGTACGATCGGCTTGAGTTTTGCCAGGGCTTCGAGCGTGGTTTCGGGACGCGGATGTTCGTCCTTGTCGACGATAACAGGGCCGGCCTTGCCGCCGGGAATCGTGATCGGGGTGATTTCCTCGGCAAAATAGCCCGCCGCGATCGCTGCGCCGGCGCGCTGCTGCGAGCGGATCGCGAACGCGTCCTGATCGGCGCGCGACACCTGGAATTCCTCGGCGACATTCTCGCCGGTCTCGGGCATCGCATCGACGCCATATTGCGCCTTCATCAAAGGATTGATGAAGCGCCAGCCGATGGTGGTGTCGAAAATATCGGCCGAGCGCGAAAACGCTTCCGACGCCTTGCCCATCACGAACGGCGCCCGCGTCATCGATTCGACGCCACCGGCAATCGCAAGATCGATCTCGCCGGCGCGGATCGCGCGCCCCGCGGCGCCGACCGCATCGAGGCCCGAGGCACACAGACGGTTCAGGGTCTGGCCGGGAACCGAGTCCGGCAGCCCCGCGAGCAGCAGCGACATTCGCGCCACATTGCGGTTGTCCTCGCCGGCCTGGTTGGCGCAACCGTAATAGACCTCATCGACCTGCGACCAGTCGAGATTGGGATGCCGCGCCATCAGCGCCTTGATCGGGGCGGCGCCCAGATCGTCGGCACGGACCTTGGCCAGCGACCCGCCGAAGCGGCCGATCGGGGTACGGACGGCATCGCACACAAATACATCACCCATTGAATCTCTCCCTGAATGCCGCGTTTCCACGCATAACGGCTGGATTGATGGCGAGTTTTAGGAGCGGCCAAGCGGCAGGTCAATTGTATCAGGCGGACCAGCGCCGCTTTGGTGGAAGGGCGGTCATGCCGGCAAGGCGGAGGTGATCCGCATGGCCCCGCGGCCACACATTAAACGTCACCCACGGGGCGTGGAAAACCCTGAAATCACCGGCAAACCGATAGGATCGGGCGGTGAAATTTTGTAGTTTGCCGCCCGATGACGATCCAGCAATCCATCCCCATGCCCCCAGAGTCCACACCGGCCACGGAAGCGCCTGCCACGGAAGCCCCGGCGCGCGTCACGCCGATGATGGAGCAATACCTCGAGATCAAGGCCGCCCATCCCGGACTGCTGTTGTTCTACCGGATGGGCGATTTCTACGAGCTGTTCTTCGAGGACGCCGAAATCGCCTCCAAAACGCTCGGCATCGTGCTGACCAAGCGCGGCAAGCATCAGGGCCTCGATATCCCGATGTGCGGCGTCCCGGTCGAGCGCTCCGAGGATTATCTGCATCGGCTGATCTCGGCGGGCCATCGAGTCGCGGTGTGCGAGCAGACCGAGAATCCGGCGGCGGCGCGCGCGCGCGGCAACAAGAGCGTGGTGAGCCGCGGCGTGGTCCGGCTGGTGACCCCGGGCACGCTGACCGAAGACACGCTGCTGGATGCCAAGGCCAATAATTATCTGCTGGCGATCGCGCGGGCCCGTGGTTCCTCCGGCGGCGACCGCGTCGGGCTGGCCTGGATCGATATTTCGACCTCCGAATTCATAGTCACGGAATGTCCGACCACGGAACTCGCGGCGACGCTGGCGCGCATCAACCCCAACGAAGTCATCGTCACCGACGCGCTTTACAGCGATGCCGAACTCGGACCGCTGTTGCGCGAACTGCCGGCGGTGACGCCGCTGACGCGGGATTATTTCGACAGCGCCACCGCCGAGCGGCGGCTGTGCGATTATTTTGCGGTCGCCACGATGGACGGCCTTTCCGCGATGTCGCGGCTGGAGGCGACCGCGGCGTCGGCCGCCGTCACCTATATCGACCGCACCCAAGTCGGCAAGCGCCCACCGCTGTCGCCGCCGAGCCGCGAGGCCGCCGGCACCACGATGGCGATCGATCCCGCCACCCGCGCCAATCTCGAACTGACGCGCACACTTTCCGGCGAACGCCGCGGATCGCTGCTCGACGCCATCGACTGCACGGTGACCCCTGCCGGATCGCGCCTGCTCGCGCAACGGCTTGCAGCGCCCCTGACCGACAGCACAGCGATTGCACGGCGGCTCGATGCGATTAGTGCCTTCGTGGCCGACAGCGCCGTGCGCGACCAACTCCGCGGCGTGCTGCGTACCGCGCCGGACATGTCGCGCGCGCTGGCGCGGCTGTCGGTCGGACGCGGCGGCCCGCGCGATCTCGCGGGCTTGCGCGACGGCATCCTCGCCGCCGATGCGGCGCTGGCGCAGCTCGCACGGCTGCAAGCGCCGCCGCAGGAAATCGGCGCGATCATGGAGGCGCTGCGCCAGCCGTCGCGCGATCTGGCGCGCGAATTCGAACGCGCATTGGCCGAGCAATTGCCGCTGATCAAGCGCGACGGCGGTTTTGTCCGCGAGGGTTATGAAGCCGCCCTCGACGAGACGCGCAATCTGCGCGACGCCTCGCGGCTGGTGGTCGCCGCAATGCAGGCGCGTTACGCTGAAGATTGCGGCATCAAGGGCCTGAAGATCCGCCACAACAACGTGCTCGGCTATTTCGTCGAGGTGACGGCGCAGCACGGCGACAAATTGATGACCGCGCCGCTGAATGCGACCTTCATCCATCGCCAGACGCTGGCGGGCCAGGTTCGTTTCACCACCTCCGAACTCGGCGAGATCGAGGCTAAAATTGCCAATGCCGGCGATCGCGCGCTCGGGCTGGAGCTCGAAATCTTCGACCGGCTCAATGCCATGGTCACGGCCGCCAGCGACAATCTGCGTACCGCCGCGCACGCGTTCGCGCTGCTCGATGTTGCGACCGCGCTGGCAAAGCTCGCGATCGACGACAATTATGTGCGGCCCGAGGTCGACGGCTCGCTGGGCTTTGCCATCGAGGGCGGCCGGCATCCGGTGGTCGAGCAGGCGCTCAAGCGCGACGGCCAGCCGTTCATCGCCAATGCCTGCGATTTGTCGCCGGGGCCGGCGCAGAAATCAGGTCAGATCTGGCTGATCACCGGCCCGAACATGGCGGGCAAATCGACCTTCCTGCGGCAGAACGCGCTGATCGCGCTGATGGCGCAGATCGGCAGTTTTGTCCCCGCGGCGCGCGCCCGGATCGGCATCGTCGACCGGCTGTTCTCGCGGGTTGGCGCCGCCGACGATCTGGCGCGCGGCCGTTCCACCTTCATGGTGGAAATGGTGGAAACCGCCGTCATTCTCAACCAGGCCAGCGAACGCTCGCTGGTGATCCTCGACGAGATCGGCCGCGGCACCGCGACCTTCGACGGCCTGTCGATCGCGTGGGCGTCGATCGAGCATCTGCATGAATCAAATCGTTGCCGCGCGCTGTTCGCGACCCACTACCACGAACTCACCGCGCTTTCGGCCAAGCTGCCGCGGCTGTTCAATGCCACGGTGCGGGTCAAGGAATGGCACGGCGATGTGGTGTTCCTGCACGAGGTGCTGCCGGGCTCGGCCGATCGTTCCTACGGCATTCAGGTCGCCAAACTCGCGGGCCTGCCACCGCCGGTGATCGCACGCGCCAAATCGGTGCTGGCCAAACTCGAAGCCCAGGACCGCGGCCAGACCGCCAAGGCGCTGGCCGATGATCTGCCGCTGTTCGCCGTGCCCTCGCGCGCCGCCGCCGAACCCGCGCCACCCAGCGAAGCCGAGCAAATGATGGCAGCCGTGCAGGCGCTTCACCCCGACGAAATGTCGCCGCGCGAGGCGCTCGATGCGTTGTATGCGCTGAAGGCGAAACTGCCGAAGAAGTGACGTTCCTCGTCATTACGAGGCGCGTAGGGTGGGCAAAGCGAAGCGTGCCCACCAATTCGAATGATGGTGGGCACGGCGCAAGAGCGCCTTTGCCCACCCTACATCTTCAACGCCACCTTCCTTCGCCCGCCCCACCACAGCGCCAGATTCCAGCCCACGCACGTCGCCAGCGCGAGGCCGAGGCCGATGGCCGAGCCGAAGTGCAGCACGGCTATATGAAGCACCGCGATGCCGGCCCCAAAGCCGAGCAAGCCCCAGCCTGAATTTGCAACCACCGCCGCGGTCGCGGGGCCGCCGATGCGCGGATGCAGGATCAGCATCATGCTGGAGAACACCACCGGAAACAGCGCGATCATGCCGCTGATGGTGGGGCCGACCCAGCCCGACAGCGTGACCACCGTCGCCACCAGGATCGCGACCAGCGAGGCGCGCAGCGGAATGTCGTACCAGCGCCGGGTGATCAGCGGCATCTTGACGTGCCGATATCGCGCCAGCAGCGGGATGCAGATCGCAAACGCAATCACATTCACGATCAGCCCGCCGATGAGCGACCAATGGATCATGCGCACCCCGAAAGCCAGCGCGATCCAGACCGCGGCCGCGCACGCCCAACTGACAAGCCCGCTATGGCGCTGCGCCAGCACGACATAAACAAGGCCAAGGAAAATCGTGGCGGCGTTGATCGGCAAGCTCGCCAGCGCGCCTTGGGCTACGAACGCCGCGTCGTGATCGAGCGCCAGGAAGACATAAGACGGCCCCGCCGAAATCGGCAAGGTCGCCACCAGCGCGCCGATCACCGGCCCCGAGCGCTCGGTGATGATCGACGCCGACACCACGAACATCGCGGTGATCGCCATGCGCAAGCCGAGCGTCAGGAGGAAGATGAGTTCGGGGGACATGAAGGCTCGGAGCGCTTTCTTACCCTCCCCTGGAGGGGGAGGGTCGGCTCACATGGAGCGCAGCGGAATGTGAGACGGGGTGGGGTGGCGAGGTGATGGTACGAGGCGTCGCCGCTTTAACTGGCTCCACCCCACCCCGCCTCTACCGGACGACGCTGCGCGTCGCCGGGGACGGCGACCCTCCCCCTCCAGGGGAGGGTGAAGGGCAAATCTCACACCCTGTGCATCGATACCGAGACCTTGGGGCCGTTCTTGATGGTCTGGTAGACCACGCAATAGCGCTCGGTGAGTTTCAGCAGGAGATCGAGCTTGTCCTGCGGCGCGTCGGTAGCGACGTCGAAGCGCAGGCGGATTTCGGCGAAGCCGACCGGGGCTTCCTTGTCGACGCCGAGCGTGCCGCGGAAATCGAGATCGCCTTCGGCAATCACGTTGCCCGTTTTGAGCGGAATTTCGATCGCGGTGGCGACCGATTTCAAGGTCACGCCGGCGCAGGCCACCAGCGCTTCGAGCAGCATGTCGCCGGAACACAATTCGAGCCCCGATCCGCCGGTGGCCGGATGCAGGCCGGCGACCGCGAGCGCGCGGCCGGTTTCGACCTTGCAAGCAATGCCCTCGTTGTCGATCGAGCCCTTGGCTTTGAGCGTAATCATCGCGGAGGCCGGATCGGTCTTGTAGCGATCCTTGATCGGGGCCTGGGTGGCGCGGAGTGTGGCGGCGTCCATTGTTGTTTCTCCCGGAGTTTTATGCGCTACCGGATGTAATGGGTCGCGGGGCCCATGTCACCACCAGATGTCACCACGCAACGTCACACATCGTCACCACCACATCGCTTCGCCGGCATTCGATTTCGCCACGCGATCGGGCACGTTGCGGTCCAGCGACCGATCGAGCGCGGTCAGCACCCGGCGTTTGAAATTGCCGAACAATTCGGAAGTGCGGTCGCGCGGCCGCGCCAGATTGATGGTGATCTCCTCAAACAGCCGGCCGGGCCGCGGCCGCATGACAAAGACGCGATCGGCCAGCACCACGGCCTCATCGACGTCATGCGTGACCAGCACCAAAGTGGGCCGGGTGTCGGCCCACAGATCGAGCAGATGATCTTGCAGGTCGCGGCGGGTGAACGCATCGAGCGCGGAGAACGGTTCGTCCAGCAGCAGCACCTCCGGCTGCGGCACCAGCGCGCGGGCGATCGCGACGCGCTGCGCCTGCCCGCCGGACAATTCGCGCGGCCATGCAGTGGCCTTGTCGGCAAGGCCAACCCGCGCCAGCGCGCCTGCGACCTTGTCGCGGCGAAGCGCGCGCGGCAAGTCCGACAGCCCAAAGCCGATATTGTCGGCGACGCTGAGCCAGGGCAGCAACCGTGGCTCCTGAAAGATGATGCCGATCTTGGCGTGCGGCGCCGTGATCGCGACCCCGTCGAGCGTCACGCTGCCCGAAGTGGCGCGGTCGAGACCCGCGATGGCGCGCAGCAAGGTCGACTTGCCGCAGCCGGAACCGCCGATGATGGCGACGATTTCGCCGAGCCTGATCTCGGCCGAAAAGCGCTCCAGCGCGTTGACGCCGTTCGGGTAGATCTTGCTCACGCGATCGAGCACCAGCATCAGGCCGCTCCGCTTTGGCGGCCGAAGGCGTCCTGCCAACGCAACAGTGGTGCAAAGCCGATCTCGATCAGCCAATCGGTGGTCTTGCCGAGCACGGCGAAGATCACGATCGCGGCCAGGATCTGCGCCGGTTTGCCGAGTTGCTGGCCGTCGATCAGCAAATAACCAAGGCCTTCGGACGCGCCCATGAATTCGGCGGCGACGACGAACATCCAGCCCAGCCCAAGACCCACCCGCAGCGCGACGACATAGGCCGGCAACACCGCCGGCAGCAGGATGCGGCGGATCATCGCCGGGCCGCTTAGCCGAAACGTGCGGCCGACCTCGACGATCTTGCGATCGACCGAAAGAATGGCGCCCATCACCCCGAGATAGACCGGGAAAAACACCCCGACCGCGATCAGCGCGACTTTCGAGGTTTCGAAAATGCCGAGCCACAGGATGAACAGCGGCACCCAGGCGATCGATGGGATCGCGCGCAACGCCTGCACGGTCGGATCGAGCAGCCGGCGCGCCAGACCCCAGTAGCCGGAGACGGCGCCGAGCAGCGTGCCCGCGACCACGCCAAGGGCGAAGCCCGCGAACACCCGGCTCAGCGTCGCCACGATATGATGCGTGAGTTCGCCGCTCCGCGCGAGCTCGACGATGGTCGCGAAAATTTTTGATGGCGGCGGCACCAGCCGCCCATTGGAGAGACCGAGCCAGACCATCATTTCCCAGACCAGCGCCACGCCGACCGGCAGCAACAGCCCCAACGCCGGTCGCGCGTAGCGGCGCAGCCGGCTGGACGCGGCGGGTATCACTTCGGTCTGTGCTGGTGCGGACAGTTCAACCGTCATGGCGATAGCCAAACCGCGTCCGGCGAGGGATTGCAAGGTGGTGGAGACATCCTCTCGTCGTCCCGGCGAACGCCGGGACCCATACGCCGTGACGTTCGTGTTTGTGCTCGGTGGTCATGGCCTTCTTTAAACATAGAGGCCAGGGTTATGGGTCCCCGCGTTCGCGGGGACGACGCAGCCCCCTTCCTCAATTCGTCGGCAGTGGAACCTGGTCGTCGATCAGGGCGTCGAGCGTGGCCTTGACGTCGACCTTGGCGTCGATCACGCCGGCCTGCTGCAATGCAATGCCGGCGGCCAGGATGGACTCGCGCTGCGGCGCACCGATCCGGTTATGGCTGAGGTCGGTGCGCTCCTTGAGCTGCTTGTCGACGACGCTGTCCGGCAATTTGGTGACCGCGATAAAAGTCTTCTTCAGGTCGTCGTAATTCACCACCGAATATTTGCGCGCCTCTTCGTAGGTCGCGAGCACGCGGCGAACCACGTCCGGATTATCCTTCAGGAACTGCTCGCGCACATTGAGGATGCCCCAGGTATTGGCCGCCGGATCCCGGAAGAACAGTTTGGCGCCGTCCTCGATCTCGGCCTGCGCCATCATCGGATCGAGCCCCGCCCATGCATCGACGTCGCCGCGGATCAGCGCGGTCTTGCCGTCGGCGTGCTGCAACAGCACCGGCGTGATGTCCTTTTCGGAAAGGCCCGCGCCGAGCAGCGCGCGCACCAGGAAGATGTGCGGATCGGTGCCGCGCGTCACCGCGACGCGCTTACCCCGGAGGTCGGCGACGGTCGCGATCTTGGAGTCCTTGGCGGTGACCAGCGCCGTCCATTCCGGGCGCGAATAGACATAGATCGACTTGATCGGGTTGCCGTTGATCCGGGCCACCAGTGCCGCCGAGCCCGCGGTCGAACCGAAATCGATCGAGCCGGCGTTGAGGAATTCGAGCGCCTTGTTGGAACCGGCCGATTGCACCCAGACGATGCTGATGCCGTCCTTGGCGAATTCCTTTTCCAGCAGGCCCTTCTGCTTGAGGACCAGCGACACCGGATTGTAGGTCGCCCAATCGATGCGAATCTCCTTGAGCGCATCGGCGGCAGAGGCCCCACCGGGCAGCAGCGCCCAGAGCGCGATCGATGCGGCCAAAGCGCGCCGTGAAATTCTGGCCATGGTGAAAGCTCCCTTTTCGGATTCGATCTTAAAACATATTTTATTTCAATGAGTTAGGCGAGTTCGTCAATGAGAAAATACGCACCGTCAGGGCGCGTCGATGAGGACAGCTTTGCTAAAATCGGCGTGAACGCAGCATGTAACAGCTGTTATCGCACAATGGCCCGTGACAGCACCGTTGGCGTCCGATATCGGGGTAGGTCATGGACAGCGTTGTCACCGAGAGCCGCCCTCGCGCGGACGAGCGTTTCGATACCGCGCGGGTTACCGCCGCGCTCGATGCGCTCGCCGAACAACATGCCGGCCGCGAGGATGTGTTTCGCGCCGCGATGGCGCAACTCCTGAAGGCCGAGTTGATCGCGGCCCGCGCGGCGGCGCAGGCGATCTTGCTCAAAGACCGTCACGGCCGGCGCTGCGCGGAACGGCTATGCTTCGTCCAGGACGAGATCATCCGCATCCTCTACGCCGCGGCCACCCGCCATCTCTATCGCTCGCCGATCCCGTCCGGCGCCGAGCGGATGGCCGTGGTCGCCACCGGCGGCTACGGCCGCGGATTGATGGCGCCGGAATCCGACATCGATCTGTTGTTCATCCTGCCCTACAAGCAGACTGCCTGGGGCGAGCAGGTCGCGGAAGCCATCCTGTATTGCCTGTGGGACATGGGATTGAAGGTCGGCCACGCCACGCGCTCGGTCGATGAATCGATCCGGCAGGCCCGCGGCGACATGACGATCCGCACCGCGATCCTCGAGACCCGGTTCCTGACCGGCGACCAGCCGCTCTATAACGAGCTGCTCGAGCGGTTCGACCGCGAGGTGGTGCAGGGCACCGCGGCCGAATTCGTCACCGCCAAGCTCGCCGAACGCGAGGAGCGTCACCGCCGCGCCGGGCAATCGCGCTATCTGGTCGAGCCCAACGTCAAGGACGGCAAGGGCGGCTTGCGCGACCTGCATACGCTGTTCTGGATTGCGAAATACGTCTACCGGGTGCGCGAGACTGACGAACTGCTCGAACGCGGGGTGTTCGACGCCGAGGAATACCGCATCTTCCGCCGCTGTTCGGATTTCCTGTGGTCGGTCCGCTGCAACATCCATTTCTGCACCGGCCGCGCCGAAGAGCGGCTGTCGTTCGACCTGCAGCGCGAGATCGCGGTCCGGCTCGGCTACACCTCGCATCCCGGCATGCAGGATGTCGAACGCTTCATGAAGCACTATTTCCTGATCGCCAAGGACGTCGGCGATCTCACCGCCTTCCTGTGCGCCAAGCTGGAAGACCAGCAGGCCAAGCCGGCGCCGGTGCTGAGCCGCATGATGGCGCGGTTGCGGCCCTCGATCCAACGGCGGCGGGTGCCCGACAGCGACGATTTCATCATCGACAACAACCGCATCAATCTCGCAGCACCCGATGTCTTCAAGCACGATCCGGTCAATCTGATCCGGATCTTTCGGCTGGCGCAGAAAAACAACCTGGCCTTTCATCCCGACGCGATGCGCACGGTGACGCGATCGCTGAAGCTGATCAACACCCAGCTTCGCGAAAATCCGGAAGCCAACCGGCTGTTCATGGAGATTCTGACGTCGAACGACGCCGAGATCGTGCTGCGGCGCATGAACGAGACCGGCGTGCTCGGTCACTTCATTCGCGCCTTCGGCAAGATCGTGTCGATGATGCAGTTCAACATGTACCATCACTATACGGTGGACGAGCATCTGTTGCGCTGCGTCGGCTATTTGCAGGACATCGAACGCGGCGGCAACGAGGAGTTCACCGTCGCCAGCGATCTGATGCGCAAGATCCGCCCCGAGCATCGCGCGGTGATCTACATCACCGTGCTGCTGCACGACATCGCCAAGGGCCGGCCCGAGGATCATTCGATCGCCGGCGCCAAGGTGGCGCGGCGGCTGTGCCCGCGGCTCGGTTTCAATGCCGCCGACACCGAACTGATCGCCTGGCTGATCGAGGAGCATCTGACCATGTCGACGGTGGCGCAATCGCGCGACCTGTCCGACCGCAAGACCATCGAGAATTTTGCCGCCGTGGTGCAATCGGTCGAGCAGATGAAGCTGCTGACGATCCTGACCACCGCCGACATCCGCGGCGTCGGTCCCGGCGTCTGGAACGGCTGGAAGGCGCAACTGTTGCGCACGCTGTATTACGAAACCGAACCGGTGCTGACCGGCGGCTTCTCGGAGGTCAACCGCGCGCAGCGCATCGAGGTGGCGCAGCGGGAATTTCGCGCGGCCTTCACCGAGTGGCCGGAGCCGGAACTCAACGCCTACGTCTCGCGGCATTATCCGGCGTACTGGCTCAAGGTCGAATTGCCGCGCAAGATCCGGCACGCCCGCTTCATCAAGACCAACGAGGAAGCCGGCCACAAGCTTGCGATCAATGTCGGGTTCGACGAAGCGCGCGGCGTCACCGAATTGACCATTCTCGCGGTCGATCACCCCTGGCTGCTGTCGATCATCGCCGGCGCCTGTGCCTCCGCCGGCGCCAACATCGTCGACGCGCAGATCTACACCACGACCGACGGACGCGCGCTCGATACCATCGCGATCACGCGTGAATACGATCGCGACGAGGACGAAGGCCGCCGTGCGACCCGGATCGGCGAAATGATCGAGGACGTGCTGGAAGGCAAATTGCGTTTGCCCGAGGTGGTGGCGCGCCGCGCCGCCAGCCGCGGCAGGACACGGCCGTTCGTGGTCGAACCGGAAGTCATCATCAACAACCAGTGGTCGGATCGCTACACGGTGATCGAGGTGTCAGGCCTCGACCGGCCTGGCCTGCTGTATCAATTGACCACCGCGATCTCGAAACTGAACCTCAACATTGCGTCGGCCCATGTCGCGACCTTCGGCGAGCGCGCCCGCGACGTGTTCTATGTCACCGACCTGCTCGGCGCGCAGATCAACGCGCCGACCCGGCAGGCCGCGATCAAGAGCGCGCTGATCCATCTTTTGGTGAACGACGAAGCCGCGACCCAGCCGGCGGCGTAAGCGACTGAAATTTCATCGATTTCGTCTGCCACTATCGATACACCGGCCCCGTGATTCTACGGCGCTGAAGCTGGCATCCGGCTTGCATATTGCATTGCAACATTAATTGCCGGATTCAGGAGGCCCGATGTTCGTTACGCTTGTTGCCGTTCTCTGCCACGGTTTGGCGGGGTCGCCGAACGCTTGTGTCGAAGAAATCGTCACCGACAGTTCAAAAAGTGACATCAGCTTACAAAGCTGCATGATCCAAGGGCAGATCGGTGTGTCGAAATGGATGTCCGAGCATCCGATCTACCACGCCGACTGGACGCTGGAGCGCTACAAATGCGCCGCCGGCCATTACCAATTGCACGTCAAGGCGTGATCCCAGAGCGGGATGGCTTTTAATTGAGTCGGTCTGGCTCGGTATTTCAGCCACCTCTCCCCGCCGGGGAGAGGTCGATTTGCGCAGCAAATCGGGTGAGGGGCGCTTAACGAGAGGCCGTAACCCCTCACCCCAACCCTCTCCCAACGGGAGAGGGAGCGCGCTCCCGTTGCTGCTATCGCTTGATCTAATCTCATCTCATCAATCCAGCGCGTCGACTTATCTGCTGGCGAACGACGAAGTGCCCGCGCGATAGATCGTGTTAGTGTCCCTCCGAAACCGGGGGGACACGACATGATCTGGATCGCCAATCTGCTGGTGGCGCTGGTCGCCGCATTGCATCTCTACTTCCTGGTGCTGGAGATGTTTCTCTGGACCAAACCGCTCGGCCTGAAGACGTTTCGCAATTCGCCCGAGAAGGCGGCCGACTCCGCCGTGCTCGCCGCCAATCAGGGGCTGTACAACGGCTTTCTCGCTGCGGGGCTGATCTGGGGGCTGGTGCAGCCGGTCCCGGCCTTCGCATTTGAGACCAAGGCGTTCTTTTTGCTGTGCGTGATCGTGGCCGGCATTTACGGCGCCGCCACCGTCAGCCGCAGGATTCTGTTGGTGCAGGCGGCGCCCGCCGCGATCGCGCTCATTCTGCTTTTACTGGCTTAGAAACGCTGATCTTTCCGGCCGGCATGTTCTTGCATTGCCAAATCCGTTCCGCCACACTCGCGGCAGCGATGGCGTCCGGCTGGGGCTGACAAAACCCTTTTCGGAAAAGACCGTCGATACAATCCCGAAAATGTGAGGAAGCAGCGACATGAGGAACGGCCTTTTTCATCTGTTCGCCGGTGCGGCGGTCACGATCGCCCTGTCGGCGTCATCGGCCTACGCGCAAAAGAAATACGATAGCGGCGCGACCGATACCGAAATCAAGATCGGGCAGACCGTGCCGTTCAGCGGGCCGGCCTCGGCCTATGCCAGCATCGGCAAGGCCCAGGCGGCCTATTTCAAGATGATCAACGACCAGGGCGGCGTGAACGGCCGCAAGATCAACCTGATCCAGTATGACGACGCCTATAGCCCGCCCAAGGCGGTCGAGCAGGTGCGCAAGCTGGTCGAGGACGACGAAGTGCTGCTGACCTTCCAGATCATCGGCACGCCTTCCAACGCGGCGGTCCAGAAATACCTCAACGCCAAGAAGGTGCCGCAGATGTTCGCCGCCACCGGCGCATCGAAATTCACCGACCCGAAGAACTTCCCCTGGACGCTCGGCTTCAACCCCAACTACTTCGTCGAGGGCCGAATCTACGGCCAGTACATTCTGAAAGAACATCCCGACGCCAAGGTCGGCGTGCTCTACCAGAACGACGATCTCGGCAAGGACTATTTGAACGGCATCAAAGCCGGACTCGGCGACAAGGCGGCCAAGATGATCGTCGCCGAAGCCTCCTACGAGGTCTCCGACCCGACCATCGATTCCCAGGTGCTCAAGATCAAGGACGCCGGGGCCGATCTGTTCTTCAGCGCGTCAACGCCGAAGCAGGCCGCACAGGCGATCAAGAAAATCGCCGAACTCGGCTGGCATCCGATCCATATCGTCGACATCAACGCCACCTCGGTCGGCGCGGTGTTGCAGCCGGCGGGCCTGGACGCTTCCAAGGGCCTGATCAGCACGAATTACGGCAAGGATCCGGGCGACCCGCAATGGAAGGATGATCCCGGCATGAAGCGTTATCTCGAGTTCATGGCGAAGTACTATCCCGACGGCGACAAGAACTCGAACTTCAACACCTACGGCTATTCGACCTCTCAGTTGATGGTGCATGTGCTCAAGCAGTGCGGCGACGATTTGACCCGCGAAAACGTGCTGAAGCAGGCCACCAACTTGAAGAACGTCGAGCTCGATCTGGCGTTGCCGGGAATCAAGGGCAACACCGCGCCGAACGATTACCGCGTCAACAAGCAGCTTCAGATGATGAAGTTCAACGGCGAGCGCTGGGAATTGTTCGGCCCGATCCTGGAAGATACCGGCGCGGCGGGCTGAGCGGCCTGCATTTCGTTTGAAGCGATGATCGGCGGTCCTGCGGGGCCGCCGATTTGCATTTGCGGACCGCTATTTCGGAATCTCGCCGAACGTCTTGCCGACCGGAAGTGCCGCATGCCGGATCAGGCGCGAATCCTCGACCGCGGCCTGGCGATGCTTCACCGCTTCGCGGTAGACCGGATCGCGGATCATCTCGGCGAAAGCCGCAACGCTCGGATATTCGGCGATGAAGCAATGATCCCAGCGTTCTTCCGAAGGCCCGATCAGCATCAATTCGAACCGCCCCTGCCAGACGATCCGGCCGCCCAGCCGTTCAAACACCGGGCCGCTTTCCCTGCCATAGGCCGCGTAGGCTTCCGCGCCGGTCGCCTGGCGGCCGTCGGGATAGGCGGCCTGCGGCCGTAGCCGGACCAAATTGAGCATGTGAATCGGGCCCGGACGATCATCGGCCCGAAATTGCGCGAACACTTCCTTGGTCGGATCGATATGGCCCATGTCGTGCCTCATTTGCCCCATTCGTAAAGCAATTGTTTTTGACATGCTCTCCGCCGCGCCGCAAATCGGCTATCCTGATACAATTAGCCTGGTTCCACGCACCCGCCGCCGGACCTGCTAATCCCGCATTAACCTCTGCGTAACCGGCCCTTAAACTCCGAACGCTAGCGTGCGCCGAGTTGGCGTGGGCGTTTTTCGGATGGCGTTGGGGCGGAAAAAAAGCAGCGGACGCAAGGAGCCGCTCTTCGGGCTGGCCGCGGCGCTCAGCGATTTGCGCCTTGGTCCCGAAGACCGTATCCCGAGCGCCGACAGCAAACCGAAAAAATCACCCGCCAAAAGCAAGCCCGATGACGACGGCGCCGCGCCTGCGCTCGATCGCAAGCCGCGCACACCCCGCAGTGGCGCCAAGCGCCGATCGAAATCGCGCTTTAGCGTCTCCCGCTTGTTTTATTGGGGCGCGGTACTTGGCCTGTGGGGGATGATCGCGGTCGCCGGCGGCGTCGTCTATGTCGGCGCGCATCTGCCGCCAATCCAGTCGCTGGAAATTCCGAAGCGCCCGCCGACCATCCAGATCACCGGCCTCGACGGCAGCGTGCTGGCGACCCGCGGCGAAATGGCCGGCGCCAATATCGCGCTGAAGGATATGCCGCCTTATCTGCCGAAAGCCTTCATCGCCATCGAAGACCGCCGGTTCTATTCGCATTACGGCGTCGATCCCTGGGGCATTTTGCGCGCGGCGGTCACCAACGTGCTGCATCGCGGCGTCTCGCAAGGCGGCTCGACCTTGACGCAGCAGCTCGCCAAGAACCTGTTCCTGACCCAGGAGCGCACCCTGCAACGCAAATTGCAGGAAGCCGAACTCGCGATCTGGCTGGAGCGCAAGCACTCGAAGGCCGAGATTCTCGAGCTCTATCTCAACCGGGTCTATTTCGGTTCCGGCGCCTATGGCGTCGAGGCGGCGGCGCAGCGCTATTTCGGCAAGTCGGCCAAGAACGTGACGATATCGGAGGCCGCGATGCTGGCCGGCCTCGTCAAATCGCCGTCGCGGCTGGCGCCGAACCGCAATCCCGAAGGTGCCGAAAAGCGCGCGCAGCTCGTGCTCGCCGCGATGACCGATGCGGGCTTCATCACCGAGGCGCAGGCGCAAGCCTCGACCGGGCACGGCTCCTACAATGTGAAGGCGGCGGGCGCCGGCACCGTCAATTACGTCGCCGACTGGATCGGCGAGGTGCTCGACGATTTGGTCGGCCAGATCGATCAGGACATCGTGGTCGAAACCTCGATCGATCCGAAACTGCAAGCCATCGCCGAGGCCTCGGTGATCGACGAACTCGCGGCCAAGAGCGTGAAATTCAATGTCAGCCAGGGCGCGCTGGTGGCGATGACGCCGGACGGCGCGGTGCGCGCGATGGTCGGCGGCCGCAATTATGCCGAGAGCCAGTACAACCGCGCGGTAACCGCGAGGCGGCAGCCGGGTTCCGCGTTCAAGCCGTTCGTCTATCTGACGGCGATCGAGGCCGGGCTGACGCCGGACACCCTCCGGCAGGACGCGCCGCTCAACGTCAAGGGCTGGAAGCCGGAGAATTTCGAGCACCAATATCTCGGCGCGGTCACGCTGACGCAGGCGCTGTCGATGTCGCTCAATACGGTCGCGGTGCGGCTCGGCCTGGAAGTCGGCCCCAACAATGTGGTGCGCACTGCGCACCGGCTCGGCATTGCCTCTAAACTGGAACCCAATGCCTCGATCGCCTTGGGCACCTCGGAAGTCTCGTTGACCGAACTGGTCGGCGCCTATGTGCCGTTCGCCAATGGCGGCCAGGGCGCCTCCCCGCACGTCGTGCTCAAGATCCGCACCAGCGCTGGCAAGGTGCTGTATTCGCGTCCGCCCGACCAGTTGGGCCAGGTGATCGACCCGCGCAATGTCGCGATGATGAACACCATGATGCAGGAGACCCTGCTCAGCGGTACCGCGCACAAGGCCGAGCTGCCGGGCTGGATGGCGGCCGGCAAGACCGGCACCAGTCAGGATTTCCGCGACGCCTGGTTCATCGGCTACACTTCGAAGCTGGTGACCGGCGTCTGGCTCGGCAACGACGACAGCTCGCCGACCAAGAAGGCCACCGGCGGCGGCTTGCCGGTCGAGATCTGGACCCGCTTCATGAAAGCGGCGCATCAAGGCGTGCCGGTCGCAGCCCTGCCGAATTCGCAAGCCCCGGGCTTCTTCTCGAATTTCGCGCAAGCCGCGCCACAACCGCCCAGTGGACCGCAGCCTAGTCCGCAAGTCACGGCATCGCAGATCACCGCGCCATATCCACCACCGGCCTCGGCGTCACTCGCGCCATTGCCGCAAGCCGGTGGATATCGGCCGCCGCCGACGCGCCCCTCGAACTCGTCGCGACCGGAAGCGGCGGCGGGATTGGATGGCTGGCTGGTGCAGCGGTTGTTCGGTGGGAATTGAGCGAGGCGACTTGCCTACCGATTTCCCCGTGGCAGGCAAATATCGAAAACA
This sequence comes from Bradyrhizobium sp. S69, assembly GCF_009766005.1. Taxonomy (GTDB): domain Bacteria; phylum Pseudomonadota; class Alphaproteobacteria; order Rhizobiales; family Xanthobacteraceae; genus Bradyrhizobium. The sequence continues at coordinate 91,431 of NZ_LMUK01000032.1, read as the reverse complement.
ACCCCATGCAAAGTACAGACTTGGCTTCCCTGCCGACTCCGCCACCGGGTCTCGCCTCCGGCGAGCCCGATGACAGGCTCCAGCGGAGTATCCAGTATGCCGCAGCTTCCAGGTTCAACACCAATGCCCTGGAATACTGATCGCCCGCTTTCGCGGGCGATGACGGTGTCGAGCGTGGTGATGGCCGATGTTACGACAGTACCCTAATCCTGAATCCCGTAACGATGCAGGTCGTTGCCGTGGGTATCGAGCCAGTTCTTGGCGCGTTCGACCGACGGGCACACCTTGGCGACCACGCGCCAGAATCGCGCCGAATGGTTCATCTCGACGAGATGCGCCACTTCATGGGCGGCGAGATAGTCGAGCACGAAGGGCGGCGCCAGGATCAGCCGCCATGAGAACGACAGCGAACCCGCAGCGGTGCAGGAACCCCAGCGGCTCGATTGATCGCGGATCGACACCCGCTTGACCCGGACCCCGAGTTCGCCGGCGTAAGCCAGCGAGGCCTTTTGCAGATCCTTGCGCGCCTCGCGCTTGAGGTAATCATGGACCCGGCGCTCCATGTGCTCCGCACCTCCGGCGACGCAGAGGATCTTCTCGCCGCTGTCGCGCGTTTCGGTCCACACCGTGCCGCGCTCGCTGGCGCGATGCACGATGCGATGCGCAACACCGCGCAATGGAACCTGTGTGCCTGCGACAAACGGCGCGGCCTTCGGAAGACGGCCAAGACGCGCGGCGATCCAGCCGCCATGCAGCCGTGCGAAGTCCTTGGCCTCGGCAATGGTGCCGCGCGGCGGCATGGTGAGGATCGCTTCGCGATCGGTTGGATGAATGCGCAACGTATATCGCCGCGCGCGGCGATGCCGGCGCAGCCTCACCGAGTAGATTTGGGAGCCGTGTTTGACCAAAAGTGTCGAGGGTTCGGCAGGCCGCCGATAGAGGAGCGCGCGAGTAGCCATGTCTGACAGTCCGGGGGGCAGGAGTACGCCCGGATTCTGCCACATCCTCAGCCAGGTAAATCGGCCGGCGCAAAAACAAATCATTTGCCCAATATACAGGGGCTAGCCGCCGATGCTGCCTCTACAGGAAGGGGTCGGAACAAAATTTTCGGGCCGCCAAACCGGGTTCCAAGGCCCCCCAAAGGATGAAATTAAACTCATTCCTTCAGGCGGCGATGAATCCGGATTTCCGTGGTCAATTCAGAGGGTTATTCGCCCAGCCGAATCGGCGCCTACCACCGCGCTTCGCGTCGCAAGCAGGCCAGCGCCTGCTTGAAATCGCGGATTTATTCCGCCGCCACGGCCAATGCGGGCTTCGCAATCGCGGACGACACCATGAAATCGGAAATGCGCGGCACGATTTCAGATTTGAAGCGCGATCCGTTGAACACGCCGTAATGACCGACGCCCTTTTGCACGTAATGCACCCGGAGATGATCGGGAATCGCGCTGCATAGTCCGTGCGTTGCTTCGGTTTGTCCTAGACCGGAGATATCGTCGTTCTCGCCTTCCACCGTCATCAGCGCCACGCGCGTGATCTTCGACGGATCGACCGGCTTGCCGCGATGGGTCATCTCGCCTTTCGGCAGCGCATGCTTGACGAAGACGAGGTCGACGGTCTGCAGATAATACTCCGCGCTCAGATCCATCACCGCGAGATATTCGTCGTAGAAGTCGCGGTGCTTGTCGACCAGGTCGCCGTCGCCCTTCACCAGATTCTTGAACAGGTTCTTGTGGGCGTCGGTGTGGCGGTCGAGGTTCATGCTGATGAAGCCACTGAGCTGCAGGAATCCCGGATAAACGTCGCGCATCACGCCGGGATGCGGGAACGGCACCTTGGTGATGACGTTGCTGCGGAACCAGTCGATGCCGCGCTC
>NZ_LMUK01000032.1:65552-89379 GCF_009766005.1 Bradyrhizobium sp. S69 | reverse complement strand
ATCATTCGCGGCTTCCATGACGAAAACCGCCGCTACCACCGGCACCGAAGGCTGGCACACCGCGATGATGTGCATGTTGCCGCCGAGCACATGCAGCATCTCGATCAGGTAATCGACGTAGTCCTCGAGATCGAAGCGGCCCGCGGCGAGCGGCACCATCCGGGCATCGGACCAGTCGGTGATGTAGACCTCATGGGTCGGCAGGAAGGCTTCGACCGTGCCGCGCAGCAACGTCGCATAGTGACCGGACATCGGCGCCACGATCAACACGCGCGGCTGCGGGCTGCGCAACGGCCGCGTCAGCTTGCGATCGAAATGCAGCAGCCGGCAGAACGGCTTTTCCCACACGACGCGCACTTCAACCGGGGTGCGCACGCCGTTGACTTCAGTGGTCGGAAGATTCCATTCGGGCTTGCCGTAGCGCCGCGTGGTGCGCTCGAACACCTCGCAACCGGCGGCGATCGACTTGCCGAATTCGGTTTGCGACCACGGGTTCATCGGATTCTGAAACAGGATTTTGGTCGCGTCGCTGACGGCACGCGCCGGATTGAGCGACGCCTGCATCATTTCGTACATCCAGTACATCGGCGTGGTCAGCGCCGGACTACCTTCAGCCACCAATGGCGGCGCGCCGCCAAACTCACCAATCGCCATCTAATTTGGTCCCTTTTGCATCGCAGCATAGTGCCGAATGCGTAATAATGCGTCAATGCACAGATCGGTATATCTACCGGCGATAACGACCTAAAATCGCCAAAAGGCTCCCAAAATCATGGGATAAGTGGCTTTATTCGCCGCTCTGGATCAGCGAGCCATGGCGGCGCGCGCTGCGCAAAAGCGCAAGAAATATCGCAAATGACGCGATAAGGAGCACGACGTTGATGGCGAAGGCCTCGATCATGAGGTCGGCCCGAAACACCTGGGTGGTCAACAACGCCCGCATGCCCTCGAACACGTAAGTCGGCGGCAGCGCCCAGGCGACATATTGCAGCCAATGCGGCAGCACCGTCACCGGATAATAGATGCAGGCCAGCGGCATGATGCCGAACATCACCGTCCAGACGATGCTCTCGGCGCCAAGACCGTTGCGCAGCACCAGTCCCGAAACGAAAATCCCGATCGACCAACTGGTGAAGATCAGATTGCAGAAGAACACGATCAGCGGCAGCCCGATGCCGTAGAAATTGAAGTTGAAGAAGAACAGCGCCAGCAGCGTCATCGGAATCACGCCGATGGCCAATCGGATCAGGCTCATGATCATCAGCGAGATCAGGAACTCGATCGGCTTGAGCGGGCTCATCATCAGATTGCCGAGATTGCGCGCCCACATCTCCTCGAGAAACGAGATCGAAAAGCCGAGTTGACCGCGAAACAGGATGTCCCACAGGATCACCGCGCCGATCAGGGTGCCGCCGGCGCGGGCGAAAAACCCGGCATTCTGCGAGATGAAGCTTTGCAGAAATCCCCAGGTGACGATCTGCAGCGCGGGCCAATAGATCAGTTCCAACAGCCGCGGCCATGACGACATCAGGAGATACCAATAGCGCAGCACCATGGCGGCGATACGGTGCGGCGCGATGCCGCGATGCGGGACGTGTTGGCCGACGGCGTGCTCGCTCATGGCGCATTGGCTCCCGGGGCGCCGGCTGCCGAAGTGCCTTCCTGCGCGCGGCCACGCGCGACATCGAGAAACACTTCCTCGAGCGTATTGCGGTTGTAGCGGGCCATGATCCGGTCCGGGCTGTCGTCGTCCTCGATGCGGCCGCGCTTCATGATGATGACGCGGTCGCACAACCGCTCCACCTCCAGCATGTTGTGCGACGCCAACAGGATCGTAGCACCTTGGGTATTGCGGTAATTCTCCAGGTGCCGCCGGATCCAGTCGGCGGTATCGGGGTCGAGCGACGCGGTCGGCTCGTCCAGCAACAGCAGTTCCGGCTGGTTGATCAGCGCTTTCGCCAGCGCCACGCGCGTCTTCTGCCCGGCGGAGAGCTTGCCGTTGGCGCGATCGAGGAAGTCGCCGAGATCGAGATCGGCGGCCAATTGCGCAATGCGGTCGCGCAGATTGGCGACCGCATAGAGACGGCCGAAGATCGTCAGGTTCTGCCGCACCGTGAGCCGCATCGGCATATCGACATAGGGGCTTTCGAAGTTCATCCGGCCCAGCACCTCGGCATTCTGCGCCGGCATCGAATAGCCCAGCACCTGGATGCGGCCCGAACTCGGCAGCACCAGCCCCATGATCATGGCAATGGTCGTGGTCTTGCCGGCACCGTTGCCGCCGAGCAGCCCGGTGATGCTGCCGCGCGCGATGCGGAACGAGATGTCGTCGACGGCGCGGGTGGTCTTGTAGAGCTTGACCAGGCGATCGACCTCGATCGCCGCGGATCCGGCCGGACCGGCGGGGGGCGAGGGAAGCGATGTCACGTCGTTATGCGTCATGCGGGCCGTTCATTGGGCTATCGCGCGGATAAGCGCAAGGTTTCAAAGTTCGTCATGCCCGGGCTTGTCCCGGGCATCCACGTCTGCTCAGCACACAGCAAGAAAGACGTGGATGGCCGGGTCAAGCCCGGCCATGACGAGAGTCATCAACTTGTTCTTCACCGTAGCAACGTTGCCAACTCACATTTGTGATCGGAACCGGGCGCGGCTAAGCTGGAAGCCATGACCGACGTCGCCGCTTCCGATTTTCGCCATCCACGCCGCTATGTCCGTCTGGACACCATCCTGCGGCTGCGCTGGCTCGCCGTGCTCGGCCAGTTGGCGACGATCTTCATCGTGGTGCAGGGGCTCGAGTTCGACGTCGAGGTCATCCCCTGCCTCACCATCATCAGCCTGTCCGCCCTGCTCAATCTCGCGCTGCAGATCGCCTTCAACCCGATGCAGCGGCTGGAGCCGGCCTATGCCGCGGCGCTGCTCGCGCTGAACATCATCGAGCTCGCCGGGCTGCTGTTCTTTACCGGCGGGCTGGAGAATCCGTTTTCGTTTCTGTTTCTCGCTCCGGTGCTGATTTCGGCAACGGCGCTGCCGATCCGGCTCACCATCGCGCTCGGCGTTCTGGCCGTGGTCTGCGCCACCGTGCTGGTGTTCTTTCATCTGCCGCTGCCGTGGGATAGCGACGAACCGCTGATTCTGCCTCAGATCTATCTGGTCGGCGTCTGGCTTTCGATCGGGGTCGCGATCGGCGTCACCAGCCTTTATGCGTTCCAGGTCGCCGAGGAATCCCGCCAGCTCTCCGATGCGCTGGCCGCCACCGAACTGGTGCTGACGCGCGAGCAGCATCTGACGCAAATCGACGGGCTCGCCGCCGCGGCCGCCCACGAACTCGGAACGCCGCTGTCGACCATCTTCCTGATTTCGCGCGAGCTCGAGCGAACCATCGCCGACGACAGCCCGATTGCCGCAGACCTCAAGACGCTGCGCGAACAGGCGCAGCGCTGCCGGGATATTCTGGCCAAGATCACGCAATTGTCGGCCAGCGGCGCGCCGTTCGACCGCATGCCGTTGTCGACGCTGATCGAGGAAGCGGTGGCGCCGCATCGCGATTTCGACGTCGCGATCAAGGTGCGGATTGCGATCGGGGTGACGCGCGAGCCGGTGGGCATGCGCAATCCCGCGATCCTGTATGGCGTCGGCAACATCCTGGAAAACGCCGTCGATTTCGCGCGCGCCACGGTGGAGGTGAACGCCTCCTGGAACAGCGAGATGGTCGAGATCATCATTTCCGACGACGGGCCGGGGATCGCGCCGGACATGCTGAAGCGGATCGGCGAGCCATATTTGTCGCGGCGGCGCAGCGCGGACGAGACCCAGCACGGCGGTCTCGGTCTGGGGGTATTTATCGCCCGCACGCTGCTGGAGCGCACCGGCGCCAAGGTTTCGTTTGCCAACCGGGTGTTTCCGGATCACGGCGCGGTGGTTCATATCATCTGGCCCCGCGACCGCTTCGAGGCCGAGGAAATAGCTGCCGAACCAGTAGCTTAGAAAGCCTCTTAATAATTAAGCTTTGCGCTCCATCGACTTTAGGCGGCCTTGGCATCGCCGCTTTGCTTCGCCATATGACAAAGATGATTATAATGTCCGACAGGAAGGTAGGCCAATCGTGACCGCTCTCGCCGAACTGAATGATCACGCCGATCGCTCGCTGCTGATCGTGGAGGACGACAAGCCGTTCCTGGAGCGGCTGTCGCGCGCGATGGAAACGCGCGGCTTCACCGTGACCTCTTGCGACACTGTGTCCGATGGCCTCGCGCAAATCGGCAAGGCCGCGCCGGCCTTTGCGGTGGTGGATCTGCGACTTGGCGACGGCAACGGGCTTGATGTGGTGTCGGCCCTGAAGCGCAAGCGCCCCGAGGCGCGCGCGATCGTGTTGACCGGCTACGGCAACATCGCGACCGCCGTCACCGCGGTGAAGATGGGCGCGGTGGATTATCTGTCGAAACCCGCCGATGCCGACGATGTCGTCGCGGCGCTGCTCGCGAGCGGTACCGAGAAGTCCGAGCTGCCAAACAACCCGATGTCGGCCGATCGGGTGCGCTGGGAACACATCCAGCGTATCTATGAGATGTGCAACCGCAACGTCTCGGAAACCGCGCGGCGCCTCAACATGCACCGCCGCACCCTGCAGCGCATTCTGGCCAAGCGCGCGCCGCGCTGAGGAGCGCTTTGCGCCTCCTCCGAGCCTCTGAAGCTATCTCAGCCGTCATCCTGAGGTGCGAGCTCTTGCGAGCCTCGAAGGATGGCCGCACGCACAACGCTGAACACCATCCTTCGAGACGCGGCCAAGCGGCCGCTCCTCAGGATGACGGCTGAGATAGCTTCAGACCCTTTCCGGATGCGGCTTCAAAATCCCTAAAACTCGCCGTGGCCCTGCGGATCGACCAGGCGGTTGATCCGCAGGGCCGCGGCCATCGCGAACCGCACGATCATCTGCTTGCGGGTCGGCGCCGGCAGGCGGTGTTCCGGCGCCTCGCAATGCAGATGGGCGCCGTAGGCATCGGCGACGATCAGGCCGGTTTGCTCGGGGAAAATCTCGCACGGCATATCCTGCGTGAACGCAAAGAACAGCCGGTCGCAATGCGCGCGGTAGTCCTGCCATTTCTGGTCGGCGCGCAGATCCTCGATCGATGATTTGATTTCGACGATCCAGATCTCGCCGCGCTCGTTTAGCGCCACCAGATCGGCACGCCGTCCCGACGGCAGCGGCAATTCGCTGATGCAGGAAAACCCGAGCGAGCGTAACAGCCGCGCCGTGCCGCGCGCGATCGCCAGCGCCGTCTCCGACTGACGGCCGTCCGGCGGTGGCACAACAGTGACCTGGCGGGCGCGCGATTCCATCGCCCCTATCTTAGAACGCTATCAGGATAAGTGGAACTGATTTACGGCCTCTAGGCAGACTGCGGCCGTGTCATCCTACGGGGTGGGTTGTCGATCTCGCCCTGCGGCCTCCGTGCCTCCTGCACCGCCGGCTCGGAGACGATCGTGAGCCGGGTGGCGCGCCGGAAGCCGCCGGGGCCCTGGCCGTAGTGACGCTTGAAGCCGCGAGCGAAAGCGATTTCCGAATCGTAGCCGACCATGAACGCGATCTCGGAGATCGCGACGTCGGGCGTCCTCAGCAATTCCGCGGCGCGCAGCATGCGCTGTACCGCGAGATATTGCATCGGCGGCGCTTCCATCTCGCGGGTGAATGCCGCTGAGAAGGCGGATCGCGACATCCCGACCCGGGTGGCGAGTTCGACCACCGACCAGCGCGTGGCGAGATCCGAGCGAATCAGTCGCACCGCGTTGAAGACCTGCGGCGACCATCGCGGCTTGCCGACGCGATCATCGGCTTCATACCGAAGGGCCGCGGACCTCACTGCCTGAATGAACATCAGTTCGGTCAGGCGATTGAGCGCGGCCGCCGAGCCGGGGCCCGGGCTCGTTACCTCGGTGTGCCCCGCTTCCGTCAGCGGACGCGCCCATTGCGGCAACATCCCCTGTTCGCCCGGCAAGTGAATGATGTCAGGCAGGAAACGCAGCAGCGTCCGTGCGCGCACGCGGTCGAGCCGCAGGTGGATGACGATCAGCGTCGCCATGCAGCCACCGCCGCCGCCCCGAATCACCGGCAGTCCTGGCGGCACTTCGATGCAGGGATCTGGAATCTTCGGCGCGATCGGACTGTTCAGCGAATCTCTCATCGTGTGAGCGCTACCATGCGGAATGATCGCGCAATCACCGGCCTGCAATATCGCGATCTGCTTTGAGGCAACGATTTCGAGATAGGCCGAGCCGTTCATGCAAATATAGAACATCGCGCCCGACGACTGATCGTGACGGCAGCCCCACGGCGCCGTCAATTCCGCCTTGATGCAACACGTGTCGTCAACGCGCACGGTTTGCAGCAGATCGGAAAGATTATCCTGCATCTGGATATGCTCCTGAGTCTCTCCAACCGGAGGCTCCGTCGCCCCCGTGCGACGTGCAATGGACGATATGGGGCTTTGGACGTCCGGTTGGTAGTTGTGGACGATTGATAAATGGCGCTCGCGAAATTCATACGCATCTTAGAGCCATGACGGATGACGGCGGGATGACCCAGGAACGGGACGCTCCGAGGCCGTGAACCGGCTTGAAACAAGGGGTTCTATGATGAAATTTTCAGCGATTTTTTGTGCGCAGCTGATCGTGTCGGCTGTGGCTTTGTCGATGAGCGGCGCGGCGCAGGCGCAAGACATCGGCTGTGTCGACGGCACGCCGGCGCCGCCGATCACGCATAGCTGCCCGTCCACCAGCGCTACCGGTGCATACGCCGCGGCGCCGGCACCGACGCATGTTCGGGCTCACGTCAAGCACAAGAACACCGTGCAGTAAGTACCGCGCGGTACTTGATTTCGGGCGCGACGCTGAACCGCCGCGCCTGTAATTAAGCATCTTGCTTGACAAAATGGCCGCCGGTTTGATCGAACCGACGGCCGTTTCGAAGCGCTGATTGTCTGGAAACGGCGCGACGAGAGCGTAGAAGCGACTCAACCAGCCTGGAAGTTCGATCTGCCGACAATGACGCCCTCATTGCCGCGCAGGTTGAGGATGCCTTCTACGCGCTCGCGTTTCCGATCGAGGAATGTCGACAGCAGAATCTCGCTGCCGAATCCGATTGAGCTTGAGGTGATCGAGGCGGGCTCGGCGCCGAGGTTCAACGCGATGACAAGCGCCTCTCCTTCAGCCCTGCGGCGATAAAGCAAAAGGTCTCCCTGCGCCGCCATCGGCTCGTAGGCGCCTGCGACAAGCTGCGGCAATTGCTTGCGCAGTCCGATCAGCGCTTTGTAGAGGCTGAGGATCGAGTGGTCGTCGGCATCGAGATCGATCACATTCTCGTGTGCGAAATCACTGGCCAACGGCAGCCAGGGCGTCGACGTCGAAAACCCGGCATGGGGTGTCGCATCCCACTGCATCGGCGTCCGACAGCCGTCGCGGCCGACGCCGATGCCCGGGACGTTCTTCTCGAACGGATCGCGCACCTGATCGGGCGCCATCGCGACCTGATGCATGCCGATCTCGTCACCATAATAAAGCGTCGGCGTGCCGCGCAGGGTCAATAACAGCATCGCCGCGACGCGCGCTTGCGCCTGCCCGACCCGGCTTGCCACCCGCGGCCGATCGTGATTGCCCAGCACCCAGTTCGGCCATGCGCCGTGCGGCAACGCGGCTTCGTATTCGGCGATGATCTTTTCGACCGAACGCGCGCTCCATAGCGTCGACAACAAGGCGAAGTTGAACGGCATCTGCGCGCCGGCCAGATCGTTGCCGTAATAGGCCACCAGCCGCTGCAGCGGCAGATAAATCTCGCCGATCAAGACGCGGGACCCGAATTCATCGGTGACGCGGCGCATTTCCGCGACCACCTCGTGAACCTCGGGCTGATCGGTGGAGTATTGCGTCAGTATCGTTTCATGCGGAGGCCGGCCCTCGCTATAATAGGGGTTTGGCGGGTTGTCGCGGAATTGCGCGTCCTTGATCAGGTGCCAGATCACATCGACGCGAAAGCCATCGACGCCCTTGCGCAGCCAGAACCGCATCACGTCATAGATCGCCTCGCGCACTTCGCGGTTGCGCCAGTTGAGGTCCGGCTGCTGGTTCAGGAAGGCGTGGTAGTAATATTGTCCGGTTTCGTCGTCGAGCGTCCAGGCGCTGCCGCCGAATTCCGACAGCCAGTTGTTCGGCGCGCCGCCATCGGGCTTTGGATCGCGCCACAGATACCAGTCGCGCTTTGGATTATCGCGCGAGCTTCTTGATTCGATGAACCAGGGATGCTGGTCGGAGGTATGGTTGGGGACGAGATCGAGAATGACCTTGAGGCCCAGCGCGTGCGCGGCCTCGACCAGCGCGTCGAAATCCTCCAGCGTGCCGAACAACGGATCGATCCCGGTGTAGTCGGAAATGTCGTAACCGAAATCGGCCATCGGCGATGGAAACACCGGCGACAGCCAGATCGCGTCGATCCCAAGCTCCTGCAGATAGGGTAGCCGCGTGATGATTCCGGCGAGGTCGCCGACCCCGTCGGCGTTGGAATCCTGAAATGAGCGCGGATAGACCTGATAAAAGATGCCGTTCTGCCACCAGGAATTGCTGATCTGATCCATCTCGCCAATCGTCCCCATATCGCGTGAAATTTTCGATTTGACGCGTTTTCTTGACGCGAACCGGTCGCTACTTCGCTGGAAAACGCTCTGAGACGCGACAACGCCTGAAATCGCACACTGGTTCAGATTGCACGGCGGGAACATGACAAAGCGGCGGCGGGGTTGCGGCTTTCCACCCGATTTTTGCCTGCAATTTCACTTGCAATTTTTACTTGGCGGGACCGCAAAAATCGGCATTGTGCGGCGATGGCACATGAAAACGAGACCCAGTCGAAGGCCGGCGCCCTCATCATCCCGGTGACGCCGCTCGAGCAAAACTGCACCTTGATATGGTGCGAGGCCAGCAAAAAGGCCGTGGTGATCGACCCCGGCGGCGATGTGCCGAAGATCTTGCGGGCGATCACGCAATCCAATGTCAGCGTCGAGAAGATCTGGCTCACCCACGGCCATATCGATCATGTCGGCGGCGCCGCCGAATTGCGCGACGCGCTGAAGGTGCCGATCGAAGGCCCGCATATCGACGACAAGTTTTTGCTCGACAATGTGGTGTCGAGCGGCGCCCGGTTCGGCATGACCGGCGTGCGCGATTTCGCGCCGGACCGCTGGCTCAATGAAGGCGATCAGGTTTCCATCGGCGATTTGACCTTCGACATCCTGCATTGTCCGGGACATTCGCCGGGCAGCGTGGTGTTCTACAACAAGGAATTACACTTCGCCCAGGTCGGCGACGTGCTGTTCAACGGTTCGGTCGGGCGCACCGATCTGCCCGGCGGCAGCCACGAAACCCTGATCAAGTCGATCGTCGAGAAGCTGTTGCCACTCGGCGACGATGTCAGCTTTGTCTGCGGCCACGGCGCGGGCTCCAGCATCGGCCAGGAGCGGCTGACCAATCCGTTCCTCACCGGCGAGATGTAGCGAGAGCGTTTTCGAGCCAACGGGTCGCGCGAATGCGCGCCCGATGACAGGCTCCGTGGGCACCGATTCGCGTGAAGAAAACGCGTCAAAACAAAAGACTAGAGCCCCGTTCCGATTCCATCGGAACGGAAAAGGCTCTAGCCGGATACCATGGCGCGAACGCGTCGCGACAAATTGCCGAGATCGAACGGCTTGGTGATCATCTCCATGCCGGGCTGCAGGAATCCATCGGCGATCGCCACGCTTTCGGCATAACCGGTGATGAAAAGAACCTTGAGGCCCGGCCGCATTTCGCGCGCCTGATCGGCAAGCTGACGGCCATTCATGCCGGGCAAACCGACATCGGTCAGCAACAGGTCGACCCGCGCATCGCCGCGCAGCAGGCGCAATCCGGCCGGCCCGTCCGCCGCCTCGAGCGTCCGGTAGCCCTGCTCGCCCAGCATCTCCAGGATCACCCCGCGCACCACCGGCTCGTCTTCGACCACCAGCACGGTCTCCCCGGTGGCGGCGTGCTGGGCCGCCCTCGCGGCGATGGCGTGCTCAACGGCGATTTCGCTGTGATGACGCGGCAGATAAAGCTTGATCGAGGTCCCCTGCCCGACCCTGCTCTCGATCGTGGCATGACCGTTCGATTGCCGTGCAAATCCATAAATCATCGACAGCCCAAGCCCGGTGCCTTGCCCGATCGGCTTGGTGGTGAAGAACGGATCGAAGGCGCGCGCCGCCACCTCGGCGCTCATGCCTGTGCCGGTGTCGGCGACAGCGATGCAGATATATTCGCCGGGCGACAGCGCCGGGGCATCGGCGGTGACGCCGTCAATCAGCGCGTTCGCGGTCGAGATCGTCAGTTTGCCGCCATCCGGCATGGCGTCCCGCGCGTTGATCGCAAGATTGAGCAGCGCGCTTTCCAGCTGATTGGGGTCGCAGAGCGTCGTCCAAAGATCATCCGAGGCCACGATCGAAAGATCGATGGTCTCGCCGATGGTCCGGCGCAACAGATCTTCCAGCGACACCACGAGCTGGTTGGCATCGACGCCTTTCGGAATCAGCGGCTGTCGCCGCGCAAACGCCAGCAGGCGATGGGTCAGCGCCGCGGCGCGGTTCGCCGATGTCATCGCGGCATCGATGTAGCGCCCGACATTGTCGCTGCGGCCCTGGTTCAGCCGCGTCTGCAAGAGGTCGAGCGATCCGACGATCCCGGTCAGCAGATTGTTGAAGTCGTGCGCGATGCCGCCGGTAAGCTGTCCGACCGCTTCCATCTTCTGCGATTGCTGCAAGGCCTCTTCGGTCGTCTTCAAGCGCTCGGCCGCGGCCTTCTCAGCCGTGACGTCGCGTGCGACCGCGTAGATATGATCCTGGTCCGGGACACCGGTCCAGGATAACCAGCGATACGATCCATCCTTGTGGCGAAAGCGGCTTTCGAATTTGGCGATAGCGTCGCTGCCACCGAGCTTTTTGACCCGGGCCTGCGTGATCCCGCCGTCGTCGGGATGCTCCAGCCATTCCGAGCTACGGTTCAGCAATTCCGCCTCGCTCCAACCGAGCGTCCGGGTCCAGGCCGGATTGATGGTTTTCCAGATGCCGTTGCGATCGGCCACCAGCAGCAGATCCTGCGACACGTTCCAGATCCGATCGCGCTCGCGGGTCTTTTCCTCGACCCGCTGCGCCAGCGTCGCGTTCAACTCCGCGAGTTGATCTGCGAGCGTGCGGTAGCGCTCTTCGCTCTGGCGCAACGCCTGCTCGGCCATTACCTGCTCGGTGACGTCGCTATGGGCGCCGATCAGCCGTACGGCTTTGCCGCTATCGTCGCGCTCGATCGTGGCGCGCACGGAAATCCAGCGCATCTCGCCGTCAACGGGCCGAATAATCCGATATTGCGCCGTGTAGTCGCGCACCTGGCTTGCGATGGCGTCGCGGAATTTGTTTTCGGTCGCCTCACGATCCTCGGGATGAATACGCCGGACCCAGTCCTCATGGGACTCACGGGCCGCGTCGGCCGGCAATCCGTGGATCAGCAGATATTCCGGCGAGCGCCGGTTATGGAAGCCGGTCCTGAGATCGACCTCGAGACCGCCGATCCGGCCGACCTGCTGGACACGCGCGAGTTCGGCTTCGCGGTCCCGCAACGCCAGCGACGACAAATAATCCTTTGTCACATCGCGGCAGACCACCAGTACGCCGCCGACGCCGTCGTCTTCGTCGATCGGACTGAAGCCGTAGGTCCAGTAGACCTGCTCCAGCCTGCCGTGACGCGTCACCGGAACGAGCTGGTTCTCGTGCCAGGTCGCGCCGCCGCCATCCATCACCTGATCGATCTGGGGACCGATAATGTCCCAGATTTCGGCCCAGCATTCCCGGCCGCCCTGACCCAGCGCGTGGGGGTGGCGCTCGGGGCCCATGGTCTGGCGATAGGCGTCATTATAGAATTGGACGAGATGCCGACCCCACCAGATGAACATCGGATGGTTGGTGTTGAGCACCAGCCGCACCGCGGTCCTTAGGCTTTGCGGCCAGTTCGCCGGCCGGCCCAGCGGGGTGTGCGACCAATCATGGCCGCGCATCAATGCGCCCATCTCCCCGCCGCCGGCGAGGAAATCCGCAGAACTCGGTACGCTGATTTTCAACATCTGGGAATGATCGGACGCCAATTCAGCCCAAATTAGCAGCAGGAACTTAACCGCCTGTCACAATCGTGTTAAACGCGCCCCCCGGCATTTGGTTCAAATTTATTTCGCCGAAAACGGAACCAAATGATGCGCTTGCGCCGCCGGCCGTTAACCAGGCGACCCGATGGCAACGGGCTTTCGGCGCACGGGATGCCGCTTCCGGGTCGTTATTTCATCAAGCCGGCAGCGGTCAGCGCGCGGGTGATGACGGCGCCGACGTCGATCGAGCGGCGGCGCGGCGGCTCTGGCGTCTCGGAGGGCCGCTGCAGCGTCGCCAACGGCCGCAGCACCGTGGCCACATCCGGCTTGCCTGGAGATGCCGGAGCAGGCTGCGGGATCGGCTTTGCTAGGACTGCCTTGGCTACATTCGGCTTGGCTGCAATCGGCTTCGCGACAGGCTTTGACGCTTCAGCCGGTGCGCGCGGCAGGCTGATGCGCTCGGTCAAACCGAAAAAGCTCGCGATGTGATGCGAGGAAGAGATTCCCGCCTCGATCAGGAACGCGCCTTCGGCGCCATATCGTTCGTCATTGTCGGCGATGCCGAGCGGCGTGCCGTGGGCCATGTCGGTGATGGTATAGGATTCGACAATTGTCTCGCCGTCCGCGTCCCACCAGACCTCACGCGGATAGCCGTCAACGTCGGCGTTCGACATCGGCGCCAGCGGCAGCTGGTGCACGTCGAGCCATTGCTTGACGATCTCATTGGCGTTCGCGGGATTGACGGTGCGATCGGCGCTGCCGTGCCATACCGAGAGTTTCGGCCACGGACCCTTATGCTCGGAGGCGTTTCGGACCAAATCTCCCAATTCGCCCGCGGGACGCGGCGGCGATTGAAACATGCCGCTCAAGGCTTCCCGCACATTGGTGGCGACACCGAACGGCAGGCCGGCGATAATGGCGCCCGCCGCGAACACTTCAGGATAGGTTGCGAGCATCGCCGAGGTCATCGCGCCACCGGCGGAAAGCCCCGTGACGAAGATACGACGCGGGTCGATGCCGTGATCACTCACCATCCGCGCGATCATCTGCCGGATCGAGCAGGCTTCACCCTGATCGCGGGCGATGTCTTCCGGATTGAACCAGTTGAAGCAGCCCTGCGCGTTGTTCGATCGCTGCTGCTCTGGCATCAACAACGCAAAGCCATAGCTTTCGGCGAGCGAAGACCAGCCGGCGCCGAGATCGTAGCCCGCGGCGGTCTGGCCGCAGCCGTGCAACACCACGACAAGCGCGGGCGTTCGCTGCAGGTTCTCGGGGGCGAAGGCGAGCATCCGCAGTTCGCCGGGGTTCGATCCGAAATCGGTCACCTCAACGAGCGGGCTCTGGAGCTTGTCCTCCGTGGTTAACCCGTAGCTTCCAAAGCCATTGAACCCGTTCAGACTCGGGAAACGGCTCAGGAATTCGATATTTTTGGCAAGCGACACCGGCAGCTCCATGCTGGAGATTGGATAATCTCACCAACACCAGATAGTTGCTGCACTGCAAAATAAAAAGACCGTGTGCTGTCGGCTCGCCTCGATACCTTGGGATAAGCGCTGATGGCGTTAATATGTCGTCAGACCGCCGCGCGACGCATCCATGACAGAAATGCGGCGCAGGTGGTAATTGACAGCGCAAACAATGTCAGCGCCACCAATAGGGCCAGTTCGGCCGATTCCGCCGCCTCAATTGCGAAGAACACCGCGCCGATCGCCGCGACGCCGGAGGCGTTGGCGATTTGCGACGTCGTGCCGTACATCCCGGCACCGGAGCCAGCGCTTGCCGGCTTGACCGACGACAGCACCACACTCGACAACGGCGCCATCACCAGGCCCTGGCCATAGCCGAAAACAGCCAGCATCGCCGCCAGCAGAATCGCGCTGGGCGCTTCGAGCGCGACGGTCGTCAACGCCAGCATCGCGAGGCCGGCGATCTGAACCGCGCAGCCCTCGATCAGCACTTTTGTCCCGCGATGCCGCGCCCGCGCGCCACTATGGCGCGATGCGATCACGAACGTCAGCGTCAGCGGCACGAACACCAAGCCCGCTTGCAGTGGCGGAATATGCAGCGCCCGCTGCATGAACATCGTCACCACCAGATAGAACGACAAATTGGCGAAGAAGAAAAAGAACGCGGCATAGAGACCGCGCATGAAAGCCCGGTCGGACAACAGCGCGAGGTCGACCAGCGGCATGCCACCGCGGCCTGCCACCGCGCGCTCGAGCCGCAGAAACGTCGCGAGGATGCCGACGCCCGCCGCCATCGCCAGCCAAACCCACGGCGTCCAGTCGAGATCATGACCGAACAGCAGCGGCCCGATCAGGCACAGCAGGCCGCAGAACAGCACGATGGCGCCCGGAACGTCGAGCCGCGTGCCGGCGCGGCGCGGCACCGACGGCATGATGCGCCAGGCCGCGGTCACGATCATCAGCCCCAGCGGCACGTTGACGAAAAACACCACGCGCCAGCCAAGGCCTGCGAGATCCGATGTCACCAGCACGCCGCCGAGCACGAAGCCCGCGGCGCCCGCGAGCCCCAGCACGATGCCGTAAATGCCGAAGGCGCGGCTGCGCGATCCATCCGAAAACAACAGATGCAGGGTCGCCAGCACCTGCGGCACCATCATCGCCGCGGTCGCGCCCTGCGCCAGCCTTGCCGCGATCAATTCGGGGCCGGATCGCGCGAGACCGCACCACAGCGACGTCACGGTGAACCCGAGCACGCCGGCGATGAAGACATTCTTGGTGCCGTAGATATCGCCGAGCCGGCCGCCCGTGACCACCAGCGTCGCATAAGCGATCAGATAGATCGCGATCACAGCCTCGATCTGCGCCGTGCTGGCGTGCAGCTCGACCGCGATGGTCGGGATCGCGACGTTGACGATGAAGGCATCGACGCCGAACATGAATTGCGCGGCGACGACGATCGCAAGCACCCACCAGCGACGTGACGTATCGAGCGGGGCAGAAACGAGCTGATGCATGCGAAGCGGCCTTGGGTTTGCGAAAATCCGGCGCGCTTGGTCATCGCAGCTTTCGGTCATGGCAGCGATTACCTCGCAGGTAAGGACCGCGACCGATTTTGGCCCGATTGCTGCATGGTCCAAAAGGTACTTCGAGGCACTTTCAGCTATTTCCAGCTTCTCGTCAGTCCGGACCGCCTCCGATGCAAGCTCCCTTGACGCAAGCCCCACCGGCGCAAGCCCCTTCGACGTACGACTATGATATGCTGGTGATCGGCTCCGGCCCCTCCGGGCGTCGTGCCGCCATTCAGTTTGCCAAGCTCAACCGCACCGTCCTGGTGGTGGAAAAGGGCCGCCGGGTGGGCGGTGTCTCCGTTCATACCGGCACCATCCCGTCCAAAACCCTGCGCGAGACCGTGCTCAATCTCTCGGGTTGGCGCGAGCGCGGCTTTTACGGCCGCTCCTACCGGGTCAAACAGGATATCGGCGCGGTCGACCTGATCGCGCGCCTGCAAAAAACGCTCGATCACGAGGTCGAGGTGCTGGAACATCAGTTCAGCCGCAATGCGGTGAAGACCGCGTGCGGCGAGGCCCGCTTTGTCGGACCGCATCAGATCGAGATCACGGCCGATAGCGGCGAGATCAGGATCGTGACCGCCGCCTACGTGCTGATTGCCTGCGGCACACGGCCATTCCGGCCGGAATACGTGCCGTTCGACGGCAAAAGCGTATTCGACAGCGACGAGATCATCGACCTGCCAAAGCTGCCGCGCAGCCTGGCGGTGATCGGCGCCGGCGTGATCGGCGTCGAGTATGCCACCATCTTCAGCGCGCTCGATGTCGCGGTGACGTTGATCGAACCGCGGCCGACCTTCCTGGATTTCATCGACAAGGAACTGATCGACGAATTCATGCACGAACTGCGTGACCGCAATGTCGCGCTCCGGCTCGGCTCCGCGGTCAACGCCATCGAGCGCAGCGAGAGCGGCAGCATCGTGACGCGGCTATCGGATGGCCGCCACGTCACCACGGAGATGCTGCTGTTCGCGGCAGGCCGCGTCGGCGCTACCGACCGGCTCAATCTGGCGGCGGCCGGCATCACGGTCGATCATCGCGGCCGGATCGCGGTCGATCCGCTGACGTTGCAGACCAACGTGCCGCATATCTATGCCGCCGGCGACGTCATCGGCTTTCCTAGTCTGGCCTCGACCTCGATGGAACAGGGACGGGTCGCCGCCTGCCACGCGCTCGGAATGGAGCCGATGGCGCCGCCGGAATTCTTTCCGTACGGCATCTATTCGGTGCCGGAAATCTCGACCGCCGGCCTGACCGAGGAAGAGGTGCGCAAGCGGGGCATTCCCTATGAGGTCGGGGTAGCGCGTTTTCGCGAAACGTCGCGCGGCCACATCATGGGGCTCAACAGCGGCATGATGAAAATGATCTTCTCGACCAAGACGCGCCGACTGCTCGGCGTGCATATCCTTGGCGAAGGCGCCACCGAGCTGATCCATATCGGCCAGGCCGTGCTCAACCTCAAAGGTACGATCGATTATTTCATCCAGAACACGTTCAATTATCCGACGCTGGCGGAAGCCTACAAGATCGCGGGACTCGACGCCTGGAACAGGATGACGCGGTAGGCTACTCCGTCGTCATTCCGCGGCGATACCAACGGGTCAGCGCAATGACGATCCCTGGCGCCATTCCAACCGCGACCTAAGCCAGCTTCAAAATGAACGCGCTTGCCTCCGGGAGCGACCAAGTCGGATTGGCCGCCGCGAAGGATATCCTATGCATTTGAGAATGAAATGGCTCGCCGCATTGGTCGCGGGCACGCTGGCTGTTGCGTTCACGGCTGCGGCTTCGGCAAAGCCGAGACAGGTCCGACCAATGCCGTCAGCGGAATCGACGCAGCCGCCGGCGCCGCTGCCGCGGCAGTTCTTTGCGGAAAAAGGCGTGCAGCCGCTGACGCCGGAGCTTGAACAGGCGCTCAAGCCAAAGGACAGCTTCAAGGAATGCGTCAACTGCCCGGAAATGGTGGTGGTGCCGAAGGGCTCCTTCATCATGGGCACCCCGATCGGCGAGATCGATCGCGCCAAGGGCGAAGACCCGCTGCATCGCGTCACTTTCGCGCGGCCGTTCGCGGTCGGGCGCTTTTCGATCTCGTTCGACGAATGGGATGCCTGTCTTGCCGACGGCGGCTGCGACGGCAACAAGGGCGACGACAGTCTTTCAGGCCGCGGCCGAATGCCGGCGCAGGGCATCGGCTTCGACGCGGCGAAATCTTATCTGGCCTGGTTGTCGCGCAAGATCGGCCGCACCTACCGGCTGCCGAGCGAATCCGAACGGGAGTATTTCACCCGCGCCGGCACCACGACGCCGTTCTGGTTCGGCAACACCATCTCGACGCTGAACGCCAATTATCGGGCCGACACGCCCTACGGCAACGGACCTCACGGCGAAAACAGCAAGGGGCCGGTGGTGGTGGATTCCTATGCGCCCAACCCGTTCGGACTTTATCAGGTGCACGGCAATGTCTGGGAGTGGACCGAGGATTGCTTCAACAAGCGCTATACCGAGGACACGCCGACCGATGGCGCGCCGTGGCTGGAAGGCGACTGCAGCAAACGCATGCGGCGCGGTGGTATCTGGAACTGGTCCCCCGACGTTTCGCGCTCGGGCGCCCGCGACGACGCCACGATCGGCAGCGGCAACAGTTTCCGCGTGGTGAGGACGCTCGCCGTAACGCCATGAAGCTGACGGCCGGGTCTCCGCCGCAGTCATCTGCGATCGCGGGTATCGGAATTTTGAAGATCCCGGCTCGACCAGCCACGGAAGCAGCCGGGATCTTGGCTTTCTATTCTGGAACGCTTCACTTCAGCTAGCCGATTTTTGTTAAGTTTCCATGTTTTTCAAGTTTCCATGGATGATACGCGGGCATCGGCCAATGCTGTTCGAATTGGTCGTCAGCACATTCACGGATTGCCGTCATAAGCCTGGGCCGACTGGTAAAATTCCGGGCGGCGGCATGCCCGCGCGATCTGCACGGCATCCATGTCGCGCGAGGCGGCTTCCGAGCATTGCCTTGGCTCGTCCCAGCCCGTAGTTTGGACCTAGCAATCCAACAAAAAATAAAGCCGGAGAGAAAACCCATGGCGCGCCTGAAGTTCGGAGCCTTCCTCGCCCCGCACCACCCGATCGGCGAACACCCGATGCTGCAATTCCGCCGCGACCTCGATCTGGTCGAGCAGCTCGATTCGCTCGGTTACGACGAGTTCTGGTGCGGCGAGCATCACTCCTCGGGCTGGGAAATGATCGCCTCGCCGGAGATGTTCCTGGCGGCTGCCGGCGAGCGCACCAAGCGCATCAAGCTCGGCACCGGCGTGATCTCGCTGCCCTATCACCATCCCTTCAACGTCGCCCAGCGCATGGTGCAGCTCGATTATATGACGGGAGGCCGCGCCATCTTCGGTTCCGGCCCGGGCGCATTAGCCTCCGACGCGCATACGCTCGGCATCGATCCGATGACGCAACGTGACCGTCAGGACGAGGCGATCGCGATCATCCGCCGGCTGTTCAAGGGCGAGCGCGTCACCGCCAAGAGCGACTGGTTCACCATGAACGATGCGGCGCTGCAACTCCTGCCGTTGCAGGAAGACATGCCATTCGTGGTGGCGTCGCAGATCTCGCCCTCGGGCATGACGCTGGCCGGCAAATACGGCATCGGCATCATTTCGCTCGGCTCGATGTCGACGCAGGGCCTGATGTCGCTGCCGACGCAATGGGGTTTTGCGGAGGACGCCGCCAAGAAGCATGGCACCACGGTCAGCCGCTCCGACTGGCGCGTGCTGCTCAGCTGGCACATCGCCGAAACCCGCGAACAGGCGCGGCGCGAGGCCGGCGCCGGACTGATGAAATGGCACAATGAATATACGGTCGAAACCTTGCAGCGACCAGGTGTGGAGCGGTTCACCTCGCCCGAAGACGCCGTGGAAAAGACTGCCGGCGGCGAGAATGCCGCCTCCACCATCGGCACGCCAGACGATCTGGTCAAAACCATCAAGAGCCTGATCGACGTCTCCGGCGGCGTCGGCACCATCGTCGGCTTCGTGCACGACTGGGCCAATCCGGAAAACACCCGCCGTAGCTGGGACATGGTCGCGCGCTACGTGGTGCCGGAAATCAACGGCTATGTCGCAGGCTTGCGCAAGTCGCGGCAATTCCTGGTCGAAAACCGCGAGGTGTTCGATCGCGCAGGCCAGGCGGTGATGGCCAAGATCATGGAAAACGACAAGGCCGCGGCAGCCCTTTCCGTGACCGGTCCCGGCCGCGTCGCGATCCCGACCATCAACGCGCCCGACCTGCAAAAGGAAGCCGCGAAACAAAAGGCGTAAGCGCGCAAACGGAAACTATCGTGATGTTGCGTTGCAATGATGCGCGACTTTGTCGTGCTATCAGTGCTTGCCAAGGTCGATATGGCTTTTTGTCAGCCTTTGCACCCGGAAGATAACGGGATATCCTTCGGTCCTGGAGTCAACCGGAGCAACCGCGATGTCGATGCAAGCGTCGATGCAAACTTTGGCTTCGCCCGCGATACCTCTCACACCACCGAAGCGCGGTTCGCTTAGGCATATTCCCGGCGACGAAGGTTGGCCGATCGTCGGCCGGACGCTGGCGGTCCTCGCGGACCCCAAGGGCGAAGTCGAGCGGATGGCGGCCAAGCATGGCATGGTCTATCGCAGCCGCGTGCTCGGCGAGACCAGTATCAGCCTCTTGGGGCCCGAGGCCAATGAGCTGGTGCTGCTCGACCAGAGCAAGCTGTTTTCCTCGACCTACGGCTGGGGCAACATCCTGGACCGGCTGTTTCCGCGCGGCTTGATGCTGCTTGATTTCGACGAACATCGCCTGCACCGGCGCGCATTGTCGGTGGCATTCAAATCCGGGCCGATGAAGTCTTATCTCGCGGAGCTCGATGCCGGCATCGCGGCGCGGGTCGCGCAGTGGAAAGCACAGCCGGGGCCGATGCTGTTTTATCCCGCGATGAAACAGCTCACGCTCGATCTCGCCGCGACCTCCTTTCTCGGCACCGGCATCGGCCCCGAGGTCAACGAGATTACCCGCGCCTTCGTCGATATGGTCGCG
This sequence comes from Bradyrhizobium sp. S69, assembly GCF_009766005.1. Classification (GTDB taxonomy): domain Bacteria; phylum Pseudomonadota; class Alphaproteobacteria; order Rhizobiales; family Xanthobacteraceae; genus Bradyrhizobium. The sequence goes on along the minus strand of NZ_LMUK01000032.1, from coordinate 69,097 downwards.
GCATCGGTCACCCCGATCCGGCAACCCTGGCCCGGCACGCCGATGGCGCGTGGCGTCAAGGGGCGCGCCCGCGTCGTCGCCTATTTCTCCGAACAAATTCCGATCCGCCGCGCCAATGGCGGCCAGGACCTGTTCTCGCAGCTCTGCCATGCGACCCATGAAGACGGCGCGCTGTTGTCGACGCAGGACATCGTCGACCATATGAGCTTCCTGATGATGGCCGCGCACGACACGCTGACGTCTTCGCTGACCTCGTTCGTCGCCGAGCTTGCCGCCAACCCGCGATGGCAAACAAAACTGCGAGACGAGGTCAACGCGCTCGGTATCGCGAGCGGCGAACCCACGACCTTCGGCAATCTTGAAGCCATGCCGCTGTCGGAGATGGCGTTCAAGGAAGCGATGCGAATGAGACCGCCAGTACCCTCGATTCCACGGCGCGCGACCCGCGATTTCAGTTTCAAGGGCTATGCCATGCCCGCGGGCACCGGGGTCTCCTTCAACCCGCTGTTCACGCATCATATGCCCGAGATATGGCCCGACCCCGAGCGGTTCGATCCGATGCGTTTCACCGACGAGGCCCAGCGCGCCCGCCATCGCTTCGCCTATGTGCCATTCGGCGGTGGCGCGCATATGTGCCTCGGACTGCACTTCGCCTATATGCAGGCAAAGTGCTTCGCCCGGCATTTTCTGCAAAATATCAACGTCGCGCTGCAGCCGGGCGCCAAGCCGGATTGGCAGATGTGGCCGATCCCGAAGCCGCGCGACGGATTGCGCGTGACGCTGTCACCGGTGAATTAATCAGGCCAAAGCTTGGTTAGGCCAAGACTTCATTAGGCCAAGACTTCATTAGGCCAAGACTTCATTAGGCCAAGACTTCATTGGGCCAAGACTTCATTGGGCCAAGACTTCATTGGGCCAAGACTTCATTAGGCTATGGCTGCGATTGGCGCGTCGATGCCGACGACGTCGATGCCGTCGACGCGACCGCGAATCGGAAGCCGGCCGAGATCGCGCACGGCAAACGGCGGCGCCGAGCTGAACCGTTGCATCGCCGCGCGCGACGCCAGAAAGCCGCCATCGACTTGACGGCTGAGTTCTTCGAGCCGTGCCGCGGTATTCATGACATCGCCATTGAAGACGATGGCCCGTTTGACGTCGCCGATTTCGCCGATAATGACGGGGCCGAAATGCAGGCTGCCGCGAATCCGCGGCACCACGCTGAATTCACGTTCGAATTGGCCGGCTGCGCGCACCAATCCATCGCGCATCGCAAGGAAGCAGCGCAACGGCCGGCAATCGACCGCGCCTTCACGTTCGGGCCAGGTCACGATCACCTCGTCGCCGACATAGTTGAGCACTTCGCCGCGATAATCCACCACCGACAACGTCAGCAAACGAAAGGTGCGGTCGAGCAGGCGATGAATGGCCAGTCCGCCGAGGCTCTCGGCCAATCCGGTCGATCCCGCGATATCGACGAACAGCACGAAGCGATTTTCCTCGACCGGCGCATGATACCGTCCGGTCATGAAATTCCGCAGCGAGCGCGCTCCGATCAGATTTGTAATCGCGAAACCGAAATTGAAGAGAACCGACACCGCGGCAGAATAGAGGAAGCCATACCAGAATGACGCACGCGCGGTTTCGGGGGGCAGACCGGCGACGAGTTCGCCTGGTTGCAGCCATTGCAGCAGACCAATAATCGCGGCGTAGATCGCACTGCGTATGGCGAGGGCGGAGCTAAACGAAAAGCGGCCGAGCCACTCGCGCATCGGCCCGTTGAAGATGAACAGCTCGACGGCGCCGAGCACCGCGCTCATCGCCACCCCGTAGCCAATCCCCACGACGGCCGAGCGGCCTTGCGGAACGTTAAAAACGAGCCCGGCAGTTGCGCCGCAAGCCACCACGGCCAACCATAATCTCAGGTTCCTCTCCAGCCTTGCGTCCATATCCCCTGCTCCGCGCCGCCGCTTATCCGGTCGCCTCGACGACGCAAGACCGCTATTCGATCAGCGTCGTCAACTGCGCGCCCTCATCCGCCACGAACACCGCGATCAATTCCGCAGGCTCGGTGCTGCTCGCATTCGCCGACACCATATGCGTCGCGCCCGGCGGCTCGAAGAACGACTGGCCCACCTTGAAGACTTCGACGGGGCCGCCGCCCAACTGCGAGCGTATCTCGCCCTTCGTGATGTAGGCGGTGACCGAGCCCGCGTGCCGATGCGGCGGGGTGAAGCCCCCCGGGCCATAGAATACCCGCACGATGGTGACGCGCTTGCCCGGCACGTTCGGCAGCGCATAGGAACCAATCGGCTCGACGGTATCGAGTGTCGAGCCGGCACCGCTCGTCATGCATAACGGCTCGGAAATCGCGGACACCGCATTCATCGCCAACGGCAAGGCCTTCCCGATCGCGAAGGCGCAGGCGAGACCGGCAATCATCGTCAGAAAGAGCGGCCGGGCGTCAGCCTGCCGCGAGAATTTGAATGTAGCCGACATCGATCCCTCCCGTTGCGTTGCTTCAGCCTACCGCTTGCCTTGATCGAACGCCTTGCGCAGCGCCACATAGCCCTGTTGCTGCGCCGTCCAGTTGCGACCGCCAGTGATGGCGCCGTCGATCACCAGATCGTGCCCATTGATGAAACTGGATTCGTCGCTGGCGAGAAACACCGCGGCATGGGCGATATCTTCCGGCAATCCGGCGCGTGGGATCGGCTGCGCGGTCTTGTAGACCTCGCGCATCATCTCCGGCGTCTGCTCCGCCGCCTCGACCGATAGGCCGAGCGCCTTGCCGAAGATGCCGGTGGCGATCGCGCCCGGCGAAATCGAATTGACGCGGACGCCGGATTCGCCGAGCTCCATCGCCACGCATTTGGTGAGGTGAATGACGGCGGCCTTGGCCGCGCCATAGACCACCGACGAGGAGAAGCCGGCGAGTCTTCCGGCGATGCTGCCGTTGTTGATGATGCTTCCCGACCCCTGGCGGCGCATATGGGGGGCGGCGTGCTTCATGCCGAGCATGACGCTACGCACCAACGTTGCCATCGCCGCGTCGAAGCGCTCGACCTCGAGTGTCTCGATGCCGCCGGTCTGGGCCGGGCCGCCGGCATTGTTGAACAGGCAGTCGATACGGCCGAATTGTTCGACCGCCTGGGCGATCAGCGCGCGCATCTGCGCTTCGACCGTGACATCGGTTTGGCGGAAGACGCACGCGTCGCCGAGTTTTTGGGCCAGGGCTTCACCTTCCGGCGCGCGCCGCCCGGCAATCACGATCTTGGCGCCCTCGGCGACAAATATTTCAGCGGTCCGCAACCCGATGCCGCTGGTCGCGCCGGTGATCACCGCAACCTTGCCGTCAAGCCGTCCCATCTGGTGCTCCCCTGCTGCCGATCTTGTTTGCGAATATCCCCAGCCCCAGGGAACAAAGCAAGCAACGCTTTGTTGCGCCGGTGCGGGACCGGCCTCGCCTCCCTCCCAATCCGCAATTTTTCCGATATGCTTGTTCTTTCTTGTTCTTGCTTGTCTTTCTTGGCCTTATTTTGGATTAG
>NZ_LMUK01000032.1:0-65374 GCF_009766005.1 Bradyrhizobium sp. S69 | reverse complement strand
TTGCCGCTTTCTGCCTCGTACTGGCGACGCTGGCGCGGTGGTGTCTCTCGCTGATCCGGCCGGACGTGTTTTTTACGCCGTATTTTCCCGCCGTGTTCTTCGCCGCCGCGTTCGGCGGCCTGCGGATCGGGATCGCGACGGCGCTGATCGGCGGCTCGCTGGGCATCGGCCTCAATTTCAACGGCACCTCGATCGATCCCGCAAGGATCGTGCTGTTTATGATCTTTCTGCTGGTATGCGGCCTCACGCTATGGGGCATCGAGCACTATCGGGTGGTCGCCATCCGCCACCGGGATATCGCCAAGCGCCTGATCCAGGAGGAGGAATATCGCAAGCTCGTGGTCGACGAGCTTCAGCACCGGTTGAAAAACAAATTGTCGACGGTTCACGCCGTTCTGCATCAGGTCTTGCAGGATCAGCCTGCGGTCTGGGCCACGATCGATGGTCGGCTACGCGCGCTGTCGGCGACCGATGATCTGATCGCCAGGGTCGATGGAAGCGGTTGCGACATCAAGGATTTGCTGCTTTCCGAACTCGGGCCGTACGGGCACGTCCGCTTTACTTTGAACGGCGATCCATTGTTTCTTCCGGCCAAACTGGCCGTCAGCCTTGCCCTGATATTCCACGAACTTGCAACCAATGCCGGCAAGTACGGCGCATTCTCCGCCGCGCGCGGGCTATTGCAGGTGTCCTGGACGATGTCGGACGATCGGCTCAGCATTATCTGGGACGAGACCGAAGGCCCGGCGGTCGGGCCGGTCGGTCAGGCCGGTTTTGGTACCAAACTGCTGAACTCCGCGCTCAGGCCGTTCGATGGCAAGACCGAGATCTCCTACCTCAAGACCGGAATCCATTGCACGATGCAATGCCGCGTTCCCAAGGGTGATGTGCGCTAGACGGTAGCTGCCTGCCGCATCCTCAACGGATTCTGATCCGCCATTGACACTCTGTTAATGACACAAGCCGCGGACCGTATCCAAACCGACAGCGACCCGTCGTTGTCACGTGTTTCTTGACGTGACTTAACCAAAACTAAGAGAGAGTCCGGCAAGCTCGGCAGCCATGCAAAGCCGTTTCAATCTCGATCCGCAGACTGCCGCGACGGAAGGTGCGCATGAGCGCGCCGCCGACGGCGAGCTCGGCATGTTGCGGGATATTTTCAGGCTGCTGCCCAGCGGTGTCACTGTTCAGGACGAACAAGGCCACTTCCTGCTGGTCAATGACGCCGCGGCGGCGCAGCTTGGAATTACCGCAGCCGCGCCTTCGCATTCGAAGGAACTGGACCATCGCCGTGAAACCGGCATCGAGGTGCTGCGTTCCGGCCGCCCCGCGATTGTCGAGGAGAGCGTCGGCCACGGACAGCTCAAGCAGGTCCTGCACACGACCCATCGGCCGGTCCGGATCGCGGACCGTGACCTGCTGCTGTCAAGTTCCTCCGACATCAGCGAATTGAAGGCCGTCGAGGATCAGTTATTCCGTTCGGCCTATTACGATGAGCTGACCAGCCTGCCGACGCGGCGCGTGATCGAACATCGCGCCAACAGCCTGCTTCGTGGCGAGGCTCAAGCGAGCTTCGCGCTGGCCTTTCTCGACATCGACAATTTCAAGTATATCAACGACTATTACGGCCACGGCGCCGGCGACACCCTGCTGATCGAGGTCGCAAAGCGGCTGGGGCTGGATTTGCGCGACTCCGACATGCTGTCGCGGATCAGCGGCGATGAGTTCCTGCTGCTGCTCAATCCGATCCAGAGCGCGCAGGAAGTCGCGGAATATATTCACTTCACGCTGCACCGGCTGAAGGCGCCGTTCTTCATCGACGGCTCTGAAATATTCGCATCGACCTCGATCGGGGTCAGCCTGTATCCGGAGCATGGCCGCAGCTACGAGCAATTGCGCCAGAACGCCGACATCGCGATGTACCGGGTCAAGAGCGACGGCAAGGGCGCCGCGTTGTTCTTCGACGCCAGCATGGAACGCGAGGCGCAGGCCCGCATGCAGGTCGAGCAGTCGCTGCGGCTCGCGATCCTGGAAAAGCGCTTTTGCTGCGCCTTCCAGGCCAAGGTCGACATCCGGACCCAGGACATCAAGGGCATCGAGGCGCTGGTGCGGCTGCGCGACGACGAGGGGGTGATCCAGGCTCCCGGCACCTTCATCAATCTCGCCGTGGAACTCGGCTTGATCGACGAGTTAACCCATCTGGTGCTGGCCGAGATCGTGCGATCGATCGACCTCATCAACGATACCTTCGGCCCGAATACCAGTATCAGCATGAACGTCGCGGCCAAGCAGGCCGGCAATCCGGAATTCATGCGTTCGCTGGCGCAGGCGCTGGAGGCAACCGGCTATCCGCAGCGCTTCATGATCGAGGTGACGGAAGACGCCTTCGTCGCCAAGAGCCATTTCCAGAGCGAAATCCTGCCGATCTTCCGCAAGCTCGGGGTCGGAATCTCGATCGACGATTTCGGCATCGGCTATTCTTCGCTGTCGGCGCTGGCCGATATTACCGCCGACGAGATCAAGATCGACCGCTCCTTCATCACCGACATCCACAAACGTCCGCGCAGCCAGGGCATCCTGCGGGCGATCGAATCGCTCAGCGAAGCGCTCGGCATGACCGTGATCGCGGAAGGCATCGAATCCTTCGAGGAACTGGCTTATTTGCAGGCCGCGACCAAGATCCGCTACGCGCAAGGGTACTATTTTTCTCGGCCGGTGTTTCTTGAAGAGCTCAAGCCGGTGGCTCAGATCCTCAGCGAAAGCCGCGTCGGTTCGGCCAACCGGCCGCGCGAACAGGCCCGCCCGGGCATGTCGCGGGGCGAGCGTTATCGCCGCTGAACATTGCCGCGAGCCGACACGCGCTATTTCGACAAGTCCCGCCTAATTCTCCAGCCAGATTATGGGTATGGAGATTTCGTTCAATGGGCTATAATTCCGCATCGCGCCGCGGCTGCAAAGCCTCTTGAAATCCTTCTTCAGAGAAGTCTCTTTATAGGTCTTGGCATGCCCGCCGTTTCGATATTGCTGAACATCCTCTGGATCCTGGTCGGCGGCGCCTGGATGGCGTTGGGCTGGGTGATCGCAGCCGTCATCATGGCGATCACGATCATCGGCCTGCCCTGGGCAAGGGCGGCGTTCAACATCGCCGTCTACACCCTGCTGCCGTTCGGCCAGAAGGCCGTCAGCCGCGAACTCGTCACCGGCCAGCACGATACCGGCACCGGTCCGCTCGGCCTGATCGGCAATTTGATCTGGCTGGTGCTGGCAGGCTGGTGGCTGGCGCTGGGGCACCTCGTGACCGCGGTCGTGCTCGCGGTGACCATCGTCGGCATCCCCTTTGCCTGGGCCCATCTGAAGCTCGCAGGCATCGCGCTGTGGCCGATCGGCAAGGTGATCGTTCCGGCTTGAGGGCAGACCCTCGAATAGCCGTTCTGTAGCCGTTCTTGCCGTGGCCCGGCCAATCGGCTAAATGATCCCCAATGCACCCGTAGCTCAGCTGGATAGAGCGTTGCCCTCCGAAGGCAAAGGTCACACGTTCGAATCGTGTCGGGTGCGCCAGTTTGTTGCGGCGAAGGCCTCGTTGGCATATGCGCTCAGGCAGGGTGTTCCGCTGTCACGCCGGGTCGCCGCGGCTGCCGCCAAAAATATCGAAAACAACCCCATGCAAAGTAGCCGTCGGTCGCCGGAACCGACGCTTTGAGCCGATACTTGACAGGTCGAGGTCGGGCAAATCAGCAGCACTGCTTCATCATCGCAAAATCCGTTAACGCGACCGCGGGTGCGCAACGGCGGCTGTTCGGTGTGAGGTCAGGCGAAACGCCCTCTCCCATGATCGGACGCTGCGCTGTGACAGCCTCAATGTATTGATGATCATATTCCGCGCGGGTACCGTTGAGGACGAACTGCCGACGGAAGTCGAAGGCAGCCACCAAGTGAAAGTTCTTCCTGCGAGCCGCGCTGTCAGCCTCCAGGCGCAGGTGAGCGGCGGGGCCGTCGTCGTCGAGCCGTGATCCACAATAGTTTGGTGCACTGTCACCGTAATTCCCGACTAACGCCGACCAAAATGCCATCCAAGCCTTTGACATTGAAGCCGAGGACGGAAGCGGGTCACCGCGGAAGCGCTGAGACGTGGTGTAGGAAGTGGCCGTTTGTGTCCGCGCCTCCGGGCTCCACCTCGATTAGTTCACCGCTAGTCGAGTTCGTGAAAGCCCGCAGTTCGGTCTTATGCAGCTGCCACTCGGCGACTTGAAGCATCCTCGTGAGCCTCAAAAAGTGATGACGGTCAGCGTCGTCGTCGTGAACATCGATTTTTACGAAATGCGATAGCAGAGTTACCGAAAAGCAACAGGCCGGAACCATCCGCGGCACGGTTCCAATTGCCGTAACCTGCACTACCGGATTACTGATAACCTCCGCCTTTAGACAGGGGGCGTCGGGTGAGCATTTGGAAGGTGCGGACGGTCCGACGGTGGACGATGCGGTCCCGCCGCGTGCCGCGAGTTGCGCGAGCTTTCGCGCTGGCGGCGATCATGCTGCCGGCCGCCACATCGGCGTGGGCCGACTGCACACCGGCTTCAGCAGATAACGTCATCGCGACGTGCACCGGCACCACCACCAATCAAGGCGGCGGCGCACCCGGCACCAGTGTCGGCAACAACGGCTATGGCACCGGCGCAGAGACCGGCATCACCGTCAACCTGACCTCCGGCACGATTACAGGCACCAGCAACGGCATTTTTATCCAGAGCGGTACGGTGACCAACTCCGGCAGCATTGCCGGCGGCCAGGGGATTACCGCCAACGGCACAGTGACCGTAACCAACAATGCCGGCGCAACCATCTCAGGTAGTCTCGGAATTAACGCCAGCGGCACAGTGACCGTGACCAACTCCGGCAGCATTGTCGGCGGAGGTTTTGCCAACATTGATTCCTTCGGCGGCAACGTGATCTTGATCAACAACGCGGGCGCCGAGGTTTCGGGCGGCTTTTTCGGTGTTATTAGCGGCGGCGGCGGTGGGGGCACGTCGGTGGTCAATGCCGGCACTATCAGCGCCGGCTCGCGCGCGATCCAGTTCGATGGCACCGGCAACACGGTGACGAACAATGCGGGTGGAATCCTCACGGGTGGGGAACTCGCGATTTGGTCCCTTGGCAGCGGCACAAAAGTCTTCAATGCCGGCACCATTAGCGGGCCCACGGCAATCGAGTTCGTCGGCGGTAACAACGAGCTGACGAACAATGCAGGCGGCAGCATCACGGGGACGCAAGTCGGAATTAGTGCCTTGGCTGGCGGCTCAAACGTATTCAACGCCGGCACCATCAGCGGCGCCACCGCAATCCAGTTCGCCGGTGTTGGCAACACCCTTACGCTGGCGCCAGGCTCCGTCATCACGGGCAACGTGCTCGGCACCGGCAACGACACCTTCCAGCTCGGCGGCAGCGGTGCCGCCACGTTCGATGTCTCGCAGCTTGGCGCAGCCGCGCAGTACGGGGGCTTCGGCACCTTCAACAAGATCGACGGGTCGACCTGGACACTGACAGGCAACAGCACTTTCGCCGGTCCCGTCAACGTCAATGGCGGCACCCTCTCCGTCAACGGCGACATTTCCTCGGCGAGCAGCCTCACCGTGAACGCTGGCGGCACGCTCGGCGGCAACGGCATCGTCGGCAACACCACCATCAATGGCGGCACGCTCGCGCCCGGCAACTCGATCGGACTGCTCACCGTGAACGGCAATCTCGCCTTCACGGCAGCGTCGACCTACATGGTGGAGGTGTCCTCAACCACCGCCGACCGCACCAATGTCACGGGCACGGCCACGCTCGGCGGCGCAACTGTCAACGCCGTGGTCGGCGGCGGAACAGTGAGCAACCAGCGCTACACCATTCTCAACGCCACCGGAGGCGTCGTTGGCACCTTCAATTCCGCCGTGATGACCCTGCCCTATCTGCGCGGCAACTTGAGCTATGACGCCAACGACGCCTACCTTAACTTCACGCTGAACTATGGCTCCGGCCTCAATACCAACCAGCAGAACGTCGCCAACGCGCTGACCGGCTTCTTCAACGGCGGCGGCGGCCTTCCCGCGGCTTTCGCAAGCCTGACGCCGGCAGGATTGACGCAAATCTCGGGTGAGACTGCCACGGGCGTTCAGCAAACCACGTTCGACGCCATGACGATGTTCATGGGCGTGCTCACCGATCCGTTCATGGGGCGCAATGGCGGCATCGGCACACCGGGTAGCGCGTCGCACTTCGCGGAAGAGGATCAGGCAAGCGCCTACGCAGCCCGCAAGCGCACCGATGCCTTCTCAATGTTCACCAAGGCGCCGCCGAGTTTTGAACAGCGCTGGAGCGTATGGACGGCAGGCTTTGGCGGCTCGCAGACCACCAGCGGCAATGCGGCGCTTGGCTCGAACGACACCACGAGCCGCATCGCGGCCGGCGCAGTCGGCGCCGACTATCTGTTCTCGCCTTCGACCGTTGCCGGCTTCGCCCTCGCCGGCGGCGGCACCAATTTCTCGGTGGCCAATGGCGGCAGCGGCCGCTCCGACCTGTTCCAGGCCGGCGCCTATGTGCGGCACGTCGAGGGAGCCGCCTACATCTCCGCGGCGCTGGCCTATGGCTGGCAGGACATCACCACCGACCGCATCGTCAGCGTCGCCGGCTTCGATCATTTGCGTGCCGAATTCAACGCCAATGCCTGGTCCGGACGCGTTGAGGGCGGTTATCGCTTCGTGGCGCCCTGGAGCGGTGGCGTCGGCATTACCCCCTACGCGGCGGCGCAAGTCACCACGTTCGATCTGCCGGCCTATGCCGAGCAGGTCATCTCGGGCACGCCGGCCTTCGCGCTCGGCTATGCCGCCAAGAGCATCACCGACACGCGCAGCGAATTGGGCATTCGCACCGACAGATCCTTCGCGATGGCAAATGGCGTTCTCGTCCTGCGAAGCCGCATCGCCTGGGCACACGACTTCGATCCGGACCGTTCCATCGGTGCCACCTTCCAGACGCTGCCGGGCGCATCCTTCGTCGTCAACGGCGCGGCGCAGGCGCACGACTCCGCGTTGACTACGGCTTCGCTTGAAATGAAATGGCTCAACGGCTGGTCGACGGCAGCAACCTTCGAGGGCGAGTTCTCGAACGTGACCGAGAGCTACGCGGGGAAGGGCGTAGTGCGCTACGCGTGGTGATCCCGCCACGCGTAGCCTTTAGCTGACCCGCACCGCTCGCCTTGTGCTCATGGAGCATCGGCGCGTTGATCGCCTCGATGTAGATCCGGCCGTCCTTGTGCGTTGGCTGGAACGCGAACGCCAGCTCCATGATCTTGCGCGCGGCTACGGGCGGGATTGGCGTAGGGGCGGGGCTCGACGAACTTCATGCCGCGATCCGGTCTTCCTTGTCGGCCCCGCGCATGACGATCCTCAACGGGTCATCAGGCAGCGGCCGTTGCAGGGCTTTCGCTTCATCCCAGGGCGCGCGCATCCAGACATCGCGCTCTTCGTTAGTCGTTAGGACGCGCTTGGTCCCGTGGGCCGACGTCGCCTCTGCTCCCAATTTCGCAACGTTCGAACTGGAACATGGATGACGCGCGCAAAGTCTTCTTGCGTCGGGCCTCCGGGGTAGCTGGCCCGGTGGTGCTAATCGTGCGTGTGTTAATGGGCGTCATCAAGGATACGCCAACGAGGCAGCGCATTAGCGAAAGGCGATGCTTGTCACGTGGAGTGCGCTACTGTTAGCCCGTTCCGTCGCGGGCTGCCGTGGAGCATTAGAATATGTTCGAGACCTTTGGAGCCGTCTGGTCGGTCGCTATAATTCAATTGTCAGAGGCGAAGTGGTTGTGGGTAGACCTTTGGTCCCGAGCACAAATTGGGCATCCTCAAACTGAGCTTGTGCCGTTGGAGCGACCAAGAGTTGAGGCCGCAACGGGCCATGCTCTGATGCAGATGCGCAAGGCATGCATCCTAACTGACTTGGAAGCCGTGCTGCCGGAACTGGATCGGCTGGAAAAGACGATTTGGCCTGCCAGCCCGGACACGCCAGCGACGGGTGCGGACGGTGTCGCGACGGCCATTACGCATTTTCTTTCGCGTGTTCAGGACGAACTCAAAGCACAGTATTTCTTTCATCTCGACCAACGAGACGTTCCTTTCTTTGTCAACGAGCAGCCGTTCGGGCCACAAGTTGCGGAGAAGTTCGAGCGAGCCAACGAGGATATCGCGGAAGCGGGCAAATGCTTGGCTTTACAGCGTCCCACTGCCTGCGTATTTCATCTGATGAGAGCTATGGAGTCAGCGGTTCAGAGGCTCGGTAAGCGACTGAAGGTCCAAATCGACGTGAAAGTAGAAACTTGGCACCAAATCATGCTTCACGTGAACAAGAGCATTGAACAGTTGCCCTCTAAGACGCCACCGCAGAAGCGGAAGAAAGCGCTCTATGCTGAGTGCTCGGCACACCTGCAAAGCGTGCGATTAGCGTGGCGCAATGAAGTGATGCACCCGAAGCAAACCTATACTCGTCAAGAAGCGCTGGACATTTTCAACGCCACGCGGGCTTTCATGAGTTCAATCGCGCCACTCGTCTAAGCTTCAACCGAACGTAACCGGTGTTCCAGAAATTGGAGAGTTTTGACCAACGGGGATCGTCCGATAGCGAAGCCCCAAGAAGGACGATAGCTCAGCCGTTGAAAGTGGTCACAAGAGGTGGTACGAACCGTACAGCAGCAACGCTGATTTTCGCTGATTTTTCAATGTGAAGGCTGGGTATCCGTCGCCTCGTGTCGGGCGCGCCACTTCCGGGATTCGCGGTTGCGTAGATAACAACTCGCGGCAGAAATACTTGCCATACTTTCTTCGCGCAGTCCGAACCGTCCCAGCGAACGCCGCTGCAACACCATCCGCTCAGCCTGCGTCTTTCTCGAGTTCTGTCGGACACGCATAGAGCCCTATGCGGTCCGGCCACGCTTCGGGGTGCGCGTGGAACGCCGTTTTCATCGGTGTGTCGGTCCGATTGACGTCGGCGGCGCACATCACGCGCGGCCCGTCGTCGCCAACGGCCGCTGCACTCTGCGGACGAACGATGCAGGTGTGGCCGGGAACCTGATGCAGCGTTCCGTCGGGCTTCGTGACCGGCGGCGCCTTGTAGACGCCGACGACGAGCCGCCCCAAATTAGCGGCATCGACGGCGGCCTTGAGCGCTCCGGCGTCCCCGGTCGAGCCAAGCGCGACCCAGCCTGAGGCCGCGGCCGTGGGGCCGGGGTACGTCGCCTCGCCCGCGAGCCAGGCGGCCTGCGCGTTGGCGAGCAGTTCCTGGCTGTGGTTTTTAGGCCGCAAGAGGTAGATGTCGAGCATGAGGCCGACCGCGGCGATGAAGGCGCTGCAATGCGTCTCGGCCTCGGGACCCTGGCCTTCGGGAGCGTTCTGCTGCCCGGTCTGCCAGACGACGCGATGATGGTGGATCCAGCGGGTCGTCAGCGGTAGAGCGTCCAGGAACTCGGTTAGCCGAGGCCCGCCGGCCGGCGTGTAACCCGGCGCCGTGCCTGCGTCGCCTTGCGCCGTGATGGGATCGTCGGACATTTCTTTCCTCCGCTCTGGTTTGATTCCGCCATGCCATAGCGCCGCTTCATCGGGAGCCGGTGAGGACGCCCGTCTAGCGAATGGCTGTGGACCCGCCCGGAACGAATCGGCGCCGCACTCTGCAACGCGCGCCCGATCCGGCGTTTTTGCCTGTCTCATTGTTCTTGCCGGCTATATTCTTGCCGACTATGCGAAAATTGCTTGTTGTGGCGTTCGTGCCGTAAATTGCGAGACCGGTGGCGCCCCGGATCAGGAAAAATCTCGAGAAGTCTACTTCTGCGCGGCAATATAGAAAGTGAGATTTCCCACAGTCTGCTTGAATTTTCGCGCCGAACTCCAGACCTGAGGGGCTCGACGAAGCGCTGAGATTCATTTGAGTGCTAATGAGCGCCCATGTTGGCGAGCGTCCGAGAGCGCTGCGGCTGGAGTTCAGGAAACGCCGCTTGTCGCACATTCCCGCGGCGCCGTGCGATCCGGGAGGATGCCCAGCCGCTCCCCCGCGGCAGCCAACTCCTCGACTTCGACGTCTCCCAATCCTATATTGTGGCCATGACAAAGCTCCTTGATGAAGCAGTGGAGGCCGTGCGTCGCCTGCCGTCAGACGATCAGGATGACATTGCGCGCGCCATCATGCAGCTTGCAGGGTCCGACCTTGCCGCGCCGGTTGTCCTTTCGCCTGAAGAGCGCGAGGCCATTGCCCGCTCCAAGGCCACCGCCAGCCGAGGTGAATTCGCAACCGACCAACAGGTGCAGGCCGTGTGGGCCAAGCACGGCCTATGAGGCTGCGTTATACGCTTCCCGCGCTCGCCGATCTTGCATCGATTCTGGATTACATCGCTGACCGCTCTCCGCGGGGAGCCGCGCGCATCCATACCCGAATTCGCGCGGTCACCGATTTGCTCGTGCGCTATCCGCTGGCTGGCGCGAGGACCGACGATCCCACCATTCGGCGCATCACGACGACGCCGTATCCATATCTCCTCTTCTACGAAGCGACCGACGCAGAAATCATCATTCACGCGGTGCGCCACGGCGCGCGCAATCCTTCCGACAAGGTGCGATCAGAGTGAGCCATCAGCGGTATCCGGCAAGATTTGGCCCCGGCGGCGGAGAATTGGTTGCGGCATCATAGCGCCACTGGAAGCAATGGTGCCCATCTTCACCTGCCCGGGTGCGCCAAATTACACGCATTCCGGACCAAATAGCGCCCAATCGCGGCTTTGAGGCCCAGTCCAGCCGATCCTGCATGAGGGACAAGCGGTGGCGTTTTGGGCGCTGATGGCTTAAAGAGCCCCATCCCACTTAAATTCGTCGGGTCACGCGGCTGTGCATGTTTTGGGCATGCGAGCTTCGATTTCGAGAGCCATTCGATATTTCCTGGCTAAACACCAACCAAGATCGGCCATTTCGTGACATTCATGCCCACAAGTCCGCCGCTCGCCCGAGCCCTGGCGGAGCGCAATTACGACCAGCCGACGCCGGTCCAGACCGCCGTGCTGGCCGGCGACGCCGAAGGCCGCGACCTGCTGGTTTCGGCGCAAACCGGCTCGGGCAAGACCGTCGCTTATGGGCTCGCGATCGCCAAGGATCTGTTGGGTGATTCCGAGCGGTTCGCGCGCGGGGCTGCGCCGCTGGCCTTGATCGTCGCGCCGACCCGCGAACTCGCGCTTCAAGTGCATCGCGAGCTGGCATGGCTCTACCAATATGCCGATGCGCGGGTGGTTTCCTGCGTCGGCGGCATGGATCCGCGGCGCGAACAACGTGAGCTGGCCGAAGGCGCGCATATCGTGGTCGGCACGCCGGGACGGCTGTGCGATCATCTGCGGCGCGGCCGGCTCGATGTCTCGGAATTGAAGGCCGTGGTGCTCGACGAGGCCGACGAAATGCTCGACCTCGGCTTTCGCGAGGATATGGAGTTCATCCTCAAGACCACACCGGCCAGCCGCCGCACGCTGTTGTTCTCGGCGACATTGCCGCGCGGCATCGTCGCGCTGGCCAAGCAATATCAGCAACAGGCGTTTCGCGTCGACGTCGCGGGCGATGAAGGCGGCCACGCCGACATCGAATACCGCGCCATCCGCATCGCGCCCGGTGATGTCGAGCACGGCGTCGTCAACGTGCTGCGCTTCTTTGAATCGCCGAGCACGATCGTATTCTGCAACACGCGCAATGCCGTCAATCATTTGCAGACGGCGCTGTTGGAGCGCGGTTTCTCCGTGGTCGCGCTGTCGGGCGAATTGACCCAGAACGAGCGCACCCAGGCTCTGCAGGCGTTGCGCGATGGCCGCGCCCGCGTCTGCGTCGCCACCGACGTCGCGGCACGCGGCATCGATCTGCCCAACCTCGACCTCGTCATTCACGCCGACCTGCCGAATGATGCGGAGGTGATGCAACATCGCTCCGGCCGTACCGGCCGTGCCGGCCGCAAGGGCGTCAGCGTGCTTTTGGTCGTGCCGGCGCGACGGCGGCGCGCGGAATTGCTGCTCAATCTGGCGGGCATTGATGCGATCTGGGGCAAAGCGCCGGGCGCCGATGAAATCCGCAAGCTCGACCAGGAGCGCATGCTGCAGGATACCCTGTTTTCGGAAGCCAACACCGAGGAAGACATGGTGCTGGCGCGGGCGATGCTCGCCGAGCGATCGCCGGAGGATATTGCCGCGGCGCTGGCGCGGCTTTATCGCGCGCGGCTGCCTTCGCCCGAGGACATGCTCGAGCCCGAGCAAGGCCATGGCCGCTCGCGCGAGGAGCGCGGCCCGCGCAAGGACAGCCGGCCCGCGCGCGATGACAATCGCGACGCGCGACCGCCATCGAAACACAAGAAATCGTCGCGCGACGGCATGGCGGAGGGCAGCGTGTGGTTTCGCGCCGCGATCGGCAAACGGAAGAACGCCGAAGCGCGCTGGCTGCTGCCGATGATCTGCCGCCGCGGCGGCATCGAGAAACAAAGCATCGGCGCCATCCGCATCCACGACACCACAACCGAATTCGAAATTTCCGCTGCGGTCGCCGACTCCTTTGCCGCCCAGGTCAAACGACCCGACAAGGAAGACAACATCCGCATCGAATTGATGAGCGACGCGCCGGCGAGCCCAGCCGCGTTTGCCAAGCCGTCATCGCCGAAGCCGTCTTCCCCGAAGTCTTGGGACGGACCCAAGCACAAAGGCAAGGAGACCGGCCGCGACGCGCGTCACAACGACAGGCCGCGCGAGGAACGAGACTCCAGGCCGCACGGCAAGCCTCATCGCGAGGGCGGCCATCAATTTGACAAGGAATCTGGTCCCAAGAAGAAAGCAGAACACAGGACGGAACCGGGGAATTGGCTCGACACTATTGAACGACCGCGGCATCCCGGCGCATCGCCCGGGAAACCGGCCTTCAAGAAGAAGAAGCCCAAGAAAAAGGATCGCCGCGACTGACCACGGCTCACGGCGCGGTCTCACGGCAAATCCGTACGAC
Source organism: Bradyrhizobium sp. S69 (assembly GCF_009766005.1). Taxonomy (GTDB): domain Bacteria; phylum Pseudomonadota; class Alphaproteobacteria; order Rhizobiales; family Xanthobacteraceae; genus Bradyrhizobium. The sequence continues at coordinate 52,343 of NZ_LMUK01000032.1, read as the reverse complement.
GGCGCCGGGTGGCCGTTTGAGAAATTCCGGAAGTGACCATGCTTGAAATGTTTGAAAAGGATCTGCTGGGACTAGCCCAACAAGGCAGATTGCGCGCGCTGCGCGGCCGCGCGGGAGCGGATTTTACCTCGAACGATTATCTCGGGATGGCCGAATCCGATGAGCTGAGGCGCGCGGCCGCAGCCGCGATCGCGCGCGGCGTGCCGGTGGGGTCGGGCGGATCACGGCTGTTGCGGGGCAATCACCCCGAGCATGAAGCGCTCGAGCAGGAAGCCGCGGCCTATTTCGGCGCCGAGACCGCGCTCTATTTCGGCGGCGGCTACGTCGCCAACCTCGCGATCTTCTCGACGCTGCCGCAACGTGGCGACCTCGTGGTCCACGATGAACTGATCCATGCCAGCGTCCATGAAGGCCTGCGCCGCGGCCGCGCCGAGACGCTGAGCATTCCTCACAACAATATCGATGCCTCCGATACGGCGATCGTTCGCTGGCGCGCCAAGGGTGGGAAAGGCCGGCCGTGGATCTCGGTCGAGAGCCTCTACAGCATGGATGGCGACAGCCCCGATCTCGCGGCACTATTGACGGTCGCCGATCGCCACGAGGCGATGCTGGTGATCGACGAGGCGCACGCGACCGGCGTACTCGGGCCGCACGGCCGCGGGCTCGCCGCCGGCTTCGAAGGCCGCGACAACGTCATCACCTTGCATACCTGCGGCAAGGCGCTCGGCACCGTCGGCGGATTCATCCTGGCGCCGCGTATCATTCGCGACTTCCTGGTCAATCGCGCCCGGCCCTTTATCTTTGCGACCGCGCCCTCGCCCTTGATCGCCGCGATCACCCGCACCGCCCTCGAAATATCCCGGACCAATCCGGAGCGCCGCGAGCAGCTTGCCCGGCTGGTGCGATTTGCCGGCACTGAGCTTCGCCGCCGTTGCGGGATTGAAGGCTCGGGCACGCATATCCTGCCTGTGATCATCGGCTCCGATCAGGCCGCCGTCGACGTCGCCGCCGCGCTGCAACGCCGCGGCTTTGACATCAGGGCGATCCGGCCGCCGACCGTGCCGGAGGGAACGGCGCGGCTGCGTATCGCGCTGACGACGGCGGTCGATCAGGCAACCGTGGCCGCTCTGTTCGAAGCGCTCGCCGAGGACATGCGAGCGGCGGCATGAACCAGCGCCTCGTGGTCGTCGGTACCGATACCGGTGTCGGAAAAACAACCTTCGCCGCAGCGCTCGCGGGCGCGCTGGATGGCGTCTACTGGAAGCCCGTGCAGGCCGGCGATCTCGACCAAACCGACGCTGACACCGTGCGGCGGCTCTCGGGCCTTGCGCCCCAACAAATATTGCCGGAGGCCTATCGGCTGAAGACGCCGGCGTCGCCGCATCTCGCCGCCGAGATCGACGGCATCACGATCGATCCCGAGATGCTGGTGTTGCCGGAGTGCGATCGGCCACTGATCGTTGAAGGCGCCGGCGGCCTGCTGGTGCCCCTGACGCGCGAGATCACCTATATCGACATCATCGCGCGCTGGAAGATTCCCTCGGTGCTGTGTGCCCGGACCACGCTCGGCACGATCAATCATTCCTTGCTGTCGATCGAGGCGCTGCGTGCCCGCGGCATCCCGCTCGTCGGCATCGCGTTCATCGGTGACGAGAACGTCGAATCCGAACGCATCATCGTCGACATGGGGCGAACCAGGCGGCTCGGACGTCTGCCGCATCTGACACCCTTGACCCACGCCGCGCTGCGAGACGCCTTCATCAACCACTTCAGCGTCACCGATTTTCGCAAGGACGACGCGTCGTGAGTTCCAAATCCGCGGTATGGCATCCCTTTACGCAGCATGCGGTGCAGCCTGAGGCGATACTCGTCGACGGAGCCGAGGGCGCCTGGCTGCACGCGCCGGATGGTCGCCGCATCTTCGACGCGGTGTCGTCCTGGTGGGTGGTGACCCATGGCCATCGTCATCCGCACATCGTGCAGGCGATCAAGAACCAGATCGATCGTCTCGATCAGGTGATCTTCGCCGGCTTCACGCATCCGCCGGCGGAAACCCTGGCGCGGCAGCTCGTCGCGATCACGCCGCCAGAACTGGAATATGTCTTCTTCTCGGACAGCGGATCGACCTCGGTCGAGGTGGCGCTGAAAATGGCACTCGGCTTCTGGCGCCATCGCGGCGAAAACCGCAGCCGCATTCTGGCGCTGCAAGGCGCCTATCACGGCGATACCATCGGCGGCATGTCGGTCGGCGAACGCGGCGTGTTCAATGCGCCCTATGATTCCCTGCTGTTCGACGTCGAGCGGCTGCCATTTCCGTACCCCGGATCGGAACAGGCGACGCTCGAGGCGTTGAAAGCCGCATGCCGGAGCGGCGGGATCGCCGCCCTGATTGTCGAGCCCTTGATTCTCGGCGCCGGCGGCATGCTGATCTATCCGCCCTGGGTTCTCTCGGAAATGAAGCAGATCTGCCGGGCCCACAATGTGCTGTTCATCGCCGACGAGGTGATGACCGGGTGGGGCCGCACCGGCACGCTGTTCGCGTGCGAGCAGGCCGACGTCACGCCCGATATCGCCTGCTACTCCAAGGGGCTGACCGGCGGTTCGCTACCTCTGGCGGTGACGCTGTGCCGCGCCGATATTTTCGAGGCGCATTTTTCCACCGACCGCAGCCGGACCTTCTTTCATTCAAGTTCGTATACCGCCAATCCCGTCGCCTGTGCCGCGGCGGTCGCCAACCTGGAAATCTGGCAGCGCGAGCCGGTGAAGGCGCGCATCGACCGCATCGCCGCCACGCATGCCAGGCGGCTGGATCGGTTTCGCGACGACCGGCGCTTTGCCAATGTCCGCCAGATCGGGACCATCGCGGCGTTCGACATCGTGACGTCGGATGCCGGCTATCTCGCCACCATCGGGCCACAGCTCTACAAGGATTTCCTGGCGCGGGATGTGCTGATCCGGCCGCTCGGCAACACGATCTATCTCATGCCGCCCTATTGCAGCAGCGATCGCGAGCTCGACGCGGTGTACGACGCCATTGAAGGCGTCGTCGCCTAGCAAGCATCGGCTGCGGCCACCCTTCGAGACGCGGCCGAGGCTGCTGCTCGGGATGGCGGTCGTGGCGTGTTAGCTCGCCACGCACACCATCGTCATCCTGAGGTGCGCGCCATCTTTGGCGCGCCTCGAAGGATGGTGTTCAACTCTGTGCTTGTAGCCATCCTTCGAGGCTCGCAAGAGCTCGCACCTCAGGATGACGGCTGAGTTAGCTTCACATCCTCTCAGGATGACGCTGAATATGCTGGATATGTTAGCTAACGTGTCGGCAGCGGCTGTAGACATATCGAGAAACAAATATGCAACACGCGATCAAGAACTGATTAACCATACCACATTACAACCAGTTCATCTTTTCTGGCGGACTGGGAGCCACCTAATGACGTCGATCTCGGGTGTTGGATCTAATTCATACAGCCCTCTTCAATTACTTCAGTCCGAACTCCAATCGGAAGTGTCGGCCGGCACGGTAAGCTCAAGCGATGCGACGGCGCTGTCGTCCGCGCTGACCAGCATCAACAGCTCGCTTTCCGCCGGCCAGCAATCCTCTTCGTCCAGCGACAGCTCCAGTTCGACCAGCGACAGCAGCTCCGGACCGGGCGACATCAAATCCAAGATCGACGATCTGATCTCGGCCCAGGTTTCCAGCGGTGCATTGACCAGCGACCAGGCGACCGAACTGCAAAACCTTTTCGCCAACACATTCGCTGGCGGCCAGGGCGGTCAAGGCGGCCCCGGTGGCGCGGGCGGACCGCCGCCCGGCCCTCCGCCTTCCGGCGGAGCGTCGTCGGCGGACGGCTCGTCCTCGACCGGCACCGGGTTTTCCATCAGCGACCTGCTCTCTGAAGCGAGTTCTTCCTCTTCGACCAGCAGTTCGTCATCGACCGACAGCTCGTCCTCGAGCAGCGACAGCTCGACGAGCAATGTGCTTCAGGACTTTTTGAAACTGCTGCAGGATGCTCAGTCGTCGAGCTCCGGCTACGGCGCGGCCGGCACGGCGGCAGCGCAGAGTTCACTCAGCGCCTTGCTGGTCAATTATCAGACCTGAAATTCGCCCCATCCATAACACTAAAGCCGCCCCGTAACCCGGGGCGGCTTTTTTGTGTGGGACCGCAACGACGCGCCGTCGCGCCTCATGCGGCGCGGACGGTGTCCATGAACTTGCCGACTTCACGCTTCAGCCGGCTGCTCTCCTTTGAGAGCGACTGCGCGGCGGAGAGTACCTGCGATGACGCCGCACCGGTTTCGGAAACCCCGCGCTGAACGTCGGTGAGATCGGCAGCCCCTTGCGAGGTGCCTTCCGCGGCGCGCTGCACGTTGCGTGAGATTTCCTGGGTGGCGGCGCCCTGTTCTTCGACGGCCGATGCGATCGTCGAGGAGATTTCCGAGATCCGGCCGATGGTCGCCCCGATTTCCTTGATCGCGACCACGGAATCCGCGGTCGCCGACTGGATATCGGCGATTTGCTGACCGATCTCGCCGGTGGCTTTCGCGGTCTGCTCGGCCAGCGTCTTCACCTCGGCGGCGACCACGGCAAAGCCGCGGCCGGCCTCGCCGGCGCGGGCCGCCTCGATGGTCGCATTGAGCGCCAAGAGATTGGTTTGCCCCGCGATGGTCTTGATGAGATCGACCACATCGCCGATCCTTGCCGCCGCCTGCGACAACTGGCTGATGCGTGCATCGGTCTTTTGCGCCTGTTCGACCGCCTCGCTGGCAATGCGCGCGGAGGCGTCGACCTGGCGGCTGATTTCGACCACCGACGACGCCAGTTCCTCGCTCGCCGCGGCCACCGAGTGCACGCTCGCGGACGCATCACTCGACGCGTTGGCGGCGCGATGGCTGACTTTTTGAACGGTATCGGCGGTTTTGCTCAGGGTACCGGCCGATGCTTCGAGCTGGTTCGCCGCCGACGACACCAGCGTGATGATCTCGCCGACCTCGCTCTCGAACTGGTTGGCGAGTTGATTCATATCGGTCTTGCGCTGCTGCGCCTGGCGGCTCTCGACCGCCATTTGCTCCTCGCGCAACCGATTGGTTTCGATCATGGCGTCGCGGAACACGCCGACCGTGCGCGCCATCTGACCGATCTCGTCGGACCGATCCGCATCGGCGACGGGCGCATCGAGTTCGCCTGCGCTCAGCGAGGCCATGCGATCCCGAAGGCCGGTCAGCGGCTTGACGACACTGCGCGTGATCGCCCAGGCGATCGCGATCGACAGCAGCATCAAGAGCGCAATGACGACCGAAGCGGTCCGCACCATCGACCAGAACGAGGTATCGATCGCCGATATGTACTGCGCGGTTCCGATCATCAGATGCCACGGTGCGAAACCCCGCCCCCATGCAACCTTGTCGAGCGGCGTCGGATCGGTGCTGCTGCGCAGGAACGTATAGCGAATGCTGGAGCCGGCCCCGCCCTGGCGCGCGATATCGATCAGCATGGAGGCAAAGGGCAGCCCGTTGGCATCCTTGATCGGGCGCATGTCCTTGCCGAACAAAGTCGGAACGCCGGGATTGGCGACGCAGATGCCGGTCTCGGTGTCGTAGATGAAGACGTAATTGGTGTGCCCTTCGTACCAGAGCGAACTGGCGACCGCGTAGAACCGCGTCTTGGCTTCCTCCTCGGTCATCTTGCCCGCGGCAGCCGCCTGCTGAAAGCCGTCGGCGATCTGCCAGACCGCGTCGACGATCGCCTGCGCCTTCTCGGTGCGCTCCGATATCAACTGGTTGCGCGCAACCAGCAGCACGGAGGTCGCGACCAGCGCCATGCAGATGGCGCCGACAGTGGTCAGGGCGGCGAGCTTCGCCGCGATCGAGCGGTTCGAAAACAGGTTGAGCAGCTTTGACATCGGGATCCGTCCAGTGCGCGGCGCCGAGGGCGCCGTCCGGGCAATGTGTGGTAACACGCTAAACTAGGACGCGAATCGTTAACATCCGATTCAGTTTTGCGGCCATCCGGCAAAAATGCGCCCCGCGCGGGTTAACGCACTCGCGACGATACGAGGGTGTCGCGTCAACGCCCGTTAGCGATGTTCGTCAAGGTAAACAGCCGACTCAAGTTGACGCGTGCACGCCTCGGGTTAGATGATTACCGCAGCGGGGCTGCGTAGCAGCCTCGAAGCCCACTCGAGCCAGCAGGTATATTCATGTCCCGCGTTATTGCCGCGCTTATCGCCACCACCCTCGTCGCCGCCGCGATCCCGACCGCCGCTTTTGCCGGCTGCTATAGCTGCTACGTGCCGCCGCAGCCGTGCGGCACCTGCTATCAGGAACAGTACGTTCGCCCGCAATACCGCGCCGTCGAGCAGACCGTGATGGTGTCTCCCGGCCGCACGATCGCCCACCGCACGCCGGCGCAATATCAGACCGTGATGGTCCCGAAGACCGTGATGGTCGCGCCCGAAGGCGTTGCCTACGAAGAAGTGCCGCCGCAATACGCAACGCAGCAGCATGTCGAGATGGTGTCCCCCGGCTACAGCTACTACGCGCCGGTGCGGCCGCGTTGCGGCGGCTGCGGTTACTGAGCCTCGATTTCCGATCAGTCAACGCGTCCGGGCTTTTTTGAATGCCCGGACGCTTGAGCTGACGCGCATAGCCCGACCCGGGGCGGCGCGACGCGATCTACCGTGCGGATTGAACAGGTTCCGATGCCGGCGCGGCTTGCCCGTTGAGGCGCTTGCCCCATTCGATCGCCCGCACTTCAATCAAACGCCACGATAGCCAGGCGGCCGGCGCCGTCAGCAGGATCGCCACCAGGGTGGTGAGTACCGTGACGACAGACACCGGCATTCCCGCGGCATACAGTTCGAACGGATGCAGAAGCCGGATGGCGAAGCTGACGCCCAACAGATGCAGCAGATAGAAGCTGTAGGAAATCGCACCGAAGAACCTCGCCAACCTGGTGTCGAGAAGCCTGAACAGCGGCGCCGCCGGTTGCCAGACCACCAATATGACGAAGGTCGCCGCGGCGAGGCACTCCAGCAGCGCGACGATCGCCGACTGGTGTCTCGATCCGCAAATGCAGAACACTATCACGGACAGCGCCGCGACCGGCGTCGTCCAGTTCCGACCGATCGCCGACGCCACGCGCTCGCCGCGAAAATGAACCAGGCAACCGACGACGAAGGCGTGCATCGGCGTCAAATTGGTGAAGCCTCCGAGCAGATGCACATATTGGCCGAAGAACGAAAGCACGAACAGCACCGCGATCAACGCCCATAGCGTCCCTTCGCCGCGGTTCTTGAACAGCCACACGCTGGCCAGGATCAACGGCGTCGCCGCGCATTCGACCGTCATCGACCACATCGGCACATTGATGTCGGATTTGATCATCAGCATGTTGAGGATCAAATTGCCGGGCGCGAAATCCCCTTCGTTGCCGACGTAAATTCCGAACTTCCAGTGCAGCAACGCCAACAGAGCGACGATGGCAACCGCGGCTGGAAACAGCCGAAAGACCCGGTTGCGGACAAACCGAAACGGATCGGGGTTGGCGTCCAGCGAGCGCGCCAGCACAAAGCCGCTGATGACGAAGAAGGCCACCACGGCGCCGGTGCCATTGGCGGCAGCAGAAAAGACATCGTAGACGACACGGTCGATCCAGCCATCCGGCGCGCTCGCCGACATCACCGGCGCGACGTGATAGCCGACCACGGTAAGCGCTGCGACGCCGCGCAGGGATTCGATGCGCGGCAGAAATCTGGTGGATGAGCGGGGAGCGGCGACGTCTGACATGGTTCGCTTGGTAGCATCCCGGACCGGCCGCGAACAGGATTTGTCAGGATCGCCTGCGATCGGTCCCCGCGGAAATCTCGCTTAACCGGCCTTCAGAATGAATTTTCGCACCGCCTTGGCGAAGCCTTCGTCCTGATTGCTGTCGGTCACCGCTGATGCCTGCGACTTGACCTCGTCGCTGGCGTTACCCATGGCGATCGAGAAACCGCTTTTGCGGAACATCAGGACGTCATTGGGCATGTCGCCGATGGTCGCGATCTCCTCTGGAGAAATATTATCCAGTCTGGCCAGCGTCAGCACCACCGCGCCCTTGTTGGCGTTGGGGTGGGTGACATCGAGATAATAAGGCTGCGAGCGCGCGGCGCTGGCCCGCTCGCCCAGTTTTTGCTGCGCCAGTTTCTCGCACGACGCGACCTTATCGAGGTCATCGGAGACGCCGACGATCTTGACCGCGTCTTTCAGATCCGCCGCCGTGAATTCGCTCACGACCCTGGCGTCGAATTTCACCGTCCACGCCTCGCGCGCCACGTGCGGCGCCTTGGCGTCGCGGATCAGCCATTCGGTTTCGGTGTAGAGCCAGACGTCGAGGCCCTGATCGAGGATCAGTTGCAGGGTCTCGCGGGCGACCGCCGCATCGAGCAGATGGCTTTCGATCACCGACAAATCGGGATTGACGAACACGCCGCCGTTAAACCCCGCGATCGCGCCTTCGAGCTTGAGCGGCGCGATCAGCATGCTCATGCCGCGCGGCGGGCGGCCGCTGGTCAGTGCCAGCGTAATACCCGCCTCGCGCAATTCGCGCGCCGCGGCCACCGCCTGCTCGGTCAGCGTCTTGTCCTGGGTCACCAGCGTGCCGTCGACATCCGCCAGCAGCAATTTTATGTTCCGATTGTTGCTCATCTGTTCAATCCATCCGGTCAAGCGTGCGCCAACCTGGCATCAGGCCGTCCTAGAGCGGGATGACTTATCCCGCTCTATCTATTTATTTGAGCATGATCTCCGGGCAAACGTTTTGCGTTTGTCCCGAGGGAAAACCGGTATCCACTTTTCCGGATCATGCTCTAGCAACCGCGACCTCGAAATCGGCGCCTTGCCAGCGGTTTTGCCCGGGCCAGAACATCGTAAAGCGAACAACGCTTCCGGCGGCCAGAGGTTCGGTCGGCAGATCTAGGACATGAATCCCAAGGCCGGTCGCGACCGTCGGGCTGTCGGCCATCGTGGTCCAGTTGTCGGTCGACCAATGGACCCGGGCCTCGTCGGGGAATTCCAGCCGCAGCACGCGGCCGGGCGCGATGCCATCGATCGTTGCGGTGAGTTGCCAGATCAAGTGCGCCGGTGGCGGCGTGTTCTTGATATAGCGGTTGAACGTCTGCGGCGGCATGTCGAACACCGCATTATCGCGCAGCGAGCGCAGCAGCTTGATGTGTTCGGCGTGCGCCCACACCAGTGGCATCGCGCTGCCGGAAGGCCGGCCGAGAAACAATTCCCGCCCCGGGATATCCTCGCCGTCCCAGATCTGCTCCGGGATCAGGCCGCCGGAACTGGCGGAGGCCTCCAGGGCCGCGAGCAGCCGCCGCGCCTCGTCGGGGCGGCCGGCGGCGATCTCATAATGCGCGCGCTCGCCGGTCAGCAGCGGCCACAACCGGCCAACGCCCACGCCATCGAACGGCGCGCCGTCGTCGTGCTCGCCATAGCCGTCGTTATTGTAGCGATACCAGTAGGAGCCCGTCGGCAGTTCGCGCCGCAGCAGCGCATCGATGGCTTTCACCGTATTGAGAATGCGCGGATCGGCGGCGGCGCGCAGGCCAAATCGCACCAGCGCCAGCGCGTCGGGGCTGATCAGGAGCCCGGCTTCGATCGCTTCATTGCCGTTCGCCCGGTTCTTGATCGGGATCAGCCCATGCGACCGCGCATGGGCGTCGCCGGAGGCATAACCGATGCGCATGTAATAGCCGTCGACGCCGAGCTTGCGCGAGATTTCGGTGTCCCGCGCATAGGCCCAATCGTCGATCTGTTCGTTCCAGCTATCGGCGGTTTCGGTCAGGTATTTCGCAATCGCGCTTTCGCCGGCGGCCGCCATCGCCTCGGCCGCGGCGAGCAGCGCCGAGATTTCGACCGCAATGGTAAAGGCGGAATAGCCGCCGTCCTCTTCCCAGCGATCCTGCTGGGTCGCGGGCCCGTTGCGTACCATATAGCCCGCGGCGCCGCGGATCATGCTGGTGTAGCGGACGCGATCCGCCGGCGGGATAGCACCCGCGCGCAGCAGCATGTCATACAGCAGGATCGGAAAGCCGGTCTCGTCGATCTGGATGCCGCCCCAATAGGGGCGGCCGTCGAGCCACGAGTTTTGCGACCAATGCCCGTCCGCTTCCTGGATCGCGACCAAATAATCGAGCACGGACTTCGCCGACGCCGTGGCGCCCGCAGCCAACAGACCACCCGCGGTTTCGACCAGGTCGCGCGGCCAGACCAGATGATAGCCGCCAAGATCGTCATCGCCTTTGGCATAGCCCCAGGGAATCGACAGGCTGGCGATAATGGCGCCCGAGGCCTCATCGCGATGCGTGGCCAGCACCGCCGTGCTGACGCGGTACCGGTTTAGTCCCTTGCCCAACCGCTGCGGATCGCCGATGTCATCGAGCGGCAGCAAATCGGCCTGCCTTTGCCGCCAGCCCTCGCAATAATGTTCGAGCACAGGCGCCAGCGGCTGTTGCACGCTGAGCTGCGCGCGCAATCCGGCTTCCTCCGGCAGCATGCCGAAGCCGATCGCAAGCACGGCGTGCCCGCCGGATGCCGCAAGATCGAGCGTGCCTGAAAGGGCGACGTTGCCATTTTCGGCGCGCTGCAATTCCTCTCGCAAGCCCTCGCCTTGCGAGAGGCTGTGCCAGCCATCGGAAATTCCGACATAGCCCGCCGAACGCGCCAGCCAAGGCACCGAGGATGCCACCGCGAGCGAGGTCCCCCTGCCCTCGGCGAACAACATCGGCTGTCCCTTGAAATTGCCGTACCAGCCGGTGTTGTCGGCACCGGCGTTGACCAGATGCGGGGCAACGATGGCATGAACCTGATAATCGGAGAGCGACCCCGCCAGCGCTTCGAAATGGATCTGCTGCAACACCACCTCGCGCAGCGGATCGGAGAACACCGTCTTGGAAATCCGGTAGCGGCCGTCGATCGCGGTGTTGACCAGCCGAAACGCGGGAACGCCGTCTTCGATCATCTCGACCGTTTGATGGGTGTCGCGCTTCTCTTCCGAAAAATAGCCGCGCGCGGTGACGATGAATCCGAAATCCCGGATGCAGGCGCTATCAAGCCGCGGCGCGTAGATCTCGTTGAGGATGCCGTGGCTGATCGTGAACCAGACCCGGCTTTCCGCGCGCGCAGCGGTGCCTACCGCGCTCTTGGCGCTCGATGTCCAGCGTGGCGGAATTCCATGCGATCCTGTGAGGTCGTTCAAACGCACCAACCCTGTTTTACAAACGGCTTTATTGGAAGCATCGGTATTAGAACCATTGGGAGCATGAGACTAGCAGCGCCCGGTTGGAAGCGTCCATCTCCAAAGCCGACGCTGCGGCTGCGCTGATGAACACGGCCTTTCACGATCCAATCACAATTTCACCACCCGATGCGGCCCGATACGATCAAGATCATGAAATCGTGATATCGTTCACATAACAATGAATCGCCCGTTCTTATTCTCGGCGCACCGCCATGAGAGGTGAAGCCGATGAACAGTTCGCGGACCCGTAAAGCGACCCTCCTCGCCATTGCCATGCTGGCCCTTGTCGGCGCCGCGGCATTTGCGTCGGTCGAATTGACCCGGCCAAGGCCGTTTGCCAGCGTGATGCTGAACGGCCCATGGCAATGCACCAGGACCGCGGGAATCCTCACCGTCTGCACCAAGAAGCCGGGCTGAGCCCAAGCGGGTTTTACCGCGCCGGTGAGCATCTGTCGCTGCAGGGCAGCGAGAACGCCTGTCGCGATCAGGCCCGCTATTCACCCGTCATATTCTGTGAGACATTACTGCGTCTCACAGCGTTTGGAGCGCTTGATATGGCGATTGCAGCATTGACGGGCTGGACCAGCGAACAAAAGCATGTCGTCGCGGCGAGCTTTCTTGGATGGTCGCTGGACGCGTTCGACTTCTTCCTGCTGGTGTTCGTGCTGAAGGACATCGCCACCGAGTTCCACACCGATATTTCAAACGTCACGCTGGCCATCCTGCTGACATTGGCCATGCGCCCGGTCGGCGCGTTCATTTTCGGCCGCGCCGCCGATCGCTGGGGCCGCCGGCCGACCTTGATGGTCGACATCCTCTTGTACTCGGTGCTCGAATTCGCGTCGGGCTTCGCGCCAAGCCTGACGGTGCTGATCATTCTGCGCGCGTTGTACGGCGTCGCGATGGGTGGCGAATGGGGCGTCGGCGCCTCGCTGACGATGGAAACCATTCCCCCGCATGCCCGCGGGTTCGTTTCGGGCCTGCTGCAATCGGGTTACCCGACCGGATATTTCATGGCGTCGATCGTCTATGGCGTGCTGTTCCCCTATATCGGATGGCGCGGCATGTTCATGGTCGGCGTGATCCCGGCACTGCTGGTGCTTTACATCCGGCGCAACGTGCCGGAATCGCCGAGCTGGAGCAAGGAAGTCGCGGTCGAACGCGGCGGCACGCTCGCGGTGCTGAAATCGCATTGGCGGCTCGGCATCTACGCCGTCGTGCTGATGACCGCGTTCAATTTCTTCAGCCACGGCACGCAGGACATCTACCCGACCTTCCTCCAGGTGCAACACGGCTTCTCGCCGCACGTCGTCAGCATCATCGCCGTGGTCTACAATATCGGCGCGATCATCGGCGGGATCCTGTTCGGCACGCTGTCGGAACGGTTCGGCCGGCGCCGCTGCATCATCATCTCGGCGCTGCTGACCTTGCCGGTGATCCCGCTATGGGCGTTTTCGGATAGCCCCGTGATGCTCGCGATCGGCGCCTTCCTGATGCAATTCACGGTGCAGGGCGCCTGGGGCGTGATTCCCGTCCATCTCAACGAATTGTCGCCGGACAATGCCCGCGCGACGTTTCCCGGCTTCGTCTACCAGCTCGGCAATCTGCTGGCGTCGGTCAACGCGACGCTGCAGGCCGGCATTGCCACCTATTTCGGCGGCAATTACGGCCTGGCGCTGGCCATCGTCGCCGGCACGGTTGCGATCGTGATCGCGGTGCTGACGGCGGTCGGCACCGAGGCCAAGGGGGTGGCGTTCTCCAAGGCCAAGCCGGCCGCGGCCTAAATTACAGAAGCGTGACGTGGGCGGCTGGGAACCTGGCCGGCTTCGATCAGTTGGAACGTCAAATGGAGGACCGGCCATGAACACAAGGATCCTGGCAATCGGTTGCGTCATTCTCTCGACACTGCTGCCGGCGGCGGCGTTTGGCCGCGGTGGCGGAGGCCACGGAGGAATGCACCACTCGTCTTCGACGACGGGCGGTGCCGCAGGTACCTCGCCAGCCGCGCCCGGAACCAATTCGCTGGGAACCGCGCTGTCATCTTCCGGCACCGGTGGCGCCACCAAGGGTGCCGCGCTCGGCAGCGGCGATCCGGCCGTCGACCAGGAAGACCGCAAGGCCGCCAAGATGATTTCGTCGATCTGCAGGGGCTGCTGACGAAAGAGGTCGCTGACGCGCGCCGTTCAGTCACGGCGATCGCGACAGATCAGCCTCAAGAGCCTGACCGATCATCGCGGGAGCCGGATTTAGTCGTTGTAGAAGCTGTCGTAGTCCGAATAGCGGTCCCGGTGATGCCAGCGCGGCTCCAGCGGTCGCCCGAGCGCGACGCGCGGATTGACGCCGCAATAGAGCCCTCGCCCGGAGGCGGCGGCCATGCAGGACTGCATGCTCACGTAAGAGCAATCGCCCGGAATTCCCCAGTCCTTGCCCTGGATGCAATAGGGATAATCGAACGCGGCGGCGGGACCCGCGCCGGCCATCATCGCGGCGCTCGCCGACAGCAAACCAAACAGTGCCAACATGGTGCGGCGCATCGTCATCTCCTCTGCGTGGGCCTTGTTCGTATCGGTCCTAACGTTCAACCCTTTGGGATTTATTGCTGCCTCGGGATCAAAACAAGGCCGCCTCGGGAAGGTTCCCGGCCGCGGCTAATCGATGCGCAGGCCCGCGAACTTCACCACCTTTTCCCATTTCTCGGTCTCGGCCGCGATCATCTCGCCGAACGCTTCCGGCGTGCTGATCAAGGGGTCGCCGCCGAGCTCGATCAGGCGCTTCTTGACCTCCGGGTCGGCCAGCACCGCGTTGATCGCCTGGTTGAGCTTGGCGATGATCTCCGGCGGGGTCTTCTTCGGCGCCCCCATGCCGAACAACGCACTCGCCTCATAGCCCGGCACGGTCTCGGCGACGGTCGGCACGTCAGGCAATTCGGGAGACCGCGTCGCCGTCGTGACCGCCAACGCCCGCAAGGCTCCGCCTTTGATGTGTCCGATGATCGAGGGCATGTTGTCGAAGATCACCTGGACACGATCGCCGAGCAGGTCGGTGATCGCGGGCGCCGCGCCCTTATAGGGCACGTGCAGCATCTGGGCGCCCGACATCGCCATGAACAATTCACCGGACAAATGCACCGAGGTGCCGTTGCCGGATGAGGCCATGTTCACCTTGCCGGGATTGTCCTTCACATAGGCGATGAATTCAGCGACCGTCTTTGCCGGCACGCCGGGCGCGACCGTCATCACATTCGGCACCCGGTTAAAGGACGCCACCGGCGCGATGTCGCGGATGAAATTGAAGTTGAGGTTGGCGTAGAGTGAAGCGTTGACGAAATTCGCCGGATTGACCAGCAGTACCGTGTAGCCATCGGGCGCGGCGTTGACCACCGATTCGGTGCCGATATTGTTGCCGGCGCCCGGCTTGTTCTCGATGATGAATTGCTGGCCCATCCGCTCGGAGAGTTTCTGGCCGATCAGCCGCGCGATGATATCGGTGGCGCCGCCGGCCGGATATCCGACCACGAAGCGAACCGGCCGGGTCGGGTAATCCAGCGCCGACGCGCCACCCGTCGACCAGGCCAAGACCGAAAGCCCCATCGCGACCAGACCGATCGCCGCGCGACGTGATGCCATGCCGTTTCTCCCTTTCGGTTTTCTCTTTGCGTTTTGTTGGCGTCTACTTGGCGTTTTCTTGCCGTTTTCACGAATCCGGAAAGCCAGGGTTCGTTGCTGTTGAACTGGCGTGGGCCGGCGTTGTAACAAACAACGCCAAGTGCGGCCAGTGCGGCACACCCGCGTCGGACCGCGACGAAAGGATAATGCATGCCGGTCAAGATCCATGCGCTCGACCATATCGTGATCAACGTCTCCGATGTCGCGCGCTCCGCCGAATGGTATCGGAAAATCCTGGGCATGGAGGTCAGGGTATTCGACCCGGGCCAGGGTAAACCGACGCGCACCTCGCTGATTTTCGGCAACCAGAAAATCAACGTGCGGCCGCGCGACGCCGACACGGTGGAATGGTTCACGGCGGACCATGTCGCCGCCGGCAGCGACGATCTGTGTTTTCTGACCGGCGCCACGCCGCAGGACGTGGTCGCGCACCTCAAGGCAAGCGGCGTCGCAATCGAGGAAGGCCCGGTGGCGAAACAAGGCGCCCGCGGCACGCTGCGCTCTGTCTATTGCCGCGATCCCGACGGCAGCCTGATCGAGATTTCGTCGTATGAAGACGGGGCGGATTAGGCGAGATAGGACACCGTCATCCTGAGGTGCGAGCCCCTTGGCGAGCCTCGAAGGATGGCAACACGTGCGGCCATCCTTCGAGACGCGGCGAAGACGCCGCTCCTCAGGATGACGGCGATACCGTCATTTGCCCCCCGCGCGATCCAATGGCACGATACTCCCAAGCATAATGATAAGGGCGACCGCCAAGGCCGCCCGCGGGAGGATTAATGTCGAACGCACACCGCGCGCCGGGCGTCGTGGGACCTTTTGCCGGGATGGACGTGCCGTGGCTGCTGCGGATGCAGAGCCAGGCGCGCAAGGACCATCCGTTCCTGATCTGGGCGCCGTTCGACGCGCCGGCGCGAAGCTGGAGTTACGGCGAATTTCACGAGCGGGTCGGCGCGCTGGCCGCAGGCCTGGTCAAGCGCGGCATCCGGCCCGGCGAGTATGTGCTGATCCACCTCGATAATTGCATCGAGGCCCTGCTGGCCTGGTTCGCCTGCGTCGAACTCGGCGCCATCGCCGTCACCACCAACACCCGCTCGGCGCCGGCCGAGATGGAATATTTCGCCGGCCATTGCGGCGCCGTCGCCGCCATTACCCAGCCGGCCTATGCCGAGACGATCTCGGCGCATTGCCGGAGCCTGCGCTGGCTCGCCGTGATCTCGCACGATTCCGGCGCCGATCCCGCGCCCGGCAACGCCGCGCCGCGCGGCGATCGCTTCGAGGCGCTGTTCGCCGACAGCGTCGACCGGCCGCGGCGCGCCGCCGATCCCTCCGCCCCCTGCAGCGTACAATATACGTCGGGCACCACGTCGCGCCCGAAAGCGGTGCTGTGGACCCACGCCAATGGGCTGTGGGGCGCCAAGATCAACGCGTCGCACCAGGATCTGCATGCGGGCGACGTGCACCAGACTTATCTGCCGCTGTTCCACACCAACGCGCTGGCCTATTCGATGCTGGCGAGCCTGTGGGTCGGTGCGACCTGTGTGATTCAGCCGCGCTTTTCCGCGAGCCGGTTCTGGCCGGTCGCACTCGAACATGGCTGCACCTGGACCTCGACGATCCCGTTCTGCATGAAGGCGCTGCTCGATCACGAGATCCCGAAACAGCACAAATTCCGGCTGTGGGGCACCGCGGTGTGCGATCCACCGGTCTTCGCGCGCTTCGGCATCAAAATCATCGGCTGGTGGGGCATGACCGAGACCATCACCCACGGCATCATCGGCGAGGTCGATCAGCCCAACACCCCAATGTCGATCGGCCGCGCCGCGCCGGAGTATACCATCCGCATCACCGACGATGACGGCAGGCCGACCGAGGTCGGCGGCACCGGCAATCTCTCGATCAAGGGCGTGCCCGGGCTGTCGCTGTTTTCGGAATATCTGCACAACGAGAAAGCCACCACCGAGAGCTTTGACGAGCACGGCTATTTTGTCACCGGCGACCGCATCACGATGCTGGAACACGGGTTCGTCAAATTCGGAGATCGCGCCAAGGACATGCTGAAGGTCGGCGGCGAGAACGTCGCGGCCTCCGAAATCGAGCAGGTGATCGCGGTGGTGCCCGGCGTCCGTGAGGCGGCGGTGGTGGCCAAGAAGCACCCGATGCTCGACGAGGTGCCGGTGGCATTCATCATTCCGCATGCCGGGGTTGGTGGCTCGCCTGCGGAATTGCACGACACGGTCATGACCGCCTGCCGCAGCGCGCTGGCGGATTTCAAGATCCCGCGCGAGATCCGGTTTGTCGACGAGATGCCGCGCTCGACGCTGGAGAAAGTGGCGAAGGCTGAATTGCGCAAGATGCTCGATTGAGCCGCCGCTTTCGGAATCGCGCTTAATTCACCTCAAACCGAACGGGCAGTTTCTTCGGGCCGTTGACGAAGGTGGCCTGCGTCATCTTCACTTCGCCGTCGAGCGCGATCGACTTCAGCCGCGGCAGCAATTCCTCAAACAGGATCCGCATCTCCAGCTTGGCGAGATATTGTCCGAGACACAGATGCGCACCGTAGCCGAAAGCGACATGTCGGTTCGGCTTGCGGTCGCAGCGGAAGCTGAAGGGGTCCTCGAACACCTCCTCGTCGCGATTGCCGGACGCATAACACAGCATCAGCCAATCACCTTTGGCGATGCGGCGGCCGCCCAGTTCGGTGTCCGCGGTCGCCGATCGCATGAAATGCTTGACCGGCGTCATCCAGCGAACCGCCTCATCGACCAGACCCGGAATCAATTCCGGATGGGCTTTGACCTTGGCGAATTGTTCCGGATTTTCGGCCAGCGCCCAGATCGCACCGGCCGTCGACGATGACGTGGTGTCGTGGCCCGCGGTCGCGACGATCATGTAATAGCTCGTCGCATCATGGTCGGGCATGTATTCGCCGCCGATTCTGGCGTTGGCGATCACGGTGGCCAGATCGTCGCGCGGATGACTGCGCCGCTCCTCGGTAATTTTCCTGAAATAGGCACCGAAATCATTCACGATCGACTGCATCATGCCGGCGAACTGCTCGGGCGAGAGTGCCTCCCTGACCCGCGCCGTATCGGGGTCCTGCGATCCGAACAGTTCCTGCGTGAGCTTGAGCATCCTGGGTTCGTCCTGTTCCGGAACGCCAAGGATTTCCATGATGACGTGCAGCGGATAGCCAAGCGCCACGTCGGCGACGAAATCGCAATGCCCGTCCTTCTCCAGCATCCGCGCCACCGTGCTGCGGGCGATATGACGGACGCGCGCTTCGAATTTCCCGAGATTGGCGGGCATGAACCAGCCCTGCGTCAGCGCGCGGTATTTCGGATGATCGGGCGCGTCCATCTGAACCAGGGAGCGCACCAGGTTCGGTCCGCCGGTGATCCTGCGGATGCGCTCGATGCCCGCGCGTGCCGTCAGGACCGTCGCGCGGTCCGCATTGTGGAAGAGATCGTTCTGGCGGCTGATGGCCTGGATATGCGCGTGTTTGGTGACGACCCAGAACGGATCGAAATTCTCGGTCCGCGCAACCCCGAGCGGATTGTTGGTGCGGAGCCATCGATAGCTTTCATGAAGGCGGTTATCGGCATAGGCGGCCGGATTGACGAGGGTAGCTGCAATGTCCGGGGGAATGTCGACATTCCCGTTGAGGGTCGTTGCGGTATCCATGGATTTTCCTCCGCTCTCCGGGAGCCATTATACGCCGGCTTGGTCCTGTTGTAGAGCAAGACCGAGCGGTCGGCGGCCTGTTCACCCGCCCGAGAGTCATCTAGATTTGGTCGGCTGCCACATCCCATGCTTGCGTTGGGCAGCTAACCATGGCGACCCGAAGTCCCCGTGCGATCAAAATCAAGAAAATCAGGGGAGAGCGGACATGACGGGGATCAGCCAGCAATCAAGAATATCCACTAACCGATTGGCTCGATCTCTCGCGCTCGCGGTCTTGTGTCTCGCCTGGCCGGCCAGCATCGCCTGGGCGCAGTCAGCCGATACGATCCTGTTCAACGGCAAGATACTCACCGTCGACAAGGATTTTTCGACCAAGCAGGCGCTCGCGATCGCGCACGGCCAGGTACTCGCGACCGGCACCTCGGCGGCGATGAAGAAGCTCGCGGGCGACAGGGCCAGACTGATCGACCTCGGCGGCCGCACCGTCATTCCCGGCCTGACCGACGGTCATATCCACGGCATCCGCGCCGCATTGAACTTCGGCACGGAAGTGAACTGGGTCGGCGTGCCGACGCTGCGGGAGGCGCTGGCCAGAATCAGCCAGGCCGCGACAACGCAACAGCCCGGCAGCTGGATCGTGGTGGCGGGCGGTTGGACCGAGGAGCAGTTTGCCGAGAAGCGGCGCCCGACCGCGGCTGAGGTCGTGGCCGCGGCGCAGGACCATCCGGTCTACATCCAGCATCTCTACGACTGGCTGTTGCTGACGCCGAACGCGATGGAGGCGCTTGGCATCCACGATGATGCGGACGTCACCCCCGGCGGCAAGCTCGAGCGCAACAGCGACAACCAGCCGACCGGCGTGGTGATCGCCAACGGCAATGCGCTCGGCAAGATCTTCGACAAACTTCCGAAGCCGACCCTGGCGCAACAGGTCGAGGGCTCGCGGAAATTCTTCAGCGAGATGAACAGCCTTGGCATCACCGGCATCGTCGATGGCGGCGGGGTCAGCATGTATCCGGCCAACTATCAGGCGGTGTTCAAGCTGTGGCACGACAAGCAGCTCTCGGTACGCATTGCCTATCACCTCTGCGCGCCGAAGCCGGGCAGCGAACTTGCGGATTTGCAGAACCTGACGCAGTTGCTGCCGCAAGGCTTTGGCGACGCCATGCTGCATTTCAACGGACCCGGCGAGATTCTGGTGTGGGCCGACTGGACCGACGGCGACATCACGCCCGACGGCAAGGCGAAACTGGCAGAGTTGCTGCGCTGGGCCGCATCGAGGGGCTACACCATCCAGATCCACTGGAACCCGGACCGCACGGTGCATGACCTGCTCGATATCGTCGAAGGCATCGAGAAGGATTACCCGGTTCGCGATCTCAGATGGACCGTGCTGCATCTGTACAACGCCTCCGAGGACAGCCTGAAGCGGATGAAGTCGCTCGGCCTGATCTGGGGCGTTCAGGACGGCCTGTATTTCGGCGGCGAAGCGCTGCAGCGCGAGGTCGGCGTCGATGCGGCGAAGGCGATGCCGCGGATCGCAACGGCGATGAAGATGGGATTGACCGTTGCCGGCGGCACCGACGCGCACCGCGTATCGTCCTATAATCCATTCGTTGCGCTGCAATGGTATCTCGACGGCACGACGATCGGCGGCGTGCAGACCCGTGGACCGGAGCAGGCCCCGAGCCGCCAGCAAGCGCTGCAGATGTACACCCGCAATTCCGCGTTCATGGCCAATGACGACAACCGGCGCGGAACGCTTGAACCTGGCAAATTCGCCGATCTGGCGGTGCTGTCGGCCGACTATCTGACCGCACCGGTCAACGAAATCAGCAAGATCAGATCGGTTTTGACGATGGTCGGCGGCGACGTGGTGTATGCGGCCGCGCCGTTTGCGGAGTTAGCTGCGGGGAAGGCGCATTAGTTCGTCATTGCGAGCCAACGGGTCCGGCCTCTGGCCGGCCCCGTTGGCTCGCAATGACGAGGGAATGACGGCGGATCGCTCGCTAAGCCCCGAGCGCCACCGGACGGAATGCCTGCAACAGATGCTGGTCGAGCTTGCCGCCCATCTGCTCCATCACCTCAAAGGCTTTGGCGTGGGTGAACGGCAGCCGGTAGGCCCGCTTCTCCACCAGCGCGGCATGGATATCCACGATCGTGGTCAGGCGCACGATATCGCTGATCTGGTTGCCGCTCAGTCCGTCCGGATATCCGGTGCCGTCGAGAAACTCATGATGGTGCAGGATCACGTCCAGCATCTCCGGTGGAAAGCCGCCCTGGTCGGCCAGCGCATCGAAGCCGAGACGCGGGTGCTTCTGGATCTCGACCATCTCCTCGACGGTGAGCACGCCGGGCTTGTCCAGAATGGCCACGGGGATATACGCCTTGCCGACATCGTGCAGCAACGCCGCGCGCGCCAGCCGCCGCTGGTCGTCTTCGCGCATGCCGAGATGCTGCGCGAACGCCACGGCAAAGCCGGTGACGAACAGGCAATGGCGGTAGCTGTCGGTGTGGTGGCAGCCGACGGTGGTCAGCCACTCCCGCAGCGAGGAATGCTTGATGGCCTTGAGAATCTTGTTCTCGGCCTGGACGATGTCGTCCATCGTCAGCGGCACCCCGGCCGGCAGCTTCTCGAAGATCTTGACCATCACCACGTGGGCTGCGGCGACACCATTGTTCAGGGTCTGGCCGTGATCGGTCGCGTCGTAGCCATCGCTATCGGGGAATGAGGAGCGGATGCGCGCCAGAATCCCTTCCGCATCGAACGGGCGCGAAATCGTATCCGTCGCGCCGAGCGCCCAAGCCTGCATCGAGCCGTGGTGAAGCGCGTCGGCGAGAACGAACAGCCGCGGCAGGGCGCGATAGGCTTCGCCACGCAGCTTGTTGCGAACCCGCTGCACGCTTTCGGCGGAGCGCAAATTGATATCGACCACGATCCCCGAGAGGTTGCGGGCGGGAACTTCGGGAATATCCGAAGTCAAGATGGTGTCGACCTCGCTGACGGATTGCAGGATGCTGGCGAGTTCGCTGCTCTGATCGCTCCGATCCGACGCCAGCAGCAACCGGCGTTTGGTCGAAGTCTTGTTCGCTAGAGCTGACATGGGTCCCCTTTGAGCGCGGCAATTGGCCGATGCAAAGGTTACCTCGGAACCGGTTCCTTCCGGCTTAATAGGCGTCATCAACGATCGCTTGCCGCGACGTCTAAAAATTTAGCGATTATCCGGTTCCACGGTTCCACCTCGAGGCAGAAACGGTTCCGCCGGAAGCTGAGGGCTTCCGGCGGATCGATCTTGATGACGATGCGGTCGCTTTAAGCCTTCATGGCTGCCTTCACCGCCTCGGCCGTGATTGGCAGCGAGCGCACGCGGGCGCCGCTGGCATTGAAGATCGCATTCGCGAGCGCGGGCGCGATCACCGTCACCGCGGGTTCCCCGACACCGGTGGCTTTTTCACCATTGGCGATCACGCTGATGGCGACTTCCGGCATCTGACTCATCCGCAGTGGCGTGTAGGTATCGAAGTTGGTCTGTTCGATCGCGCCATCCTTCAGCGTCGCCTTCTCGTACAGTGCGAGCGAAAGTCCCCACAACGCCGCGCCCTCGACCTGGGCCCGGATGTTGTCGGGATGCACCTGGGTGCCGACGTCGGTGGCCACGGTCAGCTTCTTGACCTTGATCTCACCGGAATCGGACACCGCGACATGGGCCACGCACGCGGTCCAGCTTGCCGTCGCCCGTTCCTGCGACGACACGCAGGCAACGCCCATGCCTTCGCCCTTCGGGAGCTGCTTGCTGCCGTAACCCGACATGCCCATCGCGGCGAGCAAGGTGTTGCGCAAACGTTGCGCCCCACCGGCATTGGCGCCCTTGCCGTCGAGCATCTCGATCCGGTATTGCGCGGGATCCTTGCCGGCGGCATGGGCGAGTTCGTCGACCATGCTTTCGACCGCCCAGAAGGTCCAGCCCGGCGCCACCGACCGCAACTGTCCCGACGGGGTGGCGTTGTGGGCCATCTCGTTCTTGATCGCGCGCACATTGTGATTGGGCACGGAATAGAAGAAGTCCGCGCCGTTCACGGTGAAGGCATCCAGCGCACCCTTCTTGTCGACCGAGGGCGACATGAAGTCCGGGATTCCCCAGCGCTGAGTCGGCCACGCCGAGACCACGTCATGGTTCAACGCGATCAATTTGCCATCGGCATCGACGCCCGCTTTGACCTTCTGCAAGGTCAGCGGCCGCGAGAAGTCCATGGTCATGTCGTTTTCGCGGCTGTAGATGACCTTGACCGGCTTGCCGACGGCCTTCGCCGCCTGCACCGCCGGCACCATCATGTCGGCGTCCAGCCGCCGGCCGAAGCCGCCGCCCAGATACATCTGATGCATCACGACGAATTTGGGATCGACCCCGGCCGCACCCGCCGCGATCGCGCCGGAGCGCGTTGCGAACTGGTTGCCGGAATAGAGGTGCCAGATATCGCCCTGCAATTGCGCCGTGGCGTTCATCGGTTCCATCGGCGCATGGATGTTGATGCTGGTGGTGTATTCCGCCTCCACCACCTTCGCCGCGGTGCCGAATGCCGCGGCGGTGTCGCCCTCCTTGACGAAGAACTGCCCGGAATCGTCGAGCGCTTGAAGCCGCTTGGCTTCCGCAAATAGCGACTCGCTCGACACCTTGGCGTTCGGACCGCCGTCATAGTCGATTTTCAACGCATCGGCCGCGCGGCGGGCATTGGCGTAGGTGTCGGCAACCGCCACCACCCATCCGGTCGTGGTGGCCGTCTTGTCATCGAGCACGACGGCCTTGATGAAGCCCGGCACTTTCTTGGCCGCGCTGTCATCGACCGATTTCACCGTTGCGCCGTAACGCACCGGCGGTGTCACGACCTTGCCGTACACCATGCCCGGCAGCATCACGTCGATGCCGTATTTGGCGGTGCCGTTGGTCTTGGAGGGGATATCGATCTGCGGAACCGAAACCCCGATCATGGTGTACTGGTCGGGCGTCTTGAGCTTGATGGCCTTGAGTTCGTCCGGCGTGAAGGTCTTGGTCGCCTTTCCGCTCTTGACGATGTCGGCATAGCTCATCGATTTCTTCGACTTCGGATGCGAGATCGTGGAGTCGTGCACCACCAATTCGCCTGATGGCACGCCCATCGAGGCGGCGGCGGCTTCGGTCAATGCCATCCGTCCGGCGGCGCCGGCGCGGCTCATCGCGTCGTAGTTCATCATCGTCGACCAGCTACCGCCGGTGATTTGCGCGCCGAGCACGGGATCGTTGAACTTCGGATCGTTGGACGCAAGCTGGACCCGCATGTCCTTCCAGTTGGCGCCGAGTTCCTCGCAGATGATCTGCGCCATGGTCGATGCAATGTGCTGGCCCATGTCGGCCTTGCCGCAGGTGACCGTGACAATCCCGTCGGGTGCGATCGAATACCAGACGCTGGGGTCGAAATTGCCGGTCGCGGCAAACGCCGCATCGGCGCCGAGCAGACCGGGTACGCCGGAATAGCCGAGCGCAAGACCGGCTGTGGCACTGCCGACCAGAAACGAGCGGCGACTCAGATCGGCAGGCGTGCCGGCGGCGATATCCTTGTCGAGTTTGACGTGCGTATTCATGTTGCTCTCCGATCGGTGGCCGTGGATGCCGTGCGCATTTCGGAGGCCGCGCGCATAATCGCCTTCTGAATTCGTGAATAGGTCATGCAGCGGCAGAGATTGCCGTCCATGTGTTCGACCACCTGTTCCTTGGTCGGATCGGAGTTCTTGGCGAGCAGCGAGGCCGCCTGCATGATCTGGCCGGACTGGCAATATCCGCATTGCGGAACCTGCTCGGCGATCCATGCCTTTTGCAGCGGGTGGTCGCCCTTGGCGCTGAGCCCTTCGATGGTGGTGATTTTCTTGCCGACGGCATCGCTGAGCGAGGTCTGGCAGGATCGTACGGCTTCACCGTTGATGTGAACCGTGCAGGCGCCGCACAGGCCGGCGCCGCAGCCGAACTTGGTGCCGGTCATCTGCAATTGTTCGCGGATGACCCAGAGCAGCGGCGTGTCGTTCGCCGCCTCGACGGACATACTCCGTCCGTTGATAGTCAGGTTAGGCATTTCCTCTTTCCCCTGCCGGTGTAGGAAGCCGCTTACGGCGGCAACTCACTGTTGGGTCATGGCTGGCGCCCACCGGGTAAGCGCCAGTTGCATGCAGGATGATACCGTTCGCATCGCGAGGCAATGCAAATTAGAATCGGTCGAAGAGAATAATTTCTCGGAGTTTCTGTTGTGCACTGCGGCGAACGGCTGCCGCGCGGTCCATCGACAGGTCAAATCAACTCGCCGAATCGACTTTGCATATGCGTCGGCGCTGCTAGCGTTTTTGCGCATTTCACAACGGCGAACGGATCGCGCTAGGATGGCGGCGCACACCGTTTGATCCGGCAGGCCGCCAGGAAATCCCAAGATGCCAACGATCGATCGCGACGGGACCAAGATCCATTACGAGGTCCATGGCAGCGGCCCGCCGCTGATCCTGACCCACGGCTATTCATCGACATCGGCGATGTGGCAGGGCCAGATCGAGGCGCTGGCGAAACGCCACAAGCTGATTGTGTGGGACATGCGCGGCCACGGCCAGTCCGATTACCCCGACGATCCGGCGGCCTATAGCGAGGCGCTGACCGTCGGCGACATCGCAGCCCTGCTCGACGAGGTCGGGGCCGCCAAGGCCATCGTCGGCGGGCTGTCGCTCGGCGGTTACATGTCGCTGGCATTTTACCGGGCGCATCCCGAACGGGTCAGTGCATTGCTCATCATCGATACCGGACCAGGCTTCAAGAAGGACGACGCCCGCGAGGCCTGGAACAAGCGCGCGCACGACACCGCCGACCGCTTCGAGCATCACGGCCTCGATGTCCTCAAATCCGCCAGCCGCGAGCGCTCGAGCGTGAGCCATCGCGACGCCTCGGGCCTCGCCCGCGCCGCGCGCGGCATGCTGACCCAGCGCGATGCCCGGGTGATCGAGTTATTGCCCGAGATCAAGGTGCCGTCGCTCGTGGTGGTCGGCGCCGACGACACGCCGTTCCTCGCGGCCTCCGACTATATGGCGGCGAAGATTCCCGGCGCGAAGAAGGTGGTGATCGCCGCCGCCGGCCACGCCGTCAACATCGACCAGCCGCAGGCGTTCATCGACGCGGTGGTGCCGTTTCTCGATGCGCTGCCGCGCGGCGCCGAACAGGTGGCTTCATGACCAATAGCCGGCCGTATCGCACCACGTTTGTGGCGCTGATGTCCGTTGCATCAGTCGGCTTGGTATCAGTGACCTTGGCATCCTTTGGCCCAGCCGCGGCGCAATCCGCCGCATCGGGCAACGGCACGCATTCCCCGCCCTTCACCACGACGCTGTCGAACATCACGCCGCTGGTGGTCGGGATGAATCTCGACGACGCCACCCAGGCGCTGAGGACCCAATTGAGTTACGTCAGCGGCCGTCCGGGCGATGAAGTCTTTCTCGCCCACCGCAATGTCGGCGGCAGCGGGTTGTTCGATCATAACGACCGGCTCTATCTGCAATTCCGCCAGGGCAGGCTGGCGGCGTGGAAGGGCGATTGGGGCCATAACTGGATGTGGCAATAGCCCCGTTTTCCGCGCGTCCTTGCCAGCCGACGACGCGGCTTGCGACGATCACCTCTCGAACGACGACGACCTCTAGACGCAACCCCTAACCAATGGATCAATCGTGGGACAAGATATCAAGCTGACGGCTTCGGATGGTTTTCAATCGGGCGGCTACCGGGCCGAGCCCGCGGGCGCGCCCAAGGGCGCCATCGTGGTGATCCAGGAGATCTTTGGCGTCAATCACCACATCCGCGCGGTCTGCGACCGGCTCGCCGGCGCCGGCTATGTCGCGATCGCGCCGTCGATCTTCGACCGCATCGAGCCCCATTTCCAATCCGGCTACTCGGCCGACGAGGTCGCGGTGGCGCGCAAATTCGTCGCCAATCCGGACTGGACGGCCATGCTGCTGGACACCCAGGCTGCGATCGATGCGGTGAAGAATGTCGGACCGGTCGGGATCATCGGCTTTTGCCTCGGCGGCAGCATCGCCTATGCGGCGGCGACCAAGCTTGAGGGATTGTCGGCGGCGATCGGCTATTACGGCGGCGCCGTCGTTCGTTTCGCCGACGACAAGCCCAAGGTGCCGACGCAACTGCATTTCGGCGAACAGGACCATGGCATTCCGCTCACCGACGTCGATACCATCAAGGCCAAGCGGCCAGAGGTCGAGGTCTATGTCTATCCGGGCGCGCAGCACGGCTTCCATTGCGACGAACGCGCAAGCTATGACAAGGCCAGCGCCGATATCGCCTGGCCGCGCAGCCTCGAGTTCTTTGCCAAGCATTTGAAGTGATGTGATCCGCGTCGTACCCCTGAAGGCGCGTATCCAGCAAGGCCTGTAGCCCGGATGAGCGCAGCGATATTCGGGACAGCAGTCCAGGATGTCGCTGCGCTCATCCGGGCTACGACCACAACTCCGCGATCTCGCGACACGATAGATTTATTTGATCGCGCGACCGCGGATCGAGCTTTCTTCAGAACCAGCGCTCGCCGACCAGCACGGTATCGCCGGGGCCGAGCGGCGTGCCGAGCGGCACCACGGCGCGCATCGAGCCTGACGCGTCGGTATGGGTCAGCGTGACCGAGTCGCGCCGCGCCCGTGGCGAGAAGCCGCCGGCGATCGCCACCGCGCTTTCGACGCTCATATTGGGCACGTAGGGATATTGGCCGGGAGCGGCGACCTCGCCGAGGATAAAGAACGGCCGATAGGATTCGATTTCGACCGCCACCGACGGATCGCGGATGTAACCGTTGCGCAGTTTGGCGGTGATCTCGGAAGCCAACCCCGCGGGCGTGCGTCCGCGCGCCGGCACCGCGCCGATCAGCGGCATCGTGATCGAGCCGCCGGCATCGATCGCATAGGTGTTGGTGAGACCGTCCTGGCCGAACACCACGACCCGCAACTTGTCACCGGCGTCGAGCCGATAGGCGGAATCATAGGCCACGGGCTGAGGCGCGGCCGCGTAGCCGACCGGCACCGCGACCGGGCCAGCTGCATATCCAGGCGCATAATAGGCTGGGCGCTGCGAGGCAAAACTGTTGCGGAGCGCGCTGATGGCGCCGCCGCCATCGTTCGAAGGCGCCGCGACCACGACGCGCGGCGATGCCGCATAGGGCTGACCATAGGCCATGGCGTCGAGATCGCCTTGCGGCTGCACGGTCGCGACCGGCCCGGATGCGTGCATGCAGCCCGACAGGCTGAGCGCAGTCATGGCGGCAATCATCGGTAGTCGAAACGCGCGCACAACCCGCACTGGTGCCATCCCTCATAGCGAGACAGCTCAAGTCTTGCACCCTTTATGGTTAACAAATGGTATTTGCCGGCCAACATGGCAGCCGGCGCCGCAGCTCCAGAGCATTTCTGGTTCTGATGGAATCAGAACCAGAAATGCTCTAGCTTTTGTTTTGACGCGTTTTCTTGACGCGAACCGGTACCCACTTCGCTCGA
The DNA here is from genome assembly GCF_009766005.1 of Bradyrhizobium sp. S69. Lineage (GTDB taxonomy): Bacteria > Pseudomonadota > Alphaproteobacteria > Rhizobiales > Xanthobacteraceae > Bradyrhizobium. Next base: position 24,157 of record NZ_LMUK01000032.1, on the reverse strand, counting down.
AAACGCTCCAGCATCGACGCGGCGCCGACGCCGCGTCAGCTCCTGGAATAGCCGATCAACGGCTTGCGCGGCCGGAACAGCAACATCAGCAAAATACCGGCGATCCCCATCACCGCGAAGACCGGCTGATCCAGCACAATCTGGATGACCTTATTCCAGAGCCAGGGCGCGTGGCTCTCGACCCAGGCGTGAAAGGCCGTCTGGCTGGATTGGTGGATGTCGTTCCAGAAGTCGCCGAACCGGGTGAAACGCAAGGTCTGGTCGGCCACCCAGCGCGCGCCGTCATAGACCATGAAGATGAATCCGCCGGCCAGCAGCAGCAGCCCCAGTAGTCGGAAAAAACCGCGGATCATCCGTCATCCTCTCACTGGCACGCCCGAAAGCCGTGCCAGCATTCGAGCCCGATGACGTTTTCCCGAAACGTCATTCCGCTCTATCCCGTTATTAAAGCATGATCTTTTCGGGAAACCGGCACCCAACTTCCCGGATCATGCTCTAGCGGGACGGCACAAGAAATTCAACCTCATCAGCAGCTTATCGGCCTTCCCCGGTCCGGTCGGCCGGTTCCGAAGCGGCTGGAAGGCGTTGACGCTGGTAGCCGCGCCCTCTATAAGACCGGCAATGGCGGCAGGCGCAATCCTGCCGCCGCTATTCTTTGAACGGCGCCGCGATGTGAGCCTTTTCGCTCCAGCAATGGCATCCCTCGAGAATACCCGGAAATACACCAGCGTCGATCAATTGGTTGAACGGCCGGCGCGTTCAAGTCCGACCAACCACGACCGGTCCACGCCCAAGGAATTTGAGAACATGGCCAATACCACTTCCGCCAAGAAGGCGACCCGCAAGATTGCCCGCCGCACCATCGTCAACAAGTCGCGCCGCACCCAGATGCGCGGCGCGGTTCGCACCGTCGAAGAGGCGATCAAGAGCGGCGACCGCGATGCGGCACTGAAGGCTTTCGCGAGCGCCGAACCCGAACTGATGCAGGCAGCGCAGCGCAACATCATTCACAAGAACAATGCGAGCCGTAAGGTCTCGCGGCTCGCCCATCAGATCGCCAAGCTCGCCAAGTAACTCGCCAAGTAAGCTGATCGAGTGAGCTGATCGAGACAATCCGATTGGGGCAACCGATTGGACTGTTCCGATGGAATGAGACGATCGGAAACTGAACTGATCGAAACAAACATTCGTCAAAGCCCGGCTCTGCCGGGCTTTTTGTTTTTCGGTCCTACGACCTGATGACCGCACGACGAGCCGCGCGTCATATTTCTATCCGTAGTTTTACGCGGTGCCGTTTTGATGCACCGGAAACTTTGATGGCTCGGAAACATTGCGCATTGCGGCGGTCAACTGGCGCTCGATGCGATCCGGATGCGATCGCTCGTGATTTTCGATCGGAAAAAATACCGCGCGGGAGTTACCCTCAAAAACAATCGCGAAAAGCTCCGCATCGCTAGTCACTTATCCACATAGCGAGGCCGAGCGGTTTGAAAAACGCGCTTCTTGCGATCAAACGTAAATATTTTGTGAAAAAATTTCTCGATTGTGGCGAGATTTGTGACAGTGCCCGGCGCGCGCGATTCTGTGCGCTGATTCAAAACGTTGCTTTCGAGCTTCGCGCTTGCAGCGCCGCAACACCGACGAAGACTCTCTCGCCGCCAGTGAAACAACGGATTGTCAGAAGTTGTGCATAGTGTATTTCTTTAATCGTTCGCGGCGCCCACGGCTCTCCAGATCAGCGCGATTAGAGAACCAGGGGCGAACGTGCAAATCGGCGGCGGTGTGCGCGTAAGCGGCGTTTCCAAGCGATGATCGGGTTGTAACTCATAGCAAATATGAGGACGGCGGTTCTGTGTCGAAATTTCTCAAGCGAGGCCTCGGTCTCGTTCGCGTAAAAATGAGAGATAGGCATCGGCCGGTGAACCCGTCGCGCGGACGCGAAGCAAGTGAACGAGGACGGCGGGCTGAGGTGTGCGGCTAGCGACTGAACGATTTTAAACTTCAGGCGTTGCCGACCGAATTTGAAATATGTGCGGACTGACAACTTGCCGTGGGCAACCGCGGTGGGACGGGGAGGTTGTATGCTTTACGGTATCATCGCGGCGGTCGATCAGATTTCATTTTCAAATGACAGCGAACTGAATGCCCCCTCGGGGGCGGCCGGTACACGGCCACCCGCGTGCGCTCCGGACAGGCCGTCGAGTACGCGCTGACCTCGCGGAGACCCCTCGCTTTCAACCCATGATTTGCCACGCGGCGTTTCGCCGGACGGCTGGTCTATGGCTGAAGACGAAGCCCCGCTTGAGGTCACGCCGCGCGAAAGTCTCGCACGGCGGTTTTCACCCATCCAAGAATTACTCCTTTTTGAAAAGTCATCGGGAAATGTCGAACATGGAACAGGATCGCTGGTCACGCGTGAAGGGCCGTCTGCGGACGAGCGTCGGAGAAGACGTCTACACCAGCTGGTTTGCGCGGATGGATCTGGAAAGCGTGCAGTCGGAAAGCGTCCACATGTCGGTTCCGACACGGTTTCTCAAGAGCTGGATCCAGGCCCATTACGCCGAGCGCGTGCTGTCGTGCTGGCAGGCCGAGATGCCCGAAGTGCACCGCATCGACCTCACCGTACGCACCGCGATGCGATGCGCGGCGCCGGCCAAGGACGCCCCCGCACCGGTCGATGCGCGCCGCTCCGAGCGAACCGACAACCGGCCCGCGCAAGAATTGCGCGCTACCGCGATCGCGCCGGTTTCCGCCAGCCATGACGCGCTCGGCGGCTCGCCGCTCGATCCGCGCCTGACTTTTGGCAGTTTTGTCATTGGCCGCTCGAATACGCTGGCGCACGCCGCGGCCCGCCAGGTCGCGGAAGGACGGCGTGGCGACAGCGTGATGTTCAATCCGCTCTATATCCATGCCGGCGTCGGCCTCGGCAAAACCCATCTGCTGCAAGCGGTAACCTGGGCCGGCAATTCCGGCAGCGAGCGCAAGGTGCTGTATCTCACCGCCGAAAAATTCATGTACGGCTTTGTCGCCGCGCTGAAGACGCAGACCGCGCTGGCCTTCAAGGAAGCGCTGCGCGGCATCGACGTGCTGGTGATCGACGATCTGCAATTCCTACAGGGCAAATCGACCCAGGCGGAGTTCTGTCACACCCTCAATGCGCTGATCGACGCCGGGCGTCAGGTGGTGATCGCCGCCGACCGCCCGCCATCCGATCTGGAGAGCCTCGACGATCGCGTGCGCTCGCGGCTGGCCGGCGGCCTCGTGGTCGAGATGGGTTCGCTTGGCGAGGAATTGCGGCTAGGAATCCTGAAGTCCCGCGTCGCCGCCGCCCGCGCCCATCACGCCAGCTTCGACGTGCCGGAACCGGTGCTGGATTATCTGGCGCGGACCATCACCCATAATGGCCGCGATCTCGAAGGCGCCATCAACCGCCTGCTGGCCCATTCCAAGCTCAACGCCCAGCCGGTCACCCTGGAAATGGCCGAGCGTGAGGTGCGCGACCTGATCCGCCCGCAGGAGCCCAAGCGGATCAAGATCGAGGACATTCAGCGTGTGGTGGCCCGGCAGTACAATGTCAGCCGCTCGGATTTGTTGTCGTCGCGCCGGACCGCCAATGTGGTGCGGCCGCGCCAGGTGGCGATGTATCTGGCCAAGACGCTGACCTTGCGCTCGCTGCCGGAGATCGGCCGCAGGTTCGGCGGACGCGACCACACCACGGTCCTGCACGCCGTGCGCAAGATCGAGGCGCTGGTGGCCAAGGATGTGGCGCTGTCCGAAGAGGTCGAATCGCTCAAGCGCCAGTTGCACGAATAGACTCCAAGTATGGACCCACGGCTGCCGAGCCGCGCCGGCCCGGCACTATCCCTCGTTGGACCGCTCCGGCGCATGCCGGGGCGGTTCCGTAAATGGGTCGCCGCCACGGCAAAACGTGGGGAACGGGGCCACGCATCTCTTGCGCTGGCGCGCCATCCGCGCCACCTTGGGCTCCCCCACGGGCCCGATCAAATCCAGCTTTGATCGGGCCCTCCGGGTCTCAAACGCCCGGCGCGCCCTTGGGCCGCCACGGCTTTTCCATCTTCGGATCGGGCGGGTATTGCTATGAAGGTTACCGTCGAACGCGCGCAACTCCTGAAATCGCTGGGGCACGTCCATCGTGTGGTCGAGCGGCGTAACACCATCCCGATCCTCGGCAACGTGCTGCTGCGCGCCGAGAGCGCGCGGCTGTCGCTGAAAGCCACCGACCTCGACCTCGAGGTGACGGAAACCCTGCCGGCGGAATCCGCAACCACCGGGTCGACCACGGTGCCGGCGCATATGTTCTACGACATCGTGCGCAAATTGCCCGACGGCGCCCAGATCGTGCTGGAAGGCGACGGCGATCGCTCGGTGCTGGCGATCCGCGCCGGCCGGTCGCGCTTCACCCTGCAAACGCTGCCGGAAAACGATTTCCCGGATCTCGCCGCCGGCGACATGACGCATTCGTTCACGCTTGCCGCCTCCGACGTCAAGCGGCTGATCGACCGCACGCAATTCGCGATCTCGACCGAGGAAACCCGTTACTATCTCAACGGCATCTATCTGCACGCGGCCGGCAGCGCCAAGGCCGCGACCCTGCGCGCGGTCGCCACCGACGGGCATCGCCTCGCCCAGATCGACCTGCCGCTGCCGAAGGGCGCCGACGGGATGCCGGGCGTGATCGTGCCGCGCAAGACCGTCGGCGAGGTGCAGCGCCTGATCGAGGATAGCGAGGCCGAAGTCCTGATTGAATTATCGCAAGGCAAGATCCGCTTCACCATCGGCAATGTGGTGCTGACCTCGAAACTGATCGACGGCACATTCCCGGATTACGGCCGCGTGATCCCGCAAAACAACGACAAGGAACTGATCGTCGACAAGAAGGATTTCGAGGCCGCGGTGGATCGCGTCTCGACGATCTCTAGCGAACGCGGCCGCGCGGTGAAACTGGCGCTGTCGGCGGGCAAGCTGGTGCTGTCGGTGACCAACCCGGATTCCGGCAGCGCCACCGAGGAGCTGGAAGTCGAATACGCCTCCGACGCGCTCGATATCGGTTTCAATTCACGTTATCTGCTGGATATCGCCGCCCAGATCGAGGGCGAAGTCGCGGTGCTGCGATTGGCCGATCCCGGCTCGCCGACGCTGGTGCAGGACAAGGACTCCAAGGGCGCGCTCTACGTGCTGATGCCGATGCGGGTGTAGGGATTCTCTAACTGTCATTGCCGGGCTTGACCCGGCAATCCATTCCCTTCAGAAAATGAGCTATTGGGTATACATTCTCGCCAGTAAGCCCGGTGGAACGCTATACATCGGCGTCACGAACAATCTGATCCGCCGGGTTTACGAACATCGCGAGGGCTTGGCCGAGAGCTTCACCAAGCGCTACGGCATCAAGATGCTGGTCTATTTTGAAGAGCACGACACGATAGCTGCTGCACTTCAACGCGAGAAAAATATCAAGCACTGGTCTCGCGAATGGAAGGTCGACCTGATCGTCGCAGGCAATCCTGACTGGAAAGACCTATATGATGAAATTGTCCGCTAGCGCGGACGATGGATTGCCGGGTCAAGCCCGGCAATGACGACTGAGATTATATGACCCCCTCCCGCATTCATCGCCTCAGCCTGACGCATTTCCGCAATTATCGGGCGGCGAGCCTGCAGACGCGGGGGGATGTGGTGGTGCTGGTCGGGCCCAATGGGGCCGGCAAGACCAATTGTATCGAGGCGATCTCGTTTCTGTCGCCGGGGCGGGGCCTGCGCCGCGCGACGCTCGACGATGTCGCCGACATCGAGGGCGACGGCTCGTGGGCGGTGTCGGCCGAGGTCGAGGGCGCGCTGGGACTCGCCACGCTCGGCACCGGGATCGACGCGCCGGGCAGCGAGGCCGCCGCCAGCGGCCGGCGCTGCCGGATCGATCGCGAGGCGGTGAGTTCGGCGACCGCCTTCGGCGATCATTTGCGCATGGTCTGGCTGACGCCATCGATGGACGGGCTGTTCACGGGAGCAGCATCTGACCGGCGGCGGTTCTTCGACCGGCTGGTGCTGGCGATCGACAGCGAGCATTCGGCGCGGGTCTCCGCACTCGACCGCTCGCTGCGATCGCGCAACCGGCTGCTCGAGGTGCGTAATTTCGACGATCACTGGTGCGACGCGATCGAACGGGAAACCGCCGAGCTCGCGGTCGCGGTCGCGGCAACGCGCGGCCAGACCCTGACAAGACTGGCCGCGATGTTGCGCGCGCGCGGTGCGCAATCCGCCTTTCCCGCCGCCGATATCATGCTCGACGGCTGGATGGAAAACGCGCTGATGCACGAGCCGGCTACCGCCATCGAGGACCGCTACCGCGACATCCTGCGCCAGGGCCGCCCTCGCGACGCCGCGGCGGGCCGTACGCTCGACGGCCCGCATCTGACCGATCTGCAGGTGATCTACGCGCCGAAGAACATGCCGGCGCGCGACGCCTCCACCGGCGAACAAAAGGCGCTGCTGATCGGGCTGGTGCTGGCGCACGCCACTCTGGTCGCGGAAATGACCGGCATCACCCCGCTCTTGCTGCTCGACGAAATCGTCGCCCATCTCGATCCCGCCAGGCGCAAGGCGCTGTTCGATGAACTGGCAAAACTCGGCGCCCAGGTATGGATGACCGGCGCCGACCCCGCGGCGTTCGCCGAACTCGACACCTCGGGTGAAATTTTCAATGTCGAGAACGGCCGCATCACGCGGCGCGGCTGACGGCGCGGACGCGGCTGATTTGAACCGAAAGCGCCGCGGCCGCGACTAGCGTTGGGAGCCGAACGGACCCGCGCCATCGCTGCCGCGCGGGCGCCGGGCATCGGCAACATACCGGAGATCATGAATGGCTGAAACGACGGGCGGGACGCCGGTCCCGACACGCAAATGGTTGCTGGCTGTCATCGTTGCGCTGGTCGTGGCCCAACCGATCGCCGCCCGTGCCGACGACGGACTGGTCGATGTCCGCACCTTGCCGCGCCTTGAGGGCGCCGTGGAAGACACCAGCCGCACCAGCTCGAATAAGTTGATGTACATCGTTCCAACGGGGCTCGCCGAGACGACCCCTGCGATCAAGCGGCTGTTGGGCGCCGACGGCTGGGCGCAGTACACACAGCCGCTGGAAGACGCCGGCACCTCGCTGTTGTTCAAGAAGGGCCGGCAGGGTCTGTACGTGTCGTTTACACAGCGGCCGAAGACGCCCGACCAATCCTCGGTGTATTATGACGCCGGCCGGATCAACGCCAACCTGCCGTTTCCCGATGGCGCCGCCGATATCGTGTTCGACGAGAACCGGCCTTATCTGAACTGCGTCAGCACCGCCACGGTCGACGCCACGCTCGATTTCTTCCGCCAGGCGCTCCCCGCGGCCGGCTGGTCGCCGCTCTCCGCCGCCGACGCCGCTGCGCGCTGGCCCAACGTCAGCCTCGACGACAAGATCGAGAACGGCGCGCGCGCCTATTACCGCCGCGACGGCGATTCCGGGCAGGCGCCGATCATGCTTTCGTTGCAGCGCCGCACCGACGGCAAGACCAACGTCGATATCAGGATAGTGCCGTTCGCGCTGGTCCACGATCTCGGCAACGGCAGCGAGATGGCGGGCTTGCCGACGCCGGATCATATCAAGACCTTCGGAGGCGAAGGCCGCGCGGATTCCAATATCCGCAAATTGCGCGGCACGGTCATTGCCGAAATACCGGCGGTGCTCGGGTTTTTCCGCCGCGAGCTCGCCGCGCGGAACTGGCGAGAAGAGACCAGCGGTGCGACCGTCACCACCGATGACGTCACGCTCAACTTCTCCTCGGCGGAAGAGACCGCCGTTCTGAAGCTCGGAAGCAAATACGACCTGACCACGGTCAGCTTGGTCACGCAGGTCAAGCCCACCGCGCTCGCGGCGCGGGCGAAAGCCAAGAAAGAGGCTGACGACAAGTTTTTCAGCGACGCACAGGCTACGGCGAAGTCGCTGATGGCAACCGATGAAGCCCGACGCATGGCCCAGGCAGCCAACCTTTCGGACGCGCCGCTGCAAGCCCGCGCCGACAACATCGCGCCGGTGCCGGTGCCTGAGGGTGCAGGAACCGTCCAATTCAGCGCGGCTGAAGGCCGGCTCGAATTCGATTCCTCTTCGAGCGTTCAGGCGCTGGCGACGTTCTATCGGGGCGCCCTCAAATCGATGGGCTGGAAGGAAGAGCCTTCGGTGATCAACAAATCCAACATGGTCGTGATGGAATTCGCCAAGGGCGGCAAGCGGCTCTCGTTCACCGCGCTACAGATCGGCCCCAAGGTCAATGTCAGCGCCAGCGGATCGGGCCTCGTGATGGCTGCCGCCGAACCGGACCCGGCCGGCCAACGAAAGCCCTCGGCGGCGGCGGCGCAGACGGCGGCGAAGGATCTCGAAGCCGATCCCGATTCAGCGCTGCCGGTGCCAAAGGAGCACAGCATGAGTTCGCTCGGAACCGGGAAAATGCCCGGCAACGAAACGCCGTTCCGCCGGGAGCTCGACGCCAGTGTCCCCGCCGACATCCATTCAGTGCTGGCCTTTTACCGCGGCCAACTCGGCAAGCTTGGCTGGAAGGAGATCGCCGATCGGGCGACCGTAAAGCCGGATCAGGCCCAGCTCGCATTTTCTTCCCCCGAGGGACCGGCGATCCTGAAGCTCGGCCGCCTCGATGGCGAGACCACGATCAACCTCGCCCAGAAAATTCCAGCGGCAGCCGCGAAGGCGGATGTTGCGCCGAGACCCGGCCAGGCCAAGCTGTTGCTCGGCAATCTCGGCGACAGCGACGCATCGTTGACCATCAACAAGCAGACCATCAAGGTCGCGGCCGGCGCCGGCGGGCCGGGCGTAAAAGGACCGACGCTCGAACTGCCGCCGGGCAAATACCAATATTCGGTGAAAGTCGCGGGCGGCCCGGCTCAGAACAATGAAATCGAGGTCGCCGCGGACGATGCCTGGGGGCTGATGCTGGCGCCCGACGCCACGGTGCTGGCGTTGCACGTGTACTGACGCAAAGAGCGCCATCACGGACGGCGCTGGCGTTAAAAATCCGGATTTGGGGACCCGGCAATCGGTCCTCGAATCGCGCTTTTCGAGAGCCGCCGAATCGGCTTTCCGTCGGCTTGAAAAACCATCAAAAAATCCCATTTATTCAATAGTTTATTGATGAGGGCTTTGCGCTAGGCGTGAGGCCTGTTTCATGGCATAATTAAGTCCATCAGCGCCCAATGTGCGCAGCTGATTCGGGACATCCTCGAAGGCCTCACATGACAGAACCTGCCCGGCAGACCACCGCCGACACTGAGCATTCCATCCCTGTTGAATACGGCGCGGAATCGATCCGGGTTTTGAAGGGCCTCGACGCCGTGCGCAAGCGGCCGGGCATGTATATCGGCGACACCGACGACGGCTCCGGCCTGCATCACATGGTCTACGAAGTCGTCGACAACGCGATCGACGAGGCCTTGGCGGGCCACGCCACCGCGGTGGAAGTCGTGCTCAACGCCGATGGCTCGGTCACGGTGCGTGACGACGGCCGCGGCATTCCCGTCGACATCCATAAGGGCGAGGGCATTTCCGCCGCCGAGGTCATCATGACCCAGCTCCATGCCGGTGGAAAGTTCGACCAGAATTCCTACAAGGTTTCGGGCGGCCTGCACGGCGTCGGCGTCTCCGTCGTCAACGCGCTGTCGAGCAAGCTGCAATTGCGGGTCTGGCGCGACGGCAAGGAGCATCTGATCGAGTTCGCGCATGGCGACGCGGTGGCGCCGCTGAAAGAGGTCGGCGACGCCAATGGCAAGCGCGGCACCGAGGTGACGTTCCTCGCGTCCACCGAGACCTTCACCAATGTCGAATATGATTTCGCCACCCTCGAACATCGCTTGCGGGAACTCGCGTTCCTGAATTCCGGCGTCAATATCGTGCTGTCCGACATCCGTCACGCGGTCGAAAAGCGCGAGGTGATGCGCTACGATGGCGGTGTCGAGGAATTCGTGAAATATCTCGACCGCAACAAGAAGGCGATGATTCCGGCGCCGATCATCGTGCGTTCCGAGCTGAACGGCATCGGGGTCGAAGCCGCTTTGTGGTGGAACGACAGCTACCATGAGAACGTGCTGTGCTTCACCAACAACATCCCGCAACGCGACGGCGGCACCCATCTGGCCGGCTTCCGCGGCGCGCTGACGCGCCAGGTCAATGGCTATGCGGAAGCCAACGCCAAGAAGGAAAAGATCGCGCTGACCGGCGACGATTGCCGCGAGGGCCTCACCGCGGTGCTGTCGGTCAAGGTGCCGGATCCGAAGTTTTCCTCGCAGACCAAGGACAAGCTGGTGTCCTCGGAAGTGCGCCCGGTGGTCGAGAACGTCCTCAACGAGGCGCTCGCCGCATGGTTCGAGGAACATCCGGCCCAGGCCAAGGAAATCGTCGGCAAGGTGATCCAGGCCGCCGCGGCGCGTGAAGCCGCGCGCAAGGCGCGCGAACTGACCCGCAAGAATCCGCTCAGCGTCTCCTCGCTGCCCGGCAAGCTCGCCGACTGCCAGGAAAAAGACCCCGCCAAATCCGAACTGTTCATCGTCGAGGGCGATTCGGCCGGTGGCAGCGCCAAGATGGGCCGCAACCGCGAATTCCAGGCGGTGCTGCCGCTGCGCGGCAAGATCCTCAATGTCGAGCGCGTGCGCACCGACAAGATGCTGTCGAGCGAACAGATCGGCACCCTGATCACCGCGCTCGGCACCGGCATCAGCACCGATTTCAGCGCCGACAAGCTGCGCTATCACAAGATCATCGTGATGACCGACGCCGACGTCGACGGCGCCCACATCCGCACCCTGCTGCTGACCTTCTTCTACCGGCAGATGCGCGAACTGATCGATCGCGGCCACCTCTATATCGCGCAGCCGCCGCTCTACAAGGTATCGCGCGGCAAGTCCGAGCAGTACCTGAAAGACGAACGCGCGCTGGAAGACTATCTGATCGAAACCGGTCTCGACGATTGTGTCTTCAAGCTGGCCTCGGGCGAAGACCGCAGCGGCCGCGATTTGCAGGCGCTGGTCGAAGACGCACGGCTGATCCGCGGCACGCTGCATAATCTGCACAGCCGCTATAACCGCAAGGTGGTCGAGCAGGCCGCGATCGCCGGCGTGCTGAGCCCGAAAATCACCAGCGACGTCGCCACCGCCAATGCCGCCGCGGACTATATCGCGCGCCGGATGGATGCGCTGGCCGACGAGGTCGAGCGCGGCTGGGTCGGACGTTTCACCGAAGGCGAGGGCTTCTCGTTCGAGCGCACCGTGCGCGGCGTCAAGGAAGTCGCCATCATCGACGACGCGCTGCTCGGCTCCGCCGACGCGCGCAAGCTCGACGATTATGCCGCCAGGCTTCAGGAGGCCTATCCGAAGACCGGCCTGCTGCGCCGCAAGGATACCGAGACCGCGATCCACGGGCCGGTCAGCCTGTTCGAGGCGGTGACCGACGCCGGGCGCAAGGGCGTGACGCTGCAACGCTACAAAGGTCTCGGCGAAATGAACCCGTCCCAGCTCTGGGAAACCACGCTCGACACCAACGAACGCTCGCTGCTGCAGGTCAAGATCAAGGAGGTCGACGAGGCCGACGACATCTTCACCAAGCTGATGGGCGACGTGGTCGAGCCGCGCCGCGAGTTCATCCAGGATAATTCGCTCAGCGCCAATGTGGACGTGTAAAGCGGGTGGCCCCCGTCCAGTACATCGTTGAAGGCGGCCACCGGCTGACGGGGACTATCGAGCCGTCCGGCAACAAGAACGCCGCGCTGCCGATCATCGCCGCGGCATTGTTGACCGAACATCCGGTGACGCTGGAAAACGTGCCGCGGATTCGCGACACCGAAACGCTGGTCGAGCTGATCCGTTCGGTCGGCGCCTCGGCCGAATGGCAGGGGCGCAACACGCTTGCGATCCATGCCAAGGAAATCCGCGCCGCCGATCTCGATCCGGATCTGTGCGCCCGGATTCGCGCCTCGATCCTGCTGGCCGGCCCGTTGCTGGCCCGCTGCGGCGAAGTCGCGCTGCCGCCGCCCGGCGGCGACGTGATCGGGCGGCGGCGTCTCGACACGCATTTCCTGGCCTTCGAGCAGCTCGGCGCCACCGTCACCGCGACCCACCGGCTTGAATTCCGCGCCGCGCGCCTCACCGGCGCCGACGTCTTCCTCGACGAACCCAGCGTAACCGCGACGGAAAACGCGCTGGTCGCCGCGGTCGCCGCCCACGGCACCAGCTATCTGCGCAACGTCGCCTCCGAGCCGCATGTGCAGGACCTCGCGCATTTCCTGGTGATGCTCGGTGCGCGGATCGAAGGCATCGGCACCAACACCATGATCGTGCACGGGCCGGCCACGCTCGGCGGCGGCCGCTATTCGATTGGGCCCGATCACATCGAAGTCGGATCGCTGATCGGGCTCGCCGCGGTGACGCGCTCACCGCTGCGTATCGCGCGCGCCGGCGTCGAACATCTGCGCTCGATCCGGATGGGTTTTGAGCGGCTCGGCATCGTCTGCGGCGTCGAAGGCGATGATCTGGTGGTGCCTTCGGGCCAAACCATGAAGATCCGCGACGATTTCGGCGGCCATGTGCCGAAGCTGGAAGACCAGCCGTGGCCGGCCTTCCCGGCCGACCTGATGTCGATCGCGATCGTGACCGCGACCCAGTGCGACGGCGTCATCCTGATGTTCGAGAAGATGTTCGAGTCGCGGATGTTCTTTGTCGACAAGCTGATCTCGATGGGCGCCCGCATCGTGCTGTGCGATCCGCACCGCGCCATCGTCGCCGGACCGAGCCGGATGCACGGGGCGTCGATGATCTCGCCCGACATCCGCGCCGGCATGGCGATGCTGCTGGCCGCGGTCTGCGCCGAAGGCACCAGCACCATCAACAACGCCGACCAGATCGAGCGCGGCTATGAGCGCATCGACGAACGCCTCAACGCACTCGGCGCCAAGATCACCCGAGTCCCCGCGCGAACGGAGTAGCGTGCGACGCTCTCTTCCCTTCTCCCCTTGTGGGAGAAGGTGGCGCGGACGAAGTCCGTGCCGGATGAGGGGTAGCAACATAACGAGAGGCTGAGACCCCTCATCCGCCTTCGCTTCGCGAAGGCACCTTCTCCCACAAGGGGAGAAGGGAAAGAAGCAGGCGACACACTTTCAGCCGGCGACGGTGCTAACAGTCCCTCATGTCTTCCCTCGACAAAATCGCATCAGCATCACGCGCATCACCACGCGCGCCCCACCGTCTCGGCCATGAACTGACCGAGACGCTCGCTTTGGCGGTGCCGATGGCGCTGACGCAGTTGAGCCAGATCGCGATGATGGCGACTGATCTGGCCTTCATCGGGCGCCTCGGCAACGAAGCCGTCGCCGCGGCGGCGCTGGCGGGCACCATCTACTTCGTCAGCTTCACCATCGGAATGGGACTGGTATCGGCGGTGGCGCCGCTTGCCGCCCAAGCCTTCGGCGCCCGCGATCCGCGCCAGGTGCGGCGGGCGCTGCGAACCGGGCTTTGGGCGGCGCTGCTGATTTCGCTGCCGATCATGCCGTTCTCGCTGTATGGCGAGCCCATCCTGCTGGCGCTGGGCCAGGCGCCGGCGGCCGCGCGTCTGGCGCAGCATTATCTGTTCGGCCTGGTCTGGGGCGTCATGCCGGCGCTGTGGTTCATGGCGATCCGCGGCTTCATGGGCGCGGTCAACCGGCCGCAGCCGGCGTTGTGGATCACTTTGGCGGCGATCCCGGCCAATGCGCTGCTGGTCTATCCGTTGATCTACGGCGAATGGGGATTTCCGCGGCTGGAATTGTTCGGCGCGGGGCTTGCCACCACCACGGTCAATTTCGGCACCGTGCTGGCGAGCCTCTGGTTTGCGACACGCCGTCCGCCGTTCCGGAAATATCGCGTGCTCGGACGGATCTGGCGGATCGATTGGCGCCTGATGCGCCAGCTTGTCGCCATCGGCGCGCCGATCTCGCTGTCGTTCATGATGGAGTATGGGATGTTTTCCTCCGCGGCGCTGCTGATGGGCCTGATCAGCACCACCGCGCTGGCGGCGCATCAGGTGGCGTTGCAGGTCGTCGCGACCCTGTTCATGGTGCCGTATGGCATCTCGATGGCGGCCACCGTGCGGGTCGGGCACGCCATCGGCCGCAACGATCCGGGCGCGGTCAAGCGCGCCGGGCTGGTCGCGATCCTGCTGGGGATCGTTCTCGTCGCCGGCTTCACGCTGGCCGTGATCGCCGGCCGGTTTGCCATCGCGCGGCTTTTTTTTGGCGTTGCCGAGGACGCCAGCACCACCGTCGCGCTGACCGCCAATCTTCTATTGATCGGCGCGACATTCTTTATCGCCGACGGCATCCAGACCATCGCCGCCGGATCGCTTCGCGGCATGAACGATACGCGGATGCCGCTATTATTCGCCGCGATCAGTTACTGGTTGATCGGATTTACCCTGGCCTGCCTGCTTGGTTTCCAGACCGAACTTGGCGCCATCGGCGTCTGGATCGGACTATCGGTCGGGACCGCGATCTATGCGACACTTCTGATCTTGCGTTTCCGGCTGCTGGCGAGCAGGCTCGCATCATGATCAGGGTTCAAGAGGTCGCGCCCGAAATTGACGCCGGTCCGCTGCTGTCGGGCGCGCAATTCGCCGATGCGTTTCGCATCGATGTCGCGGGCCGTACGCTCGATGCGCGGCAAGCCGCGCAGCGCATGATGGGACGGTCGCCGCGATGGGTCGAAGCGCTGCTGACGCTGCGCCATCTCGTGGTCGCGCCGCTCGGCTTGAAAACATCGGGCAACACCGAAAACCCGCCGCGCGAGACCATCGGCCTGTTTCCGATCCTGACCCAGACCCCGGGCCGGCTGGTCGCGGGCTTCAACGACAAGCATCTCGATTTCCGCGTGGTGGTCGACGTCGCAACGTCGGGACCTGATGACACGTCCGGCCAGCAGGTCACCGCGACGACGCTGGTCAAGACCCACAATGCGCTGGGCCGGATCTATCTGGCCGTCATCAAACCGTTTCACCGCGTGATCGTGCCCGCGATGCTGCGGCAGATCGCAGCGTAACTCACCGCAGCGGCGCAACCGGTGCGCCGCTGCGAGCGAACGAGGTTGATAGAATCAGCCTTTACTGACCTGTTCGCCGAGTTCGGCATTGGTCATGGCGCGGCCGTTGAAATTCCATGCGCCGTCGACGGCGTGAACGACGTTGATGAAGATGCGATCCCGAGGTTGCTTGCCGCCGGACAGCTCATGGATGATGTCGGTCGCTTCTGAGAAATAGCCGAGCTGGATGTCGCGATCGGCGAAGGCAAACGACGGCACCTTCCACTCGACGATCGCAATCGGCGCCTCCTCCATCGCGCTGAAGGTCTCGTGGCTCGGCAGCACCCGAACCTCGCCGATGACGTTGGGCAGCATGGCCTTGTTGCCGGTCAGGCCGTGCCATCTCAGCATGGCTTCCGACAGTCGCGCGAAGGCGATTTTTTCCTGGCCTTTGGGCAGAACACCTTCGGTAAGGGTGAGTTGGAGCGGCA
The DNA here is from genome assembly GCF_009766005.1 of Bradyrhizobium sp. S69. Taxonomy (GTDB): domain Bacteria; phylum Pseudomonadota; class Alphaproteobacteria; order Rhizobiales; family Xanthobacteraceae; genus Bradyrhizobium. The sequence goes on along the minus strand of NZ_LMUK01000032.1, from coordinate 8,576 downwards.
TGAGGACCTCCCGGACATTGAGAAAGCTGCCCAAACGCGGTATTGCGAGTTGGGTTGCGATCGTTACATAACGATCGTGATGTTGTTAAAATAGCGATCGTTATGCTGTCAAGCATAAAATAACGATCGCAATGTAATTGAGGTCTGCCGTGTCGAGATATGCGCCGGGACACCGGGAAGAAGCGAGGGCCCGAATCCTCGTGGCGGTCGGCCGTGGCTTTCGCAAGCGCGGCTATGGCGGCATCGGCGTCGACGGCTTGGCCAAGGAGGCCGCGGTCACGTCAGGCGCGCTGTATGGCCATTTCCCGTCTAAGGAAGCGGCCTTCAAGGAGGCTGTGGTCGCCGGCCTCGATGAGCTGCGCGCCGGGATCGAGGCGTTGCGCGCCGAGCACGGCGTCACATGGATCGAAATCTTCGTCGATTTCTATCTTGGCTATAAACGCACCTGCGAACTCGGCGACAGTTGCACCTTGCAAAGCCTGACGCCGGAAGTTCAGCGTTCCGACAGCGAGACCAAGACCGCCTACGAAGCGCGGATGAAATTGGTTGCGGATGCGGTGGCCGACGGACTTTCCGGGGCGGACGCGGCGGACCGCCTGCAGCGCGCCTGGGCGTTGCTGGCGATCCTGACCGGCGGCGTAACATTGGCGCGCGCGGTGGAAGATCAAGCTACTTCAGACACGATCGCTGCGGCCGTTCGCAAGACGGCGCTCGCGGCGGTCGATTGACGCCATGCAAAGCAAGGGTCTGCCCCGCCATAGCGCATGTTGACGAGGCGCATGGGCGGCCTTAACCAAAATTCCAATGAGACTAACGAGGCAACGCCGAGGCACACGATGGCCAACGAAACCGCAACGCTCGCAGCTTACGTCGCCGACCTGAAATTCGCCGATATCCCTCCGCACGTGCTGGAGCGTGCCAAGGTTCTGACACTTGATTTTCTCGGCAGCGCCATCCGGGCCCGGCGCGATGCGGAATCCACGCCCTCGCTGCTCAAGATGCTGGAAGCGCTGGCGCTCGACGGCAAGGGCCAGTCCACCGTCTTCGGCGACAGCAAGACCTGGACGCCCGCGGTGGCGGCACTGCTCAACGGCGCGCTCGGCCACTCGCTTGATTTCGATGACACCCATGCCGATTCCTCGCTGCATGCCAGCGCCCCGGTGGTGCCGGCTGCGTTCGCGGTCGGCGAACTGGTCGGTGCATCGGGCCGCGATGTGTTGACCGCGATCGTCGCCGGCTACGAGGTCTGCTGCCGGCTCGGCAATGCGCTCGATCCGACCTCGCATTACGCGCGCGGTTTTCACCCCACCGCAACCGCGGGGACCTATGGCGCGGCGGCGGCCGCCGCCAAATTGTTCGGCCTTTCGAAAGACCAGATCGTAGCTGCGTTCGGCGTCTCCGGCAGCCAGGCCGCGGGCTCGCTGCAATTTTTGGTCAACGGCGCCTGGAACAAGCGCTATCAGGTGGGCGCCGCCGCCATGAACGGCGTGATCGCAGCGACCCTGGCGCGCAATGACTTCATCGGCGCGACCGAATCGGTCGAAGGCAAGCATGGCCTCCTGGTCGGCTACAGCGACAACGCGCATCCCGACAAGGCCGTAGCGGGGCTCGGCGATATCTACGAAACCATGAAGATCGGCGTCAAACCCTATCCGAGCTGCCGCTATACCCATGCCGCCCTCGATGCTTTGATCGCGATGCGGCGCGAGCACAATCTGACGCCGGACCAGATCAGGAAAGTCGAGATCGGCCTGCACCGCAACGGCATCACGCTGACCGGCGATGCCGCCACCAAGCGGCACCCGACCTCGATCGTCGGCGGCCAGTTCTCGATGTTCTTCACCGGCGCGGTGGCGCTGGATCAAGGCCGCTTCGGCTGGGACGATTACGAACGGCTCGGCGACGCCGCGGTCGATGCGCTGGCCGACAAGTTCAACGTGGTGCAGGATGATCGGCTGGAAGTCGGCCGCACCCATCCGTTCGGCGCGCGCGTCAGCATCACCACGGACGACGGCGTGCATGAACGGCTCTACGCCGATCCCTCCGGCGAGCCGAGTTCATTTCCGGATGCCCAGGCGATGCAGCAGAAATTCCTGACGCTGGCCCGCCCGGTGTTGAACGGCCGCGCCGATCAACTCGCCGACGCGATCCTGTCGCTAGAACGATTCGATCGGGTCGAGCAAGCAACGCAGTTGGGGCGGCAATAGAGCAAGATAAGATTGGATTCAGCCGGGGTTATCCGCGCGCTTCCCTTCACCTCTCCCCGTCGGGGAGAGGTGAAAAAAACGCAACCCATCGAATCAAAGTTTCGACAGACGTAGAGCACCTAGCTTAGCCGCTATTCGCGCTTCCGCTCTTCTTCGGGCGGCCTTCCGGGCTGCGCCGGTCGCGGGGGCGGCGCGGCGGCCGGTCGTGGCGGCTGCGGCGGACGCGCTTCCTGAACTGGCGGTCGCGGCTGTTCAGCGCGCGGCGGGGGCTGTCGCTGTGGCTCTTCCACTCTGGGCGGCTCGGCCCTTGGTGGCTCGGCCCTTGGCGGTTCAGCTCTTGGTGGCTCAGCCCTCGGTGGCTCAGCCCTTGACGGTTCGGCTCTTGGCGGCTCTTCGACCCTCGGCGCTTGTCTCGGCGCTTCCCTGTTGATGTCACCCGGCCGCGGCTCGTTGGGGCGCGGCGCCTCGGCAGAGCCTGGCCGAGCTTCAGGTTTCGGCGCTTCCCGGTTCGGCTCCACGCCGGGCCTTTCCGAGCCAGGTCTTTCCGAACCAGGCCTTTCCGAGTCAGGTCTTGCGGCACCGTTCGGCAGCGGCTCGTTGCCGGGTCTGGCCGCAATCGGCGTGCGCGATCCGCGCACCACGCCGGCGCCCTGGAACACACCGGCGCGCGGCGTCGCCGCGATCGCGGGCTCGCCGTGATTCTGCTTGGAGAATAGCGACCGATCCCGGCTGGCGGTTTCGACCTGCTGACGCTGAACCGGCGTTGCCTCGACGTGCCGCTCGCGGCCGAACGCCTCCTGTTGCGGCGTCGGCCTCGCCGCGATGCCGCCATTGCCGCCGTTGAAACTCACACGCGTGGAATTGTTATGCACCACCACCGTCTCATTATAGATGTTGGTGATGTGGATGCTTTCCACGTTGTTGACGGTGCGATTGTAGAAGAACGCGCCGTTATTCCAGCGGCCGCCGTAATAGCCGTCGCCGTTATATCCGTAGCCATAGTCGACCCCGCCGTAGAAGCCGACTTCGTGCCCCCAATAGCCGGGGTAGAAGGCATAGCGGCCCTCGTTCCAGCCCCAATAGGCCGGCGTCCAGAGCAGGTCGCGCTGCGGCGGCTCGACCCACGTTCCCGGCACCCAGTAATAATCGACCGCTACGGGATCCCATGCCCAATAACCGGGGACCCAAAGATAGCCCTCAGCCGGAATAACCGGTTGCTCATAGTATGGCAGCGGCGGCGGCGCGACATCGACGCGAATGTCGACCGATATTTGCGCTCGAGCCGGCGCAACCAAGATGGCGGCAGGCGCAGCACTCAACATCAGTGCAAGCACTGAAGAGCGGATCATTCGCATCGGGAGATTTTCCTGGTCAAGGCAGAGGGCGGGACGGCATAACGCCATTCGCAGTACTTGGTTCCCGATCCGGATCGTTCGATAGCGAGCGCTGATCGAAACCTCACATCGAGTTGCGGCTCGCGGATCGGGCCCCACCGCCGGTTGCAGCGATGACATCGCTGACAAGCCGCGACACGCCGTCGACGTCAGGCCAGTTCGGCGACAGGCCGAGCCGCACGATCACCAGACGCTCGGATGGAACAATGATGACATATTGCCCGATCGTTCCCTTGGCAAAGAACGCATCGCGCGGCCAGCCATGATGGATGCGATAGTCGGCACCAAAGCTATCGCCCTGGTTGGTCCAGAAGCCAGCGCCATAGCCGACCCAGGCATTCGGCGTTGGCGACGCCGAATATTTGACCCAACCTTCGGGCAGTATGCGTTTGCCGCCGACGACACCGTCATTGAGATAGAGCATGCCGAAGCGTGCCCAGTCGCGCGCGGTCGCCAGCATCTGGCTCGATCCTTCCGGATTGCCCGAGGCGTCGAACTCCAGCGTGACGTTGCGCATGCCGAGCGGGCCGAACAATTCCTGTCGCGCGAAACGCAGCACATCCGCCGCGTGGCCGCCAACCGCCTCGCGGATCAGTTGCGAGAGAATGACATAATTGCCGTCATTGTAATTCCAGGCGCTGCCGGGTGGCGTTGCAAGCTCCAGGCTCTCGGCATAGCGCGCCATGTCCGATTCCATGAACTTCATGCGGTTGACCGGCTCCAGCGCGGCGCCGAGCGACGCCGCGAGCGAACTGCCGATCGCAAGTCCCGCGGTATGACGCAGCAGATGATCGACCGTGACCGCGCGCCTCGGATCGCCAGGGCTTTGCCACGCCGCGACCGGCGCGGGCCGATCGAGCGCAAGCTTGCTCTGCCGCACAAGAATTCCCGTCAGCGCTGACATCACCGACTTGGTCGCGGAGAAGCCGAGGATCGGCGTGTCGATGCCGTAGGCCTCGGCGTAGCGCTCGGCGACGATGTGGCCGTCTTTCAATACCACGACGGCCTTGGTGTGGCGGCGCGGCGGCGCCTCGGGCTCGGCAAACGCGCGGTCGAGCGCGGCATCGAGTTGCGGATTGATGGGCGCGACCAACGCCGGCCCCGCGATCGCAGGCAATAACGCCTCGGGCTGTCTGGTATCCGCCGTCGGCACCGCGAGTTCGGCGACGGCATTGCCATGATCGAGAGTGCAACCAAACCCGTCGCGATAGACGGCATGGCTGCGGCCGAGGCCCAGCAATGTCACCGTGACGTCCTTGTGCGCGCGATCGACATCGGTGCTGAGCGCCCACATGATCAGGCCGGTACCGGGCATCGCCTCCGTGGTCTCGGCGAGCACGCGATCCGGATCGAGGCCGGACACAAAAATCGACGAGCAGAGAATGCCGGCGACGAACCCGGTGACCACCTTGGGAACATCGCGCGCGCGTGCCGTGAAAGCGAGCGTGCTCAGCGCTGTCGTGGTCGCCAAGATAAGGACAAGGATCAGGATAAGGCGTCGTCGGGTCATGGCGAGCTCCGGCATGGCGCTTGATGCGCGTACCAGCCATCAAGCCGAACAGGCTGCGGATCGCTCGCCGGATTTGAAAACGGGCTGGTCGAACTTGGAGGAGGCCTCGCCGATTCCGAAAATTCCAAGAAATTATAATGACTTATAGCGTCAGATCGCGGGCGCCTTGAGGCGGCGATACTCGGTCGGGGTCACCCCCGTGATGGCCTTGAAGGCGCGATTGAAGGGCCCCAGCGACTGGAAACCGGCGTCCATCGCAATCGTAATCACGGGCACCTCGGCCTGCGTCGGATCGGCCAATGCGGCCTTGGCTTCCTCGATCCGGTGGTTGTTGAGAAAAACATTGAAGTTGCGGTAGCCGAGCCGCTGGTTGATCAGCCGCCGCAATCTGTATTCGGGTATCCCGAGCTTGGTCGCCAATGCGCCGATGGTGACATTGTCGTGGCGATAGATCCGTTCATCAGCCATCAGGCGCATCAGCGCGTCCAGCAGCTTCCGATCGGCGGCGTTCGATTCCTCGACCGCAACCGGCCCGCCGGAAACTTCCGCCACGGATACGGCGGGGGCCACGAACAAATCCGACGCGGTGACATTTGTCATCGCATAGGATATCGCGGCGACGATACCGGCAAGCATGACGGAATTGACCACATTGGCGATATCCGCCGTATCGCTGCCGCGAATGAATATCTGCAGCATCGCGTTGATGCCGCCGTAAAGCGCGGCCGCGCCGACAATGAAGAGCCGCAGTCGTCGGCGGCGCTCAACCAGATCCTGCGACCATGAGGCGATGGTCTGCCAGACGGCGAGCCCGATAAAACTCAGCGCGAGCAGGTTGATCGCGATAATCGACGCCCGTGCGTAGCCCGCTGGTGCGATCCACATGCAATTGACGAAACTGAACGCCGCTACCGCGGCCCAGACGACCGCGTGCCACCAGCGCAGCGTAAATGCATCGTCGAACAGCGCCCGTGTGAACAGCCAGAACACCACGACGTTGCCGGTCGACAGCGCGATCAGAGGCGCATGCCAGATCGAGACCGGTGCCGGCGAGCCGATCGCAGAGGTGACGGCGTGCGCGGCCGACCCCAGCGCCAGGGCAACCGCCAGCCGTCCCGCGACGACGGTGCGAAAATCGCGAAACAGCGATGCGGCCAGCACCAGCAGCAAGGCCACGGTACCGGAACGCAGAGCAATATCCAGAACGGCAAGCGGCATCACATGGGCCCGATCCAACAGGACGTGGCGGATTTTACGGGAGATCGCTGGTTTGTTCAATTTGTCGAGGGTTGGCCACCCGCAATGTCATCCCATGAGGCCGGGACGACGCCGAGGTGGCTTGGGCTGCGATTGCTGCTATGATCGCCGCGAACATCCCGGAGACTTCTCATGAGCTGGCTTCCCTCCAGCGATCCCGTTCTCGGCGATCCGCAATCCTGCGATGCGCTTGAACTCGTCATCGTGCCGCGCACCCGCGACCTCGGCGACGGGTTCGAGGTGCGCCGCGCGCTGCCGCATGGCAGGCGCCAGATGGTCGGTCCGTTTATTTTCTTCGACCATTTCGGCCCGGTGCAGTTCATCGCCGGCAAGGGCATGGACGTGCGCCCGCATCCGCATATCGGGCTTGCCACCGTGACCTATCTGTTCGACGGCAGCATCATGCACCGCGACAGCGAGGGCAATATCCAGGAGATCCAGCCCGGCGCGATGAACCTGATGACCGCCGGCCGCGGCATCGCCCATTCCGAGCGCACCCCCGACGTGCTGCGCCGCGACGGCCAGAAGATGCTCGGCCTGCAAAGCTGGATCGCGCTGCCCGCAGGCTCCGAAGAGATCGCGCCGTCGTTCCAGCATTATTCCGCGGAAAGCTTGCCTGTGGTCAGCGACCGCGGCTTCACCGCGCGGATCATCGCCGGCAGCGCCTTCGGCGCGACATCGCCGGTGACGATGGTCTCGCCGTGGTTCTACACCGAGGTGACGGCGCAAGCTGGCGTCAGCCTGCCGCTCGATCCCGATCATGAGGAGCGCGCGATCTATGTGGTCGATGGCGAAATCGAGATCGCGGGCGAGCGCTACGAGCAGGCGCGGCTATTGATCTTCCGGCCCGGCGACCGCATCACCGTGAAGGTGCTGAAGCCGACGCGGATGATGTTCCTCGGCGGCGACGCGCTGGAAGGCCCGCGCCATATCTGGTGGAATTTCGTCTCTTCCAGCCAGGAACGCATCGAGCAGGCCAAGCAGGACTGGAAAAGCGGCCGCTTCGCCCATGTTCCCAACGAACACGAGTTCATTCCGCTGCCGGAATAGACTTTCCTCTGTTGTCCCCGCCGTGTCCCGCGCTTGCGCGAGGCCGCGCATGCCATGAAAGCCTGATTGATGAACACGATGCTCGCCAGCGATCTTCCTCTGCCACGAATCGGACGCGGCAAGGTGCGCGATATCTATGCCGTCGGCGAGGATCGCGTCTTGCTGCTGACCACCGACCGCATCAGCGCCTTCGACGTGGTAATGGCCGAGACCATCCCGATGAAGGGCGCGGTGCTGACCCAGATCAGCGCCTGGTGGTTCGCCCAACTCGAAGGCGTCGTTCCCCATCACATGATCAGCGCCGACGCCGATGCCATCATCGGCGAGGTGCCCGCGTTGGCCGGCCATCACGCCGCGCTGGCCGGGCGCGCCATGCTGTGCAAGCGCACGACCGTGTTCCCGATCGAATGCGTGATCCGCGGTTATATCTCGGGCTCGGCGTGGAAGGAGTATGCCGCGCAGGGCACGCTGGCCGGCGAGAAGCTGCCGCCAGGCCTGCTTGAGAGTGCAAAACTGGAGCCTTCGATCTTCAGCCCGGCAACCAAGGCCGAGACCGGCCACGACGAGAACATCACGATCGGGCGGATGCGCGAGATCCTCGGCGAGGAGGTCACCCATACGCTGGAGAGCATGACGCGTGCGGTCTATACGCTCGGCGAGAAAATCAGCCGCGACCAGGGCATCATCATCGCCGATACCAAATTCGAATTCGGCCGCGACAAGGACGGACGCATCATCCTGATCGACGAGGTGATGACCCCCGACAGTTCGCGCTTCTGGGCGGCGGACGTTTACAAGCCCGGCCAGCCGCAACCGAGTTTCGACAAGCAGCCGCTGCGCGATTATCTCGACGTCGAGCGCCACGCCGGCCGCTGGAACGGCGACGCCCCGCCGCCGCCGTTGCCGGCCAGCGTCGTCGACGCCACCAGCAAGCGCTATCTCGAAGCCTATCGCCGCGTCACCGGCGCCGAATTGGTGATCTGAGGAGCCAAGTCCGGCGCAGCGGGTTTTGCATCGGGCGAGTGCCGTCGTCCCGGCGAAGTAGCCTGTGAAGCTGTCTCGGACGTCATCCTGAGAGTGTGAGAATGTTTCGTTCTGGCCCGCAGAATTTTGCATTTAATGGTCGGGAGGACACATCGACCGGGAAATTTTGGCTGA
>NZ_LMUK01000031.1 GCF_009766005.1 Bradyrhizobium sp. S69 | reverse complement strand
TCGTCTATTCATAGTCTCTCCTGTTCGCGGCCATCATCGCCGCTTTCAGGCAGAAATTCCACTTATCGTCCTGTCCAAATTCCCGGAACCGGCTCTCTCACTCCGATAGACCAATCGAGTTGGCGTTTGGCGTGCATCAAGTCAGTGTCTGCCGCTGCTGCCGTCTCAGAGGAGGGGGCCCGTAGTTCAGTGGGTCTCTTATTTGTCTCGATGTTTCCAAACGAGGGCTATGAGCCGTCGTTGACCCTCACGAGAACTCTCTATCGGAAGTAGGCGCCGTGGTTGCTACGGTGGCTTGAGCTTACCTTTGGCTTTTCGTCTCAAGAACTCCAATAGGCCGATGAATATTATCGGCGCGAGGAAAACTACCGAGACGACAATTGCAACAAAAGGGTGCCGGTCGGCCATCAAAATCCAGATGCAAGCCGATGGGACACCAAAACCGATCCAGATTGCTGCGACTGTATTGCGAAGCCGGATCGCATGCCGATTTTCCATCCTGAAAAATGTGCATTTGCGGAGAGACGCGATCAAGGTTGCTTTGTCCATTAATCTGCATCGGCAGAGATATGCGAAACCTAGGGCGACCGGCGGAAACGCAGAAGGAAAGTATTGGGTCGCTTACAATATGAAGGTTCTTGGCGTCCGACTCGCTTTCGCGCGACTTGGGACACGTGTAGGTTTGTTGGCTGCATCATATTTTGCTATCGATTGTTGCAGTACTTGTGAAGAATTGCTAGCGGAATAGGTATTTAGTGTCGCTTTGGTGCGGACCAGATTCGGGGATTCGATCGATGGATGAGAAGCTGAGAATTGTAACGATAAGGGTCGAGAATCTTGAAGGTGGCGGCGTTCGTGCGTGGAGCGATGACCTAGCGGGCCTATCACTTGTCTGCCCAAATCATGACGTGCTTTTCGCCGAACTGACGCCCAAAATTGTGGGCCTCCTCAAGCAACAGGGTTTTGATGGTAAGGTCGTTCGGGAGATCCATCAATTTGTTGTGGAGGTAAAGCCGATCCAGGATCGGTAGGTCTGGGTCAGGTATTCCCCGCCGTCTTTCGGAATTCAGGTGCTGGCTGTTTCCCATCCCGCGAATCTACGGGAGGCCTTTTATTTTCGTACGTCTGCCGTCGGATGGATGCGGTGGGTTACCTACTCGTTGAGTGGGTCGGAGAACGCGATAAACGATGCGGCCTTGTAGGCGGCGGGATCCCGCTACAATCGCTACATCTAGTGCCCGGCCCAAGCGTGACGAAGTCTGATTTCAGCTACAACTTTCGCGAGGCTATTTGAAAAATCAGCGTGACGATCGACAGTCACATCGCTTGCTTGCGTGTCCGCAATGGCAATCCAATCGTGTTCGGCGGACCGATCGATCGTAAGGCGGAACTCCGCTGGCCACCAGTCGGCCTGACGCTGATTGATGAGAGCAATCAATTCTGCGGTTGTTTTAGTCTGTCGATTGACCATCTTTATGAACAAACAGTAACCCTCTTCGCATAACATTAGCAGGGACTTTTGTCAGAATCCAGCGCTCTGGCGAGAGTTCGTTCTCGGCCTGAAGAACCCCCGCGAGCCTGCGCTCGTTTTGTAAGGTGCTGACGTATCTCGTGTTTTTGCGGACGGGAGCATTCGCTGCGTGTAATCTTGGACGTCGTTTTGCCAAGGACGTCCAGGCCAGAACTTGATGTCGCTTGCTGGGCACGATGAACCTTGTCGACGCCTCCTGCCCGTCGGTCTTTTTCCGCCACAGAGGGCGCACCGGCTCAGTTGGGATATTGCGGGGGATCCTTGGCCCCAAGATGGGGGTCGCGCTGCGTGTTTTCGGTGTTAGCGGGAAGCATCGTTGGTAGCGGAGATAGGAAACTCCATCCTGCGCGCGGATTTGGACAGCTTGCTGCACGTCAGACCGTCAAACCGCTATGCCAGCGTTATTTTGCTTTCGTAGCTGCGATGTTCCATGAGAAATGGGTCGCCACCACTTTGTAACGACCCAGCGTTGGCTATCAGGCTGAATTCATGAGAAGCGCAGTTATCGGTGCAACGGGAATTGTAGGCGGGCATATCGTCGATCAGCTCGTAAGGCGGGGCGAACGCCCGATAGCACTGTCGCGGTCGATACGCAGCAGCACGATGAATGTCGAGTGGTTCGAAGGCGATTTGAACGCGCCTGAAAAGTTAGAGCTACCTGCCATTTCAACACTCTATTGTACGGCCAACGTTGGTCTGATGGCCGTTGCGCTTCCGTATTTTCCTCGGGAACAGCTGACCCGCGCGGTTGCCTTCACGTCAACCAGCATAATAACCAAGGCGGAATCGGAACTCCGTTCGGAACGCGAAAGCGTCCTGTTGTGGGCTGAATCGGAGCGACAATTCATCCTTGCATGTGAGCGGCTCGGCGTCCAATGGACGATCCTGCGTCCCACCCTAATTTACGACGAAGGTCGGGATGCGAACGTCACGCGATTGTCACGCCTCATTGAGAAGATCGGCTTTATGCCGTTGGCCGGAGCAGGTTCCGGGTTGCGTCAGCCCGTGCACGCCGAGGATTTGGCGCTAGGAGCGATTGCGGCGGCTGCCAGTTCCGATGCGAAAAACAAGATCTATGCGCTCGCGGGCACGGATACGATCACCTACCGTGAAATGGTAGGGCGCATTTTCGACGGTATGCAGAGATCGCGCCGCATTGTCGCTATTCCCCCGCCACTATGGAGGGCTGCATTCGCGTTGGCAGCTCCGCTTATTTCCAACGCGAACGTGGCTATGGGCAATCGGATGGCGACCGACATGATCTTTGATGTGACTCCCGCGGTCAATGATTTCGGCTGGAATCCGCGAGAGTTTCGTCCCAAATTTAAGTGACCTCAAATATTCTTCTGCCGAGGCCAAATACGTGACGGGCGGTCGGCAGCAAGAAGCATTATGGAGCTGGAGATGGCGACCGAACTCAAACCTTGGACGGTGAACGATTCATCGACGATTATAAAGGACCGTTGGATTGATTTGAGAGCAGACGACTGCACTACGTCCGCCGGCGTCAGCATCTCGCCGTATTATGTTTTGAGCTATCCCGACTGGGCTCATTGTATATGCTTTGATCGTGAGGATCGAATCTGCGTTGTGTCTCAGTACCGCCACGGCGCATCGAGGGTGATGAAGGAGTTGCCAGGCGGCGTGGTCGAAGCGGGCGAGTGCGCGTTAGACGCAGCAAAGCGTGAATTGCTCGAGGAAGCCGGAATTCGCGCCGACGAATGGCGTGCTTGCGGAGATTTCAGCCCGAATCCAGCAACCCATACCAATCGTTTCCATGTCTTTGCATGCCGGATGACGTCGATCGAGGCGCCGCGACCAGACGCGTCGGAGGAAATTCGTTCGGAGTTTCTAACGCTCAGTCAATTGCGTGCAGCGATCGAAACTGGGGAGTTTGGACAATTGCTCCACATCGGCGCGCTTTGTCGGGCACTGCGCTGCATCTGAACGAAACTATTCTGTTTGCGCCGCGAAAGGTCGAAGAGAATGACATGCTCAGCGAGCTCTTTCGGCATTGTTGTAAACATCGAGAACATCTTCGATGTTCCCCTGCAATTTCACCTCCCCGCGTTCCATCCAAACGCCTTTGTTGCACCAGCGTCGGCAGATTTCGCTGCTATGGGATGCAAGGATCAGAATTCCCGCTTTTTCCACGAACATCTCGATTCGTCGTTGGGCTTTCTCTAGAAAAACCGCATCACCCGCGACGATCCACTCGTCCATCAAAACGATTTCGGGAGCGAAACAGGTGGCAACAGCGAAGGTCAATCGGGTCATCATGCCCGATGAGTAGGTACGAACCGGAATATCGAGATAGTCGCCGAGTTCGGTAAAGTCGACAATATCCGTCATCCGATCTTCGATCTCGTTTGCGGACAGCCCGAGAATCAATCCGCGCAAGCGGATATTATCGTAACCGCTCATGTCGCCATCGATGCCGAGGCTAATGTCGAACATCGGTGAGATTCGACCGAGACTTTTCACCACACCTGTTACCGGCTCATAGATACCGGCCATGGCCCGCAACAACGTCGTTTTTCCTGCACCGTTAGTGCCGATCAGAGCGACACGGTCGCCGGTTTGAAACTCAAGCGATACATTTCGCAATGCTTGCACGACGATACGGTGATTAGCATCGCTGGCTAGCTGTCCGCCGGAGCCGCGAAACAGCAAGCTTTTTTTCAGGGATCGTGAACCCCCATGGTAGATTGGAAAAGATACACTGACGTCTTCAAGCGAGAGTTCGCTCTTGCCGACGAGATTAATTGAGGTGGTCTCCATCGATCTAAACCCAGTAGGAAATGCGCGACCGGAACCGCGCAAAAAAGGCGCCGACGATGACGGCGTTGACCAACGTAATCAGCAGCACGGCAATGTAGCTTTTGGCCAAGGGAGGATTCCCGAGCAAAGGCGCGCGCACTATTTCCAGCAAATGGTAGAACGGATTGAGGTCCGCAATGTAGGTCCGGTTGCGAAGCAACTCTGGTTTCCACATGATAGGCGTCACGAAGAACACGATCTGCACCATGGAGTTGATCAACTGGGGAACATCCCGAAACCGTGCGGACACCATTCCGATTAAAAGCGTGATGAGTCCCCCATTCAGCAGGACAAGCAGGAGACCTGGAATAGCCAGCAGTGCCACGGCGCCCGGCCAAATATCAAAATAAAATAAGATGCCAAAGTAGATTACAAAGTTGTGGGCAAAAATAACCAGTTTGCTCCAGCTCGATCGAAAAACATAGACGGAGTAGGGTAACCTGATTTGTTTGATGTAGGATTCTGCTCCGGTAAAAAGTGTGCCGCCCTCGCTCAGAAAGCTGGAGATTAGATTCCATACCAGCAAGCCGACGCAAAGATAGGGCAAGAAATCGTGGATCGGGGTGTTGAACAAATCAGCGTAAAGTATGCCGAGGGATATGACCATAATAGCCATGCTCGCGGTCAACCAGAATGGACCCAACATCGAACGACGATAGCGCTGCAGAATGTCGTTCCAGCCGAGTCGCACCCAAAGTGGCCAAAGAGCTAATCCGCTTTTCAAGTCAGAAAAAGCCGCTGCCAGTGCGAATCCGGCGCCCCCTCGCGTCACGAGATAGCGTAGGCTTGTGTCACGGGCTTCGTTTAGAGTCATCGTCATGTAACCATTAATCCGACAGCTTCCAGGGTGTCCCCACCGGGGACTAGGTAGCCTATTTGCTACGTGAAAGAAACGGTTGTTACAGGTCTTGCGGGCTGGTGTGGGGTTGGCCTAAATCAAGACGTACACGTTAATTTTAATTGGAGTGTGGTGCCGCTGGCGGTGGCCTGCGGTGTTTCCGGGTCTATCGATTTGAGCAACTAGGGCATTTTTGAGGTGGTCCCGGTTTCCGGGACAGTTTGGCGGCAAGGCTAAGATGGATTCCGGGTTGATTACGCCGCCAGTTTCTCCTCAGTTTGCTGCATAGC
>NZ_LMUK01000030.1 GCF_009766005.1 Bradyrhizobium sp. S69 | reverse complement strand
TCGTCCGCATACGCCCGTCGCTTATGCTTTACCATTCGACACCTCCTGGCTCTTAAAGCCTACTACAGGTGTCCACTAATTCGGAGGAGGTTCATGCTGTTCAGCACTGTGCTTGCGGCCATCCTTCGAGGCTCGCAAGAGCTCGCACCTCAGGATGACGGTGCGCCTGCGGAGTCCGAAGGCATTCGCTTCGCACCCTATCGCTTGTCGTACTCGTCCGGCTGCATCGCCCAGGCCGCTTGTTCGTAGCCGTGGGCGTAGTTGCGGTTGTTCTGCGCGGGATCGCGGTTGAGCAGCGGCCGCAGGAACATCGGGTGGGTGGCGCTGCGCACCTCATGCTCGACGGTGAACAGATGCTTGCCGCTGTCGAGGTCGATGATGTCGCGGAAACGGTATTGGTAGGGATTGTCTTCGCTGTAGATCAGGTTGCGCTTGCCGAGTTCGCGATAGGGCCCGGAGAAGTTCGTGATGTACATCTGCACATGGTGGCCGTCATATTCCGGCTGCGGCCGGTCGGTCTCGCGGAAGTGCAGATATTGATCCTTGCCCATCTGCACCCGCGCCAGCCTGCCGTCGCCGTTCTTCAGTTCGGCGGGCATGCCCATGATCTTGGGATAGAACGCGCAAATGCCCTCGGCGGTGCCGACCGGCACTTCGAACTCGACATAGGGAATGCCGAGCGAGATGCGCCCGAACCGCGTCGCGTCCGGCTCATAGCAGCGCACGCGATTGCCCCAGGGGCAGGTCGCCTCGACATAGTCGTTGTGCTCGCGGAACGAGAACGCCGTGCCTTCGAGTTTGCGGGCGACCGACGCAAGGCGGTCGAGCAGCGCCGCGCGCCCTGCGATCACGATGCCGGTATGGCCGCGCAGCACCTGCGGATCGCCGCTCGGCAGATGAAACTGATTGCGGCCGACATTGATCCACATGTTGCCGTCGGAAACCATCAAATAGGGATCGCGGGTCAGCCCGAGCCCGGTGACATAAAACAGCGTCGCCAGCCGCTGGTCGGGCACCTGGACGTTGACGTGTTCGAAATGGATCGAGTTGCCAAGATCTTCGGCGGCGCGGTCGAATGGCTGCTGCATGGGGGCGGTCCTGGGTGCGGATGAGGCGATCATCATAATGCAGCACGGCGTTGGAAGCCAACACATCGACGTGACGAGGCAGGGCGAACTTCGCGATCGCCCTGGCGCGCGGGGCTGTCCGTCGTTTTCGCAACGGTCGCGCCGCCCCGGAACGCTTGACTTGGAACCCATGCTGCCCAGAATGCCGCACATCTTCGCGATGCGAAAATTTTCGCGATGAGAAAAAACAAAAAGCTCCGGGAGGAGACGGCGATGGCGGATATGGGCCGGCGCGGCTTTGTGAAGGGTGCGACCCTGGGCGCGCTGGCGTTCACGGTCGGCGGCGTCGAAATCCTGATGGCGCCGGGGGAAGCAAGAACTCGCGGCGTGCCGTTCCGGCTGCTCGATGCCCACCAGGGCGAAACGCTGGAGGCGCTCGGCGAGACGCTGGTGCCTCAAGCGCGCGAATGTGGCGTCGCGCACTTCATCGATCAACAGCTTTCGGTGCCGGCGCAGGAGAGCCTGTTGCAGGCCCGCATCCTCAACTTCCGTCCGCCGTTCGCCGAATTCTACCGCGCGGCCATCGTCAGCGTCGACGGCGCAAGCCGCCAAATGTTCGGCAAGGATTTCGCCGGGCTTGCGGCCGGCGATCAGCATGCGTTGGTCGGCCTGATGCGGCAAAACAAGCTCGAAGGCTGGACCGGAAAGCCCGGCGCATTGGTCTACGCGGTGCTGCGCGCCGATGCCGTCGATGTCGTCTACGGCACGATGGAAGGCTACGAGGCGTTGGGCATTCCCTACATGCCGCATATTCCGCCGGAAAAGAGGTGGTGAGATGACGAACGAGAAAGTGGACGTCGTCATCGTCGGTGCCGGCGCCTCCGGCTCGGTCTATGCGTCGGTGCTGGCGAAAGCCGGCAAGAAGGTGGTGTTGCTGGAAGCTGGTCCCGATTGGGAGCTCTCCGATCTCATCAGCTCCGAGATCTGGGGCCGTCGCATCAAGCCGGCCGGAGCGCCTATTCTGCTCGAAGGCAAAAATCCGATGGGATACACCGCCCAGGCCGGGTGGGGCACCGGCGGCGCCGCATTGCATTACTACGCCAACTTTCCGCGGCTGCTGCCGACCGACTTCCGGGTCAGAAGCGAGCATAACCGGTCGCACGACTGGCCGATCGCCTATCAGGATGTCGCGCCGTTCTACGACAAGGTCGCGCGCGTCACCGGCCTGTCCGGCGATGCCAAGGCCGAGGAACAATGGCGGCCGCCCGGCGAAGCCTATCCGATGCCGCCGATGAAGACCTTTCGCAGTGGCGAGATCTGGCTGAAGGGCTTCGAAGCGGTGGGAATTCCGATGGTGCCGGCGCCGGTCGGCATGAACTCGGTGGAATTCAACGGACGGCCCGCATGCCTCTATGATGGCTGGTGCCACGTCGGCTGTCCGATCGGGGCGCTGGCCAATCCGCAGGTCACGTATCTGGGGGATGCGCGCCAAGCCGGCGCCGAGGTTCGCGCGTTCTCGACGGCGACGCGCATCCTGACCAACGCCGCCGGCAGCCGCGTGACCGGCGTCGAATATTACGACGACAAGCAGCAAAAGCAGGTCCAGCAGGCAAGCGTGGTGCTGCTCGCCGCATGGTCGGCGCAGAACGCGCGGCTGCTGCTTAATTCGGCGACCGACAAACATACCAAAGGTCTCGGCAATGCCAGTGACCTGGTCGGGCGGTTCATGATGACGCATCATGTGGCGTCGACATGGGGGATGTTCGACGAGGATATCAAGAACCACATGGGCACCATTGCTGTGCAGTACATGTCGTACGCGCGCTATCCGAAGACCAGCCATCCGGGCGCGTTCGGCAGTTCGTTCGTCACGGCGGGCTTTGCGCTGAAGACCACGGATCTCGCCAATTCGCGCGCCGATCTGTTCGGGCCGGATCTCGCCGATTACATGACGCGCGCCACGCGCGGCCTTGCCGGGATCAAGACCTTCGGCGAGGACCAGCCGGAGATGGAAAACCGGGTCGAGCTGGCAAGCGAAAAGGACGAGTTCGGCATGCCGCTCGGCAGGCTGATCCACAGTTACGGCGCGGACGCGCTGGCGTTGTGGAATGCCAATCTCGACGAAGGCTTGCAAGTCGCCAAGGCGAGCGGCGCCAAGGACGCGTGGGTATCCCGTCAGGCGGCGATCCCGACCAGCCATCTGATGGGCGGCACCATCATGGGCACCGCTGCCGATAACTCGGTGGTCGACAGCTACGGCCAGAGCCACGAGATTCCAAACCTGTGGGTCGCCGGGCCCGGCATCTTCCCGACCTCGGGCGCATCTAATCCGACCTTCACGATATTCGCGCTGTCGCAACGCGGCGCCGAGCGCATGGCGTCGCAATGGGGAACGTTGACCAACTGAAGGCGGCTTCAATTCGCAATGCTCGTGGCGCCTCCGAGGACACGCAAAAGAGTACACGCAAAAACGACTGTGCTTCGCCACCGGTTGGCTGTAACCAGTCGCCTCATCTGCCAACCCATCCACCAGCAGCAACGAGAAAAGGACAGACCATGAGCGAAGACAGCCTGTTTGAACGAGGCCTGAAGGTCCGCAAGGAAGTGCTTGGCGAGGACTACGTCAACAAATCGATCGCCGGCGCGGACGAGTTTACCCGCACGATGGCTGAATGGTCGACCGAATTCTGCTGGGGCGCGTTGTGGACCCGGCCCGGCTTCGATCGCAAAAGCCGCAGCATCGTCAATCTGGCGATGATCAGCGTGCTCAACCGCCCGCACGAGTTGAAACTGCACGTCAAGGCGGCTTTGAAAAACGGGCTGACCAAGGACGAGATCAAGGAAATCTTCCTTCAGGTCGCGGTCTATGCCGGTGTTCCCGCCGGAATCGACAGCTTCCGCATTGCGCGCGAGGCCTTCAAGGAGATGGAGAACGGCTAACTGATTTCCTGACGGACGAGCGCTGCCGCGTCGCTCATCGCCTTCAGTTTGCCGAAGGCGGTGTGGCGCGGCAGGTATTTCATGCCGCAATCCGGCGCCGGGATCAGCCGGTCGGCGGCAACATATTTGAGGCCATGGCGGATACGATCGGCGATCACGGCAACCGTCTCGATTTCCGGATTGCCGAGATCGATCACGCCGAGCAGGATCTTCTTCGACGACAGATCATTCAACACCCCGAGATCGAGCCTGGGCTGCGCGGCCTCGATCGAGATTTGCTCGGCGATGCTGTCGTCGAGTTCGCCCAGAAAAGAATAGCCCGACGGCTTGCTGTCGCCGGGCACCACCGCCGCATAACCGAAACAGACATGAACCACCGTCGGGACCGTGATGCCCTGGAGCGCGCGATTGATCGCCTTCACCGCGTAGCGCTTGGCAGCCGCCGGGTCGTTGCGCACCCAGGGCTCGTCGAGCTGGATGACATCGGCGCCGGCCTGTTGCAGGGCCAGCGCCTCGGCGTTGACAGCAGCCGCCATCGCCATCGCGAGTTCCTCGTCGTCAGAATAGAATTCGTTCTTGGCCTGCTGGCTCATCGTGAACGGGCCGGGCAGCGTGATCTTGGCGGCGTGATCGGTGTTGCGGCGAAGGAATTCCATGTCCCTCAGCTCGACCGGGCCGGTGCGCCGGATCGCGCCGACGACACGCGGCACCGGTGTCGGCAGGCCCGACCGCGACATGATCATGGCCGGGTTTTCGCTGTCGATGCCTTCCAGCGCCGTGGCAAAGCGGTTGGAGTAGCTCTCCCGCCGGATCTCGCCGTCGGTCACGATGTCGATCCCGGCGCGCTCCATATCGCGGATCGCAACGATCGTCGCATCGTCCTGCGCCTGCTCGAGATAGGCGTCCGGAATCCGCCACATCTGCGTCATGCGGGTTCGCGGAACGGATTTCGACAGCATCTGGCGATCCACCAGCCAATCCGGCTGCGGGTAACTGCCAACGACCGTCGTCGGCAACAGATGTTCCGGTACCGCCAATGTCTCTACTCCCAGTATTCATCGAGCCGTGTCACCATAATGCAAAATTTCCTGCCCGGTCTACCGAACGCCCTGTTGTGCTCTGGCGATAGCCAGCCAATGCTCGCGACCCTATTGGGAGGATGATGATGTCGCAAACGTCCGGCGTGACGCAGCGCCTGGCCCGCTTTGTCGTCGAGACGCGGTGGGACAACATTCCGCAGCCGGTGCGGCATCAGGCCAAACGCTCTCTGATCAATTTCTTCGCCGTGGCGCTGGCGGGGTGCCGCACCGCGCCGGTCGAGATCGCGCTGCGCTCGCTGGCCGAATTCTCCGGCGGCAAACAGGCGACGATCGTGGGACGTTGCGAGCGCATCGATGCGCTGAGTGCGGCGTTCCTCAATGCCGCCGCCGCCAATGTCCATGATTTCTGCGATACCCATGTGCGCACGGTGATCCATCCGACCGCGCCGGTGGCGCCGGCGCTGCTGGCGCTGGCCGAGTTGCGAGAGGTCAGCGGGGCTGATCTGCTGTTGGCCTTTATCCTCGGCAATGAGATCCAGGCCCGCATCGGCCTTGCGATCTCGCCGAGCCATTACAGCCGGGGCTGGCACATCACCTCGACCTGCGGGGTGTTCGGCGCGGCCGGCGGCGCCGGCAAATTATTGCGCCTCGATGAGCGCCAGATGGTGTGGGCGCTCGGCACCGCGGCGACGCAGGCGGCCGGACTGTGCGAGTGCCTGGGCACCGCGGCCAAGAGCGCCAGCGTCGGCAACGCCGCTCGCAACGGCCTCTGGTCAGCGCTGCTGGCGCAACAAGGTTTTGATGGCCCGCCGGAACCGCTCGCGGGGGTTCAAGGCTACTACAACGCCATCGCCGAGACGCCCGATCTGTCGCGGGTCACCGAGGGGCTGAGCGAGAGCTGGGAGCTGATGGCGACTTCCTACAAGCCGTATCCGTGCGGCTTTGTGATCCATCCGGTGCTCGATTGCGTGCTGGACTGGCGAGCTGATCATCCGACAGCCGAAGTCGCGCGTATCGTGGTGCGTGGCCATCCGCTGCTCGGCGACCGCGCCGACCGGCCCGATGTTTCGACCGGGCGCGAGTCGCAGGTCAGCGTGCAGCATGCGGCAGCGGTTGCCTTGCTGACCGGCAAGGCGGGCCTGGACGAATTCAGCAATGCGCGGGTGCGCGATCCCGACGTGCTGGCCTTGCGCAGCAAAGTCGAGTTGATCCGCGATCCGGCTTTCTCCACCATCGCAGCATCGGTCGAAATAACCACGGCTGACGGCCGGATCCACCATCGGTCGCAGTCCGCATCGCGTGGCAGCGACGCCAATCCGATGAGCGATGCGGAGCTGGAGGATAAATTGCGTAGGGCTGCCGCCGGCTGGGAACCGCAACACGACGTCGCACCATTGATCGATGCGGTGTGGGCACTCGACAGCAGTGCTGACGTTTCCGCGCTGGCGTCGCTGGCGGTCCCGCGGAAGTGATGCCCGCAGGGCGTGTACCGTCTTACCCGTGTCGTCAACGCCTGCTATTGGCCAATCAATCCGGTTCCAGACTCCGGCGGTAGACTCTTCTGTACATAATCGTGATGACACCGTCCCGATATCGGCTGTAAAATGGTTCGGTGCAGGCAGGTTGGAGGCGAGAGATGAACGACCTCGTTCGCTACCGTGCTATGGAATCCCTGTGCCGCCAGAGCGCGGTGTTTCGTCCGCTGGAAAGCTGGCGACTGCTCGCCGAAGCCGAGATGTGGCACCACAAGGCGCAGCAAGAAATCGCTTCGCGCTTTCTGGAATGCAACGTCTCGCTGCAAGCCGGCGCCCCGATTAAAACCGCGACCTTCCCGAGGGCGAGCGAACCAAGCCAGTTGCTGGCGGGTTGAGGGCTGCGCGAAAGCGATTGCCGTTGAGGCGCGATGAGAGGGCCGAGACTACTCGGCCACCTCCGAATAGGGCGTGGTCGGCACTTGCCGCTCGATCGCCCTCTCTTCCTCGATGATCTTCGGCTTGCGCAGCCAGACATAAACCTGGGCCACGATCAGCACGACGCAGATCAGCAGGAAGAAGGCACTGATCGGCCGCTCGATAAAGGTCATCAGATCGCCCCGCGAGATCAGCAGGCTGCGGCGGAAGTTTTCCTCGAAGCGCGGGCCGAGCACGAAGCCGAGCAGGATCGGCGCCGGATGGAAGTCGAGACGCAGCAGGATGTAGCCGACGACGCCGATCACCAGGGTCTCGCCGACCTGGAACATGTCGTTATTGGCGGCATAGACCCCGATACAGACAAAGAACATCGCGCTCGGATAGAGGTAGCGGTACGGGATGCTGAGCAGCTTCACCCAGACGCCGATCATCGGAACGTTGAGAATGACCAGCAGGATATTGCCGATCCAGAAGCTTGCGATCAGGCCCCAGAAGATGTCGGCGTGCTGGGTGATCAATTGCGGGCCCGGAACGATGCCGTGAATGATGAGTGCGCCCAATAGCAGCGCCATCACGGTATCGCCGGGAATGCCCAGACTCATGGTGGGAATGAAGTCGCCCTGCACCGAGGAGTGCGTCGAGGCCTCCGGACAGGCGACACCCTCGATGGCGCCGTGGCCGAAGCGTTCCGGCGTCTTCGATATCTTCTTCTCGGTGGCGTAGGAGACAAAGGACGCGATCGTAGGCCCGGTGCCCGGGATCAGCGCGCAGAGGCTGCCGAGCAGAGTGCCGCGGATCATCGGCCAGAACGCCAGCTTGAGGTCGGCCTTCGACGGGAACATGTCGGAGATGCCGACCTTGGCATATTTCATGTCCACGGTTTCGGTGTTGTTGATGCTGTTCATGAACTCGGCGATACCGAACATGCCGAGCGCCAGCGCGATGATTTCGACGCCGTCGAACAGTTCGGTGATCCCGAAGGTAAAGCGCGGCTGCCCGGTTTCGATGTCGGATCCGACGATCCCGACCAGCAGGCCCAGAACCGTCATGGCGATGCCCTTGAGCGGCGATCCCTTGGCCAGGGTCGAGCCCGCCAGCAAACCCACCAGCATCAGCGAGCACACTTCGGCCGGTCCGAATTCGAGTGCCACCTTGACCAGGAACGGCGCCAGGAAAATCATCTCGGTGATGCCGAACGAGGCGCCGACAAAGGCCGCGATGATGGTGATGCCGAGCGCGGTGCCGCCTTTGCCCTGCTTGGTCAGTGGAAAGCCGTCCAGACAGGTCACCGCATGCGGTGGATGACATGGCAAATTCAGCAGGATGGAGCAGATGGCTCCGCCGTATTGCGCGCCGTAATAGACCCCGGAGAGCATCAGGATCGCGGGCACCGGCTGCATCCCGAAGGTCAGCGGCAGCAGAATCGAGATCGTGGCCACCGGTCCCATCCCCGGCAGCACGCCGACCAGATTGCCGACCAGCACGCCAAGGAAGCAGTACATCAGGTTATGCGGCTCGAGGGCGACGCCGAAGCCGTAATAGAGATCGGTAATTGCAGTCGAGATCACAGGTTGACCCCGCGGATTAACGGGAACGGGATGCTGAGCAGGTAATGGAACAGCAGCACGCCGAACACCGTGACGCCGGCTGCCAGGACCGCCGACGATTTATAGGTTCCGGTCTTGTCGCCGAGCGCGCAGACGAAGACGCAGGCGAACACCGCGGGGATCATGCCGGCGTATATTCCCAGCACGATGAAAAAAGCGGGGCCGGCGAGAATGCAGAGCCAGCCGAACCATTGCGGATTGTCCGGCAGGAACTTGCCGTTGTCGGGCTCGGATGAAGCCAGCGCGGTGCCGGCGATCAGGAGCCCAAGAAATGCCAGGACACATCCCAGCATCACCGGCATGAAGCCGGGGCCCATGCGGGCGAGGGTGCCGAATTTATAGCCGGAGCCGATGACCGCGGCGCCGACGCCGAGCACAAGCATCAGGCCGCCGGCGTAATAGTCGCGTTTCAGCTTGATTCCCGGCTCTATCTTCTCCTGCAACGGCGTATCTCCGGTATGGTTTTTTTCGACCCTACCCGTAGTGACGGGACCTGTCGAGATTGCCGCCATGCTGCCGAGCGCCGCAGTAAAAGGTAAAAAGCCGTTGAAACGGCGGCGGCTCCGCCGGCTTTGCGTATTTGCCGCGTCCGTATTTCAAGGTGACACCGGCGGCGATCCGATATTCCCGTTGCCGCCGCATCCCGGGTTGAGCCGGCGTCCGCGGGAAATTCGAGGAGAACGACATGAATAAAGCGATCACGGCCAGGCGAGGCCAGCGCTGGGCGCCCGGATTGATGCTGGGGATCTCGCTTGCGGTGACGGTCCTTGGGTTTCAATCGCGTGTCTCGGCACAGGCCGAACCGCCGCAGCAATTGACGGCAATCCCGCCCAACAAGGACACTGATCTCAAATTCTATCAGGCCGACGGCCAAATCCTGAATGGCGTCGAAGCGCTCGAACACATGACGTCCGATGCAAACCTGGTGGTCTGGGTTGCAGGAAACCAGTTTTTCGCGATGGATGACGTGATCGGCGCCTTTCAGAAGGCCTATCCCGGCGTGACCGTCGGGCTGCTCACGCTTCCCCCGGGTTTGCTTGTCTCGGCGATTCTGGCCGGAGGCTGGACCTATAAAGACAAGGCATATCGCGGTGGTCCCGACATCTATGCAACGGTCGATACAGGGCATCTGCAACGGCTCAAGGCGGCCGGACTGATGCATCGCTACGAAATCTACATGCATAACGAACTTCAGATGATGGTTACGAAAGGGAATCCGAAAGCCATCGTCGGCATCGACGATCTGGTTCGCAACGACGTCCGGACCTCGCTGCCCAATCCGGTCAACGAGGGGATCATGCAATTTTATGCGCGTGGCGTTCTGGAGCGGCACGGACTCTGGCCGAAGATTGCGAACGGGCAGGAATGCGTGTCCTGCCAAACCACGGAGCGTAATTGGTTCACGGCGGTACATCACCGGGAAACCCCGGAACGCATTCGGGACGATAAATCCGACGTCGGCATCGTCTGGAAGACGGAGGTGATGGAGGCCCTGCGTCAGGGAGCCCAAATAGAGGGCGTGGAACTGCCGGCCTCCGACAGCTTGCGTGACAAGGTGTCCTACACCGTTGGCGCACTGGAAAATGCCCGGCACCGAGAGAACGCGGACCGTTATCTCACTTTCCTTGCGACCAAAGTCGCACAGGAAGCCTACGCCGGCTTCGGGTTCGTGAAAGCCCGGCCGGATGAACTTACCCTCCGGCCGATCGATTGAGACGGGAAGACCTCAACTGCCGGCCTGGCTCCGTTGAGGTCCGGCCCGGTCGCATTGTTGCAATCACGCTGAATTCACGCTGACACCCGCAGTCTGCACTCTGGCTGTGACTTGCCATCGACCGTCGCGAAGCCAAGGGGCACTCATGACTGCTGTAATCTACAATTTCGATCGCTCAAACGAGGATGATTCGACCGACGAGACGGAACGGCTTTTGTCGGCCTTGGGACGCTACTCAAGCGCGGAGTTGCTTGAGCTGTTATATGTCGGCGAGGAGCCGGGGTTTTTCGATCTGATACGCGGATTGTTTGGGCTTTCCGAGCAAAGCCGCCTAGTTTTGCAGAATTTTCTTACCGCATTGCACTCCCAGCAGGCGACAGTGACGCTTGATCAACAGGGCAGGTGCATTCTGGCCCGCGAGATTTCTCCGCTACGTCCTGCGTGAGAGATCGCGCGTCCCGCCCATCTCACGCCTATGGTTGTGCCGGGTTTTTCGGCACCGGGAGGCGGGCCATCTGCTGCGGGCGCGACGCGTCCGGGAAATCACGGTATTTGACGCCGTGGCAATCGGCGCTCAGGCGTTAGCGCGCGCTCGCGTCTCCCGCACGATGGACTCGGAGATGAACTCGCCGATCCAGTCGCAGCGGTTGGCCTCGATGTGCCAGGACATCGCCTCGGCCGAGGACGGCGCCGGATCGGGAATGTCCTTGCGGACCTCGCGGCCGTCCTGCCAACCGCAACTATGCGAATAGCGGGTTTTGGAGACCAAACTGATCGTCTCACGTTGCTGCAGTCGCGCATATCCGTCGGCCGGGAAAAAGATGCCGGCAAGCTCGACCGGACCCGGCAACTGGCGCACCAGCAGGAAGGTACTGGACGCCTCCGTCTCCGATTCCGAAACCAGCAAGCCGAACAGGCTGTGAATGGGCGCAATGGCGTCGGGCGCCGCGCGTCCGTTGGCGTCAAGCATGGCGCCGGCCGTCGCGATCGAGAGGTATTCCCCGTCGGGCCCCCAGCGGCACGCGATCAGCCATTCGCGGCTGCGGCTGCGGATCAGGGTTGGCTTGGCGTAGTCCGATCGGGCAATCTCGGCGGCCATCGCAACGACAAAGGCTTTGGCGAGCATTATCTTTCTCCGAGGCGTAAGCGTCTTCCAGGGCGTGGGAGTCTCGTTGGTCGGACTTTGCGCGGATGGCGTGAGGCCATCGTGAAACGGCAGGAGATCGGATGGCAAATCTGTTTGCACGCGCGGCCTCCTCGCTGCTTGTCGATGAGCCGCAGCAAGCCGACCCCGATGTTCGCTCCCTGCTGGAGGCGCTTGGCTACGCCGCCGCAACCGCGACGGATGGCCGCCATGCCGAGCCCAAAACGCGCCAGCGCGGCCACCTGTTGAACGCGGCATCGCGGTTCTTGCGGGTTTTCGAACTGGCCGCCCCCGATGCTCCCGGCCTGGTCAGCCTCGGGGCGCAATTCGATCCTGCGATGGCCGACCCCATGCATGCGGGATCTCCCGCGGTCGGCGTCTCCGGCGTCGGACTTTCGCTGCAGGAGGCATTTCAGGGATGCATCGGGGAGGGTATCGAGTATCTGTCGCAATTGCAGAGCGGCGATGACGTCCTGGTATCGCCGGGAGCCCGCGACCCGGCGGCCTCACTTGGCGCGCAGACCCGCGAATTCCTCGCCACGTTTTCCGCCCGCCGATGGCGCGCCGACGCAGAACTTTCATGGTACCGCGCGACACGGATCACCGATGGCATCGAGGTTTTGCTGCCGACGGACCTGTGCCTGCGGCGGCCGCCGGCCCAGCAGGAAATCAAGCCGCCGTTTGCATTGAGTACCGGCTCGGCGGCCGGAACATCCTGGGACGACGCAGCCTTGCACGGCCTGCTTGAACTGATCGAGCGCGACGCCGCCGCGCTTTGGTGGCGCGGTGGCCGCCGCGGCAAATTGATTCCGGCCGGCGACGAGGCCCAAAGCGCGGCTCAGGCCCGGCTGTCGCGGCTGCGGCAACATGCTACGGCACGTCGGAGCTGGTTGCTCGATATCACGACGGACATCGGCGTGCCCTGCGTCGTGGCGATCTCCTGCAAGGCCGATGGCTCCGGCTTTGCCTTTGGCCTTGCCGCGCGGCCGACCCTGACCGCGGCGGCCTGTTCGGCCGCGGTGGAAATGTGCCAGCTCGAACTTGCCTATGCGGTCGTCGAAGCCAAGCGTCGTGAGGGCGGAGAGACCGCGCTCAACGAGCGCGACCGCCTTCATCAGCGCCGCGCGACCGCGATCGATGCGGATCGCTGCCTGCTGCTGCAACCGGTGGCGGAGCCGGTGGCTCATCTTCCGATCGAGGCTGCCGACGCCAATGCCGTGGTGCGGCTGATCGCAACACGGCTGGAGCAATTGGGCATCGAAACCTTCGGCGTCGACCTGACGCGCTCGCGCTTTGCGGTGCCGGCAGCCCGTATCATTGCGCCCGGTTTGCAACTCGAGCCCTCCGAGCTCATCACGCCGCGGCTGGCAGCCGCGATCACGCAAACGGGTGGCGGGGAAAGGTATACCGGCGGCATCCTGCTGATATAGTCGGGCAAAACTATCATCTCCGACGGAATTTTTGATGCACCACACGACCATCCGAAAACCGGCAGACGAGGAAACGGAGGTGGTGTCAGCGGCCGCTATGCGCCTTTCCGTATCGTTGGTCGGACGTCTCGCCATCAGATTCGATGGCCGTCCGATCGAACTGCGGACCCAGAAGGCGAACGCCGTTCTTAGCTATCTGGCGCTGACCGAGACCAAACATGAAAGCCGTGAACGGCTGGTCGGCCTGTTCTGGAGCCGGTCGGACGAGGAAAAAGCACGCGCTTCGCTGCGCCAGGTCGTGCGCGAACTGCGTTCCACCTTCGAGGACGCCGGATATAACGGCTTTTCCGCCGAAAGGCTCTCGGTCGGTCTTGATGCCGGGAAGGTCGAGGTCGATATCGAAAGCATTGTCCGGCTGGCGGAAAGCGGCGGCGTCGATCCGCTGTTGTTGAACACCCCGCGCCTTGGCGAGCGGATACTGGAGGGGATGGATGACCTCGATCCATCATTCCGGATCTGGGTGCTGGCCAAACGCCAGACCATCCTCGACCGGCTGATGCGCAGTCTCAATGCGGGACTGGTTGAGCCCAGCATTGCCGCGGGCGCCAAAGACCAGATCGCAGCCGCCATCGCCAATATCGATCCGACCCATGAGGAGGCCCGCTGCCACTTGATGCGCATGCACGCCGAACAAGGCGATGTCGCGGGTGCGTTGCGTATCTACAAGGGGCTGTGGAATCTGCTGGATCGCGATTACGGCATGGAGCCGTCGCCGGTGACCGAAGCACTCGTGGCCGAGATCAAACTTGGCGTTTTTGAGCGGCCGGTCAGCTCGAGCGTCACGCCGCATCAACCCGAGGCGCGGACGGGCCGCGAGCTCCCCGATACTTCCGGCGCCTCGACGGCTCGACGCATCGCACCGCCGGCCAAGATGCGCCTGGTGTTACGGCCGTTTGCGATGCATGCCGTCGATGGCAATCATGTCCATCTGGTGCAGGGGTTCAGCCTGCATCTGGCGGCGTGTCTCGTGCGCTTCCGTGAATGGACCGTGATCGACCGCCCGAGCCCCGCGGCCGTGCTGCCATTAGCGGATTCGACGCCGCAATATTGCATCGAAACCACCGCGTATCAGGTTGGCGCCGAGATCAACATGGTGATGGTGCTGCGGGACGAAGCCACCGGCGTCTACATCTGGAGCGAAAGCCTGCGGTTGAACCGCGACAACTGGTTCGAGACGCAGCAGCGCGTCATCCGCCGGATCGCGACCGCGCTGAACGTGCAGCTATCGGCGGAGCGGCTGATGCGGCTTGCGGGCGAACCCGATGTTTCGCTCGAGGTTCACGACCGCTGGCTGCTCGGGCAGAATCTGATCACAAAATTCGACCCGGAGAGCTGGCGGCGGGCTGTCGACATCTTTGGCGACGCCATTCGGGAAAATCCCACGTTCTCGCCCTGCTACAGCAGCCTCGTGCAGATGAACAACATCGAGCATCTTGTTCACGCCGGTCTGTTCCGCGATCTCGACAAGGCAAAAACCACCCTTGAACTCGCGAAAACCGCCGTTCAACTCGATCCGGTCGACTCCAGGGCGCATCTGTGCTGCGGCTGGTCTTATGTGATGGCGCTTCGGGAGGCCGAGGCGGCGCCGCATATGGAACTCGCCTGCGAACTGAACGACAACGATCCGTGGACGTTGTTGTCCGCCGCGCACTATTACGCTTTCTGTGGATCCATCGAGCAGGCTTCGCGATTGGCCGAGCAGTCGCTCGCGCTTTCGCCGGCGCCCTCATATCTTGGATGGGCCTACCATGGCACCATCCGCTTCATCTGCGGCGACTATGCCGGGGCTCTTGCCGCCAGCGACCGCGCGCATGGCGCCACGCATCTTGTGCCCGCATGGCGAGCCGCGACGCTGTTCCGTCTTGGGGAGGTGATCCTGGCACAGGAAGAAGCTCGGCGGTTCATCAACGGGATCCGGTCGTTCTGGGTTGGACCGTCTGCGCCGACCGACGAGGCCGTGACACGCTGGACGCTGCAGGGGCATCCCATCACTGTGGATGCACGGTGGGAAGCCCTGCGCGATGCTTTGGGTGGCGCAGGGCTTCCGGTCGCGGGTATTGCTCAATTATCTAATTTTAAGCGCAGTAGCTGATCGTATAATCGCCGATGCGTTCGGCATGCACCTTGAATTTTTCTGCTTCCGGGATCACGGGATCCATGCCGTTGAACAGACGCTTGTAGAACGGTGGGATCGGATAGGTTGAGCCTGGCTGGCTGAGCCGTTCCTCGGAATCTTCGATCGCAAACTTCGGCGGCAGCCGTACCACGATCGTATCCATGTCCTGCGCCACGAACTTGATCTGCGTGAAGCGGTCCGGCACCGTCATGAAGACCTGCGCCTTGGCGAGTTGCTCCTTGAACTCGTCGACGCTGGTCGGGATCGGATATTCGTTGCTATCGTCGAGATAGTTCTTGCCGGTCGACCAGGTCTTCACCAGGTTGCCCCAACGCTCATGGTTCGTCACTACCATTCTTTCGATCGCCATCGTCAGTCCTCCAGGGTTGCGTGAGTTGGATAATTCCGCCTCACAGGAATGCGGGCACAGCCTGGCGCAGATCACCGATTTCCGCGGTGAACTCGACCAGTTGATCCATGCCGGCAATTTCGGGTATGCCTTCAAATACATTTGTCGGGTAATACTGCGCGGAGATCGCCGCCAGCGCTTCGCCAAGCGAGTGCGCGTTGCGGGCGACCGAAAGCTCGTTATGTTCGAGCGCGCCGAAGATGACCTCCGATACGATGATCGAACCCAGCAGGCCAAGCCGCAATCCTTGCGTTTCGGGCTGCTGCATGGCCTCGAACAATACGAAGAACGGCAGTGGTGGATCGTTCGCCAGCGTCTCGATGTCGTCGGACGTCAATCGGCCATAGCTCGGCTCGGCGGCGAGCCATTCGCGGATCTGGCTGACCCGGTAGGCGCGATCGGCGAGCAGCCGGGAGAGGCGGATGAACTGCGGCCGGCGCCTCGAAATCTCGGCGATCATCGCGTCCACCGACCATAGGCCGGCCAGCGTGGATCCCAGGAGATCGCGATAGAGCAGGCCGACGCGGTTGGTCTGATCGACGGCGGGAAAGATCTTGTCGTGGCCCAGCCCATCGCTGAGCTGCGGCCCGATGCGCCGGCTGAAATTGGGCCGCGATCCCCCGATCTCGAAGAAACGCGACCATCGCACGATCCATGACGAATCCAACGGCATGTTGACGGGATCGCTGGCGGACGTCTTCTCCAGCGTATTGATGAGATCGTGGGTGGAGAGATCGTTGATGACGTACTCGGGCCGCACCATGGCGTGGCCGAAACGGAACGCGCCGTGGGAAAATTCGAGCGGAATCTGCCATTGATCTCGCGCGCGCCGGCCGGCGGTCGCAGCGCCGATATCGAAATCGGTTGGCCGGTCCATCAAGGCGGGGGCCGCGGCGGAGTAGGCGGCGTAGATCGCCGGATCGATGATCCGTTTCATCAGGTCGTTGCGAATGATGTTGTGATAGATCGTGGTCAGCGCGTCGCGCGCGCACAGAAACCGCTTGTAGGCCGCGCCCAAATTCGCGTTGATCCCGGTGGTGGGCTCGCCACGGCGAACCATGTCGACGAGGCCGTTGTGCAGCAATGCAAACAGCGCGGTCAGCTGCGACATCAAGGCGTGGTCGTCGTTGCGGGGGTCGGCGACCAGCGCTTCCGTCAGCGCAACGCGCCGTCCTGGAATGCCTCGGTCTATCCCGGTGACGTTCTCGGCCGGCGTCCGCGCGATGTCGCGGAACGGGCAGCCGGATTCAACCTCCTTGTCCTTCCAGCGCATGCGGCCAAGCCGCAGTTTGGTGCGCTGCTCGTCGTTCGGGGTATCCTGGGCATACACAAAGGGGGAGCCGACGGGGCCGCTTCCAAACAGGGTTTCCAGCTTGAGGGCCGAGCGTCGGGCGTTCGCAGTATCGGCGCCAAGCGTTCCCGTAACCGAAAGCGGGATCGCCGAATGAACCAGATCATGCGCGACAAATTGCAATAGGTAAGTGTAGCCCGAGGGAATGCCGGGATTTTCCCAGCGTTCGATCGTGGCGTCGCGATGGACAGGCCAGGGTATCGCCGCATCCATCCGCCGCGACAAGCGGTTCATCAACGTGCGAACTTTTTCCGAATGTCCCGGCGCGTCCAACGGGTCGATGCCATAGGCCTTGAAGCGCTGTGCAGGTTTGGGTGTACCGAGAAAGTGTCGGAAGCCCGCCGGTATTTCCTGCGCGCCGACAGGGCCGTCGATCGGCGCAGTTGCTAGAATCGGGAGCGCGAACGCTTGTGTTACTTTCTGCACGAAAGTTTCTCCCTGCTGTCAGGCAACGAGAGACTGGCGAGACGGCCGTGAAATCATCGTGAGCTGGAGATTTGCGGCCTGTGGAAACCTGTGTGTAAGTGCCGCGCGACAAGCGACGTGCTGAAGCTGTTTCTGTAGACGCTGCTGTTAGCGTTCCGGATGCGAGGACCCCAATGCGGGGGCAGGCGCATACCGCCGCGACGGCCGCATCGAGATCGTCCCCACCTACTTAAGTTGCGCTATCCAGAGGGTATTTGCCCGCAGTTTCGCTTGCCGGGCGCGCGGGCGCGGTTAGAATGCCGGCCGATAAAGTAAGAAGCCTATCGAGTGGAGAGAAACCAATATGACGAAATCATCCCGACCGCCCGTTTTTTGGTCAATGCGGGGGCTTCTCGGAGCGACCGCCCTCGGCCTGCTGGCAACGGTCTCCGGTCAGGCGCTCGCTGCCGACCCGATCAAGCTCGGCGTGATCGCGGAAGCGCAGGCCATTGCCGGCGCTTCGATCCCGCAGGCGGCGCAGCTAGCCGCGGACGAGATCAACGCCAAGGGCGGCGTCGATGGCCGGATGATCGAGATCGTCACCTATGACAATCACAGCTCTTCGGCGGATTCGGTTCGCGCCTTCCAGCGCGCCGTCAACGAAGACAAAGTCCACGCCGTGATCGGCAGCTATATCAGCGAAGTCGTGCTGGCGCTGATGCCGTGGGCCTCGCGCCTCAAGACACCCTTTGTCACGCCGGGCGCTGCCTCCAACGAGATTCCGCTCGGCGTTCACCGGGACTACGAAAAGAACAAATACACCTTCCACGGCTATCTGACCTCGGCCTCGCTGGCGCTGTCGGTCTGCGACGCCGCCAAGGAGCTTCTGGTCGATCAAAAGCACATGAAGACCGCCGTCATCATGAGCGAGGACGCGGCCTGGACCAAGCCGCTCGATGTCGGCTACGAGGCCTGTCTGCCCAAAATCGGTCTCCAGGTGCTCGACCATATCCGCTTCTCGCCCGACACCACCGATTTCACGCCGATCTTCAACAAGATCGAAGGCTCAAAACCGGACGTGATCATCACCGGCATTTCCCACGTCGGCGTGCAGCCCACGGTGCAATGGAAGAACCAGCAGGTGCCGATACCGATGCTCGGCATCAGTTCGCAGGCGACCAACGAAACCTTCGGCAAGGACACCAACGACGCTTCCGACGGCGTGCTCTATCAGGGCGTTTCCGGTCCGGGCGTGGCGGTGACGCCGAAGTCGATTCCGTTCGCCGAGGCGTTCAAGAAGAAGTTCGGCAACTATCCTTCCTATGCCGGCTATACTTCGTATGACGAGGTCTACTACCTCGCCGATGCGATCAAGCGCGCCGGTTCGACCGACCCCGACAAGATGGTCGATGCACTGGAAAAGACCGATTGGGAAGGCACCATCGGTCGCATCCAGTTCTACGGCAAGGACGACGAATTCACCCACGGCCTGAAATACGGCAAGGGCCTGATCACCGGCCTGATGCTGCAATGGCAGGACGGCAAGCAGGTGAGCGTCTGGCCGCAGCAAGTCGCGAACGGAAAGCTCAAGTTCCCGAGCTTCATCAAGGTCACGGCGAACTGAGTTTTCGAACGATCACGCTCCCGGGGATTGCCCGGGAGCATTTTCATATTTGTCGTTCCTAGAGTGAGGCAGCCCTGCTGCTCGGCCATCATCCATGCTCATCCTGCAAATCCTGATCGACGGCTTCGCCATCAGTGCGCTGTATGCGCTGGGGGCGACCGGCTTTACCCTGATCTTCGGCGTCTCCGGCGTGCTTAATCTTTCGCATGGCGCCATCATGGTGCTGGCGGCGGTGGCGGCCTGGGCCGCCGCGAGCGTGTTCCATGTCAACACCTACGCCGGAGCGTTGATCGGCGTCGCTGTCGCGCTGGTGGCGGCGTTCGCGACCTATTTCGCGGTGGTGCAGCCGATCCAGAAATCGCGCCGCATCGCCAACGAGGAAAAAGAGATCTTCGTCCTCACCGGCACCCTGCTGTGGGGGATCATGATCCAGGAACTGATCGCGTATTTCTTCACCAACAACGCCAAGACGGTGCTGCCGATCGTCGAAGGCGTCGTCAATCTCGCCGGCGTGCGCACGCCGAAGAACGAAATCTTCACCGCGGTGGTCTGCTGTCTGGTGATCGGCCTGCTGTGGCTCTTGGTCAACCGCACCCGAACCGGCAAAGCGGTTCTGGCGGCGTCGATGAATCCGCGCGGGGTCACGCTGCTCGGGCTCGAACTGACCAGCATTTATGTCGTGGTGTGGGCGATCTACGGCATCCTGGCCGGCATCGCCGGCGTGCTGCTCGGCATGTTCCTCGGCGTCAGCTCCTATAGCGTCGGGCCGCTCACCGCGAGCGCGTTCTCGATCGTAGTGCTGGGCGGCCTCGGCAGCGTATCGGGCTCGCTGATCGCCGCCTTCGTGGTCGGCTACCTCGAGACCCTCACGGCCTATCTGATCTCGCCGGCCTACCGCACCATTCCGGCGCTGCTGCTGCTGGTCGTTGTGATGTATATCCGGCCGCAAGGCCTGCTCGGGAGGCGATGAGGATGGCCGGCTTTTTCAAATCGCGGCTGTTTTTGATCTCGCTGGCGATCGTCATCATCGCCTCGACCTTGCCGCTCTATGTGTCCGGCTACATTCTTGGCCTGCTCACGGTGGCCTATTATTTCGGCGTCTTCGCGATGTCGTGGGACCTGCTGTTCGGTTTCGCCGGTGAGGTGAATTTCGGCCCGACCTTCCTGATCGGGGTCGGCGCCTACACCGCGGGCATCCTCAATAATCAGTATGGATGGTCGGTCTATCTGTGCATCGTGCTTGGCGCGCTGGCGTCGGTGGTCGCGGGTTTTGTGCTCGCATTGCCGGCGCTGCGGGTGCGCGGTCCTTATTTCGGACTGACCACCCTGGTCGCGGTGCTGATGTTGCAGAATTTTATCGTGGTGTTCGCCGATTTGACCGGCGGTGAAATCGGCCTGACGATCCCCGACGTCATCACCATCAACGCCAACGCCAATTACTGGATCGCGCTCGGCTTCATGACGATTAGCGCGGTTATCCTGTACGGGCTTTCGCAATCGCCGATCGGCCTGGTGCTGCAGGCGAGCGGACAGGATCCGGTGCAGGCCGGCGCGCTCGGCTTCAACATCGTCAAGCACAAGCTCGCGGCCTTTGTCGTCAGCGCGTTTTTCTCAGGCCTTTCCGGCGCATTGCTGGTGTTCTATTTCGGCACCGCGTCGGTCGGCACTGTGGTGGACGTTGCCGTCGGGGTAAACGTCATCGTGGCTGCGGTGCTGGGTGGCCGACGCACGGTGCTCGGCGGGGCGCTGGGCGCGATCTTCCTGATCGTGGCCGGTGAAGTGCTGCGGCCGACCGGCGAATTGGCCACCTTCATCGTCTCGGCGGTGGCTCTGCTCGTCATCTTGTTCTTCCCGGGCGGTTTCCTCGGAGCGGCCTTATCGCGTGAGGCCCGCTCGTAATGAATTCGACCCCGAACAACACTCCGATCCTCGAAGTTCGCGGCCTGACCAAGCGCTTCGGCGGTCTCACCGCGGTCAAGGGCCTGAACTTCGATCTGCGCCCGGGTGAAATCTTCGGCCTGATCGGTCCCAACGGATCGGGCAAGTCGACCGCGATGAAGAGCGTCATGGGCATCGAGCGGCCGACATCCGGCGAGGTGGTTTTCCAGGGTGAAAACATCGCCGGCCTGCCCGCGCACAAGATCGCGCGCAAGGGCTTTGGCATGGTGTTCCAGCATTCGCGGCCGCTCAACCGGCAGACCGTGCTCGAGAACATCATGGTAGCACTTCTGCCGGACAGCCTGTTCATGCTGTTCGCGGACAAGGCGCTGACGGAACGGGCGAAATGGATTGCGAACCGCGTCGGGCTGGGCGCGGTGATGGACCGGCGTCCGCCAACCTTGCCGTTCGCCGATTTGCGCCGGCTCGAATTGGCCAAAGCGATCGCCCGGGATCCCAAGGTGGTGCTGGTGGATGAACCCTTCGCCGGGCTGACCTTGGCCGAAGTCGGCACCTTCTCCGAACTGATCCGCAGTTTTCGCGATGAAGGCCGCGCGGTGATGCTGGTCGACCATAACGTCAAGAGCGTCGCGGCGCTGGTCGATCGCGTGCTGGCGATGTATCTCGGCGAGGAGATCGTCACCGGCCGCGCTGAAGACGTGATGAAGAACGAGACCGTGCGGCGCGTTTATCTCGGCGGGGCGATCGAGACATCGGCGCGCCCCGAAACCAACTTCAAGGACAAGGTGCCGCTGCTGCAGGTCGAAAACGTCAGCGTCTACTATGGCAAGGCCCAGGCGCTGGACAACGTCTCGATCCACATTCACGAGGGCGAGTTCGTCTCGGTCGTTGGTCTCAATGGCGCCGGCAAGACCACGCTGTTCAACACCATTTCGGGTTTCCTGCCCTATACCGGCGAGATCGTTCGTGGCGGCGAGAAGCTGCGCGGCACCAGTGCCGCGCGCATCGCCCGCAGCGGCATCGTCCAGTGCCCGGAGTCGCGCGAGTTGTTCGGCGAGATGAGCGTGCGGGAAAATCTCGATCTCGGCGGCCAGCATCTGACCGACGAGGCGAGGGAGAAACAACTGGCCTGGCTGTTCGAGCTGTTTCCGATTCTGAAGGAGCGCCAGGGACAATTGGCGCAAACGCTCTCCGGCGGCGAGCAGCAGATGCTGGCGATCGGACGCGCGCTGATGATGCAGCCCAAGATACTGATCCTCGACGAGCCGACATTGGGGCTGGCGCCCGTCATCCTCGAACTGCTGTCGAAGGCGTTGGAAAAAATGCGCCAGACCACGCCGATCACGGTGCTGCTCGGCGAGCAGAACGTGACCTTCGCGCTGCCGCACGCCGACCGGGTCTATGTGCTCGAACATGCACGGATCGTCTGGGAAGGCGACCCCGGCCGGTTCGCCGCCGAGGCCGGCGAGGGCTACCTCTAAGCGCCCGTGATATCCCTGCCGGGATTGCTTGCGTGATGTACATCACATAGCGGCCGGCAGCGCCGTCTTATTCTCCTGTTCGAACAAACATGGAGGATGACATGCGCAAGTTCATGCTGATTACGGCGATGGTTCTGGTATCCGCGACGGCGCACGCCGGCGGCCAGCGAAGTCTCACGCTGGCTTCCAGCGACGAGCCGGCCAAATCCGTCGAAACCAAAGCGGTCGATACCAAGCCTGCCGAGACACCGCCTGCGGAAGCGCCGAAATATGTCGAGCGGCCCGCGGTGGTCGACACGCAACCGGCAACGCAATGCCAGCCGGCCGCATCGACAAATGCTGACGCGCCCAAGGTCATGTCGAAGGACATCGCGACGGCCGAAAAGCCGAAGCGCCGGCATCCCTCGACCGAAGCCCGCATCATCTCCGAACTGCATCGGCACGGCGTCTACTGGTAGCCAATTCGGCGGTGTGACTGCCGTCACATCCAACCATCGAGCACTCGGGCAATACTCCACCATCGACAACACGCCGCGACCCGCGGCCGACACAGGAGCCGAAAATGACCAACTTCCGCACCCAGACCCTTCGTCAGGCCGGCTTGATACTGGCGTTCGCCGTTTCCATCTCGGCGCTGTCGTCGACCTCGAGCTTTGCGTTCAGCGCCGAGGCGCAGCAGATGTGCACCGGCGACGCCTTCCGCCTGTGCAGCTCCGAAATTCCCAACATTCCAAAGATCACGGCCTGCATGGTCAAGAACCGCGCCAACCTCAGCGCCGGCTGCCGCAGCGTGATGGATCGGGAAGCGGCTGCCCAGAAGTCGAGCAAGGTTGCGGCTGAATAAACCCCGTGAACCTGGCCGCGACACCGCGGCCAAGGTTGATGTACGAGCTTAATCCCGTACCGGATTCCAGATCGGGGAGCGGCAGACCTCGTCGCCGTCCTCGTCCGTCACCAGGATCGAGCAGTGCTGCCGGCGCAGATCCGGCCGCACCGAATAGAGCTCATTGGCGAGACGATCCGCGACATCTGACGCCAGCATATCATCCGACAGGTCCCGGCCGGCGAGGTCCAGCACCGTCCGCTTTCCAATCAGGTCGAAATGATATCTCGGCATCGCGGGACAATGCGGCGCTTGGCCGTGCGTTCCGACGGCCAACGGGATTGTGATTCCCTGATAGGTTGACGGCCGCGAACCGGCGACGGAAACAGCCGCCGGAGCATCGATCGAGGGGTAAAGCGATGGGCATTCAGGTCTACGGATTTTGGCGGTCGATTGCGTCATTTCGGGTGCGGGCGGCACTTCGGCTCAAGGGATTGCCGTTCGAGGAAACCTCGATCGACATCCTCTCCGGCGAACAATTCAAGCCGGATTACGAGGCCATCAATGTCGAGCGCGTGGTGCCGACCTTCATTCACGACGGCCATTCCATCTTCCAGTCGCTGGCGATCATCGAATATCTCGACGATATCCAGCCCGAACCGCGGCTGGTCCCGGCGAACCCGAAAGAGCGGGCCTATGCGCGCGCCTTGGCCCTGGTGACGGTTGCCGACGCCCATCCGCTGGTGACGCCCCGCGTTCGCAACCATCTCGCCGACACCTTTGGCGCCGATGCAAAAGCGATCGAGCAATGGGGCCGGCATTGGACCACCGAGGGACTGGCGACCTATGAACGGCTGCTGACGCAGCGTGCGCCGGCGCCGTTTGCGCTCGGCGTCGAACCGGGGCTGGCGGATATCTGCATCGCCGGTCATGTCATTACCGGACAATACGTCAAACTCGGACTGAACGCCTTTCCGGCGGTCGCCGCGCTGTCGGACCGCTTGTTCGCGATACCGGCCTTTGCGAGCTCGCATCCGTACGAGCAACCGGACTTTAAAGCGACCGCCAAGCATTGAGTGCGGCAGCGGACCTTGCGGCTATTTGCGCGAGCCGGATTTAGGTTCGGTGACGATGGTTTTCTTCAGCACTTCGAATACCGCGGCGGTGTCCTGATCGCCTAATCCCATCGCCATCGCGTCGGTGTAGACGGCTTGGGTCGACGTGAACATCGGTGTTGCGCAGCCGACGCCCTCGGCGAATTCGGCGATGATCGCCATGTCCTTTTTCCAGGTCGAGACCTTCATGGTGGCGGGTTCATACACCCGCTCGACCATCATCGGCGCACGCATCTGGAACATCCGCGAGCCGCCGGCGCCCGGACCGACCAGATCGACCACCATTTTCGGATCGAGCCCGGCGCGCTCCGCCAGCACCATCGCCTCGGCGGTGGCAACGTTGTGGATCGCAACCAGATGATTGGCGACGAATTTCATTTTGCTGCCGTTGCCGAACGCGCCGAGGTCGGCGCTCTGTTTGGCGAAGTCGGCGAACAAATCAGCACAGCGGGCGATCGCGTTGCTGTCGCCGCTGGCATAGACCACGAGATCGCGCATCTTCGCTTGTGCGCCGGTCCCGCTCAGCGGACAGTCCAGCGCAATGTGGCCGGCCTCGCTCAGGATGGCTTCAAAGCGAAGCTTGTCGGCGATCGTGAGCGTGGAGAGCTCGACCACAATTCGCGGTGGCTGTCCGGAGCCGGCGATGGCCCGCGCTACATCAATGACCGCCGCAGGCGTCGGAAGGCTGGTCATGACGATGGGCGCCTCGCGCACGACCTCACGGATATCCCCGGCGATGGTGACGTCCGCCTGCGCCAGTTCGGCGGTACGCGCCGCATCGATATCGAAGCCGATCACCCGCCATCCGCGCTCGACCAGATTGCGGGAGATCGCGCTTCCCATGATGCCGAGGCCTATGATTCCAACGGTCTTGCTCATGACGATCTCCTGGTGGACGAAGGGGCGCTGGCGCAGGTTAATGCGGCGCATCTTGAATAAGGAGTGATCAAACGATAAACAAGCATCGGGTCGCCTCAGTCGATCTCGCTGCAGTGCGGTGCATTTGCGTCACAGGGGATGTGAGCGATGAAGGTTTCCGGCTTCAACCATTTGGGCTTCAACCATCTGTCGATCAACACCCTGCGTCTCGCCGAGAGACGAGCGGGGTAGCGAGGTCTTACACATGGCAGTTGGTGGCATGGCAAACGCTGGCGAGCATCCGAACACAAGTCCGTCCCAGGGCGCGGAAGGCGATCAGCCTGCCTATGCGGGCATGATCGCGCGGGCCAGGGCGCTGGTTCCGCAACTGTGCGACCGCGCGACCCGGACCGAGGAGTTGCGGCGTCTGCCCCCGGAGACCGAGCGCGAATTGCACGA
The DNA here is from genome assembly GCF_009766005.1 of Bradyrhizobium sp. S69. Taxonomy (GTDB): domain Bacteria; phylum Pseudomonadota; class Alphaproteobacteria; order Rhizobiales; family Xanthobacteraceae; genus Bradyrhizobium. The sequence continues at coordinate 1,235 of NZ_LMUK01000030.1, read as the reverse complement.
CAGCGGCCTGTTCCGGATCATGCAGCCCAAACGCGTCGGCGGTTCCGAATTCGACTATGTCGCGCTGGTCGATTGCGCCGACGTGCTCGGGCAGGGCGATGCGTCGGTCGCCTGGAATTTCGCCAACCTCGCCAGCCATCACTGGATGCTGGGGATGTTCGACAAGCGCGCGCAGGACGAGGTCTGGAACAGGGACGTCAACGCGCTGATCGCATCCTCATTCATCTTTCCGGCCGGCCGCGCCCGCAAGGTCGATGGCGGTTATGTGTTACGCGGCAGTTGGCCGTTTTCGTCGGGCGTGCAGTCCTGCGAGTGGAACATGCTGGCCAGCGTCGTTTCATCCGAGGATGAAGCTGACGGCATCGAGTACCGGATTTTCCTGCTCAACAGGAAGGACTACAAGGTCAAGGATACCTGGAACGCGGTTGGATTGCGCGGCACCGGATCCAACGACGTCGAGGTCGAGGATGCCTTTGTCGCCGAGCCGATGTCGGTTTCGGTGCACGACCTCGCCGGCGGGCCGACGCCGGGAAGTGCGGTCAATCCGAACGCGCTCTATGCGCTGCCGGTGTTTTCGCTGTTTCCCTATGTGCTGTCGGGGGCGGCGCTGGGCAATGCGCAAGCCTGCCTCGATGATTACGTCGAATTCGCGCGGCATCGGGTTTCGACCTACAACCGCGCCAAGGTCGGCGACATGCAGAGCACCCAGATCAAGATCGCCGAGGCGTCCGCCAAGATCGATGCGGCGCGGCTGTTGATGCGCACCAATTGCATCACGGCGATGAGCGACGCCCGGCGCAACCACATCCCTCATATTGCCGGCAAGACGCGGCTGCGGCGCGATGGCGCGTTCTCGGTCAATCTTTGCACGGAAGCCGTGTCGCTGTTGTTCGCGGCAAGCGGCGCGCGCAGCCTGTTCCTGTCAGGTGCGCTGCAGCGGCAATTCCGCGATGCGCATGCGGTGAATTCGCACCTCGCCTTCAATTTCGATGCGGCAGGCACCAATTACGGCCGGGTGGCGCTCGGCCTGCCGTCCGAAAACCTGACGCTCTGAGGCCTGGCGGATGTCTGACGCACCGAAACATCCGGCCGACCCCGCCAATGAATTGGCGAGCGACAATGCGGCGATCGATCCCCGCGATTTTCGCACCGCGCTCGGCACCTTCGCCACCGGCGTCACCATCATCACGGCGGTCACGGCGGATGGAAAACCTTACGGGCTGACCTGCAATTCG
>NZ_LMUK01000029.1:90828-109872 GCF_009766005.1 Bradyrhizobium sp. S69 | reverse complement strand
GCCAGCCCCTGCTTCGCGCTCAGGGCAATCGAATCACACCCCAACCGCCCTGGCAAATGCTCGTGGCCGAAAGATTCTCCCGCTCTGAGGTGCGAAGCCGACGACGCATTCGCGTCGTTGGCGAGCCTCGAAGGATGGCCACACGCACAACGCTGAACACCATCCTTCGAGACGCGGCCAAGTGGCCGCTCCTCAGGATGACGGCAGAGATAGCTTCACAGGCTTGAACGCAGGGACGACCTGCCTATCCCTCGCCCAAAATCATGTCGGCGCAGACGGCGGCGGATTGTACGACGCCGGAATAGCCGCCAAAACCCGCATAGGCCGACGCCAGATAGAGCCCCGGCACTACGGTGCGCGGCGAGCGTCGCGGGATACGCTGCGTCGCGCGCTGCGGCGACGGCGCGAAGCCGTAGACCGCGCCGTGCGGCGCGTTGAGATATTGCCGGACCGACAAGGCGCTGTTGAACGACGAGGCGACGACCGCGCCTGCAAGGCCGGGATACATCCGATCGAGGTAGCCCACGATCGCCTGCTGCCAGCGGCCGCGTTTGGCGCGATAGGCGTCCATGTCGGAGCTGTCCCAGTTCGACAGATGGTCCGGTCCCAGCACCGAGAGCACAAATGGCGGGGTCGGCACGCCGGAATCGATCGCGGCGTAGTCGACCACCGACATCGGCGGCATCAGTTCGCCGGGCTCGTCCGCCATGCGCGTCGCGCCCTTGGCGTAGTCGGACAGCCGCATCATGTCGCGCGGCAGAATTTGCGTGGAATAGAATTCGATGCCGAACTCGCGCGGCGGCTTGGCCAGGCCAAGCGTCAGCGCGAACAACGAGGCGGACGGGGCCTGCTGCGCGTAGCTTGCCTTGAGCTGTTCCGCGGCCGAGGCCGGCATCAGGGCCGCCAGCGTCTCGGGCGCGGCGTTGCCGATCACGCGCAGGCCCTCGACCGTCTTCGGATCGCTGCCGTCGCGCGCGGTATGGGTGACGCTGGAAACACGACCCTGCGCATCCATCGCAACGGAAGTGACGATACGGCGCACCAGCACCTCGCCGCCGGCGACCCGGATGGCGCGAGCCAACGCGCTGGAGAGCCGCTGCGAGCCGCCTTGGACGTAGCGCCCGCCGCTTTGCAGATAGCTTCCCTGCGCCATCGCAAAGAACACCCACCACAGCGTGGCCGGATCATCGTGAAAATAAGACAGGTTAGCCGCGATCGCACATTTGACTGCTTCATGATCGCCGAAGACGGAATCGAGCTTTTGCGACAGCGACATCTTCCAGTCGCCGATCGCGGGAACCAGCTTCAAGAGCGCGCCGACATTTTCACGGGCGTTGCGCGACGCGCCGGCGGCCTTCGCCAGCGTGCCCGCGTTGGCGGCGATATGTTCCATCTCGGCGAGCAGTTGATAGATTCCGGCGCGGGCTTCCGGGAAGCGTTCGGTCAGCGCGCGCCGGGCAGCCGCGAAATTGTCCGGCATCACGAACGGCTGCGCGAGCGGGCCGCCGCGCACCTGGTAAAGTGCGTCGGACGGAATCCATTTGACCGCGTCGATGACGCCGGCGCGGGTCAGCGCGTCGTGTTTCGGGTCACGCGGATCATGCGGATCGCTGGTCTCGTGCAGTGACCCCTCGACGAACAAATCGCCGGATTTGTAGCTCGACGCCGCGCCGCCCACCGAATTGCTGCGTTCGATGATCAGGACCTTGCGGCCTTCGCGTGCCAGGATCGCGCCGGCGGTTAAGCCTCCCAGGCCGGCGCCGATCACCACTACGTCATAGCGCGCCATTAAATGCGAAACCTTGCAAGCCTTTAGTCGGATATGGCTTGTTCATCGCCGCTGCGATGCAGCATGTCAAATGCACGATTGCATGGAACAAGTGCGCCGGAGGGAGGGGGGCCAGAAACTGTCGAATCTGACCGGCGGTTTCTCGACTATTTCCAGGCCGATTTGTCCGCGTCCCAGCGCTGACCCCTGAATTCCTTCGCCAGCGCGTCGACTGAGCCGCTGTCGTCCTTGACGTCGGCTTCCTCGTCATTGCCGGACTCATCGACCAGATTGAGCTTGGGGCTGCTGCCTTCATCGGCCGTCGTGATGGTCGGGGTGCTGACCCACAGCATGAGATGGTCGGACCCGCTGGGCTTGTCCGGCGACACCAAGGCGCTGACTTCGAGGGTCTCGGTGAGGTCGAGCGCCGGCAATGTCTGGCTCGGGCGCTTGAAGGTCAGTTTCAGCTTGCCGGTATGGGCGTTCCATGCGGACGAAGCGGCTTTTGCCGCCAGTGTTTTCGCCAGCACGTTGGCGACCGCGGTGGCGAGCTTGTCCCGGTTGAGCTTGTCGCCGTCGCGCCAGTCCGCCGCCGCGATCCGGATGGTACGGTCCATTTCCACGATCCCGGAGGTCCAACCGGCGGCGACCACGCCGGGCGCCGATTTGGACTTCGCGATCAAGGCCGCGGCGCGATCCGGATCGACCGAGAGACTGACGGTTTGCTCGCCGGCGCGCAGCGCGTCGCAGGTCACGGCAAGGCCGCTCAGCGATACCTCGAGATCCTGCCCTTTCAGGCTTTTCAGGAAATCCGCCGCGGCGTCCAGCTTCACCCGTACCCCGACCGATTCCGGAGATACTTCGGTAAAGTCCTTTGGCGCCGGCGTGATGCCGTCATCGCTCGATTGATTGTCGAGGAATTCCTTTTCGCTGAGGTCGGAATTGTCCGATGAGGCGACCTCGGTCACGGCCTGGCCGATGCTGATCTGGCCCTTGAATTCGAAGGTGTCCCCGGTCGGCTTGCGCACCAGCTTCACCGTCACCGGCGCTTTGTCGTTCAAGCTCTGGGTGGCGCCGGTCAGGGTCTGGCCGTTCACCGCGAGGTTGGCGACGAAGCGGTCCTTGCGATCGGAGCCTTTGGCTGTGGGATAGCAGACGTCGAGCACCGCTGCGGTGACGCTCTTGCCCTGGCGGGTTTCCTTCAGCACGACGTCGGCATTGCCGTCCATCAAGCCGTCCATCGCGGTGAAATACCTGGTTTCGTTGCCGCCGGCGGCCGGCTTGGTCGAAAGCTTCATGTCGGCGAAAGCAACATCCGAAGAGGCTGTCATCAGCCCGACCAGGCAGAGCAGGAGCGCGCGCATATCAGGTTCCTCGAAGGGCGGATTCGGGCTGCCGTTGTGGCGTGTTCTCGATACCGGCCGAATCCCTCAGGTGCAAACCCCTATATCATTCAAAAAAGAAGGCCGCCCGGAGGCGGCCTTCTGGTCGATTGGCTAAAGCCGTAGGGGCCGGGGCTCAGAAGCCCATGCCGCCCATTCCACCCATGCCGCCGCCACCGCCGCCCGGCATTGCCGGCGCCGGTTCCCTGGGCAGTTCGGCGACCATGGCTTCGGTCGTCACCAGCAGGCCGGCCACCGAGGAGGCGTCCTGCAAGGCGGTGCGGACCACCTTGGCGGGGTCGATGATGCCCTTGGCGACCATGTCGACATATTCTTCGGTCTGTGCGTCGAAGCCGAAGGTTTCGGACTTGTTCTCGAGGATCTTGCCGACCACGATCGAGCCCTCGACACCGGCGTTTTCCGCGATCTGACGGATCGGGGCTTCCAGCGCCTTCAGCACGATGTTGATGCCGGCCTGGACATCGGGGTTGTCGTTGGAGATACGGCCGACCGCCTTCTTGGCGCGCAGCAGGGCGACGCCGCCGCCCGGCACGATGCCTTCCTGAACGGCTGCGCGGGTCGCGTTGAGGGCGTCCTCGACGCGATCCTTCTTCTCCTTGACCTCGACCTCGGTCGCGCCGCCGACGCGGATCACCGCGACGCCGCCGGCGAGCTTGGCCAGCCGCTCTTGAAGCTTCTCGCGGTCGTAGTCCGAGGTGGTCTCCTCGATCTGCGCCTTGATCTGCGTGACGCGGGATTCGATGTCCTTTTTCTTGCCGGCGCCCTTGACGATCGTGGTGTTCTCCTTGTCGATCACCACCTTGCCCGCGCGTCCCAGCATGTTGACGGTGACGCTTTCGAGCTTCATGCCGAGCTCATCGGAGATCAGCTGACCGCCGGTCAGGATCGCGATGTCTTCCAGCATCGCCTTGCGGCGATCGCCGAAGCCCGGCGCCTTGACGGCGGCGACCTTGAGGCCGCCACGCAGGCGGTTGACCACCAGGGTCGCCAGCGCCTCGCCCTCGATGTCTTCGGCGATGATCAAAAGTGGCTTGCCGGACTGAACCACCGCTTCCAGCACCGGCAGCATCGCCTGCAGGCCGGACAGCTTCTTCTCGTGCAACAGCACGTAGACGTCCTCGAGCTCGGCGGTCATCTTCTCGGCGTTGGTGACGAAATAGGGCGAGAGATAGCCGCGGTCGAACTTCATGCCCTCGACGATGTCGACTTCGGTTTCGAGCGCCTTGTTCTCCTCGACCGTGATGACGCCTTCGTTGCCGACCTTCTGCATCGCCTGGGCGATCATCTTGCCGATGGCGGCGTCGCCATTGGACGAGATGGTGCCGATCTGGGCGATCTCGGACGACGAGGCGACCGGCTTGGCGCGCTTCTCGATGTCCTTGACCACGGCGGTTACCGCAATATTGATGCCGCGCTTGAGGTCCATCGGGTTCATGCCGGCGGCGACCGATTTGGCGCCTTCGCGCACGATCGCCTGGGCGAGCACGGTCGCGGTGGTGGTGCCGTCACCGGCGGTGTCGTTGGTCTTGGAGGCGACCTCGCGCAGCATCTGCGCGCCCATGTTCTCGAACTTGTCCTCGAGTTCGATCTCCTTGGCGACGGTGACGCCGTCCTTGGTGATGCGGGGTGCGCCGAAACTCTTTTCGATCAGGACATTGCGGCCCTTCGGACCGAGCGTCACCTTCACGGCATTGGCGAGAATATCGACGCCACGCAACATGCGATCACGCGCGTCTCCGGCAAATTTAACGTCCTTGGCTGACATTTTTGGATGCTCCTGGAAAAAGCCTCATCCTGAGGAGCGGGCGCTTGCCCGCGTCTCGAAGGATGGCTGGATGAACTCGGATGAACTCCTGGACCCTTCGAGACGGCAGCTGCGCTGCCTCCTCAGGGTGAGGATCGCGGGTAAGGAAAACGTGCGGGCTTAAGCGAGCACGCCCATGATGTCGGATTCCTTCATGATCAGGAGCTCCTCGCCGTCGAGCTTGATCTCGGTGCCCGACCATTTGCCGAACAGCACGCGGTCGCCGACCTTGAGGTCGATCGGGATCAGCTTGCCGGCTTCGTCGCGGCCACCCGGGCCAACGGCGGTGATTTCGCCCTGCGAGGGCTTTTCCTTGGCGCTATCGGGAATGATGATGCCGCCCTTGGTCTTTTCCTCGGCGTCGATACGCTTGACCACAACACGGTCATGCAGCGGACGAAATTTGGTTTTAGCCATCACGGTTCCTTTTGGAGGTTCGGTTTTGCTTTTCGGGTTTGCCATCGAAAGCGGCTTGGCATACGGGACATATCCGACGTCCCGACGACGCCGGATCCGTTCATATATCTCCCTTAGCAATCGGGCTCTTGGAGTGCTAATTGTGCGCCGGGAATATGGTGTGACGCCAATCCTGTCAAGCAAGGCGGTTAAGCCCTTGGTGAGGCCGATATAGGATGCTCTGGGGGAAACCAAATCGGGGCGCCAGCGTAATTTGCTGGACGTCATTGCTGGGACAGCAATTTTACGCTTGGCTGCGGGATAGGTGCGGCCACCAATTTAATGCGGGGGATGCCATGGTCAGGTCACTTAACGCGCGAACGGTCGCCAATCTGGGGGCGGTCTGTGCGCTGACGGTGTTGCTCGGCGCATGCAGCAGCATGAGCCTGACGTCGTCTTCGCCCCCTCCGGAGCCGGCCCTGGAGCGGGCGATGCCGGCCTCGATCCGCGCCGACGAGATCGTCGGCCGCTGGGGTCTCGCCTCATTCCAGGACCCCAAGGACCGGGCCCGCACCGAGAACGCGGCCAAGGGACAATGCAAGCAGCCTTACGTGATCGGCGCCGGCACCCATGGCGGCGTCGTCATGCATCTGGCCGATCAGGCGACGCCGCAGGAGCTCGACCTGAAGGGCAGCCCGAGCGGCAAGAATTACATCGGGCCGACCGGGCCCGCCGCCGGCCCGCAGGACCGCGAGATCGTGTCGTTTGACGGACGCGTCATGGTGACGCGTTTCATCGACAAGGATGCGGCGACCCGTTACGGCAACATGGTCTATGTCCGCTGCGCCCCGCGGGCGTGAGCTGGTAAAAGACTGCCGACTCCTCAGGTACGAGCGCTAACGTAACTGTCATCGCGGGCGTCTTTTCAGGGCGTTCCGGCCATGATACCTCCGGACTCGTGAAACGATCGATCATGCTGTCGCGGATTCTCGCGGTCTTTTTGATAGCTGGCCTGTTTACCGCCCCGCTTTCCGCGCGTTTGGCGGTCGCGGCGGATGGCAGCGCGCGTGCCATGAGCATGACGGGCGAGATGAACATGAGCGGCGCCATGGACATGACTAGCGCCATGGACATGACCGGCGACATGCCGTGTTGTCCGGACAAGCAAGCGCCAGCCGATTGCGACAAGTGCGCATTGATGGCGCTCTGCATGAGCCAGACGCTGCAAGCTCTGCCGTCGTACGTCTTTGCGGAGATCGTTCCGTCGACAATGCGTACCGTCATCCCCCTCAGCGATCCCAAGATGGAAAGCCTGGGGCACTCTCCACCACCTCGTCCCCCTCGATCCTTGGTCCGCTCGGCCTAACCCCGCCGAGAATGCAACCGCGCCGTCACCGGCGCGGGGAAGACGCATGCCGCGCTTTGCGGTCGACCAACATCCATCGAGGATATCACATGACACCCTTCTTGAGCTCGCGCGCCGTCAAGGCGGCGCTGATCGGCGTTGCCGTAATCGGTTTTTCCACCCTCGCTCGCGCCGATATCAGAGATTACGAGTTTCGGCTCGTCGATCAGACCATTAAAGCCGGGCCGGACAAGACCATTGCCGTGCGGCTCGTCAACAAGGCCACCGGCAAGCCGGTCGCCGACGCCGTCATCTTCGCCAGCCGTCTCGATATGACGCCGGACGGGATGCAGGAAATGGCCACCCCATTGACGCCGATCTCCGGCGCGGAGCCCGGCACCTACCGCTTCAAGGCCAATGTCAGCATGGCCGGCCACTGGCAGCTATCGCTCGACGCCAAAGTGCAGGGTGAAACCGGCACGGTGGAAAATAAACTCGTCATCCAGGCCGACAAGTGAAACCGGTCATCACGGGTGCCGCCGCCGCTGCGATTGTCGCAGCGGTGGTCGGCGGCTATGTCGTGGCCCCTCACGGCCTGCGACTGGCTGACGTCGGAGCCATCACAGCGATCACTGCCGCCGCGGCGCAAAGCGGCGGCGGGGTGATCTATTATCAGGACCCGGATGGCCGACCGTCCTACTCGCTGACGCCGAAAAAGACCTCGGATGGTCGCGACTATCGCGCCGTCCGCGCCAATGCCGATGTCGGTTTCGAGGCAACGGCGAACGCTGCGCGCGCGTCGGCGGATCGCAAGATCAAGTTCTACCGCAATCCGATGGGCCTGCCGGACACCTCATCGGTGCCGAAGAAGGACCAGATGGGGATGGACTACATCCCGGTGTTCGAGGGCGACGACAGCGACGACGGCTCGGTCAAAATCTCCGCGGGGAAAATCCAGCGCACCGGCGTGCGCTCGGAACCGGCGGCCAAACGCGTCCTGGCTACGATCATCCGCGCGCCCGGCACCATCGCCCTCGATGAGCGGCGCATTTCCGTCATCACCATGCGGTCCGAAAGCTTTGTCCAGAAGGTCGCCAACGTGACGGTCGGAACCCACGTCACCAAGGGCCAGCCGCTGATGGAAGTCTATAGCCCCGCCATTTCGTCGGCGTCGGCGGAATATATCTCGACGATGGCCTCGCCGTCGGCAGCCAACCCGTCCTACGGACGCGGCTCGAGGCAACGATTGCTGAATCTCGACGTCCCGGACGCGGTGATCGCCGCGATGGAAAAGAACCATGAGGTTCCGCTCGGCATCGCATGGTCCTCGCCGCGCGACGGCGTCGTTCTCGAACGCAATGCCGTCGAAGGCATGCGGGCGCAACCCGGCGAAGCGCTGTTCCGGATCGCCGATCATTCCGTTGTCTGGGCGCTGGTGGACGTCGCGGAACGCGATCTGGGCGCGGTCGCGGAAGGCCAAGAGGTGACCATGCGCGCCAAGAGCTTTCCGGGGCGGACATTTTCCGGAAAAATCAGCGTGATCTACCCCGAGATCAACAAGGATACGCGGACGGCCCGCGTTCGCATCGACCTGCCAAATCCCGATTACGCGCTGCTGCACGGGATGTATGTCGATGCCGAGATCAATACCGGAAGTCCCGACGCGGTGCTGTCCATTCCGGACAGCGCCGTGATGGATAGCGGCAGCCGGCAAGCGGTGTTCGTCGACAAGGGCGCGGGCCGCTACGAGCCGCGCGAGGTCAAGATCGGCAATCGCGGCGGTGGATATGTCGAAGTGCGGCAGGGCCTCGCCGAGGGCGAGCCGGTGGTGATTGCGGCCAACTTCCTGATCGACGCCGAAAGCAACCTCAATGCGGCGCTGAAGGGTTTTGCCGACGGAGCAAAGCCATGATCGTCCGCCTGATCGCCTGGTCGGCCCGCAATCTTCTGCTGGTGTTTTTCGGCGCCGGTTTTGTCGTCGCCGCGGGGATCTACGCCGTCGCGCATTTGCCGCTGGATGCGATTCCCGATCTCTCCGATACTCAAGTCATCGTCTACACCGAATATCCCGGTCAGGCCCCCCAGGTCATCGAGGACCAGGTCACCTATCCCTTGACGACGGCGATGCTGACCGTGCCGCGCTCGAAGGTGGTGCGCGGGTTCTCGTTCTTCGGCGTGTCCTTTGTCTATGTGATCTTCGAAGACGGCACCGACATCTATTGGGCGCGGTCGCGGGTACTGGAGTTTCTCAATAATGCGGCCTCGCGGCTGCCGGCCGGCGTGACGCCGACCATGGGTCCGGATGCGACCGGTGTTGGCTGGGTCTATCAATACGCCGTCATGTCTCGGGAGCTGAACCTTTCCGACACCCGCAGCATTCAGGACTGGAGCCTGAAATTTGCCCTCGCCAAGGCCGAGGGGGTCGCCGAGGTGGCCAGCGTCGGCGGCTTCGTGCGGCAGTACAACGTCATCCTCGATCCGCAGCGGATGCGCGATCTCGGCATCACCATGCAAAAGATGCGCGATGCGATCCGGGCCAGCAACGCCGATGTCGGCGGCCGCACCGTCGAGCTTTCCGAGTTCGAATATGTCATTCGCGGCAAGGGCTATATCAAAAGCATCAATGATCTCGGCAATATCGTGCTCAAGACCAGCAACGGCACGCCCGTGCTGCTGCGGGACGTAGCGCGAGTCGAACTCGGCCCCGACGAGCGCCGCGGCATCACCGAGTTGAACGGCGAAGGTGAAGTTGCCAGTGGCATCATCCTGCAACGCTTCGGCGTCAATGCGCTGGATGTGATCGAGAACGTCAAGAAGCGGATCACGGAAATCGCCGGCAGCCTGCCGAAATCGGTCGAGATCGTCCCGGTCTATGACCGCTCCAACCTGATCAACGCCGCCATCGACACCCTCAAGCACACCCTGTTCGAGGAAAGCGCGATCGTCGCCCTGGTCTGCATCATCTTCCTGTTGCACGTGCGCAGCGCTTTGGTTGCCATCCTGATGCTGCCCGTCGGCGTCCTGATGGCGTTCGGCGCCATGAAACTGCTCGGCTTGGGGTCCAACATCATGAGCCTCGGCGGCATCGCGATCGCGATCGGCGCCATGGTCGATGCGGCGATCGTCATGATCGAGAACGCGCATAAGCATCTTGAGCGAGCCGCGCCGGGGCGGTCACGGGTTGACGTGCTGATCGAGGCCGCGGCACAGGTGGGACCGGCGCTGTTCTTCAGCCTGCTGATCATCACCGTGTCGTTCCTGCCGATCTTCACGCTGGAATCCCAGGAAGGCCGGCTGTTCGGTCCGCTGGCCTTCACCAAGACGTTCTCGATGGCGGCGGCAGCGTTGCTGTCCGTCACGCTGGTGCCGGCCCTGATGGTGGTTTTCGTGCGCGGAAAGATCATTCCGGAGCATCGCAATCCGATCAACCGCTTTCTGATCTGGATTTACCGGCCGGTGATCAAGGCGGTGATGCGCGCAAAGATAGCGGTGATCCTGGTCGCATTGGCCGTGCTCGCGGTGACCGTATGGCCGGCGCGCCAGCTCGGCACTGAATTCATGCCCAATCTGAACGAAGGCACGCTGCTCTATATGCCGACGACGCTGCCGGGTATCTCGACGACGAAAGCCGGCGAACTGTTGCAGACCCAGGACAGGATCATCCGCAGCTTTCCGGAAGTCGCATCCGTGTATGGCAAGGCCGGGCGCGCCGAGACCGCCACCGATCCGGCGCCGTCGGAGATGTTCGAGACGGTCATCAACCTGAAGCCCAGGGAACAATGGCGGCCGGGCTTGACGCTGGACAGTCTGACCGCGGAGATGGATCGGGCGCTGCAATTCCCGGGGGTCTCGAATGCCTGGACCCAGCCGATCAAGGCCCGCATCGACATGCTGTCGACCGGAATCCGGACCCCGATCGGGGTCAAGGTGATCGGCACCGACCTGGTCCAGATCGACACGCTGGCCAAACAGATCGAGCAGGTCCTCAAGGCCGTTCCCGGCACCTCGTCAGCCTATGCCGAGCGCGGCATCGGCGGCTATTACCTCGACGTGACACCCGATCGCGACGCGTTGGCGCGCTATGGCATCATGGTGCAGGACGTCCAGGACGTCGTCGCCACCGCGATGGGCGGACAAACGGTCACCACGACCGTCGAGGGACGTCAGCGCTTCAGCGTCAATATGCGCTACCCGCGCGACCTGCGGGGCGACCCCGAGTCCATCAGCCACGATGTGCTGGTTCCGATGCCGGGCGGTGGCGCCGTGCCGCTGGGGGAAGTCGCCAAAATCTCGCTTGCGCGCGGGCCGACGACCATCCGCACCGAGAACGGACAACTCGCGAGCTATGTCTATGTCGATATCCGCGACCGCGACGTCGGAAGCTACGTCGCCGACGCCCAGCAGGCGGTCAAGGCCAGCATCCAGTTTCCGCCGGGCGCCTACGTGCTCTGGAGCGGGCAATTCGAATATCTCGAGCGCGCGACCGCCCGCCTCAAGATCGTCGTGCCGGTCACGCTGGCGATCATTTTCCTGCTGCTGTTCCTGAATTTCCGCTCGCTGACGGAAACCCTGATCGTGATGCTGTCGCTGCCGTTCGCGCTGGTCGGCGGCCTGTGGCTGATGTGGTGGCTCGGTTTCAACCTGTCGGTGGCCGTGGTCGTGGGTTTCATCGCGCTTGCGGGGGTCGCGGCCGAAACCGGCATCGTGATGCTGATCTATCTCAATCAGGCTTTGGCGGAAGTGCAGGCGCGGTGTGACGCCGAAGGCCGTCGCTTGACCCGCCAGGATCTGTACGACGCGATCATGGAAGGCGCCGTCGAACGGGTGCGGCCCAAAATGATGACAGTTTTTGCGATCGTGGCCGGCTTGCTGCCGATCATGTGGAGCACCGGCACCGGCTCCGAAATCATGCAGCGCATCGCGGTGCCGATGATCGGCGGCATGATCTCATCGACGCTGCTGACGCTGGTGGTGATTCCCGCCGTGTTCGGGCTGGTTAAGGGTTTCCAGCTGCCGCGTGGCGAAACGGAAAACGCCGGCGCTAGGCCGGCGTTGTCGCGTTTGCGATAAAGCGCGCGAACTTAATCGAACAGCGCGTCGATGTCGTCCTGCGAGGCGTGGCCGACGTCGCCGTCGAGCTTGGGGCCGTTCAGGAGCTTGTCGTCGCCTTCGCGGGTATCGACGACCGGCGGGGCATGGGCCTTGATCGCGTCGACGCCGCCCCAGATGTCCATCATGACGGTGATGTGATTTTCGATGAATTTCATCGTGGTCATCACCTTCTTGATGCGCTGGCCGGTGAGGTCCTGGAAATTACAGGCCTCGAAAATCGAAACCACGCGCTCCTGGATTTCCTCGCTGAGCAGCTTCTGCTGATCGGGCGAATTCACCTTCATCAGCGCGCTGGCGGACTGGTCGATCGCTTCGGCGGCTTCCAGAATTTGCTGGGTGGCCTCCTCGGTGCCGCCGACTACGGCGCCGAGCTCGCCATTGACCTTGGCCATTTCCTCGCCGCTGAAGCTCTTGCCGTGCAGCACCGCGATTTCCCGCTTGGTGCGGTTGATGGCGTCGTAAATCAAATCGAGTTCGACCTTGAGTTTCTCGCATTGCTCGATCTGGGCCCGATAGGTCTCGAGCATCGCGTGGGTATCGGCGGCTTCGCGTTCGACCGACGCCCCGATCTCCAGTGCGACGCCGCTCGGGGCGGCCATCTGGCTGCGGATCGCGCGCAGCTCATTCATGATCTCCTGGTGCATCGGGCCGACATCGCCATCGGCGACCGAGGCAATCGGCATGTCGCCGGCAACTGCTTCTTCGATACGAAAACGTCTGCGATGAATCGGCATGGGGATATTCCTGGACTGCGCTGATCATGTTTAAGCAGATGCGATTTAACAGCAAGTTCACGCCGGAACCTTCCATCAGGCGCGGTGCGATCGGCGCATACCAACGGTTAACCATGCTTGCCGCGCGTTCATCGAAAATAAACGCTACGGCATGAAACGGCGCGGGATTGGCGACGTGGTGAATCGAAACGCCGTTTTTGTTTACCAAACCGATTAGGTTTTGATTTGTATTGATCGCATGCGGCGGGCGTCGTCCAGGCGCCCTCAAGAACTCATCATAGACGAAACAGTGCAGAGTACGTCGATGTTCAGAAAAATGACCCTTGCGTTCCTCGCCGGCGCGTCTTCCTTCGTTGCCGGAACCCATCAAGCCGCCGCGATCGATGCGGCGCTTCCCGAACCCACGGTGATCTACGGCAATCAGGCGGCGCCACCGGCTCGCATGCGCACGGCCTCCAACATGGGTGGTGGCTTCATCGAATTCATATTCGGTGACCAGCAGGCGCAAGGCGGCCGCTACCCGCAGCAGCCTTCCTACCAGCAGCAACCGGTCTATCAGCAGCAGCCGTCCTACGACGCGCGGCGTCCGCTGCTGCCGCAGTCCGACATGCAGCAGGCGGAGCCGCAGCAAGAGGCCTCGGATCCGACGCAGCGTCCGTTCGATCCGAAATTCGAAAAGCAGATGGTCGATTACGGCGGCAAGGAAAACGCCGGCACGTTGGTGGTCGATACGCCGAACAAGTTCCTCTATCTGGTGCAGGGCAACGGCAAGGCGCTGCGCTACGGCATCGGCGTCGGCAAGCCGGGCTTCACCTGGTCCGGCGTCAAGACGGTTTCCGCGAAGAAGGAATGGCCGGATTGGACGCCGCCGGCTGAAATGCTTCAGCGCCGTCCCGATCTGCCGCGGCACATGGAAGGCGGCCCGCAAAACCCGCTCGGCGCACGCGCGATGTATCTGGGGTCGACGCTCTATCGTATCCACGGCTCCAACGAGCCCTGGACCATCGGCACCAACGTCTCGTCGGGTTGCATCCGGATGCGCAATCAGGACGTGATCGACCTCTATGGCCGCGTCAATGTCGGCGCCAAGGTCGTCGTGATCTGATTTATTCTTGGCAAGGCATCATCGATCAAAAACGGCCGCTCGATATATTCGAGCGGCCGTTTTCATGGTCATGCTTCCCGCGCAAACGCTTCGCGTTTGTCGCGAGACAACGCGTACAGCAACTACATCGAGCTATAACGGGTCGCACTTCTGACCGCGTCATCGATCTCATCAGCCAGTTCGTTTTCGCCGATCTGATGGAGATCGGTTGCCAATGACGATGCCTGTTCGGCGCTCATCGAGAGCGGCTGGTCGGTTTCATAGCTGAACTTGATGCGCCAGATACCGCCGTGATTTCGATGCGGCTCGATCAGCACCACCGGAAGATCTGGCAACCCGTTCTGGAACAGCAGCAGCGACAAACTGATCATAGGAGCCATCGGGACAGGCCTAATTTGATTTTGGCGGCGGCCTTTGACGTCGTGGCAGGGCATAGTGCACCGTCAGCAGGCTTGCCTTGCTGTCATCGAAGATCAAGCGATCCGTGGTTGCCATTTCCGCGCGCATCGCGTTGCAGCAGAAGATCATCCATGGATCGAAAACAGGAAGCTTGCTGACGGACCGGTAAAGCTCGCCACACTCGATGGTCAGGTCTTGCTGACCTTGCGCGTTCGCCAGTTCGAACCGGGATCGAAGCTCTTGCCGGAAATGATCGGTTGAAACCATGCGACATCCAATCGCCGAAAACCCTTCCGAAAAGGGACCGGCTGGCCAAGGTGGGTATGAGAAGATGCCCCTCGTCGTTTCGGACGTCAGGGGGTCTAATCATAGCGAAATACCGGCCTAAAGATACCGCTATTAAAGCGGATATGGCTGACGCCCCGCCTCGCTATTGGGTGGGGAAGTTCCTATATATCCGGTATCACCGCCCGCCCTCGGCTGTTACCGGTGACTGAGAGCATTGCGCTCCCGCCTCAACCAAGCAGGCGGTCAACGACATGGCAAATACAGCGACCATCAGAAACGCAAACGGACTTCCGGCGACATTCGCGGGATCAAAGACCGGGCAGGACGACGCCCCGTTTGTTTTTATCAAAGTCGGCGACGAAGAGCGCCGCATGCGATGGTCGGAATGGGACGCGCTCCCCGCCTGGACCGGCCCCCGTCCGGCACGAACCGCCAAAGACTGAAAGCTCGTCGATTTCCTCGCCGTTGATCGACGAGTGCCAAGAAGGAGTTAAGGGTGCCAGCAGAAACAGGATCGACCGGAGTGCCCAACGTTCTTGTCGTCGAGGACGAAATGGTGCTGCGAATGCGCGCGGTCGATATTGTGGAAGATGCCGGATTTACTCCCGTTGAAGCCGTGAACGCCGATGAGGCGCTCGCCATTCTGGAATCCCGCTCGGATATCGATCTGCTGTTCACCGATATTCAGATGCCGGGCAGCATGGACGGCCTGAAGTTGGCTCACGCCGTGCATGACCGTTGGCCTGCGATCAAGATCATCCTGGTCTCCGGCCAGGTGAAACCGTCCGATGCGGAAAGGCCGGCCGACAGCCGGTTCTTCGGCAAGCCGTTGGGTGTTGGGCAAATGGTCATTGAATTGCAGGCGATGGTAGGGGTGGGTGCGCTGAGGATCCTTCCTCAAGCGCCGATGATTCAACCGGCTGCGTCGATTGATGCTTTGCCGCGTTCGGCCCACGAGGTCGAGTTATCAGCTGAAAACGACAGCCTCCGTGTCTTGCTGGAACAGGCCGGCATCGACGCCAAGGTGCTGCTCAAGCAAGCCGGCATCGATGCCAAAGAACGCGAGGCCGCCGACAAGCTGCAGAAGCTTATTCTTGGCGAACTGCATCATCGCATCAAGAATACGCTGGCGACGGTCAGCGCCATCGCTTCACAAAGTTTCCGGGCTGCGACCAGCATCGAGCATGGACAGCAGGCCATGGAGGGACGGCTCGTGGCGCTGGGACGCGCCCATGATCTGTTGATGCAGATCAGTTGGTCCAATGCCAGTCTCACCCATACCCTGAGCGGCGCGACAGAGCCGTATGACAGCCTGGGGGCCAGGCGATTTCATTTCAACGGGCCGGATATCAGAATTACGTCCGGCGCCGTCATCGCACTGGCGATGACGCTCAATGAGCTGTGCACCAATACCACCAAATTTGGTGCGCTTTCGACCGCCGCGGGCCGCGTCGAGATCTCCTGGACGATCGACGATGCGAAACAGCGGCTGCGCCTGAGCTGGACCGAAAAAGGCGGGCCTGCCGTTCAGCGTCCGACACGGCGTAGCTTCGGCACCCGCATGATGGAGTCGCTCGGTCAGCAATTGAATGGCCACGTGCAGCTCACCTACGATCCGTCGGGGTTTGTCTATTTCCTGGATGTGCCACTGAACTCAATCATAGCGGCAACGTGAAGGTCGCGATCCCTTTCAGCCGACGTCGACCGGCAGCCGAAGACTGATGGTTGCCTTCTCGCCCAAGCAGCAGGCCAGCAGTTCCGTTCAATCTAGTTCATTGTTTTGAGCATGATCTCCGGGCAAACGCTTCGCGTTTGTCCCGAGGGAAAACCGGTTTCCACTTTTCCGGATCATGCTCTGGCGCCACAGGTAAGGAGACCGTCCTGACGATCGAACATGCCATCGTGCGAACCAAGCCGAAGCCGTGGGGCAGCGTTGATCTGCATCCGTGGAGCGAGGCGTCGACGACGGACGGCCCGATCGGGGAATTGTGGTTTGAGCGCCCGGACCCCGCCGCGCCCGAGACGGCGCTGCTGCTCAAACTGCTGTTCACCACCGAGCCGCTCTCGATTCAGGTTCATCCGGACGATGCGTTTGCGCGCTCGATCGGGCTTGCCAGCGGCAAGACCGAAGCATGGTACATTCTCTCCGCCATTCCTGGCGCAGAGGTCGCGCTGGGACTGAATTATCCGCGCTCGGTTACGGAGCTGCGAACGGCGATCGCGGACGGCTCGATCGCCAACATTCTGCATTGGCACCCGGTCCATCGGGGCGACGTTTTCTTCATCCCCGCCGGAACCATTCACGCGATCGGCGCCGGCATCGTTCTTGCCGAGATCCAGCAGCACAGCGACGCCACGTTCCGGCTGTTCGACTATGGACGGCAGCGCGAATTGCACATCGAAAACGCCGTCGCCGTGGCGACGGCCGGGCCTCGCGAAAATCAAGCGCCTGCCGAGCGATTGAGCGGCGCGCGAACGGTCCTCACCGTCAATTCTCACTTTGCCCTGGAACGGATTGATCTCCTTCCGGGTTCCGTTTGGATGCTCGACGCGCCGAAAGAGACCTGGCTGCTGGCGATCGAAGGCCACGCCCAACTGGGCGCAACGACGCTGTCGTTGGGGGAGGCGGTTTTCCTGCAGGCCGATCATGCCGACATCGAGGCCGGTGCGGACGGACTGAAGGCGTTGCTGGCCTATCCCGGCCCGACCGTAAATCTCGATCTGCTGAGAGAGCGAAGCGCTGCCGGACCCGGCCGCGTCCCACATGCCTCTTCGTCCGCCCCGCTGGTGCCGACTTCCCCAGAGCGTGCCGCGCGCGAACAATCGGAGACTCCAAATTGGCCGTCGTAAATCGTATCGCGTTCATCGGAAACTCGCTGCCCCGCCGCTGCGGCATCGCGACCTTTACCACCGATCTGCAGTGCGCCATTGAGGCCTCGCGGGGCGATCTGGAAACCGTGATCGTGGCGATGACCGATCACGGCCAAGTCTATGATTATCCGTCCACGGTCGGTATCGAGATCAACGACGATCGGCCCGATGATTATGTGCGGGCGGCCGAGTACCTCAACAGCGGCGGCTTCGAGGCGGTTTCCCTGCAGCATGAATTCGGCATTTTCGGCGGCGAAGCCGGAGGTCAGATCATGACCCTGCTGTCGCGCCTGACCATCCCGATCGTCACCACGCTGCACACGGTCCTGTCCGAGCCGACAAAGGCCCAGCGCGATGTCATCGCGCGAATTGTCGAGGCATCGTCCAAGGTCGTGGTGATGGCTGAAAAGGGCCGGGAGCTGCTGCGGTCGGTCTATCATGTCCCCGACGAGAAGATCGAAATCATCCCGCACGGCATCCCGGAGTTTGCATTCGTCGAGCCCGACGAGGCCAAGGACAAGTTTGGCTTCGTCAACCGTGCTGTCATCCTGACATTCGGCCTGCTGTCGCCGAACAAAGGCATCGAGGTCATGATCGACGCCATGCCCTCGATTTTGAAAACCCGGCCCGACGCGGTTTACGTCGTACTCGGGGCGACGCATCCGAACCTGGTACGCGATCAGGGCGAAGCCTATCGTGAGAGCCTGGTGGCGCATGCGCGCCAGGCCGGCGTCGAGGATCACGTGGTGTTTCTCGACCAATTCGTCGATCAGAAGACGCTGCTCGATTTCATCTCGATGTCCGACGTTTATGTGACGCCATATCTGAATGAAGCCCAGATGACGTCGGGCACGCTGGCCTATAGTTTCGGGCTCGGCAAGGCGGTGGTTTCCACGCCATATTGGCATGCCCGCGAACTGCTCGCCGACGGCCGCGGCATTCTGGTGCCCTTTGGCGACGCGGCCGCGCTCGGCATCGAAATCGCAAAGCTCCTGACCAACGACGTGCTTCGGCAGGCGATGCGCAAGCGCGCCTATTCGAGCAGCCGCTCCATGACATGGGAACGAACCGCCGAGCGCTACATGTCGGTATTTGAGAATGCCGGGCGCCGGCATCGGCTCAAGACCATTGCGCGCTCGGACACCAATACGCTGCTGCGCGACAGCCGCGCGCCGCCGGAAATGCAACTCGGCCATTTCCTGTCGATGTGCGACGACACCGGACTGTTTCAGCATGCCGTTCACAGCGTGCCGGATCGCGCCCACGGCTATTGCGTCGACGACAACGCCCGCGCGCTGCTCCTGGCCTGCGCGCTCAACAACCCCGGCGAACAGCGGCTGCCGGAAGTCCTGACGGCGCGGTTTGCCGCCTTCGTCCAGCACGCCTGGAATCCGGATGTGCAACGATTTCGCAATTTCATGGGCTTCAATCGCTGCTGGCTGGAGGACAAGGGGTCAGAGGACAGCCACGGGCGAACGCTTTGGGCGCTCGGCGTGTGCGCACTCACCGACGCCAACATGTCGCGGC
Source organism: Bradyrhizobium sp. S69 (assembly GCF_009766005.1). GTDB lineage: Bacteria > Pseudomonadota > Alphaproteobacteria > Rhizobiales > Xanthobacteraceae > Bradyrhizobium. Next base: position 91,120 of record NZ_LMUK01000029.1, on the reverse strand, counting down.
GCTCGTGGGCCGCATCGCTGTTTTCCGAAGCGCTGGGTGCGGCCGAAGGCTTTCGCTCGCCGCGGGCGTGGGCGTTTGTGTTGCTCGGGCTCGATGCTTACTGCGCGGCTGTTACCGACGATTTCCGCGCGACCCGCCTGCGCGCCGTGCTTGCCGATCGGTTGATCTCGATCTTCAACGCTGTGGCAACGGACGATTGGGTCTGGTTCGAGGACGGGTTGGCCTACGACAACGCCCGCTTGCCCCAGGCGCTGATCTTGACCGGCATCGCCAGCAAGACATCGCGTTATGT
>NZ_LMUK01000029.1:76214-90729 GCF_009766005.1 Bradyrhizobium sp. S69 | reverse complement strand
TCGGCTTGAAGTCGCTGCGCTGGCTTGTGAAACGGCAAACCTCGACGAAGGGCCAATTCCGCCCGATCGGCACGGCGGGATTTGGTGATCGTCGCCAACCGCCGCAAGCCTTCGACCAGCAGCCGCTGGAGGCCGCGGCGACCATTGCGGCCTGCCTCGCGGCGTGGCGCGCCGATCATGATGTCGAATGGAAAGCCGAAGCCGCGCGGGTATTCGCGTGGTTTCTTGGCAGCAACGATTTGTCGGTCTCCCTGGTCGATCTGGAAACCGGAAGCTGCCGCGATGGCCTGCATCCCGACCGTCCCAACGAAAACCGCGGGGGCGAATCCGTGGTGTCGTACCTGCTCGGCCTGTCCGAGATTCGACAAATCGCCCGCCTCAGCGAAAGCCGCGTCAGCCCCGCTCCGCTCGTCGCCTGACGGCGCCGAGAACGAGTACCCCCTTCAACCTGTCAGAGGCCAACTTGCCGGAATTTCCCTTTCTCGATCGCCAGGCCCTTCATCTGCGGCCGGATCCGACCCGCGTGATCGTTCGGCCTTTCAAGCCGGCTACCGAGCCGCGCGACCTCAATCCGACCGACAAGACCCGCGCCAACCATATCGTCGAGCGGGTTCTCGCGCTCGACCCGGAGACGACGGAGCGTCAATTGGCCGACGTGCTGGCGAACTTCCTCGGCCGTCATCGCCACTTGCTGCAAACCTTTGAGGCCCGCGCCGCGGAGATGGAAGCGGCGCTGGCCGACCATGCCGCGTTCACGCAGGCGCAGCGGCGGCTCGTCGGCGCCTATTTTCTCAATGAATATTCGTTCGAGGCGTCGGCACTCTTCAATCCGAGCATCGTCGCGCATCCCGATCAGTCGGGAACGCCGGAAGGCAGCCTTCGCTTTATCCTCAGTCTTCGTGCGGTTGGCGAAGGCCACGTGTCTTCGCTGACATTTCGATCGGGGTTGATTGCGGCAAACGGGGCCGTCCGCGTCGATCCGACGGCGCGTTTTGCAGCCAGCCCCGATCTCGTCAGGCTGAGCGCGGGCGGCGACGATGTCGACATCAGTTTCACGGCCGGCGAGGATATCAGCGAGCGGGTGATCTTTCCGATCACCGAAGCGCAGTCGAACGGGATCGAGGATGCCCGCTTCGTGCAATTCAGCGGCGCGGAGCAGAAGATCTATTATGCGACCTACACCGCCTATAGCGGACGGGCGATCCGGTCGGAGCTGATCGAGACGTCCGACTTTGTATCGTTCCGGCTATCGGCCTTGAAGGGCGATGCCGCGCGCAACAAGGGCATGGCGTTATTCCCGCAAAAGATCGACGGCAAATATGCGATGATCGCGCGCCAGGATAACGAAAACCTCTATCTGATCTATTCCGACGATCTCCATACGTGGGACGGCGGCCAGCCGATCCTGAAGCCTCGCTATCCCTGGGAATTCGTGCAGATCGGCAATTGCGGATCGCCGATCGAGCTTGATGAAGGATGGCTGTTGCTGACGCACGGCGTCGGCCCGGTGCGAAAATATTCGATCGGGGCGGCGTTGCTCGACAAAAAGGATCCTTCGAAGGTGCTCGGCCGCCTGCGCGAGCCGCTGTTGCGCCCGGACCCTTCCGAGCGTGAAGGATACGTGCCGAACGTCGTCTATACCTGCGGCGCGATGCGCCACCGCGACAAGATCATCTTCCCGTATGCGGTCTCGGACACCTTTTGCAATTTCGCGACCATCGAAATCGCGTCCTTGATTGCGGCGATGGACACCTGACGCATTGGAACGGCGGCAACCGTTCTCGAAATCAATCGGCGCCTCTCCCGATTGGGGAGAGGGGCCGAAACGCCCGATCAGGCGTTGTCGCTATCGCCGTCGCCATCGAAGCCGTCGGAATCATGATCGCTGTCGTCGTTCGATGCGGAATTGAAAAATCCGTCGCGCGAACTGGCGTCGTCTTCGCGGTCTTGCTCGGCATCCTGCTCGCGATCCTGGCGGGCGAGATCCTGTTGCGAGCCGACATCGTTGACGCCGGCGTCGCGGGCCAGACCGCTGCGGGATTGATCGCTCCACGGATTGCGGTTCTCTCCGAGGCTCGCGGTATCGCCGAAGGCTGACCGGCTGCCGCCGCCCCCCATCAGGCCGCGGAAACTGTTGAGCAGCAGCGAACCACCGACCACGCCGGCCGCGGCGGCTGCCGCCGTGCCGAGAAACGAGCCGCCGCCTCCGCCCGGCGCGCCACCGAACGCGCCGCCCATGGGACTTTGCGGCGCGCCATAGGGCTGACCGTAGCCGGGCTGCTGCTGTCCATAACCTTGGTCATAATGTCCGGGCGATTGCGCCTGCTGCATCACCTGACCGCTGTTCCAGACCGGACGGCTGCCGGAGCTGGGCGGCGGGACGTTCGGCACCGAGCCGTGTGACTGGCCTTGACCAAAGATCGCATCCCGCATCGAATCCAGAAAGCCGCCTTGCGGCTGCTGCTGTTCGGGCGCGGCTGCCGCCTCCAACTCCTCGATGTGGTGATGCGCCTGCTTCAGCGCTTCGTCCTGCACCAGCACGGTCTGCACCAGGGCATAGAGGGCGTTCGGCGCAGTACGCAGGCCCTGCGAGATCGCCGCGGTGGCGTCGGGATCGCGAGGCGTACCCTCGACCTTCGAGAGCCGGGCAAAAAGATCGTCAACCAGTTGGCGTTCTTGCGGTGTCATAGCGTTCTCCGTCGCGTCGGATGAATGTCGAATCGCGCGCTGGAGATGTAAGCGGGGTTTGTGTCGCAAGTAGTGCCGCGTCGGATTAAATTTCGGTATGCGACAAAACGGCGCGAAGGATTCCCGAGCGATATCAGCCGAGTGTAACTTTGTTCAGGTGTAACTCTATTCGAGTGTAACTTTATTCAGGGCCAGCAGTTCCGGAAAATCCTCACCGGCGAGAAACGCATATTCGCGTTCGCGTTGGCCGGTCAGCGGATCGAGGCCGGTCAAGACGTCATCGACGAATCCCGGATGGCACATCACGAGGCCGCCCTCCGGCAGGCCATCGAGAAACTCGCCCATCAGCGCGGCAAAATCCGGTGCTTTGGAAAAATCATAGGCGCCGGCAAAGCCCGGATTGAAGGCGATGCCGGCCTGCGCCGCGCGCTTGCGAAACCGGGCGCTGAGCATGTCCAGAACCAGCGCCTTGGGCGCGGCGAGCCGCTGCATCAAAGGCAAGCGTCGCCCGCTTTGGCGCACCCAGGCGTCGGGGGCTGCTTCCTTCACCGCGGCCAGAAAGCCGTCACGCACCTGCGGGAACAGCTGCGCATGCTGGTGGCCGTCGACGAAATCCGGCGGGCGGCCGAACAATTCGCGGAAGGCTGCAAGCTGCACCATCAATTCGGCGCGGACGATTTCAGGATCGAGCCGCCTGGCCAGACCCGCGCGCAGCAGTTTCGGAAAAGAGAGGAATTGCCCGCCATCGACCGGCTGGAAATGCATCGTCAGCGGCCGGAACGGCGCCGTCAGCGTCGCGTGCAGCCCGATCGCGCAACGCGGGTTTTGGGCTGTGGCCGCTTGCAACGAACTGATTTCGTCGCGGCCGATCGCTGAACCGACCACCATCACCGACGTCGCGTTGAGACGGCCGCGCTCGATCAGTTCGCGAATGGCGCGGTTGACGCCGGGACTGATGCCGTAATCGTCGGCGCACAGCCAGAACCGTCGCGGCGGCCGGGCGTCGTTCATTCCGCCGCCGACCTGGCGTCGGAGCTATTGTTGCGCTCCGGCTCGATCCGCTTTTCGCTGTGCTCGGCCACGAAATAGATCGGGCGCGCTTTCAGCTCCGAGAGGATCTTGCCGATATATTCGCCGACGATGCCGATCATGATGAGCTGCACGCCGCCGATAGTCATCAGGCCGACCACCAGTGAGGGGTAGCCGGGGACCGAGCCGCCGGTGGTCCAGGTTTCCCAGAGGATCGAAAGGCCGAACAAAAACGCTATCGTTGCCAGCGCCGCGCCGAGCAGGCTCGCAAGCCGCAACGGCGCCACCGAGAACGAGGTCAGGCCCTCGATCGAAAGCCCGACCAGGCGGCCGGGGCTGAACGTGGTGACGCCATGGGCGCGGGCCGCTGGCTCGTAGTCGACGCGGATCTGGCGAAAACCGATCCAGCTGGCGAGCCCCTTGAAGAAGCGATTGCGTTCGGGGAGCTGCTTGAGGGCGGCGGCCGCGCGCGGCGACAACAGCCGGAAATCGCCGGCGTCCTCGGGGATCTTCTGCCGCGCGCCCCAATTGATCAGCGCGTAGAAGCCGCGCACCGCGATCCGCCGCAGGAACGATTCATTGTCGCGATGGGCTTTCGCGGTATAGACCACGTCGTAGCCGTCATCGATCCAGTGACCGACTAGCCGCTCGACGATATCGGCCGGATGCTGGCCGTCGCCGTCCATGAACAGCACGGCGCCGCGCCGGGCGTGATCGAGCCCCGCCATCAGCGCTGCTTCCTTGCCGAAATTGCGCGACAGCGACACCACCTGGACATCGAGCCCGTCGGCGACGAGCCCGAGCGCGATGCGGTAGGTGTCGTCGGAACTGCCGTCATCGACGTAAACCACCTCGCAGCCGAGGCGATAACGCTCGCGCAAGGTTTTCGCGAGTACCGCCAGCCGCGCATGCAGTGCGGCAAGCCCGGCGGCCTCGTTAAAGACCGGCACGACGATCGACAGCCCCTGCGCCGCGGCACTGGCGGCGGTGGTGGACAGGCCGGAAACATCGGTACCGAGCGTCATCGATCAGGTCTCACCGTCAATACGAGCAACATATGGCAATCGGCTCGCTCTGTCGCCACAGGGATGCGGCTCAAGATGGGTCCCCAAGCAGGGCGGGCGCTTGACGGTCACGACCGCAAGAACGCCTCGAGTTTGGCGAACAGCGGATTGTCGCGATCCATCACATAGTCGAGCGAGGCCACCGAAACCGTGTCGGCGCCGTGGTCGCGCAGGAAGCTGCCGAGCGCATAGAGCTGCGCCGGCGGGCAATGCAGCGTCACCATTCCCGACGAGGTCGGGCCGCCGAACGGCGAGACCACGCCGAAGCGATTATGGGCTTCGGTCAACAGCGCCGCGGTGCATTCCTTGAAGCGGGTGCGGACCTCGCGGTATTTGCTGGCGCGGGCGCGCGCGGCGATGTGATCGAGGATGACGCGCGCGGTCTCGCGGGCCGTCTCCGACCAGTCGGCGTCGCGCGAGGCCACGAGGTTGGCCTGGCTGCGCAGGATCACGCCATCGTCGAGCACCTTGAGGCCGTTGGCGGCGAGCGTCGCACCCGTCGTGGTGATATCGACGATCATCTCGGCGGTGCCGACCGCGGGCGCGCCTTCGGTCGCACCTGCGCTCTCGACGATGCGATAATCGACCACGCCATGGGCGGCGAAGAAGGTCCGGGTCAGGTTGATATATTTGGTCGCGACCCGCATCCGCCGGTTATGCTTGGCGCGGAATCCGGTGGTGACGTCGTCGAGGTCGGCCATGGTGCGGACGTCGATCCAGGCCTGCGGCACCGCGACCACCACATTGGCGCTGCCGAAGCCCAGCGTGTCGATCAGATGCACCCGCTTGTCGGCATCCGCGATGCTCTCACGCACCAGATCCTCGCCGGTGACGCCGAGATGCACCGCGCCGCGCGCCAGTTGCGAGGCGATCTCGCTCGCCGAAAGGTAAGCGATCTCGACATTGTCGAGCCCGTTGATGGTGCCGCGATAGTCCCGGGCGCCGCGCGGCTTGGCCAGCGCGAGGCCGGCATGCGCGAAGAACGCCTCGGCGTTTTCCTGCAGGCGGCCCTTGGACGGAACCGCCAGAACGAATGGCGCCGTCATGATGCGCTCCTTTTGAGGCCGCTGAGGGCTTCGACCCACACCGAAAATCCGACCGCGGGAATAGGCGTTGCCGAGCCGAGCTGGGTCATCAATCCGTCGTAGCGTCCGCCCGCCACCAGCGGTTCGACGCCATTGCCCTTGCTGTGCAGCTCGAACTCGAAGCCGGTGTAATAATCCAGGCCGCGTCCGAACGAGGTTGCAAAACGCACCGTCTTGGTATCGATGCCGCGCGCGGCCATGAAACCGACGCGGCTTTCGAGCTGATCGATCGCTGTGGCCAGATCGAGTTTCGCCTCCTCGGCGAGCGCGCGCAGTTGCGCGACCGCGTCGTCAGGATCGCCCGAGATCGCCAGGAACTGCTTGATGGTCTTGAGCGCGTCGCGCGGCAGCGCGCCGCCTTTCAGGGTCGATTGCTCGAGGAAGCGATCGGCGATTTCGGCAACCGTGCGTCCGCCGACATTGGTGGTGCCGGCGATCGACATCAGGTCGGTGACCAGCGCCAGCGCCGCCTTGCGGTCGGAGCCGGCCAATGCCGCGAGCACGCCTTCATATTCGTTGCGGCCGGGGGCGGTAGCGAGCGTCAGCCGCTCGATATCCTCGGCCAGGCTGACCTTGCGGTTGAAATCCTTGATCAGCCGCCGCCGCCACACCGGATAAAGCCCGAGCGCATCGATCAGCGCGTTGAACAACGCGACGTCGCCGGTGCGGATTTCGACATCCGTCAAGCCGACCGCGCTGGTGGCTTGCAGCGCCAGCGCCAGCATCTCGGCGTCGGCCGCGGCGCGGTCCTGCCGGCCGAACGATTCGATGCCGGCCTGCAGAAACTCGTTGGAGCGGCCGCCCCGATAGCGAAACACCGGTCCGAGATAGCTGAAGCCGGCCGGCTGGCCGGCGCGGCCGGACCGAAGATAATCGCACGCCACCGGAATGGTGAGGTCGGGGCGCAGGCACAATTCCTCGCCGCCGGGATCGGTGGTCAGATAAAGGCTTTTGCGGATGTCCTCGCCGGACAGGTCGAGGAACGGCTCGGCCGGCTGCAGGATCGCGGGCTCGGCCCTGATGTAGCCGGCCTGCACGAACGACGATAGCAGTGCGTCGGTCCAGGCGGCTGATCCGGCGGTGGTCGAGGTCATCTTGGCGTCCAACTGTCCCGAAACGGGTTCCAACAGGGTTATCTGGCGCAGCCCTTAGCATGGCAGGCGCGGGGTTTCGACAGGGATCGGCCGGATCGCTTAATGACCGGCCAAAAGCAGTAAAACAGGTCGTTTTTCGGTTTCTAAGCCCCGGACCCGGCCCAATCGCCCAAAACAGCCTGTACCAGCGCCAGCGCCGCCACGCCCGCAGTATCGGCACGAAGCACCCGTGGTCCCAGCGAAAGCCGCAAGGTTCGCTGCTGCCGCAGCAAAATGGCGCGCTCTTCCTCGGCAAATCCGCCTTCCGGGCCGATCAGGATGTCGATTCCGCGGGAAGCCGCTTGTTCCCCGCATAGCGCCTGCACCGGGTCGGCGACATCGGCGGCCTCGTCGCAGAACACCAGCAGGCGGGAGGCGTCGCGCTGGCCGAGATAACGATCGAGATTCAGCGGTTCCGCCACCTCGGCCAGGCTCAGGATGCCGCATTGCTCGGCGGCTTCGATCACATTGGCGCGCATCCGCTCGCCATTGACCCGCGAGACCTGGGTGAAGCGGGTCAAGACCGGCTGTAGCGACGAGGCGCCCATCTCGACCGCCTTCTGCACCATGTAATCGAGCCGGGCGTGTTTTAAGGGCGCGAACACGAAAGCAATGTCCGGCAGCCGGTCCTGCGGCCGGGTCTGGGCCACGATGGTCAGGCTGTCGGGCCGCTTGCGTCCGCCGATCTCGGCGCGCCATTCACCGTCGCGCCCGTTGAACACCAGGATGGCATCGCCCGCGGCCAGCCGCAGCACGTTGCCGAGATAATTGCTCTGGTTGCGCTCGAGCGCGACAATCTCGCCCGGGGCCAGGGCGGCCTCGACGAACAAGCGGGGAGCGGAGAAGTCCATTTGGGGCATATTTAATGTTCCGGACGTCGTTTTTAGCCTAAAGCGTTAGAATCGGGGGGCTATTTTTGGCCCTCGCCGGGGGCTACGCCGCGCTGTTGCCAAATTCCCCGGGTTGTTAAGACGAGGCAAGAATCGTAAGTACCCGCATCGTAAACACCCGCATCGGTAAATAGCGCTTTCGTTGGAAATGCGTTTGGGGATCGTTGGACCTTGCCGGAGGAGCAACCTTGATCATCCGTCGCTTGATTGTGCCGCTCACCGTGGCCTTCGTCACTGCCCATGCCGGCCAGGTTCTGGCGCAGAGCGCCTTTCCGGCGCCGCTGCCGAATCAAGCCGCGGGCACGGCGAATGATCCGGCATTTCCGCCGGTGAACGGCGCGGCCCGGCGTAGCGATCCCGCGTTTCCGCCGGTGAATAGCGCGCTCCGGGGCAGCGATCCCGCATTCCCGCCGGTGAATGGCGCAGCACCCGCCGCCGGCGGCTTTAGCCGGGCCGCGCCCACCTCGTTTCCGGTCAATGGCGCAGCCCCGGTCGGCGGTGCGGCGCCGATGGGCGGCGCAGGCTTCGGCGGCGCGCCGGCGGCGCCATCGCAGGCCAGTGGCGATCAATGCATGAAGGAATTCGTCCCGCTGCGTGAGGACGCCGAGAAACGCGGCAAGCAGATCAAGGCGGCCAGCGATCGCCACGCCACGCCCCAGGAAGCCTGCAAGCTGATCGAAGCGTTCGGCCAGTCCGAAATCAGGATGATCAAATATGTCGAGACCCACGCGTCAAAGTGCGGGATTCCGCCGACGGTGCTCGACCAGTTGAAGAATGGCCACAAGAACTCCGAAAGCATGCAGCAGAAGGTCTGCAACGCGGCCACGCAAATGCAGGCGAGGGGAGGGCCGGCCGGTCCGAGCCTGAGCGACGTACTCGGCTCCGCGGCACAGCTTCCGGAGGCGACCAAGAGCAAGAAGGGCGGCAGCACCTTCGATACGCTGAACGGCAACGTGCTGACGCGATGAGCCGAGCCGCCGGTTTGAAGCGCATGCGCCGGCTGCCGCGCGTCGATGCCGGAAATTTCAAATCGAAACCTGGTGTCGGATGACCGGCGTCGCCGCCCGCGTTGCTGACGCCACCGGCAACTGGGTCGACACCCGCGCGCCATCATGGTCGCGGCCTTATCTGCGGCTGGCGCGTTTCGACCGGCCGATCGGCGGGTGGCTGCTGTTGATGCCGTGCTGGTGGTCGGCGGCGCTGGCCGCCGGCGTGGCCGGCCATCTCGGCCAATTGCCGCTCACCATCGTGCTGTTTTTCGTCGGGGCGTTCGTGATGCGGGGCGCCGGTTGCACCTGGAACGACATCACTGACCGCGATCTCGACGCGCTGGTCGAACGTACCCGGTCGCGGCCGATCCCGGCGGGACAGGTCAGCGTGCCGCAAGCGGTGATCTTCCTCGTGGCCCAGGCCTTGATCGGCCTGGTGGTGCTGCTGCAATTCAACCGCTTCGCGGTGATCACCGGCATCGCCTCGCTGGTCGTCGTCGCGATCTATCCGTTCATGAAACGGATCACTTATTGGCCGCAGGTCGCGCTCGGTCTGGCGTTCTCATGGGGCGCGCTGATGGGATTTGCGGTTCTCCTCGGGCGGATCGATGCCGCCGCGCTCTGGCTCTATGCCGGTTCGATTTCGTGGGTGATCGGCTACGACACCATCTATGCGCATCAGGACATCGAGGATGACGCGCTGATCGGCGTGAAATCGACCGCTCTGTTGTTCGGCGCGCGCACCCGCCCGGCACTGACGGCGTTTTACGCCATGGCAGCGGTCTTGATCGGCACAGCGCTGGCGCTGGCCAAAGCGGGCGCGCTCGGCTGGATCGCGCTGGCGATATTCGCCGTGCATCTGGCCTGGCAGATCGTCCGTCTCGACATTTCGGACGCAGCGCTATGCAAGCGCGTCTTCATCTCCAACCGCGACGCCGGATTGCTGCTGTTTGCGGGATTGCTCGCCGATGCGGTGATGCGCGCGGCGGGTTAGCCATTATCGAGATCGATGAGCGAGACTCACAGCCATTTCGGTTGGGGTTTCTGCGCAGCGATGGTCGGGCCTAGAATGTCGAGTGCCGCTGCATAGAGCGCCTTCGACGACGCTTTATCTCCGATTTTGCCGTATGCCTGTGCGGCGCCCATCAGCGTATAGCCGACGATCGGAGAACGATCGCCATTTTCTCTTTTGAAAATATCGAGAGCCTTCACGAAGCACGTGACGGCTTTGTTAAAACGGCCCGCCTTCAGATAGAGCTGGGCGAGATTGAACGAGTTGTTGCCAACGGCGTCGCCCTCCAGGCCGCCATATTTGGTGGCCACGGCGATCGCGCGAACGAAGGTCGCCTCGGCCTCGTCGATATTGCCACGCTCGGCGTTGAGCTGGGCCCGCAATTGCAGCACTCCCAAATATCCCGGAGCTTGCTCCGACGGATTGTCACCGATCAGGCCGTTGACGCGTGACAGAATCTTCTCGGCAGCGTCATTCCGGCCGGCGATGATGTAGAAGCGTCCAAGCTCGGCAAGAATGGGGACGAGGGCGGGGCTATCGGGCCCGAAACTCTGCTCCGCAATGTCCGCAGCCCGTTCGACCAATACGACACTTTCAGCCGGAGAGCCCCGGTTGAAGGCAATCAACGCCAATTGTTCAAGAGAGGAATTCGCCGCCAAAAGATGACCCTGGCCCTCCCAAATATTCCGGGCGAGGTTGGTCTCGCTCTGCGCCCCTTCAAATTGCCCCATCCTTCGGAACAGCGAGCCGAGGGCGAAATGGTCCCGGGCTGCCTGATCGCTTCGGGCGCCGAACGACTGTTCGTCAATCGCAAGCGCACGGTGAAACAACGAAATAGCCTCGCCTTGACGGCCCGAATTTCCGAGAACGCCAGCGATACCTCGCGTAGCAACGGCGATGCTGGGGTGGTCCGGTCCCCGCTGCCGCTCTACATCGGCGAGTGCCTCGCGCTGCAAGCGTTCCGCGTCGTCGAATTTGCCCTGTACCCAGAGCACACCGACCAACCGGTCGATCGCATTTCGCCGAATCGGATGATCCGGCTCGTACAGCTTCCCGGCGATTCGTAGCGCATCGCGGCCGTATTGCTCGGCATCCGCGGGTTTTCCACGTGCGCGCGCCAGGTTGGCCTTGCCTTGGAGTACGTCGATGCTCAAGAAACTGTCTGGAGGAAGTACCTTGGCGGCGATTATCGCCGCGCGATCGATGTGGCTGTCGGCATCGTCGAGTTTGCCTTGGGCGATATCGAGCTGCGTTAGGAAGATCCAGCCCGTGGCCAGCGCAAGGTGATCTGGTCCGAATGCCTGTTCCCGAATTTGCCGGGCTTGATCCGCCAATTGACGCGCGTCGAGATATTTTCCGCTCTCATAGGCCATGTCAGCCAAAGCCTGGATACTCCGAGCAGTGATCGGGCTGTCCGCCCCGAATTGGGTGGTATTGATCGCGATAGCGCGGTCGATATCGGCTTTTGCGTCCTGCCTGTTGCCGGCGCGCTTCAAAACCGGAACCAGGTTCATCAGGTCGGCAGCGACCGCCGGGCTTTTTGGACCGATCATCTTCTCGTCGATCGCAAGCGCCTCGCGGTAATGCTCCTCCGCGTTCCGGTCCTGTCCACGAATCAATTCGATAGCGGCGAGTGTTTTTAACGCCCCGCCAAAGCGTGGATGGTCAGTCCCCAGCCGTTCTCGATAAAGCTCGAGCGCGCGCTCGATCAGCACATCAGCTTCGTCCAATTTACCTTCCGACACAAGCGTTTGCGAAAGTAGGGAAACATACAAGGCGACGTTGATGGAGTGTGCCGCAGTTGGGATATCGACAATTGCCAAGGTGCGCCGCAGTTTCATTTCCGCATCGACGTAATCGCCCCTTAAAGAGTCGATTGTCGCAAGATTGCTCATCGTTTCGGCGGTCAAAAAGCTGTCTGCGGACAGGGTTTTCGTTCGTATCGCGAGCGCCTCCTTCAGCACGGCTTCAGCTTTTTCAGGGTGGTCGGTTTCACTATAAACCGCGCCCAGCATGTTCAGTGCTGTTGCTCGTTCAAGATCCGGTTGTTGTAGCGAAAGCGAGCGCAAAAGCGCGGACTCCGCCTCGGCGTAGCGATCTTGTCGCCGGTAGATCGAAGCAAGCGCGGTTAGTCTTTGTCCCAAGGATACGATCCGCTCATCGCCGGCCTCTTCTTCCAGTTTGACCGCTTCCAACGACAGTTGCTCGGCGTCGGCGTACCGGGCCTCTTGTTGGTAGTTCAGCGCAAGATAGGCCAGTAACGATGAGCGCCAGCCCACGGCAGGTCTAGGAAGCTTTGGCTCCATTTCGAGCGCCGACTTGAGGACGCGTTCGGCTTCGCGGCATTTCTGTTGGTCAATCCAGAGCGATGCAATTTCGATCTTTGCGTTGATGCGCTGTGGATCGCTTTCGGGCAACAAGCGCTCCAGCACGTCGTTCGCCCGCAGCAGCGCAGCTTCGGCATCCGGCTGCTGGCCCAATTGTCGTTGAGCGCGGCCCAAACGCAACAGATCGAGGCCAAGCGTGGCCGTTTCCCGCTTGTTCTCATCGAACCACGCAATCGCTCGCACAGCATAGGCGGCAGTATCCACTGGCTTGCTCAAATTGTCATACAGTAAAGCCAGATTGGACAGCAGCGTTGGCATCTGGGTATCGTTGGGGCCCGCGTATTTCGAACGGTATTCCAGCGCGCGAAGCATGAATGGCTCGGCTTCGGCGTAGCGATGTTGCTTGTCGTAGACACTGCCGAACAGCGATTGAATCAGGGCAAACAAATCTTCTTTGCCTGCCGGAAGCGGGTCGATAAGTTTGGCCGCTTCAATCAATGCGCTTTCGGCAGCGGAAAAATCATTTTTATCGAGACGGCTTCGGGCTTGCCGCGCCAGGAGGGAACTCAAATTGGCTTTGGCACCGGCGATGGCCACAGCCTCACTGTCGCCGATCGTCTGGTATGCCTGCAACTCTTGGCGCATGGCAGCAACCGCCATGTCGATGCGGCCGGTGTCGAAATAGATCTTGCGAAGATAGCCAAGGGATATGCCCAACTCCCGGTTGGGAGGTGTCAGTTTCTCATAGCCGGATACCGCGCGTTCAAAAAAAGTCTCTGCCTCCGGTATTCGTTGCTGGGCGAGATAGACGCGCCCGATGCGCTGCAAGGATCGGTTGACCAGAACGTGTCCACCGCCCAGGCCCGTTTCGCGCAAATGCAGGGCCTGTTGCTGATATTCCAGTGCCTCGGGGTACTGCCGCCGCGCATACGCAATATCGCCGAGCGACTCGTTGAACTGGCTGACGCAGTAAACCTTGAAGTCGCCCACCTCATCGCAGAGTGAAAGGCCCTTTTTCGCAAGCGGCTCCGCCTCGTCGAAATGCGAGGTATTGACCAGTGCATTAACCTGCTGATTGATGGCTCGCGCTTCGCTTGCGGCATCGGCAGCCAGCGCAGGATTGATGCCAACGCCTGCAAGATACAACGCGGCCGTCAAGGATAGGCAGGCAAAAAGCCCGCACCACAGGAACCTTCGGCGTGTTTGCAGCAAAATCGGCTTTTCCACTGAGGTGTTTCCTAGACAAATAGCACCACGGGTTGAATACGGAAAGCAGTTCCAGCGCTCCTATCTGTCGAGGGACCCGTCATCGGGCGCGCGCGCTCGATCGGCGAAGACGGCGCACGGCGTGGGAGGCGTCTTTGGCCGCCCCCCTGCTGATGAACATCGATCTCTTGCGACATGCAGCAACGGCACCGTCATCCCCGGGATGACGGCAGCGCGATGGTCGCAAGCGCATCAAAAACTGCCCGACGGGCAAATCACTTTCGCGCGCCAAAACCTGTCCAGCCCCTTCGCGAAAAATATTCCGCTTTGTTTTTTACCCAAATCAGTTGCGTATTCGGTGCCGTCCCGCCCGACAAGAGGGGCGTTGCGCACGTCACGAAACGCGCGGTGGGATGCGATGGACGCGAAAGCTGCGACTGACGAGCGCGGCTGACGCGTACGGCAAAGTCGTGTGGTCCTGACGCCCCAATGGCTGGTGTCAAGTTCGCAAGGAGCTCACGCTTCTTGCGGGTGACGGTGACAAACAAGCTCTGGTCTCACCGGGGAGAGCACGGAATAAGCTGTAAAACCATTGCGCAGGGAAGGCCGGAGTGTTTCCGCTGAACCTGTATGCTCATGTGCGTTTTTTTGTTTGCCTTTGCACATGAGACCTCGGGTGCAGCGCGCACCCGGTCTTCCCTGCGCCCTCTTTTTTTTGGGGGCGAACGAATTTTGCAAAACTCGGGCGCATGCCGTCGCGAGAATGTGGAGGTGTGTTCGTGACCGTAGCCCGGATGAGCTCTTGCGATATCCGGGTCTTCGCGGCGGTCCCGCATATCGTGGAGCCTGTCATAGGGCGCGCATTCGCGCGACCCGTTGGCTCATGCGGGCTACGGGCTATCAACGTCATTGCGAGGAGCGCTTGCGACGAAGCAATCCAGCTCTCTGCTCGCGGCCTGGATTGCTTCGCTGGCGCTCGCAATGACGATGTTGGAGCAACCGATTTTGAACAACCGGGACGACGGAGTTATAACGCCGCGCTCAATGCCGCGCGATGATCTCGCGTTCGCCCTGATGAACATTCGCCGGATT
>NZ_LMUK01000029.1:0-76028 GCF_009766005.1 Bradyrhizobium sp. S69 | reverse complement strand
GCGAAGATCTCGCTCCACATTTGCCAGGCGGCCGCGATCTCTTCGCGGTCGGCACTGACGCAGAGCGGGATCGTCAAAGAGGGATCGCGATGGACCAGCACCAGCATCTGGGCATCGTCGATGCCGCGCAACGCCACGCCGAGAAAATCGCTGACGCGGATGTTGATCGCCATCTGCATGCCGGCAACGGCACGGCGCAGGATCACGCGTTCGCGGTGAAGTTCGATGTGCCGTACGCTACCGTCCGCGCGGGTGTCGTGCGCGTCGAAGCGGACGGGCAGGGAAAGAGGGTCGAGCCGCAATGCGCGGCTCGACCCGGCGGGAGTGATCCCGCTTATTGCTGTTTGACGCCTCACGGCTTTTATCTCCCCGCCAGGATTATGTTCCCGGTCGATGGCTGGAGCATGCCAGAGCCAACGTCGTTTCGGCTTAAAAAGGCTGGTTAATCCAACGTCACCCGCCCGCATGATTGACAAGACCTTGGCGTACATGATTGACGAGACCTTGCCGCGCGTTGGAGAATCTTTGGCTTTCGGCGGGCGAAAATGCTTGATATCCCTGTGAATCAGGCACATCTGATGGATTGGCCTGACGGCGTCGCCCAGTCCTCGATTGACCTCCAATCGTCCTTCAACCTTTCGGGATTTCGTTCGTGATCTCTTCACCATCTGCCGCGTCGACCGTTTCATCCGATACCGCCACTGAGCTGTTCGATCTTTCCGCGCTGAGCACGCTGGCGCAGCGCCTCGTCGAGGCCGCCCGGCACGCCGGCGCGGACGCCGCCGACGCGGTGGCGGTGCGCGGCGTGTCGCAAGGCGTCGAGGTGCGCGACGGACGCGTCGAGGAGTCCGAGCGCTCCGAAGGCGACGATGTCGGATTGCGCGTGCTGGTGGGGCGGCGCCAGGCGGTGGTCTCGACCAACGATGTCAGCGGCGACGGCATCGCAAAGCTTGCCGAGCGCGCGGTGGCGATGGCGCGGGTCGCGCCCGACGACAAATATGTCGGCCTCGCCGATCCGGCGCTGCTGGCAAAGGATTTCCCCAACCTCGATCTGCTGGACCCGAAGGTCCCCTCGACAGCGGAACTCGAGCGCCGCGCCTGCGAGGCGGAAGCCGCCGGCATCGCGGTCAAGGGCGTCAGCAAATCCGACGGCGGTTCGGCCTCGGCGGGAATTGGCGGCATGGTGCTGGTGACCTCCACCGGCTTCCAGGGCTCCTATCTGCGATCGAGCCAGAGCATCTCGATGACCGCGATCTCCGGTGAAGGCACCGGCATGGAGCGCGACTACGACTATACGGTAGCACCCCATGCCTCCGACCTGTCCTCGCCCGAAAGCGTCGGCCGCAAGGCCGGGGAACGCGCGGTGGCGCGCACCAATCCGCGCAAGGTCGAGACCTGCAAGGTTCCCGTGGTGTTCGACCCCAGGGTATCCGGATCGATCGTCGGCCATCTGGTCGGCGCGGTGAACGGCGCCTCGATTGCGCGCAAGACCAGCTTCCTGAAAGATCGCCTCGGCCAGAAGCTGTTCGCCAGCAACATCCGCATCATCGACGATCCGTTGCGGGTGCGCGGTCTGCGCTCGCAAACCTTCGACGCCGAGGGCGTCAAGGTCAAGAAGCTCGCCATCATCGATGAGGGCGTGTTGACCTCGTGGCTGTTGGATTCGGCGACCGCGCGTGAACTGGGCCTTGCCACCACCGGACACGCCCAGCGCGGCGTCTCGTCGTCGCCATCGCCGGGATCGTATAATCTGCATCTCGAAGCGGGCGAGCCGACGCCGGCGGAGTTGATCTCCGACATCAAGCAGGGGTTTTACGTCACCGATTTGATCGGCTCCGGCGTCAACGGCGTCACCGGCGATTACAGCCGCGGCGCCTCGGGCTTCTGGATCGAAAACGGCGAGCTCACCTATGCGGTGAGCGAGGTG
Organism: Bradyrhizobium sp. S69; assembly: GCF_009766005.1. Classification (GTDB taxonomy): domain Bacteria; phylum Pseudomonadota; class Alphaproteobacteria; order Rhizobiales; family Xanthobacteraceae; genus Bradyrhizobium. The sequence goes on along the minus strand of NZ_LMUK01000029.1, from coordinate 74,101 downwards.
ACGATCGCGGGTCACCTGTTCGATATCTTCAAATCGATGGTGCCGGCCAACGATCTGGAGTTTCGCTATGGCGTCAACGCGCCGACGCTGCGCATCGAGGGATTGACGCTTGGCGGACGCTAGCGCCGGCAGCGGGCACTCCCAATCCAAGAACTCCCAATCCTTGTCTCGCGATCGGCTGGCGCGCGACGCAGCCCTGCTGACCGATGTGGTCCGTGAGGCCGGCGCGCTGGCGCGCTCGATGTTCCGCACCGAGCTCAAGAGTTGGACCAAAGGCGCATCGTCGCCGGTGTCGGAGGCCGATATCGCGGTCAACGACCTCCTGGAGAACCGGCTGCGATCGGCGACGCCTGACTATGGCTGGCTGTCGGAAGAAAGCGCCGATGACGAGGTCAGGCTGGGCAAACCGCTGGTCTGGATTGTCGACCCCATCGATGGCACCCGCTCTTATCTGGCCGGCCGCGAAGATTGGTGCGTGAGCGTCGCGTTGGTTGAAGGCGATGCGCCGCTGCTGGCCGCGGTGTTCGCGCCGGTCAGTGACGAATTTTTCTTCGCCGCGCGGGGCTCGGGCGCCACGCGCAACGAGGTGGCGGTACAGGCGACGTCTGGGACCTCGCTGGATTTTCCTCGCATCGCGGGTCCGAAGCCGCTGGTCGAACGGCTGAGCCCGGGGCCGGGCGAAATTTCCCTTTATCCCAGAATTGGATCGCTGGCGCTTCGGCTATGCCGGGTGGCCGAGGGACGGCTGGATGCGGCCTTCGCCGGCGGCCAGAGCCGCGACTGGGACCTTGCTGCGGCGAATTTGATCGTGCAGGAAGCGAATGGTAACATGACCGCGCTTTCGGGAGACCCTATCCTCTATAATCGCCAAGAGGTGACGCACGGGGTGCTGGTGGCAGCGGGGCGCGATCGTCATGCGAGCATTGTCGAGCATTTCCGAAATCGTCCGTTGCCCTGAGCGCCTGCGCTTGCGCCTCGAAGACCCATTGCCGGGCACCACATTAGGAAAGTGAACCATGCCAGATAGTGCTCAGCCGCAATTGCTGCATCTCGTGATCGGCGGCGAACTGACCGATCTCGAACACATCACATTCCGCGACCTCGACAAGGTCGACATCGTCGGCGTCTTCCCCAATTACGCCAGCGCGTTCGCGGCCTGGAAGGCAAAGTCGCAGCAGACCGTCGACAATGCCCATATGCGCTATTTCGTGGTCCACCTTCACCGGCTGCTCGATCCGGGACAAGACGCGAAACCCGGCCATTGAAAAAACTGCTTCGTAATACGCTGCGCAGCAGGTGGTTTCAGCGCGCTGCGGGGTTTCTCGTGGCCGAATACCTGCGGCTGGTCTGGCGGACCAACAGAATGAGTTTCGATCCGCCTGAGATCTATGCGCAGGTCGAGCCGCAGATGCCGGCGATACTCGTGTTCTGGCACGGCCAGCATTTCCTGACGCCGTTCATCAAGACCAAGGAGATTCACCGCGCCAAGGTACTGATTTCGCTGCATCGCGACGGCGAATTCAATGCGCTCGCCGCTGAGCGGCTGGGTATCGGCACCATCAGGGGCTCCGGCGATCACGGATCGGCGTTTCATCGCAAGGGCGGCGTCCGCGCGTTCATGGAAATGGTGCGGACGCTGGAAGAGGGCTATAACGTCGCGCTGACGGCGGATGTGCCCAAGCGCGCCCGTGTCGTCGGTCTCGGGCTCATCAAGCTCGCGAGGGAATCAGGTCGGCCGATCATGCCGTTTGCGATGGCGACCAGCCGCTTCATCCAGTTGAAGAACTGGGACCGCACCACCATCAACCTGCCGTTCGGACGCGGTGCGGTGGTCGGCATCGAGGCGATCTTTGTGCCGCCGGACGCCGATGCCGAAACCATGGAAAAATTGCGCGCAAAAGTCGAGGCAACCCTGAACGAAACGACCGATCGGGCCTATGCCCGGGTCGGTCGCCCGGAAGCCGCCCGCCTGGAACAGGCGGGTGATGGCTAGTCCCTTGCCCGGTTCCTCGCCCAATTCCCTGCCGATGACCTTGCGGTTCTACCGGCGGCTGTCGGCTGCCGCCGTGCCATTGGCGCCGGCGCTGATCAAGCGGCGACTGAAGCAGGGCAAGGAGGATCCGGCGCGGGTCGGTGAGCGCCGCGGCATGAGCGCGGATATCAGGCCCGATGGGCCGCTGGTCTGGATTCACGGCGCCAGCGTTGGTGAGGTGCTGGCGGCGGCTGCCCTGATCGAAAGATTGCGGGCGCTCAATATGCGCATCCTCCTGACCTCGGGCACGGTGACGTCGGCGGCGATCGTCGCCAAGCGTTTCCCCCCCGACATCATCCATCAATATGTGCCGTACGATTCGCCGCGCTATGTCGCGCGCTTTCTCGATCATTGGCGGCCTTCGCTGGCGCTGTTCATCGAATCGGATTTATGGCCCAATTTGATCCTGTCGAGTGCGGCGCGGCGGCTGCCGATGGTGCTGATCAACGGCCGGATGTCGCATCGCTCGTTCCCGCGCTGGCGCAGGATCAACACCACGATCTCGGCGCTGCTCGGCCGGTTCGATATCTGCCTGGCCCAATCGCAGGTCGACGCCGATCGCTTTGCAGCGCTCGGCAGCCGTAACGTCATCACCACCGGAAACCTGAAGCTCGATGTTCCGGCGCCGCCTGCCGACGCCGCCAAACTGGAGCGGTTGATGTCGGTGACGCGAGGTCGCCCGATCATCGTCGCGGCATCGACGCATCCCGGCGAAGAGGAAATGCTGCTGGCGACGCACCGGGCGCTGGCGGGCTTCTTTCCCTCGCTGCTCAGCGTGATCGTGCCGCGGCATCCCGATCGCGGCGAGGCGATCGCCCGCGAGATAGCGGCCTCCGGCTTGCAGGTAGCCTTGCGTTCGCGCGAACAATTGCCGACCGCGACCACCGATATCTATCTCGCCGACACCATGGGTGAACTGGGCCTGTTCTATCGGCTGTCGCCGATCGTGTTCATGGGAGGGTCGCTGGTTCCCCATGGCGGGCAAAATCCGATCGAGGCGATCAAGCTCGGCGCATCGATCGTGCACGGCCCTCACGTCTTCAATTTCACCGATGTCTACGAGGCGCTCGACAATGCCGGCGGCGCGCGACAGGCGGATAGCGAGGAAGCCCTGGTGAAGCAGCTCGGGCAATTGCTGGCCGATCCCGCGGCGCGCGACAAATTGGCCGGCGCGTCGGCGCGCGTGGTCGAACAGCTTGGCGGCGCGCTGGAACGCACGCTCTCCGCCCTTGAGCCGTATCTGTTGCAGTTGCGGCTCGAAATGGGAGCGGCCAGTGCGTGAGCCGGCCTTCTGGTATCGGCCGCCATCCCTGATGTCGCGATTGTTGATGCCGCTTGGCGCCGTTTACGGCCAGGTCGCCGCCTTGCGTATGCATAGCCGCGGCTTTGATGCCGGCATTCCCGTGATCTGCGTCGGCAATTATCATACCGGCGGCGCCGGCAAGACCCCGACGGTGCTGGCGTTGACCAAACTGTTGCGCGAACTCGGCGAGACTCCGATCGTGCTCAGCCGCGGCTATGGCGGAAAATGGCAGGGGCCGGTCAAGGTCGACCCCGAAAGACATGTCGCGGCCAATGTCGGGGACGAGCCGCTGATGTTGGCGCTGACGGTTCCGGTGGTGATCGCACGCGATCGAATCGGCGGCGTTGCGCTGGCGCGCTCGCAAGGCGCCTCTGTGATCCTGATGGACGATGGCTTTCAGAACCCGGCGATATCAAAGGATGCCTCGATCATCGTGATCGATGGCGACCGTGGCCTCGGCAACGCTTGCGTGTTCCCCGCCGGTCCGTTGCGTGCGCCGCTGCCGCCGCAACTGGCCCGCACCGACGCGCTGATCGTGATCGGCGATGGCACCGCCGCAGGTGCTGTGGCCGCGGCCATTGCCGCGCAGGCCAAGCCGGTGTTGTCGGCGCGCCTTGTGCCGGACGCCGCATCGCTGGCGCGGTTCGCCGGCAAGCGCGTGCTGGCCTTTGCCGGTATCGGCGACCCCGGGCGGTTCTTCAGGACGCTGCGCGGCGCCGGCGTTGACGTCGTCCGCGAACGGATATTCGCCGATCATCATGCGTTTTCGCGCGAAGAGATCGAAGCCTTGATCGCCGAAGCCGGGCGCGACGGGCTGACCCTGGTGACGACGGAAAAGGATATCGCGCGGTTGCGCGGCGTCGAGGCGATTGCAGCATCGATGCGAGATATCGCGGCGTTCGCGGTGACGCTCGCGTTCGACGATGCGGCAAAGCTGCGAAAGTTCGTCGCCGACCAGCTTTTCAAGGCACGGGAGAACAAGTATCAGGCCCGCAACTGATGCGACGGGATGGACGAGCTCAGGCTCGACGAACTCAGCCTTGCGTCTTCAACGCGTTGGGGAAATGCCGTTGCAGCACCGCGGTCGGGACGGCGTAGGCCTCCTGCAGGTCGACGCTCCAGTATTTCAGTTCGTCGAGCGGAATGCGCGCATCGGTGATGGCGCAACGCACATAGGTTCCCGGCGAGATCACGCGGAAATCGCCGTCCAGATATTGCACCTGGGCTTCGCCGTGGCCCGAAGGGCCGAATTTATTCAGCACGGTTGAACTCCGACTGCCGGTCACCGCGACCGGACTGAATGTTTAAGAATTCGATCTAGCATAAATAGTTCGTAATGTCCGCCGGTCAAACCCACCGATTTGTGATGAAATGCGGCTGTCGGCACATGGTAGATTTTGGCAATGGAGCGCTGTTTTGCGGCCCCTCAATGACCCGGCAAACCCGATGCGCCTGAAGTCAGTAACCGCCTTTCTGACGCTATTTGCTATGATCTGTGCTTTGCAGGTGACTTGTGCTGTGCCGCCGGCTTCTGCCGAGGAGGGCAAGCCGTTGCCTGCGCCGAGGCAGGTGGATATTTCCACAGCGACCGGCACGTTGCATGCGCAGCTCTACAAGCCCGACGGCGACGGTCCGTTTCCGACCGTGATCGCGCTGCACGGCTGTGGCGGACTGGGCGGGCATGCCGAAGCGGTGCTGCCGCGCTATCGCGATTGGGCCGAACAATTATTGAAGTCCGGCCACGCCGTGTTGCTGCCGGACAGCTATGGTTCGCGCGAACTCGGTCCGCAATGCCGCATCAAGGAGCGCCAGGTGCTGGCCCGTCGCGAGCGGGTGGGTGATATCGCCGCGTCGCGACAGTGGTTGCTGCAGCAGCCCTGGGCCGCGCATGATCGCATCAGCCTGATCGGATGGGCGAACGGCGCCAGCGCGTTGTTGTGGGCGGTGCGTCCGCAATACGCCTCGCATAGCACGGAGCCGGATTTTCGTTCGGCGATTGCGTTCTATCCGGATTGCCGGATTTCGTCCGGCCTCGGCTGGAGCACGCGGGTGCCGACACTTCTGTTGATCGGCGCCAAGGACGACGTCAGTTCGCCGCAGGCCTGCCGCCAGATGATCGATGGCGCGCGCGGCCGCAGCGCACTGACCCGGATCGAAATTTATCCCGCCGCGCCTCACGATTTCGACCGCGCCAATCTGCCGATGCATGCGATCGGCGGCGGTTCGGATGCCGCGGTGCCGGAGCACGGTCATATCGGCACCGACGCGGAGGCCCGCGCCGATTCACAAAAGCGTGTCGCAGAGTGGTTGGCGCGGTGACGATCGCTACGCAAGCGCCCCTACGATCGAGGCGCGCTGCGAGAGTTCGATCCAGCTGCCGTCGGGATCGAGCACCATCGAGATTCGTGCCGTGGTGCCGAGCGTGACCGGTGCGCGGGCTTCGCGGCCGCCGGCGGCGAGAACCTCGGCATGGACCTCGTCCACCTTGAACACCTGAAACGTCATGTAGCGCCAGCCCTTGCCGCGAATGCCGGCCTCGACGCCGGCATGGCGATCCTGTTGCAGCAGGATCAAGGTTTCGCCGGCGCGGAACGCGGCGCCAGATGGATGCGCCTCCTCGTTAAGACCCAACGCGTCGCGATAGAAGCGGCGATGGGCGTCTAGATCGCGCACTGCGACCCGAATGCCGATCTGCCTGACGCCATCATGTCCTGGAGGAACCAGGCAGACGCGATTGCCGTCGGGGTCGTGCAGGGTCTGCGGCGCCACGCAGGCCGGCCGCGCGATGATCAGTTCGCGATATCCGCTTGGGGCTGCGTCCGGCAGCGGATCGGCGTGGTGGTTGATCTTGACCACCGAGCCCATGGCATCGTGGCGATGCTGGTTCTGGCCGCGCCGGATCGGCAGCACATGGTCGAGCCTGAGGCCGACCGTATCTTGCCAGAACGCCAGCATCGGATCGGGATCGTTGGTGGAAAGGCCGATATCGACCTGAGGCTTCGCCAGTTTCATCGCATCCGCCGTCCGCTTAGCCTTCAACTGGGAAGACAGCACGTCTTAAAACAGGCTGCCTTGGTCGACCGGTTTTGCCAGGCGCCGGGGCGCTGCGGGCTTGGCAACCTCCCTGGATTCCCGGGGCTCGCTGGCAACAGGCTTTGCGGCTCGCACGACGGGCGGCCGATCAGTGTCCGCGGTCGCGGCAACCCGGCCGTCGGCAAACTCAAGGGTGAGATGCGCGCCCGGTCCGATTGCGGCCGCGACGTGGATGGGCAGGCCCTGTTCGTCGCGCACCAGCGCAAAGCCGCGCGCGAGCACGCCGCGATAGGACAGCGCGGCCAATAATTGTCCGGAATGCGCGATCCGGGCCTGATGGCGCTGCATCGCCGTTGCGAGCGCACGCCGCGACCGTTCAGCCAGCCGCACCACCCGTTCGCGCTCGCGGGCGATCTTCTGACGTTGCGCCTGGGCGTTGGAAAGTTTCGAGGCCTTGAGCCTGATCTCGAGTCCGGCGTAGCGATCCCGGCGCATCCGCAGCAGCGATCGCGCGGAATGCAGCATTCGCGCGCCCGATGTCGTCAGGCGCTGGCCGGCCTGCGCGAGCTGCCCGCGCAACACCCGTACCGTCAGCCGCGCGCTGGTTGCGGCATAGCGGCGGAAATGCGCGTGGGTATTGGCTTTCAATGCCCGGGGCAGGGCGCTGGCGGCGCCATCCAGCCGCTGTCGCGGGATCGCCAGCAGTTCGCCAGCCGCCGGAAGCGCGCGCGCCGCGGCGCGCAATTCGTTGCGACGGGCCTCCTGGCCGCGTTGCCAGCACACCATGACGCGCCGCGCCAGCGTACCGACCTCGACCATCAATTCGCTGCGCACCGGAACCGCCATTTCGGCCGCGGCGGTCGGCGTCGGCGCGCGCTTGTCGGAGGCGAAGTCGATCAGCGTGATGTCGGTCTCATGGCCCACCGCGGAGATCAGCGGGATCATGCTGTCGGCAGCGGCGCGGACCACGATCTCCTCGTTGAACGACCAGAGGTCCTCCAGCGAGCCGCCGCCGCGGGCGACGATCAGCACATCCGGCCGCGGAATTCTGCCGCCTTCGGGCAGCGCGTTGAAGCCGCGGATCGCGGCTGCGATCTGTTCGGCCGAGCCTTCGCCCTGAACTTTCACCGGCCACACCAGCACGTGGCGCGGGAAGCGATCCTCCAGCCGATGCAGGATGTCGCGGATCACCGCACCAGTCGGCGAGGTGACGACGCCGATCACTTCCGGCAGCCATGGCAAGAGCTGCTTGCGCGCCTCGTCGAACAAGCCCTCAGCGCCGAGCTTGCGCTTGCGCTCTTCCATCAGCGCCATCAGCGCGCCGACGCCGGCGGGCTCGATCGCCTCGATCACGATCTGGTATTTCGACGAGCCGGGATAGGTCGTGAGCTTGCCGGTGGCGATGACCTCGAGGCCTTCCTGCGGCTTGAAGCGCATCCGGCCGTGGACGCCCTTCCAGATCACTGCCTCGATCTTGGCGCTCTCGTCCTTCAGCGCGAAATAGCAATGCCCGGAAGAGTGCGGCCCGCGAAAGCCGGAGATCTCGCCGCGCACCCGGACATGGCCATAGGCGTCCTCCACCGTCCGCTTCAGCGCGGAGGACAGTTCCGTGACGGTGAATTCAGGCGCGTTGATCAGGTTTTCTACCGATGTCATCTGCAATCGATTCGGGCTTTTGCGGCTCTCGCGCAAGGTAGGAATTTTTGGCTGTCCCCGCCATTTTTGCGTTGCGCGACCATATACTCTGTAATATAGAGTACTCTAAATAGATAGGAGGCGGAAAATGAGGTACAAGCCGCTGCTCGGCGTCGTTGGACTGCTCCTCGCCATCGCGATGCTTCCTGTTGCCGTGATTGCGTTCGACGCACCCAGTCCTCCGCCGCCGATGGCGACAACGCGGGCAGCGGCCAGACCGGTCGACGTCGGGGAGCGTCCGGCACCTCGGCAATTCCAGGCGCGCGACGGCGCCAATCTGCAATATTACGCCTATCCGGCCGATCCCGAAAAAGTCGCCGTCCTGATCCATGGATCGGCAGGGCCCGGCAGCAGCATGCATGCCCTGGCCGAGTCGCTGCGCGCCGCCGGCGTGACGGTTTATGTGCCGGACGTTCGAGGCCACGGCGGTTCAGGCCCGCGCGGCGACATCGGCTATATCGGGCAGCTCGATGATGACCTCGCGGATTTCGTCGCTCAACTCGGGCCGGCGAGGAGCGGCGAGGCCCGCACCCTGATCGGGTTCTCTGCTGGGGCGGGATTCACCTTGCGCTTCGCCGGTGGCCCCTACGGCCCGCTGTTCGATCGCTATGTGCTTCTAGCCCCGATCTTGCCGGGAGCGCCAACCTTGCGTCCCAACGCCGGCGGCTGGGTCAGCGTTGCGCTTCGGCGTTGGACGACGATCGACTCGCTCGACCGCCTGGGTTTTCACTGGTTCGACGGGCTTCCCGTCATCAGCTACGCGATAACGCCCGCAATGTCGCAATGGATGACTGGCAGCTATTCCTATCGGCTGGCGACGAATTTCGGCGCAGGCCCTCGCTATCAGAGCTACCTGAAAAATCTTCAGCGGCCGGCCGCGATATTGGTTGGGACTGCTGACGAGCAGGTGGTCGCGGACCAGTTCGCGCCCCTGCTGGAACGCCTCGGCGTGAATATCCCGGTCACTGTCCTGCCGAACATGAAACACGTGGACATGATCAGTAACTCCGAAGCATTTCAGGCGATCGATGGGGCGGTCGCTTCGCAGAAGCAGGCAGCGCAATAGTCAAATGGTCAAGAAGAGGAGGAACTCATGTCGAAATCGGTGATAGGCAGGTCCTTTAGTGCCCTGAAATGGCTGCTGTGCGGGATTGGTGCGGTCGCGGTGCTGATCACCGCGCTGGCCGCCGCGCCGCTGACGCAGCCCCCCGAGCTGCGCTCCATCTCCGAAACCGCGCGCGCGGTGGATCGCAGCACGATGCCGCGGTTCGAGCTTTTTCAGGCGCGCGACGGCACTGAACTCGCCTACCGCCATTATCCGGCCCGCAGCGCGAGCGTCGGGCGGGTTGCGATCGTCGTTCATGGCTCTTCGGGATCGAGCCCGAGCATTCACGCGCTGGCGGATGCGCTCGCCGCGCGGGGTGTAGAGACCTATGCGGTGGACATGCGTGGTCACGGCGCCTCGGGGACGCGGGGCGATATCCGCTATGTCGGACAGCTCGAGGACGATCTCGTCGACTTCGTCGCGGTCGTGCGCAAGACCAATCCGACCGCGCCGTTGACGTTGCTGGGACATTCCGCCGGCGGCGGCTTCGCGCTACGCGTCGCGGGATCGCCGATCCAGGGCCTGTTCGCGCGTACGGTGCTGCTTGCGCCCTATCTCGGCTACGACGCCCCGACCAACCGGCCGAACGGTGGCTGGGTCAATGCCGATATCCCGCGCATCCTTGCCCTACAGGCGCTGCGCAAGGCCGGCATCGATTGCTGCGAGGCGCTGCCAACGCTGGCTTTCGCGGTGCCACCCGACTCCGGAAAAATCCTGGTGCCGGCCTACACCGAACGGCTGCGGCGCAACTTCGGTACGCGCGGCTACCGGATCGACCTAGCAGCCGCGACTAGGCCGCTGACGATCTTCTCGGGCGCCGATGATGAGCTGATGATCGCGGACAAATACGCTGAGGCGGTGAGCGGCATCACGCCAGCGGTTGACGTGAAGCTGATCGATGGCATCAATCACATGGGCATCGTCAGCACGCCCAAGGCGGTGTCGGCCATCGCCGACGACGTCGCCACGCGTGGAATAGCCGGAACGTGAGTCCCGATATCGGGGGAGCGCCTGCATGATCGACAGCAAGGAGGCCCGGGAGGCGCTCTCCGAGATCGACGAGATGGTCCGCCGCGTTCGCCAGTCGCAGACCTACGATATCGCCAGCCTGACCATGATCCTGTGGGGCGTGCTGGTGTTTGCCGGCAATATCGCGACCTGGCTCTGGCCGCGTGATGGCTATTACATCTGGATCGCCGTCAACGCGGCCGGGGTCTTAGCTACGCTCGCGACCAACTATTTCCGGGCTGACGCGCGATCCTTCGATGTCCGGATGCTGGTGGCGTATTCGTTGTTTTTCGCATTCGGTTATCTGTGCACCAAGGTGCTCGGCGACTTCACGCCGCGGCAGTTGGGAACCTTCTGGCCGATCTATTTCATGCTGCTTTATGCGATCGCGGGGTTATGGCTTGGCTACGCCTTCGTGCTGATCGGTGTCGGCATCAGCATCCTGACGCTGATCGGCTATTTCTACGTCGGCGGGGAGGCGTTTTCGTTGTGGATGGCGTTTGTCAATGGCGGCGGCCTTCTGCTCGGCGGGCTCTGGATGCGCCGGATCTGACCGATGGCTGAACTCGACGATGTCATCCATCAACCGCTGCGGCTTCGAATCATGGCAGCGCTGAACGCGCTGCCGGCGGGCGTCGGGCTCGAATTCTCGAAGCTGAAAAAGTTGACCGGCGCCACCGACGGCAATCTCGGCGCCCATATCGAGACACTGTCCAGGGCGAGCTACGTCGCGATCGACAAGGCCTTCGTCGGCAAGAAGCCGCAGACCACGGTGACGGCTACCGCGGCCGGCCGCGGTGCCTTCGCCCGCCATGTCGCGACGTTGCAGGAGATTATCGCGGCGTCGGGGGGTGGAAAGTAGAAGCATCATCAAGTCTCGTCATTCCGGGATGCGCCGCAGGCCCGGAATGACGGCATTTGATTTGGGAGCAGATTCGTGCGACCGACAAATATCCAATTCCTGCATCTGGCTTCTATTCATGCACATTCTCCTGCTCGGTTCCGGCGGCCGCGAACATGCGCTGGCGTGGAAGATCGCGGCGTCCCCGCTGGTAACGAAGCTATGGTGCGCGCCGGGCAATGCCGGCATCGCGCGCGAAGCCGAATGCGTGGCGGTCGACATCACCGACCACGCCGCGGTCATCGATTTCTGCCGGCGCAACGCGGTCGAATTCGTCGTGGTCGGGCCTGACGCGCCGATTGCCGCGGGCATGGTCGATGATCTCAATGCCGCCGGCCTCAAGGCGTTCGGGCCGACCAAGGCGGCTGGCCGGCTTGAAAGCTCGAAACACTTCACCAAGGCGCTGTGCCGCGACAACAACATCCCGACCGCGAAATACCAGCATTTCAGCGATGCCGAGGCCGCCAAGGCCTATGTCCGCCAGCAGGGCTCGCCGATCGTGGTCAAGGCGGATGGTCTTGCCGCCGGCAAGGGCGTCGTGGTTGCGATGAGCGAGCAGGAAGCGCTCGACGCCGTCGATATGATGTTCGGCGGCGGCTTTGGCGGCGCCGGCGCTGAAGTGGTGATCGAAGAATTCATGGTAGGTGAGGAAGCCTCGTTCTTCGCCCTGTGTGACGGCGAGCATGCGTTGCCGCTGGCTACCGCGCAGGATCACAAGCGCGCGTTCGACGGCGATCGCGGGCCGAACACCGGCGGCATGGGTGCCTATTCACCGGCGCCGGTGATGACCGATGCGATCAATGCGCGGGTGATGGACGAGATGATCATGCCGACCTTGCGCGCGCTCAAGGCCATGGGCACGCCCTACAAGGGCGTACTCTATGCCGGCGTGATGGTGACCAACGACGGCCCGAAGCTCGTGGAATACAACGCTCGCTTCGGCGATCCCGAATGCCAGGTGCTGATGCTGCGGATGATGTCGGATATTGTGCCGGCCCTGATGGCGTGCGCCGACGGTCAGCTGAAGAATTTCAGCCTGCGCTGGTATGACGATGTCGCGCTCACGGTGATCATGGCGACGCGCGGCTATCCCGGCGATTACGGCAAAGGCTCGGTCATCCGGGGCCTCGACGAAGCCGCTAGGATCGAAGGCGTCGAGATCTTCCACGCCGGCACGGTTGCGAAAGACGGGCAAATTCTCGCCAATGGCGGCCGCGTGCTGAATATCTGCGCGTCAGGCAAGACGGTTGGCGAAGCGCAGCAGCGCGCCTATCAAGCGGTCGACCGCATCCAGTGGCCCGAAGGCTTCTGCCGCCGCGACATCGGCTGGCAAGCGGTGGCACGGGAGAAGGCGGGCTAGTCCAGCCGTCATACGCGGGCTTGACCCGCGTATCCATCTTTCTTCGCGATAATCTTTTCAAGAGTGATAGATTACCGGGTCAAGCCCGGCAATGACAGCTCACTTCCTAGCGCGCGCCGGCAACCTCAAATCAAATCAGATCGCCGCCGACCGCGCTCGCGGTGGTGCCATGTTCGCGGAACGCCTTGATCACGTTGCGGCCGACGCGCCATTTGTGCACTTCATCTGGACCGTCGACCAGCCGCTGCGAACGCACTTGCGTGTACCACTTTGCCAGCGGCGTATCCTGGCTAAAGCCGAGCGCGCCGTGCAACTGGATCGCGGTGTCGATCACCTTGTGCACCATGTGTGCCAGATAAACCTTGGCGATCGAGTTTTCCTGGCGCAGATCCATGCCTCGTTCCGCCTTATAGGCGATGTGCAGCAGCATCAGCCGGCCGATGTAAAGCTGCTCGGCGCATTCGGCGAGCATGAATTGCACCGCCTGCCGGTCGGCCAGCAGCACACCGAACGTCGAGCGTTTGGTCACATGGGCCACCGCCATGTCGAGCGCGCGCTGGGCCTTGGCGATGTTGTGCATGCCGTGACGCAGCCGGCCATAGGCGAGCCGATGCTGGCCCATATTAAAACCGTTGCCTTCGCCGCCGAGCAGATTGTCGGCGGGCACCTTGAGGTCCTTGATTTCGATCTCGGAGTGACCGCCATGGATCACATCGTCGTGCGCGCCCTCGATCGCCATGTTCTTGATGTTGCGCTTGATGTTGTAGCCGGGGTTCGGCAATTCGACGATGAAGGTCGAATACTGCTTGTGGCGCGGCGCATCGGGATCGGTCTTGGCCATCACCAGTGCCATGTCGGCGACGCTTGCGGAGGACGAGAACCATTTCTCGCCGTTGAGGATGTAATTCTCGTTGCCGTCCTTCACCGCGGATGTCTGCATGCCGGTGGCGTCGGCGCCGGAAGCCTTCTCGGTCATCGAAAAGCAGATGCGCTTGTCGCCATTAAGCAGCGGCTTGAGGAACTTTTCCTTCTGGTATTCGGTGCCGTGCTCGAGGATCGTCATCATCGAGGCGTCGTCGGGCCCTTGCGTATTCATCGACAGCGCGCCGAGCATGCTTTCGCCGAGCTCCATCTGCACCAGCGCGTTGGCCAGCGGCCCCAGGCCCATGCCGCCATATTCCTTTGGCACGAACGGGCACCACAAGCCTTGCGCGCGGGCTTTCTGGCGCAGCCTGCCCAGCACCTCGTCGAGCGGTTTGGTGTCCAGCTCCTTTTCCGCCGGGATGCATTCGTCGTGCACCCATTGGCGGACTTTTTCGCGGATCGCCTTGGCTTCGGCCGGGACTTCGAAATCGATCGACATGGCTGGTTTCCTCGTTCGGTTGTTGTTGGTTGTGGTTGGTAAATGGCATAACGCCGGGGCCGGCCAGCGGCAACGTCGAACAATGTTTAAAGCAGCAGCCCGTCGCAGGGCCACGACGCGGTCGCGTCGCGTCTGCCAAAGGAGTTCCAGAGATGCCCGATCTTGCCGATCTGTTTCCCGGATATGCCTCCGAATGGATCAACACCAAGTCGGGCCGCATCTTCGCCCGCGTCGGCGGCAAGGGTCCGCCGCTGCTATTGCTGCACGGATTTTCGTCGACCCATGTGATGTGGCATCAGGTGGCGCCGCAACTCGCCGACAAGTTCACGCTGATCGTCGCTGATTTGCCCGGCTATGGCTGGTCGGACATGCCCGAGAGCGACAAGGATCACACGCCCTACACCAAGCGCGCGATGGCGCAGACCATGGTGGAGGCGATGGAGCAGCTCGGCCATGTGCATTTCGCGCTGGCCGGGCACGATCGCGGCGGTCGCGTGTCGTACCGGCTCGCGCTCGATCATCCCGGCCGATTGTCGCAATTGGCGGTGCTCGATATCCTGCCGACCTATGATTACTGGGAGAAGATGAACCGGCTCTATGGGCTCAAGATCTATCACTGGCTGTTCCTGGCGCAGCCTTATCCGATGCCGGAGACCCTGATCGGCGGCAATCCGGATTATTTCCTCAAGCAGAAGATGGCGAGCCAGACCAAGTCGCAAACGCTCAACGAGATCGATCCGCGCGCGCTGGAGCATTATCTGGCGCCGTTCCGCGATCCCTCGCGCGTGCATGCGATGTGCGAGGATTATCGTGCCGGCGCTTATGCCGACTACGATATCGACAAGAAAGACCACGACGCCGGCTACAAGATCACGATCCCGATGCTGGCCCTGTGGGGCGACGCCGGCATCGCCAGCGCCGCGGCAACCCCGCTCGACACCTGGAAGACCTGGGCGACCAATGTCAGGGGTGCGCCGGTGGATTCCGGGCATTTTCTCACGGAAGAAAATCCGGACGCGACCGCGAAGCTGTTGAAGGAGTTTTTTGTGGCGTAGGTAGGAGCGTGGCTTCCTACCGTCTCGCCTGGAAAAAATCCCGCAGCAGCGTCGCGGCCTCGCTTTCGCCGACCGCCGAATAAACCTCCGGTACGTGATGACAGGTCGGCTGCGCAAAGAACCGCACGCCGGAATCGACCGCGCCGCCCTTGGGATCGGCCGCGCCGTAATACAGCCGCCGGATCCTGGCAAACGAGATCGCGCCGGCGCACATCGTGCAGGGCTCCAACGTGACATAGAGGTCGCAATCGACCAGCCGCTCGCTGCCGATGGCGGTCGTGGCCTGCCGTATCGCGAGGATTTCGGCGTGGGCGGTCGGATCGCGGTCGGTCAGGGTGCGGTTTCCGGCCTCCGCGATCACCTCATTATTAAGCACGATTACGCATCCGATCGGCACTTCGCCGGCTTTTCCGGCGTTTTCGGCCGCTTTTAGCGCCAAATCCATGAAAGTTGGTGCGGTCATGTCTCGTATCGCGGGTAAAAGTCTGATACTAGATGGCCATTCAGCAAAAGTGGATACCGGTTTTGCGTGAGAATGCGGCTCGAATAACGAGCGCGCGCTTCATCGCCATGCAAGCCCTTCCGCGTTCAACCGTATCCGAAATGAGACCCTTCATGCCCCGCGATAACGACAAAAACAACGATTCCTCGCGCGGCCGGCGTGATCGGCCCGGTGGTGGCAGCAAAGGCCGTTCGGGTGCGGCCCGGGGGCCGGAGAAGAAATTCGCCAAACGCGGTTTTGCCGACAAGGGCGATGGCGGCGAGCGCAAGCCTTATGCCGGCAAGCCGGATCGCGCCAAACCGTACGAGAAGAAGCCCTATGCCGGGGGCGGCAAACCCTATGCCGGCAAACGCGACGATGATCGGCCGCCGCGCCGCGACCGGGACGGCGCCGCGCCGCGTCCGCGCGGCGATCGTCCGCGCTTTAACCGCGAGGACCGTCCCGCCGGCGACAAGCGTCCCTATACGCCACGCGGCGGCGACCGCGATGCCCGCCCGGCGGCGCGGTTCTCGGACCGCAAATTCGGCGACAAGAAGCCCTATGCCTCGCGCGATGGTGGGGCTGAGAAGCGGCCCTTCAAGCCGCGCGGCGAAGGTTTTCGGAAAGACGGCGACCGGCCGCGCAGTGATCGTCCTTATGGAGATCGTCCGCAGGGCGAGCGCAAATTTGGCGGCGACAAGAAGTTTTCACGCGGTGCGCCCGATCGCGGCCCGCGCAAGGATTTTGGCGACCGGGGTCCACGCAAGGATTTCGGCGACCGCCCCGAGCGCGGCGATTCCAAGCCGTGGCAGAAGCGCGATGCGGGACCGCGCGACGATGCGCGTCCCTCGCGTCCGCCGCGCGATGGCGCGCGGAACTTTGACAAGCCGCGCTTCGACAAGCCCCGTTACGACAAGCCCCGCGAAGGTGGCGACGAGCGCCCGCGCTTTTCGAAGCCGCGTGAAGATCGACCGAAATTTGATCGTCCAAGGTCTGACCGTCCAGGATCTGACCGCCCAGGATCTGATCGTCCTCGCGAAGGCCGCGACGACCGTCCGAAATTCGATCGCCCGCGCCAGGAGCGCAATGCCTGGCAGGAGCATCCGCGCAACGAACCGCGATCGTCCGAGGGCTTTTCGGAGCGCCCGCGCCGCGACAATGAGGACGACAGCAAGGTCTTCGCCAAACGTCCGGCATTCGGCGGCCGTGGCGCCTACCGCGAGCGTCCTGCCGCGGACGAGCGCCGCCCGTCAGCGCGGCCGCCACGCGAGAAGAAATCCGGCGAGCGTATCGCCAAGGTGGTGTCGCGCGCGGGCCTTGCCTCGCGCCGTGACGCCGAGGAATGGATCACGCAAGGTAGGGTTTCCGTCAACGGCCGCGTCATCAACTCGCCGGCGCTCGATGTCACCGGCAACGATGTCATCACGGTCGACGGCAAGCCGTTGCCGCCGCGCGAGCGCACGCGGCTGTGGATGTTTCACAAGCCGCGCGGCCTGATGACGACCCACGCCGATCCCGAAGGGCGGCCGACCGTGTTCGAGAATCTCCCGGAAGGCCTGCCGCGGCTGATCTCGATCGGCCGGCTCGATTTCAACACCGAGGGCCTGTTGCTGCTGACCAATGACGGCGGCCTGGCGCGCGCGCTGGAACTGCCTGACACCGGCTGGCTGCGGCGCTATCGCGTCCGCGCCCATGGCGAGGTCACGCAAGCTCAGCTCGATGAATTGAAGAAGGGCGTCGAGGTCGACGGCGTCAAATATGGTTCGATCGATGCGACCCTGGAGCGCGACCAGGGCGCCAATGTCTGGCTGGTGTTTGCGATCCGCGAAGGCAAGAACCGCGAAGTGCGCAACGTGATGGCGCATCTCGGCCTCGAAGTGAATCGGCTGATCCGCATTTCCTACGGCCCGTTCCAGTTGGCGGAGCTCGAGGAGGGCAAGGTCGAGGAGGTCAAGACGCGCGTGCTGCGCGAGCAGCTCGGCGAGAAGATCGCGGCCCTGGCCGGCGCGGATTTCAACCGGCCGATGCCGGGCGATGCTCCGTCGACCCCGCCAGCCGATGCGGATGATGCGCCGCGGGTTAAGAAGCCGTTCAAGCCGGCCGGCAAGAGCGCCTTGATCGCCGATCGCAAGGGCCGCCGCGTGCTGGTACAGCGCACCGGCAGCGAGGAATCCCGCGCGCGCAACGAAGCCGAAGCCAATGGCTACGGCCCGCCGCGCCGCCCGCAGCGCGGCTATCACGGCAAGCGCGATCTGAAGCCGCTGGACGAGTAGCTCAGCGATGCGCGTCGTCGGCGGACGATTGAAGGGCCGCAATCTGGCCGCTCCATCCTCGAATGATATCCGCCCGACCGCGGATCGCCTGCGCGAGTCGGTGTTCAACATCCTGATCCATGCCTATGACAACCCGGTCGAGGATGCGCGCGTGCTCGATTTGTTTGCGGGCACCGGTGCGCTCGGCATCGAGGCGGTGTCGCGTGGGGCAGCGTTCACGCTGTTCGTCGACAACGGCGCCGAGGCGCGCGCGTTGTTGCGCAACAATGTCGAGGCGCTCGGCCTCGGCGGCGTGACCAAGGTGTATCGCCGCGACGCTACTGATTTGGGTCCGGCGCATCCGATGGAGCCGTTCTCGCTGGTGTTTCTCGATCCGCCGTATCGCATGAAGCTCGCCGAGAAAGCGCTGGCTTCGTTGCGTGATGGTGGCTGGCTCACGCCAGCCGCGCTGCTGGTGGTCGAGGAATCCAAGGCGGCGGAATTCGTCGCGCCGGAAGGTTTCGAGGAACTCGAGCGTCGCGCGTATGACGATACGGAGTTTGTGTTTTTGCGGTTACAGTAGCGCTACATTAGCCCAGCGTCATCCTGAGAGCCTGTGAAGCTATCTCCGACGTCATCCTGAGGTGCGCGCTCTTTCTTGCGCGCCTCGAAGGATGGCCGCGAGCACGGAGCTGAACACCATCCTTCGAGGCTCGCCGGAGACGGCGAGCACCTCAGGATGACGTTTCCACCGTGTGGAAGATCGATCTCACCGCCTCCCGAACAATTTCTCGATATCGCTGAGCTTCAATTCCACATAGGTCGGGCGGCCGTGGTTGCATTGGCCGGAATTCGGGGTGTCTTCCATCTCGCGCAGCAGCGCGTTCATCTCTTCGGGCTTGAGCCTACGGCCGGCGCGGACCGAGCCGTGGCAGGCCATGGTGGCCGCGACATGCATCAGGCGCCGCTCCAGCGGTAACGCCTCGTCCCATTCCGCCATGTGTTCGGCGAGATCGCGCAGCAAGGCGCCGGCATTGGCCTTGCCGAGCAGCGACGGCGTCTCGCGCACCGCGACAGCGCCTGGGCCGAACGAATCGATCGCGAGACCAAACGACGCCAGTTCCTCGGCGCGATCGACCAGCCGCTCCACCGTCGCTTCGTCCAGCTCGACGATTTCCGGGATCAGCAGGATTTGCCGCTGCACGCCGTTCTTCGCCAGCGAGGCCTTGAGCTTTTCATAGACGATGCGCTCATGCGCGGCGTGCTGGTCGACCACGACCAGGCCGTCGCGGGTTTGCGAGACGATATAGGTCTCGTGGATCTGGGTCCGCGCCGCGCCGAGAGGGCGGTCGAGCAGGTCGGCGGATGGCGCTTCCTGAAAGCGTACATCGGCAGTGGGCGTGCCGACGTCGAACGCGGCCTGACCCGGTTCGGCGAACGCCGTCGCCAAAGCATTGTCGAAACCCGGCCGCGTGCTTGCCGGATACGACGGTGAGCTTCGCCAATCCCAATTGGCGGGTCGCGCGGGATGCGGCGCAAATGACGGCCGGAACGAGGCCAGCGCATCGCCACCGCTGTTGGCCGCGGTGCGCTTGCCCTCGCGCGCAAGGCCATCTTTCAACGCATGGACGATCAGCGCGCGAACGAGACCGGCGTTACGAAAGCGGACTTCCGTTTTGGCCGGATGCACATTGGCGTCGACCTCTTGCGGACTGAGCGTCACGAACAGCGCCACCACCGGATGGCGGTCGCGCGGCAGATAATCCGAATAGGCCGCGCGCACCGCGCCCAGGATCAGCTTGTCGCGCACCGGGCGGCCGTTGACGAACAGATATTGCCCGAGCGCATTGGCGCGGGTCAGCGATGGCGCCGCGGCAAAGCCTTCGACCACGACATTGTCGCGTTCGGCGCGCACCTCGATGGCGGAGCTGCGAAAATCCGCGCCGAGAATGTCGCCGAGCCGCGTCAGCCGGCCGGCCGCACCCGGCAGCGCCGCGGCCCAGGTCACCGGCGTACGTTCTTCGCCCGCGAGCGTAAAGGCAATGTCGGGCCGCGCCATCGCGAGGCGCCGCACCACCTCACGGATCGCCTCGGCTTCGGTGCGATCGGTCTTGAGGAATTTTAAGCGCGCCGGTGTCGCATAAAACAGATCGCTGACCTCGACTCTGGTGCCGTGGCCCAGCGCCGCCGGCATCACTTGTGATTTGTCGCCGGCCTCGACCGACAGCGACCAAGCGTGCGGTTCGCCGGCATGGCGGGTGGTGATGCCGAGCCGCGCCACCGCGCCGATCGAGGGCAGCGCCTCGCCGCGAAACCCGAGCGTGCGGATTTGCAGCAGATCCTCGTCGTCGAGTTTGGACGTGGCGTGGCGATCGACCGCGAGCGCCAGATCCGCCGCCGTCATGCCGCCGCCATCGTCGGTGATGCCGATCCGCCGCCGGCCGCCGCCGTCGGTGAAGATGTCGATCCGGCTGGCGCCTGCGTCGATCGCGTTCTCGACCAGTTCCTTGACCACGCTGGCCGGACGCTCGACCACTTCGCCGGCGGCGATGCGGTTGACGATCTGTTCGGGGAGCTGGCGGACGGGCATGAGGGTTGGGCGACTCGGGTCCAGGGAATGAAAGGTCAATCTAGGCGCTTTTGCCGGACGACGGGAGGGCGGGGCCGTCAAACCCCGCGCTACCCAACGGTTTTCCTGCGCTTCTTTCGTTGTTTGGGGGCGAAACGACGGCGGTTTCGGCTCGTTCGATGGTCCGGCCGCGATCCCTGACGGGAACATTGTGGGGCGTGCCGACCGGGTATATCGTTTAGAAAAGCTATAAAAACGACCGGGAGGATATCCATGTGCCAGCTGTTCGCGCATCAGCCGCAACGGGACTATGAATCGCAGACCAGATCGCTTCGCATCGACGGCCATTGCACCTCGATCCGGCTGGAACTGTCGTTCTGGGATACGCTGGAAGAAATCGCCGCCAAGGAAGACATGAGCCTGGCCAAGTTCCTGACCCGCCTGCACAGCGAGGTGCTCGACCACCACGGCGAAGTCCACAATTTCGCCTCGCTGCTGCGCTGCTCGTGCCTGATCTACCGGTCGAAGGCCGCGGTTGTGATTCCGGATTTTCTCGACGACAGAACGCCGCGGCTTGTGGCGGCGGAATAAGCAAAGCGTTGCGCCAGCAAAACCGTCATCCCCCGGCTCGTCCGGGGGATCCAGTATGCCGCGACCTGTCGTTTCCATCACTGACCTCTCGGAATACTGGATCGTCCGGCCAAGCCGAACGATGACGGTTGAGAGTCTGCCGCGCACGCCTCAGCGTCGTCATTGCGAGCGTTAGCGAAGCAATCCAGAACCGCGCGGAAGAGATGGATTGCTTCCGCTTTCGCCAAACGGCTACGGCGGACAGGTCGTCGCAAGAGCTCCTCGCAATGACGTTGATGGGCACGGCGTTTCTCCAAATGACCACGTCGTCCCCGCGAAGGCGGGGACCCATAACCCCTGGCGTTCATTGGTGCAGAAGGCATATGCAACACTGCCAAAACGCGAGTCCTCGCCGCCGCGATGAGCGCAATTGCGCTCACGCTGGGGTCCCGGCGCGGAGGCCGGGACGACGTTGGTGGATTTTTCGGATTCATCAAACACGACGAGGCTCACACACACCTTCGCATTCTCGCGACACACTGCGCCCGAGTTCTGCAAATTCATTCGCCCCCAAAAAAGAGAGGGCGCAGGGAAGACCGGGTGCGCGCTGCACCCGCGGTCTCGCGTGCCAAGATGCACATAGCAAGAAGCGCACACGAGCATACAGGTTCAGCGGAAACACTCCGGCCTTCCCTGCGCAATGGCCTTACAGCTTATATCGTGCTCTCCCCGGCGAGACCTGGCTTGTTTGTCACCGTCGCCCCCAAGAAGCGTGAGCTCCTTGCGAACTTGACACCAGCCACTGGGGCGTCAGGACCACACGACTTTGCCGTACGCTTGGGCCGCGCTCGTCAGTCGCAGCTCTCGCGTCCACCGCTCCCCGCCCCAACGTCAGTGACGATGGCCAACGCCCCCTCTCTCGGGACGGGATGCGAAGAATAAGCGGGTGATTTGGGTCAAGAGTCAAGGATAATTTCTGAAAATCAGAATCTCCGTAGGGATGTGACGGGAGACCGCACCCTTACGGCAGGCAACACACATTTAAGCCCCCTGCCCCGTCTCAGCGCAGATATTTCTTCTCCAACT
This sequence comes from Bradyrhizobium sp. S69, assembly GCF_009766005.1. Classification (GTDB taxonomy): domain Bacteria; phylum Pseudomonadota; class Alphaproteobacteria; order Rhizobiales; family Xanthobacteraceae; genus Bradyrhizobium. The sequence goes on along the minus strand of NZ_LMUK01000029.1, from coordinate 52,288 downwards.
GCCGCATCTGCGCATCGTCTTGCAGGGCAAATATTTCCGCAACGGAAGCGATGTCGCTTTCCACCCCGGCGATATCGCCTTCGGCCAGGATGCGCCGAAACGTGCTTTGCATCGCCGCGACGGCGGCGCGAATGGCATGGTTGCCGCAGATGATCAGCCCGACCTTGCCAAGGGCCGCAACATCCGCGAACGAGAGTTCCGGGTAGCTGGTGGGCACCAGCACCAGCGGCACACGCCCGGGCCAGGCCCGGCAGAATGACAGGATTTCGTCTGGCGTCTTCTGCTTGCTGTGGATCAACACGGCATCCGCGCCCGCCTCCGCATAGGCGCCGCCACGACGAAGCGCCTCCTCCTCGCCCAACCCGGCGATCAGCGCCTCGGTGCGCGCCACCACCAGCGCGCCGCTCGCTGCGGCCTTGGCCGCCGAGATCTTGCCCTGGAATTCGCTGACCGGCACCAACTCCTGCCGACCGCCTGCGCGGAGGCTGCTGTCCTTTGGGAAGGTCTTGTCCTCCATGACGACCGCGGCGACACCGGCCGCCACATAGCGCGGCACCACATAGGCGACATTCACGGCATTGCCGAAACCGGTGTCGATATCGGCGATAACAGGAGCATCCTGTACCTCGCCGATCGCGCGCATCATCTCCAGATGCGTACCCATCGGCAGAATATTGGCGTCCGGCACCGCGTAGGATGCCGACAGTTCGAAACCGCTTCCCCATATCGCGTCGAAGCCCGCGGCAGCCGCGAGCTTCGCCGCCAGCGGGTTGTGTGCGGCCATGGCGAGCGCTGGCTTACCCACATCCAGCATGGCTCGAAGCGCGGCGGCCTTCGCGTTGTCCTGCGCCATCAGGTCGTTCCTTCCGCAAACATTCGCCAGCATGTTCGAGCGTGCGTCACCGCCCGACTAAACCGCGTTGTTGAGCCGCTCCAGCGCTTCGAGGATTTTTTCCTTGCGTGCGACCGCGGCCTCGCGTTTTTCCTTTTCTTCCTCGACGATCTCTTCGCGCGCGTTGGCGACGAATTTTTCGTTGGAAAGCTTCGCATCGACGCGCTTGATGTCGGCGTCGGCCTTAACGATTTCCTTGTCGAGCCGGGCCTTTTCGGCCGAGAAATCGACCACGCCCTTGAGCGGCAACGCCGCGACCTCGCCGCGCACCACGAGCTGCACCGCGCCCTGCGGCGCAGCGTCAGCAAACGAGATGTCGGAGATTCGGGCCATCCGCTTGATGACGTCGCTCCAGCGTTGCGCGCGCCCTTTGTTCTCGGCGGACGCGGCCGCCAGCACCAGCGGCGTCAGCGTGGCCGGCGCGATATTCATTTCCGCCCGCACCGAGCGGATCGCGGTAAGGAGATCGACCACCCAGCCGATCTCGGATTCCGCGGCCGGATCGCTGAAGTCCGGCTCGGCAGGCCCGACCAGCGCCGCCGGAATCAGCGGATCGTTCGGGCTGGCGGCCGACAACACGGCCAGTTGCTCCGGCGTCCACTCGGGCGCCTTGCGCGACCATGCCGTCAACGCCAGCAAGCCCTCGCGCTTGGCCGTCACCGCCCACAGTTCTTCGGTGATGAAGGGCATGAACGGATGCAGCAGTTTCAGGATCTCGTCGCGCGCCCACGCGATCATCGCCCGGGTCTCTGTCTGGGCGGGACCCTCGGCGCCGAGCAGCACCGGCTTGGCGAGTTCGATGTACCAATCGCAATAGACGTTCCAGACGAAACGATACGTGGCACCCGCGGCATCGTTGAAGCGATAGGCCTCGATCGCCTCGGTGACTTCACGCGTGGCTTGCACGGTCTCGTGCGCAATCCAGCGGTTCAACGTCTCCTTGGCCTTGGTGGGATCGAAGTCGGCCGGTTGCACGCTCTCGTTCATCTCGGCAAAGCGGCAGGAATTCCACAGCTTGGTCGCGAAATTACGATTGGTTTCGACCAGTTGCGGCGACAGCTTGATATCGTGGCTGTGCGCGGCGCCGCGCGCCAGCGCAAAGCGCAGCGCGTCGGCGCCGAAATCGTCGATGACGCCGAGCGGATCGATGACGTTGCCTTTCGACTTCGACATCTTCGCGCCCTTCTCGTCGCGAACCAGGCGATGGATATAGACGGTCGAAAACGGCGCCTGCTTCATGAAATGAAGACCCATCATCATCATCCGCGCGACCCAGAAGAAGATGATGTCCCAGCCGGTCACCAGGACGTCGGTCGGGTAATAGCGCTGCACGTCCTTTTCGTCGTCGGGCCAGCCGAGCGTCGAGAACGGCCACAGCGCGGAGGAAAACCAGGTGTCCAGCACGTCCTCATCGCGAACGATGAAACCTTCGCGCTTGGCCGGATCGAGCGCCATCTCGCGGCCCTGCTCGGCCGTAATGACTTCCTGCTCGACGTAATAGCCGAGCGCGTTGCCGACCGCCTCCTCTTCGGTTTCGGCGACGAACACCTTGCCGTCCGGCCCGTACCAGGCCGGGATCTGATGGCCCCACCAGAGCTGGCGGGAAATGCACCAGGGCTGGATATTCTCCATCCATTCGAAATAGGTCTTTTCCCAGTTCGACGGCACGAAGGTGGTGGTGCCGTCGCGCACGGCTGCGATCGCCGGTCGCGCCATGGTCTTGGCGTCGACGTACCACTGGTCGGTCAGATAGGGCTCGATGACGACACCGGAGCGGTCGCCATGCGGCACCATGTGGGTGTTGGGCTCGATCCGCTCCAGGAAGCCGAAATCCTCCAGCCGCGACACGATCAGTTTTCGCGCGGCGAAACGTTCGACGTGGTTCAGTTCCTCGGCAAGCTGCGCCGAGCCCTCGGGCAGTCCGCGCAAATAGTCCTCGTTGCCGACCAGCGCGAGACAGCCTTCCTGATCGAGCACGCTGATCTGCGGCAGATTGTGCCGCCGGCCGACCTCGAAATCGTTGAAGTCATGCGCCGGCGTGATCTTCACCGCGCCCGAGCCTTTTTCCGGATCGGCGTAGTCGTCGCCGATGATCGGGATGCGGCGGCCGACCAGCGGAAGAATGACGTGCCGGCCGATCAGATGCCCAAGACGTTCGTTGTCCGGATGCACCGCGACCGCGCTGTCGCCCAGCATGGTTTCCGGCCGCGTGGTGGCGACGACGATGAAGGTTTTGGGATCGTCCGGGTTGAAGGTTTGGCCTTCGATCGGATAGCGCAGATACCACAGGCTGCCCTTGACCTCGGTCTGCTGCACCTCGAGATCGGAGATCGCGGTCAGCAGTTTGGGGTCCCAGTTCACCAGCCGCTTGTCTTTGTAGATCAGCCCTTCGCGGTGCAGCTCGACGAACACTTTCACAACGGCGCGGGACAGGCCCTCGTCCATGGTAAAACGCTCGCGCGACCAGTCGCAGGACGCGCCGAGCCGCTTCAACTGGTTGACGATGACGCCGCCGCTTTCGGCCTTCCATTGCCAGACCCGTTCGAGAAACTTGGCGCGGCCCATGTCGCGGCGGCCCGGCTCCTGCCGTTCCATCAATTGCCGCTCGACCACCATCTGGGTCGCGATGCCCGCATGGTCCGTGCCGGGCTGCCACAACACGTCGCGGCCGCGCATCCGCTCGAAGCGGCACAGGATGTCCTGCAAGGTGTTGTTGAGCGCGTGCCCCATATGCAGCGAGCCCGTCACATTCGGCGGCGGGATGACGATGGTGAAGGGACGCGCGTCGCGTCGTTCCGGCCGGCCGGCCTTGAACGCGCCGGCCTCTTCCCAGAGCCGGGACATGCGGTCTTCGATGTCGGCGGGTTGGTAATTCTTCTCGATCATGGCGATGCAATCATTTGAGCATGATCTTTTCGGAAAATCGGTTCCCACTTTTCCGGATCATGCTCGGGGGAAAGGGCTAAAAAGCCGTCACGGCGCGCCAAGTCAACACGACAGGCGGCTTGGCAGGGCGGATAATGCGCCCTGTGGTGGCTGAATGAAGGCTGGAACGGCCAAACCGGAGCTACAGCGGGATGACTTATCTTCGAATCGTCATCCCGCTGTAGCCCATTGTTTGAGCATGATCTTTTCGGAAAACCGGTTTCCACTTTTCCGGATCATGCTTTAGCGGCCGCGAGAAACCCGCTCGATTTCCGCCTTGACGATGCGCTCCACCAGTCCCGGCAGATTGTCGTCGAGCCAGGATTTCAGCATCGGCCGCAGCATTTCCTTGACCAGGTCTTCCAGCGTCCGGGCATTGTTGCTCAGCACGGTATTGGCAAGGCTGTTAAAGGCGGATTCCACGGCGGATACGGTCGAACGCGACAGGATCTGCTGAACCGGCGCCGCCGGGCTCTCAAATGGCGGCGGTTCGAACGCGGGCTGCCGATAGGCCGGCTTAGCGGGTTCGGCGAGCCTTGAGGGTTCAGCAAGCCTTGGGGCTTCGCGCCTTGGCGGTTCGCTAAATTCGACGTCGTCCTGCGGATCGACCTTATGGAAGGCAGGCGGCGGTTCCGGCAACGCCATCTCGTCGGTCAGCTCGAACACCTCGCCATCGGGCTGAGGTGGCCGTATCTCGGCCTCGGAGGTCGCTTCATCGAGGCCCGCCAACATCGCGTCGATGTCGTCCTGGCTGTTGGTCGCCGCGGGCGCGGGCACCGGCTTTGGCGCGGATGCGGCAGGCGGTGGGGCCTTCGCAGGGGCGGCCTTCGGCGCGGCACTGGCCGGGGGCGGAATGTCGTTCGTCACCGGCGCCTTGACGGCGGGCGCTGCCGCGGCAGGCTTGGCCGCGACGGGCGGGCTGGCAGGTTTGTCGGCGACCGGTGGCTTGGCTTCATCGTCGGCAATGATGCGCCGGATCGATGCCAAAATCTCCTCCATCGAGGGTTCTTGGACCTTTGCAGGCTGGCTCATCTCCGACTCCACATCATCAACGCCTTGACCTGCATTTTACACCAAGCACGGCTGGATTTGCCTGTTCCGGATACGCAGGCTTGGATTTTCATCGCACACGCCCGACTTGTCCCCAGATCAACCACCGCATGGTCATGGCGCAGGACCACGCCCCTGCTCTGGACATCGGAGCGTCGTACTCAAAACTGCCTGATGCGGTGCGAATCGCCCTGCTGCCACTGAGAACGGTATGTCAGGGCCTCAAACGATTGCAAGAACGCGTGCAAAAACACGAGCAGGAACGTATGCGAGCGCGCCGCGGTCCGATCTTTCCAGGCGCCGCTTCGAGCTCGCGCTTGAGCAAGCTCGCTCTTGAAATCGTGGGCGCTGGAAATAAAGCCGAGCATCATCAGCAAAAGCGAAACTCCACTTTTGCCGATCATGCGCTTGATGCTGTCGATGTTTCGCTGCCGGCTGCGGCCGGCAGCCGCTTAGCGGCCGTCGGGCGTACGAACGCCGGCCCAGCTGTCGCGGACCTGCTGGTAATGCACGCTCGGGTCGTATGTCGTGGTCGGCAGCTTGAGCACGATCGGCGATAGCCGTCCGACTGCGTTCAAGACCGAGTAGGACGCGACCACGCGGTCATGCTGCGCGGTGACGAGCGCGACGCGGGCGTTGACCAGCGCCTGTTGGGCGTTGAGCACGTCGAGCGTGGTTCGCTGTCCGGCCTTGGCTTCCTCGCGCACGCCGTTGAGCGCGATTTCGGACGCGGTCACCTGCGATTGCGCGGACGCCACCTGGGCCTTGCCGGCCACCAATTGCCCCCACGCCGTGACGGTGTTGGCACGGGTCTGGTCTCGGGTCTGCTCGAGGACGAGACGCTGCTGCGCCAGGTTTTCCTTGGACTGGCGGATCAGCGAATATTCAGCACCGCCCTGATAGACCGGAATCGTAAGCTGGGCGATCGCCGAGGCGCCGAACGACCGGTAGGTCGTCAGCAGCTGTTCGTAGGATTGCTGAACCGCTACCTGCGCCGTGAGCGTGGGCAGCAGCGCGCCCTCGTTCACCTTGACCTGCAGGAAGTTGACGTCGATGCCGAACATCGCGGCGGTCACGTTCGGATTATCCGTCAGGCTGAGCTCGACGGCCGACGGCAGCGTTGCCGGCAGGAAGCGGTCGACCGGCGAACCGGGCGCGAGCGCCTCCGGCTCGTTGCCGATGATGCGCCGGAAGTTCGAGCGCGTGGTCGTGAGGTTGGATTCCGCCTGCAACTGCTGTGTCCGGCCGGCGGCCAATTGCGCCTCCGACTGGGCCACGTCGGTACGCGTCACTTCGCCGACATTGAAGCGATCCTGCGTCTGCTTGAGCGTCTGCTCCAGCACGCGGGTATTGCTTTTCTGAACCTCGACGATGGCGGCGTCGCGCAGATAGTCCATGTAGATGGTGGCCGCATTGAGCAGCACGCCCTGCTCAAGCACACGCAAAGCTTCGCGCGCGCCGGAAACCTGGCTCTCCGCGGCACGAGTCTTGTTGGCGGTTTGATTGCCGTTGTACAGCGTCTGGGTGGCCGTGATGCCGGCGGAGCGCGGCGCGTTTGCGCCGTGATCTTCGAATGTATTAGGCGTAGCGCCTTGTGTGGAAAGACTGTCGAGATATTGGTAGCCGGCGCTGGCCGTGATCGCGACCTTCGGGCGATAGCCGGAGAGAGCCTGCGGCACGTTCTCGTCGGTCGACCGCACCTGCGCGCGCTGCGCGTTGAGTTGTGGATTGCCCTGATAGGCGCGAACCAGCGCCGCCTCGATGGTATCGGCGAGCGCGGGCGCAGGGCCCACGAGCGCCATCAGAAGGACCGCAGCCGCAGCTCCGGTAAAGTCCTTCACCCCACGCATTCGATAATCCGTTCATTGCTATTGGCCGGCTCGAAGTGGAACCGGCGTCGCCTCATCCTGAGTCACCAACATAGGACGCAGGGAAGCGAGACGGAACCTCCTGTCATCAAAAGCCGGTGGAAACTCTTCACGTGGGGCAATCCGGCCACACTTCTGATTCAGAACGGGATTTTAACAGCCGCCGGAAAGCAAAAACGGCTAGAAAACGAAGGCCGGAATCCGCTCCAGGCCGGGCAACACCGGCGCAACGGCGTCAAAAAGCGCCCGATGCCCGAAATCGTCGTGGGAGTGGGTCACGATGGTCGCGCGCGGCGGCAACGTCGTGGCAAAGACCCCAACCAGCCGGCCGCCTGGCTTCAATTGCCGAAACAGGCCTTCGGGAATGATTTCGGTGGCGCCATTGAGCACGATCACGTCATAGGGCGCGGCGGCCTGGTCTCCGTCGGCCGCGGCGGCGACCCGAACCGTCACAGCGCCAAGCCCAAGCCCGGCCAGAGCCGTCCCGGCTTTCGCCGCCAGCGACGAATCGCTCTCGGTCGCGGTCACCTGCCCGGCGATTTTCGCGACCACCGCCGCGGCATATCCGGTGGCGCTGCCTACCACCAAAACCGTGTCGGTGGCCTTGATCTCGGCCGCTTGCAGCATCCGCGCCAGAACCGCGGGCTTGATCAGGAAGCGCTTGACGGAAGCCCCGTCGCTGACATCGAGATCGAGGTCGAGATAGGCCAGCGCGCGCTGATTTTGCGGAACGAAAGCCTCGCGCGGCACGTCGAGCATCGCATCGATAATCGGGACGTCCGTGACGTCGCTCGGACGCACCTGACAATCGACCATATTCTGGCGCGCGGTCGAAAAACCGGACATGGATGGACCCCAGGATAGCGCGGACCTTGCCGCGGGAGATGCCCAAGCGGAGCGAGAAGCTCGGGATTTTGCGGCATCTTTGGTACAAGGCTCGCCAAAACGCAACATCGCGTTGGACAGCCGAAGCCGCGCTCCGCCCCGCCCCGCCCCGCCCGCGCGAGCATGCACTATCCCGGGTCTAACCTTGGTCCAACCTTGGGAGTTATTCGATGGTGACGGCGAGGCGCCCGATCAGCCGCGCCAGTTCATCCAGATCGTCGGATTCCTGCGTGGTAACCGCCCGAGCCAGCCGGGCCAGGCACTCATCGTCGCTCATCACGGGAATGTCACGGGGGACGATCGACGGCGCGGCCTTCATGAGATCGGTCTGGATGTCTGACATCGCTGCAGCTCCTTGGCGAATCCGGCGTGAGCAAGGGTGATGGGCCAATGAGTCGATTTAACGGTCAATTGGCGGCGCGGAGCGCGCTCAGGGGCCGCAGACCGGCCTCAAAATCCCCTCGAAGTCACCTTGGGGCCGCCTTGCGAGGCGCCGGCGGCACGGCTGGCGCCAGCGCGTTCCCCGTGAAAAATGCCTTTAAATCAGCAGCTCACACCCACTTCCGGCCTGACTTCGACGGCTTCGAAAATCCGGCGATTTGGTCCTTTGCAAGCCCGAGAGGCTTTGTTATACGCAGCCGCTCGCGAACGATCGTTTCGCCATGTTCCTCGGTAGCTCAGCGGTAGAGCATTCGACTGTTAATCGAATGGTCGCTGGTTCGAATCCAGCCCGGGGAGCCAAAACTCCTAATTCCTATTTAGCGTTTTGAGTTCGGCGTCCCGCCGCCCTCGGCCATTCGGCCGGCGACGTCTGGTCTATTCCCCTCGCTGGTCGAATACCGCGCGGCAGCCCTCGCTGAGGTTGGCTTTCTGCCGCCGCAGGCAGGCCGTGATCGCCTTCACGTTTGGAATTTCACCGGCACAGAGCCGGTAGACGTCGGGCGTGCAGGCCCTCTTCTGTTCGGGTGTTGCGAGTTAGGCCAAGGCCGAGTTGGTTGCGAACAATCCGAAAAGACAACCGAACGTCCACACCAGACAAGCGCGCTGCGCCGGTGCCAACGATTCATTCAATCTGACATTCATGGGTTGCTTCCCTCGGTTAGGCTGGCGCCGATGGCGACGCCGATGTAACCTCGGGAAATACGGCAAGAATTTTTAGCGGAATGTGATTTTTCTCACATTGAGTGGGAGGCGGTACGGCTACTTCTCGTCCGGCAAATTAAGAAATCAGTAACCAAGTGAGGCGTGGTCGCTCGATCGATAAAATTTGAGCGATTGCCTCAATCTGGAAACAAAAGACTTTTGCGACGCTGCGCTCTGGAATTTGGGAGAGCGCAATGAGTGAAGTCGAATTCGATCGATTGCTGGATGCCGTGCGAACGGCCGTCGCGCCCGCCCCGGAGGATTTTGTGGTTACCTCGCCGACGTTCTTTGAGCAGCAGCTGTTGCGCGCCGCCAACGACAACCAGACCGCCTGGGGCCTTATTCCGTTTCCCGAAGGCTGGTATGCCGCCTGCTGAGCGCTGATAGCGTTCTATTCCCTCAACCTCATCGACATAGCGGTCGATGCGCCGGACGGCTTGCGGCGCGCTTTGCTTCCATTCGTAGAAGCGCACGACGCATCAAGCTGCCGTGACATGCAGCGGCCCGTGATGTTCGAATCATGCCGCAATGTTGTAGCCTGAAGGCGTGAAGCTGCCGGTTGGCGCGCGACGAGGTCGCGCCGATCGGCTGCTGGAGGGGCTCTCCGGAAGCAACGCGAATGCGGACAGGCTTTGCTTTATCTATGCTGCTTGCGTGCGCGGGCTGCGCCTTGTCTCCGAAACCGGTGGCGCAGGCGCCCGTGGCGCAACAAGCCGCCGCCGTGTCGATCCCACCGCAGGCCGCCGATTCCACCCCCAGATTCGAGTGCAGCGACGGCACCATCTCGGTTTCGCAAACCGGCTGCCTCGTCAACATGGCGCGGGCGCGGCTTCCCCCGGGTCAGCCAAGCAGCCCTGCGTCGGATGGCGCGCGCTGAAATACGGCAGCGGTTGCCTAACGGCCCGCGGCTCTGTATTGATCCCGGCCTTGGGGCCACGTGGCGGAGTGGTTACGCGCCGGTCTGCAAAACCGTTTACTCGGGTTCGAGTCCCGACGTGGCCTCCATCATATTTTCAATCACTTATCGCCTTTTGCTCGACCATCGCCTCAGCTTTGCGAGGCGCCGCCGCGGCAAGCGTTCCGGGCACGCCCGGCAAGGTCAGGTCAGACGGGTCGCCCGATGCGAATCATCGCCTTTCTCAAACGCACCACCGCCTGGCTGAAATCCCGGCGCACCGAACTCGGCCTCGGCGTCCGCGTCACCGTGGCGGCGATGGGCGCGCTGGTGATCGCGCTGGCCTTCGGCCTGCGGCTGCCGCTGTGGGCGGTGCTGACATCGATCATCGTCACCCAGATGAGCGTCGGCCGGTCGCTGAAGGCGACCCGCGATTATCTGATCGGGACCATCGGCGGGGCGATTTACGGCGGCGCCATCGCGCTGCTGATTCCGCATAATGGGGAAGGCGCCCTGCTCGCCGTAATGGTGATGGCGGTGGCGCCGCTGGCGTTCATCGCAGCCATCAATCCCAGCCTCAACACCGCGACCGTCACCGCCATCATCGTGCTGCTGTTGCCGACCGCGAGCCACGGCAGTCCGATGGACTCCGCGATCGATCGGGTGCTGGAGGTCGCGGTCGGCGCGATCACCGGCCTTGCGGTGTCGTTTCTGGTGTTGCCCTCGCGCGCGCACAGCCAGATCCGCGCCCGCGCCGCCCGTTTGCTCGAATTGCTGGCGGCCGCCTTGACCGAGCTGCTGTCCGGCCTGACCCACGGGCGCGACAACAATACCCTGCATGAGCTGCAAGACGGGATCGGCGCCGCCCTGGTCAGCCTGAATGCGATCGGCGCCGAGGCGGAGCGCGAGCGCGGCGCCAGGCTCTCCAGCGGGCCCGATACCGGGCCGCTGTTGCGCACGATATTGCGGCTGCGCCATGATCTCGTGATGATCGGGCGCGCCAGCGTGGTGCCGTTGCCGGTCGAACTGCAGACACCCCTCGCCGCCCCGCTCGCAGCCGTCAATTATGCGATATCGGGATATCTGCGGACCACGGCCGCGGCTTTGCGCACCGGCCGCGGCACGCCCGCGATCTGGCCGGTGCAGTCGGCGCTGGAAACCTATGCCGCAGCGGTCGCTTCCGTCCGCAGTGAGGGCCTGACGCGCGGCATCGCCGGCGACGTCGTCGAGCGGTTTTACGCGCTGGGATTTTCGCTGGAACAGATGCGCCAGAATCTGAAGGACATGGAGCGTTGCGTGTCGGACTGGAGCGAGACGTCGGGGGTGGTCGCGACCAACCCGGAAGACGAGGTCGATTGAGCGCGACGGATGCGCCCGATCAGGCGTGTTTGCGGCGGCGATAGTCGCGCTTCGGCTTTGGCTTGGGCGCCAGTTCCGGCATCACGCTTTGGGCCTCGCGATATCTGGCCAGCATCCGCTCAAAGCTTGCGTGCAGCGTCTCGGCGATATCGGGCCGTTTTTCCAGACTGGCCAGCAGCATTGCCGCGGCTTCGATGGTAGACAGGCCGTCGCGGCGCGGCTCGCGGCGCAATTGTCCATAGCGCGACGGACGCGCCGGCCCCAGAATCACGCGCTGGCATTTCAGCATCCACGCGTTGCGCCACCACAGCGCCTTGGCCTGGCTCCAGGTGCCGTCGAGCAGCACGATACCTTCGATATCCTTCAGGATGGCGCGCTGATTATCCTCGATTTCGCTCTTGCGGTTGATGGCGACGATGTCCCGGTCGGTGTCGAGGTCGGCCACTTTCGCCGAGCCGAGATAGAGAATAGCCCAGCGCGAGGGATCGTGAACCGGCCGGCCCAGCGCCTTGGACAGGCTCGGCCAGGACAGCCCGATTTTCAGCACCGCATTCGGTAAGTGCAAGGCGGTCAGCCGCGCCGTGCCAAGCGCCCTGTCCTGCTCCTGCGGATGTTGCAGGATCAGCAGCGTTATCCTGCTTTCGATCGGTTCGATGCTGTCGCAAATGCACAGAGGTTGCGGCTTCTGGCATTGCGGACAGTCCGGTATCGCCTCGATGGCGGCACCGGTTTCAGCCTCGGATTGTTTTGACATAGGGGGCGTATACGCTTTGCGGCGGCGGGCTTCAACCGCGCCAGGGTGAATTAGGGCCCGCTCCGGGCTATTCGGCCGGCGCCTCGATCGCCGCCGGCTCGGCCCGTCGCCTGAGGCGGTCGATCAACAGGTAAATCACCGGCGTCGTGTACAGCGTCAGGACCTGGGAGACGAACAGGCCGCCGATGATGGTAATGCCGAGCGGCCGGCGCAACTCGGTGCCGGGGCCAGCGGCCAGCACCAGCGGGATGCCGGCGAACAAAGCGGCCATCGTCGTCATCAGGATCGGGCGGAACCGGACGCTGCAGGCTTCGAAGATCGCCTCCGCCGACGACAGCCCGCGATGGCGTTCGGCATCGAGCGCGAAGTCCACGATCATGATGCCGTTCTTCTTGACGATGCCGATCAACAGAATGATGCCGACAAAGGCGATGATGGTCAGCGGCGTGTTGGTGATCTGCAGCGCCAGCAGCGCTCCCAAACCCGCTGACGGCAGCGTCGAGATGATGGTCAGCGGATGGGCCAGGCTCTCGTAGAGCACGCCGAGCACGATATACATCGCGACCAGGGCGCCGAGGATCAAGAGCGGCTGATGGCTCGCGGTCTTGTTGAAGTCGCCGGCGTTGCCGTCGAAGCTGCCGCGAATGCCCTCCGGCATGTGCAATTCATCGACCGCGCGCTGGATGTTCGAGGTCGCGATCTCGAGCGGCACATCGTCCACCACGTTGAAGGAGACCGTCGTCGAGGGAAACGACTGGGTGTGGGTGACCGCCAGCGGCGCCAGATCGCGCTGGGTGTGCACCAGCGCCGACAGCGGAATCTGGCTATCGTTGGCCCCCGCGACGAATATCCGCTGCAGGTCCGACGGATCGGTCTGGAACCTCGGATCGGTTTCCAGCACCACCTGATATTGGTTGCGCTGGGTGTAGACGATCGAGATCTGGCGCTGCGAGAACGCATTGTTGAGCGCGTTGTCGATGTCCTGCACCTGCACGCCGAGGCTCGCCGCGGTCTTGCGGTCGATCGCAAGCTTCAGTTGCAGGCCGCCGGGATCGCGGTCGCTGGAGACGTCGTTGATGCCCTCGACCGTCTCCATGCGCTTGGCCACCAACGGCGCCCATTTCTGCAACAGTTCGAGATCGGTGCTCGACAGCGTGTATTGATAATTGGAATCGCTCTGCCGTCCGCCGGCGCGGATGTCCTGGGCGGGAACCATAAACAGCCTGATACCGGCCACCGCGCCCAGGCTTTTGCGCAACCGCTCGATCGCGGTTTGCGTGGTCAGGCCGGGCCGTTCCGAAGCCGGCTTCAGGCTGATATACATGGTGCCGCGATTGACGCTGCCGCCGAGGATCGATCCGATGCTCGCCACCGCCGGATCGGCCATCACGATATCGGCGATGCGCTGTTGCAACCCCTCCATATACTGGAAAGAGACATCGGCGGAGGCCCGCGTCGAGCCGACGATAAAGCCGCTGTCGTCGATCGGGAAATAGGCCTTTGGGGTTTTGATATACAGCGTCACCGTCAGTCCGATGGTGACGAAGAACACCAGCAGGGTCGAAAACGGAAAGCGCAGCACCGTGCGCAGGGTTCGGGCGTAAAACGCCACGATCCGCGACAGCGTGCCCTCGATGATCCGGTCGAACCAGGTCGCATTGTCGGATGTCGCCGCCTTGATGTAATGCGCGCAGATCATCGGCGTGATCGTCAGCGACACCACGGTGGAGACCGCGATCGCGAACGCCAGCGTCAGCGAAAATTCCCGCAGCAGCCGGCCGACGACGCCGTCCATGAAAATCAGCGGCGTGAACGCTGCCACCAGCGACAGGCTGATCGACAGCACCGTGAAGCCGATCTGCTTGGCGCCCTCCACCGCCGCCGGATAAGGCGCCATGCCATGCTCGAGATTGCGGTACATGTTTTCGATCATGACGATGGCGTCATCGACCACGAAGCCGACCGAGATCGCCAGCGCCATCAGCGACAGATTGTCGATCGAAAATCCGGCCAGCCACATCCCGGCGCAGGTTCCGGCCAGCGCCAGCGGCACCGACACGCCGGCGGCGATGGTCGGCGTGATCCGGCGCAGGAACACGAACACCACGAGCATCACCAGCACGACGGTCGCCAGCAACGTGAGCTGCATATCCTCGACACTGGCCCGGATGGTCCCGGTGCGGTCGGTCAGGATGGAAATCTCGACGCCGGCGGGAATCCATTGCTTCAGGTCCGGGATCATGTCCCTGACCCGATCGACGGTATCGATGACGTTGGCGTCGCCCTGCTTGGTGATCTGGATCAGCACCGCCGGCTGCTTGTTGAACCAGGCGATCGACCGCGCATTACGCACGGAATCCTCGACTTCGGCGACGTCCGAGAGGCGGACGTAATTGCCGCCCGAACTCTTGACGATGATGTCGCGGAATTCGGCGGCGGTTCGCATCTGGCGATTGAGGCCGAGCGTTTCGCTTTGCCGGCCGCCGTTGAAAATCCCGACCGGGCCGAGCGGATTGGCATTGACGATCGCGGTCCTGACGTCGTCGGTCGCAATGCCCGCATTCGACAAGGCGACCGGATTGAGCGCGACCCGGACCGCCGGCTGGTCGGCGCCGCTGACCGTGACCTCGCCGACGCCCGGCACCTGGGAGATCCGCTGCGCGATGATGGTATCGGCGACGTCGTAGAGCGCGCCGGTGGAAATGGTCTTCGAGGTCAGCGCCAGCACGAACACGGGAGCCGCGGCCGGATTGGCCTTGCGAAACCTCGGCAGCGACGGCAGGTCGCTCGGCAGGTCGGCTAACGAGGCGTTGATCGCGGCCTGGACGTCGCGCGCGGCGCGGTCGATGTCGCGCCCGATCGCGAATTGCAGCTGAATGCTGGTCGATCCCAGCGAACTCGTCGAGGTGATCTGGCTGATCCCGGCGATTTCGCCGAGGCGCCGTTCCAGCGGCGCCGCCACGGTCGCCGCCATCACCGATGGATCGGCGCCAGGCCTCGAGGCGGAAACCCGGATCGAGGGGAAATCGACATTGGGGACCGACGCGACGGGCAGGAATTCGTAGGCCACGATGCCGATCAGAAACAGTCCGATCGCCAGCAGCGTGGTGCCGACCGGCCGGCGGATGAAGGGCTCGGAGATCGAAATCGATGCCATGATGCAAGTCTATACCCGCAAGGCGGGAAGGCACGCTTCGACGAGATTAAGAATTGTTTAAGGATATGATGATCAGGGATCCTGGATCCGGACGGTCAGGCGATCGCGGCTGCTATTGGCGATTTCTGCCGAACAATTCCGTGTACAGATCGGTTGTCGGCCCGTTGCTGGATATGCCGTAGGCCGTGGGGGTCGCGGGTTCGGCCGGCGGCGCAGCCGGTGCCGGCGGGACCACATTGGCGGCGGTTGCGGCCTGGTTTTGCGCGACTGCGGCAGGCGACCTCGCTCCGGGCCGCCCCTGCGCCACCGTGGCGGGGGCTGCGGCTGTGGGCTGGCCTTGCGCGACCGCGGGTGCGGCCGGCGCGTCATCGCGCTTGGGTCGGAAAATTTCGGTGTAGAGGTCGGTCGTCGGTCCGTCGCTCGTCATGCCGTAGCCGACCTGAACGGGAGCCTCCCGCTGCGGCCGACCTGTGTCGCTCGACGTCTGCATGCTGGCGTTGCTGGAGGCAAAGTGCGAATCGGCGCAGCCGCCCAAAGTGCCCACCAGCGCCGGCAGCACGATCATCACAGGAATCCAACGAGGTAAATGGTACAAGGCGATCTCCCCACTGACGCCAGTCTATCATTCGAGGCCAACAACACAACCCGACGGCGGTTGAGCGGTGGCTAGTGGGTTCCCGTCGCGCGGGCCGGCGGCAGGGTAGCCGGCGGCGCTGGTTTTTCGATTCGACGATTGACCCGATCGAGCGCCAGGTAAATCACCGGCGTCGTATAGAGCGTCAGCAGTTGACTTAGCAGCAGCCCGCCGATGATCGAGATGCCGAGCGGAAACCGCAATTCGGCGCCGGTGCCGCTTTCGACCGCCAGCGGCAGCGCGCCGAACAGCGCCGCCAGCGTCGTCATCATGATCGGGCGAAATCGCAACAGGCAGGCCTGCACGATGGCGTCGGCCGCCGACAGGCCTTGATGACGCTCGGCCTCCAGCGCGAAGTCGATCATCATGATGGCGTTCTTCTTCACGATGCCCATCAAGAGGATGATGCCGATCAAGCCGATCACCGACAGATCCTGCCCGAACAGCATCAACGCCAGGATCGCGCCGACACCCGCCGACGGCAATGTCGAGAGGATGGTGATGGGGTGGATGTAGCTCTCATAGAGCACGCCCAGCACGATATAGATCGTGACCAGCGCGGCCAGGATCAGCCAGGGCTGGCCCGCCAGCGATTTGGAGAATTCAGCGGCATCGCCGGCGAACAGCCCGACAATGCTGCGGGGCATGCCGATCCGCGCCTCGATCGCCCTCACCTGTTCGACGGCGTCGCCGAGCGCCGCCTCCGGCGCGAGATTGAAACTCAGGGAAACCGCGGGGAATTGCGCTTGATGCGAGATCGATAGCGGCGCGGTGGTCCGTGTCAGGGTCGCGACCGCCGAAATCGGCACCTGCCCGGCCGGCGTCCCAACAACCGCGCTGGCCGCGCCCGGAACATAGAGTTTTGAAAGCACGGACGGATCGCGCTGGTACATCGGCAACGCCTCGAGCACGACGCGATACTGGTTGGCCTGCCCGTAGATGGTGGAGATCTGGCGCTGCGCGAACGCGTCGTTCAAGGTGTCGGTAATGACCTGCAGGCTGACGCCGAGCTGGCCGGCGCGCTGCCGGTCGACGTCGAGCTGGGCGCGCAAGCCATTCTCCTGCGCTTCCGATGAGACATCCCGGAACAGCGGGTCGCGTCGCAACTCCGCGACCAACCGGTGAGCCCACGACGTCACGAACTCCGCATCGGTGCCCGTCAGCGTATACTGATATTGCGAACGGCTCGATTGCGTACTGATCTGGACGTCCTGCACCGGCTGGAAATACACCGTCATGCCGGGGATCGCAGCGGTCAGCGCCTTCAGCCGGACCACGACCGCGGCGACGTCATCGCGCCGCTCGCCACGCGGCTTCAGCGACATCGCCAGACGCCCGACATTGGTGGTCGGGTTGACCGATCCGGTGCCGATCACCGAGACCACGCCGATCACGTCAGGGTCCGACTTGATGGCGTCGGCAACTTTTGTCTGCAGGTTCTGCATCTCGGCAAACGAGACCTCGGCGCCGGCTTCGGTCACGGCCGTGATCGACGCGGTGTCCTGCAGCGGCAAAAATCCCTTGGGTGCGACGACATAGAGGACCAGGGTTGCCACGATCGTGGCAAACGTCACGACCATGGTCAGGCGCTGGTGCCGCAGCACCCACAACAGCGTGCGGTGATAGAAGGCGACCATCCGGTCGATGACGCGGCTGATCGCGGCGAGACCGGGAACGGTCAGCTCCTCGCCGGCGTGCCGCAACAGCCGCGAACACATCATCGGCGTCAAGGTCAGCGAGACGATGGCGGACGTCACCACCGCGATCGTCAGGGTCAGCGCGAACTCGCGGAACATCCGGCCCACCAGGCCGGACATGAACAGCAGCGGAATGAACACCGCGATCAGCGACACCGTCAGCGAGATCACCGTGAAGCCGATCTCGCGGGCGCCGCGCAGCGAGGCTTGCATCGCGCTCTCGCCATTTTCCATGTGACGCACGATGTTCTCGATCATGACGATGGCGTCGTCGACGACGAACCCGGTGCCGATCGTCAGCGCCATCAGCGATAGATTGTCGAGGCTGAAGTTCGCAAAATACATCACGCCGAAACTCGTGATCAGCGACAGCGGCAACGCCACACCGGCGATCAAGGTCGCGCGCAGCGACCTCAGGAACAACAGCACCACCAGCGTCACCAGCACGACGCTCAACAGCAGCGTGAATTGCACGTCGTGCACCGAGGCACGGATGGTGACGGTGCGGTCGCTTACCACGGTCAACGTCACGCCAGCCGGAATCGCGCGCTGCAGTCTGGGGATTTCGGCGCGGATCTGGCTCACCACGTCGATGACATTGGCGCCGGGCTGGCGCTGAATGTCGATGATCACGGCCGGCGTGCCCTGGTACCAGCCACCGGTGCGGTCGTTCTCCAGCCCATCGACGATCTCGGCGACGTCGCCGATGGTGACGGGCGAGCCGTTGCGGTAGGCGATGATGATCGGCTTGTAGGCGTCGGCCGCGGCGATCTGGTCGTTGGCGGCGATGATGTAGGATTGCTGGGCGCCGTCGAGCGATCCTTTCGGTCCAGAGACGTTGGCGCCCGCAATCGCGTTGCGCAGGTCTTCCAGCGCGATGCCGTAGGCCGCGAGCCGCGCCAGATCGGCCTGCACCCGCACCGCGGGCTTGAGGCCGCCGAGGACCGCGACCCGTCCGACGCCAGAGATCTGGCTGAGGCGCTGGCCCAGAATGGTGTCGGCCAGATCGCTCATCGCCCGCAGCGAAACCGTCTCCGAGGTCAGCGCCAACGTCATCACCGGCGCGTCCGCCGGATTGACCTTGGCGTAGACCGGCGGATACGGCAGGGTCTTCGGCAGCACTCCGGCCGCGGCATTGATGGCGGCCTGCACATCCTGGGTGGCGCCGTCGATGTCGCGGTTGAGATCGAATTGCAGCGATATCTGGCTGACGCCAAACGAACTGGTCGACGTCATCTCCGACAGCGACGGGATCTGCCCGAGCTGGCGTTCGAGCGGTGCTGTGATCAGCGAGGCAATGACGTCCGGGCTTCCGCCCGGCAATTGCGTCGTCACCTGCACCGTCGGGAAGTCGACCTGCGGCAGCGCCGAAACCGGCAGCGCCCAATAGCCGAGCGCTCCGCCGATCAACAACGCGATACCGAGCAGCGACGTCGCGATCGGGCGGCGAATAAAGGGCTCGGAGACGCTCATGGCGGCGTGCTCATGGGTGCCTTTTCGTAACACTTAGAGCCTGATCGGTTCTGATTGAATCAGAACCGGGCTCTAGGTTTTTGTTTTGACGCGTTTTCTTCACGCGAACCGGCTGCCACTTCGCTCGAAAACGCTATAGAAGACGATGTCTCGGATCATCGCTGCGCCTTTGTCCCACTGCCCGCGGCATCAGCGCCTCGCGCGGGCCGGCCCTCGCCTTTCTCGCCAGCTTCGCCTGGATGGCGTTCGCGCCATCGGCGGTGCTCGCCTTTGCCGTCCGCGTTCTGGCCGTCCCCGCTCTGGCCGTCACGGCTTTGTCCATCTCGGGCTTGCCCGTTCGTCGCCTGGCCGCCTTTGGCTTGCCCCTCACGGCCGTCGCCATCGCCGCCGCCGCGGTTGCGGCGGCCGCGTTTGCGCGGGGCGAGATCGGCTGACGGCGCCTGGTCGTCCGTGCCGACCGTGACCCTGGCGCCGTCGGACAAATTGGCAAAGCCGGTCGTCACCACGCGATCGGAGATCGACAATCCGCTTGCGATCACCGCGTCGGTTTCGTTCTGCTGTGTCACCACGACAGGCTTCGCGGTGACGGTATCGTTGTCGCTGATGACATAGCTGAAGGTGCCCGCCGGCCCGCGCTGGACCGCGGAGGTCGGGATCACCATCACCTGCGACAGGGTGTCGACCTTGAGCCGCACATTGACGAACTGGCCGGGCCAAAGCTGGAAGTTCGCGTTCGGAAACTCTCCCTTGAGCTTCAGCGTGCCGGTAGTCGGATCGACCTGATTGTCGATGCCGGTCAGTTTGCCGGTATCGGCGACCGTGGTGCCGTCATTGCCGAACACATCGACCGCGAGCGTGCCCTTTGCCGAGGCCGCATTGACGCGCACGATCTGCTGCTGCGGCAGGCTGAACAGGATCGCGATCGGCTGCAACTGGGTGATGATCGCAAGGCCGGTGGCGTCGGCGGCGTGAATGATGTTGCCCTGGTCGACCTGGCGCAGGCCGGTGCGTCCCGACAATGGCGCGGTGATCTTGGTATAGCCGAGGGTGGCCTGGGCGTTGTCGATCGCGGCCTGATCGGCGGCGACCAGCGCTTCCTGCTGGGCGACCACGGCGCGCTGGGTGTCGAACTGCTGCTTGGAGCCGGCGTTGGTGGCGGCAAGCTGCTGATAACGGATGAGATCGAGGCGCATATTGCCGAGTTGCGCCTCGTCCTGCGCCTTCTTGGCGACGGCCTGGTCGAACTGCGCCTTGTAGATCGCAGGATCGATCTCGCCGAGCACATCGCCCTTCTTGACATCCTGCCCCTCGACGAAATTGACCGAGATCAACTTGCCGTCGACCTGGGAGCGCACCAGCACGTTGTTGAGCGCGCGAACGGTGCCGACGCCATCGAGATAGACCGGGACATCCTGGACGCGCGGCGCAGCCGCCAGCACCGGCACCGCCAGATCAGGGCGGCTGCGGCCCGCGGCCTGTCTCTCATGCGTGGTCCAGGCGAGATAGCCGAGACCACCGAGAACCGCGAGCGTGATCAAACTCCAGACCGCCCAGCCGCCCCGGCGCGAGGTCGCCTCTTCGCCGATCGGGTCAGCCGCCTCGACCGTATCTGGCTTAAAGAGCATTGACCGGTTTCTCCATCTTCGGCTCCCAGCCGCCCCCCAGCGCCTGGTACATGCTGACCACCGCGAGCAATTGGGCGAGCTGCGCCTGCCACAGCACGTCCTCGGCCTGAAACAGCGTCAATTGCGTATTTAGCACGGTCACCATGTCGGCGGTGCCGGCTTTCAGCTGCTGCTCGGAGAGCTGGAACGCGCGCTGCGAGGCGGACACCACGACGCGTTGCAGCCGCAGCTTGTTGGTGGTTTCGCGGATCGCGATCAACGCGTTGTCGACGTCGCTAAAGGCCTGGACCACCGATTTGCGGTAGGTCTGCAGCATCTGGTCCTGGATCGCCTTCATGTTTTCGAAATTGCCGAGAATAACACCACCGTCAAAGATCGGTTGGTTGATGCTGGCGACCAAATTGAAAAATGTCGCGTGAGGCTGGATCAGCTGTGACAAGGCCGCGCTCTGGTAGCCGCCTGCTCCGGTCAAGGAGATGCTCGGGAAAAATTGCGCGCGGGCGCTCCCGACATTGGCGGTGGCGGATGCGAGCTGGGCTTCCTGACTCCGGATGTCCGGCCGCTGCGCCAGCAATTCCGACGGCAGGCCTGGGGCGATGCGCGGGATCGTGATCCGGTTCATCGAACCGCCCTTGACCTGGAGCCGCTCCGACGGCCGCGACACCAGGATCGCCAGCGCATTGATGTTCTGCTCCAGCGTCTGCCGCAGCGGCGGCACCGCCGCGCGCTGATTGGCCAGCACGCTTTCCTGCTGCGCCACGTCGAGGTCGGTACCGGTGCCGGCCTTGAACCGCTGCTTGATGGCGTCGAGCACGCGCACAGCACTCGCGATGTTGCTGTCCGCGGTGCGAATCCGGTCCTGCGAGGCGAGCACCTGGAAATAGGCGGTGGCGACGCTGGTCAGCGTGGTGAGTGCGACCACTTCGCGATTGTAGCGGTCGGCGATGGAGGTTTGGTCCGCGGCCTGCGCGGCGTCGTGATATTGGCCCCAGAAATCGACGATGTAACTGGCGCTCAGCGAGGTCGAGTAATTGACCGTCTCGCGCCCGCCGGTGGACAGACCGTTGAGACTGGAACCGGAGACTCTGGAGTAGGATTCTTGGCCCAAATTGCCCGGACCGCTTGCCGCCAGGGTCGGCAGCAGCGGCGCGCCGGCTATTCGCGCCTGGGCGTCGGCCTGGGCGATCAGGGCGACGGACGCTGCGATGTCGAGATTGACCTTCTGCGCCTCCTCCATCAGATCGGTCAGCTCCGGCGAACCGAAGCCGCGCCACCAGTCCAGTGGCGGCGGCGCATCCTGCCGCCCGGTCAGCTTCGCGGCGCGGTAGCTGTCGGGGACGTCGAGGCCGGGAACCGGCAGATCCTTGGTCAGGATGCAGCCCGCCGAACTCGCGACCAGGAACAGCCCCACGAGCCACCGCACCGGCAGCCACCGCACCGACTTGGAAAGCGCGAACAGACGCCCGGCGGCGGGACCCTGATGTCCCGGCGTCACAGCGGCGCTCCGGCGCACCACAAAGCCGGCCTCCGGCCCCCCGCGAAGCGCGGGAGCGCGTTGCAGGTGACGTGATTGGGGACCGCCTGAGAGACGTTCACGGGAGTGATGCTTCCGGTGGAACATGCCGGCCATCTTAGCCGGGGCGATACTGCCCGGACAGTCCTGTCGCCGCCTTTGTCCCGCGGCCCAGCTGCCTCGATCGGCCCGTGGAAAGGCGCGACTTATGCCTGCCGCAGTGGGCTTTCTCGCCAATTTCCAGCCTGCGATGACGCCGCGATCTTACCAATGTTTCATCTTGCCGGCGGCCGTTTGCCAGTTCGCTGAACGCGCGCCGTGCGCCACGGGCCGCGTTGAAACTTCGCATGCCTCCCGCCGTAACTTGCTTCAACAGGGGAAACGGGGACAACAGAATGCGCGTCGCGGTGATCGGAACGGGAATTGCGGGCAATGCGGCGGCCTGGGCCCTTTCGAAACGCTATCCGGTCACGGTCTATGATCGCGAGCTTCGCCCCGGCGGACACAGCCACACCGTTACCATCGACTATGGCGGCACGCCGGTCGCGGTCGATATCGGATTCATCGTCTACAACGAACTGAATTATCCGGACCTGACGGCGTTATTCGCCCATCTTGGCGTCGAGACCGTGGAGAGCAGCATGAGCTTCGCGGTGACGGCAGATGCCGGCCGCTTCGAGTGGAAGGGCGGCGGCGTCAACTGGCGCAAGACCGCCGCGGGCTTGTTCGCGCAGCGCCGCAACCTGCTGTCGCCGTCCTATCTGTGGATGCTGCGCGATATCCTGACCTTCAACCAGCAAAGCATCGAAGATTACGCCGCGGGCCGGTTGGCCGGGTTGACGCTGGGCGAGTATTTCAAAACCCGCCATTTCGCGCCCCGGCTGTTGACCGATTATCTCGCGCCGATGGGGTCGGCGATCTGGTCGGCGCCGGCAGCCGAAATGATGGACTTCCCGGCCGAGAATTTTGTCGCCTTCTTCAGCAATCATCGCCTGCTGCAATATGACCGACCGGTGTGGCGCACCGTCAAGGGCGGCAGCCAGCGCTATGTCGAGAAGATGATTTCGGCCTTCCGCGACCAGGTCAGGCTCGGCTGTGCCGTGACCTCGATCGAGCGGACGGCGCACGGCGTCGTCGTCCATGACAGTCATGGCCGGCACGACAGCTACGATCACGTCGTGATCGCCGCGCACAGCGATCAGGCCCTGGCGATGCTGTCGGATGCCGATCCGCGCGAGCGCGCGGTGTTGGGCGCGATCGGCTATTCGCCCAATACGATCTATCTGCATCGCGACACCCGATTGATGCCCAAGCGCAAGCGGGCCTGGGCCTCCTGGAACTTTCTGCGCTGGCAGCGCGAGAACTCCGCGCAGAACGACGTCGCGGTGACCTACTGGATGAACCCGTTGCAAGGCATCGATGACGACAAGCCGCTGTTCGTCAGCCTCAATCCGCCGTTTGCGCCCGCGCCGGAGCTGACCTTTGGCAGATATATGTGCGAACATCCGCAATACAGCGCCGCGGCCTTTGCCGCCCAGAAGCACCTCGGCGACATCCAGGGGCGACGCCACACCTGGTTCTGCGGCGCGTGGACCGGCTATGGCTTTCACGAGGACGGACTGCGGTCCGGCTTGGACGTCGCCGAAGCGCTCGGCGCCAGCGTGCCCTGGCGCAACCCGCCGCCCGAACTCGCGCAAGCCGCGGAGTAACGATGTCCGAACGCCCCGACCAAGCCGGGATGCCAAGCGAGCCCGCCGCCTCGCTTTATTTTGGCGAGGTGATGCATGCGCGGCTCAAACCCATGGGGCATCGCTTCAGCTATCGCGTGATGAGCCTGCTGATCGATCTCGACCGGCTCGATGACGCCGACCGGCAAACCCGGCTGTTCGGGGTGAACCATGCCGCGCTGTACAGTTTCCACGAGAAAGATCACGGCGAACGCGACGGCGCCTCGCTGCGGAGCTACGCCCAGCGCCGTGCGGCGGAGTGCGGCGTCGACCTTGCCGGCGGACGCGTGCTGCTGTTGTGTTATCCGCGGCTGCTCGGTTTTACCTTCAATCCGCTGTCGGCGTATTTTTGCTACCGCGCCGACGGTGAGCTGGCGCTGATGATGTATGAGGTCCGCAATACTTTCGGGGATATCCACGCCTACGTGCTTGCGGTGAAGCCCGGCGAGCTCAGCCAAGCCGGGCTGCGGCAACAGCAGGACAAGCTGTTTTACGTTTCGCCCTTCATCGATATGCCGATGCGCTATCATTTCCGCCTCACCCCGCCGGCGGCCAACGTCAAGCTCCGGATCCTGGAGACCGACAGCGCGGGGCCGCTGCTCGCCGCGACTTTCCATGGCCGCCGCCGCGAGCTGAGTGCGGCGCAGCTGCTGCGGTCGTTCTGTGCGCTGCCGCTGGTGACGCTGAAAATCGTGGCGGCGATCCACTGGGAGGCGCTGCGGCTCTGGATCAAGGGCGCGCGCCTGGTGCCGCGCAGCATTTCCGCGACCGGACAACCCGCACGCGACACCGCCTCTAATACGGTCTTGCTCCAATACGGCCTTGGCGAGCAGCAACAGCCCTGATTATACTGCACGGGAGTCGTATGCCCGAGGAGGAGCGCTCTGGTCCGGTGACGGTGGATGTTAGCGATCGACCGTTAAAGCGCCGCGCTGGACCCAGAGCCACATCGTCAGATGAATCTGCCCATGCCGGATCCGATCCGCGTGACCCCCGAAAATATTGAGGCGCTGCTGCGCGACCTGCCGCGGCTTGTCAGGCTGGCGCTTGGCTTCGGCTCCAAGCTGCGGCGCGGCACCCTTGACGTCACCCTCCCCGACGGCCGCAGAATCAGGCTCGGCGGCGTCGAGCCCGGCCCGGCCGCGGCGATGACCCTGTACAATTATGGTTTTGCGTCGCGGTTCATCAAAGGCGGCGACATCGGCATCGCCGAGGCCTACCTGCATGGCGAATGGGACACCCCCGATCTCACCCAATTTCTGTATCTGTTCTGCGTCAATCACGACCTGATCCAGGCGATGATGGGCGACAAGCCGGTGCTGCGCTTCGTCCAGGGCATTCGCCATTGGCTCAATCGCAACACCAAGCGGCAGGCGCGCCGCAACATCTATGCCCACTACGACATCGGCAATGCGTTCTATTCGGCATGGCTCGATCCCAGCATGACCTATTCCTCGGCGCTGTTCGAGGACGACAATGCGGATTTGACCGCGGCGCAAAACAACAAATATCGCAGGCTCGCCGAGGCGATCGACCTCAAGCCCGGCCAGAAATTGCTGGAGATCGGATGCGGCTGGGGCGGCTTTGCCGAATATGCCGCGAAGACCTTTGGCGCCAGCGTGGTCGGGCTGACCATCAGCAAGGAGCAGCGCGATTTCGCGCAAGCGCGGATCCAGAAGGCCGGCCTTGCCGACAAGGTCGAGATCCGGCTGCGGGATTATCGCGACGAGCGCGATCAGTACGACCGCATCGCCTCGATCGAGATGATCGAGGCGGTCGGTGAGGAATTCTGGCCGCGATATTTCTCGCAGTTGCGCGACCGGCTGTTGCCCGGAGGGCTCGCCGGTATCCAGGCCATCACCATCCAGGACAAGCTGTTCCAGGCCTATCGCCGGGAAGTCGACTTCATCCAGCGCTACGTGTTCCCGGGTGGCATGCTGCCCTCCCCGCAGATCCTCAAATCGCTCGGCGAGAAGTTCGGCGTGCCGGTCATTCGCGAGCGCATTTTCGGGCAAGATTATGCCAAGACGCTTGCGATCTGGCGAAAGAATTTCCGTGCGGCGTGGCCCAACCTCACGCCATCGGGTTTTGACGACCGGTTCCGGCGGTTGTGGGAATACTACCTGGCTTATTGCGAGGCCGGCTTCCTGTCGGGAAATATCGACGTCCGCCAGGTGGTGTTCGCCAAAACCAAATAGCCGGCTTGCAGGGCGCCATGCGGTGCAAAAGCGGCTTCCACTTGGGCTGATCGCGCTCTAGGGTCGTTGCCAGATGTGGCAACGGACTGAAGATTTCCGCAGATGAAAATCAACAACGACGTCATTGAGGCGATCGGCAACACGCCGCTGATCAAGCTAAAACGCGCCTCCGAGGAAACCGGCTGCAATATTCTGGGCAAGGCCGAGTTCATGAACCCGGGCCAGTCCGTCAAAGACCGCGCCGGAAAATGGATGATCCTGGAGGCCGAGAAGCGCGGCGATCTCAAGCCCGGCGGCCTGGTGGTGGAATCGACAGCGGGCAACACCGGGATCGGTCTTGCGGTCGTCGCGAGCGCGCGGGGGTATCGCACCCTGATCGTGATTCCGGAAACCCAGAGCCAGGAAAAAAAGGACATGCTGCGGCTGTGCGGCGCTGAGCTGGTCGAAGCACCGGCGCTGCCGTTTTCGAACCCGAACAATTACCAGCATCTCGGCAAGCGGCTGGCCGAGCGCCTGCGCAAGACCGAGCCCAACGGCGTATTGTTCGCCGACCAGTGGAACAATCTCGACAACCCGAAGGCGCACTACGAATCCACCGGTCCGGAGATCTGGCAGCAGACCGGCGGCAAGGTCGACGGCTTTATCTGTTCGGTCGGCTCCGGCGGTACCTTGGTTGGCACCGGCAATTTTCTGAAGGAAAAAAACAAGGACATCGTGATCGGCTGCGCCGACCCGCGCGGCGCTGCGATGTACGAACTGTTCAAGCACGGCGAAGCCAAGTCAACGCCGGGCAGCTCGATCACCGAAGGCATCGGGCTCGGGCGCGTCACCCCGATTATCGCCAAAGCCACGGTTGATGAGGCCTATCTCATTCCGGACGAGGAAGCGGTGCCGGTGATTTTTGACCTGCTTGAGCACGAAGGCCTCTGCCTCGGCGGCTCGACCGGCATCAACATCGCCGGGGCGATCCGGCTGGCCAAGCAACTCGGACCCGGCCACACCATCGTGACCATCCTGTGCGACTCCGGCAACCGCTACCAGTCAAAACTGTTCAACCCGGCCTTCATGCGCTCGAAGAATTTGCCGGTACCGGAATGGTTGGAGAAGCGCAGCACGATCGAACTGCCGTTCGAGTAAAGGCGCGAATGGCGAATAGCGAGTGGCGAATAGGGAAACAGTTTTTTTCATTCGCTATTCGCCACTCGCCATTCGCCTCTACCGCAGTATCTGGCTCAAGAACAACTTCGTCCGCGCATGCTGCGGGTTGGCAAAGAACTCTTGCGGCGTATTCGCCTCGATGATTTGCCCGGCATCCATGAACACGACGCGGTTGGCGACTTCGCGGGCGAATCCCATCTCGTGGGTCACGACCATCATCGTCATGCCCTCCTTGGCGAGATCGACCATGGTGTCGAGCACTTCCTTGACCATTTCGGGATCGAGCGCCGAGGTCGGCTCGTCGAACAGCATGACCTTCGGGTTCATGGTCAGCGCGCGCGCGATCGCGACGCGCTGCTGCTGGCCGCCCGACATCTGGCCCGGATATTTGTTGGCCTGATGCGGGATCTTCACCCGCTCCAGATATTTCATCGCCGCGGCTTCGGCGTCCTTTTTCGGCACGTTACGCACCCAGATCGGCGCCAGCGTGCAGTTCTCCAGCACGGTCAAATGCGGAAACAGATTAAAACTCTGGAACACCATGCCGACTTCGCGCCGGACCTCGTCCACCCGCCGCAGATTGGGACCGAGCTCGATGCCATCGACCACGATGCGGCCTTCCTGGAATTCCTCCAGCGCATTGATGCAGCGGATCAACGTCGATTTGCCCGAGCCGGAAGGGCCGCAGATCACGATGCGCTCGCCCTTGGCGACGTCGAGGTTGATGTCGCGCAGCACGTGAAAATCGCCGTACCATTTGTTGAGGCCGGCAAGGCTGACGATGGCGTTCTCGGTCATGGTTGTTTCAATTCAGTTGCGGCGGTGTGCGTTCAGCCGGTGTTCGACGAACAACGAGTAACGTGACATTCCAAAGCAGAACACGAAGTAGATCATGCCGGCGAACGCGAACCCGGTGAACAAAGTGGTCGGCGTCGACCATACCGGATCGGAGAACGAGGCCCGCACGCTGCCGAGCAGATCGAACAAGGCCACGATCGAGACCAGCGAGGTATCCTTGAACAAGGCGATGAAGCTGTTGACGAGGCCGGGAATGACATGCCGCAGCGCCTGCGGCATCACGATCAGCCCGGTCGTTTTCGCCCAGGACAGGCCCAGCGCGCTGGCGGCTTCGCCCTGCCCTCGCGGGATCGCCTGTAGGCCGCCGCGGATCACCTCGGCATTATAGGCGCCGGCAAACAGTGCGATGCCGATCAGCGCCCGCACCAGGCCATCGACGGTAAAACCCGCGGGAAGGAACAGCGGCAGCATGTAGGTCGCGAAGAACAATACCGTAATCAAAGGCACGCCGCGCCAGAATTCGATAAAGGCGATCGAGAAGATGCGGACCAGGGGGATGGTCGAGCGCCGCCCCAAGGCCAGCGCGATGCCGACCGGCATCGACGTCACAATGCCGGTGACCGACACCACCAGCGTCACCAGAAGGCCACCCCACAGCCTCGTATCGACGATTGGCAGGCCGCCGCGGTCGAGCCCTAACGCTGCGATCACGATGGCGATGCCGGCAAAAATCGAAAGGCTGACGATCAGCGCGCGCCATCCGGTGCGAATACCGCCGCCCAGGAAGAACATCAGGGCCGATACGATCACGGCGGTCGCGGCAAAATCCGCCCAAACCGGCCGGGAAGACAGCTGGATTCGGTCGCGCAGCCAGGTCAGCGGCGAGATCACATACACCAGCCCCTGCCCGAGGCCTGTCAAGAGCTTGCCCAGCCAAGGCAGCGCGCCGCCGGCCTCCGAAAGCCTTTGGCCGGCCGCGCTGACATCGTCGACCAATCCGGCCAGCAGGTCGGCGATCCAGCTGACGCCAAAGCCGCTCAAGCCGCCGCCATGCAGCAGGAAGAAGGCCACGATCGGAAATGCGACAAAGAACAGACCGGCGTTGAGACCCTTTGCCGGCAGCCGCGGGATCAACAGCGGCAACAGCAACAGGGCGGCGAGAACGAACGTCAGATTGACCCGCCATCGCTCCGGCTCGGGGTAGAAGCCGTAAATGAATTGCGTGAACTTGGCATGCACGTACGGCCAGCACGCACCAACTACGTGTCCCGCATTCTCAGCCAGGCAGGCGTTGCGGTCGGTGCCGGTCCACACCGCATCGATCAGCAGGAAGCGCAGCGTCGGTATCACGGTAAACCACAGCAGCAGCGCGCTCGCGATGGTCAGCAGGATATTGGTCGGCGAATTGAACAGGCGGGTGCGCAGGAATCCGACAAAACCGGTGGTCTTGATCGGCGCGGCGCGTTCGGAAACAAGTTCCTGCCGCACAAAGGATTGGTCAGCAATGTCGCTCATGTGTTGCCAATCACGTGTTTCCGAGGCTCCGGCCCAAGCGCCAGCCGTAGAAGCTCATGATCGCGCTGGTCACCAGCGAAATCAGGAGATAGACGCCCATCGTGATCGCGATGATCTCGATCGCCTGCCCGGTCTGGCTCAACGTGGTTCCGGCGAACACCGAAACCAGATCGGGATAACCGATCGCCACCGCCAGCGACGAGTTCTTGGTCAGGTTGAGATATTGGTTGGTGAGCGGCGGCAGGATCACGCGCAGCGCCTGCGGCACCACGATCAGCCGCAAGGTCGAGCCGCGCGACAAACCCAGCGAGGCGCCGGCTTCCATCTGCCCCTTGTGCACCGACTGGATGCCGGCACGCACGATCTCGGCGATGAAGGCGGCGGTATAGAGCGACAACGCCAGCAACAGCGCCACGAATTCCGGAATCACCCGTGAGCCGCCGGCAAAGTTGAACCCCTTGAGTTGGGGTATCTCGAACATCACCGGCGCGCCAAACACCAGCGACGTCACGAGCGGCAGTCCGATCAGCAAACCGAGCACGATGGGCCAGATGCGCATTAATCTACCGTGCTCGAACAATTGACGGCGCGCGTAGCTTCGCAACAGCAGGGCTGCAACCACCGCCACCAGCAATGCGATCGCAAACGGCTCGAGGCCTGGTTCGGCGACCGGTCTCGGAATCACCAGGCCGCGGTTGGAGAGAAAGAAGCTGCCGAACAGTGCTATGCCCTGTCGCGGGTTAGGTAATGCCGCAAGCACCGCGAGATACCAGAACAGGATCTGGAACAGCAGCGGCAAATTGCGGATCAGTTCGACATAGCCGCCGGAGATGCGCGCCAGCAGCCAGTTCGGCGACAACCGGCCCAACGCCACGATAAAGCCGATCGCGGTGGCAAAGAAGATGCCGATCACCGCCACCAATAGCGTGTTGAGCAGGCCGACGAAAAACACCCGGGTGTAGGTGTCGGATCCGGAATACGGGATCAGGTTCTGGCTGACGTCAAAGCCGGCTGTATTGCCCAAAAATCCGAAACCGGACGTGATGCGCTGCGCCTGTAGATTGGCGCGCGCGTTGACCACGATCTCGTAGCCAATCCAGATTAGAACGGCGACGAACAAGAGCTGGAAGGCAAATCCTCCCCAGCCCGCCCGGCCGCCGAGCGCGCGCCGCAATTTGGCGGCGAACTGCGGCGGCGGAGGTCTGGACTCGGTGCTCATCGCAGAAAGCGCCAACCGCTGATCGGGATCAGCGGATCGGCGGCGCGTATTGAATTCCGCCCTTGTTCCAGAGCTGATTGAGCCCGCGCGCAATTCCAAGTTTCGAGCCGGCGCCGACGTTACGGTCGAAGGCTTCGCCGTAATTACCGACCGCCTTCACGATCCGCGCCACCCAATCCTTGGTAACGCCGAGCTGTTCGCCGAGATTGCCGTCGGTGCCGAACACCCGCTTGAGCTCGGGCTTGTCGGATTTCGCCATGTCATCCACGTTCTTCTGGGTAATGCCAAGTTCTTCCGCATCGACCATCGCGAACAACACCCACTTCACCAGATCGAACCATTGATCGTCGCCATGGCGCACCATCGGGCCGAGTGGCTCTTTCGAGATGACTTCCGGCAGCACGGCGTGGTCGGCGGGATTTGCCAGCTTCAGCCGCTCGGCATAGAGCTGCGAGACGTCGGAGGTGAAGACGTCGCAACGCCCGGACTCATAGGCCTTTACGGTTTCATCGGCGCTGGCGAACGCGATCACCTCATACTTCATGCTGTTGCTCTTGAAGTAGTCGGCGAGATTTTGCTCGGTGGTGGTGCCGGTCTGCACGCAGACCGAGGCGCTGTTCAGTTCGAGCGCGGAATTGACCTTGAGCGATTTTTTGACGAGGAACCCCTGTCCGTCATAATAGGTTACGCCGGTAAAGTTCGCGCCGAGCGTGGTGTCGCGAGAAAGCGTCCAGGTGGTATTGCGCGACAGCACATCGATCTCGCCGGACTGTAGCGCCGTGAAGCGGTCCTTGGCCGACAGCGGCACGAATTTGACCTTGCTGGGATCGTTGAAAATCGCGGCGGCAACCGCGCGGCAGATGTCGACGTCGAACCCGGTCCAGTTACCCTTGTCGTCGGGCGACGAAAAGCCCGGCAGCCCCTGGCTGACGCCGCAGGATACCATGCCACGGTCGGTGACCGTCTTGAGCGTCTGGGCGTGCGCGGCCGGCGTTGCAAGACCGGCGGCAAAAGCTACGGTGAGAACCAGGGATGCGCGTTTCATGGCAAGGCCTTTCAAGGGTCGTCTGGGAACATTCGCTTAGCATCGCATGCGCCGATGGGCCAACCTGGTAAATCCATTGCCGCGGGCGCCAATCCGATCAGGCAGTTTGGCGGGCGGTCTAATCAAACGATGGATCTGGGTCGCGGCAGGCCCCTCAACGTGCGGCGACGGAATAACTCGCGCGCATCACAGAACGACTGGCGAGCCGGGTCAAGGGGTTGACGACCGACTTCCCTCCCCGTTGTTAACGAACCCTGCCCGCCCCATCTGCTGGCGGGAGTTCAACTTGCGTCACGGCTGCGGCAAAATGTCCTTGACTTGACGCAGGATCGCACCACTTCGCTGGAAAAGGACAACCATGGCCGATCAACCAATCCGCTTCGATGATGGCGCCGCCGCTTCCGGATACCCGCTTCGATGCCGCGATCATGGCGCTGGTGATCTTTTTCGTGCCGGACCCGGCCAAGGGCATCGCCGAGATGGTGCGCGTGGTGGCGCCCGGCGGCACGGTCGCGGCCTATGCCTGGGACATCATGGGCGGCGGCTTTCCGTAATAGACGGGCCGGAAGATCAGCGATCGAGCGTCTGCGTCTGCTTGCCGCGATTTTTGACGATCAGCATGATGTTGCGCAGGTAGATCACGGTCGCCATCGCCTGGCCGAGGATGATCACCGGCTCGCGCTTGGCTATTCCGTAGATCAGCGTCATGAATCCGCCGCCCATCGAAAAGAACCAGAACGCCATCGGGACCACGCTTTGCCCGGCGCGTTCGCTCGATATCCACTGCACCAGAAAGCGTGCGGTGAACAGCAATTGCGCCACCAGCCCGAACGCGAGCCAGAAATCGAACTTGGCGACGAACACCTCGTACAGATAATCGCCGAGCGCCTGGCCATATTGAATGAACATCATTGAACCTCGGTCGCGACGGGTGTCGGTTTCTTGCGGCGGATCAGCCACCACACGCCCGCGAGGTCCATGATTCCGATCCACACCCGGTCGAAGAAACCATAGTTCGAGACGCCGGAATGGCGGGGACGATCGATAACGTCGACATACGCGATCGCGTATCCCTCGCGGCGCACCAGCGCCGGCAGAAAGCGATGCAGCCCGTCGAAATAAGGCATTGCCAGAAACACCTCGCGCGGGAACGCCTTGAGGCCGCAGCCGGTGTCGCGGGTGCCGTCGCGCAGAATGGCGTTACGCACGCCGTTGGCGATGCGCGACTGAAGCTTCTTGAAGCCGGTGTCCTTGCGTCCGACCCTTTGGCCGGCGGCAAGACCGACACGGCTGCTGGCGTTCTCGATCGCCGCGATCAGATCCGGCAGGAACGCCGGATTGTTCTGTCCGTCACCGTCGAGCGTCGCCACGATGGCGCCGCGCGCCGCGCGCACGCCGCTGCGCACCGCCGCCGACTGCCCCGCCGAGGCCGCATGAGCGATCTGACGCACATTGTCGCGCTGCTTCATGATGGCATCAAGCCTCTCGGCCGTGGCATCGGTCGAGCCGTCGTTGACATAGATGATCTCATAGACCCAGCGGCCGTCGAGCGCCGCGGTGATTTCCGCGATCAGCGGCGCCACATTCTCGGCCTCGTTACGCACGGGCACAACGATCGAAACGGCCAATGCGGCGGGGTCAGAAGACGGCAAATTCAACACTCGGCTGGAGTTCGAGGCATGCAGGTTGGCCCGGAGCCAAGATCTTGAAACCAGGACCTTGAAACAAGGCCTCGGCCGAAGACCTTAAAAAACCAAGACCTGGGCCGGGGCTTGCGGCGCCCGCTTTTATGAGGCTGGCGCTCAACGGGCAACCCCTTTGACGGGACCCAAACCGGGTCAATTCGACGGCGTTATGGCCCCGTCCTGGCCGATGACAAACCCGAGCCGGCGCGCGGCAAACCAGTAGCGCACCAACATCGCGCCGACCACCCCGATCACGGCACCTGCGGTGACATCGCTCGGATGATGCGCCAGCAGCACCAGCCGGCTGGCGATGATCAGCAACGCGTATAAGATCATCGCGACCGACGCCCGCGGCCACAGCGCCGAAACCGCGAAAGCAAGCGCGGCGGCGGTGATGGCGTGCGCCGACGGGAAGCTGGCATAGGCTTGAGTTCCCGCAAAATGTGAGAAGTTGAAGGCATTGGCTTCGCCGCCGACAAACGGCCGGCCGCGTCCGACGACCCATTTGATCAACTCTCCGGCGAGGATCGGCACCAGCACGGCCAGGAATATAAACTGCAGTTCTGTGCCAAACCGGAGCAGCCGTAATCGCGAAGCTCCCTGCAAGCTGGGTGCGACCAGCACAACCACCAACAGCAGTCCCGCCACCGACCACAGCACATTGGCCGCCTTGCCAAAGTCGGTCAGGATACGAACCGGCCAAAGCTCGGGCGCGCCGCGCGGCGGCATCAGGCCGATCTCGGTGGCGTCAAAGCCAAACGTCAAGGCGACGACGGCGACCGCACCAAGCGCAATCAATAGCAACGTTTGATACCGCAGTTTTCGCGCGGCCTCGGCGGATTGCGGATGCGAGACCGGGCGCAGCAATTGCGCTGATGACGACAGCGTCAACGTGGCGAGACGCACAAAATAGTTCGCGGGCTCGCCGCCTGTGGCCGGGGTGGGCATGTTACTCGGTGCCTTCGGAGCGGAAGATCGCGATCGAAATCGCCTTGCCCTGCGAAATATTATAGCCCTCGATCCGCGTGGCGACGTCGTAACGCAAGCCGATCGCTTCGGCGCGTTGAGCAAACGCACGCTCCGAGCGCGCTTCGACCAGCGCAAACCGGCAACTGCCCTGGCCCAGGAAATCCGCAGCACCAGAGCCGTCGGTGAGTAGCGTCGAGGTTCCCGTCATGAAGACGAGACTTGGCTCGTGAAACCCGGCCGCGGCGGCCTTCGGTCCGACGCAGACCACGTTGCGCAGCGCGCGCGCAATCTCGGCGCTCGGAAACAATGGCGTCAGCGCCGGCATCACCACGCCGTAGATCGCCATGGCGAGAAACATCGCCGCGACCACTGCATTCAACAGCGAGCGTTCGGCGCGGTTGTCGTCGTAGAGCCACCACGCGAATAGCCCGAAGATCAGCGCCGCCGCCACGAACGGCCACGCCAGAAACACCGGCTGGCGCGTTACCGTCACCGCGCCGATCACGGCCACGACCGACATGATCGCGGGGATGGCGAACCACCAGGCCGCGCCGCGCCGCAACCAGGATCGCGACAGCACCCGCCGCTCCAGCGCGCCGACGGTAAGGATCGCGATCGCCGGATAGAGCGGCAGCACGTAATGCGGCAGCTTGGTCAGCACCGCCTCGAATACGATCCAGGACGGGATCAGCCATGCCAGCAGGAATTGCGCGGCAGGCTCGCGCCGCGCCCGCCACACCGCCGGCGCTGCCATGGCCGCCAGCGGCGCACCCGGCCAGAACGTGATCAAGAACAGCAACAGATAGACACCGGGCGGCGCGCCGTGCGATTCCTGCGCCGACAGCTTGCTCAGCATGTCGCCGCCGATCGAATCCGCAAAGAACGCATCGCCGGCGCGCCAGAAGATCGCGACGAACCACGGCAGCACCAGTACCAGCATCCACGTCAGGCCCCAGACCGGACGCAGCCGCCAGATCCAGTTCGCGGAGCGGTCGAGGATCGCAAGCGTGACGATGGTCAGCCCGACGAACATCAGGATCAAGGGCCCCTTGAGCAGGATGCCGCCGGCCAGCGCGGTCCAGAAGATCGCGGGCCACGCCCACGGCGGATGCGCGGGATCCTCGCCGCGCTGCCAGGACAGATATACCCGCGCCAGCGCGCCCATCGCCGCCACCACCGTGAGCAACAGCATCGCATCGGTCTTGGCGAGCCGCGCTTCGACGCCCAACAAGACCGAACTGCACATCATCAGCGCGGCCAGCACCGCGCCGCGCCGTGTCACGAAGGCGAGTGCGGTCCAGTAGGTCAGCAGCACCGCGCCGATCGCGCCGATCAGCGAGGGTATCCGATAGAGCCAGATCCGCAGTTGCGCGCGGGGCAGCCCGAGCGCGGAGGCGGTCTCAACCGCCGCCGATTGCAGCCAGTAAATGCCGACCGGCTTCTTGTAACGGACGTCATCCTGGAACCGGATATCGACGAAATCGGAGGTCTCGACCATTTGCTTGGTCGCCTGCGCGAACCTGGCTTCGTCGCGGTCGATCGGCGGGATGTTGAAAAATCCCGGCAGGAACAACAGCAGCCCGCAGAGCAAAAGGAAGGCGCCGGCGCGGAGATGGCTGGCGGTGACAAAATCGATCATCGCGATCAGCCGGCTACCGGGATTTACCCGATTCTTCGGCTCACGCGGCTCTCCAAATCGGGGACGGGCAAAGGTCTCGGCCATTGGTTCCGCATACGCCGAAACCACCATCGCGACAACCGCTTGGCGACCCCCTATTGAATTCTCACCACAACTGTGTCCGCGGCGCCCGTGGCGTCGATGACGGTTAATCTGACGAAGCCCGGCCCGGGCGGATCGACCAGCCGCTGGCGGCGGCTGTCGATCTCGCCCGCCGCCACGCCATTGACCATCATCGTCATCGGCAGCACGCCGCCGGCGACCTTGACCGGCATCGCGGAAAATGACCCGCCATCGGAGCCACCGGCATCGATCCGCGAGCCGTTCAGGGGGTACTGGATGTGGGGCGCCTGCTCGCTGCCGGTCCGCACCAGTTCCCCAAGCGGACGGAACCGGCGCAGCGGCAATGGCAGCGCGGCGTTACTGGCGATCAGCACGCCCTTTGGCGGCCTCTGTAGCGGCATCGGCAGTTTGCCGGTACGGGCAAAGGCATCGAACAGGATCGGCGCCGCCGCAACACGGCCGACCAGGCCTGGAACCGGCGCCCCGTCGGGACGCCCGACCCAGACCCCGATCGTCATGCGGCCGTCGAAGCCGACCGACCAGGCATCGCGATAGCCGTAACTGGTGCCGGTTTTGAACGCGATGCGGTTATGCGGGGCATTTTCCGGCGGCGGCGTTCCCATCAGCACGTTGCCGACCTGCCAGGCCGCGACCTGGTCCATCAGCCGCAACGGATCGCGCGGCCCGTCATTTTCATTCATGATCTCGCGCAGCGGCCGCGTGGTGCCGAGCCGCGCGATCCCCGCATAAAGCTGCACCAGATCCTGCAACGTGACGCCGACGCCGCCGAGGCCCATCGCCAATCCCGGCACCTCGTCTTTCGGTAGCACCAGATTGCCGCCGGCCTGCTTCAGCCGCGACGACAGCCGGCTGGCGCCGACCCGATCCAATAGCGCAATCGCGGGCACGTTCAGCGAGAGTTGCAGCGCCTTGCGCACCGGCACGGTGCCCTGGAAGGTCATGTCGAAATCCTGCGGCGCGTAGTCGCCGAACCGGATCGGCCGGTCGTCGATCAGGCTTTCCGGATGGACAAAACCGTCTTCGAAGGCGAGACCATAGATGAACGGCTTCAAGGTAGATCCCGGCGAGCGCACGGCGCGGGTCATGTCGACCTGCCCTGCCCGCTGCTCATCGAAATAATCCGGCGAGCCGACCCGAGCCAGCACGTCGCCGCTCTCGTTGTCGACCGCGAGGATGCCGACCGAGATCTTCGGACCCAGCGCGATCGCGCGGTCGCGCGCCAAGGCCTCAAGCGCCTTCTGCAAGCTGCCATCCAGCGTCAGCGAAATCACCGGAATATCCTTGAAACCGGCAACGGCGCGATCGGCGGAATGCGGCGCCAGGATCGGTATCGCCTTGCGCATGCGCGGCACCGCTACGGCTTTCGCCGCGGCGGCGTCGTCGTTCGAGATTTGACCGTCCTCGACCATGCGGTCGAGCACCCGGTCGCGCGCGGCCCGCGCTTCTTCCGGGTGGCGATCGAGGCGGCGGTTTTCCGGTGACTGCGGCAATGCCACCAGCAAGGCCGCTTCCGCCAGCGATAGCCGCTTCGGCTCCTTGCCGAAATAGGCGATCGAGGCCGCACGAATGCCCTCGAGATTGCCGCCATAGGGTGCCAGCGCCAAATAGAGGTTGAGGATCTGGTCTTTTGTCAGTTGCCGCTCGATTTCGACGGCGCGGACCATCTGGCGCAATTTCGCATGGACCGAGCGCTCGCGCCGCGGCTCCATCAGCCGCGCCAGTTGCATCGTGATGGTCGAGCCGCCCGACACGATGCGGCCTCGGCTGCCCAGTTGCAGCGCGGCGCGGCTCAGCGCCAGCGGATCGATGCCGTGGTGGGAGTAGAAGCGTTTGTCCTCATAGGCGAACAGCAGCTTGA
Organism: Bradyrhizobium sp. S69; assembly: GCF_009766005.1. Lineage (GTDB taxonomy): Bacteria > Pseudomonadota > Alphaproteobacteria > Rhizobiales > Xanthobacteraceae > Bradyrhizobium. The sequence goes on along the minus strand of NZ_LMUK01000029.1, from coordinate 14,484 downwards.
GGTAGCCCGGATCGACATTGGCCCTGGCATCGACCGGCAATCGCCAGCGGCCGTCCGCCATCGCATAGGCGCGCAGCAATTTGCCGTGGCGATCGACCACCGTCGCGGAGACCTGCCGGGCCTGCTCAAACGGCAATGGCCCCAGTGAGGCGACCCACGCCGCGAAGACACCGACCGAAATCAAGCAAGCCGCGGCCAGCGCGACGGCCGCCCGCTTGATCCGGTGCCAGCGGCGTTGGCGTGGCGCCGCCGGCGCGATGGTCTCCGTTGCGCTCATTTCGCCGGACGCACCTCGACGGTTCCGGTGCCGGTTCGGCCGTAGCGCGAGGGATTGTACATGTCCTCGACATAGGCCTGCGGCAACACGTATTTGCCCGGCGACACCGCGCGCACCACGTAGGCGACGGTGAATACCGATTTGTCGTTGGCGGCACGATCGATCGCGGCGGTAAAGCGGTCGTCGCGGAACTCGGTGTTTTGCGGCTCCTCACCGTCCTCGATCCAGTCCAGCGTCCCGGTGTCGCCGGACGAGACCAGATGCGGATTGTCGATTTCGAGGCCGGCGGGGAGATAATCCGACACCATGATGTGGCCGAACTCCGGCTTCGGTTCGGTGATCTTCAGCACCACGGCAAACCGATCGTTCTGCTTGGCTTTGGACACGTCGGCCGGCTTGCCGTCGAGCGTGAAATAATTGCGCTCGATCTTGAAGCCGTTGGAGGCAGCCGGCTCCGGCGTGACCGGCGCGCCGCTCACCGAAACCACCGCCTGCACCGACGCATCGCCGGTATTGGTGATCTTGACCGGCTTGCCCGCCATCTCGGCTGCCTTGTAGCTGCGATAGACCGCGGTCTTGATCGGCGATCCATCGATATCGAGCGCCAGCGTTTCCTTCGCCAGCGCTCGCGACGCCAGCACCAGCCAGGCATTTTCCTGGGTCGAGGTGTAAGGCGTCAGGCCGCGCGCGACTTCGACGCGTTCGACGGCCTGGGTCAATGTCGCCCGCGGCGCATTGCCTTCACTGGCCAACGACACCAGCGCCGCCGCATCGCGCAGCGCCGAGCCATAATCGACCCGGCCGAACTCCAGGGTTGGCTTGGGGTTCAGGCTATCGAGCGCCGCGGCATAGACCCGCTCGGCCCTGGCTTTGTCGCCGACCAGCGCCAACGCCGCCGCCAATTGCGATTTGGCGATCGAAGTGGCCAGATTGTTCAGCTTGGTGTCGGCGAGGTAGCGCAAATCGCCGATCGGGGCCGTGCCATTGCGGGCCAGCACATAGAGGCCGTAAGCGAGGTTGCGGCCACCGTCCTTTTCCGGCTCGTCGGCGTTGACGACCGAATTGCGCACACGATCCAGCGCGTTCTTGAACAACACGTCGGGCACGTTAAATCCCTTCTCGCGGGCGCGGGTCAGGAAGTCCGTGACATAGGCATCGAGCCAGGCGTCGTCGCCGCCGGCCGACCATAGTCCGAACGAACCGTTCGAGCCTTGTCGTGCCAGCAGCCGATCGATCGCATCCTTGATGCGCTGATCGACTTCGGTATCCATCGCCAGATGCGCGCCGGCGGCGAGGTCGTTGACGTACAGCAGCGGCATTGCGCGGCTGGTGATCTGCTCCGAGCAACCGTACGGGTAACGATCGAGCGCCTTGAGGATGGTCGCGGCATCGAGCGCGGTCGAGAGGCTGACCGACAACGACACGCTTCCGGTACCCTGCACCAGGTCCGAGAACATGTCCGACGTCAGCGTCAGGCTCTCGCCTTTTGCCAGGGTCCGGATCGAGCGTCGCGCCAGAATTTGCGTCGCCGCCTTGACGTCGAGCGCGTAATGCCGCGCCAGGGCCAGCCCGTTCGGCCCTTTGATGTCGACATCGAGCGCGGCCGTTCCGGTGCCGCCGGCATCGAGCGCCAGCGCCATCGAGCTGCGCTGCTTGGCCGCGAGCTTTACCGTCGTGGTCGGATTGCCGCTGACCTTGATGGGTCCGGACGCCTTCACGTCGATGCTGTAATCGCCGGGCGCGCCTTCGACATTGTCGAGGTCAAAGCTCATGGTGCCGTGGTCGCCATTGAGCAAAAAGCGCGGCAAGGTCGCCGTCAGCACCACGGGATCGCGTACCGTGACATCGGTCGTGGCGCGGCCGAGCTTGCTGGCGGTCCACGCCACCGCCATCACCCGCGCGGTGCCGGCGAATTCCGGAATCTCGAAACTGATCTCGGCGGTGCCGTCGGCGGCGACCGTGACGATCCCCGAATACAGCGCCAGCGGCTTTTGCGTCGGCGGGCTGCCCTGCAACTCGGCGCCGGCGGAATCGCCGCCGGTCTTGATCCGGCCGCTTGTGCCCTGCATGCCGTCGATCAATTGCCCGTAGATGTCGCGAATTTCCGACGTCATGCGGCGCTGGCCGAGATAATAATCGTCCGGCGCCGGCGGCTTGTAATTGGTCAGATTGAGAATGCCGACATCGACCGCGGCGACGACGATCTTGGCGTCTTCGCCGGGACTCAATCCACCAAGCTTCACCGGCAGCTTCAGCGTGGTGCCCGGCCGTACCAAAGCCGGCGGCGAAAGATTGACCTGCAGCGTGCGGCTGTTCTTGTCGATGCCGAACCATTTCAGGCCGATGGCGCGGCCCGGCATCCGCTGGGCCGCCGCATCGAGCGGACGGCGCAATGTCGCCACCACATAGGCGCCGGTGCCCCAGTCCTTGCCGACGGGAATCTTGACCTGCGCGGTGCCTTCCTTGATGTCGGTGGTCTGCGTGGTCAGCAACCGGTCGCCCAGCACATTGATGGTCAGCTTGCCGGCGGTGCGGGCATTGACCGACACCGTCATGGTGTCGCCGGATTGATAGTCCGGTTTGTCGATCGAGGTTTCCAACAGGTCCGGCGTGTCGGCCGAGCCATCGGAATACCAGCCGACATCGAACTGCACCGACGTCAGCGGCCCATCGGCCTCATTCGATTTGACGTCGAGGCGATAGCGGCCGGGCTGCGGCGACAGCATGACCCGTGACGGCTTGTCGGCGGCAACCGTCAGATCGCCGTCGGCAACCCGCGTGGTCGATTTGACCGGCTCATAGTTCCACGACGCGTTCTGCCGGTACCATTGATAGCGGGATTCCATCTTCAGCAGTTCGTAGCGCAGGCCGTCCCTTGCCAACGGCTTGCCGTCGGGAGCGACGAACACGACGTCGAAACCGGCCTTGTCGCCCTCAGCGACGTTCTTGTCGCCGAACAACGGTTTGACGCCGATCATCGCGGCGGTCGGCGCCACCGGCAGCACCAGTTTTCGCTCGACCGCACGGCCGCCGGCTTCCGCCATGCGGATGAAGATCTGGGCCTCCTGCGGCCGCGTCGAGGTCGGCGCCTTGGCAAGGCTGACCGGGAACGTGGCGACGCCGTTGGCGTCCGCCTCGGGCAGATTCTCGATCGGCGTGCGCTCGTTGCTGGCGGTCTCCTCGTCGTCGACGCCGAACTGGTAGCCGGCATAACCGGGCCGTTCCGCCGCCTGCGCGACCAGCATGTCGCCCTCGAGCTGCAAGCCCGACGCCGGCGCGCCGTACAGAAAACGGCCGTCGACCTTAAGTTCTACAGGAGCATCAACTTTGATCGCTTTATCTTTGGCAGATAAGTCAAATTCGATACGCTCGGGGATGTAATCCTCGACCATGAAGGTGGTTTCGCCCACCGAAGACGCCTTGGGATCGGTGAATGCCCGCACCCGCCAGGTGCCGGCCGGAACCGCCGAGTTCAGCGGCAGCGCCAGGCTGCGCCCGCCGGCGCCTTGATCGGGCAGCACGGCGCGGCGGAACTCAACGCCGTCGGGGCGTTCGATCACCAATGTCAGCGGCCCGCCGCTGACGGCATTGCCCTGACCGTCGCGCAGCAGCGCGGTCAGATACACCGTCTCGTTGGAGCGGTAGACGCCGCGCTCGGCATCGACGAACGCATCGGCGCCCGCCGGCACCGTCCTGCCGGAAACGCCACGGTCCGACAGGTCGAAGGCGTCTGTTTTCAGGCTGAGGAAGGCGTAGTCGGCTTTCTCGCTGGTCACGGTCAGCATCGCCGGCGACAGGCCGCCCTCGCCGCGCGCGAGCCCCGCCTCGAACAGCACGTGGCCCGATTCGTCGGTCTTGCGTGTCGCGAGAATTTCGTTGTTGCGCGCCACCAGCCGCACCTCGGCCCGGGCGACCGCATCGGTCGATGCCAGCGAATTGACGAAGACATGGATGCCGTCATTGCCCGAGAACGCGCTCAGCCCGAGATCGGAAACGATGAACCATTGCGTCGCCAACTGGCCGTCATCGTCGGTACTCGGGCCCTTGGCCTTGGCGGTCATCACATAGACGCCGGGCTGCAGGTCGCCGAGCGCCTGATCGACCGGAAACGCCGTGGTGACGTCCTGATTGAGCGTCGGCGCGGTCGCAAGCTCGCCGGTCCAGACTTTTACCCCGCGCTCGTCGCCAAGGTCGGACAATTGATAACTGGATATCTGCTGCTGGAAGTCGCTGCCGATCACCGTGTTGATCAGGTTGCGGTCGCCGATCCGGAACACATTCACGGTCACGGCCGGGGTATTGACGCTGACCACGGGAATGCCGCGCTGGCCGGTGCGCGGCAGCACATAGGCCCGCCCGGTGAAACGCACGAACGGCTTGCGGTCGCGCACATAGATGTTGAATTCGGCCGATTTCGGCAGGGTTTCCTTGACCGTGGACGGCAGCCCGGCGCGCAGATTGATGTTGTAGCGCTCGCCGTGCTTGAGGCCGTCGACGCAGAGCTGCTTGCCTTCCGACGACAGCGCCGGCTTGTCGCTGCCGGCAAGCGCCAGGAACGGGGCAAAATCGGTACGCTTGGCCAGATCCTCGGAAAACTGGAAACAGGCCCGCGGCGAGGCGGCATCCGAATCAACGGTGTAATCCAGCAGCCGGAAGCCGTGCTCGTCGCGTAACTTCTCGTATTGGCCGCGCACCTCGGCGACTTCGCGCTGGTCAAGCGAGAGCCGCAGGCTATCCAACGCCGGGCGCCACAGCTTGCGGTCGGCCATGGCCTGGCCGAGCACCGCGAGCGCATCGGCCTCCTCGCCCGCATTGCCGGCGCGCTGATAGGCGATGTAGGCCGCGGTCGAGGCCCGTTCCAGCAGGAACGTCCCCTCGCTGGGATTGGAGGGTTTGATCTGGAAAATGGTGCGGGCGAGTTTGAGCCAATTCGCGCTGTCGTCCGGCGTGGTGGCGGCGATTTGCCCGAGAATTTGCAGGCCGGTGCGGAAATCGGCACGTTTGAAGGCGGCATCGGCATCGGATCGCAGGCTCGCGCCCGACTTGGCGACCGGTCCCGCCTCGCTCTTGATCTGGGCTTCCAGCTTGATCGCGGAATCCGCGAGGTCGTCGCGTTTGAAGGACTTGTCCGCCGCCTGGGCCGTGACCAGGCCGAACGCCAGCGTGACGCAAACGATCGCGGCGCGAACCAAACCGGTCATGATGAAGCTCCCTGACGCGGACTGACGCCGCGTATCAAACAGAAATGCGCGAAAAGGTGACGGACTCATGGCCATGGAACAAAGGCGCGAAAAGGTCGCATGCGGCATGGCCGAGGCAATTCTCCGCTGAGACACGTCTCCGCTTGCACCGTTGTCGCAAGCTTTTGCGTGGACGACCGACCAAACGCAACGGTCCGCCGCCCTGCTTGGTCGACGGCACCACGAAAATGGTTCGGAGCGGGCCTGAAAATGGTCAAGACAGGCTTGAAACGGCCAAGAGAAGGCTTGGAAATGCTCAAGAACAGACTTGAAGTGCTCAAGAACAGACTTGGCGGCGTTGCGGATTTTTCATATTGGCAGTGCTATGAAGGCCGCGCGATCGGGTCGCCGGATGGTCCCATAGCTCAACTGGATAGAGTAACGGATTTCTACTCCGTGGGTTGCAGGTTCGAATCCTGCTGGGATCGCCACTTCATTTTCCGCTCCTAGTGATTTCAATAGCTTGATCGTCGGTTGGCTCACCGGGCTGGAAGGTCAGCCAATGCCTGTTCCGGAAATGAGCGTGGCCGTGATATTGTCCGCTCCCCGTCCGGCCCCGGCGGGGCACCCTATCGCCTCTCTCAAGCGATCAAGAATGTCGAAACGAAACCCCACCGAACAGGATCTTGCAGCATTTTCCAATCTCGAAATCACAGAAACTGGCTATTCGTTCGACGGCCCGAGTGGGCGGGTCAGATTTGAGAACGTCGTGCCGGGTGAAGAGGTTTTTCGCAGCGAAATGCTCGGCGTTCTGAACATCTCGCTGGCCTGGCGCAACATACACCGGTCAGGGCAAAGCCCGATGACGGTTCCGATCAACGCCAGCCTTCGAAATAATATCTCCCAGTTGGAATACGATCATGACGTCGTGAAGGCGATGACCCTGCAGCGCCGAGACGAGCCGGTGCTGATGCTTATCACGTTCAACGGCCTGAACACCATTGATGGGGCTCATCGACTGAAGCGGCGGATAAGAGACAAACTACCCAGTGTGCAGGCGTTCATCCTGCCGCCGACCGTGCTGCGCGAAATTCAGGTCAGGATGTTCGAGCAACAAGATGGGGTTTGGCAGCAAGTTTCTGGCCTCAGCGACGAGTCGCTCGCCGAGCACATCAGGCAAGCCAAGCTCGTGGAAGCGATGATTTTTCGGGGGCCCGGGCGATGACCAGCAGCGTCGAGACCGTCGATGTCATCACGACCTCTCTGGCAGGCTCGTTTGCGCCGGCTTCCACAAAGCTATCTCCGCCGGCTCATGATCACACCGACCAAGAACGCTGCTGCCAAAGCCTGCAGCGGGGCCTCGCGCGTCCAGCGGCTAACGGTGTCCAGCGGCATGCCGGGTTCTCGAACCGCCTCAATCGCCTCGTTGACCCGTTGGCTGGCCGATCGGAAGGCCTGCGCGGCCTGATCAGCGACTGATCTGATCGGTTCGCCCGGCGCACGAGGACGCGAGTCCATCGCGTTTAATCGATCGAGCAACTCGCCCATGTCGAAATCCTTCCCAAGGTCACCGAGCTAACCGAAGGCGCCAGCAAACGTTCCAACGACATGGGCGGCCGTCGCCATTCGCGCATCAGGGGCTGTCTGCTGGGATCGCCAGTATTCGTGCCTGCCCTGCTTTTTTCGCCAGCGAAACGGAACGCGGCTGCGGCCTGGGTGGTTAGCTTGCGCGGTGAGGCACAAGTAGCATCTGTAGGCATCGCCGTCCGCTGGGCGCTCCGCCCACCGCCAAGCCCGCCGGAGGCGTCGTCATGCATCCTGTCATCCTAGGAATTGGCCTCAGCACTCAGCTTGTCGTCCAGGTTTCGGGCCAGATTCCGAACTTCAATTTGGAGAAGGCCTGCAAAGTCCTCAGCGAGAAGACAGATCAGGGCTACCATGATTGCTTGAATGACGAGAAGTCGGCCCGGCAACAATTGGCAACGATCTGGTCTTCGTATTCCTCATCGATCCGAGCGCAATGCACCCGCGATACCGTGACCCTCGGAATGAACAGCGCCCTGGACCTGCTCACCTGTCTGCAGATGAAGGACGATGCAGGCAGCCATTCCAAGCGGGCGGCTGGAACGAAACCACCGAATTGATCGCGGCGAATCAAACCCAACGAAAAAGGGCCCCGTCACGAATCGGGGCCCTCGCAATCAACGCAGCGCTACGATTATTTAAGTGCGGTACTTACTGCTGCGTACTTGCCATTGACCGTCGTACCAAGGCTGCTGACGGCGGTAACAATGGCCAGAGCGATACCGGCGGCGATCAGGGCGTATTCGATCGCGGTGGCCGCCGATTCGTTCTTCAAAAATTGCAAAAATAAAAGTCGCACCCGTTACCTCCTGGTTTCAACACCCTGAGGCTTCTCCGCAGGGTTTCCCGCATCCAATTTGCCGATCGAAAGCTAACATTGCGCGAAGATCGCCAATTAATTTCTCACCCTCCGCATTTTGCGTGCGGCGCTGAGCCGGCACGGCCTGTGGTTGATACCACACGCCGGCGCTCATCACGGGGGTTTGAAGCCTCCGCTGTGGATCAACTTTCTAAGGACACATTGCGCGCCGACATCCGGACACCAATTCGTTCCCCGAAGGGAAATCAGGATGCATGTCGCGTTTGCAGTCGCCGCGGGGATCGCGGCTATCTATCTGGGTATCCGCTTCAGCCTGGCGCGGCTGTTTCCGAAAGATAGCGCTTAAGCGGCGCCGGCCCGTTTGTAAGGTCCGTGTAAGCGCGGGGGTTTAGTGGTGCGCTGCCATGGAGGAAGATCGAATTGCGCCCCGTCAACGCGTGCTAAAGGCCGGAACCATCGAGTTCGGCGGCAGCAAGGTGGATTGTCTAATTCGCAATGTTTCTGCGACCGGCGCTGCCCTGGAGGTCAATAGCCCTCTGTGGTTTCCGGACGTCTTTGTGCTGGGCATGACATCCGATGGCAGCTCCAGGCGATGCCATATCGTCTGGCGCAACGGAAAGCGCATCGGGGTTAGCTTCGACGACTGAGGCCGACGGCTGATTCGGCAACCGATCTGGCCGGCCGCAGCCGGATATCAGACAGCCCGCTTCATCAGAACCGATTTCGGCAGTTGGGCAAAATGGGCGTCGTAATGCGCGATCGTCAACATCGCGCCGCAGATGAAGATCGTGAATGCGATAACCGATGCTTTGAACATGGCGGCTTCCCTTCATCCCTTTAGATATGTCGGGCCGATGGCAGCACCAGTTCAAATTACCGGAATTTAACCCGTGATTAACCTCTCATTCGGTCCGCGGTGGCAGCGCTGAGCTATCAGGCAAAAAACCACCACAATCCTGCATAGAAAATTGCCGGACCTTTGATGGAAAGGATAGTCAAATGCGGGTGCTTATTGCGATCGTACTTGGTGCGAGTGTCGTTCTGGCGGGACGGTCGTTTGCCAAGACGCCAAATGTACCACAAGCCGTTGACGAACCATCTTCGTCGTCAGCCTGCCACGCCTACGAGCAGGGCCCGGATGGATCGTGGAGGCAAATGCCGTGTCAGGAACAGGGCTTGAAGCCTCAGGCCGCCCCAACGGTCTCGACGCGAGAGATGGGCAAGCCGACGGACGACGGCAAGGCAACCCGGTAAGCAGAGCCGCCATCGGTTTTACTTCTTTGTCTCGCCTGCGAGATCACGGGCGCTGGGCGCAATATCCTGGTCGATCGCGTTACCGAGGCCATGCCAGATCTGGTCCTTCAAGGCGATCAGTGGTGGTGGCGGCAATGTCGACGGCGGCGTCGTTCGCTTGACGCCACCGACCACCAGACTGCCGACATCGATTTCTCCGTCCGTGTGATAGGGATCGCCGCCGCCATTGCGACCGAACAAGGTCGGTCCTATTCCGGAAATCTTGAACCGTGCGTCGATCATCCCGGCCTCGGTCAAATCGCGCATCAACAGGTCGCGCTCGGCGTCGATGTCCGGACCGATGTGATGGGTGACCTGTCCGGTATAGTGGCTGAAGCCGACGCCGCGGTCGTACGTCACCGCGCCGAGCCAGACCGGACGGCCGTCGGTGCCCTTTTCAAGCGCCAGCCAGAAACGGACATGGTGACGCCGGTCGGCGCTCTTGCCGTCAGGTTTTTCGAAAGCGAATTGCTCTTTTTTGCCTTCAAAATACAGCGGGCTGACCGGCGCCTCCTGGTAAGGCCGATCCAGCACCACGCTGCCGATGATCGCGATGCTGGTGCGAAATGTCACGGGGTCGGCCGGAAACCACCCTGCCGCCTCCAGCGCGCGGAAGACATCTTCCTGGCCGCCAACCAACCCGACATTGAGCGCATCGCCCGGGATGCCGGTGCCGGTGCGCGTCACCATAGGCCGCGACGCGAGGCCCGGCTCCCGCTCGTGATGGCGCCACACTGCCGGAAGCACGACGTAGGCGAGCATGAGATAGGCGATCACCACGGTTGCGAGAACGAGCAGCCCGCGACGGCGGTTTGGCAATAATTTCATTCAAATCGCTCTCGACCCGTGATCAAGGCAGGTTGGTAATCAGACGCCACGCAACCGGAAATCGTTCATTTGATCTGCCTAAGCGACGATACATACTAGGGTTTTCAACGCCGCCATACCGCCCGCGCAGACCAGGCGCCATCGCGGCCTTGTCGGCGACAAACGTGACCAGATTACCGCAACCGGCCGATATCGGCCGCAGCGTCAGTTTTCGCGCGACATGGCGCCGGTTAGCGGATATTTGATGGCGCCTCGGCGCGAGCGGCGGTACAAGCCGCTACCGATGATGCAGGCGCCTTTGTATTGTGCTGGCGCGACTTCAAGCGACCGTTTCACAACAAACCATGAAAGCGACAAGGCCTATCTATGAGTGGATTCAAGGAACCTAACTTCGCGGACCGTCAGAAGGCAGCTCAGGAAGCGAGGAAAGCCATCCTGAACAAGTTCCGCGCCCAGCCCGGCCCGGATGATCCCGCGGTGAAGCAGCGGCAGGCGGAGCGCGAGGCGCAAGCCGCGCTGCGGGCCAAGGTCCGAGAAACGCGCGAGGCCGAGAAGGCCGAACAAAAACGCCGCGAGGAAGAGGCCGCAGCAGAAGCCGCCGCCCTGCTCGCGCGCGAAAAGGAAGAGGCTGCCGCCCGCGAGCTGGCGCTCGAGGTCGAGCGCAAAGCCGCACGCGACGCGCGTTACGCCGCCCGCAAGAAGCGTAAGAAATAACCCGCGATATCGCGCGGTGTTATGCTCGGGCAATCTCTTGCCCGGCAAGATGTTGCTCGAAATAGCACAGGCTCGCCCCGATCGAAGCGAGCCTGCACGGAAGATTGAGGAAGACGCGCCGCTTACTTCTTCATCTCGTCTTTCTTCATCTCGTCTTTCTTCATTCCGTCGTCCTTCTTCATGCCATCGTCCTTTTTCATGGCATCCTTCGACATCGTGTCTTTCTTCATGCTGTCCTTGGACATGGTGTCGTTCGACATCGTGTCCTTTTTCATCATGCTATCGTTGCCCATCTTGTCCTGGGCGAAGGCAGCGGGGGAGAGCGCGAGGCCGAGCGAGAGTGCGGCGGCTGAAACGCCGAGCGCGATGCGGGTGCGGATGGTCATTGGTCAGTGATCCCTTTGAAATCGTTTTGAACACGACTGATGTCGATCCAATCACGACGGTTCCGCGCCATCGTTTGTTACGGAATGTCCCAAATAATTCTGTCGGCAACCGGCTTGTGACGCGCTCTCCGGGGTTTGATGGTATATGTTGACCGTCTCCCTTCCTCGCCCCGCTGCACGTGTGCGCCGCAACAATGCCGGTGCATCGCGCACCGCCTCGAACTATCAGACTAGAGAAAATCCAGACGAACCCCGCTACAGATGGCCGCCAAGCCCGCTCGATGAACGATCCAAACAAGAACGCCTCCTGGGAGGAGAACCATGCTTACACGCCGTCACGTCCTCGTATCAGCGGTTGCAGCCCCCGCCATCCTTCGTTTCGGGACCGGCACGGCGCACGCGGCCACCACGCTGAAAATATCGCATCAGTTCCCCGGCGGCACGATCGACAAGGGCGATTTCCGCGACCGGCTGTGCCGGACGTTTGCCGCTGAAGTGACCAAGCGCAGCGGCGGCGAGATCGCGTCCGAGATTTATCCGAACTCCTCGCTGATCAAGACCAACGCGCAATTCTCGGCGATGCGCAAAGGTGCGCTCGACATCAGCCTCTACCCGATGCCGTATGCGGGTGGCGAGTTGCCGGAGACCAATATCGGCCTGATGCCCGGCCTGGTCGCGACCTATGATCAGGGCATGCGCTGGAAGAAAGAGCCGATCGGCAAGGCGCTGACGGATTTCCTCGCCGACAAGGGCATCATCCTGCTGACCTGGGTCTGGCAGGCCGGCGGCGTCGCCAGCCGCTCCAGGCCGATCGTCGCCCCCGAAGATGCCAAGGGCCTCAAGGTTCGCGGCGGCTCGCGCGAAATGGATATGGTGCTGCAGGCGGCGGGCGCGGCCGTGCTGTCGGTGCCGTCGAACGAAATCTACTCGGCGATGCAAACCGGTGCCTGCGACGCCGGCATCACCTCCTCCACCAGCCTGATCTCGTTCCGGCTCGAGGAAGTCGCAAAATCGCTGACGTCGGGCGCCGGCGCCTCCTACTGGTTCATGCTGGAGCCCTTGATGATGTCGAAGTCGATCTTCGACGGTCTGCCGAAGAACCAGCAGGACATCATCCTGGCCGTCGGCACCGAACTGGAGGCGTTCGGCCGCAAGGGCGCGCAGGACGACGACGTCGAAGTCGCCAAGGTCTATGAGAAGGCCGGTGGCAAGGTAAGCGCGCTCGATATCGCGACCGTCGGCAAATGGCGCGACATCGCCCGCGACACCGCGTGGAAGGACTATGCCGCGAAAACCCCGACCGCGGCGAGTTTCCTCAAGCTCGCCAGCGATGTTGCCGCGTGATGCATGGTCCGCTTCCGGATCAGGCCGACATCTCGACCGCAGCGCCCGGCAATCCGCTGGTCGCGGCGGCCGGGCGCTGGCTGGCGTTCGTCAACAACATCATCGTCGTGCTGTCGGCGCTGGCGCTGATCGCCGCCTGCGCGATCCTCTGCGATAGCGTGTTGGGCCGGGCTCTGTTTCAAATCCCGAACTACTGGCAGGATGAAGCCGCCGTGTTCCTTTTGGTCGGGGCGACCTTCATGTCGTCGGCCTATGTGCAATCCCAGCGCGGCCATATCGGCATCGAGGCCTTCGTCGGCTTGATGTCGCCGGTGGTCAACCGTGTCAGGCTGTGGCTCGTCGATGTCGCGAGCCTGTTGTTTTGCGCGTTCTTTGCCTGGAAATCATGGACGCTGACCCATGAAGCCTGGGCCGACGGTCAGGTGTCGAATTCGATGTGGTCGCCGCCGCTGTCGATCCCCTACGGCCTGATGGCGGTCGGCATGACGCTGTTGTGCGTTCAGATATTGCTTCAGATCATCGTTCCCCTGACCGGTACGGCACGCCGATGACGGTTCTGGGAATTGGCATCAGTTACGGTCTTGCCACGCTGTTTGCGATGTTTTCGGGAATGCCGATCGCGTTCGCGCTCGGCGCGGTCGCGGTGGTGTTCATGGGCATCTACATGCCCGCGGCCTCGCTCGATACCGTCACGCAGAACGTTTACGAGGAAATGGCCTCGATCACGCTATTGGCGATCCCGCTGTTCATCCTGAAGGGCGCAGCGATCGGCAGGTCTCGCGCCGGACAGGATCTCTACACGGCGCTGCATGCCTGGCTGCACCGCGTGCCCGGCGGGCTCGGCGTCGCCAATGTGTTTGCCTGCGCATTGTTCGCGGCAATGGCTGGGTCGTCGCCCGCCACCTGCTCGGCGATCGGTTCGGCCGGCATTCCGGAAATGCGCAAGCGTGGTTATTCCGGCGGGTTTGCCGCCGGCATCATCGCCGCCGGCGGCACGCTCGGCATCCTGCTGCCGCCCTCGATCACCATGATCCTGTTCGCGGTCGCGGCGGAAAAATCGCTGGGCCGGCTGTTTCTCGCCGGCATCGGCCCCGCGCTGTTTCTGGTGATGCTGTTCGGCGCTTACGCGGTGTTCCGTTTCCGCAAGGAGTATGCCGCGGCCAGTGCGGTCTACGCGCAGACCGGCACGCCAGCGGCAATTCTCAAGCACGACGATTTCACGATGGCGGAGCGATTCAGTGTGCTCCCCCGCGTGCTCCCGTTCGTGATCCTGCTGACGGGCGTGATGATTGCGCTCTATGGCGGCTATGCGACGCCTTCGGAGACCGCGGGCCTGGGGGGCCTGATGGCGCTGGTGCTGATCGCCTTGATCTACGGCGTGTGGCGGCCGGCCGATCTGGCGCCGATCCTGAAATCGACGATCCGCGAATCCACCATGCTGATGATGATCATCGGCATGTCGCTGCTCTACTCCTACGTCATGAGCTATCTGCACATTTCCCAATCGGTGGCCGAATCGATTGTCGCGATGAACCTGCCGCGCTGGGAGCTGCTGGCGGCGATCCTCGTCATGGTGGTGATGCTGGGTTTTTTCCTGCCGCCGGTCTCGATCATCCTGATGACCGCGCCGATTGTCCTGCCGCCGCTGCGGGCGGCCCACTTCGACATCATCTGGTTTGGCGTGGTGATGACCATCGTGATGGAGATGGGGCTTATTCACCCGCCGGTCGGCCTCAATCTGTTCGTGATCCGCAACGTCGCGCCGGACATTTCGCTGAGCGAGGTGATCTGGGGCACGCTGCCCTTCGTGCTGTTGATGATGGCCGCCGTCGTGGTGCTGTGTTTCGTGCCGGAGATTTCGACCGCTTTGCCCGATCTGGTGATGGGGCCGGACGGGGGGAGATAGTACTCCTCGCAATGACGCTGATAGCGATGCTGCGCTAAAGCCGTCGTCCCGGCGAAGGCCGGGACCCATATGTGGACGGCCCCCGTGCCACAAGAGTTTTTTTCAGGGTCTGATCGGATCGCTTGCATCCATATGTCCGGCCTGTTGATGCG
>NZ_LMUK01000028.1 GCF_009766005.1 Bradyrhizobium sp. S69 | reverse complement strand
AGCAGCGGCCCCCAGAAGTTCCGCATGCCACCCATCACCGCCATCATGACGAAATCGCCCGATTGGCTGTAATGCAGGCCGCGCGGATCGGCGAAATTGTTGACGAGCGCATAGAGCGCGCCGGCAAATCCCATGAAGAAGCAGGACAGCGTGAACGCGATCCAGATATGGCGTTCGACCGGAATGCCCAGAAAACGTGCGCGGCGTTCGTTCTCGCGGATCGCGATCATGGTGCGGCCGAACGGCGAGCGCAGGATAAATCCCATCACCGCCAGCGCCAGCGCGAAACAAAACAGCACAAAGAAGTAAAAGTTCTTCTCGCTGGAGAGGATGTCGAGCTTGAACGCGCCAAAGTCGAGCGGCTGGCGCGAGAAGCCGCGCAGGCCATCGTCGCCGCCGGTCAGCGAACTCCACTGAAACGCGATGTAGTAAAACACCTGGCCGAAGGCGATCGTCACCATGGCGAAATAGACCCCGCGCCGCCGCACGATCAGCATGCCCAGCAGCGCGCCGCAAATTCCGGCCAGCATGATTCCGGCGATCAGCGCCAGCGGCGTCGAGGCCGCGAGGTATTTCAGCGTCAACCCGGCGCCATAGGCGCCGAGCCCGAAATAGGCGGCGTGCCCGAACGACAGCACGCCGGTAAAACCAAGCAGGAAATTCAGCGACATCGCGGCCAGGCCCAGCACCAGCACGCGGGTAGCTAGCGCGGTATAGCCGCCGAGCGGCACCATCCAATAAGGCGCGGATATCAGGACGATCCAGATCGCCGCCAGGACGACCAGTTTTCGGGTCTGCTCGGTACTCAACTCATCATTCCTTCCTCGCCGAACAATCCACGGGGGCGGATCAACAGCACCACCGCCATCATCACGTAGATCACCGCTTCGCTGGCGGCTGGAAAGAATACCGCGGTCAATCCCGAGGCCACGCCGATCAACAGGCCGCCCATCAAGGTGCCCGGCAGGCTGCCGATGCCGCCGACGATGATGGCGATAAAACTCGGCATCAGGAGGCCGGTGCCCATGGTCGGCTCAAGCCCGAGTTGGCCTGCCGCGAGCACGCCGCTGAGGCCGGCGAGGTAAATACCGACGGCGAAATTGAGCGAGCGCAGCATCTGCACGTTGATGCCCAGCGCCGCGACGGTTTCCAGGTCGAGCGTGCCGGCCCGAATGCGAATGCCGAGCCTGGTGTAGCGCAGCAGCACGAACAGCAGCGTCACCGCGACCATCACCACGGCGACCATGAACAGCCGATACCAGGTGATGAAAAACAGATCGTTGCTGACCGATTGCGACAGGAAGGCCGGAATGGTCATCGGCTTGCCCTGCGCGCCGAACAGAAAGCGGGTGCCATCCTCGATCATGAAGGCGAGGCCGAAGGTCAGTAGCAGGCTGTAGAGCGGATCGCGGCCATAGAGCGGCCGGATCAGCACGCGTTCGACCGCGAGCCCGATGATCGCCGTCAAAGGTGGTGCCAGCAACAGCGCGCCCCAGAAGCCGACATACGGCGTGATCGCATAGGCGATGTAGCCGCCGATGACGAGAAATCCGCCATGCGCGAAATTGATGACGTTGCTCAGGTTGAGAATCAGCGAAAGGCCGAGCGCCATCAGCACATAAAACGCGCCGACGATGAGCCCGTTGGTGACGTTGAACAGGAGAAGTTGCGTCATAAACCACCGGAAGCGGGAGTCACCGGACAAGAGAGACAGGCAATTGATCCGGGAGACGTCGCGCCGGATCACTGCGCCGGTGCCGTGGAGGCACCGGCGTTAGATGTCAGATACTGCGTATCAGGCCGGCCATTGGATCTTGCAGCCGGTGGCTTCGGCCGGTCCGGCGGCCTTTTCGCCGGGCACGGGATTTTTCACGGCGAACATGTTGTCGGGATCGCCCTGTGGGGGGTGGGCCTCGCCGACAAATACCGTGCTCATCAATTCGTGGTCTCCGGCCCTGTATTCCGGAGCGCCTGGTTGCAGCGCGACCTCGGGCGGTAGCTTGAAGCCGGAGAGCGCATGCGCCAATTTCGGCGCATCCAGTGTTTTTTCCTGGTTGGCGACCAGCGCCAGCGTCTGCACCGAGGCATAGCCGAACCAGTTGCGCGCGGTGGCGGCGCCGCCGGTGATTTTCTTCATGGCGGCGTTGAATTCCGCGACATGCGGCACGCCGGGCTGGTCCCACCACCACTCCATGGTCCACCAGCCGACGCGCGCGGCATCGGGTACGGCGCGGATGCTTTCGAGCTCGAACAGCGTGCCGCCGACGGCCATCTGCTTGTCGAGCCCGAACTGGACGAATTGCTTGAGGCTCGAGACCTGGTCGCCGCCGCCCATCACGTTGATCAGCACCTGTGGACCGTAGGATTTGGCCTGGATCAGATAGGCCGAATAGTCGGCGGTGCCGAGCGGGACCAGCGAGCCTGAAGAAGTGCCGCCCGCGGCCTTCAGCAGTTTCTCGAAGCCGGCCTGCACCGAGTGGCCGTAGGCATAATCCGGCGTCAGGAAGTACCATTTCTTGCCGAACTTCTCCATCAGCGTGGCGGCGATGGCGTTGGCGTCCATCGCGGTCGAGTTGCAAACGCGGAACACATTCCATGAGCAGCTCGAACCGGTGATCGGATCGGTGTGACCGCCGCCGACGATGTGTAGAATTTTCTTTTCGCTGGTGACCTGCGCGATCGCGATCGCGATGCCGGAATTAACGTCGCCGACGATGAAATTCACCCCGTCGCGTTCGATCAGCTTGCGCGCCTTCTGCACGCCGGTGCCGACGTCGTTGGCGGAGTCCTCGACCAGCAGTTCGACCTGGCGGCCGAGGATGCCGCCCTTCTTGTTGATCTCCTCGGTGGCGTATTTGGCGCCCACCACCTCGTTTTGCGCGATCGCTGCATAAACGCCGGTCAGCGGATCGATAAACCCGATCCGTATCGGCGTCTCGCCGCGGGCCTTGATGATGTAAGGGGATGCAAATTGCACCGCAGCAATCGCGGCGCCTGTCTTAAGAATAGTCCGACGATCGGCCGCCCATGGCCGTTGCGAAGGTCCCATGCTGTCCTCCCAGACAAGATGACGTGTCCTGATGGCGGCATTCTTTGATGCCTTGTTGTTCCATCAGGCTATCCCGTCCGGGTCGGTTTTGCCAACGCTAACGCCGCGAAATCCTGCGACCTTTGGCCTAGTGGATCGATTCCGTGAAACCGGTCGGCTCGCACGGCTCGCACCTCATTCTGAGAGCCTGTGAAGTTATCCCGGACGTCATCCTGAGGTGCGAGCTCTTGCGAGCCTCGAAGGATGGTGTTCAGCGTCGTGCTTGCGGCCATCCTTCGAGGCGCGCAAGAAAGAGCGCGCACCTCAGGATGACGTCGGGGAGTATTCTCGAACTTCGGAAACGTCTTACTAGTCCTTTGCCCGTCAATGCCCCGCGGCGCTTTTGGCGGCGGCGTTGTTGAGCACGATCAGGCCGTCGACGGCGACGCCGGTCTTGGTATTGATCAAGAACGGATTGACGTCGATCGAGGCGATGCGGTTGCCGGCGTCCGCCATCAAATTGGACAGGCCGACCAGCGCCTTGACGGCGGAGGCCTCGTGCAGGGCGGGCTTGCCGCGATATCCCTTCAGCTTCACGCCGGCCTTGGTGCGGGCGATCAAGGCCTTGGCCTCGTCGGCGTCGAGCGGCGCCCCGGCCAATGCCACATCTTTCATCAGTTCGATATCGACGCCGCCGGACCCGAACAAAACCACCGGGCCCATCTCGGCATCGAGCGAGGCGCCGATCACCAGTTCGAGGTCGGCCCTGACCTGCTGCGCGATCAGGATGCCTTCGAGTTTGGGTTTGCCTTTGAGCTTCTTCACCCGCGCGGTGATGTCATTGAACGCCTTCTTCACCTCGGCTGTGCTGTTGATGTTGAGCACCACGCCGCCGATGTCGGATTTGTGCAGGATGTCGGCACTGACCACTTTTGCCACCACGGGAAAGCCGATCTGTTTGGCGATCTTGACGGCGTCCACAGCTGTCTGCGCGATCTCTTCCCTGGAGACCGGAATGCCATAGGCCTTCAGCAGTTTCTTCGAGGCGACCTCGTCGAGGGCGGCACCTTGCGCGCCCTTCAGCGTTTTTTCCAATGTCGCGCGCGCCGATGCGCTCGACGTCGATACTGCATCGGGCACTTCCTTGCGCAGCGAGGCATAGTCGATCAGCGATTTGATGGCGCCGACCGCGCGGTCGAGGCCCTGCATCACGGCGATATGCGGTAGCGACTTGCGCAATTCCTTGGTGAATTCGGTGAAGCCGATCGACATCGTTGAAATGTAGATCACGGGCTTGTTGGCTTTGGCGGCCTTGTCGTCGACGATCCGCAAATTCCGTTCGCGCAATTCGTGCGGCGCCTTTGGCAATTCGGCGTCGATGATGACGATGTCGGTATCGGGATCGTCGATCATGATCTGGATCGACTGCATGTAGACCGAGGGATCGACCACCGCGGCAAAGCCGGCATCGAGCGGGTTGCCGACGATGCTGCCGGGGCCGAGCATTTTGGAAAGTTTTGCGGTGGTATCGGCGCTGAGGGCTGCGAAATTCAACCCGGCTGCATAGAACGCATCGATCAAGAGGCCGCGCTTGCCACCGGAGAGTGACACCGCGGCCAGACGGTTGCTCTTCGGCGGTTCGGCATGCACGAAGCATTCGGTGGTCTCTAACAGTTCATCGAGGCCGCGCACCCGGATCACGCCCTCGCGGGTCGAGATCGCATCGAAGGTCTCGATCGAACCGGCCAGCGCGCCGGTATGGGCCATCGCGGCGGCGCGTCCGCCTTCGGAAGCACCGAGTTTCAAGGCGATCACCGGCTTGCCGGCGGCACGCGCGGCCTTGCAGGCCTGCCGGAACACCTTGGTGTTGCGCACGCCTTCCAGATACACCACGATCACCCGAACACTCGGATCGGCGGCGAAATAGGCCATTAAATCGGGCGTTTCGAGCCCGGCTTCGTTTCCCGTCGTGACCATGTAGCCGACGCCGACGCCGCGATCCTCCAGCGCCTGGCGGATCGCCATCACGATCGCGCCGGATTGGCCGGCGATCGCGACCGGGCCCGGCGCCATGGTGACGATGCGGTCGTCGATATTGGTGAATAGCTTTTCGCCGGCGCTGAGATTGCCGAGGCAATTCGGACCGGTGACCGCCAGCCCGGTGTCCTTGATCGCCTGCGCCAGTTCGATGGCGAGCCGCTGGCTTTCCGCATCCTGTAGTTCGCTGAAGCCTGAGGTGACGATGGTGGCCGAGCGGGCGCCGGCCGCGGCGGCGTCGCGGATCACCTGAACCGCGAAGCGCGCCGGCACCAGCACCAGCACGTGGTCGGGTTTGTCCGGCAGGCTGGCGAAATCCTTGTAGCAGGTCACGCCCCAGACGGTTTCGCGCTTCGAATTGACCGGGTACAGCCCGCCCTCGAATTGATACTTGATCAGATTGTTCCAGATGCGCTCGGCATAGTTGCCGGGCTTGTCGGTCGCCCCCACCAGCACGATGTTGCGCGGGTGCAGCATGGCATGGATGTTCTTGACGAGGTCGCTCGCATCCGGCGCGGGCGACCATTTTCGAGCCGAAGGCGATGCGGCGGTGCTCACTTTGGCTTCCATAGGCGTCATCCTCATCCTTGATTTTCTTCTTGTATTTTTCTTCTCGCGGAATGGCCGAGCGGCAACCGATCGTGCCCCTTCGCGAGGTGTTTTCCCATCTATTATTGATAGTCGGGGAGGGTGGCAACCGACGCCACCGCATGCTGCGGGATGCTTTGAAACTTGCCAGCCGAAATAGTGTCGCTATATCCGGGGTTTCCTGATTTACCGGACCCGACATTTTCCAGGGAAGCGAGAATAATGACCGCCGACACCACGACGACAGCCCAATCCCAGCCGTTCCAGGCCGAGGTCGCCGAACTGCTGCACCTGATGGTGCATTCGGTCTATTCGGAAACCGACATCTTCCTGCGCGAGCTGATCTCGAACGCGTCGGATGCCTGCGACAAGCTGCGCTACGAGGCGATCGCGGCCCCCGATCTGATGGCCGACGGGGCCGCGCCTCAGATCCGCATCGCGCCCGACAAGAAGGCCGATACGCTGTCGATCATCGATAACGGCATCGGGATGGACCGGCAGGAACTGATCGACAATCTCGGCACCATCGCGCGCTCCGGTACCAAATCGTTCCTGTCGCGGCTGACCGAGGCCAAGGACGGCGCCGGCCTGATCGGCCAGTTCGGGGTCGGGTTCTATGCCGCGTTCATGGTCGCCGACCGCATCGTCGTCACCAGCCGCCGGGCGGGAACCGGCGAGGTCTGGGTATGGTCGTCATCGGGCGGCAGCGGCTTTGAAATCGCGCCCGGCAGCGACGACGACGCCCAGCGCGTCACCCGCGGCACCGAAATCGTTCTGCATCTGAAGGGCGACGCCAAGAAATATCTCGAGACTTACGAGATCGAGCGCGTGGTCCGCGCCTATTCCGACAACATCCAGTTCCCGATCGAACTTAAGCCGGAAGAGGGCGAGCCGCACCAGATCAACTCGGCGAGCGCGTTGTGGCAGCGGCCGAAATCCGAACTGACGCCGGAAGACTACAAGCAGGCCTATCAGGCGATTGCCGGCGCCTTCGATGATCCCGCGATGACGCTGCATTATCGCGCCGAAGGCCGTCAGTCCTATGCCGTGCTGCTGTTCGCGCCGTCGGCAAAACCGTTCGATCTGTTCGAGCCGCATCGCAAGGGCAAGGTGAAGCTCTACGTCCGCCGCGTCTTCATCGCCGACGATGCCGATCTGTTGCCGGCCTATCTGCGCTTCATCCGGGGCGTGGTCGACAGCGAGGATCTTCCGCTGAATATTTCGCGCGAGATGTTGCAGAACAATCCGCAACTCGCGCAGATCCGAAAAGCCGTCACCACCCGCGTGATATCAGAACTGGAAAATCTCGGTGACAAGGAACCGGAGGCCTTCGCCAAGATCTGGGACGGCTTCGGTCCGGTGATCAAGGAAGGCATCTGGGAGGATTACGAGCGGCGCGAGAAGCTGTTGGGGCTGTCGCGCTTTACCACGACGAGCGGCGACAACCGGTCGCTGAAGCAATATGTCGAGGATCTCAAGCCGAACCAGACCGAGATCTATTATCTCACCGGCGAAAGCGTCGAGCGGCTGAGGGCCAACCCGAAGCTCGAATCGGCCAAGGCGCGTGGCATCGAGGTGCTGCTGCTGACCGATCCGGTCGATGCGTTCTGGACCTCGGCGCCGCTCGACTTCGGCGGCAAGCCGCTGAAATCGCTGAGCCAGGGCGATATCGACCTCGGACTGATCCCGCTGCTCGATGAGAAGGCCGAGGCGGAGAACGACAAGGACAGGCCGCAGACCGACGAGGCGGCGGTGATCGCCGTGATCAAGGACACCCTCGGCGAGCGCGTCTCCGACGTGCGCGCCTCGCAGCGGCTGACGTCGAGCGCGTCATGCCTGGTCGCCGGCGGCAATGGACAGGATCGCGCGCTCGAGCGTTTGCTGGCGGCGCAAAACAAGGGCTCCGGCACCAAGCCGATCCTCGAGATCAACATGCGCCATCCGTTGGTCGCGGCGATCAGCGGGGATGGCGATACCGCAAAGGATTTGTCGTTCCTGCTGTTGGAGCAGGCGCAAATCCTCGACGGCGAACTGCCGGAAGATCCGGCGGCGTTCGCCGTCAGGCTCAATCAACTGGTGTTGCGGGGGCTCAAACCGTAAGCGCTCGCTGGCTGGTAGCGGGCGGTCCAAACCAAAGGGTCAGCGCGTCGGCTAGTCCCAGACGGGCCTCATCGCCGACCCACGCGACATATCCGTCGGGCCGGATCAACACGGCACGGGGTGCTGCGACCGCACCCAGTGCCGGAAGCTCCCATTGGCCGGCGTAGGTGGCGTCGATCGACCGGACTCGATCCGCCCACGGCGCGATGTCGATGCCGCCGGGCGCACCGAGGTTGAGCAGAACCGGCCGGGCGTCGCGCAGCAGGGCGAAGGCCCGCAACGGACCGTTCGCGGTCACGAGGTCGAGATCGGGCATGCGGCGTCCGAGCAGCGGGTGGCCGTCGCCGAGGTCGTAGCTGATATCCAGGCCGGACATGTCGGCGGCGAAACGTCTGCGCGGCTCGTCCATGCCGAGCAGTTCGGCAATGGTCTCGCGCAGCGCCTTGGTGCGTTCGTCTTCGCGGCGGAGAATGATCGACGCCATCGTGTGGCGCAACACGCGGGTGCCGACCGGGTGGCGCTCGGCGTGATAGGTGTCGAGGAGGCTTTCCGGCGATGTGCCTTTGACCATTTGCGCCAGCTTCCATCCCAGGTTCACCGCATCCTGCACGCCGGTCTGGAGACCCTGGCCGGTGTCGGGGGGATGCACATGCGCGGCGTCGCCCGCGATCAACACGCGTCCGTTGCGGTAGCAGGCCGCCTGCCGCGCCGCATCGGTGAACCGCGAAATCGAGCTCGGAGAGTGGATCCCGTAATCGGTCCCGTAGACGGTGATGAGCGCCGCGCTGAGATCGCTAAGCGTGGGTTGGGCGGTCTGTCCGACGTGCGCTTCGGTCACGAGGATTCCGACCGGTCCGTGATCCGCGTAGATGATCTCGCCGTTGCGGATCTCGTACTCCACCCGGCCGAGGGCATGGGTGCCCAGCGCGTCGCGGTGGACGCCCCATTGCGGCGGCGTCTCGGCCAACTCGGCCACGGCGATCAGGTTACTGATGGTGGGATCGGATCCCGGGAACGCGATGCCGGCGGCCTTGCGGACCACACTGCGTCCGCCGTCGCAGCCGACGAGATAGTGCGCCCGCAGCGATCGACCATCGCTCAGCTCGACATCCACGCCGGTGTCGTCCTGCGCGAAACCTGTCACTTCCATACCGCGATAGATCGGCACTTTTAGGTCGTCGACCCAGCCGGCGAGGATCCGCTCGATGTGGTTCTGCCGCAGCCCGAGACTGTAGGGATGGCGGGTCGGAAAGTCGCTGATATCCAAACGGACCCCGGCAAAGCCGACGGCTTGCACGATTTGTCCCTGCGCGAGGAAGCGGTCGGCGATGCCGCGCTGATCGAGCACCTCGATGGTGCGCGAGTGCAGACCGCCGGCGCGCGAGCCGGCGAGCTCCTGGTCAGGGCGCCGCTCGACGATGGCAACGTCGATGTCGGCCAGCGCCAGTTCGGCAGCCAACACGAGGCCTGTCGGGCCTGCTCCGGAAATCACCACGGCATGCTGGGTCATCGGCAACACAGGCATTCTCGTCGCTCCTTGGATATGGCTTGGGGCGGCGGTTCTACGGCAGGTGCCGGGTCTTGAAGCAAGTCCCTTGTGCACTACATATTTGAGTGGGGATGAGGCGCACGAGAACGCGCGCTCCTCTGATCCTGTGAAGCTATCTCGGCCGTCATCCTGAGGTGCGAGCGCAGCGAGCCTCGAAGGATGTTGTTCAAGTGCAGTGCGTGCGGCCATCCTTCGAGGCTCGCAAGAGTTCGCACCTCAGGATGACGTTTCGTCCGCAGCCGTTACGCTTCGCTCAGGTCGCGGCCAAACCCCAAAATTACCGCGAAGAGCGGCTCCAGTTTTCGCCGCCGCATAGTGCGCCGACGCAGCCTTCGACGCGGAGCGTATCCGAACCCGAGACCGAGACGTTGCTGGCATAGCTGCTGCCGTCGTCGGCGTTGTAGATTTGGCCCGACCACCGGTTCGGGCCCGACGGCTGCATGCCGCTGAACAGCGGAAGGCCGATCATCGGACGCCGGGCCAGCGCCGGATTGGGATTCTTGTCATCGACCGCGGGCTTGCCGGTCGCAGGATCGATCGGCTCCCGCAGCCACACCACGACCCCGCAAATGCCGGCGCCGCATTTGCTGACGCGCACCTTGGCATCGCCCGCCTGCGTCAGCCAGATACCGCTCACCTCGCCACCGGCCTGCGCGCCCGCCGGGGCCACGCCGACCATCCCGAGCGCCGCCAGTACGAGGCCGCAAGCCATTAATTTCAAAGGCGAAAATCTGGACATGAGTAGGGAAGCCGCTGGTTGGGGTGCCATCAATGGGGAAACCTCGGAATCTGTTCCGAAGCGCCAGACATGTTTAGCAACAAAGCGGATTTGCGCAAATGCGGGATAGGCTTGGGCAGGACAGGTTTGGGCGGGCCTAGCTTCGGGTCACCATGGCAGGCCGCAGAGGTCGATGATTCCGGTTTGTGGCGCGCGTCCCCGCAGGTCGTAGATGTAGGGGGCGATCGCATCGAAACGGACGCGGCCTTGCTCGGGTTGTTCGGCGAAGATTTCGCCATCGAACGGCTTCCAGTTGCGTCCCATGTAGAAGGGCACGTTGTGCGGCTCGCAAAACAACATGGCAAACGCGGCCGAGCCTTCGTGCTTGAGCGTTTGGATGGCCGCATCGAGTGCCATGCTGGCGTAGCCGCGGCTTCTCGCATCGGCGCGGGTCAGCACGCCGCCGATGCCGGCGGCCGGCACCTTGCGGCCGTTCCAGGTGATATCGCGGCGGTAGATCCCGACATGGCATAGCGCCTCGCCCGCTTCATCCTGGACCAGCACCCGGAATTCGGCATGAGCGAAGGCTATTCCGGCCCACGGCAGCGTCGCCAGCACATGCGGCGGCCAGACCGCGTCGAACAGCGGTTTTGCCAGCGGCCACGATGCGTCTCCGTTCAAAACGTCGATCTCGATGGTCATTTTTTCCTCAACCGCGCGCGTTTACAGCATGATCCCGAGAACCGACCGCGCGCTGGCCTGATCGTACCAAATTGCGGTGTTTAAGCCCGGTGGAACCTTCTATAAGGGTTCCCGTTAGTCTCTCCCATAGACCTTGTCTCCCATCATTGCGGACATCAGCCCATGACCTTCACGCTTCCCAATCTGCCTTACGCCCATGACGCCCTCGCGCCTCATATGTCGAAGGAAACGCTGGAATTCCACCACGACAAGCATCACCAGGCCTACGTGACCAACGGCAACAATGCGATCAAGGGGACCGAATTCGAAGGTAAGTCCCTCGAGGAGATCGTGAAGGGCTCGTTCGGGAAGAATCCCGCGGTCTTCAACAATGCCGGCCAGCACTACAACCATCTGCATTTCTGGAACTGGATGAAGCCCAATGGCGGCGGCAGCAAGCTGCCGGGCAAGCTCGAAAAGAAGATCACCGAGGACCTCGGCGGGCTGGAGAAGTTCAAGACCGATTTCGCCGCCGCCGGCGTCGGCCAGTTCGGCTCCGGCTGGGCCTGGTTGTCGGTCAAGAACGGCAAGCTCGAGATCTCCAAGACCGCCAACGGCGAGAGCCCGCTGGTGCACGGCGCCACCCCGATCCTCGGCGTCGACGTCTGGGAGCACTCCTACTACATCGATTACCGCAACCGCCGCCCGGACTATCTCAAGGCGTTCGTCGATCATCTCGTGAACTGGGAATATGTCGAGCAGCTGTTCGAAAAGGCCTGATATCGAACGGTCTTGAATTGGGGCGGCAGCATCGAGCTGCCGCCCTTTTCATTTGGACGGCGGTCGGCCGATCCTTGCGATCATCGCAGCCTTGCGGCAAAACGCTGGGGCCGGTTCGCGGGGAAAAGTCGAAATGAATTATCTGTTGGTTTTTATCGGCGGCGGCCTCGGCTCGACGCTGCGTTACCTCGTCAACATCGTCTGCCCACGGCTGTTTGGCGATGCTTTTCCGTACCATACCTTCATCATCAACATCACCGGCTCGACCGTGATGGGCCTGATAGCGGGCTATCTCGCCTTCAAGGGCGAGGCCGCGGCGCCCTGGAAGCTGTTTTTGATGACCGGCATTCTCGGCGGCTACACGACGTTTTCGGCGTTTTCGCTCGATACAGCGTTTCTCTATGAGCGCGGTGAGATCGGACTGGCGCTGTTCTATGTGCTGGGCTCGGTAGTGTTCTCGATCGCCGGCCTGTTCGCCGGCCTCGCGCTGATACGCCATCTGGCCTGAGCCCGCGCCACCATTTTCGCGTTCACGATTGGCACGCTGCGTTTGACCCATGGCGGACCTCAGAAGCTCAGCAAAATGCCGCTGTGACGAGCTATGATGGCAACTGAGACGAGCGATCATCGCAACGAATCGCTCGCAGCTTTTGGAGGAAAAATGTCCCAGTCTTTAAAGGTCGGCGATCTAGTCAGGAAGCGTGCCGGCTATGAGTATCCGGGCATAATCGTTTCAGTTTTTACGACGCGAGCCGGTGCCGTGCGCTATGTAGTCGAGGCCGATCATCCAGGATTTGCAGGGATGCTCCATATTTTCAACGGAGACCAGTTGGAGCCTCGGGCCTAACGTTCCACTTGGACCAGCGCAAAAGCGCTTGAAGCTGCATTGCGGAGCGGGCTAAAAACGTTTCCTCAGCCGCGTAAGGAGAAGCCGAAGGTGCGCAAGGTTTCTAAAAAAGAAAGCGAGCCGGTGATGGTTGATTCCGCACCCGATGTCCGCGCTATTCTCAGCACGGCGGGGTGCTACTTTGTTCGTCACGGAAAGGGAGACCATGATATCTGGTACAGCCCGATCACCGAAGAGCGATTTCCCGTGGACGCAAAAATCAAATCGCGCCGCACCGCGAACGGCATCATGAAACAAGCTGGCTTGCCGAAGCAATTTTGAGCTCAGGCCGCGCGAATTTGCACGCTGGATTCAGCGTGGAAGTTCAGTCGGAAAGGAATGTTGTCGCGGGTATCGCCGTCTTCAACAAGGTCTTGGATCAATCCAGGAATTCTGGCTAATAACTGCTCTACGGTATCCGCTTCTGTAACCAGTGGGATATCGTCGCTCTGAGCAACCCAAACCTTGGCTTCTTCGTCGTATTCCGCGGAAATCCTGACGATTTCGGGCACGCTGGTAATCCCTCGGAGTGAGAGCCTCATTGGCTCTGCCTTGTATAGTAGACAAAGATTCTAGAAGTTCAATCGTGCGACCTGGGTTAGCCCAACGGGTCCGCGCGACGCGCGGCCCGATGACAGGCTCCGGCGCAACCCACCGTTTTCGGCGAGCGGAAAGATGGCGGGTTACGGCTGCGCCTAACCCACCCTACGAGCTAAAGTTGACCCCTTGGATCACGCGAACGCATGTCTGGCCGCCAGCTTGATCAGTATCCACGCTGCGGCTAACGGCGTGGAACTCAGAAACAGAATGCTTGCGGCGCTCAACATCAGATATGAAAGCCAAGCAACGCGAAATCGCGTCCAAAATCCTACAATCGCAGCCAAAAAGTTGAGACCAAACGCAAAGTAAGCTGCAACAAGCTGTGTGTTCAAAGTAACGTAGCCTGTAATTCTGAGATTGCGTATGATTGCCATCGCAGCAAAGATGGCGATTACGAAAGCAATCAAAGAAGAGGTTTTAGACCAACGCATGGCTGCAATCTTCTTAGGTTAAAGACGCTTCTCGGAGGCACAATGCGCTCACACTTGAGCCTAGCACGGAGAAGTAGAAGTCTGTGAAGGTATCGCCAACAGCGTAAATCATCGGTTGACTTCCGCTGCTGGCGGCACATTGCGTCATTTCGCTGCGATACGGAATTTAGTCGCGACCGGGGCATAGCGCACCTTGGTGAAGGCCCCACCAATCGCCCTTGAGTTATGAGGGCTTCCCCCGATCAGCCGCCGCGACGCAGCGATGCGATATTCGGGTTGCTCATCAGGGTATCTGTCCGGTTCGTTCGCTTGGCCGACCTACCAGTGCCTGCGTCGCCGTCAGGGCGATTACACCAGCGCTTGGTCCAGTATCCGCGCTGAAAATATTCCGCTTTGATTTTGACCCAAATCACGTCTTCCATTGTCTATCCCACCCGATGAGAGGGGCGGCTCGCGATCGTCACGAACGTGCGGTGGGATGCGATGGACGCGAGTGCCACGACTGACGAGCGTGGCTCAAGCGGACGGCAAAGTCGTGTGGTCCTGACGCCCCAATGGCCGGTGTCAAGTTCGCAAGGAGTTCACGCTTCTTGGGGGCGACGGTGACAAGCAAGCCTGGTCTCACCGGGGAGAGCACGGAATAAGCTGTAAAACCATTGCGCAGGGAAGGCCGGACTGCTTCCGCTGAACCTGTATGCTCGTGTGCGCCTTTCTATCTACCCTTGCACGCGAGACCGCGGGTGCAGCGCGCACCCGGTCTTCCCTGCGCCCTCCCTTTTTGGGGGCGAATGAATTTGCAAACCTCGGGCGCATCGTGTCGCGAGAATGCGGGCGTACGTTCAGCCGTCATTGCGAGGAGCTCTTGCGACGAAGCAATCCAGCTTCTCCGTGCGGCTCCTGGATTGCTTCGCTAACGCTCGCAATGACGATGTTGGACGTGGACGTCACGCCCCCCACCGGTGGCGGGTATGACGGCGGTAGTGTGTAGACTCATGTAATGTTATAATATAACAATATCTCATGGTTCCACCTCATGCCCACGCCCACGGCCCCGCGTCGCCGCATCCGGCGCAGCCGGCTCCCTGGTCGATCCTGCGCATGACCGGGCTCTCACGTCTGGCTGCGGCGATAGCGGTCAGCGCCGGCCTGTGGGCCATCGTATGGCTGGCGATGAGGTGAGCGATGGCGGCGCAACTGCAATTCCGTGACGTCACCTTGGGCTATGACCGGCATCCGGCGGTGCACCACCTCAGTGGCGAGGTCGCCTCCGGCGCCTTGATTGCGGTGGTCGGTCCCAACGGCGCCGGCAAGTCGACGCTATTTCGGGGGCTGGTCGGTATCCTCAAGCCGCTGGCCGGGTCGATCGAGCGCGGCCTCGACATCAGGGATATCGCCTATCTGCCGCAGACCGCCGATATCGACCGCAGCTTTCCGATCTCGGTGTTCGACTTCGTCGGCACTGGATTATGGCGCTCGACCGGATTTTTCGGCGGCATCGGCAAATCGGCGCGAGGCAAGATCGCCCAGGCGCTGGCATCGGTTGGTCTCACCGGCTTCGAAAATCGCAATATCGGCACGCTGTCGGGCGGGCAGATGCAGCGCATGCTGTTTGCGCGGGTGCTGTTGCAGGACGCAGCCTTAATCGTGCTGGACGAGCCGTTCAACGCCATCGACACCAAGACCTCGGCCGATCTGCTGGTGCTGGTGCGGCGCTGGCATAGTGAAAAGCGCACCGTGCTGGCGGCGCTGCACGATATGGATCTGGTGCGCGGCAATTTTCCGGAGACGCTGCTGCTGGCGCGCGGCAAGGTCGCCTGGGGCTCAACGCCTGACGTGTTGACCGCGGAAAACCTTATCGAGGCGCGGCGGATGTGCGAAGCCTTCGACGATGGCGCGGCGCCTTGCGTGGCGCAAGACACAGCCTCGCGGGCCGCCTGAGATGGTGCTTTACGATGCGCTGATCGCGCCCTTCACCGAATTTGAATTCATGCGCCGGGCGCTTGCCGCGGTGATCGTGCTGGCGCTGGGCGGCGCGCCGATCGGCGTGTTCCTGATGCTGCGGCGCATGAGCCTGGTCGGCGACGCCATGGCGCATGCGATCCTGCCGGGGGCTGCGATCGGCTTCCTGGTGTCGGGGCTCAATCTGTTTGCGATGACGACGGGCGGATTGATCGCGGGCTTCATGGTGGCGATTCTCGCGGGCGTGGTCGCGCGCAACACCGAGCTGAAGGAAGACGCATCGCTGGCCACCTTCTATCTGACATCGCTGGCGCTGGGCGTCACCATTGTCTCGATCAAGGGCACCAATATCGATCTGCTGCACGTGTTGTTCGGCGATATCCTAGCGATGGACGATCCGACCCTGCTGGTGATCGCCTTCAACACCACGGTCACCCTTGTGGTGCTCGCGGTGATCTACCGCCCGCTGGTGATCGAATGCGTCGATCCGGTGTTCCTGCGCACCGTCAGCCGCGCCGGGGCGCCGGCGCATCTGGCGTTCCTGGCGCTGGTCGTCGTCAATTTGGTCAACGGCTTTCATGCGCTCGGCACGCTGCTCGCGGTCGGGCTGATGATCCTGCCCGCGGGCATTGCGCGGTTCTGGTCCCGCGACATCACCGGCATGATCTGTATCGCGGTGATCAGCGCGATGGTGTCGGGCTATCTGGGGCTGGTGCTGTCGTTTCAGACCAAGGTGCCGTCGGGACCCGCGATCATCCTGGTGGCGGCGGCCCTCTATGTGGTTTCAGTGCTGTTCGGCAACGTCAGCGGCCTGGTCCGGCAGATGTTTCCGGCACCTCACCTCGAAGCGTAGCATGGGTCTCGCATGGTGAAGTATCTGTTTCCACGCGCTCGGCGTCAGCTTCACCTCTCCCCTTGTGGGAGAGGTCGGATCGCATGGAATGCGATCCGGGTGAGGGGTCCAGGCCTATCGATAGGTCGTAACCCCTCACCCCAACCCTCTCCCACAAGGGGAGAGGGGGCGCGCTGCCGCTCGGGCTTAGTACCGAGAATGAGATTTTGGCTCGTAGCTCTGCTGCTTGCGGCATTGGCTTCGCCGGCCTGCGCGCAAGATCGCCTCAACATCGTCGCCAGCTTCTCCATCCTCGGTGATTTCGCCAAAAACGTCGGCGGCGATCGAATCGAGGTGGCGACGCTGGTTGGCGCCAATGGCGACGTTCACGTCTATACGCCGGCGCCGGCCGATGCGAAGAAGATCGCCGACGCCAAGCTTGTGATCATCAACGGTTTTGCGCTGGAAGGCTGGCTGCCGCGGCTGGTGCAGTCCTCCGGCAGCAAGGCCAGGATCGTCACCGCGACCGACGGCATCGCCCCGCGCGTATTGGGTGTAGCGGACGATCCGCATGCCTGGCAGTCGGTCGCCAATGCCAAGGTCTATGTCGCCAATATCCGCGACGCGCTGATGGCCGCCGATCCCGCCGACGGCGCGGTATTTCGCGCCAATGCGGAGGGCTATCTGGCCAAACTCGACGGGCTCGATCGCGACGTCAAAACCGCGATGGCGCAGATCCCGCCTGACCACCGCAAGGTGATCTCGACCCACGATGCCTTCGGCTATTTTGCCGCGGCTTACGGCGTCGAATTCATCGCGCCGCTGGGCGTTTCCACCGATTCGGAGCCCAGCGCCCGCGATATCGCCGGCATCATCACCCAGATCCGGGCAGCGAAAATCCCGGCAATTTTCCTCGAAAATATCAGCGATCCGCGGCTGATGCAGCGGATCGCGGCCGAGACCGGCGCCCGCATCGGCGGAACGCTGTATTCCGACAGTTTAACGGGCGAAAAGGGCGAGGCCCCCACTTACATTGATATGGTCAGGCACAATATAAAGGCCCTGACCGATGCGCTTGACCAGGGGCCCCCCTGATGCCGGTTGCGCCGCAAAATTCCCGATGTTCGGAGTTGTTATGCCAGAATTGACGTCCCAAAAAATCCCCGTGACCGTGCTGACGGGCTATCTCGGCGCCGGCAAGACCACGCTGCTCAACCGCATCCTGTCGGAGAACCACGGCAAGAAATACGCCGTGATCGTCAACGAATTCGGCGAGATCGGCATCGACAATGATTTGATCATCGGCGCGGACGAGGAAGTCTTCGAGATGAACAATGGCTGCGTCTGCTGCACCGTGCGCGGCGACCTGGTGCGCATTCTCGAGGGCCTGATGAAGCGCAAGGGCAAGTTCGACGCCATCATCGTCGAGACCACCGGGCTCGCCGATCCGGCGCCGGTGGCGCAGACCTTTTTCGTCGACGAGGACGTGCAGAAGAACGCCCGGCTCGACGCGGTGGTCACGGTGGCCGACGCCAGATGGCTGAGCGACCGGCTCAAGGATGCGCCGGAAGCCAAGAACCAGATCGCGTTCGCCGACGTCATCGTGCTCAACAAGACCGATCTGGTTTCGAAGGCCGAACTGGCCGAGGTCGAGGCCCGGATTCGCGCCATCAACCCCTATGCCAAGCTGCACCGCACCGAGCGCTGCCAGGTCGCGCTGTCGGATGTGCTGGAGCGCGGCGCGTTCGATCTCGATCGTATCCTGGAAATCGAACCGGAATTCCTCGAGACCGGCGACGGCCACGATCATCATGACCACGATCACGGTCATGGCCACGACCATCATCATGATCACGGCCATAGCCACGATACCCACAGCCATGGCGGGCTGAAGCATTATCACGACGAGGACATGCAATCGCTGTCGCTGCGGACCAGCAAACCGCTCGATGCCACCAAATTCATGCCCTGGCTGCAGGGCCTGGTCGCCGCCGAGGGTGCCAAGATTCTGCGCTCAAAGGGCATTTTGTCGTTCAGCGACGATGACGACCGCTATGTGTTCCAGGGTGTGCATATGATGCTCGAGGGCGACCATCAGCGGAAATGGAAAGACGGCGAGTCCCGCGAGAGCCGCCTGGTTTTCATCGGTCGCGAGCTGCCGGAACAGTTGATCCGTGACGGCTTCGAAAGCTGCATCACCACGTGATGAAACAGTTCGAGTCGGACGACAATTCAGCCTCCATCATTTCGGTCACCGACAAGGTGCGGCCGCTGGCGCTCGGCATGCCGGTGATCGCGGTGCATTTCCTGGGTGATCGGGCGGCCTTTATCGGGGCCGAGGAAAACGTCGCGTTGGTCGATGGGGCCGGCGAGATTTCCACGGTCGTGGTCCATGGCGGCGGCATCCTGTGCGTCGCCACCGATGGGGCGCGCATCGTGATGGGCGGCGATGACGGCAAGTTGGTCGCGCTGGACAAAAAAGGCGAGACGGCGCTGCTCGCGACCGATCCGAAGCGGCGCTGGATCGACAATGTCGCGCTGCATCCCGACGGTGCGGTGGCGTGGTCGGCCGGCAAGACGGCGTTCGTGCGCAGCGGCAAGGCCGAGGAAAAATCCTTCGAGGTGCCGTCGACCGTCGGCGGACTGGCGTTTGCACCAAAAGGCGTGCGCCTTGCGGTCGCCCATTACAACGGCGTGACCCTGTGGTTTCCCAACATGGCCGCCAACGCCGAAGTTCTGGAATGGGCGGGCTCGCATCTCGGCGTGGTGTTCTCGCCGGACAACAAGTTCCTGGTCACCGCGATGCATGAGCCGGCGCTGCACGGCTGGCGGCTGGCGGATCACCGGCACATGCGCATGACCGGCTATCCGGGACGGGTCCGCT
Organism: Bradyrhizobium sp. S69; assembly: GCF_009766005.1. GTDB lineage: Bacteria > Pseudomonadota > Alphaproteobacteria > Rhizobiales > Xanthobacteraceae > Bradyrhizobium. Next base: position 49,261 of record NZ_LMUK01000028.1, on the reverse strand, counting down.
CGATGTCGTGGAGCGCGGGCGGCAAGGCGCTGGCGACCTCGGGCGCCGACAGCGTGATCATGTGGCCGTTCGCCAGCAAGGACGGTCCGATGGGCAAGGAGCCCGCGATGTTCGCGCCGCTGCAGGCGCGCGTCTCGATGGTCGCCTGCCATCCCAAGCAGGATATCCTCGCGGTCGGCTACAGCGACGGCACCATCCTGATGGTCCGGATGACGGATGGCGCCGAGATCCTGGTGCGCAAGAATGGCGGCGCGGCCGTCTCCGCGCTGGCCTGGAATCCAAAAGGCACGCTGCTGGCGTTCGCCGCCGAAGATGGTGACGGCGGCTTGCTGGAGTTGTGATAGATAGCCTCCAGTCGCCTGACTGGGGAGCCCGATGCGATTCCTGACGACCTTTCAGCTCTACGATTTCCTCGACACGCTGGTCAGCCTCGTCACAGCCTTCGTGCTCGGCGCCCTGATCGGTGCCGAGCGGCAATACCGGCAGCGCACCGCGGGGCTTCGCACCAACGTGCTGGTCGCGGTCGGCGCTGCCGCGTTCGTCGACCTCGCGATGCACATCGCCGGCGCCGATGGCGCGGTGCGCGTGATCGCCTATGTGGTGTCGGGAATCGGCTTCCTCGGCGCCGGCGTCATCATGAAGCAGGGGCTCGATGTACGCGGCCTCAACACCGCGGCCACGCTGTGGGCATCCGCCGCGGTAGGATCCTGTGCCGGCGCCGACATGGTGGCGCAGGCAGCGGCGCTGACCGTGTTCGTGCTCGCCGGCAATACCCTGCTGCGGCCGCTCGTGAATGCCATCAATCGCATTCCGCTCGATGCGCAATCGTCGGAAGCGACGTACGAGTTCAAGCTCGCCGTCACGCCGGAGGCGCTGCCTGCGATGCGCGATCGGCTGGTGGAGCAACTGGAAAAGGCCAATTATCCGGTGGCCGATGTCGAGGTCGTCGAGCATGGCGACGATCTCCTGGAGATCGTGGCGAGACTGGTCTCTACCGCGATCCATCCGGCCGAACTCGAAGCGGTGGTGGCTGATCTGGAGCGGCAGCCGGGCGTTCGCCATGCCACCTGGGAAGTCAGCACCAAGGATTGATTGCGGCTGTTCGGAGGAGTGACCTCCGTATTCCCGGGTCGCGCCCTGGACGTGCCTTGGAACCATGCTTCGCCATATCCGTTGAAATGGAGAAACAACGGACGGTGAAACATGACCCCGGACCACAGGAAACGCGCGGATAAAAAAGACCTGCTGCTGGCCTCCATGATGGTTGTGGCGGGGCTTGCGGTATCTGGCTTCGCGCTGGGCAGCCTCGCCGCCGACGGGCAAACGCGAATGGCGCAGGCGACGCCGCCGCTGCAGGGGACGCCTTCGACCACCCAGGGCCAGGCGCCTGCCGAAGCAAAACCCGGTGGCGCGCGTCCGACCACGCCGGCGCCGGAGCCCGCGCGCCCGGACGCCGAGGCGCAAAAGAACGGCGCCACGCCGGCGTTGCCGCCGGCGCCCGCCGAGAAGACCGCTCCGCCGATCAAGCAATGATCATTTAGGGGCATTTGGTCCGCCCGGTCATTGGGTTCGGCCATATGACCGCGTGACGACGATCGGCAGCCTGCTGCCGATTTTACGGCCTCGATTGTTGGCAGGCGCTGCGGCATAATTATCGGCAGCGCGGATCAACCAACGAGGTGAATGATGAAGATCGACGATGTCAGGCGAACCGCCTATTCGATGCCGCTGACCAATCCGTCGTTTCCGCCCGGGCCTTATCGATTCTACAATCGGGAATATTTCGTCATCACCTATCGGACCGATCCGGAAGCGCTGGCCGCCGTGGTGCCGGAGCCGCTGGAGATCACGGATTCGGTGGTCAAATATGAATTCATCCGGATGCCCGACTCGACCGGCTTCGGCGACTACACCGAAACCGGGCAGGTGATTCCGGTCCGTTTCAACGGCGAGGACGGCGCCTATACCCACGCAATGTATCTCGACGACGATGCGCCGATCGCCGGCGGCCGCGAGCTATGGGGATTTCCCAAGAAGCGCGCCACACCCAAGATCGAAGTCGAAAGCGATGTATTGGTGGGATCGCTGCATTACGGCTCCGTGCTCTGCGCCTCGGCCACCATGGGCTACAAGCACCGTCAGGCCGATCATGATGCGGTGCTCAAGAGCATGAAGGCGCCGAATTTCATCCTGAAGATCATCCCGCATGTCGATGGCACTCCGCGGATTTGCGAACTGGTGCGCTTCAGTCTCGAGGATATCACCTTGAAAGAGGCCTGGACCGGCCCCGCGGCGCTCGGCCTGTTCCCGCACGCCCTCGCCGACGTTTCGCGGCTGCCGGTGCGCGAGGTGGTCTCGGCGCTGCATTTCAAGGCCGACCTCACGCTCGGCCTCGGCAGCGTGGCGTTCGATTATCTGGCGAAGTAAATCGTCGTCACCGGGTCAAGCCCGCGTATGACAACTGGCCGATCAGCGCGCGCCCTTGAGCGTGCAGGATGTGGAGCAGGTGGTGATCACGCCGCGATCGCAGGCGATGCACGCCGCCATGCATTGGTTCATGTCTTTGGGATGGTACGGGCTGTAAAGCTTGTTGGCGCAGTTGATCGAGCCCGTCACGTCGTTGTCGGGCTTGCAACCAGCCAGCGCAACCGCCGCAAGGACGATAGCGATCATCGCGCGCATGCTCACCGCTCCACTGAGGAGCCGTCGCGAGAACGAAGCCGCCGCGACGGCTCAGGGCCTTCGCATCAGAACTAATCCGCCAGCTTGGCGCGATATGATTAATCAGGGGTTACGATGCGCATCCCCTGATCCGAAAATGGCCGGCGCCGTGGCGCGACCCGATGCCTCAGCGCACCAGCACATTCTTGAACTGCCAGGGGTCGCTGAGGTCGATATCCTCCGGGAACAGTCCCGGACGACCCGTGAGCGGCGTCCAGTCGGTGTAATAGCCCTTCACCGGGCCGAGATACGGCAGCTGGATTTCCAGCAAACGATCGAAATCCATCTCGTCGGCTTCGACGATGCCTTCGCTCGGGTTTTCCAGCGCCCACACCATGCCGCCGAGCACGGCGGAGGTCACTTGCAGGCCGGTGGCGTTCTGATAGGGCGCGAGTTTGCGGGTCTCCTCGATCGAGAGCTGCGAGCCGTACCAGTAGGCATTGTTGTCATGGCCGAACAGCAGCACGCCGAGTTCGTCGATGCCATCGACGATTTCGTTCTCATCGAGGATGTGATGCTTCTCCTGCATTTTCGCGGCGCGGCCGAACATTTCATGCAGCGACAGCACGGCATCGTCGGCCGGATGATAGGCATAGTGGCAGGTCGGCCGATAGATCGCCGTGCCCGATGCGTCACGCACCGTGAAGTAATCGGCGATCGAGATCGACTCGTTGTGGGTGACGAGGAAGCCGTACTGCGCGCCACGGGTCGGGCACCAGGTGCGCACGCGGGTGTCGGCGCCGGGCTGCATCAGATAGATGGCGGCGCCGCAGCCTGCTTCGTGGGTATGCGCATTCTCGGGCATCCATTTTTCATGGGTGCCCCAACCGAGTTCGGACGGCTGCACGCCTTCCGACAGGAAACCTTCGACCGACCAGGTGTTGACGAAGACGTCCGGCTCTTTCGGCGACTTGGAGCGCTGAGTGTCGCGTTCGGCGATGTGGATGCCCTTGACGCCAGCCTGCCGCATCAAGTCCGCCCATTCGGCTTTGGTCTTCGGCTTGGGAGCATTGAGCTTCAGATCGGCGGCGACATTGAGCAGCGCCTGCTTGGCGAAAAAAGAGACCATGCCGGGATTGGCGCCACAGCAGGAGACGGCCGTCGTGGAGCCCGCGGGGCGCGCCTTCTTGGCGGCCAGCGTCACCTCGCGAAGCGCGTAGTTGGAGCGCGCTTCCGGGCCCTTCGAGGAATCGAAATAGAAGCCGAGCCAGGGCTCGTTGACGGTGTCGATGTAAAGAGCGCCAAGTTCGTTGCAGAGCTCCATGATGTCGGTAGAGCCGGTATCGACCGAGAGATTGACGCAAAAACCCTGGCCGCCGCCTTCCGTGAGCAGCGGGGTGAGCAAGTCGCGATAATTGTCCTTGGTCACGCCCTGCTGGATGAATCTGACATTGTGCTTCTCGCAATGTGCCTTGCGGCCCTCGTCCTTGGGATCGATCACGGTAACGCGCGACTTGTCGTAATCGAGATGCCGCTCGATCATCGGCAACGTGCCTTTGCCGATGGAGCCGAAGCCAACCATGACGATGGGGCCGGTAATCTTCGCGTAGATCTGCGAGGCGGGGCTCATAATGGTCTCCAGTCGTAACAGGGCTAACGGCTGAGCAGGGGGATTAGGTGGTACGCTTGGCAGTCACTTCGATCTCGACCTTCATCTCGGGCTTGTAGAGCCCGGCGACGACCAAGAGGGTTGCGGCGGGACGGATCTCGCCGAAGACTTCGCCGCAGACCGCGAAGTGGGCGTCCGCGTCCTTGGCGTCGGTGATGTAATAGGTCGCGCGGACGATGTCGGTCATCGCGAAGCCGCCCTCTTTCAGGGCCGCTTCGATGGTCTTGAAGCAGTTTCGTGTCTGGCTCGTGACATCGGCGGGCATCGTCATGGTGCTGTAGTCATAGCCGGTGGTCCCCGAAACGAAGGCAAAATCACCGTCGATCACGGCGCGGCTGTAGCCGGCGGTCCGCTCAAAAGGCGAGCCGGTGGAAATCAGGCGGCGTGGCATTTGTGGACCTCAAAAAGCGGGTTTGGCGCGGTTTACGGGGTTTTCGCCGGGGAGCGCAAGTTTTCGCTACCTCACCGGGAACGCTTCATCATGGCGCGTTCAGGCCGCGTGCGGCACGAGCTGCGCCGCCTTGCTGGCGCGGGACGCCCCCCGCTTCGAGACGGTGTTCGGCAGCAAGGCTCCCGTCGGCGCGATCATGCCCCGGGCGCCGTCGAGCGCGCCTTGGCGCAGTTCGAGCCCGAGCAGGCGGTCGCGCTCGAACGGGCCGGGCAACGCCAGCTCCGAGGTCTTGGCGGGCGAGAAGCCGAAGCGGGCGTAATAGGGGGCGTCGCCGAGCAGGATGACCGCGCCATGGCCAAGCGCCGTCGCCGCCGCAAGCGCCTGCTCCATGAGCGCAGCCCCGACGCCGAGCTCGCGGCAGCTATCATCTACCGCGAGCGGGCCGAGCATGAGCGCCGGGACATCCCCGGCGCTGACGTGCCACAACCGCACGGTTCCAACCAGCCGTTCTTGCCCGTCCTGGCGCACGACCGACAGGGCAAGGCCTTCGGCGGGCGCGCGTCCGTCGCGCAGGCGCTGGCAGGTGCGCGTATGGCGGTTCGCGCCAAAGCAGGCATCCAGCAGCGCTTCGCGCGCAACGACGTCGGATGCTCGTTCCGCACGGATCGCGAACGGAGCGGCATTCGGCAGCAGGGCAATGGTGGTGTTCCGCAGAGCAGTCATGGCACGTCAGTCCTCACTTCCAACGGCGATCGGGCCGCCGGAAGCGTTGTCGGAAATTTCAAAAATGCAGGATGAGAGCCGGCGCGCCGGCTCCCGGTTAGTCAGGCCTCAATAAGATGAGGTCAGATGTGGTAGGTCCGCAGTGGCGGGATGCCGTTGAACGCCACCGACGAGTAGGTCGATGTATAGGCGCCGGTGCCTTCGATCAGCAGCTTGTCGCCGATCTCGAGCGTAACCGGGAGCGGATACGGCATCTTCTCGTACAGCACGTCGGCGGAATCGCAGGTCGGTCCCGCGAGCACGCACGGCGTCATGTCCGCACCGTCATGCGGCGTGCGGATGGCGTAGCGGATCGACTCGTCCATCGTCTCGGCGAGACCGCCGAACTTGCCGATGTCCAGATACACCCAGCGCACCTCGTCCTCGTCGCTCTTCTTGGAGATCAGAACGACTTCGGTTTCGATGATGCCAGCATTACCGACCATGCCGCGGCCCGGTTCGATGATGGTCTCGGGGATCTGGTTGCCGAAATGCTTGCGCAGCGCACGGAAGATCGACCGGCCGTACTGCACGACCGGAGGAACGTCCTTGAGGTACTTGGTCGGGAACCCTCCGCCCATGTTGACCATGGACAGGTTGATCCCGCGTTCGGCGCAGTCACGGAACACCGTCGAGGCCATCGCCAGCGCACGGTCCCACGCCTTCACCTTGCGCTGCTGCGAGCCGACATGGAACGAGATGCCGACCGGCTCCAGGCCCAGACGCTTGGCGAGGTCGAGCACTTCGACGGCCATTTCCGGATCGCAGCCGAACTTGCGCGACAGCGGCCATTCGGCGCCCGCGCAGTCATACAGAATGCGGCAGAACACCTTGGCGCCGGGAGCGGCACGGGCGATCTTCTCGACCTCGGCGGAGCAATCGACCGCGAACAGGCGAATGCCGAGCGCGAAGGCGCGTGCGATGTCGCGCTCCTTCTTGATCGTATTGCCATAGGAGACGCGGTCGGGCGTCGCCCCCGCAGCCAGCGCCATTTCGATTTCGGCGACCGTCGCGGTGTCGAAGCACGAGCCCATCGAGGCCAGCAGCGACAGCACCTCCGGCGCCGGATTTGCCTTCACCGCGTAGAACACGCGGCTGTCCGGCAAGGCCTTGGCAAAGGTCTGATAATTGTCGCGCACGACCTCAAGGTCGACCACGAGGCACGGCTCGGTGTCCTGGCCCTCGCTGCGGCGGTTGCGCAGGAATTCCTGAATACGTTCGGTCATAGCACTCTCCCGAACGGTCCCAGCGACGGGGATTCCGTTCAAAAAATGATGTCGGATAAGAGCGCTCCGGCCACATCGCGCGATGGAGGCGCGACGAAGCCAAAAGACTCAAACCAGACTGTGCTGCCGTGGATTGGTTGGGATTGCTCCCGCCCGCTCACCTGGCAATGAAGGACAAGCCTTTTCAGTAGCCCGCGCCGGCGTTGGAATGCCGGTAGAGACCAAAAAAGCCCGATCCGTCGTTGCTTTAAGTCGCGTCCCCCGTTGAGAACGAGGTGCGCCGGTTCGCCTCCGGCTGCCAGTCACGGTTGCAAAGGATGGAGAGACCTTCAGCGGCATCCCTTGAGAGAGATGCTGGCCTTTCAAGCCTAGAATGACTTGAGCGACCCTCGGTTCTTCATCCCTTGGCGGCTGTCCGGCCTCTTGTCCGGATACCTACCGACTGACACACGACCACAGGCACGTGCGAAATTGGGCAAGAAGGCAAATAAGGTTTTTGAGTTCGCTGTGCAAGATTTTTTTTGCGCTGCGGGTAAATTTCTTCCGCGGGTGTGCAAAAGCACCACTGAATCTGAACAGCCGTTAAGTTTCTTTAACGAGAAGTGAGCGTTTGAGGCCTGCGGCGCAGTGCTTTCTTGGCTTCAGCTTCCGCCTCGAATGCTTTGTCGGCCTGTCGTGCTCAGGCGCGCCGGGTGAACGGCTCGACGCGCTGCGCGGCGCGGATGAAGGCGATCATGACGAGCACGCCGATCCCAAACAGCACCGCTTGCAGCACATGCGCGCCAGTGTCGCCGAGCCCGAACAGGATCGCGAGCGCCCAGCCGCCGGCAAAGGCTGCGCCAAACACCTCGGCGCCGATCAGGATTGCCGCGCTGATCACGGTAACGACGCTGGGCCAGGCGATCTGGCGGGAGGCGGTCGGGGCGGGTTGCGCGTTCATCTTCTGGATCCTGTTTGAGGGGCGCAATCTCTCCGAAAAGTCCCCTGCTATCAAGCGCAAAAGGCCTAAAAAAGCCCGATCGCGTGATATAGGTCGGCGATCCAAGCCTTGAGTATTTGGGCTTGAACCATTTTGGCGAAAAACGGGAATTGTGATGTCAGAAAACCTGCAAACCGCGGCCGCTGCTCCAGCCTCGGCGAACCCGCTTCTCACGCCCTGGCAGACGCCGTTCGAGACGCCGCCGTTCGCCGCGATTGCCCCTGAGCACTTCCTGCCCGCCTTCGAGCAGGCCTTCGCCGACCATTCGGCCGAAGTCGCCGCGATCACCCACGATCCGTCGGCGCCGGATTTCGCCAACACCATCACCGCGCTGGAACGTGCGGGCAAGCTGCTCTCCCGGGTGGCGGCGGTGTTCTACGATCTGGTGTCGGCGCATTCCAACCCGGCGCTGCTCGAGGTCGACAAGGAGGTGTCGTTGCGGATGGCCCGGCACTGGAATCCGATCATGATGAACGCGGTGCTGTTCGGCCGGATCGCGCTGTTGCACCACAATCGCGCCACGTTCGGGCTGACCGGCGAACAGATGCGGCTTTTGGAGCGCACCTACACCCGCTTCCATCGTGCCGGCGCCGGCCTCGACGAGGCCGCCAAGAAGCGGATGGCCAAGATCAACGAGCGGTTGGCCCATCTCGGTACCACATTCAGCCATCATCTGCTCGGCGACGAGCAGCAATGGGCCATGGAGCTCGGCGAGGGCGATCGAGAGGGCCTGTCGGACAGCTTTGTCGCGGCGGCAAAGGCGGCGGCCGAGGAGCGTGGCATGGCCGGCAAGGCCGTCATGACGCTGTCGCGGTCGTTTGTGGAGCCGTTCCTCAAGAGCTCGTCCCGGCGCGACCTGCGTGAGAAGGTCTTCAAGGCGTTCACGGCGCGCGGCGACAACACCAACGACAACGACAATAACGAGACCATCGTCGAGATCCTCAGTCTGCGCGAGGAGAGCGCCAAGCTGCTCGGCTTCCCGACCTTCGCCGCCTACCGGCTGGAGGATTCGATGGCCAAGACGCCGGAAGCCGTGCGGGGCCTGTTGGAGCGGGTCTGGAAGCCCGCCCGGGCCCGCGCTTTGGCCGACCGTGATGCCTTGCAGGCGCTGGTGGCGGAGGAGGGTGGCAATTTTGCGCTGGCGCCGTGGGACTGGCGCTATTACGCGGAAAGGCTGCGGCAGGCCAAAGCCAATTTCGACGACGCCGCGATCAAGCCTTACCTGGCGCTCGACCACATGATCGAGGCCGCCTTCGACTGCGCCACCAGGCTGTTCGGTGTGACGTTCTCCGAGCGCAAGGATATTCCGGTCTGGCATCCGGATGTGCGGGTCTGGGAGGTCAGGGATAGCGCGGGCAGGCACAAAGCGCTGTTCTATGGCGATTACTTTGCCCGGTCCTCGAAGCGCTCCGGCGCCTGGATGACCTCGCTGCGCGACCAGCAGAAGCTCGACGGCGAGATCGCGCCGCTGGTGATCAATGTCTGCAATTTCTCTAAGGGCGCCGAGGGCGAGCCGTCGCTGCTATCGCCGGACGATGCGCGCACGCTGTTTCACGAATTCGGCCACGGCCTGCACGGCATGATGTCGGACGTGACCTATCCGTCGCTGTCGGGCACCAGCGTGTTCACGGATTTCGTCGAGCTGCCGTCGCAGCTTTACGAGCATTGGCAAGAGCAGCCGCAGGTGCTGCGCCAGTTTGCCCGGCACTACCAGACCGGCGAGCCGCTGCCGGATGATCTGCTCAAGCGCTTCATCGCCGCGCGAAAATTCAACCAGGGCTTTGCCACCGTGGAATTCGTCTCCTCGGCGCTGATCGATCTCGAATTCCACACCCAGCCAGCCGCGGCGAGCCGCGACGTGCGGGCGTTCGAGCGCCAGGAGCTGGAAAAAATCGGGATGCCGGCCGAAATCTCGCTGCGGCACCGGCCGCAGCAATTCGGCCATATCTTCTCCGGCGATCATTACGCGTCGGGCTATTACAGCTACATGTGGTCGGAAGTGATGGATGCCGACGCGTTCGGCGCCTTCGAGGAGGCCGGCAATATCTTCGATCCGGCCACCGCCAAGCGCCTGCTCGACGATATCTATGCCTCCGGCGGTTCGCGCGATCCGGAAGACGCCTATGTCGCCTTCCGCGGCCGCGAGCCGGAGCCCGACGCGCTGCTGCGTCGCCGCGGTCTGCTGGAAACGCCCGAAGCTGCCTGACAAAAGAGGCGGCGTGAGCAGGGCGTGAATCGGGGCTCTAGTCTTTTGTCTTGACGCGTTTTCTTGACGCGAACCGGTGCCCACGGAGCCTGTCATCGGGCGCGCATTTGCGCGACCCGTTGGCTTGAAAACGCTCTAGATCGGCAGATAATTGCGGATCGCGGGCATGAAGAAGATCGCGGTGTTGATCACAAAGCCGATCGCCCACAGGATCGACCGCAGCGTCGGCCGGTTGCCCAGATAGGTGAGGACGTAAGCGATCCGCACGATCAGGAACAGGATCGCCAATTCATTGACAAAGCGCTGCGGGCCGCCGCGGAACTCCGCCAGCAGCACGGCGATCGCGAAGAACGGAAACGTCTCGATGCCGTTCTGGTGCGCGCCCAGCGCCCGGGCTCCGATCGGATCTTCATAAAAAGCCGGATCGCGCGGGTTGGCGTTGTCGAAACGGCGAAAACCGATCCACTTGATCGGCGCGATCGTCAGCAGATACAGCATCAGCGCGGCGAAAACGCACCATTCGGCGATCGTCATGGTTCCTCCCAGCCAGCGCCAAGCCTAGCGAAGCTGACGTTATCTTGACAAGGATGGAGCAACGCGCGAAGCCCCTGATCTCATGACAGTGATCGTTCCCATCGACGGCGCCAAAGCAAGCGTTAAGGAAAGCGGCGCGGCTGCTGCCGCCGGCACCCGGGAACGCGTCGGCGTGCTGCTGGTCAATCTCGGCACGCCCGATACCGCCGATACCAGGGGCGTGCGGGTCTATCTGAAGGAGTTCCTGTCCGATCCGCGGGTAATCGAAAACCAGGGGCTGGTGTGGAAGCTGGCGCTCAACGGCGTTATCCTGCGCACCCGCCCGGCGCGCAAGGCGCGCGATTACCTCAAGATCTGGAACACCGAAAACAACGAGTCCCCGCTCAAGACCATCACCCGGGCCCAATCCGAGAAGCTTGCCGCGGCGATCGCGGATCATGACCATGTCGTGGTCGATTGGGCGATGCGCTACGGCAATCCGTCGATCCGCTCGCGCATCGACGCCCTGACGGCGCAAGGCTGCGACCGGCTGCTGGTGGTACCGCTCTATCCGCAATATTCGGCGGCGACGTCGGCGACCGTCTGCGACGAGGTATTCGCGGTGCTTCGCACCATGCGTGCGCAGCCGACCTTGCGGGTGAGCCCGCCTTATTACGACGATCCGAATTACATCGAGGCGCTGGCGGTTTCGATCAACGCGCATCTGGCGACCCTGCCGTTCGTGCCGGAACTGATCGTGGCCTCGTTTCACGGCATGCCGCAAAAATACATCGACAAGGGCGATCCCTACCAGTCGCAATGCGTCGCGACCACCGATGCATTGCGCCAGCGCATGGGGCTGGACGCCGGAAAGCTGCTGCTGACTTTCCAGTCGCGCTTCGGCTTCGACCAGTGGCTAAAACCCTACACCGACAAGACGATCGAGCAACTGGCGAAAGACGGCGTGCGCCGCATCGCCGTCGTCACGCCCGGTTTCTCGGCCGATTGCCTCGAGACGCTGGAGGAAATCGCGCAGGAGAACGCCGAGATCTTCAAGCACCATGGCGGCGAGCAATTTGCCGCGATTCCCTGCCTGAACGACAGCGAGCCCGGCATGGACGTGATCCGCCAGCTGGTGCTGCGCGAGCTGCAAGGCTGGCTATAGTCGCTGGATATCATCGCAAGATTTATGACAAGTCTTGTGTCGGGCTTGCTGGCGTTTCGAACCTTACATCTGGGCTTGGCGACCAAAGGAGGTTCGCCGCACCGCAAAGCGTGTTAACGTTTTGCGGTACGGTGCGATCTGCGTTTCACGCGGCCTTCGGTCGTCAGGGAGAGCTTTATGGACGGGTTTAGTATTTTCGCCATTGCGGTGGTGCTGCTGGTCATCTTCACGCTGTTTGCCGGCGTCAAGACGGTGCCGCAGGGCTATGACTGGACCATCGAGCGGTTCGGCAAATACACCCGCACATTGGCGCCCGGGCTCAACATCATCATCCCCTATTTCGACCGGGTCGGCCGCAAGATCAACATGATGGAGCAGGTGATCAACATTCCGGAGCAGGAAGTGATCACCAAGGACAACGCCACCGTGACGGTGGACGGCGTTGCGTTCTACCAGGTGTTCGACGCCGCGAAGGCAAGCTACGAGGTTTCCAATCTCAACCAGGCGATCATCGTATTGACGATGACCAACATTCGCTCGGTGATGGGGTCGATGGACCTCGACCAGGTGCTGTCGCATCGCGACGAGATCAACGAGCGATTGCTGCGCGTGGTCGACGCGGCGGTGTCGCCGTGGGGATTGAAGGTCAACCGCATCGAGATCAAGGACATCGTGCCGCCCGCCGACCTGGTCGAGGCGATGGGACGCCAGATGAAGGCCGAGCGCGTCAAGCGCGCGGATATTCTGCAAGCCGAAGGCCAGCGCCAATCGGAGATCCTTCGGGCGGAAGGCGCAAAACAGGGCCAGATACTGCAGGCCGAGGGCCGCAAGGAAGCCGCATTCCGGGACGCCGAGGCGCGCGAGCGTTCCGCCGAAGCGGAAGCCAGGGCGACGCAGATGGTCTCTGAAGCGATTGCGAAAGGCGACGTCGCCGCGCTGAATTATTTCATCGCCGACAAATACATCAAGGCGTTCGGGCAACTGGCGGACTCGCCGAACCAGAAGATCATCATGCTGCCGATCGAGGCCGTGAGCATTCTCGGCTCGCTCGCCGGCATCGGCGAAATCGCAAAAGCCACCTTCGGCGAAAGCGCCGCCTCGGCACAGGCCGCCGCGCGCCGCGGCTCGGTGCCGAGCACCGGGTCAACCCCACCGCCGATAACGCCGCCGCGGTAACGAAAGGTCGCACGATGGCCGAGATGTTTTCGACGCTGGGCACCTGGAACTGGCTGATCTTCGGCATCATCCTGATGGCGCTGGAGCTGGTGGCGCCGGGCGTGTTCCTGTTCTGGCTCGGCCTCGCGGCGCTGTTGGTCGGCCTGTTGTCGTTCGTCGTGCATCCGTCGTGGCAGTTGCAGATCCTGATGTTCGCGGCCTTCGCCGCCGCCGCGGTGCCGTTGTGGCGGCGTGTGGCGCGCGGCCATCATGGCGCCAGCAAAAGCAATCCGTTCCTCAACAAGCGCGCCGATGCGCTGGTCGGCCGGGTCTTTACCCTGGAAAAACCGATCATCGACGGCGCCGGCACGGTGCGGATCGACGACACGATCTGGCGCGTCGCCGGCCCCGATGCCCCCGCCGGCAGCCGGGTCAGGATCGTGCAGGCCGATGGTGCCAGCCTGACGGTGGCTGCGCCCTGAATCAATTCGCCGGGCGTTTGCTCCAGCGCTCGGCGAAGCGATTGAGCGGCATGAACTGGTCGAATAATTCCCGGCCCAGCTCCGTCAGGCGATAGCCGCTTTCCTGCACAAGCTCGACCAGGTCCGCCTCGCGCAAATCGGTCAACCGCGCCTGAAGCACGGTCGGTGAGGCGTCATCGCAGGCGGCGCGCAGCGCGCGCGAGCTCAGCGGTTGTTCGCGAAGCTCCCAGACGATCCGCAAGGTCCATCGCCGTCCCAGCAGATCGAGCAGCGCCATGATCGGCCGGCCTGAGCTCGAGCCGCGCACCCGGCGTTTTTTCCTGGCAGCCATCTGTTTGGGCAAAGCAGGCCTCCTTGCGCTTCGCTACAGATAATGTAGCGGTGTGCTACGTTTATTGTAGCACAGGAGTCCGCGATGTCACGTATTGCACCGCTGCAGCCGCCTTATGATCAGGATATCCAGGCGCAGTTCGACCGCATCATGCGTGGCGCGCCGCCGCTGATGCTGTTTCGTGTTATCGCCGGCCATTCGCGCGCCTGGGAGAAATTCCGCGCCGGCGGCCTGCTGGACAAGGGACCGCTGTCGTTACGGGAGCGCGAGATCGTGATCGACCGGACCTGCGCGCGGACCGGATGCGAATATGAATGGGGCGTGCATGTCGCGATATTTGCCGATGCGGCGGGCCTAACCGATCACCAGGTCCGCGCCACGGTGCGGGGCGCGGCCGATGCGCCGTGCTGGACCGCGGCCGAGCAGGCGCTGATCGCGACCGTCGATGCGCTGCATGAACGCGCCAGCTTGAGCGACGACGAATACAAGGCGCTGTCGGCGCATTATGACAACGCGAAAATCTTCGAGATCATGCTGCTGTGCGGCTTCTATCGCACCGTGTCATATCTGGCGAACGGGCTGGATCTGCCGCTGGAGGAAAAGGCCGCAAGGTTTCCGGAGGCGACTAACTAAAGTCTCGTCGTTCCGGGGCGCGCTCTCGCGCGAGCCCGGAATCCATAACCCCAGTATTGCTGTTCAGAACCGAACGCTGCCACCGGGGGTATGGATTCCGGGCCTGCGCCAAGAGGCGCATCCCGGAATGACGGCTGAGACAGAGATAACTGCGGAGGTCGAACGAGGGCCTTTACGCCACGCCGGCGCGCAGGAAATCGTGTAGGTGCACGATGCCGACCGGCTTTCTGGCCTCGGTCACGATCAGCGTGGTGATCTTCGCCGAATTGAGCATTTCCAGCGCTTCGCTGGCGAGCAGGTCGCGGTCGATGGTCTTCGGGTTCCGGGTCATGATGTCGTCGACCAAAGCGGTCATCAGATCGGGCCGCGTGATGTGGCGGCGCAAATCGCCGTCGGTGACGATGCCGACGATGTGGCCGCGCCCATCGATGATGCCGACACAGCCAAAACCTTTCGACGACATCTCGACCAGCGCGTCGGACATTTTGGTGCCGAGCGGCCGCAACGGCACCGCGTCGCCGGCATGCATCAGGTCGCGGACATATTTCAGCATGGCGCCGAGCTTGCCGCCGGGATGCAGCACGCTGAAATCCACCGAGGTAAAGCCCCGGCCTTCCAGCAGCGCGATCGCTAGCGCGTCGCCCAGCGCCAGCAGCATCAGCGAGGAGGTGGTGGGGGCGAGATTATGCGGGCAGGCCTCGCGCGCCTTGGGCAAGGTCAGCGCGACATCGGCGGCCTTGCTCAGGGGCGATTCGGATTCCGCGGTCATCGCGATCAGCGCGATCCGGAAACGCTTGGCGTAGGTGATCAGGTTCTTCATTTCCGGCTGCTCGCCGGACCACGACAGCGCCACGATGACGTCGTCGGCGGTGATCATGCCGAGATCGCCGTGGCTGGCCTCGGCGGAATGCACGAAGAAGGCGGGCGTGCCGGTCGAGGCAAAGGTAGCCGCGATCTTGCGCGCGACGTGGCCGGACTTGCCGAGACCCGTGACGATCACCCGGCCCTTGGCTTCAAGGATCAGGCTGACGGCGGCGGCGAAAGCCGACCCCAGCGGGCCCTGCAACGCCGCCGCGATCGCGGTGACGCCGCTGCCCTCGGCGTCGAGGGTCCGCAACGCCGATTGAATGGCGGCGTTGGCGCGGTCGGAGCCGGATGATTTTGCCATCAGCGGTTTCGTCTTGGCCATCTGTGATTCCAGGGAAGTGGGGCCGCTCGCCGGCCCATGCTTGAGCTTGACGGCCTTCCTAGCACGGCCGGCTCGGCGATGCGACGCGGGGGCCGCCGGTTCTCAACGCCTCATTAACCATAATTGTTTTAACTCCATTAACGACATTTTCCACAGCCGTATTCGCGCGGGCGTGGGGCTTGATCGCCAAGTAATTGAATTCGTTGGAGTATCTTTATCGTGATGTCGGGTCCAGCCACGGGCCGCCGCAAGCGCGCATCGAGTTTACGCGCGTCTTTGCCGTGCCTGACGCTGACCCGACTGACATTAAGTTGTCTTGCGCTGATCGCCTTCGATCAGACCCTGGCGCAGGCCCAGAGCATCACCCCCGATTTGTTTCGCCCGGTGCAAGGCGGCTTCGTGTCGCCGCAGGATTTGCCGTTGCGCAAGACCGCGGCCGGCGGTGATCCCAACGCCAACACCGACGACGACCAGCTGCGTGACCCCGACAACAAACCCGCGCCATCGCGAATCGGGCAGATTCCGCAATATGGCCTGCCTCCCGCCAGCGGGGCCTCCGCTTCCGGTTTTGACTCGCTTAATCGCACGCTGAAGAAGCCGAAACTTTATCCGGGGCAGGCCAAGACGAAACCGTCGCCCGGTCCGGGCACGCCGCCGCCATCGCCACCGAAGCTCAACGCCGCCGGCCAATTGCGGCTGTCGATCGCGCCATCGGAATCCGCCAACAAGACGCCGCTGCCGCCCGCGATGGCCGGCACCGTGGACGGTCAGCCGTCGCGCAGGCGGCTGAAAGTGGACGACGATCCATTCGGCCCGGTCGGCGATTATGCCGGCGGCTTCCTGATCAAGTCCGCGGTCGAGGTCAGCGGCGGCTATGAGACCAATCCCGGCCGGCTCCCGGAGCCGAAAGGCGCGCCGTTCTGGGTGGTGGCGCCGGAGTTTTTGGCGCAGTCCGACTGGGAGCGTCACGCGCTGGTCGCCGATCTCAGGGGCTCGTTCACGGGCTATGGCAACAGCCTGCCGCCGATCGTCGATGGCGCGATCTCGCCATCGCCGACCGATGTCTCGAGGCCGAGCTTCACCGGCCATGTCGACGGCCGTCTCGATGTCACCCAGGACACCCACATCCTGTCGGAAGTGCGCCTCCTGCTGTCCACCGACAATCCGGGCAGCCCGAACATCCAGACCGGGCTCGCCCGCTATCCGATCTACACCACGCTCGGCGGCACCTTCGGCGTCGACCAGAATTTCAACCGCCTCAACATCTACGCCGGCGGCACCGTCGATCGCACGGTGTATCAGAACTCGACGCTGACCGACGGCACCACCGCCACCAACGACGACCGCAACTTCAACCAGTATGGCGGCATCACCCGCGCCAGCTATGAACTGACGCCGGCCGTGAAGCCGTTCGTCGAGGTCGAGGGCGACAGCCGCGTCCACGATCTCGCACTCGACCGCAACGGTTTCGCCCGCGATTCCACCGGCGGCTATGCCAAGGGCGGCACGTCGTTCGAATTCTCGCGGCTGTTGACCGGCGAAATCGCGGTTGGCTATGAGGCGCGCGACTATGCCGATTCCCGCCTCGGCCGGCTGGAGGGCCTGCTCACCACCGCGTCGCTGACCTGGACCGCGACGCCGCTGACGACGGCAAAATTCTATTCCGACACCCAGATCGGCGAGACCACGCTGCCGGGCACCTCAGGCGTGCTGGTGCACACCTACACCGTCGAGGCCGATCATGATTTTCGCCGCTGGCTGACCGCGATCGGCAAATTCACCTTCGGCACCTACGACTATCAAGGCGACGGCCGCTCCGACAAGACCTACAGCGTCGAGGGCGATCTGATCTACAAGATGACCCGCAATCTCTGGATCAAGGGCTCTGTGCGCCGCGACATCCTCAACTCCAACATCGCCGGCGCCAGCTCGGCATCGACGATAATGATGCTGGGTGTGAGGGTGCAGAATTGACGGCGGTGGGTTCGCGCGGTCGCCTCGCCGTTGGCCGTCATGGCCGGACTTGATCCGGCCATCCATCCCTTTAAAAAATGCTCTTACGAAGATCGATGGATACGCGGGTCAAGCCCGCGTATGACGACCGCATTTGCTGCGGGTGCTTTCGTTACACGCCGGCAAACCTCACCTCGGCAGATTCGTCGTCCCCATCAAATGCTGGTCGATCGCGCGCGCGCACAGGCGCCCTTCGCGGATCGCCCACACCACCAGCGACTGGCCGCGGCGCATGTCGCCGGCCGAGAACACGTTCGGCCGCGAGGTCTGGTAGTCGGTCATGTTGGCGCGCACGTTGCCGCGCTGGTCGAGATCGACGCCGAGCGTCTTCAACAGGCCCTCATGCACGGGGTGCACAAAACCCATCGCCAACAGCACCAGTTGCGCCTCGAGCTCGAACTCGCTGCCGGCGATCGGCTTGAACTTGTCGTCAACCTGCACGCAATGCAGTTTGCCGACCTGGCCGTCGCCGCCGGAGAATTTCTGCGTCAGCACCGCGTATTCGCGCCGCGCGCCTTCGGCCTGGCTCGACGAGGTTCGCATCTTCAGCGGCCAGTTCGGCCAGGTCAGGCCCTTGTCCTCATGCTCCGGGGGAGCTGCCATGATTTCGAGCTGCGTCACCGACAACGCGCCCTGCCGAAACGACGTACCGATACAGTCCGAGCCGGTATCGCCGCCGCCGATCACCACCACATGCTTGCCGCCGGCGAGAATCTCCGCGTCCTTGCCGAGCGGCTCGCTGGAGACCCGGCGATTCTGCTGCGGCAGAAAATCCATCGCGAAGTGAATGCCGCCGAGGTCGCGGCCGGGAATCAACAGGTCGCGCGGCGCCTCCGAGCCGCCGGTCAGCGCCAGCACGTCATAGTGGTTCAGCATCTCGCGCGGATCGATCGCGCCCTGCGAGGTGCCGCCGACCGCGTTGCCGTAATGGAATATGACGCCTTCGCCTTCCATCTGGGTCACGCGGCGGTCGATGACATGCTTCTCCATCTTGAAGTCGGGAATGCCGTAGCGCAGCAGGCCGCCGGCCTTGGCGTATTTCTCGAACAGATGCACCTCGTGGCCGGCGCGGGCCAGTTGCTGCGCGCAGGCCATGCCCGCCGGGCCCGAGCCGATCACGGCGACCTTCTTGCCGGTCTTTTGAGTCGCGATTTCCGGCTTGAGCCAGCCGCTGTCCCAGGCGCGGTCGACGATCGCGCATTCGATGGTTTTGATGGTGACCGGATTGTCGTCGATGTTGAGCGTGCAGGAGGCCTCGCACGGCGCCGGGCAGATCCGGCCGGTGAATTCCGGAAAATTATTGGTCGAGTGCAGATTGCGCGAGGCTTCTTCCCAGTTGCCCTGGTAGACCAGATCGTTGAAGTCCGGAATCTGGTTGTTGACGGGGCAGCCCGGCGTACCCGGCGCCACCGCGCCGGTGCCGTGGCAATAGGGAATGCCGCAATTCATGCAGCGCGCGGCCTGGTCGCGCGTCTCTTTCTCGCTCAGGGGAACGACGAATTCGTTGTAACTTTTGACGCGCTCGGCCACCGGCGCATATTTGCGATCGTGCCGCTCGATCTCGAGAAAACCTGTAATTTTGCCCATTACACCCGACGCCCCTGCAATCGTGCTTCGTATTCGTTGCTTGTCCCGTCATTGCGAGGAGCGAAGCGACGAAGCAATCCATGCCTTGAGGTCCAATGGATTGCTTCGCTGCGCTCGCAATGACGGCTGAGAGTTCCTCGTTGTATCACGCCCCGATCGCGATCTTCGGCTCGGCGTCGGCGTTCTTTGCCTTCAATTCCTTCAGCGCGCGGCGGTACTCTACCGGCATCACCTTGCGGAATTTCGGCAGCCATGTCTTCCAGTCCGCCAGGATGTCGGCGGCGCGCTTCGATCCCGCCAGCTTGGCGTGGCGTGTGATCAGGATGTGCAGCCGCTCGACGTCGGACTCGAGCAGGTCCTTGAACACGTCGACCCGGCCATGGGCTTCGAGGTCACCGGTGTGGTGATAGGTGTCCTCGTTGATCATCTCTTCCGAGACCACGGGTTCCAGATCGATCATCGCCATGTTGCAGAGCTTTTCGAAGTCGCCGGCTTCATCCAGCACATAGGCGACGCCGCCCGACATGCCGGCCGCGAAGTTGCGCCCGGTCTTGCCGAGCACCACCACGATGCCGCCGGTCATGTATTCGCAGCAATGATCGCCGGCGCCTTCGACCACGGCGACCGCGCCGGAGTTGCGCACCGCGAAGCGCTCGCCGGCGATGCCGCGGAAGTAGCATTCGCCTTCGATCGCACCGTACATCACGGTATTGCCGACGATGATCGATTCCTCCGGCACGATGCCGGAATTGGCCGGCGGCTTGACGATGATGCGGCCGCCGGAAAGGCCCTTGCCGACATAGTCGTTGCCTTCGCCCTCGAGTTCGAAGGTGATGCCGCGCGCCAGCCACGCGCCAAAGGCCTGACCTGACGTGCCTTTCAGGCTGACCTGGATGGTGTCATGCGGCAGGCCGGCGTGGCCATATATTTTCGCCACCGCGCCGGACAGCATTGCTCCGGCGCTGCGGTCGGTGTTGTTGATCTCGACCTCGAACTTGACCGGCGCGCCGCGGTCGAGGGCTGGCCGCGAGTTTTCGATCAGCTTGCGGTCGAGCACCGCCTCCAGATGATGGTTCTGGCTCTCGGAGTGATAGATCTTCTGGCCGGGCAGTTCCTTCTGGCGCACGAACAGCTTCGAGAAGTCGAGCCCTTTCGCCTTCCAGTGCGCCACCAGCTTCGACTGGTCGAGCATCTGGGTCTGGCCGACCATCTCGTTGAAGCTGCGGTAGCCGAGCGCCGCCATGATCTCGCGCACTTCCTCGGCGACAAAGAAGAAGTAGTTGATGACGTGCTCCGGCTGGCCGGTGAAGCGCTTGCGCAGCACCGGATCCTGCGTCGCGACGCCGACCGGGCAGGTGTTGAGATGGCACTTGCGCATCATGATGCAGCCGGCCGCGATCAGCGGCGCGGTGGCAAAGCCGAATTCGTCGGCGCCGAGCAGCGCGCCGATCACGACGTCGCGCCCGGTGCGGAACCCGCCGTCGACCTGGACCACGATGCGGCTGCGCAGCCGTTCGCGCACCAGCGTCTGGTGGGTTTCGGCGAGGCCGATTTCCCACGGTGAGCCGGCGTGCTTGAGCGAGGTCAGCGGAGCCGCACCCGTGCCGCCCTCGTAGCCGGAAATCGTGACGTGGTCGGCGCGCGCCTTGGCGACGCCGGCCGCAACCGTGCCGACACCTATTTCGGAGACCAGCTTGACCGAAACCTGGCCTTCCTGATTGACGTTCTTGAGGTCGTAAATGAGCTGCGCCAAATCCTCGATCGAATAGATGTCGTGATGCGGCGGCGGCGAGATCAGGCCGACGCCGGGTGTCGAATGCCGCACCTTGGCGATGGTCGCGTCGACCTTGTGGCCGGGCAATTGGCCGCCTTCGCCGGGCTTGGCGCCCTGCGCCATCTTGATCTGCATCATGTCGGAGTTGACGAGATATTCCGTCGTCACCCCGAAACGGCCCGAAGCGACCTGCTTGATCGCCGAGCGCATCGAATCGCCGTTGGGCATCGGCTTGTAGCGATCGGATTCCTCGCCGCCTTCGCCGGTGTTCGACTTGCCGCCGATCCGGTTCATCGCGATCGCCAGCGTGGTGTGCGCCTCGCGCGAGATCGAGCCGTACGACATCGCGCCGGTGGCGAAACGCTTGACGATCTCTTTGGCGGATTCGACCTGGTCGAGCGGAACAGGTTTGCGCTTCTCGTCCTCGGCGGTCTTGATCTTGAACAGGCCGCGCAGCGTCAACAACCGCTCGGACTGTTCGTTGAGGATTTTCGCGAATGCGCGATATCGCTCCAGCGAGTTGCCGCGCACCGCGTGCTGCAACGTGGAGACGGATTCGGCGGTCCAGGCGTGGTCCTCGCCGCGGGTGCGGTAGGCATATTCGCCGCCGACGTCGAGTGCTGTCTTGTACACCGGCGCTTCGCCGAACGCATCGGCATGGCGGCGCGCGGTTTCTTCGGCGATTTCGGCAAGCCCGACGCCCTCAATGCGGGTGTGGGTGCCGACGAAATATTTTGCGACGAACTCCGCCTTCAGTCCGACCGCGTCGAAAATCTGCGCGCCGCAATAGGACTGATAGGTCGAGATGCCCATCTTCGACATCACCTTGAGCAGGCCCTTGCCGATCGACTTGATGTAGCGCTTGACGATCTCATAATCGTCGAGCGAGCCCGGCAGGCGTTCCTTCATCGCGATGATGGTCTCGAACGCGAGATAGGGATTGATCGCCTCGGCGCCGTAGCCCGCCAAACATGCGAAGTGATGCACCTCGCGCGGTTCGCCGGATTCGACCACGAGGCCGACCGAGGTGCGCAGCCCGGTACGGATCAGATGATGATGCACGGCGGCGCAGGCCAGCAGCGAGGGGATCGGAATCCGGTCCGAGCCCGCCATGCGGTCGGACAGGATGATGATGTTGACGCCCTCGCGGACGGCAGCCTCCGCGCGCGCACACAATTCGTCGAGCACCTGCTCGAGGCCGGCGGCGCCGAAGCCGGCATGGAAGGTGGTGTCGAGCGTGCGCGACTTGAAATGGCTTTCGGCGACGTCCGAGATCGAACGGATCTTTTCCAGATCGGCGTCGGTCAGGATCGGCTGGCGCACTTCGAGGCGTTTGGTCGAGGCCAGGCCCTTGAGGTCGAACAGGTTCGGCCGCGGCCCAATGATCGAGACCAGGCTCATCACCAGCTCCTCGCGGATCGGATCGATCGGCGGGTTGGTGACCTGTGCGAAATTCTGCTTGAAATAAGTGAACAGCGCTTTCGATTTGTCCGACAACGCCGAGATCGGCGTGTCGTTGCCCATCGAGCCCGCGGCTTCCTCGCCGGTGGCCGCCATCGGCGTCATCAGGATGGTGATGTCTTCCTGCGAATAGCCGAACGCCTGCTGACGGTCGAGCAACGGCAGGTTGGAGCGCATGCCCTTGGTCGGCGCATCCCGCAGTTCTTCCAGCACGATCTGGGTGCGGCCGAGCCACTCGCGATAGGGATGGCTTGCGGCAAGCTGCGCCTTGATCTCGTCGTCGGGGATGAGGCGGCCCTCTTCGAGGTCGACCAGCAGCATCTTGCCGGGCTGCAACCGCCATTTGGTGACGATCTGGTCCTCGGGGATTTTCAGCACGCCCATTTCGGACGCCATGATGATGCGGTCGTCTCGGGTCACGAGGTAGCGCGCCGGGCGCAGGCCGTTGCGATCGAGCGTGGCGCCGATCTGGCGGCCGTCGGTGAAGGCGATCGCGGCGGGGCCGTCCCACGGCTCCATCATCGCGGCGTGATATTCGTAGAACGCGCGGCGCTGCTCATCCATCAGCGGATTGCCGGCCCAGGCTTCCGGAATCATCATCATCACCGCGTGCGGCAGCGAGTAGCCGCCCTGCACCAGAAATTCGAGCGCATTGTCGAAGCAAGCGGTGTCGCTTTGTCCCTCATAGGAGATCGGCCACAACCGGCTGATGTCCTTGCCGTACAGCTCCGAACTGACCGAGGCCTGCCGCGCCGCCATCCAGTTGACGTTGCCGCGCAGCGTGTTGATCTCGCCATTATGCGCGATCATCCGATAGGGATGCGCCAGCGACCAGGTCGGGAAGGTGTTGGTGGAAAAGCGCTGATGCACCAGCGCCAGCGCGCTCTCGAAATCCGGCTCGTGCAGGTCGGGATAATATTTGCCGAGTTGGTCGGCGAGGAACATGCCCTTGTAGATCACGGTGCGGCACGACATCGAGACCGGGTAATAGCCGGCGAGGCCGCGGTCGCGGCGCTGGTAGATTGCCTGCGAGATCGACTTGCGCAGGATATAGAGCCGGCGTTCGAACTCATCGTCGGTCTTGGCGGCGCCGTTGCGGCCGATGAACACCTGCATGTTGGCAGGCTCGGTCGGCTTCACGGTCTCGCCGAGCGAGGAATTGTCGGTCGGCACCTCGCGCCAGCCGAGCAGCGTCAATCCTTCGGACTTGATCTGGTCGGCGACGATGCTCTTGATGACGTTACGCCACGCCGTCTCCCTCGGCATGAACAGTGCGCCGATGGCATATTCGCCCGGCGTCGGCAATTGGAAGCCGATCTCGGCGGCCTTGCGCGCGAAGAAGGCGTGCGGAATCTGCACCAGGATGCCGGCGCCGTCGCCGGCGCGCGGGTCGGCGCCGACCGCGCCGCGATGTTCGAGGTTGCAGAGAATGCTGATCGCGTCGGATACGATCCCGTGCGATTTCTTGCCCTTGATGTTGGCGATGAAGCCGACACCGCAGGAATCCTTTTCGAGGCTGAGGTCATAAAGACCTTCGGCCGGCGGTCGCCAGGTGTGCTCGCGCTGGATGTTGTCGTCGGCCGGTTTCGAGGCCGGGCCGGCCGACAGCGCATCGGTGATGATGTTTTCGCGCTCGAACTGCGACCCACTCATCTGGCGTCCTCTCAATAAGGCCAGGGCCTCACCGTTGTCAGCGGCACACCTTGGGCGTCTACGGCACCCACCGGGCCACCGCTCGTCCTCCGCGAGCCACAATTTCAGAATTAAGGCCTGGGCGTTCCCTGGGCGTTCAACGTCCCGGAGGAACGACCTTGCCTTTACGTTCTGGCGCATGGGCGCCTGACTTTCGTTGCAATCCCTGTGCCGGGCCTGCACCGCAATTGAGACAGCCATGCTGTCCTAACCTCGACCATGCCAAATTTTTTTCTATCATACAAGCGCGCCAAAGTCGCTGGCCGCATGCGCCTCCGTCACGCCAAGTGGACCCTATTCTTGGGATTTGACGCCCCGGATTTGAAGCAAACGCGCCGCGATCCGGCCCAAGGTCCGCCGGAATCGGCGGTGAAATTGCCTGGGGAACAAGGGAGCGAAAATGCTCCGGGGCGTTGGGTCAGGTATCAGACAGTCACAGGAGCGATGGGCGATGAAGCGGTTCACGGGATGGGCGATGTCGGCGGGGCTGGTTCTGGCCGCCACATCGGCAAATGCTCAGATGCTGGCGCCAATTGAATGGCCCATTGAAGTAGCGGGCTCGCTGGTTACCACCGTCTCGGATATCGGTGGGACCTATGCCGAGGCCATGCTGCCAGGTGAGGGGCCGAGCTTGCTGCCCGGAACCGAGGTCTACACGGTGGTTCGCGAGAACGGGTATTCGCCGCTCGGAATTCCGCAGCAGCACGGCTATTTCTACACCATCGCGGTGATCGATCGCGGCGGTGCAGACGGGCGGCTGGTGATCGATGCCCGTGACGGCCGGATCGTCCGCTTCGTGCCGGCCTATCGAGTCGGCAGCAATTACGATGAGGCGGTGCCGCCCGCCTATCCGGCAGGGGCAGGACCGTTGCCGCCGATCAATCAGGCTCGCGGCGTGCCGCGACCGCCGGCGTCGGTGCCGCATGTGGCGAGCCGCACGCCGTCGGTGCCGTTGCCCAAGGCGATGCCGCCGCGCGCCGGGGAGCCGCCGGTCGCCGCCAAATCCGACGCCAATTCCGGCGCCAAGTCCGATCGTGGCGCCGCCCCGCCGCCGCCGCAGGCGATGGCGATGCAGACCAAGCCGGTCGAGCTGTCAAAATCCCCGCAAAATACCGCTCCGGCCCCGATCGACACCAAACCCGCCGGCCAACAGATCCAGCCGACGCAGGAGATGCCGAAGGTGCAGGGGCTGGAGTAGCGGGAAAATCTTGCGTCGTCCCGGCCTCCGCGCCGGGACCCATACGCCGTGTCGTTCCGATTAAAAACGAGCGTTGCGGCGTTCGCGCTCCAAGATGCAAGCGCCAGGGGTTATGGGTCCCCGCGTTCGTGGGGACGACGAAAACCAACAAAAAACGCCCCGGTTGCCCGGGGCGTTTTCGTTATTTCCAGCGAATATCCGCCGGAAATTCAACAATCCTTAGGCGGCGACCTTGCCGATGGTGCCGTCGACCACTTGCGGGGCCTGGGCGCCGGAGCTGATCGGAATGCTGCGGGGCTTCTTGGCCTCGGGAATCTCGCGGACGAGATCGACATGGAGCAGGCCGTGCTCGAGCGAGGCGTTCTTCACCTGCACGAAATCGGCAAGCTGGAAGGCGCGTTCGAAGGTGCGCGCCGCGATGCCGCGATACAGCACCTCGGATTTGTCCTGGCCGTTCTCATTGGCGATTTTCTCGCCCTTGATCGTCAGCGTGTTCTCCTTCGCGACGATCGAAAGCTCAGCCTGCGCGAAGCCGGATACCGCGACGCTGATGCGGTAGGCGTTTTCGCCGGTGCGCTCGATATTGTAGGGCGGATAGCCGGGGCTGCCGTCGGCGGTGGCCTGATCGAGCAGGGAAAAGAACCGGTCGAAGCCGACGGTGGAACGATAAAACGGAGTGAGGTCATAGGTACGCATAGGGTAGTCCTCCATTGAGCGACTGTTTCAGTTAACCCGCCCGCCATCGGGCCGGGCTTTTGTCGTCGTGCAGCCTGCAATGTTCCGGTCTCGAAACACTGGTAGCGGCCTGCACCAAGGTGATATGGGAGGATCACAAAGCGCGTTCAAGAGGGCCGAATCGCGCCGCTTTCCAAGACGCCGCGCCCTTGATTTTCAGCGCTTTTCACCCACCCGGTCCCCGCATGACGCTCGTCTCGATCCCCGCCAATCCCGTTCCGGAGAACGTCGTCAGCGGCACGATCGAGACGCCGGATGGCGTGGAATTGCGATTTGCGCGCTGGGCGCCCCCCGCCAACCGCAAGGGCACCGTTTGCGTGTTTCCCGGGCGCGGCGAGCAGATCGAGAAATATTTCGAGACCGTGCGCGACCTGCGCGACCGCGGCTTTGCGGTGGCGATGATCGACTGGCGCGGGCAGGGTCACTCCTCGCGCCGGCTGCGCGATCCACGCAAGGGCTATGTCCGCAATTTCGCCGATTACGAAGTGGACGTCGAGACCTTCGTGCAGCAGGTGGTGCTGCCGGATTGCCCGCCGCCGTATTTCGCGCTGGCGCATTCGATGGGCGGCGCGGTGATGCTGCGCGTGGCGCATGCGGGCAAGCGCTGGTTCGACCGCATGGTGCTGACGGCGCCGATGATCGATCTACCCGGACATAGCACGTCGTTTCCGGCGCGCGCGGTACTGCGGCTGCTGCGGCTCGCGGGGCAGGGCGGCCGCTACGTTCCCGGCGGTAGCGATCAATTGACCGGGCTCAATTCGTTCATCAACAATCCCCTGACCAGCGATCCGGTGCGCTACGCCCGCAACGCCGCCATCCTGGAAGAAGACCCGACGCTCGGCATCGCGGCGCCGACGGTGGCCTGGGCCGATACCGCCTTCACCGCGATGCGCGGCTTTCGCGCCGCCAACTATCCGCTGGAAATCCGCCAGCCGATCCTGATGCTGGCCGCCAGCAACGACGCCGTTGTTTCAACGGCCGCGATCGAGGAATTCGCCTATCATCTGCGCGCCGGCTCGCATCTGGTGATCGCCGGCTCGAAGCACGAGATCCTGCAGGAACAGGATCGCTACCGCGCGCAATTCTGGGCCGCGTTCGATGCCTTCGTGCCGGGTACGCCGCTGTTCAAGTAGCGGCTATAGCGTTTTCGAGCCAACGGGTCGCGCCAATGCGCGCCCGATGACAGGCTCCGTGGTACCGGTTCGCGTGAGGAAAACGCGTCAAAACAAAAGACGAGAGCTCCGTTCCGATTCTATCGGAACGGAGCTCTCGCCCCGGCGCCGTTACAGCGTCTTCAAATATTCGATCAGGTCCTTGCGCTCCTCGTCGGTCAGCAGGCGGCCGATCACGCCCGCCTTGTGCTCGTCAGGTGCGACCGCCGATCCCTCCAGCGAGTGGCCGAGATTGCTGTTGCCGTGGAGCGGCTTTCCGTCGGCATCCGTCACCGTGAACAGAGTTTCGCCGTTCTTGCAGCTCGGGGCTTCATTGGCCTCGACATGGAAGCCGACCTGTTGCGGATCGAAATCGCGAAAACCCATGCAGAATTGCTTCGGGCGTTGGCCTGCGGGCATCAGCATCCAGTACAGCGAGGGCACCGATCCGTTGTGAAGATAGGGAGCGGTGGCCCAGACGCCGTTCAGCGGACGGGCGCGATAGTGCAAATCCGCACCCGGATTGGGACAGTTCTTTCGCGGACCCCAAAGCTCTTTCTGATCCGCTTCCGAAACGTGGTTGTCGTTCATCCACTTTCGGCTGACCAGTTCGACGGTGGTCATCAGGGCAATCGAATAGGGCATTTCCGTCGAAGAGTAGGTGGATGGCGCCGGCAGATCGGTACATTCCGAACCCTTGCCGTCAGCCGCGGGCTGCATATCGCGCGCGGGCTGCATATCCAGGAAGCCGGGAAGGTCGACCTTGCGCTTTCCGAGCACCTCGGCTTGCGCCGAATCCGTGCCCATGCCGCTCACCGATTTCTGCACCGGCTTCAGCGACGCGGTCCCGGCATCCCAGTGCTCCGATTTCCAGACGCTCTGGTCGGGGAATTGGGTGTCGAACACCGGATCGTCGACCGGTCCGAGATGGCACTCGACGCAGATTTCGGCGTAAAGCGCGCGGCCCTTGGTGACCCGGGCCGGATCGACTTTCCAGGCGGGATCGTTGGGGAATATCTGCGCGGGCCATTTCGGCGGCTGCAGTCCGCCGAAACTCTTTGGGTCCCGTTTGAACGGATCGTCGGCGCCCCGCAGCATCGCTTCGATGCGGACCAGGTTCTCGAGCGCCATCGACGAGCGGAACAGCGTATCCTTGGGGGCGTCGGGCGACAGATTGAGCAGGGCAAAGACCCCGAGCGCCTCGCCGGCATTGCGGATCAGCGGCTGTTCGATCGAGGCGTCGTATTGCGCCCACAACAGCCACGGCACGGTCCAGATCGGCGGGAAGCTGACCGGGGCGTCCCGGGCGTGCAGATTCTTGTCGAAGCCCTGAAGACCGTTCATAGCCATGTCGGTGGCGAACACCTGATTGCCGATCCGGTTCAGCGCATCCAGTCGTCCGTACCCTTCCTCAGTGTCGTCCTGGTGCGCGTCCTTGAGCGCCTTTGTCAGCGCTTTGACCTGGGCGAGGACGGTGTCGGCGCCCTTTGCAAGCTGCTTCTTGAGTTCGTCGCGCTCCGCCCTGGAGGCATCGGGGCCGAGCACGCGTTTGGCGAAGCGGTTGAAGCGCGTCGGCAAATACCGCGTCATCAAAATCGATTGGCCGGTGGCGAGTTCGAGTTTCAGCAGATCCAGATTGGCCGCCCCGCCATCGAAGCGCAGGCTGGTGCCCTTGTAGTTGACGTGCCCGGTGTGACATGCCGCGCAGCTCAGGCCGATCATGTCGGCTTGCGGCTTGCCGGTGGTGGGATCGAGCGCTCCGGGCGTTCGCGCAAAGCCCACCGGCAGGCCATCGACGTTCTCGGCCGCCAACGGCTTCAGGCCCGCGACGGAGGCAGGCGCCGGCTCGGTCTTGGCATCGGATGCGTAATAGCCGAAGCGATGCAGGGTCGCTTCGTCGGTATGGATGGTTTTCGGGCTTGGCAGAAAGCCGAAGCGCTCGAGATAGTCGCTGTCGCTGAGCAGACCGGGTTCGGTAAACAGGTGAATGCCCGGCTGTTCCAGCGCCACGAACAGGGCGTAGGGCACCGGAAACGTCGCGGTGCCCTGGCTGGCGTGATGGAACCAGTGGCGGTCCTCGATCGACCAGTTCTGGTCGAGCCAGCGCGCTTCCTTGATCGGCGGCGGCTCCGGCAGCGGAGGCGGCAGGAATTGCGCCAGCGGCGGCACGAGTTTCTGCAATTGGTCGGGAAACTCTGCGGCCGCCACCACCACCGCGGCGACCAACGCGCCCAGCACGACCGCGATCTTGCCGGCGAGAATGACGCCGCGCCATCCGGATGGCGTCCGTAACCTGATGCGCGCGACGATCCGCTCCGGCAGCCGCCGTTCGTTGAACAGCGTGCTAACCTCGGCCACGCTGAGATAGCGCGCCTCGCCCTCGCCCTTGCCCATGATGTCGAGCAGGACCGGCCATTCGCCTTTCATCAGCAGCGGGTCGTACCAGCGTCGATTACCCTTGGCGCGCGCGAAATTCGCCTTCATGTAGGCCTCGATCTCCGGTGCGGTCAGGCCGCGCTCGGTCCCCCCGGCTGGGTCCTGGTATTCCTTGCCGAACCCGGCGAGGCGCTCGATTTCAGCCTCCTGCACGTGGGCGGTGCAGTCGAGGATGCGCGAACCGACGCCATGCTTGTCGAGGGGGCCGTTGCGCAGATGGTCAAGCACGGCGCCGGACCACCAGTTGCGCAGCAGGCGCACGGGACCGAGGCCGTTCGCGATCAGTGCCACCGGGATGGTTTTCAGGCCGACAATCTTCTTCTTGAAGCCGGTTTCGCCGGACGCGGCCTCGATGGTCTCGGCCAGCATCGGCAGCGGGACGACGTGGCCGTCGACGAGGCCTTCCGCGACCAGCGCGCGCAAGAACGGACACGGATTATCGGGCGAGACGGCGATCGTGCGGGAAGTGGTGTCGCTGGAGTCTTGCATGGCCCCGAATCCTGAAAAAGCGGCTGACGATAAAGTTCAAGTATGCAATTGGCGCCAATTTGAAGTTAACGAAGATGTTGAAAAGCGATGCTTTGGCGACGCTACCTCAGGGTGTAGCGGATTCGTCACGCGTTTCATACCCGTGTCGACGGAAGCCAAAGCCGAGGCGGCTGCGCCGCATCGTCATATCCGGGCTTTCAGATCCCCGGTTCAGGAATTTGTCTTGAGGCTTATCGGAGGCTCGAGCCGGGCGAGGCTGGTCGCGGGTATGCCGGCTTTCAGGAGTCCGTCGCGATAGTGGGCGATATCGGCTGCGTTTTTCCAATGGAAATTCCGCAGATGCCGCTCGACGGTCAGGCCGGGGTAGTCGCCGAGCAGGACTTCGGCCGCGTTTGCTGCTTCCTCGGCCCGTCCGGCCTGCGCCAGCGCCGCGGTCCGTACCGCCAGCGCCTGAAGATGATTGGGATTGACGTACAGGGCTTCACGCGCCCAGGACAGCGACGCGTCATATTGTCCGAGCAAATAATGGCTGAAGGCGTTCACCGCCGCCCATTGATACCGGGGGTCGCTGTTGCCGCGCTGGGCCGCCATCGAAAACAGTTCGATGGCCTGCCGATGCTCGCCGTTCATCAAGTGGCACATCCCGAGCACGCCGCGGGCGCCCATGTCGTACGGGTTCAGCTGCGCCCCGCGTTTGGCGGCATCGGTCGCCGCCTCTTGATGGCCTTGCAGCGCGTGCAGATAGGCGAGAATCTGGAACGCAAAGGAGGAACGCGGATCGAGCCGGACGCTGCTTTCCGCCAGGCTCATCGCGGAGTCCCATAATTCGCGGGTGCTCTTGATCCATCCGAACTGGATGCCCTGGATCTGGATGGTGGCGAGGTAGGCGCGCGCGATCGAAAGCGTCGGATCGAGCGCGATGGCTTCCTTGAACAGGCCGATCGAGGTCTCGAAATCGTCCTTGGTCTGTAGATAATAGTAGGACAGCCCCTTGAGAAAACGATCCCACGCGGTGATGTCGTTGGAGGCCCGGGCGGGAGCGGAAGCCTCCGCGCGATAGATCTCGGTGGCGATCGCCGCGGACAGGCTGGTGGTGATTTCATCCTGCATCGCAAACAGGTCGCCGATGTCCCGGTCGTATCGACCGGTCCATAATTGCTCACCGTTCTCCGGCGCGATCAGTTCCGAGGTGACGCGAATTTTGGCTCCGGCGCGCCGTACCGAGCCCTGGATCAGGTAGGTCGCATCGATCTCGCGTGCGATCAGGCGGGTGCTGACATTCTTGCCTTTGAACGAAAAGGTCGAGTTTCGGCTCAGCACCCGATAAAACGATTGCAGCGAAAGCGCGTGGATCAGATCCTCGGTGAGGCCGTCGGAAAAATATTCGTCGTCGCTACCGCTGAGATTGGCGAATGGCAGCACGCCCACGATCGCGGTTCGATATTGAGCCGGCAAATGCGAGGACGTTTCCTTTTGTCCTCGACGTCCATCGGAGCCCGCCGGCTCCCAGCTCCAGACATGGATCGGGTCGGCGATATTCTTGAAGCGGTGCGGACCGGCGTCGACGAGGGCGACGCTGAGATGCCTGGAGGCCTCGCTATGGGCCTTGGCCGAAATGGCGATGCCGCCGGGGGCCGCAACCGTCTCGAGGCGGACGGCGATATTCACGTCATCGCCGAACACCTCGTCCTCGTCGGCCATCACATCTCCCATGTGGATGCCCATGCGGAATTGCATGATGCGATCTGCGGGAATGTGGTTGTTGCGTTCCGCCATCTGGATCTGCATCGCGACCGCAGCCTCTATGGCTCCGACGATGCTCGGAAACTCCAGCAGGAAGCCGTCGCCGGTATTCTTGACCAGGCGGCCGCCGTGATTGAGGATGATCGGGTAGACTGCGGTTCGATGCGCCTTGAACGCGGCATGCGTACCGGCCTCGTCGGCACCCATCATGCGCGAGTAGCCTGCGATGTCAGCGCAGACGATGGCGGCCAGGCGTCTCTCCATATCTCCAAGCCTCCCGAACAGGCGGATAACCACTACGTGGTTGGCTGACTGATTCCAATGCCTTTAAGGCGGGTTTTGCTCGACCAAAGCCGTGACAATAATAATATAATCGCTCGGAATGATATCTGGGGGCAATTGGGTGACCTTGGTGCCGTTGACCGGGGTAAACAAGCCCAATGCTTTTGCAGGAGATGGCGATCCGCTAGGCTGCTTGCCTGCTGTCAACGCGAACCGGTTTGAAATCATGCTCGGCATCCACGAACTCTGGCTCTTTGTCGTCTCGGGCGTTTTGCTCAACATTTCGCCCGGACCGGACACCGCCTATGTCGTCGGCCGCAGTCTGCAAATCGGCTGGCGCGGCGGCGCCGCCGCGGCGCTCGGCATCAGTTCCGGCTGCCTCGTGCATGTCTTCGGCGCGGCGCTCGGGCTCTCGGCGTTATTGATGGCCTCGTCGGCCGCGTTCACGCTGATCAAATGGGCTGGTGCTGCCTATCTTTGCTATGTCGGGATCACCATGCTGCTGTCGCGGCAGCGTCCGCCGCCGCAGGACGCCGTCGGTCCGGCTGCGATTTCGCTGCGTCAGGTGTTCTGGCAGGGCGCGTTGACCAACGTGCTCAATCCGAAAGTCGCGTTGTTCTTCCTCGCCTTCCTGCCGCAATTCGTCGATGCGGACGCGCCGCACAAGCCGGTCGCCTTCCTGTCGCTCGGCCTGATTTTCGTCGCTACCGGTACGCTGTGGTGTTTTGGGCTGGCGGCGTTCGCGGCGCGCACCGCCGGCCGCATCCGGCAATCCGGCCGCGCGTTGCTCTGGATCAACCGCGCGCTCGGCGGGCTGTTCGTCTATCTCGGCCTCCGCATCGCAGCGCTTCAGGCCAGGTGAGTATTGTAGATCGCGTTGCCGGCAAGGTAGATCCCCAGCGCAATCATCGCGATCAGGAACCAGCGCTTGAAGGTGTCCGGGTGCATCCGGGTCCGCAGCGCCTGGCCGGTAAACATGCCGGCGAACGAACAGACCAGCGCGATGGCGCCCGGCAGCGCGGTCGCCCCCGACAGCAGTCCGGCTTTGGTGAGGTTGAACGCCAATCCTAGCGTCGCGACCGTGAAGAACACGCCGAGCGCCTGAAACAGTTCCTCCTTTTCCAGGCCAATCGACTGCATGTACGGCATCGAGGGAATCACCTGAACGCCGGTCGCCGCGGAGATCATGCCGGTGACCACGCCGACGCCGCCGCCGATCCATTTTTCGTTGCGGGGGGCGATGTTGAAGGTGAATTTCCTCAGGCCGATGATCGCATAGATCACCAGCAGCACGCCCAGGATCACGGTGCCGTAGCGGGCATAGGGGCCGGCCAGCATGCCCGAGTTCAGCCGGATGCCGATCACCGTGCCCAGCATCAGCGGCCACAGCCGCCGCAGGATGTCGCGCAGATAGGGACCGCCAAAGGTTTGCCAGATGTTGGTGACGATCGCCGGCACGATCACGATGGCGAGCGCCTGCGCCGGCGGCATCGTCACCGCGAGCAGGCCCATCGACACCGTCGGCAGGCCGAGCCCGACGACGCCCTTGACGAAGCCCGCGAACAGGAAGGTCGCGGCGATGAGAATGAGGAAAGGTTCGAACATGAGGGCCACATTGACCGATCGGCGGGATCGGCACAATCTGGAGGTTACGGATCAAGCCTTCGGCCGCGACGAAGGCAGAGCGTCAGGGGAACGGCCATGCGCTTCGACCTGGTTGACCTGCAATTGTTCGTCGCGGTAGCCGATTCGCGCAGCATCACCCGCGGCGCGCTGCAGGTCCATCTGGCGCTGGCTTCGGCCAGCGCGCGGATCAAGGGGCTCGAAGCGGCCCTGGGCGTGGTGCTGCTCAAGCGTGTCCGGCGCGGTGTCGAACTGACCGCGGCGGGCGAGAGCCTGCTCGATCATGCCCGCATCGTCATGCATCAGGTCGAGGCGATGCGCGGCGATCTCGCAGCCTTCGCCAGCGGCGCCAAGGCCAGCGTGCACCTGCTCGCCAACACCTCGGTGCTGTCGGAGCATTTGCCGAAGGCGCTGGCGGCATTCCTGCGCGAATACCCGGATATCGATGTCGATGTCGAGGAGCGCGAGAGCAGCGACATCGTCACGGCGATTGCGAGCGGCATCGCCGATCTCGGTTTTGCCGCCGAGCACGTGCTGCCGGATCAGTTTGAACGGTTCCTGTTCAGCGAAGACCGCCTGGTGCTGGTGGCGTCACGGCGTAACGCGTTCGCAGCCCGGCGCCAGATCGACTTTCAGGAGATGGCCGGTCACGACTTCGTCGGGCTGACCAATTCGACCGCGCTCTATTCGCATATCGCCAAGCACGCCGCCCGGCTCGGCATCCGCTTTCATTACCGGGCGCGCCTGAGGGATTTTGACGCGATCTGCCAGATGGTGGCGGCCGATGTCGGCATCGCGGTGGTTCCGGAAGCTGCCGCCCGGCGCTGTGCCCGATCGATGCCGATCGCGATCGTCCGGATCCGCGATCCCTGGGCCAACCGCAGGCTGGTGATCTGCGCCCGCAGCTTCAAATCGCTGACCCGGCCGGCCAAGCAATTGGTGGAGCATCTGCGCAAGGCCGCGCCGTAGTATCAAGGCGGCGCCATAAGGCCGCGACGGCGCCAACGAAGTTTTATTTTTCGATCGGGACGCCGGCGTCCTTGATCACGCCGGCCCATTTCTTGGTTTCGGCGTCGATAAACTTGCGAAAGGCTTCCGGGGTGTCGCCGGCCACCGTGAGGCCTTGCTCGGCGAGCTTTTGTTTGACCGCTGGATCGTTCATCGCCTCGTTGGCGACGCGGTTCAGCGTGGCGACAATCTTCTCGGGCGTGCCGGCCGGCGCGATCATGCCGTACCAGTTTTCGATCAAGAGGTCCGGCATGCCGACTTCCGCCGTGGTCGGCACGTCTGGCGCGGTGGCGGCGCGTTCGGGCGCGCCAAGCGCGATCGGCCGCAGCAGGCCGGCCTTGATCTGCGGCAGGATCACCGGCAGATCTAGGAACGTCATCTGCACCTGTTGTCCGAGGAGATCGTTGATGGCGGGCGCGGCCCCCCGATAGGGCACGTGGACGATGTCGATCTTGGCCGTCAGTTTGAACAATTCGCCGGCCAGATGCGGCAGGCCGCCGATCCCGGCGGAGGCAAAATTGAGTTTTCCGGGCTGGGCTTTGGCAAGCGCGACCAGTTCGGCCATGTTTTTGGCCGGAACGTTGCTGGCGACCACCAGCATCTCCGGCACCGTCGTCACCAGGGTGACTGGCGCGAAATCCTTGTCGACATCGTAGCCGACCTTGTCCATCGTCGGGCTGATGACCAGCGAACTCGCGCTGACGATGCCGATGGTGTAGCCGTCGGCGGCGGCCTTGGCGACCATGTCGGTTCCCAGCACGCCGCCTTGTCCGCCGCGGTTGTCGATCACCAGCTGCTGCTTGAAGATCTCGGACATGCGCTGGCCGACCACGCGCGCGATAATGTCGTTCGGCCCACCCGGCGGAAACGGCACGATCAGCCTGATCGGCTTGTTCGGGAAATCCTGCGCCTGGGCCGCCAACGGGGCGAGCAGCAGCGAAAGTCCAACGACCAGCGGTCTCAATGCGCGCATCAATCCTCCCGGCGGACTTTTCGCGCACTATCGTCGCGTTTCGGGCCGCTTGAGGCAATGCTACGTCACCCGTCGCGTCATGCCTAGCTGGGTCGTAGTCCTAGCCGTTGAGCAGCTTGATGGCCGCCTCATGCACGCGGGGGTCGCCGGCGGCGATGATGCGGCCGCCGTTCTGCGCGGGCTTGCCTTCCCAGGTGGTGACGATACCGCCGGCGCCGGTGATGATCGGAATCAGCGCCGCGATATCATAGGGTTTCAGTTCGGTCTCGATGACGAGGTCGAGATGGCCGGCCGCCAGCATGCAGTAGGAATAACAGTCACCGCCATAGCGCGTCAGCCGCGCCGCGCCCTGCACCCGGTCGAACGCCGCGCGGTCGGCGGTGTTCATCAACAGCGGGCTGGTGGTGAACAACGTCGCATCCCGCAGCGACGAACAGCGGCGCACCGCCAGTTTCCGTTCGCCCGACGGTCCATGATAGAGCGCCGAACCGCTGTCGCCGGAAAAGCGCTCGCCGATATAGGGCTGATGCATCATGCCGTACACCGGCGTCCCCCGGTGCAGCAGCGCGATCAGCGTGCCCCAGATCGGAAAGCCCGCGATAAAGGACTTGGTGCCGTCGATCGGATCCAGCACCCAGACATATTCGGCGTCTTCGCGCTCATTGCCGAATTCTTCGCCGACGATGCCGTGCTGGGGGAAATTGGCCTTGATCAGTCGCCGCATCACCGCCTCGGCGGCGCGGTCGGCCTCGGTCACCGGATCGAACTCGCGGTCCTCGGGTCCGGTGCTCTTGTTGTCGATGGAGAGCGAGGTTCGGAAGAACGGCCGGATGGTTTCGCCGGAGGTGGTCGCAAGGCGGGCGATGAAGGCTGTAAAATCAATGACCGTCACGGCGCTTCCTTGTCGGTAGGCTTGCTCGATAAGACCTGGATCGGTGAGGTCCGGGTCGCAAGAGCTTTCTGGGTCGCGGCTTTTAAGTTTTCGCGCTATTGCCTATCTCAATCCTGCAAGCGGCGCACTTTTATCCGCCCAACTATCCACGATGCCTGCTGGCATTTTGGATGCAGATTGAAGCGCGAACAGGCGTGCATTTTTGGTAAGGACGCCGATCACGAAATCGAGAGTGCGCCGGAAATAACCCGTCCAGCCTGCCGAAGGGTGATCCAAGTCACTGAAATAGCGCTGAAATCTCCGTGGCTACGGATGTGTTGCGCGCGTGCAAGGCCTGCGAAATTTGCATGGGAAATGCATTAAAAGCACTTGCGTTTTGTGCAGCGCGGTCGCATATTGTTGCGGTGCGGTAGCGCCTCGCGCTATCGCTGCCCTCCTTGGGCGTTTCCTCCCTAGACTTGGGCCGCTTGTTCATTCAAGCGGCCCTTTTTTCTTTTGGAGAGATTTTACGTTCGTTATTCCCGGGCGCGCGTCTTCGCCCGAACGACGATGTGCGTTGTTTTTTATTCCGCCGCCGCCTGGAACGGTCCGAGGTCGCTGAGCGGAACCGCCGCCAGCGCGTCGGCCAAGGTCGAAAAATCCGCCGCCACCTGTTCGAATCGCGGCCCGCGTTCGCGGCGCCGTTCATCCATATAGATCGCGCGGTTGAGTTCGAGCTGCACGGTGTGCAGTCCGCTCGCCGGGTTGCCGTAATGCTCGGTGATGAAGCCGCCGGCATAGGGCTTGTTGCGTCCGACCGAATAGCCGAGCGCACGCATGGATTCTTCCACGGTGTCGGCCAGCAGCGCCGCGCAGCTCGTGCCATAGCGGTCGCCGATCACCACGTCCGGCCGCCGCGGCTCGTCGCGCGAGACGCCGACCGATGGCATCGAATGGCAATCCACCAGCACTACCGTTCCGAAGCTCTGATGCGCCTTGTTGATCAGCCGCCGCAAGGCGCGGTGATAGGGCTTGTAGAGCGCCTCGATCCGCGACAGCGCATCATCGACGCTGATACGGTCGCGATAGATCTCCTGGCCGTCGCCGACCACCCGCGGGATGGTGCCAAGCCCGCCGGCAACCCGCATCGACCTGGTATTGGCGAAGCTCGGCAAGCGCCCGGTGAACATCCGCGGGTCGAGTTCGTAGGGCTCGCGGTTGACGTCGACATAGGAGCGCGGGAAATTGACCCGGACCACCGGAAAGCCGCGCTGGCTCAGATCGCCGATCAACTCGTCCATGAAGGAATCTTCGGAGCGGCGTAGCGCTGCGAGGTCGATCCGCGACACCTCGAGGAAATCGAGCGGATAGACCGAGCCTGAATGCGGGGAGTTGAAGATGATGGGCGCCCGCCACACGGCCGGCTCCACGATCTCGAACGGGGGCGACAGTTCGCCGTCCAATTGGGTCATCCTCGGGCGCCGTCCCTGGAGCTGCGGTTTCTGAATGTATCATTACCGCTGGAAAAACGGGGGCTTTCTGTCGAGGTATTGTCGGTAATCGCAGCCGTTCTGCCAAGCGAAAAAAGCCCGAAACTGGCTGGAACGCTTCTGAGGTGCGAAAAACGCTCGTCTTCGTTGCTTTGCACGGCATTCCGGTACAGAAATAGCGCCGCGTGCTTCCCCCTCGGCCTGCCCGTTCTTTCATCCGAAATTTACTCTCTGCAGGCTTAGTGAATGGACTGATCTCCTACCGGGATTCGACAACCGCCCCATGCACAAAATCCTCCTCGCCGAAGACGACAACGATATGCGCCGCTTCCTGGTCAAGGCACTGGAAAATGCGGGTTTTCAGGTCTCCTCCCACGACAATGGGTTGTCGGCCTATCAGCGGCTGCGCGAGGAGCCGTTCGAGATGCTGCTCACCGATATCGTGATGCCGGAAATGGACGGCATCGAGCTGGCACGCCGCGCCTCGGAACTCGATCCCGATATCAAGATCATGTTCATCACCGGCTTTGCCGCGGTGGCGCTGAACTCCGATTCGGAGGCGCCCAAGAACGCCAAGGTGCTGGCCAAGCCGGTCCATCTTCGCGAATTGGTCAGCGAAGTGAACAAGATGCTGGCGGCCTGAGCAGGCCCCGGATTGCGGTCGACAGACCCAGAAAACGACTGAAAAAGTGCCCCCCAGCGTCCTTGCCTGCTCGCTTGGGAGCCGATATACGGACGCCACCCGTCACGTAAGGCCTTTAGGGCGCGTAGCTCAGCGGGAGAGCACCTCGTTGACATCGAGGGGGTCACAGGTTCGATCCCTGTCGCGCCCACCATCCAACATCGCGCCACCGTCGAATATGACGATGCCTCGTGGTTTTCCCGGCCGCTTGGCCGTTGGCTGACGGCGCAGCCGCCCCGGCATGCAGCTAATCCCTACATGATGTGATCTGAGACAATCCGAGCTGACCGCCGGCGACAGTCATGTCGCTGACGACGCGGACCGAAAGGAGTTCAAATGAATGATCTAACCCGCATCATGCAGGCCGCGGACACGGCTGCCCGCTGGCACGTCGGCCAGCGCCGCAAGGGTCAGGCCGCCGAGCCCTACATCAATCATCTGCTCGAAGTGGCTTTCCTCGTTACCACGGCGACCGAAGGCCGCGAGCCGGACGTGGTGATCGCCGCGCTGTTGCACGATGCGGTCGAGGATCAGGGCATCGCGATTGACTCGATCGCCGGCGCGTATGGCCGCAAGGTCGCCGATATCGTCGCTGAGGTGACCGACGACAAGGCGCTGCCCAAGGCCGAACGCAAGCGATTGCAGGTCGAGACCGCGGCTCACAAGAGCCGCGAAGCCAGGCTGATCAAGCTTGCCGATAAAACCAGCAATGTGCGCGCGATTGCCAACAGCCCGCCGCCGGACTGGTCGATCGAACGGCGGCTCGATTACGTCAGGTGGGCGGGTGAAGTTGTTGCGCAGATTCGGGGCACCTCGCCGTGGCTGGAACAGCAGTTTAGCGAGGCTGCCAACCACGCGGAGCAATCAGCGACGAAGAGTTAAGCCAACGGCAAGCCACGATGGGCCGCAGCCGTTGGGTCAAGTGCCAATGTGACCTCGTCTACCAGTGACCGCGACGACGTCCCCAGTATCCGCCGCCACCGAACAACATCACCACCAGAACGATAATCAGGATCAATTCCATGGCGTTTCTCCGTTGATGCTGGTGGCGTTATTTGCCGCCAACCGAACAACTAACGGTGTCTACAAGCGATGGTTCCCGATCAGCGTGCACGTCTGCTCCAACGGCATCCGAAGGGCGTGAGTAATTCTGCTCATGTATTCGGTCAGACCGTGATGCCGTAACTCGCCACCGCGTTACGGCAAATCGCGCAGGATGGCTTCGGCTCGCCCCTCACGGCGTGACGGCGCCGCGCGATACGCCTTGCGGCGCGGTCGCCGTCTTCCAGGTCGAATTAGCGACGTGAACCGGCGAAAACGCCGGCCGCTCGACATAGCGGCCATCGCCTGGTTCGGCGCGAAGCTCGCCGTTCTGCCAGGCGATCTTGCCGCGCGACAACGTCGCCGCCGGCGCGCCGGTGCAGGCGTAACCTTCGAACACATTATAATCGATGCGGCTGAGCTGGTTCTTGGCCGAGATGGTCTTGCTCGCCGAGGGATCCCACACCACGAGATCGGCGTCGGAGCCGGCCGCGACCGCGCCCTTGCGCGGATAGATATTGAGAATGCGGGCGATGTTCGCCGACGTCACCGCGACGAACTCTTCCCTAGTCAGCCGGCCGGTGTTGACGCCGGCGCTCCACAGCACCGGCATGCGGTCTTCGAGGCCGCCGGTGCCGTTGGGGATCTTGCGAAAATCATCCAGGCCGATCCGTTTCTGCTCCGTCGTGAACGCGCAATGGTCGGTCGCGACCACCTGAAGCGAGCCGCATTGCAGCCCCGCCCACAGGCTGTCCTGATGCGCCTTGTCGCGGAACGGCGGCGACATCACCCGTCGCGCCGCATGGTCCCAGTTCTTGTTGTCATATTCGGTCGCATCGAGCACCAAATGCTGGATCAACGGCTCGCCATAGACGCGCTTGCCGGTGGCGCGGGCCCGCGCGATCGCTTCATGCGCCTCGCGGCAACTGGTGTGCACGACATAGAGCGGCGCGCCGGTCATGTCGGCGATCATGATGGCGCGGTTGGTCGCCTCGGCCTCGACCTCCGGAGGGCGCGAAAAAGCGTGGCCCTCGGGACCGCCAATGCCGCGGGCGAGCACGGCTTCCTGCATCCGCGCCACGACGTCGCCGTTCTCGGCGTGGACCAGCGGCATCGCGCCGAGATGGGCGCAGCGCGCAAACGAGTTGTAGAGCTCGTCGTCGTTCACCATCAACGCGCCCTTGTAGGCCATGAAGTGCTTGAAGGTGTTGATGCCGTAGGTCTTGACCACGATCTCCATCTCGTCGAACACCTGTTTTGACCACGAC
Source organism: Bradyrhizobium sp. S69 (assembly GCF_009766005.1). Taxonomy (GTDB): domain Bacteria; phylum Pseudomonadota; class Alphaproteobacteria; order Rhizobiales; family Xanthobacteraceae; genus Bradyrhizobium. The sequence goes on along the minus strand of NZ_LMUK01000028.1, from coordinate 8,382 downwards.
GTCACCGCCATGTGAAACCCATAGTCGGTGGCCGCCCGCTCGGATTTGCGCCGCCATTCCTGATAGGCGGCGAGCATCGATTGCCCGGGATCGGGAAGACAGTGATCGACCACCATGGTGGTGCCGCCGGTCAGCGCCGCCTTGGTGCCCCACTCGAAATCGTCGGCGGTGACCGTGCCCATGAACGGCATTTCGAGATGGGTATGCGGATCGATGCCGCCCGGCATCACGTAGCAGCCGCCGGCGTCGATCGTCTGCGCGCCGGTGGGCGCGTCAAGCGCGGCGCCGACAGCGACGATTGTTTCTCCGTCCACGAGGACGTCCGCGCGTTTCGAATGGTCGTGATTGACGACCGTGCCGCCGCGGATGAGGATAGCCATGACGTCTCCTGACACCGAAAAATGCTCGGCAGCCCGATCTGCCGCCATCGTAGAAGCGAAAATCGGGCCAAACAAGTTTAGGAGCCCCAGATGTAGCCGCTACGGGGCTGGGCGGGTAGGTGATATTCCGCAGCCAGCTCGGTGCGCAGGAGTGGTGCATCCATCTCGATGAGGCCCATACAACCGAAGCGAACTTCGCCCAATCTTTAGTCTGTCACAAAAGGCATTGGTGCGGTCGCAACCGGCGTCCGCCAATTGACTCACTTCCGTGACGATGTACTCTCCCGCCCAATAAAGAATACCTATCCGAAAAGGATAGAGGCATCGGGGAGGGACGCGATGAGCTTTTGCTTGCGCCTGATTTGCTATTCTTTTGCGGTCGCCTTTACCATTTTTAGTCTCATGGTGTTCGGGCGGCCGGCGGCGGCGGCCGAGGAGACCATCAAGCTTGCCTACACCGATCCCTTCTCGGGGCCATTCGCCTCCGGCGGCGATGAATTTCTAAAAGCCTTTCAATTCATCATTGCGCGAAAGAACGCCATGGGCGGTGCGCTCGGCCGCAAGTTCGAGATCGTGCCGTTCGACGACAAGCTGCAGCCCGCCGAAGCGCTGATCGCGCTGAAGAGCATGACCGACCAGAACATTCCGTTCGTGATGCATTGCACCGGATCGAATGTCGGCTCGGCGCTGATCGACGCGGTCTCCAAGCACAACGCGCGCAATCCGGATAACCGCATCCTGTATCTGAACTGCGGCGCGCTTGCGACCGAACTGACCAACGAGCAATGCGATTTCTGGCACTTCCGCTTCGCGGGCAGCGTCGATATGCGCGCCGCGGCGCGGATCAAATCGCTGCCGGCGGATCTGAAAAAGGTCTATCTGCTGAATCAGGATTATCTGTTCGGCCAATCGATCCAGCATGACAGCAAGAAATGGCTGGCAAAGCTGCGGCCCGACATCGAAATTGTCGGCGACGAATTGATGCCGTTCGGCAAGGTGCAGGATTTCACGCCGTACATTGCGAAAATCAAGGCATCCGGCGCCCAGAGCGTGGTCACCGGCAATTATAACCGCGACCTCAATCTCCTGATCAAGGCGGCGGTGGATGACGGTCTTAACGTGCGGTTCGATACCTTCCTGGCGCATCTGATCGGCGGACCTACCGCGATCGGACCGGCCGGCGAGAACCGGCTGACGTCGGTGATGGAGTTCAACGGCAATGTCGCGGTCGATCAGAAAAGCGCGGCCGCCGAAAAGATTGCGATCGACTGGCGGGTCGATCACCAGACCGACTTCTCGACACTCAATTTCCTGACCATGATCGACATGCTGGCCGATGCCATCAACAAGGCGGGCAGCACCGATCCGCTGAAGGTGGCGCTGGCGCTCGAGGACATGCACTACAAGGATCTGGACGGCCAGGAAAACATCATGCGCAAGGAAGATCACCAATTGCTGATGCCGTATTATGTCGGCGTGTTCTCCAAGGACGTGAAATACGACTCCGAACATACCGGCTTCGGCTGGAAGAACATCATGACGGCGACCGCCGCCGACCTGACCTTGCCGACCGTCTGCAAGATGAAGCGGCCGACGGAATAGAGCGTACGTGAAAGGGCGGTGAACGGGAGAACGAGGCGGTCATGGAGATAGTCCTCGTTTCCCTGTTCAATGGCCTGGTCTACGGCATGCTGCTGTTCATGCTGGCCAGCGGCCTGACGCTGATCTTCAGCATGATGGGCGTGCTGAATTTCGCCCATGCCTCGATCTACATGATCGGGGCGTATCTAGCGTTCACCGTCAGCCGGTTCGTCGGGTTCTTTCCTGCGCTGATCATTGCGCCGCTGCTCTGTGCGCTAATCGGCGCCGCGATCGAGGTGTGGGGCCTGCGGCGCGTTCATCACAACGGCCATATCGCCGAGCTGCTGTTTACCTTCGGCCTCGTCTTCATCGTCCAGCGCAGCGTCCAGATGATCTGGGGCATGCTGCCGATGGCCTATCGGGTGCCTCCGAGCCTCGACTTTTCGCTGTTCACGATCTATGGCGCCAACTTCCCGGCCTATCGCGGCTTCATGCTGCTGGTCTCGGTCGGCATGCTGGTGGCGACCTGGCTGCTGCTGAAGAAAACCCGGATCGGCCTGGTGATCCAGGCAGCGCTCACCCATCCGCAAATGGCGAGCGCGCTCGGGCATAACGTGCCGCGCGTCTTCACCATCGTGTTCGCCGGAGGTTGCCTGCTGGCCGGGCTCGCGGGGGTGATCGGCGGCAACTACCAGACCACGGAACCCGGCATGGCGGAATCGATGGGGCCGATCGTCTTCGTCGTCGTGGTGTTCGGCGGGCTCGGCTCGCTCGCCGGCTGCTTCGTCGCCTCGATCCTGATGGGGCTGATCATGACCTTCGCGGTGGTGATCAACACTTCGATGCTCGACCTGCTCAGGCCGCTCGGCATCACGGTTACCGGCGACAATCTGTTCACCGAAATCCTGACCGTGCCGGTGGCCCGCATCGGCGCGCTGCTGCCATTCGCGATGATGATTATCATCCTGTCGTTCCGGCCGCGCGGCCTGATGGGAACGCGCGACACATGACGGCGTCCCGGTTCTGGCAAATCTCGATCTGGATATTGGTGCTGGCGCTCGCGATCGCAGCACCTTGGGCGTTCTACAATTATCACACCGGGCGGCAATCCGGTTTTGTCATCTCGATGCTGAGCCAGATGGGCATGATGAGCATCCTGGCGTTGTCCTACAACATGCTGCTCGGGCAGGCCGGACTGTTCTCGCTGTGCCACGCCACCTTCTTCGGGATCGGCGGCTATGCGACCATTCATTTCCTCAACATGGCCAGCGCCGGCAGCCTGCCGTTGCCGATGGAACTGATCCCGTTGCTGTCAGGGCTTTCCGGGCTTGGGCTTGCGATCGTGCTCGGCTATATCGCGACCAAGCAGCGCGCGACGGCTTTTGCGATGATCACGCTTGGGATCGGCGAACTGATGGTCACCTCGGCGCTGATGTTCCAGCATTTCTTCGGCGGCGAGGGCGGCGTCAATACCAACCGCATGATCGGCCGCAGCCTGTTTGGTCTGACCTATGCGCAAGGCATCCAGGTCTATTATCTGATCCTGGCGTGGACGCTGCTATCGGCGCTGGCGATGTTCTTCCTGACCATGACGCCGCTCGGCCGGATGGCGAACGCGTCGCGCGACAATTTCGAGCGGGTGCAGTTCGTCGGCTACGACCCGCGCATGGTGCGCTTCTTTCAATTCGCGCTGTCCGGTCTGTTCGCGGGCATCGGCGGCGGATTATACGCCATCACCTACGAGATCGTGACCTTCGATGCGCTGGCAGCTCCGTTGTCGGCCAATGCGCTGCTGATGGCCTATATCGGCGGCTCCGCCTCGTTCGGCGGTCCGATCCTCGGCGCGGTGCTGATCACGCTGCTGCAAAGCGGCGTCAGCCTGATGTCGAATTCCTGGCTGGTCTATGTCGGCGTGCTCTTCATCAGCATGGTGATTTTCGCACCAAGCGGAATCATGGGGCTGGTGACGGCCCACGGCCCGATTGTTCGCGGCGGGCAGCTTGGCCGCCTGGCGGTGCCCTATATCAGGGTGCTGGTGCCCGGCATCCTGATGGTGGCAGGCTTTGTCGGCCTGGTGGAACTGACCTCGTTCCTGACCATTGGTGCTGCGCAAGGCAAGTCGCTGGTTCTGTTCGGCAACAAGATCGACGTCCATGCCACGCTGCCGTGGCTATCGGCGGCGGTCTGCCTTCTCGGCGGCGGGTTCTGGTTGCGGCTGGAAGCGCGATCGTTTCGGCGGGTCTGGGAAGGCCTGATGCAGGGTCTCAAGCCGCAGCGGAGCGTCGCATGAGCGATGCGGCGCTCGCTTTGAAAAACGTCGGCAAGGCGTTCGGCAATCTCGAAATCATCCGCGGCGTCAGCCTCGATATCGCCAGGGGCGAACGTCACGCCATCATCGGTCCGAACGGCGCCGGCAAGACCACGCTGTTCAACCTGATCAGCGGACGGTTCCGGATATCGAGCGGCGAGATTTTGCTGAACGATGTCCGTATCGACGGGTTGCCGCCGCACAAGATCAACCGGATGGGGCTGTCGCGAAGCTTTCAGATCACCTCGATCTTCCACCGGCTGTCGGTGTTCGAGAACCTGCGCTGCGCGCTGTTGTGGAGCATGGGCTATCGCTATTCGTTCTGGACGCCGCTGTGGCTGCAGCGCGAATTGACCGCGCGCACCGATGCGATGCTGGAGGATCTCAATCTCACGCCCCGCCGCGACACCGCGGCCGGCCTGTTGTCGTATGCCGATCAGCGCGCGCTCGAGATCGGCATGACGATCGCGGGCGGCGCGTCCGTCATCCTGCTCGATGAGCCGACCGCGGGAATGAGCAACTCGGAGACCGATAACGCGGTTGCGCTAATCCGCCGGGTCTCCAAGGGCAAGACGCTGCTGATGGTCGAGCACGACATGAAAGTGGTGTTCGATCTCGCCGACGTCATCACGGTTCTGGTCTATGGCCAGGTCATCGCGTCGGGGCCGCCGCACATCGTGCGCGCCAATCCCGCCGTTCAGGAAGCCTATCTCGGGGCACTGGACGCCGCATGATCCTCGAAGTCCGCGACCTCCACGCTTATTACGGCCAAAGCCACATCCTGCATGGCGTGGCAATGGACGTGAATGACGGCGAGATCGTCAGCCTGCTCGGGCGCAACGGCGTCGGCCGATCGACCGCCTGCAAGTCGATCATGGGGCTGGTCACCGCCCAAGGCACGGTAAAATTCAAGGGCAAGGACATCGCGGGCTTGCGCCCCGATCAGGTCGCGCATTGCGGCATCGGTTACGTGCCGGAGGACCGCCAGATCTTTCCGACCCTGACGGTGCGGCAAAATCTCGAACTCGGCCTCAAGCGTTCCGGCACATTCGGCCGCTGGAATTTCGACGATGTGTTTGCGTTGTTTCCAAACCTGAAGGCGCGCCAGGATACGTCGGCGGGCGTGTTGTCGGGTGGCGAGCAGCAGATGTTGACGATGTGCCGCACCCTGATGGGCGATCCCGATCTGATGCTGATCGACGAGCCTACCGAAGGGCTGGCGCCCAAGCTGGTCGAGCAGGTCGGCGAACTCCTGGCCGAGATCGCGCGGCGCGGCGTTTCGGTCCTGCTGGTCGAGCAGAAACTCGCGATCGCGCTCAAGATATCATCCAGGCTTTATGTGATGGGCCACGGCCGAATCGTGTTCGAGGGCACGCCGGGCGACCTCGGCGCGAATTCCGCCGTGCGCAAGGAGTGGCTCGAGGTTTGATTGGTGCAGACGCCCAACGTGCCGTCCATCCTTCGAGACGCGCGCAAGGGCGCGCTCCTCAGGATGAGGGGGCGGTTATGTGGCGACCTCATGGTGAGGAGGTGCACTTGCGCCGTCTCGAACCATGACTTTTCTGCGCATGGCGCCATGCCTCGCGCCGAGATTGCCCCGGATGATTTGCTCGACCGGCGGATATAGATGATACTGAAAAAAACAGAAGACGAAACGGGAGCAAACTATGTCTGGGGTGAAAACGGGGTTGGTTCTGCGCGCGGCGGCGGCGATCTCCGCGCTGACGCTGCTGCTGGCGCCGGGCAGGCAGGCCGTCGCCGCCGAAAAATGGGATCTCTACGTCTATAACGCGGTCGGGACGGTTGCCGCCGTCAAGGGGCTCGATACCACGATCGCGCAGATCGAAAAGGAAACCGGCGGCGAGCTTTCGATCCGGCTGCATCTGGGAGGCTCGCTCCCGATCAACACCACGACCATTACCCAAGCCGTCAGCGACGATGTCGTGCAGATGGGCGACGATGGCTATTTCCTCGGCAATGTGCCGATCGGCGGCGTGCTGCGGCTGCCGATGCTGCTGCGGACGTTGTCGGATTACGACAAGGCCACGGCGATCATGACGCCTTATTTGACCCGGGCGTTCGAGAAAAAAGGCCTGGTCGTGCTCGGGCAATATCTTTATCCGTTCCAGGTGGCCTATTCGAGCAAGAAGCTGACCTCGCTGGCCGACTTCAAGGGCCAGAAGATTCGCGTCACCTCGCCGGAGCAGGGCGAATTCATCAAGCGGCTGGGCGGCATCCCGCAGACCATCGGCGCGCCGCAGGTGCCTTCCGCGCTTGACCGCGGCGTGGTCGACGGCGTGCTCACCGCCAACACCGGCGGCGGCAATATCTGGAAGGACCTGCTGAAATACAACTACCGGATCGGCATCAACTATTTCAACTCGGTCATCATCGCCAACAAGGAGCGGTTCGAAAAGCTGACGCCGGAGACGCAGGATAAAGTGCGCAAGATCATCACGGCCAATCTGCCGCTGATCACCAAGGCGATGCAGGATGAGGAAGAAGACCTCACCAAAAAGTTCGCCGACGGCGGCATGACCATTACCCGGGAAAACCCCGAGGAAATCGATGCGGCGGTCAAGGTGATCGCGCCGTATTGGGAGGAGTGGGCCAAGACCCAGGGCCCCGATGCGGTCGTCGCGCTGAAACAAGTCCGCGCCGCCATCGGCCGATAATCATGGCGACGCCTTCGGAGCCCTCGGCCGGTGGGGCGGCGCCCCATGCCGTCGAACAAATCGTGGCCGGATCGACCCTGGTCGAGGATACCTGCGAAGCGATCTGCGCGCTGTTCTTGATCGCGTCGATCGTGCTGATCGCGGCCGAAGCGATCGCACGCAATGTATTTTCGACCTCGTTCCAGATCACCGATGAAGTCTGCGGCTATCTCCTGGTAGCGCTCACCTTCCTGAGCATGTCGGTCGCCGAGGCCCATGGCGCCTTCCATCGCGTCGAACTGGTGCAGACCCGGCTGTCGTTCGCCGCGCGGCTATTGTCGCAACTGGTGTTCGACTGCATTTCGCTGGTCGCCTCCGCGCTGGTGACGTGGCAATTGTACCGGCTCGCGTCCAACTCCTGGCATTCCGAAGACGTCGCGCCGACGCCGCTGCATACGCCGTTATGGCTGCCGCAATGCACGATGGCGATCGGGATGGCGCTGCTGTGCCTGGCCCTGATCCGCGCGATGCTAGCCAAAGCGCGAATTTTGGCGCGGGGCGATCGCGCATGAGCCCGGGTGTCGAATTCATCGTCGTGATGCTGGTTTTCCTCGGCCTGTTGACCGTGGGCATGACCATTCCATTCGCGATCCTGGTGCCCTCCGTGCTGTATCTCTTCATGCATGCGGGATTGGCGGGATTGAAAGGCATCGGCCTCGTCAGTTGGGGCAGCATGGACAGCTTTACGCTGACCGCGATCCCGCTGTTCATCCTGATGGCCGAGATATTGCAGGAGAGCAAACTCAGCCAGCGGGTCTATCGCGGCCTGTCGACGCTGGTGGCCTGGATGCCCGGCGGGCTGTTGCAGACCAACATCGCGGGCTGTGCGATCTTCGCCGCGATCAGCGGCTCCAGCGTGGTGACCGCCGCATCGATCGGCCGGGTCGCGCTGCCGGAATTGCAGAAGCGCAACTACAGTCCGCGCTTGTCGGCGGGCTCGCTGGCCGCCGGCGGCACGCTCGGGATCCTGTTTCCGCCGAGCATCGCGATGATCGTTTACGGCACGTTCACCGAGACCTCGGTCGCAAAGCTGTTCATGGCCGGCGTACTGCCCGGCTTTCTGCTGACCTTCCTGTTCATGGCCTACATCGCCGTGCACGCCTGGCTGAAACCCGATGTGGCGCCGGTCGAACGCGGCCCGCGTTCGATGCGGGAATTGCTGGGCGCCATTCTCGATGTGCTGCCGTTCGTGTTCCTGATCGGCGGCACCATGGGCAGCATCTATTCGGGGCTGGTGACGCCGACCGAAGCCGCTGCGGTCGGATGCCTGCTGGCGATGCTGATCGCGATGATCTGCGGCGAATTCAATTTCGGCGTGCTCAAGGCGGCGCTGAGGACCTGCGTCCGGATCTGCGGCAACATCCTGTTCATCGTCTACGCCGCGTTCGTTTTTTCCTAT
>NZ_LMUK01000002.1 GCF_009766005.1 Bradyrhizobium sp. S69 | reverse complement strand
CCCGCCGATGCCAACGCCGACGTTGCTGAAGACGAAGCGCAATCGCGGCCGACCCAGGCGGTGCAGGTCCAGGGCGCGGTTCAGGTCGCATCCGCCTCTTCCGAGCCCACCGTGCTGCCGCCGACGCGTTCGATCGCGAGACCCTCCGTCCTCGCCGCGGCCGCCGCGGCGATGCCGCCGGCCCAAGCCAAGTTCGATCACGCCAAGCTCGATCAAGCCAAGCCCGAGCCGGCGCCGTTGAGCAGCGGGGTTATTCAAAGCCAGTCAATCGCGGCCATACCGGGTTCGTCCGAGCCGATGAAGCCGGTCAAGGTCAAGACCGTCCAGATCAAGGCCGGACAGGTCAAGGTCGCCTCGGCCGCCACGCCGTCGCAGGCCGGCGCGCCCGTCACCAATTCAATTTCGTCGATGGCGCGTCCGGATGTGCCGGAGACCTCAGGCGCGGTCGTCTCCAAGGCGGAAACCGCCCGGGTTGACGCGGCCGAAATGCCGCCGCAGCCGGCAAGGTTCGGCACCGGAAACGGCGTGCTCGGCGTGTTGCCGGCATCGAGCGTACCGGCCTCCCCGCCCTCGCAGGCGATGGCTTACGCCGCGCCGCCGCAGCCGCAAGCGGTTCAACAGAACGGCGCCATCAGGCCGGTCGCCGCCCACACCGGGTGGATCATCCAGGTCGGCGCGCTCGAGAGCGAAAGCGAAGCGCGCGAGCGCATCGATGCGGCGCGCAGTCAGGCCCGTGGCCTGCTCAGCAAGGCCGACCCGTTCACCGAAGCGGTGGTCGCCAAAGGCGATCGCAAGCTGTTTCGCGCCCGCTTCGCCGGCCTCGACCGCGATCAGGCCGAAGCCGTGTGCCGGACCCTGAAGCGCTCCGAGATTTCCTGCATCACCGTCAAGAACTGATCGCAACGGCTGCGATCGCAGCCAACAAAACACGCGAAAGAACACAAAAGTCGTCTGCGCCTCGCGCCAGACGACTTTTGCGTTTGAGGGGCGGCTTTGTGTTCAACGGTTGAATCATGCGCGTCGGCTATCGCCTTGTTTGCGCATGATCTCCCGGCAAACGCTCCGCGTTTAAGCGGCAGGAAAATCGATCATGCTTAAGGGAAATCCCGGAGCGCAAACCTCTCGTCAAGATTTGGCGGCTACAACTGGAGACACGAAAGATCGACCACGCCGGACAACGGCGGGCGGTAACGGGGCATCGACAGAGCGGAAAGCAGAAGCAACTCTCGGTTTGTAGCGTTTGATAGCGTTGCCGGAGTTATCTGTGATGCGTGCGAAGCAAAGTATCCTTGGCCTCGTTTACCCGGGCAGCGAGATACGTCGAGCCCCCCTGGTCGGGATGCAGTTTCTTCATCAGCCCGCGGTGCGCCCGGCTGATTTCGTCGCGCCCCGCTCCCGGCTGCAGGCCAAGGATCTGATAGGCCTCCTCGTTCGTCATTTTGCCGCTCGCCGCCGCGCGGCCCTGCCCCCCTGCCGCGTTGCCCTGCGCGTTCTGACGCCAGGCGGGAAACCGGCGGTCCAGATAGCTTTCAAATAACGCCACGCTTTCGGCGTCGAAGCCGGAGATCATCGCCGTCAATTGCGGCAGGTCGAACTCGTCCAGCGAATGACCGGCATATGGCCCGGCCACGATCTGGCCGTTCAGCTGGCCGCTGTCGTGGTCCAGCGTCATGTCGAGGAACTGGGATCGCACCCGCGAGGCCTGCCCCGCCGAGCGCTTTGCTCCTAAGCCGCCGAACAGCCTGCCGACCGGACCGAACACCGATCCGCTCATCGGTGCCCAGCCGAGCAGCCCGGCGCCGAACAGGCCGATCGGGATCGCGACCGCAAGCTCGCCCCGCAGACCGGTAAACGCCGCCACCGCGAGCGCCAGCACGCCGCCGGCGATCTTGACCGCCCGCGCCAGCACGGCCGGATTGGCCGCCCGGAACATCTGTAGCAGCGAGTAGAGCAGGATAACGGCGACAGCGCCGGCGATCAGGGTGGGCATGGCCTCAATATAGCGCGGCCAACGCTAAAAAGCATACCGGCTGCGGCGACGTTGCCGCAGGCCCTGGGTCACTTCATCTGCCCGAGCAGCGTGGCCGCTCCGTTGGCGGTTTTCGCCAGCCGGAGCAGCGCCTCACGGCCACCCGCGGCATAGGCCGCAGCCGCGCGCAGCAGGTCGCGCAACTGGGCGGCGGCGCCGGGATCGAACCTGCACCACGCGCCGCCGGTCAGGCGGGCGATCTCGCGAAACGCCTGCTCGGCCGCACCGTCGTGACCCTCCTGGAACATGAAGACGGGAACCTTGAGCAGGCCAAGCTCGCCCGCTTTGGCGCAGAGATCGTCGACCGCCTCCTCCATCGCATCGCCGACGAACACCACCGCACGGATCGCGGAGGCCACCGCCTCACGCCGCGCTTCGGACAGCACCTTGCCGATCTGGGTATTGCCGCCCCGGCAATCGATCTTGCCCATCAGCCGGGCCAGTTGCGCACTGTCGGAAATCCATCCGGAGGCGCGGCATTCGTTGAGGCCGCGATAATAGACGAGACGGATGTCGAGACTGCCGAGCGCTGCCGCCTCGCGAAACATGTCAGCCTGCAGCGCACAGGCCATGTCCCAGGTAGGCTGCCGGCTCATAGTGGCGTCGAGCGCGAACACCAGCCTTCCCTTCGCCCCGGTGGCATGCGGCGACATCGCGCGCGCCCTGGCGACAAAGGCGGCGATGTCCTCCGAAGCCGACGGCAGCGATGGGTCTTTGCCGGATGCCAGATCCTTGCCCGACGCGAAGCCTTTCGCAGCCGACGACTGGTTTGCGGATCTGGGTTTGACGGGTTCGCTGGACATGCCGCACTCGCTGATGGCTGCATGCCTATGTGGAGAGCGGTCGGGCGGCGGTCAATGCGCGGGCGGCCCGCCAATCGTTCCAGGCGAGACGTTTCCGTTCAGCAGACCTGGAAGCAAAGCGCTTCGGATCAGGATCGACCGATGACGCGGAGCGTCGGTTCTTGACGTGGGCGCGGAGCGTCAGTTCTTGACGGGCGAGTAGAGCGCGACCGGCCCCGGCTCGGTGATCTTGGGCATGTCCGTCAGCACCGGCTTGAGCGGGCTGTCATCCTCCAGGAACTTGTCGAGCTGCCCCTGGATATTCGACTTGACCTCGTCCGGTCCGCGATCGCTCATCCAGGTGTGCTGGTAGGCGGTCTGCACGATGGTAATGCCGGATTTCTCGCAGATAGCTTCGTCGGGCACGACGCCAGGATCGGGCTTGAACACCGGATCCTTGGAGCGGAAGGAAAGGATCTTGAACTTGGCGTCGGTCATGAACGGCACCCGCAGATTATCCAGCGTCACGACCTTCTTGATCTCGTCGGGATACATCTTGGCGAAATACATCGTGATATCGCCGCCGTTGGAATGTCCGACCATGGTCAGATGATCATAATCCGCATTCGGCTGCATTTGCTTGATCTCGTCGATGGCAAACCTGATGTTGGCGACGGCGCGCTGATATTGCGGCAAGCGCCCGGCATAGATCTCGCCCACCTTGGTCACCATCGGCGCATCGGTCGGCAGATCGTGCTGAATGCTCACGACGAGATAACCGCGCGCGGCGAAGACGTTTGCGACGAAAGAATATTCGGTGAATTTGACGGTGTTGCCGTGGTTGAGTATTGCGACCGGCAACGTGATCATGTCGGCGTTCGCCAGCATCTCCTTGTCGCGGCGTACCGCGATATCAACTTCGACCGGGCGGTTGTTGCGCGCCGGATCCATCCAGGTGATCGTCTGATGCCGGATCGCCCATTTGCTCGCGGTGAAATAGGCGAGCGTGACCAGCACACAAAGCGAAAGCAGAACGGTTATTCCACGTTTCATGTTCGTCCTCGACGTACCTGGCGAAAACCCGTGTGCGGGGCTTTCAAATCCAAGAACTTCAAACCCAAGAACTTCCCAACCTAAGAAACTTCCAAACCCGCTTGCGGGACCTTGCGATCCGCTGGCACTCGTAAACTATACGTAACAGCGACGTGACAGGAAGGCTAAATGTTGTGAAATGACCGCCTGATCGTTGTGCGATGCACCCATTCCTTGTGCAGGTGCACAATCGACCGATTTGTACTGCCTAGCCTCCAATCCTTAGGACGCCGCCTATGAAGGTTGGGTTCAAGTCTTCAGTAAATGCCGGGTAAAACCCGTCGCGACATATTTAGTTACACAAAACGCCCGGGATATGCGGGCATTGTTCGGCGCTGCAGCAATCTTCGCACTTGCGAAAAGACAAAGGCGGCACGCGGAGCGGCCTCTAAAATGGCCCACGGCGGACTTCAGCGCCCCGCCTGTCCCGGCGGCCTTTGGCTCCAGCTAATTGCCAAGAGGGGCAAGTGACGCGTGGCGCGTCACAGCGGCACCACCATCAGGATAGCGACGTTTCGCGAATCGAGGACGACGATCCGCGCCGCGAATTTCGCCGCGCCTGCGTCGAGCACGACCTCGTCGAGATACTTGCCGGTCGCGCACAGGTCGATGAGCGTCACGGCGATCGGCGTAGTATCACCCGATCAGGCGCCGATGATGTCGTGCAGCTCGAGCGGCTTGTCGAGCTGATTGAACCACTCGGCGCGGTTGGCGGCGCGACGCCGGCCACGCTCGTCGAGCGGCAGCTTCAGTTGACGCAGCAGGCTGGTGACCTCTTCGCGGGCCGTGACATGGCCCATGCTCGGGCGCCTGCCCAGGGTGGCCTCATCGAGATCGTCGAGCGCGGTCAGCCCGCGCGGGAAAAACTCGCGATAGACCACGCGCTCGGCAAAACCGTCGATCGAACGGAAGCCGAGCCGGAACGACAGGTCGTTGAGGCTGTCGGCGACGAGCTGCTTGTTGCGCGATCCCAGCATCGACAACCGGTTGCGGACCACGATCCAGTCGCAGCTTACGCCATCGAGCTGACGGCGCTTGCGCCTGGTATCGCGCACCATCTCGGCATAATGGCTCTCGCCGGTCACGGAATAATTGGCGGGATCGACCGTGCCCAGCACGTCGAAATCGAGGAAACTGTCGTTGATCGGAGTCACCAGCGTATCGGCCATCGAATGCGCCAGGCGCATCAAATAGGAGTCCGAACCCGGCGTATCGATCACGAGGAAATCGAAGGTCCGTTCGATCGCGCTCACCGCATCCATGAACTGCTGAAACTCGGAGGACTCATTGTCGGCGATCTGCATGGTCTCGCCGAGCTTGATGCAGCGGTGCACCGGAACTTCGAGATCGAGGCCGGTGCGGCGCGCCCAGGCACGCCGGTTTTCGATGTAGCGGGTAAAGCTCTGCTGGCGGCAATCGAGGTCGATGGTGGCCACGCGCTGGCCGGCTTTCATCAGGGCGACAGCGATATGCAGCGCGGTGGTCGATTTGCCCGAACCGCCCTTTTCATTGCCCAGCACGACCACATGAGCCGAACCGGACCGCCCTTGCGTAGTCTGCACCAACATGTTTCGGCCCCGGTGGATATCTTCAAATTACGCGCGACGCCGGTCAAGTGAAATGCACGACGAAGACCTCGAAACCTCGACTACCCGCCTTAATCATGAATCGCGGGCGCCGGCTGCGACCCGATTAGCATTGCCATGAGCAGTATGTGTGTGACATCGCCGACAGTCCGCTTGGCGAGGCCGCGTCCGCCTTGATAGAACGGGCCTCCCCGCCCGCGAGCCAGAACCGGCCGCGTTCCCGAGACCCCAGAGATCGAGCCCCTATGTCGCGAAGCCCCATTGTCGCCCGCAATATCCCCGCGTTACATCGCGCGCTCGATCATCTTCGCTTGCGAAAGTCGACGGTGGCGCTGGTGCCGACCATGGGAGCTCTCCATGACGGCCATGTGTCGCTGGTTCGGCTGGCCAAGCGCCGCGCCGCGAAGGTCGTGGTCTCGATTTTCGTCAATCCCGCCCAGTTCGCACCCTCAGAGGATTTTGGCTCCTATCCACGCACCTGGAAGTCCGACGTCGCCAAGCTCGCCGCCGAGGATGTCGACCTGATCTGGAATCCGGACGTCAAGACGATGTACCCGGACGGCTTTGCCACGCGGGTGGTGCCGGAGGGTCCGGCGGTCGCCGGGCTGGAGGATCGCTTCCGCCCGCATTTCTTCGGCGGCGTCGCCACCGTGGTCGGCAAGCTGTTCACGCAAGTGCGGCCCGACTTCGCGATCTTCGGCGAGAAAGACTACCAGCAATTGCGGGTGGTGGCGCGGATGGCGCGGGATCTCGACCTCGGCGTCAAGGTCGTGGGATCGCGAACCGTTCGCGAGCGCGACGGCCTCGCGATGTCGTCCCGCAACGTCTATCTGTCGGCGCAGGAACGGCAGACCGCGCCGGTCTTGCACCGCGCCATGAAGGAAAGCGTCCGGCGCTTGCGGGCCGGCGATGATGTCGCAGCGGCCATGGCCGGCAGCGCCGAGATGATCACGCAAGCAGGCTTCACGCTGGATTATTTCGAGGTGCGCCACGCCGAAACCCTGGCGCCGGTCGGTTCGTTGAAAGACGGACCGATGCGGATTCTGGTCGCGGCAAAACTCGGCAAGACCCGGCTGATCGACAACGTCGCGGTTTAGGGGCTGCCGACACACCGCGCTGCTCCAAGGCGCTCGCGCGGCCGACACTCAGAGCGATGGGTTTTTGGTTTCCAACTCGGGGAGAAGCGCATGCGGTTTCGTCTTCTGGCTTGTGTCCTATCAATCCTTGCAGCTCAGGCTACATCACCGGCAAAGGCCCAGCAGGCCGCCCAAAATCACGCGGCAAAATGGGGGGCGATGTTCCAGTCTCAGGTTGGACGGTGCTGGAAACAGCTCGATGGCGTCAAAGATGGCCCAAGAATCGACGTCGCCTTTGAAATAAAATTGAAGCCAGACGGCACCCTCGACGGATCGCCGGTTCCCGATCCAAAAACAGCGGCATCCCAACCACGCACGTTGCTGGACAGTGCCGTGCGGGCGATTATCGAGTGTCAGCCCTATAAGTTACCAGCGGAGTATTACGACGAGTGGAAATACTTTGCCCCGGTATTTGTCTATGGACAAATAATTCACCGGTAGTCCGGCAGCGGCGAACGTTTTTTGGTCTGCCCGAAGCCGTTTCAAGCCCAAGCGAACGCTCTAAAGCAATCCGAGATCGCGCAGTTCGCGCCGCAACGGCTCGGGCATCGCCGCGACGCCGGCGGCCGCCGAGCCGAGATCCGGCGGGACGTCGTTGTGGGCGAAATAGCGCCAGCCCTGGAACGCCCGCATCGGCCGCTGCATCACCGGGATCACCTTGGGCTGCATCACCAGCCGGCAGCGTCCGATGCCATCCTTGTCGCGGAACGGCTCGATCGCGATGAGCTTTTCGCGCGCCGCGATTTCACCACGGATCACCCAATACAGCGAGCCGCCGTCGAGCACCTCGTCGACGCGCTTGGGCGTCATGCGGGTGATATGAATGTGATGCGGCGGCAGGCCCTTTTGCTTGGCGGTTCGGATGCGCTCCGCGACCCAGCTCTTCAGCTCCTTGACGGACTCACAACCGACGGCAAGCTTGATGATATGAAGCGGCATTACTCTTCTTGTGAATTGAGATTTCGAACCAGCCGAACGTTAACGATCGGCACCGGCGATGGAAAGCATCAATCGTTCGAGGCCGCGGGAGTCGTCGCCGGCGCTGGCGCAGGAGCCGGCGCAACCTGAACCGGTGGACGCGGCTTCGGCGGGGGCTTTTTCGCCACCGCTGCCAGCGTTGGCGCCGCTCCGGGGGCTGCCGCCGGACGCGGTGCTGCGGCTGGCCGTGTCGACGCCGTGTTGGCCGCCGCTGCCGCGGCCGCCGCGCGCGCCGCAGCCTGGCCGGGACTGGGCTCCGGGTTCATGATGCTGACCGGCGGGGTCGAGGCCGCGCTGGGGAATTCGGCATTGGTGGGCTTGCCCGTCGGCATCGATGACGGCAACGCCGCGACCACTCCAACCGGCGCGGGCGCGTTCCACGACGCCGCGTAACGGACGATCAGGCCGTCATAGACCCGCTCGTCCATGTTCGCCACGATCTGGTTGTGGTCGGTCAGCGCCCGGAAGGCCGCGCAATCCGACGGCGTGCAGTGATCGCGGGCAAGCAGCACGTAAGCTGCCAATCCATAGCGGTCGCGCTCGATCGAATGGCGCAGCGCTTGCAGTTCGGGCGTCATGTTGCGGTTCGCGGCGGCGACATCGCCGAGCGCGGTCAGCCGCGTCAGCCGGGATGCCGCATAGGATACCGCCGCGGCGGTCGACTCAGCCGATCCGAACAAGGTCTTTTCGCAGGCCGCCAACACGGTTTCTCCCGCGATATCGTCGACGCAGGACAAGGCCGGCAGCGCGGCGGTGACCTGTACCGCCGATGGCGGTTGCCCGGCAGCGCCGGCTCCGGCCGCGGGACCGAGCCCGCGAACGGTGGTGGCCCATGTGATGCCGATGGCGAGCAGCGCGATCACGGTCAGCGCGCCGTTGGCGACGGATTTATCGGCGCGCAGCAGCGTGACCAGAACGATGATCCCGAAGAATCCCGCCGCGGCCAATGTCAGCCACATCGGAAATGCTGGCGAGCGCCAGACTTGATCGAGCGAAGTTGCCCAAGCCCAGTTCATGTGCGGTGTCCCTCAACGCAGCATCGAACGCATTCTGCGAAACTGAATGTCGATTGTAATTAAGCATAAGCAGAATGGGGCTCCGAACCGGGCCTTTTGACGGCGGTGAAACGGCAATCGCTTCACCACGCCGTCAGTAAACGAGCCGCGCGGTCAGGACATCGCGAGCTGGCTTTCCTTGGCCACCCGCTCGAACGCCTCGGTCGAGCTTTTGATCCGGTACTGGCAGTCATCGCCGTCGGTCGGCAACAGCCGGATCACCTCATAGGTGCCGGTGGCGGCCGGACGCGCGACATTGCTGGCAGTAAAATAGACGGTTTCTCCAACGGTGAATTTGTGTGGCAACGCCCTCTCCATACGGCTGAGAACGCCGGTCAAGCTCACGGTCCCGCTGCTGTGGCCGGCTGAAAAACCCCGCCATAATCTAGCCGATGCCGGCCAAATTGGCCAGTTACATCCGGGCATAGCAAATGCGCGAATTTTGCAGGTTTTTCAGTGCGATAATTGCGTTTCCGGGGGTTCCGGAGGAATCCGCTGGCGGCCCTCCGGAACGGCCCAAATCGGTGGCCTCAGGCGGACGCCGGGAGATGGCCATTGGGGCTCGCGCCGTCGACCGCCTTGGGCAGCATTTGCGCCAGAATCGGACCGAGCTGATCCACCGGAATGTTGAACCGCGCGGCCAGTTGCTTGACGGTGTCGCTGCCCAGCACCTGCTGCAATTGCTCGGCGGTGATCGGCAGGTTCTGGCCGTTGCCGATCCAGGATTTGACCTGATCGCCGAGGCCGGCCTGCTGCAGCTTGGCGACGATCGCCGAGAGCCCGCCCTGGCTGTTATTGCCGAGCACTTCGCTCAACACGGCGGGAAGCACCGCCCCCTCGAGCTGGCCAAGCAGGCCCTTGAACGCGTCCGAGTTTTCCAATGAATCGAGAATTCCCATGGTCAAAGTCCTTTTCGCGTTAAACCGCTTACCGGATTCAGACCGCTTTAGCGGCGATCCGTCAAGGCATCATGACGGCGGGCGCCGTGGTACCGGGCTACGAAAGCCGGCCTCACACCGTCTCGAATTTCTCGATGACGATGGTCTCGGCAAGGCCTGCCTGGGTCCATTCCTGGAAGGCCGGCAGCGCCATCATGGTCTTCATGTAGTCCAAAGCCTGCGGCGCCAGCTCGATCGCAAAGGTGCGAAAACGATGCACCACCGGCGCGAACATCGCGTCGGCGCCGCTGAAGGCGCCGAACAAAAACGGCCCGGATTTTCCATAGCGGTCGCGGCATTCGATCCAGATCTCCTCGATGCGCGCAATATTGGCGCGCGCATCGGCCGACAGCGCTATCGCTTTGACCGGGCGGTGGAGGTTCATGCCGCATTCGCTGCGCAGCGTCACAAAGCCTGAATGCATCTCCGCCGAAATCGAACGCGCATAAGCGCGGGCGGCGCGGTCCTCCGGCCACAGCCTGGCTTGCGGAAACCGCTCGGCGGCGTATTCGATGATGGCGAGCGAATCCCAGATCGTGATGTCGCCATCCACTAGCGCCGGCACCTTGCCGGAAGGCGTCACCTCGAGAATCCGCTGCTTGTCGGCCTCCCCGGTATAAAGCGGGATAAAGACCTCCTCGAAGGCGATGTCATTGGCGCGCAGCGCCAGCCACGGCCGCATCGACCACGACGAATAGTTCTTGTTGCCGATGACAAGCTTCAGCGTCATGTGAAGGAATCCTGTTGCGGCCGATATCATGCCATGCGGCTCACCGGGCATTCAAGCCTCTCCCTTGCCTGGCGCGTTAGAGCATGATCCGGAAAAGTGGAAACCGGTTTTCCGAAAAGATCATGCTCAAACAAAAAGATAGAGCGGGATGACGATTCGAAGATAAGTCATCCTGCTCTGCCGGCCGTTGCCGTGAAGTGTCCTCTCGTGGCAGCATTGCGGCTTCGGGGGACAGCGATATGGCGGCATATACGGTCGATATTCTGGCGGTCGGCTTCTTCATCCTGGAATGGACGGTCTACGCCGTGACCTTGGAGCATTCGGCCTATGGGCGCGACAGCCTGTCCGCGCGCATGCATGTCTACCGCGAGAAATGGATCCGGCGCCTGCTCGACCGCGAGGCCCGCATGGTCGATACGCAGATCATGGCCTCGCTGCAGAACGGCACGGCCTTTTTCGCCTCGACGAGCCTGATCGCAGTCGGCGGCGGATTGGCGCTGTTGCGCTCGACCAACGAGGCGCTGGGGGTGCTGGGCGCGTTGCCGATCGACCTCAGGCCTTCGCCTGCGCTGTGGGAGCTCAAATGCGTCGGGCTGATCCTGATCTTCATCTACATCTTCTTCAAGTTCGCCTGGGCCTACCGGCTGTTCAATTACGTGGCCATCCTGATCGGCGCGATGCCGCTGGCCCAGCAACGCGACACGCCGGAAGCCGAAGCGCATGTCATGAGGACCACCCGATTGTTCGAAGCCGCCGGCCGGCATTTCAACCGTGGCCAGCGCGCCTTCTTCTTCGCGCTCGGCTATCTCGGCTGGTTCGTCAGTCCCTGGGTTCTGTTTCTGACCACCGCCGCCGTGGTGATCGTGATATGGCGACGGCAGTTCGCCTCGAGCGCCTGGCGCGCGATGGAGAGCTAGCGCGGGGTGAGGCTAAGCAACGTTCGAAGCGAAGTACGCGGCTTCGCTGGGTATTAACCGAAGCTATTTATCAGGATCCAGATCGGGGTAGAGCCGTATAATAGGCAATAACAACACCACGCCGCCTGCCATTGCCTCTCCAAGAGGTATTTTAAACTTCTTTTTCAGCGCCTCTTCCGCGATATGGGCTTCGATCAAATCGTTCAGGCGACTGAGATTCTCTCCGATCGCCAATAGTTCATGGACCATTTCTTCCGCTAACGCGCGTTCCATTTTTCTGCTTTCGTGATGCGGCGGCGTACGTTCGCCGTCTCTTGCGAATTAGAACAAGACACCTCAATGTTCGACCCGGTACAGGCGCCATCGCTTGGGCACGCCTTTGAGTTGGTGCGTGCCGCGATCGGTGAAGCGGATTTCGGATTGCGACATCAGATCCTTGACCGCGCTCGAGACCAGGATTTCGCCGGCCCGCGCTTTCGCGGCGACGCGGGTGCCGATGTGGAACGCGAGACCGAACACCTCCGTCCCGCTCACTTTGTATTCGCCCGCGTGCAGCCCTACCCTGATCTCCAGCCCCAGCGTGCGCACGGCCTCGCGGATCGCGGTCGCGCAACGGACCCCGGCAGCCGGCGCGCCGAACGTCGCCAGCAGCCCGTCTCCCGTCGTTACGATTTCCTTGCCGCGCACGGTCTTCAGCTCTCTGCGGACGGCGGCGTAATAGTGCTTCATCACCTGCGTCCAGCGCGAATCGCCGAGCCGCGCGGCTTTCTCGGTGGAGCGGACGATATCGACGATCAGGATGGTGGCGAGCGCTTGTTTGAGTTCGGCGCTACGATCGGCGGTCTTCCGCCGGTTCGCGATATTGCCCGTCAGCGGTTCATAGCGATGGTTGCGTCGCCGCGCGATGGCGTTCTTTGCATAGTCCGTGGCACGCTGCACCGTACCGCAACGAACCGTCTTGTCCCGCGGCGGAAGCGTCCAGTAGACCTTTCGTCCATCGCCGACGCCATGGACCTCGACGGCGCCCCACTTCAGGAAAACCGTCGAGCCGACCCGGCGAATGCACCATGCCTTCGAGGTGTATCCGGAAACGTTCGACTGATGCAGACCGATGCGAAGGAATTTGGGCATGAACGTGCGGCCGATCGACCGTTTGGGTCTACCTGTCGCAAAACCTAGTGATACATTCCCGCGTTGGCAACAGCACGTCCAATCGAAAATTTGCCCATCGAAAATTTTCCCATGGCTCTCGTGTCATCTCGCGTTCGCCATCACTTCAAACTTGTGGCGACGATGGTATGCCGGCCGTCGGCGGTATTGAGGCAGGCTAACTGACCACGCGCGTGGTTCGGATGGCACGTCCAGTCCGCGCTCAGGCCCAAGACGCCCGAGGCCTGAAGTCCGCCTTTTTGTTTGGCATGTACCGCCAAACCAGTCATGCCGAGCATCATGATCGAGATCGCGACAATGATTGCCGTGTCGAGATGCGTCCAAACAATCCTGTTCATCGCCATCGCTCCTGTTTCGATCGCGACAGGCTAGGCCATATTCAGGATGATCTCCGTGAGGTGGATCACTGGGCGCGCGCAGCTTAGGACGCGCCGCCGAAATCCTGCGGCGTGAAGCTGAGGTCGAGCACCTTCCATTCGCTGTATTTGTCCGCTGGCAGCATCGCGTAGGGCTGGCACGACTGTAGCGCGCTGATCGCGTTCTGCATCAACAGCGCCCTTCTCACGGATGCAGAACTCGTAGCAGCGATTGCTTCTGCGAGACTGAACCGGCGACGGCGCAGATTTCGACGAACGATGCTGATCATGCCGGGCCGGATTAGAGCGGCGGATTACGCTCCACTAATCCGCCCTACGGGCTTCAGCCGCCAGCCCCGGCCATGCGGCATAATCTGGCCTTCGGCATTCATGCCAGCGTCGAGAGGGTCGACCCGGGTAAGCCGACCGAGGTCGACCGGGCGGATACCGACGCTGCGGACCCCTCCGCGCTGATCTGACCTGTCGCATAATTGACCAAGAATGTGATCGACGACGATTGGGCGTTCACCGAGCTTGTGGAGATCGAGCCGGCCGATGACGAGGATATCGAGGCGCTGCTTGCAGTGGCTATGTTCCGGGTGACTGTGACGGCGTCCAGGGCCTCATTGTTGTTGACCTCTGCGGTGCTGACGCCGACGCCGGGAGCGGCCCCGGTACCACCGCCGGCTTCGTCCTCCGACCCGAAATGCTTGTCGAGGACCAGAGTGCCGTTGCCACTGAGCGCGGTCCCATAAAACTGCGTGCTGGCGTTGGTATCGACCGTCAGGGTGAAGCCATCGACGGTCAAGCTGTTCGACAGGCTCTTGCTCGGTACGAATGACTGGAACGGCGGCGGTTCATTGGCGTTGGCGAGCGTCTTGATCTGCGCCACAATCGCTTCAACGTTCGAGCCGGTTGTCGGCTGTGCGCTCGCAGGCGGTGTGTCCGTCGATTGCGCCACTGTCTCAAGGATACTCTGCAAGCTGACGGGCGCGCCTGTCTTGGTGCCGGCGTTGTTAGCGCGCTGTTCATCGACATAGGCTTGCAAACGGGTGGCCGCGTCCTGATCGGACTGGATCTTGGTGGCGGCTGCCGCTTTCGCTTGATCGGATAGAGTGACGAAGACTGCCGCTCCGGAGTCGGCGCTCGGTGTCGCCGTGGACGAGGAAGCAGAGCCAGTGCTGGTGGCTGCCGGCGCCGGGGGCGTGCTGGAACCGCCGGAAATCAGCTGAGCCAGGAGATTACCAATCGATGGCGCCGCTGTGGAAATCGTCGCCAAGAGCCCTACTCCCCGCAGATTGCGCAATGCAATGCCGGGTGCAGCTTCATGGAATGGAGTTAAGAATGTCCAAACTTTTGCCAGTCTGCAATCCCTGGCACTACAGTTACTCTTAGCATTTGACGGGTTTGGCGACGCCGCATTAATTGATGAATCTGATGAATCGACCTAAAATAACTCCCCTGCCATCGCCAGACGCAGGTTTTGGACTTACCGGTGTGGGCCATGATCGCCGAGGTGCCCAGGCCATCACCACTCAGCAGCACAATACGGGCTCGCCAAACGTGCTTCTGCGGGCGCCGGGGCGCCGCTGCGATCTCATTCAATCGCTGGCGGTCAGCGGCGGATAGGGTGAAATTGATGCCATCGCGCATCCACCCGGACTCGCACATCAGCGATCCGCTGAGAATCCCCTTTCGGACTCTTTCGTCCCGGTCAATCCACTAGGACGCGCCGCCGAAATCCTGCGGCGTGAAGCTGAGGTCGAGCACCTTCCATTCGCTGTATTTGTCCGCCGGCAGCATCGCGTAGGGCTGGCACGACTGTAGCGCGCTGATCGCGTTCTGCATCAGCAACGCGCCTTTCGCGGATGCAGTGCCCTCGATCAACTGCGGGTCCGCGGCGAGCCGGCCATCGGGCCGCATCATCACGCGCAGCTTGATCGCGACCTTGTCGGAAGGCCCGACCTCCTTCGGCAAGGTCGAACAGGTCTTGATGTGGCGTCTGAATTCCGCGATCGGACTGGATGCAACATCGGCATTCTCGATGGCCGGAGCATCGTAGGTGTCGCTGTGCTTGTCCTGCGGCAAGTCCAGCGGCAGGCCGAGCACGACGCCATATTTGATCGAAAGATCAGGCTGCGCGGGAACGTAGGCGGGCACCGGCGCCGGCGGTTCAACTGATGACGCCGGCGAAGCTTGCCGACCGGTCGCGGGCGCGGGAATTGGTGCGGCGATTGACGCCGAACCTGACGCAGGATTCGACAGGGTATTCGACGCAGGACTTGTAGAAGGACTTGTTGCCGCAGGACTTGTCGCGGAACTTGCGTCGGGACCTGGTTGGGGCGTTGGCGCCACGCTCGGCTGCGATAACGCCGCCTGCTGTTGTGGCGGCGTTGTCGGTTGCGATGGGCTTGCGCCCGGTTGCGAGCCGGCGGGCGCTGGCGCGGCAGCCGACGACGCACTCGTGTTCACCCCGGTCGCGGACGGGTCAAGCGAGTCGGACGAACCTGACTTCGATGTCGGACGTTGCTCCGAGGCCTTTTCCGTCACCTCGTCCGGCGCCACGATATCGACCGCGATGGTTTCAGCCGTGACCGCACCGAACGGATGAACCTCGGCAAAGAAGATCACAAGCGCCAGCAACGACAGATGGACAACCGCCGATGCCGTGATTCCCGAACGTAGGATCTGCTGCGCTTCCACCGTACTCAATCGACGTTTTGATGCCGCCCCTGCCCGCCGGCACCATATCTCAATCCCATTTCGGTGCGAAACCGAAATTGGTCAGCCGCCCCTCGGCGCTCCCCATCGCGGAAAGCTCGGCCATCTCCTGATCCGACAGCGCAAAGTCGAAAATGTCGATATTTTCCGACAGCCGCTCGATCCGCGAGGTCCGTGGGATCGCAGCCACGTTCTGTTGCACCAGCCAGCGCAGGCACACCTGCGCGGCGGTCTTGCCGTAAGCCTGCCCGATCCGGGCCAAAGTCTCATCGTTCTTGATCCGGCCCTTGGCCACCGGACTATAGGCCACCACCGCCATACCGTTCCGCGCGCAGGCCTCCCTGACCTTGGTCTGGTCGAGATACGGATGGAATTCGACCTGATCGCACACCAAAGGCTCCGGACAGGCCGCCACCGCCTCCTCGATCAGCGCCACGGTAAAATTCGAAACGCCGATGTGCCGGGCCAGACCGACTTGCTTGACATGCGCCAGCGCGCCCAAAGTCTCCTGTAGCGGCACCCGTGGATTGGGCCAATGCAGCAGCAACAGATCGACCGCGGCAAGATGCAGCTTGCTCAGGCTCTCTCGGGTGGAGCGTTCGAGGTCATTCGGCGCGAAATGCGTGGTCCACACCTTGGTCGTCACGAACACTTCGTCGCGCTTGATCCCGGAGGCGCGCAGGCCCTCGCCGACCTCGCGTTCGTTCTCATAGACTTGCGCGGTGTCGATGTGGCGATAGCCGAGCCGCAGGGCCTGCTCGACCAGACGCGCGCAGGTTCGGCCACGCAGTTCCCAGGTGCCGAGCCCGATGGCCGGGATTTTGGCACCATTGGCTTCGATCACGTTCATGCCGCCCATTATGCGCTTCCGGGCCGGCGCTGCCAACTCAACCCCGCGTGGGTTCAGTGGACAGCGCAACAGCCCGCATAGTCCGTTCGGTCGCGCCAGAACTCTAAGCGGCGATGCCGTCCGATCTCGGCCGGGCCCCCTCCTCGCCCCGCCGGCTCTCCGGCTCAGGCCCGGCGAACCGGCGCAAGGCTTCCGCCATCCGCACGCGCCCGCCGACACCGGTGATCACCACATCGACCATGGTGTAGGACGAGTGCATCTGGCCGCGCGCGTTAAAGTGCTCGACCGGCACACCGGCGGCCGTGAGCGCCTGCGCGTAAGCGATGCCCTCGTCGCGCAGCGGATCGAACTCGCAGGTCACCACGAACGCCGGAGGCAGCCCGGAGAGTTTGCCGCGCAACGGCGAGGCGCGTGGATCGGTGCGGTCGCCAGGCGGACAGTACATGTCCCAGAACCACGTCATCAGCGACTTCGTCAGGAAGTAGCCTTCGGCGTTGTCGCGGTAGGAGGCGCGCTCGAAATCGCAGTCGGTGACCGGGCAGACCAACAACTGGCCTGAAATCTTCGGGCCACCGCGGTCGCGCGCCAACTGGCAGGTGACGGCGGCGATATTGCCGCCGGCGCTCCAGCCCGCGACCATCACGGGTTCCGGTCTGCCGCCGAGATCGGCGGTGTGCTCGGCGATCCATTTCGCCGCCGCGTAGCCATCCTCTGCCGCCGCCGGGAACGGGTGTTCGGGCCCATGCCGGTAACCGACGCTGACGAAGATCATGCCGGTGCGCCGGCACATGTCGCGGCAGAACGGATCGTCGGACTGCTCGTCACCGAGCACCCAACCGCCGCCGTGGAAATAGACCACGACCGGATGCGGCCCCGGCGTCGCCGGCCGGTACAGCCGATAAGGCAACGGGCCGTCGGCGCCCGGCAGTGACCCATCGACAACTTCGCCGACCGGCCGCCCGGCGGGGCGCCCGGCATTGAATTGAGCCACAAAGTCCCGCGCACCTTGGGCGCCCATCGTTTCGATCGGCGGCAACTTCATCTCCGCCAGCATGTTCAGCACCAGCCGCACATCCGGTTGCAGGCGAACGATCTCGCCATCGTTGCATTGCTGCGCGCCATTGGCGCCGGTGAGCCGGAAACCGAGCATGCCGCGGCCGACGATCTCGTTGCAGATGCTGCGGTACGGACCGACGCCGCCGGTATAGGGCATTACGCCTTGTGCCTTGCCGGGAACGTTGGCGCCGGTGTACCAGGTATTGGCCAGTCGATGCAGCGTGATCGTCGAACAGTCGGCCATGTGTTGTGCCCACGCGGCCTGCGCCGTCGCGGTCGGCTCGATCGTGGAGAACCCGGCCTCGCGCATCGCCTGGAGACGGTCGACCACCCAATCGACGTGCTGTTCGATCGATACCGCCATGTTCGACAGCACCGACGGGCTGCCCGGGCCGGTGATCATGAACAGGTTGGGAAAGCCGGCCACGGTGAGCCCGAGATAGCTTTGCGGACCCTTGGCCCAGACGTCGGACAGCGATTGTCCGTCGCGGCCGGTGATCGGATGCACGGCCATGATCGCGCCGGTCATGGCGTCGAAGCCGGTGGCGAACACGATGACATCGACGTCGACGCTGCGCTTGCCGGTGTTGATGCCGGTGGCCGTGATCGATGTGATCGGTTCCTGCCGCAGGTTCACCTGCGTGACGTTGGGACGGTTATAGGTCGCGTAATAATTGGTATCGAGGCAGGGACGCTTCGAGCCGAACGGATGATCGTTCGGGCTCAGCGCCGCCGCGGTCGAGGGATCCTTGACGATGCTGCGGATTTTCTCGCGGACCAGTTCGGCGACCAGCGCGTTGCCGTCGACATCGACGCCCTGGTCGGCCCACAGCTGGGTCATCATGTGGACGAGATCGCCGGCGGCCCACGCCTGCTCGAAGCGTTCGCGGCGCTCGGCATCGCTCAACTGCCAGCTCACCGCCGTTGCCGGCGGCAACGGTACGCCCGCCAACGACCAGCGGGCCTGCTCACGGTAGCCGGCGCGGTCGCTTTCCACCAACGCCGTGCGATCCGCCGAGGCAGGGCCGTTGTGGGCGGGAAGCGCAAAACTCGCGGTGCGCTGGAACACGGTCAGATGCGCCGCCTGCTCGGCGATCAACGGGATCGCCTGGATCCCGGACGATCCGGTGCCGATCACCGCGACGCGCTTGCCGGCGAGCTTGACCTCGTGGTGCGGCCAGCGGCCGGTGAAATAGATATCGCCCTTGAAGTCCTTGACGCCCTCGATTTCCGGCGGCTTGGGCGTGGAGAGACAGCCGGTGGCCATGATGTAAGTGCGGCAGGATATCGCCGCGCCGGTGTCGGTGGTGAGCCGCCAGCGCTCGGCGGCGGCGTCCCATGTCGCGTTTGTCACCTTGGTGCCGAAGCGGATGTCGCGCCGCAGATCGTAGCGGTCGGCGACGAAACCAAGATAGCGCAGGATTTCCGGCTGGGTTGCGTACTTCTCCGACCATTTCCAGGCGCGATCGAGTTCCGGATCGAACGTGTAGCTGTAGTCGATGGTCTGGATGTCGCAGCGTGCGCCGGGATATCGGTTCCAGTACCAGGTGCCGCCGACGTCGCCGGCCTCCTCGATCACTTGTGCGGTGAAGCCGGCCTTGCGCAGCCGATGCAGCAGGTAGAGACCGGCGAAACCGGCGCCCACCACCGCGACGTCGACCTCGTGCGCCGCACCGCCGCGCGCGGCCATAGAAGCAGAATCCGCAACCATTGCGTCTGGCATGCCATTCCTCCCATTTGTTTTATTGTCCAGGAGGCTATCGCCGCCTCTGCCGTTTGTCATTCATGCA
This sequence comes from Bradyrhizobium sp. S69, assembly GCF_009766005.1. Taxonomy (GTDB): domain Bacteria; phylum Pseudomonadota; class Alphaproteobacteria; order Rhizobiales; family Xanthobacteraceae; genus Bradyrhizobium. The sequence continues at coordinate 30,962 of NZ_LMUK01000002.1, read as the reverse complement.
CTGCACGCGCGACGCCTGCGTTTTGACGCATTTGCATCGTTGCGAAGCCGAAAGGCGCGCAGCCGCAAATGTTTCTGGATAACTCCGGCATGCTTTGCGAACGCGAAAATCCCAAAGAACGCTGCCGCGCCTTTACGGAAGCTTGAAGTTTACACGCGTGGGAGGCGCATTCGTTCCGCAGAACGGTCACGACCGATAAAAATTTCGCCAATTCGCGATGAAATAAGCATCACGTTCTCTTCGCTTATGATTTGTTGGGAGTCCCTCGCGCGGCAGACTCAAGAATCATATCGCAATCGTCACAACCTCCCGCAATTTTGAAGCGGTTGCACAACGGACTAGCTTTCCTTTCGTCCTCGCGCGAACTATCGTGCCTCTGCATCGGTTGGAAGGTCGCATGATAGTCAAGCAGTTCGTCAAAACGTTTGCGATCGTCGGCGTTTTTTTCCTTCAGCAGATCGCGGCTCCGCCAAGCGCGCACGCCGAGCCTGATCTCAGCGGCCTCTGGCTCCCGGACATCAAGGATCAAAAGCGCCAGGAGGCTTCGAACATGCCGCCCTGGAAGCCTGACATCCTGCAGCAGGTTCAGCACCTTGTCGCCGAGGAAAAGGCAGGACGGCCGTTCCTGGTCCTGAGCCATTGCCTGCCGCACGGCATGCCAAGTTGGATGCTGATGACGCACAACGCATTCGAGCTTTTGGTCACGCCTGGCCGGATCACCATGCTTGGCGAGGTCGACGGCAACCGGATGCGGCGTATCTACATGGATGGCCGCAAGCCCCCGGAAGATCCCGATCTGTCGCTGCACGGCTATTCAATTGGCCATTGGGATGGCGACACGCTGCTGATCGACACCGTCTCGATCGTGCCGCAGGCCTATATCGCGATCAGCGAAGCTGTAGGAATTCCCAATAATGGCGACATGCACGTCGTCGAGCACATTCATCTCGCCGAATCCAACGTCATGCACGACGATCTAGAGGTCACGGCGCCGAACGTTCTCACCGCGACCTGGAAGACGACGCGAATTTTCCGCCGCTACCCCGACCGCCATTATGAAGTGACCGAGGGCGAGTGCGCGCAGGAAGATCTGGTGCCGGGCAAGGACGCCAACGGCAACGACATCTTCGTCCCCAACGCGCAAGGCGCGTTCGGAACGGTTCACACCAAATAAGGAAAGATCGAGATGTCGCCGAAGGCCATGTTTCTTGCCGCTTGCCTCACGCTGGGCTTTGCAGGCATCGCAGCCGCGCACCATTCCAACGCCGCCTATGACAGCGACCACCCGCAGACCGTCCAGGGCACCGTCAAACAGGTCAACTGGACCAACCCGCACATCTCCTTCGTGGTCGAGACTGACGTCAAGGAAGGAGCACAGGCCGGCACCTGGGTATTCGAAGTGTCGAGCCCCGGCGTGCTGACGCGATCCGGCTGGACCAAGCGCTCGCTGCAGCCCGGCGATCACGCCACCTTCGACTATCTGCCGCTACGCGACGGCAAACCCGGCGGCTTCCTGCGCAAGGCGGTTCTGCAGGACGGCAAGGAACTGACCTACAGCCTGACGCCGGACGAGCAGTAGGATCGCATGCTGACGCTGACCGGGTTTTCCAAATGGCTGGCGGCGACGTCGCTCAGCCACACCATCCAGACCGTCACCTGGATCATCCCGACGATCCAGACGATCCACATTCTCTGCGTGGCGATTGTCTTCTCTTCCGCGGTGCTGGTCGATTTGCGGATCTTTCGGGTGTTCGAGCGCGACGAACCGCTGCGCGAGGTCGCGCGGCGCTTTCTGCCTCCGATCTGGCCGGTCCTGCTCGTCCTGCTGGTGACCGGCAGCCTGTTGATCATCGGCGAGCCGAGACGCTCGCTGGTCAACACCACCTTTTATCTCAAGATGGCGCTGCTGCTGGTCGCCATCGTGCTGACGGCGACGTTGCAACGGATGGCGCTGGCCTCCCCTGGCGTGTTTGAGGATCGCAGCCGGCAGATGGCGGGCCGCGCGCTGGCAACGCTGTCGATCCTGGTCTGGTGCGGCATCCTGTTCGCCGGACGCTGGATCGCTTACACGCAGGCCGGATGATGTCATACCTCCAGGACCTGATCGCCTTCTTCGAGGACAGCGGGATTGCCGACAGCATTCGCGAGAACGACATACTGTTTCCGACGATCGAATCGGTCCATGTCATTGCGATCTGCCTTGTGATCGGGTCGATCCTCGTGCTGGACCTGCGGCTCCTTGGCTTCGCCTCGACGAACCGGCCCGTCGGCCGGCTGTCGCGCGCGGTGCTGCCGGTGACCTGGGGCGCCTTCGCGATTGCGGTGAGTTCCGGCTTCCTGCTGTTCATTTCCAACGCCACCAAATATCTCGCGAATGGCTACTTCGACGCCAAGCTCGTCCTGATCTGCGCGGCGGGGCTGAACATGATCGTCTTCCACGCCATCAGCGCGAAGGATCTGCCGCAATGGGAGAAGCAAAAATCACCGCCGCTGCGCGCGCGCATCGCCGGCGCGCTGTCCATCCTGCTCTGGATCGCAGTCGTCGCCTGCGGGCGCTGGATCGGTTTCACCATGCAGGTGCTGTGATGATGAAGAGATGCCGAACGCGCGCCAGCCTTGCTGCCGCGCTGATCTTTTGCGGCCTCGCCGCCTCGCCATCGATGTCGGAGACAACGCAAGCGTTGCCGCCGTTCCAGGCCCATGTCGACATGAAAACATTCATGGACCACGTGCTGACACCAGCCGCGAATTTGATCTGGAAGGTCAACGGCTCGGTGATCGACACCAGCGGCGAGCACGACCTCGGGCCCAAGACCGACGATGACTGGGAAAATATCACCAGCGGCGCCGCGACGCTGGCGGAAGCCACCAACGCACTGATGATCCCGGGGCGCGCGCTCGATCCGGAGTGGAACGCTTACGTGAAAAAGCTCGCGGATGCGGCCGACCGGGCCTATCAGGCCGCCGAGGCGCATGACCTGAAAACCGTCGCCGACGTCAGCGACCATCTCGACGGCATTTGCGCGGCCTGCCATCGTCACTACGGGCTGGAGTAAGTCGTTCTCACCGGATTGCCTTCGTCAGCCGCGAAGGCTGCTGCCGTACCTTCCGAATTGCCGTGTGTCTTGAAGTCGCGCATGGTCTGTCATCATGGCGACGTCGGAAACGCTGCTCACCGTCATTGCGATCAGGCTCGCAACGCTCGTCGTTGTCGGCCTCATCGCGAAAGCGGCTGCGGCCGATCATTTGGATCACGACACGGCCTGTGTCCCCGCGCGGACGGTCGTCGTCGTGCAAGCGCCTCCAGCTGTAAAGACGGAGACGAACGAAACGCTGCGCGACATGATGCTGCACGACTGACCGGAGCACGGGCGATCGCAGCGGCGAATTACGCCGCCTCCCCCTTGGCCTCCTTCAAGTTCGGCAGCATCGCCGTGAGAATGCCGAGCGCCGGGAGAAACGAGCAGACCTTGAAGACGAACTGGATGCCGGTCCAGTCGGCCAGCGTGCCGAGTATCGCCGCGCCGATGCCGCCGACGCCGAAGATGAATCCGAAAAAGATTCCGGCGACCATTCCGACGCGGCCCGGCATCAACTCCTGCCCATAGACGACGATGGCGGGAAACGCCGAGGCGATCACGAAGCCGATCACCACGCTCAACGCGGCGGTCAGCGCAGGGCCCGCGTAAGGCAGCATCAGCGTGAACGGCAAAACGCCGAGGATCGAGACCCAGATGACGAACTTGCGGCCGAGCCGGTCTCCGATCGGACCGCCGGCGACGGTGCCCGCCGCCACCGCCGCGAAGAACAGGAACTGATAGATCTGCGCATCCTTTGTCGGCATGCCGAAGCGGTCCATCAGATAGAACGTGTAGTAGCTGGTGAAGCTCGCGAGGTAGATGTACTTCGAGAACAGCAACGCGATGAGAACAGCCATCGCCTTCGACACCTGCCCCTTCGACAGGGTCGGATGCCGCACCGGCGCGTCGCTTGACGGCTTGCGCGCGTGACCGTTGGCGCTGTACCAGCGCCCGAGGCCGGTCAGGACGATGATGCCGGCCATGGCGGCGAGAGCGAACCAGGCCAGTCCGTGCTGACCGCGTGGCAGCACGAAATAGGCCGCCGCCAACGGGCCGAGTGCCGAACCGAAATTGCCGCCGACCTGAAACAGCGCCTGCGCCAGGCCGTGCGAGCCGCCAGACGCGAGACGCGCGATGCGCGAGGATTCCGGATGGAAGATCGATGAGCCCAGGCCCAGCAACATGCCGCCGACCAGCAGCATGGCGTAATTCGGTGCGTAGGCCAGTGTCAGCAGCCCGACGAGCGACGACGCCATGCCGAACGGCAGCGAATAAGGCAGCGGGTGGCGATCCGTGTAGTAGCCGATGAAGGGTTGAAACAACGATGCCGTCACGTTGTAAACCAAAGTGAGAAAGCCGATCTGCGCGAAGCTCAGATCGAAGTCGCCGCGCAGGATCGGATACACCGCGGGCAGCATGGCCTGCATCAGGTCGTTGAGCAGATGGCAGAAGCTGGCGGCCCACAGGACGGGAAACACCGTCTTCGAGCGCCGGAGCGGCATGGCTTGAACTTGGGCGGCTTGAACTTGGGCGGCTTGAGCTTGGACGGACACGTCGAATTCCTTTTGCCTTTTGTTGTTCGGGGTCGGGCGGCGCGGTTGCACTCGACCCCGACTTCGGAGTATTCGACCACCATTTCGCCCACCACCAATGCTGGGCCTTATTTCTACTAGAGTGGGCCAAACGCGATGCAGGAAATGCATATCGACAGCGTCGACCATTTGGCCCGCTCGATCATCGCCCTCGGCACGCGCTATCCCGACGGGCACATCATCGAACCGCATTATCATCGGCGCGGCCAGCTGATCTCCGGCGCGACCGGCGTGGTCGTGCTGGCGACGCCGCAAGGCACTTACGTGATGCCCCCGCAACGCGGCATGTGGATTCCGCCGGCGACCGAACATCATGTGCGGACGGTCGGCGCGGTGCGGATGCAGAGCTTGTATTTGGAGCCGGGCGCGGTGCCCGGCATGCCCACGCACTGCCAGGTCGTCGGCATCTCGCCCTTCATGCGCAGCCTGATGACGGAAGCGCTGGGCTTGCCGATCGAGACCGAGCTCGATAGCCGCGCCGGCGCGCTGATGGAATTGATCGGTCACGAACTGCAAAAACTGCCGGTGCTGCCGCTGTCTCTGCGCTATCCGGCCGAAGGAGCCTTGGCGGCGCGCTGCCGCAAGTTCATCCAGAAGCCGGAGATCCACGAGACCATCGACGACTGGGCGGCGGATCTGCACATGAGCCGCCGTGCGTTCACGCGTCTGTTCCGACGCGAGACCGGCCTCAGCTTCATGGCATGGCGTCAGCAGGCGTGCCTGGTCGGCGCGCTGCCGCGGCTCGCGGCGGGCGAGCCCGTCACCACGGTCGCTGTGGATCTGGGCTACGAAAACCCCGCGGCGTTCACGCTGATGTTCAAGCGGGCCTTCGGCAGTCCGCCTCTAACTTATCTGGGGATGAGAGGCGGCCACGCCAACGCGAGATGATTGTACTCGGCACCTTTCGAACCTGCCGGGCACGCCGAAAGATGTCCGATCCCGGGGGAAAAAAACGGATGTGGAGCAGATCGGGCGGCGACTCTGAACCCGCCAACAGGTGATGCGGTCGAGAGGGTAAGAGAGGGCGTTGCCTCCTATTTCCTGAAGTACCGGTGGATCGGCGTTGACTAAAATTTAGAAAGGCTGCATTTTTTCCTTCACGATCCTTTTGGTTGATTATTTTGAAAGTCATTGAAGATGGCCGCTGGGCTCAGTGTCCTGAAGACAGACGTCGCAGGTCCCGCGCCGTACATAACATGCTGTCGATATATCTGTTTATGGTTCGCGGCAGCAATGTGCGCGCTTTCGCCAACTGCCGCATCGGCGCAGGCAAGCCTTGCAAATCTTCAAGATACATTGAAAACGTTTACAGCGCCGCTATCGCCGGCGCCGCTTGCATTGGGGCCGCTCGATGGCGTCAGAGACACCGAACGACAAAATAAATGCGTTTCGAGGAATGCCCCACGCGCGAAAGAAATTCGCGCCGCCCAAATCGACAAAGCGCGCAGGAAGAAAGGCAGGATACTTGCACCTGTGGTCTTCAACTGGAATTGCCGTACCGCGCAACCGACAAATGTATCGCTCAGTCTGCCGCTAAATCCGACCTGGGAATCGAACGTCCTGAAAAATTCTTCGAATAACAGTCCAGGTTTTTCGATGGGTTTTGGAGGTTCCGCGACGATCACGACGGCAGGACTCGAAGGCCATCCATTCGATCTCGCCGCCTACAGTGTTTCGTCCGCTTCGGCGCGATACCCGAGTATTATCTCAAAGAGTGTCGATGCAATAACCGAACAGGCCGCCTACCAGATTTTTCTTGGAGCGGGCTATTACGGGACAGATGGCAAATACAAGGGGTTCGGTTCGAAACCCCAGGACATTCCCAAGGACCTTCCCGCCGCAGCTAACCAGATCACGTACGACACCCTGTCAGTCGGCTTTCAAAACCAGACTGCTTTTCTCCCCGGACTACGCCCCGAGACCGCGGACCTCTTTACGCCTCAGGTGACGCTCGGCAGATCAAACATTTCTCTGCTCGGAGGATCCGGGAACAACGTATGTCAGACTGAGGCGCAAAAGCCCGACCCGGACGCGCCAAAGCCGGACACTTCAGGATTTTGCCACTATCTCGATTTGTCGCTGACGGCCGGTCAGACGCTGTCGGATGTATCGACTCAGCAGAATACAAACTTCACGGGTTCTGCGACGCCTGGATGGAGAATCGACGGCACGGATTGGAAGGTCACTGTTCCAACCGTGGTAACGTCCCGGTTCTACAATGAGGTCGTCGGCGGCAGGCGCGATGTTCTGTTTCAGATCGGGCCGGCCTTGTCCTATAGCAAGCCAGGGGTGGTGGCTGGTCAGCCATCCGTCAGCTTTTCGGTCGCAGCTACTTACAATCAGAATTTCTCCACAGTCACGACGTCTTCCTGGCGTGGCGTCATCATACAGCCGACTCTAACAATCGCCTTCATTCCGGAGCGGCCAGCGAAGTGAGGGCTCTACAGGACCCGTACGGTGGATTGCTGCGTCACTAAACCCTCATCCTGAGGAGCGGCGTCGGAGTTTATTATCGGGCCGCGCTTCGCGCGGACCCGTTGGCCGCGTCTCGAGGGATGGCCGCGAATCTGTGTGTTGCGTCCCCAGTGTCGATATCCCGGGCCACATCCTTCGAGACGCCGCTTCGTGGCTCCTCAGGATGAGGGGATAGGCCAGTTGTGACGCAGTAAGATTAGAACGGGATGGTCGGTTACGGCTGCGCCGACCCCGCCCCTACGAACTAAAGCTTCAGTTTGTAACCGAGATGCGATGGCTGGAAGCCCAATCTGTCGTAAAAACGATGCGCTTCCGTTCGCGTCTTGTCGGTTGTCAGTTGAACGGTCCCGCACTGCTCGCGTCGACATTTTTCCACAGCCCAGTCGATCATCGCCTCGCCGATCTTCTCACCGCGCCGATCACGCGCCACGCGAACAGCTTCAATTTGACCGCGCTTCAGTCCCCGGCTGGCCAATCCGGGGATGAACGTGAGCTGAAGGGTCCCGACAATCTTGCTCCCGTCGTCCACAACCAACAGAAACTGGCTCGCGTCCGCATCGATAACGCGAAAGGCATCTAGATATTGCGGATAGCTTTCTGTCCCCGTTGCTTCCCGCGACGAGCCCAGGACGTCATCCGCGAGCAGCCCAATGATAGCAGGGACGTCGGCCTCGGTTGCGCGACGGAAAATCAAGTCAGGCATAAGCGATCCTCTCTGTTGGCCGTGTCGGGCTCCTGGCGTCCGAGCCGGGCCGATGCTTCGGGTGATACATCAGAATAAACCGAATCCCGTTTGTTGCCCTCAGTGTATTCCGCGCGAATAAACTGCTGTTCGTCCATTAGCGCGACTTACGACATCAACTCGATTCCAGTCGCCGTAGTGGCATTGCGGCGTCCTATAGTCGTATTCGCGAATCTGCTAGATCAGCGGCTGTACCCGTTTTGCAACACCGCACAAGCATCGGTTCCGTATGTGTGAAAAGTGTCTATATCGGGCTGTCGACTAAGGTACGCTGGAATCGCAGCAGCCACATTAAGTGAGGTGCGGCGATATTTCCGCCGCGATGCAAATGACTTTTGATGAAATATTTTTAGCTGGCATCCGCTCCCGATGCCGCTGGACACTTTCGGCAGGAACGGCATCCAAGCTTAGTTCGCTGGGCCGACGTCGTTCGCTCCGAACGTCGGCACTCGCCGCTTTGCTTGTCTCGGCATGCAGCGGCTTGGTTCTCGTTCCCCTGACCGCGATCGCCGCTGATGGCGATGGTGGCAAGGGCGGTAACGCGGCGTTAGGCAGCTCCGGCGGGACCGGCGGCTCGGGATTCACCGGCAATCCGGGCAATCCGGGCGTTGACAGTGGCAGTGGCACCGGTGGCGGTGGCGGCGGTGGCTCCGCTGGCGGCGGCAATGGCGGCGTTGGAGGCCACACCGGTGGCGCCGGTGGCCCCGGCGGTTCGGCCGGCGGCGGCAATGGCGTAGACGGGACGGACGGCGCCGGCCTTGGTCAAGGCGGAGGCGGCGGCGGCGGCGGCGGCAACGGCGCCAGCACCGCGAACCTCAACAATTCCGCGACGCTCCAAGGGGGCTCTGGCGGCAAGGGCGGCGACGGAGGCCATGATCTCGGCAACAACGGCTCGGCCGGCGGTGCAGGAGGTGGCGCTGGCGGTTACGGTGCCGTCGTTACAGGCTCCGGCGCCAGCCTCAATAACGTCGGCGCTTTGCTTCAAGGCGGCATCGGTGGCGCGGGCGGGCAAGCAGGCGGCACCCAAAGCGGCATCGGTTCCGCCGGCGGCGGCGGCGGCAATGGCGGCGTCGGCATTCAGTTCGCCGCCCCCGGAGCCATCTTCACCAATCTCGGCGCCGTCCAGGGTGGCAACGGCGGCGCCGCAGGGGTCGGCACCGATGGCAACGGCGGCCCAGGCACCAATGGCGCGCAAGGCTTGGGCGGCACCGGCGTCGTTGGCGCCGGCCTGACCATCGTCAACTCCGGTACGATCAGCGGCGGGTTGGCTGCCGACAACGCGACCCGCGCTGACGCGATTGATTTCACAGGCGGCGCCAACACGCTGACGCTCTCCGGTGGCTGGACCATGATCGGCGGCATCGCCCTCGATACAGCGAGCACGTCGGTGAACTTCAGCCAGAGCGCCCCGCAGACTGTTGCGAACCTGATCACCGGAAGCGGTTCAGTGGCCCAGAGCGGCACCGGCACGCTCGTGCTGTCGGGCGCCAACACCTATTCCGGTGGCACGACGATACGCACTGGCGCCACCCTACAACTCGGCGTCGACACGGTCCTTGTCCACCCTGGTCAATTTAATTCAGGCATCGTCTCTTCGGCGATCGGCACCGGTACGCTGACCTTCGACGGCGGCAAGCTGCAGGCGTTTGGCGGATCCAGCGAGCGCGAAATTGCGAACGCGGTTCAGATCACGGCCAATGGCGGCACCATTGACGCCCAGGGCGGCTTCTTCCGCATCACCAGCAATATCACCGATGCGGCGGGATCGAGTGGCGGCACACTCGTTCTGGAAAGCACCACCGGCGGCATCGAGAGAGAGATCATTCTCGCCGGCAACAATACCTATTCGGGCGTCACTTCTGTCGCTTCGGGCTTTGTGATCGCCAATTCGTCAACCGCGCTCTCTCCCAATTCGGCGTTCCAAGTCGGTTCGGCCGGAACGGTGACGCTGAGCGGTTTCAGTAACACGATCGCATCACTGGCCGACGGCGTTGGCGGCGGCGGCGTGGTGCAGAACGCTGCGGCCAACGGAACGGCTGCCTTGACGATCACGGGTGCGCAGGGTGGCACGACGACGTTCTCCGGCGTGCTGCGCGACGGCACCGGCGGCGAAGGCGGGAATGGCGGCCCCGTGCTTGCCCTTGTCAAGGACGGCACCAGCACGCAGGTTTTGTCGGGCACGAACCACTACACCGGCACCACCACCGTCAATGGCGGCGCGCTCCAGGTCGACGGCTCGATTGTGTCCTCCAGCATGACGACCGTGAACGCCAACGGCGTATTGACCGGCGCTGGTGCTGTCGGCAACGTCACGATCGCCGCCGGCGGTACGCTGCTGCCCGGCAACGGCATTGCGGGCTCGTTCCTTTCGGTCACCGGCAATCTCGCATTTCAGTCCGGCGCGCTTTACCTGGTGCAGGTGACCCCGGCGATATCGACATCGACCAAGGTGACGGGCACCGCGGCGCTGAACGGCCTCGTCGGCGCGACATTCGCGTCCGGCACCTACGTGGCCAAACAATACAACATCCTGAGCGCAGCGGGCGGCGTCAGCGGCACCTTCAGCGGCATTCAAACGCTCGGCCTTCCCAAGGGATTTGCCACCAGCCTGAGCTACGATGCCAAGGATGCCTACCTCAACCTGACTTTGAATTTCACGTCAGGTCCAAACTTCGGCGGTGGATTGAACGCCAATCAACAAAACGTCGCCAACGCGCTGACGAATTTCTTCAACGCGACCGGCGGCATTCCGATGGTGTTCGGCGGGCTGACGCCGGCCGGCCTAACGCAGGTCTCCGGCGAAACCGCGACCGGATCGCAGCAGACCACGTTCGATGCGATGAACTTGTTCATGAGCTTGATGACCGATCCGTTCGTGGCGGGACGCGGCGATGGAACGAACAATGGCAACGGCGCGACCGGATATGCCGACGAAGCCAATGCCTACGCCGGCAAGCGCAAGCCGAATGACGCGCTGGCGGCGATCTACACCAAGGCCCCCGCTCCGGTGCAGAGCTTCGAGCAGCGCTGGAGCACCTGGATCGCGGGCTATGGCGGTTCGCAGACCACCAGCGGCAATGCCGTGCTGGGATCGAACAACACCACCTCCAGCGTTTACGGCACGGCCGTGGGCGCCGATTATCGCTTCTCGCCCGAAACCATTGCCGGCTTCTCGCTGGCCGGCGGCGGGACCAATTTCAACGTGGTTGGATCAGGCTACGGCCGATCCGATCTATTCCAGGCCGGTGCATTCATACGGCACAACGAAGGACCGGCCTACATCACGGCAGCATTGGCCTATGGCTGGCAGGACATCACCACCGACCGCATTGTCACGGCGGCGGGCGCCGATCATCTTCGCGCCGAGTTCAACGCCAATGCGATCTCCGGGCGCCTCGACGGCGGCTATCGCTTTGTGACGCCGTTCGCCGGTGGCATCGGCATCACGCCCTATGCGGCAGCCCAGTTCACGACGTTTGATCTGCCGGCCTATGCCGAAAACGCCCTTGCAGGGTCGCCGTTGTTCGCCTTGAGCTATGCGTCAAAGAGCGTCACCGACACCCGCAGCGAACTCGGTATTCGCACCGACAAGTCTTTCGCGATGACGAATGCGATCCTGACGCTGCGTGGCCGCGCGGCGTGGGCTCATGACTACGATCCGGATCGCTCGGTCGCCGCGACCTTCCAGGCGCTCCCTGGCGCAAGCTTCGTCGTCAATGGCGCAGCGCAGGCCGCCGACTCTGCGCTGGTCACGGCATCGGCCGACGTGAAGTGGCTGAACGGGTGGTCGACCGCAGCCACATTCGAAGGCGAGTTCTCGAATGTCACGAGCAGCTACGCCGGCAAGGGCGTTGTGCGCTACGCGTGGTAGCGAGCGGCTTTCCGCATGGGCACTTTTTTGGACATGGGCCCTGCCCCACCTCAAGTCCGCCATCTGGACAACAGCAGGACCCGTGGGGTGGATTAGCCGCAGGCGCAACCCACCGTTTCGGCGGGCGGAAAGAGGTGGGTTACGGCTGCGCCTAACCCACCCTACGAGCTAAAGCGTCATTTTCTGACTAACATGCGATGGCTGGAATCCCAATCTATCTTAAAAACGATGAGCTTCCGTTCGCGTCTTCTCGCCTGCGCGACGGAAAATCGAGTCAGGCATAACCGATCCTCTCCCGGAAAGAACGGCTAGGCTCACACGGGCCGGTTTCAAAGAAATCCCCTTGCGGGCCGTGAGGCCCGCAAGGGTTCCAAATGCGGATGCGTTCTTGTCTCCGGCCGATGGCCCTAGCCGCGGTCGACTAAGTCACGCTTTCTTCGTCGCGCCTTTAATTCGCTCGGTGAGTTCGCCGATCTCCGGGGCGAACGCCGCGTAGGATTGGGTTGGAAATACGTACAAGCCGACCCAAACCGAGCCACCGCACAAGACGTGGAGAAAATTGCCGCCTCCGTCGATGGCCGAATTTTCGATAAATGAGCTAGTGGTATCGAGCGACCACAAGCTGAGGGGGATATGACCGAGTGCAATCGTTACCGCTTCCGCATGAAGAACAGCAGCCAGAAGCGCATCGTTGTAAACAACCTGGAACAGTGTTGGAATTACAATGGCGGCAAATCCGTAGGCGGCCATGACGAGATGGTCGCGGCGGCTAACACTTAGGGAATTCAACCACTTGATCATAGGCATGAGAATGCTCCAAACAGCCTAACCATGAAAAAATGAAGAAGGAGGGTTGGAAGAGTGCGATAGATCGCTCGCCGCACCTCAACGGTGGGCCGGTGCGTGCCAGATCAGCATTTCGCACATCGTGCAGAGCTTATAAACGAGCCGAAGGGATATTTCAAGTAGCAGCGCGCTCGGGGCGGGCCGACTGCGTGTAAAATCACAAGCTGCACCCAGACGTTCCACGAAGACTGAAACCGCAGCGCCACACCCTTGACAAAGGGCCTCGATAATGCAACTTGTGCGAGCATTTCGAAATCGCGCGTAGCTTGATGATCGCGTAGCTTGATGATCGCGTAGCTTGATGATCGCGTAGTTTGATGATCGAGATGTCTGGTGCGAGGTTCGTCAGCCTCTAGAGATCGGCTCGGTCGTCCATGAAGCCAAAGTCCATTCTTATCGGCTTGATCTTTTCGGTTCTCGCGGCAGACGCCGCGTTTTCTCAGGTTATTCCAGGTAGCGACTTTGCTCTCGTCTATGACCTTAGCGGCGTAGCCGTGTACTTCAAACCCACCAGCGTACACGAGCAGTCCGGCGTCCTTGTCGCGACGATCAGGGCTTTCGAAAAAGGTCAGAACACTCTTTCAAATGCGCCGGATAAATTTGCTGCCACCGACTGCAAGCAACTGGGCTTATCCGCGACGCCATTTGGCACAGCGCCACCTTCCTTGGAGCCGGTGACGGACCCCAAAATGCAGCTCATCGTACGGGCGATCTGTGCCCAGTCCGGCATCCGCAGGTGACCTGCGAGGCGATGATCAAGCAATACCTTGAGCATCGCTTGGAACCAAAACCGAGCGCAGATTCCAAGATGAACCCAGACGCGACGCTCCGGCAACGCGTATTCAGACTTTCTGTGCACCAAGCCCTACTCACCGCGTTGGCCGGTGCCGTTGAGTAGCCGAGGATAAACAAGATGAGAGGTCGTTTATCAGCGATACACGTCCTGTCAGCTTTTGTTTTGCTTTCCGCAATTGCCTGGACCGCCGGCGGTGCGGCCGCACAAACGCTGGCGGCAGCGGATACTTTTAATAACAATTACCCTCAAAACCCGCCTTCGCCGGCGCAAGAGGACTTCAATACGAATACCGGGGTGGTTGCAGCGGAAATCTATAAATACGGGCGAGATGGCGAATGCGGCGGAACGAACCGCAATAAATATAACGAGATGTACCATGCAACCGGCGTCGTCGTTCCGGAAGCGCAGATGCAGGAATATGAGAGGGCCGGGCGGATCATTCGTTGCGCGCGATGCGGCGCAGAAGCAGGCTCAGACAAAGACAGGGCAATCTGCTGGCTCAAACCGAAACTCACTATCGACTTTTCAGCGATCCCGTTACCGTTGAGAAAGCGACTCGAGGACGGAAGTTGCTGGCCCGATCCCGTCCCAGGATCTCCGACGAACATCCAATGCGCGCCAATTGACACGCATCCAAATAGTGTACCTGCCGTCCAGCGCACAGTCCCACAGAACAACGGGGCCCCGATTGTCTGGAACTATTATTTTATCAACGGAATGAACGCGCCTCCCAAAGGCAGCAACTATGGAACCTATGAAAATGGGTGGAATCTGATCGCGAGTCATTTGGTGGGCCCAATGCAAGACCATGCGACGCCGGGCGAGGTTCATCGCATGGTGCCGGGCGTTGGCTACAACAATTCCGGCCTCAATCCTCTGGCGATCGACGGGCCTGCCAGTATGCTGGTCACGGGATGCATCATGGCCACCGCGGACAAACTGCATATACCTCAGTGCATGACCGACACAGCGAGGAAAACCGTCGATGAGGCTGTTGCGAGATGCAACATTGCTCGTTGCGGAGCGATGGAATTCACGGACGCGAACAAACAGAAAGTTACCGGTAACTCCGCGGGAGGCGATCTTATAGAGTCAGCCCGCCAATCAATACGGAACGATTGGTTGAGCGCCGTGCTATCTGTCTTGGGGATACGGACCGGCGTCGATTATTCGAAGAATTCACCTCTCGCTGGCGATATCGTGAATGATATGAAAGCAAAGATCAGCAACAGTCCGGGGACGACTCAATATTTTGTGGTCGTCGCCCACTCGCAAGGAAACCTTTTTGCAGAAGGGCTGCTGGCTAAACTTCACGATGAACATCCCGATCTTTTGTCCCGCACTGGGGTGCTCGGTTTGGCATCGCCGACAAACTACGGTGCCGTGAGCTACGCCAAAGTCAGCACCGGCACACGGGCGGACGACCTCATTCTGTCGATTTCAGGTAAAATTGCAGGCGTGCAAATTACCAGTGTCCATGCGCTTGGTAATTTGGCCGCGCTGCAACCGCAAAATGTGGTGTTGCTCGAGCATTTCAAGATAGATCCCACGACACCTTTTACGAAGGGTCTTCAAAATGCTCTTACAGGCCACTCAAATCCAGCTCTCGATGGCGACAACGTACCGAATTTGAATGCACATTTGATCGAGAACTATCTTGACGACGCTCACGTTACATCGCGGTTTCCTGGGGCGGCGACTGTCAGCGGCAAGATCGTCGAGCAGTTGACCGCGCTGGAGCAGTCTCTAAAAGGCAACGCGGCATATAGATCAATGAAGTAAGGCTCATGACTGAGAAGCTAATTACCTTTTCACGCCTTAAAACGGATCGTGCTCCAGTCCGCAGTCGCACACAATTTCGGTGGCGCAAGTCCCCTCCCCTTCCCGGCACGACCCCTGATTTGCCTGCCGTGGCAAGCCCCAAAAATAAAAATATTTCTGTTTTTCCGAAATGCAAATCACTGTAACAATCTGACCGTCCTACCCGACAAGAGGGGCGGCTCGCGATCGTCACGAACGTGCGGTGGGATGCGGTGGACGTGAAGCGCGCAACCGACGAGTGCGCGTGACACGGACGGCGAAGTCGTGTGGTCCTGACGCCCCAATGGCAGGTGTCAAGTTCTTGAGAAGCTCACGCTTCTTGGGGGCGACGGTGACAAACAAGCTCTGGTCTCACCGGGGAGAGCACGAAATAAGCTGTAAAACCATTGCGCAGGGAAGGCCGGAGTGTTTCCGCTGAACCTGTATGCTCGTGTGCGCTTTTTGCTACGTGCATTTGGCACGCGAGACCGCGGGTGCAGCGCGCACCCGGTCTTCCCTGCGCCCTCTTTATTGCGAGAGGGTGAAACGAAATGCAGAGCTCGGACAGATCATGTCGCGAGAACGCGGACTCACATTCCTAGATCCACTCAGGCCGCTGCGGGCTCGCTCGACAGCGCCGCGAACACCGTTTCGGGCGAATGGGCGATCACCGCGAGCAGCGCACGGGCCGGACCACGCGGCGCCCGCTTGCCCTGCTCCCAGTTGCGGATGGTTTCGACCGGCACGCCGAGCTTGGCGGCGAATTCGAGTTGGGTCAGTTGCGCGCGGCGGCGCAGGTCACGCACCGCGGGCTGCGACGCGGCCGTCGTTGCAACAGGTTGCGACGCGACAGGGTGCACCGGAGCAAGCGGGATTTCCCTGCCGTCGCGCAATTCGACGATCCGCCCGTCCGCCTTGAGCCGCAAGCGCTGCATGATGTCCCCTTAGGTAAGGAGGCATCATCCGCAAAGCGCGTTAAGGTCCGATTAACGATAAAAGCCCCGCTAGCTCAGCCCGAACCACAGCGTCGCGATGCCGAGGAACGAGAAGAAGCCGACCACGTCGGTGATCGTGGTGACGAAGGTGCCGGAGGCGACCGCCGGATCGGCGCGCACCCGCTCCAGCACCATCGGGATCAGGATGCCGCCGAGCGCACCGGCCACCAGATTGCAGACGATCGCAAGGCCTATCACGATGCCAAGTCCGGGAATCTTGAACCAGGCAACCGCGGCAATGCCGGTGATGACGGCAAACGCGAGACCGTTGACCAGACCGACCAGACCCTCGCGCACCACGACGCGAAAGGCATTGTTCGGACCGAGCTCGCGGGTCGCCAGCGCCCGCACCGCGACCGTCATGGTTTGGGTCGCGGCGTTGCCGCCCTGGCTGGCGACGATCGGCGCCAGCACCGCCAGCGCCACCATCTTTTCGAGCTGCCCCTCGAACAGGCCGAGCACCGAAGAAGCGAGGAAGGCGGTCGCCAGATTGACCAGCAGCCAGTTGAAGCGGCCCTTGGCGATGGTCCAGACATTGTCGGACAATTCTTCGTCGCTGGTCACGCCGCCGAGCGCCTTGAGGTCCTCGTCGGCCTCCTCCTCGATCACGTCGACCACGTCGTCGATGGTGATGACGCCGACTAGCCGGTCCGCGGTATCGACCACCGGCGCTGCGACAAGATTGTATTTGCCGAACAGCCGCGCCACCTCCTCCTGGTCGTCCAGCACCGAGACGCGGCGGCGGTTTTCGTCGATCAGGTCGGACAGCGGCACCGGCCGGCGCGCCCGCAACAGCGCATCCAGCGAGACCGCGCCCTGCCAATGCTGCGCATGATCGACCGCGTAGATTTCGTAAAACCGGTCCGGCAGGTCCGCCGTGTCGCGCAGATAGTCGATCGCCTGCCCCACGGTCCAGTCCGGCGGCACCGCGATGAATTCGGTCTGCATCCGGCGTCCGGCGGAATTTTCCGGATACAGCAGGCTGCGTTCGAGCGCATCGCGTTCGGACGGCGGCAGCTTCTCCAGGATCTCTTCCTGGTCCGCCTCGTCGAGGCCTTCGAGCAGTTCGACGGCGTCGTCGGATTCAAGCTCGCGAACGCCCTCGGCGACGGTCTCCGGCTCGAGTTCCTCGAGAATCTCCTCGCGGACGGAATCGTCGACCTCGTTGAGCGCCGAGAAGTGGAAATCCGAGCCCGACAACTCCACCAGCTTGACCCGGTCGTCGGGCTCGAGCGCTTCGATCAGGTTGCCGAGATCAGCCTCGTGAAGTTCCGCCACGGTGGCGCGGAGCAATTGGATATCGGCCTGGTGAATGGCGTGGGTGATTTGCTCGACGAATTGGTGGCGAATTTCGCCATCTTCATCGCGCATGGAAAGGCGGTCGGACGCCAATGCATCATCCGGCTGGGCCGTATCCGTTTCCTCGGCCATGCCGCGCCTCGCCGGTTTGACAGAATTGGGGAACTGGTCTGTGCTGTCTCTTCACGCATTACCCAAAGGGTAAGGGCAAGCGCAATGATAAATGTGAGCCGCTCGAAATCGACCCCGAGGCCGATCTCGCTCGGCCTCGCGCTGGTCGCCGCGGTGATCTGGGGTCAGGCCGCCCATGCAGCCACCTGCCCGCGCAAGGATGCGCTCGGCACCTCCCGCATTCTGAGCGTCGACGCCGCCACCACGCCCCGGGTCGGATTGAAGAGCTTTCCGCAGACCTTGCCGCTGGAGGACCATGAGGTCGTGCTGACCTTCGATGACGGCCCGTGGCCCGCGACCACCCCGAAGGTGCTGGCGGCACTGGCCCGTGAATGCGTGCATGCGACATTTTTCCTGATCGGCAAACCGGCCTCGGAACATCCGGAACTAGTGCGCAGGATCGCCGCCGAAGGCCATACGGTCGGGACCCATAGCTGGACCCATCCGATCCTCTCGCAGATCAAGCCGGAGGACGCGGTCGACCAGATCGATCACGGCATTTCGGCGGTGGAAATGGCGCTGCATGGCACGGCCACGACGACACCGAGCACGCCGTTCTTTCGCTTCCCGGGCTTTGCCAGCACGCCGGCGACGCTCGATCTGCTGCAATCGCGCGGCATCGTGGTGTTCGGCGCCGACCTGTGGGCCAGCGACTGGAATCCGATGACGCCGGCGGAGGAATTGAAGCTGCTCACCGGCCGGCTCACGGAAGCCGGCAACAGGGGCATTATCCTGCTGCACGATCCCCAGAAACACACCGCGGACATGGTGCCGGCGTTCTTGCAGTATCTGAAGGACAACCACTACCACGTGGTGCATCTGGTGCCGGCTGCGGCTGGTCCCAAGCCGGAGGTCAAGCCTGAGGTCAAGCCTGGCCCGAAGGCTGACGCCGCGCCTGCCAAGGCCACGCCTTGAACACAAATCTCCCCTTGAACCCAAAGCATTGGACCGAAGTCCAACGGTTAAGGCGCCGTTCATGGCGCGGTGTTTATTTACGGTGACGAAAACGGGCGAAAACGGGAATGACGGTGTTTCATGATCGGTAAGGCTTCGGCAGGGTTTCGGACGCGATCCCGGGCCGTTTTATGCAGCACGCTATTCCTCGGACTGCTGACCTGCGGCACCGCGCACCCGGCGTCGGCCGCCGATTGTCCCGGCCATCCCGACGCGCTGGGCACCTCGCGAACCCTAGTGGTCGATCCCCGCGAGCATACCAAGCTCGGCACCATGCAATACGCCGAGACGCTGCCGTTGCGGGATCACGAAGTGGTCCTGACGTTCGACGATGGACCGTTGCCGCGCAACAGCAATCAGGTGCTGGCCATCCTCGCCGCGCAATGCATCAAGGCGACCTTCTTCGAGATCGGCCAGATGGCGCGTAGCTTTCCGGAAGGCGTCCGCAAGCTGCGCGACGCCGGCCATACCATCGGCACCCACACCCAGAACCACCCCTTGACCATGAACAAGATGCCGATCGAGCGCGCCAAGACCGAGATCGATGACGGCATCGCCTCGGTCAAGGCCGCGCTCGGCGCTGACGCCGACACATCGCTGGCGCCGTTCTTGCGCATTCCCGGGCTGATGCGCGCCGAAGCGGTCGAGAACTATCTGGCCTCGCAGGGCATCCAGACCTGGAGCGCCGATTTTCCGGCCGACGACTGGCGGCATATTTCGTCGCAACGGGTTTACGATCTGGCGATCCAGCGGATCGAGGCCAAGGGCAAAGGCATTCTGCTGCTGCACGATATCCAGGCCCGAACGGTCGCAGCCCTGCCGCGGATTCTGGAAACCCTGAAAGCGCGAGGCTATCGCATCGTCCAGGTGGTGCCGGCGACGCCGGATCGGCCCGCGACGCCGACCGAACCACAGGAATGGCAACTGCATCCGACCTCGGAGAACGTGGCGATTTCGCGCTGGCCCAAAATTCCGAATTTCGTTTTTGCCAAGGCCGATATGTTTGCGCGCCCGGCCCTGTCGGATTTCGAAGCCGCCGACGGAGAGCTGTTGCTGCGGCCTGAGCCGTTCGATCGCGTGAACCGTCATGTGCGTGGCGTTCCGCTGCCGCAGGAGGCGCCCTGGCCCCGCGAATGGCTGCTTCCCGCGAGCAGCGCCGCGGTTGCGCTGCCGGTTCCCGCCTCGACCGTGTTCGAGCTTCCGGAACTGCCGCGCCCGACCCCGGAAGCGGTCGCCCGACTCGCGCCCCGCGCAAAACCGGTTGTCGTGGCGATGCGTGAACCGCCGCCGGAGGCCGTTTCAGCGCGGGTCGGCAATTCTCCCCGCGCGCTTCGCGGCAAGAACCGCGTTGGCCACGGCAAGCAACTGAGCGTGTCTCACAAGGGCCATCGAGGAACGGCGGTCGCAGCACACAAAGGTCCAAACGTGGTGCACGCCCGCCGCGGCGGCGCGGCCAAGCATCTTGCCCAGGTCAAGAAAAGAAATGTCTGATCGCTCAATCCGTCACGATCTTCGAAATGCATAACAAGACGACCAGCGCCAGAAACAAGAGGTCGATATAGGATTTCCTTTCGCCGTCACGCCGCAGAACCGAGACGTTATTGACGATCTGCTTGCGCACGGTGGCAGCCGCCGGGCCTTCGCCGGTCAGAACCGCCAGGCGGGCGGCCTCCAGTTCGAGGCGCTCGATGCGCTGGAAGAAGTAAAACGAACGAAATGCCGATGCCGCGCGCATCCCGGCATAGACCAGCACGAGAATCCCAAGGATCGCGCGCTGCTGATACTTCTCCACCAGGTTCAGGCTGTAATAGACCAATGCCAGAAAGGCGAAGTTGGATACGAACCGATAGATAAGCCCCACGAATTGCATGCACCCACTCCGATCGATAGCAGCCTGTCAGCTAGCAAACGAGGCGGGCAAATCAAGCTAAAACTCCTAAACCACCGCGTGGTCCGCGGTCGGGTTGACACCGCACGCGGCGTCGCGGCGGTGCTTGGCGTCGGCGAAGCCATGCATGCCGGTCGCCCATTGCAGCGCGACGATCGCGCCCTTGGTCGGTTGCAGCAGACCGAGCGCTGCGAACAGCGTGACCGGCAGCCAAATAGCGAGTTGCACCCAGGCCGGCGGCGCGTAGGCGATCTCCATGGCGAGAAGCGCCGGCACCACGATATGGCCGACGACCACGATCACCAGATAGGCCGGAAAGTCGTCGGCCCGCTGATGCGTATAGTCCTCGCCGCACGCCTCGCATCGGTCGGCGACTTTGAGGAAGCTGCGGAACAGATGGCCGCGCCCGCAGTTCGGGCATTTCATTGCAAAACCGCGAGCGATGGCGCGGGAGAGAGAAACCGGATGTGTCATAGCCTCGAATCCTTGACGGCTTGAACTGATCCATACAATATGCCGACAAAGCCCGGTAATCAAAGACAAAGCACCATATTGTATGGATTGGCTCCCTACACTTTCCGAATGGCCCGGTCCAACCTACCGCCGCATCGTCGATGCCATTGCCGCCGACATCGGCAGCGGCAAACTGTTGCGAGGCGAGCGGCTGCCGACACACCGCGCGCTCGCGGCCAAGCTTGATCTCGACCTCACCACGGTCACCCGCGCCTATGGCGAGGCGCGCAAGCGCGGCCTGATCGAGGCGCGGGTCGGGCAAGGCACGTTCGTTTCCGAAACGACCGCGCGCGTGCCGTCCGACCATTCCGCTCTGGTCCAGATTGATCTGTCGATGAACATCCCGCCGCAGCCGCTGGAGGCCAACCTGGACCTTCGCATTGCGCAGGGTCTGGCATCGATCCGGCAGGCCTCCGGCTTCAGCGCCTTCCTGAATTATCTGAGGCCCGGCGGCGGCGATGACGACCGCGCCGCCGCCGCCGACTGGCTGCACACGCGTGGGCCGGAGGCCGCATACCAGCGCGTCGTCATTTTTCCGGGATCGCAGGCCATTATCTTCAACGCGCTGCTGACGCTGACGACACCGGGCGACATCGTGCTGACGGAAGCCCTCACCTTTCCGGGCGCAAGGGCCGCCGCGGCGAAGCTTGGTGTCCGCCTCATCGGTGTCCCCATGGACAAGGAAGGCGTGCTGCCCGATGCGCTGGAGAAAGCTTGCCGGATCCACCAGCCGAAAGCGGTCTATCTGGTGCCCACGCAGCAAAATCCGACGACCGCGACGCTGCGCACCGACCGCCGCAAGGCAGTGGCCGCGATCATCCGGAAATTCGGCACGCCGTTGATCGAGGACGACGTCTACGGACCGCTGGAACCGTCGATGCCGCCGATCGCCGCACTTGCCCCCGAACTCACCTATCTGGCGGTGAGCGTCGCCAAGTGCATCTCGCCGGGCCTGCGCGTCGCCTATCTGCTGGCGCCCGACGCCGCGGCCGAAGCGTCGATGCGCACAGCGCTGCAGGCGACGATGCAGATGCCGCAGCCCTTGATGGTCGCGCTGATGACCCACTGGCTTCGTACCGGTGTCGCCGACGAAATCATCCGCGCGGTCCGGAACGAAGCGACCGCGCGCCAGCAGCTCGCGGCACGGCTGTTGAAGGGAATCGATTATGCGGCGCGTCCCGCCAGCCATCACATCTGGCTGCCGCTTCCCGCCAACCGCGGCGCGCCGGAGCTTTTGGCCTATCTCTCGCGCCGTGGGCTTGCCGTCGTCGGCGAGGACGCGTTCGCCGTGGACGACACCGGCCCGCGTGGAATCCGCATTTCGCTCGGTGCCGCCCGCAACCGCGCGGAATTGAGCAGCGCGCTGCAGGTGCTGTCGGGCGCGATGTCGTCGTTCGCCGCGGTCCAGATCGTCTGAGGCCGGAGCGCACGGTACGCAACGACAGGCGCGAACGCTTGCCTGCATCGGCAAAAGGGATTGTAATCGAGCCAATAAAACGAAAACAGAATTCCGGAGCAGGAAACGATGGGAGCGGCCAAAACGCATTACGAGGTGATCGTCGTCGGCGCCGGCGTGGCCGGCATCTACCAGATCAAGCGGCTGATCGATGTCGGTATCGACGCCACCGTGCTCGACTCGGCCGCCGACCTCGGCGGCACCTGGTACTGGAACCGCTATCCCGGCTGCCGCTTTGATTCCGAAAGCTACACCTACGGCTTCTCGTTCTCGCGCGAATTGCTCGACGAGTGGCACTGGAAGGAGCGCTTTTCCAGCCAGCCCGAGAATCTGCGCTACCTCAACTACGTCGCCGACAAATTCGATCTGCGCCAGCATATGCAGTTCAACTGCAAGGTCGAGGCGATGACCTTCGACGAGGCGCTCGATCTGTGGCGAATGAAGATCGGCGATGGCCGCGAGCTGACGTGCCGTTTCGTCATTCTGGCGATCGGCCTGCTTTCCGCGCCGACCATGCCGCGACTGGCGGGAATAGAGGACTTCAAGGGCCGCTCGTTCCACACTTATTACTGGCCGCAGCAGCCGGTCGATCTCGCCGGCAAGAAGGTCGCCGTGATCGGCACCGGCGCCACCGGCATTCAGTTGATAGGCGAGATCGCCGACAAGGTGGGCGAACTCACGGTGTTCCAGCGCCGGCCCAATTGGAGCGCGCCGCTCAACAACAGCGCGATCTCCGAGCAGGAGATGGCGGACATCCGCTCGCGCTATGACGAGATTTTTGCCGCGTGCACCCGCACGCCGGGCGCCTTCCTGCACGGGCCCGACGCCCGCGGCTTCTACGAGGTGACGCGCGAGCAACGGCTGGAACTGTGGGACCGACTGTATGATGAGCCCGGCTTCGGCATCTGGCTCGCCAATTTCCGCGAGATCTTCATGGACGAGGCAGCCAACGCCGAGCTGTCGGAATATATTGCCGATCGCATCCGCCGCCGCGTCAGGGATCCCAAGCTGGCCGAAAAACTGATCCCCAGGGATCACGGCTTTGGCGTGCAGCGCCTGCCGCTTGAGACGAAGTATTTCGAGGCCTATAATCGCGATAACGTGCATCTCGTCGATCTCGGCGAGACGCCGCTGGTTTGCGTCACCGAGAACGGCCTGCGTACCGCCGAGCGCGAATATGAATTCGACATCATCGTCTACGCCACCGGGTTCGATGCCATCACCGGCGCCTATGATCTGATCGATATCCGCGGCATCGGCAGCGAAACGTTGGCCGGAAAATGGAAGCATGCACCGTCCACTTTCCTCGGCATGCTGGTCCACGGCTTTCCGAATCTCTTGATGCCGACCGGACCGCAAAGCGCGTCCGCTTCGACTAATTTCCCGCGTGGCATCGAGAACGGTGTCAACTGGTGCATGGATCTGTTGCAATATATCCGGGAGCGCGGCTACACCCGCGCCGAGGCCACGCGCGAGGCGCAAGAGCGCTGGAGTGCGCATGTGACCAAGATGTACGAAATCATGCTGATGCGAAAAGCCAAGTCGTGGTTCACCGGCTACAATTCCAACGTCGCTGGTCACGAAGAGGGCACCGTGCGCTACTTCGTCTACAACGGCGGCACGCCGAAATTCGTCGGCATCATCAACGACGTCGCGGCGAAGGGCTACCAGGAGATCGAGTTCAGTTCGGGCTCGCATGCAAACGTCAAAACATCAGCGCGCTCCGGGGAGCGTGCGTCCCCGGCTTGAGAGATAGATACGCGCGGCGGTGCCGCCGAGGATATGTGCCTTTTCGTGGCGTGACAGATCCGCCAGCAAGGTCCCGGTAGCCGCGAGCCACGGCGCATAGCCGCCCGCCAGATTGACCACCGGCCAGTCGCTGCCCCACAGCACGCGCTGCGGGGAGAAGCAAGCGAGCACGTGGTCAACCGTCCGGCGCAGATCGGCAACTTGCCAATCGGGTTTCGCCTCGGTCACCAGCCCGGACAGTTTGCAGACGATGTTGGGACGTTCGGCGAGCCGCGCAATATCGCCCCGCCAGTTCGCGGTCTCGCCGCTCGCAAGCGCCGGCTTGCCGCAATGGTCCAGCACGAAGGTCAGATCGGAATGGCGATCGACGATTTGCAACAGGTTTTGCAAATGGCGCGGCTTGACCAGCGCGTCGAACACCAGACCTCCCCTCGCCATCGCCGCCAGCGGCGGCGCCAAGGCTGGACGCAGCAGCCAATCGTCATCGGCGATATCCTGCACCATCGGCCGCAGTCCCACCAACAATTGCTGCGCGCAGAGGGCATTGATGCGCGCCACGGCGTTCGCGGCGTCGAAATCCGTCCAGCCGACCACGCCGCGCACCAGCTCGGCGGTGTTGGCGATCTCCAACAGATACAGCGTCTCCGCCTCGGTCGGCGCAGCCTGCACCAGGATCGTTCCCTCGATCCCCTCCGCCGCGAGATGCGGCACCAGGTCTGGCAGGCCAAAATCGCGATAGAGCGGCGCCAGCTCCGGCGTCAGCCAGCCATAGTCACCGCGCGCCAGACTCCACAGATGATGATGGCCGTCGATCCGCATCAGCCAGCCACCGTACCCGGTACCGGCGCTTGCGCATCCAGAAGATGCTCGGCTTTCAAATCACGCCAGAGCGCGGCCGGCACCTGAGCGGACAGTGCGGCCACGTTGCGCTCGACCTCCTGCGGCGTTTCCGCTCCCAGCACCACGCTGGCGACAGCCGGATGGCCCAGGGCAAAATGCAGCGCCGCCGTTGGCAACGCGACGCCATGCGCGCGACAGACCCGTTCGATCCGCGCCACCTTGTCCAGAATGGTCGGCGGCGCGTCCTTGTAATTGTACTTGGCGCCGCTCACCGCCCCGGTCGCCAGGATACCGGAATTGAAGACGCCACCGAGCATCACACCAATGCCGCGTTGTTGCGCCAGCGGCAGGAAATGCTCGAGCGCGGGCTGCTCAAGCAGCGAATAGCGACCGGCCAGCAGCATGGTATCGAACGATCCGGTGTGCGCGAAACGCACGCACATGTCGGCCTCGTTGACGCCGACCCCGATGCCCTTCACCACACCCTCGCCGCGCAGCCGGTCGAGCGCCACATAGGCGCCGTTCATCGCCTC
This sequence comes from Bradyrhizobium sp. S69, assembly GCF_009766005.1. Lineage (GTDB taxonomy): Bacteria > Pseudomonadota > Alphaproteobacteria > Rhizobiales > Xanthobacteraceae > Bradyrhizobium. The sequence continues at coordinate 5,362 of NZ_LMUK01000002.1, read as the reverse complement.
GGCGAACCGTTGTTCAATCGCATCGGCACCGTGGGTCCAGACATCGACGTCATGGATCAGCAGCAGGTCCAACCGGTCGGTGCCGAGGCGTAACAGCGACTGCTCCACCGAACGCATGGTGCCATCATAGGAATAGTCGACGACGGCCCGGTGCGGCTGACCTCCGACAAAGCCGGAGCCCTCGCCTCGCCCGTGAAACGGGTCCATCCAGCGGCCGACTTTGGTACAGAGCACGATTTGGTCGCGCGGCACTCGCCTGATCGCCGTCCCGCAGCGATGCTCCGACAGGCCGTGCCCGTAGAGCGGGGAAGTGTCGACCAGATTGATGCCCAGCGCCAACGCGCGCTCCACGGCCGCGATCGCCTCGCCGTCATCCAGCCGCCGATAGATGTCACCGAGCGGTGCGGTACCAAAACCCAGCGACGATACTTCAAGTGCGGTCCGTCCCAGCGGACGTCGTGGTAGTGCCGACTGCGAAACCATGTTTTTTCTTCCCTGCCGTGCGCCAGTCGCTCTGGCGAATCATTGAGAGTTTGAACAGCGTATTTTTTCCGGGTCGCAACTAAGGCAAGGAGCCGAGCCGGCTTCTTGCGAAATTCCATTCCTCACGCCGGCCCGACAACAGTGTAAGGCCGCCGCGATTGGCGGCCTCTTTCACTTGACGCGGCTACTGCGAACGATCCGAGGTCCATCCCTTGTACTCGGCGATATTGTCGCGGGTCACGAGCTTCGAGGGCAAAAGCTCGACGGTCGAAGCCGGCTTCTGCCCATTGAGAAGGCTGACGCCTATCTGCACGGCGCGGCGGGCCATGAAGAAAGGGTCCTGCGAGGCGGAGGCCTGGACTTGTTTCGCCGCGGGATCCTTCAGCGCCGCTTCGATATCGGGTGCACCATCGACCGAGGTGATGATAATGCCGGTACGTTGTTGCTGGCGCGCCGCGAGGTCGGTGCCGATGGCCTGCGGGTCGTTGATGGCGAAAACGGCGTCGATCTTGGTAAAGCGGGTCAGATAGCCTTGCGTCACGGTCAAACCACCTTCGCGCGACCCCTTGGCGTCCTGGTCATCGGACAACACCTTGATGCCCGGATTTTTGGAGAACACATTCTTGCAGCCGACCACTCGGTCGATGACCGCTGAAACGTGTGGCCCGTTCTCGATGATCACGTCGCCTTTGCCGCCGAGCTTATCGACGATGTACTGGCAGGAGATCTCGCCCGCCTGGACGTTGTTGGTGGTGACCGTGGCGTCGGCGCCTTCGGCTGCGGTATCCACCGCAACGACGATGATGCCTGCCGCCTGTGCCTTCTTGATCGCCGGCCCGATGGCCTTCGGATCGCCAGGGTTCAGCAGGATCAGGTCAACGCCGGCGGCGATGAAGTTATCGATCTGGGTCACCTGCTTGCCGAGGTCGTATTCATAGCCGACCGTCGTGATCTTCACATTGGGATTGGTTTTCTTGGCTTCGAACTCAGCGCCCTTCGACAGGGCAACGAAAAACGGGTTGCCGAGCGAGCCCAGCGAGACGCCGATCGACTTAAGCTCTTTGGCAAGAGACGGTGCGGAGCTCAGGACCAGCGCCACGGCGGCGCCGGCAAACGAGATCGTCTTCAACATTGGCTTCCTCCCTGGTCCTTTTTGAATTCCCGGCACGGCGGACCAGTTGCCGTAACGGAATCTTGTTTTCACGTGCGAGCCGAGCCCTGCAGCCGATAGCGGTCGAGCGCTACGGCGCCGATGATCACCACGCCCTTGATCACATATTGCCATACGTCGGAAACACCGGTGAGGATGAGACCATTGGACAAAACCGCGATGATCAGCGCGCCGACCAGCGTTCCCCAGATCGAGCCGATGCCGCCGACGAAGGAAGTGCCGCCCAGGATAACGGCGGTGATCGCGTCGAGCTCGTAGGATTGCCCGAGTTGCAGGCCGTTGGCGGCATAGAGGCGCGCCGCCTGCATGGCTCCGCCGAGCCCGGCCAGCAGCCCCGAGACTCCGTAGACGAAGATCAGCACGGCGCGGACCTTGATGCCCGCCAAACGTGCCGCACTCTCGTTACCGCCAACGGCATAGATGTGCACCCCGAGCACGGTTCGTCGCAGCACCAGCCATGACACAAGGATGACGAGCAATGCGATCACCGAAAGCCAGGGAATCGAAACGACACCGGGAACGAGCGTCAGGGAAGCGTTACCGATAAAGGCGTAGGGAATGGCGGAGTTGAAGACCGTGGTGTCGGCGCCGAGCAGGCGCGCCAGACCGCGCACCGCGGTCAGCGAACCGAGCGTGACGATGAAGGGCGGCAGGCGCAAGAGCGCAATCAGCGCACCGTTGAAGACGCCGATGACGAGGCCCGTGAGCACCGCGGCCGGCAACCAAAGTAACTCGATATCGGGAAGCGTGGAGACGATCAGCCCGGCCATCGCGGAAGCGGCCAGGATGGAACCGACCGAGAGGTCGATGCCGCCGGTGAGGATGACAAAGGTCATGCCTGCGGCCAGCACGGTGTTGACCGCGGCTTGCTGCAGCACGATGCCGAGATTCTGGCCGGAGAAGAAACGGCCGTCCGACAGAAAATGAAAGCCAACGCACAACAGAAGCAGTACCGGCAGCATGCCGGCCGCACGTATGATCATCCTGGTGCGCTGACGCTTGGTCTCCGCGGTCGCGAAGCCCGGCGTGCCCGAAGTGGCAGTCGTGGCCTCTTGCGGTGAAGGATTGTCAGGAGGCATCGAGTTGCTCCATTCCGGTAGCGAATGCCATGATATCCTCCTGGCTGAACGGCGATGTCGCGGTTCGCTCCATCTCGCCGGCGATGCGTCCTGCGCGCATGACAATGACGCGGTCGCAGATGCCGACGATCTCGGGCAGATCGGACGAGATAACGAGTATAGCGGTGCCGGATTTTGCGAGATTGTCGATGATCGAGTAGATTTCCGACTTCGCCCCGACGTCGACGCCACGGGTCGGCTCGTCGAGAATCAAAACCTTCGGCTTGGTTGCAAGCAAGCGCGACAGCAGCACTTTCTGCTGGTTGCCGCCAGAGAGTGCGCCGGCCGCGACGCTTGTGTCCGCAGCGCGGATACCCAGCGCTGCGAAGGCCTTGCGGGCACGGTCGCGGCCCTTGTCCCGGTCGAGGATGCAGCCGAGCTTGGTATCCCTCCCCAGTACCGCGAGGTTGATGTTGTCCAGGCAGGACATGTCCAGGAACAGGCCGAGCGCCTTCCTGTCTTCGGTGAGATAGGCGATGCCGGCATCGAGAGCCTCGCCAGGTGTGCGTATGTTGACCGCACGGCCTTCGATCTCGACATGGCCGGAGGTCTTCGGTGAAGCCCCGATGATGAGATGCGCTAGCTCGGTGCGGCCCGCCCCGATCAGGCCCGCGAGCCCGACGACCTCACCGGCATGCACGGTCACGGAGCACCCCTTGACGCGCCGCCCATCGGCGATGTCGATTGCGGCGAGGACGGCGCCGCCGCGGCTCGCTCGGGGGTCATGGTCTTTCTTGTAGAAGGACGAGACCTCGCGTCCCACCATCAGCCGAACGATGGTGTCGGCGCGGATCTGCGGCTTGTCGAGCGAGCCCACCAGCGTGCCGTCGCGCAGCACCGTGACCCGGTCGCCGAGCGCATACACTTCATCCATGCGGTGCGAGATATAGATGATGGCGAGACCTTCAGCGCGCAGCTGGCGGATCAAGGCGAACAGCCTCTCGCTCTCACCCGCCGAAAGGGCGGTGGTCGGTTCGTCCATGATCAGAATCTTCGATCTGGCGTGCAGCGCACGCGCAATCTCGACCAGCTGGCGTTGACCCATCGACAGATGGGCCACCAGGGTCGACGGCGTGAAATCCGCGCCGAGCCGTTCGAGCATCGGGCCGACGCCGGCGCGCATGGCGCCGCGGTCCAGCAACCCGGCACGTGAGATTTCGCGGCCGAGATAGATATTCTCCGCCACGGTCAGGTTCGGGGCGAGCGAGAGTTCCTGGTAGATGATCGAGATGCCGGCCGCGCGACCGCCCAGCGGGCCGTCGATACGCACCGGCTTGCCCTCGATGCGGATCTCGCCCCCCGGATCGGGCCGGTAGGCGCCCGACAAGATCTTCATCAACGTCGATTTGCCGGCGCCGTTCTCGCCCATCAAGGCATGGATTTCGCCGGGATAAACCGTCAGGTCGACATTGCGCAACGCCTTGATGCTGAAGAAGGACTTGGAGACCCGGCGCATCTCCAGGATTGGATCGCTCAATCGTGTCTCCTCCCCGGCGCTCTCGCGGCGCTATTTTTTCCGCGTCTCGTTTTCAGCGCAACGCGGTTTGCTCATTAAACAAAAGGCCGCAGCGCAGGGCAATAGCGAACGAACCTCAGAACGGTTCCACCGATCCGCAAACTGCGACATCGCTTTGTGGAACCGGCTAGGCCTGGTTCGGAAGGTCGTGATCCATTGACCGATTCCGCAGTGGATTTTCGGACCAACAATTCCAATCATTGCAATGACGTTGATGAAGATGTTCCACCCACCGCCGTCGTCCCCGCGCAGGCGGGGACCCATAACCCCTGGCGTTCATTGGTCTGAAGGCATCTACCAACTGCCGAAAACGCGAGTCCTCACCGCCGCGATGAGCGCAATTGCGCTCACGCTGGGGTCCCGGCGCGGAGGCCGGGACGACGTGAGTGGATCTTTCGGATTCATCGAACAACGACGCGACTCACAACTCCGTGTTCTCGCGACGGCATTCGCCCGAGGTTTGCAAAATCATTTGCCCTCAAAAATGAGAGGGCGCAGGGAAGACCGGGTGCGCGCTGCACCCGCGGTCTCATGTGCAAACAAACATAGCAAAACGCACATGAGCATACAGGTTCAGCGGAAGCAGTCCGGCCTTCCCTGCGCAATGGTTTTACAGCTTATTCCGTGCTCTCCCCGGTGAGACCAGAGCCTGTTTGTCACCGTCGCCCGCAAGAAGCGTGAGCTTCTGGCGAACTTGACCCCTGCCATTGGGGCGTCAGGACCACACGACTTTGCCGTCCGCTTCACGCGCCGTTCGTCAAAAGCGCATCCGCGTCCATCGCTCCCCGCCCCAACGTCAGTGACGATGGCCAACGCCCCCTCTCTCGGGGACGGGATGCGGAGATTAAGCAGCTGAGTTGGGTCAAGAGTCAAGGACAATTTCTGAAAATCAGAAATTAACTCCGAGCGGCTCACGTCATCCCCGGGACGAACGCAATTGCGTTCGCCCGTGAGGTGCGAGCTCTTGCGAGCCTCGAAGGATGGGTTGAACCTCCTCCGAATTAGTGGACACCTGTAGTAGGCTTTAAGAGCCAGGAGGTGTCGAATGGTAAAGCATAAGCGACGGGCGTATGC
>NZ_LMUK01000027.1:43636-276990 GCF_009766005.1 Bradyrhizobium sp. S69 | reverse complement strand
AAAAAAACACAGTTTCTGGTCGAGCTGAAACTGTCACGGCTGGAATTCTTCCTGGCGCTGTTCGTGCTCTATACGGTGCTGGGCTGCCTGGTCGAAAGCCTCGGCATGATCGTGGTGACGGTGCCGCTATTGTATCCGGTGCTGGTGCAATACGGCATCGACCCGATCTGGTTCGGCGTCATCCTGGTGCTGTTCATCGAGATGGGCCAGATCTCGCCGCCGATCGGCATCAATCTGTTCGTGATCCAGAGCATCTGGACCGGCAAGCTCAAGGACGTCGTGTTGGGAACGGTGCCGTTCCATCTGTTGCTGTTCGTGCTGCTCGGCCTCTTGGTGCTGTTCCCCGACATCGCGATGTGGCTGCCGTCGCGAACGACCTTGGTGCCGTGACGGCGCGCCGTCTGGCGGCGAGTGAGGGTTGTCAGGCGTATTGCGCAATGCCGTTGCCGAACGACCAGTTTTCCTTCTTCACCTCGACCAGGGTGATGAAGACGTCTTCCCGCCGCAGCCCAAGCTGCTCGGAAAATCCGTCGGCGATCGCCTTGTACAGCGCCTGCTTCTGCGCCACCGAGCGCCCCTCGTTGAAGAATATCTGAACCATGACGAGGTCGTTGGTGCGGTGGATGCCGAGATAATCCGGATCGAACACAAAATTTTCGATCGCATGCTCGGCGATGATCTGGAAGCGGTCGTCCTTGGGAACGCCGGTATGGGCCACCATCGCCTCGTAGACGATCCGGCCGGCCTTTTGCCGATAGCTCGCGTCTTTTCCCTTTTGAAGGTCGATCCGTACCAGTGGCATCGCGCTCTCCCGTTTCCGGCCCGTCGCAGCGATCGCTGGGCGGCGCCATTACTTGCATATGCAAGCGATGATGATATGTGTGCATATGCAAGTAATCGTCAAGCCGGCATCATTCGAGGGTGAAAAATGGCCCGCCAATCCGAAACGGAGAAAAGCCTGTGCAATTGCACGGCCTTACGCAAGGCGACGCGGCGTGTCTCGCAGCTGTATGATTCTGCATTGGAGCCCTGCGGATTACGGACCACGCAGCGGTCGATCCTGATGCAGATCGCGCGGTCGGGACGTCCGCCGCCGCTCGGCGAACTGGCCGAGGCCCTGGTGATGGACCGTGGCGCGCTGACGCATACTTTAAAGCCGCTGCAGCGCGATCGGCTGATCGAGATCCGCATCGATCCCGAGGATCGCCGCAACCGGCTGGTGGCGCTGACCGCGGCGGGCCGCAAAAAGATCGCGGAATCCACCGCGCTCTGGAAGCGCGCGCAGGCGGGATTCGAGACCGCGTTCGGCGTCGCCAAATCGGCCGCGCTGCGCGAGGCGCTTGAATTCGTCGTCTCCGAGGATTTCGTCGCCGCCTTCAACCGGCGCAGCGACGCCAAGCACGCCTGATCTATTTGAGCGCCCGCTTGAGTTCTTGCGCCAGGAAATCGACCAGCGCGCGGACTTTTGTCGAGGGGCGCGGGCCGCCGGGAAACACCGCATGAACTTCGACTGGCGTAAGCTTGTAGCCGCGCAGCAGCGGCACCAGCAGGCCGGCCTTGATCTCGGGTCCCGCCATCGCGGTCGAGACCATCGCAATCCCGAGGCCCGACATCACGCTGGCGAAAACACCCGGACCGGAATCAGTATGAATGCGGCCGTGGACATCGACCGACGTCTCGGTGCCGTTACGGCTGAACGACCAGCTATCGCGGCCGTAATTGCCGGGCCCGAAGATGCAATCATGCGCGGCGAGATCCGCCGGCGTCTTCGGCGTGCCGCGCGCTTTCAGATAGGCGGGCGAGGCCACCATCATTCGCTCCAACGTCTCCAGCCGGCGCGCGCCGAAGGCGGAATCGCCAAGCTCGCCGAGCCGGATGGCGACGTCGGCGCCCTCCGCCACCAGGTCTTGCCGGTTGTCGGCAACCGACATCTCGACCCGCAGCAGCGGATGCAGCCCAAGAAACTTCGGCAGCCGGGGAATGATCTCGCGCGTCCCGTAGACCACGGGCAGCGCAAGTCGGATGGTGCCGCGCAACGAATCGAGGCCGCGCGCGGCATCCTCGGCATCTTCAAGCTCGGCCAGGATTTCGCGGGCACGATCCAGAAATAATGCGCCGGCGTCGGTCACATTGATGCGGCGCGTCGTGCGCAACAAGAGCGTGACGCCGAGCCGGGCTTCGAGTTCGCCGATGATGCGCGAAACCGATGGCTGCGACAGGCCGAGCTCGCGGCCGGCGCGCGAAAAGCTGCCGCTCTCCGCGGCGCGGACGAAGACGGCCAATTCCTGCCACCGGTCGCTCATTTGAATTCCAAATAAATGATGTCCAGATTTGCCGTATACCTGTTCTCCGTCGAATGAGCCAGAACTTGCGGGCCGACGCCAACAACGGAGACTTCCAATGGCCCTGCAAGACCGCCTCGACGCCTTCAAAGCCGATTTCACCTCCGGCAAATTGCCGTTCAAGCCCAGTCAAGAGCGGCTGCAAACCATGCAGCGCGCCACTGACGAGTTGATCGCCAGCGGCCAGGCGCAGCGCGCCAAAAAGGCCGGCGACACCGCACCGGATTTCACGCTGCTCGATCCCGACGGCCATCCCGTCTCGTCGCGCGAGCTGCTCGCCCGGGGACCACTGGTGATCTCGTTCTATCGCGGCGTCTGGTGCCCGTACTGCAACCTCGAACTGCAGGCGTTGCAAGAGACACTGGCCGACATCACCGCCCGCGGCGCCAGCCTGGTTGCGATCTCGCCGCAGACCGCGCCGAACAGCCGCAAGTCGCAGCGCGACAATAAACTGGGTTTCCCGATCCTGAGCGACGTCAAAAGCCAGGTCGCCAACGCGTTCGGCATCCGCTTTGCGCTGCCGGCCGATCTGATCGAGATCTATGCCGGTTTCGGCAACGACCTGCCTGGGATCAATGACGATCCGGCCTGGGTGCTGCCGATGCCCGCGCGCTATGTGGTTGGCACCGACGGCATCATCGCCTACGCCGAGGTCAACCCCGACTACACGCACCGTCCCGACCCCAGCGAATTGTTGCCGGTGCTGGATCGCCCGAAGACCAATAAGGCGGCGTGACGTAACGGGCCGGCGCGAGTTCCGCGTCGGCCTCCTTCACCACCCCACCACCACCACCTCATCATCAAATCCCAAAACGGCGACGTCTTTGCCGAACGGCTCTGTGCGCCCTCGAAACAGAAAGAACTGTGTCATGTCAAAATTGAATGGAAAAATCGCCGTGATCACCGGCGGCTCAAGCGGCATTGGACTCGCAGCCGCGAAGCGGTTCGTGGAAGAGGGCGCCCATGTATTCATCATGGGACGCCGCCAGAGCGAACTCGATAAGGCCAAAGCCGAGATTGGCAAAAACGTCTCCACCGTGCAGGGCGACGTCGCCAATCTCGACGACCTCGATCGGCTTTATAAAACGGTGAAAGGGGAAAAGGGCGGCGTCGACATCATCGTCGCCAGCGCTGGCATTGCCGAGCGCATCTTGACCCAGAATGTCACGCCGGCGGATTTCGACAAGACGTTCGGTATTAACGCCCGCGGCGTTTACTTCACCGTGCAAAAGGCGTTCCCGCTGCTGCGCAAGGGTGGCTCGATCGTGCTAGTCTCCTCCGGCCTGCATATGAAAGGCATTCCCGAGTACAGCGTCTACGCCGGCACAAAGGCCGCCATCCGCTCGTTCGCGCGCAGTTGGGCGATGGAGCTGAAGGATCGCGGCATTCGTGTCAACACGCTTTCACCCGGCATGATCGAAACGCCAATCGTCGACGGCCAGTTCAAGACCAAGGCAGAAGCCGACGGCGCACGGACCTTCTTTGCGGGCATCACGCCGCTCGGCCGCATCGGTCGCCCGGAAGAGATGGCCTCGGCCATTCTGTTCCTGGCGTCCGATGATTCGAGCTACAGTACCGGCATCGACCTCGTGGCCGACGGCGGCATCACGCAGCTCTGACCTGCGCCGCGAAATCGCGGGGCTCGCGGCGATCTGCCGCCGCCTCGCGTTTCGACACTTTCAAACCGGCCTCGCATTCGCATTCGCATCCGCACGTCGCCGCCTCGCCAGATAGACCAGCGCAACCGTTGCCGCGAGAATTCCTGCGGCGGCGGCGACCGCGAGTGCCCAGCGCGGGCCGAAGCTATCGGCCACCCAGCCTACGATCGGCGCACCGATCGGGGTGCCGCCCAGCGCGATCGCCAGCAGGATCGCGATCACGCGACCGCGCATCGCGGGTTCTGTCGAGGTCTGCACCAGGCTGTTGGTCGAGGTGGTCACGGTCTGCGCGGCGATGCCGACCACGAACAGCATGGCGCCGAACAGTGCGTAGCTCGGCATCAGCGCCGCCAGCGCGCAGCCGACGCCGAAGAGCGCGGCGCCCATGAGCAGCGTCGATATGCCGGTCTTTCGCCGGGTCGCGACCCCTAAGGCGCCGGTCACCGATCCCGCCGCCATCATCGAGGTCAAGAGGCCGTATTGGCCGGCGCCGGCATGAAACACCTTCACCGCCATGGTCGAGATGAAGATCGGAAAATTCAAGCCGAAGGTACCGACCAGGAACAGCATGAACAGGATGACCTTGAGATCGGGCCGCCGCCACACATAGCGAAAGCCTTCGACGAAACTGCCGCGGGCGCGCACGGCGCGATGGCCGGGCTTCGGTGCACGCAGGCGCAGCAGGCTCAGGGAGATCAGCACCGCGAGGAAGCTCACCGCGTTGAGCAGGAATACCCATCCGGAGCCGACGCCCGCGATCAGGCCGCCGGCAATCGCCGGGCCGATCATCCGCGCCGCATTGAACGACATCGAGTTCAGGCCCACCGCATTCGGCAAGTCGCGTTCCTCGACCAGTTCGGCCACAAAGGTCTGCCGTGCCGGCGAATCAAACGCGGCGGCGCAGCCCAAGAGAAATGCGAACACATAGACATGCCATAATCGAACCAGCCCGGTCACCACCAGCAGCCCCAGCCCGAGCGCCAGCAGTCCCATCGCGGCCTGGGTGCAAAACAGCACCTTGCGCCGGTCGAGATGATCCGCGGCGAAGCCGGTCAGCGGCAGCAACAGGATTTGCGGGCCGAACTGCAATCCCATCACGATCCCGACTGCGGTCGCGTTGCGGTCGGTCAGTTCGGTCAGGACGATCCAGTCCTGCGCGGTGCGCTGCATCCAGGAGCCGATATTGGACACCAGAGCGCCCGCGGCCCAGATCCGGTAGTTGGGGTTTCGCAGCGAGCGGAAGGTGCGCGTCAAAGCGAGGTCCGGCCCTGCGGCGGTGAATTACCGCCGTGAAACCGGCCGAACAAGCGAGCCGTCACGATGCCGAACAGCAGCATGCCGAGCCCAAGCGCGCCCGCATCATCAAGCGAATGCAGGTCGAACTCGCCGACGTGGCAGATCAGGAAATAGGCCGCGACCAGATTGGCAAAACCCCACCCCACATTGACCGTTGACGACGAGAGGCCTTCGCCGCGCGGCGTCGCGAACGGGCTCTGGAACGGGCGTCCCATCACGCCGCTGACGAAATGCGGAATGGCGTTGGTGAGGAAGACGCCGCCAAAGAAATAGGCCAGATAATGGTTCCACATGGTCAGGCGCTCCTTTTGTCGTCGTGCTGTGCCGCGTGCAGCAGATCGAGAATCTCTTGCGTGGTGCCGGTCTCGCTGATTTTTGGAAAGATCCGCGTCACGCTGTTGTGGTGGATGTCGGCATCCCTGTCGGTCATGGCATCGATCGCCAGCGTGACGTTGAAGCCGAGTTCGTGGGCGTGTCGCGCGGTGGATTCGACCCCGGCGCCAGTGGCGACGCCGATGATCACCACCTGGGTGACGCCATTGTCCCGCAGGTATTTTTCCAGATCGGTGTGGGTGAAGGCGCCGCGCGTCCGCTTGGTGACGCGGTGATCGCTCGGCTGCTGCTTGAGTTCGGCAATGAGATCGGTCCAGCCGGCGGGCATGCCGGGGGTCGAGAAGGATTGCTCGGCGCGGCCCGGAGGGCTGCCGTCGACATTGATCAACACCACCGGCAGTTGGCGTGCGCGAAACGCCTCGAGCAACGCGACCGAATTGTGGATCACGCCATCGATCGGATGCACGGTCGGCAGTCCGACGATGCCTTTCTGCAGGTCGACCACCAGCAAAGCGGTCTTCGGGTCGAGCGTGGTGATGGTCATATTCTTAACTGTCCTTGTTCGGAATCGTGTGCCGGCCTTAGCCCATGCAGGGGTCGTCAGGGATCGAGCAGGCGATTGAGAAGCCCCGTTGCGGCAGCGAGCTGCTCTTGCTCCTGTGGCGTGAGCTTGGTTTGAAGGTTGCGAAACAGCCAATCGTGCCGTGCCGCGCGGCCGTTCTTGATCAATTCCCGGCAGGCCGACGTCAGGGAAAGTATCGTTCGCCGCCCATCCTCCGGATCCGGCGATCCCTCGACCAGTCCCGCGGCTTCGAGCACGGCAATCGTCGCTCCCATGGATTGCGAGCGAACCCCTTCCACCCGCGCCAGCGCGGTGACCGTCGCGGGGCCCTCCCGATGCAGGCGCCCGAGCACCGACGTTTGCGAGGGTGTCAGATCTCCCGCCGATGCCTGCTCCCGCAGACGCCGCGTGAGTTTCTTGCTCAGCGTGTGCAGTTCCGCCGCCAGGGCAGAGGCGCGTGCGGCGTCGAGTTCTGCTTTCCGTTTGCTCATGCCGCAAGGTCTAGCAGATAGGAAGGCAAACTACAAAGGTAAACTTCGTATCAAGTTACGGTGATCGCGACCGTCATTTCGAGCCGTAAAGTCATGCGAATGCGGCTGATGCACGCCCGGCGATCAAAGAGACGCCAATATCGTTTGCGCCTTGTCCTGGGCTGCCGAGAATTCCGCCGTCGTGGCCATCACCTTGGCAGTTTCCGCCAGTGTCCTCGCGCCATCCAGCATGCCGAGACCTTTGCTGATTTCGGCGGCGAGCAGCGTCCCGCTGATCTTTCGCAACACGAGGTCGCAATCATTGGCGATCGCCAGGCTTCGTGTGATGGATTTCATGGCCATAGTGAGATCGCCGAGTTGGCAGCGGAAGTACGCATCGACGTGGGCAGTCTCGACTTCGAGGCGCGGCATGCCCATAACCTTGGCGTAGGCTTCGATGCCTTCCAGCTCCTTGCGCAATCTCGCGAACAGCGCCGAACCGTGACGGTCGGCTTGAATCCGCAGCCGGGATAATCGCGCCTGCTGCAGCACGTCGGCGTGGCTGCCTGCCGCAGCGAGGTTGACCGCATTGTCCGCTATCTGTTCCGCCAGCTTGAGGTTGTCCTCGCCCTTGAGGTTACGGCACAGGTCGGCGCAGTGCCTGGAGAAGATGCTGGCGGCCCGATTACGTTTCATCGCGGTCAGGGCTTTTATCGCACTATCGTATCGCGATCGCGCTTCGTCGAGGTTGCCGCGGATGTGCTCAATCAGTCCAAGGTAGCCAAAGGCAATCCATCGTACGGCCCGGTGTTCGTCCTGCTGCGAAACGATGTCGCGCAGCGCCGTTCCTGCCTTTGGCAAGTTCCCCAGCTCGATATCGACGAGCGCGCGGTTGAGACGTACAGACGCCGTCAACGCCGCGGGTGTTCCCCGGCGTTCGATCGGAAGCAGCGCACGCATGGCTTCGGAAAACAGCTTGCTGGCGTCGTTCAGTCGTCCCTGCACGAGGCAGAGCACGCCACATTCGTTGTACAGCCATGCGATATCGCCGGAATAGAACGGAAGATTTCGTTCCAACTTGTCGTTGAGAAACTTCTCTTCCTCGCGAATTTCTTTTTCATGCGCCTTAGCCCCGGCTCCAAATGTCTTGGAAAATTCGTCTAATTCGTTTTTTACACCCGTCCGCAGCAGTTGCTCAATTTCCTTGCCCCGCTTCAACAGCCAGCGAACTTGCTGGCGATGCTCCTCGAAATAACCTACGGCAGGCGGCACATTGCTATCGCCGAATTCATTGAAACGCGCGACCACGCCCACGCCGTAGACGGTTCGAATGGCTCCGTAGGCGGCGCGCAACATCCGGCTTTGCAACTCCGTATGCTCGTTCTGATCATTTCGGCTTTCATGCAGGCGGCTGTACGATGGATAGCGCGACAATGAGGCAAGGATCTCCCTGATCCTGCTCTGCGCGGAGATTGTCGGGTAGGGCAAGTCGTTGGGCTGGCTCGCATAGAGCGTCGGCATATACGATTCGATCTCGGCGTGCTCGACGAAGGGCTGCTTCAGCTGACGGAAGATATGCCGTTGGATGTGGCGATGAACGCCAAACCGTTCGGTTCCCTCTTGTTCGGGGAGGATTTTACAGGGCTTTGGCTCGAGGCGTTCCGGCTTCTTCTTTTGCTCTTGAGGCTCGAACCGGAAAATCAGACAGCGTTGAACCAGGATTTGCAATGCAGCGGCAACCACAGCCTTCCGGGCGCCGGGTGTTACGTCATTTCCAAAATCGGTGGACCAACCTGTCCAGGCTCGAAATTTCAACGCGACAAGGCAATCCTGCTCGATCGGGTAGCCGATCATGGATAGTACAACGAGTAGCTCTTCGCAAATTTCAGAAAGTCGATGAAAGAGCCGCGCTGGTTGATGTTTTTGAGCGGTCCATCCCAATGACTCGATCAGCTTTTTTAGAATATCCGGAAAAGCGGCTTGTCTGATGCCGCGGCGCCGATGGATGGCAATCGCTGCGCGTACGATGGAATCTTCGCGTGAAGGATCGTCGATGCCGCTGACCTCGTCGCGAATCCTGATGAGGGTTCGACCGAGCGCATCCTTGGTATTCGTCTCGACGACGAGCTCCTCGTCGGCGACGGCGAACGCAACGGTTATCGCAAAGCGATTTCCCCCGAAGGCCTTGAAAAACGTGCCAAACTCCCTGTCGATCTTCTCAAGATCGGAGTCGGATTTCTCCAGCGGTTTAGCGCGGCCAAGAGTGGCGATCTCTTTGACATATTCGTAACGATCGACGACACCTTCGGATATCTCGTTGCGTTTCGCCTGGTCTTTCAGAATTATCTGAGCGTCCCTTCCCAGGTCATTCAGCTGATCGGGGAAGAGACGGGGTTCCTTGTCGCGAGCGACGCAGACGATAGCGGCGAGTGTTCGGGGAAATGCGGCGGTTGCGACCACCGCTAGCATTGCCGGCTGCAGTCTCAGGAAAATGGCCACGTTTTCCGATGTGCGGCTGCCCCTGGGAGCCGGTATGCTTCGTCGTAGGTTAAGCCGGGTTATGACAGCCTCATCTTCAGCATCGCTCCGCAGGTGGTCGCTTGGTGAATGGACAATTTCAAGAGCCCATTTGCGGGGTGGTTCTTCCTTCAGAATCAAAATTTCCTTGGTCTTTGAAAATCTGTCGGACTCGTAGTCGCGAAATTCGGCCGGAATACCCCGTTCGTCGGTAATGAAAATCACGTCGATTCCGGCATCGGCATGTTCTTCGTCAAGCAACACCTTCATAATTCGCGTGACGTCTGCACTCTTGGCGATGCCTTGTTCGTCAAACAGCAGGTGTGTGGCATTGAAGAGCAGAACGAAACGGTTGCTGATTTCAGGTAGATCCTCGATTTTTCCGGCGATTACCTTAAACAGAAAGTCAAGCAGGCCAATCCGGTGTCCGGAATGCGGAGAAGCAGGCGTTGCGGGGCTCGATTCCTTTCCTGCGATCTGCTCGTAGAGCTTGTTAAATTCTTTGCGAGCCGCTTGATCTTCGCAATAGATGTTTTCAATCGTTTCACCCAGGAAACGCACAAGACGATCAAAGCCGGAGCCGAGCTCGACCGAGAAGCTGAAATTGAAAGCGAAGGCAGCAGAATATTTTGGCGTTCGCCATTTCTCTCGCCATGTGGCCTCAAGAAATTTGAGAAGTCCCTTATCTTCGGTCAGCGCTGAAAAGAAATGGCCCTTGCCGATGCCCCGCGCGCCGGCAAGCACGAAGACCCGCCGTCCTGTGGCGAGCATCGCTGAGTTCCTGCCTTCTCGGGAGACCAGAACGTGCCGGGATAGCGAGTAGCAGGCCCGCGCCAGGGTTTGACTGGTGTGGATACGAAAGCGACCATCTGGTGGTTCGTTGTCTTCGGAAGTGCTATTGTCCGGTGTTGCGTCACCCTTGTCGTTTGCCGCGCGAGCAGGTGGCTGAAAGTTGTAATCGGGAGGCAGATCGATGGCGCGGCGGCGATCAATCTTCGCGCCTTCCGCCAGCAACGGGCTGGCCTTTCCATTACCCCAGCCTTTCGAAGGGGAGGCCGGCAGGCGCGGTGCGATATCTCCGAACCATTCCTTGCGCCAATCGCTCCAGGTTTCCTGCAGGCGTGAAATGGTCGCCGAAAGAAAACCAGCCACTATGGAATCTTCGGTATTTTCCGCGATTATTTGCGCGGCCCTGGATTCAGGAAAATACTCATCAGGGTTGCCGCAAGCGGCTCGAATGCAAAAATCGAGGAGGTAATTGATGGCCTCCAACTCGCAGTTGATCAAAGACGGTGGTCGCCCCTCGATTTCGTAAACACTTTCGACTTTTATGGTCTTGAGACCCGGCTCGTCACAGATGACCACGAGTCGTCGGGATACGCCCGCTTCTTTATGTTCGTCTTCCCGCGCACCCGTTTTCTGTGTCGCCGCCTCACCGTTTGCCCCCGTTGTCTCGTCTTTTGATACCTCGCCTTTGCGTAGCTCGCCCTGAACGCTATCGAGCAATTCTTTTATCGCCTCATCGACTCCCTTGGCCGGTACCTTTCTCGAGCGTATCTCGATAATTTGTCTGGCGAGGAATCTGATCAATTTGATTAGGCCGGAAAGCAGGAATTCTTCTTTCCGATCGCCGCGGTCGAGGCTGCCTCTTCCGAAATGGATCGTATAAACACCGTAGCGTCTCAGCAGTGTAGCCTTTTCTTCCAACCTTGATTGCGCTCCTCTGAGATCTGGCAATAGAGCGATCGCATCGGACTCTCGGCCGCTCGGTCCCTCGCTCATGAAGTGTCGCAAGGGACGCAGCAGATCGTCCTCGCCCATCCCGTTGCCGACGAACAACAGCGCATTGCCACGAAACGCGAGGTTGATCGCTCCGTCGAGAAGATCGCGTCCGCGTCCGCGTCCGCTATCGTCACGCAAGTACAGTCGCTGATAATCGGCTTCGGTGGCGACGATATCGTCTCCATCGGTAGCGCGGCCATGCAGATGGACGACGTCAAGCGCAAAACGTCCATCCTGCACGGCGAAATCGATGAGGTGGGCCGCGCGCTGCTCATTGAACACGAAGTCACGTGCGCGTGCTTCCATCGTGTTTACGCTTTCTGCGATGAAGTTGTGGCCGGAAACGTCGTCGTGGCCGGATAGTCGCAGGCGATAGCCCCGATCGAGCATCATTCGCTCGATATCGAGATCGTAGTTGGTGGTGATAAAGCGCCGAACGCCTAGTCGGTTAACCAGCAACAATAGCGGGTCACGCTCCTGGTCGACCGTTTCGCCGCGAAAACGGCGTGGCTCGTCTCCGGTGGCCGGCAACTGGCTTGAGGCTTCGACTTCCTTTGATCTACGATCCGCTTCGGCTTCCTTTGATTTACGATCCGATACCCATCCCCGAAATCGCTCGTCACTTTCATATCCAGTTGTCGATGCCAACGCCGCGGCAACAATGAAGCGATGTGTCGGATTAAGAGAGGCGACTTGCGCGCCGCGATAGTTTCGAAATTCCTTGCAGAGCCTTACAAGAAACTCAAGTTTCGGTGGAATTCCCTCAATAATGTCGTCGAGTTTCGCCCAATCAAATATCGGCTCGTAGCGCGGTTGGGAGTTCGACAGATCGCGAGAAAGTGGTCGGTCGTCCAGATATCCCATCAGGTCGTTGATGACCGCATCGCCACTCTTCTTTTCCGCGTTGGAGCGATTCTTGTAGCTCGACTCGAACAAACGGCGGGCGTGTCCAGCGTCGTCATAGACAAGTTGTCTGGCTTTGCGGCGTACCGGGTTTAAGTCACGGGTGTTATGGCTTTTCACGCGATGGATGGCTTCCCCAAGTTCATCCGCGATCTGGAATAGGATGAGCAGACGCGCTGGAGGCATGTCCCTCCATGCGCCGTCTTCGTCAGCGCCGGGATTCGGCTTAAGCGCTTGGAGGGTATCGTAGATGATGTTGATCCGCGGATGCTTTACTTTGTAATCTGTTTTGCTTTTCCGATACGCGCGTTGCGCCGATTCCAGCAATTCGCGCACCAGTTCGCGCCAACTGATGCGTCCATAGGACATCGAGACGCCGGCCCCGACAAACGCCACGATGCGTCCGATATTGACCGCGCGGCTCAGCAATAGTTCGCCGTGCCGCTGGATCAAAACAGGATCCATGGTGTCGAGGACGAATTCCCGAGCGTAGGGCCAGTCGTGCACCAAGCCGCGGAGCGGATCATCAGATGAATCGGACATGATCGGGTGAGCCGGGAAAAGTTTGGGGCGGAAATATAATCAATCGCAGGTTGTAGTGTTGTCACAAGGAGAGGCCGAGCGCAAACACTTCGATGCTTGGCAATGCGCGAATTTGGTGGCCCAGATTTCCTCTGGGCCGCTCAGGCCGCGATATGTTTCCCCGCGATATACCCGAACGTCAGCGCCGGGCCGAGCGTGATGCCGGCGCCGGGGTAGTTGCCGCCCATGATGCTCGCCATGTCGTTGCCGGCGGCATACAGCCCCGCGATCGGGTGGCCGTCGGCATCGAGCGCGCGGGCGTTCTCGTCGGTCTTGATGCCGGCATAGGTGCCGAGGTCGCCGATCACCATCTTGATGGCGTAGAACGGGCCGTGCTGGATCGGCGCGATGCAGGGATTGGGGCCGTGCAGCGCGTCACCCTGATAGCGGTTGTAGGCGCGCGAGCCCTTGCCGAAATCCGGATCGCGCCCCTCCGTGGCGGTTTGATTGAATTTTTCGACGGTGGCCTCGAACGCCTTCGGATCGATCCCGGCTTTGGTTGCGAGTTCGGCCAGGGTCGCGCCGCGCAACAGATAGCCGGTGCGCAAATGATGACCGAGCGGCATCGGAAACGGCGGCACGCAGCCGAAGCCGTATTTGCGCAGGGAGCGATGATCGGTGATCAGGAACGCGGTGATCTCCTCGCCGGGCTTTGAGGCCTTGACCATCTCCTGGACAAAATCGTGGTAGGAATTGCCTTCATTGGCAAAGCGCACGCCGCCGCGTGTCACCGCGATCACGCCCGGCTTGGCGCGGTCGATGAAATGCGGCATCACGCCCTTGCTGCCGTCCTTGCGCGTGGTGATCGACACCGGTACCCAGGCCGCGGCATTCGGCAAGCTGTCCTCGACGTGGCCGCCGGCGGCTTCCGCCAGCCGCAATCCGTCGCCGGTATTGCCGATGGGGCCGGGCGAGAAGTGCTCGTTGCCGGTGGGGGCATGCGGGAACATCGCCTGGCGCCGGGCCACATCGTGCGGAAAGCCGCCGCAAGCCAGGATCACGCCGCGCCTTGCCGTGACGCGAATGCTTTGGCCGTCGCGCTCGATCACCGCGCCGCGGACTGCGCCGTCCTCGACGATCAGTTCGCGCACCGGCGACTTCAGCCATAGCGGTATCTTGAGGTCGAATGCCGATTTGGCGAGACGTCCGGCCAGTGCGTTGCCATTGGTCAAGGTCATGCCGCGGCCGTTGCGCAGCACGTCGATGCCGTGTTTCGAGAGGCGCTTGGCGACGTAGAACGCCGATGCAAACGATTTCGTCGCGCGCATGAAATGGATGATCTCCTTGCCGGAGCCCAGCATCATGCCGAATACGGTGAGCTCCGGCAGCGGTGCGCCGAGATCCCTGATGTGCTCGCCGAGTTCGTGGCCGTCGAACGGCCGCGTCACCATCGAGCGGCCGCCTTGCGCGCCGCCGGGCGCTTCGGCGTGATAGTCCGGAAACGTCAGCGGCATGTCGAAACGCAGCGCGGTCTTGCTGGTGAAGAAGTCGACCGCCTCCGGCCCGTTGCTCAGGAAGGCATCGACGCGGGCGGCGTCAAAAGAGTTACCGGCCTCGTGACGCAGATAGGTTCGCGCCTGGTCGGGGCTTTCGCTGATGCCCCAGGCCCGCGCCAGCGAGGTCCCGGGAATCCACAGCCAGCCGCCGGAGCGCGCGGTAGTGCCGCCGAACTGCGGCTCCTTTTCCACCACCAGGACGTTGAGACCGCGATGCCCGGCGGTGACCGCGGCCGAGAGGCCGGCGCAGCCGGAGCCGACCACCAGCACGTCGCATTGGTAGGTTTCTTGTTGTTGGTCATTTGCCACGTGAGACGATCCTACTTCTTGAGCAGCGGACATTTGGATTCGGCGACCGGACGATAGGCGTCGTCGCCCTTCACGGTCTTGACGATCTCGAGAGTGTCCCACGGCTCTTTCGACTCCTGTGGCTTCTTCACCCGCGCCAGATACATGTCGCGGATCACGCGGCCGTCCTCGCGCAGCCTGCCGCCGTGGACAAAGACGTCCTCGATCGGAAGCTCCCGCATCTTCGCCATTACTTTTTGCGGATCGTCGGTTCCGGCGGCCTTGATGGCTTTCAGATAATGCAGCACCGAACCATAGACCCCGGTATGGATCATGGTCGGCATGACATTCGTTTTGGCAAAGAACTTCTTCGACCAGGCGCGGGTCTTGTCGTCCATGTTCCAGTACGACGCCGTGGTCATGTAGGTGCCTTGCGCCGCCTCCAGGCCGATGGCGTGCACGTCGGTGTCGAACATCAGAAGACCGACCAGCTTCTGGCCGCCTTTCACCAGGCCGAATTCGCCGGCCTGCTTGATCGAATTGTCAGTGTCCTGGCCGGCATTGGCGAACGCGACCACGTCGGCTTTCGAGCCCTGCGCCTGCAAGGCAAAGGAGGAGAAGTCGGCCGTGTTGGTCGGATGCCGTACGCTGCCGAGCACGGTGCCGCCGAGCTCTTTGATAAACCGCGTGGCGTCCTTTTCGAGCTGCTGGCCAAAGGCGTAATCGGCGGTGATGAAGAACCAGGATTTGCCGCCCTCGTTGATCACGGCCGACGCGGTGACCTTGGACAGCGCATAGGTGTCATAGGCAAATTGTACGGTGTTCGGGCTGCACAGCTCGTCGGTTAGCGAACTCGCGCCGGGACCGGACAACAGCGCGATCTTGTTGCGGTCCCTGACCAAATTATGAACCGCAATCGCGATCCCTGAGTTGGGAATATCGGCGACGGCGTCGACCTTGCCGTTGTCGAACCATTCCCGCGCGATCTGGACGCCGACGTCGACCTTCATCTGGTGATCGGCGCTGACGATCTCGATCGGCTTGCCGAGCACGGTCGGGCCGAATTCCTCGACCGCCATTTTTGCTGCTTCCACCGAGCCGGGCCCGCTATTGTCGCGGCCCCAGCTCGAGAGATCGGTCAGCACGCCGATTCGAACGACATCATCGGAGATCTGCGCTGAAACGCCGGATGTCAGGCTTGCGAGTATGGCGCAAGCCAGCACGTACAATCTCACAGGCACTCACTCCCCATTGTTTCGTCCGCCTTGATGGCGGATCGCGGCCGCGGAGGTCCGCAGCGGGATGCGATCTTGCGGATGTTTGGATTTCGCTGTCAACCGTACGGATTTCGCTATGATCCGCATGACCTTACGGATCATTAATGTGGTCCGCGTTCGAACCCGGGAGGGACCGACCGCGACCCAATGAAGCAATGTCAAATTTCAGCTTCATAAAGATCGATGTGCCCGCCGCGGCTGGCACCTATGCTTACATTTCCGCCGACGGCGTCGATGCCGCCGGCGAGGCGGTCGGTAATTACGGCAACGTTGACGGGGAGGGCGACGGAACCTTCGACGGCTTCGTGACCGAGGGCAGCAGTGGGATAACCTACAACCCGCCTGGGTCAACCAACACCGACGTCGTGGGCATTACCTCAAGCGGGGAAATCTTCGGCGACTATGTCGACAACGTCCTCCACCAGCATGGGTTCGTCGACAACGCCGGCGTCGTTACGAAAGTCGATGTCTTCCTGGCCAACAGCACCACCGTCGACGGCGTTAACGGCAGCGGCGTGATCTACGGCGAATTTGCCGATAGCTCCAATCACGTCCATGGTTTTGTCGACACCAATGGCAGCTATACCCAGATCGACGTTCCCGGATCCTCCAGCACCTCGGTTGTCGGTGTCAATGCGAGTGGCCAGATTGCCGGCACGTCTACCGATGCCGACGGTGTCGGCCACGGATTCGTCGAAAGCGGCGGCGGTTTTACAACGATCGACCCGGCCGGATCGATCGACACCAGCATCGTCGGCATCGACGACGCTGGCGTGGTCGTCGGAAATTATCAAGACAGCGCCAACAACCTGCATGGATTTGTCGACACCAATGGCGTCATTACGACAATCAACATTTCGGGCGCCACCAGCACGAGTATTCAGGCCATCAACGCGGCCGGCGAAATCGTCGGCTATTATACCGACAGTGGCGGCAATGTTCACGGCTTTGTCGACCAAGGCGGCGTGATTGCGAGCGTCGATGTTCCCGGCGCAACGGAAACCGATATTATAGGCGTCAGCGCGAGCGGTGAAATCACCGGCTACTTCAACGATACGAGCGGCGACCAACATGGTTTCGTTGGCACGCCTGCCCCAGTGGTGATCGAGTCGTTTGGCTCGACCAGCCTGACGCAGGTCGGCGAAAATTATTATTTCTATGCCAACGGTACCAGCACGGGCCCGGAGCTGAGCGATGGCGGATCACCCGTTACGGCGGGTGAATTTTCCGGCTGGACGCCGATTGGCGGCGAGCAAATCTCGGGCGGCGGCTATGATGTAGCCTGGAAGAATGCGGCTACCGATGTCTACACGGTCTGGCAGACCGACAGCAACGGCAACATCATCAGCACTGTCGCCAGCTCGGTGTCGGGAACCAGCACGACGCTGGAATCGCTGGAGACCGCTTTTCACCAGGACCTCAACGGCGATGGCGTAATCGGTATCCCGACCACCGTGATCGAGCAGGCGGGCTCGACCAGCCTGACCCAGGTTGGTGAAAATTATTATTTCTATGCCAACGGCACCAGCACCGGTCCGGAGCTGAGCGTTGGCGGTTCGCCCGTTGTGGTGGGTGAGTTTTCCGGCTGGACGCCGATTGGCGCCGAGCAGATTTCGGGCGGCGGCTATGATGTGGCCTTGAAGAATGCGGCTACCGGCGCCTATACCGTCTGGCAGACCGACAGCCACGGCAACGTCCTCGCCGCTGTCGCGAGTTCGGTGTCGGGAACCAGCACGACGCTGGAATCGCTGGAGACGGTCTTTCACCAGGACCTCAACGGCGACGGGGTGATCGGTATCCCGGCCACCGTGATCGAGCAGGCGGGCTCGACCAGCCTGACCCAGGTCGGCGAAAACTATTATTTCTATGCCAATGGCACCAGCACCGGCCCGGAGCTGAGCGTGGGCGGCTCGCCCGTTACGGTGGGTGAGTTTTCCGGCTGGACGCCGATTGGCGCCGAGCAGATCGCGGGCGGCGGCTATGACGTGGCCATGAAGAATGCGGCTACCGACGCGTACACCGTCTGGCAGACCGACAGCCACGGCAACGTGCTCACCGCTCTCGCCAGCTCGGTGTCGGGAACCAGCACGACGCTGGAATCGTTGGAGACCGTCTTTCACCAGGACCTCAACGGCGACGGAGTGATCGGTATCCCGGCCATCGTGATCGAGCAGGCCGGATCGACCAGCCTGACGCAGGTTGGCGAAAACTATTATTTCTATGCCAACGGTACCAGCACCGGCCCGGAGCTGAGCGTTGGCGGTTCGCCCGTTGTGGCGGGTGAGTTTCCCGGCTGGACGCCGATTGGCGGCGAGCAGATCTCGGGCGGCGGCTATGACGTGGCTTTGAAGAATGCGGCGACCGACGCGTACACCGTCTGGCAGACCGACGGCAACGGCAACGTGCTCACCGCTCTCGCTAGTTCAGTATCGGGGACCAGCACGACGCTGGAATCGCTGGAGACCGTCTTTCACCAGGATTTCAACGGCGACGGGGTGATCGGTATCCCGACCACCGTGATCGAGCAAGCCGGCTCGACCAGCCTGACGCAGGTCGGCGAAAATTATTATTTCTATGCCAACGGTACCAGCACGGGCCCGGAGCTGAGCGTGGGTGGTTCGCCCGTTACGGCGGGTGAGTTTCCCGGCTGGACGCCGATTGGCGGCGAGCAGATTTCGGGCGGTGGCTATGACGTGGCCATGAAGAATGCGGCGACCGACGCGTACACCGTCTGGCAGACCGACGGCAACGGCAACGTGCTCACCGCTCTCGCCAGCTCGGTGTCGGGAACCAGCGCGACGCTGGAATCGCTGGAGACCGTCTTTCCACCAGGACCTCAACGGCGATGGCGTAATCGACACCGCCTCGACCGTGATCGAGGCGACCGGCAGCATCGTGTTGACGTTGAGCCACATGATTCAGGCGGCAACGATCGATGCGGCGGCGAAACTCGAATTGACCGGCGCTGACTCCGCGTCGGTCACGTTCAACGGCGCGACAGGTTCGTTAATACTCGACCACTCGTCCGGGTTCAGCGGTCAGGTGTTTAATTTCACCGGCGATGGCAACCCGTCGAGCTCGGATCAACTCGATCTGAAGGATATCGCATTCGCGGCGGGAACGACGGTTTCGTATACCGGCACCTCGTCCGGCGGGACGTTGACGGTCAGTGACGCCCAGGACCACACCGCGCAAATCAAGCTGGCCGGCGACTATACGAGTTCGACCTTCTCGCTATCCAGCGATGGAAGCGGCGGCACGGTCGTTATCGATCCCGTGGCGAAACAGGATGTCGCCGGCGGGACCCTTTCATTCGGCGATGCCGCTTCAACAGATCAGCAAGCCGTCGGCGTCACGCCGCTGAACGGCGGGGCAGGTTATATCGGAAACTTCACCGTCGATGCCGCCAATGCGCAGGACCAGGTCGGATGGCACTTCAATTTCGATTCCAGCCCGCCCGCCAGGACAATGACCCAATCGTACGATGTCACCGTCACCGACAACCATGCGGACGGCACCCACAGCTCGGCCACTCAAGCGGTCTCGGTGACCATCGCCGGCCCGGGCAATGACGCTTTTGTGTTCCACCCGGGGGTCGGCTCGGAGACCATCGTGAACGCCGGAAGCGCCGATACGATCGAGTTGGATGGATTCTCGTCGGTTGCCAACAGCCACCAATTGGCGCAGCTTTTGAGCGAGGCGCAAGCCGGCCAGCCGCAGTCGCTGTTCACGGCGGCGAACGGCGGCCACGATACCGTGATTAATCTCGGCAATCATGACAGCATCACCTTGACGAATGTCCATTTGGCGGACTTGCACGCGAACAATTTCATCATTCATTGAACATGATCTTCGGGCAAACGCTTTGCGTTCGTCCGGAGATCATGCTCAAATAAATAGATAGGGCGGAATGACGATTAAGTCATTCCGCTCTAGCCGCAAGGGCGAGGTTGGCGCGCCGCCTCGCGGCGGGACGCCGGTCAGGCCTCGGAACGATCGCCATCGAGGCCGCGGACCTCAATAACCCGACGCGGAGGTCGCGGCTGTCTCTTGCGTTCGGCCGGTCCTGAGGGCACTGTTCGGGCTGCGGCGCAGGCCGCCAAGAAGTGCAAAAAATCCGGGAAACATCCATGGCGGCAACGGCCACGCGGATCGACTGCGACATCCATCCCGCGGTGGAGGGAACGCGCACCACGCTGTTGCCCTATCTCGACGATCACTGGAAAGAACAGGTGGTCAGCCGGGCGATCGACGGTCTCGATCTCAATTCCTATCCGCCCAACATGCCGTTCTGCGGCCGCGCCGACTGGCGTCCTGCGCACGGCAAGCCGGGCAGCGATCTCGCGATGGTGCAGCGCGGCGCGTTCGACCAGCTCGGCGCCAGCCACGCGATCTGCAATGTGCTCTATGGCGCGCAGGCGGTGTTCGACCCCTACATGGCGGCGGCGTTTTGCAAGGCGATCAACGACTGGATCGCGGCCGAGTGGCTCGCCAAGGATTCACGGTTGCGCGCTTCGATTGTGGTGCCGATGCAGGCGCCGGATCTCGCGATCGAGGAGATCGAACGCCGCGCCGGCGACCACCGCTTCGTCTCGGTGCTGGTGCTGGCGCAAGGCGACATGCTGCTCGGCAAGCGGCATTTCTGGCCAGTCTGGCAGGCCGCCGAAAAGCACAAACTGCCGATCGCGATCCATGCCGGCAGCCAGTATCGCGGCGCGCCGAGCTCGATCGGCTGGCCGTCCTACCGCTACGAATATTATCTGGCCGAGGCTCAGGCGTTTCAGGCCCAGATCCTCAGTCTGGTTTACGAGGGCGTGTTCGGCAAGTTCCCCGGCCTCAAGGTGGTGCTGATGGAATCCGGCGTGAGCTGGCTGCCGGCGTTCATGTGGCGCGCCAACAAGACCTGGCGCGGCGTGCGCGTCGAGGTGCCCTGGGTCGAGCGTGAGCCGGCCGCGATCATCCGCGACCATATCCGGTTCACCATGCAGCCCTTCGATGGGCCGCCCGACGCGGCCGGCGTTGCCGACATCATCGAGCAGATCGGTTCCGACAAGATGTTCCTGTTCGCGTCCGACTATCCGCACTGGCAATTCGACGGCGACGACGCGATGCCGCCGCATCTGCCGGCCAGTATCGTCTCGCGTATGTGTGCCGACAATCCGCTTGAAACCTTTCCGCGGCTGAAGCTCGCCGCCTGATGTTTTCGTTGTCTAAAGGAGGATCGCATGAGTGATGTCATCGACCGCCCCATTCTGAAAGAGGAAGTCGCCGCCCAAAGCCGGCTGCGCATCATCGATTGCGATGTGCATCCGAGCATCCATGCGCAGAGCGACCTCTATCAGTTCATGCCGAAGCGCTGGCAGGAGCATCTGCAAACCTACGGCAGTCATTTGCGCACGCCCTATATCGGCACCACGCCCTATCCGCGGTCCTCGCCGCTGATCGCGCGCCGCGATGCGTGGCCGCCGACCGGCGGACCGCCGGGGTCCGATCTCGCCTTCATGCAGAAGCAGCATCTCGATCCGCTCGATGTCGAGTACGGCATCCTGCAGGTGCTGGATCTCTTTATCTTCTCGCAACAGAACCTCGAATTCGGCGCGGCGATCCAGCGCGCGATCAACGATTGGCAACTGGCGTTCTGGTCCGACCGCGACCCGCGGCTGAAGGCCTCGATCCTGGCCGGCCAGGACGACACGGCGTTGGCGATCGCCGAGATCGAGCGCTGCGCGAAAATCGGCCGTTATGTGCAGATCAATGTCTGCCCGCGCGCCAACGAGCCGCTGGGACGGCGCCGCTATTGGCCGATCTACGCGCGCGCCCAGGAACTCGGACTGCCGCTCGGCATTCATGTCGGCGGTTATGGCGGACATGCGCCGACCGGCGGCGGCTGGCCGTCGTTTTATGTCGAAGAGCACCAGAGCAACGCGCATACGGTGGCGGCGCAACTGACGAGCCTGGTGCTCGAAGGCATTCCGGAACGCTTTCCGGAACTCAAGATCGTGTTCATCGAAGGCGGCTTTGGCTGGATTCCGTCGGCGACCTGGCGGATGGACCGGCATTTCGAGGCGTTCCGCAGCGAGGTCCCGCATCTCAAGCGGCGGCCGTCGGAATACGTCAAGGAGCACTTCTGGTTCACGACGCAACCGATCGACGAGCCGGATGAAGCAAAACATCTGCGGGCGCTGATCGAATGGGTCGGCGTCGACCGGCTGCTGTTTTCGTCGGATTATCCGCATTGGGATTTTGACGATCCGCGCTTTGCCTTCAAGACGCCGCTGTCGGAAACCGAGCGGGCCAAGATCTTCAGCGGTAACGCCCGCGCGCTGTACAAACTCTGAAGCGTCTCGCATGGCCCGTCACATCGTCGCCCGCACCAGCGATATCCCACCCGGCGGCAACAAGGTGTTCGGCGTCGAGGGGCGCGACATCGTCGTGTTCCACGTCAACGGCGAGTTCTTCGCGCTGCTCAATCGCTGCCCGCATGAAGGCGCGCCACTCGAAAAAGCCGCATGCGTGGCGCGGCTGACCTCGCCGGAGCCGGGCGTCTACCAGCGCTCCCGGGCCGGCGAAATGCTGCGCTGTCCCTGGCATGGCTGGGAATTCGACATGCGCAACGGGCAATCCTGGTTCGACCCCAAGCGCGTCAAGGTGCGCTCTTTTCCGGTCGCGGTCGAAAGTGGCCAGGAACTTGCGCAAGAACTGGCGCAAGAGCTCGCCGAAGGAATGGCCAAAGGCCCCTATGTGGCCGAAACCTTTCCGGTGCATATCGAGGACAGCTACGTCATCGTCGAGACCAACTGACGAGTCGCGTTAGCGGCAGCGAATGCGCGGGCTGTGCTGGGCTTCTGTACCCATATGAAACCGTGATGCAAAGCTTCACGCTGCGATAACCAATGCGACCGAAACTTGTCACGAATTAGCGGGAAGAATATCCAGTCGGACTATCCATGGCAGGCGTAACCATGGGCGAATGACATGTTCCGTGTTCTTAGCTGTCTTGCCGTTGAGCACGATTGGCGGCTGGTGCTGCTGGCCGGTCTGGTTTGCTTCGTCGCAAGCATTGTCGCGGTCAATATCTTTCATCGTGCGATTGCCTCGCAAGCCAGAACGCGCCTGATCTGGATTGCGATTGCCGGCGCTGCGATCGGATATGGCATCTGGGCGACGCATTTCATTGCAATGCTGGCGTATGAGCCCGGCGTTCCGATCGCCTACGGCTTCGTTCTGACGGCATTGTCGCTCGCGACCGCCGTGGTCCTCACTTCTATCGGTCTTGGCTTTGCCGCGAGTTATCCCGGGCCACGGCGCGCGCCCATTGGCGGCGCCATCATCGGTGCAGGCATTGCCAGCATGCACTATCTTGGTATGTGGGCCCTGGAAGTTCCGGGCCGGGTGGTCTGGTCGCTGGACCTCGTGTTCGCATCCATCGCTCTCGGGATGGTCTTGGGTTCTGCCGCGCTTGCCATCGCGGTACGCTACACGGATAAATGGGGAACATTTGCAGCTGCGCTTTTGCTGACGCTTGCAATCGTCTCACATCACTTCACTGCGATGGGCGCGGTGGAGATCGTTGCGGATCCGACGCGGGGGCCTGACGCCGCGTCGCTCTCTCCCGCCTTTCTCGCCGTAGCGATCGCCGGCGTGGCTTTATCGGTACTCGGCATGAGTCTGGTCGGCGTGCTGGCGGATCGCCGCCTTGCCAACCGAACCCGGAAATTTGAAGAAATAATCAGCCAGCTTTCGCATGCTCAGCGGCAGATCGAGGACTCCCAAAGCGAATTGCGCGAACAGAAAACCAGGCTGGATAGTGCGCTCAACAATATGGGCGAGGGTCTGTGCATGTTCGATGCGGAAAAACGGCTGGTCGTCTGCAATGACAGGTACGCCAGGATGTACCGGCTGCCGCCGGAGCTGCTAGGCGCCGGGACACCTCATCGCGAAATCATCAAACATCGCATCACCAACGGCATCCTCAAGGGGCCGACCAGCGATCATGCCGCAAACCAGCTCATTTCCACCCTCGGCGCGTTGCCGGCCGACGCCACCTCGAGCCGGATTGACGAACTCGCGGATGGCCGGTTGATCTGCGTGACGCGGCAGCCGATGGCGCGCGGCGGCTGGGTGGCAACACACCTCGACGTCACCGAGCAACGCAGGTCTGAAGCCAAGATCACCTATATGGCGCAGCATGACGCGCTGACCGACCTGCCAAATCGCCTGCTGCTCCGGGAACGGCTGGAGCAGGCCCTTGCACGCACCAACAGGGGAGGGCCCGGTTTGGCGGTGCTGATGCTCGATCTCGATCGTTTCAAGGAAGTCAACGACACGCTGGGACATCCGGCAGGCGACACCCTGCTGCAAGCCGTTGCCGCGCGGTTGCGTCAATGCGTCAGGGAAGCGGCCTTTATCGCCCGCCTCGGCGGCGATGAGTTTGCCGTTATCGAGTGCGTGGCCAATCCGGCTACCGAGGCCACAGCTCTGGCCGAGAGAATTCGGATGGCACTCTGCGAACCATTCGATCTTGGCGACAATCAGGTGACCACCGCAACCAGCATCGGCATTGCGATCGCGCCGGCCGATGGCAATGATTCCGAAAAGATATTGAAGAGCGCGGATCTCGCGCTCTATTCAGCCAAAACCAGTGGTGGTGGCACGTTCCGTTTCTTCGAACCGAAGCTCGACCAGCTCATGCATGCCCGCCGTAACCTCGAACGGGATCTGCGCAATGCGCTCGTCAACGGCGAGTTCGAACTGCACTACCAGCCGTTTGTCGACGTCAAGAGTGGCGAAATCCACGGCTGCGAGGCGCTGCTGCGTTGGCATCACCCCGAGCGCGGCTTGGTCATGCCCGCGGACTTTATCCCGCTTGCGGAAGAAACCGGGTTGATTGTGCCACTGGGAGAATGGACGCTGAGGGCGGCGTGTGTCGAGGCGGCCAAATGGCCCGCCGATCTCAAGATCGCGATAAACCTGTCACCCGCTCAATTCAGAAGCAAGAAGCTCGTTCCAGTCGTGATCGATGCGCTCGCGGCATCGGGGCTCGCGCCACAAAGACTTGAGCTGGAGGTTACCGAGACGGTCATCATGCATGACAGCGAAGCGGTATTCGCGGCATTGGGCCAACTGCACAAATTGGGCGTGCGCATCGCCCTGGACGATTTCGGCACCGGCTATTCATCTCTCAGTTTTCTGCAAAAATTCCCGTTCGACAAAATCAAGATCGATCGCAGCTTCGTCAATGAGTTGTCGGGTGAAAACGAAGAATCGCGCCTGATCGCGCATGCCGTGGTTCGATTTGCCGTCAGCCTCGGCAAGACGACGACGGCCGAGGGCGTTGAAACCAGGGAGCAACTGGATGCCTTGCGCGCGGAGGCATGCGTGCAGATGCAAGGCTATTATTTCAGCCGGCCGATCGGCGGCTCCGAAGTTGCGCAGATGCTGCAACGACTGGTCCGGAAAGCTGTAAACGCCGCCTAGAGCTTGGCTGGGCAAAGGCGCATCCGCCATGATCGGCGGATCGTGCAAGGCTTCTTTTTTCGTATCCCCTGTCGAAATTTCATCCGGCTGTGATAAGACGGCCCCGGCAGTTGCTTTTCAAGACGGGTGCGGACGGATGTCGAAGCAGGCGATGCGTGAAGAGGCGGAGCGGCTGATCCGCGAAACCATGGCGAAGAAGGCCCTTGTCATCAAGCAGGGCAATACCCGGATCGAAGCGGTCTGCGGCAAATGCGGCGCGCCAAATCGCGTCTCGGCGGAAAAAGGCGTCACGCGGGTAAAATTCGCCTGCAAGGAATGCGGCCACAAG
Organism: Bradyrhizobium sp. S69; assembly: GCF_009766005.1. Lineage (GTDB taxonomy): Bacteria > Pseudomonadota > Alphaproteobacteria > Rhizobiales > Xanthobacteraceae > Bradyrhizobium. The sequence goes on along the minus strand of NZ_LMUK01000027.1, from coordinate 251,679 downwards.
CAAGAGACGCTGTAGCTTTCCGTCATGGCCGGGCTTCGTCCCGGCCATCCACGTCTTTCTTGTTCGAGATGTAGCAAAGACGTGGATGCCCGGGACAAGCCCGGGCATGACGAATTCTTAGGCTGTCTTCGCGTTCGGCTACTTTAAAACTTCGCAGACGCTTTGGTGATCTTGCGGGACGATCCGCGCATTGCGCGCCGAAACCGCGCTCCACCAGCCCTCCAGCGCCTCACGCTCGCAGGCCAGTTTGACGCTCATGCCGTCGGCGAATTTGATCCAGTCTTCGAATCGGTGGCTGGGCACCGCGATCACGACCGGAATATCCGCGCTCAGCGCGCGCTCGACCAGATAGGACAGGCCCTTGCCTTCGCGCTCCTGGCGGCCGAAGCGGTTGACGATCAAAAGATCGGCGCCTTGGTCGATCGCGTCGGCGATCTGCTGGCCGGCGTCGAGCAACTGGCCGACATCGAGCCGGCAGCCGGTCGAGCAACTGCCGAGGTCCTGGAACAGGCGCAACTGTTCGCCATTGTGCACCAGCATCGCCGACAGATTGTCGTCGACGCAATGGTGGCCAAGCTGCACCAGCCCGACCGCGCGATAGCCGCGATGGTTCAAATCGGCGGCGAATTCCCGCAGAATCTGGTCGGGGTCCTGATGCTTGTCGTAGACCAAAGCTGCGAGGTCGCACAGGGAGTCGAACATGATGGGCCTTCGAAGGTCGTTGTAGCGGCAACCATATCACGGCCTCGGCCTGCCGACTACCGGGCGCCGGTCAGGCCGCCCGTAACGGCGGCCCGGCCGCTTCCAGTTCGTTGACCTCGGCATCGGTAAAGACCCGGCTGCGGGTCAGGAACCGGACCCCTTCGGGCGCTTCCAGCGAGAATCCCGCGCCGCGCCCGGGCACCGCGTCGATGATCAGCTGGGTATGCTGCCAATATTCGAATTGCGCGGCGCCGATGTAGAATTGACAGCCGGAAATCTCGCCCAGCAGCACGTCCTGCGGGCCGACCCGGAAATCGCCCTTGGGGTAGCACATCGGCGCCGAACCGTCGCAGCAGCCGCCGGACTGGTGGAACATCAGGGCGCCGTGCATGGCCTTGAGCCGTGCGACGACTTCCGCCGCCTTGTCGGTGATCTCGACGCGATGAACCATGATCAAACCCTCCTCGTCATTGCGAGCGAACGGGTCCGGCCTATGGCCGGCCCGATGACAGGCTCCGCGAAGCAATTCAGGGCAACACAGGAAGCACTGGATTGCTTCGTCGCTTCGCTCCTCGCAATGACGGTTCCTATTTTACTCTCGCCAAGCCTTTAGAAGAACCCAAGCGCCTTGGTGCCGTAGCTGACCAGGATGTTCTTGGTGTTCTGGTAGTGGTCGAGCATCATCTTGTGGTTCTCACGACCGATGCCCGATGCCTTGTAGCCGCCGAAGGCGGCGTGCGCCGGGTAGGCGTGATAGCAGTTGGTCCAGACCCGGCCGGCCTGGATCGCGCGGCCGAACTTGTAGGCGCGATTGCCGTTGCGGGTCCAGACGCCGGCGCCGAGGCCATAGAGCGTGTCGTTGGCGATCGCCAACGCCTCGTCATCGTCCTTGAACTTGGTCACCGAGACCACGGGTCCAAAGATCTCTTCCTGGAACACGCGCATCTTGTTGTGGCCTTCGAAGATCGTCGGCTCGACGTAATAGCCCTCGGCGAGCTCACCGCCGAGCTGCGCGCGTTTGCCGCCGGTCAAGACCTTGGCGCCCTCCTGCCTGCCGATATCGAAATAGGACAGGATTTTTTCGAGTTGGTCGTTGGAGGCTTGCGCGCCGATCATCGTGGCCGGATCGAGCGGATGGCCCTGCTTGATGTTCTTGGTGCGGGCGAGCGCGCGCTCCATGAAGCGGTCATAGACCTTTTCCTGGACCAGTGCGCGGCTCGGACAGGTACAGACCTCGCCCTGGTTGAGCGCGAACATCGCAAAGCCTTCCAGCGCCTTGTCGAAGAAGTCATCATCGGCGTCGGCGACATCGGCAAAGAAGATGTTCGGCGACTTGCCGCCGAGTTCGAGCGTCACCGGAATGATGTTGTCGGAGGCGTATTGCATGATCAGCCGCCCCGTCGTGGTTTCGCCGGTGAAGGCAATCTTGGCGATCCGCTTGTTCTGCGCCAGCGGCTTGCCGGCCTCGACCCCGAAGCCGTTGACGACATTGATGACGCCGGGCGGCAGGATATCGGCGATCAGTTCCATCACCACCAGGATGCCGAGCGGGGTCTGCTCGGCGGGCTTGAGCACCACGCAATTGCCCGCGGCAAGCGCCGGCGCCAGCTTCCAGGTCGCCATCAGGATCGGGAAATTCCACGGAATGATCTGACCGACCACGCCGAGCGGCTCGTGGAAATGATAGGCGACGGTATCGGCATCGACCTCCGAAATGCCGCCTTCCTGGGCGCGGATCACGCTGGCGAAATAGCGCCAGTGGTCGACCACCAGCGGCATGTCGGCGTAGGTGGTCTCGCGGATCGGCTTGCCGTTGTCGAGCGTCTCGACCAGCGCGAGCAGATCGAGGTTGGATTCAAGCTTGTCGGCGATCTTGTTGAGGATGCGCGAACGTTCGGCCACCGAAGTCTTGCCCCAGGCGTCTTTGGCCTTGTGGGCGGCATCGAGCGCCAGTTCGATATCGGCCGCGGTCGAGCGCGGTACCGCGCAGAGCTTCTTGCCGGTGACGGGGCTCGGATTGTCGAAATAGCGTCCCTCGCTTGGCGCCACCCATTTGCCGCCGATGAAATTGTCGTAGCGGTCGCGGATCAGAACCTGCTTGGAGACCTTCTCAATCGCCTCATGATACATGAACGTTCTCCCGGAGTGTCCGGCGATGGCCGGACCTGACGCCGAATCTCGTAGGACGCCGCGGCGCGCGGGTTCGGCGTTCCGCGCACAGCGCTAGCTCCCAAATTGCTGAAACCGGAAGTGGGCTTGGGACGGCAAGATTGTTGCGGCGGCAAAAGCCTCTTCCGTCACTGCGACGATCGCGGCGAGATCACTCGCCGCGATCGCAAGTACTCAAGGACCCAAATAATCTAGGGCCCAAAACAAGTCCGTCAGGTCCGGGCCTCGTTGATGATCTGCAGCTGGGTGAACTCCGCCAGACCCTCCTCGGCAAACTCGGTGCCGATGCCGGACTGCTTGGCACCGCCGAACGGGATATGCGGAGCCATGTCGAGGTGCTTGTTGATCCAGACCGTTCCGGCCTCGATCTGGCTCGCAACCTTGTGGGCGCGGGCAACATCCGACGACCAGACCGACGCGCCCAGGCCGTAATTGGTGGCGTTGGCGCGGCGGATGACGTCGTCATTGTCGGAAAATTTGATGATCGGCAGCACCGGGCCGAACTGCTCTTCGTCAACCAGCTTCGAGCCTTCCTTGATGTCGCGCACGAGGGTCGGCTCGATGAAATAGCCCGGACGATCCATCGCCGAGCCGCCGGCAATGATGTTGCCGTTCTTGCGGGCGTCTTCGAGGAAGCCCTTTACCTTCTCGTACTGCATCTTGTTCTGCAGCGGCCCGAGTTTTGTCCCTTGTTTGGAGCCATCGTCCACCACGGTGTTCTTGGCGATCGCCACCAGTTCGTTGCAGATTTCGTCATAGACCGACTCGTGCACATAGAGCCGCTTGATCGCGAGGCAGACCTGGCCGGAATTCTGGAACGCGCCTTCGAAGATACCGGGCGCGACCTTCTTCGGATCGACGTCGTCGAGCACGATCGAGGCGTCATTGCCGCCGAGTTCCAGCGTGATGCGCTTCAATGTCGCCGCCGCACTCGCCATCACCTTCTGGCCGGTCGCGGTCGAGCCGGTGAACGAGATCTTGCGAATGTCCGGGTGCTTGGTCATGAAGTCGCCGAGGTCGTTGGCGTCGGTGATGACGTTGAGGACGCCCTTGGGCAGCACATCCTTGACCAGTTCGGCGAATTTCAGCGTCGCCAGCGGGGTGGTCGGCGCGGGCTTGACCACCAGCGTGTTGCCGGCCAGGAGCGCCGACGGCAATTTGAAGCTGAGGATCAGCAGCGGATAGTTCCAGGGGATGATGGCGCCGATCACGCCGAGCGGGCGGCGATGGGCTTCGACGCGGCGGTCGCCGGAGTCCTCGATCACCTTCATCGGCAAATCGAGCGAGGAGAGGTAGCGGAAGAAGGCTGCCATGCCCATGACTTCGCCAGTCGCGTCGGCGAGCGGCTTGCCTTGTTCGCTGGTCAAGAGACGCGCCAATTCATTGGTGTTGGCTTCGATGACATCCGCCATCTTGCCGACCAGCCGGCGGCGTTCCTCGATCGGAGTCGCGGCCCAGGCCGGAAAGGCCGCCTTGGCGGCGGCAACGGCGGTATCGAGCTGGTTCTTGGAGGCACGCGGGCACTGCGCCACGATTTCTTCGGTCGCGGGATTGAGCACCGCCATGGTCTGGTCGCCGGGAACCATCTTGCCGTCAATGAGAAGGTTGAATTCACTCATCTGGTTTTCTCTCCCTGTGGAACGGACCTCTTGGGAGGTCTCGCTATATTCCTACGCATATCACGGTTTCGGCCGGCCGACTACGGCCTCTCGCGCCCTGCCGGTTCCCCAAAACCGGGCTTGGACGCCGGCGCCAAAATCGATATATACTTACGAATATAACGCATTCGCCGCGCCGGAGCCGCCGCCATGGAAATCGAGACGCAAGCCCTCACCACCTGCGAGGTCGCCCCGGATGGCGGCGCGATTTCGCTGGGTTTCGTCGATTCACAAGGCAAGCCCGCGACCATCCGGCTGTCGCTCAACCAGGTCGGTGCGCTCGCCATGACCTTGCCGGGACTGATCGACAAGGCGCTGCAGACCCGCTTCGGCGACCAGAGCCTGCGCTACGCCTATCCGTTGGCGTCCTGGGCGGTCGAGCAATCGTCCGATCCCACCCAGGGCATGGTCACGCTGCGCACCGTCGACGGCTTTTCCGTCTGCTTCTCGATCCCGCGCGACCAGCAAAGCGAACTCGGCGAAGCGCTGGTGGCCCAGCCGGTCGCGAAAACGATGCTGCGCACGAATTGAGCGCCTGCTTCGGCGGCGTTTTGACGCGGCACTGAATTTCATCCATCGTCATTCCGGGGCGCGCTCTTGCGCGAGCCCGGAATCCATAACCCCTGTGACAGCGGATGGGTGCTGAACATAAATACAGGGGTTATGGATTCCGGGCCCACGCGAAGCCGCGTGTCCCGGAATGACGGCAAGTTGGAACCACCCCATGCGAACCTGGCTGGTAGCCCTGATGATGGCACTAACCTCCCACGCGGCGTCCGCGGGCGACATCCGGGTGATGGCGGCCGGCAGCTTGAAAGATGCCTTCACCGCGATCTTCGCCGACTACGCCAAACAGACCGGCGCGAGCTTCGCGCCAGTGTGGGGTCCGTCCGGGTTGCTGCGCGACCGGCTGCAAAAAGGCGAGGCCTTCGACATCTTTGCTTCCGCCGCATTGCCGCACGCGCAAACCCTGACCGGCGCCGGTATCTCCGGCCCCAGCGTGCTGTTCACGCGCAACGCTTTGTGCGTCGTGACCACGGCCGACGGCGCCGCTAACACCGGCAATCTGATCGATACGCTGCTGAAGCCGGAGGTTCGGATCGGAACATCGACGCCGGTGTCGGATCCATCCGGCGACTATACCTGGGAGATCTTCCACCGGATCGAGACGCGGCGGCCCGGCGCGTTCAAGACCTTGTCGGAAAAAGCCCAGCAATTGATCGGCGGTCCGACCTCCGCGCCAGCCGTCAACGGACGCTCCCCATTGCTGGCGGCACTCGATGAGCACCGTATCGACCTGTTCATCTATTATTGCTCGGGCGCGCGCGAGATCGTGAAGGCCTCATCGAAATATAGATCGGTCGAGCTGCCGGATGAACTTGCGGTCGGTCCCGAATATGGATTGACGGTGTCGCTCAAAGCGCAGCCGGGTGCGGCCGATTTCGCGATGTATCTGCTATCGCCGCAGGGACAAGCGAGCCTGAAAGCGTTTGGGTTTATTCCGGTGGCGCTGCCGGCGGAGAAGTAGCAACGGCAGCGTCATCCTGAGGTGCGCGCCGTCTTCGGCGCGCCTCGAAGGATGTTGTTCAGCACGGTGCCTGCGGTCATCCTTCGAGGCTCGCAAGAGCTCGCACCTCAGGATGACGTGAGCACCAGCGGGGCTGCCCTATGGGGCAAAAATTGAATCCGAGCGATATACCCACGTCGTCCCGGCCTCCGCGCCGGGACCCATACGCCGTGTGTTCTCGTTTCGGCAGTGTCGCCGACGCCCTCTGCGCTAACTAACGCCAGGGGTGATGGGTCCCTGCGCAAGGCCGGGACGACGTGGTCATGTGGAGAAGCGTCCTGCCTACGACGCCGCTACTCCCCCTTCGCAAACTTCGCGAACGCATCGGCGTAGTCCGGATGCCAGCGCGACAGTGGCGGGCGGTTTTCGACGAGGTCGCCGGCGGCCCACTGGATGCGGCGTTCGTCGAGGCTTCGCGGCACATCATTGTCGGGACACAGTATGTAAAAATCTCCGGCGTCGATCCGTTCGATCATGAAGTCGACGGTCTGTTCCGGCGTCCAGGCGCCGGCCGGCTTCTCGGCGCGGCCGCGCGAGGTCAAACCGGTAAAGACAAAACCCGGGATCAGCAGATGGGCGCTGATCTTGTTGCCGGCGGTGTTGCGCAGTTCATGCTGCAATGCCTCGGTAAAGGCCTTCACGCCGGCCTTGCTGACGTTGTAGGCGGGCTCGCCGGGCGGTGTGGTGATGCCCTGCTTGGAGCCGGTGTTGATGATCAGCCCGGGCCGGCCGCGTTCGATCATCTGCGGCGCGAATGTTTGCGTGCCGTGGATCACGCCCCAGAGGTTGACCGCGAGCAGGCGCTGCCAGTTCTCCAGCGGCCCGAACATCCCGGCGCCCGGCGATATCCCGGCATTGTTCATCAGGATGTCGGTGCCGCCGAACCGTTGTCGCACCGCGGCTTCGAGGCCGGCGAGTTGCTCGACGCGGCTGACGTCGATCGCAGCAGTCATGATGTTGGCAGCGCCGCCGGGCGCTACAGATGACAGTTTTGTTTCGGCGTCCTTGAGGCGGTCGGCGCCGATATCGGCAATGCAGACCCGCATGCCGAGGCTGGCGAACCGGATCGCGGCGGCGAGCCCGATGCCGGATGCGCCTCCGGTAATGACCGCGACGTTATCGGGTGACATGGCTGGGTGGGGCATGGACCGCTCCTGATCGATTTTTCTCGGCGAGATCTAATTACGCTATGTCGAATTACGCTATCACGGCGCGGCTGCCATGCACGAAACGACATGGGAGGTCCTCGCCTGACGCCTTCATTCAACCGCAAGCGCGCTTTACGCTATCGGCTCAGCGTTGTAGAATTTGGAATATAACGACTTCAAAAATATCAAGTGACATCAAGGGAGTGCCGATATGGCTGTGACGCAAGCTATTCCGATGACGCGCCATCCTTACGCGGATGGTTCCTACAAGAAGATGCTGATCGACGGCAAATGGGTGGATGCTGCCTCCGGTAAGACATTCGAGACGCATAATCCCGCCACCGGCGAGTTGCTCGCCACCGTCGCCGAGGGCGATGCCGAGGATATCAATCGCGCGGTCGCGGCAGCCCGCCGCGCCTTCGAGGGACCGTGGAGCAAGGTCAAGCCGTTCGAGCGGCAGGCGCTGCTGCTCAAGCTCGCGGATCTGGTCGAGAAGAATTTCGAGGAACTGTCACAGCTCGATACGCTCGACATGGGCGCGCCGATCAGCCGCACCCGCGGCAACAAGCTGCGCGTGCTCGGCATGCTGCGGTATTACGCGGGCCAGGCCACCGCGCTGCATGGCGAGACCATCGAGAACTCGCTGCCCGGGGATATCTTCTCCTACACCCTGAAGGAGCCGGTCGGCGTGGTCGGCGCGATCATTCCGTGGAACGGCCCGCTCGGCGCCAGCATCTGGAAGATCGGTCCTGCGATCGCGACCGGCTGCACCGTGATCCTCAAGCCCGCCGAGGAGGCGCCGCTGACCTCGCTGCGGCTGGCCGAACTGGTGATGGAAGCCGGCATTCCAGCGGGTGTCGTCAACGTGGTGCCCGGCTTTGGCGAGACCGCGGGTGCGGCGCTGTCGGCGCATTCCGGGGTCGACAAGGTCGCCTTCACCGGCTCGCACGTCACCGGGCAGGCGATCATCCGGGCCTCGGCCGGCAACCTCAAGCGGGTGTCGCTCGAACTCGGCGGCAAGTCGCCTGACATCGTGTTCGCCGACGCCGATCTCGACGCGGCGGTGCCGGGGGCTGCGATGGCGGTGTTCGCCAATTCCGGCCAGATCTGCAGCGCCGGCACGCGGCTGTTCGTCGAGCACAAGATCTATGACGAATTCGTCGGCCGGGTCGCCGAATACGGCAAGAAGCTGCAAGTCGGCAACGGTCTCGATCCCAACACCCAGATCGGACCGCTGGTCTCGAAGCAGCAGATGGACCGGGTGTCGGATTATCTGGCGATCGGCCAGAAGGAAGGCGCCAAGGCGCTGGCCGGCGGCACGCCGCTGACCGAGGGCGCGTTATCCAAGGGATATTTCGTGGCGCCAACCGTGTTCGCCAACGTGCAGGACAATATGCGGATCGCGCAGGAAGAAATCTTCGGCCCGGTGATCTCGGCGATCTCGTTCAAGGATACCGACGAACTGATCCAGCGCGCCAATGCCACCACCTTCGGGCTCGGCAGCGGCGTCTGGACCACCAATGTCAGCAAGGCGCATCAGGTCGCAAAATCGCTGCGCGCGGGCTCGGTGTGGGTCAACTGCTATCAGGCGATGGACCCGGCGGTGCCGTTCGGCGGCTACAAGATGAGCGGCTACGGCCGCGAGTCCGGCAAGCAGCATCTCGAAGAATACCTCAACGTCAAGGCGGTCTGGATCAAGACGGGCTAGGACAACAAAGTTCGTCATGCCCGGGCTTGTCCCGGGCATCCACGTCTTATCTTCGTCGTCGCGACCAAAGACGTGGATGGCCGGGACAAGCCCGGCCATGACGAAACATCGGCAATGGTGATCGTTTCTACCGGCTCACAGCCTTCACCGGCCGGCCGATGTCGCTGCGCAGGGCTGCCAGGTCCTTCTTCACCGCGCTGGCAGCGTCGCGTTCGATCTTGCGGTAGCGCGCGACCAGCGACAGACCGAAAGGTGTCAGCACCGCGCCGCCGCCGTTCTTGCCGCCGGTTTGCCGCTCGACCGCGGCATGGCGGCAGATCCGGTTGATTTCGTCGACCAGGTCCCATGCCCGCTTGTAGGACATGTCCATCGCGCGACCGGCCGCCGAGATCGAGCCGCAGGCGTGAATGTTTTCCAAAAGCTGGATCTTGCCCGGCCCGATGCGGCCCTCGGCGTCGAGATCGATCCGGACGCTCAGGGAGGGCAGCGCTGTGGTGCCGGATTTCTGCATGGACGTGTGCTCTCTCGCCTCGGGGCCTACATTGCCACCGCGGCGATTTGCGAACAAGATGAAGTCGCACCATATCCGAGAACCACGCAAGAAAATCCGGGGCAGGCATGAACTTTCCGTCGTTATTCTCACCGCTACAGATCGGTCCCTACCACCTCAAGCACCGCGTCATGCTGGCGCCGTTGACACGGATGCGGGCGGCGAGGCCGTCTCTGGCGCCGCGGCCGCTGAACGCCGAATATTACGCCCAGCGCGCCACGCCCGGTGGACTGTTGATCGCCGAGGCGTCGCCGGTGATGGCGAGCGGTTTTGGCAATCCCGGGGTGCCCGGCATCTACTCCGAGCAGCAGATTGCCGGCTGGCGCGAGGTGGTCGATGCCGTCCACGCCAAGGGCGGCATCATCTTTCTCCAGCTCTGGCATGTCGGGCGGGTCTCGCATTCCTCGCTGCAGCCCGGCGGCGTGTTGCCGGTCGCCCCCTCGGCGGTGGCAATTCCGGCGGAGCTGAAAACCTCGACGGCGGACGGCCAGGTGGTGTCCTACGAGACCCCGCGGGCGCTGGAGACCAGCGAAATCCCTGGTATCGTCGAGGCCTATCGGCAGGGCGCTGCGAACGCGCTCAAGGCCGGCTTCGACGGCGTCGAAATCCATGGCGCCAATGGCTACCTGATCGAGCAGTTCCTGCAATCGCACACCAATCTGCGCACCGACCAGTATGGCGGCTCGATCGAGAACCGGACGCGATTTTTGATGGAGGTGACCAAAGCCGTGATCGAGGTCTGGGGCGCCGACCGGGTCGGCGTGCGGCTGTCGCCTTACGGCGTGGCCAATGGCAGCGGCGAGGCCGATCCGATGCCGCTCTACAGCCATGCCATCACATCGCTCGATCCTCTGGGCCTTGCCTATCTGCATTTCATCGAGCCGCGTTCGAGCGGGACCGGGCGTGCCGAAGTCAATCATCAGAACGTGCCGTCGGCGATGGTGCTGTTTCGCCCGCTGTGGCGCGGCACATTGATTACCGCCGGCGGCTTTAGCGGCGAGGCCGCCAACGCCGCGATTGCCGAGGGGCATGCCGACGCGATTGCGTTCGGCCGCATCTTCATTTCCAACCCCGATTTGCCGCGCCGCCTCGCGCATGGTTTCCCGCTGACGCCCTATAACCGCGCGACGTTCTACGGCGGCGACGCCGCGGGCTACACGGATTATCCGGAGCATAGCGAGTTGGAGAAGGTGTGAACCCATCGTAGCCCGGATGAGCGAAGCGACATCCGGGAACGCTGTCGATGCTGGTCCCGGATGTCGCTGCGCTCATCCGGGCTACGAGGACAGCCCGTGACCAAGACTGCAACACCCGTCGGCGTTTCGAAAGGCCAGTGCCTGTGCGGCAAGGTCGGCTTCGAGATCGACACGCCCGCGCGCTGGGCCTGGCATGACCATTCGGCCGCGAGCCGCCGCGCCCATGGCGCGGCATATGCGACCTATGTCGGAAGCTGGCGCAAGCGTTTCCGCATCACCAAGGGCCAAACGAATATCTCGCGCTACCAGGACAAGGCGACCTCGACCACCCGCAGCTTCTGCACCCATTGCGGCTCGCCTTTGTTCTACGAACGTCCGCGTTCCCCGCACATGGTGAATATCCCGCGCGCGCTCTTGACTGGGCGCACCGGCCGGCAGCCGCTCTATCACATCGCGATCGAGGAGTTGCAGGAATGGGCCTATACCGGCGAGCCGCTGGGGCCGCTGAAGGGCTTTCCGGGCGTGGTCTGGCAGCGCTCGAAAAAGAAGAAGCCGATCGAGCACGAGGGAATGTTCTGAGCTGAAGCAACCGGGTTGGCCCGCTTCCGATGCCCGTCCGCGCAGGGCAGCCATGACCGCCTTCCATTGATCTTGCCGCCGCCCATCGTCCATGATGATTCGAACCCGGCGGAACGACCGCGGGCAGGAGGAGACCGTTTCATGAATCGCATCACCGGCCGCTCGGCGTTTCTTGCATTGCTGAAGGATGAGGGCATCACGCATCTGTTCGGCAACCCCGGGACCACCGAACTGCCGATCATGCACGCGCTCAAGGACCATCCCGACCTCACTTACGTGATGGCGATGCAGGAAAGCCTGGTGGTCGCGATCGCCGACGGCTACAGCCGCGCCTCGGGGCGTTTGGTGGCCTGCAACGTCCATGTCGCGCCCGGGCTCGGCAATGCGATGGGCTCGCTGTTCAACGCGAAATTCACCGGCACGCCGATGATCCTGACCGCCGGCCAGCAGGAGCAGGGTCATGGCTTGATGGAGCCGGTGCTGTACGGGCCGCTGGTGCAGATGGCCGAGCCCTTGGTGAAATGGGCGGTCGAGGTGACGCGGCTGGAAGATCTGCCGCGGATCGTGCGCCGCGCCGCCAAGATCGCGACCACGCCGCCGACCGGCCCGGTGTTCATCTCGCTGCCGGGCGACATTCTCAACGCCGAAGCCGGCATCGAACTCGGACATTCGACCCGCGTCGACACCCGTGTGCGCCCGTCCGACGAGGCGTTGCAGGCGCTGGCGCAGCGCATTTTGAAGGCACAAAACCCGGTCATCATCACCGGCGATGAAATCGTCAAGAGCGATGCGTTGCAGGAGGCTGCGAGCTTCGCCGCCACGCTCGGCGCGCCGGCCTATCAGTGCTCGACGCCCTATGGCGCGCAATTCCTGTCGGAAAGCCCATGCTTCATGGGGGCGCTGTCGCGTTTGCAGAGCCAGGTCCGCGAGGTGCTACAGCCTTACGATCTGATGATCGTGCTCGGCGCCGATCCATTGCGGATGTCGGTGTACAGCGAGGTCGATCCGTTGCCTGAGGGGATGCCGATCATTCAGGTCGGGCTGGTCGATTGGGACATCGCCAAGAACTACAGCGCCGAGATCGCGGTGAAGGCCGATGTGAAGGAAACCCTGCGCGCGCTGATCCCGGCGTTGCAAGCCGCCGGCGGCGCCGCGCTCGAAATCCGCGCCAAAAAGGGCATCGACGCGCTGGCGCCGAAGAACTGGACCGCGCGGCGCAAGACGCTGGTCGAGCAGATTTCCAAGGCCAGTGACACCTCGCCGATCGATGCCGACTGGCTGGCCTTGCAGGTGGTCGAGGCGATGCCTGAGAATGCCATCCTGGTCGATGAGGGGCTGACATCGTCGCGGCAGATCACGGCGTTGCGCCCGCACCGCGATCGCTACGGCTATCATGCGCTGGCCTCGGGCGGCATCGGCTGGGGATTGCCGGCGTCGGTCGGCGTCAGCCTCGCCAATCCCGACCGCCCGGTGGTGTGTTTCTCCGGCGACGGCAGCTCGATGTACTCGATCCAGGCGCTGTGGACCGCGGCCAATCACAAGCTGCCGCTGACCTTCATCATCGTCAACAATGGCGGCTATCGCATCATCAAGCAGCGCCTGCTGGCGTTTCACGGCGACGACCATTACGTCGGGATGGATTTCGTCGATCCGCCGGTGGATTTCACCGGGCTGGCAAAATCGCTCGGGCTGGAAGCGATCCGCATCACCGATCCCGGTCAATTGAAGTCGACGCTGTCCTCGGCATTCAGCCGGCCAGGCACGAAATTGATCGAAGTGGTGGTGAATAATTCGGTGAATTGAGCTTCCACCGTCATTCCGGGGCGTGCGAAGCACGAGCCCGGAATCGATACTCCCTGTGTTAGCGTTCGTTACTTAACTGAGATACAGGGGTTATGGATTCCGGGCCCACGCAAAGGTGCGTGTCCCGGAATGACGGAGACCTTCATTTCGTCTTCGGCCGATACTGTGCCGCCGGATGCGGTGCCGCCAACCTTGCGCGGCCGTCGCCGAATAATTTCTCGCGCAGCGTGCCATGTCGATAGGCGCGCTTGTAGCGCCCGCGCCGGGTCAGTTCCGGCACCAGCATCTCGGTGATGTCCTCGAAATCGCCGGGCGAGACCGCGAACGGAACGTTGAGGCCGTCGACGTCGGTTTGGTCGAACCAGGCCTCGATGTCGTCGGCGACCTTTTCGGGCGTGCCGACGATGACCGGCCCGATGCCGCCGATGCCGACATGCTGGGCGACTTCGCGCACGGTCCAGATCCGGTCGGGATCGGCGCGGGTGATGTTGTCCATCGCGGTACGGCCGGCATCGTTCTCGACGTGGCGAACCTCTTGATCGAGATCGTAGGTCGAGAAATCGACGCCGGTCCAGCCGGACATCAGGGTCAGTGCGCCCTCGGGATTGATGTGGCTGCGATAGTCGGCGTATTTCGCCTTGGCCTCGGCCTCGGTGCGCCCGAGAACGATCGTCATCATGCTGAACATCAGGATTTCGGCGGGGTTGCGCCCGGCAGCCGCAGCGAGCGCGCGAATGGCCGACACGCGCGGCGCGATGATCTTGGCGGATGGGCCCGAAATGAAGACGCATTCGGCATGCTGTGCGGCGAACTGCCGTCCGCGCGGCGAGGTGCCGGCCTGATACAGCACCGGCGTGCGCTGTGGCGACGGCTCGCTGAGATGAATGGCGTCGAGCCGGTAATTGTTGCCCTGGTGCTGGACGCGATGGACCTTGGCCGGATCGACGAACCGGCTGCGCGCGCGATCGCGCAGCACCGCGTCGTCTTCCCAGCTTCCTTCCCAGAGCTTGTAGACCACGTCCATATATTCGTCGGCGACATCGTAGCGGTCGTCATGCGCGGTCTGCTTGTCCTTGCCGGCGCCGCGGGCGGCGCTATCGAGATAGCCGGTCACCACGTTCCAGCCGATCCGCCCCTCGGTCAGGTGGTCGAGCGTCGACATCCGCCGCGCGAACGGATAGGGCGGCTCGTAGGACAGATTGCTGGTGACGCCAAAGCCGAGATGCTCGGTGACCGCCGCCATCGCCGGGACCAGCAGCAGCGGTTCGTTCGCCGGCGTCTGCGTGGCGTTGCGCAGCGCCGCATCCGGACTGCCGCCGAACACGTCATAGACCCCGAGCACATCGGCCAGAAAAAGCCCGTCGAACCGCCCGCGCTCAAGCGTCCTGGCCAAATCGAGCCAGTACGGCAGCCGGTTATAACAGGCAGTGCGGTCGCGCGGATGGGTCCATAGCCCGGGCGATTGATGCGCGACGCAGTTCATGGCGAACGCGTTCAACCGGATTTCTTTTTTCATGATTCTACAGTCATGGCGGTGTCAAACCCGCTATCTCCCCGCAGCGACCATGACATTCCGCCCCCGTCGCATCAAGCGATGGCTTATGGCCACGCCGCTGAGGCAGGCGGATCTTCTACACAAAGGGGCATCTTCTAGGCAATTAGTCCCGCTGCGACCGAAACCCTTCGAAACCGTCGGGCCCTCCCTTGTCAGCGGTCGATTTTATGGCCCAGAATGAGCCCGTAAGTGCCGTTCTGGCGCGATCTATGCATTAGTTTTCCCGGGCTAAGGAGAATACGAATGAAACATGTGGGTATCATTGGCTTGACGCTGGCCGCCGCGTTTTCCGCGGGCGCCGCGAATGCCGAAGAACTGACCGGGACCTTGAAAAACATCAAGGAAACCGGTGCGATCACCCTTGGTTATCGTGACGCTTCCATCCCGTTTTCCTACCTCGATGACAGCCAGAAGCCGATCGGTTTCGCGATGGACATCTGCTACAGGATCGTCGATGCGGTGAAGGCCGAGCTCAAGCTCGACAAGCTCGAAGTCAAGCTCAATCCGGTGACGTCGTCGACCCGGATTCCGCTGCTCGCCAACGGCACCATCGATCTCGAATGCGGATCGACCACCAACAACGCCGACCGCCAGAAGCAGATCTCCTTCACCAACACCCATTTTCTGACCGCGAGCCGTTACGTTTCCAAGAAATCCAGCAAGATCAACTCGATCGACGATCTCAAGGGCAAGTCGGTGGTCTCGACGGGGGGCACCACCAATATCAAGCAATTGGTCGAAGCCAATGCCGCCCGCAATCTCGGCATCAACGTCATCACGGCCAAGGATCATCCCGAGGCGTTCCTGATGGTCGAGACCGATCGCGCGGTCGCCTATGTGATGGACGACATTCTGCTCGCAAGCTTCGTGGCGGGATCAAAGGATCCGGATGCCTATGTGATCTCGACGGATGCGTTTTCGACGCCCGAACCTTACGGCATCATGCTGCGCAAGGATGATCCGGCCTTCAAGAAAGTCGTCGATGGCGCGACCGCCGCACTCTACACCAGCGGCGAGGGCCAGAAGCTCTACGACAAATGGTTCACGCAGAAGATTCCGCCGAAGGGGTTGAATCTCAACACGCCGATCGGCGCGGAGCTCAAGCACGAATTCGCCAAACCGTCGGACTCGCCCGATCCGGCCTCCTACAAGGCGATGTAAGGCCAAGGCGATGTAGGCTCCGTGAATTACCATTGGAACTGGCGCATCTTCTGGGAGCCGGCCCCTGACGGGACCGGCAGCTATCTCGATATGTTGCTGTCGGGCCTGCTTGTGACCATCGAGGTCGCGATCTGCGCCTGGATCATCGCGCTGGCGTTCGGATCGATTGTCGGCGTGCTGCGCACGCTGCCATCGAAGACCGCTTCCTGGATCGGTTTCTGTTACGTCGAATTCTTCCGCAACATGCCGCTGTTGGTGCAACTGTTCCTGTGGTTCTTCGTGTTGCCGGAACTGCTGCCGTCGGCGTGGGGACTCTGGCTCAAACAGCTTCATAATGGGCCGTTCTATACCGCGGCGATCGGCATCGGGTTGTTCATGTCGGCGCGAGTCGCCGAGCAATTGAGAGCGGGGATCGGATCGCTGCCGCGCGGACAGAAGCTCGCCGCGACCGCGCTCGGGCTGACGACGGCGCAGACCTATCGTTATGTGCTGCTGCCGATCGCGTTTCGAATTATCATGCCGCCGCTGACCTCGGAATTTCTCAATACCATCAAGAATACGTCGGTGGCGATCACGATCAGCCTGATCGAGTTGACCGGTGCCGCGCGCTCGATGCAGGAGTTTTCTTTCCAGGTGTTCGAGGCCTTCACGGCGGCGACGCTGCTGTATCTCATGATCAATGTCGTGGTCGTCATCGCCATGCGCCTCATCGAGCGCGGCCTGGCGATTCCCGGCTATATCAGCGGGAAGTGAGCCGCACCGATGTTCGCCAATTTCGATTTCGACGTGATCCGCCGCTCACTGGCCTATCTGTTCCTCGACGGCATGACCTTCACGTTGATGCTGACCGGCCTTGCCGGCCTCGGCGGCCTGGTGTTCGGCACGCTGATCGCGTTGATGCGGCTGTCGAGGTTCAGGCTGATGGGACACATCGCCGGCCTCTATGTCGACCTGATACGATCGCTGCCGCTGGTGCTGGTGATTTTCTGGTTCTATTTCCTGGTGCCCTATGTCGGGCAATGGCTGACCGGAGCGTCGCGGCCGATTCACGTCGGCGCGTTCGCCTCCTCGCTGGTTACCTTCGTGATGTTCGAGGCGGCGTATTTTTCCGAGATCATGCGTGCGGGTATCCAGTCGATCTCCAAAGGGCAACCCGCCGCGGCCCAGGCGCTCGGCCTGACTTACAGTCAGACCATGCGCTACGTCGTGCTGCCGCAGGCGTTTCGCAACATGCTGCCGGTGCTGCTGACCCAGACCATCGTGTTGTTTCAGGACACCTCGCTGGTCTATGTGGTGTCGATCCCGGACTTCCTGGGCGCGGCCAGCAAGGTCGCGCAACGCGACGGCCGGCTGGTTGAAATGTATCTGTTCGCGGCCGTGGTTTATTTCGCGATTTCCAGTTTTGCCTCCTTCGGTGTCCGGCGCCTGCAGTCGCGCATCGCCATTGTCCGGTAGTGAGAACGTCATGATCGAGATCAGCCACGTCGACAAATGGTATGGGCCGAGCTTCCAGGCGCTGAAGGATTGTTCGACCAGCGTTGCCAAGGGCGAGGTGGTGGTGGTCTGCGGGCCGTCCGGCTCCGGAAAATCGACCTTGATCAAGTGCGTCAATGCGCTGGAGCCGTTCCAGGCCGGCCACATCGTGGTCGATGGCATCAGCGTCAGCGATCCCAGGACGGATCTGCCGAAGCTGCGCGCCCGGGTCGGCATGGTGTTCCAGCATTTTGAATTATTCCCGCATCTTCGGATCATCGACAATCTTTGTCTCGCGCAGCAGAAGGTGCTGGGGCGGTCGCGCGACGAGGCCATGGCAAAGGGCTCGAAATTGCTCGACCGGGTCGGGCTGAAGGATCACGCCCGCAAGCACCCGGCCGAATTGTCCGGCGGCCAGCAGCAGCGCGTCGCGATCGCGCGGGCGCTGGCGATGGATCCGATCGCGATGCTGTTCGACGAGCCCACCTCGGCGCTCGACCCCGAGATGATCAGCGAAGTGCTCGATGTGATGGTCGACCTCGCCCGCGAGGGCATGACCATGATGGTCGTGACCCACGAGATGGGCTTTGCCAGCAAGGTGGCTCATCGGGTGATCTTCATGGACCAGGGCGAAATCGTCGAGGACGCGCTGAAGACCGATTTTTTCGGTAGCCCCCGCAGCGATCGCGCGCAGAAGTTCCTGTCGAAGATATTGTCGCATTAGGGCAGGGCGCTCCCAACGTCATTGCGAGGAGCGTAGCGACGAAGCAATCCACGCCACACAGCAAAGCTGGATTGCTTCGTCGCTACGCTCCTCGCAATGACGGAAGTGATCCAATTTCCTCGATCAAGCCTTAATAATTATTGTATACTAACAGCCGCCATCCCTTCACTGCCCGACAGGAGAACCCACTTGGACTCGATCGCTTACGTCAATGGATCATTTGTGCCGCTTTCCGAGGCCAAGGTTTCGGTGCTCGATCGCGGCTTCCTGTTCGCCGACGGCATCTATGAGGTCGCCGCCGTGCTGGACGGTAAATTGATCGACAACGCATCGCATCTGGCCCGGCTCGCGCGTTCGGTCGGCGAAATCTCGCTGGCGCTGCCGGAGAGCCTTGCGCGGATCGAGGAGATCCAGAAAGAACTGGTCACGCGCAATAATCTCGTGAGCGGCCTGGTCTATCTGGAGGTGACGCGCGGGGCCGACACCGGCCGGGATTTTGCGTTTCCGAAAGGCGTCAAGCCGACCTTGATCCTGTTCACCTCGGCGAAGGATATCGTCAACGCGCCATCGGCCAAGACCGGGATCGGCGTCATCACCGTGCCGGACATCCGATGGACCCGGCGCGACATCAAGAGCGTGGCGCTGCTGGCGCAGGTGCTGGCAAAGCAGGCGGCGGCGGAAGCCGGCGCCGGCGAAGCCTGGATGATCGAGGACGGCAAGGTCACCGAAGGCGGTTCGTCATCGGCGTTCATCCTGACCCAGGACGATGTGCTGGTGACGCGGCAGAACGGCAGCGAAATTCTGCCGGGCTGCACCCGCAAGGCGGTGGTGGCGCTCGCCGAAGAGCGGCAGCTCCGGGTCGAGGAACGGGCGTTCACCATCGAGGAGGCGCTCGCGGCCAAGGAAGCCTTCATCACCAGCGCCAGCTCGTTCGTGCAGGCGGTGGTCTCGATCGACGGCAAGAAGATCGCCAACGGCAAACCGGGAGCGATGACCGACCGGCTGCGCGAGATCTATGTGGACTTCGCCAGGAAGACGGCTGTTTAGAACGCGATGAGACTAGATTGAGCCGGGCTATCCGCGTGCTTCCTTCACCTCTCCCCGCCGGGGAGAGGTGAAGGGAAATCGCGACCGATTCAATCTGCCCGCGCATGACGATTTGGAAATACGGCGCAAAGCCTACGCCGCGTCGGCCTTGACGCTGGCCTTGATCTGCGGCACCGCGCGAAAGCTGATCGCCAGCCTGTTCCAGGCATTGATGGTTGCGATCAGCATGGTCAAATTGACCGTCTCGGCTTCGGAGAATTGCGCGCGCACCGCTTCGTAAACGTCGTCGGGCGCGTGGGTTTCCGAAATCAGCGTCACCGCTTCAGTCCAGGCCAGGGCGGCGCGCTCGCGGTCGGAATAACCAGGCGATTCTCGCCAGGCGTTCAGCAGATAAAGCCGCGCTTCGGTTTCGCCGTGTTTACGCGCGTCCTGGGTGTGCATGTTGATGCAAAAGGCACAACCGTTGATTTGTGACGCGCGGGTCTTCACCAGTTCGATCAGGGATTGCTCAAGACCGCTCGCCTGCACCTGGGATTCGAGCGCGCTGAGCGCTTTGATGGTATCGGGCGCGGCCTGATAGAAGTTCATGCGGGGTTTCATGGTCATTCTCCTTTGGTTGTCGTTTGGGGGATGTCTTAATGGGCGCCGCCGGCGTCGAGGTGGCCGGCCTTCCGCAGGAACAGGACGGCCACGAGCGCCACCAGCAGTGCTGTGCCCATCAGATAGAAGGTGTCGCTGAAGGCCAGGATGAAGGCCTGTTTCTGCACCACCGCGCCGATGGCGACGAACGCGCGGCGCGTGGCGTCGGCGCGCTCGGTGATGCCGTGATTGATGAAATATTGCGTGAGCTGATCGATCCGCGCGCGCGTCGCCTGTTCGAACAGTGAGACCGACGGCGTCAGCACGTTGGAATGATATTGCTCGCGCTTGGTCAGGAAGGTCTGCAGCATCGCGATGCCGACCGCGCCGCCGAGATTGCGCATCATGTTGAACAACCCTGACGCCGAACCGGCATTCTCGGCCTCGATGCCGGCGGTGGCGACGGCGGAGAGCGGCGCGAACGCCAGCGCCTGACCGACCGCGCGAACCACGTTAGGCCAGAACAATTGATCAGAGCCGTAATCCGTCGTCATGTAGATGTTCATGAAGTTGGAAGCGGCGAACAGCGCGAAGCCGACGCCAATGATCAGTCGTGCATCGAAGCGCTTCATCAGCCGCGGCACCATCGGGATCAGGACGAGCTGCGGCAGGCCGGTCCACGCCAGCACCATGCCGATCTGCTCGGAATTGTAACCCTGGATGCGCGCCAGATATTGCGGCAGGATGAACACCGAACCGTAAAGCGCCGTGCCCATCAGGAAGTTGGCCAGCACGCCGAAGCCGAAATTGCGCCGGGCGAGCAGCCGCAGATTCAACACCGGCTTCTTGCAGGTCAGTTCGATCCAGAAGAACAGCGCCAGGGCGATGGCTGCGATGGCCGACAGGCGGACGATGAAGTCCGATCCGAACCAGTCGTCCTTGTTGCCTTCCTCGAGCACGGTCTGTAGCGCGCCAAGGCCGATCGCCATGGTGGCGATGCCGGGCCAATCGCCCTCGCGCAGCAGCGCGAGCTTCATCGGCTTGGATTCCAGCGAAAACCAGAGCATGCCGACCATGAGGGCGCCCGGCACCAGATTGACATAGAAGATGTACTGCCAGCCCCAGTTCTCGGTGAGATAGCCGCCGATGGTCGGGCCGATCGCGGGCGCGAAGGTGGCCGACACCGCGAACAGCGCCAGGCCAACGGATTGCTTGGCCTTCGGCAATAGCGTGATGATCAGGGTAAAGGCCAGCGGGATCAGCACGCCGCCGAAAAAGCCCTGCAGCGCGCGCAGCACGATCATTTGCGACAGATCCTGCGCCAGCGCGCAGGCCGCCGAAAACACCAGAAACAGCACGGCGTTGGTGAGCAGATAGATCCGGACCGAGAACACCTGCGCGAGCCAGCCGCTCAAGGGAATCACGATGATCTCGGCGATCAGATAAGAGGTCGAAATCCAGCCGCCGTCGTCGATGCCGGCGCCGATCCCGCCCTGGATGTCGGCCAGCGAGGCGTTGACGATCTGGATGTTGAGCACCGCCATGAAGGCGCCGAGTGTCGCGCCGAGCACCGCGATCCAGGTCTTGAACGGCACGGCCTGCGGAGCCGCGGCCGGCCTTTCAGGTGCGGCCGGGCTGGCGGGACGGTCGCCGTTGTGATTGGCGGATGCGGCGTTGACGGCGGTTGGCAGCGTGGTCATGGCTGTTTCCTCTTTGGCGACAGCGGCAGAATGCATTGGGCGGACGCATCAGATAATCCGCAAAAAGGCGGAAGGATTATCCAGCAAGACTTGATACTGAAAAGTTCTTGATGCTGAAGGTTGTTGCCTTGGGTGCGAACACCATCCAGCGAAGTAACGCGTGAGGGGGCGTCTTCTTGTCGAGACGTCACCTCTCACTGGCTCGCACCTAGCGATGCTCGCCGTTCTCTCCCGGGGGCAGGGAGGGAAGCAGTTGCGCAACCCGGCGATTGGCTTCGCGCTCGGCGACCACCGTGGCCTTGGTGTTGACGGTCGGCTCCGCCGACATTCCCGGACGCAGCAGGCCGGTCAGGCGGTGATCGTCGAGCACGATCTTGACCGGAACGCGCTGCACGATCTTGGTGAAATTGCCGGTCGCGTTGTCCGGCGGCAGCAGCGCGAATTCGAGGCCGCTGGCTGGCGACAGGCTGTCGACATGGCCCTTCAGCCTGGTGCCGTGGAAACTGTCGATCTCGATCTCGACCGGCTGGCCATTGCGCACATGGGTGAGCTGGGTTTCCTTGAAATTGGCCACCACATAGACCGCATCGAGCGGAACCACCGCCATCAGTTGCGTGCCGGCCTGCACGAATTGGCCGACCCGCAAGGTCCGCGCGCCAACGGTGCCGTCGACCGGTGCGGTGATCTCGGTATAAGACAAGTTCAGCTGCATCTGCTGTTCGACCGCGCGGGCGTGATCCAGTTGCGCCACGGACTTGGCCCGATCGGTGGTGAGCACGTCGATCTTCTTCTGCGCGGCGATCAGGCCGGATTGGCCATGCTGCAACTGCGCGATTTTCTCGCGCAGCGCCGAATCGGTTTGCTGCGCGTGCTGCACCGTGCCGGCGCCCGATTTCATCAAATCGTCGTAGCGGGCCTGTTCCTGCCGCGCGAATTGCAGGCTTGCTTGGGCGGCGGCGACATCGGCGCTGCCCTGTTCGATGACCGGATGTTGCAACGAGATCTGCGCATCGAGGTTACGCACGGTGGCATCGGCCCCAGCGACATCGGCGTGGGCCTGCGCCAGCGCCGTCCTGAAATCGCGATCATCGATCCGCGCCAGCAATTGCCCGGCCTTGACCGGCTCGTTATCGGCCACCAGCACCTCCGCGAGATAACCGGAGACCTTTGGTGCGACGATCGTGGAGTCGGCCTTGACGTAGGCGTCGTCGGTGGATTCCAGGTACCGCCCGGTGGTCAGATAGCCGTAGCCGAAGTCGACGGCGGCGGCGACGCCGAGCGCCAACGCCAACCCCAGGCCTGCGCGCTTGGCCGCCTGCCGATAGGAATGAAAGCCCGTTTTCGTATTCAAATCAGCAGCATAGGTAAGGTCCGCCATAGCATCCTCCGACAAAGACACGGCGTCCCTGGTCGGGCGCCCCCGTGTTGGCCCATAGATGCAATGTCCCGCGCAATGTGATAATCCCCGAAAAACTGGAAGGATTGTCCGGTAAGAGAGGATAATCGGAGGCAACCATGGACCGGCTGACGAGTCTGACGGCGTTCGTTCGGGTGGTGGACAGCGGCGGCTTTTCGGCGGCCGGCCGGCATCTCAACATGTCGACCACCATGGTCAGCAATCACGTCCAGTCGCTCGAAGACCGGCTCGGCGCGCGACTTCTCAATCGCACTACCCGCAAGGTCAGCCTGACCGAAATCGGCAAAGCCTATTACGACCGCTGCACGCAGATCCTGGCCGATCTCGAGCAGGCGGACGACATCGCCGGCGCCATGCAATCGACGCCGCGCGGCACGCTGCGCATCTATACGGCGACGCACATCATTCCCTTTATCTCGCCCGTGGTCGGCGAATTCCTGGCCGCCTATCCCGACGTCAAGGTCGATATGACCATGGGCGAACGAATGATCGACATCGTCGACGAGGGATTCGATATCGCGATTCGCCTGACGCCGCCGCCGGATTCCAGCCTGATTGTGCGCAGCCTGGCGACCTGGCGGCATGTACTGTGCTGTTCGCCCTCGTATCTCGAAAAGCACCCGCGACCGCAGCAATTGTCCGAGCTCACGCAGCATAATTGCGTTCGCCACGCGCTTTATCCATTTGAGGATGGATGGCATTTTACCGACCGCAAGGGGGCGCCCGCCGTGATCCGGATCTCGGGCAATCTGCTCACCAACAGCGGCGAGACGTTGCGGCTGGCAGCCCTGGAAGGCGTCGGCATCAGCCTGGCGGCGGGATTTCTGGTTCATGACGACCTCGAATCGGGCCGGCTGATCCGCCTGTTGCCGGAATACCGGCCGGTCGAAATGTCGATGAACGCGATCTATCCGCACCGCCATCATCTGTCGGCGAAGGTCCGTACCTTCATCGATCTGCTCGCCCACCACAGCGCCGAACAGCAAAAGTTGATCAATCCGTATTCCTGACGGCGGTACCGGTACCTTCCGACGTCTGGATCAGGCCGCTGCTATGCCCTAACGTCACCGGATTGGAGTGGTCGGGCCAGGCTATGTTTGCGCGTAACTCAGCAGTGTCGGCGTCCTGCCTTCGCTATGCGACGCTGTTGGGCGCTCTGCTCGCGGCGGGCGCATCGCCGGCGGCCGATGCGGCGTTTGGGCCGCGCCCTGGAGCTGCGCTGTCGGCGGAAAAGCTCGCGCCGATCGAAGGCTTCATCAATGGCGAGATCGCCGCGGGCCACATTCCCGGCGCGGTCGTACTGGTCCAGCGACACGGCCAGCCGGTGTATCTGAAGGCGTTCGGCAAACGCGACGTCAACGCCGGCGTGCCGATGACGCTGGATACGATTTTTCCGATTCATTCGGTGACCAAGACCATCACCAGCGTGGCAGCGATGCTGCTGGTGGATCGCGGCGCGATCGCGCTCGACGATCCCGTCAGCAAATACATCCCGTCCTTTGCCGACACCAAAGTCGGCGTCGAGCGGAAGGATGAATCAGGCAGACCGGTGCTCGATCTGGTGCCGCCGCGGCGGCCGATCAACATCGAAGATCTGCTGCTGCATACCTCCGGCATCACCTACGGTTTCTACGGCGCGGGACTGGTCAAGGTCGCGTATCAGGGCATCTATCTCGGCGATTTCGACAATGCCGGATTCGCCGAACGGATCGCGACGCGGCCGCTGGCCGAACAGCCGCGCACGCTGTGGGATTACGGTCATTCGGCCGACGTGCTCGGCCGCGTCATCGAAGTGGCCTCCGGCCAGTCGCTCTATCAGTTCGAGAAGCAAAATCTGCTCGATCCGCTCGGCATGACCACGACCAAATTCTTCCTGACCGATCCGGCGGAACGGGCGCGCTACGCCCAGCCGCTCGACAAGGACCGCCATGTCGAGCGCAACTCGCTCAACGTCACGCGATGGGAATCCGGCGGCGGTGGAATGGTCTCGACCGTCGGCGATTTCGCACGCTACGGCCAGATGTTGCTCGACGGCGGCAAGCTCGACGGAAAAACCTATCTCAGCCCGGCGACTTTTGCGGCGATGACGACGGATCATATCGGGCCGGGGTCGGGCGTGGCGCGCAATTACTTCTATTACCCCGGCGACGGCTTCGGATTTGGCTATGGCTTCGGTGTCCGCACCGGCCCCGGCAACGCGGTGCCGCCGCCGCCGGGTTCGCTCGGCGAAATCAAATGGGACGGCGCCACCGGCTGCTACATCGTGGTCGATCGCGCCGAGGACATGTTTTTCGTCGTGATGCAGGATTCGCCGTCGGGGCGAATACACGTCATAACGACGGTCAAGAAGATCATCTACGACGCGTTCGAGAACTGATCCATCGACCCGGTGGATATTTCACCCGGTCGATATTTTGCGTGGAACGGAAGCAATGCTGCGGAAATCAGACACAGGCGAAGACGTCACGACGGCCCCGGCGCGTATCGCAGCGTTTGACCGGGCGCGGACGTTCATCACGCTCCTGGTGCTGGTGCACCATTCCGTCGTCAACTACACCTATTTCGGCAACGGAGATCACGCACACTGGCTCGGCTTCGATCTGGTCGTGCTGTTCAACGACAGTTTCTTCATGGCGTGTATGTTCTTCCTTTCCGGTCTGTTCGCCCGTGACAGCCTGGTGCGGCATGGCCCGGCGAGCTACCTGGGCCAGCGCGCCTGGCGGCTGGGGGTGCCGTTCCTGCTGTCGATCTTCGTGCTGATGCCGATCGCCTATTATCCGACGTTCCTGCGCTATCATCTGCCGGGGACCACCGACTTCAATTTCTTTCATTTCTGGTGGCACACGCTGACGGTCGGGCCGTGGCCGTCGGGGCCGGCCTGGTTCCTGTGGGTGCTGCTGGCGCTGGACGCGATCGTAGCTTTGGTCTGGTCGGTTGCCCCCGGCCCCATCGCGGCACTCGGCCGGTTGATATTCTCCTTGCGCAACCGGCCGGTCACGGCCTTCGCTGCGTTTCTGGTTTTCTCGGTCGTGATCTATCTGCCGATGCGGATGGCGTTTGGTGATTCGAGCTGGCTGGAGCCGGGCGGTTATCCGCTTCCGATCCAGACCAGCCGTATCCTGCTCTATGGCGGGTACTTCTTCGTTGGCGTCGGTGTCGGCGCGCTCAACCTGAGAGATGGCCTGCTGGCCCAAAACGGCGAGGTCGTAAAACGCTGGCTGGTCTGGTCGGCCTTCGCGCTGCTGTTTTATGGCGCGATCCTGCTTCTGGTCTATGCGCACCACAATTGGGTGGCCAATTTCAATTCGCCGCCGCTGGACTGGGAGGTCGGCTACGGGCTTGCCTTTGCGCTGTTCAGCGCCGCGATGGCCTTCGCGGAGCCTACGATTTTCCTGCGCTTTGCCAACGCCGATTGGCGCTGGATGGATCGGCTGCGGCCCTCGGCCTACGGCGTCTTCCTGGTGCACTACATCTTCATCATCTGGCTGCAATACGCGCTCTATGACTATGCGCTTCCCGCGGCCGTCAAGGCGGCGATCGTGTTCGCCGCTACGCTGTCGCTAAGCTGGGCGCTGGTCGCAGCGTTGCGAAGGATCCCGTTCGTGGCGCGGATGATTTGAGGGGCGATCGAATGTCGGTTTCGGAGACCGTATCGACGCTGGAGGACACCGGCGCATGCGCGCAGGCCGCCATCGTGCAGGGGCGCATCGTCGCGCTCGACCGCGCGCGCACCTTTGGCACCTTCTTAGTACTGCTCTACCACTCCGTCATCGACTACACGGTATTCGGTAACGGCGACAGCATGCGCTGGCTCGGCTTCGATCTGGTGGCCTTGTTCTGCGACAGCTTCTTCATGGCCTTCATGTTCCTGATTTCGGGACTGTTCGTCCATGACAGCCTGGCGCGCCGGGGCGCGGCGGGTTATTTGCGCCACCGTGCCTGGCGGCTCGGAGTGCCGCTGCTGATCTCGATCTTCGTGCTGATCCCGATCGCCTATTATGCCTCGTTCCTGCGCTATCATCCGGCCGGCACCACCGATTTCAATTTTGTTCATTTCTGGTGGCACATGCTGACGGTCGGACCATGGCCGTCGGGACAGTCGTGGTTTCTGTGGGTGCTGCTGGTGTTCGATATTGTCGCCGCCGCGATCTGGTCGACGGCGCCGCAGATCTTCACGGGCCTCGGTCAATGGATCGCCGCGCTGCGCGCGCGGCCGGTCGCGGCGTTTGTCGCGTTCTCTGTTTTATCGGTCGTAGTCTATCTGCCGATGCATCTCGTGTTCGGCGATGGCGCCTGGTTCGAGCCCGGCCACTATCCGTTCCCGATCCAGACCAGCCGCATCCTGCTGTATCCGGCGTTCTTCTTTGTCGGCATCGGCATCGGCGCCGTCAGCCTTGCGACAGGCGTGCTCGCCGAACAAGGCCCAATCGCCAAGCGCTGGGCCGTCTGGCTTGGCTTTGCGGTCGTGTTTTATGGCGCGATTTTGCTATTGGTCTATGCCCACCACAATTGGCTGGCGGATTTTTATTCGCCGGCGCTGTGGTGGAAGGTGGCGTACGGCATGGCCTTTGCGCTGTTCAGCGCGGCGATGCCGTTTACGATCCTGGCGACCTCGTTGCGATTGGCGCGGACCAGCCTGAGTCTGCTCGATGCGATGCGGCCGCAGGCCTATGGGATTTATCTGCTGCACTACATTTTCATCATCTGGCTGCAATATGTGATGTACGGCCTAGCACTTCCCGCCGGCGTCAAGGCCGCGATCGTGTTGATCGGTACGCTGTCGGGAAGCTGGGCGCTGACCGTGCTGCTACGACGGATTCCGTTGGTGGCGCGGATGATTTGAAGGTGCACCACCGTCATCCTGAGGAGCGCGCTCTCGCGCGCGTCTCGAAGGATGGCTGCACGCACTGAGCGGAACAACATCCTTCGAGGCTCGCAAGAGCTCGCACCTCAGGATGACGGCAGAGATGGCTCTTGGAATGACGACTTCAGTATCAGCCCCGCGCCCCTTACGGCTTCAGAATCAGCTTCTGCACCCGCCAGTTCAACAGCTCAGCCGCGTAGATCACGTTTTCCGACGGGCAGGCCAGTGCGTGGATCCAGCCGAATTGCTTGAGCTGCTTGCCCGATTGGCCGAGCATGCCGAGCACCTTGCCGTCGAGCGAGAGCTTGTAGATGCGGCCGGGCCAGGAGTCCGAGCTGTAGAGTACCTGGTGCGGCGGCGGTGTGATGCAGATCGCCCACGGCGAACCCGGATGGAAGGTGCCGCCGGCCATCATCGCTTCATCGGGAAGCTTGCCGATCGCGGGCTTGGCATCCGGCGGCACCGGCACGTCGATCACGATCTGGCGCAGGAATTTGCCATCCTTGTCGAACACCTGGATGCGGTGGTTGCCGCGATCGGCGACGTAGACGTTGTCATTGGCGTCGGTCGCGATCGAGTGCGGGGTGTTGAACTGGCCGGGTTCCTTGCCGCGCTCGCCCCATGACTTCAGCCAGTTGCCGTCCTTGTCGACCTTGGCGACGCGTGAATTGATGTAGCCATCGCTGATGAAGGTGTCGCCGGCCTTGTCCCAGGCCACATCCGTGACCTGGCGAAACTTGCCGTCCTCGGCGGGCAGCGGCGGCTTCGGATGCTTGAGCGGTTCGGTATCCTCGTCGGAGGCTTCCTGCTTGCGGCCGAACACCATGATGACGCGGCCTTCGGGATCGAACTTGATCACCATGTCGGAACCCTTGTCGGTCACCCAGATGTTGTCCTGGGGATCGATCTTGACGGCATGGCCAAACGACCAGGCGTAGAGGTTCTTGCCGATTTCGCGGACGAACTGGCCCTTGGCGTCGAATTCCAAAAGCTGTGTCGCGGCCGCGGCATAGGCCGGTCCGCTGGTGTTGCCGCGCGACAGCACGAAAACGTGACCCTTGGAATTAACCGAGACGCCGGATGCTTCGCCGAAATACATGTTGGGCGGCAGCTTTAACGGATTGGGGACGGACTCGAAGGGAATCACCGGCACATTCTGCTGTGCCAAAGCCGGCGATGCCGCCAGCAACAATAATCCAACCAGCCAATGCTTCATGCTCGCTCTCCAGGGCGCTCGTTTTGCTTTTGTCTTTGCGGCGGGTTCTAGTCTATCGGAAGTGCTGACGTCCATCTTTGCTGCTGAAATCCGCGTCATGACCGTTCATCGCCTTGCGCATGGCCCGCAACGAAGTCTCGGGTTTCAGGGTATGAAAATGTCCTCTCTGGTGGTTGCGTTGAAAATGTCGCCTCGACGAAATCTGAAAACCAACGTCTTGTTCGCGCTCGCAGCATTCGCGCTGCTGTCGGTGGCTTCGACCACGCGCGCACTGGCCGGATATCCCGATCGGATCGTCAAAATCGTGGTGCCGTTTCCGCCGGGCGGCGGCACCGATGTGGTGGCGCGGACGCTGGCGCAGGAGATGGCGCAAAATCTCGGCGTCCATGTCATGATCGAGAATAAGCCAGGGGCTGGGACCATCATCGGCACCCAGGCCGTCGCGAGCAGCGAAGGCGATGGTTACACGCTGCTGATGGGCACCTTCGCCAACGCGGTCAATCCCAGCCTGAAAGCCACGCTGCCGTATGATCCGCACCGGGATTTCGCGCCTGTGGCGCTGGTGGCGCGTTCGTTCAATGTGGTCGTGGTCAATCCGAAATCCCCGATCACATCGATCGCGGACCTGATCGCGGTGGCCAGGGCCGAGCCCGACAAATTGTCCTATGGCACATTCGGCATCGGCACCTCGGCGCATCTGGCGGGCGAGCTGTTCAAGGACATGGCGAAGGTCAATCTGGCGACCATCCACTACAAGGGCGCAGCCCAGGCCCTCACCGACCTGATCGGCGGCCAGATCCAGGTCATGTTCACGACGGTTGCAAGTGCGGCGCCGCTGATCGCGAGCGGCCAGTTGCGCGCGCTCGCGGTGACTTCGGCGGAGCGCTCGCCGGCGTTTCCCCAATTGCCGACCGTCGCCGAGGCCGGCGTTCCCGGCTATGCCGCGGAAAGCTGGTATGGCCTGTTCGCGCCGGCCAGGACGCCGCCGGAGGCGATCGATCGCCTCAATCAGTCGGCCGCCATGGCCGTTCGATCCGACGCCTTCCAGAAGCTCGGCGTCGACGAAGGCCTCGTCATGGTCGCGCGCCCGCCCGCGGAGCTCGATCGTTATTTCCGGGCTGAGGAAGCGCGCTGGCGCAAACTGATCCAGGATGCCGGAATCAAGGTCGAATGATCAGAGGATATCGCGGGTTGCGGCGCGGTAGCGGCAAGCTGGTTCGCCCGCGACGTGTTGCTTTTTCGGAATATTCCGACATCGCTGGGGTTGCAGAGGAGCGTCCGCGGTACTCAAATCGTCGTGCCTTTCCTTCGAAGCGCCAGCCCCCAATCCCCAAATCCGAGAGGATCACCATGTCCAGAACGATCAAGCGCAAGCTCGCTGCCGCCAGCCTCGTCCTATCCAGTCTCGTCCTGATGGGAGCGGTATCTTCCGCGTCGGCGGAAGACACCGTCCGTATCCGCGGCACCATCGAGAGCGTCGACGGGCCGGTCTATTTGATCAAGAACCGCGACGGCGCCGAGTTGAAACTGACGGTGACCGATAATCCACTGTTCGTCGCGATCGTGAAATCGACCATGGCCGACATCAAGCCCGGCATGTTCGTCGGCGCCACCGGCATGACGCAGGCCGATGGTAGCCAGAAGGCCATCGAAGTCCACATCTTTCCGGAATCGATGCGCGGCACCGGCGAGGGCCATTACGACTGGGACCTCAAGCCCAACACCAAGATGACCAACGCCAATGTCGAGCAGACGGTCGGCGGCGTCGATGGCCAAATGCTGTCCGTCAAGTACAAGGATGGCGAGAAGAAGCTGTTGGTGACACCGGAGACCGCGGTGGTCACCTATGTCGCGGGCAGCAAGGACGATCTCAAGCCGGGCATCAAGGTTTTCGTCGGTGCCGCGAAGAAGCTGCCCGATGGCACCCTGCAAACCCCGCGCATCACCTACGGCAAGGACGGCCTGACGCCGCCGATGTGATAGGCGGCTTACCGATCCTTCGACAAATGAAAACGACGACAGACGTCAACCTGGAGAAGAGCATGCGTTCAATCGTTTCAATGACACTGGCGGCGTGCGCCGTTGCGGCTTTGGGTTCGCCGGCCTTTGCCCAGACGCCGGCGCCCGCAGCCCCGCCGGCGCCGCCGTCCGCGGGCGGAACACCCGACGCGATGCCGTTCGATATTCCCTATGGCGTCTCGATCGGACTGGAGCGGGCCAAGCAGGTGATGGCCGCGGCGGAAGCCGAAGCCAAGCGGCGAAACTGGAAGATGAACATCGCCGTGGTCGATACCAATGGCGAGCTGGTGCATTTCGAGCGGATGGAAGGCGCGCAGATCGCGTCCGGTCCGATTTCGATCAACAAGGCCCGGACCTCGGCCCGCTTCCGCCGCGAAACGCGGCTGTTCTACAATGCCTATGAAGCCGGCCATACCTCTGCCGGGACACTCG
This sequence comes from Bradyrhizobium sp. S69, assembly GCF_009766005.1. GTDB lineage: Bacteria > Pseudomonadota > Alphaproteobacteria > Rhizobiales > Xanthobacteraceae > Bradyrhizobium. The sequence continues at coordinate 220,412 of NZ_LMUK01000027.1, read as the reverse complement.
ACCCGACCCTGGCCGCGAACCCCGGCGGCTTTCCGCTGGTCGAAGCCGGCAAGCTGATCGGCGCGGTGGGCTGCAGCGGCGGCACCGGCGATCAGGACGCCACGATCTGCAAGGTCGGCGCCGAAGTCGTGAACGGTAAATAACACGCCTCGACCGGCCTGGAGCTGATGAGATTAGATTGGGCCGGAGCTATCCGCGCGCTTCACTTCACGTCTCCCCGGCGGGGAGAGGTCGATTTGCTCCCGGCGATGCGAAGCATCGTCCGGTGCAAATCGGGTGAGGGCCCTTTACCAAACGAGAGACCCTAACCCCTCACCCGGCTCGGAGCCTGCCATCGGGCGCGCATTCGCGCGACCCGTTGGCGCCGACCTCTCCCAATCGAAGTCGGATATATCCGACTTCGATCGATATGATGCCCAACTCGGGTAAACCCGAGTTGGGTGGGAGAGGTGAAGGGAAATCGCGGCCGATTCAATCAATAATCATCATGCTCTAGAGAATGGCGAGGGGCCTTCGTCGAAATCATCGGCATCCGGTTTCGGATGGCCGATATTCGTTTACCGCACCGCACCGCAGCAGCGGAATGACTGGACGAAACCGCCGCGCAATCCTAAATCGCTGGAGCGAGAGCCGCCGAAACATCAATCGGCGGCAAGCCTGGGAGGTGCCTATGTGGGTCCTGTTGTTGTTGCCTTTTGTTGGCCTGTTGTGGGTACCGTTCTTCAATTTTGCCGAGCCGTCGCTGTTCGGCTTTCCGTTCTTCTACTGGTATCAGCTCGCGTGGGTGCCGATCACGGCGCTGCTGATCTGGCTGGTCTACCGCAGCCGTACCCCCGACGAAGCGCAGTAAGACCGGAAAGAGCATCACGATGTCGGATCAAATCGAATGGGTTGCGCTCTCGGTTTTCGTTTTCTTCTTTGCGCTCGTGACGGTGATGGGCTTCTTCGCGGCGCGCTGGAAGTCAGGTCCGGCCACCGAGCAGCACCTTGACGAATGGGGATTGGGCGGGCGGCAATTTGGCACCTGGATCACCTGGTTTCTGGTCGGCGGCGATTTCTATACCGCCTATACCGTGATCGCAGTGCCGGCGCTGGTGTATGCGGTTGGCGCCTACGGCTTCTTCGCACTGCCCTATACCATCGTCGTCTATCCCTTCGTGTTCGCCGTCATGCCGCTGTTGTGGAAGGTGGCGCATGCCAATGGCCACGTCACCGCCGCCGACGTGGTGCAGGGCACTTACCATTCGCGTGGGCTCGAACTGGCGGTAGCACTCACCGGCATCGTCGCGACCATGCCTTATATCGCCCTGCAACTGATCGGCATGGGGGTGGTGATCAAGGCGATGGGCCTCACCGGAGAATTGCCGATCATCGCCGCCTTCATCGTGCTGGCGCTCTACACCTATAGCTCGGGCCTGCGCGCGCCGGCGCTGATCGCCTTCGTCAAGGACATCATGATCTATATCGTGGTGCTGGTCGCGGTGGTGCTGGTGCCGTGGAAGCTCGGCGGTTACGGCGCGGTGTTTGCCGCCGCCGGTGACGCCTTTGCGGCCAAGGGCGGTGCGACCGGTCTGACCCTGAAGCCGGCGCAGATGCTGCCTTACGCCTCGCTCGCGCTGGGTTCGGCGCTGGCGGCCTTCATGTATCCGCATACGCTCACCGGCATCTTCGCGTCCAAATCCGCTGACACCATCCGCAAGAACGCGATCCTGCTGCCGGCCTATACGTTGCTGCTTGGCCTGATCGCGCTGCTCGGCTACATGGCCTACGCGGCCCACATCAAGGTCGATACGCCCAATGACGTGGTGCCGGCGCTGTTCAAGGCGTTGTTCCCGTCCTGGTTTGCCGGCTTTGCGTTTTCGGCGATCGCGATCGGTGCGCTGGTGCCGGCCGCGGTGATGAGCATCGGCGCGGCCAATCTGTTCACCCGCAACGTCTGGAAATCCTACGTCAACCCGGACATCAGCCATGCCGGTGAAGCCGCGGTCGCCAAGATCGCCTCGCTGGTGGTCAAGGTCGGCGCGCTGGCCTTCATCCTGTTCCTGCCGACGCAATATGCGCTCGACCTGCAATTGCTCGGCGGCCTCTGGATATTGCAGACCTTTCCGTCACTGGTGTTTGGCCTGTTCACGCGCTGGTTCCGCGCCGAGGCTCTGCTGCTGGGCTGGGCGGTCGGAATCGGCTGGGGATCGTGGACGGCGTGGAGCAGCGGGCTGAAGCCGCTTGCGACCATCAATATCGAGGGCGTCAGTTACGTGTTTTACGTCGGGCTCGGCGCGTTGATCCTCAACATCGTGGTCGCCGCCGTCGCCACATTGGTCGTCGGGTTGATTTCGCCGAGGGCAGTTGCAACCGCGCGGTCGTGATACATACGCAGACCGTAGCTGGTAGGGTGGGCAAAGGCGCCTTGCGCCGTGCCCACCATTTTAGTCCGGATTTGTCATGGTGGGCACGCTTCGCTTTGCCCACCCTACGAGACACGAACTGAATTGCCACGTTCGAGCACCCACAATCCCTACGTTGCTCGTCGAGCCGATCACACCAGCGCTGGGTCCAGTATCCGCGCCAAAAATATTCCGCTTTGTTTTTGACCCAAATCAGTTGCGTATTCGGTGCCGTCCTACCCGACAAGAGGGGCGTTGCGCACGTCACGAAACGCGCGGTGGGATGCGGTGGACGCGGAGTTTGCGAACGACGAACGCAAGCGATCGCGTACGGCAAAGTCGTGTGGTCCTGACGCCCCGATGGCAGGTGTCAAGTTCCTAGGAAGCTCACGCCTCTCGGGAACGACGGTGACAAGCAAGCCAGGTCTCGCCGGGGAGAGCACGGAATAAGCCGTAAAGCCATTGCGCAGGGAAGGCCGGAGTGTTTCCGCTGAACCTGTATGCTCGTGTGTGTTTTTGTTCGCTACTTTTGCACACGAGACCGCGGGTGCAGCGCGCACCCGGTCTTCCCTGCGCCCTCTCTGTTTTTTGAGGGCGAATGAATTTGCAAAACTCGGGCGCATCGTGTCGCGGGAATGCGGATTTATATCCAGCCGTCGTCCCGGCCTTGCGCCGGGACCCATACGGCGAGGACTCACGTTTAGGCAATGAAGCAAATGCCTTCTGCATTCATCAAGGCCAGGGGCTATGGGTCCCGGCCTTCGCCGGGACGACGGCGGTGGAACCGATCGTAAATTGCGAAGCTGGGCAAAACACCGCCCGCTAAATCGTCTCGGCACCGCGCGCCGCTCACGCCAGCCGCGCTGCGAGTTGCGCCACTTCGGCCTGCACCTTGCGCATCGCGGCTTCCTTCACCGGGCCGTAGCCGCGGATGTCGAGCGGCGCGCGCGCGATCTTCAGCAACTCGGGCAAACGCTTCGCATCGAGCTTGCCCAGCAGGTGATCGATTTGCGCTTCATACCAGCCGATCAGCCCGCGCTCGGCGCGCCGCTCGGCGGTGTAGCCGAACGGATCGAGCGGCGTGCCGCGCAGCACTTTCAGTCGCGCCAATATCTTGAGCGGTCGCTGGATCCACGGCCCGAAGCTGCGCTTGCGCGGGCGGCCGCGGGCGTCGAGCCCGGCCGGCAGCAACGGCGGCGCCAGATGGTAGTTGATGGAGAAGTTGCCTTCGAATTCGCGCTGCAATTCGTCGAGAAAGCCGCTTGCCATGTGCAGGCGCGCCACCTCGTACTCGTCCTTGTAGGCCATCAGCTTGAACAGCGCCCGCGCCACGGCCTCCGTCAGGGCTTGAGTTCCCAACGCGGCCTCAGCGCTGCGCACCCGCGCGACCACAGCCTCGTAACGCGCGGCATAGGCCCTGTTCTGGTAGGCCTCGAGGAAGGCCACGCGACGGGCGATCACCTGGTCGAGCGTCTCGGTCTCCTTGGCTGGCGTGCCGGTGGAACGCGGCAGGAAATCGGGATCGGCGGCCGCGATCCGGCCCCACGCGAACGCCTGCTTGTTGCGGTCGACGGTGACGCCGTTGAGTTCGATCGCGCGCCACAGCGCTTGCAGCGACAGCGGCAGCAGGCCTTGCTGCCAGGCAAAGCCGAGCATGATGACATTGGCGTAGACGCTATCGCCCAGCAGCTGCTCGGCAAGCACATTGGCGTTGATCGTCGCAAGATGATCGTCGCCAATGACGCGCCCGATGGCCCGCAGCCGCTCGTCGACCGCGAGATCGGCGTCGCGGAAGCGCACGACGTCGCCGGTCGGCATTTCCGCGGTGTTGATCACCGCGCGCATACCGGCGCGGTAGGCGCCGGAGGCCTTGGGCGAGGAACTGACGACGAGGTCGCAGCCGATCAGCGCGTCGGCCGCGCCTTGATCGATGCGAACCTGATACAATTGCTCAGGGGTCGATGCGATCCGCAGATAGCTCAGCACCGGGCCGAATTTCTGCGCGAATCCCGTGAAGTCCAGCACAGATGTGCCGCGTCCCTCGAGATGGGCCGCCATGCTGATGAGCGCACCGACGGTAATGACGCCGGTGCCGCCGACGCCGGTCACCAGGAGATCATAGGGGCGGCTGAGCGGCGCGAGGGCAGGTGTCGGCAGCGTGTCGGCGCGCGCCTGCGGATCGATCACGCTTGCGGCTTTCGCCCGGCGCTTGCCGCCCTCGATCGTGACAAAACTCGGACAGAAGCCGTTGACGCAGGAAAAATCCTTGTTGCAGGTCGAAAGATTGATCCGGCGCTTGCGGCCGAACGGCGTTTCCTTTGGCTCGACACTGAGACAATTCGATTCGACCGAGCAATCGCCGCAACCTTCACAGACGAGATCGTTGATATAGGCGAAGCGCGGTGGATCGGCGATCTCGCCGCGCTTGCGCCGGCGGCGCTTCTCGGTCGCGCAGGTCTGCTGATAAATCAGCACCGAGACGCCGGAGACATCGCGCAGCTCCCTTTGCACGGCGTCGAGATCTTCGCGCGGATGGAGGGTGACGCCGCCGGGAAAGTCGGCGGCCTCGAATTGGGACGCATCGTCCGACACCAGCGCGATGCGCGCGACGCCTTCGGCGCGAACGCTGTGGGCGATGGCGTGGACGCTGACCGGTCCGTCGACCGGCTGGCCGCCGGTCATCGCGACCGCATCGTTGAACAGGATCTTGTAGGTGATGTTGGTGCCGGCCGCGATCGCCTGCCGGATCGCCATCGAACCGGAATGGTAGTAGGTGCCTTCGCCGAGGTTCTGGAAGATATGCTTGCCGCCGGTGAATTTCGACGATGCCACCCAGTTGACGCCTTCGCCGCCCATCTGGATCAGCGACGAGGTCTCGCGGTCCATCCAGCTTGCCATGAAATGACAGCCGATCCCGGCCAGCGCCTTCGAGCCTTCGGGTACTTTGGTCGAGCTGTTGTGCGGGCAGCCCGAGCAGAAATACGGCGTGCGCGTTGCACCCGCGACCGTGATCATGCGCTGGAGGTCCGGGTTCAGCGCGGCCGCACGGGCGCCGAGCGCAAGTCCCGGAAACATCGGATCGAGCCGCCGCGCCAGCACGAAGGCCAGCCCGCGCGGCGACAATTCGCCGGTCCACGAAATCAGCCGCGCGCCGCTTTCGTCGTGTTTGCCGACCATCCGCTCCGGCTTGGAGCCCGGATAGTCGTAGAAATATTCCTTGAACTGGCTTTCGATGATGCCGCGCTTTTCTTCCACCACCAGGATTTCGCGCTTGCCTTTGACGAACGCCATGGCGTCGTGCAGCGCCAGCGGCCACACCATGCCGACCTTGTAGATGTCGATGCCGAGACGGCGGCAACTCGATTCATCGAGGCCGATCAACCGCAATGCTTCCATCAGGTCGAGATGGGCCTTGCCGGTGGTGACGATGCCGTAGGTGGCCTGCGCGACGTCGTAGATCCGGCGATCGATCGGATTGGCCTTGGCGAAGGCGTAGACGGCGTGTTTCTTGGCCTCCAGCCGCTCCTCGATCTGCGGGCCTGGCAAATCGGGCCAGCGATAATGCAGGCCGCCCGGCGGCGGGGTGAAGTCCGGCACTGCAAAATTCCGCGGCGGCTGCAATTCGACCGAGGCGCCGGATTCCACGATCTCGGAGATCGCCTTGAAGCCGACCCACATTCCGGAGAATCGACTGAGCGCATAGCCATATTCGCCGAATGCGAGATATTCGCCGACGCTGGCCGGATGCAGCGTCGGCATGAACCAGCTCATGAAGGCGACGTCGGACTGGTGCGGCATCGACGAGGAGACGCAGCCATGGTCGTCGCCGGCGACCACCAGCACGCCGCCATGCGGCGAAGAGCCATAGGCGTTGCCGTGCTTCAAGGCGTCGCCGGAGCGGTCGACACCCGGCCCCTTGCCGTACCAGAGACCGAACACACCCTGCACCGTGCGTCCCGCCTGGGTCTCGACCTGCTGCGAGCCCAGCACGGCGGTCGCCGCGAGGTCTTCGTTGACGGCGGGCAGGAATTCGATCCGCTCCGTCTTCAACCGCTCCTGGATGCGCCACAGCTCGACATCGATGCCGCCGAGGGGAGAGCCGCGATAGCCGGAGATGAAGCCGGCGGTATCGAGCTTCGCGGCGCGGTCTCGCTTCGATTGGTCGAGCGCGATGCGGACGATCGCCTGCGTGCCGGTCAGGAACACCCGGCCGCGCTCGCGGTCGTAGCGGTCGGAAAGCTGGTAGGCGTCGAGGGCTGGAGTGTCGTCCATTGGCCGATCCCGCTGCATCATGTTGCGCGATCCACGGTAGGGCCTGTCGTCCGGTAGGTCTTACCTATTCATTTCCTGAGAGGCAGAGAAATGGTAGAATATTTCGGCTACTGTGTACTATTGGCAATATCTACCGATCTACGAGGATTTCATGGTTGAGGAGCAGGACGAACGGATTCTCGCGACGCTGCAACGGGATGGCCGGGCCACCAATCAGCAACTCGCCGAAGCGGTCGGCATGTCGACCTCGGCGTGCTGGCGCAGGGTTCGTGGCCTGGAGGAATCCGGTGTCATCCGCGGCTACTCAGCGCTGGTGGAGCGCGAGCGCGCCGGCTTTGCGACCTCGGCGATCCTGCATGTCTCGCTGGAGCGTCACGATGCCAAATTCGTCGACGAGTTCGTATCGCAAGTGACGCGGCGCGCCGAGGTGCTGGAATGTTTCGCCACCACCGGCGATGCCGATTATCATCTGCGCGTCGTGGTGCGCGACATGCAGGCCTATAACCAGTTCCTCGATGACTTCATGTTCCGCCTGCCCGGCATCCGAACCGTTCGCACCAACATGATCCTGAAGGAGATCAAGACCGGCGTGGCACTGCCGTTCAAGTCGAAGCGGGCGCGAACGGGGTAGGCGTCTAGCGCACGATGAGATGAGATTGAGCCGGGGCTGCTTCCCTTCACCTCTCCCCGGCGGGGAGAGGTCGATTTGCTCCCGGCGATGCGAAGCATCGTCCGGTGCAAATCGGGTGAGGGCTCGTATGCCAAACGAGAGGCCCTAACCCCTCACCCGGCGCGGAGCTTGTCATCGGGCGCGCATTCGCGCGACCCGTTGGCGCCGACCTCTCCCAATCGAAGTCGGATATATCCGACTTCGATCGATATAATGCCCAACTCGGGTAGACCCGAGTTGGGCGGGTAGGTGAAGGGAAATCGCGGCCGATTCAATCAATAATCATCCCGCTCTATCGCTGCTCCGCGACGAACCTGTTGCGCAGGGTGCCGATGCCGGTGATGTCGATCTCGACGACGTCGCCCGCCCGCAGGTCGGGCGAGGCGCCATCGGTCCCCATCCAGATCACATCGCCCGGCCACAGCGTAAAATATTTGGTCAGTTCGACGATGAACGGCTTGATGCCGAAGATCATATCGTTGGTGTGGAAGCGGCCGGTCTGCTTGCCGTTGACCCTGATGGCGGTTTCCATGCTGTCGAGATCGACATCGGTCTCGATCCACGGACCCATCGGCTTGAAGGTGTCGGCGTTCTTGGCGCGCCAAAGCCCACGATCGGCCTTCTGCCAGCTGCGCTCGCTGACATCGTTGCCGATGGTGTAGCCGAACACGCACGACATCGCGTCCGCTTCGGAAAGGTGCCTTGCCTTCTTGCCGATCACGACCACGAGTTCGCCCTCGTAATGAATCTTCTCGGTGGCGTTGGCCGGGATCACGACATCCTCGTCGTGCGCGATCAGCGCATTTTGCGCGCGATAACCGATCTCGGGTCTGTCAGGGATGTTGGGGACCGTGCCGGCCTTGTCGGCGGCTTCCTTGAGATGCTTGAGATAGTTGAGGCCGACGCAATAGAACGTGCGCGGCACCAGCGGCAGCTCGATCTTGACGTCCTTCAGCGCGTGGGTCTGCGCCGTGCGTTGCCACTCGCCGAACGGGTCGCCGCTGACGGTGATGACCTTGTCGGCCTCGACGAGGCCCCAAGAAGCTTGTCCCGCAGTGTGTCCGGCGGCGGTGAATTTGAGCCAACGCATCTGTCATCCCTATTATTCGGCCGCGGCGCGCGGCGTGGTTTTCCATGCGCCGGCGGCAGGGCGCCGCAGGCCGAGATTCTCGCGCAGCGTCTTGCCGGTATAGTCGGTATGGAACAGGCCGCGCCGCTGCAATTCCGGCACGATGTGGCGGACGAAGTCGGCATAGGAGCCCGGCACGTAGGTGGCCGCGATCACAAAGCCGTCGCAGCCACGATTGACGAACATCTCCTCGAGCCGGTCGGCGATTTCCTTCGGGCCGCCCACCATCGCGTCCTGGGTCTGGCCGCGGCCGGAGAAGGTGATGAAATCGCGCGTGCTCGGGTTGGCCTTGCCCGACGTCTTCAGCACGCCATCGCGGATCCCGAGCATGCCCTGCATGCCCTGCAATTCCTCCGTGGTGAGCGGCTCGTCGATGCCCTTGGCGCCGAAGTCGAAGTTCAGCCCTTCCGCCAGCAGCGACAGCGCGTCGATTTCGAGCGGCAATTTGCCGATCAGCGCCATCTTGTCCTCGGCCTCGGCCTTGGTGGCGCCGCACACCGGCGTGATCAGATTGCACAGCAACATCTGCTCGGGATCGCGTCCGGCCTTGGCCGCTTCGCTCTTGATGGCATCATAGCCTTGTTTGGCATTGGCGAGATTACGGGCCGCGGTAAAGATCACTTCGCCCCATCGCCCCGCAAAACGCTGGCCGCGACCGCTGGCGCCGGCCTGGATCACGACGGGATGGCCCTGGCTCGAACGCGGTACCGTGAACGGCCCGCGCGACTTGAAGAACGCGCCGTTGTGGTCGAGCCGCTTCACCTTGGTCGGATCGGCGAACCGCCCGCTCTTCTTGTCGATGATCAGCGAACCGTCTTCCCAGGAATCCCAGTGACCGAGCACGACTTCCATGAACTCGTCGGCGCGGTCATAACGGTGGTCATGCTCGAGATGCTGTTCGCGCCCCATATTGTGGGCTTCGCCGTCGTTGACGGAGGTGACGACGTTCCAGGCGGCGCGGCCGTTGCTCATCAAATCGAGCGTGGCGAAACGTCTCGCCACGTCGAACGGCTCGTAATAGGTGGTCGAGCAGGTCGATGCCAGCCCGAGCTTCTCGGTGACCATGCCCATCGTGGTCAGCACCACGATCGGATCCATCTTCACGCAGCGGATGCCGTATTCGACGGTGTGGGCATGGTCGTTGCCGTAGCGGTCCGGCATCGCCAGCCGGTCGTCGAAGAACGCCATGTGGAATTTCCCGGCCTCCAGGATTCGGGCGATTTCCTGGTAATAGTCCGCCGACATCGAATCGTCGCGCGATTCCGGATGGCGCCACGAACTCGGCAGGTTGGTGCAGTTCTGCGCTTGCAGGAATCCGACCATCGCCATTTGCCGTGTCATGCTGCTCTCCTTGTTGGCGTGGCTCTTGTTAGGCGAGATCGAGTTCGGCGGCGAGTTTGTACTCGCCGGCCAAGGCACGCAGCCTGTCCCAGGTCGCGTCCTCGATCTCGATGCCTTCGGCCTTGCGTTTCTGCTCGCGGATGTATTCGACTTCGCCGGGATAGAACACGCCGGGCGATCCCTCGGATGGCGGTGTCGATTTGAGATAGCGCGCGAACTCGCCGACCTCCTTCTCGAAATCCTTCAGCGGACGGAATGCGGCGACATTGAACACCGCCATGAAGCAGCCGTCATTGTGCCGACCGGTCGGCTCGACGCCAAACCCGAGGCCGGTGAGCAGCCCGCACAGGATTTCCACCATTGCGGCGAGGCCGCTGCCCTTGTAGCCCTCGCTGCCGCCAAGCGGCAGCAAGGCGCCGCCCTTGCGGTAATCCTTAGGGTCGGTGCTGTGCCGTCCGTCCTTGTCGATGATCCAGCCCTCGGGGATGGCTTCGCCGCGCGCGACCGCAAGCTGGATCTTGCCGGCCGCCACCGCCGAGGTGGCCATATCGAGATAAAACGGGGCCTCAAGGTCGGAGGGGACCGCGATCGAAATCGGATTGGTGCCGAGCCGCGCCTCGCGGCCGCCGAACGGCGCGACGTGTTTGGGCGAACGGCCGGAATCGGCGGCGGCGATCCCGATCATGCCCGCGCGCATCGCCATCATCGGATAGGCGGCGAGCCGTCCGACATGGCTCTGCCGGAACACGGTACAGGCCGCGACATTGGCGGTCTTCGCCTTCTCGATCGTCATGGCCATCGCCTGGGCATTGACGTGGAAGCCGAAGCCCCAGTGGCCGTCGATCACCGTCGTGGTCGGCGATTCCTGCACGACGGTCCATTTCGCGCCGGGAACGATGTGGCCGGCCTTGATCCGGTCGATATAGGTCGGGACCGCGATGATGCCGTGGGAGTCGTGGCCCGCGAGATTGGCGTTGACGCAGCCGGTGGCCACGGCGCCGGCTTCCTCGTCGGAGGCGCCGGCAGCCCTTAGAAGTGCTGCACCAATGCGCGTGAGGCGGTCAGCCTGGACAATGGGCATGGGATTTCCTCGTTCGACGCCCGCGCTGCACGCGGATCTTGCTTTGAAGTCTTGTTGCTTGTTGTTGTTACGGCATCATGGTCTCAAAGCGATGGCTCCGAAGCAACCGGCAAAAATCGAATGGCCGGTGCCCCCAAACACAGTCGCGCGCGTCAGATTCCATTGGGCGGGAATGAATTGGCACTGGTGCCATGCCTTTCGGCCTGCGGCGAGGTCCGGTCAGCCCGCGGCAGTTTCAAGCGGCGGATGCCCGTAGAACCACGGGACTACCGGGCTTTTGGCGGGCTTTATTGGCGGTACGTTTACTCTGAATTGGAACTCAGGCCGGCTTTAACGGCCATTTAGGCCTCCGATACCCATAAATACCCCCGGGACCGGCAAACAGAGCCTCGAGGGAGCAGGTCGGTGAGGACGAATATCACGCGAACGTTTGCGGCGTTGAACGCAACCAACGAAGCGATCCTCTATGCGAAGTCACCTGGCGAACTGTACGCGCAGGTTTGCGAGGCCGCGTTTTCCAGCGGCGACTTTCTCGCAACGGCGGTGTTTTTGCTGGAAACCGGCACCAACATGCTGCGGTTTGCCAATGGCTTTGGCGAGGACATCAAGCGGTTGCGGCAGATCGATATTTCGATCCTCGCCGACACGCCCGAGGGATCGGGGGTCTGCGGACAGGCGTTTCGTGACCGCAAGCTCTGCGTCAGCAACGACTATATGAACGATGCAAGATCGCTGGCCTGGCGGCAGGGAATGTGTGACGGCGCTGTCGGTGCCGCGGCGGCGTTGCCGCTAACCTGCAATGGCTGCAGCGTTGGCGTCTTGATGGTGACCATGCGCGAACCCGGTTCGCTGGACGGCCAGATCGTGTCCCTGCTCGAACGGATGTCGGCGAATATTTCATATGCGCTCGACAATTTCGATCACGAGGCGGCGCGGGCGCGGCTGTCGCGAATGTTCGCAGCGCTGAGTGCGACCAACGAAGCCATCGTGCGGGCGAGCTCGCGCGCCGAACTGTTCGATCTGGTCTGCGAAGCGGCCGTGGTCGGCGGCAATTTCACGTCGACGATCATCGCGTTGCAAAAGCCGGATCATGAGTTCCTTGAAACTGTCGCGGTGGCCGGACCCGATCAAGAGCAGGCAAAAGCCGTACGAATATCGGCCGATGCCGCGCGCCCCGAAGGGCAGGGCATCTCCGGCGATGCGTTCCGCACGCGACGGCCTCGCATCAGCAACGACTATTTAACGGAGTTCGGCCGCAACGGACATTTCTACCAGATCGTCAGGGATGGCGGCACTCACTCGGGTGCGGCGTTTCCCTTGCTGAAGGACGGCTGTTCGATCGGCGTCATGGTGTTTCTCTCCAGCGAACTCAACGCGTTCAGTCCCGAATTGATCGGGCTGTTGCAGCGCTTGGCGGAAAACATTTCGTTTGCGCTCGGCAATTTCGATCGCGCGGATGAAAAAGCCCGGATCGAGGAGCAAAAGGAGCGCCTGACAAGGATGTTCGCGGCGCTGAGTGCGACCAATGAGGCGATCATGCGGGCGAAGTCCCGCTCGGAGCTGTTCGAACTGGTGTGCGAAGCCGCGGCGCATGGCGGCAAGTTCACCTCGACCAGCATCGGCCTTGTCCAGGCCGGCGACGACTTTCTTGCGATCGCCGCCGCGTCGGGTCCCATGGCGGCAGGCTCAAGGCGGGCCAGGCTGTCGATTAGGGAGGATTACCCCGAGGGGCGTGGCATCAGCGGCATCGCGTTCCGCACCGGCAAACCCTGCATCAGCAACGATTATCTGGCGGATCCGCGCGGCGCCGTGTTTCACGAGTCGATCCGCAACGATGGGGCAAGCGCGGTCGCGGCGTTTCCGTTGTTCAATCGCGCGGAGCCGATCGGCATTCTCTTGTTCTGCGCTGCCGAAAAGGGCGCCTTCACGCCGGGCTCGGTGGATCTGCTGCAACGGATCGCCGACAATATCGCCTTCGCCCTCGATAATTTCGACCGTGCGGAAGAAAAAACCAGGGCGGACGAACGGATCGAATATCTGGCAGCGCATGACAGCCTGACCGGGCTGCCCAATCGCGATATGTTCAACCGGCTGCTGCATTCCGCGATGGCCGAGGCGTGGCGGCGCCAGCTGCAATTTGCGTTGCTGTTCATCGATCTCGATCGCTTCAAGATCATCAACGATTCGCTGGGGCATGAAGCCGGCGACGCCTTGCTGGCGGAAATCGCCAGCCGGCTGCGTCTGAATCTCGGTTCGGGCGATATCGTGGCGCGGCTGGGCGGCGACGAGTTCGTCGTGATCCTTGAACACTCCGCCGAGCGGTGTGACATCGAGAGCGTCACCCGCAAGGTGCTGGCGGCGGTCAGCCAGCCCGTTCGATTGAGCGGCCATGAATGCCACGCCACCGCCAGCATCGGGATTGCGATGTTTCCCGAGCATGGGTCGGATGTCCACACGCTGACCAAGAATGCCGACATGGCGATGTACCTCGCCAAGGAGGACGGCAAGAATAATTTCCGTTTCTTCACCCAGGAAGTGAAGATGCAGTCGATCGAGCGTCTGACCCTGGAAAACTGCCTGCGCCAGGCGCTCGCACGCGACGAATTTTCGCTGCACTACCAGCCTAAGGTGGATTTGGCGACGGGACAGATTACCGGCGTCGAGGCGCTGTTGCGCTGGACCCATGCCGAACACGGCATGCTGCCGCCGGGCCAATTCATTCCGCTCGCCGAAGAGACCGGCTTGATCGTTCCGATCGGACGCTGGGCGCTGCAGGAAGCCTGCGCGCAAAACATGATGTGGCAACGCCGTGGCTTGCGACCGGTGTCGATGGCGGTCAATCTGTCGCCACGACAATTCATCGATGAGAATTTACTGCAGGATATCGACGAAGCCCTGGCTTCCAGCGGCATGTCTCCGGTGCTGCTGCAGATCGAGGTGACCGAGAGCATGATGATGCGCGACGTCCCGCGCGCCATCAGGGTGCTCGACGCCATCCGTAGCCGCGGCATTCGCATCGCGATCGACGATTTCGGAACCGGCTATTCGTCGATGTCGCTGATGAAGCAATTTCCGATCGACACTCTCAAGATCGACAGGTCGTTCGTCCGTGATCTCCCTGACGACACCGAGGACCGGGCGATTGCGCAGGCCATCATCAGCATGGGCCAGGCGCTAGGCATGACGATCGTCGCCGAAGGGGTGGAGACCGTAGCCCAGGAGACGTTCCTTCGGGCGCACGGCTGCGACGAGATGCAGGGTTTTCTGTTCAGCCGGCCGCTTGCGGCCGAAGCATTGGCGGATCTGCTACGGCCTGCGCCCCAGTTGGCATCGCCGCCGCTGCAGCCGTCGTCAACAGGCGATATCGAAGTGCCGTCCGCCGGGCAGTTGAGACCGCGCAAGGCCACGCGGCAGACGGTGCATTAGAAACCGGCGTTACGACGCATTGAACTGCCTTGCGTTGAACGGAAAGTCACCCGTCCACGGCAGCAGCGTCTGGTCGGCGAGCGATGCGAGCAAAAGCTCCGCGCCGGTCGCGATCGTTGAGCCGTCCGGCAACCCCAGGGCCGCGGACCAGGTGGCCGGCATCGGCTGCCGCAGGCCGAGCGCCTCGAACGCGGGGCCCCACCACCACGCCGGCGCCGGCGATCTCTGTTGTTCCGGGACGGCGCGCCATCGGGCGAATTCATGCACGACGCGCTCGAACGACAAATTCGCAGGTTGATGCATCGCGGCCTCCGGACGTCCAGCATACGCGGAGTTGAAATGGCGGCGCAATGCGGATTGCGCGCGCCGCCGCCATCGCGTCAGCCGGCCGACAGTTCTGGCCGGGCGGGGGTCCCATGACCTATTTGGCTTCTTCGACTTCGGTCGCCGTGGCCGGCCCTTCGCCCATGATCAGCAACACGGCGTCTTCGTCCTTGGCGCCGTCCCAATGCACCTGTTTGCCGAAATGCGTGACGAAGCTGCCGACCGGCATCGGGGTAGAGCCGTGTTCGGGATCGAATTTGGTGCCGGAGCCTACCCACCACGTGCCCTGCAAGACGACGATGTAACGGTCGTTGGGGTGAAAATGCGGGTGGCTGAAATGGCTGCCTTTGGTCCATTTGGTGTAGACGGCGTAGAATCCAGGCTTATTTGGATCGCCCACCACAACCGCGGCCTGCGCGCCGGCCGCATTGACCGGACCCCACGGAATCTGGTCCGGCAATTTGTAGATCACGGCGGCAGGATTGAGTTCGGCGGCGGAACTGATGCTCAGCATGCCGGCGAAAGACAGCGGCAGCAAAAGAAATCGCCAAAACCGGCTGATGGGCTTCATGGTTGCCTCCCTTGAATGTTGCCGGCTGAACCCAGTCGGCTTTTTTCTTATGGAGCCATGCTAGCCGGTCCCGTTCATGCCGGGCAAGCCATGCGGTTGCATGCGTCTTTGCGGTTTTGGCTTGGCAGCGGCTCAGGCGGCCGGCGACAGCGCGTTGTCGGCTGCAAAGGGCTCGGCCGCCCGCAGCGGATGGGCCTTGCGATGCCACGCCCAGGCGGTGCGGATGATGGTCGCGAGATCCGAATGGGTGGGCTTGAATCTCAGGGTCTTGAGGGCTGCGGAGGTATCGGCGACCAGATAGGTCGGATCGCCCGGCCGGCGCGGCTTGACGACATGGGGCACCTCGCGGCCGGTCTCTGTTGCGATGGCGGAGAGGATCTGCCGCACCGAAAAGCCGGCGCCGCTGCCGAGATTGAAGGCGCCGCCGAGATGCCCCTGCATCAGCAGTTTGAGCGCGAGAACATGCGCCGTGGCGAGGTCGGTGACATGAATGTAGTCGCGAATCGCGGTGCCGTCGGGGGTCGCGTAATCGTTACCGAACAGCGCGAAATCGGCAACATGACCCTGCAGCGCCATCATGGCGCGGGGAATGAGATGGGTTTCGTGATCGCGCAGTTCGCCGATCTCGCCCGAGGCGTCGGCGCCGCTGGCATTGAAATAGCGCAAGCAGAACGAGCCCAGCCCGTAGGCGGAGCGATAATCCGCGAGAATCCGCTCGATCATGAATTTCGTGGCGCCGTAAGGATTGATCGGCGCACAGGCATAGCTCTCCGGCAGCGCCTTGCTGTCGGCATTGCCATAGACCGCGCCGGTCGAGGAAAACACCAGGCGATGGCACCCGGCATCGCGCATGGCCTCCAGCAGCGACAGCGTGCAGGCGACATTGTTGAGGTAGTATTTTTGCGGATCGGAGACGGATTCGCCGACCTGGCTGGACGCCGCGAAGTGCATGACCGCGACAATCCGATGTTGTGCGAAAGCGCGATCGAGCATCGACCTGTCCGCGACATCGCCTGTGACAAGCGATCCGGTGACGAAACTGCGGTGTCCGGTCGAGAAATTGTCGTAGACGACCGGATGATACCCGGCTGCCGTCAGCGCCCGGCAGCAATGCGAGCCGATGTAGCCCGCGCCACCGGTGACCAGAATACACGGACGATCGTTCATGACAGTAGTCCTGACAGTATTCCTGGCAGTATTCCGTTCAGCCGCGCAACGCCCGCTGCGGGCGCGAAGGCTTGCTCTTGTTGAACAGCAGATACAGTGCACGCGGGTTGGTGGTCAGATAGCGCCAGAGCAGCCGGCGCGGCTCCAGCCAGATACGCCAGGCCCATTCGAGGCCGACGGCCTGCATCCATTTCGGGGCGCGGGCGCGGCTGCCTGACAGGAAGTTGAACAGCCCGCCCGAGGTCTTGATGACGCCGACATTCGACAACCGCGACGTGAATTCGTCGACGAAGGCCTGCTCATAGGGCACGCCGAGCGCGACCCACAGATAATCCGGCGCCAGCGCGTTGATCTCGTCGACCTTGCTGCGAAGCGCATCTCCCTTGAGGTAGCCGTGGCAGCGTCCGACGATCCGCAGATCGGGGAACATCTCCTGGACATTGGCGACGGCCGCGGCATTTTCTGCTTCATCGGCGCCGAACATGTAGAACGTCAGCCCGGTCTCGGCGGCCTTGCGCGCGACGACCTCGAACAGGTCGGTGGTCGCGACGCGCTCCGGCAGCGGCGTCGACGAGCGGAATCGCGACACGGTGACCAGCGGCTGGCCGTCGGCATTGATCAGATCGGCGGTGCGGAACAATTGATCGGTCTTCGGCTCGGTCGAGCAACGCGCCAGGACTTCGCCGTTGGCGGACGTCAGATACAGCGGGCGGTTGATCCGGCGAACCGGGAAAACCACGTCGATCATGAAATTCGCGGTCTGCTCGATATCGATGACGGCGAGCCGCAGCCCACCCAACGAGATTCGAGGCACGCTCGCGGTGGCGGCCCTGCCGACGGGATTTGTACGACGCTCAAGCATATTGTTTGTCTCGCTGACGTTCGACGGTCGCAGGTTGAAGCTCGTTGACGACGACGCCGACCAGCTTGCGTTGCGCGCCGCCGAGCGCCGTGATGATTTTTTCCATACTGTCGTTGATATCGAGGCTCGCCGGCAGTATCGCGACCAGGCCGGCCGCGACGTCGAACAGCTTGCCATCCGCGGCGCTCCACGGCATCGCGGGTCCATCGAGGATCACCAGATCGTAGCCGCCAGCAGCGCGCGCCTGCGCGATCACCTTTTGAACGGCTTCGCTCGACTTCGCGTCGGACGCCGTGATCGCCGGCAGCACCGAAATTCCGTTTGTGGTCTCGATCGTGCGGGAAGCCTTGGTACCGACGCTGAGCCAATTGATGCGGCTGGCCTCGCTCGTGCCGGGCCGGTTCAATTTGCTCGAAAGCGCATGCGCGGCGTGATCGGCATCGATCAAAAGCACCTTGGCGCCGTCGCGCGCGGCCGCGAGCGCGATGTTCAGCGCCGCGATGCTGCGGTCCTTGGCGGCACCCGTGCCGATCACGGCCATCACGGGGGTCGCGTTCGCCGGCGAGCGCTGCGCCAGCGGCGCGCGCACATCGCGCATCGTGTTGAGGAAGGTCGTCAGCGGGAAGCCCGCGCGCAGCGTCGGCCAACCCATCCGCGTCACGTCGGGAATTCCGCCGCTCGCCAGGATTCCGCCCAGCGTTCGCACCACGTCGGATTCCTGCAAACGCGCGATCAGCGGTTTTTCGATCGATGCGGGCGCGACCTGCGGCCGTGGTGACGGCGCCGACGGCGGCTTCTCCGACGAAGGCTTCTCTGACGAAGGCTTGGGCGGTGACGCCACGGGCCTTGTTGCGGACTGGGCGGGACTTGATTCGGTCTCGGCCGACAATTGGCCGGCGATCACGGCCCATGCGGCGGCTGCCAACGCGCCGAACATGAAGCCGACCATCGCAAGCAGGCTCATCGCCGGCGGGAACGAGCGGCGTTGCGGCACGGTGGCCTCGCCGATGATGCGCGCGCTCGAGGTGTTGAGGCTTTCCTGTTCCTCGGTTTCGCGCGAGCGCTTGAGAAACGCCTGATAGACGTCGCGGCTGGCTTCGACGTCGCGTTCAAGTTCGCGAAGCCGCACCGCGGCCTGGCTCATCTGGACGCTTTGGTCTTTTTGCACGTCGAGCGCCTTGTTCAAGGAGGCTTCGTAGTCGCGGGCGCGCGTCAGATCGTTGTTCGCCGATGTGGCATAGCGATCGACTTCCTCGTTGACGGTACGGCGCAGATCCTCGACCTGCTTCTCCATTTGGCGCAGCGAGGGGTGCAGCGGTCCGAGTTCGCCGGCGAGTTCCGCATAGCGCTTGCGCGCTTCGGCATATTGCGAGCGCAGATTGGCGATGGTCGGCGACTGCAACGCCTCGGGAATGGCGCCGTTGTCTGTCGCTGCGCGGCGGCTGGCGACGATCTGGTCGTATTTGGCTTGCGCGTCGAGCGTCGCTGCCCGCGCCGCGGCAAGCCGCTGATTGCTGGCGGAAAGCTGCTGATCGCTGATCAGCGTGTCCTGGGTACCGACGAAGTTGTTCTGCGCCTTGTAGATCGCGAGCGCATTTTCCGCCTTGCGCAGCCGGTCCTTCAATTCCATCAGGCGGCCGGACAGATCGGTCGTGGCGCGTCGTGCCGCGGTGGCCTGCGAGTTCCGCGATTCCGTCAGATAGGTCTGCGCCAGCGCGTTGGCGATCATCGCCGCTTTCGCGGGATCGCGCGACCAGACGTCGATGTCGACGATGAAGCTGCGGTCGGTCTTCTTGACGGCGACATGGCGGTTCAGCGCGTCGAGCGCCGACATCTGCTCGACCTTGGTTGGGTCGGCGACCGGGATTTCCAGTCCAAACAACCCGAGCAACACGCCAAAAATGTTCTTGGAGACACCACCGAATTCGGGATCCCTGTCGAGATTGGTATTGTGGATCACCTGCAGCAAGACATTGTTCGAGGTGATCAGGCGCGCCTGGCTTTCAACCACCATCGAGAGGCCCGAAACATCCTGGGAGCGTGGCGTCAGTTCGCGATCGACCAGTTGCAGTTCCCGAGGGTCGACATAAAGCTGCGCCGTCGCCAGATATTTTGGCGACAGGCCCTTGCCGATCGCGACCGCGGCACACGCGCCGATCAGGGCGGCGCCGACGATAGCGATCCGCCGCCGCCACAGCAGACGGCCGAGTTCCAGCACGCTGAAGCCCGCAGGAGTTCGCAGCGCCGGCTGTGCGCCGCCGGATCGCGCTTCGCTTATCGGTTGATCATAAGCAAGCATGGGCCCCAGCTTCCGTTCGAACCGCCGTACGCGTCGGCTGAGGGGCTACTTTTCTCGTTACGCCAGGCGCACGCGGTTTCGGCGCGGAACAAACGCAACAGGAAAAATTAACCATACTCATTGTGGGACTATTCACCGAAAAGGAAAAAAAAGCGTTTAAACGCCCTGGCATGGCGATACCTCGGCAGGCTCCAAAACGGTGCTCAAACCGGCCCTGTCCAAAAATGGGATTTAGCGTCCCGGCCACTGTCCCACGGATGGGGTGCATCAGGACCGCGGCGCGGACACCTCCCTGGGCCATTGCGGTCAACCCGCGCGAAATGCGTGCCAATTCGCCGCTTGCAGCGTCCAGCGCAGGTCCCGGGGAAGTTGTTGCATCGCGCATCGGTCTCATAGCTAGGGAACACAGCAACTTCGGTGCCGAGGCAGATACCCCATGCCAAACCGTGCCGATTTGATTCAGACTTGGTTAATGCGCCCTGTATTAGGGTTTGGATCGACGTCGCGCCGGTGCGCGGCCCGGTAAACTGGCGTCGCGGATTGAGGCGAAGCAAATGGAAGGCTCTGACCTCCGCCCCGCATCAGCTTCCTTCGTCCTTGCCGCCCTGTCGGGCGCGCTGGCTGCGCCGTCTTGAGCCAATTCTCCAACAGCTCTGAAGCCCGCGCCATTCTCCATGGGTTGCGCCGTCAACCGGTGATGGATCTGGTGCGCGGCGGCGCCTTCGTCGCGGCGCTGTTGCTGGTCTGGGTGTCGCTGCATCCGTTCACCGATCTCGGCAACGTGCTGCTCAGCGACCTCACCAATGGCAACGAAACCTACACTTACGCGGCGTTCGGCTGCCTCGCCATTCTCACGACGTCGCTGGTCGTACGGGACAACATCCCCGGGCTAACGAGCCTGCTGTCACGCGGCTATATGCTGTTTGGCGGCTGGGTTGTCATCACCGTAATATTGTCGCTCGATCCGGGGGCGTCGATCAGGCGTTTCGTCTTGTCGGTCGCCGTCATCACGGTGGCGGCGACACTGATGTTGTTGCCGAAAACCCCGCACGAATTGATGCGCTGGTTCGCGATCGCGGCGCTGGCGTTGCTGGCGACCTGTTACCTCGGCCTGATCCTGGCGCCGAACCTCTCGATGCATCTGGCGACCGATGCGCAGGAGCCGGCGCTGGCCGGCGACTGGCGTGGTTCGTTCGGGCACAAGAACATGGCGGCGGCCGTCATGGTCATGGTGCTGTTTATCGGCATCTATGTGGCGCGCTCCGGCGCGTGGCTTGCGGGCACGGCGATCGTCGCGCTGGCATCGTTGTTCATCCTGAATTCCGGCGGCAAGAGCTCGTTCGCGCTCGGTCTCGGCGTGGTGGGGCTAACCTCGCTGACCACGGTCATTCGGCCCTTCTGGCTGCGCGTGATGATCACGCTGAGCCCGCTGGTGCTGCTCAATCTTTTGACTATCGGCTCGGTTGTCAGCGACCAACTCGCTGAAGTCTCAAAGTTGTTGCCGGTGGATACGAGTTTCACCGGCCGCACCGATATCTGGACCTTCGGATTGCAGGCGGCCGCGATGCGGCCATGGACCGGATACGGTTTTGCCGCGTTCTGGGGCAGCGAATCGGTCAAGAACCTGCCTGAGGGCATGGAATGGGCGGCGACGGCGGCGCACAGCCATAACGGCTATCTCGACTCGACGTTGACGATGGGATTGCCGGGATTGGCGCTGGTGATCGCCATCCTGGTCATCGCGCCACTGCGGAATTTCCAGGCCGCCGAGACCGGTGGCAACGATGGACCGCTGCTGATGATGCTGTTGCGGATCTGGCTGTTCGGAATCTATCTGTCGTCGCTGGAGAGCTTCTTCTTCGATCGCGATGACCCGATCTGGTTCACCTTTCTGCTGGCCGTGTTCGGCCTGCATTATCTGGCACGATTTCGAACAGCGGCGTGACATTGGCTGCTTTATAGGGCGTGGGTGCAAGCCCCAGCGCGGCCAGGTTGCGGCCGATCGACAGGCCAAGCGGATGCGACGCCGGGAGCCAGTGTCCGGTCGCCAATAGCGCTCTCGCCGCGCGAAACGGCGCAATTCCGAGCGAAATCAGATTCTTCAGCACTAGCGCCGCGCCGCCCAAGGGTCCGTGATAGCGCTTCTGGTCGATCGTGTAGTTGATCACGCCGGTGGCGATCGACCTGTTAAATACCCATCTGGCCTTCATGCGTTGGGCCGGTACGGTCTCGTGCACCCTGGCGTCCTCGTTCCAGTGCGACTTGAATCCGGCAAGGCGACAGCGCGTGAAGAAGTCCATGTCGCCGCCGCCGAGAAAATTGAACCGGGGGTCAAGCAGAGGCTCGCCCAGTGCTTCGAGCACCCTGCGGCGGATCAGGCAATTGCCCGTGCCGTGCAGCGAGGCAACCTCGCCCGATCTGGTGATGGTCGAATGGAACAGCGGATGCTTTTGCAGACTTGGCGACGCATCGCCTTCAAAGCGGCGGTCCACCGGGCCGCCGACCAGGTCCGCGCCGCTTGAGCGCGCGGTTTCGATCATTCCCGCAAGCCATGTCGGCGACGCTTCTTCGTCGTCATCGATCATCAAGAAGAACTCAGCCGTCGGAAAACTCTCCGTCGCGGTCCGAAACGCCGTATTGATCGCGCTGCAATTGCCTTGCGTTCGTTCGATGACCTGGAGGCCGGAAAGCACCCCCGAAGAAAAAACCGCCTCCGCGACCTGTTTGCCCTCGAGCCGCTGCGCGTCGTTCTCGACGACAACGACGGCAAAGCGCTCCGTTCCGGTTTGGGCGGCGAGCGATTGCAGGGTTCTCTTCAGGCCCGCCGGCCGCCGGAAGGTCGGGATGCAGACCACCGCTTCAGGACTTGTCATGTCGCTCACATCTATTCCGTTTGATTTCGACACAGGCATCAGAGCCCGGCCAGCGCGCCCAATGCGCGCGCGAGCGTCCTTGGTGTCCGCGACGGCAGCAGGGCGATCGCCTTGGTCGTCTCTTTCACGGCGCGGCCGTAGGCGCGGGCGCGGACCGCCTGGCAGGCCAGATAGGTCCGCAGATGCTGCTCGGCCTTGCGCCGCAACCGGACGAGGTCGGCATCGCCGACTTTGCCTGTGATCATCGGATCGGTGAATATGCGTCCGACGGCGGCTCGATAATGGTTGAAATTGACCCCGCCGCTCATCATCGCGCTGTTGTGATGGACGCGATATTCCAGAACTTTCGTCCGCGCACGCCAGGCAATGGGTCCCTGCGCCGCAAGACGACAGAACAGGTGCCAATCCTCGCAATAGCGAAGCGTCTCATCGAAACCGCCGGCGCGCAGGAATTGCGCGTGCCGGATCAGCATGACGCCGCCGTTGACGATGAAATTGCCGGCGAGCAGATCGCGCAGGATTTCGCCGCTCGGCTTGCGCCGCCGACGCAACAGGCTGCGTCGCCCGATGCGGCGTCCACCCGCGTCGATCCTGTCATAATCTCCGTAGACCGCGACGCAATCGGCCGGAACGTCTTCGAGAAGCCTGTCGGTCGCACCGGGAACCAGGCGATCGTCGGCATCGAGAAAAATCACCCAGCTATATTCACGCCCCTCCGCGGGCATCTGGCGTTCGACTTCCGCGAACCCGAGATTGCGGGCGGCGGAGACGCCTCGGCCGTCGCCCTGGATCAAGGTCACCCGTTGGTCGGCGATGCCAGCCGCAATCTCAGCCGAGCCATCGGTCGACCCATCGTCGACGACGATCACCCGTTTGACGTGGGCCTGGCCCAGCGCGCTTGCAACGGCTTCCGCAATGAATCGGGCGCCGTTTTTGACCGGGATAACGACGTTGACCCACATAGCTACCTGCTTCTGTCGCGCAAGCGTCGAGATGTGCCGGAGCGGAACACCCGTGAACGCGGTTTGAAACAGTTCAGCAATGTCCGTGCCAGCGGCGAGCTACGGTCCATGCTCCAGCTACACTTTGAATTAACATGGCTGAACGAAGTTTGCGGTGCCGTAGGCGCTGTTTTGATATCCCGAAACAATCGCCGTTGCGGGCTGCACGCCCATCACGGTTAATGAATATGGGTCGACCGCGCCGACGTTAGCCATAGTTTCCGGATGGTTAGTTTTTGGTAAGCGGCTTTGAGGTCTCTGGCATCTATATTGCCAAATGTTACCGGATAGACGGCGAGGACCACGTCCACCGTTTCATATCGGGACTCTGCCCGAGCTATGCTGTTGTCGCCGGCAGAATGCTGCGCCAACGCGGAATAAAGTCTTCAGGCTGCAAGCCCGTGAGGGCGATCGGTTTGAAACAGGCGATTGGAAGTTGGCTGATGGCTGTGTTGGAAGTTGGCGGGCTGAACACGCGGGCACTATCGGGTGCCTCCGCGTTTCGCGTCGAACTGGTTCGCGACTGGGCGGTGGCGGCGTCGCGCTGGAGTAGCGACATTCCGGGCACGAGTTTCCAGCACAAGCAGTGGTTCGCCGCCTGGTATGGCGCGTTCAATTCGGTCTCTCCGCTGATTGCGATGATCTACGACGCCTCGACCCATCGCGAGATCGCGCTGGTGCCGCTGATTCACCGCGTGCAAGGTGGCGTTCGCCTGGTCGAATTCGCCGATCTTGACCTCACCGATTACAATGCGCCGTTGCTCGGCCTCGATGCGCCAGGCGATGAGGCGGGTGCGCGTGCGCTATGCCAGGCATTGATCGCGGCACTGCGCAGATTGCCCGAAGGCGCTGATTTGCTTCGGATGCAGAAAATGCCGGCCTTTGTCGGCGGCAGGCCAAATCCATTTGTCTGGCTCGGACGCCTGGGTTCCTGTTCGTTGAATGGAAATCTCGTCGAGACCGAGGATGATTTCGAGACCTACCGCACTTCGATCAAGAAAATGCAACTGCCGCGAAGCTGGCGCGTATTCAACCGCTATCCGGGCGCCGAGTTTGAAATCATCGACAAGGCCGATGCAGCGCTGAAATTGCTCGACCTGATGGATACCCAGCAGCATGCGCGCATGCAATGCCTTGGCCTTCCCTTCAACTTGAACGAGGGCGCCCGCGCGAAATTTTATCGCGACCTGATCGCCAATGGTATCGAGGAAGGCTTTGCGGTCGTCTCGTCTTTGAAGTGCGATGAAGCAACGGTGGCGACCGTGCTCGGCATCAGGCGGCAAAAGACGTTCGTCTTTCTTCGGATCAGCAACGCGGGACGGCGCTGGTCGCATTGTTCGCCGAGCCGTCTCATTGTCGAGCGAACCATGGCCGCCCTGCACCAGGACGGCGTCCGGACCTTCGACCTGAGTGTCGGCAACTATGCCTTCAAGCGCCGGTTCGGCGCGGTGCCGCTGCCGCTGACGGATGTTAGCATCGCGCTCGGCTGGCGCGGCATGCCCTATGCGTTGCGCGACCATTCCGCGCAACGATTGCGGCGTTATCCCTGGCTGGCGGAAAGGGTCGGCCGTGCGCTGGGCAAGCTGTCGCGTGACGAAGACATCTGACTGAAGAGGTCAAAATGCGCTTTCATGTGTTGGATTCCTGGCGCGGCGTCGCCGCGTTGCTGGTCGCGATATTCCATCTGAACGTCCTGAGCGCGATCTATTCGCTGGACTTCATTCGCAACGCTTACCTCTTCGTCGACTTTTTCTTTGTACTGAGCGGTTTCGTGATCACCCACAGCTACGGCGATCGCATGGCGACGCTTGACGGCGTCGGCGCTTTCGCACTGCGGCGATTCGGCCGGCTGTGGCCGCTGCATGCCGTCGTGCTGCTCGCCTTTGTGGTCGCCGAAAGCGGCAAGGCATTGATGGCGGCTCGCGGCGCCAACTTCTACGCGCCGCCGTTCTCGGGCTCGACCGCGCCGAGCGCGGTTTTCATGCATCTTGCTTTTGCGCAGGCGATGGGGATCCAGGATCATTTGACGTGGAATCCGCCGAGCTGGAGCATTGCCGCCGAATTCTGGACCTACATGATCTTTGCGGCGACGCTGCATGTCGCCGAGACCAGGCTCGCGCGCGTGCGTTTTGCGGCCGAAGGCCTGCTCGCGATCCTGCTGATCGGCAGTGCCACCGTTCTCTTGCGCTATTCCGAACGCGGCATGGATGTCACCTTCGATCTCGGGATCTTCCGCTGCATCTGCGGCTTCTTGATCGGGCATTTCGTCTATCGGCTGTGGCAGGTCTGTCCGCGCGATATCTTCGATAGTCCGCTGGTCGAGGTCGCCGTGCTGATCGCAACCGTGGGCTTTGTCTCGGTCGCCGGACGCGGCGGATATTCGTTTTTCGCGCCGCTGGTGTTTGCCGTCGTGGTGCTCGTCTTCGCCTACGAAGCCGGGCCGGTCTCCAGGCTGATGACCAACCGCGGCAACGAATGGCTGGGCCGGATCTCCTATTCGATTTACATGTGGCAGGCCTTTATCATCTTCAATCTCGTCGATCGGCCGGTCTCGATCATCGAGAAGATCACGCACAGGACCTTGACGACCACGGATGCGAGCTCCGCGCTGGGCGGCGAGGCCGGCAAGCTGATCGTCTTGGGCGGTCATCTGATGCCGCTATTGGTCACCGCACTTTATCTCGCCGTTCTCGTCGTCGTGGCGAGCATTAGCTATCGCTGGATCGAGAAGCCCGGCCAGGACTGGTTCCGTGCGGCGATGCCCAAGAGAGACAAGCGGGAACAGCCCGAGGCCGCGTAAGGCGGTCGCAGCGAAGGTTCTTGCGGCGGCCGATCAGGCTTGCCAGTTCACGCGCTGGAACGTCGTTTGCAGCAACGCGTTCGTCCGATGAATCGACGGATCGAACGGCACCCGGCTGGTGCGCTGATATTTCCAGTTGCTGCCGATTTCCCGGAAGTGGCCGAACGAGAAGTTTCGGCTGCAAGGCAGGTACGACGGCAGCCAGGGCGATATCGAGTGGACCAGCCATTGCGCGCGCCGCGGGCATTTGGCCGGCACGACCGTCCATTTCGGCGCGCATACATTGCTGTCGCGACGGCCGCGCCACCAGGAGAATTGGGTGTTGGGCGGCATCAGGACGTTGAAGTCGCGATGCCGCGGCAGCCGCTCGGCGGTTTCGCTCGCTTTGCCGTCGTCCACCCCGATGATCCAGCGGCCGCGATAGCGGACAAATCCCGAATGGGATTGCTCGGCCGCTTCGAACGCCGATTGGCCTGATCTCGACAACACCAGTTCGTCGATGTCGGCGTTCATCACGCTTCGCGCCTGGCGCAGGAAGCACCACCGCGCATGTTCCCAAGCGCCGAGCTGGCAAAAGTCGGAATCCCAATGTTGCCGGCTGTTGGCGCCCTGGGGGCCGTATTTAAAGGGCCACTCGACCACGACGGAGCGTTCGATGCCCGGCACCGCGCGCAGCGCCGCGCTCAGCGCGGAGCTGCTATAAGCGGTCGATGCGTTGTCGTAGATCAGAACCGCGTCGGCGCCATGGACGTCGCGATTGAATTTCACCCAATCGACGATCCACTCGATCGGGTTGTCCTTCGACATCGTGAAGACGACGCGGCGCCTCCTGAACATGTCGAGGCGATTTGGCGAAACCGCCAGCGCGACATCGCCGAGCGGTCCGACGGCACGGATGCCGCCGTCGGATGAAGCCTTCAGCCAGATCTGGGCGTGCCGGTCCAAATGCCGGATCTCCGGCTCGCGGCGTTCCGATCCCTGGAAGAAGCAGGTTTTCGACAGCGCTTCGGTGAGATTGAAGAAGGGAGGCGCGAACAGCACGACCTGCCGGTCTTCGATCTCGACGGCATCATAAATGAGCGTGGTGGAGTCGAATTGGCGTTCGAAATTTTCAGGACGGAATTCTATCGGACGCGTGGGTTCGCGCCGCGCCTCAGTGAAGTCCGACAGCACGACATGGTTGGTCCGGCAGACGATATGTTGCAGGTCGGTGGCGACGTCTGTGCTTTTCGGCGCGGACTGCATGGTCATGATGCTAGATGATTTGCTTGGAAACGGCGAGCCTGTCCTGACGTCGCAGCGCGCCGAGCGATTTCCTTGACCCGGCGATGTCGAGCACCAGCGCCGCGGCGACATAGGTGGCGCAACCGCTTGCCACGATGAGGCAGAACGAAACCCACCCGGTCGGCAACAACAGCTTCAAGCCGGCGAGCACCAGCGCCATCACGACCGTCGCAAGGCAAATCCGCGTCAGGTGCCAGGCGTTGAACGGCAGCGGAAAGGCTCGGCGTGCCAGGAGCCAACCGAGACTCATGCCGAACAGTTCGGTGACCACCAGCGCCCATGCCGCGCCCGGCAGACCATATCGCAGGGTCAGAAGCGGCATGGTCACGAGGTTCGCCAGCAGCATGCCGATGCCTTGCAGCGTGACCAGAAACGGCCGCTTGGCAAGGTGAAAGCTGACATGGACGTAAGATTGCGTGATCGACTGGAACAGCCAGGCGAACGCCAGGATCGGCAGGATTTGCGCGGCGGTCTCGCGATATTCGCTGCCAAGGATGATGTTGGCGACGAAGTTGCTGGTCAGCGCAAAGCCGACCACGGCCGGAATGATGACGGCGAGCAGGATCTCGAAGCTCAGCTCCAGATGCCGGCGCGCCTCCTGTTCGCCGCCGCTGGCGAAGGCGCGAACCGCAAGCGGGATGGTCGCGGCGGCGATGCTGGTGGCAGGAATCAGGATGATCTGCCGGACCAGATCGGCCGAGGCGCCATAGTGGCCCGCTGCCGCGTCGCCCATCAGGTAATAGACCAGCATCCTGTCGAGTGCGGCGTGAATCGCGAAGACGAAGCCGGACACCGTGATCGGCACGCCGAACCGGGCGAATTGCCGCAACTCGATGACGTTGAACCGCGCCATCGGCCCGCGCCAGATCGCCGCGGCAAAGATCGTGGCCGTGATGAAATAGGTCAGCGCCACCATCGCGAGCTGGCCGAGCCCGCCGCCGCCGAGCGATGCCGCGACCAGGCAGAGCAGGAAGGCCAGGCATGCGCGGGTGATCGATGCGGCCATGAAGGCAAAGCTTTGCAGCCTGGACTTCAGCAGTTCCTGTCCGATTTCGAACAGGCCGAGCCCCAGCGCGAAGCCGACGGCGGCGAGCGCACGTTGATATGAAACATTGGAGGTCAGCGCGACCACGATCAGGGCCACGGGTGCTGCGAGCACCGAGATGAAATACGCGACCAGCACGGTCCTTCTGACGTCGACGGCGCCGCCTTCCGACTGAAAGCGCAGCGCGGAGACGCGGACCCAGGTGAACAACACGGCCGAGACGACGCCGGCGGTGCTCAGCCCGACGATATAGACGCCGTATTCTTGCGGTGACAGCAGCCGGGTAAAGCAGACCGCGCTCAACAGCCCGATGACCGCCGATACCAGGCTTGCGATCGAATATTGCAAGGTCTGCTGCAGCACGGCGCTTACAATCCCGTAACGTTGGAGAATTGCGCGATCGTGGCCATCAGCGGCTTCGGCACATATTGGTCGGTGAGCGGTAGCGGCCGGTTCTTCAGGCCGTCGGCGCGCTTATAATACATCGGGACCCAGGTGTATTTGTCGGTGATGCCCCAGGTCAGCAGGCTGTCGATCCGGGCGACCTCGTTCAGCGAGGTGAGGAACGCGGCCGCGCGTTGCGAAACGAGCGCGTCGCGCTGCGCCACGTCGGCCGGCAGCAGATTGTCGATGACGTCAAGCTCGGTGACCGAAATTTTTAATCCCAGCGCCTTCATGTCCTGTGCGAATTGCCTCAAGCCCTCGACATCGATGTCGAGGTTTGCCACCAGATGGCCCTGAATGCCGACGCCATGGATCGGCACCTTGCGATCGACCAGCAACCGGACCAGGGCGGTGAGCGCCAGGCGGCGATTGCGGTAGCGCTCGCCGACATACTCGATATCATATTCGTTGATGATCAGTTTCGCGGTCGGATCCGCCGCGTGAGCCGCTTCGAACGCCATCGCGAAGTGATCGATGCCGATCGTGCGTTGCCAGATGGTCGGCCGCAGGTCGTCGAAATTGACCGCCTTGTCGATCAACGGCTCATTGACCACGACCCAGGAATCCATCCGCGTCCGGTAGCGGCCGACGACGGTATCGATGTGTTTCAAGAGTTCGTCTTGCGCGGCGGATTTGCCGGTCAGGTTTTCCGTCCATGACGGCATTACGCCATACCAGACCAGGGTATGACCGCGCAGTTTCATGCCATTGTCGGCGGCAAAGGAGGCGACCTTGTCGGCGTCCTTGAAATCGTAGGTCGCTTCGTTGGGGCGCAGATCGTTCCAGAGCATGCCACCCTCGGGCACGATCATGCGGCAGTGCCGGCGAAGCGCGTTGGTGTAATCGAGATCGGCGCCGAGCAGGTCGGGCCGAACCGCAGCGCCGAACGGGCTCGATTCGCCGCCGCGCGCGCCAAATGCCTTGGGCGCGATTAACCCTGTTAATGCCGCCAGGCACGAAGCGCCTGTCTTGAGTGTTTGCCGTCGAGACAACATGCTGAGTCCTCTGCCACGAACTCAGCAATGATCGTGCCATGGCAGCCGGCGCATGGCGGCGGACAAACGGCCGGAAAAACCGGAGTTTCAGGCCACAAATCGGCGGCAACGAACGGAGCCGAAACATGCTCGGCCAATCGGCGTCCTGATCTGGGACACGCGCCGGGATGCGCGCCAAGGCCGGTCGGGAAGGCCGGTCGGGCGAGGCGCGGCAGCGTGCACAGATCCTAGATCGTTAATCAAACGTTAACGCGCGGTCCGCAGCGTCAGGGGCTTTAGGCCGCGAATTCACGCAACGCGACCGGCGCGAGATGATCGTTGCGCAGCGCCTGCTTCGGCGTCGGGCGGGCTTCCTGCGCTCTGCTGACCGCGGCGGCGATTTCTTCTTCCGGCGCTTCCAGCAACTCGTCCGCCATCAGCCCGCGCGTCCTGGCCGCCAGCCGCAGCGTGGTTTGAATTTCCCGCGAGCTTGCGCCGTTTTGCAGCAGCAGCAACATCAGCAGCGCCTTGATGTCCGAGTTCATGGCGTCCGCATGCGGCTCGAACGGTCGCGTGTCGGCACCGGGACGGCGGGCCGGCCGGATATTGGTGACATTGCCGGCTTCGAGGTCCTCGTCTGGCGCGGGTTCGGCGTATTCTTCGGCGACCATCAGGCGCGCCGCGGCCGACAGATTGACGGCGGTCTGAATGTCCTTTGAACTGGTGCCCTGCTTGAGCAGCAGCAAAGTCAGAAGGGCCTTGATATCGAAATTCATCGCAGCGTTGTGCATGGCTTCTTCCCTCATGTTTGACGTGGACTCTGGGACACTGAAACAATCGCATCGAACAGTTTTTCGAGCAGCGAAGGCGGCGGTGACGACGGCTGCGGGTCGCCCTCGACGGCAGATGTGACGACCGCTGCCGCGCGTGTGGTGACGTGTCTTGTTTTGTGTGTGTTCGACGCAGACGAAATCGACGCAGGCGGGCTTGACGCAGGCAGGCTTGACGCCGGTGGGTTTGATGGAGGTGCCGCGAACAGTACGTTCTCGATGCCGCCGCGAAGCGCCGCGCGCTCGAACAAATCAGCGCGACCTATCGCCGGAAAAGGTATCGGTTGGGCGTCGCCGAAATGACGGAGTGGTTGGATCAACGGCAGGCGATCCGTCTTGGCGGACACCTGCTCGGTCTGGGTACGCAAAAAACCAAAGTTTCCGGACTTGATCAGGAAGATCGCGGGGGTAGCGCAGCCGGGTACGCAGATGAAGCAAACCACGCAGAGGGTTACCATCGTGCGCGACCCGAACAGAAGTGAACGCACCATTTTGCGTCGGTCGGCCTGGCCTTGGGCGAGGTGCCGTAATAGATCCTCAACCCCGGGAAACTGTATTTCGCACCATTGATCGGCGTCTGACACCGATGATGCGGAGTAGTTTGCCGGCTGGCTGGTGGTATCGGAGCGATTCATTTGCCATTTTTCGCAAAACAGCCTTAACGCGATGCCGATATTTTCATTGGGGGCGTGGATAGCCTCGATGAAATTGATAGGGCGATCCAGCTTCTGAATGTCCTATAGCGTTTTCGAGCCAACGGGTCGCGCGCACGCGTGCCCGATGACAGGCTCCGCCTGTCCCGGACTTGATCCGGGATGGATGCCGGTTCGCGTCAAGAAAACGCGTCAAAACAAGAATCTACACCGGCCGCACTACACCCGGCTGCCCCGGCGGGCATTCCAGCGCGTCGCGATCCCACTTCGCGGTATTGGCCGCGGCCTCATAGGTGCTTTGCAGGAATCTGAGCAGCGCCTTGTCGGGATCATCCGATGTGCGGACGGCGTCATAGGGCAGGATGAATTCACCGAGCGCTTCGCTGAAGAACGCCGCGTCGGGGCGGGCCTTGACGGCGCGGTAGCTCGCGGGCTCGGGATAGGCATAGGAATAGAACGCGGGATAATCGATCGCGCCACTGCCGGGCCAGAAACCGGCGCTGCATTCCTCATGCGAATAGGCTTCGCAGGCGACCGCATCGGGCAGATTGGGCACCCCGCCGGGATGGCGCGGCGCGCGGCGGCCGGAAAATCGCGTTACCGCGAGATCAAAACTGCCCCAGAAGAAATGCACCGGGCTGGCCTTGCCGAGGAAGCCGGTGCGGAATTGCCTGAACACGCGATCGACGTTGACGAGGATCTGGAACAGGCGCCGTACCGCGTCCGGATCGTAGGTTGCATGGGTGCGGTCTTCCGAGAACTTGATCGGCTCGGGCAACTCATTCGGCATCTGGTCGATCTCGACATCAATGCCAAGCTCGGCGAGCGCGGCCATCACAGCCGCGTAAAAATCCGCGACCGATTGCCCGGCCAGCGCGAATTGCCGCTGCGCGCCATAGCTTTCGGAAATTCGCAGGACATGATCGATGAAGTCGAAATCGATCTGGAACGTCCGGGTGCGATCGGGGATCGGCGAGGTCGTCAGCCCGCGCGTGGTGACATAGAGCGCGACGTGCCAGGAATGATTCAGCCACGGCGATCGCGCGAAACGGATTTTGCCGATCACCTGGGTCCACAAATGCAGCGTCTCGTAGGTCTCGCGCCACGCCGCGAGTGGCAGCTCAGGCCAAGGGGCTTGGTGAGGGGCTTGCGAAGGGACTTGCCAAGGAACTTGCGAAGTCTGATTCATGCGGCACTCCCTCAAACTCATATGACAAGGCCGGGCGCGAGTTGGCCCGGCCTTTTTAAGTCAATTCACAGCCATTGGGGATGGCCGCGGCCTGCTACTTCTTGCCGTCCTTGTTGAAGGCGGCGTCCACTTCATCTTTCTTGATGCGGGCGGCGGGATTTCCGGGCTGGCCGAGGTTTTGCTCTTCGGTGCCGTCGCCCATCATGCCCGGATGCGGATCGGCATCCTTCTTGGTTGTATCCGTGGGATTGGGCTTGTTCGTCATTTGGCGATCTCCAGGCGCGGGTGCGCGTGATCTAACGGCGCCGATACCGTCCGGTTCCATCGCCCGGAGCGCGTAAGGGCGGCATTCGGTTCAGGGAATGCCGCCTCTATCGCATCAGTCTTGTCGCATCAGCCGTGCAGCTTCTTGGCCGCTTCCGCGACCGCGCGTCCCTGATAGCGCGCGCCGTTAAGTTCGTTCTCGGTCGGCTGGCGGCTGCCGTCGCCGCCGGTGATCGTGGTCGCGCCATAGGGCGAGCCGCCGGTGACGTCATTGAGCTCCATTTGGCCGGCAAACCCGTAATTCAGGCCGATAATGGTCATGCCGAAGTGCAGCAAATTGGTGATGATCGAAAACAGCGTGGTCTCCTGACCGCCGTGCTGGGTCGCGGTCGAGGTGAAGGCGCCGCCGACCTTGCCGTGCAACGCGCCCTTGGCCCAGAGGCCACCAGCCTGGTCGAGGAAATTCGCCATCTGCGAGGCCATCCGGCCGAAGCGGGTGCCGGTGCCGACGATGATCGCGTCATAATTGGCGAGGTCTTCGATCTGGGCGATCGGGGCGGCCTGATCGACCTTGTAATACGAGGCCTTGGCGACTTCGGGCGGCACCAGCTCGGGCACGCGCTTGATGTCGACCGTGGCGCCGGCTTCGCGGGCGCCTTCGGCGACGGCATTGGCCATCTTTTCGATGTGGCCGTAGGCGGAATAATACAGGACGAGAACTTTTGTCATGGGTGGTCTCCGTTGGGGGTGGGTGAGTTGGGGGCTCGGGATGTCGTTGCCGGGCTTGACCCGGCAATCCATCGCCTTCGAAAGAGTCTTACGAAGAGAGATGGATGCCCGGGTCGAGCCCGGGCATGTCGGTCTTGTGTTGAGTTGTCTCTGTGTCGTTGGCGTCCTACGCCGCGTCGACCAGCACCAGTTCGGAATCTTCCAGTGCCGTGATCCTGAGCCGGGCTTCGTCGCGGATCGCGGCGCCGTCGCGGGCATTGACCCGCACACCGTTGACCTCGACCGCGCCTGCCGCCGGCACCAGATAGAGATTGCGGCTTTTGTCGACGTCGTATTCGGCGCTCTCGCCGGCCTTCAGCGTGGTCGCGAGCACGCGCGCGTCGGCGCGGATCGGCAGCGCATCCTTGTCAGCTTCGAAGCCGCTCGCGATGGTGACGAGCTTGCCCGAACGATCCGACTTCGGAAACGGCTTGGCGCCCCAGGTCGGCTGGCCGCCTTTCGTGGTCGGCTCGATCCAGATCTGGAAAATCCGGGTCTTGCCGGGCTCCAAATTGTATTCGGAATGGCGAATGCCGCTTCCGGCGCTCATCACCTGCACGTCGCCCGCTTCAGTACGGCCCTGGTTGCCGAGGCTGTCCTGATGGGTGATCGCGCCTTCGCGCACATAGGTGATGATTTCCATGTTGGCATGGGGATGGGCGGGAAAGCCGGTGTTGGGTGCGATCTCGTCGTCATTCCAGACCCGCAACGAGCCGTGGCCCATATTGCTGGGGTCGTGGTGGCTGCCGAACGAGAAGTGGTGCTTGGCCTTCAGCCAGCCGTGGTCGGCGCCGCCGAGTTTTGCAAAAGGTCTGAGTTCGATCATGGGATGTTCCTTTGATATGAACTTCGAATTGAGCTGTTGGATATGCCTCCGGCTGAGGTATAGAAATAGAAACTATTGAAACTCATTGTTTCCTAAACTGGCCTACTGGGGTGGCGCCGGATGTCAAAACTCCCGGATTTCGAAGCGCTCGCGATCTTCGCAAAAGTCGTGGAATTACGGTCGTTTGCGGCCGCCGCCGGCGAGCTGGCGCTGTCCAAGGCGACGGTCTCGAAAGCCGTCAGCCGGCTGGAAGAACGCCTCGGGGCGCGGCTGTTCAACCGCACCTCGCGGCGGATCGCCCTGACCGATGCCGGCCAGCGGCTGTCGGAACGCGCCACGCGGCTGTTGGCCGATGGCGAGGCCGCTGAAAACGAGGCGCTGTCACAATCGGTGACGCCGCGCGGGCTGGTGCGGCTCGCGGTGCCGATGACGTTCGGCGTGAAGGTGGTGGCGCCGCTGCTGCCGGCGTTTCTCGCGCAATACCCCGATGTCGCGATCGATCTGCATCTCAGCGATGCCATGGTCGACCTGATCGGCGAGGGCTTTGATGCAGGCTTGCGCATCGCGAGCCTGCCGGACTCCTCCTTGATCGCGCGACGGCTGTGCGCGATGCCGCGCTACACCGTGGCGGCGCCGGCCTATCTCGAGCAATACGGCCGGCCGACGCATCCGATGCATCTCGCCCAGCATCGCTGTTTCGCCTACACTTATTTGTCGACGCCGGATGTCTGGCACTACACCAACGCCGCTGGCGAGCAGGCGAGCGTGCGGCCGGGCGGCCCGTTGCGCGTCAACAATGGCGAAGCGCTGATGCCGGCGCTGATCGCCGGCCTCGGCATCGCCGATCTGCCGGAATTCATCGCCGGCGACGCGGTTGCGTCGGGCGAGCTCGAAGTAATCCTGAAGGGCTGGAAGCAGACCGAAGGCTCGGTGCATCTGGTGATGCCACCCGGCGGCCCACGCCCGGCCCGCGTCGAGGTGCTGGCGGAATTCCTGGCGAAGCATTTCGCAAAGGGGAAGAAGCAGAAGTAGGAGCGTTGCTCGACGTCATCCTGAGGTGCGAGCCTCTTGGCGAGCCTCGAAGGATGGCCGCGAGCACCGTGCTGAACGTCATCCTTCGAGGCGCGCAAGTGCGCGCACCTCAGGATGACGGTGAGTGAAATGGTGGGCACGGCGCAAAGGGCGCCTTTGCCCACCCTACGGTTCAAGCTAATGTGCTCCCAACAACCAAAACAAGAATCCTCGGGGGAGAAGCTACCGATGAATCGCCGTGAACTTTTCAAGGCGGCAGCCGCGCTGTCGCTGACGCAAACCGCACTCCCGAAAGCCGCATTCGCTGATACTCCCTGGCCCGAGCGCAACATCACGATGATCGTGCCGTTTCCGGCGGGCGGCCAGGCTGATCTGGCGGCGCGGCCGGTGGCGCATGCGCTGGAGGGCATCCTCGGCAAATCGGTGATCGTGGATAATCGCGCCGGTGGCGCCGGCGGCTCGATCGGCAATGCCGCCGCGGCGCGCGCCGAGCCGGACGGCTACACCTTGTTGATGACGCTGTCGTCGCTTGCGGTGTTGCCGGAGGCCGACCGGCTGTTCGATCGTCCCGTGTCCTACGAAGTTTCGCAATTCGCGCCGGTCGCGCGCGTGCTCGCCGATCCGACCTTGCTCGCGGTGCCGGCGTCGGCGCCGTGGAAGACGTTGCAGGATTTCGTCGACGACGCCAAACAGCGCCCGGGCCAGATTCCCTACGGCTCGTCGGGCCCCTACGGCACCTTGCACGTGGCGATGGAAATGTTCGCGGCCAATGCCGGCATCAAGCTGTTGCACATTCCGTTTCGCGGCGCCGGCCCCGCGCTCAACGCATTATTGAGCGGCACCGTCCAGGCGCTGGCGTCGGCGCCGGGCACGCTGAAGCAGCAGGTCGACGACGGCAAGATGCGCGTGCTCGCCAACTGGGGCGCGCAGCGGATTGCGAGTTTCCCCGATCTGCCGACCTTCAGGGAACTCGGCTATCAGGATGTCGAGTTCTACATCTGGGCCGGATTGTTCGCGCCAAGCGCATTGCCGGCGCGGATCATGACGCGGCTGCGCGAGGCGATGGCGCTGGCCGTGAAAAGCCCCGACGTGACAAAACCGCTGGAGACCGCAGGCAGTCCGGTGGCCTACATGGATGCGCCGGAATTTTCGAAATTCGTCGCGGAAGACGGCGCGCGGTTGATCGCGGCGGTGAAGAAGATCGGTCGGGTGGAATAGGGGGCACTCTCGCTGACCGCGGCGGCCGATTTTTCCGGTTGCGCCGCATCGCTAACGATGGGGTCACCCCCCCCTCGGTCGCTCGCGACCAGCGTCACGTTGCGCAGCCGCTCAAGACATCGACATCGGCAAAGCCGTTTAAGCATTGCGTGAGTGGGGACGCCTAACCCCCTGCGCAACTTGTCTCCTATCGGCCACAGCGCCGCTCAATCGTAGAACAGTGACGCCCAGTCCGGACCGGTGACGTCCTGTCCAAGCCGATTTCCTGGAAAACATTAGAAATATAGCTCGGATTCGAAGTTTTTGGTGTGCGATTTTGGCTGCGCCGTCTGGCGCCACAACGGCCGGGATCGAAGCAGACGTTGGAGGCAAATTTGTTTTTTGGTCGCTCA
Organism: Bradyrhizobium sp. S69; assembly: GCF_009766005.1. Lineage (GTDB taxonomy): Bacteria > Pseudomonadota > Alphaproteobacteria > Rhizobiales > Xanthobacteraceae > Bradyrhizobium. The sequence continues at coordinate 183,293 of NZ_LMUK01000027.1, read as the reverse complement.
TCGGTTTCCGGCATTTGCTTGCGGTGCAGTTTGTATTTGCCGAAGCTGGCCATAGTGGCCGTATTGGCATTGCTTCCTATTTTTTGGCCTGCATCAGCCCAGGCGCAGACCTGGCTGGCTTCGCCGGGCAGCGGCGATTGGAATACGGCAGGCAACTGGAATCCCGCGACCGTCCCGAATGCCCAGACCGCCGACGCTATCTTCGGCACTTCCAATACGAGCGCGGTTTCGCTTTCCAGCGGCGTCGGGGTCGGCAGCATCGCCTTCAACGGAACGACCGCTTATACGGTCGATCTCAACGGACAGTTGATGGTGGTCTACGGTGCGGGGATGACCAATAGTTCGGGTCTCACGCAGAACTTCACCGTCAACGGCACGCTCGATTTCAAGAACAACGCCACGGCGGGCGGAAGTGACCTCGCCTATTCGGTGCAGGGAGCTGGCAGTGTGGCGCAGTTCCAGAATAACTCGACGCTCGGAGCGGCGAACTTCACGGTCAATAGCAACGCGACCCTTCAAATGATCGACAGCTCGACGGGTGGCACCGCGGCCGTCATCAACAACGGCACGCTGCTCATGCAGAAGTCGGATGGCGTCCTTAGCATCGGATCGCTCGCAGGAAGCGGCAACGTGGTCTTTTCGACTCAGAACGGAGGAGCCGCCGCGCAGACCCTGACGGTTGGCACGTTGAATTCGAGCACGACTTTTTCCGGGCAGATCAACGATGGCACTAACGTGACGGGCGCCTTGTCGAAAGTCGGGACCGGCACGCTCACCTTGACGGGCACCAACGGCTATACCGGCGCGACCACGATTGCGGCCGGGACGCTGGCTTTGGCGGGAACGGGCAGCATTGCCGCGTCGAGCCAGGTCAACCTGACCAACGGCGCGATGTTCGATATCTCCGGGACAACGGCCGGTGCTTCGATCGTTGCGCTGAACGGTGTCTCAGGCAGCAATGTGAATTTGGGCGCGCAAACCCTGACCATCACCAACGGAACTACATCGGAGATCTACTACGGCAGCATCGGTGGTAGCGGCGGACTGACGGTCACGGGCGGCTTTGCGTTACTCGGTGGCACCAACAACTATACCGGTGTAACGACTATCGCGACCGGCGGAGACCTGGCGCTCAATGGCACCGCCAGCATCGCAAGCTCGAGCAAGGTCGTTAATAACGGCGCCCTCGATCTTTCGGTCATGTCGGTCGGCTCCTCGATCAAGTCGCTGGCCGGAACCAACAGCAACGCCAATTTATTCCTGGGCAACCAGACACTGACCCTGACCGCGGCCAACGATACTTACGCGGGCATGATCAGCGGCAATGGCGGGATCACGCTCGCCGGCGGCACCGAGACGTTCACCGGCTCCTTCGGCTACAACGGCGCGACCACGATCAACGGCGGCACCCTTGTCGCCAACAACTCGCTCGTATCGTCGAGCGGGGTCACGGTGAATCCCGGCGGTACGCTGACAGGCACTGGCATCGTCGCCCACACCTCGGTCGCAGGGGGCACCCTCGCGCCGGGCTCGGGCATGCCGGGCTCGTCGATGACGGTGATTGGCGCGCTCGACTTTACCGCGGCATCGACCTATGCGGTCAATATCAATCCGACCACGTCGTCGTTTGCCAATGCCACGGGCACCGCGACGCTGGGTGGCGCGACCGTCAATGCGATCTATACCAGCGGCAGCTATGTCGCCAAGAAGTACACCATCCTGACGGCGGGAGTTGTGAGCGGCAGCTTTGGTTCGCTGGTCAACAGCAATTTGCCGACGAACTTCACGACCAACCTGAGCTACGACGCCAAGAACGCCTATTTGAACCTGGCGCTGAATTTCACCCCATCCGGCCCCTCATCCGGCTCCACGCCGTCCGGCCCCGCGGCTTCAGGCTTCGGCTCCGGCCTGAACGTCAACCAGCAGAATGTCGGCAATACGCTGACCAATTTCTTCAACACGACCGGTGGCATCCCGCTGGTGTTCGGCGCGTTGACGCCGTCCGGCCTGTCCCAGGCTTCGGGTGAAACCGCCACCGGCACGCAGCAGACCACGTTCAATGCCATGACGCAGTTCATGGGCGTGATGACCGATCCCTTTATCGATGGCCGTGGCAATGGCGCAGCGCCACAGGGCAGCGGCGACAGCGGCTACGCAGCGACGCAAAACACCGGCGCCGCGCGCGACGCCTTTGCGATGTTCAACAAGGCCCCGGTTGCCAGCTTCGAGCAGCGCTGGAGCACCTGGGTCGCGGGCTTCGGCGGTTCGCAAACCACCGACGGCAATACGGCGGTGGGATCCAATGGCGCGACCAGCCGGGTCTATGGCACCGCGGTCGGCGCCGACTACCGCTTCTCGCCCGATACCATCGCCGGCTTCTCGATGGCCGGTGGCGGCACCAATTTCAGCGTCGCCAACGCCGGCACCGGTCATTCCGATCTGTTCCAGGCCGGCGCGTTCGTGCGCCACACCATAGGCTCCGCCTATCTCTCCGCGGCGCTGGCTTATGGTTGGCAGGACGTGACGACGGATCGCACCGTCACGATATCCGGCGCCGATCAGTTGCGCGCGCGCTTCGACGCCAATGCCTGGTCCGGCCGCGTCGAGGGCGGCTATCGTTTTGTCACGCCAGTTATGGGTATCACGCCTTACGCCGCCGGACAGTTCACCACCTTCGATCTGCCGTCCTATGCCGAAGGCGTCGTCTCCGGCGCCTCCACCTTCGCCCTGTCGTATGGCGCCAAGAGCGTGACCGACGCCCGCAGCGAACTCGGCATTCGCACCGACAAATCCTGGGCGCTGCAAGACTCCGTCCTGACCTTGCGCGGCCGTGTCGCCTGGGCGCATGATTACGATCCGGATCGTTCGATCGCCGCGACCTTCCAGACGCTGCCGGGCGCATCGTTCGTCGTCAACGGTGCGGCGCAGGCATCCGACTCGACGCTGACGACAGCCTCCGCGGAAATCAAATGGATGAACGGCTGGTCCGCGGCCGCTACCTTCGAGGGCGAGTTCTCCGACGTCACCCGTTCTTACGCCGGCAAGGGCGTGGTGCGCTATGCCTGGTAACAGCCGCCGCTGCCGCTGGCGGTACTTACCGACATGGCGCGATGTCCGACGCGAGTTCGCTAGCTAGCGAGTTGTCTGCCGTAGCCCTTTCAGTCTTCGTCGTCCCGGCCTTGCGCCGGGACCCCAGCGTGAGCGCGCTTGCGCTCATCGCTACGCCGTGTGTTCTCGTTTCGGCAATGTGGCGGCTACCTTCCTTCACAACCCACGCCAGGGGTGATGGATCCCGGCGCCTTACGCGCAATTGCGCGCTAGGCCGGGACGACGTGGATGGGCTATCGCAATACATAATTCTGCGGGCCGTCCTCTGCATCCGGACCGCGCGATATCACGCGGGGCTCTGGCACACGTCGACCCATTCGGCCGCGGTCAATTCCGCCATCCGGGCCGGCGTGATCCGCACCGCGCTGTGGGTCGAGCCCGCCGCCGGCACCACCTCGTCGAACGCCTGCAACGACACGTCGCAATAGACCGGCAGCGGTGTTTTCAGTCCGAACGGACAGACGCCGCCGACTTCGTGGCCGGTGATGTCGGCGACTTCATCGAGGCCGAGCATCTTCGGCTTGCCGCCGAACAATGCCTTGACCTTCTTGTTGTCCATCCGCGAGGTGCCGGCGGCCACGATCAGCACCACGCGCTCGCCGATCCGCAGGCTGAGCGTTTTGGCGATCCGCGCCGGCTCGACGCCATAGGCTTCCGCTGCGAGCACGACGGTCGCCGAGCTCTGCGTCGATTCGATCACGGCGATATCTGGAGCTTTGGTGGCGAAAAACGCCCGAACCGATTCAAGACTCATGAGAAGCGATCACCTTCGGCAAGTCCGACAGCGCCTGGATGCGATAATCCGGCTCGAGCCCGAGCTCGTCCATCTGCATCCGGATCGCCTTGAACATCGTCAATGGCGGGACGACGTCGCTGTTGACGCAGGCCTGCGCCATCGCTTCCGGCGTCACCCGCTCGATCCAGGCGACGGTGAGCCCGAAGGCCTTGGCGCCGATCGCATCCCACGGGTTCGACGACACGAACAGCACGTCGGCCGGCTTAACCCCGAGCTTCTCCTCGATCAAAGTGTAGGCATCCGGACTCGGCTTGAATATCCGCTTGGAGTCGATGCTGATGGTGGCGTCCAGCACGCGGTCGAGCCCGCTGTTGCGCACCAGCGCATTGAGCATGTCGGTAGAGCCGTTGGAGAGGATCGCGAGCTTGCGGCCGCGCAAGGCCGCCAGCGCCGCATTGGCATCCGGATAGAGGTCGAGATGCAGATATTTCTCCATGATGCGCGCGAACACGGCATCGTCGTGCTTCAACCCGAGCAGCCGCAGCGTGTAGATCAGCGAATCCCGCGTCAGAACCGAGAAATCCTCATAGCGCCGCATCAGCGACCGCAGCCAACTGTATTCAAGCTGCTTGATCCGCCAGATCTGCGTGATGATCTCGCCATAACCGGGAAACGCCTCCTCGGTGATGTTAGCAACCGACTGAACATCGTAAAGCGTGCCATAGGCATCGAACACAACGGCCTTGATCGTCACAGATGTCTACCTTTCAAAATGGAATCACCCACGCCCGCGTTCATTCCGGCATGGTGCGGCGAAGGATGGCGCAGATGCCCGTCATCCGCGCGATCGGATGTTCGACAAACAGCTTGCACGAGGCGAGCGCGGCTTCAAGCGAGGCCGGCGGCTCGCTGGGGGTAAGCCGGCTCACAAGTGCGCGACCGTGGGCGCGGCCCAACGCCCGTGCCGCGCGCGTCAGCGCGTTCAATTGTCCATCGGCCTGCAACGGCGCCAGCATCGTCCTGATGATGGCGAGATATGGCGGCCAATAGGCCAGATGGCGGTACATGCTGGCGATCAGCGAAGGATCGGTGTCCTCGCCGAATTGATTCAATTCGACGATCAGCCGCTGCACCTGCGGAGCCAATGCCGTCATCGCGGGCAGCGCTGGAAGTTCGGTTCTATCGGCGGCGGGTGCTGCTTCCGACGGCTGGGCAACATCCCCGGCGCTCGGGTCATACCGTTCGAGCAACGCCGAGAGCACGACCAGCGCCAGCGCATTGGTGTGATGATAGCTGTTCAGCGTGGCGCGGATCGCCGCCAACGCCGGCCGATCGATGCCCGCCGCCATCAACGTATCTGTCGAAAGCCGGGGCATGTCGGGCAGGCTCAGCGTGCGACGCACCGCCTCGGCGTGCGGGGCGGCGGCCGCTATGTATAACGGCCGAACCGTCGACCAGGTCCAAGGCAGCGCGCCCGGCAGGGTCGCGAGGTTGCGCCAGATCAGATTGACGACGCTGGTGCAAAGGACGCTGCGAATATCCGCATAGATATCCGCGATTTCGCCGGTCGCCGCGCTCTCGGCGATCGAGGGGACGCTGTCCGTTTCAGTCAAGGCCACTCCCCAACGCGCTTATAAAAGCTCGCGCGTCAGATACCCAATATCCTGCGCGCGTTGGCTTTTAGCACCTTCGGCCTGATCTCGTCACGGATCTCGAGCTTGGCGAAGTCGGCCAGCCAGCGGTCGGGCGTGATCACCGGCCAATCCGATCCGAACAGCATCTTGTCCTGCAAGATCGAGTTGATGTAGCGCACCAGGATCGGCGGGAAATATTTCGGCGACCAGCCGGAGAGGTCGATATAGACGTTCGGCTTGTGGGTCGCGACCGACAGCGCTTCTTCCTGCCAGGGAAACGAGGGATGCGCGAGGATGATCTTCAGATCGGGGAAATCCGCCGCCACGTCGTCCATGTACATCGGGTTGGAATATTTCAGCCGCATCCCCATGCCGCCGGGCATGCCGCTGCCGACGCCGGTCTGCCCGGTGTGAAACAGCGCGATCGCGCCGCCCTCGTTGATCGCCTCATACAGCGGATAGGCCATGCGGTCGTTGGGATAGAAGCCCTGCATGGTCGGATGGAATTTGAAGCCGCGCACGCCGTATTCCTCGATCAGCTTGCGCGCCTCGCGCACCCCAAGCTTGCCCTTGTGCGGATCGATGCTGACGAAGGGAATCAGGACGTCGAGATGGTCGGAAGCCGCTTCGATCATCTCGTAATTATTGTAGCGGCGGAAACCGGTCTCGCGCTCGGCATCGACCGGGAAGATCACGGCCGCGATGTTCTTCGAGCGGTAATAGGCCGCGGTTTCAGGCACGGTCGGCGGATGCTTGTGCGGCGACTTGAAATAGTCGGCCATCTGCGCCTGGAAGTCGTCATAGCCGTCGTCGCCATGCATGCCGCAGGGCTCTTCCGCATGGGTATGGATGTCGATCGCAACCACGTCCTCGATATTGGGCAGCTTTAGTTTGGGCATTTGCGTTCCCCGGCGGCTTGCTTAGGCGATGCGCAAATTGATTATACTATATAACGAATTTGGCAAGCGGCGGGTTGTCCGTGTTGTGGGGTCGCCCGGGACACTATTAGGCGCGCGTCTGACGGCGATAGGATTTTGCCCTATTTCTTGCCAAACGGGGCCCCTTACTGTTAAATTTGAAGGTGACACAGGCACGAGACGATCATGGCGATCGAGTTTGCTGCTTTTCTGCATGTGGTCAATTCCATTTTGGATGCGGCCAAAAACGCCCGCGACCTTTTGGCGCCGGCAAGCCGCGAAACCAACGCGCACCTCGAAAAAATCAGTCAACACCTCGACGTGATAGCGCCCAAGGATTCCGTCAATTGGGGACCTGAATTTAAAGAGACAAACAAAATACTTCGAGGAATCGAATGCCAGGCGAAACTCAACGGGGACCGACTGCACTCGTTAGTCGGCGAAGTCGAAAAGCTAAGGACCAGCACTGAAGCCTTCTTTGCAGACGAGCGGGCGCGCATTGCAGAAGATGCGGCGCGGCGCAAACGCGAAGCTGAGTTAGTCGACGATCTTCTGGAGACCAAGCAGGCGCTCAATCGCATCGCAAAGCCTGTCGCTAGGTATGTATTTGCGTGGCTAAGTCTAACTAGGTTGGCCCGATTTGGTATCTCGATCCGGTCGTTTTTAGACCCTGCGGCGAAGAGTCTCGCCAACGATGCAATCGCTGAACTCAACCGGGCGATAACTTTCGTGAGTCCGACAGATCGCGAGATTGGAGAACAAATTGTTTCGGTTACGTTCTTTCAAAGGGATGTCTTTGCGGTGACCGAACGTCACCGCGGTGACTTTCTGAGGCTTGCGACGGACTGTCAAAACCTTGTGCGCCAACTTGAAGAGCAGTCTGAAGCTAATCAACTTGCCAAAGCCGGTTTGTACGGAGCAGTTTGGTCTCCTTACACCGCCGCCGTTGGACTCGGTTTTGTCTCGGCAGGCGCTGCGTCAATTTGGTACCTGCTCGATGAAGCTTCCAGTTTGACGTTGCTGCCAGCCTCCCTTTTGGGGATGGCTGTCGGTCTCTGCATCGTTACGCGAGTTTGCATTAAGGGAAAACTCTTTTCCCGATTGAAGTTTTGGTACAATTTAAAGTACGAAGAAAGACTGGTGCGGCGACTGAAAACTGCGGAGGACAAATATTATCGCCTGCAAGTCGATGCTCGAGAAATTGTAGATTTTTTCATCTCGCGCGCGCCCGGCCTCAATTTTGCGAGGGCTCCATCGTTTGCGCTCCAGAAACAATTGGAGGGCGTTTTACTTTCTGCCCGCGCAGAAGAAGGCCGATTGCGCAGACTTCACCCGGAAGTAAACGACATTCCCTTTCCCGTAGATGGCAACCCGATCAAATCCGCACGTCAACGTATATTGTCGCAGTGGCCGCAGCTCAGCGGAAACGGATTGTTGGCTTAGCGTTGGATGGGTAGCGAAGCGATGCCCTATCATTTCGAATTACGGTGACAGTGCACTTAATTATTTTGCGCAGCGCGGCGCCTTGATGGAGGCGCGTCGGCGTCGAGTAATTTAGTGCACTGTCACCGTAAGAAGGGAAAGGTCACCAACTCCGATTTGGCGATCGTCTGCGTAAAATGCCGCGTGATGATCCACATCGGCGATGAATGCCCGGCCTCTCAAGGGCTCCTTCAGGCTCTTAGTACCTGTGGAGAGCCGTGCTCGTGCGTGGATAACCCGCTTTTATTAACTACGGGGCCGGTGGAACTCATTGTATTCAACAATGGCGATTGTTCCAGGTGATTCGCTCGACCTAAACGATAAAGGTGAATTTTGCCAGATCAGCTTGATACGCCGTGGCTCGCTGTCATCGGAAAGGCACTCGCGTTCCTGTGTGTGCAGGAAATTGCGAAAAACGATCCGAAGCGCGTGCCGGATCTACCGGCAAAGGTGAAGTTTCTCGAAAAAATGGGCTTGCCCCCGAAGGACGCCGCGCACCTGATGGGCACAACGGCGAACTCAGTCAAAACCAATTTGCGTCAGCGCGAGAAAAGCAAAGGAGCCACCAGTGGCAAAAAAAAAGGCAAAAGGTGAGCCTCTGGAGCCGATGGAAAAGCTTGCGCGGGTAGCGGCAATCTACGCCACGATCGACATGGAAAAAGAGGAAGCCGCACGCCGGCTTTTGGGCGCAGGCTTCGACTCGCCGACGATCGGCGGCCTCCTTGATGTTGGGCCGAATTTTGCGAACGTCGCGAAGAGCCGCAAAGGTTGAAATGCCCAAGATCAATCCTGACCTGTTGGCGAAACTCGCGAAGAAGATGAAGGTAGGCCCTAAGCGGGTTTACGCGATCATTCAGAAACGCGCTCATGATTCCAATGTCGAAAGCCATGTCGCCTCACTGCTCGTTGCACGAGACGCTGACGTCAACTATGCGCGTTACGCCACACCCGAAGATCGCGCCGAAATGCGCAATGCCGGTTCTCATGCCCCTGTCCATACCCCGCCTGCCCAGTCAGCGCCTCAGTCCATGCCGCGGAAAACTGCGCCGGTACCTGTGCGTCCAGTGAAGACGACGAAGAACAACTCGGTGTTCGTTGTACACGGGCGGGACGAAAAGCTCAGAAATTCGATGTTCGACCTGTTGCTCAGATTTGGGCTCAATCCCCTTGAATGGAATCAGGCTATCCATCAGGCCGGAGGCGGCGCGAATCCCAACATCGGGCGAACGATCAACACGATGATGAAGCGCGCCCAGGCCATCATCGTGATGTTCTCACCAGATGAGCAGGCCAAGCTCAAAGCGAAGTTCTGCGGGCGCGGCGAAAAGACAACTCTCGGCAAGCTTTCTGACCAGGCTAGGCCCAATGTCCTCTTCGAAGCTGGCCTGGCGTTAGGCGCCCACCCCAAGAAAACGCTGCTGGTGCAAATCGGGAAGATGCGCCAGATTAGCGACATCGACGGCATGCACCTTCTGCGCCTGGATGGCGGTCCAGCAAGCCGTAACGATTTTGCACAGCGCTTGCGATCGATGGGCTTCAAGGTGAATACGACAGGCACCGACTGGATGAAGGTCGGCGAATTTAGACGCTAACGGACCACAGGCGGCGGCACCAGAGCCACCTCTTGACTGTCCATCACGGCCGCGAGGGTTTTGGCGTCGAACTGGGCTTGTTGGTCGTCCATCAGGTGGTTTGTAGCCAGCGCGGCGCCTTGATGGAGACGCGTCGGCGTCGAGTAATTTAGTGCACTCCCACCGTGAGCTTAACGCCGCGTCGGAAACAGCAGTATCTTTGCCGTGTGGTGTGGCGGCAGGATCGCTCCAGGCCCACGCTTGGTGGTGAGCCGTTCCGCATGCTCCTGGATACGTCGCTGGTGGGCAGCGATGGCGTGGTCTTCTACTTCCTCCGCACTGATCAGCAGCAAGTCTATCTGCTCGCGGACTTCTGTGGCCAACCGGCGCGCGTCGGCGAGCAGATTGCGACGTTCCGCATCTTCGACCGCGTGCCGATGCGGCTGGCGCTGAGCTTCGCGGCTGACCGCGAACGATTGGGCGGAGTATTCGCACTGTTCTCCGTCTTCGTTGATTTGGCTATTGTCGAATGGCATGGATCACGTTCTCATTGAGAGAGAACCATCCAACGCCGACTGCAATCGTTCGATTAAGACCGCGCGCAAATGCGGAGCGATGTCGATTTCTCGTTAATTTGCGATGAAGGCCCGATGTTGGTTGCCGGGCCTTTCCTCTCAATCTCGCAGCCCGTAGGATGGGTGGAGCGAAGCGATACCCATCATTCGCGGTGGGAGTGGTCGTGCAAAGAAAGCTGTTGCAACAGATCAATCTCGTGAGCGATGCGATGGGTTTCGCAAGAACTCAACCCATCCTACGAGCTAAGCGCTAAAAGCAGGCACGCTCCATGGGCCAGAAAGTCAAATGCCCACTGTGCGGGAAGGAATATTTCCATCCTGAGGCGGTGTATGGACAGGATTTGATTTTCTGTGGCGAGTGTCAGGTGGTGTGGATTAAGGATTATTTCCGGCGCCTCAAACTACGAATTGCTTCTTGGTTTTCTCCATAAGCAGCTCGTAGGATGGGTTGAGCGAAGCGATACCATCATTTAGCGCTGGGAGTAATTGCACAAAGAAGCTGTCGCGGCGGACCAATCTCACTCTCGCGCGCGATGTGATGGGTTTCGCAAGAGCTCAACCGATCCTGCGAGCTATGAGCTGATTCCGGTGCCCACCCTCAAGCGTGTTTCCTTGGCGACCGCATGGCCCCGACGTTAGTCGTCGGTGGGCTGTTCGCGACTGCCGGCGTCGCGCCCGGCCAAGCCTTGTCCTGTGTGACGGTCAGCGCGGAATCCGGAAATAGGCTTTAAGCCACTAAAAGATCTCGCGATTCCTGATCAAGGCACCCGAACGTGGCCTCGATTCAGGGGGCTTGAGCCCCCCAGTGCCGGATTGACATTTACCCTCTCGATGGCCTAGAAACCGGCCGTCCCGGGCGGAATCCGCTGGCGGGATTGATCCCATTTGCCACTTTCGGCTCCCAGTTTCGGCCTTTCGTCACGGCCTTTCGAAGCATCAGGATGTCCCATGAAGGTCCGTAACTCGCTGAAATCGCTGCGTGGTCGCCATCGCAACAACCGTCTGGTCCGCCGCAAGGGCCGGGTTTACGTGATCAACAAGGTCCAGCGCCGGTTCAAGGCGCGCCAGGGCTGAGTTCGCTCGGGCCCGGTCTTGGTCTTGGTTATTGTTTGAGCATGATCTTTTCGGAAAACCGGTTTCCACTTTTCCGGATCATGCTCCTGCGACGCGATCGGCTTTAAAAAATCCCTGCTCTTCACGTCTTGCTGCTTTGCAAGATGGTTTTGCCACGTCTAGACTTTGGCGATGGCATTGAGATTCCCCGGCGCGCATGGCGCTCGATTCGTGATCCTGCTTGCCGCGGTCATCGCCGCCGCGCCGTGGGCGGCGTCGGCACAGGATACCGGCACCGCGCCTGCCAAACAGCAGAAGAAATTGCCGGAAGCCCCGGGCAAGCTGCCGAAAGTTGGTCCCGATCGCACCCGTGGGCTGGATTTCCTGTTCGGCGCGCTGAAGGCGGCACCCGATGAGGCCAGCGCCAAGCACGTCGAGGCTCGGATCTGGGCGCTATGGATGCAGACGCCGAGCGATACCGCGGCCTTGCTGATGGTGCGCGCCAAGGCTGCGATGGATGCCCAGAAGATGGACGTCGCGCTCAAGCTGCTCGATGCCGTCGTCAAGCTGCGTCCGGATTACGTCGAAGCCTGGAACCGGCGGGCGACGGTGTATTATCTGCAAAGCGATTACACCCATTCGCTCGAGGATATCGAGCAGGTGCTGGTCCGCGAACCCCGTCATTTCGGGGCGCTGGCGGGGCTCGGCATGATCATGCAGGACCTGGGCGACGACAAGCGCGCGCTCGAGGCGTTCCGCAAGGCGCTGGCCGTCAATCCGTACCTCGAAAAGGTGCCGGAGCTGGTCAAGACGCTGACCGAGAAAGTCGAAGGCCGCGATATCTAACGCCGCGATATCTACAAAAGGCTCTAATGCAGGGCGCTGCCGCCCCGTTCGAAGGGACCGCTGCGGGTCACCGCCGCATAAAGCCGTGCGATTTCAGCCTCGAGCTGTTCGTTGACCAGCAGCAAGGCCTTCAGCGCACCGCGGACATCGCCGTCACAACTGGCGACAATTTCATCGATGGCAATTTCGTTCGCTCTGAACGTCATCAAACTCTCCCCACATGCTGCTTTGGAGTATCCAGCAACAATCGTGGACTAATCGTGACACCCGTTCCGGGTTCCTGTGGATAGCGTGGACAACGTTGAAGAAGAGCGATTTTGGCGGCGTCTAGAGCCTTTTCCGTTCCGATGGAATCGGAACGGGGCTCTAGTCTTTTGTTTTGACGCGTTTTCTTAGCGCGAACCGGTGTCCACTTCGCTGGAAAACGCTCTGTGCGTCACATGGCAAAAGCGCGGGCGGCGTCTATATGAAGCGGCCAGTGACGGCTCGCGTGAAAACGCCCGTCGAACGAGTTCCGGCGGTTGAGAAAAGCGTTGATAATCCTGCTGTTATTGCTGGTCGCGCCGATCACCCTTTCGGCCACGAAATATCTGTTAGGGGATCGCCAAGGCAATTGGCAGACGGCCGACCGCTCCAGCGCCGGTCTGTTGCCGACACCCGCCGAACATCCGGATGCGCTGGTGCGGATTTATGCCGCGCGAACGGTGCGCTGGCGCGGAATCTTCGCGGTGCATTGCTGGATCGTGGTCAAGGAGGCGCACGCGCCGAACTACACCCGCTATGACTATACGGCCTGGGGCGAGCCGATCCGCGTCAACGGTTTTGCGCCCGATGGGCGATGGTTCGGCGTGGCGCCGCAAACCATTGCGAGCGCCGACGGCGCGGCCGCGGCCAATATGGTCCCGAAAATCCGCACCGCGGTCGAGGGCTATGAATGGCGAAGCTATGGCGATTATCGCGCCTGGCCGGGGCCGAATTCCAATACGTTCGTCACCGCGGTGCTCGCGGCGGTTCCGGAATTGCGTGCCGCCCTGCCGCCGACCGCGATCGGCAAGGATTTTCCATACGACAGCGAGATGTTTGGCCGGACCCCGTCAGGAACCGGCTTTCGCATCTCGCTCGGCGGCTATCTCGGCCTGACCATCGGTTGGGTCGAAGGCATCGAAATCAACCTTCTCGGCGCGGTGTTCGGCATCGATCTGCGGCGGCCGGCGCTCAAGCTGCCGGGGCTGGGACGGTTGGGATTGAGCACCTGAGCGATTGGGCTAAAGCAGGATGAGGTCAGGTTGAATCGTCATTGCGAGCGAAGCGAAGCAATCCAGAACCAAAAAGCAAGACTGGATTGCTTCGTCGCTATCGCTCCTCGCAATGACGGCTTGGCCGGTGATCGAACCTCATCTCATCCCGCTTGGGCCGGGTGAGTGAGCTGGTCTCGTTTATCTGAACAAAATCTCCGCGTCGATAAGTGGAGCCTCTGCCGGGGTTAGGCCGCCAAGCGGAGTGGCGGCGGGTTGAAGTAGGCTTGATCCGGGGTCATGTCGTCAAGACTCGAATGGGGCCTTCGTCCGTTGTAAAAGTCGAGATACCGGCCAATCGAATGTCGTGCCTCGCCGACGGTTTCGTATGCGCGCAGATAGACCTCCTCGTATTTGACGCTGCGCCACAGCCGCTCAACGAACACGTTGTCCCGCCAGGCCCCTTTGCCGTCCATGCTGATGGCGATGCCGTGGCTGGCAAGCAGGCCGGTGAAGGCCGCCCCGGTGAACTGCGAGCCCTGATCGGTGTTGAAGATGTCCGGCTTGCCGTAACGGGCCAAAGCATCTTCCAGTGTCTCGACGCAGAAGGCTGCTTCCATCGTGATCGACAACCGCCAGGACAGAACACGGCGTGTTGCCCAATCGAGCACGACGGTGAGATAGACGAAGCCGTGCGCCATCGGGATATAGGTGATGTCCATGGCCCAGACCTGGTTCGGACGCGTGATCTCCATGCCGCGCAGCAGATACGGATGGATCTTGTGGCCCGGTTCGGGCTTCGTGGTGCGCGGACGACGATAGAGCGCCTCTATCCCCATCCTCCGCATCAGCGTCTTCACATGCCGGCGGCCGATCTTGCACCCCTGCAAAGCCAGCAGGCCTCGCAACATACGCGAACCGGCGAAGGGGAACTCCAGGTGCAGTCGATCCAGATGCCGCATGATCGCGAGGTCGGCGGACGACACCGGTCGCGGCAGATAATAAACGCTGCCGCGGCTGATCTTCAAAACTTCCGCCTGCTTGGTGATCGACAGATCATGTTCACGGTCGATCATCGCTTTGCGCTCAGCAATCCCGCCTTGGTGAGCGCGCCTTCTAAAAAATCATTCTCCAACGTCAGCTCGCCGATCTTGGCATGCAGCGACTTCACATCGACCGCGGGCGTGGCCGGTGTCCCGCCCTCCGATCCGAAAACATCGGAGGCGCTGCCCTCAAGCTGCGATTTCCAAGCCGTGATCTGATTGGGGTGAACGTCGAAATGCTCGGCCAGCTGGGCTATCGTCCGATCGCCCTTGATAGCGGCCAGCGCCACCTTCGCCTTGAAGGCCGGTGAGTGGTTCCGGCGCGGTCGTCTATTCATAGTCTCTCCTGTTCGCGGCCATCATCGCCGCTTTCAGGCAGAAATTCCACTTATCGTCCTGTCCAAATTCCCGGAACCGGCTCTGAGATCAGGTTGGGTCGCGGCGCCGGGCCCTTTCTCGTGCGCCGTCCTACTTTGCATGGGGTTGTTTTCGCGATTTTGTGTCTGACCCCTCCCTCATGCTTTGGTGAGCACTATTCGTTGGCGGTGAAACATTTGCCCGCTAGAACCGTAGCTGGTTGGTGCCCAAAATCAGCAGGATCATCCGGACATTGCAAATGAGTTTGGTCGTCGTCGCGTTGGCGCTTGCGGTGCTGGCGCTGATCACGCAAACCGGTGTCGTTGCCGTGCAGCGGGCCTATCCCGCGCAAGGCCGGATGGTCGAGGTCGCGGGCGCGTCCCTCCATGTGCTCGATATCGGCCCGCGCGATACCACATCGCCGCCGATCGTGATGCTTCACGGGGCCAGTTCAAATCTCGAAACCATGCGGCGGCCGCTGGGCGATTTGCTCGCCAAAACCCATCGCGTGATCCTGATCGATCGTCCCGGCCATGGCTGGAGCTCGCGCGCGCGGCTTTCCGATTCGACGCCGGCGATCCAGGGCCGCATGATCGACGAGGCGCTGGCAAAGCTCGGGATCGGCCGCGCGATCTTCGTGGTGCATTCGTGGGCCGGCGCGCTGGGCGCGCAGATGGCGCTGGATTATCCCGACCGCGTCGCGGGTCTCGTGATGCTGGCGCCGGTGGCGTATCCGTGGCGCGGCGGCGTCGGCTGGTACAACAAGCTCATCACCATGCCGCTGATCGGTCCGTTGCTGGCCCATACCATTACGCTTCCGCTCGGCTATTTCCTGACCGAACCGGGTGCTCGCAGCGTGTTCGCGCCGCAGGCCATGCCGGATGGATTTGTCGAAAACAGCGCGACGCCACTGCTGCTGCGCCCGTGCGAGTTCCTCGCCAACGCCTGGGACCTCGTGACATTGAAGGCGGCGGTGATCGAACAAGCGCCGCGCTATGCCACTATCAAGGCGCCGGTCGTGGTGATCGCGGGCGATGCCGACAAAACCGTGTGGCCGACCATCCATTCGCGGCCGTTCGCGGCCACCGTTCCGAACGCCAAACTGATCCTGTTGCCCGGTGTCGGCCACATGGTGATGGATGCGGAGCCCGATCTCGTCATGCACGAGATCGACGCCATGACCCGCGAGATCGCGCATAGTGCCGTGGCGGCCGATTAAAAGCACTCGACGGAGCGGTCGCGCCGTAGTTTGCTTGGAGCGAGCGCTGCCACAACGCCGGCTCGCATTTCAGGAAGCCGGCGATTGGCAATTCGTGAATGGGAGGTTGCCGATGGAGACGACCAGGCGTGAATTGTTGAGTGCGGGCGCTTCTGCCGCGCTCGGTCTGTTGCCGCTGGGCGGCAACGCCGCCACCGCGCAAACGGCATCGACAGCGAACGCGGCGCAATCGGGCTGGGACGATGGCGAGCTGGCGCATCTGCTTCCGACCAGCAATCACGACCGGATTCTGATCAAGGCATCGTTCAAGAAGCCGCTCACCGTCGCGCCGATCCTGCAAGTCGGCGATCAGCGCGTTCGCGGCGAGCGTTCGGATACGCGCGGATTATTCTGGCAGTTCCAGGCGGCCGATCTGAAACCCGGGACGGCGTATCAGTTGTCGCTGACCAGTTCCGAGGGCAAAGCCCTGTGCCAGCCATGGACCTTGTCGACGATGCCGGCGCCCGACGCGATGCCCTCAAAACTGCGGCTGTTGGTTTATTCCTGTGCCGGAGGCCATGATATTTTCAAGGCGGCCCATACCGGCTTCGAATTCGTCCCGGTCGCGATCCGGCAAAAGCTGCTGCAACGCGGGCTTTCGTATGCGCCGGACGCCCTCATCGCCAATGGCGATCACGTCTATTGGGACCTGCTGGCGCCGCGCGCGGCGCCCAAGCTCGGCGCTTCCAAGGCAGCACTGGAATACGCCCGTTTCGATCGCGACGCGCCGCTGCTGGGAGGCGCCAACGAGATCGCGCTGTTGCGCGCCGCCGGCGAGCAGATCGCGCCGCTTTATGGCACGCTGTGCCGCTCTACGCCGGTGTTTTTTCTGCAGGACGATCACGATCATTTCGACAATGACGAAGCAACTGATGAGGCCGTTACATTCCCGCCGGATAATTTCATGCTGCAATCGGCGCGCGCGACGCAACGGCTTTGGTATCCGGAATTCCTGCCCGATCTTGAGAGATCACCGGGGCTTCCGGGCTCCGACACGCCCGATCAGCCGGCTTCGCGGCCCTCGGGTCTTTCGGAGAGTTTTGGCACGCTGCGCTACGGGCGGCTGGCCGAAATCCTGCTGTATGACATCAGGCGCACGGTCACGCTCGCAGGACCGACCGGTGTCTTCGTGGCGCCGGATGTCGAAGCCTGGTTGAAGGCTCGCGCGGCGGCGAGAGAGGTGGTGCACCTGGTCAACGTGCCCTCCAATCCGCCGGGATGGAGCGCCGGCAAATGGGGCGAGTGGTATCCCGACCTGCTCGGTCCCGACGGCAAGCTGTCGGAAGCGAAGCCCAAGCCTTATTGGCAGCGCGGGTGGCTGTCACAGCATGATCGCCTGATGCAGGCGCTGTCGCAAATGCCGGGCCGGATTCCGCTGGTAGTGAGCGGCGATCTGCACGCCACCGCCGAGGGGCGGATGATGCGTAGCGGCCAGCTCGATTTCTCGCGCAATCCCGTCATTGCCGTGTTGCCGGGGACGCTCGGGACCAGCACCGGCGGCTGGGCGTCGGAGTTTCGCGGCGTCGGTCCGAAGGTGCCGCAGCATCTGGACATGGTGGAAACCGTCACGCCGATCGAGGAAAACGGCTTTCTGCTGATCGACTTCACGCCGGAGGCGATCACGCTGCGCTATTTCAAATGGAATCAGAAGACGCAACCGGCCAGCGATATCGACACGCTCGAGCCGTTTCACACCACCGAGCTGAAGCGCGTCTGAGCGGCTGCGAAGCTATTTTGGACGTCAGGATGAGGTAGCGGCCGTCGTCCTCCCGCGCAACAACTCCACCGTCATCCTGAGGTGCGAGCCATCTTTGGCGCGCCTCGAAGGATGGTGTTCTGCGTCGTGCTTGCGGCCATCCTTCGAGGCTCGCAAGGGCTCGCACCTCAGGATGACGTCTGGAATAGCTTCGCGTGCTCCTCAGGATGAGGTTCGTAACCTTCGTTACCCCGTGAGGATTTTATTTCCAGGTGTTGCCATTGCGCTCCTTGCAACACCACGCAACATATCCGCGAGGTAACAAAAATATCTCGTTAAGATTGTTAACCCTATCGTCGCGTTGGGGCGCTTCCAGAAATATTTGCAATGTTCGATACGATCATTCTGTTATGCGGCGAGGTCGAGCAATCGGTGCTGCCGCACGCGCTGCGGGGGCACAACCCGCAGCTCGCGGTGATACCGGTGCGGACCCAGGCCGATCTCGACCGGCTGGACAGCCATCTGCTGCGGCGCTCGCGGCTGATTGCGTTCGTGACGCCGGTCATCGTCCCCGCCGACATTCTGCATCGGCTCGGCTACGGCGCTTTCAATTTCCATCCCGGTCCGCCCGACTATCCCGGATGGGCGCCGGCACATTTCGCGCTTTACCATCGGGCGACCAAATTTGGCGCAACCGCGCACGTCATGGTCGAACAGGTCGATGCCGGCCCGATCCTCGACGTCGCGCGCTTTCCGATTCCACCCGACATCTCGGTGTTCGGTCTGGAGGGGATGGCCTACGCCCATCTCGCGCAGTTGTTCTGGCGCATGGCAAAGTCGCTCGCGACCGAGGCAGCATTACCGCCGCCGCTTCCGGTTCAATGGGGCACCAAGAAATATTCCCGCCGCCTCTACCGTACGATCTGCGACATTCCGCTCGACATTGCCAAGGATGAGTTCGACCGCCGCATCAAGGTGTTCGGCGGCAACCATTTCGGGATCGCGCCGACGATCCATCTGCACGGCGTAGAGTTTCGCGCGGTGATGCCGGGTGAAGCCGTCAGCGCGTGAAGATGCCGCGCGTAAGCACAGCCTCAACCCAGATCCGGCGCGGGGACGCCGCGCTGAAAGGCCAGCAGGTCGAGCGTCGGCGGCTCGCTGCCGGTCAGGATCGAACAGCAGGCGTGCGCCTGGCCGCGGTGATGGGTCTGGTGATTGAACAGATGCAGCAGGATATCCCGCCGCGGCTGGCTATAAGGCTTGCCTGACGTGGTTTGATACGAGAGCGGCGCGGTGAGGTCGGCCTCGCCATAGCCGTCGATGAGATCTTTCAGACGCGCATCCTCCGCGATCCGGGCAGACAGCAGATCACGGCGATCATCGTACAGGATCGTGTCGAGGCGATCCGGATGTTCGCCGCGGCCGGTCAGGCGCTTCAGCCAGATTCGGTCCGTCAGCAGCAGGTGATTCAGCGTCCCGTGCAGGCTGCCGAAGAACACGCCGATGGGAAGGCGATAGGCTTCCTCCGGCAATTCCAGCGCGGCGCCATAGAGCCGCAAATTGGCCCAGTGATTATAAGCAGCGATCTGCCGGAAGATTTCGGTTGCCATTGTCGTGTCCTCAATCGCCAAGTGTCGCCGATGATAGCTTGCCAGTCGGCCCTATCTGGTGAAAATATCTCACCAATTGAGGAGGGTTCGATGGGACCGCCGATACCGCCATCGGCGCGCGGGCTCGCGGCGCTGTCGTTGTTCGCCACGCTCGGCACCCTCACCGAGGCAGCCGAACAGCTTGGCGTCACCCGCTCGGCGCTGTCGCACCGGATTGCCGAACTGGAAAAGCAGCTCGGCGTGGCGCTGGTGCGAAAAGCCGGCCGGCGGATTGCGCTGACCGAGGACGGCGAGCGCCTGCTGTCGAGCATGGGCGATGCGCTCGAGCGACTGCAGGCGGCGGTCGAGCCGTTTCGACGGGACCGCGGCCAGATCCGCTTGAGCACGGTCGCCACCTTCGCTTCGCATTGGCTGATCCCGCGGATCGCGCAATTTCAGGCGCGGCATCCCCGGATCGAGGTCGCGATTTTCACCACGACGCGGGCCATCGACCTCAAGCAGGAAGAGATGGATTGCGCGATCCGCCATGGGCGAGGGGAATGGAAGGGCCTGTCTTCGACCCTGCTGTTCAAGGAAACCTTGATGCCGGTCGCAGCACCCGAGGTTGCCGATCGCTTCTCGCACGGTGCCAAGCCGGATTGGCGCGGTGCGCCGCTGATCCGGGCACGATCGCGGTTCATGGACTGGTCGATCTGGCAGAAACACGACCGCGCGCTGGCCAAACGCCGCATCAAATGGCTGACGGTGGAAACCCGCGCCCAGGCGCTCGACGCTGCGATATCTGGCGCCGGCGTCGCCCTGATGGACATGGCCTATATTGCTGCGCCGGTGGCCGAGATCCGCTTGAGGAAACTGGCCGAACATCCGCTGCCGCTTCCGACCGGCTACTATTTCGTCAACCTCCCGCACGCCCGAAGCCTGCATCTCTTGAACCATCTGCGCGACTGGGCCGTCGAGGCGGCGGAGCCTTTTCGCGCTGCGTAGCAGGTATCGCTGGCGCGCAGCTCTGGTCAATCTTCGGAGAGCTACCCAAAACGGTTCAGACGTGCTTGATTTGCCGCAACAAATCGATGACCACGACGCGCGGCCGCGCGCGCAAGGAAACACCTGATGACCATCATGATGCCCGCTTCCGATCAGGCGGTCCTGGCCCGGCGTGACGCGATCATCGCGGCGTTGCGCGCCATCGTGCCGGGCGAGGGCGTGATCGACAAGCCGGCCGAGATGCTGCCCTACGAGTCCGACGGCCTGATGGCCTATCGCCAGCCGCCGATGGTCGTGGTGCTGCCGGACACCACCGCACAGGTCTCGAAGGTCCTGAAATATTGCCACGAGCAAGGCATCAAGGTGGTGCCGCGCGGTTCCGGCACCTCGCTGTCCGGCGGCGCGCTGCCGCTGGCCGATGGCGTGCTGCTCGGCCTCGGCAAATTCAAGCGCATCCGCGACATCGACTTCGACAACCGCGTCGTCGTGACCGAGCCCGGGGTGACCAATCTGGCGATCAGCCAGGCGGTCGCGCATGCCGGATTTTACTACGCGCCCGATCCGTCGTCGCAGATCGCCTGTTCGATCGGCGGCAATGTCGCGGAAAATTCCGGCGGCGTGCATTGCCTGAAATACGGCATGACCACCAACAACGTGCTGGGCTGCGAGATCGTGCTGATCACGGGCGAAATTCTCAAGGTCGGTGGCAAGTCGCCGGAGACCTCTGGCTATGATGTGATGGGGATCATCACGGGCTCGGAGGGCCTGCTCGGCGTCATCACCGAAATCACGGTGCGGATCCTGCAAAAACCGGAGACCGCACGTGCCCTGATGGTCGGCTTTGCCGAAGTCGAGGCTGCCGGCAAATGCGTCGCCGATATCATCGGCGCCGGGATCATTCCGGGCGGCATGGAGATGATGGATAGACCCGCGATCCACGCCGCCGAAGCCTTTGTGCATGCCGGCTATCCGCTCGATGTCGAAGCGCTGTTGATCATCGAGCTCGACGGGCCCGGGGTCGAGGTCGATGAACTGATCGACCGGGTCGAGAAGATCGCGCTGGGCTGCGGCTCGACCACCTGCCAGATTTCAACGTCGGAGGCCGAACGAAACCTGTTCTGGGCCGGCCGCAAGGCGGCGTTTCCGGCCGTCGGACGCATCTCGCCGGATTATCTCTGCATGGACGGCACCATTCCGCGCGGCGCACTGCCGCAGGCGTTGGCCCGGATTCGCGACCTCTCCGCAAAATACGGTCTCGGCGTCGCCAATGTGTTTCACGCCGGCGACGGCAATCTGCATCCGCTGATCCTGTACGATGCCAACAAGCCCGGCGAGATGGACAAGGCTGAGGCCTTCGGCGCCGACATCCTGCGCTGCTGTGTCGAACTCGGCGGCGTGCTGACCGGTGAGCACGGCGTCGGCGTCGAGAAGCGCGACCTGATGCCGGAGATGTTCAGCGAGATCGACCTCAACCAGCAGCAGCGGCTGAAATGCGCATTCGACGCGCAGGGACTGCTCAATCCGGGAAAAGTGTTTCCGACCCTGCATCGCTGCGCCGAGCTTGGCCGCGTGCACGTGCACGGCGGCAAGCTGGCGTTTCCCGATTTGCCGCGCTTCTGAGCCGGTTCGCCTAGAGCATGATCCCGAAAAGTGGAAACCGGTTTTCCGAAAAGATCATGCTCAAACAATAAGTTAGAGCGGGATGACGATTCGAAGATAAGTCATCCCGCTCTAACGCGCCGGGGCGGGATGTTTGGTCTCCCGTCCTTTGACGTCGGCGTAATGTTGCGGCGCTTCGCGGCGGTCGAAGCGGCCGTAATCGCGCACCACGCGGACCTTGCGGTGCCGCAGCGTTTCGATGCCGTCGATCTTCTTCGGTTGCCATAGCTCCGCCGCCTTCACATCCTTCCAGGCGACCAGCAACGCGATCTTGCCGGGATTGTAGATGCTGGCCCAGACGTCATGCTCGGCGACCGCGCCGTTGTTGAGGTCGAGGCCGAGATGCGCGGGCAGCAGATCGGCCTGGCTGGCAAAGGCCGCACCCTTGACGGGCGTGATCTCGGTGAACGTCGCGACCTTGGCAATCCCCACCTCGGTTTCGTCGAAACGGCGTTCGTCCACCGGCGCCTCCTTCGGCGGGTGGGTATCGGCGGTCACGTCGCCGACGCGTAAATGATAGTCCTGGAAGATTTCGAAGCGGCCTTTGCCCTGCACGACGTGATGTTCGCCCTCGGTACGCCAGCGCACCACGGACTTTTCGTCGCGCCAGGTCGAATGCGACAGAACCCAGCCGGGTCGCAGCTTGCTTTCGAACCGCTCATTGTCGACGAAACCGTCAATGGTTTCCAGGATCGGCTTCAGGTGCTTGGCGAGTTCGAGATAGTCGTCCTTGCGGCCGTCATTGGGATGAACTTCAAAAATCACGGAGAACATGGTGTTTCCTTTCGTGTGTGGTTCAGACGGGAACGGCGGCGATATCGTCGCCCTGAAGAAAGTTGATGCTTTCGCGCCATAGCGTGGGACGCATCATTTCGAGATGCACCAGGTGGGTGCCGCGAGAAATCTTGATGTCGCGTTTGATAGGGGCCTGCGTGAACGCGTTGAACAACCATTGCGCGTCGTCATCCAGCATCAGCCCGTCCCATTCGCCGCGGATGATCGCGACGGGCGAGCGGACCTTTGCGGGGTCGTAGGCGAGCTGGCCGTGCCAGGCCTTGATGATCTCGCTGAAAGGCCCGAGCGGCGTCTTCACCCCGGCAGGATCGCGCGAGCGGCTTTCCGGATCGCTGTCGAGATAGGATTTGCTCCAACCCTCGAAATGAAGGCGCGACAGCACCGGCGGCTCGTGCGCAGGGACGTCCTCGATAAACCGATTCCATTGATCCTCCGGGGTGACGATTCGCCACGCCGGAAACGTGGCCGGCGTTTCATATCGCCGCGGCCCGCGGCGGCCGATCGGAGCAAACAATACCAGCCGGTCGGCCAGCGCAGGGTGCGCGGCGGCAAACAGGCAGGCGGGCATCGAGCCCCACGAATGTGAAATCAGCGACAGTTTTTCGATGTTCTGGTGGCCAAGAATGAAACGCGCGGCGGCCTCGAGTTGTCGTGCGGCGTCGTGCGCCACGCAAAGCGGAGCATTCTGGACCGCCGGCTGCTCCATTTCAGGATAACGGTCGGAATGACCGAAGCCGTAGAAGTCCAATCCCCAAACATCGAAGCCTGCTTCCGTAAGCGCGTCGCGCCAGGATTTGCCGTCGAAACGGTGTGCGATCGAAAGCGCCGATGGAAATGTTGCGCCATGCACATAAAGCACCGTGCGGCGCGGCTTACCCTCGCGCTGCGGCGCCGGCAGGAAGCGGAGAAAGAGCGACAATCCCTCGCGCGGCCCCGGAATGCGAAAATGCTGTTCGCGGGGATCGAGTTTTGTGGTGGTCGAAAAGTCCGTCATGTGAATTGCCGATCAATTTGAGGTGGTCAGCGAGCCGTGTGGCTTCGGAAACATTCACGCGTTGCGCGACGACCCGTCACCACCAACTCGCCTCGGCGGGATCGGTTTCCGCCGATCACTTCGATGACGATCGAAGTGACGACGAAGGGCGCTGCGGAATTACCGAGCAACATCAACAGATTGCGTTGCCTTGCGATGGAAGCGGATTCCGGCGAAACCTCAGGCGCGTGCGCTGACGGTTTCGCGCGGAATCTCTTGTTTTCTTTTCGGCTGCACCGCGACTCTAGCAGCCGAACCACGCGCGCCTACAGTAACGCGTATTGGGCGCGTTCGCGCTTGGCGAGAAGCGGCAATGCTTGCTCCGCGATGTACGTCTTGAAATAGGCGCTGTCCTGATGCGCCTTGAGCGCGGCCTCGTCCCGAAACAATTCATAGAACAGAAACTGCGCGGGATTTTCCTTGCCGCGGCCGATCAGAAACAGCTTTGCCCCCGGATCGCTCTGCGCCTCGGGTAGAAAGCGGTCGAGAATCGCGGCGACTTTATCGGCCTGTCCTTCCCTGGCCTCCCATTGCGCCACTACCAGCAGGCCGCCGCCGTTGACGACGTCGCTCACGGTTTTCTTGTCCATTGCATATTTGCTCATGTTCATCACTCCCTGGTTTGGTTCTGATCGAGATGGCGAGATCGCCCACGGCGCGAAGTTGATGGTCGCCATGACCGCGCCGAACGTTCCGATGACCGATCGCCGGCTGAGCGTCGTGGTGCATCGCGTGACTTCCGAAAGTTTCATATCTTCTCCATCGGTTGGTATCGTCGCGGGTCAACGCGAACTTGTATCGATGGTTCTGCGGATTTAGTTCGGCCGCGATCGAACTGTCGATGTCGTGAACGGTTCGATCGTTATCGAAGCGTTGAAGCGGAGCGACGTGCGACGGAGGCGTTGGTGCCCGATCAATCGGGAGGACGAATCATGCCGACCCTCGCGCCACAGTTGGCGGAAGTCGCCCAATTGGTTCGCGGACCCGGACGCGCGTCGCGCCGGCCGACGGCATGCGGGATCGCGGGCTTCTGGTCGGCGCCGATCGATCCGCAGGCGCCCGCAAGGCCGATCGGCCGAGATTACCGGGAGGGCATCGCAGCATCTCGAAAATCATTCGGCATAGGAATTTGATTTCCGACGCGAATTTGGCTACCCGCTACAGCCGTGGATACTCTCAAAGTACGTGATGCCCTGGACGTCGAGCAGGTGGTGCGCGCCGCGATCGCGAGCGAACAGCCGCTGGAGATCGTCGGCCATGGCTCCAAGCGGCTGATCGGCCAGCCGATGGCGACCAATGCGCTGCTCGATCTGTCTGATCTGAACGCGGTGACGGCCTATGAGCCGAACGAACTGATCATCACCGCGCAGGCCGGCGCGCCGCTCGCCGACGTGCTGTCGCTGATCGACTCCAAGAACCAGCAATTCGCCTTTGAACCGATGAACACCGCGCCGCTGCTGGGCACGCCCGAGATCGGCACCATCGGGGGCATGATCGCCGCCGGTTTGGCCGGGCCGCGCCGGATCAAGGCCGGTGGCGCACGGGATCATTTGCTGGGCGCGCATGCGGTGTCGGGTTTCGGCGACAGTTTCGTGGCCGGCGGCAAGGTCGTGAAAAACGTCACCGGCTATGACCTCTGCAAGCTCTTGGCGGGATCGTGGGGTACGCTGGCGGTGATGACCGAGGTGACGCTCAAGGTCATGCCGCGACCCGAGAGCGAGCGTACGCTGGTGCTGCGTGGGCTGGATGACATGACAGCGAACCGGGCGATGACGGCGGCATTAGGCTCGCCGTTCGATGTATCGGGCGCGGCGCACCTGCCGAACTCGGCTTTTCGGGCATCCGGGGCGGGATTTGCCGGGCTGGGAGTACAAGGTTTGGGATTCGGGCAGGCGGTCACGTTGGTGCGGCTGGAGGGCATCGCGGCGTCGGTCGTCCATCGCGCGGCCACGCTGGTCAAGCTGCTGGCGCCGTTCGGTACCGCGGACACGATCGAAGATGCGGCCTCGGCGGCGATCTGGGTTGCGCTGCGCGATGTCCAGCCGTTTGCCGCCAACGGCCCGCTCGGCGCCTGGCCGGTGTGGCGCATCGTCTGTCCGCCGGCCTCCGGCGGCGCGCTTGGCGAGCGGCTTGCGCGCGATACCGGCGGCGATGTGATTTACGATTGGGGCGGCGGCCTGATCTGGGCCGCCTTGCCGCCCAAGCCCGACGCCCAGGCCGCCCTGGTGCGCGAGCGGGTCAACGCCGTCGGCGGCCACGCCACCTTGCTGCGCGCGTCCGACGAGGTGCGCCGCAACGTCGATGTGTTTCATCCGCAGCAAAGCGGCCTTGCGGCGCTCGGCGAACGCGTCCGCCACAGCTTCGATCCGAAGCGCCTCCTCAATCGCGGCCGGTTGCTGCGAGGAACTGTGACATGAAGACCGAATTCAGCCTGGCGCAACTGGCCGATCCCGACATCGCTGAAGCCGACAAGATCCTGCGCGCCTGCGTGCATTGCGGCTTTTGCACCGCGACCTGTCCGACCTATGTGCTGCTCGGCGATGAACTCGATAGCCCGCGCGGCCGCATCTATCTGATCAGGGAGATGCTGGAGAAAGACCGGCCGCCGACCGAGGAGGTGGTCAAGCATATCGACCGCTGTCTCTCGTGCCTGGCCTGCATGACCACCTGCCCCTCGGGGGTGAACTATATGCACCTCGTCGATCAGGCGCGGGTCAGGATCGAGCGCGATTATACCAGGCCGCTGGCCGAGCGGGCGTTGCGTGCGCTGCTGGCGCTGGTGCTGCCGCGACCCGGGCTGTTTCGGGCGGGCATGGTGCTGGCGCGGCTGGGCCGGCCGCTGGCGGCGTTACTCCCGGAATCCAAGGGCCCATCGAAGACCGGATCGGCCTCGCCATCCCTGTGGCGGCGCCTCCAGGCGATGCTGGCCCTGGCGCCGGGCCGCCTGCCGGCGAAGGGACCGGCGGCGGGAAGCGTGTTTCCGGCGATCGGCGAAAGACGCGGCCGGGTCGCGCTGTTGCAGGGCTGCGCCCAGCAGGTGCTGGCGCCACGCATCAACCAGGCTGCCATCAATCTGTTGACGCGCCACGGCGTCGAGGTGGTGCTGGTCAAGGACGAGCAATGTTGCGGCGCGCTGACCCATCATCTTGGACGTGACGGCGACGCGCTGGCGCGCGCCCGGGCCAATGTCACGGCCTGGCTCGGCGAGGCCAAGCGCGGCGGGCTCGACGCCATCCTGGTGACGGCGTCGGGCTGCGGCACGGTGATCAAGGACTACGGTTACATGCTGCGCGAGGACCGCGATTTCGCCGGCGCCGCCGCGACGGTCTCGGGGCTGGCCAAGGACATCACCGAATATATCGGCGGCATCGATCTGAAGCCGACACAATCGCAGCCGAGCGATCTCGTGATCGCCTATCACTCGGCCTGTTCGCTACAGCACGGACAGAAAATCACGCAAGCTCCGAAAGAATTGCTTTCCAAGAACGGATTCGTGGTGAAAGATGTGCCGGAGAGTCATTTGTGTTGCGGTTCGGCGGGGACTTACAACATTCTCCAGCCTGACATTGCGAACAGATTGCGCGACCGCAAGGTCGCCAACATCGCGATGGTCAAGCCGGACATGATTGCCGCGGGCAATATCGGCTGCATGGTGCAGATTGCCGGCGGTACGTCAGTTCCTGTGGTGCATACGATCGAGTTGCTCGATTGGGCGACGGGTGGTCCCCGGCCGGGACTTAACTGAGTTCGACTTCATTACTGAGTTCGACTTCATTGACCGGGGCTTAACTAAACTGATCGAGACTGACCCGGCGGCGGCAACAGGAGGATCACGATGGCTAAGGGAAAAAAGAATAAAAAGGGCAAGAAGAGCAAGAAAAAGCTGCTGACGGCGAAGGCAAAGTCCAGCAAGAAATCTTCGAAGAAGGCCAAGAAGACCGCGAAGAAATCCGCCAAGAAGGCTGCCAAGAAATCTGCAAAAAAATCGGCCAAGAAATCGGCGAAGAAGGCCGCCAAGAAATCCAAGAAGGCGGCGCCGAAGAAATCAGCCAAGAAGTCGGTCAAGAAGGCCAGCGCCAAGAAGGCCGTAAAGAAGGCCGCAAAGAAGGCGGCCCCCGCTCCGGCCGTCGTTGCCGCTCCGGTTGCGCCCGCGCCCAAGCCTGCACCCAAGCCGCGCAAGCCAAAGCCTGCGGTTGCGCTAAGCCCGGCTCCCGCCGCGACCAGCTGGGCCGGCCCGAGTTCTGCGGATACCGCCGAGCCCGGTCACGCGCCGTCTCCCGCCCCGTCCTGGGGACATTCGGCCAGCGAGGACGACAACTAAAGTTCTTTACGCGCTAAAGCGTTTTCGAGCGAAGTGGATACCGGTTCGCGTGGAGAAAACGCGTCGAAACAAAAGACTAGCGACCCGTTCCGATTCTATCGGAACGGGTCGCTAGCGAACCGGGTCCCGGTTAGCGCGAACCATATTGTGAGGCCGCAGCACCCGTCGCTGCGGCCTTTTTCGTGCGCGGATTCCAACGCCGGTTGATTCGGATGTGTCTTTCCATCGGGTTCCCGTTCGGGAATTGGCCGCATCGGCAGCCGCAGGTCGGCCGACCGTCGATGGAACCGGCCAAAGTTGTGGTTGGAATGCAACACCCACCGACAACATTTCGTGAAAAGGCCAGAACGACTAAAAAGTCGGCAGATGCCTTAGTTTTTTGCTTCCCGGCAGGGGCAGGGCGCTCCAGATTGGCGGCACGTTAAGGAATTGCAATTCAGCCGATAGCTGCCCCGGGGGGCCGGAAAATCGGACTGACCTTTTGAAATGTGATGGGGATCGTCATGAAGAAACTAGTTTTGTTAGCAACGGCGCTGGCAATGGTATCGGGTTCTGCTCTGGCGGCTGACATGCCCCTGAAGGCTGTCAAGGCGCCGCCGCCGGCCGCGTTCGATCCCTGGGATATCGCCTTCGGCGCCGCCGTGGTCAGCGACTACGTGTTCCGCGGTGTGACCCAATCCAACCACATGCCGTCGGTCACCGCCTATTTCGAGCCGCGCTACAACGTCACCAAGGACCTGCAGCTCTACGTCGGCACCTCGACCGAGAGCATCTCCTTCGCCAACCGCGCCGCGGCTGAAGTCGACGTCTACGGCGGTATCCGCCCGACCTTCGGCGCCAACGCCTTCGATTTCGGTGTCTGGGGTTACCTGTATCCGGGCGGCAACTGCGCCGACAACGTGATATCGGCCAGCGGCCTTGCCGGCGGCGGCGTTTGCTCCGTCAGCACCCAGACGATCTTTCTCGGCGACGGCAACGTGATGAAGAAGGACGTCAGCTTCTTCGAAGCCTATGGCAAGTACACCTACACCATCAACGACAGCTGGGCGCTCGGCCTGAACGAATACTACTCGCCGAACTTCCTGAACTCGGGTGCCTGGGGCAACTACTCGTCGATCACCGGCAAGTACACCGCGCCCAGCACGGCGTTCGGCACCAGCGGCGTCGGCATGTACGTCTCCGGCGAGTTCGGACGGCAGTGGCTCGGCACCAGCGACAGCTTCTACGCTGTCCCGGCGTTCCCCAACGGCATCAAATATGCCGACTACAACACCTGGAACATCGGCATCGGCTTCACCTACAAGGTGTTCACGCTTGATCTGCGTTACTCCGACACCGACCTGTCGAAGGCTAACTGCAATGCCTTCACCAGCACCTTCGATGGCTCCGGCGCCACCAGCTTCAGCTCGATCAATCCGAGCGGCGTCGGCTCCAATTGGTGCGGCGCAGCCGGTATCGCCAAGCTTGCGGTCGACCTGACCGCGATGTCCAATCTGAAGTAAGTTTTCTTCAAGCCAAAGCCAAAGGGGCGGCAGAGCGATCTGCCGCCCTTTTTGTTTTAGAGCGTGATGAGATGAGATGAGATTGGATCGAGTTAATTCTTGCATCACCGACATCTCGCAGCCTTCTCCCTCCCCCCTTGCGGGGGAGCGTTGGGGTGGGGGGCCACAAGCTCAGTTGGAGACCCCCCGACCTCAAGAGCGAGCTTCGCTCGCCTCGGACCCCGCAAGGGGGAGGGGAGCAGGAGGAGCCACTCTCGATATAACTCGATCCAATCGAATCATGCTCTACGGATCTTCCACCCTCACACCGGGCTGGAAGTCTCGCTCCGCTCCTGCAAGGCGAATCGATCGCCGTCGCGGGTCAGCTCGACATGGCGCTGGTGGAACGCCAGCAAGGTCGAGCGATGGCCGATCGACACGATGGTGGTTGCCGGCAGCTTCTCCTCGAGCAGGCGATAGAGCGCCGCCTCCGAGGCTTCATCGAGCGAGGCGGTGGCTTCATCGAGGAACAGATAGTGCGGCTGCATCAGCAGCGCGCGGGCGAGCCCCAGCCGCTGCTGTTCGCCGAGCGAGAGCATCCGGTTCCAGTGCGCTTCCTCCTCCAGCCGTGCGGCGAACTGCGGCAGCCCGATCGCGACCAGCGTTTCGCGGATCTGGTCCGGACTGTAGGCGTCCGCGGCGGCGGGATAGGCGATCGCGGCCTGCAACGAGCCGACCGGAAAATACGGCCGCTGCGGCAGCATCATCAGCCTGGCGTTGGCGGGAACCGATATCGTGCCGCTTCCGAACGGCCATACGCCGGCGATGGCGCGGAACAGCGTCGACTTGCCGGCGCCTGACGGGCCGAGCACCAAGGTGCGTTCGCCGCCGCGCAGGGTGAAGCTGTCGGCCGCGACCTGCGGCGTCCCGTTGGGCAGGCGAACCAGAAGCTGCCGCAGGTCGATTTCATCAGGCCCGGTCGACGCCACGGCGCGGATCGAGCTGCTATCGGTGGCGAGCGCCTCGGCTTTGCCGATCGCCGCCTCGAAGCCGTCGAGACGGGCCACCACCGCGCGCCATTCCGCCAGCGACCGGTAAGCCGAAACGAAGAACGACAGCGCGCCCTGCACGCTGCCGAAAGCTTCGGCGGTTTGCAGCAGGGCGCCGAGCAGGATCTTGTTGGCGAAGAACGCCGGAGCGGCGAGGATGATCGGGAAAACCACCGCGGCCTGGTCGTAGCTCGAGGTGAATGCGGTGAGCCGCTTGGTCCGGCTCATGATCTCGTACCAGTTTCCGACCACGCGGCTGAAGCGTTTCGACAGGCCTTCGCGTTCGGCGCGCTCGCCTTGCAACAGCGCGATCTGTTCGGCGTTTTCGCGGACCCGCACCAGACTGAAGCGGAAATCCGCCTCGAAACGCTGCTGCCGGAAATCGAGCTTCACCAGCGGCGAGCCGATCCACTGGGTCAGTAGCGTGCCGAAGCCGGCATAGATCAGCGCGCCCCATACCAGGTAGCCTGGAATATTGAGGCCACCGATTTCCAACGGCGCTTCCTGGGACAGCCCCCACAGGATGAAGACAAACGAAAACAGCGTCACCACCGCACTCAACAGGCCGACGCCGAGATTGAGCGTCCGATCGACGAACATGCTGATATCGTCGGAAACACGCTGGTCCGGGTTGTCGGCGGCATCGCCCTGAAGCTGCATGCGATAATGGTTGGCGCCATGCAGCCATTCGCCGAGATATTTCGTGGTCATCCAGTTGCGCCAGCGGATCTGAAGCCACTGGTTGAGATAGAGTTGATAGACCGAGAAGCCGACCGTGACCGCGCCCAGCGCGCAAAAGACGATGATTTCCCGAACGAAGCCGTGCCAGTCCTTTTCCTGCAAGGCGTTGTAGAAACGATTGCGCCACTGGTTGACCAGCACACTGGTTCCGACCAGCGCGAGTTCGATGACGATCACCGAGGCCAGCAGTATCAAGCCGGCCCGTTTATCCTCGGAGCGAAAATACGGCATGGCGATGCGCCACACGGTCGCGAGCGTCGATCGGATGTTGTTCACAGATCATCGTCTCCAGAAACGTGGCTTCAAGCGCCTGACATAGAACGGGAATTGGCGGATTTATACTAAAGTTTTGGACACATCGGTTCGGGTTCTGGTGTCGCCGCCTCTGGGGAAAGTCTAGCATGCGCGCAACGGCGCGGGGCGGGGGGCCTTTAGACTTCGCGAGGTTGTGAGCGGATGCGGGTGTGACAGACCAGCTTCGCCGTCGATTTCGCGACATTGCCGAGCCACTCCTGCGATCACGCCAGGGTGTTCCGACCGTCCACGCGGGCCGGGGCGCCACATATTGGCGTGGGGGAGAAGCTCAATGTGGGATCAAGTCTATAATCCATTCGGCAACACGGCGCTTTCGACGATCGCCGCCGCTTTACCCGTTGTCACGCTGCTTGTTCTGATCGCGAGCGGCAAGGTCCAGGTCCATATCGCCGCTATCACGGCGCTGGTGCTCGCCAATCTGGTGGCCATCTTTCTTTTCACGATGCCGGCCAACTTGGCGATCCGCGCTTCGGTGCTCGGCATCGTCACGGGCTTCTTCCCGATCGGCTGGATCGTGCTGAACGTCATCTTCATGTACCAGCTCACCGTGACCGCCGGCCGGTTTGAATCGCTCAAGCGCGCCGTTGGCGGCGTGACCGCGGACCGGCGACTGCAATTGCTGCTGATTGCATTTTCGTTCGGTGCGTTCTTCGAGGGGGCATCGGGATTCGGTACGCCGGTGGCGATCACCGGTGCGATCCTGATCGGCCTCGGGTTCTCGCCGCTGGCGGCCTCCGGCCTGTCGCTGATCGCCAATACGGCGCCGGTGGCCTACGGCGCATTGGGCACCCCGATCCAGGGCCTCGCCTCGGTGACGGGCATCGATCCCTATCTTCTGGGCGCGATGGTCGGACGGCAGTTGCCGATCTTCTCGCTGATCGTGCCGTTCTGGGTGGTGTGGGCGTTCGCCGGCTGGAAAGGCATGAAGGACGTCTGGCCGGCCATTCTGGTCACCGGCCTGTCGTTCGCGATCCCTCAATTTCTGATCTCGAACTACATCAACCCCTGGATCGTCGATATCGGAGCGTCGCTGATCTCGATGGGCTGCCTCATCCTGTTCCTCAAAGTCTGGCAGCCGAAAGTGCTCTGGTTGTCGCCGGCGCTCCGCGGCAACGATGAATCCGCCAGCACGATGCCGCCGGCGAAGCTGATCGATCCGACGCCGCTGACACCGGCGGAACTGTTCACCGCGCTGCTGCCGTGGATCATTCTCTGCATCATCCTGCTGATCTGGGGCACGGGCTGGTTCAAGGCGGCGGTGAATCCGATCTTCACCTGGAACTACGCGGTCCCCGAACTGCACAACATGATCAACAAGGTTGCGCCAGTGGTCCCGGCGCCGACCAAGGAAGCCGCGATATTCTCGTTCACCTACGTGTCGTTTACGGGAAGCGGGATGTTGCTCGCCGCGATCATTGCGGGGGTGATCATGGGATTGTCACCGGCCAAGATCGCCTCCGAATACGTACGCACCATCAAATTGTGTGCGTATTCCCTCATCACGATCTCGGCGATGCTGGCGATCGGTACGCTGACCAGGCTTTCCGGCGTTGATGCGACCCTTGGTCTCGCCTTTGCCGCGACCGGCGTGTTCTATCCGTTCTTCGGCACACTGCTCGGCTGGCTGGGTGTCGCGCTGACGGGGTCGGATACGTCGTCGAATATCCTGTTCGGCAATCTTCAGAAGATCACGTCGCAGCAATTGGGGCTGTCGCCGATCCTGATGGGAGCGGCGAATTCATCGGGCGGCGTGATGGGCAAGATGATCGACGCGCAGTCGATCGTCGTCGCTTCGACCGCCACCAACTGGGTTGGCCACGAGAGCACGATATTGCGGTTCGTGTTCAAGCACTCGATCACGCTGGCGTGTCTCGTCGGCCTCTTCATCATGTTGCAGGCCTATGTCTATCCATTCACGGAAATGGTGATCACGAAATAGCCCAGGAATAACTTACGAATAACCCACGAATAACTCTTGCCACGGCGACATCAAGAATCCCCGCGGGACATGTACCGCGGGGATTTGTCCGGGACTTTCCGATTATTGCCATGGCCAATCTGGCCAACGCCGCGCCTGTCGATTAGAAAGCGCGCGGCAACAGGCTGGGCTATTTCGCAGACCGGACCATTTCGAGAGGCTACATGTTTTCAATGACAAGATTTTTGCGATGGACTGCAGCGGCCCTGACATTGGCTGTAGGTGTGGTGGGCGCCTTTCCGGCCGCTGCCCAGGAGGATTTTCCGTTCGGCTTCGACATGACGCTCGATACCGCCCATCAGCCGGGCTCGAAGCGGCTGCCGACCGTGGAGATCGGCGACCATGGTGAAGCCAAGCTCGATCTCTGGTGCAAAAGCGGCACCGGCCAGTTTTCGGTCGCGGGCAACACCGTGATCTTCATGCCCGGTCCGATGGAGGATCGCGGCTGCTCGCCGGAGCGGGCCGCGGTCGACGACGACCTGATCGCGACCCTGAGTGCGGCCACCAACTGGAAACGCCAGAACGACCTGGTCTCGTTCACGGGCGCGAAGCCGCTGCGCTTCCAGATTAATACCAATTGACGGGCGGAGGGTTTCCGCGCTGCCCCTTGTGAAGCTTTTGGTTTTGCGCAGTCTTCTCAATGCGTCGTCCCTGCGAACGACCTGTGAAGCTATCTCCGACGTCATCCTGAGAGTGTGAGAATGTTTCGTTCTGGCCCGCAGAATTTTGCATTTAATGGTCGGGAGGACACATCGACCGGGAAATTTTGGCTGAACCGCCGCCGGTATGGCGGATGAACTGGCCAACCTCCGCAAGCTGCGGAAACCGGCTATCCCCGATGCCAGCGGCGTTTCTTGGGCGCCTGTTGACGGGGATGCTCTTGTTCATGCGGCGGCCTGCGCCTTGGCGTGCAAGGCGAAGAAGCGCATCATGTTATGAGCGACCGCGAACCATAGCAGATGGATGCGGGCCTTGATCTTGCCGCGCAGGGTCAGCTGGCGCAAGCCCATGCGGCGGGCATGTGCATTAATGCATTCGTGCTCGCAGCGCAGTCTGTAGAAGGCTTTGCCGTCCTCGCTCTTCATGCGTTCACGCCAGTCCGCAACGCCAACACCGTCAGCTTTCTTCTGAGCATAAGGGTCGGTGCCATGCTTGCTCTGCGCTGGCGGACACCACACCTTTATATCTTTGGCATGGGCCCACTCGATGGCGTCATTTTTGGTGAAGCCACCATCGACCAAATAGTTGGAGGGCTCGTAGCCTTCCGCATGCACCGTCTCGATCCCCGGCTGGGCCAGGCCGCGATCGGAGCCGCTGGTATCGATATCGACCGCAACGACCACCTGGTGTTCCGGAGCCGATATGATCTGCATGTTGTAGGCCGGGCGCCATCCACCATCGGCCATCTTCATCACCCGTGCGTCGGCATCGGTGGTTGAAGCGCGCGGCGGCTTCTGCTTGGCCACCTCTTTCTTGTTGGTTTTCTCTCGTCGCTCCCGCTCGGCCTCCAGTTCCTTCATGCGTTCCTGGGCCGCCGCGATTCGCTCCGCACGCTCGCGGGCGCCACGCTCCTTTGCCGCCCGCCTCCGCCGATCGTCGGCCGCGGGTTCGGTCTCCACTTCAAAGCGCAGGCGCTCTACCCGCGTCTGCGCCGCCGCCTTCAACTCATCAAGCCGCGGGCGCCGGCGGAACGAACCCGCTCCGGCCCCCGCACGTACCCGCAAGCCATCCTGCGCCAACGTGTCGAGCGACACCAACCCTGCGTCCACCATCGACGCCACCCCCTGCGCCAGCAGCCGTTCCAGAACCGCCAGATGCGCGACCCGGAAGTTCGACAGGCTGTGATAGTTCATCGACACTCCGCCGCATAACCAGCGATAGATCAGATGATCACGGCACAGCCGGTCCAGTTGGCGAGCGCTGCCCACCCCATCGATCGTGGCCCAGAGCCAAAGCGCTAACATCAGCTTTGGCGAAGCTGGCGGATGTCCGGGCTGGGACTCCCGCGCCTTGATGACGTCGTACAATGCCGACAGATCGAGCCCCTCCACGAACGACCATACCGCACGCACCGGATGATCCTCCGGTACCAGATCGTCCAACGCCGCTACTTGCATACCCATCTGGCTGCGTTCGGGCTCCCGCAGCCGCGGCGCGCCGCGTCCCTCAGCCTGTGGACTTTGCTGCTCGGGTAAATCCTCGAACAATTGCTCGTCAGCCATCGCCAGCCCCTGCTTCGCGCTCAGGGCAATCGAATCACACCCCAACCGCCCTGGCAAATGCTCGTGGCCGAAAGATTCTCCCGCTCTGAGGTGCGAGCTCTTGCGAGCCTCGAAGGAGAACCGCAAGCACGGAGCTGAACACCATCCTTCGAGGCGCGTCGAAGACGACGCGCACCTCAGGATGACGGTTCCGGTGTGTCCCGGGCCTTCCCGGGGACAAACCCCGCCTGCGAGACTTCCACTCCGCTCCAGCCCGCCCCGCATCCCAAAATAATTATTGACTGATTAGTCACTCTTTGTTAGGGCGTGGTCTCATGGCCAGGCCCAAAAGCGAGGATAAGCGGGATGCGATCATGGCGGCGGCGGTCCGGGTGATCGCGGCTCAAGGGCTGAGCGCGCCGACGGCGGTGATCGCCAGGGAGGCGGGTGTCTCCAATGGATCGCTGTTCACTTACTTCGAGACCAAGGCCGAGCTGTTGAACCAGCTTTACCGGGAGCTCAAGACGGAGATGGCCACGGCTGCGCTGGACGGACTCCCGGCCGACCGCGACATCCGCGAGCAGGCGCGCCATATGTGGTCGCATTGGCTGCGTTGGGCGACGTCCTATCCCGATAAGCGCCGGACACTGGCGCATCTCGGCGTATCGGACGATATCACCCCGGAAAGCCGTGAGGCCGGGCACCGGACGATGGCCGGCATCGCCAGCCTGCTGGCGCGGAGCCGTGAAAATGGCCCGATGCGCGATGCGCCGATGGGGTTCGTGGTTGCCCTGATGAACTCGCTGGCAGAAGCGACGATCGATTTCATGATCCAGGATCCCGCCAACGCCGACCAACACTGCACGGCCTCGTTCGACGCGGTGTGGCGAATGCTGGCCTGATTTTTTTGCTTCATGAATGACTGACTAGACAGGCTCTTAAATAGAGGAAAGAAAATATGTCGAATGCTTTGGAAAATCCTTCGGACCGCAAAGCCTACGTGGTCACGGGCCCGACCTCCGGCATCGGTCGCGCCACGGCATTTGAGCTGGCCAAATATGGCACGGTCGTCCTGGTCGGCCGCGATCCCGGCAAGCTCGAGGAGATGCGAGAGCTGATCGCGCAGAAGGGCCAACACGCGGTGTCGGTGGTGTGCGATCTGTCGGATCTGGCGAGCGTGCGTCGCGCGGCCGCGGAGATCATCGCGCTGCATCTTCCGATCGCCGGCCTGCTTAACAACGCGGGCATGATGCAGCCACGCGCCAGGAACGCGCTGGGCTGGGACATGACGTTCGCCACCAACCACCTTGGACCGTTCGCGCTGACCGAAGCTCTAGTACCGCATCTTGCCGACGGTGCGAACGTCGTCTTCGTCGGTTCGGGCACTGAAGATCCCGCGCGCCGGCCGGCCACCGCGGTCGGCTTCCGCGGCGGTCGCTACATCTCGGCGGAGGCGAGCGCGCGCGGCGAGTGGGTGCCGGGCGGTTCCGCGATCCCGGGCGGGGATGCCTACGCCA
This sequence comes from Bradyrhizobium sp. S69, assembly GCF_009766005.1. Lineage (GTDB taxonomy): Bacteria > Pseudomonadota > Alphaproteobacteria > Rhizobiales > Xanthobacteraceae > Bradyrhizobium. Next base: position 146,098 of record NZ_LMUK01000027.1, on the reverse strand, counting down.
CGTCCAAGCAGTGCAATATCGTCACGGCCATGGCGTTCGCTCGCGAGACCCCGCGGCTGCATTTCAACGCGGTCGAGCCGGGCTTCAATCCGACCACCGGTCTCGGGCAGCGCGATGCCAATGTCCTGCTGCGCTTTCTGGTGAAATACATCATTCCGTTACTGGTGCCGCTGTTGATGCCCTTCATGAAGATTTTGAGCACGTCGAAGCGGGCCGCGCGCGTTATCAGCAAAATCCTGACCGATATTTCGGGTCAGTCCGGCATTTATTACGACGAGGGCGGCCAGCCGATGCCCGGCTCCACGTTCGTGCGCGATCCGAAATTCCAGGATCGCGTCGTCGCCGAGACGCGCGCCTTGCTGGCGACGGTTCCTATCTAAGCATCGAGACTATTCGCAGCGACGACGAAGCGTTGGCGTCAAGGTGCATCACTCGGCCAATGGCCGACATGGCAAACGAAGCCTGAAGAAAATGCTTCGTTTACGAGTTGTTAGGCTTTCTTGATTATAACTTAGATCGTCCTCGTTTGGACACCGAGTGGCTCCTGTCCACTCTGTTTGACGCCTCCCTGTTATCAACTTCAAAAGCCGCCGGAAACGGCGGCTCTTTTTTGGGCGTCTTTGTCACCTCACTGTCACCACGCTGGAAACCATAAAAAGTCTTGTGGCTGGACTCTCGGCCGTTAGCGCGCAATGATTTGTTCATCATAAGCCGGTGCATGTCGAAGCCGGTCGGGTAACAAGTGGCGTGAGGCGTTAACCATGTCGGACCGTGCGCAAGGCGAAACCGCTCTGGTGCAATTCAGCGAGCGGCTGACCAATTCCGCGGCGTTCGGCACATTGTTCCGGGAAGGCATGGATCTGGTCGAGGAGACCGCCGCCTATCTCGACGGGGCCGGTCGGGCCGAAGCCAAGGCGCTCGAGCGCTCCGTGAGCCTGACTTATGCAACCGAGAGTATGCGGCTGACCACGCGCCTGATGCAATTGGCGTCATGGCTGCTGCTGCACCGTGCGGTGAAGGAAGGCGAGATGACGCTGACCCAGGCCAATCGCGAAAAGACCAAGGTCAAGCTCAGCGCCGCCGATCCGGGCGGTGCCGACATGATCGAAAAACTGCCGCAGCAATTGCAGGACCTGATCGCGCGCTCGATGGCGCTGCAAGCCAAGGTCCGCCGCCTCGACGTCACCATCCACACCCCATCGAGCGAACGCGCCGCGATCGGCAATCCGCTGGTACCGCAGCTCAACCGGCTGAAGGCTGCGTTCGAGCGCTAAACCTCAAAGTTCGTCATTGCGAGGAGCCACCGGGTCGCGCGAATGCGCGCCCGATGACAGGCTATGCGACGAAGCAATCCAGTCTTGCTTCGTTGTTCTGGATTGCTTCGCTCCGCTCGCAATGACGGAAGCAACTAAACACCGAACCAACAAAAACGCCCCGGCGATGAGCCGGGGCGTTTTGATGTTTGGCGCAAAACAAAAAGAGAGACGAAAGCCGTCTCAATCCTTCTTGAGGAAGCCCGAAAATTTCTTCTGGAAGCGCGATACGCGGCCACCGCGGTCGAGCATCTGCTGGGCGCCGCCGATCCACGCCGGGTGCGACTTGGAGTCGATATCGAGGTTCAGCTTGTCGCCGGCCTTGCCCCAGGTGGAGCGGGTCTGGTACTCGGTCCCGTCGGTCATGACGACCGTAATCGTATGATAATCCGGGTGAATTTCGGCTTTCATGGCAGATCCTTCGGCGCGCCGGCGCCTGCTTTTCGGTAACTAAAGGGTGGATTTGGGCGCTCTATAACGCAGCGGGCCCCGCAAAACAAGCCAAGGATACCCGCGTCACGGCTCTTTCTGGGGTGCAGATCGCCGGATTTGCCAGCGCTGGCCGCGAAGCCTATCTGAGGGCGGCAACGCGATAGGTCAGATCTCATGAGCGCAGTGGAACGGCTTGACGAATTGAATGGCGGAACGCCGCCATTGCCGGATTCCGAGCTCAATGAGGTGTCCCCGATCGAGGCGGTGCTGGCGGAAACGCCGGCCAAGAGTTCCGCCAAGCTGCGGCCGCTGCTGGCGCTGGCCCCCTACATCGCGCGCTATCGCTGGCGCGCCATTCTGGCGCTGGTCTCGCTGACGGTTGCCGCGATCACCACGCTGGTGGTGCCGGTCGCGGTGCGGCGGATGATCGATTTCGGGTTCACCCCGAAAGGCATCGCCATGATCAACAGCTATTTCAGCGTGATGATCGCGGTGGTGGCGGTGCTCGCGCTCGCCAGCGCGTCGCGTTATTACCTCGTGATGACGCTGGGCGAGCGTATCGTCGCCGATCTCAGGCGCGACGTGTTCGCGCATTTGATGTCGCTGTCGCCGGCGTTCTTCGATTCCGCGCGCAGCGGCGAGCTGATTTCGCGACTCACCGCCGACACCACCCAGATCAAAGCCGCGGCCGGCGCCTCGGCCTCGATCGCGCTGCGCAATATCCTGATGTTTCTCGGCGCCACCGCGATGATGGTGATCACCAGTCCGCGGCTGTCGGGCCTGGTGCTGCTTGCGATCCCGCTGATCGTGCTGCCGCTGGTGGCGTTCGGCCGCTGGGTCCGGCGGCTGTCGCGCAACGCCCAGGATACGCTGGCGGATGCGACCTCCTATGCCTCCGAATTATTGGGCGCGATCCGCATCGTGCAGGCCTTCACCAGCGAGCAGATGGCCAGTGCGCGCTTCGGCGGCGAGGTCGAGCAGGCCTATACCGCCGCGCGCAACTCGACCAAGGCCCGCGCGGTGCTGACCGCGATCGTCATCTTCATCATCTTCACCAGCGTCGTGTTCGTGCTGTGGATCGGCTCGCACGATGTGCTGACCGGCAGCATCACCCCGGGCCGGCTCGGTCAATTTATCTTGTACGCGGCGTTTGCCGCCGCCGGCCTCGGCCAGCTCACCGAGGTCTGGGGCGAGGTTTCGGCAGCTTCAGGGGCTTCCGAGCGATTGTTCGAAATCCTCCGCGTCAAATCGAAGATCACGGCTCCCGCGTCGCCGCGCCCGCTGCCGGTGCCGGCGCGCGGCGACGTCAGCTTTGAAAATGTCCGCTTCGCCTACCCGACGCGGCCGGATGCCTCGGCGGTCGATGGCGTTTCGTTCAAGGTCAGCGCGGGCGAGAAGGTGGCGATTGTCGGCCCCTCGGGCGCCGGCAAGAGCACGCTGTTTCATCTGCTGCTGCGGTTCTACGATCCGGTGTCCGGGGTGATTTCGGTCGATGGTGTTCCGATCAAGGCCGCCGATCCGCGCGAGGTTCGCTCCCGCATCGCGCTGGTGCCGCAGGAATCGGTGGCGTTTGCCGCCAGTGCACGAGAAAACATCCGCTTCGGCCGGCCCGCGGCCAGCGATGCCGAGGTCGAGCGTGCCTCGGATCTCGCCCATGCCAGCGAATTCATCCGCCGCCTGCCGGGCGGCTTCGAGGCGCAATTGGGCGAGCGTGGCGTCACGCTGTCGGGCGGCCAGCGCCAGCGCATCGCGATCGCGCGCGCGATCCTGCGCGACGCGCCGCTATTGCTGCTCGACGAAGCCACCTCGGCGCTCGATGCGGAAAGCGAGACCCTGGTGCAGACCGCGCTGGAAGAACTGATGCGCCATCGCACCACGCTGGTGATCGCGCATCGTCTCGCCACCGTGTTGTCCTGCGACCGCATCCTGGTGATGGACCAGGGCCGCATCGTCGAGCAGGGCACCCACGCCTCGCTGGTCGCCGCGGGCGGGCTGTATGCGCGCCTGGCGCGATTGCAGTTCGAGGGGATTTGACCTTCTTCTAATTTCCTGGCGCTGCGCGTTTGGGCGTCAGTTTGAACCATTCAACTGGCCCGCCGCAGTTGGAGCAATACTCGATTTCGACAATTTCCGAAGTTCCGCACCTAGCGCGGGCTGGCGTCAGAAATCGGATCGGTTGCGCGATGAAGAAGTTCGAGGACTCCACGCGACAAATATCCTGAATTGTCAGGTAGTCCGAAAGCCGATCGAGTTTCAGAAAATGTCGCGATGTGTCGGTGTATGGACCGTACGCAAAGGCCTCGAGCGGCGGCCGGCTTTGGTCACGCGACGCTTCCCGAAACAGAGTCACCTGCGCATAGGCGAACCCGCAGACGAGCAAGGCCTGCAACGAAAGGCGCCAGCGATCCGCCAGATGATCGATTGCGAGCGCGATCGAGCAAAACAACAGAAATTGCGGAATGATGTAATATCGATCGGCGATCCCTCGGGTTGCCAGCATGAGGGCGGGGAAGAACGTGATGGTCCAGATCATCAGGACGTTGAACAGCTGATCTTGCCGGCCAGGATCTTGCCGGCCAACACGCGCGTCGCGCATTTGATTGACCGCAATCGCCAGGAATGTCGATGCAAGCGCCGCCATCCGGAAATGCAGTCCGGCCATTTCGATCGGACCGGGCGTGTAGGAAACAACGCGCTCCAGCATGATAATGCCGGACACGGTCCCGAAGAATGTCAACAGGCTTGTTGGCGAGGCCAGCAGCGAGCCGGCGATGATGAAGAACGCGATTCCCTTTTGGGCATAAGGAAGGGGCGGGCGCGTCATTACTCCGAGTAGGGTCGGAAGCAAATTTCGCTCGGCGCGAACATAAACCGCGCTGGTCAGCATCAGCAGTGCAAAGCCCAGAACAAGCGCCGGCAGCGCGTGAAGTGGGAAGGGGCCATCGGCCACGAAGCGCTTGCCATGAAGCGCAACCTGCGGAACGAGATTGAAATACCCGAGCAGCAGCAGCCTCGCGCTGTCCTCGGTGGGCCATTTGAGCGCAACAAGGGTCGTTGCCAGCGCAAAAGACAGGGCCGCGGCGAGGAATATCTCATGGTTCCAGGTTCCAACCGAGAACGCCAGAAATAGCAGAAACGCCGATGGCGGGGAGGTGCGGTCGCGCTTCAAGACGACCGTGAGCGAGAAGATGATGAGCGATAGCAGGAAATTCTGCAATGCATTCACTTCCCAGGCCACGCGACTGTAAAAAAGAAACAGAAGCGAGGACCCCATCAGGAGCAGAAAGTACAACGCCGCGCCTCCGCGCCTCCACAGCGCGGCTGTCATGAGGAGAAGCGACAGCGAATTCAGCATGGCGCCCGGTAGTCGCAGGCTTAGAACGCCCGGCGACAGCATCGAAGCTGCCCACGTCACGATCTCCGGAAACAGCGAGCCAGTGTAGCCATTCATGCCCCTGAGGGTGAACAGTCCTTTGGCGTGCTGCTCGACCGCGCGCAATCCGACCCAGGCCTCGTCGCCATGCAGGCCTGGAAAGGATCGCAGCCTAAAGAAAAGCGCGGCCGAGATTGTGGTCATCGCGGTTGCGACGAGAAGCTTATAGGCGGCAGCGGTAGATGGGCATGTCAGCGCGTATCGCCAGCGCTGCAGCGTCATTTGCGGTTCTGATCTTTTAGTGCGGCCCAGCAATACGCCGCCGCGAAGGCGGCAATCGCGAGTAGGAAACCAAGGGCGATGGTCTGTTCCATACGTCGGTGCTCTCTCTTGAATGATCGCGCTCAGATATGTGGGAAAATTACCCACGTCAACCGAAAAGTGGCGTTCGCGCCGCGCGATGCCGCGTGGCCGGCCAAGAGAGCAAGCGTTTCAATAAATAGGTTGCTGAAGAGCTGTGGCGACGGAAGCGCGTCTGGCGCGATTGCAGTTCGAGGGGATTTGAATTTCTGGCTGTCATGCCCGGACTTGATCCGGGCATCCATCCTCTTCGTAAGAGTCGTTCGTGATGGATTGCCGGGTCAAGCCCGGCAATGACGACAGCCCTACCTCTCCGTCAGCTTGAGCTCGATGCGGCGGTTGCGCTTGTAGGCGTCTTCGGTTTGCGCGGTATCGAGTGGCTGGAATTCGGCAACCCCCGCCGCGACCAGCCGTTGCGCCGGCACGCCCAGCGATATCAGATACTGCACCACCGAAATCGCGCGCGCCGACGACAATTCCCAGTTCGACTTGAACAGCGGGCTGTTGAAGATCGGCCGTGCGTCGGTGTGGCCGTCAACCCGCAATACCCAGGCGATTTCGCTCGGGATCTGCTTGTCGAGATCGGTCAACGCGCTTGCGACCTTGTCGAGTTCGGCACGGCCTTCGGGTAACAGCAAGGCCTGCCCGGTGTCGAAAAATACTTCCGACTGAAACACAAAACGGTCGCCGACGATCCTGATATCAGGCCGGTTGCCCAAAATGGCGCGAAGCCGGCCGAAGAATTCCGAACGATAGCGCGACAATTCCTGCACCCGCTGCGCCAGCGCCACGTTGAGCCGCTGGCCGAGATCGGCGACACGCCCCTGCGATTCCTTGTCGCGTTTCTCGGAAGCATCGAGGGCTTCCTCCAGTGCTGCCAACTGGCGCCGCAGCGCGCTGATCTGCTGGTTCAGGACCTCGATCTGCGCCAGCGCGCGCGTGGAGACCGACTTTTCGGAATCCAGCGCCTTGTTGAGTTCGTTGGCGCGTCCGGCAGCATCGTTGCCGGCGCCGGCAAGGCCCTCATAGAGCCCCTTGACGCGATCGCGCTCGGTCTCCGCCGACGACAGCCCCGCCTTCAGTTGCGACAGCTGATCGTTGAGATTGAGGTCGGCGAGTTTTTCCAGCGACAGCAAATCGTTCAATTGCGCGATCTTGGCGTTGAGCTGCTCCAGCGCCTTGTCCTTGCCGGTGACTTCCTGCGACAAATAGAACTGCACTACCAGGAATACCGAGAGCAGGAACACGATCGACAGCACCAGCGTCGACAGCGCGTCGACGAAACCCGGCCAGTAGTTGAAACCGGATTCACTGCGGCGGGTACGGGCAAGGGCCATCGGAAATTCTCTCTATTCATTTGACGCGTTTTCCCGACGCGAACCGGTGCCCATTTCGCTCGAAAACGCTTTGCTAATTCTTCTCGGGCTGGCGCGCGATCCGCTCGAGCAATTTCTTTATCTCTTTGTTCTGCTCGCCCTGGCCGTCGGCCCATTCGCGGATCATCTGCTGTTCGGTGCGCATATGCGCGACCAGGCCCTGAATGGCCTCGGCGAGATTGGCCATTGCCGCCGTGGTGCCGCGGTTGCTGCCGCCTTCTTCCATGGTGGAGCGCAATTTCTCGATGGCGTTCTGCAACTCGCCGCCGGTGCCGGAGGCGCTGTCGCCGGAATATTCGCGCACCGTGGAGGCGAGCCAGTCTTCCAGATCGGTATAGAACCGGTTCTGCGCCTGGCTGGATTGCAGGTCGAGAAAACCCAGGATCAGCGAGCCGGCGAGGCCGAACAGCGACGACGAAAACGAAATGCCCATGCCGCCGAGCGGCGCCGCCAGCCCCTCCTTGAGCGTATCGAACAGCGCGCCCGCGTCGCCGCCGACCTTCAGTCCATCGATCACCTTGCCGACCGAACCGACGGTCTCGATCAGGCCCCAGAAGGTGCCGAGCAGGCCGAGGAACACCAACAGACCGGTCATGTAGCGCGAAATGTCGCGGGCCTCGTCGAGCCGGGTCGCAATCGAATCGAGCAGATGCCGCATGGTCTGCTGCGAGATCGTCATCCGCCCGGTGCGCTCGCCGCCGAGGATCGCCGCCATCGGCGCCAGCAAGGTCGGGCGCCGCTCGATCGCAAGGCCCGGATCGGCGATACGGAAATTATTGACCCAGGCGACTTCCGGATAGAGCCGGATCACCTGCCGGAACGCCAGGATGGTGCCGATCAAAAGCACAAGCCCGATCAGCGCGTTGAGGCCGGGATTGGCGAAGAACGCGGTGACGATCTGCTTGTACAGCACCACCATGACGAGCGCGCACAGCACCAGGAATACCAGCATCCGGACCAGGAAGATCCGTGGCGAAGACAGCTTGGTCAGTTCGATTTCCATCGCGGAAGCGGGAGTGGGGCCTGAAGGCATTGCCGGTCATTACCTTTTGCGAGCGAAGCGCGTTCGGGCGCCAATATGGCACAGCGGTGCCGGGAAAAAAGGCCAGTTGCGCCTGGTTCGTGGCGGCAACAGGGAACTTCGGCGTGAAACCCGGCTTGGTTCGCAGCGTATTTCATAAACCTTCGATGTCACCCGCTTTTAACCGGCAATTGCATGATCATTTCGTATTTGGGGGCTATCGCCGCGATCGCGGTGGCGCTGTCGGTCCTGATGGCCGGGGCCTGGCTGGTGCAGCAGCGCACCGGCAATTCGGGCTGGGTCGATACCATCTGGACTTTCTCGCTGGGCTTGACCGGCGCCGCCAGCTCGCTGTGGCCGATCGCCGGCTTAAGCCCCAACCCGCGGCAATGGCTGCTCGCGATATTGGTGGCGGTCTGGTCGATCCGGCTCGGTTCCCACATCGCGCGGCGCACCGCCGGGATATCAGACGATCCGCGCTATGCCGCGTTTGCGAAAGAATGGGGCGTCGATTCGCCGCGCCGGATGTTTGTGTTCTTGCAAAATCAGGGACTGGGATCGGTCCCGCTGGTGTTTTCGATTTTCGTTGCGGCGCGATTTCCGCACGACGCGCTGCGGATCCAGGATTATCTCGGTGTGCTGGTCTTGCTGGTCGGCATCGCCGGCGAGGCGCTGGCCGACGCGCAGCTCCAGACCTTCCGTAGCGATCCCGCCAACCAGGGCCGGGTCTGCGATATCGGGCTGTGGCGCTGGTCGCGCCATCCCAATTATTTCTTCGAATGGTTCGGCTGGCTGGCCTATCCGGTGATCGCGATCTCGCTTGAATACGGCTGGGGCTGGGTGACGCTGTTGGCGCCGGTGTTCATGTACTGGATCCTGGTGCATGTCACCGGCATACCGCCGCTGGAAGCGCAGATGCTGCGGTCGCGCGGCGAGCGCTACCGGGACTATCAGTCGCGCACCAGCGCCTTCTTTCCATTGCCGCCGCACCCACGCATGATCCCGAAAAGTGGGAACCGGTTTTCGGAAAAAGATCATGCGTAAAATGAAGGGAGCCACTGCATGAGCTTCGTTTCCAACATCATCGTGGCCGCTGAGCGGGTGCCGCTGCCGGACCTGGTCGTTCGCGCCGCGATCCAGCGATTATGCTCGCGCACCGCGGCGCGGCTTGCGGACGGCAATGCCGAGAGCGACGTGGCGTTCGCCGATGAGATGGCGGCGCGCGCGATCGCCGAACACGCGGATGCGGCCAACGCGCAGCATTATGAAGTGCCGGCGGCGTTCTTCGCGCATGTGCTCGGCCCCAACCGCAAATACTCCTCGTGCTTCTACAAGGAGCCGGCCTCGACCTTGCAGGAGGCCGAAGAAGAGGCGCTGCGCCAGACCGTCGAGCACGCCGACCTTGCGGACGGCCAATCGATCCTCGAACTCGGCTGCGGCTGGGGTTCACTGTCGCTGTGGATGGCGCGGCAATTCCCGAATTCGCCCATCGTCGCGGTGTCCAATTCGAATTCGCAGCGCGAATTCATCGAAGGCGAAGCAGCCAAGCGCGGCTTGAAGAATCTGCGGGTCGTCACCGCCGACATGAACGGCTTCGATCCGGACCGGACATTCGACCGCATCGTCTCGGTCGAGATGTTCGAACACATGATGAACTGGCGCGCGCTAATGACCAGGGTGAGCGGCTGGCTGGCGCCCGAGGGGCGGTTCTTCATGCACATCTTCAGCCATCGCGCCGGATCCTATCTGTTCGACCGCGCCGACCGCGAGGATTGGATCGCGCAGCATTTCTTCACCGGCGGCGTGATGCCGAGCCACCATTTGATCCGGCAATACGCCGATCTGTTCGCGGTCGAGAAAGAATGGCGCTGGAGCGGTACGCATTATCAGCGCACCGCGCTCGACTGGCTCGAGCGTTTCGATGCCCGCCGCGACGAGATCGAAGCGATCCTGCGCGAGGTCTACGGCAACAACACCGGCCTGTGGATGCGGCGCTGGCGCTGGTTCTTCCTCGCCACATCAGGCCTGTTCGGCTACGCCGACGGCAGCGAATGGGGCGTCAGCCACTATAGGATGCGGGCGGTGTAGCCAAAACCGTCATTGCCGGGCATAGCCGTCTGAAGGACGGCGTCGCTTCCGCTAGCCTATGACCCGGCAATCCGTCACGAAAGACTCTTGCGAAAATTGATGGATGCGCGGGTCAAGCCCGCGCATGACGGCTCCCAAGAATCTAGCGGCGCGGTAGCCCGCATGAGCACTTGCGATATGCGGGATAAACCCGGATGTTGCTTCGCTCATCCGGGCTACGGAAACGCCCAGGCTGATTCGATCTTCGCGTATGCCTCACAATCTTGCGCGTCACCGCACGCTCATGAACTTAAATAATTCCGCCTTCCGCCGACTGCGACGCTTCAACGCGGCAAGAACAGCCGCGACAATATAGCCCGCCGCCAAAAGTCGTTGCTGCCTCAGTGTGATAGCCGCGTCTGTGACATTGCGCCGCCCACGCCATGCGTTGCATCGCAACACGCGTTTCTTATCCTCCCTCATCGAGAGCGTGGATCTGCCGCGTCGGCGAATGTTGTCATTCGCAATCAACACCAAACTTTGGGGCATCGTTTTGACATCAGGATTTCGCGCGCAATCGGCGGTTCGGTCCGCCGCCATTGCATTGACGATCGCTGCCATGGCGCCACTGCTGGCAGGATGTGACGAACCGAACACGGCTGCCGCCTCCGCCACGCCCGCGGCGAGCGACGTCAGCATCGTCACCGTCAAGCCGCAAGCCCGTGCGATGGTGCGCGAATTGCCCGGGCGTGTCGCGCCGACCCGCGTCGCCGATGTGCGTCCGCGCGTCTCCGGCATCGTGATCCAGCGCACCTTCCGTCAGGGCAGCGAGGTCAAGGCCGGCGATCCGCTCTACCAGATTGATCCGCGTCCGTTTGAAGTCGAGGTGCAATCCAATGAGGCCGCGCTCGCCAAGGCGGCCGCGGTGCTCGACCAGGCCACGCTGCACGCGCGCCGCATCGCCACGCTGACCAGCCAAAAGACCGCGCCCGAGGCCGAGAACGAAAAAGCCATAGCGGCCGAGCGTCAGGCCGCAGCCGATGTCGAGGGACGCAAAGCCGACGTCGCGCGCGCGAAGCTCAATCTCGATTACGCGACGATCCGCGCCCCGATCGATGGCGTCGTCGGCGCCGCGCTGGCGAGCGAAGGCGCACTGGTGGTGCAGAACGACACGACGAGTCTGGCGACCATTCAGCAGCTCGATCCGATCTATGCCGATTTCACCCAATCGGTCACCGAACTCAACCGGCTGCGCAAGGCGTTTGAAACCGGCGATCTCGATCGCATCGCGCCCGACGCCTTGAAGGTGCGGTTGGTGCTCGATGACGGCTCGGTATATCCCGCCGCCGGCAAGCTGCTGTTTTCAGAAGCTAAGGTCGACGCCCATACCGGGCAGGTCACGCTGCGCGGTGAATTTCCCAACCCGAAGCGCGAGCTGCTGCCGGGCATGTATGTCCGCGTGCTGATCGAGCAGGGCATCGATACCGACGCCATCGCGGTGCCGCAGCAGGCGATCCAGCGCAATAGCGGCGGCGGCAGCGAGGTGTTCGTGGTCAGGGACGACAATCATGTCGCGACCCAGCCGGTTCGCATCGGATCGTTGCAGGATGGCCAATGGCTGGTCTCAGAAGGCCTGAAGGCCGGCGACAAGGTCGTGGTCGAAGGTTTTCAAAAATTCGTCGCCGGCGACGAGGTCAAGCCGCATGCCTGGATGGAAGCCGAGGCATCCGCCGAAACGCCGCTCGCCACACCGGCACCCAAGCCGACCACGCAGGCGCACCGGTAACACCCCCAGGTCATATCTCATGCCGAATTTCTTCATCGACAGGCCGATTTTCGCCTGGGTGGTCGCGCTGTTCATCTGTTTGATCGGCGCGATCTCGATTCCGCTATTGGCGGTCGCGCAATATCCGATCATCGCGCCGCCATCGATCTCGATCTCGACCAGCTATCCCGGCGCCTCGCCGGAAAACCTCTACAACAGCGTCACCCGGCTGATCGAGGAGGAGCTCAACGGCGCGTCGGGCATCCTGAACTTCGAATCCACCAGCGATTCGCTCGGGCAGGTCGAAATCACCGCCAATTTCGTGCCGGGTACCGACACCGGCGCCGCCTCGGTCGAGGTGCAGAACCGCATCAAGCGTGTCGAAGCGCGGCTGCCGCGCGCGGTGATCCAGCAGGGCATCCTGGTCGAGGAAGCTTCTAGCGCGGTGTTGCAGATCATTACGCTGCGCTCGACCGACGGCAGCCTCGACGAGATCGGGCTCGGCGATTTCATGATCCGCAACGTGCTCGGCGAAATCAGGCGGATTGCCGGCGTCGGCCGCGCCACGCTCTATTCGACCGAGCGATCGCTTCGAATCTGGGTCGATCCCCAGAAACTCGTCGGATATGGCCTGACCGCCGACGACGTCACCAAGGCGATCAACGCCCAGAATGCGCAGGTCGCCTCGGGCAGTATCGGCGCCGAGCCGAGTACGCCGGAGCAGAAGATCTCCGCGCTGGTGCTGGTCAAGGGTCAGCTCGCGTCGCCCGAAGAGTTCGGATCGATCATCCTGCATGCCAATTCGGACGGTTCGACGGTGCGGCTGCGCGATGTCGCGCGCATCGAAATCGGCGGCCTCAGCTATCAGCTCAACACCCGGCTGAACGGCCAGCCGACCGCCGGTCTTTCGGTGTTGCTGTCGCCGAGCGGCAACGCGTTGGCGACCGCCAGCGCCGTCGAAGCCAAGATGAAGGAACTGTCGCGGTTCTTTCCGGCCAATATCACCTACGATATCCCCTACAACATCACGCCGGTGGTCAAGGCCTCGATCGAAAAGGTGATGTCGACGCTGGTCGAAGCCGTGGTGCTGGTGTTCATCGTGATGTTCCTGTTCCTGCAGAACATCCGTTACACCATCATTCCGACCATCGTGGTCCCGGTGGCGCTGCTCGGCACCTCCGCGGTGCTATTGTTGATGGGATACTCGATCAACATGCTGACGATGTTCGGCATGGTGCTGGCGGTCGGCATCCTGGTCGACGATGCCATCGTCGTGGTCGAGAACGTCGAGCGCATCATGGCGGAGGAGGGCCTGCCGCCGAAACAAGCCACCCGCAAGGCGATGTCGCAGATATCGGGCGCCATCATCGGCATCACGCTGGTGCTGATCGCGGTGTTCGTGCCGATGGCGTTCTTTCCGGGCTCGGTCGGCATCATCTATCGGCAATTCTCGGTGACGATGGTTGCCGCCATCGCGTTCTCAGCGCTGCTGGCGATGTCGCTGACCCCTGCGCTGTGCGCGACGCTGCTCAAGCCGGTGACGCCAGGTCACGGTCACGCCAGCCAAGCCGGCTGGTTCAACGGTCTGTTCGGCCGCTTCAACCGCGGCCTCGATGCGGTCAAGGGCCGCTATGCCACAACAGTGGGCTGGTCGCTGAAGCGCACCGGGCGGCTGATGCTGATCTATGCGGCGCTGCTGGTCGGGCTGAGCTGGGCCTTCATTCGTTTGCCCGGCGGCTTCCTGCCGGTCGACGACCAGGGTTTTATCACCACCGACGTGCAGACGCCCTCGGATTCCTCGTACGCGCGCACCGAAGCCGCGGTCGAGGGCGTCGAAAAATATCTGGCGCAACGCGCCGGCGTCGAGAACGTCACCTTCCTGACCGGCTTCAGCTTTGCCGGCCAGGGCATGAACACGGCGCAGGCCTTCATTTCGCTGAAGGACTGGTCGGAGCGCACCGGGCGTGACTCCGCCGCCGCGATCGTGGCCGATATCAACCGGGAACTATCCTCGATCCGCGACGCAAAAATCTCCGCATTGCAGCCGCCGCCGATCGACAATCTCGGCAATTCCGCCGGCTTCAGCTTCCGCTTGCAGGATCGCGGCCAGAAGGGCTACGCCGCGCTGACCGAAGCGGCCGACCGGCTGATCGCGGAAGCCAACGCCGGTGACATTCTGCAAAAAGTCTATGTCGAGGGCCTGCCGCCGGCGCCGCAGGTCAGTCTGGCGATCGACCGCGAAAAGGCCGGCGCGTTCGGCGTTACCTTCGAGGACATCAACAATACGATCTCGACCAATCTCGGCTCGAACTATGTCAACGATTTTCCCAACCGCGGCCGGATGCAGCGCGTGATCGTGCAGGCCGACCGCGGTCACCGCATGAATGCCGAGGACATTCTCAATTACAACGTCAAGAACAGCCGGGGCCAGTTGGTGCCGTTTTCCGCCTTTGCCACGGTCGAGTGGTCGAAGGGGCCGACGCAGATTGCCGGGTTCAACTATTATCCGGCGGTGCGCATCAGCGGCGAAGCGAAACCCGGACATACCTCGGGCGATGCGATCGCCGAGATGGAACGGCTTGCCGGCAAGCTGCCGCGCGGCTTCGGCTACGAATGGACCGGGCAATCGCTGCAGGAAAAACTGTCGGGATCGCAGGCGCCGCTGCTGCTCGGGCTTTCCGCGCTGGTGGTGTTCCTCTGCCTCGCCGCGCTCTATGAAAGCTGGACCATTCCGCTCGCGGTGTTGCTGACGGTGCCGCTCGGGATATTGGGCGCGGTGCTGGCGGCGATGCTGCGAGGCTTGCCGAACGACGTCTATTTCACCGTGGGCCTGATTACCATCATCGGGCTCGCGGCCAAGGACGCCATCCTGATCATCGAATTCGCCCGCGATCTGCGCGCCCAGGGCAAGCCTCTGGTCGAGGCGACGGTGGAAGCATGTGCTTTGCGTTTCCGCCCGATCCTGATGACGGGTGTGGCCTTCGTGTGCGGCGTGTTGCCGATGGTGGTCGCGCACGGCGCCGGCGGCGCCAGCCAGCAGGCGCTCGGCACCGGCGTCATGGGCGGCATGATCGCGGTCGTGATCCTGGCGCTGTTGATGGTTCCGGTGTTTTTCGTGAGCGTGCAGCGGGTGCTGGCGCGGGATCGGGATGAGAGCGCGGAGAAGATGCAGGCGGAGCCGCACGGCTCAGCCGTCGTCACCCGCGCGGGCGGGTGACCCAGCGCGTGTAGCCCTATGCGGGCATGGCTACTCCATCCTGATTCAAGTCCCCTCGCTCGCGACAAGCTGACACGTTGCAGCGGTGCCGCCGATCAACATCTCACGTTGGAACGAGGAGATCCCGTGACAGAGCAGGCCAAAATGGAACTCGACCGGCATTTCGACTGGTTTGAAGGCAAGCTTCCGCCGAAGCTGGCCCGCTTTCTCGCCTGGCTGCGCAAGCCCTCTTCGCGGTTGGCGCGAATTCCTCTGGCCATTTTGTTGATTGCCGGCGGCTTTTTCAGTTTCTTGCCGGTGTTGGGACTCTGGATGCTCCCGCTCGGACTTCTTTTGGTCGCGCAGGACGTGCCAATGTTGCAGAAGCCCATGTCGCGAATGCTTGGATGGATCGAGCGCAAATGGGACGAGCGGATCGCACGTCGCTCACTCACGCCGTGAATTGAAAGTCGTCATGCTTCTAGATTGAGCCAACGGTCGCGCGAATGCGCGCCCGATGTCAGGCTCCGCGACATCCGGGTTCATCTGTGGCCCCCGCATATCTGCTCATGCGGGATTCTGGCTTCGGCCGAAGTCCGGCGCGGCGTGCTAACGCTGAGCGATCAGTTCGGAGATGGCGGCGGTCGATTCGATGAAGGCGCGCGGGCAATCGTGCGCCGCGAGCTTGAGCAAAGGCAGCGCTTCCTGTTTCTTTTTCTTCGTGAGCGCAAATTCCCCACCGTAGAAATTGGCTTCGCAGGTCTGCCCGAGTTTCGTTTTCGGATCGCTGTCGTTGGCGGCGGCAACGGTCTGCGCGGCGTTCATCTCCCCGAGGAACTGACGCACCACCGGGGCGGGCCACGCGGTCATGTCAAACTGCTTTGCCGCCTCGGCCAAACGGCTTGGCGTATTGGTGCGGGCGGCGGCGAGATCCAGCCAAATCGCGGCGTAGGCGTCCTTTGGATTTAGTTCGGCTGCTTTCCTGAAATCGGCTTCCGCGTCCGCGAGATGGCCGCCAACGATGAAATAAGCAACGCCGCGGTTGAAATAGAACTCGGCATTATCGGCGTCGAGCTTGATCGCATCGCCAAAATCCGCCAGCGCGGCGGGACCGTTGCCCTTGGTATAGGATACGCAGCCCCGCGTGAAATAGGCCATGGCATAGTTGGGATCGAGCCGGATCGCATCGTTCAAGTCGGGCAACGCATGGTCGAGATCGCCCTTGCGCTTGTACAACTCACCCCGGAAATAATGGGCCAGGGCATAACCAGGATCGAGCCGGATCGACTCGGTGAAGTCAGCCAAGGCGTGGTCGAAGTCGCCTTTGTTCTTGTAGATATCGCCGCGCGCCGTGTAGGCCCAGCCGCTTTTTGGATCGAGCCGGATCGCCTCATTGAAATCGGCGAAGGCGTGGTCGACGTCGGCCTTGCTCAGATAGACGTTGCCGCGATTGGCATGGGCCGCGGCAAGATTGGGATCAAGCTTGATGGCTTCGTCGCAATCCGGCAGCGCGCGATCCGGATCTTTCTTGCCCCACCACCATCCGCAGCGGTTGCTGAGCGCGACCGCGCGGTTTGGTCCGCTTAGCTTGGGATCACCGAGCGCACGGTCGCACGCGGCCAGGTGCTCGTCGGCCTTGCTGATTTCCCCAGCGAACTTGCATTGCTCGAGATCGCTCTGGCTGTCGGCGAGGGCCGGGCTCGAGATCGCAATCAACACGGCCAATCCAGCAAGCGGCACCGAAAAATACATATTCCCTCCCGTTCATCCATCGCTGCGGATGAAATCAATTTTGCAAAGCTACCTATGTCAGCATGGCGGCTTCGTGCAACACCCGCGAACGGGGGCTGTGTCCATACCGTCGATGACCTAATCAGTGGCGGGTCGGTGATTTCCGCGCGATGGCAGGCGACCTGCTGCTGCGCTTTCGAACCGGTGAACGATGCTAACGCTTCGCCGCCGTGGACGTGGCCGGATCGGGATTTACGCCGCGTAAAACTTACGCATGCGGAGCTTGCGAGGGCTCACGCGATTCGCGGCCTGCGACCGCTCGTGTCGTCGTTTCGGTCCGAGGAAACGGCTGCAAACCGCCACTAGCTGGGGATTCTCGATCTAAATTTCCAGATTCCAGAGCTAATTTTCCAACGGCAGCAACACATTGCGACAAATATGTGTGCTTATTGCAACATCTCCCGGAAAGATCGCCCCTGAGGGGCAATTATGACAACTTTGGAATTGCTCTTGTTTGAAGGAAAGGTACCTTTGTAGCTACAAAAATGAGCGCTTTGATTACTTCCCGTTCAGGGGACTGCTGGTCGAGGTTCATGGGCGGATAGTTCGAGGAATGGGCAAGCAAGGCCCGTTTCATTTCCAGGCAAAAAGGGTGGGCACATGAAGTTACATAGCAAGGCTCTATTGGCAGCGGCAGGCGTGATCGCGCTGTCATGGTCGCCGGCATATGCGTTGGAGCCAGGTGCTGCGGCGCAGACCAAAGCGGGCGTGTTGATCGGCGCGAGCGCCGGCGTTCCCCCGCCCGGCATCTATATGATCAACCAGGTGTTCACCTATCAGGCGAACCTGGCTGGTCCCGGCACTGCTGGAGCCACTGGTAAGACCGGCGTGCATGCTGACGTCGACGTGCAGGCCTTCCTGTTCGTTCCCGGTTGGACGTTCCTCGGCGGTACTTATGATGCGGTTATCGCTCAGCCGTTCGTGGATACGAGCGTCGGCAACCCGGTCAACGCGCAATTCGCCGGCGTGCATAACACCTACATCGTGCCGGTCGAGTTGAGCTGGAAGCTCGGAACCAGCGGGTTCCAGTTCAAAACCGGCGTCGGCATCTATACGCCGGATGGTACGCAGACTGGGGCAACCAAGCTCGGCAACCAGGGCGCTCCGTACTGGACCTTCCAGCCCGAAGCGATCCTCTCGTATCTGGCTAACGGCTGGAACCTGAGCGCGGCGGTTTACGCGGAGCTCAACACCCAGAACACCACCACCAACTATACCTCGGGTGATGTTCTGCACGCCGACTTTACCGCCACCAAGACCATCGGCAAGTGGACCCTCGGTCCGGTCGCTTACTACGTCGGACAGGTTTCCAACGACAATTGCTCGTCGATTACCTGCCAGACGACCTACGGCGTAAGCTCTGCCACCTCCGCTATTCTGACCAACAACCGGTACAACGTCTGGGCAGTTGGTGGTCTTGTGGCGTACGACTTCGGACCCGCCGCGCTGTCGGTCTGGGCAACCCAGGAAGTTTCCGCAAAGGCTTCGAACGCTGCCGCTGCTGCAGCACTCGGTGCGGATCCCTCCACGGTTACGCAGGGCATGACGGTCTTCGCGACCCTGAGCTATCGTCTCTGGGGACCTGAAGAAGCACAGCCGGTCAAGACCTCGATGTACCACAAGTAATAACGTCTCTTTGCTACCGAATGTCCCCTCCCATCATCGATGTGGAGGGGACATTTTTTTGT
Source organism: Bradyrhizobium sp. S69 (assembly GCF_009766005.1). Taxonomy (GTDB): domain Bacteria; phylum Pseudomonadota; class Alphaproteobacteria; order Rhizobiales; family Xanthobacteraceae; genus Bradyrhizobium. The sequence goes on along the minus strand of NZ_LMUK01000027.1, from coordinate 127,716 downwards.
GGCGCGGTCATTTCATGACGATAGCGTTTTCAAGCCAACGGGTCGCGCGAATGCGCGCCCGATGACAGGCTCCGTGGCAGCAGGTTCGCGTGAAGAAAACGCGTCAAAACAAAAAACCAGAGCCCGGTTCTGATTGAATCAGAACCGGGCTCTGGCCGCGGTCCGCTCAGTCCCCGCGTTGTCCAGCGGAAGCTCCAAGCTCGACCGTCATTGCCGCGCTTGAGCCGGCAATCGATCAAAAAAACTTAGGATGAAGACGGATGGATAAGCGGGCCGGACTACCCAAGGCCACGCCAAGGCTCCGCCGCGCACTCCGGAATTAAGCTGCCGAAGTTTCAGCGGGGGCGGCGAGCCCGCGTCTGACGACGCACAAACGAGTTAGTTACTTCCCCAACGGCCGCAGGATCTTCACCAGCTCGGCGTGGATGTATTCGTTGCCGCAGATCAGATTGCCGGTCTTGAGCGGGTCGCTCTGGCCATCGACGCAACTGACGACGCCGCCGGCTTCCTTGATCAGGATCGCGCCGGCCGCCATGTCCCAGGCTTGCAGGTTGCGCTCCCAATAGCCGTCGAGACGGCCCGCGGCGACAAACGCCATGTCGAGCGAGGCGGCGCCGAACCGGCGCAGACCGGCGACCCGGTTCTGGATTTCGGTCATCTCGCGGCGCGACAGATCATGATCGCCGCGCCCGATATGCGGCAGGCCGCAGGCGACCACGCAGTCATCGAGCCTGCGCCGGCCGGCGACGCGCAGCCGCTGATCGTTGAGGAAGGCGCCCTTGCCGCGCTCGGCGATGTAGAGTTCGTCATTGGCCGGATTGTAGATCAGGCCGGCGATGATCGTGTCCTCGCGTCGCAGCCCGATCGAGATCGCAAATTGCGGGATGCCGTGCAGGAAATTCGTGGTGCCGTCGAGCGGGTCGACGATCCAGGTGTGGGTCTTGTCGGCGCCTTCGCGGGTGCCGCCTTCCTCGCCGATGAACCCGTAACCCGGTCGCGCCTTGATGAGGTCCTCGTAGAGCATTTCCTCGGCGCGCTTGTCGGCCAAACTGACGAAATTGGCGGGGCCCTTCAGGGACACCTGAAGATTCTCGATCTCGCCGAGGTCGCGCTTGAGGCTGCGGCCGGCGCGGCGCGCGGCTTTGACCATGACGTTCATAAGGGCTGATTGCAGCATGATGTCGGTCTTGTACTCGATCCCGGGATTGATGCTTCAAACGGAAAGCCGCGCTCCCTCTCGGATCTCAGAGGGCCGGGCGAGGGTCACAAGCTTTGAATTGGGTGCCCTGCGGTGGTGCGGGCGTCAAGCCGGATCATTTGGTCCCCAGCCATTGACGGGCGCCCGCATCGGCCTTGGCGCGATCCGCCGGACTGAGATTGGTGAAGGCGTCGTCGAGCATCGGGTCGCCTTTACCGGCGGTTTTCGCCACAATATGCCATTTGAGGCCCTCGATCCTGTCCTCCAGCGTACCCTGAGGGGTCGACAGCACCCAGGCCAGCCGATTTTGGGCGATCGGGTTGTTTTGCTTGGCAGCCTTGCGCAGCAGCGCTACCGCGGCGGGCTGGTTCTTCGGGGTACCGGTGCCGTTATAGAGCGCGATGGCATATTCGACCTCGGCCTCGGCATTGTCGGCCAGCGACGCGGCCTGCAGCAGCCGGACCGACTTTTCGACGTCTTTCGGAACGCCGGTGCCTTCCTTGTAAAACGTCGCCAGGGCGTATTGCGCTTCCGGATTGCCGGCGTCGGCGGCCACCCGAAGCAATTCCGCGGCGCGGGTGAGATCGCGCGGCAGCACCTCACCGGCGATGTACAGCAGCGCCAGATTATACGCCGCCTTGGCGCTGCCGAGCTTGGCCGAGGAGGCCAGCAGTTTCGCGGCGTCCTCGCCGCCATTGGCGCCGCCGCGTCCCGACAGCCGCAGCATCGCCAGCGCGAACATGCCCTCGCGGTCGCCGGCGTCGGCGGCGCGCCGGAACCAGTCGATGGCCTTGTCGTAGTCGCGCTTGACGCCGAGCGCATTGGCGTAGAGTTCGCCGAGCATCGCCATCGCCTTGGGGTCGCCCTTTTCCGCGACGCGTTTGGTCGCGAGATCGAACGCGGTCTTGTACTGTCCGCGCTGATAGGCGGCGTAGACATAATCGGCATTGGGATCGTCGGGCGTCGGCGCCGGGGTCACGGTCGCGGCGGGCGCCGGCGGTTTTGGCGTCGCTGTGGCAGCAGGCTTTGGCTTGGGTTTCGCGGCCGGCTTGCTGGCCGCCGGCGGCGCAGCCGCGCCAGGCGGCGTCAGCGAGACTTGCGCGGCAGCGTGGTTGGCCAACAGCCACAGGCCGCTTGCGAGCATCAGGAGGTTCGATATGGGACGCGGGATTTTCATGTCCGGCGCTATTCCTGCCCAGCCGCGACTGTTCCGGACGATTGCGCGAAGGCCTGCTGGATCGTCTGCTCGACCTCTGACAGCGCCGCCGCCGCACCGCGCGGATCGGCCCAGATGAAATCGCCGACCAGAACGAAATCGGCGCCGGCGGCGACGAATTCGTGCGCCTCTTCCCGCGATTCGGCAAAGCCGATGCAAGGCGGCTCGAACAGTTCGGCCCACCATTGCAGGCGTTCGGCGATGGCCTCGATCGAAGGTCGCTGCCCCTTTGCGTCACGCTCGCCGAACAGCACGTAATCCGCGCCGGCTTCGCCCGCGGCCATCGAATCGTGCCGGGTGGCAAGGCCGCCGACGCCAATGATGCGGTCGGGCTTGAGGCTCGGCAGCGCGTCTTCCATCGCGGCGATGCCGGTCACATGCGCGCCATCGGCGCCCGATCGCGCGACGAGCTCGACATTGCCGTCGAGCAAGGCGGCGGCGCCGCCGGCCTGGATCACAGCCGCCAGCGCCTTGGCGCGGCTGATCATGGTACGCTGATCGGCAGGCGCCAGCCGCAGCAGCACGGCGGCGATATCGGCCGCCGCCAGCGCGCTTGCGAGGCTTGCCGCAAGCTCGGCCGGATCGTCCACCACGGGGGTTGAGAGATAGAGCCGTGGCGCGGGGCGCGGCGGAGCTGGTTTGTTGTTGGCCATGATCGGCTAGTGCCCCCGGACTGCGGCCAAAAAAGGGGCGAGATTACGCTCGCCCCTCGATCATGATCCGATTGAATCGGATCATGATCTCATCTCCTTGTTTGCGCGTGATCTTTTCGGAAAACCGGTTCCCACTTTTCCGGATCACGCACGCAAATTCATGCGACTTTCGGATCGAGCTCGCCCTTGCTGTAGCGCTTGGCCATTTCGGCCGTGGTCAGCACCCGTTTGATCTTGCCGGCTTGCCCTGCGGTATTGAATTCCTGTAGGCGCTGCTTGCACAATTTGGTCATCGCCTCCATCGCCGGCTTGAGATATTTGCGCGGGTCGAATTCTTCCGGATGGTCGTGCAGCACTTTTCGGATCTGGCCGGTCATCGCCATCCGGTTATCGGTGTCGATGTTGATCTTGCGGACGCCGTGCTTGATGCCGCGCTGGATCTCGGACACCGGCACGCCCCAGGTCGGCTTCATCTTGCCGCCATGGGCGTTGATGATCTCCTGCAGATCCTGCGGCACCGAGGACGAGCCGTGCATCACCAGATGGGTGTTGGGCAGCTTGCGGTGGATTTCCTCGATCACGTTCATCGCGAGGATGTCGCCGTCGGGCTTGCGGGTGAATTTATAGGCGCCGTGCGAGGTGCCCATCGCAATCGCCAGCGCGTCGACCTTGGTCTCCGTGACGAACTTCACGGCTTCGTCCGGATTGGTCAGGAGCTGGTCGTGCGACAGTTTGCCCTCGGCGCCGTGGCCGTCTTCCTTGTCGCCCATGCCGGTCTCGAGCGAGCCCAGCACGCCGAGTTCGCCTTCCACCGAAACGCCGCCGAGATGGGCCATGTCGGTCACGGTCTTGGTGACGCCGACATTGTAGTTCCAGTCGGCCGGGCTCTTGCCGTCGGCCTTCAGCGATCCGTCCATCATTACCGAGGTGAAGCCGGCCTGGATCGCGGTCATGCAGGTGTCGGGGCCGTTGCCGTGATCGAGATGCACACAGACCGGAATCTGCGGATAGATTTCGGTCACCGCATCCATCATGTGCTTGAGCATGATGTCATTGGCGTAGGAGCGCGCGCCGCGCGAGGCCTGGATGATGACCGGCGCATCGAGGCTGGAAGCGGCCTCCATGATCGCGAGCGCCTGCTCCATATTGTTGATGTTGAAAGCGGGCACGCCATAGTCGTGTTCCGCCGCGTGGTCGAGCAATTGACGCAACGTGATACGAGCCATGGATATCTTTCTCCGCGTTGGGGGGCGTTGCCCGCGAGACGATCGTGCTTGCAGTACAGACTATTTTATCTTCAGAACCGCGACGCCGGGCAACGGCTTGCCTTCCATCCATTCGAGGAACGCGCCGCCGGCGGTTGAAACATAGCTGAAATCGCTCGCCGCGCCGGCCTGGTTCAGCGCCGCCACGGTGTCGCCGCCACCGGCCACCGAAATCAACTTCCTGGCTTTGGTTCGTTCGGCCGCGTGCCGTGCCGCCGACACCGTGCCACGGTCGAACGGCGTCATCTCGAACGCGCCGAGCGGACCGTTCCAGACCAGTGTCGCGGCATCGTCGATCGCGGCATGAATCCGCGCGATCGAGCGCGGGCCGACATCGAGGATCATGCCTTCGGCCGGGATCGCATCGAGGCCGTAGGCGTGCGATGGCGCGTTGGCGGCAAACTGATGCGCCACCACCGCGTCGACCGGCAGGATGATGGCGCAATTGGCGGCTTCGGCCTTTTCCATGATCCGCAGCGCGGTCGCGGCGAGGTCCTTTTCCGCCAGCGACTTGCCGATGCCTATGCCCTGGGCATGCAGGAAGGTATTGGCCATGCCGCCGCCGATCACCAGCGCGTCGACCTTGCTGACCAGGTTTTCCAGCAGATCGATCTTGCTGGACACCTTGGCGCCGCCGATGATCGCGATCACCGGTTTGGTCGGGGCTTCCAGCGCCTTGTTGAGCGCGTCCAGTTCGGCCTGCATGGTGCGGCCGGCATAGGCCGGCAGTTTGTGGCCGAGGCCTTCGGTCGAGGCGTGGGCGCGGTGCGCGGCCGAAAACGCGTCGTTGACCCAGATGTCGCCGAGTTTTGCCAATGCGGCGACGAAGGCCGGATCGTTGTTTTCTTCCGCTTTATGAAAGCGGGTATTTTCCAGGCAAAGGATGTCGCCATCCTTCATTGCCGCGACCGCCTTTTCCGCGGCCTCGCCGATGCAATCGTCAGCGAAGGCGACCGGCTTGTTGAGGATCCGTGAAAGCTCGGCGGCAACCGGCTTCAGCGAGTCTTTGGCATCACGTCCCTTGGGCCGGCCGAAATGCGCGAGCAGGATCGCCTTGCCGCCCTTGTCGGAAATCTCCGTGATCGTCGGCGCGACGCGTTCCAGCCTTGTGCCGTCGGTGATGCGGCCGTTTTCCATGGGAACGTTGAGGTCGACGCGCAGCAACACGCGTTTGCCCTTTACGTCGACGTCATCGAGGGTACGGAACAGTTTCATAATCACTACTCGCCGCGAACTTCATCTGAGAAGGCTGCCGCCGCCGGTGTGATCCGATGGCGGGCTATCCGGTTTGGTCGTGACCTTCGATCCCTGGCGGAAGCCGTACACGATCAGGCCGATCAGCAGGATGACGCCGGGAATTCCAATCCAGTTAGGAAGGTTCATGGCGCCATTTCCTGGCTTATAGCGGCCTGATTTACAGCAATTTCCCCATCGCCACGGCGGTGTCGCCCATGCGGTTCGAAAAACCCCATTCGTTGTCGTACCAGGCCAGCACCCGCACCAGCGTGCCGTTCTGGACCTTGGTCTGGTCCATGTGGAACGTGGCGGAATGCGGATCGTGGTTGAAGTCGATCGACACGTTGGGCGCGGTGGTGAAGCCGAGGACGCCCTTGAGCTGCTGCTCGGAAGCTCGCTTCATCGCTTCGTTGATTTCCTTCGGGTCGGTCGCGCGCTTGGCGACGATCTTGAGGTCGATCACCGAGACGTTCGGGGTCGGCACCCGGATCGAGACACCGTCGAGCTTGCCCTTCAGTTCGGGCAGCACCAGGCCGATCGCCTTGGCCGCACCGGTGGAGGTCGGGATCATCGACATCGCAGCCGCCCGGCCGCGATAGAGATCCTTGTGCATGGTGTCGAGCGTCGGCTGATCGCCGGTATAGGCATGGATCGTGGTCATGAATCCGGTCTCGATGCCGACGGTGTCGTTCAGCACCTTGGCCACCGGCGCCAGGCAATTGGTGGTGCAGGAACCGTTCGAGACGATCAGGTGCTCCTTGGTGAGAACGTCGTGGTTGACCCCGTACACGATGGTGGCATCGGCGCCGTCAGCGGGCGCCGAAACCAGCACGCGCTTGGCGCCGGCGGTCAGATGCGCGGCGGCCTTGTCCCTGGCGGTGAAGATGCCGGTGCATTCCAGCGCGATATCGACGCCGAGTTCTTTCCAGGGCAATTTCGAAGGGTCACGCTCGGCGGAAACCTTGATCTTGCCGTTGCCGAGGTTGATCGTATCGCCATCGACCGTGACGGTGCCGGGGAAGCGGCCATGCACGGAATCGAAACGCAGCAGATGGGCGTTGGTCTCGACCGGGCCGAGGTCGTTGATGCCGACCACTTCGATGTCCTTGCGGCCGGACTCGGCGATGGCGCGAAGCACATTGCGGCCGATACGGCCAAACCCGTTGATTGCGACCCGGACTGCCATCTTTCGTTTCTCCCTCAATGACCTCTGTCATCCCCGCGGAGGGCGACGAGCCGTCCACGAAGGCTTTTGCGGCAAGCGCCCGGTTCTGCCGGGCGCGAACGGATAATATGACACCTAGGTAGCCCCTTTTTGGGGCAATCTCAACCGTCAGCCCAAGCGTTTCAGGGCAGCGTTTACCGCGGCCTCGGCGGTAATTCCGAAATGCTTGTAGAGGTCCTTGGCCGGCGCGCTGGCCCCAAAACCGTGCATGCCGATAAATTCACCATCCGCGCCGATCACCGCGTCCCAGCCCCAGCGTACCGCGGCTTCGATCGCAATCTTGACCGGGGCGTTGCCGATCAGCGCCTTGAGCTTCTCGGCGGACTGCGCCAGCATCAGTTCCAGCGAGGGCACCGAGACCACCCGGGCCGGGATGCCCTTTGCCGCGAGCTGCTTTTGGGCATCAACCGCTAGCTGGACCTCGGAGCCGGTAGCGAACAGCGAGACCTTGGCCTCGCCCGCCGCTGCGACCAGCTCGTAGCCGCCATGGCTGCAGGGCATGTCCGCCGGGGTCGAGGTGCGCAATTGCTGTAAGTTCTGGCGCGTCAGCACCAGCGTGGTCGGACCGTTGGTGCGGTTGAGCGCCAACTCCCAGCACTCCGCCACTTCGATGGCATCGCACGGCCGGAACACACGCATGTTGGGCATGCAGCGCAAGGCGGCCAGATGTTCGACCGGCTGGTGGGTCGGTCCGTCCTCACCGAGGCCGATCGAATCGTGGGTCATGATGTAGACCACGCCGGTCCCCATCAGCGCGGCCAGCCGCATCGCCGGGCGGGCGTAATCGGTAAAGCAAAAGAAGGTGGCGCCGCTCGGCGCGTAACCGCCATGCAGGAAGATGCCGTTCATCGCCGCCGCCATGCCGTGTTCGCGGATGCCGTAATGGATGAAGCGGCCCTTCGGCGTCTTGGCCGAGAAATTGGTGGCCGATTTCGCCATGTTGTTGGTCGAGCCGGTGAGATCGGCCGAGCCGGACAGGAATTCCATCGGCATCGCGAGCGCCATCGCGTCGATCGCCAGTTCGGAGGATTTGCGGCTGGCGATGTTTTGCGGGGTCTCCAGCAGCGACTTCTTGTGCGCCTTGAGCGCCTTTGCCAGCGCCGCCGGACGCTCGTGCCGCAGCCGGCGCTCGAAATCGGCGCGCTTGCGGTCGGACAGCGTCGTCATCCGCTCTTCCCATTCCTTGCGCGCGGCAGCGCCGCGGCTGCCGGCCTCGCGCCAGGCCTTGAGCACGTCGTCGGGCACCGAAAACGGCTCTTGCGAAATGCCGAGCTTCTCCTTGGCGCCCTTGAGCTCCTCGGCGCCGAGCATTTCGCCATGCACCTTGTTGGTGCCGGCCTTGGTCGGCGCGCCGTAGCCGATCGTGGTCTTGCAGGCGATCAATGTCGGCTTGTTGGATTTCTGCGCCTTGGCGATCGCGACAGCGATCGCCTTCTGGTCCTGACCGTCGATCAGTTCGGCGGCCCAGCCCGCCGACTTGAAGCGCTTCACCTGGTCGACCGAGTCCGACAGCGTGGTCGGGCCGTCGATCGAAATGCCATTGTCGTCATAGAGCACGATCAGTTTGTTCAGCTTCCAGTGCCCGGCCAACGCGATCGCTTCCTGCGAGACGCCTTCCATCAGGTCGCCGTCGGAGCACAGCACGTAAGTATGGTGGTCGACGATCTTCTTGCCGTATTCGGCGGCCAGCATCTTCTCGGCGAGCGCAAAGCCGACCGAGGTCGCGATGCCCTGACCGAGCGGACCGGTCGTGGTCTCGATGCCCTTGGTGTGGAAGTTTTCCGGATGTCCGGGGGTCAGCGATCCCAACTGGCGGAAATGCTTGAGCTGGTCGAGCGTCATGTCGCTGTTGCCGGTGAGATAGAGCAGCGCGTACAGCAGCATCGAGCCGTGGCCGGCCGACAGGATGAAGCGGTCGCGGTCCGGCCAGTTCGGCTCGGCCGCGTCGAACTTCAAAAATTGCGTGAACAGCACGGTCGCCATGTCGGCGGCGCCCATCGGCAGGCCGGGATGGCCGGATTTAGCCTTCTCGACCGCGTCCATGGCGAGGCCACGGATCGCGTTGGCCATACGGGTGTGGTCGACCTGCGTCATGTTGAAAATCCGTCTGAAATGAGATGCTTGGTTGCGGTGCGGCAGTAAGAGCCACGGAAAGTCAGCGCTGGGATAGCATCTGTGTTCCCGGAGGCCAAGTTCCTGGAGTCAAGGCGATGAAACGCGCGGGCAGGCCGAAAAGTTGCTTTGCGGTGCATAGTTTGGCAGCGGCGTTGCGCTGGCCTCGCTTGCCACGTAAATTTCACCGCCTAAACGCTTGCCGAACCGCGAAATTTCCTGTTCCGCGGGCGGCGCCACCAAGGTCCGCGCGCAACTCACATGAGCGATCGTCCCGCCACCGGATTGGGCCAGCCCGAGCCAACATCGGCCGATATCGACGCCGCGACGCGGCGGCTGATGGCGGCGCTTGACGCCCTGGAAAGCGCGGTCGAGCGCCGGCGCGAGGCCGACCGCGACGAGAACGAACTGGCAAGCCGGATCCAGGCGCTCGGCGCGGATCGCTCGCGGCTGGCCGACGAGCTCGATGGTTCGCTGGTGAAATCACGCCGGCTGGAGCGCAGCAATCGCGAGATCGCCGAACGGCTGGATGCGGCGATCGGCAGCATCCGCGCCGTACTCGATGCGGGAGAAAACTCATGAGCCACATCAACGTCACCATCAACGGCCGCCAATACCGCATGGCCTGCGAAGAAGGGCAGGAGGCGCGGCTGTTGAACTTGGCGGAGAGTTTCGAAGCCCGGATTACCAGCCTGCGCGGCAAGTTCGGCGAAATCGGCGACGCCCGCCTCACGGTGATGGCGGCGCTGACGGTGTGCGACGAACTGATCGACGCTACTCATCGCGCCCGCGCCCTCGAGGAAGAACTCCACGCGCTGCGCGATATCCGCGTGGTGGCGGCCGATCGTGCCAGGGCGACGCAGACGGCAGTGGCCAAGGCGCTCAACGCCGCGGCCGACCGCATCGAGAAAACCACCCAAGTGCTGAACCGCACCATCGGCGGCGGCGTCGCGATCGGGTGAGAGGGACGGGAGGGTCAGAGGTTCAAATCTTGTACCCCACTTGTCCCCACAGACTCTTGCCACCCGGTTTCCGCTTTGTGATGTCAACCGGACTTTGCACTTCGCCCGCCGGCCTAGGTGATGTTGCTCAATTGCTTTCAACTTCTTCCACGGATGAAAACCTAGCTGGTTTTTCGCGAAATCTTGGTCTTGTCGTCCGCTCTTTACGGCTATCCGCAGCTTGGCCGTGCCGCGCGGGAATCGCGCCGGATGGCGTACGAGGCGCTACGGGAGAACCGAGCTTCCGAGCGGCAATCCAAGTCCATCCGCAGGCGACTACATTTGCCGGCACCTAGTTGATGGCATAAGTGCCCGTCAGGGTGATCGCTCGCGGCAACAATTCCATGCGGATATTCTTAAGGTTGATGTGGGCGTTGAAACGCGGTCGCCCTTGCAACGGTGATCGTTTTAGAATGGCCGGAAACGGTACCTCCTACTCTGTTCGTCTTGGCTGAGCGTGAGTCCAGCCAAATGCAAGTCACTCATGTCCCGCATGAGGTAGAAATAATCCCACATCGGTTGTGTTATTCATTGACCCAACCCTTGATCCGTGATCGGAATTGCGCCTATTGCCGGGGTGGGGGCACCATGACACGCAAGCTATCGCAGCTGCGCGCAGCATTGCTGTGTTTGATTGCAGGAAGTTTTCTCGCGGGTTGCTCAGTAGCGCCCAATATTTCAAATCCCGATGGCGTGCCCGTTCGCGACGTCGTGCAGCGAATTAAATGCGAATTGAACACCGCCATTAGTACGCCACTTCAAAAAGCCAAGGAGGATGAAAATCTTGCTTGGTTCAAAACCTGGACTGCCAAAATAGATTTGACGCTTGCGGTCAGCGATTTGGCCCAGATCAATCCGACTGGTTCGACCGTCTCACCGCTTCAGAATGCCTATCCTAACGTTGGTCCTTCGGCTTTAGGTGGCACGGCGATAGCCGCCGCAGCTCAAAAATTCACGTTCGGATTCAACGCAGCCGCTACCGGGCAACGTACACGGACCGAAGATATTTCGTTCACGCTTTCTATGGAGGAATTGGAAAAGACGCCTGCCAAGGACTGTGAGAGGCTTTTGCAATCACAAAGCGCTGATAGTCTTGGCTTCAATGAATGGATCGACACAAGGGTATTTAGTTTGGTCTTGCCTGACAAAAATGGCGAAGTCATCCTAGCCGAAGGGCAGCACAGTCAAGGCGCCGCCAAGGGGACGCCAGCCAAGTTATCTGACCCGGTAAAATTAACGTTGCCGAAGGGTGGCGTCGCAGCAGGTGCTCAGTTTAAAGGAGAGATCGTCCCGCCTTCGGCGCTAGAAGATATAATTCACTGGATTGACGACGTGGAGCAGAACAAAGAGGTCGTTGTCAAAGCCGAGAGGGACGTCGAGAAGAACAAAGCAAAATGTCCTGCGTCCTTTAGAAACAACGCTGACGGCGTAATTCCGGACTACAATGAATTCGCGTTGCACGTTTTGCTATTCAGAACTACGCTGGATGACGATCTTACTGACCACAGCCTCTTAGAGGCTATCGATAAACGCATTCCACAATTAAAGAGACAGTCCGGAATAAAATTGCCTAATCCTTTGCCCACCACGACAGCGAAGACAGAGTATTCATCCGCCAAAGCAGCGGCAGAAAAGCTACATGAACTGGCACTTAAAGTTAAGTCGGACCACGACATGTGCACTATCGCCGCTACCGGCAAGAAAAATCCTCCGATCGATCTTACGACTTACACGACGCAATTTGTTATCACGTTCAATCTAGGCCTTTCCCCGACCTGGACATTCGTGCGCTTGACCGGACCGTCCGGGACCACACCGCTCGCATCGCTTTCGCGCGCGGACACGCACACGATTTCTGTCATTCTGGCGCCATCCGCGGCGGGGCCCGATGTTCAAAATCAACGGTTTATAAACGCGTTGAGGTCGTTGCCGGTGGCAATCCCGGCCGGCTCGGGGCTCTAGGGAATTCGAATATAGTCCGCTGAAGGGTGATATATTTTTCGACTTCCGTGCAGCCTCCTGACGTTCCGCCTACTGCTCGGCGCTCATTTTGGCCTTCGCTGCCAGCGCACCCAGGCGCTGGCGTTCTGCTGCAATGAACGCTGCGAAATCCGCGACCGAACCGGCCGCGCTCTCGATGCCGCTCTCGGCGAGACGGTCGTGCACCTCGGCGGTGTTGACCGCGGCCAGTGCTGCATTCATGCGCGCAATGATCGGCTCGGGCGTTCCGCGCGGCGCCAGCAGGCCGGCCCAATGGCCGATCTGGACCGCCGGAAATCCCTGCTCGGCGGTGGTCATCAGCGAGGGGTACGTGCTCATGCGCTTTTGGTAGGTGGTTGCGATCGCCTTCAACAGCCCGGCCTTGATCTGCGGCAACACGACAATGCTCGCCTCCGACGTCACCGATGCGCTGTTCGACAACACCGCATTGACCCCGTCGTTTCCGCTGCGGTACGGCACGATCGTCACGTTGACGCCGGTCGCCTCTTTGAACATCTCGGCGGCGAAATGCGGCGTGCTGCCGCTGCCGGCGGTCGACCAGGTGATGCCGTTGTCGCCCTGTGTTTTGGCCCACGCGACGAGCTCAGCCATGTTGCTGGCCGGCACACTCGGATTGACCACGATGACCGACGGCGCAACCGCGATCATGCCGACCGGCACAAGATCGGAATCCTGATAGGGCAGGTTCTTCAGCAACAGGCTGTTGGTGACGACGCCGGCCGCGCCGATCAGAAAGGTGTAGCCATCGGCGGCAGCGCGGGCCGCCGCCTGCGTTCCGACGGTGGCGCCGGGCCGATTTTCGATCAGCACGGGCTGTCCGAGTTGTTTGCTGGCGGCCTCGGCCGCCACCCGCGCGATCAGATCATTGGCGCCGCCGGGGCCGAACGGCACAATCCAGCGGATGGCGTGATCCGGCCATTCCGCGCGCGCAGCCGGTGCCGACAGCGCGCCGACCAGAACCGCGGCAGCCAGTGCAAAGCCCTTCATCCTATTCTCCTGACAGCCCCGAAATCGTCTCGGCAGCCCCGCCTTTAGCGTTGCCCGGGATCGATGCCAAGATAGACGCCAGGCGTGAGCCGAGGCCACATGTGCGCAAATGCCGGGGCAGGCCGGTTAGCGCTGGCGGTTTGGCCCGGGCGTGGTTACATTGGCCGGGCGAGGCTGCATCGCGCGTCAGAAGCCATAATATCCCCGGGGCCTTATCGATCCTTCAGGGAACTGTCCCTGGCCGGGTCCGTGGATCCGGTCACATGGTGCCCACCTACTTTCGTAGGTGCTCCGGGATCGAGTGCTTCAACGGCCATTGCGGCTTCGCACTTTATTTTTGCCATCAAGTTTCTATTTTGCGACGAAGTCTATATTTTTACCGTCAAGTTGATTGGCGCCGTTCCGCCCTGCAATGCCGTGATACTTCGCGAAAGCGGAGTATCCAGTACGCCGCAGCTTCGATGTTTAGTCGCGTCGCTTTGGAGTACTGGATCGTCCGCCTTCAAGGCTGACGACGGCGAAATGTGTGGACAGCGAAATGGTGCTCTGGATGTCCGGCATCTCTGCAACGCGATCGAAGGCAGACCTCCGCACCGCAGCCCTTGCGGCGCGGGATGCGTTGAGCGACGAGCAGCGCGCGGCCGCGGCGCAGGCCATCGCCAAGCGCGGTCTGCCGTTCGAGATCGCACCCGGGACGGTCGTCTCCGGTTATGCGCCGATCCGCAGCGAGATCGATCCGACGCCGCTGATGCTGGAGATCGCAACACTGGGCGCGCGGCTGGCGCTGCCGACGGTGACGGCGCGCGGCCAGGCGCTGACATTCCGGGCGTGGTCGCCCAACGACAAGATGGTGATGGGACCGCTCGGCATCCTCGAACCGTCGCCCGCGGCGCCTGAAGTGGTTCCCGACATCATGCTGGTGCCGCTGGCGGCGTTCGACCGTCTGGGCCACCGCATCGGCTACGGGGCCGGGCATTACGACTACACGTTCGCGCATTTGCGCAAGACCAAGGCGGTCAGGGGGGTCGGCGTTGCCTTTGCCGTGCAGCAAATCAAGGCGATCCCGGCCTTGGCGCACGACGTGGCCCTGGATTATGTGCTAACGGAAGCCAAGACATTCGATTTCCGGAGCCTCTGATTTGCGTATTCTGTTCGTCGGTGACGTGGTTGGCCGGGCCGGGCGCGCCGCCATCTCGGAATATCTGCCCGGCATGATCCGGGACTGGACGCTCGATCTGGTCGTCGTCAACGGCGAGAACTCAGCCGGCGGCTTCGGCATCACCGAGGCGATCTATCAGGAATTCCTCGATGCCGGCGCGGACGCGGTGACGCTCGGCAACCATTCCTGGGACCAGCGCGAGGCGCTGGTGTTCATCGAGCGCGCGCCGCGGCTGGTCCGTCCGGCGAATTATCCAAAGGGAACGCCGGGCCGCGGCGCCGTGCTGATCGATACCAGGCGCGGCCAACGCGCGCTGGTCGTCAATGCGATCGGCCGCGTCTTCATGACGCCGTTCGACGATCCGTTCGCCGCCATCGGCCGTGAACTGGAGTCGTGCCCGCTGCGCGAGGCGGCCGACGCGATCGTGGTCGATTTCCACGGCGAAGCCTCCAGCGAGAAACAAGGCATCGGATTTTTCTGCGACGGCCGCGCCAGCCTCGTGGTCGGCACGCACACCCACGTGCCGACCGCCGATCACCAGATCCTTCCAGGCGGCACCGCTTACATGACCGACGCCGGCATGACCGGCGACTATGATTCGATCATCGGCATGCAGAAGGAGGAACCGCTGCGGCGCTTCACATCGGGCATTCCATCGGGCCGGTTCGAGCCCGCCAATGGTGCGGCCACGCTCAGCGGCGTTGCGGTCGAGACCGACGATGCGACCGGGCTGGCGCTGCGGGTCGCCCCGGTGCGCGCCGGCGGCCGGCTGGAGCCGGCGTCGCCGGCATTCTGGGCGAGTTAACCCACCACCCATCAACGGTCAGGGCATCACCCGCTCCGATATCGTGCGGGAGGTCGCCGGTATCCCCGAGGATCAGGTCATCATGACCTGCGTCGCGATGGGATATCCCGACGATGACCTCGCCGCCAACGCCGTCAAGTCCGACCGCGAGCCGAACGGCGATTTCGTTGTGTCGGGTTCGAAGGTTGAGATGAGCAGGACGCGGCGTTTAGGGCGCGCGTGTCCATCGATTTGGATCAGCCAAAAGCGGAAGCCCCCCTTGCCTGTCTAGGCGTAGGGGTCGGGCCATTTCAACGTCCGGCGTACCAGAAGCAGCGTTACGATGATCAGCGCGACGATGATCCAAGGCAATGACGATATCTCGGCGTGGTCACGATGGATTTGACCGAGGAAGAGTACGAGACCTATCAGGATGACAACCAATCCGTTCGCTGCGATGTAAAGCGGGGATGGCCGCTGCCCTGCGGCTGCGCGCTCAGCTAGCACCTGGCGCCGCTGGCGTATGTCGCGAAACCCGCACGCCACCTGCCAAATCAGGAGTGCGAAAATCGCGGCAGCGAAAAGTGCAAAGAAAGGCCTGTATGTATTTCCACTCCAGTATCGAATAAGTTCAAGTGTCTCGAATGTCGCAACGCTACCTAACCATATCGGCCGAACCAGCCACTTCCATGCGATAGGAGCCAAGTCTCCAAGAAGGTCGTCGGGTTTCGAACCCACATTTTGATGGGAGCTCGTTTCCCGGCCCGGCATCCGCCGAGCCAGCAGTAATATCGACGCGCCAAGCATTCCAAATAGCGGCAGCGCGAGTTCTGATACATTCATCAGGGGCCGGTGCCGAAGCACGTCGATTCCGGGGAAGTGAAAAAGGCCATACACGGTGTCGCAGAGAAACAAGAGGAAGAAGGCCGCACAGGAAAGAGCTCCGTGAACGAGAGGCCTGGCGTTGGACGTTCTGGCGGCGAGCCATCCGGCGGCGACGGCAGACAGGCTCAAGGCCGACGCAGATTCGATATCTTGAAACAGTTCATCCGATTTCAGGCGTTGGTGCAGGTCGCTCAATTCCGCGCCCGTGAAGACATGCAGTACGGTCAAGCTCGCGCCGTGTCCGATTACGACGAGCAAGCAAAACAGGATGAGCATCGCGAGATGCGAGATCAGAAGTGACCGGACAGAAAGTTCGCGCATATCGAGGTCAGCCTCTGTTAACCAAACTTGAGCCGGTGCCGGTGGGCGCAGGCGCATCTAGTGACGCAAACAGATTTCGATCAACTTAAAGCAGAACATCAAGTTCGCTTTGACGGGCTCCACGTCAGGGGTGCAGTAATGATCTGCGCCGACCGAGGCAACGAGGCGTTACCGCCCGAGTTGCTCTCGCTGCTCCGACAAAAGAAGTCGTCCCGCACATGAGCTGCAACAGGGTTTTCACGCTGTTTTCACCGCCGTGAGTCCAAGCCGCGTCTCAACCGCTTCGCGCGTCACGATGCGGAAAACAGATCAATTGTGCTTTTAATGGTCCGTCGGGCTATGATCGCGGAGCGTCGGCGCGGGTCCAATGGCGCCGTTTCGCGGCAGGAGGATTGGATGAGAGCCGTTGTTGTGGAGGAATTCTCTCCGGTAAAATCCGTTCAAATCCGGGAGATCGTTAGCCCTGACTGCCACACGCGCGAGGTTCGTGTCCGCGTTGCTGCGGTGGGTCTTGGCTTTGTCGATGGGCTGAAGGTACAGGGCCTCTATCAAACAAAGGACCCCCTTCCGTTTGTTCCTGGCATGGAGTTCTCAGGAACGGTGGTCGAAACCGGCGAGGGAGTGTCGCAGGTTCGGGTTGGCGACCGGGTATTCGGGCTCGCGAAGCGGGGCGCGCTGGCTGAAGAAATCGTCGTTCCTGAGTCCGGCCTGGCTGTTATTCCAAGCCGGCTTTCATTTCCGCAGGCTGCCGCAGTCCCGGTGAATTACCTCACGGCAGCTTTCGCGCTGACGGAGATGGCGGGATTGCGCTCCAGCGAAACCCTTCTCGTGTTGGGGGCCGCCGGTGGCACCGGAACAGCCGCGATCAAGATAGCCAAGATGATCGGGGCCCATGTCATCGCCGCTGCATCGACAGAAGAAAAGCGTTCGCTGGCATGCGCCGAGGGCGCCGATCTCGCGATCGATTACGCAGATGAAAAATGGCGAGAGGTGTTGAAGTCACTGACCAATAACCGTCCGATAGATGTGATTTTCGATGCCGTCGGCGGCGAGATCTCGCCCATTGCATTCCGCACGCTCGGATGGCGTGGGAGGCATTTGGTGGTCGGCTTCGCGGCAGGGCGAATCCCATCGCTGCAATTCAATATCGCCCTTCTGAAAGGGGCATCCCTCATCGGCATCGACAGCGCCCAAATTCAGAAGTGGGAGCCTGAGGTCTACATGAAACTTATGAGGCGAATCGGTGAGTGGCTCGAATCCGGTGCGGTCAAGCCACCGCCAACTCAGATATTTCCTCTCAGTCAATTCCAAGACGCTTTCGAAGCGATGAGTTCACGTCGCGCGATGGGGAAAGTGGTAGTCATGATGAGGAATGAATGACCGTCTGGATCGACGCCAACGGCGCGCCCCACCCCGAGGCAAGCTCCTACGCCAAAAAATTCTCAGGCAGATACGAGCATCGTATCTTCTCTGGAGGTGTCGGTCACAATTTGCCTCAGGAAGCGCCGGCGGCGTTCGCTAAAGCCGCCGTTGAAGTCGATGCGACGTGAGGAGCCGTGTCTATTGCCGCCGCCCGCAAGACCGCCGAAAAACCAACCGAGATGCAGTTGGTTCGGCGCGCGCTAGAGCATTTCCGGTTCTGATGGAATCAGAACCGGGCTCTAGATCCTTGTTTTGACGCGTTTTCTTGACGCGAACCGGTGTCCACTTCGCTCGAAAACGCTCTAATGCGTGAACTTTGGAATTTGTACGGCGAAGCCGTCGAAGCAACCCAGTCGTTGGTCGACGTCGACGATGTGGCGGCAATCCCGGATGCCCTTGACGGGCGGCGGATTCGGGTTGGGTTGCGGCCTGACGGCGTCGTCGTAGCAATGCAGCCGGTCGTCGGGCTTATCTTCGATCTTGAGACACTTCTGCGCCTTTTCGGCGACCGAGACAGTTTTCGACGCCACCTCGTCAGCCGACGCGGCGCTCTGCTTCACGGGTGCCGCCGGCTTTTCCGCTGCTGCCGGCGTCGTAGGTTGCGCCAAAGCCGCCGGGACCAAAGCTACCAAGTCAACGGCTGTCGCCAACGACAATACTGCGATCAGCAGCTTGATCCTCATATCGGGTTCCTTTTGCCTTTGACCCTCGCCTGGGCGCGGCAGAAAATTCGAATTCTGGTGGAAGTGGCGTCGCAAGACTGGCGGCGGGTTTAGAACATAGCAAGGCAGCGGGAACAAGAGCCGCGGCACCGGGGCGTCATCACGAAACGCCCAGGCCCATGTCAGCCCCGCTGCGCCATCTCCAGCGTGACCAGGCGCGCGAGCAGGGTCGCGGGATAGAGCTGGCCGATCACGGCTTCGAGATTGCACAGGCTGCGCGCGATCGGGTGCAGCGGAAATACGTCGCCATAGCCGGTCGTCGTCAAGGTCACGAAGCTGAAATAGATCAGCCCGCTGGCGAGCGCCGGATTGTCCTGCATCGAGATTCCCGAAAACGCATTGGGGATCAGCGATCCGGTAAAGGCCAGCAACGGCACGAAGCTGACGGCGATGACGAGGTACAGCAGAATTGCGCCCATCACGTGGTGATAGGTGACCCGACCCGGCGCAAACACCACGCCCGCCACCGCCCAGCCGAGCGTCAGGCTCATGATCAGCCAGGAGCCCGCGAACAGATTGATGTCGATCGGGGACGGCGCCGTGATCCGGTGAATGCCGCCGATCGTGGCCATCACCAGCGAGGCCAGCATGGCAGCAACCGCGATCCGGCTTCCCGACATCACGAACACGCCGGCGACCAGCACGATGGCGAAAGCGAGTTCGAACGCCTGAAACAGAAACAGCCCGGACGCCTGCAGCGGCGCGATCACGAACAGCATCACAATGACCAGCACGGTCAGCGCGGTCAGCAGTGGGTCGCTATAATGTTCGCGCAACCAGGCGATGCGATCGTTCATGAACCAAAGCCCGTTTCACGATGCCGTCCCACGCGTTAGGACTGGCTGAAGCCGATTCGGAATGCGCCCCAATGGCGGCCGCGCACGTAGATCGGCGAGGAGAGGGATTTCATCAGCACGAACTTGCCGCCGCCCATGTCCCGCCGGTAGGTCTGCAACAGAAACGGCTTGGTGCTTTGAGCGATCTTGCTGACCGTGCGGTCGTCGAAGATCCGCCGGTTGCGGCAATGGGCGTTGTTCCAGACCGGGTCGGGCCCCTGGGGCAGGCTGTAGTTCGCATTATGCGTCGGAAGATAGCCGCTTTTCGCCCACGCGACGCAAAAGGCGATCCGGGAATCGGACTTCTGAATCGGATCCTGGATCGGCGGCAGGATACGGTCGGTGAGCGCGATATAGTTGGCGAGATATTGCTTCGGATTGGTGCCGGGAATCTCGCGGTAATTCTCGTCCATCATGTGCTCGAGGCTGATCTCGCCGCGCTCGATCGCGCGGTCGAAGGCTAAGGAAATCTGCTTTGCGGTTTCTACCGTCATGCGGATCATCGGCGCATCCGACGTCTCCACGCCGCTGTCGGCGATCAGCGCGATCAGGCCTTCCGAAACGTCCAGCAGCGAGGCGACGCGGTCGTCGGCCTGCTTGAGGTCGGTCGACGACAGATCGACGCCCTTGGCGAGGCCGCCGAGTTCGGAGATCACCATGTCGCAGTGGGACAGATTGGACGTCGCCGCTTTGGCGACGCTGTCGATCTCCTGGCCGACCGATGTGAAGCCGCTCTGCACCCGGACGATGATGTCCTGGATCTGGGCGGCGCCGTCGCCGGCGCTTTTGGCGCGGACCGAGGCGTCGCCGCTCTCGCTGATCAAACCGCGGACCTGGCCGTCGAGATCGCGCACAGTGTCGCCGATCAGACGGGTCGCCTGCCGGGTCGCCTCCGCGAGGCTTTTGACTTCGTTGGCGACCACCGCAAAGCCGCGTCCCGCCGCGCCGGCGCGGGCGGCCTCGATGGTGGCGTTCAGCGCCAGCAAATTGGTCTGCTTGGCGATCGCTTCGATCGTGCCGGACACCTTGGCCACCTGGGTCAGCGCGGTTCCGACCGAAGCCAGACGGCGCTCGATGCGGCTGACGGCCTCGATCAATTCGGCGATATGCCCGACCGCGGTTTCGACCGCGGCGCGCGACTGCGTGATCTCGCCGACCGCAGCCGAGCTTGCCGATTGCACCGCGCGGGACGCGGTGGCGATGTCGTGATTGGCGGCGACCATGGTCTCCGCGGTTTGTTGCAGATGCCCGAACCGGTCGGACTGGTTGGCGACGCGGCCGGCGACCTCTTTCAGGCTTCCCGCGACATCCGCCAGTTCGACGCCAAGGCCGCCGATCCGGCTCGCAAGCTGATCGACCAGACGCTCGCTCTCCGAGGGGAGAGCGGCGGCACTTTCCCGCTTGATGGGCTGCACAACCGACATGACCGCATCCCTTTTGGTGTTTCCAGAACTTACGAAGGACGAAAAGCCGCCGTGACTGGCGGCCATTCACGCGGACCGGTTCGCCGGTCTCTGGCATCATGATGATGTGCCGTTGCGGGTGGTATCCTCGCCGCTCGGCATGAAATCATGGTTAACAATTGCCTCATTGGCGGGCAGAAACCACTACCAAAATACCGAAATCGCCGGTAAGCCTTTGATTTTAGCAATATCGCGGCCTATAACGCCGCGCTTCCCACCGCAGATTCCCCGACTACTCCAAGAGATCCCGCATGGCCGGCCATTCCCAATTCAAGAACATCATGCACCGCAAGGGGCGGCAGGATGCCCAGAAGTCGAAGCTGTTCGGCAAGCTGGCGCGTGAAATCACCGTCGCGGCCAAGCTCGGCCAGCCCGATCCCGCGATGAATGCGCGGTTGCGCGCCGCGATCATTTCCGCCCGCCAGGAGAACATGTCGAAGGACTCGATCGAACGCGCGATCAAGAAGGCCAGCGGCGGCGACGGCGAGAATTACGACGAAATTCGCTACGAGGGTTATGGCCCGGGCGGCGTCGCGGTGATCGTCGAGGCGCTGACCGACAACCGCAACCGCGCCGCCTCCGACATCCGCTCCTACTTCACCAAATCGGGCGGCAATCTCGGCGAAACCGGCTCGGTCGCCTTCATGTTCGACCGCACCGGCATCGTCGAATACGACGCCAAGGTCGCCTCCGACGACGCGATGCTGGACGCCGCGATCGAGGCCGGCGCCGACGACGTCTCTTCCAGCGAAAGCGGCCACGAGGTCTACGCCTCGCAGGAGACTTTTCGCGAGGTCGCCAAGGCGCTCGAAGCGAAATTCGGCGAAGCCCGCAAGGCGGCGTTGACCTGGAAGCCGCAGAACACGGTGCCGGTCGACGACGAGGCCGGCGAAAAGCTCCTGAAGCTGATCGACCTGCTCAACGAGCATGACGACGTGCAGAACGTCTACGCCAATTTTGAAATTTCCGACGCGCTGATGAGCAAGCTGGGCGGGTGAAGTCGCCAGAGACCTCGTCATTGCCGGGCTTGACCCGGCAATCCATCACTCTTCGCAAGGCTTTCTCGTTTTGATGGATGCCCGGGTCAAGCCCGGGCATGACGGGTGTTAGCCACTCGCTGTCGGAAGTACCGACGCCGCGCTTTCGCGGTTGAAGACACTTCGTTTGTGTTTCGTTCCCGCCGCGCCGACGTTATCACTATCCCATGACATCTCAGCCGATTCGCGTCCCCGTCCGTATCCTTGGCATCGATCCGGGCCTGCGCCGCACCGGCTGGGGGGTGATCGATATCGACGGCAACCGGCTGATATTTGTCGGCTGCGGCTCGGTGGAACCGCCGGACACGCTGCCGCTGGCGAGCCGCCTGTTGGGAATCCATGAGGGGTTGGCCGCCGTGCTCGGCAACTATCAGCCCGCGGAAGCCGCGGTCGAACAGACTTTTGTCAATAAAGACGGCGTTGCCACGCTGAAACTCGGACAGGCGCGCGGCGTCGCCATGCTGGCGCCGGCGATGTTCGGCATCGCGGTTGCGGAATATGCCCCGAACCAGGTCAAGAAAACCGTGGTCGGCGCCGGCCATGCCGACAAGAACCAGATCCTGATGATGCTGAAGATCCTGCTGCCGAAGGCCGAGCCGAAATCACCTGACGCCGCCGACGCGCTGGCGATCGCCATCACCCACGCCCACCACCGCGCCAGCGCCGCGCTGCGGCTCAGGGTGGTGGGATTATGATCGGCAAGCTCAAGGGCCTGATCGACAGCTACGGCGAGGATTATGTGATCCTCGATGTCGGCGGCGTCGGCTATCAGGTGCATTGTTCGTCGCGGACCTTGCAGGCGCTGCCGTCGCCGGGGGAGGCCGCGGTGCTGTCGATCGAAACCTATGTGCGCGAGGACCAGATCAAACTGTTCGGCTTTCGCAGCGATCTCGAACGCGAATGGTTTCGCTTGCTGCAGACCGTCCAGGGCGTCGGCGCCAAGGTGGCGCTGGCGGTGCTCTCGACCTTGCCGCCGGCTGAACTAGCCAATGCGATCGCGCTGCGCGACAAAGCCGCGGTGGCGCGCACGCCGGGCGTCGGCCCCAAGGTCGCCGAGCGCATCGTCACCGAACTCAAGGACAAGGCGCCGGCCTTCGCCAATGTCGATCCGGCCTTGGTGCATCTGTCCGGCGCGATCGACGACCAGCGCGCGCCGCGTCCGGTCAGCGATGCGATCTCCGCACTTGTCAATCTCGGCTACGGCCAGCCGCAGGCCGCCGCTGCCATCGCGCAGGCCTCGCGCGCCGCCGGCGAGAACGCCGAGACCGCGCAGCTCATTCGGCTCGGCCTGAAGGAACTGGCGAAGTGAGCCTGGGCACGCTATTGCGCGGTCTCGCGCGCATGATCGCGATATCCGTCATCTTTTCGATTGTCGGTCCGCTGGCGTTCGCCGCATTGCTGCTCGCGATCGTCGCAAGCTTCGGCGCGCCTTTGGCGCAGCTATTCGCCACCTTCGCCGGGCACGACCTCTTCAGCACCATCGTTTCGGTGGCGCTATGGGTGCTCACCATCGCGGCGTGGCTGGCTGCGATCCCGCCATCGGCGATGGCCGGATTGATCTTCGCCTTCGCTGCGGTGTGTGCCGGCCTCGACCGGATCTGGATGGCGTGGCTTGCCGCGGCGGCGGGCATCGCCGGGGTGATCCTGCTCGGCAATTTCGTCATTCCTGGTGAATCCTCCGCCGTGATCCTGCCGAACGTCCAATCGGCGGATCAGTCGCTCCGGTTGTTTGCCATTCTCGCCGTGCTGGCGATGCTACCGGCCACCTTGTGCTGGTGGCTCTCAAAGCCATTGCATCGTGCTAGCATCGCCGCATGAACACGCCGTCCCGCATCGTGACCCCCGAGCGCCGTTCCGACGATGTCGGCGACACCGCGCTGCGCCCGCAAGTGCTGTCGGAATTCGTCGGCCAGGCGCAGGCGCGCGCCAATTTGTCGATCTTCATCGAGGCCGCGCGCAAGCGTAACGAGGCGCTGGATCACGTGCTGTTCGTGGGACCGCCGGGCCTCGGCAAGACTACGCTGGCGCAGATCGTGGCGCGCGAACTCGGCGTCGGCTTTCGCGCCACCTCCGGTCCCGTCATCGCCAAAGCCGGCGACCTCGCGGCTTTATTGACCAATCTCGAAGAGCGCGACGTGCTGTTCATCGACGAAATCCACCGGCTCAGCCCCGCGGTCGAGGAAGTGCTGTATCCGGCGATGGAGGACTTCCAGCTCGATCTCATCATCGGCGAGGGGCCGGCGGCGCGTTCGGTCAAGATCGAACTGGCAAAATTCACACTGGTCGGCGCCACCACGCGCGCGGGACTTCTGACCAATCCGCTGCGCGACCGTTTCGGGATTCCGGTGCGGCTGAATTTCTATACCGTGGAGGAACTCGAAAGGATCGTCACCCGTGGCGCCCGCGTGCTCAACATCGGCATGACGCCGGATGGCGCCAACGAGATCGCGCGCCGCGCCCGTGGCACGCCGCGTATCGCAGGCCGGCTGTTGCGGCGGGTGCGGGATTTTGCCTCCGCCGCGGACGCCGCCTCGATCGACCGCGCCATCGCCGACCATGCGCTGAGCGCGCTCGAGGTCGATGCCGCCGGCCTCGACGCGATGGACCGGCGCTATCTCACCACCATCGCGATGAACTATGGCGGCGGCCCGGTCGGCGTCGAAACCATGGCCGCGGCGTTGTCCGAGCCGCGCGACGCCATCGAAGACATCATCGAGCCGTTCCTGATTCAATGCGGCTATCTGCAGCGTACGCCGCGCGGTCGGCTCTTGACCTCGCATGCCTTCCGGCATCTCGGCCTCGCCGAAC
The DNA here is from genome assembly GCF_009766005.1 of Bradyrhizobium sp. S69. Classification (GTDB taxonomy): domain Bacteria; phylum Pseudomonadota; class Alphaproteobacteria; order Rhizobiales; family Xanthobacteraceae; genus Bradyrhizobium. The sequence continues at coordinate 103,385 of NZ_LMUK01000027.1, read as the reverse complement.
CCGCGCGCGACCCGGCGCAATTCGGGTTGTTTGGTAACCAAGATAGCGAAGACTGACGCAGTATACGGAAGAGTGATGCAGGATACCGAAGACTGACGCCGCTCCTGCTGATAATCTGCACAGAGGCGTCCCAATTGCGCTTCAATCCGCACGCTATCATGCGCGGGCAGCATCACGATTAACCAAACATGTTTTCACGGCGTCAGTTCTTGCGGTTTCTCGGCGGGTTGGGTGTCTTCGGCGCCTCGACCACGGCCTATGGTTTCGCCGAGCCCGTAACGCGGTTGGGCGTCACGCGGTATGACATTCAGCCGCCGCAATGGCCGGCCGATTTCCAGCTCAAGATCGCCGCCGTCGCCGACATTCATGCCTGCGATCCCTGGATGTCGCTGGCTCATATCCAGACCATCGTCGAACGCACCAACGCGCTCAATGCCGATATCATCGTGCTGCTCGGCGACTATGTCGCGGGACATCGCCATGTCACCCGCTTCATTCCCGCCGACGAATGGGCGGCCGTGCTCACCGGCCTGAAAGCGCCGCTCGGCGTGCATGCGATCCTCGGCAATCACGATTGGTGGGAAGACAAGAAGGTGCAGCAGGAAGGGCAGGGCCCGACCAATGCACGACGCGGGTTAGAAGCCGCCGGCATTCCGGTCTACGAGAACGACGCCCGGCGTCTTTCCAAGGACGGCCGCCCGTTCTGGCTGGCCGGTCTCGGCGATCAACTGGCCTATGTGCCGGCGCGGCGCTTCCGGCCGGTCCGGCGCATCGGCGTCGATGACCTCAACGCGACGCTTGCCAAAGTAACCGACGACGCGCCGGTGATCCTGATGGCGCATGAGCCGGATGTCGCGAGGCGCGTGCCGGCGCGGGTGTCATTGCAGCTTTCCGGACATACCCATGGCGGCCAGGTGCGCCTGTTAGGATGGTCGCCGATCGCGCCGACGCGCTACAATAAATTCGTCTATGGCCACTCGCGCACCAATTGCGACGTCATCGTCTCCGGCGGCCTCGGCTGCAGCATCATGCCGTTCCGCCTCGGCGTGCCCCCGGAGATCGTGCTGGTGACCTTGGGCGGTTCGGGTCCGGCGACGTCGTAGCGTTTTCGCCGCACTGACGTGCTTGCGCATCGGCTGAATTTTGCGCAAAACGATCGTGTTCCGAAAGGCGATCGAGGGCCGCAAGTGACTTACCCCCATCTCGACGGCGCGATGCGCGACGGCCGCCATCACATGCAAATTCGGGTCTATTACGAGGACACCGATTTTTCCGGCATCGTCTATCACGCCAATTATTTGCGCTTCATGGAGCGCGGACGCACCAACCATCTGCGGCTGATGGGCGCCGAACAGCACGCGCTGTTCGCGGAAGCCGAGCAGGAAACCCCGGGCTTTGCCTTCGTGGTGCGTTCGATGCAGCTTGATTTCCTCAAGCCGGCGCGGATGGATGATTTGCTCGACGTGGTGACCTGGCCGGTCGCGGTGAAGGGCGCCTCGATCATGCTGGGGCAGGAAATCCGGCGGGCTGAGCATGTGCTGGTCAAGGCCCAGGTGCGCGTCGCCTTCATCAGCGAGGGGCGGGCGCAGCCGATCCCGAAAGCGTTGCGGGTGTTGTTGAAGGCCGATGTGATCTGATCCAGCTATCGGCCGATTGGCAAAGCCCACTCGACTCCTCAAGCGGCGGCAGTACATTCGCGGCAGATCAACCCGACGAGGTCCCGATGGCACGTCCCCCGCTTCCGCCGTTCACCCGAGAGACCGCCGCCCAGAAAGCCCGCATGGCCGAGGACGCCTGGAATTCGCGCGATCCCGAGCGCGTGTCGCTGGCCTATACCGAGGACAGCCGCTGGCGTAACCGCTCGGAATTTCTCGAGGGCCGTGCCGCGATCGTCACCTTCCTCACCCGCAAATGGGAGAAGGAACAGGAATACCGCCTGATCAAGGATCTCTGGGCGTTCGACGGCAACCACATCGCGGTGCGGTTTCAGTATGAGTGGCGCGACGCTGCCGGCCAGTGGCATCGCTCCTACGGCAACGAGCAATGGGAATTCGACGAGCACGGCCTGATGCGCCGCCGCGAAGCCAGCATCAACGATATCGTGATCGCCGAAAAAGACCGCCGCTTCCACTGGGCCGCACCAGGGCCACGGCCCGCGGATGTGCCGGGACTGAGCGAGAGCGCGTTTTAAAGGGCTGCGATCTCAGACGTCGTCCCGGCGAACGAGGCCGTGAAGCTACCTCGGCCGTCATCCCGAGAGGCCGTGAACCAATCGGCGCCGTCATCCTGAGGTGCTCGCCGTCTTCGGTGAGCCTCGAAGGATGATGTTCAGCGCAGTGCTTGCGGCCATCCTTCGAGGCTCGCAAGAGCTCGCACCTCAGGATGACGTCAAAGCCTCTCAGGATGACGGTTCCGATGTGTCCCCGCCCTTACGCGCGAGGCGGGGACGACGCGGTGGTGTGACGTATCACTCACGCCGCCGCTTTGTGGCGGGCGAGTTCGGCCTTGTACAATTCGAACTCTTCCGCGATCGCCTTGGCGATGCTCGGGCGCGTGCGCAGCCGTTCGTAATAGGTTTTCACGGCCGGCCATTTCGCCAGTTCGATCGGCGGCGTTGCCATGGTCCAGTTGATCACCGTCACCAGATAGGCGTCGGCGACGCTGAAATGGTCGAGCAGGAATTCGCGGCCCTTCAGGTAGTTTTCCAGGAAATCGAGCCGCGACAGGCCCTTGCCGAGAATGTAGCTCTTCACTTCGGCCGGTGCCTTCTTGTCGAGTATCGGCACGAACAATCCCTTGTGCAGTTCGGTGCCGATGAAGCAGAGCCATTGATGCAGCCGGCTGCGTTCCATGCCGGGGCCGGTGGCGATGCCGGCCTGCGGAAACCGGTCGGCGACATATTGCAGGATCGCGGCGTTCTCGGTCAGGACCAGTCCCTCGTCGGTGCGCAGTGTCGGCACCAGCCCAAGCGGATTGACCTTGCGAAAATCCGAGCCGTCGCTCTGCACGATCTTGGTCTTGGGATCGACCTCGAGATATCCAGCGTCCGCGCCGGCTTCATACAGCGCAATCCGGGTCGCGAGCGAGCAGGCGAGCGGCGAGAAATAAAGATCCATCGACAATCTCCTTGGCGTTGGTTCGGGCTTTGCCGAACCACTGTTGATTTTTATACCGTCTCGCATAATATAACCGACGTCAAGGAATTAAATGCGAAATGGTACAAAAAAAGAAAACCGCACCGGCATTGCCGGAAGCCGATGCGACCAGCGCGGTCAAACGCCGGGGCCGCCCGCGCGCCTATCAGCCGGACGTGGCGCTCGGTAAAGCGCTCGATCTGTTTCGCAAGGATGGCTTTGCCGGGACGTCGCTGGACGATCTCAGCGCGGCCACCGGCATGAACCGGCCGAGCCTGTATGGTGCGTTCGGCGACAAGCGCGAACTCTATATCAAGAGTTATCAGCGCTACCGCGACGACGCGCGCGCGGCGATGGTCGATATTTTCAGGGACGAATTGCCGATCCGCCAACGGCTGGAGCGGATCTACGGCTTGGCGCTCGGCATCTATCTGTCCGGCGAAGCTGGCCCGCGCGGTTGCTTCACGGTGATGACGGCGGCCTCGGAAGCGGTGTTCGATCCGGAAATCCGCGGCCTGGTGCTGGAAGGATTTTCGGAGTTCGACAAGGCGTTCGCCGGTTGCTTCCGGCGGGCCATGGAAAAAGGCGAACTGACAACCTCGGTCGATGCGACGGTGCTGGCGCATCTGGCGTCGGCGACCATCCACACCATCGCGATCCGCGCGCGCGCGCAGGTGCCGCGCAAGGAACTGGAGGCGATCGTGAAAGGCGCGATCGACGTGATGGTGGGCGCGAGGGCGAAATGAGCCGCGCTTGCAGCAAACGCGATGTCATCCCCGTGCAGCAGCTTCGCCGTCATCCTGAGGTGCGAGCTCTTGCGAGCCTCGAAGGATGGCCGCGCGCAATGAGCTGAACACCATCCTTCGAGGCCCGCCGAAGCCGGCGGGCACCTCAGGATGACGCAGCACTAAGCCCCGCGCTACTTCCTTTCTCCTCCGAGGAAAGATGCGGCGCATCCACAAATAAGTCTTGACACCCATTTGCTGATTTGCCCGTCGTGCCAATGTGTCGCAGCGGATCAGCGTTGATCTCGAAGGCAAATCACCTTCACATCTCACGTATCCCGTGCCCACCAAGAGGGGCGTTTCGCGATCGTCACGAACGTTGGACGCGGGGAGCGATGGACGCGGATGCGCTTTTGACGAACGGCGCGTGACGCGGACGGCAAAGTCGTGTGGTCCTGACGCCCCAGTGGTTGGTGTCAAGTTCTTGAGAAGCTCACGCTTCTTGGGGATGACGGTGACAACAAGCCAGGTCTCGCCGGGGAGAGCACGATATAAGCTGTAACACCATTGCGCAGGGAAGGCCGGACTGCTTCCGCTGAACCTGTATGCTCGTGTGCGCTTTTTGTTTGCTACTTTTGCACGCGAGACCGCGGGTGCAGCGCGCACCCGGTCTTCCCTGCGCCCTCTTTTTTTGGGGGCCGATGAATTTGAAAAACTCGGGCGAATGCTGTCGCGAGAATGCGGAGTTATGTCCGCACATCTCCACCGTCATCGTCCGCGAAGGCGGACGATCCAGTATTCCGAGACGCTCGTGATGGAACTGAAAACTCGCGGCGTACTGGATACTCCGCCTTCGCGGAGTATGACCGTGATCATGCCTCCACGCGCCCTAATATCCACGCCCCCGATCGACCACATTCTCCAGCGCGTCGCCGGCTTCGAAGCGCTCGATCTGGCGCGCGACGTATTTCGAGATCTCGTCGGGATCGGTGTCGGCGGCGTTGTGTGGGGTCAGCACGACTTTCGGGTGGGTCCAGAACCGGCTGTCCGCCGGCAGCGGCTCGGTGGCGTAGACATCCAGCGATGCGGCGCCGAGCGTGCCGTCGTCGAGGCAGGCAAGAATATCGGCCTCGTTTTGCAGGCCGCCGCGGCCGGCATTGATCACGACCGGCGCGCCGAGTGGGCTCGTGGCATCGAGCTTTGCGAACAGGTCGCGGTTGAGGATGTGCGTCGTATCCGGGGTCAACGGCAGCAGGCAGACCAGGATGTTGGTGGCTTTCAGAAACGCATCGAGTTGCCCTGTGCCGTGGAAGCATTCGATGCCGTCGACCTTTCGCTCGCTTCGGCTCCAGCCCGCGACGCGGAAACCGAGCCGCGCCAGCACCTGGGCGGCGTCCGCGCCCAGGGTGCCGAGCCCCATGATCCCGACCGAGATCGCGCTCGCCGGCGATTGCTTCTTCGGCGCCCAGCGTTTCTCGCGCTGGCTGTCACGCAGATAAAGCTCCTGCCGATGGTGCATCAGCACATGGAGCACGACATATTCGGTCATTCGTGCGGTGAGATCGGCCACCGCAACCCGCACCAGCGGCACATCCGGCAGGCTGGAATCGGCCATCAGCGCATCGACGCCGGCGCCGAGGTTGAAAATGGCGCGCAGATTGGGAAAGGCCGCGAGATCGCCGGGGACCGGCTTCCAGACCGCGGCGTAGTGGACCTCGGCGGGATCGAGTGCCGCATCCGGCATCAGCACGACGCGCCGGTCGCGGCAAGCATCGTCAAATCGGGCCTTCCAGCGCTGCGGCGACCAATTTTGGGCGCCGCCATGGATCAGAAGCGCAAGTGCAGGTTTTTGCATGGATTTTTGCCTGAGTTTTTTGGGATTTGCGGCACCATACCGGGCCCGGTCCCCGAGGCAAAATATTTCCGTTATGCTGTCGGAAACGGCTCGCCTCTCTCGTCTTCCAACCGAACAGGAACGCTGCCCATGCTCTACGCCATCCTTTGCTACCATGATGAAGACTGCGTCGGCTCCTGGACCAAGGAGCAGGACGCCGCGGTGATGCAAAAACTTGCCGTCGTGCAGGACAAGTTGACCCAACAGGGCCGGCTTGGGCCGGTCGCCCGGCTGTTGCCGACCACGGCGGCGACCACGCTGCGCAAGGAAAATCCGCCGGTCGTGATCGACGGTCCTTTTGCCGAGACCAAGGAGCAACTGCTCGGCTTCTACATCGTGGATTGCAAAAACCTCGACGAGGCGCTCGCGGTCGCGCGCGATCTCGGCGAGGCCAACCCGGGCGGCGCCTACGAAATTCGTCCCGTCGGCGTGCTCATCCCCGGGAGCATCGCGACCGGGAGCATCGCGATATGAGCGATACCGCCTGGATCGACGCCGCGCTGACCTCGGCGCGGCCCCAGGCGGTCGGCGCGCTATTACGCTATTTCCGCAATCTCGATACCGCCGAGGAGGCCTTCCAGAACGCGTGCCTGCGCGCGCTGAAAAGCTGGCCGCAGAACGGCCCGCCGCGCGATCCCGCGGCGTGGCTGATCATGGTCGGACGCAACGTCGCGATCGACGACATCAGGCGCGGCCGCAAGCAGGAGCCGCTGCCCGAGGATGACAAGATCTCCGATCTCGACGACGCCGAGGAGGCGCTGGCCGAACGGCTCGACGGCTCGCATTATCGCGACGACATCTTGCGGCTATTGTTCATCTGCTGCCATCCCGATCTGCCGCCAACGCAGCAGATCGCGCTGGCGCTGCGCATCGTCTCGGGGCTGACCGTCAAGCAGATCGCGCGCGCGTTCCTGGTCAGCGAAGCCGCGATGGAACAGCGCATCACCCGCGCCAAGGCCCGCGTCGCCGGCGCCAGCGTGCCGTTCGAGACGCCGGGCGCGGTGGAACGCAGCGAGCGGATGATCGCGGTGGCCGCGATGGTCTATCTGATCTTCAACGAGGGCTATTCGGCCAGCGGCGATACCGCGGAAATTCGCCAGCCTCTGTGCGAGGAGGCAATTCGGCTGGCGCGGCTGTTGCTGCGGCTGTTCCAGAGCGAGCCCGAGATCATGGGACTGACGGCGCTGTTGCTGTTGCAGCATGCCCGCGCGGCGGCGCGGTTCGACGCTGCCGGCGCATTCGTGCTGCTCGACGATCAGGACCGCTCGCTGTGGAACCAGAAGCTGATCTCGGAGGGCCTGGCCCTGATCGACAAGGCGATGCGCCATCGCCGCAGCGGGCCCTATCAGATCCAGGCGGCGATGGCGGCGCTGCATGCCCGCGCCGCCAGGCCCGAAGACACCGACTGGACCCAGATCGATCTGCTCTATGGCGCGCTCGAGATCATGCAGCCGTCGCCGGTGGTGACCTTGAATCGCGCGGTCGCGGTGTCGAAGGTGCGGGGGCCCGAGGCGGCGCTCGAGATGATCGAGCCGCTGGCTGAGCGGCTGTCGAATTATTTTCATTTCTTCGGCGTGCGCGGCGCGTTCCTGATGCAGCTCGGCCGCAATGACGAGGCGCGTGAGGCCTTCGGCCGCGCCATCGCGCTCGCCAACACCTCGGCGGAAGCCGCCCACATCCGCATGCATCTCGACCGCCTGATGCGCGACAGTCAGCCGCCCGAGACTAAAATTTCAAAAAAATAATCGCCCCTCTGTCGGATTGCGCTTGCCCCATTCGTCCCGTGAATAAGCATCACCAATGGAGCACGTCATGCCGCCCGTCTTCGATACCGCACCGGTTTCAAAATCAGCGCTCTGGTCGGGCCGCGTTGTCAGCGGTCTCGTCATCGTGTTTCTGCTGTTCGATGGCGCCATCAAGCTGGTGCCGTGGCCGGTCGTCACCGAAACGATGGACCGGATGGGGTACGGATCGAGCGAGACGCTGGCGCGCAGCCTCGGGCTGATCACCCTGGTCTGCACCGTGCTTTATGCGGTGCCGCCGACCTCCATCCTCGGCGCCATCCTGCTGACCGGCTATCTGGGTAGCGCGATCGCATCGCATGTGCGGATCGGCAGCCCGCTTTTCAGTCACGTCCTGTTCGGATTTTATCTCGGCCTGATGGTCTGGGGCGGGCTCTGGTTGCGCGATCGAAGCCTGCGCGCCTTGCTGCCCTTTTTACGCTGACAGTCGCTAACAACATTATCAATTATAGAGACGGAGTTCCCATGTTCGAGATTATTGCCATCATCGCCGTCGTACTGGCGATCGCCATCGCGGTCATCCTGCTCCTCGCGGCGAGCAAGCCGGCGACATTCAGCGTCGAGCGCACGATCGACGTCAAGGCGCCGCCGGAAAAGATCTTTCCGCTGATCCACGATTTCCATCAATGGGTTTCGTGGTCACCCTACGAGAACAAGGACCCCGCGATGAAGCGCAGCTATAGCGGGGCCGAGAGCGGCAAGGGCGCGGTCTATGGTTGGGAGGGCAACGGCAATGTCGGCGCCGGGCGGATGGAAATCCTGGAGGAGTCGGTCCCTTCCAAAATCCTGATCAAGCTGGATTTCTTCAAGCCGTTCGAAGGCCACAACACCGCCGAATTCACGATGCTGCCGCAGGGCGATGCTACTCACCTAAGCTGGGTGATGCGTGGCCCCGCGCCCTTCATCTCCAAGCTGATGCAGGTATTCATGAATCTGGATCACATGATCGGCAAGGATTTCGAGGTCGGCCTCGCCAATTTGAAACGGCTCACCGAGAAGTAAGTCCACGTCTTAGTTCAATCGATCCAACCAAGGAGCAAGCGATGCAGATCAATCCCTATCTGTTCTACGACAGCAACTGCGAAGCGGCGTTCAAGTTCTATGAGAAGGTGCTCGGCGGCAAGATCGAGATGCTGCTGCGAAACGAGGAGGCGCCGCCCGACATGCCGGCGCCGCCGGAGCGCAAGAAGCAGATCATGCATGCCAGGATGTCGATCGACGGCCAGATCCTGATGGCGTCGGATGCGCCGCCGGATCACTTCCACAAGCCGCAGGGATTTGCGGTGTCGCTCACTGTGAAGGATCCCGCGGAAGCCGAGCGAAAATTCAACGCGCTATGCGAAGGCGGCACCATCAACATGCCGTTCGGCAACACCTTCTTCTCCAAGGGCTTCGGCATGTGCGTCGATCAGTTCGGCATTCCCTGGATGGTCAACTGCCCGCTGGATGGCCATTAGAGCGGGTGCGCTCCGTAAGGTGGGCAAAGGCGCGTTTGCGCCGTGCCCACCATTCTCGTTGTTAGTAAAGTGGTGGGCACGGCGCCAAGGGCGCCTTTGCCCACCCTACGAAGTATGCCTCCAACAAGTCTTGGTCTAGCGGCACGACGGATAAATCGCCGTCAGTTCGCGGCCGCGCAGCAGCAACAGCCGCGACGATAATCCGCCGCGGCGCCTGATCCAGCCGCGCACCGCGGCGGGATAGGCCTCCAGCACCAGTTCGGAAGCTTCCGGTTCGGCATATAACCGGCCACGCCGGTCCATCGACCGCGCGGCGTGAAATCCGAGCACCGCGCGCCGGGTGACGCAGATGCGATCGTTTGGGACCACGCTGAGGACCAGCGTGCAGGCCGACATGCAGGGTCCATCGATCACGACGCGCTCGCCGGAGGCACGGACCTCGTCGAACAGGTCGATGAACGGGCCGACCCTTCCGCCCATGCTGCCGAGGATGCGCACCTCGGCACGTGCCGGCATCGCGGCCAGTGCAGATAGCAGCGCTGCGACAAAAAGCGTGAAGCCTACCTTGGGCATGCAGCGCCGCTCTCCAACGCCCGATGATCGCCAACAATTAGCCAAGCGCAGGGCTCGCGACAAGGCGCTAGCGGCGGCTCTAGCCATTGCGCCGTTGGCCGCGCAGCGTCGGCAATCCGATGCCCGCGGCATCAAAGCCGCCATCGACCGCGAGGATCTGCCCGGTGATGTAGCTCGAGCGCTCGCTGCACAGAAAGAACACCGCTTCGGCGAGTTCTTCTTCGAGGCCGTAGCGGTTGAGCGGGATCGCGTCGTGATAGTCGGCGCGGATCTCCGGGGTGTGAACCGCTTTCGCCATCGCGGTCTCGACCGGACCGGGTGCGACGCCGTTGACGCGAATGCCGAGCGAGGCCAGTTCGACCGCGAGTTGCTTGGTGAGATGCGCGAGCCCGGCCTTGCTGGTGCCGTAAGCCGAGCGCAGCGTCGAGGCGCGTACCGCCGAGATCGAGGTGATGTTGACGATGGCGCCGCCGCCATGTTCGCGCATCAACGGGGCTGCCGCCTTGGTGCACAGGAAAGGCCCGGTCAGGTTGACCGCCAGCACCCGGTTCCAGTCCTGATCGGAGGTTTCCAACAGCGGCGCGAACACCGCGACCCCGGCATTATTGACCAGTGCATCGAGCCTGCCGAAGCGCCGGCTTACCGCGTCCATCGCGGATGCGACCGCGCCGGCGTCGGAGACGTCGCAATGCAGCGCCAGCGTGTCGTCCGGGTTGGCCAGGGCTGCGACCGCGTGATCCAGCAGTTCGCCTTCGATGTCGAGCAGCGCGACACGCCAGCCGTCGGCCAGAAAACGCTTGGCCACCGCAAGTCCGATGCCGCGCGCGGCGCCGGTGACCAGCGCAACTTTCTGCAAGGAGGGAGTCATAGGTGTACGTCCATCGGCTGTTGATCGATTTCGCGTTGCTATAGCCGATGTCCTGCGCGATGTCTCGAACCCAGGAGGCCTCAAGAGAGCGTCAACAGAGCTTCAGAAACAAACTCAACACCATCCCATCGCGAAAGATGCGGAGCATCGCCGCTTGATGATCAGGCGGAGCCGAGGCCCATGCCCAGGATGGACCCCGGATCAGCGATCGCGCGTCGCTCAGGCCGCCGATCTGTTCTTGATCGCGCCAACGATCGCGGTGAGAACGGCTCCCGCGACGCCGCCACCGGCTACCTGGCCGACGATGCTGCCGATATCCGGCGTCGAGGCCGTATTGGCCAGCAGCGGCAGCAGCATGCCGAGGATCTGTCCCCCGGCGCCGCCGCCGATGGCGCCCGCAATGGTGTTTCCGAGCGTACCGAGATCGATATTCTTGGCGGCGCCGGCGGCGACATTTCCGCCAACGGCGCCGCTGATGACCTGTATGATCAGATTGATGAGCAATCCCGACATGACGCGATCCTCCCCGGATCCGGTGTTCAGTTTCAGCGTGCACGACGCCGGACCATCGCCGATAGGTCGAGCTTAGGCGCGTTGGAACCCAAAAGCATGCTGCGTTCGCGAAGGATTCGGATGAAAATGCCGACAACGCACAACAACGCACTTGCAGCACGGCCGGCGCCGCAACGTCTCATCGACATTGCGGCGCCGGTTGCGCTAGTTCTTCGGAGCCACGACCGAAGATCTCGCGTCACTTCGCGGGCGATGTGCGCCGCGATCAGGCCAGTTCGGCGGAAGCACGCTGCATGTTGGACGACATATCGCTGGTGACGATGCTCTGCTCTTCGACGGCGGCGGCGGTGGAGGTAATGAACTCGTTGACATTGCCGATCGCCGTCTTGATCGCGATCAGTGAACTCACCACATCGCTCGCGACGTTGTTAAGCGCCCCGATTTCCCCCGATATGGTGTCGGTGGCCTGCTTGGCCTGATTGGCGAGGTTCTTGACCTCGGAGGCCACCACCGCAAAGCCTCTGCCGGCCTCGCCGGCGCGCGCGGATTCGATGGTCGCGTTGAGCGCCAGAAGGTTGATCTGGCCGGTGATGTCGCCGATCAGCTGCACGATGCCGCTCATCGCCTGCGCGGCGGCATTGAGTTTCATGGCTTGCTGGTCCGCGGCTTCAACGCGTCCCGTTGCTTCCGCCGCGGTCTCCTTGGATTTGGTCATGGTCTGGGAGATTTCGCGGATCGAGGCGCTCATTTCCTCGCTGCCGGCCGCCACCGATTCGATCAGGCCCCTTGCCCGCTCGGCCTTCTGGCGCGCCACCGCCTGGGCGGTGATGTCGGTTGCGTACTTCACCACCTTGAACGGCTTGCCGTTGAGGTCGTGGATCGGATTGTAGGAGGCCTGGATCCAGATTTCGCGGCCGCCCTTGGCGATACGCTTGTATTCCGCGGCCTGGTACTGGCCGCGATTGAGGGTCTCCCAGAATTCAGCGTAGGCGCGCGAATTGCACTCCGCGGGCTCGACGAACATGCTGTGGTGTCTGCCCTGGATTTCCGGCAGCACATAGCCCATCGCGTTGAGGAAGTTCGGGTTGGCGGAGCGGATGGTGCCGTCCATGTTGAACTCGATCACCGCCTGTGACTTGCCGATCGCGGAAATCTGCCCATCGCTGTCGGCGGCTCTCAGTTTTTGCTCGGTGACGTCGGTGGCGAATTTGACGACCTTGAACGGCTTGCCGGCCTCGTTGAAGATCGGATTGTAGGTCGCGAGAATCCAGACTTCCTTGCCGCCTTTGCCGACCCGCTTGTATTCGGCGGCCTGATAGTCGCCACGGTTGAGGGCCGCCCAGAATTCCCGATAGGCCACGCTGTCGCGGTCGGCGGCCGTCACGAATAGGCTGTGATGCTTGCCTTGCACTTCGGCCAGCGAATAGCCCATCGCGCCGAGGAAATTATCGTTCGCCGTGACGATGGTGCCGTCCATGTTGAACTCGATGACGGCCTGGGCGCGGTCCATCGCCGCGATCTTGCCGGCGTCTTCCATGTTCTGGATCTTTTGCGCGGTGATGTCGGTGGCGAACTTGATCACCTTGAAAGGCTTGCCCTTGGCATCGCAGACCGGATTGTAGGACGCCTGGATCCATATCGGCTTGCCGCCCTTGCCGATCCGCTTGTATTGCGCGGCCTGGAATTCACCGCGGTTGAGCCTGGCCCAGAATTCACGGTAGTCGTTGCTGTCGCGCACGGCCGGCTCGACGAACATGCTGTGATGCTTGCCTTTGATTTCGTCGAGCGAGTAACCGAGCGTGGACAGGAAATTCTGGTTCGCCGTGATGATCGTTCCATCGAGGTTGAACTCGATCACGGTCTGCGATTTGCTGATGGCGGCCGCCTGCGAAAGTGCGTTCTGCACTGCCTTGCCTTGCAAGTTGAACACGTCGGGCTCCGTGAGCTGGTTCCACAACGGAACCTCGGGGAGGGAAAAGGGTATTCGCTTCGAATGAACGTGAAAATTGCAAATGTGCGTTTAGCAACGGTAAAAGCTTTTCGACGCGGAACCTATCGCCCGATAGAAAAGCGCGATCGATGAAAGCAGCGGAGGTAGATATCTCGCAGTATTGCCGGAGTTTTTCGTAGGCGCGCGCGATCGCACACGACGGATGCAGCATCAATTACGGGATTGCCGTCCGTAGTGGTAAGGATGAAGCGATACGAAAGGCCGTGCAGACTTCGTCCGTAGTAATACGGAGACGCGATCTGAAATTATTTTTTCGCGATGACGCACTCGTACGCCGCCTGCAATCGTTCGCCCGCCGATGGTCCGGCTTTTTTGCGTCGCTTCACGCCCAAATGGGTTTCGCGCAACTCATCCATGAACTCGGCCCACATCTTCGGGCCGCCTTCCTTCAATAATCTAGCGCGGATACCGAGCTCTTCGCTGACCGGAAGATATTTATACCCCCAGCCCGCCATCTGGGCGAGGATCGGCAACAGCTCGACGCCCTGTTCGGTGAGCGAGTAAATTCCCTTCTGCTTGTGGCTCGGGTCGTCGTCGCGGGTGATGACCCCGGCTCCGAGCAGCGTCTTCAGCCGGTCGGCGAGGATGTTTGAGGAAATGCCTTCGTCGGACTTGGTGAGCAATTCGCGGAAATGCCGCCGGTTGCCGAACATCATGTCGCGGATGACCAGCAGGCTCCATTTGTCACCGACCACTTCCAGCGTGAGATTGATCGGGCAGCCGGAGCGTTTCGTGTCGGCCATCTTGTTCTCCCGCGCCATGCCCGGATGGCCACGGCGAAAAACTGCTTGCAATATCGCACCAGTTATATCAATCTACAACCAGTTGCAAAATACAATCAGTTAAGGGGCGCGGCCGCGCCGGTCATTCAGGGAGGTCAGATGTCGCTCACGCTGCATTTCCATCCGCTATCGTCGTTCTGCTGGAAGGCGCTGATCGCGCTATACGAGAACGACACCCCGTTCACGCCGAATATGGTCAATCTCGGCGACGAGGCCGAGCGTGCGGCGTTGCTGAAACTGTGGCCGATCGGCAAGTTTCCGGTGTTGCGCGACGATGCGCGGAACCAGACTGTGCCGGAATCGAGCATCATCATCGAATATCTCGACCGCTATTATCCCGGGCCGACACGCTTCATTCCCGCCGAGGCGGACCTCGCCTGGCAGACCCGATTGTCTGAGCGATTCTACGATCTCTATGTGCATCTATCGGTACAAAAGATGGTCGATGACCGGCTGCGGCCGGAAGCCCAGAAAGATCCGCGGGGTGTCGAGGAGGCGAGGGCACGAATCCAGCTCTGCTACGGCATGATCGAACACGAGATGGGCATCAAGACCTGGGCGATGGGCGAAGCCTTCAGCATCGCCGATTGTGCCGCATCGCCGGCGCTGTTCTACGCCGACAAGGTGGTGCCGATCGGCGACGCGCGCCCGAAGCTTGCAGCCTATCTCGATCGCCTGATGGCGCGGTCCGCTTTCGCGCGTGTGCTGAAGGAGGCTGAGCCTTATTTCAAGCTGTTTCCGCAATAGAGGACCTCAAAATGGCTTCAGGCAAACTGGACCTCGTCCGCGCCGTCTTCGCAGCCTACCTCGCCAACGACCGCAAGGCGGTCGAGGACTATTTCACGGACGATTTCCGCTTTACGAGCCCGTATGACGACGGGGTCGACAAGGCGAATTATTTCGCGCGCTGCTGGCAGAGCCCCGACTGGATCGAACAACAAGATATCGAAAAGATATTTGTCGAGGGCGACGAGGCCTTCGTAACTTATCGGTGCGTGGCCAGGGACGGCAAGAGCTTTCGCAATACCGAGTTCTTCCGTTTCGACGGCGACAAGATCAAGCGCATCGACGTCTATTTTGGCGCAAGCTACCGGCACGGCGTATTTGTCAAACAGCCGCAATAAGAAATCTGCCAAATAAAAACCCACGAATAAAAATTCCGTTCGTGTCGGCGGAGCCTGATCCGGTTCGTCCTATCGAGGGATGATGATTGGATATATTGGTAGGGAAACCGGATGATGGATCTCGCGAATGCGGGCGCCCTGTCGAAATCGGGCCTGGGCCGCCTGCACGACGCCATGGCGCGTCATGTCAACTCGGGCGATGTGCCCGGCTTGGTTACGCTGGTGAGCCGGTGTGGCGAGATTCATATCGACGCGATCGGCAACATGGCGTTCGGCGGCGCGCCGATGCGGCGCGATACACTGTTCCGGATTACCTCGATGACCAAGCCGGTGACTGCGGTCGCCGCGATGATCCTGATCGAGGAATGCAGATTGCGGCTCGACGATCCCGTCGATCGATGGTTGCCGGAACTGGCCGGCCGCAAGGTATTGCGGGCGATCGATGCCCCGCTCGACGACACCGTGCCGGCCAAACGTGCGATCACCCTTCGCGACCTGCTCACATTCCGTTCGGGCCACGGCATGCTGATGGTGTTTCCGGATCGCTATCCGATACAGAAGGCCATCGCGGAAGCGGGCTTCGCACCGGGGCCGGTATTTCCGTCGTTCCCGCCGGACGAATTGATGCGGCGCTATGGCAGCCTGCCATTGCTCTATCAGCCCGGCGAGCGCTGGCTTTATAACGCCGGCACTGAAATCCTGAGCGTATTGATCGCGCGCGCGGCGGGGATGAATTTTGGCGAATTCCTGCGCGAGCGCATCTTCGCGCCGCTCGGCATGAAGGACACGGCGTTCCATGTACCGCAGGCCAAGCACGCGCGGTTCGCCACCGCCTATATGCGCGATCACACAACGCAGCAGCTGAAAGTCTTCGATGATCCCGTCGCGGGCAAGTTCGCGGAACCGCCGGTGTTTGAAAACGGCAGCGCGGGCCTGGTCTCGACGGCGGATGATTTCAACGCCTTCGCGCAGATGATGCTCAATGGCGGCCGCCTGCGAGGCGAGCGCATTCTGTCGCGGCCGGCGATAGAACTGATGACCACCGATCAGATCTCAGCCGAGCAGAAACTCGGCTCCGGGATATTTTTCGGCGACAACAGGGGTTGGGGCATGGGCATGTCGGTCTTCGGCAAGCGCGACGACCTCTGCAACACGCCGGGCCGGTTCGGCTGGGACGGCGGTTACGGCACCTCGTGGTATTCCGACCCGCGCGAGCAACTCACCGGCATCCTGCTCACCCAACGCATGATGGATTCACCGCAGCCGCCGCCCGTGCTGACCGACTTCTGGACGTCGGTCTATCAGGCGATCGACGATTGAGAACCGCCTGCGGCGATCGGACGCTGGCGCAATTACCCCTCAAATAATTCCCCTCGGATTGTCGGTGCGGCAAAACCCCAATCGTCCTGTTGATGGGCGCCGGTGCATGGCCGGCGGTATTGGATCAAACGGAGAGCGTGATGCGATTCATGGTGATTGTGAAGGCCAGCAAGGATTCGGAAGCCGGCGTGATGCCGAGCACGGAATTGATCGCGGCAATGGGCAAGTTCAACGCTGAAATGGTCGAGGCCGGCGTCATGCAGGCCGGCGAAGGCCTGCATCCTTCCTCGAAGGGCGCACGACTGACATATTCCGCCGGTCGGGCCGCGGTGCGCCGAGGGCCGTTTGACCTGACCAACGATCTCGTCTCCGGCTTCTGGCTGATCGAGACCAAATCGCCCGACGAGGCCGTCGACTGGATGAAGCGCGCGCCGTTTGACGGCGGCGCCGAGATCGAAATCCGGCAGGTCTTCTCGGCGGAAGATTTCGGCGAGGCGCTAACGCCCGAGCTGCGCGATCAGGAAGCCCGTTTGCGGGCGCAGACTGAGAAGAAATAGCTACATCCACCGTCGTCATTTGCGGATTCGGCGAAGACGCATGTCGCGCAATGACGACAAATTCCAGATCACAGGAAACCGACCATGCGATTCATGATGCTGATGATACCGGCGGGCTATGCGACGGCTGCGGCGGGCACCATGCCTTCGGCCGAGGCCATCGCGGCGATGGGGAAATATAACGAAGCGCTGAAGGAGGCCGGCGTGCTGATTACGCTCGACGGCCTGCATCCGCCGTCGATGGGCGCCCGGGTTTCGTTCCCCGGCGGCAAGCCGGTCGTGACCGACGGTCCCTTTGCCGAGGCCAAGGAGGTGCTCGGCGGCTACTGGATGATCGACGTCACCTGCCGCGAGGAGGCTATCGCCTGGGCCAAGCGATGCCCGGCTTCCGAGAACGAGGTCATCGAAATCCGTCAGGTGATGGAAATGTCGGATTTTCCTGACGATGTTCAGGAGGCGGCCGCCGGATCTACCGAACTGCAGGCCAGGCCGGCGAACTAACAGCCGGCGGCGGTTTCTAGTGACCTTTGCGACCGGCTCATGTAAAAGTCCTTCACATGAGCTGGCGCAAGGAAGACAGCCGCGCCGAGCGCGGCTACCACCACGGTAATCTGAAAGAGGCGTTGCAGCGGGCAGCGCTCGAGCTGATCGCGAAGAAGGGCCCTGCCGGGTTCACCTTTGCCGATGCCGCACGGTTGGCGGGCGTCAGCCCCGCAGCACCCTACCGGCATTTTCGCGACCGCGACGAACTGCTTTCCAGCATCGCCGAACGCGGCTTCGAGCAGTTCGAGCAGGCGCTGGCAGCGGCGTGGGACGATGGACGTCCGGATACCGTCAGCGCGTTCGAGCGGGTCGGCAAGGCCTATCTTGCTTTTGCGCGCGGCGAGCCGGCGTTCTATTCGGCGATGTTTGAATCAGGGCTCGCGGTCGACCTCAATCCTGCGCTGCTTGCAGCAAGCGAGCGCGCTTTCGCGGTCATCCGCGCCGCTGCCGAGCGCCTCGCGGCATTGGCGCCGGCGGGCACGCCACGCCCGCCGGCTTTGATGATGGCGCTGCATATCTGGTCGATGTCGCACGGCGTGGCGTCGCTGTTCGCGCGGGGCGATGCGGCCCGCCGCAAGCTGCCGATGTCGGCGGAAGATCTGCTGGAAGCCGAGGTCTTGATTTATCTGCGCGGCCTCGGCTTTTCGACCGCGCCCAGCGCCGCGGCGCCAAACGACCCGGCCGGTCAGAAGCCCGCCACGCCGCCCCCTATCCCCCCTTCAGGCCCACCTTCAGGCCCTTGGGGCACCCCAAAATAAATTTCAAAGCGGGGCCGGTGCCCGGCTTGACAAAAACCAGCCGTGGTTTAGGTATGTAAATGTTATTTACATTCACACGGCATGTCGCCGTCACGGAGAAGGAAATGGCCTACACCGCAGATGTCAATCAATGGCGCGGGCCCACTGAAGAGCCTTATCGCCCACGTATGCATATTCACCCCGGCATGGTGATCGCGACCATTCTTGGCTTCGTGTTCTGGTGGCCGGTTGGTCTTGCCTTCCTGTTTTTCACACTGAGGAGAACGAGCATGGGTTGCTGGAGTCATCAGGATCGTTGGCAGAATAAAATGGAGCGGATGCAGTACAAGATGGAGCGCATGCGTGGCCACATGGAGCGCCGCGGCTTCGGCTTCGGTGGGTTCGGCCCGCCCTCGAGCGGCAACCGCGCCTTCGACGAATACCGCGTCGAGACGCTGAAGCGCCTCGAGGAGGAGCAGACCGAATTCAAGGATTTCCTCGATCGGCTGCGTCACGCCAAGGACAAGGAACAGTTCGACCAGTTCATGGCGCAACACCGCCCCCGGCCTGCCGCCCAGTCGGATGGCCAGCCGCAGGGCTAAGCCGGACGCGTGACCGAGCGTTGAATGAAGGTCCAAGCCTCAGGCTAATGCCCCCATCAGTCTGACGGCCCCATGGCCGCCCGTTTGCGAAAGCAGACGGGCGGCTTTGTTTTGGGCGCCTCGAGCCATCAACCCGGGAAATGCCTGTTTATGGGCTTCGCCGTCGTTTTGCCACAGGGCAAAAATCCGCCGTGGTAACTCCGCCTTAACCATGATTAGCGTCTGGTTAGCGAGTTACGGACGCGCTGACAGCCCTCGTTTTGACATGTTGGCAGGGGATGCAGGCCTCGGCTTTGGACGGGCCTCCCATGCGACACAATAAGGGTTTTCGCGCTGGCGCTTGGCCAGTGCGCCTGACGCGCGGCCGGGGAACCGGTGGCTGCTGGCCTCCGGGGATTTTGGGACGTTGAGAGGATACCGATCATGAATCCGGCCGACGTGGCTCAGTCAGCCTTGCCGATCGCGTCGAGCGACGTGTCGTTGATTGCCCTATTTCTGCAGGCCGCCTTGATCGTCAAGGTGGTGATGCTGGGGCTGCTGGCCTGCTCGGTCTGGGTGTGGGCGATCTCGATCGACAAGATCATCCTCTATTCGCGCACCAAGCGGGCGATGGATCGCTTCGAGCAGGCATTCTGGTCCGGCCAGTCGATCGAGGAACTCTACCGCGCGCTGTCGGCCAAACCGACGCAGTCGATGGCGGCCTGTTTCGTCGCGGCGATGCGCGAATGGAAGCGGTCGTTCGAAAGCCAGGCGCGGTCCTTTGCCGGCCTTCAGATGCGGATCGACAAGGTGATGAACGTCTCGATCTCCCGCGAGATCGAGCGGCTGGAACGCCGGCTGCTGGTGCTGGCCACGGTCGGCTCGGCCGGCCCCTTTGTCGGCCTGTTCGGCACGGTCTGGGGCATTATGTCGAGCTTCCAGTCGATCGCCGCCTCGAAGAACACCTCGCTGGCGGTGGTGGCGCCGGGCATCGCGGAGGCGCTGTTTGCCACCGCAATCGGCCTTATCGCGGCCATTCCAGCGACTATTTTCTACAATAAGTTCACATCCGAGGTGAACCGGCAGGCCCAGCGGTTGGAGGGGTTCGCCGACGAATTTTCAGCGATCCTGTCGCGCCAGATCGACGAGCGGGCGTGAGGAGCGGTATATTATTGTGAGCGCATGGTGAGCACCAGATCATGGCGATGAACATGCAAGGTTCGGCCGGCGGTAGCGGCCGCCGCGGTCGCCGTCGCGCCAATGTGATGGCGGAGATCAACGTCACCCCGATGGTGGACGTCATGCTGGTGCTGCTGATCATCTTCATGGTGTCGGCGCCGCTGTTGACGGTGGGCGTGCCGCTCGATTTGCCGCAGACCCAGGCCAAGAGCCTCGAACAGGACAAGACGCCGCTGCAGCTTTCGGTCGACGTCAAGGGAAAGGTATTCATCAACGATACCGAAGTCGCGATGGCCGACCTGATCCCGAAGCTGAAGGCGATTACCGATGCCCGCGGCGGCATGGACGAGCGCATCTTCATGCGGGCGGACAAGAAGGCGGATTACGGCACGGTGGCCAAGGTGATGGGCCAATTGTCGGGCGCAGGCTTCAAGCGGCTGGCGCTGGTCACCGAAGTGGAGCAGGGGAACTAACGGGTGAAGGTGAAGGTCGACAAGACACTGGTTGCGTCTGTGGCCCTGCACGTCCTCGTGATCGGCTGGGGGCTGGTGTCGTTCTCGTCCAAAGCCTTCGAATCCATGCCGGAAGAATCCTTGCCGGTTGACGTCATTTCCGCCGACCAGCTTGCCCATGTCACCGCCGGCATGAAAACCGGCAAGAAGGAAAATCCGAAGCCGCTGGCGGAAAAGGTCGCCGAAGCCAGGCCGGTCGATGACGCGGTCGGCAAGATCAGCGAAAAGCCGCCGGTGGTGACCGACGCCTCGCCGCCGCCGACCCCCAAGGTCGAGGAAAAGCCGGTCGAGAAAAAACCGGATCCGCCAAAACCGGTCGCGGAAGCCAAGCCAAAGGAAGAGCCGAAGCCGATCGAGAAGAAGCCCGATCCGCCCAAGGTCGACCCGATCGCGGAAGCCCTGAAGAAGGAAGAGAAGAAACCGCCGCCGAAGCCGGTTGCCCAGGCAGCGCCCCCGCAACCGCCGAAGCCGAAGACGGAACGATCCTTCGATCAGACCAAGATCGCAGCGCTGCTCGACAAGCGCGACCCGACCCGGCAGGCGATCGCCGGCGACACGCTGAATTCCAACGCTGCGCTCGGCCTCTCCCATGGCAAGGCCGCGGATAACTCGGCGACCTGGGGCACGATGTTCCAGTCCCAGGTCGAACGCTGCTGGAAGAAGCCCTTTGGCGGTATCGAGAGCCAAAATCCCGAGATCGTTTTCGATATCCGGCTGAAGCGCGACGGCACGCTGGAAGGCGCACCGATTCCGGAAGGAACGCCGGCCACGCCGTACCTGCGGGTCTATCAGGAGAGTGCGCTGCGCGCGATCATCGAATGCCAGCCGTATAATCTGCCCGCGGCCTATTTCGACGAATGGAAATATTTTGCACCGGTGTTCACCGACCATAAGACTTGAGCAAAAAACTTGAGAATGGCCGCCCGTCGGCGACCGCAAACGTGAAATGAAGCGCCTATAAAAATGACCCAAAAAGATGGATTGCGTGAGATACCGTTCCGCCCGAGCCGCCGGCAGATCGTTTCCGGAATAGCCTCGCTCGGCGTGCTGACAGGCGGCGGCGTGCGGCATGCTTTCGGCCAGGCTCCGAAGCGCGTCCCCATCCCCGAGGGCGATTTCGTTGCGCTACCGATCGCGATCCCGAATTTCGTGGCGGGAACGCCGGCGGATGCCGAGGTCGGCGCTGGCGTGACGCAAGTCATCACCAACAATCTCAAGCGCAGCGGGCTGTTCAACCCGATCGATCCGGCCGCCTATATCGAACACATCACCAACATCGACACCGCGCCGCAATTCGCCAACTGGAAGACCATCAACGCGCAGGCGCTGGTGACCGGCCGCATGACCCGCCAGCCCGACGGCCGGCTGAAAGCGGAATTCCGGCTCTGGGACGTCGCCACCGGCCAGCAATTGACCGGCCAGCAATATTTCACCTCGCCGGAATATTGGCGGCGGATCGCCCACATCATTTCCGATCAGATCTATGAGCGGCTGACCGGCGAGAAGGGTTATTTCGACAGCCGCGTGGTGTTCGTCGACGAAAGCGGGCCCGCCCTGCGGCGGGTCAAGCGGCTCGCCTTGATGGATCAGGACGGCGCCAATGTCCGCTATTTGACCAAGGGCTCCGATCTCGTGCTGACGCCGCGGTTCTCGCCGTCGACCCAGGAGATCACCTACATGGAATTCGGCCAGGGCGACCCGCGGGTCTACCTGCTCAACATCGAGACCGGGCAGCGCGAGATCGTCGGCAATTTCCCGGGCATGTCGTTCTCGCCGCGGTTCTCGCCCGATGGCCAGCGCATCGTCATGAGCCTGCAGCAGGGCGGCAATTCGAATCTGTTCGTGATGGATTTGCGTTCGAAATCTACCACGCGGCTGACCGACACGCCGGCGATCGATACCTCGCCGTCCTACGCGCCGGACGGATCGCGGCTGTGCTTCGAATCCGATCGCGGCGGCAAGCCGCAGATCTACGTGATGCCGGCAGCCGGCGGGCCGGCGCAGCGTATCTCGTTCGGCGACGGCAGCTATTCGACCCCGGTGTGGTCGCCGCGTGGCGACTACATCGCCTTCACCAAACAAGGCGGCGGCCAGTTTTCGATCGGCATCATCAAGCCGGACGGCTCGGGCGAACGGATTCTGACCTCCAGTTTCCACAACGAAGGCCCGACCTTTGCGCCGAACGGCCGAGTCCTGATGTTCTTCCGAGATCCTGGCGGCAATGACGGCGCGTCGCTGTTCACGGTGGATATTTCCGGACGCTTCGAGCAGCGCGTCCCGACCCCGGGTTTCGCGTCCGATCCGGCCTGGTCGCCGCTGTTGTCCTGACCGGAAAGGCCCACAAGCTGCGCCGGTAGCGGGCCACGCCCCGGCAAAGCTTGCCTAGCTTGCTGATTTAGCACGCATATTTTCGTTTGCCGGGATAAAAAGCAATATCTCGGTAACGATATTCCCTCAGAAAGACTTCATCTGCCGCAGGTAAAAGTGCGCGCTGAGAAGGACGCGCGTCTGAACATGCAGCTTGCCAGTCAGCGGGAAGTACCGGTCGAGGAGATATCGCCGCTGATTCGCGCGGCGTTGGTCGATTCGCTGTTCGAAACAGCCGCGACGCTGCTCGCGGGCATCGTGTTCGCCGTCTTTGCAGCGACCATGACTGCGCTGAAGACCGGAGAATATCCGATCTGGGCGTGTGTCGGGCTTCTCATCGCGACCGGCGCTGTCCGGATGGTCGACTTGCACCGATACCATGCGCGCACGTCGGCCCTGACCGGCGATGAAGCAGAGCATCGGAAGAAGCGCTTTCAGATCCGCGCGATGATCCAGCCCGCGGCGATCGGCATATGGTGCGCGACCACTCTTTTGAGCACCGATGACGCTGTGGCCCATATGATTTGCCTGTCCGTCACCACCGGGCTGGCGGCGGGAGGGGCGGGCAGGGCCTACGGCAAGCAGTGGATATTTCAGCTACAGGTGGTGCTTTGCTTCGGTCCGACTGTCGTCGCGCTGGCGTTACATGGCACGCTCTATTACGCGGGAATGGCGGTCGTGTGCACCGCGTTTGTTTTGGCGCTCACGCATATCTCGGCCAATCTACACAAGATATTCATGCAGGCGCTCGTGGCGCGTGAGCGCGAGGCGGCGCTGGCCGGCCAGTTCGACACCGCTTTGAACAATATGCCGCACGGACTGTGCATGTTCGCCGCCGACGGACGCCTCGCGGTGATGAACCATCGCTTCGCCGAGATGATGGAACTGTCCGAGGATCTCGTGCAGCATGGTGCGAATGCGGCTGCCATCATTGCGGCTTGCGTCGGCGCCGGATCGGTCTCGGCGGTGAGCGGCAAGATGATTCTCGCCGAGATCGAGGATACGCAGACCAAGGATATGATCACGACCGATCCCGACGTGATACGCGCCCGGTCGCTGTCCTGGGCGTTCCAGCCGATGGCCGATGGCGGCACCGTCGTGCTGGTGGAGGACATCACCGAGCGGCGCAACGCGGAAGAGCGGATCAGCCATCTGGCGCGCTACGACGAACTGACGGCGCTTCCCAACCGGGTCAATTTCCGCGACGAGATCGGGCGCCTGCTGGCGCTGCAGGATGACGCCGAATCGTGCTCGGCGCTGCTGTTTGTCGACCTCGATCAGTTCAAGCAGGTCAACGACACGTTGGGTCATCCCTGTGGCGACCAATTGCTGTGCGCGGTGGCCGATCGCTTGCGCGAAATGCTGCGCCCGGAGGACTTCGTCGCGCGGTTCGGCGGCGACGAATTTGTGGTGTTTCAGCAGAATATCAAATCGAATGACGACGCCGCCGGTCTTGCCCGGCGCATCGTCGATCATCTGAGCGAGCGCTACAAGATCGACAATCACCTGGTCGAGATCGGCGCCAGCGTCGGCATCGCGATGACGTCGCCGGGCGTCAGCGCGGACACGTTGCTCAAGAACGCCGATATGGCGCTCTACCGCGCCAAGGCGGATGGCCGTGGCACCTTCTGTTTCTTCCGCGAGGAGATGGCGCTGACCGTCGAGTCGCGCCGCATTCTCGAACTGGACCTGCGCAAGGCGCTGGCCAACGAGGAATTCGAGCTGTTCTACCAGCCGCTGGTCAATCTGAAATCCGGCCGGATCTCGACCTGCGAAGCGCTGCTGCGCTGGAATCATCCGCTGCGCGGCACGGTCTCCCCGATCGACATCATCCCGGTCGCCGAGGACATGGGCCTGATCGTCGATCTCGGACGCTGGATCCTGCGCAAGGCCTGCATGGAGTGCATGAAATGGCCGGAAGCCGTCAGCGTCGCGGTCAATTTCTCGCCGCATCAATTCCATCAGCGGGACGTGCTGAGCGAGGTTCGCTATGCGCTCGAAGTCTCCGGCATGCCCGCGAACCGTCTCGAAATCGAAATCACCGAATCCTCGCTGCTGCGCAACACGCAGTTGACCCATGACGTGCTGTCGCAGTTGCGGGCGATCGGCGTGCGGATCTCGCTGGACGATTTCGGCACCGGCTATTCGAGCCTGAGCTATCTGCACAATTTCCCATTGCAGAAAGTGAAGATCGATCGCTCCTTCCTGGAGGGCATCGACACCGACCGCCCCTTGACGCTGTTGCGCGGCGTGGCGCGGCTCTCCGCCGATCTCGGTATGTCGGTCGTGGTCGAAGGCATCGAGACCAACGAGCAACTCGAATTGATCAGCGCCGACGGCACGGTGAGCGAGGGGCAGGGCTATCTGTTCAGCCGGCCGGTCCCGGCGACAAGGCTGCGTCAGTTGCTGAATGTTTCGCACGGCCGCCGCTCCGTCGACGAACCGACGCTCGTGGTCTCCTCGCGCTCCATCGCCTGAATATTCTCCGTCACCGCATGTTCGTGGAACATTGCTCTCGTTCGCGGCCGTTAAATTGCGCGCGATCTGATTAACGTTACCACCGCGATTCCTTTGCCTCTTCGTTAAGAAGCTGTTAACATTTTCGCTGCGCGCGAAAGTTGTATGGGCGCCGTGAGGAGTATTAAATGGGTTCCGTAGCCGAAGCGCGCAA
Organism: Bradyrhizobium sp. S69; assembly: GCF_009766005.1. Taxonomy (GTDB): domain Bacteria; phylum Pseudomonadota; class Alphaproteobacteria; order Rhizobiales; family Xanthobacteraceae; genus Bradyrhizobium. The sequence continues at coordinate 78,035 of NZ_LMUK01000027.1, read as the reverse complement.
TTCGCTCTTTGTGCGAGATCTAGGGCTCTCTGATCGCGTTGTTTACCGACCCATCGAGACGCGCGAGGAAAAGGATCAGCTTTATTTGATGCGTTACAGGGCCTATCGGCGCAACGAACTAATCCCGGCGTCAGAGGCTGAGCGCTACGGCGATCATTATGACGATGCGCCCAACGCCTTGACGTTCGGGGTCCATATTGATGGAGAACTCTGTAGTTCCATCCGCCTTCACCTTTTGACGTCGGAACAACGGATGTCTTATACGGCCGAATTGTTCAGCGATGTTCTGCACCCGCGCCTCGATCAAGGCGAGACTTTCATCGATCCGGCTCGCTTTGTTGCTGACCCGGAAAAAGCCCGGCGGTTTCCCGAACTTCCCTACCTGACGCTGCGGCTGGCCTATATGGCATGCGAGCATTTCAACGTTGATACCGGGCTTGCGCTGGTTCGCGCCGGGCACCAGAGGTTTTATCGTCAGGTCTTTCTGTACGAGACCATCGCCGAACCGCGCCAGTTTCCGAATGCTCTCGTCGAAGTGGGATTGATGGCGTCCGATTTCCGCGCCCGGCACGACCAGGTCCTGGCCCGCTTTCCCATTATGCGCTCGAGCGCTTTTGAGCGACGGAAGCTGTTCCTGCGCCGGGGCGAGCGCCAATCATCGCCGCGCGGGGTGGTCACCTCGTTCGATCGCGCCTCGACTGTTCCGGGCACCTGATCAGGCCGGATTTCAAACCGAATTGCCGCCTTCTCGGGCTGTTGCCACCCTTTGCGGCTTGCTGCCGACGGACGCGGCTGTGCCCCGCGTCGCCTCCGGGCCGGACATTGGTGGCCAAATAGGTGATTCCGGCCGGTTCCCCGCTTGCCTTCACCCTCGCGCCACATTTACAACTGATTAACTATCACGGTCGCTTTTCGCCGTTAGGGGGCATTTGATCGGCTCTGGCAACACCCCGTCAAGGTTGACGGAACGTTCGCTTAACCATCGCCCTGTAGACCGGATGACAGTTGGAAAACGTGAGCGTTGGAGGCTCCCGAATGAGACATCAGATGCGTATCCTCCAGGGATTGAAACTGGCTGCGGTGCTCGCGGTGGCGCTGTCGATGGGCGCCTGCGCCAATAAGAACCCGCTCGGTATGGATGCGAATGCGAGCGCGGCCACGCCGGGCAGCCAGCAGGACTTCGTGGTCAATGTTGGCGACCGCGTGTTCTTCGAGAGCGATCAGACCGATCTCTCGCCGCAGGCGATTGCGACCCTGGAAAAGCAGGTGCAGTGGCTGCAGACCTATAACCGCTACGCCTTCACGATCGAAGGCCATGCGGACGAACGCGGCACCCGTGAATACAACATCGCGCTCGGCGCGCGGCGTGCGCAGTCGGTTCGCTCCTTCTTCGCGTCGCGCGGTATCGATGCGAGCCGGATGCGGACGATCTCCTACGGCAAGGAACGCCCCGTAGCGGTCTGCAACGACATCTCGTGCTGGTCGCAAAATCGCCGCGCCGTCACCGTCCTGAACGCCAGCTCTTAAACGTTCGCGGCTTTACGAAATTACCTCGCCGGCGCCCCTCGTGGCGCCGGTTTTGTTTGTAACAAAGCGGTGTCCGAAGCCGTTTGTATCAGTCACATTTTTGGCGTACTCCGTGCCTCAATGTGGTTTGGTTTCCAGTACTTGTCGATGTCACGCCGCTTTCGCAGCCGGGCCAAAATGTCATCCAGATTTCACAGAATTAGCCATGCCACGGTGCTCGCCGCGATGCTCTCGCTTGGGTCGCCGATGTTGTTTTCGCAAGCAGCGTTGGCGCAATCCGACGATGGCGATCCGGAGATGCGAATCCAGCAGCTCGAGAACCAGCTACGGCAACTCACCGGCCAGAACGAGGAACTGCAACACCAGAACCAGGTGCTGCAGGACCGCTTGAGGACGCTTCAGGGCGGCGCGCAGCCCGCCCCCGGCGGTCCGCCCCCGGTCGCGCAGCCTGGCATGGCCGCACTTCCCCCGCCGCAACCGAACCCGGGCTATCGGCAGCCGCAGCCGGGCTACGAGCCGCAGCCGCAGGCCGCCGCTCCGGCGCCGATCTATCAGGAGGAAGCGCCCGCATCCGGGCGGCGTCGCGGCGACGCGTTCGATCCCAACCAGAATCCCAACGCGCCCGGCGCGCCGCGCGCGCTCGGTGGCGGTCAGCAACCGGTGGCCAACGATGGACCGGTTGGCGCTCCCGGCGGGCGCGCCGCGGGCGAACCGCTCAATCTCGGCTATCCCGGCGCCGGTAACACCGGCGGTGGCGGGCTCGCTACGCTGCCGCCATCGGCGACGCCGCGCGACGAGTTCGACCTCGGCATCGGCTACATGGAGCGCAAGGACTATGCGCTCGCGGAGCAGACCATGCGCAACTTCGCGCAGAAATATCCGAGCGATCCTTTGGTTGCGGATTCGCAATATTGGCTGGGCGAGAGTTTCTTCCAGCGTCAGCAATACCGCGACGCCGCCGAAGCCTTTCTCGCGGTGACCACCAAATTCGACAAATCGGCCAAGGCGCCCGACGCCTTGCTGCGGCTCGGCCAATCGCTGGCGGCGCTGAAAGAGAAGGAAGCCGCTTGTGCTGCCTTCGGCGAGGTGACGCGGAAATATCCCCGCGCCTCGGGCGGCGTCAAATCGGCTGTCGATCGCGAGCAAAAGCGGGTCAAGTGCTAGGAGCATGATCCGGAAAAGTGCAAACCGGTTTTCCGAAAAGATCATGCTCAAACAATAGAGCCTGTCGCGTGCGCCGCGGCGGCGTGCGCGATGCCTGACGACGCCGGTCACACAAGGCTGGGCCTGGATCGCATCTCGGCCTAAAAGGCTGGATAGCGCTTTGACCGGCGAGGCCATGCCCGACGACGAAAACTCCGCGATCTCGGCTGCCGATGCGAAACAGCTTTTCGCGGAATGGAAGGCTGTGCCCGCGCTCGTGCTCGCGGTTTCCGGAGGGCCCGATTCGGTCGCGCTGATGTGGCTCGCGGCACGCTGGCGCCGCTCGCTGCCGCGCGGTCCGCGCCTCGTCGCGGTCACCGTCGATCATGGCTTGCGAGTGGAATCCGCGCGCGAAGCCAATGACGTCAAGCGGCTGGCGCGCAGCCTTGATCTCGCGCATCACACCCTGCGCTGGAGCGGCGCCAAGCCGAAAACCGGGCTGCCGGCGGCAGCAAGGGCCGCGCGGTACCGCCTGCTGGCAAAGGCCGCACGCGACCACGGCGCGAGCCATATCCTGACCGCGCATACCCGTGACGATCAGGCCGAAACGCTGTTGATGCGGATGCTGCGCGGCAGCGGCATCGCGGGTCTCGCGGCGATGGTCAGGCAGACCCCGCGGGAGGGCGTGATGCTGGCGCGGCCGTTGCTGAATATTTCAAAGTCGCAGCTCGTCGCGACCCTCAAGAAGGCAAAGATCGACTTTGCCGACGATCCGACCAATCGCGACATCCATTTCACCCGGCCAAGACTGCGTGCGCTGATGCCCGCACTTGCCGCCGAAGGCGGCGACGCCCGAAATCTGGCGCGGCTGGCGTCGCGGCTGGCGCGCGCCAATGCGGCCGTCGAAGTGCTGGCCGATGGCGCCGAGCGCTATCTCGCCTTGAGGGATCGCGACGCCTCAGACGCCGGACAGTACCGCGATATCTCCAATTTGGAGTTTTCCAACGCCCCGATGAACGTCAGGGTGTTCGACTTCGAGGCCTTTGCCGCCATGCCTGAGGAGATCCAGGTTCGGCTGTTGCAGCGTGCGATCGATCGTTTCGGCCATGAGGGCCCGGCGGAACTCGGCAAGGTCGAAGCGCTGGTGTCTGCACTGGCGCAAGCGGGTGCGAAAAAGCGCGGGGCAGCGCGGCCAAAACTAAAACAGACCCTTGCCGGCGCCCTGATCAGCCTGGTTGACGGCCGAATCCGGGTCGAACCGGCGCCGCCGCGCCGTCAGCGCAACAGGGCTTCGCAGGATTGAGCGAGACCGGGCGGCACAGGGTCCTGCGGCGGATTTGGCCTTGAATTTGTAACCTTGGGTGGCATTCCACCGTCCCAGGCGGCCCGAGACCTTAACCACCCTCGAAAACACCGATTTATGCGCCATTATTTGAACGGGAATCGCGCTAGGATGCGTTAAATAGTCCTGTGTGGTTCCCTTGGCAGCGACCGGGGCGGCACCTAGATTGTAGAGAGTCGCGCGGGAGCTTCCGTTGTGGCTCCCAGAGATGCTGCCGAGGATATCGACAAGGATATCGACAAGGCTAAACGGCCGCGATCCGCGCGACCACGAAGGAAGATCGATGAACGCCAATCTGCGCAACTTCGCCCTCTGGGTTATTATTGTTCTGCTGCTGTTGGCGTTGTTCACGCTGTTCCAGAATCCTGGTCAGCGCACCTCCTCGCAGGACATCTCCTTCTCGCAGCTATTGACGGAAGTCGACGCCAGCCACGTTCGCGACGTCGTGATCCAGGGGCCGGAAATTCACGGCACCTTCACCAACGGCTCGAGCTTCCAGACCTACGCGCCGAGTGACCCGAGCCTGGTGAAGCGCCTCTATGACGGCAAGGTCTCGATCACTGCAAAGCCGCCGGGCGACAACGTGCCGTGGTTCGTCTCGCTGCTGGTCTCCTGGCTGCCGTTCATCGCGCTGATCGGCGTGTGGATTTTCCTGTCGCGGCAGATGCAGGGCGGCGCCGGCAAGGCGATGGGCTTCGGCAAGTCGCGCGCCAAGATGCTGACCGAGGCGCATGGCCGCGTGACCTTCGAGGATGTCGCGGGTGTCGACGAGGCCAAGCAGGATTTGCAGGAAATCGTCGAATTCCTGCGCGACCCCGGAAAATTCCAGCGCCTCGGCGGACGCATTCCGCGCGGCGTGCTGCTGGTCGGACCTCCCGGCACCGGCAAGACGCTGATCGCGCGTGCGGTGGCGGGCGAAGCCAATGTGCCGTTCTTCACGATCTCGGGTTCTGACTTCGTCGAAATGTTCGTCGGCGTTGGTGCTTCCCGGGTCCGCGACATGTTCGAGCAGGCCAAGAAGAACGCGCCGTGCATCATCTTCATCGACGAAATCGACGCGGTCGGCCGTCATCGCGGCGCCGGCCTCGGCGGCGGCAATGACGAGCGCGAACAGACGCTGAACCAGTTGCTGGTCGAGATGGACGGCTTTGAAGCCAATGAGGGCGTGATCCTGATTGCGGCCACCAACCGGCCTGACGTGCTGGATCCGGCGCTGCTGCGTCCGGGCCGGTTCGACCGCCAGGTGGTGGTGCCGAATCCGGATGTCGTCGGCCGCGAACAGATCCTCAAGGTTCACGTCCGCAAGGTGCCGCTGGCGCCGGATATCAACCTCAAGACCATCGCGCGCGGCACCCCCGGTTTCTCGGGCGCCGACCTGATGAACCTCGTCAACGAGGCGGCGCTGACCGCGGCGCGACGCAACAAGCGCATGGTGACCCAGTCCGAGTTCGAAGAGGCCAAGGACAAGGTGATGATGGGCGCCGAGCGCAAGTCGCTCGTCATGACCGAAGAAGAGAAGATGCTGACCGCCTATCACGAGGGCGGCCACGCCATCGTCGGTCTCAACGTCGTCGCCACCGATCCGATCCACAAGGCAACCATCATCCCGCGCGGCCGTGCGCTCGGCATGGTGATGCAGCTGCCGGAGCGCGACAAGCTGTCGATGTCGCTGGAGCAGATGACCTCGCGCCTGGCCATCATGATGGGCGGCCGCGTTGCCGAAGAGCTGATCTTCGGCCGCGAAAAGGTCACCTCGGGCGCTTCGTCCGATATCGAACAGGCGACCCGGCTGGCCCGCATGATGGTGACGCGCTGGGGCCTTTCGGAGGCGCTCGGCACGGTGTCGTATGGTGAGAACCAGGACGAGGTTTTCCTGGGGATGTCGGTGTCTCGGACCCAGAATGCCTCGGAAGCCACGGTTCAGAAGATCGACACCGAGATCCGGCGCTTTGTCGAAGAGGGCTACAACGAAGCCACGCGAATCCTGACCGAGAAGCGCGCCGACCTCGAAGCGCTGGCAAAGGGTCTGCTCGAGTTCGAGACCTTGTCCGGCGATGAGATCGCCGATCTGCTCAAGGGCAAGAAGCCGAACCGCGAATCGGTGCTGGAGCCCTCGACCCCGCGCACGTCGGCGGTGCCGCCGGCCGGCAAGCCGCGCCCGCGACCGGATTCGGATCCCGGCCTGGAGCCACAGCCGCAGGCGTAACGCTGTTCGAATATGGCCGGCGCTTCCGGCAAACCCGTTGTGGAAAAGCTCGGCATCAAGCCGGGCTTTTTCATTTTTACGGCAGGCGCGCCCGGAGCCTATGAGGACATCGTCGGCAAATTGCCCGCCGGTGTCACGATCGCGGCTGTGCTGAAAGCGCCGCTGGATATGGTGCATGTGTTCGCGATGCAGGCCAGCGGGCTTGCGGCGCATCTGCGATCAGCCCGCGACGCGATCGCGCCGGACGGGATGGTCTGGGTGTCGTGGCCCAAGAAGTCGTCCGGCATTGCCACCGACCTGAGCGATGTCGTGGTTCGGCAGACCGCGCTTCCGCTTGGCCTGGTCGATATCAAGGTCTGCGCCATCGACGACACCTGGTCCGGATTGAAATTCGTGATCCCGACCGGGCTGCGGACGAAACCCAAACGCACAAAATGAACTCGGCCGGCTGTCCCGCTGTCCGGTGACCACCAGTGGATTCCGGTTGGCGTCGTTGTCGGTGTCATGGCATGGTTTCGTCGTACCGGGAGCGTGGACATAACCGCGCCCCGGAATGACCGGGGAGGGCGTGTCGATGCGTTTCGTCACGGGTATTGGCGTCATGGACATTGGCGCCATCGGCGCGCTCGCGTGTCTGGCCTGGCCCGCGGCATCCAACGCGGTCGAGATGCGCGGCGTTACCCCCACCGAAATCAGAATAGGCCAGACCATGCCGTATAGCGGCCCGGTGTCGGCGTTCGGCGCGCTCGGCAAGGGCGAGGCCGGCTATTTCAAGATGCTCAACGCGCGCGGCGGCATCAACGGCCGCAAGGTCGATCTGATCTCGCTGGACGACGGCTACGCGCCGCCCAAAACCGTGGAGCAGACGCGGCGGCTGGTGGAGAGCGACGAGGTCGCGCTGATCTTTTCCTCGATCGGCACCGCCCACAACACCGCGATCGCAAAATATCTGCAAGCCAACAACATCCCGCAATTGTTCCTGGCTTCCGGCGCCTCGAAATTCGCCGACATCGCGCAGTTCCCGCAGGCTACCGTCGGCGTGCAGGCGCCGTTCCGCTACGAGGCCCGGCTCTACGCGCGCTATGCGCTGGCGAAAAATCCGAACGCCAAATTCGCCGTCATCTCGCAGAACGACGATTTCGGCCGCGACTATCTCGCAGGCCTGAAGGACGTGCTCGGTGAAAAATATGAGTTCATCGTCACGGCATCGACTTATGAAGTCACCGATCCCACCATCGACTCGCAGATCGTCAAGCTGAAGGCGTCCGGCGCCGATGTATTCGTGATTGCCGCCACGCCGAAATTCGCGGCGCAGGCGATCCGAAAAGCCTTCGAGGTCGGCTGGCGGCCGATGACGTTCCTGTCGAACACGGCGGTATGGATTTCGACCGTGATGATCCCGGCGGGCGTCGAGGCCGGTACCGGCATCATCTCGACCGCCTATGTCAAGGACCCCGACGATCCCGCCTGGAAGGACGATGCCGGGGTCAAGGCGTGGCGGGAATTCATGAGCCAATATGTGCCCGAGGCCGACCAGCACGACACCAATTACGTCAACGCCTACAACAGCGCGATGGCGCTGGAAGCGGTGCTGAAGGCCTGCGGCGACGATCTGTCGACCGAGAACATCCTCAAGCACGCCTACGCGATCCACGATCTGGAACTGCCGATGCTGCTGCCGGGGATCAAGATCAACACCAGCCCGACCGATCACATCCCGGTGGACCAGATGCAGCTGATGCGCTTCAACGGTCAGAACTGGCAGCGTTTCGGCGAGTTGCAGACCGGGAACTAAGTCATGCCGGGCGCGCGCGTCGTGGCGCGATCCCGGAATTAGTTTGAACTTTTGGCGCGGGACTTGCTTCGAAAAACGAGCACGTTGCCGTCCTTGAACGCAGGAGCTGTCGATGTCAGGCCATTCGAATGCGCCGCCATCCCTCGCGATCCCCGGTGCCGACCCGCGGCTCTATAACCACGATCTGGCGCCGGTCGCGCCGGAGGGGCGGACCTGGGGCGTCTTCAGCATCTTCGCGATGTGGATGTCGGACGTGCATTCGGTCGGCGGCTATACCTTCGCGGCCAGCCTGTTCTTTCTGGGGCTGACGGGCTGGGAGGTGCTGCTGGCGATGATCGTGGGCATCACCGCGGTCTACTTCCTGATGAACTTGATCGGGCGTCCGTCGCTGAAATACGGCACGCCGTTCCCGGTGGTGGCGCGGATGTCGTTCGGCGTCATGGGCGCCAATATCGCGGCGGGCCTGCGCGGCATCGTCGGCATCGTCTGGTACGGCGTCCAGACCTATTTTGCCTCCAAGGCCGTGCAGGCGCTGGTGTTGGCGTTTTATCCCGCGGCCGAGACGTTCACCCACAGCAGTTTCCTCGGCCTGTCCGCGCTCGGCTGGTTCAGCTTCCTGTTCATGTGGGTGTTTCAGCTTTTGATTTTCCTCAACGGCATGGAGACGATCCGCAAGTTCATCGATTTCTGCGGGCCGGTCGTCTACGTCGTGATGTTCGCGCTGGCGATCTGGATTCTGACGCAGACCGGCACGTCCAGTCTTTCGCTGCAACTCAGTCCGCGGGCGGAGGGATCGGCGATCGGTCACATGGCGAGTGCGGCGATGCTGATCGTGGCCTATTTCGCGGCGCTATTGCTTAATTTTGGCGACTTCTCCCGCTTCGCGCGCGACGAGAAGGCCATGAAGGTCGGCAATCTCCTTGGGCTGCCGCTCAATTTCATCGTGTTCGCGATCATCACGGTGATCGTCACCGCGGGCACGGTAAAGGTGTTCGGCGAGGCGATCATGGATCCGGTTGCGATCGTCGAGCGGATAGGCAATCCCTGGGTGGTGGCGATCGGCTCCATCACCTTCATCGTCGCCACCATGGGCATCAACATCGTCGCCAATTTCGTCTCGCCGGCCTACGACATTTCCAATTTGTATCCGGAGAAGATCGATTTCCGCCTCGGCGGCCTGATCACGTCGATCCTCTCGGTACTGGTATGCCCGTGGATCTTCGTCTCGAGCCCGCAGGCCATCACCATTTTCGTCAGCATCTTCGGCGCCGCGCTGGGCCCGATGTTCGGCATCATGGTGGCCGATTATTATCTGGTGAAGCGACAGCAGGTCGTGCTGGAAGACCTCTACACGATGTCGCCCGATGGCTCCCTGCATTACGACGGCGGCTGGAACCGGACCGCGCTGGTTGCGCTCGCGATATCAGGCGTGATTTCCATCGGCCTGTCGCTCTGCGGCGGCTATGGCGTGATCCCGAACATCGGCGATTGGGGCTGGCTGATCGGGTCGTCGCTGGGTGCGGTGCTGTACACCGCGCTGACGCGCCGCGAAGCGCCGGCGCTGTCGCCGCCCGGCAGGGTCGTGGCGTGACGATCCGTCATTCAGCGCTGTAGGGTGGGCAAAGCCACCGGGTCGCGCGAACGCGCGCCCGATGACAGGCTCCGCGTGCCCACCATTGAACGCAACGAGATGCGATGGTGGGCACGGCGCAAGCGCGCCTTTGCCCACCCTACGAGCTGCGAACCTATTTAGCCGAGCGTGCCGACCTCGGCTTCCACCAGCGACCAGCATTTGGTGCCGAGTTTTTCCTTCCAGGCGGCATAGACTTTCGGGAGCCGGGCGCGGAAGGGGGCCTGATCGACCTCGTTGAACAGCAGCCCGCGCTTGGTAAAATCGTCGCGCAGGCTGGCGTTGAAGGCGCCCTGTTGCAGGCGTTGCAGGCGGACATATTTGGCGTAATTGCGCTCGATCACATCCTTGATGTCGGGGGGCAGCGAGGTCCACAGCGCGAGGTTGGCCATCGCATTGAAGCCGGACCACATGTGGTTGGTCAGGCTGACATACTTCACCAGTTCGTAAAGCTTGAACCCCTCGAGGATCGACAGCGGGTTTTCCTGTGAATCGACCTTGCCGGTTTTCAGCGCGTCGTAAATCTGGTTGGCCGACGTGGTCACCGGCTCGGCGCCGAATGCCGCGAATGTATCGATCATCATCTGTCCCGGTGGCACCCTGATTTTGATGCCGGCGAAATCGTCGGGTGTTGCGATCGCGCGCGGGATCGAGGCGACCTGCCGCATGCCGTTGTCGAAGCCGCCGACCGGAAACAGGTACATGCCCTTGGCCGCCATCTCCTCGCCGATGTATTTTCCGAGCGGGCCGTCGATCGCTTGATGGGCTTGCGCCGCCGATTTGAAGGCGAACGGCAATTGCTGTGCTTCGGCCACCGGCACCACCGTGCCGATGATGCCGCCCATCAATGTGAAGAACTGAATCTCGCCTGACATCAGCATTTTCAGCGCGACGGGATCGCCGCCCGGCAGTTTGTTGTTTTCGGCAAAGACATTGGTCTCGACCCGGCCATTGGTCTCGGTGCGCACAGCCTCCCACATCGCGGTCAGGTTCTTGTGCAGCGGACCGGTGGCGGCCTGGTTGTGATATTGCGAGAATTGATATTCGGCGGCGCGCGTCGGCTTGACGAAGAGGGCTGATCCCGCCGCGGCGGCCGCGCCGGTCAACAGCGTGCGTCTTGTCAGCGTGCGTCTTGTCACCAGGCGGCGTGTCGCCGACGGATTTGTGCCGATCCTGGCCATCATGTTCTCCTGGCCGCGCCTTGTGTCGGGCGGCGTTTGTTATTGCCGGCGCGACTGTCGTGGAAATCCACGGCGTTTTCAAGCCAACGGGTCGCGCGAATGCGCGCCCAAGCTCCGTGGATAACGGTCCGCATCACGAAAACGCGTGCGTCCGTGTTACGGCTTGACGTACAGGCTCTCATACGCTCCCGCGTACTGCTCCTTCCAGCCTCTCTTATCCACGAGAAACCGTCTGAGCTGTTCATGCGCCTTGACCCAGAGCACGGCATCGATCTTGTATTTATCAAGCACGGCGTCCCAGGCGGCCTCGTCGATCTCCATATGGACCAGCGTGAAATAGTCGCGCAGCAAACTATCCGGATAGGCGGTCGCGGCACGGCCATCCACGAACACGGGCACGGCGCCCCGGGTGCGGAAAATCAGGAGACCGCCGACATTCCAGTGGTTCAGAATCCGCGCATGCGAAAAGTGCGTTTGAAGATAGACGGCGTCCTGCTCTGACAGCATCTCCGGAAGCCCAAGAGCCGGTTCTATCCGCATGAAAGTCAACGGCAGCGCGCACGCGCCAATGATGGCGCCGGCCCACAAGGCTTTTCGGACTTCAAAATCATTCAGCCTTTTGGGCAGCAGCCGATCGATGTGAAGCGCCAACGGCACTGTCGAGAATATAAAGAAGAAGGCGATGTATCTGAATTGATAAAGCCCCAGAAACAAGAAGAGCCAGGACAGCAGCCGCGACTCCAGGGGAATGGTCGAAGAACGTCCGGTGCGCAGTTCGAGCGCGACAAACGCCAAAATATAGACGACGCCGGGAATGCTCCCCGGCATGGTCATGTTCCGATAATAAGACCACCACTCGGTGATGTAGGCTTGCACGAAGTGGCCCAGTGTCGCCGTGACGCCATAGTAGATGTGCCAGCCGAGAGGGTTGATGAAGATCGCAACGAAGCAGCCGGCGCCGGCGAGCGCGTAGATCTTAAAACTTTTCCAATCCCGTCTCAGCAACGCGGTGCCGCAAAAAACACCGAGAATGAGAAAACCGAGCAGGAAGCCGCCATGCAAATTGGTCCAAAGCACCATCATCGCGGGCAGCCAAAGACATCTCGTTCTGTTCAGGCATTCCCGGTAGAAAATGACGCAAAACAGCATCGTGCAGGTGTTCGGCGAAGCGGCGAGGTAGATATTCGGGGCGGTCGCAAACGACGGATACAGCAAACACGCGGATAAAACCGCAATACAGACGGCCGTCGCCGAGGCGCCGCTGCGCAAGCCGGCGGACGTCAGATATCCGACGATGGCTGCGCCGCACGCGACGGTAAACAAGGTGAGACCGCCAAGTTTCGTATATTGAAATACGACGCTGGCAATCACGTCCCATAGCCACGAAAGATTGTACCATCGGGTGTTTCCGAGGGTGAACGACCACGGATCCTGGAACGGAATATCGCCGCGCTCCCTGATCAGGTCTCCGGCGGCCAGGTGCCATCCTAAATCATAATGGAAAAGCAGGGCCGGCGCGTTGGCGAGATAATACACGCACGCGAATGAAATCAGGCAGAGATAGATTCCATACCTCTGCAAGTGCGGCTGCAAGTACGGCCTGATCGTCGTCGGCTCCTTGTCAGACTTATTGTCAGCCTTGTCGTCAGACTTGGAGTCGCCCCAAACCGCCAGCGCGTCCATCGATGAAGTCCCCTCGCGAGCGAAGCGAGCCTGCCGCGGGCTCTGCATGCTTTCGGGTCTGCATGGCCCACTGCAAACCATCGCCGCTCAAGGTGACCTATCTAACGTTGATTAATCGTTCAGTTGTGCCGTTCGATAGGTGCCGCCCCGCGAATTTCTATGGTTAACACCATGCCTGCACAGGCCAATCCGGCGCACGCCCTCCGCGAACACCCGCTGTCACGCCCGGGCGACCCCCGAGCGCGGGCCGGCCTGCGATCAACGGTGCCATGCGTTCAAAGCTTCCAATGAGCCTTGTCATCCGGTGTGAATAGTTGTTCAGTTCTTTAAAGCGGTTCGTGCCGAACCGCCAAAAACATCAAGACGCGGGCAGCCCGGCCGGGCCAATACGGCCTGGGATCCGCGCCAGGGAAGAGAAGCGCGGGCATGGTCTATCGGCGAACCCATCAGGTGGTGAAACGGCTTGCGGCGCGGCGTAGCGCCATTTTGACGGCGGCGCGCAATGCCGCAGCGGATGGCGGCATGGCCGCGGTGCAGATCGCGCCGGTCGCGATCCGGGCCAATGTCGCCGCCGGAACCGTCTATCGTTACTTCCCCTCCAAGGCGGACCTGATTTCCGAGCTGATCGCGGACGTCTCGCGCGACGAACTCGCAGCGATCCGCCGCGCCGCGGACGCCGCACCCGGGCCGTCCTCGGCGCTGGCCGCGGCCGTTACCACGGTGGCCGTGCACGTACTGTCGCAGCGCAAGCTGGCCTGGGGCATTCTGGCCGAACCGGTCGATGTCGATGTCACGGCGTCGCGGATCGCCAGCCGCCGCGAGATCGCCGGCGAGATCAGCGCCCGGATCGAAGCCGCGGTGCGCGCCGGGCATCTGCCGGCGCAGGATACCGCGCTGGCCGCCACCGCGCTGCTTGGCGCGCTGCATGAAGCTCTCGTCGGGCCGTTGGCGCCGGACAATATGGAAGACCCGGCCAAGCTGCGCGACGCCGTTCAAACCGTCACGCTGCTGGCACTGCGCGCGGTCGGCGTGATGGACGCCCGTGCCCGCGGCCTCGTAGTGCAGGCGGTGCTGCCGGCGAAAGCGCTGGTCGGCGCGTAACGTCGACTATGAGAGATTTATGAGTCGCCTGTTGTCCATGCTTCGAGAGGCTCGCGATGCTCGCTCCTCAGCATGAGGTCGTTGTGCTTCAACGAGTTACACCTCATCCTGAGAGACTGTGAAGCTATCTCCGCCGTCATCCTGAGGAGCGGCGTCTTCGCCGCGTCTCGAAGGATGGTGTTCAGCGCAGTGCGTGCGGCCATCCTTCGAGGCTCGCAAGAGCTCGCACCTCAGGATGACGTCGAGATGGCTTCGCCGCTCCCGAGGAGGCCGCAAAGCGGCCGTCTCGAAGGATGGGCGGCAATAGCGACTCGTGATTCCAGGTACAAAAGGCTCTGGCGCAGACCATAACGGGCAGCGCCGCGACATCACTTTGACGCATCGATGCCGCTAACGTGCAGCGGTCCGCCGTGCAAGCGGCGATCGACAGCCAATGTAGCCAACGCAAGGAGCGACACATGCCAACGACATCAGGTTCCGCCAAATGGCAGGGTGGCATCAAGGACGGCAAGGGCGCAATCTCGACAAAGAGCGGCGCGCTGAGCGATTATCCCTATGGCTTCGCCAGCCGCTTCGAAGGCAAGCCGGGCTCCAACCCCGAAGAGCTGATTGGTGCTGCCCACGCGGCCTGCTTCACCATGGCGCTGTCGCTGATTCTCGGCGAGGCCAAGCTCACCGCCGAACACATGGAGACCAAGGCCGACGTCACGCTCGAGAAGGTGGCCGACGGTTTTGCCATTACCTCGGTGCATCTGACCTTGCAGGCCAAGATTCCCGGCACCGACAAAGCAAAGTTCGCCGAACTGACCGCCATGGCGAAGGCCGGCTGCCCGGTGTCGAAGCTGCTGAACACCAAGATCACCCTGGACGCGACGTTGCTCTGATCAAGTAAGTCATTCCGGGTTCGCCCGCGCGAGCGCGTGTGCCCGGAATGACCGCGCTCTTTGCTCGCCCGCAGCCGTTCACACCACAGCATCCCACTCTGGCGCAAAGGGTGGCCGCACAAAACGCTGGTCTTTCGGCAGCGCCGCAATCGCGGCGCGATCTTCGTCGTCCAGGGAAATGCCGAGCGCGTCGAGATTGGCCTTCTGGCTTTCCGGCCGGCCGGCCTTCGGGATCGCGATGACGCCCTGCTGGTCCAACAGCCAGGCGATGGCCACTTGGGCTGCGGTCGCGCCATGCTTGCTGCCGACGGCGGCGAGCGTGGCATCGTTCGCCGCGCGGCCTTGCGCGAGAGGCGCGTAGGCGGTCAGCGGAATGGCCTTGCTGCGCAGATAGGCCAGCATCGGCGCCTGCGACAGGAACGGATGGTACTCGACCTGATGGCTGGCAATCGGCGCGCCGATCTGTTCGACGGCGCGGCGGATCATCGGCAGGTTGAAGTTGCACACGCCGATCGCCCGCGTCAGGCCGCGTTGGCGCAACTCCATCAAGGCTTCCAGCGTCGCCGCCATGTCCATGTCCCGGTTCGGCCAGTGGATCATGTAGAGGTCGACATAATCGAGCCCGAGCTTGCCGCGGCTGATATCGAACGCCCGGTGCAGGGCATCCGGCGAGAGTTGGTCGTGCCAGACCTTGGTGGTGACGAACAGCTCCTCGCGCGCCATGCCCGAAGCCGCGAGCGCCGCGCCGACGGCGGTTTCGTTCTCGTACATCGCGGCCGTATCGATATGGCGGAAGCCGAGCGCGATGGCGCTTTCCACCACGGGCTGCGCGTCGCCTCCCGGCATCCGGAACGTACCGAAGCCGAGATGGGGGATGTCTATTCCCTGGGTCCTGATCATCTTCATGAAACCATTCCTTGCAAAGGTTCTGTGCAAATCGGCGCGCGCTCAGGTTGCCGCGCCGCCGGCCACCAGCGCCGTGATGACCTCAAGCAGAGCCGTGTCGCCCTTCACCGCCGAGCGGCCCTGGTCGGAGAATTCGATCCAGCCTTCGTTGAAGCCGTCGAGCATGCGGATGCGGGCTTGCGGATTCTTCATGCCCTGGGCGCGAAACAGCCCCTCCCAGCTCTCGCGGGATACGATTTCGACGCGCACGGGCCGCGCAAGGACCGCGGCAAAGGCCTGGGCCAGATCGTTCGCCGATACACGGGCGGGGCCTTCGAGTTCGACGATCCGCGTTCCGGCCCAGTGCTGTCGCAGCAGGTCGGCGGCAACGCGGCCCACATCCCTGGTCGCGACCATCGGGAACGCCTTGCCGGCGGGTTGCAGGAAGCTCCGCAGCACGCCTTCGTCCCGTGCCGACGCGACGTCCCACAGCGCATTCTCCATGAACCAGCCGGGCCGCAGAAAGCTGACCGGGAGGTCGATCGCGTTCAGCGACCTCTCCATCAGCGTGCGCTGCGTCAGCAAATTGTCGTGCGGCGCGTCTGCGCCGATGGTCGATAGACACACGACCGTTTGCGGCCGGGCCGTCATCAGCGCGCGGGTCACCTGATCGATCACCCGCTTCGCTTCGGGATAGCCAGGCTCAGGGTCGAAGTCCGAGGGCGGCAGGATGAAGACGCCTTGGGTGCCCGCGAACGCGGCGGCGAGCTGTTCTGCGTTCGCCATGTCCGCGATCGCGATGTCGCAGCCCTTCGCCGCCCAGTCGGCGGCCTTGGCCCGGTCGCGCAGCACGGCGCGAACGGGCTGGCCATTGGCGAGAAGATGACGGGCGACCTCGCCGCCCACTTTGCCGGTAATGCCGGTGATTGCGTACATGAGGTTGCTCCCGATGATTGTCGTGAAAAGGCTGGCTCAGGTCAGCCCGGGCTCCCGGCGGAAGCGCTGCGAATGTTTCTAGTCGCCGCGATGAGGTGATTCACGCGCATTAAGATCAGTGTTATGATGACTCAAAATCACTATCCGGGGGGCGGGTGGATTGACGGGAGTTCGCCATGAGCTTCGATACGCGGCTGTTGACCGGCGCGGGCGTGCTCGCCGCGGTGACCGAGACCGGTAACTTCGCCAGGGCCGCGGAAATGCTTGGCTTGACGCCTTCGGGCGTCAGCCGCGCCGTGGCACGCCTCGAAACCCGGGTCGGGGTGCGGCTCTTCAATCGCAATCCGAGAGAGGTGACCCTGACCGAGGAGGGGCGCCGCTTTCACACCCAGGTGATTCCGCTGCTGGCCGGTCTGGAAGAGGCCGCCGCCGATGCCGCTGGGACGGCCACGGTGGTCAGTGGCCGGCTGCGCGTGTCCGTCGATCCCTGGTTCGCGCGGATGGTGCTGGCGCCGAAATTGCAGCAATTCATGGCGCGGTATCCGCTGCTGTCGGTCGACCTCATGACCAGCAACTATCGCGAAGAGATGATGACCGGGGTGGACGTCGCGGTCCGTTTTGGGCCACCGGACAACTCATCCCTGATCGCTCGTAAGCTGCTCGAAACTGCCATATTGACCTGCGCCGCGCCAAGCTATCTCGAGAAGCACGGCGAGCCGGCGACGCCTCACGATCTCGTCCACCACGAACTCGTGCTGTTTCGCGATCCGCAGACCGGTCGTGCCTTTCCGTGGGAATTTCATCGCCGTGGCAAGATCATTCACATCAATGCCGCGGGTCGGCTGATGATGGACGACCCCTCGGCGGCTGTGGCGGCATGTGTTGCCGGCCAGGGCGTGTTTCAAAAACTGGCGATCGGCCTCGAACCCTTGCTGTCGGCGGGAGCGCTGGTGCAGATCTTGTCCCGATGGTCCGACGAACGCTATCCGCTCTATGCCTATCATCCCTCCCGGCATCTGCCGCCGGCAAAGGTCCGGGCTTTCCTCGATTTCGTGCAGGAAATAGCCGTTCAAGACGGGTCAATTTCGCGCCGCTGAGTCCAGTGTCGCTGTTCGCCGGGACACACCGGAACCGTCATCCTGAGGAGCGGCCGCTGGGCCGCGTCTCGAAGGATGGTGTTCAGCTCGGTGCTTGCAGCCATCCTTCGAGGCACGCAAGAGCTCGCACTTCACGGGTGAACGCAATTGCGTTCATCCCGGGGATGACGTCGGTGATTGCTTCGCAGGCTCTCTTGCTGGGCGAGGTGACGAACTGGCCCGCTCGCTGACTCAAACAAAACTCATCCCGCTGAGTGCCGGCGTGATCCCGCTTTGCCGTGCTCAGGTATCCGCGTCGCTGTTGGGGCCGACATAGGCGATGCGCACCATGTTGGTGGTGCCGGGGGTGCCGAGCGGCACGCCCGCGACGATGATCACGCGCTGGCCGGCCTTGGCAAAGCCATCCCGGAAGGCGATCGAGCCGGCGCGGTTGACCATGTCGTCCTGGTCCTGGGCGTCTTCGGCGACCACGCAATGCACGCCCCACACCACCGACAATTTTCGCCCGGTGATGAGGTTCGGTGTGATCGCAACCACCGGCGGCTTCGGCCGTTCGCGCGCGACCCGCAACGCGGTCGATCCTGAATCGGTCCAGCAAATGATCGCCGACAAATCGAGCGTCTCGGCGATCTGCCGCGCGGCGTCGGCGATCGCGTCGCCGACGGTCGGCTCCGGTTCGGCGCGCTGCGCATTGAGCACGCCGCGATAGGTCGGGTCGCGCTCCACTTCCTCGCCGATGCGGTTCATGGTCGAGACCGCCTCGACCGGAAACTTGCCGGCGGCCGATTCCGCCGACAGCATGATCGCGTCGGCGCCTTCATAGACCGCGGTGGCCACGTCGGACACTTCGGCGCGGGTCGGGACCGGGCTCTGGATCATCGATTCCAGCATCTGGGTCGCGACCACCACCGGCTTGCCGGCGCGCCGCGCCAGCCGCGTCATTTGCTTCTGAAGGCTGGGCACGCGCTCCAGCGGCAGCTCGACGCCGAGATCGCCGCGCGCCACCATCAAGGCGTCGGACGCTTCGAGGATTTCCGGCAGCCGGTCGATCGCCTGCGGCTTTTCGATCTTCGACATCACGGCGGCGCGGCCGCGAATCAATTTCTTGGCCTCGATCACGTCCTCGGCGCGCTGCACGAAGGAAAGCGCGATCCAGTCGACGCCGGTGACCAACGCGGCCTCGAGGTCGGCGCGGTCCTTTGGCGTCATCGCCGATACCGGCAGATCGGTATCGGGCAGGCTGACGCCCTTGCGGTCGGACATCCTGCCGCCGATCACGACGCGGGTGACGGCACGGTCCGGCGAGGCTTCCTCGACGATCAGGCGCACCTTGCCGTCGTCGAGCAGCAGCGCGTGACCCGGTCTGAGCGCGGCGAGGATTTCGGGATGCGGAAGCTGAATGCGGGTGCCGTCGCCCGGCGTCTTGTCGGAATCCAGCGTAAAACTTTGGCCGTTCTGCAACTGCACCGCGCCATCCGCGAACGAGCCCAGCCGCAGCTTCGGCCCTTGAAGGTCGACCAGAATCCCGATCGGCCGGCCATAACTCGACTCGACATTGCGAATGGTCTTGACCAGCTCGCGCATCTTGTCGTGCGGCGTGTGGCTCATGTTGATGCGAAACACGTCGGCGCCGGCCTCGAACAGCTTTCGGATCATGGCGCTGTCGGAGGAAGCGGGGCCAAGCGTTGCAAGGATCTTGATGCGGCGAAGACGTCTCATGGTTTGCTTCCGGGCGCCGGTGCCGGTCCTGACGTGGCTGGTGGCGGTCCTGACGTGGCCGGTGGTGGACCAGACTTGCCCGGAGGCGCGGGTGGGGTGGGCAGGCCGGGTGTTGCGCCGCCTGGCGCCATGCCCGGGATTCCGCCCGGTCTGTTCGGGTCAACCGTTCCCGGCAGACCCGGCACCTTCTGGGCCGGCTGCTGTTCGCCGGTTTCGGTCAGTTGCACGGTCCAGGCCCGCTGTTCGCCGGTGTCGACCTCGAAGAAGCCGGTACGGTCGAAGCCGCGCGCCAGGCAATTCTCGGTGCCCTTGATGGTGAATTCCTTGTCGCGTGAGCACATGAACGCCTGTCCCGACCACTCGCCGCCGCGGTCATAATCGAGCGCATAGATGTAATAATACCGTGCGACCAGCGTGCCCTTCAGCAGGGTTTCGCAACTGCGCGAGGACACGTTCCACCAGCCCTCGGTGGTCCAGCCCTCGGCGTCCTTGTAGCCGAGCGCGATGCCGACCCGGCTTGCGGTGTTGTTGCAGAGGCGAAAGTCCGCCGCGGCGGAATTGTTCCACAGGCATGCGACCACAAGCGCCAGCGCTGGCAGCAAACCGGCGATCAGGCGAGCGGAGGGGGGATGGCGGCGGTGGGGAGTTTCAGCGATCATTTAGCCAGGCTATATCAGTATTCCTTGACGATTTCGCGTGAGCCGACGGTGGCTGTCAACGGTCGAGGCGGTCCGATCACGCAATCGGCAGTCGAATCCTTACCGAAGGGTACCCTGTTTGCGCTGCGATATGGCAAATTCTGTGACAGCGCCCACTTAATATTCATGATCCTGCCCCGGACAGCCGGTGCGAACGCCCGAGAGTGCAATATGGCAATCGATGACAAAACCAGAACAGAATTGGAAGCCGCGGTGTTCCGGCGGCTGGTCGAGCATCTGCGTTCGCGCACCGACGTGCAGAACATCGATCTGATGAATCTGGCGGGCTTCTGCCGCAACTGCCTGTCGAACTGGATGAAAGAGGAAGCCGACGCCAACAGCGTCGCGATCAGCAAGGACGAGAGCCGCGAGGCGATCTACGGCATGCCCTACGAGATCTGGAAGGCGACCTATCAGGGCACCGCCAGCCCCGAGCAGCTCGCGGCGATGAAGAAGGCTCACAGCGGGCATTAGGCAGACGGTCTTGAAACGCCGGCTACGCGCACATCGTCATCCTGAGGTGCGAGCCTCTTGGCGAGCCTCGAAGGATGGCTGCACGCACTGCGCGGAACAACATCCTTCGAGGCTCGCAAGGGCTCGCACCTCAGGATGACGTCCAAGTGGTGGCGGCTCCTCGCCATGACGGCACAGAACGACGCGAACCCCGAATAGATGTTTCTCCTGTGGGCGCGCTGTGGATGATTGCGATGGTGCCTTGACGCCAGCCTCCGCGATCTTGAGGGTCATTTGCAGAAAAGCGCCGCGCGGCAAAGCGTGCGGCGCTTGATCTTTCAGCCTCAACCGTCAGTTCCCCAGGAGTACCCGATGGCCACCTCTGCTGCTCTCCAGGAAGAGCCCGCGACAAAATTCGCCAAGGACCAGCTCAAGGCCATCGTCGAGCGCATCGAGCGGCTGGAAGAAGAAAAGAAGACGATCTCCGACGACATCCGCGACGTCTATGCCGAGGCCAAGGGCAACGGTTACGACGTCAAGGCGCTGCGCACCATCGTCCGCCTGCGCAAGCAGGACGCCAATGAGCGCGCCGAGCAGGAAACCATCCTGGAGACCTATATGCAGGCGTTGGGAATGCTGTGAGGCGGGCACGCAAAGCCCCTTCGCCACACCAAACTCTCGTCGTCCCGGCCTTGCGCCGGGACCCATAGCCACCGGCGCTTACGAGATTGTTGGAGCTTGCTCCATGCCCTACTGGCGATGCCAGGGGTTATGGGTCCTCGCGTGCGCGAGGACGCCGCCGAATATGTGGAACGCGAGTACGACGCCGAGCGTATCGAAGCCGTGTGAATTTACGCTACGCGCTCAATGCAGCGAGGCGGTCTGCAGCACGAAGGATGTCGTCTGCAGCCGCGCGGTGGTCGATCCGGTAAAGTGCTCGCTCTGCAATCCCATCTGCGGATCATCCGAGAAGCTCATCGCGACCATGGCCTGCGGCTTGATGAAATAAGCCCGCATCAAGCTCATATCGGTATCGCCCAGCACCGTGGTGAACATCGAGCTGCTGGCGCTCGGCGCCAGCATCACGACGCGCAGCCAGACGTCATTGCCCTTGGCCGCGGCAATCCGCGTCGAGGTGGCGACGACGCCATCCTGACCCTGCGCGCCCTTGCTGGCGACGCTGTTGATCCCGGTTGCGGTCGCAGCCGCGTTGCGCGGTGCCGGCCGCGCACTGCGCGGGATCGGCGCGCTGGCGGCGACGATATTGGCGCGGTCGACCGGTGAGTTGGCGGCGGGCGCGTAGGCCAGCGCCTGGAACGCTGCGGGAATGCTGGAGGTCGATTGCGGATCGGCCGGCGTTACCGCCTGGCGCGCCTTCAGGGCTGCGACCTGTGCGGCCGTTGCCTGCTTCGGCGCGGCCGCGGCATCGCCCCAGAAGCCGCGGGCATTGATGATATCGGCCGGCGATTGCGGGCTTGCCTCAGCCGTATTGGCCGATACCGCTACTTTCGGCTTCGCGGGCTGCGCCACCTGCATGTCGGCCGAGGCCAACTGGAACGCGGAGGGTTTTGCACGCGGCGTCGTTACGGCTTCGGCGGATTTAGTATCGGCGGATTTGGCGTCGGCCGCCTTGTTGGCCGCCGATATCGCCGAGGCCGCGTCGGCAACCTGCTGGGCGGTCGGCACCGGCGTCGAGACCGCCTCGTCGTCCTCATCGTCGTTCGATTTATGCGTGAACAACCTGGCCCATAGGCTCGGGCTGCTCTTCTTCAAAGCGCCATCGTTGCCGTCGCGGGCTTCGATGTCGGCGCGGGCGAGCTCATAGCCCTTCATCGGCTTGCCGTCGGTGGGCATATGCACGGTGCGTCCGTCAGGGAACACCTTGGCGAGCATATCGCGGCTGATGCCCGGCCAGTGCCGGATGCTGCCGGTGTCGAGATGCACGAACGGCGATCCCGAGGTCGGATAGAAGCCGACGCCACCGCGCTGCAGCCGCAGGCCGGCGAAACGGATCTGCTCAAGCGGCACGCCCGGAATGAAGAAATCCATCGCATGGCCGAGCATATGCTGGCTGAAGCGGGCCACGCCGGAGGAACGGCGGTGAAGCATGGCGTTGGTGGCGGGCGAGCGATAGGCGGAAATGATCTGGATCGGCTTCTTGCCGTCGACGTCGCGGTAGACTTCCCAGATGATGTCGAACAGATGCGGGTCCATCACGGTCTGGTCCTGGGATCGCCAGTCGCGCAGATAGTGATTGATTTCTTTCAGCGCGGCTTCGTCGTAACGCCCGTCGCGCTTGAAGGTGACGGTGAGGTCTTCGTTGGAATGGGTGTGATGGAACGAAAGGGTGCGGGTTTCGTTCAGCGCGGCGGCATCATGCACCGTTCCGGCGCCGGCGAGCAGCAACAAGCATGTCAGGCCGAAACTGGTTCCGGCTTTCGGCAACGACAGCGAGTTGATTTGGCGTGCGAAACCAGCCAGCACGTATGAGCCCACCCAAGACGATCAACCGGAGCAGTTCCGACCGATCGCGAAATCCTTTCACAGCCCCGCGCGGCGAAAGGCAAAAGCTTCAAGTGGGACGGGCAACGAGAACTAACCAACGAGACTTAACTAACGAGACTTGCGCCCCACCCCCAACGTCAGGCCTTAACCTAACTCGGGGAGTGTGGCGAAAAATAGCCCACCGATTAAATCGAGATGGAGAATGGTTAACGTTAACGGTCTCGCGCCGTTGGCGAGACCGTTGATCTTGTTGGGGAATATCCGATAAGGACCGAAACGGTCCTTATCAGCGAGTGTAGACATTCCGCGGCGGAACCGGCCGGCGGCCCGGGGGCGGTGCCGGGGCGACGCTGGGGCCGCCGAACAGCCGCTCGAAGAACGACGGGCCGGAGGAGCCGGCGCTGGCATAGTTCACCGACGTCGGCAGATTGCCAACCGGATGCGAATAGCTCGGCTGAGAATGCGCCACCATGTTTTCCATGTCCTTGCCATGCGCATTGCGCAGCATCGCGACCATGGTGGCGTCGCGGCCGTAGACGTCCTTGCGGATCTGCAGCTTACCGGCGTCGTCAACGAACGCGGTCTGGTAGGTGATGTTGACCGGGACCGGGACCGGGAATTTCAGGTCGATCTCGCTGTGCCCGTACATGCTGCGGATCTTGTCGGCCGTGTAATGCTCGTTCGGCTGGGTGATGCCGAGCAATACGGCGGCGTATTGATCCGGGTTCTGCACCCGCATGCAGCCATGGCTGAAGGCGCGCTCATCCTTGGCGAACAGATATTTGTCCGGGGTGTCGTGCTGATAGACCAGGAACTTGTTCGGGAAGTTGAAGCGGATACGGCCGAGCGCGTTGGCTTCGCCCGGTGGCTGCGAGATGTGGACGCTGCCGTCGGGATTGCGATCGAGCCGCAATCCCATCCGCTGCAGCACGGTCGGGTCCTGCTGCAAGGCGGGCAGATATTCGCCATAGACGATCGACGGCGGCACGTTCCAGGTCGGGTTGACCGTGATGTACTTCATGGTCTCGGTCAAAAGCGGCGTGGCATGAATGCCCGGCTTGCCGGTGACCACCTTGGTGGTCCAGACCTGCGCGCCGTGCTGCATCACCTTGAGCGTGTAGTCGGGGATGTTGAGGATGACATAGGCGTCGCCGATCGCGGGCGCGCCGAGGTCGCGCGGCAGCCAGCGCCAGCGCTCCATATTGACGACGACAGTATCGATCTGCTTGTCGCGCTTCGGATTGTTGAGAGCCCTGACGGTCTGATCGTCGAGGGCGCCGGTCGGCCGCAGTTCGGCGCTTTCCTGGAATTTACGCACGGCCTCGGCGACCTTGGCGTCGTAATGCGTATCGTCGGCGTCCTCGCTGACGCCGAGCTTGGCGCGAAGCTGCGGCACCCGCGGATCTTCCATCACGGCGGCGGCCTGCTGCTTTTTGCCGGGGGCTGTGAATTTCAGCACCGGGCCTTGCCCGATTTCGACCACCGGGCCGTTGCCGACGCCGCGCAATTCGGCGAGCTTCGCCTTCAATTCGCGATAGAGCTTTTGCGGCGGGTTGTAGCTGTCGAGCGCTGTGGATGCGTCCTTGGCCGACGTGACATTGGTCAGCACTTCGGCCGGATCGGTCGGGTGCTCGGGATATTGGATGTCGCCCGAGACCTGCGAATAGTGCATCCGGCCGCTCTGCGCCTGGCGCGCATAGTCGAGCATGCTGTCGGTCAGTTTGAGGTCGGCTTCGGCCAGCGCGTCCGGCGTGGTCGCGGCGGCAAAATCCGGCGCCGGATAATCGGCGGCGTTCAGGCCGTCGGAGGCGGCGTCCTTGAGGCGCGCGATGACGCCCTTGGCGGCCTCGGTCGGCGTGCCGCCCTGGGTCCACAACGGCGCGAAGTCGCGCGCGGTGTAGAATTTTTCCACCACGGCGCGTTCGGCCTTGCGGTCGAAATAGCGCAACGATTTCGATCCGAACAGGTCGCGCAGCTTGTCGGCGACCGGCTGATCGGCGGCCGGGACGTTGCTGGCGGCCTTGACCGGCTCGGCGGCCGGAGCAGTGGTCGCGGTATCGCTCTTGGCGGGTTCAGTCTTGCTAGCTTCAGTTTTGGCAGGTTCGACTTTCGCCGGTTCCGTGGTGGCCACATCAGGCTTGGCAGCGGCGGGCGCCGGCGCGGTGGCGACATCGGCTGGTTTGGCCTCCGTGGGCTTCGTCGCAGCGGCGTTGGCCGTGGGCGCCGTAGGCGGAGAAATCGCCGTATCGGCCTTAACGGTATCAGACTTGAAATCGTTGGCGGTCGGGGGCGGGACGTTGGCGGGTTCCGGGCGCGGCACGGCCGCGTCGATCGCGAGCTCTGCGGCGCTGTTGCTACGGGCCGGATCGCTCTGCGCCAGCGCCGAGGTCGCGGACACCGTGAGGAAAGTCGCCGCCACCGCCATCAGCACGCGGTCAAATCCGCTGCGGTTCTTCAAACAGTCTCGCATTATCGCACCCCTTGGGTGGAACCGCCCCGGCATGGAGCAGTCCTAGTTAATCGCCGGTCTTGAGCTTCTGCTTTCAGCTTTCGCCAAAGTGCCGGCCGGATCGGTTTCTCGCGGATTCAGTGACAGCTACGGCTCGCGTCTGAATTCGCTCCAAATCTCGTTCAACATGTTACGCCTGCAACCAGTTACGCCTGCACGCAACGATTCATACGCAGACGATACACGCGCGCCCATTATGCAGCCAGCGCGGTACGGGGCAACTCACGACAAACTGACTTCCAAATGCCCGTTTTGCAACGGATGGCGTAGTTTTGCCACGCGCTTTAGCCTTTGTCTGTCACCGCCAAGACACGGTTCAAAGGTTCCGGCCCGGAGCTGTGCCCCGCCGTCAGCTCGCATCACCGGCGGTGCCGGCCGATGGATCGTTGGCGGCGGCTTCGTCGAGCTTGCGATACAGCGTCGAGCGGCCGATTTTCAGGCGGCGCGCGACCTCGGACATCTGCCCGCGATAATGCGCGATCGCGAACCGGATGATCTCGGTCTCCATTTCCTCGAGCGGCCGGACTTCGCCCGAAGCCGTCAGCATCGTCAGCATGCCGGCCGACGGTAACGGCACGATAGGTATATCGTTACCGGAGATCATGGCGGGCGCGGTCGGATGCGAATCCGGCCCGATAATCAGCGGTTCGACCAACATGTTGCGCGCTTCCAGCGCGCCTTGCGTTTGCAGGCCTTGCGGAAAGTCGTCGATGCCGAGCTGGTCGGTCTCGCTCATGACCACGGCGCGATAGACCGCGTTCTCGAGCTGGCGGATGTTGCCGGGCCATTCGAGTTGCGACAGCAGCGCCATGGCCTCGCCGCTGATGCCGGTGATCGGACGATTTTCCTCGGCGCAGAATCGCGCCAGAAAATGCCGCAACAGATGCGGGATGTCTTCGCGCCGCATCCGCAATGGCGGGATCGTCAGCGGCAGCACGTGCAGGCGATAGAACAGATCTTCGCGAAACTGACCGGCTTTGACCCGGTCGAGCAATTTGCGGTTGGTCGCCGAGACGATGCGGACAT
Source organism: Bradyrhizobium sp. S69 (assembly GCF_009766005.1). Taxonomy (GTDB): domain Bacteria; phylum Pseudomonadota; class Alphaproteobacteria; order Rhizobiales; family Xanthobacteraceae; genus Bradyrhizobium. Next base: position 51,715 of record NZ_LMUK01000027.1, on the reverse strand, counting down.
CGACCTTCACGGGCTTGCGGCCGCCGACCGCCTCGACTGAGCCCTCCTGCAACGCGCGAAGCAGCTTGACCTGCGCGGTCAGCGGCAATTCGCTGACCTCGTCGAGAAACAGCGTGCCGCCGGAGGCTTCGACGAACTTGCCCATGTGGCGCTCGGTGGCGCCGGTGAAGGCGCCCTTCTCATGGCCGAACAGGATCGACTCCACGAGATTGTCGGGGATTGCGCCGCAGTTGACCGCGACGAACGGTTTGGCCTTGCGGTCGCCGCTGCCGTGGATGGCGCGCGCGAACAGCTCCTTGCCGACGCCGGATTCGCCTTCGATCAACACCGGGATGGTGGAGGAGGCGGCTTTCTGCGCCGTGCGCAGCACGCTTGTCATGGTTTCGCTGCGGGTCACGATATCCGTGAAGCTCAGCCTGCCTTCACGGCTGTGCCGGATGCGCTGTAACTCGCCCTTCAGCGCACTGGCGTTCAGCGCATTGCGCAAGCTGACCTGCAGCCGTTCGAGGCCGACCGGCTTGACCACGAAATCCATCGCGCCGGCGCGCATCGCCGACACCACATTGTCGATGCCGCCATGCGCGGTCTGCACGATCACGGGGACATTGAGACCAGCGTCGCGGATTTTGGCCAGCACGCCCATGCCGTCGAGGCCGGGCATCACCAGATCGAGCACGACCGCATCGATGGTTTGCGCATCGGGTGCGGTCAGCGCGGCGATGGCGGCATCGCCGCTGTCGACCACGAGCGCTTCATAGCCGCATTTCTGCACCATGTTTTCGACCAAGCGACGCTGGACGGCATCGTCATCAACGATCAAAATGCAGGCAACCATGGCTTTCCTCGGTCGTTACAACTATCTGTCTCGAATCGGGGCACTCTCGCCGAAGCCGATTAACGCCCTCTTAAACGTTGGCGTTCCGTCCTCGCCCGACCGTTTCAGGTCAAAACGCACATACAGGCTCGAACCAGATGAACGCGCGCTCTTCATCCGCCCTCCGCAAGTCGACCGCTCAAGGTAAATCCGCCACCGCGAAAAAGCCCGCCAAGAATGCGGTCAAGAACGTGACCAAGAGCGCGACCAGGAACAAGGCCGGCAAGCTGCCGGAATGGAACCTGGCCGACCTTTATTCCGGCATCGGCGCGCCGGAAATCGCCCGTGACCTCGCGAGGATGGACACCGAATGCGTTGCGTTCGAGACCGACTACAAAGGTAGACTTGCCGAACACATCGCCGGCGAGGGCGGCGGCAGCTGGCTGGCCGAAGCGGTGAGGCGTTACGAGGCGATCGACGATCTCGCCGGCAGGCTCGGATCCTATGCGGGCCTCGCGCATGCCGGCGACAGCGTCGATCCCGCAATCACGAAATTCTACGGCGACGTTTCCGAGCGGCTGACCGCGGCGTCGGTGCATTTGCTGTTCTTCGCGCTCGAACTCAACCGGGTCGACGATGCCGCGATCGACCACGCCATGCAGACGCCCGAGCTCGGCCATTATCGTCCGTGGATCGAAGACCTGCGCAAGGACAAGCCGTACCAGTTGGAAGACCGCGTCGAGCAGTTGTTTCACGAAAAATCCCAGAGCGGTTATGCCGCGTGGAACCGGCTGTTCGATCAAACCATTGCCGGCCTGCGCTTCAAGGTCGCTGGCCGCGAGCTGGCGATCGAGCCGACCCTCAATCTCTTGCAGGATCGCAGTCCGCAAAAGCGCAAGGCGGCGGGGCAGGCGCTGGCGAAAACCTTCAAGGCCCACGAGCGGACCTTTGCGCTGGTCACCAATACGCTCGCCAAGGACAAGGAAATTTCCGATCGCTGGCGCGGCTTTGCCGATGTCGCGGATTCCCGGCATCTGAACAATCGCGTCGAGCGTGAAGTCGTCGATGCGCTGGTGAGCTCGGTCCGCGCGGCCTATCCGCGGCTGTCGCATCGCTATTACCGGCTGAAGGCCAGCTGGTTCAAACAGAAGAAGCTGGCGCATTGGGATCGCAACGCGCCGCTGCCGTTTGCCGCCACCGGCAGTATCGCCTGGCCCGATGCCAGAAACATGGTGCTGACGGCCTATCGCGGGTTCTCGCCCGAGATGGCCAATATCGCCGAGCGGTTTTTCACCGATCGTTGGATCGATGCGCCGGTGCGTCCGGGAAAAGCGCCGGGTGCATTCTCCCATCCGACGACGCCGTCGGCGCACCCTTACGTGCTGATGAATTATCAGGGCAAACCGCGTGACGTGATGACGCTGGCGCATGAGCTCGGTCATGGTGTGCATCAGGTGTTGGCGGCGAAAAATGGCGCGCTGATGGCGCCGACGCCGCTGACGCTCGCCGAGACCGCCAGCGTGTTCGGCGAGATGCTGACCTTCAAGCGATTATTGGGTGAGACCAAAAGCGCGAGGCAGCGCCAGGCGCTGCTCGCCGGCAAGGTCGAGGACATGATCAACACGGTGGTGCGGCAGATCGCGTTCTATTCGTTCGAACGCGCGCTGCATACCGAACGGCGCAACGGCGAATTGACCGCCGAGCGGATCGGCGAGATCTGGCTCAGCGTGCAGGGCGAGAGCCTGGGCCCCGCGATCGACATCCGGCCGGGCTACGAGAATTTCTGGATGTACATTCCGCACTTCATCCATTCGCCGTTCTATGTCTACGCCTACGCGTTCGGCGATTGCCTGGTGAACTCGCTCTACGCGGTCTACGAAAACGCCCAGAGCGGTTTTGCCGAACGTTATCTGGCGATGCTCTCAGCCGGCGGCACCAAGCATTATTCCGAACTGCTCAAGCCGTTCGGCCTCGACGCCAAGGACCCGAAATTCTGGGACGGCGGCCTGTCGGTGATCGCAGGCATGATCGACGAACTGGAAGGGATGAATTGAGCGAGCCGGCCAGCTTCGCTTCCTTCTCCCGCAAAGGAAGAAAAGCACATCTAAATCGCGATGCGATGAGTTCGTAGGGTGGGTAAAGGCGCCTTGCGCCATGCTCACCGTTCCATCAACGCGACGCGCTCGCCCGGTGGGCACGCTTGCACCTTCGCGCGTTGAGCTACAGCGGATGTGGACGCTTTGCCCACCCTACGAACTTCGCCTTCAAGAGAAGAAAAACACAACGAGCGCTCACATAAACCTTGACGGCATTTCGGTGATTTGCCCGACGGGCAAATCACCTTCGCACGCGGAATCCTGTCCAGCCCCGTTTCGAAAAATATTCCGCTTGGTTTTTGACCCAAATCGCGTCTTCCATTGCTTATCCCACCCGATGAGAGGGGCGGCTCGCGATCGTCACGAACGTGCGGTGGGGTGCGATGGACGCGAAAGCTGCGACTGACGAGCGTGGCTCAAGCGGACGGCGAAGTCGTGTGGTCCTGACGCCCCAATGGCCGGTGTCAAGTTCCCAAGGAGCTCATGCTTCTTGGGAATGACGGTGACAAACAAGCCAAGTCTCGCCGGGGAGAGCACGATATAAGTCGTAAAACCATTGCGCAGGGAAGGCCGGAGTGTTTCCGCTGAACCTGTATGCTCATGTGCGTTTTTTTTATTGCCTTTGCACATGAGACCTCGGGTGCAGCGCGCACCCGGTCTTCCCTGCGCCCTCTCTTCGAGGGTCGCACTGCGCCCTCTCTTCGAGGGTCGCCTGCGCCCTCTCAGTTTTGAGGGAGCCTTGATCGCAACTCGGGCGTTTGGCGCCGCGAGGGCGCGGAGGCGTGTCTGAGGGCTGCGAGGGCTGTAAAACATCTGTTGAACGGGTCGCGTGATTCTGTTATACAACCTGTATAACGGAGCTAATGCCATGAATGAGCAAGCCAAAATTGTTCCAGATGCCCGTGGTCAGGTGATCGGGACTGTCGAGATCAAGAAGATCGGTAATTCCTCAGGAATTATACTTTCAAAGGATGTGCTTGCGCGGATGAATGTGGGCGTTGGCGACAAGCTATATGCGACGCTCACACCTGATGGCGGGTTTCGACTAACGCCTCACGACCCGGATTTTGAAAAAGCGATGGAAGTCGCCCGTCGTGGCATGAAGCGCTACCACAATGCCTTGGCCGAGCTTGCAAAATGACCGAGCCATTTTGGCTTACCCGCCAGATGGTTGTTGCAATACACGACGAGCAACTCACGATCCACGGCGGGGCAAGCGGTTTGCGCGATGAAGGTATGCTCGAGTCGGCGCTCGACCGGCCGAAAAACCGATGGTCGTATGAGCAGTCCGAACTCGCTGAATTGGCGGCAGCCTATGCCTTTGGCATTGCGCGCAATCATCCATTTGTCGATGGCAACAAACGCACTTCGCTGCTGGCGCTGTACACTTTTCTCGGCGTGAACGGTGTGGATTTCGTCGTGCCCGAAGCGGAGGCCGCGGCCATGATCCTATCCCTCGCCGCCGGCGAGGTTAGCGAGGCAAGCCTGACCCGCTGGATTCGGGACAATTGGCCGGCCGAATGACCCGATAAGTGACCGATACCGCCCCGCCTGCCGTTGCCCTGCCAGCGGCTTTGCGGTATTTCGACGCGAGATTGAGAATATCGACTGGGGACACCGATGTCAGACCATAACGAAGTTGCCTACACCACCGCCGACGGCAACGACTATCCGGCCCATGAGCAGACCTATGAAGGCTTCATCAAGCTGGTGAAGTTCGGCTCGGCCGCCGTCATCTTCATCGTCGCCATGATGGCGATCTTCCTGACCTGATCCGTTCTTGGCTTGTACCGTCGCGCTGCAGTGCGGCGGCGCGATCAGAATAGTTTTGCCCGTATTCCGGTTGCGAAACCGGTATCCATCGCAGCGGAATTAGCGCTAGCTTGTTCGCGCGCGCGTCTGTTGCGCCGCCGGAGGCCCCATGAAGATTGCCGTCGCCAAGGAAATCGATCCGTCCGAACCGCGGGTCGCAGCTTCCCCCGACTCCGTGAAGAAGTTCAAGGCATTGGGCGTCGATATCGCGGTCGAGCCGGGTGCCGGCATCAAGTCCGGCTTGCCGGATTCTGAATTCACCGCGGTAGGCGCGACCATCAGCGCCGACGCGGTCAAGGACGCCGATATCATCATCAAGGTGAAGCGGCCCGAGGCTTCCGAGCTTGCGAACTACAAGCGCGGCGCGCTGGTGATCGCGATCATGGACCCTTACGGCAACGACGCCGCGCTGAAGACGATGGCGGATGCCGGCATCTCGTCGTTTGCGATGGAATTGATGCCGCGCATCACCCGCGCGCAGGTGATGGACGTGCTGTCGAGCCAGGCCAACCTCGCCGGCTATCGCGCGGTGATCGAGGCGGCTGAAGCTTTCGGGCGCGCCTTTCCGATGATGATGACCGCGGCGGGCACCATTCCGGCGGCAAAAGTGTTCGTGATGGGCGTCGGTGTCGCCGGGCTGCAGGCCATCGCCACCGCGCGGCGGCTCGGCGCCGTCGTTACCGCGACCGACGTACGTCCCGCGACCAAAGAGCAAGTCGAGAGCCTCGGCGCCAAATTCCTCGCGGTCGAGGACGACGAATTCAAGAACGCCCAGACCGCCGGCGGCTACGCCAAGGAAATGTCGAAAGAGTATCAGGCCAAGCAGGCCGCGCTCACCGCCGAGCACATCAAGAAGCAGGACATCATCATCACGACCGCGCTGATTCCGGGCCGTCCGGCGCCCAAGCTGGTCACCGCCGACATGGTGAAATCGATGAAGCCGGGCTCGGTGCTGGTCGATCTTGCGGTCGAACGCGGTGGCAATGTCGAGGGCGCCAAGGCCGGCGAAGTCGCTGATGTCGACGGCATCAAGATCGTCGGTTACACCAACGTGGCCGGCCGGGTCGCGGCCTCGGCGTCCAGCCTTTACGCGCGCAATCTGTTCTCGTTCATCGAAACCCTGGTCGACAAATCGACCAAGGCGCTGGCGGTGAACTGGGATGACGAACTGGTCAAGGCCACCGCATTGACCAAAGACGGCGCCGTCATTCATCCGAACTTCCAGCCGAAAGCATAAGGAGCGAAGCCATGGATCATATCGCGCAGGCCGTCGATCCGTTCGTGTTCCGGCTTTCGATTTTCGTGCTCGCCGTATTCGTCGGCTATTTCGTGGTGTGGTCGGTGACACCTGCGCTGCATACGCCGCTGATGTCGGTGACCAACGCGATCTCCTCGGTGATCGTGGTCGGCGCACTGCTCGCGGTCGGCGTCGGCATGATCTCGAGCGGTTCGGGCTGGGCCCGCGGTTTCGGCTTCGTCGCGCTGATTTTTGCCTGCGTGAATATCTTCGGCGGCTTCCTGGTCACCCAGCGCATGCTGGCGATGTACAAGAAGAAAGCCAAGTGAGTTGCACGTCGATGTCTGGTCGCAAAGTGCTTTCGCTCGTCATGGCCGGGCTTGACCCGGCCATCGACGAATGCCGTGAGCAGATAAAGCAAGACGTGGATGCCCGGCACAAGGCCGGGCATGACGAAGGTGCCGGGGGAGCGCGCCAATCATGAACGCCAATCTGTCTTCAGTTTTGTATCTCGTCGCCGGCGTGCTGTTCATCCTGGCGCTGCGCGGGTTATCCAGCCCCGCCACGTCCCGGCAGGGCAATTTCTTCGGCATGATCGGCATGGCGATCGCGGTGGCCACCACGCTGGCGGCGCATCCGCCGGCCGACGGCATGGCGTGGGTGCTGGTGATCCTTGGCGTCGCGATCGGCGGCGGCATTGGCGCTGTGATTGCACGCCGGGTGCCGATGACCTCGATGCCGGAACTGGTCGCAGCATTCCACTCGCTGGTCGGCATGGCCGCGGTGCTGGTCGCTGCCGGGGCGTTCTATGCGCCCGAGGCCTTCGACATCGGCACGACCGGCAACATCCATCCGCAGAGCCTGATCGAAATGTCGCTCGGCGTCGCCATCGGCGCTTTGACCTTCACCGGTTCGGTGATCGCGTTTGCGAAGCTGTCGGGACGCATGAGCGGCGCGCCGATCATCCTGCCGGCACGCCACCTCATCAATATCCTGCTCGCCATCGCGCTGGTGGTCTTCATCGTCGGCCTGGTGATGTCGGGCAGCGCGCTCGACTTCTGGCTGATCGTGATTATCGCGCTGGCGCTCGGCGCGCTCTTGATCATCCCGATCGGCGGCGCCGACATGCCGGTCGTGATCTCGATGCTGAACTCCTATTCCGGCTGGGCCGCCGCCGGCATCGGCTTCACGCTCGGTAACTCCGCGCTGATCATCACCGGCGCGCTGGTCGGCTCCTCCGGCGCGATCCTGTCCTACATCATGTGCCACGCGATGAATCGTTCGTTCATCTCGGTGATCCTCGGTGGTTTTGGTGGCGAGACCGCCGCTGCGAGCGGCCCGGGCGGCGAAGCGCGCCCGGTAAAACTCGGCTCGGCCGACGATGCCGCCTTCATCATGAAGAACGCGCAGAAGGTCATCATCGTGCCCGGCTACGGCATGGCGGTGGCACAGGCGCAGCACGCGCTGCGCGAAATGGCCGATACCCTGAAGAAAGAGGGTGTCGAGGTGAAATACGCCATTCATCCGGTGGCCGGCCGCATGCCGGGCCACATGAACGTGCTGCTCGCCGAAGCCAACGTGCCCTATGACGAGGTGTTCGAACTCGAGGACATCAATTCCGAATTCGCCCAGGCCGATGTCGCCTTCGTGATCGGCGCCAACGACGTCACCAATCCGGCGGCGGAAGACGACAAGACCTCGCCGATCTATGGCATGCCGGTGCTGCAGGTCTGGAAGGCCGGCACCGTGATGTTCATCAAGCGGTCGCTGGCGTCGGGTTATGCCGGCATCGACAATCCGCTGTTCTATCGCGACAACACCATGATGCTGCTCGGCGACGCCAAGAAGATGACCGAGAATATCGTCAAGGCGATGTGACGTCTCTGGGGATTCTCGCTCGGAACCGGCGTAGCCGGCTTGCTGCCGCTGTTTCGCCTGGTACCGGTGCGCCTGCTGCTACGGGACCAGTTCCGCTCCGACCAACGCATCGCGCGCGTCACCGTGCCGCTGCTGATCACGCACGGCAGCCGCGATCCCGTCATCCCGATCGCGTTGGGTTATAGATGCTTCAGCCGGCTGACGGTCCCGCCAGTTTGGTGCATGGTGCCTGCCTAGTTGAG
>NZ_LMUK01000027.1:18767-43532 GCF_009766005.1 Bradyrhizobium sp. S69 | reverse complement strand
GAGATGAGCGCGCACGGCCCGATGCCCAGATCAGCCTGGATCTTCCCGGTATTGGCGGTGCTGCTCTTTGCCGCGGTGACCGCGACGGGTTACATCTTCGCGCCGTCTGCGGCTGGCCTTGTGTTCGCCGCCGTGCTGCTGGTCGTGCTGTTCGGCACGGTGTTTGCGGCAGTCCATCACGCCGAAATGATCGCCGAGCGGATCGGCGAGCCGTTCGGCACGCTGCTGTTGACGCTGGCGGTCACCATCATCGAGGTCGCGCTGATCGCGACCATCATGCTCGGCGCCAAGGCGGTGCCCACGCTGGCGCGCGATACGGTGTTCGCGGTGGTCATGATCGTGTGCAACGGCCTGGCCGGCATCTGCATTCTGGTCGGCGGGCTGCGTTACCGCGAGCAGGACTTTCAGGTCTCGGGCGCCAATCTGTATTTGTCGGTGCTGGCGGTGCTGGCGACCATCACGCTGGTGCTGCCGAACTACACGCTGACCACGCCGGGGCCGTTCTATTCGGAAGCCCAGCTCGTGTTCGTCAGCGTCGTGACGATCCTGCTGTATGGCGTGTTCCTCTATACCCAGACCATTCGGCATCGCGACTATTTCGTGCAGGGCGCGGGCGACGATTCGGCTCACGGGGAACCTGCTTCCGGTGCGGGGTTGTCGCTGAGCATCGGATTGCTGCTGATTTCGCTGCTGGCGGTGGTGCTGCTGGCGAAGAAATTTTCGCTGGTGGTGGATGCCACCGCCGCCTTGATCGGCGCGCCCCCGGCGTTCGCAGGTATTCTGGTGGCGCTGTTGATCCTGCTGCCGGAAAGCGTTGCCGCGCTCGCGGCGGCGCGCAAGAACGATCTGCAAAAGAGCATCAACCTGGCGCTGGGCTCCTCACTGGCGACCATCGGGCTGACCATTCCGGCGGTCGCGGTCGCGGCCTACACGCTCGACAAGACGCTGATCCTCGGCCTCGACCATCGCGAGATCGTGCTTCTGCTGTTGACCTTCCTGCTCAGCATGCTCACTTTCGGCACCGGCCGTACCAACATCCTGTTCGGGCTGCTTCACCTTGTGGTGTTCGCGGTATTCGTGTTTCTGGTGTTCGCGCCGTAGGTGATTTCAGGGGAACAGCGAGCATGATCAGCGCCAAATCCGACGTTCAGGTGGATACGCCGGAAGTCCGCGTCACCGAATGGCGGCTGGCGCCCGGCAGCGCGACCGGTCATCACACCCATGAGATGGACTATGTGATTGTTCCCGTGACCGCGGGCGAAATGACCATCGTGGCGCCCAACGGCGACCGCTCCAAGGCGCAGCTTGGGGTCGGCAAATCCTACTTCCGTAAGGCCGGTGTTAAGCACGACGTGCTCAATGAGACGACGGATGAAATCGTGTTCCTCGAAGTCGAACTGAAACCCTGATGGCCGTATACTTCCGTTTATCGAATTGCCACCGATCCGTCGCAGTTGATCCCTCAATGTGCCTCAAAGTTCCCGCATCAAGCCCATGCTGGGAGTGGTAGGATGCTGAAATACATTTCCAAATTGACGATGGATATGCTGCCATCGGTGGCGGCGACCATCATCGGCGCCTACATCGTCAATCACTACATCGTGTCCAAGCCGGCTGCGGATGCGCCGGTAGCCGCAGCGGTATCGCCGGCGGACCCCAAAAAAGCGGATCCGGCATCGGGCGATGTTGCCAACATCCCGGCCGCAGGCGTGCGGGCCAAGGGCATCAAGGCCCTGTTCGAGAAGTCCGCCCCTGACAAGGCCACCGCTGAGAAGGCCGCCACTGAGAAGGCGCTCGCCGAGAAGAAAGCGGCGGAGAAATCCCAGGAACAGTCGGACGACAAGCCCGCGGAAACCGCCAGCATCCCGGCGGACACCAAGCGGCCACCGGCCGCGCCGCGGGAAAAGACCGCGATCAGGACGATCCCATTGGCGGTTCAGCCCGCCGCGTCGGTGGTTGCGCCGGCCGCAGTTCCTACGAATCCGCCGCAGACGGTTGAGGCCACGATCGCTCCGGATCGCGATGCCAACGATCTGGCCCGTGCCGCGATTGAGCGACTGCGTGCGTCGAATGGCGGTTCGCTGCGGACGCCGGAAACGCCGCGTGTGGCGTCGACGCCGCCGCAGGTACCGGCTCCGCAGGCATCGCCTCAGCAGGCATCCATTCCACAAGCAGCAGTTCCTGCGGCGGTCCGACCGCTGCCGCCGCCGATCATGGTGTCCGCGCCGCCGTCGGAGGAATCGTTTGGTTCGTCGCCGACGCCATCGAACTCGGTGACTGCACGGATCGACGATCCTCGCCGTCCGGTCCCACCGGCCGATATTCCGCCGGCGCGGCCGCTCGATCTTCGTGCCATTCAGCCGTCTGACCCGTCGGCGCAGGAACACCACAACGTGGCTGAAGACATGCTGTTAGCCGCGAAATCGATGTTCCACGCGGTCGTGCCGCAATAGGCCGGACCCGATTCGGGGTCTGCTTGGCTTTCACGCCGGCAGCCATGGCGCGGCTCAAGACCACGCAAAAAATAACTTGGAAAAAATATCGCTGACAAAAAAATAACGCGGGCACTTGGCCCGCGTTATTGCATTCAAATCCCTGTAATTTGGGTTCAGCGCGGTCCGCGCGGACCCGCACCGGGACCACCGCGGCCGCCGGCACCGCCGCGCTCCGCGCCTGGACCTGCGCCGAACACCGGCTTCGGCTTCATCGGCAGCAGACCTTCGCGCTGCAGCTTCTTGCGGGCGAGCTTGCGCGCGCGGCGCACCGCTTCGGCCTTTTCACGGGCCTTCTTCTCGGAGGGCTTTTCATAATGACCGCGGAGCTTCATCTCGCGGAAAATACCCTCGCGCTGCATCTTCTTCTTCAGCGCCTTGAGGGCTTGATCGACATTGTTATCGCGGACGAGAACCTGCACGCGGCATCCTCTTTCAGTGGATCGGATTGGAATTCTGGTAAAGCAAAGGGCTGGCAAAAGGCCTAGCCCTTAACCTTGAGGGCGCGGATGTATCAGACAACGCCGGCAATGTCCACCGGCGCAACTGCAATTATGCAGGTTCAGCAGGGCCAAATTCGGTCATTTGATCCCGATCAGGCGATTTTGGGCGACACGGGGGCAACCTGCGTCACATGCCCCATTTTCCGGCCTGGGCGCGGCGCACCCTTGCCATAAAGGTGCACGGTAGCGCCCGGAACCGTGAGCCACCGCTCGTAATCGTTGATCTCGTCCCCGATCAAATTGGTCATGGTGACGGGGCCATGCCGGACCGGCTTGCCGAGCGGCCAGCCGGCGATGGCGCGGATATGCTGCTCGAACTGCGATATCGAGGCGCCGTCCAGGGTCCAGTGCCCCGAATTGTGCACCCGTGGCGCGATCTCGTTGACCAGAAGTTTCGGGCCACCGTCGCCGGCAACCACGAACAGTTCGACCGCGAGCACGCCGACATAATTGAGGGCGGTTGCGATCTTCTCTGCGATGCCGCGGGCCTGCGCGGCCAGCGCGTCGGATATCGCCGCCGGGGCCCGCGACGTCTTCAGGATATGGTCGGCGTGCTCGTTTTCGGTCACGTCGAAGCATTCGACCTGGCCGCCGGCGCTGCGCGCGGCGATCACCGAAATCTCGCGCTCGAATGGAATAAAGGCCTCCAGGATTGCCGATTTGGTCGCGAGATCCTCCCAGATTTGTTCGGGATCGTCGCCCTCGCGAATGATCGACTGGCCCTTGCCGTCATAGCCGAAGCGGCGGGTTTTCAGCACGGCGGGGAGGCCGATCCTGGCGATCGCGGCCCGCAATGACGCCACCGAGGAGACGTCGGCGTAGTCGGCGGTGCCGATACCCAGTTGCCGGACGAAATCCTTTTCCGCCAGGCGGTCCTGCGTCGTTTCCAGGATCTTGCGGTTCGGCAGCACCGGACGCCGCGCCGCCAGGATCATTGCGGAGGCTGCCGGCACGTTCTCGAATTCGTAGGTGATGATGTCGACATCCGCAGCAAACAGCTCCAGCGCCTCGACATCCGCATATTCCGCGCAGGTCGCATCCATCACGACGTCGAAGGCCGGCGAATCCGGGTCGGGTGAGAACACTCGGCAGCGCAGGCCAAGCCGCGCCGCCGCCGTTGCCAGCATCCGGCCCAACTGGCCGCCGCCGAGAATGCCGATGGTGTCGCCGGGCTTCAGCTTCAATGGGTTCGCCGCCGTCACGCCGATTCCTCCGGGTGTTCCTTGACGGCGTCGGTCTGCTGCTTGCGCCAGGCCGCGAGCCGGCCGGCCAGCGCCGGATCGTTGAGCGCAAGTACGCTGGCCGCGAGCAGGGCTGCGTTGATGGCGCCGGGCTTGCCGATCGCCAGGGTTCCGACCGGAATTCCGGCCGGCATCTGCACGATGGAATAGAGCGAATCGACGCCGGACAGCGCCTTGGATTCAATGGGAACGCCGAACACCGGAAGCTCGGTCAGCGACGCCGCCATGCCCGGCAGGTGCGCCGCCCCCCCGGCGCCGGCGATGATGATCTTGAAGCCGGCCGCCTGGGCGCCCTTCGCAAAAGCGAACAGCCGGTCCGGGGTACGATGCGCCGAGACGATAAGTTTTTCGTGGGGAACCCCAAGCGCGGTCAGGGTCTCGGCGGCATGGCGCATGGTGGTCCAGTCCGACTGGCTTCCCATGATGATGGCTACGGGCGCGGTCATGCGGTCAATTCTTTTCGAGAATCCAAAAACATAGGCCGGATTATAGGATCGGCCCAAGGATCGGCAAGGCGTGGCAAGGGGTTCAGAATGGACTATCCTGTCTTGGTAAATCCCGGCAAGCCTTTCAGGCCCCTCCATGCAGAAGAAAACCAGGTCTGGCGCAAAAGTGACTCCCCGTTCAAAAGTGCCTCCTGGCTCAAAATCCGCAAAATCAAGGCCTGCCAAACGCGGCAAAACCGGGGTGTCCAAGGTTGCCTCGCCCCAGGGCAAGCCGGCCAAGGGCTCGCCGGCGCCCCGGATCCCGGTCGCGCCCAACGACGGCAAGCCAGCCATTCGGAGGCTTCGGCTCCAATTGGCGCGGGCGCAGGCGCGGATCGACGAATTGCAGGCTTCCGCCGACACCGACTTCCTGCTCGAGATTCCGAACCGGCGCGGCTTCGAGCGCGAGCTCAGTCGCTCGATCGCCTACATCAAACGTTATCATGCGAGCGGCGCGCTGATCGTGCTCGACGTCGATCGCCTGAAGCCGATCAACGACGCGTTCGGACACGCGGCGGGCGATCAGGTGCTGAAAGCCATCGTCGGTATATTGCTGGAACAGGTGCGTTCATCCGACGTGATCGGGCGGCTCGGTGGCGACGAGTTCGCGCTGTTGTTATGGAATCTGAGCGAGACCGACGCCCGGGCCAAGGCGGCGCTGCTGGAACAAGCCGTCGACCGGTTGAGCTTCGAGTTTGGTGGCGATGTCGTCACCGCCGGTGTATCCGCGGGCGTCGCACTTCTCGGCCCGCACGCGGAAGCAGGCCGGGCGATGGAAGAAGCCGACCGCGCGATGTATGTGCGCAAGGCGCAACGGCGGCACGAGGCGTGATGCGCGGATTCCCTAGAGCATGATCCGGAAAAGTGGAAATCGGTTTTCCGAAAAGATCATGCTCAAACAATAAACTAGAGCGCGCTGAGATCGTCCGGTACGTTGCCGAATTTCCTGAGCAATTTGGCATCACCGAATTCGCCCATCAAGGGATCGCCGGTGCGGCTGAACGCCAGCGCGCCGATGCAGCCTTCGCCCCTCGATAATATTTCGGCGCGCCGCAGCGCCGCCGACGAGCTCTGGCATTCTTCCGCGGCTCCCGCGACCGGTGAACCGCCATCGTCCTGAAGGAATGGCAGCGCGACATAGTAGGTGACATCGGCCATATCGTGGCTCCAGAAAACGCTCAGACGTCGTTGCTCCAGAAAACGTTCAGGCGGCGTTGTTGCGGACGCGCGACGGTTGCGCCGGCGCACAGCCGGCAGCGACCGCCGCCTGCAACTCTTCCAGTTCCGTCTCCAGATATTCGTTCGCCATGATCAGCGCCTTGATGGTGCTGCGCAGGTTGCCGTCGCACATCGCGATCGCCTGGTCGCAGGCCTGTTCGTAACGGCTGATCTCGGGCGGCAAAGAAAGTTCGGACATGACATGATCCCCGGTGGCTGAAGGCGACAGAGGTAATGTTCCTATTTTGTTCTTTAGGAGTCAAGCGTCAAACAGGGGCAGGTCATGTCAGCCGCGATTTGTTCACGCGTTTTCGGTGATCCGGATCAGGCCATCAGCGGTGACCAAGGGGCCGTCGGCGGTCATCATGACGTAGCCGAGCACCATCAGTCGGGTCAGATGCAATGCCGGTATTTTCGGACTGGGCGTCACCATGGCCAGATCGACCAGCGAAGCGAGTTGCGCGGCCGGGAGATGTGGCAATGCATCGACGGTCATCGGCGAGATCCAGAGCTTACTCGGCGGTTTGATCCAGCCCAGAACCAAACGACCTCGCTTCGCGGGCACAGCGAAGGCGAGGCCGCCTGTGGTGGCGCCAATCTGGAGGACCACTCGCCACCGCATGCGAAATACGAAGCGAGCGGCAGCTTGGTTTCACGGCATCCCGGTTCCAGCATTGGCGGTGGTTAATCGGCCTTTATCGGATCACGACAAATCGGTCGCGCCGGATCGCCGGGAGCGCAACGATCCCGAAGTCGTCCAAAGCGTCCTCCGAAACGTAAAGTACGATTGTTGCGCGCCGGCCCGATGGGCTGTTGAGAAATTCGCCGCGCGGGAACGAAAACAATATCCGGTGCTTATCGCTTGTCCGTGAGGAGAGGGGAAACGATGGGTCTTGTCGAAGCCAGGAGACCCGTGGTGCTGATCGTCGAGGACGAATTCCTGTTGCGGATGGATGCGGCTGAAGCGATCGAGGCCGCCGGCTTCGAAGTGATAGAAGCCGTCAATGCCGATCAAGCCATCGAGGTACTGGAAGCGCGTCGCGATATCACCGTGGTTTTTACCGATATCCAGATGCCGGGTTCCATGGACGGGCTGAAACTCGCCCGGGCGGTCCGGGGCCGATGGCCCCCGATCAAGATCATCGCCACCTCGGGCCACCTCCACGTGTCGGAAACGGATTTGCCCGAGGGCGGACGGTTTCTGCCGAAGCCCTACAGCCCGGCACAGATCACCGGCGTGCTACGAGAGCTGACAATCGGGGGTTAAAGGCCAGATTCAGAGCCGGATACCGGTGACGGCCTAAAGCCTACGCGATGATATCGGGTGTGATCTGGTCTTCGATAAAGGCGATGCGGTCGCGCAATTGCAGCTTGCGCTTTTTCAGCCGTTGCAGCCGCAGCAAATCCGGCGCGGGAGATTGATGCAGCGCATCGATCGCCGCGTCGAGATCACGGTGCTCTTGTTGCAGCCGCGCGAGTTCGGATTCTAGTTCGCGCTCATCTTCGTTGGTCATGGTGCATGTTGGCTGAAAACGCGATGAGGTTGCGAAAGTCGTTGCCCGGAATATCGTTGCTGTCGGCGCGGTCTGCAAGCACGCTTGGTGCGGCCACGCACAGCAAAGATCAGGCCGGGCGAGCCTGATCCATACTCACGATTGATTACAGATGACACTGAAATATGAGCGGAGATTTTCGATTCCCATCGACAGACCGAGCGACTTGTGTACACTGAGTCGTCCGTATCACATCTGAGGTTTAATCACACCGAGGAGGTTTCGTATGGCAATGCAGGCGCATCTTGTTGAATTGGAACGTAAACACAAGATACTCGAAAACGAACTGCACGAAGCTCTGGTACATCTTTCCACAGACGACCTGCAAATCCTCGAACTAAAGCGCCGAAAACTTATGGTTAAGGACGAGATCGAGCGTCTTAAACATACCGTCAGCGAAACGCTGCACTAGAAACGGCACACTGGAAATCCTTGCAGGAAAATACTGCACGTCTTCGCACCCAGCGCCCCCAATGGTTGGCGCTGGCGGATGCGTTATCATCAGCCGAGCGGCCGCAGCGAACTAGGCGGTCAGAGGCGGGTGCTTGAGGAGCCGGCTCAGCCTTCGGGGCGTATCCTCTTCATCGACTGGAGTGAAGACAAACAGCTTCATACCTGGCCGGTCGCCAACGGCGAGCATTGAAAAAGCGAAATGCATTCGGCCGACAGTCGGATGATTGAGGCGCTTCGTGCCCGCCAGGCGGTGCGCTACGTCATGCTGCGGCCACCACGCCGCGAACTCGGGATTGAGGCGCGTCAAGCGCGCAACCACGCTTTCGAAATCCGGGTCACCGATATACGGCGCGCAGTCAGCTCGGAACGTCGCGAGCGCACGGCGAGCCACGTTCTCCCAATCGACGAACAGCCGGCGAGCCCGATCGGAGAACAACAGGTCGAGGACGTTAGGCCTGCTGCCATCAAGCCCCGCGTATGGGCCCATAACAAGCTCGGCCGCTCTGTTCCAAGTGAGGATGTCCCAGCGCCAGCCGAGGACGAAGGCCGGCTGTCCGGCCAGGCCATCCACCATATGCCGAAGTGACTCACCGACCTGCTCCTCGCCCGGCAGGCGCCGCTCCGGTGTCGGGCGATCGTACAAGGAAAAGAGGTGATGTCGCTCGGTGCGATCGAGCCGAAGCACTTCGGCAAGCGCTGAGAGAACTTCGTTGGACGGCTGTATCTCACGTCCCTGTTCCAACCAAGTATACCAAGTCGTTCCGACGCCGGCGAGCATCGCCACTTCCTCGCGGCGAAGGCCCGGCGTCCGCCGGCGAAAGCCTTGGGGGAGGCCGACCTCGGAAGGCGCTAATCGCCCACGGCGCGAGCGCAGGAAGGCGCCTGCCTCACGTCGGCGGGCCATGAGGTTGTCGGTCGCGGCGTCGCTCATGACGTTATCCTAGCACGACCGATACCAGCATCGTCAGAGGACTGTTTGAGGCATCGCGCCGCGCGCAAACTCAAAACCGTTCGGTGTGAGCGGAGCTCCCAAGGGCTGAAGCGACGCCGGGCCAGGATTCACCACGGAGCGGCCCTATGAGCCAAGACGCCGAGAACGAACCCGCTGCGGCCAAGAAGAAATTTACGGAAACAAGAATAGTCACGGTGGTGGGAGCCTCGGGAGCGCTGGGGTCGGCGATCGTCCGAGCCCTGCTCGAAAGAGGGGCCGGGGTCAGGGCCGTGGTCCGGGCAACCAGCAACCGCACCAAACTCGAATCCCTCGGGGTGACGGATTACGTGGTGGCCGACCTCAATGACCGCACTTCGTTACAGCGGGCCCTGACAGCCGAACCCCGGGCCGAGGCTGTGATTGCCAGCGCCGCGGGCTTCACCGCCCACTCGGCCCGCACGAAGGGAGACAACTCCCGGACGGATACCAAGGGGTATCAGAACCTGGTCGACGCAGCCAAGAATGCGGGCGTACCGCGGGTAATCCTGATCTCGATTCTCGAGTGCGACAAGGCAACCGGGGTGCCCCATTTCCATCAAAAGCTCTTGACCGAGGAATACCTGGCCAAGAAACGCCAGCCCTACCTCGCTCTGCGCGCCGGCGCCTTCCTTGACCGAACCCGGGACATCGTGGCCCCAAAGGTTCGGAAAGGCGTCTTCCCCGAGTGGGTCCCCGGGGTCGCGCTCAGCATGATCTACACCCCGGATCTCGCCGGGTATGCGGCCCAGGCCGCCCTCGACGTGCCGGCCTCGGCCCTGAACCAGAGCGTGGACGTATGCTGGAACGTTCCGGTCACCGGACCGCAGCTGGCCGCGGCCTTCACCCGGGCCTTGGGCCGACCGGTGGTCGCCAAACCCGCCATCCCGCCCCTTCTTTTCGCCGTGTTGCCGCTGCTGGCGCGGTTCGTCCCGTCCCTCCGCGACTCGAACGCCGTGCTGGCGTGGATCCGAAAGGGCGGTTATGTTAGCCGCGATACCCGGAAGCAGAAGGACCTGTTTGGCGAACCGCCGACGATCGACGACGCGGTGGCCCGGTACTGCCGGGACAAGGGTCTGGTCAAGCCGACCGCGGCCTGAGGCCGCCCTCCAAACGTCGGCTGACCGCATCAGCGGCGTTTTATACCCCCGCCAGTTCGCCGACGTAATCCGCTATCGCGAGCGACGATGTCAGTCCGGGCGATTCAATGCCGAACAGGTTGATCAGACCAGCGACGCCGTGATCCCGGGGACTCTGGATCAGGAAATCCTGCGAAGCTACGGCGGGAGGCACGATCTTGGGTCGCATCCCGGAATAGCTTGGCATCAACGCGCCATCGGGCAGCGTCGGCCAATAGCGCCGGATCGCCGGATAAAACCGTTCCGCCCGAGCTGGATCGACTGCGTAGTCGATCGCATCGACCCATTCGACGTCGGGGCCGAACCGTGCCTGTCCAGCCAAATCGAGGGTGAGGTGAACGCCGAGCCCACCAGGCTCAGGCACCGGGTAGATCAGGTGTGAGAATGGCGCCCGTGCGTTGCAGCTGAAATAATTGCCCTTGGCGAGATAAGGCACCGGGATCAATTCGATCGGCATGCCCTCGATGCTGCGCGCAACCGCGGGCGCGCCGAGGCCAGCGGCATTGACGAAAAGATCGCATTCAATCGTCATCGGCGCGTCGCCGCCGGCGTCCACTTCAATCTTTCCCGCGGACGCCTTGGCGCGGATCAGCGGCGTGTAAAAGGCAAAGGCCGCGCCGCCCTCCTCGGCGTCGCCGCGCAACGCCAGCATATAAGCGTGGCTGTCGATGATGCCGGTGGAGGGCGAGAGCAGTGCTGCGTCGCAATTCAGCGCCGGCTCCACGGCGCGGGCGGCATCGCCGGAGAGGGTCTGCATGTCGAGCACGCCATTGGCTTCGGCATGGGCCCGGATCGATTGCAGCTTTTCGGTTTCCTTCGGGGTCGTCGCGACGATCAGCTTGCCGCAATTGCGATGCGGGATACCGTGATCGCGGCAATAGGCGTAAAGCGCCTGCTTGCCGCTGACGCACATCCGCGCCATCAGGCTGCCGGCCTTGTAATAGATACCGGCGTGGATCACCTCGCTGTTGCGCGACGAGGTGACTGTCCCGATGCCCTCGGCCGCCTCCAGCACGATGACCTCGCGGCCTGCCTGTGCCAGCTTTCGGGCGATCGCAAGACCGATCACTCCGGCCCCCACCACGACGCAATCGACTTTATCCATTCGCAGTTCTGGTCCGGGATGGTTGGTACTTCGGCGAGGCTGGATTCGCGGGTTGGCGCGCGTCCGGGGTCAGTAACATTTACACATCATCGCGTTGTTTCGGATGGTCTTTCGCCCGATCCGGCCGAGCCGCTTTGTGGTGCGACGTTTTGGCCAGCTTCCCGTTAATGATGCATTAATCATGTCAGGGCAATTGCCATAATTTAAGTCACATTTTTGAATTGTGCGGGTACGCGTTTACCTGATCCAAACCCGTGAAGCCAGACACTCCGGCACGGAAATCCGCGAGTGACTGATGGCTGACAAGAATTGGCAGGCAGGCGGCAAGATTTTGATTCCCGCGCAGGCCGCCATGTGCCTGATCGGGGTCCTTGTACCGTTCGGCGCCGCCTGGGCGATATCGGATAAGTTTGCCCCGACGAGCTATATCGGCTCGGCCGATCCCAATGTGGTGTGGGAAGCGGTGATCGGCGGCGTGGTCGTGTGCGGCTTTCTCGCCGCTGTCACGCTATGGATTCTTTCGGCGCTGCGCAAAGCCGAGCGGTCGCAACTGCGCAAGAGTGCTTTCGTCCGCTCCGCCCTCAACACCCTCAGCCATGGCGTGGTGATGACCGATGCACGCAAGCGGATCGTGTTCTGCAACAATCGCTACCTCGAAATCTATGGTTTGGCGCGCTCCGATATCCGCAAAGGCATGACCGGGCCGGAACTGGTGGCGCTGCGTCGCGAGCGCGGCGTGCTCGACGTCGGCGTCGAGGATTTCTACGCCAATGCCGCCACGGCGGAGGGGCTGATCACCGAACTGCCCGACGGGCGTTCGGTTCAGGTCCGGTATTTCCCGCTGCCGAACGGCGGTTCGATCGCGACGCATGAGGACTGCAGCGAACAGCGCAACCTGTCGCGACAATTGGCTTCCACCAAGCAATTCCTGGAATCCGTGCTCGATAACGTGCCGATGTGCGTGGCTGCGAAGAGCATCGAGGACGGCCGCTATATTTTTGCCAACCGCGCGTTCGAACGCTTCTCGCGCTTTTCCCGCGACAAGATCGTCGGCAAGCGCGCCGATGACATCTTCACGCCTGGGACTGCGGCGGGTATCGAAGCGGCCGATGAAGCCGCGCTGCATGCGCCGGGAGGCCAGTTTCGCAGCGAGATCGTTGTCGAGCGCGGTTCGGAGCGGCGCATTCTCGCCTCCAACCGCGTGATCGCGCGCGACCACAACGACCAGCCTGAATTCCTGATCGCGCTGTTCGACGACGTCACCGACCGCAAATCCTTGTCTAAGGAACTGGAAAATACCAAGAAGTTCCTGGAACTGGTGGTCGACAACATTCCGGTCTCGCTGATCGTCGAGCGCGTCAGCGACGGAAAATACCTGCTCGCCAATCGCAGCGCCGAGGCCATCCTCAACCGGCGGCGCGAAGACGCCACGGGCCTGACGGCTGCCGATATCTTCAATCCGAAGGAAGCCAAGCTGATCATCGCGCGCGACGAAGCCGCGATCAGGAAGCGCGGCCTGCTCACCGAAGAACACCCGATCTCCACCAAGGACGGACTGCGGCTGTTTTTGACGCGGCGCATGACCGTGCTCGACGACGCCGGCGAGCCGCAATATCTGATCAAGACCCACGAGGACGTCACCGATCGTCGCCAGACCGAGTCGCGGATGGCGCATATGGCCTATCACGACGGCCTGACCGATTTGCCCAATCGTGCGGCGTTCCTGCAAGCGCTGGCGCAAATGATCGAAGCCTGCGCCGGCACCGATGAGGAATTTGCGGTGCTGTCGGTCGATCTCGATGGCCTGAAGGAAGTCAACGACGTGTTCGGCCATGCGATCGGCGACAAACTGCTGATCGAAGTGTCGCGCCGTATCCAGGCCGCGGCGCGCGGCGGCGTGGTATCCCGGCTGAGCGGCGACGAGTTCGGATTGATCATCGATGGCAAGCAACCCGCCGCCGGGCGGGCGCTGGCCGATCAGCTCTCCGAGGCGATTTCGGACGAGTTCGTGATCGACGGAAAATCGGTTCGCACCGGCATCACCACCGGCATCTCGGTATTCCCGCACAATGGCGGCGATGCCGCCTCGCTGCTGGCCAATGCCGGCGCGGCCTTGTTCCGCGCCAAGGCGAAATCGCGCGGCTCGATCTCGGTCTATGAACCGGAAATGGACCAGCAGATTCGCGATCGCCGCGCGCTGCACCAGGACCTTTCGATGGCGATCAAGAACGGCGAGCTGTCGCTGTATTACCAGCCGCAAGCCGTCTCGGGTCATACCGTCGCCTCCAGCGAAGTCATCGGCTTCGAAGCGCTGGCGCGGTGGCTGCATCCGGTGCGCGGCTTCGTTCCACCCAGCGATTTCATCCCGCTCGCGGAAGAAAGCGGCTTGATCGTCGAAATGGGCGAGTGGATCCTGCGGCAGGCTTGCCGCGAGGCCGCGTCGTGGCCGCTGCCGTTGCAGATTGCGATCAACCTGTCACCGGCGCAGTTCATGCACGGCGACGTGGTCGGCCTCGTGCATTCGATCCTGCTTGAAACCGGATTGGCGCCGGGCCGGCTCGAACTGGAAATCACCGAGGGCGTGCTGATCGAGGATTTCGACCGTGGCCTCGCGTTGCTGCGGCGGCTGAAATCGCTCGGCGTGCGGGTGTCGATGGACGATTTCGGCAGCGGTTATTCCTCGTTGAGCTATCTGCAGGCGTTCCCGTTCGACAAGATCAAGATCGACCGGGCCTTCGTGATGAATCTCGGGCGCAATCCACAATCCGCCTCGATCGTTCGCGCGGTGATCGGCCTCGGCCACGGCCTCGAAATGTCGATCGTCGCGGAGGGCGTGGAGACCCAGGAGCAGCTCAGTTTCCTCGCCGAGGAGGGGTGCGATGCGGTGCAGGGCTATTTCATCGGCAAGCCGGCGCCGATCGGGCAGTATTTTGCGTTGGTCGGCCGCGCCGATACGATGAAGCCCGTGCGCAAGACGGGCTAGCGCCTTGCGTTGGTTTCCCGGCGCGACGCCGTATCAACGTCAAGCGAAAACGCGATAGCTAGCGCATGGCGGATTACGATCTGGCGATCATCGGCGGCGGCCTGAACGGCGTCAGCGTTGCCCGCGATGCCGCGGGCCGGGGGTTGCGGGTCATCCTGCTCGAGCAGGGCGATCTCGGCGCCGCCGCATCCTCGGCGACACCGCGAATGATTCATGGCGATCTGTCGGTGCTGGAGCGCCGGGGCTTTTTCCTGGTTCGGGCGGCGCTGGCGGAGCGCGACATCTGGTTGCAGAACGCGCCGCATCTGGTGCGGCCGCTACGCTTCGTGATCCCGGCCCATGCCGAGGAGCGTCCGCTTTGGCTGCTGCGATCGGGGTTGCTGCTGTACGACCGCCTGGCGCCGCGCAGGCGGCTGCCGGCCTCGGTGACGGTCGACGTCACCCACCATCCGATCGGCAACCCGCTGAAGCGGCCGTTCGGCATCGCGTTCGAATATTCCGACTGCGTGGCGGATGATTCACGGCTGGTGATCGCCATTGCCGTCGATGCGGCGGAGCGGGGCGCCGACATCCGTACCGGCGCGCGCTGCGTTCGCGCCGACCGGTCCGATATCTGGCGGTTGGCGGTGATCGACCGCGGCCATCGCCGGGTGATGACGGCAAGGGCGCTGGCCAACACCAGCGGCGCCTGGACCGCGTCGGTGGCGGAGACCGTGCTGCGCCTGCCATTGCCGGATCTCGGCGCTGTCGTGATGAGCCAGATCGTCGTGCCGCGCCTGTTCGAGACCGACAACGTCTATGTGTTCCAGAACCACGATGGCAGGCTGATCTTCGCCAGCCCCTATGAGCGTGATTTTACGCTGATCGGCACTGCGGGAGCGGCCTTCACCGGCAATGCCGCGATCGTGTCGATGGCCGCGGGCGATGTGGCGTATCTGTGCGATGCGGCCAATCGATACTTCCGCGAGCACCTCGATCCGTCCGATGTCATCCGGACGCTGTCCGGGGCCAATGCGGTGGAGGGCCCGGCGGTCAAGCGCGCGGCACGGGACGGCGCGATGGTGTTCGATCGATCGCGCGGCAAGGCGCCGCTGCTGACGATGTTCGGCGGCGATATCGCGACGTCGCGGCTGCGCGCCGAGCGGGCGGTCTCCCGGCTGACGCCGTTCTATCCGATGTCGCCGCGCTGGACCGCGAAGGCGGCGCTGCCCGGCGGCGATTTTGACTGGACGCGGTTCGAGGCCGAGGTCGATGCGGCGCGCGAGCGCTGGCGCTTTCTCGACCAGCCGCAGGCGCTGCGGCTGGTCGCGGCCTATGGCTCGCGGCTGGCGGCCGTGCTCGGCGACGCCAAGGCTCGGGCCGACCTCGGTCCTGGCTTCGGGCCGGAATTAACCGGCGCCGAGGTGCGCTATCTCATGAGCAAGGAATGGGCGCGCTTTCCGGAGGATGTTCTCTGGCGGCGCTCGAAGCTCGGTCTGACCATGCCATCGGTGGATCGCGAGGCGCTGGCGACCTTCATGGCTTGATCGGTTTGTTTGCCTGCGAAGCCGTGAGCTTCCGGAAAACGTTACCGCTTGCTATGGTCGTTTGTCGTTAGAACCAACCGGGCTTCGCAATGAACCCGGTCCAAAAAGTATCTCGGGAGGAGATCACCATGAAACGTCGATCCATCATTGGCGCCGCCTTGCTTGTGGCCGGGTTTGCCGCTTTCCCCTATGCCCAGCAGGCATCCGGCCAGACCGACGCCGGCTGGATCACGCTGTTCGACGGCAAGAACCTCGACAATTTCAACCAGGTCGGCAACGCCAACTGGCGTATCGAGGATGGCTTGGCCGTAGCCGACAAGGGCAATGGCTTTCTGGTCACCAAGAACACCTATACCGACTACCAGATCAGGGCCGAGTTCTGGGTCGATGGCGAGGCCAACAGCGGAATTTTCATCCGCTGCACCGATCCCGACAAGATCGGCAGCGCCACTGCTTATGAAGTGAACATCTGGGATGCGCGCCCGGATCCGAGCTACGGCACCGGTGCGATCGTCAATGTCGGCAAGGTCGATCCGATGCCCCGCGCCGCGGGCAAATGGAATGTCTATGAGATCACGGCCAAGGGCTCGACCTTCACCGTGACGCTGAACGGGCAGAAGACCGTCGATGGCGCGCAGGACGCGAAGTTTGCCACCGGCAAGGTCGCGCTTCAGCATGGGCTGGGCCTCAAGGACGACAAGGGCGTCGAAAAAGACGGCGGCACGGTGAAGTTTCGCAAGGTCGAAATCAAGCCGCTGTAAATGACGCGCCGCGGTTGAGTCGGAACTGTTCCGCCGCTAGCTTGCTGATCTCGACGGGGCAGGCCGGCATCATGACCGAGGACGCAGCGAACACCGCAACGGAGGCGGATTCGGCGAAAGCCGAACCGCCGGCCGACGCTATCCCCGCCAAAGCCGAGCTGCCGATCGCGGCTTTTGACATGCCGCTGCTGCGGATCGACGGCGTGGCGAAACGGTTCGGCGCGGTGCGCGCGGTGGATCGGCTGTCGCTCGACATCAGGCGGGGCGAGTTTTTCGCGCTGCTCGGCCCGAGCGGCTGCGGCAAGACCACGCTGCTGCGGATGCTGGCCGGCTTCGAGACCCCGGACGAAGGCGCCATCCTGCTCGGCGGCGACGACATCGCGCAGGTGCTGCCACACCAGCGTCCGGTCAATATGATGTTTCAGAACTACGCGCTGTTTCCGCATCTGTCGGTGCGGGACAACATCGCGTTCGGTCTGAAGCGCGCGCGGATGCCGCGGGCCGAGATCGCCACCCGCGTCGCCGAGATGGTGGCGCTGGTCAGGCTCGAGGGGCTGGAGAAGCGCAAGCCCGACCAGCTTTCCGGTGGTCAACGGCAGCGCGTGGCGCTGGCACGCTCGCTGGCGCGACGGCCCGAGATATTGTTGCTCGACGAGCCGCTGGCCGCCCTCGACAAGAAGCTGCGCGAGAGCACGCAAGTGGAATTGATGGAGTTGCAGCGGCGGCTCGGCATGACCTTCATCATCGTCACCCACGATCAGGAAGAGGCGATGACGATGGCCGACCGGATCGGCGTGATGGATCAGGGCCGCCTTGAGCAGGTCGCGACCCCGCGCAAGCTGTATGAGGCGCCCAATTCGCGAT
Organism: Bradyrhizobium sp. S69; assembly: GCF_009766005.1. Taxonomy (GTDB): domain Bacteria; phylum Pseudomonadota; class Alphaproteobacteria; order Rhizobiales; family Xanthobacteraceae; genus Bradyrhizobium. The sequence continues at coordinate 26,242 of NZ_LMUK01000027.1, read as the reverse complement.
GGGTCGCCGAGTTCGTCGGCGACATCAACATGCTCGAGGGCGAGGTCGGGCCGGGCGATGCCGGGCGGCTTGCGATTGCGACCAAGGACGCGGGGACCATCGTCGCGGCGGCGCCGCCCGACCCGGTCAAGCAGGCGCTGGTCTTTGTCGCGATCCGGCCCGAGAAGGTAAAGCTGTCGCGGCGCGGTCCGGCCTCGGATACGGCCGGTACGCATACCATCAACCGGCTCGAAGGCATCGTCATCGAAGTCAGCTATCTCGGCGGTTTTACGACCTACAAGGTCAAGCTCGATAGCGGCGCGGTGCTGAAATCCTCGATGGCCAATACCGCCCGGCTCGACGTGGACGCCTACAGCGTGACCCAGCGTGTGGTTGCCTGGTTCACCCCCGACGATTGCGTGGTGCTGGAGCAATGAGCGCGCGCCGCATCTTCGCCCGCCCGGCACGGTTTGCCGCGATCGCGCCCTATGTCTGGATGGTGCTGTTCTTCCTGGTGCCATTCGGTTTCGTTGCCAAGATCAGCCTGTCGCAGACCGCGATTGCCCAGCCGCCTTATCTGCCGGTGTTCGAGCTGACGCAGGGATTGGCCGCGATCAAGGCGGCGTTCGCGGCGCTGTCCCTGGACAATTTCAAGCTATTGGTCACGGACGATCTCTACGTGCTGTCCTATCTGCGCAGCCTCGTTGTTGCCGCGGTCTCGACGTCGATCCTGTTGCTATCAGGCTACCCGATCGCCTATGGCATGGCGCGGCTGCCGCGGCGCTGGCAAGGCGTCGCGATGATGCTGGTGATCGTGCCGTTCTGGACCTCGTTCCTGATCCGCATCTATGCCTGGATCAACATCCTGCAGCATGACGGCTTGCTCAACAAAATCCTGCTGGCGCTGCATCTGATCTCGACGCCGGTGGTGTGGCTGTCCACCGACAGCGCGATGTATCTCGGCATCGTCTATTCCTATCTGCCGTTCATGATCCTGCCGCTGTATGCGACCCTGGCCAAGATGGACCCGGCGCTGCTGGAGGCCGCGTCCGATCTCGGCTCCTCGCCGCTTCGGGCGTTCTGGCTGGTGACGTTTCCGCTGTCGCTGCCGGGCGTCGGTGCCGGCGTGTTGCTGTGTTTTATTCCGATCGTCGGCGAGTTCGTGATCCCCGATCTGTTGGCCGGCTCGGATTCGCTGATGGTCGGCCAGACCCTGTGGCTGGAGTTCTTCACCAACAAGGACTGGCCGGTCGCCTCCGCCGCCGCGGTGCTGTTGCTGGCCCTGCTGCTGGCGCCGCTCCTGCTGTACGACCGCCTGCAACGCCACCAGCTTGAGGGCGCGCGCTGATGGCGACACGCGGCAGAACGATGGTGCTCTTTTTCTCCCTCCCCCCTTGCGGGGGAGGGTCGGGGTGGGGGGTGACCGCAAGCTCAGTGCTCGTTGACCCCCACCCCCGACCCCTCCCCGCAAGGGGGAGGGGAGTGCCACTCGTCGCGTTGAGCAGCGCCGATGGTTAGTGCAACCAGCAAGATCTCTCGCTTCAACGTGGCTTCGCTGGCGCTGGGGCTAGGGTTTCTGTATTTGCCGATCGTGATCCTGGTGATCTATTCCTTCAACGCTTCGCGGCTGGTGACGGTGTGGGGCGGCTGGTCGTTGGTCTGGTACCGCGAATTCTTCCACGACGAGGCGATGATCGAGGCCGCCTGGATGAGTTTCCGGGTGGCGGCGTCTTCCGCCACGATCGCGACCTTGCTCGGCACGCTCGCCGCCGTCGCACTGTCGCGCGGCGAGCGGTTTAAAGGACGCACGCTGTTTTCCGGGATGCTGTATGCCCCGCTGGTGATGCCCGAGGTGATCACGGGGCTGTCGCTGTTGCTGTTGTTCGTGGCGCTGGACGCCGAGCGCGGCTTCTGGACCGTGACGATCGCGCACACTACGCTGACGATGTGCTTTGTCGCGGTGGTGGTGCAGTCGCGGCTCGGCTCGCTCGATCGCAGCCTGGAAGAGGCGGCGATGGATCTCGGCTGCGATCCGGCCCGCGCGTTTGTCGCGGTGACGCTGCCGCTGATTCTCCCTGCCATCATCGCCGGCTGGATGCTCGCCTTCACGCTGTCGCTCGACGATCTCGTGATCGCGAGCTTTACCACCGGCCCCGGCTCGGCGACCTTGCCGATCCGGATCTATTCGGAAGTCCGTCTCGGGGTAAAGCCCGAGATCAATGCGATCTGCACCATGGTGATCGGGTTGATCGCGGTGGTGATCGTGGTGGCGTCCTTTGCGTCGAAATTGTCGAGCGCGCAGGGCGAGAGCGCGGCGCCACTGTGAAGGATTGACGGAGCGTTCATGCAATTTTCTTTTGGTATTTTGACCCACACGCCGCCCTGGGTGTTCGCGCTGCTGGCCTATCTGGTGTGGCAGGGCCTCAAGGCGCTGCAGCCGCGGACGACGTCGATCTGGCGGGCGCTGATCGTTCCCGCCGTATTCATCATCTGGGGCGTATCGCGGATCGGACTGGGCCATCAGGACAGCCTCTCGCCGCTGGTCGCCTGGATCATCGCGGCGCTGGCGCTGCTGCCGATCGGCGTACTCACGCCGCGCCCGTTCGAAGTGAATCATGCGAGCGGGCAAATCATTCGTCCCGGCAGCGTGTTTCCGCTTATCCGCAACCTGGCCGTATTCGGCCTGCAATACACGGTTGCGGTGATCGCGGCCGTCGATCCCGATGGCCGCACCGCCGCCGCCATCACCGGCCGCGCGATCTCGGGTGCGACCGCAGGCTATTTCATCGGTTCGACAATCGCGCTGCTGCGCGAATATTTCAGAAAGCGCGCGATGGACGCCGGGTCCTGACTTAAGCAGTTACGATCTCTTCGTTCGCTGTGAAGCTTTGGTGCGCGCCAGGCCGGAACGAGTCGTTGCCGGTGTTGCGGTGTTGCCGCGCAGGCCGCTCGCCGCCGCGGCGCCGAGTTGCCGCAAGGCGAGAGCGTCGAGCGGAAATTCCAAGAGGATGTGGACCAGGCTCAACGCCAGCAGGAAGGTGAAGCCGAACGCGTAGTCGTAGAAATACAGCGCGGTCGAGCCGGCGCTTGCCGCGATCACCAGTGCCAGCCGCGTGCGCGAGATATCGGCCCAGCGGATCACGTCGGCTTTGATGAACCAGTTGAGGTAGTGGTAGGTGTAGACGAAGGCGAGCAGGCTGGTGAGCCGCGTATCGAGTTTCAGCCCCGGAATCCCGAACAGCCGGCTCAAGGCCGGGCCGACATTGCCGAAATAATCTGTCGCGGCCCGCGCAAAGCTGGCGATCCGGATCTCCGCCGTGGGCGGCACCAGCAAAATCAACACGATCGCGGCAAGATAGACCGCGACCAGCAGCACCTGCGCCCGGCTGCCCGAGCGCCAGGCGCCGAGCGTCATGAACACCAGCGTGAACAGCGAGACGTGGATCAGCGTCGGGATCAGGATGCCGATGACGGCGAGCGAGGAGCCGCTCGAAACCATGATCGCGGATAATGCCAACGCGACCATGAAAATCAGCGTGCTCTCGGCCGCGGACTTGGTCGCCGCCAGCATCGCGCACACGGCCAGGGCTGCCCACATCGCAAAGCCGAACCACGAGGCGTTGTCGATCAGGGCGGCAACGATGGCGACGATGGCGAGTGCTGCGGCGATGCCGCGATGGGGCAGGAAATAGCTGCGATCGTGCAGCCAGGAAATCTCGGTGCAATAGTGTGCCGGGCCGAGCACGACATAGGCCAGCAGCAGCAGCTCGAACGGCACCAGATAGGCGGCGGCGAGAGCGAACAGCATCAGGCCGAGATGGATCGCGTCATTGGTCCGCATGGCCGAGCGTTTCCTGGGATGGCATGAGCGAAAGCGGTCGTGCGGTCTCCACGGGCGAAGCAGCCATCCTTATGGGTCGTTTGATGCCGATGACGGGTTCAACTCGCGGGGCCGTGAGGCCTTTCACGACTTCACCGCGCCCGCCGTCAGTCCGCCCACCATATATCGCCGGAACACGTAGTAGATCGCGGCGGGCGGCAGGGCGTAGATGAAGCCGGTGGTCATCAGCAATTCCCACGGCGAATCGTCGGCGGCCAAAAAATTTCCGAGCGCGACGGGAAGGGTGATGTCGGTGTCCTTGGACAGCAGCAGGAACGCGTAGAGATATTCGTTCCATGCGAGCAGCAGCGCGTAGGTGCCGATCGCGACCAGCGACGGCATCATCAGCGGCAGATAGACCAGCCGGAAGATTTGCGGGATGGTGGCGCCGTCCATCACGGCGGCTTCATCGAGCTCGACCGGCAATTTGTCGCTGGCCTGTTTCAGCACCCAGATCGCGTAGGGCGATGAGATCGTCACCATGGCCAGAATCAACGACCATTGATTGTTGAGCAGGCCGTAATTGCCCATGGTCCGGTACATCGGCACCGCGAGGAAGGCGGCGGGAATGAAGTAAGTGAACAGCGCCAGATTCATTACCCAGCGGCCGCCGGGAATCCGTAACCGCGAGATCGCGAACGCGGCGGCGGTGGCGATGAACAGCGTCAGCGCGCCAACCGCGACCGCGATCACCACCGAATTCCAGAACTGAATCCAGAAATCGCGCAGGAAGTAATGCTGCTGATAAAACACGATGTGAAAGTTGTGCAGAGTCGGATGCGTCGGCCACAGTCTGCCCGAGAACGCGTCCTCCTTCGGCGAGATCGCGAACACGAACATGTGGTAGATCGGAATCATGGTCCAGATGAAGACCGGAATGCCGATCAACAGCAGCCGCGCTTCGATGCCGACTTCGCGCAAGGTTGGCATTTTCATCGAGAGAGCCGTTTCATCATGAAATAGACCAAAGGCAGCACCAGCGGCAGCGCGCAGACGATCGCGGCCATCGACATGTCGAGCTGGTCGAGCCGCAGATAGCGGATCCCCAAGGTGGACAGCACATGGGTGAGGTCGGCCGGGCCGCCGCCGGTCAAGAGATAGACGCTGTTGAAATCGCCCAGCGTCCAGATCATCGAGAGCAGCGTGCAGGTCAGATATAGCGTCCGCAGCGACGGCCAGGTGATGAAGCGGAATTTCTGCGCCCAGCTGGCGCCGTCGACCGCCGCGGCCTCGAACAGGTCCTGCGGGATCGCGAGCCGCCCGGTCATCAGGATCAGCGTCCAGAACGGCAGCGATTTCCAGATGTGCATACCGATCGCCATGGTCAGCGCCACGGTGGGGTCGTTGAGCCAGTTCGGGCCGTCATCGCCGGTGAGTTTGAAGATCAGCTGATTGACCATGCCCCATTCGGGATTGAGCATGAAGCGCACCGACAGGATGGTCGGGATCGACGGCACCGCCCAGGGCAGGATGAACAGCACTGACAGCCAGCGGATCCAGGCGCGTGACTGCACGAAGAAGCCGGACAGCAACAGCGCCACCAGCATCTTGAAATTGATGCCGATCACCAAAAAGATCAGCGTATTGACCGCGGCACGCGCAAAGATCGGATCGTGATAGAGCGCGACATAACTGGCGGGATGCCGCGCCAGCCAGAGCCCGTAGCAAACCGGGTAGACCACGAAAGCCGCGAACACCAGCATATAGGGCGCCAGCAGCACGATGCCCCAGATCTGCGGGGTGGTCAGCCGGGCCGAAAATGGCCCGCGCGGGGCCGCATCGTCCGGTGTAAGCGTCATCGTTGCCATGTTCTAGTCCTCTTCGTCATTGCGAGGAGCGAAGCGACGAAGCAATCCAGTTCTTATCTGTTGCTCTGGATTGCTTCGCGGAACCTGTCATCGGGCGGGCATTCGCCCGACCCGTTGGCTCGCAATGACGGCCTCGCTACCCCGCCACCTGCTTGATGCGGGCGATCAGTTCGTCGACGGCCTTGTCGACCGGCTCCTTTTCGCTGACCACGCGATTCATTGCCTTGGCCCAGACGTTCTCGTTGTTGAGGATCGTGAACTTCCAGTTCTTGGTGAAGTCGAACGGCGTGGTGCCGCCGGTGAACTGGGCGTAGACCGCCTTGCGATGCCGGTCGGCCTGCCAGAACGGGCTCGCCTGGCTGGCCTTGGTCACCGGGAACCAGCGCCCGAGCGCACCCTCGACATAGGGCCGCACGTTGTCTTCCTGCATCAGGAAGCTGATGAACTGCTTGCCCTCCGCCTTGTTCTTGGCGGCGGCGAACACCAGCCCGGTCTTGACGTCTGAGCGGTAGCGAATGGTCGAACCATCCGGCGCCTTCGGGAACGACGCGGTGATGATGTCCTCCTCATAGGCCTTCTTGCCGGCGGCGCGCTGCGCGTCGGTCAGCGCCGGGTTGGTGGAATCCTCGAACCACTTCGCCGCGATCGAGATCGTGAAATTGTGGGTCATCACGATGGTCTTGTTGTGGAACGCGACGTTGTTGTCCGGGTCCTTCCAGGTGGTGGAGGAGGGCGGCGTGCAGCCCTTGATGTAGGTGTCGGTGTAATCCTTCAGCGCATGAATCAGGCCGTCGCGCACCTTGGGATCGTCGACCAGGAGCTTGCCGTCGTCGTCGACCAGCTTGACGTGGTAGGCGTCCATGAAGGTGTAGAACGACTGCAACGAGTCGGTGGATTCCACGCCCATCGGCTGGCCGACGCCGTAGATGCGGCTGCCGGTCGCCTTGCGGATCGCCGGCTGCACCTTGTCGCACCAGAACGACCAGTAATCTTCCCAGGTGGTGGGGATATCGGCCTGCTTGAAGCCGGCCTGCGCCAGCATGTCGCCCCAGATCTGGACGTGCATGCTCTGCTGCTTCAGCGGGAAGCCGTAATAGGCTTTTTTCTTGGTCTGGTCGTTGTAGAGCAGGGCTGCCTCCAGCGTGCTCGGCGCAAACGCGTCCTTCATCGGCAGCATGATGTCGGAGAGGTCCTCGAGCTTGCCTTCGAACGCCCACTTGCCCTGCGCCTGCACGTCGTAGGTGTCGGAATAGGCGACATCGGGCACGGTGCCGGAATCGAGCGCGGCGACCGTCTTCGGGATCATGTCCTGGATGGCATATTGCGACAGCTCGACCTTGATGCCGGTCTTGGCTTCGAATTTCTTGATGGTGTCGAGCAGCGCATCGTCTTCGGACTTGTAGAAGCCCTTGCCCCACCAGACGGTGACGGTTTTCTGCTGAGCAAAAGCGGGTGCCGTGGCATACAAAAGCCCGAATGCGGCAGCCGAAATGGCAAGCGCGCGAATTCCCTTAGGTCTCACTGTTCACTCCCCTCATCTGTCTCTGGTTTTTTAACCAGTTGGGGAAAAGCCTAACGTATTGCCGCCGCCTGATCTAGAGCGCTGAGCGCAAACTTTGGGTAGGGATCGGCCCTTCTCGCAAGGTCAGAACGTCGCAGGACATACATACGGCGGCATCCCGCGACGCCAAGCGCGCCCGAGGTTTTGTACGATGCGTCAGGCCGCCGACAGCCGCACATGGAATTTGCTGCCGGTTGCCTCGGCGTAGCGCAGCAATGTCTTGGTGCTCGGAAGGGTGTGACCGTTT
>NZ_LMUK01000027.1:0-18685 GCF_009766005.1 Bradyrhizobium sp. S69 | reverse complement strand
CGAGCGCGTCGTACTCGGCCTTGACCCTGGGGTTGGCGAGCAGACGGGCCTTCAGCTTTTCGAACTGGATCGTCATGTGATGTCCTTTGCTCTCCGCCTAGCAAAGCATATTCCGCCGTTAACAACGATAGAGAAGCGGCTTATGGCTTCGGCTAATCCGCGCCGCGTGCTCAGAATGGCAGCTTGTCGCCAAGTCCGGTTTCAGTTGCCAGCTTGCGGAGGTCGGCAAGGGTATCTTCCGGCAGCAATATGCCGAGCCTAGTGTTGGCCGTGTGATGGCGGGCCTCCAACTCGCCGGGATAGACGATCTCATCGAAGCCTTGCGCGAGAGGCACGGATTTCAAATCTGAAATCATCTGCTCCATGCGTGCGTTGAAGTCGGCCAAGGGTTGCATGGCTTCGATATTTATCGCGATCATGAATTGCCCTGCGCCACTGCGATGTTCGCTTTGGTAGGGTCCGTGAACTCCTGAGCCAAACGCGCTTCCCGTGGCAACGCCGGAAAGCATGTCCATCATCACGGCGATGGCGTAACCCTTGTGTTGGGCCATGGGGAGGATAATGCCGTCGATCGCTTCGGCCGGGTCGGTCGTTGGAAAGCCCGCCGCATTGATCGCCCAGCCTTCGGGAATGGCTTGGCCCTTCTGTTTCGCCAGATAGACCTTGCCTCGCGCCACCCCTGTATTGGCGATATCGAGAACCATCGGCGAATGCTTGCCTGCCGGTGCCGCCCAGGACCATGGATTGGTCCCCACGGTCTTGGCGCGGCCACCCCAGGGAGCCATCGCGGGGCTTGCGTTGGTGGACAAAAACGCGATGCATCCCTCCGGCGGCGCCATCAAGGTAAAGTACATCGCGGTTCCGAAATGATTGGAATTGCGCAGACCGACGGCGCCGATGCCGTGCAATTTGGCGCGGCGAATGGCCTCTTTCATCGCGAAGGCGGTGAGCACCTGGCCCATGGCGTCGCCTCCGTCGATGACGGCGAGCGCCCCGAAGTCGGAGACAAATGTTGGCCGCGCGACCGCGCTGCAAACGCCCGACCTGATGCGGGCGGCGTACCAGGAAAGACGCATCACGCCGTGCGACTGATGCCCCCACAGATCGGCCTGCACCAACGTATCCGCCGCAATCAAAGCATCCGGTTCGGGCATGCCGATCGAGACATAGACGGCGGTCGCAAAATCCCTGAGGGAATTGACCTCAATCCGACCTGTAGCCATCGTGGTATCATTCACGTTCGTGACAGCGATGAAAGCCAGAATACCCTTTTAATCGGCATGCGCAAATTGCGCGCGCGTCAAATACGACTGCGCGCCGCGCTCGCCCCGCGGCTCCCGCTCACTCGTCCAGCAGCTTCCACGATGTCTTCTCGAACACCGCCATGCGCAACGAATTGAAAGGCGAATAGTTCTGCTTCGAGTTGGTGAGCTCGATGCCCGGCAGCAGCATGCCGACGCGCTGCTTGTTGAAGCTGGTGGCCTGCGTCAGCAGATTTTCGCGGGTCAGGTCGTCGCCGCATCGCTCAAGCCCGAGCGCGATGGCCTGGGCAATGATGTAACCGGACAGGCCGATGAAATCGTTCGGGCTGTCGTTCGGCGCCCACTTCTTCATGAAGGCGAGATATTCGGCCACGTCGGGATCGTTGGCCCAGGCGGGATCGCCGGCCTGCTTGGTGAATTGCGTGGTGTAGGCGCCCTGCACGTTTTCCAGTCCGGCGGGTGCCAGCACGCCCTGCACTGAATTGACCGGGCTCGCCAGGAACTGGGCCGGCTTCCAGTTCAGTTCGCCGGCTTTCTTGATCGCCTGGGCGGCGAACTTTGGCGTCGTGAAATAGACCAGCGTGTCGGCGCCGGAAGCCTTGAGCTGGATCACCTCGGAATCCACGGTCGGATAACTCATTTCGTAATTGGCTTCCGCCACGATTTTGGCGCTGCCGTCGCCCAGCGCCTTCTTGAAGCCGGTGAGGTAGTCCTTGCCATAATCGTCGTTCTGGTAGAGCACGGCGATCCTCGCATTCGGCATGTGCTTGACGATGAACTGGCCGAAGGTGGCGCCTTCCATTTCGAACGGCGGATAGAACGAAACGGTCCAGGGGAAATTCTGCGGATCGTTGAAGCGTCGGCCGCCGGCCGAGATGAAGACCTGGGGAACCTTGTTCTGGTTCAGGTATTTTTGCACGGCGACGTTGGGGACGGTGCCGACGGTGCCGATCTCGGCCAGCACGCCGTCATCGTCGACCAGCTTGCGGGTCTGCTCGATGGCTTTCGGAGGGCTGTAGGCGTTGTCGAGCGAGATCAGGTTCACTTTCCGGCCGTTGATGCCGCCCTTCTCGTTCAGCATCTGGAAATAGCCGGTCATGACGCGGCCATAGCTCGAAAAGGCCGATGCCGGTCCGCTGTAGGGGACGGTCTGGCCGATCTTGATCTCGCTGTCGGTGACGCCGGGGCCGTAATGCTTTTCGGCGCCGATCGCGGCTGCGGCGGTACCAGCCAGAACGAGGGTCGAAACGGCGAGCAGGCCCGAGATCTTCATGTTTTCCCCCGTGTTATTTCTGATTTCGTTTCGGCTGCGTCATAATCAGTACGCATGTGTATCATATACTATAAAACGGTTATGTGGCGGCACAACCCCTTGAGCGCCTGTTGCGGCGCGAAAGTGCATGGCGGGCACGCGTACGCTTCCCTTTGGCTTGAACGCCGGCTGGCATATGATACATATCGTACTAAAGCGTACGATATGCCGATGCTGCTTCGTGGAAACAGCGATGGTGGCAGGGGAGAAATGATGGGTAGCAAGGGCGCAACGACGCTGGCGGCGTTGAGGATCGGCGGACGCGTCGCCTTCGAGCGCCTGACACGGCCGAAGGCGCGGCGACGGGAGGATGTGCCGTGTTCGCCGGGCGCGATGACGCCGGAATGGTTGACGGCCGTGCTCTGCAAGGAGGTCCCCGACGCCGTCGTGACGCAGCTCGAAGTCAAGGCTGCCAGCGCCGGGACGCACGAGCGTCACCGGCTGATCCTCACTTACAATGAAGCGGGTCGCCGCGCCGGCCTGCCGGGTTCGATCTTCACCAAGTCGTTGCCGAGCGTCGTCACCCGCATGATCGGCGGTTTCAACGGTACGGCGCGGGTTGAGGGCCGCTTTTTCAGCGAGATTCGGTCGCAGCTTCAGATCGAGGCGCCGATCGGCTACCACGCCGCCTTCGATCGACAGACCTTCGCGTCGATGCTGCTGTTGGAAGATCTGGTGGCGACGAAAAAGGCGACGTTCTGCAATCACACCACCTATGTCTCCCGCGCGATGGCCGAAGACATGATCGATCTCCTGGCGTCGCTTCACGCGCGTTTCTATGGGGATACCGAGCTTGCGACCCGTTACCGCTGGCTCGCGCCCTATCCCCGATGGTTCACGATCGGCGCGGAAAAGATGAGCCTGGAGCATTACACGCGAAAGGCATTCGCGGCTGCGTCACACATCATCCCGGAAAAAATATTGGCGCGGGGCGATGCGGTGTGGCCCGCGGCTGTGCGGGCGCTCGCGGTCCATGACAGCGAGCCGCAGGGTCTCGTGCACTCCGATGTGCACATCGGAAACTGGTACCAAACCGGCGCCGGGAAGATGGGCCTGTGCGACTGGCAATGTCTGTCGCGTGGCCATTGGTCGCGCGATTTCGCCTATGCGGTGACCGCGGCGCTGACGCCGGACGATCGCCGCAACTGGGAAAAGGATTTGCTGGTTCGCTATCTCGAGCGGTTCGCTGAGCACACCGGCACCAGGCCGGATTTCGACGCGAGCTTCCAGCATTACCGGCAGCAGATCGTGCATGCGCTGTTGATGTGGACGATCACGCTATGTCACTCGCGCTTGCTGCCGAGCATGCAGCCGGAAGCGACCACGCTGGCGATGATCGAGCGCATCACGACCGCGATGGCGGATCTGGATTCGCTCGATGCGTGATCGACGTCACGGCGCGCTCCAGCGTCAGGAACCCCAAGGTTCGATTCCTCGATCAGCAAAGTAGCGCTCAAGGGCGGCCGCGGTGCCGGCGGGAGTAACGAGAGCCAGGTAGCTATCGGGACGCAGCAGATATAACGCATCGCGAACCAGTCCCGCCGTCTCGTGTTCCCGATGCCATTCGAACACCTGCAACGGGATATGCTTTTCCGCGCACCATGCCTCGATCTCCCGATGCGACGAACCATAGAAATGCACCTGCCAGCTCATGGTGCTGAGAAAATCGAAATTGTCTGCGCCGGCGACCGGCGCCCAGGGGAGGCGATCACCGCCTTTGATATGGCCTGCCGCGCCCTGGCTTAGCGCGCAGTCGCGATAGTTGAGGGTGATCTGGGAGACCGTCTCGAACATGAACCTGCGTGCAAAGTCGTACTTGAATGCAGCGGGGGCGAGAACAGGCACGATCCGCGTCCGGACGATTTCCGCGATCCGGCCTTCGGCGGTTGCAAGGCTAAACGCGCGATCGGTCGTGGCGACCAGTCGCCGGGCGAAGGCGATCCGTTCCTCTTCATAGCTATCGAGCAAATCAGGGCGAGCGGCGCCGGAGATCACGGCGGCCAGCTTCCATGCGAGGTTGATGGCATCGCCAATGCCCGTGTTCATGCCCTGGCCGCCGGCCGGGCTGTGAATATGCGCGGCGTCGCCCAACAGGAATGCCCGGCCCTTGGCGAAATGATCGGCCACGCGGTGATGCACGTGATAGGTGGAGAACCAATTGACCTTTTCGACCTTCACTTTGAGATGGTCGATCGCGTGGCTCGAGACATCCTCGAATGTCAGCGTATCGGCGCGTTCGGCACGCTCATCGCGCACGGTGCCGATCAGGCGCGCACGGCCCGGCCCCTTCAGCGGAAAGATCGCCAGGAAGTCCGCTTCATCGAGATCGACGTGAAGCTCGCCGTCCATCGCCGGTCCGGAGGCCTCGACATCGGCGACGTAAAACACTTGCTGGTAGGTTCCGCCTGGGAAGCCGACCCCGATGCCGTGACGAATGACGGACCGGGCGCCATCGCAGCCCGCGATGTAGCTTGACTGGCATTCTTGTTCCTGACCGTCCGCGCCGCGTAGTCTTGCAGTGACATGATCGCCTTGATCGCTGAATTCCATCAACTCGGTTTGCCGCTCGACGCGAACACCAAGGGTCTCCAGTTTCGCGATCAGCAGTTGTTCGTGTTCATCCTGCGGAAAGGTCATGGGTCCATAGGGCGTCAGGCCGGCATTGATGGTCTCGAATGAAATACGTGCTTTGGTTTCGCCTTGGACCCACAGATTGATCGCCGGAACCGTATGCCCGTGGGACACGACGGCATCGGAAAGATCGAGCTGGCGATAGAGCTCGAGCGTTCGCGCCTGCACCGCGACAGCCCGGGATGTGGTGCCCGGTTGCGAAGTCTTGTCGATGATGCGCACGTTCACGCCAAGCTTGGTCAGCCACAGCGCCAGCACAAGGCCCGTCGGCCCGGCGCCGACAACGAGTACATCGGTGCGTGTCATGTTTTCTTCCTTCCAGAAGCCGTGCCTGTCGTGGGGGAGCCTTGAAGTCCGTGAATGATGGTTTTGGAATGCTGTAGCGCCAGCGCTTGCAGGTCAGGCGGATTACTCGCGGTGCTGGCGAAGACCTCGCGGAAAAGTAGGGCCATCACCATCGGGCCAACCAGCGAAAAGGCGTGAAGGCGCGCATCACCGGCAACGAGCTCGCCGCGCTTTTGTCCGCGGGCGATCAATTTGGTCAGCGTATCGAGCACGCGGGACACGATGTCGTCGTGCCAGATGCGCGCCAGATCGGGAAAATTCCGCGATTCGGCGATCACCATTTTAGCGATCGCCGGAAGTTTGCTGTTGGCCGCCAGCGCGGCGATGTTGGACAGCATGATCGGAAAAAGTTGCGTCGTCGGACCCTCGAAGCCACTCGCAAAAGCTTCCATTTTCTCGAAGTCCGCCGCGAATGCCGTGCTCACGACCGCGCGAAACATCTCTTCCTTGGTTTCGAAATACAGATACAGCGTGCCCTTCGAAATCCCCGCGAGGCGCGCGATGTCGTCCAGCTTTGCCGCCGCGAAACCCTTGTCGGCAAAAACGTCGAGCGCTGACGCGATGATTTCCGCGGGCCGCTCTGTCTTGCGCCTGCGCCGTTTCGGCGGCTGGTTTGGCATGGATGCACCAGTTAATGACTTTAAAGTCATTAATTTAGCACGCCTTTCCCGTCAATAGACATTGTCGCCTGCTACGGGAACTTGCCCGCCTGCACGCGCGTGGAGGGCCGCGTGGGGCGCGGCCCTCCAGCATTGCTATGTCGCGGGCCTGCCGGCTACGGCAAGACTGGCTACGGCAACACGGGCTTCGGCGAGAACGGCGGAGCCACGAAACCCACGATCTGGGTCACGACGAGATCGTTGTCGACATTCGGGTCACGATAGACACCGATCTCGGCGAACTTGCCGTCGGGCAAATCCGCGAGCTGGTTCAGAAAGCCGTAGATCACGTTGACGCCGCCAGACTTGACTTCGCCTTCGCGCGGGCCGCGATCGGCCCAGGCACATTCGCCCTTGCCGGGCGCCGCTGCGCCTGCACCATCCTTGGCCCATTTGAACTGCGTTTGCGGTTCAAGCGAGGAACTGGTCTTCATCGGCCCCTGGCAGTACAGCGGGAAGGAAGGCTGCGTCGGCTCCATCCAGAAGATGGTCTTGTCCGGCGCATCCAGGGTCACGACGATATGTGACGTCGTCTTCGTGAAGTCGGTCAGCACGTGCACGGCAGGATCGTTGCCGACCGTTTGCGAAAGCTGGTTGGTCTTGGTCGATTCCGCCGACCCCGCCATCGTGAGCTTGCCGGCGAAATCGGTGAAGGCGGTCGAGGAGCCGGAGACCTGAGGGCTCTGGTTCTCGATGATGAACTCCGCGGCCTTGCCGAGCGTCATGCAGCCCGCGGTTCCTGGGCTTGCCGAGCAGAGCGGAAGCGCCTTGACCGACCAGCATGGCGAACCGGTGGCCGAGGTGCAACTGAACACCGCGCCGGTGGACAGGTCTTGCAGGTATGTGCAGCCATACCCGCCTTTGATGTCGGCGTTGCCCTTGGAGTCGCAATACCAGGCTTCCGAATAGATCTGGTCGCCGGGATTTGGTGTGAAGTTACCGCCATATCCATTGCTGTTCGGATCGCCACAGCAATATTCCCGCCAGCTTCCATAGGAAGCGGCACTCGATGTCGTGTAGAGATTGATGCCGTCCTGGATCAGGCCGGAGCCGGTACCAAATCCGCCAAGACCGTTCCAGACCGCGACTTCGGTGGTGGTGGTCGCATCGCCGCCGGGAATGGCTTGCGGCACATTCCAGACCGCCTCGACCACGGGATAATCGGCTTCGCCGGTCAGGACCGAGCCGACCCACCATGGCGCCTGCTGCGACGTCGGGCCATGGGAATGCAGGTCGGGATGTTTGGCTTCAAGCATTCGTCCCGACTTGGTCGCGGCCATCAACCAGCGTTCATAGGCCTCGGGGTTCTTGGTGCGGTCGGGCCTCAGTCCGTATCCGCGCTCGATCAGTTCGGATTGACTGAAGCTTTGCGGATCGCCCTGCAACGCCGGGCGGTCGACGCCTTTTTCCTTGGCGAGATCGAGCGGATGTGGCGCGAACGTCTCGGTGGAGGCAAGATCGACCGCAAATGATGAGGCTTTGCCGCTGGCATCCTTGCAATCGAGCGACAGGTGCTCGGCAGCACCCTTGACGGCATGGAAACGCGCGTAGCCGTCGTCGTCGGTGGCGACCGGTATTCCCTTGGAGGCTTCCGTTCCCGGAGCAACGAGCATGCATTGCAATCCGGGCGCGGCGTGGACCGCGGCAGCCTCAAAGGCTTTTGCCGCGGCGGGCGTTTCAGCCGCCCGGGCTTGCGTCATGAGTCCCCCAGAGAGGGAACATAGTGCAAAGCCTCCGATGATTGCCAATCCGACGCTTGAGTTTCGGAGCAATCTAAGACTCTTCATCATTTGACTCTCCTTAAAGCTAAGAGTCCGGCTCGAAAGCGGGACTCGGGTTTCACCGCACGTCACCCGATCAATTCTCAAAGCAAAGAATTTCGAGTACGACTGCTCTAGCGCTCGCGTCATCGGCTTCGTATGAAGCGGCTTACAGTTGCGCGCGGCTCCCGACGTTGTGATGGCGCGTATCGGTGCGCGCTAACGTCGCATCTGGAATGCGAGTATTATTTATAAATTGCACGTTATGGGTGAGGCGGGGTAATTAGCTGCCAATGGAAATAAAATGGCAATAAGAAGAAGTCATGTCATCGCGCGCGCCGCGAGGCTTGCGCTCGCGATCATCTTCACGCCGCCGGCTCTGATCGCCGTCGGTGCGCTGGGCCATGCGGTCGCATCGCTTGGTGTGATCTCGCTCGCATCGGCGCAGCCGGCCGCGCTGACGAAAAAGCAATCGGATGCGCTCGACGCCTACAACAACGCCGTGAACAATTTTGATCGTGTCCTCGGCGAGCGGCGCGCGCAGATCGATGCCGGTCAGGCGCTGCCGAACCTGCCGGGGCAGGCGCTCTACCTCGCGCGCAACAGCATGATCGGAGCGCGCAAGGATCTTACTGACGTGCTTCCGTCCAAGATCGGACGCCCCAACAAGTTCAAGATTCCGCCGGCCTATTTTGACGCCGAAAATGAACCGTTGATCGATGCGTACACCCGTCTGTTTGCCGTCATGCAGGCGCCGCCCGCCAACGCGCAGAACTCAACCGCGCCCTTCAAGGACTTGGTCGACCTGGGAATGGCCATCGCGCGAGCGAGGGGTCTCGATACCCCAAATGCCGAGGCGGCTGGTCGCATCAGCCTGGGGCTGTTCTTCGCCGAGACCAATGGCAATCAGAACATCGGAAACGCGCGATCGAATACCTACAAGGGGAGTTTTCAGACCGGTCCATCCGAAGACGAAAATGGCCGCAAGAAGTGGGCCGCGATCAAGCCGCTGATCGCCGCCTTCGATCCCGCCCTGATCGCGCGCGACGACGAGCAGGAGGCGCGGGTCGGCCGGCTGGATCATCGCTACAATCACTGGACCGCGGTGCGCGATGGCCTGATGAACGCCCATGCCGAACTGTTCCAGCAAATACCCGAGATCGTGAAGACGTTGCCGGATCCGATCGATCAAATGAAATTCTTCGAGCTGATTCAGATCGTCCCGGCGCCGACCAGGTCCGCCCTGAGGTCAGGCGACCTGCTCGGATACCGTGTTTCCGATCCGACCGTCATGAAATATCTGCGCAACAACAGCGTCTTCGCCTTTGGACAGGCCGACAGGGCGCGGACCTCGGCGAGCTTCCGCGAAATTCTCGATGCGATGTGGCTGTTCAACGATAAATTCGAACGGGCGCTTGCCGAGTTTGATAAGATCAGGCCGCGCAAAGTG
This sequence comes from Bradyrhizobium sp. S69, assembly GCF_009766005.1. GTDB lineage: Bacteria > Pseudomonadota > Alphaproteobacteria > Rhizobiales > Xanthobacteraceae > Bradyrhizobium. The sequence continues at coordinate 9,266 of NZ_LMUK01000027.1, read as the reverse complement.
CATTGAAGCGGACATTTCGTCATGCCCGGGCGGAAGCGCGAAGCGCGTCTTCGCGCTAGATGTCCCGGCCAAGACAAAAAGTGAGTGACGGAATTGAGGTATGCTGTCGCTGCTGCACGCGCAGCGAATCACTCTGGGGAAGCAGGCATTGCCGTCAGGGAGAACATTCGCGAAGGTAGGCATCGGCGTTCGGCGCTGCCGCCGCATCGTCGCCGCCACGGTCGCCGCATCGTTGCTGTTGCCGATCGGGGCCAGCGATGCCGGCTGGCTGTCGGATATCTTCAAGGACAAGTCAAAGCCCGGCCATTCACGAGAGCATGTCACCTCGCCGACGCGAACCGCCCGCAAGGCGGCTGCCTCGCCCAGGCGTCATGTCGAACGGCGCGCCGCCTCGAACCCCGATGCGTCGAAACCGATCGCAACCCTGTGCGATCCCGCGAAATTCCGCATCGTTGTCGATGTCGGGCATACCGCCAAATCGGAAGGCGCCACCAGCGCCCGTGGCGTACCCGAGTTCGCCTTCAATCTGCATTTGGCGCAGCGGATCGAGGCGAAATTGAAGGCCGCGGGCTTTGCGGGAACGAGACTGCTCGTGACCGAGGGCAACTCAAGGCCCAGCCTGGTCAGGCGCGTCACGGTCGCCAACGATCTGCCCGCCGACTTCTTCCTGTCGATCCATCATGACTCGGTGCCCAACAAATTGCTCGAGGACTGGGACTTCGACGGCAACAAGCGCCATTTCAGCGACCGCTTCAGCGGCTATTCCGTCTGGGTCTCGCGCAACAATCCGGACTTCAAGACAAGCCTTGCGTTCGCCGAACTGCTGGCCAGACAGATGAAGGCCCGTGGCATGACCTATGCCCACCAATATACCGAGGCCATCATGGGTCACTACCAGCATCCCCTCCTGAACAAGGACACCGGCGTCTACAGCTACGATGAGTTGATCGTGCTGAGAAAGACGCACATGCCCGCGGTGCTGCTGGAGGCCGGCTCGATCATCAACCGGGACGAAGAGCTCAAGATGGACTCGCCCGAGCGCCGCGACATCATCAGCAGCGGGGTCGCCGCAGCCATGAAGCAATTCTGCGATTCCCGATCGGCCACCCATCCCGATGTCGCGGCGAAGGCGCCATCGCAGGATCATCCTGCGCAAGACCATCCTCCTCAAGACCATCCTGCGGAAGCCGCGAAGCCCGAAGCCGGGTCGCGATGAGGCTTGATTGCGAAAACAGGATGATGCCGGGCGCGTCGCGCCGCAAAAGGCGCGTCCGTGCGAGCCTTGTCCTTGTCACGGGTCTAGCCCTGATCCTGACGGCGCTGCCTGTTTCGGCTCTGGCAGGCACCGCGTTGCCCAGGGGCTTTGTTTATTTGCGCGATGCAGATCCGACCATCGTTCAGGACATCCGCTATGCCGGCTCCCATAATTTCGTGGGACGGCCGGTCAAGGGCTATCTCGCCGCCGAGTGTATCCTCAGCGACCGCGCCGCAACGGCGCTTAAAGCGGTGCAGAACACGCTGGCGGAGAAGAAGCTCTCGCTCATCGTCTGGGATTGCTACCGGCCGAGGCGGGCCGTCGACGATTTTCTACAATGGAGCAAGGATCCAGCGCATGCGGAAATGAAGGCCGAATTTTATCCGCGCACCGACAAGCAAAAGCTGTTCGCGCTCGGCTATCTCGCAACACGATCGGCTCACTCGCGGGGCAGCACGGTGGATCTGGGGATTGTGCCAAGCCCATTTTCATTGCCGCCCCGGAATCCGGTGCTGGCCCTCAAGGCCTGCACGTTGCCAAAGGGCGAGCGGTTCGAGGATGGCACGATCGATCTCGGCACCGGCTACGATTGTCTGGATGGTATGGGAAATACCTCGAACGCGTCGGTCGGCGAGGCCGCGCTGCGCAACCGCCAGCTCTTGAAATCCACCATGGCAAAAGCCGGATTTCGTCCCTATGCGAGGGAGTGGTGGCACTTCGAACTTGTCAACGAGCCCTTTAGTCAGGGCTTTGACTTCGAAGTCTCGCCGTCATCGAACGGACGGCCTGCGCGATAGAACTTATCAGGCCAGGGAGCACTGGTTCGCACGCGAAAAATTGTCTGGGCTTCGTTATATCGACAGTGTTTCCGTTCTGGTGCCAGGACTCCTGGCACTAGGATCCCCGGACGGGTTCTCGTTCGTCAACCAGCCCGCCTCCCGCACCATGGCGACGGCGGACCGGGCGACGGGGGCGGTGATTCCGTTGACGAGTTGCAGACGCAGATTGCGGCCCTCGGTAACGGCGCGCACCACCGCTTTCCTTGCGACCCACCAGGAGCGATGCACCTGTAGGCCGTCGGCATTTTCGAGCGCCGCCATGGCCTGGTTGAGCGTTGCCAACACCAGGCGGGAGTTGCCGGCGCTATGGACCCGCACATAGTGGTCCTCCATCTGTAGGCAAAGCACCGCGGAAGGTGGCGCACCGAGTAGCCCGAAAGCCGTTGGCGGCGCTTCGCCGGCTTCCCTGGCCTGTTGCCTCTTATGCGATCGCGCCTGGATCCAGAGCGTGAAACCCAGCACGACCGGCGCGGCGGTGATCTGTCCTTGCAGATACCAATCGAGCGGCGTCAGTCGTTTCAGGAAAGGCCATATCGATACGGCGATCCAGGCGACCCAGATCTGGAATGGCGCGTTCAGGATGGCGGCCCCGAGGAGGATCGATATCCACGTCATCGCCGGGCTGAGGCGGAGCCGCAGCACCGCCCGGATCAGCGATCCGAAAAGCAGGATTCCCGGCCAGAAGCAGGCGAGTTGGAACGCCACGCGCTGCCACGCCGGTCCATTCATATAGCTGCCGAACGGCCCGATCAGACCCAAAAAGATCGCGCAGACGCTCCCGACCGCAAGGTCGATGGCCCAATCCCGCCAGAAATCCCGCCGGTCCGTTTCGCTCATGACGTCATCCTAGAGCGTTTTCGAGCGAACCGGGCACCGGTTCGCGTGAAGAAAACGCTTCAAAATAAAAGACCTCCGTGGCGATTGGCCCGGCCGCGAACCCATTCGCCCGTTGGCGAACAATCGGTGGCGCGAGGCTTACGCCGTTTGCAGGATGTTTGGCGTTCCAACCCCGCCGAGAGGTTCCATGCGCACCATCCTTGCACAGGTTTTCGCCGCCTTCATCGCAGCCGCCGCCGGCCCCGCTCACGCCGCGGTCGGATTCCAGCATTTCAGCATCACGGACCCGCAAGGGCCGCCGATCGAAGTCGGCGTCTGGTATCCGACCGGCGCCGCGCCGAAGCTGGAGGCCATTGAAGGCAATCAACAGATGGTCGCCCGCGACGCCGCGGTCGAGGGCGCCGGTCTGCCTCTGGTGGTGATATCCCACGGCCACGAAGGCTTCTATGCTGGGCATCGCGACACCGCCGAGGCGCTGGCCAATGCGGGGTTCGTCGTCGCAGCACTGTCGCACAATGGTGACAGCTCGCGAGACCCGAGCAATCCGATCGCGATCTGGCAACGCCCCCGCCAGTTGAAGCTGTTGATCGACTACATGCTGGGCGCGTGGGGCGATCATGACCGGATCGATGCCAATCGGGTCGGCGCGTTCGGCTTCTCGGCCGGCGGCTTCACCGTCCTGGTGGCGGCCGGCGGCGAGCCGGATCTGGGGACCGTTACCGATCACTGCAAGGCGCATCCCGCTTTCGAAGTCTGTCAGATCGTGCAACAGCACCCGTCGCTGCCGCTGCAAGCCGATATCGTTTGGACCCACGACCCGCGGATCAAGGCGGTGGTCTCCGCCGCGCCCGCCCTCGGCTTTGCTTTCGACCGCAAGGCCCTGGCGGCGGTCCGACAGCCGGTACAGCTCTGGCGAGGCGAAGATGACGAGGTCCTGCCACACCCCTATTACGCCGAAGCAGTCAGGCTCGCTCTGCCGGAGCCGCCCGAGATGCACGTCGTGGCCGACGCCGGGCATTATGACTTCTTGCCGCCGTGCTCGGCGAAACTGGCCGCGCGCCTGCCGGCGATCTGCACCAGCAGACCGGGTTTCGACCGCGCCGCGTTCCATGAGCGCTTCGATCGCGACGTCGTCGCCTTCTTCGCGCGGACGCTGCGATAGCTGGGGTCGCGTAGGATGGGTGGAGCCAACGGGCCCGGCCCTCGGCCGGCCCGATGATAAACTCAGCGATACCCATCAATTTCGTCCTTGAGGCGATGGGTTTCGCGAAGGGCTCAACCCATTCTACGAACTGTATTAGCAATCGGTTGACGCTAATTGCGGCACAGATCGCGTATTGACCCATTCGCAACCTATACGCGACACGATCAAGCAACCGGCAAAAATACCGAAAGCGTCAAAAAATGATGTGGATGCGATGCATGAAGCGTGGCTTGGGAACCGTAGCGGTTTTCTTTGGCGCGGTCGCCATACTTGGCGTAGTCGAGGGTCCAAAGCCGCTGCTGTCCGATTGTATCAATAGTGCTGTCTACGTCGACGCGTTGCATCGCGTGGTCCAGTTCGCCTCGTTAGTGATGGGCGCCATATTCTTTGCCTGGCGACAAGCGGTAAACCCAATTCCATTCCCTTGGAAAATAGTTCGCCGGCAGACGTGATCCAGGGCCGCGCGAATTGCAGCAAACGGTTTGACGGCTCCGATCAAAAGCAGCGCGTAGGATAAGTGGGGCCAACGGGTCTGGCCCTCGGCCGGCCCGATGATAAACTCCGCGATACCCATCAATTTCGTCCTTGAAGCGATGGATTTCGCGAAGGGCTCAACCCATCCTACGAACTCGCCTGGGCGACACTCCGGGTACGCGACCTAATTCGGCTTCGCGGTATCTGCCGCGACCGGCGCGCTGGCGGGTGCGGCGGCATCGGGCGCGGCGGGTTTTTTCGCGGCGCCGGTCAAGCGTTCGATCACGGATTGCACCGCGTCGCGGGTCTTTTTATCTCTGACTGCGTCGAGCAATGGCGCCGAGGCCGGCGAGCGGCGGATCAGGATGTCGGGGTCGGGAAAGATCAGCGGATCGTCCCACGGGCCCTGCACCACGAACGGCAATTCGAATCCGGGCGGGCCGTTCGGCGCCGAGACCAGGCTCGCGGTGCCCTTTAGATCATATTCGCGGGACGGCAGCGACGCGGTGCCGGTCAGGGTCAGCCGCGCGGCCGGTCCCTCGACCCGGACATCCTCGGCGGTCGCGATACCCTCGCTGAATTTCACCGCGACATTCAGAGTGTCGTAGGGCGTCGAACCGCTGCGGAAATTGCCGCCGCCGGACAAGGGCCGGCGTTCCAGCCGCTTCAGCAATTGCTCGGCGTCGAAGCCGGCGATCGCGCCGTCATGGCCGATCAGGCTCGCGGTGCCGTCGAGCGATTGCGCCAGCCCGAACGGGCTTGATCCCGACGCCACCAGCGAGACGTTGAGGTTGCCGCGGCCGGACAATTTGGTGATGCCGAATAATTCGCTGGCGCAGGCTTGCAGGTCGACATCGGTGAACTGGAGCTGGGCCTTGACGTCGGCGACCGCATCCGAGCGCGCGATCCCGAACGAACCTCGCGCGATGCCGCCATAGATCTGCGCCTCGCCGATGCTGAGCGCCAGCGTGCCGTTGCGCAAATTGGCGCCGAGCGCGGTGCGCCCCAGTTTCGACGGGCCGACCGTGAGCTTCGCCGCCGACAGCCGCATGTCGAGATCGGTGGTCGACAGCGAATTCAGATCGAACAACTGCCGGTTCCAGTCGTGCGCGCCGCTGGCGAGCAGGCGGAAGGTCGAGATATAGGGCGTGAAGTCGAGCGCGCCGGCGGCGAGTGTCGCCTGCAAGGCCTGGCGACCGTTGTTGCTGTAGGTCATCACGCCTTCGGCGACATTGCCGTCGAGCTCGACGTTGACATTGGTAAGCGCGATCGAGGCGCCGACCACATTGGCGCGCGCCTTCAGCGCGAAGCGGCCGAAGCCGCCGCTGCCGGGCGGCGCCTGACCGGTCCAGCGCAGCGCGTTGCGCAACGAGGTCGAGTCGATGGTCAGCGTGCCTTCCATCATCATGCTGGTGCGATCGGCGACGGTGCCGTCGAACGCCAGTTTCAGCGGCGCGCTGGCGAGCCGCGCCTTCAGGCCGGAGCGGTCGCCGGACAAAGCCGCGATGAAATCGCTGATGCTGATGCTGCCGTCGACGCGTTCGCCGCGCCAGTCGAATTGCCCGGTGGCGGCAAAGGAGCGCGAGATCGACGGCCACGCCAGCGACAGGTCGATATCGTCGAGCGCCTCGGTGAGTTGATTGGCCGCATCCTCGTAGGCCAAAACCCCGTCCTGGATCCGGATTTCCGAAAACGACACCTGGTTGTCGGCGCCGGGCTTCATGGTGCGGGCGATGGTCTGGATGAACGGCGTCCAGTTGCTGTCGCCGTCGGCGTCGCGGACGACGTGGATATGCGGCCGCAGCATCATGACGTCGGCGATTTCGAAACGCTGCAGCAACAGCGGCAGCAACCGCAAATTCGCGGTCAGGACGTCGACCGACAGCGCGGGGTCGGCGGTGCCGCCGCCCTTCAGCCCGACGTCATGGAAGGAGACGTAGCTGCCCGGAAACACTGAGACATCAATATTGCCCTTGACCACCAGATCGAGGCCGGTCACGGCGCGGATCTGAGCCTCCACCGCCTCCCGCAGCGCGTCCCGGTTCAGGAACCAGGACATCGCGATCAGGCCAAACAGCACCAAGCCTATAAATGCCGCAACCGGCATCCCCAGGCGCTTTATTCCTTGGGCCATCGTCAATGACATATCCTGATCGGGTTGATGCCGTGGGAACGCGGTTCGGCTCGTTCTTAGGCTAGTTCTTGGGCTCGTTCTCGGCGCCACGATTGATAAAGACAGGCAGGACCCTCGGTCCATGCCAAGGTCCATGTCAAGGCATGCAACTTGCGGGGTTTTCTTGACGCTTTCAAGGCCATAGCCGGTGTTCCGGCCACGGCTTTATTGCAAACGCCCCGTCATTGACGCGTCGCGAAGATTTCGCCTAATAATCGCGGGCCAGTGTCCCGGAACCATTCCGCTGCCGGACGACACGCCCCACTCGATCAGGTCGCTTGCCATGAAAAAGGTCTACCCAGACGCCAAATCGGCACTTGAGGGCATTTTGAAGGACGGCATGATGATCATGTCGGGCGGCTTCGGCCTGTGTGGCATCGCCGAAACCCTGTCGGACGCGATCCGGGACTCCGGCGTCAAGAACCTCACCGTGGTCTCCAACAATGCCGGCGTCGATGGCATCGGGCTCTCCAGGTTGCTCGAGACCCGGCAGATCAAGAAGATGATCTCGTCCTATGTCGGCGAGAACAAGCTGTTCGCGCAGCAATATCTCGCCGGCGAACTGGAACTCGAATTCAACCCGCAGGGCACCCTGGCCGAGCGGATCCGCGCCGGTGGCGCCGGTATCCCGGCCTTCTACACCAAGACCGGCGTTGGCACCCTGATTGCCGAAGGCAAGGAAGTGAAGGAATTCGACGGCGAGAAATATCTGATGGAGCGCGGGCTGTTCGCCGACCTCGCCATCGTCCACGCCTGGAAGGGCGATACCGCGGGCAACCTCGTCTATCGCAAGACCGCGCGTAACTTCAATCCGATGATGGCGACCGCGGCAAAATTCACCGTCGCCGAAGTCGAGCATCTAGTGCCGGCCGGCGAAATCGATCCCGACCATATCCATACGCCGGGCATTTTCGTCAAACGCATTATCGATGTCGGCGGCGCGCAAAAGCGCATCGAATTCCGCAACACCCGCCCGCGTCCCGCGGCCTGACCCAGCGCATGATCCGGAAAAGGGGGTACCGGTTTTCCGACAAGATCATGCGCCAACAAAAGACCGCAGGAGATCATCATGGCCTGGACCCGTGAACAGATGGCCGCCCGCGCCGCCAAGGAATTGCGCGACGGCTACTACGTCAACCTCGGCATCGGCATTCCGACGTTGGTGTCGAACTACATTCCCGACGGCATCGACGTTAACCTCCAGAGCGAGAACGGCATGCTCGGGATGGGGCCGTTCCCCTATGAGGGCGAGGAAGATCCCGACCTGATCAACGCCGGCAAGCAGACGGTCTCCGAATTGCCGACCACCAGCTATTTCTCCAGCGCCGAGTCCTTCGGCATGGTGCGCGGCGGCCATATCGACCTGTCGATCCTCGGTGCGATGCAGGTCGCCCAAAATGGCGATCTCGCCAACTGGATGATCCCCGGCAAGATGGTCAAGGGCATGGGCGGCGCGATGGATCTGGTCGCGGGCGTCAAGCGCGTGGTGGTGGTGATGGAGCATTCCGCCAAGGACGGCGCCAAACTGTTGAAGCAGTGCAATCTGCCGCTGACCGGCGAAAAGGTGGTCGACATGGTCGTCACTGATTTGGCGGTATTCACCATCGACAAGCACGGCAAGGACGGCATGGCCCTGATCGAGCTCGCCGACGGCGTCACGCTCGACGAAGTGAAGTCGAAGACCGAAGCCGAATTCCGGGTTGCGCTGAAGAACGCGTGAGATGGCCGCATGAGCCGGTCGTCGCCAACGATCCGGTCTGCTTCTGCCGAAGATGGCGATTTCATCGCCCGCACTATTCTGTTGGCGCAGCGCGGCCAGCGGCCACGCGGCTGGTTCGACATCACCCTGGGCTGGCCGGAGCCGAAAGTCCTTTCGTTTGTGGAACGGATCGCCCGCGCGCGGACGCGATCCTGGTGGCACACCTCGCAATTCTTCATTGCGGAAGTCGATGGCAATCCGGCGGCGGCGCTGTGCGCGCTGCCGGCAGCCGGGACCAGCGCCGCCGCGCAAAAGGCGTTCGCGGAAGTCGCGCGCGACGGCGCATTGAGAGCGTCGGAACTGGCGGCGATCGTCCAGCGCTCCGGCTATAGCGAGAATTGCTGGGTGCAGGGCGGCGAAGGCGATTGGATGGTCGAGCATGTCGCCGCGTTACCGTCGTATCGGGGACGCGGGCTGGTGCAGGCCCTGATCGACCACGCGCTCGCCGTCGGCCGGGCGGCCGGATATCGACAGGCCTCGATCTCGTTCCTGATCGGCAATGAGGTGGCCGAGCGTTGCTACGCCAAGGCGGGATTTGCATTTGCCGAGGAGAAACGCGACCCGGCGTTTGAGACGCTGACGGGCGCGCCAGGTTTTCGGCGATTTGCGCGAGAGATTTAGGTTGTAGTTTGTAGCCCGGATGAGCGAAGACCGTATGTCCTTCCCAGATTGAGGCGACTCGCCCTCGATGCGCAAGCGAGGGTTGCCCGGATAGGCTGGGTAGA
>NZ_LMUK01000026.1 GCF_009766005.1 Bradyrhizobium sp. S69 | reverse complement strand
GCTACAGCGCATTGGAAAGCGCGCTTCGCGAGCGGCTTGCTTCGAACAGCGCTACGGCCAAGGGCAACATTTTGAATGAGGCAACGAACCGACCTTCGGGAACAATCTCGGATGCGGCAATACGGATTCCCATCTTGATTGTCGCGCCGCAGGCGTCCAACCATGCCGCCTCGAGAGCTCCCATTGGGGCGAGTATCCGATAATTGCGGATGATGAAGCCGAGGCTCTCCGCCGGGATGTAGCCATGGAAGTTTTCCCCACGCGCGATCGCGTTTCTGACCTCGTTCGTGTCCCGCTCGGTCAGTCCGGCAAAATCCAGACGTTCCAAATCCGGTCGTTCTCCCGGCGCCGCGCGCTCATCTTCCATCGAGGCCTCCTTTCACCGTGCTACCCGCGCCAAATTCGGCGATCTCCCCGGCGTCGGCGGTAAAGAGCAGCGCGCATACCTAAGGTCGCCGGTGCCGCGTGTCGACCTTAAACCCCTTTACGGACAGATCGCGACCGAGGGTCTCGGGAAGCAAAAGAGAGGCGATAATGAAGACAGTCGCGGCGGGAAGGGCCACGGCCACCATACCGTTGAGCAGGCTTCCGCCGAAGTGGGCGGCCGCAAGAGGCACAATCACAGGTGCAATACTGCCAAGCCCCCGACCGCCCATATAGAACGACGACACCGCGGTTGCCCGTAGGTTGACCGGATAGAGCTCTGAGATCCAGACACCGGTCACGCCCAGAGCAACGTTGCCTATGCCGAAGACGATATAGAGCCAAAACATCGGCCACTCGATCTTCGATCCGGCGTAGAGCTGGCCGCCCCACAGGGCCATACCGACCAAAGACCCGATCCAAAACAGCGCGGGCACAAGAGCTCCGAAGCGGCGGCCAGCCCTATCATTGAAGAAGCCATTCGCGAGATAACAGATGCCGCTGACTACGGAGAGCAACACGGCGGTCGTGCGAACGACATCACCAGGGGTGTGCATGTCCCGCAGCAGCAGGGTCGGAATGAAGGAGACGATGCTGTAGTAGCAGAGCATGTAGCTCATCAGCCACACAAAGGCGATGACGGTCTGCCGTGCAAGCCCGTTGCGGAATAGATCTGCGAGGGGAAGTGTACGGGCTTCCGCAGTGACTCGGCCGGCCTTCCGTTGAGCTTCATACTCTAGCCAGATCTTCGATTCAGGCATGAAGAAGCGGATAAAAATAATGAGCAGAATGGGTACGCCGCCGGTTAGCAAGCCGATTCGCCAACTCCATTCGTCGCTAAACGTCGCAATCAGCCAGATGCCGACGATTGAAGCCGTGGAAGATGCGATCACAGCACAGCCTTGAAGGGCCGCCGCGCCAAAGCCGCGGCTGCTCTTTTTCCAAGCCTCGTTAAAGAGCACCATGCCAACGCCGTACTCGCCGCCAAGACCGATGCCGGTTATGAGCCGCAACAATGCAAGAGACCAGAAATTCCACGCGAACGCCGACATGATAGCGGCAACCGAAAACAATGCGATTGTCAGCTGAAGCGAGGTCTTTCGGCCAAGTCGATCGCCGATGATGCCAAATAGCGCTCCGCCGATCGCCGATCCGAACAATGTAAGGGCTTGCAGCGAACCAACTTCCGTCAGCGAGAGCGACATCGACCGTTGAATTGCGGGCAAGAGAAACGGGAATATCAGAACGTCGTAGAAATCGAGTATGTAGCCCAACATGGCTGAGAGCATGATCGAGTACCGCTGCCCCGCGGTATAGTCTTCCGAACTCGAGAAGGTTGTCGACATAGGATGTGTTTCCATTGAAAGGACCGGAAGTGATGGACGTTGCCGAAACGCTTGCCGCGTGATTAGGAGTCTCCAATGCGACTCCAGGCCATCTGGCTTGATGCGCGAGGCTAGTGGCCGGGCGCTTTCAACTCTGGATAAGCAAATTCACCTCTATCGAGGATATGCAGATCGTCGAGCCAGAGGCTGCAGTCCCGAAGCGGGATGTCGAGATGGCAAGGCGTGTCGTTCGTGCCTCCAAGCTCCGTATTCGGGCCTGTCGAGAACAGGACATTCCCGTAGAAGGAAAGGGCATTCATGATGTGTTCGGACGAGAGTTGCTGGGAGGCGGCAATGTGGTGCCAGGTGGCGCGCTCGTTCGAACCCCAGCCGATATGCGAGATCGCCCACCCGCGCGGATCGCCGAAACTGTCGATATAGTTTTTGATGAGGAGCGCGTCGGTACCCTCGCCCTTGAGGTCGACGATGTAACCATCCTTTACGGTGAGCGTAACCGGCGATTGGATGTATCGCTTGAAAGCGCAGAGGATGTCGCCAGGCATCAGAACGACTGTGCCGTTGACATCGCCATCCGTGGCCTGCGTGAAAGCAAACCCAGATGGGAAGTGATCCCACCGCCCCGGCTCGTCCGTATAGCCGTACTCGGAAATGACCGGATATTGCTTCAGGCCGTAGGTTACATCTGTTCCGCCGGACGACGTGATTCGCATTTTGCTGGCGGACTGCAGCAGAGTTCGCGAGAGCTCAGTTCGACGACGCAGATCTTCTGTCGGGAACATCTTCTTGAGAATGTGGAACGGCTCCATCACCCGCAAAATGCGCGTGCCGGCCTCCTGTATTTCAGCTTGCTCGCGGGAGAACAGCAAACCCAGAAGATCGATCACCATATCCACGCGTTTGAGCGTATCGATCGCCGGCTGGTTGCCGGTGAGCGCATGGCGACCCTGCAGGCCTGCAACTTTGCCTTGACCGTATTTGGGGACGTTGAGATGAAAGGTTGTTGCGCCGAGGCTTTGCGCGGCCAACATGAACGTCTGGGCATATTCCGGTTGATCCTCGCCACCGCTCAAGACTGCGACGACTTCCCCCTCCTTCACCTTGCATAGAGCAAGCTCGGCCTTGAACAGCTCAAGCATTTCAACATCAACGCGTTGTCGAGACATCTTTGCCGATCTCCTGTTTATCGAGGGTGGGTACGCCGCCGTCCAACCGATCGCGGGGTCGCGTTAGAAATTCCTGAACGATCGAAAGAAAGCCCTCCGTATCGTCGATCTGCATCTGATGACCCGCGCCTTCCAACGTCTTGACCACAATCGACGGCAGCAATCGGAGAATTTCCCTTTGATCTTCGGGTCGAATGACGTCACCCCGTCCCGCGACGATGAGCGATGTGGGACCACTGAGTTGGGCAAGGTCGCGATGAATGTCATCGTGATGAAAGCCCTTGTGACCTTCGACGAGCGCGCGCTCGTCGCAGGTATGCATCCACTCGGCCTTGGTGCGGATGTGCTGCTCAGGCCATCGGGGCGCAGAAGGGCTTCGCAGCAATGCGTCGATCTCGCCAAGTTTTGCGCTATGAAGCAATTTGAGAAGGGGTTCGATCGGAATCGGATAGGCCCGGCGTCCCGGACCAGAGACCGGTGGATCGATCAATATCAGCTGTTCAACAGACGATGGCCGCCAGCGTGCGGCACGTATGCCGATGCGACCGCCCATTGAGTGGCCCATCAGTGTGTACGGACCAAGCCCAAGCGCTTCGGCGAACGAGACGAGATCGGATGCACATGCGTCGAGAGAGTAATTGAGATGGGGGCCACTTTCGGACAGGCCGCGGCCGCGGACATCGAGCACGTATACGTCGTATCCGATGCACAAGCGCTCGGCGATGAACGCCCATTGCGCCGCAGCCGTCGATATGCCCGGCACAATCACGATAGCGGGTCCCGTACCGCCGAAACGCAGATAATGCTGACGGATCCCGTTCGCGCGCACATGTGCCCCATACAGAAATCCGGATGCTGGAGCGCGGCTCACGTCAGCTGATCCTCTGTACGGAACTCCGAGAGCGGACGAAGGCGCTCGATTGCCGCTGCCGTCGGCACCACGTCTGCGTACTTGCTGGCGATATCAAACAGGTTGACAGCGTGTGACGTAGGCGAGCGGTCGTAGACTGCGTCGCTCGGCACAAGTGATTTGAAGTTCAGCGCGCACGCATCCACGACCGAAGCCCGCACGCAACCGCTGGTCGTGCAACCCGTCACTACCAGCGAATCGACGCCGGCACCTATCAGATACGTCGCAAGCGGAGTACCGAAGAACGCGCTGGCCTGTGTCTTCGGCAGGAGCAACTCGCCGGGCTTCGGCGTCACCTCGCGCACGAAATCATAACCCTCGGGCGGGATCCGCATGATACCCGGGATCTTTGCCGAGAACGCACCTCGATCCTGGTTCACCTTCCGCGCGACATGCGGAAAAATCACCGGCCAGTTCTTCTCGCGAAATAACCGCGTCAATTCCGCGATATGTGCGATGGCATGCCAACCGGCTTCGCCGCAGCTCGTGGGATATTGCTTGATCGCCTCGCGGATCGGCATCGGCCTGTCGCCGACCGAGCGGTACTGCACATCGATGACGAGAAGTGCAGGTCGTTTGCCAAATCCAGCCGCGCCACCCAACCCTGCGAGCGCATACGTCTCGCGCTCCTCCACAGGCAGTACATCATCCCACGGCTGCTTTATGGCAGTCATTGCTCGCTCCAGTCATGTTCATCGGCGGAGTGAAGAGGAATGGTGGTCGCGTCGTACTGGTAGATCCAGTCGTAGCGTGCGGCTGTTGCTTGCGATGACCACTGTGTCTTGATGTAGTCACCCGCCGTCTCCGTCTTGCACAACGCCTTGTTATGGAAGATCGGCAGCATATCGGCCGCGGACTTCACGACCTTGCTGGTGCGGTCGAGCCGGAGACCCTGATATGTCTCGAATACCGCCGCGACGTCGTTGGGATTCTCATCGAAGCAACGGGCGAGGACTGATGCATCCTCCAGCGCCATGTTCACGCCCTGCCCGAGGTACGGCAGCATCGAATGGCAGGCGTCACCGAGCAGGGTAACACGCCCCTTCGACCACGTAGCCAGCGACGGCCGCACGAACAGGCCCCATTTGTTCAGGGTATCGACGTTCTTGACCAAATGGACGATGTCCGGATGCCAACCTTCGAAGTCCTTTAGGCATTCCTCGACCGAACCATTCTCCGACCAGGATTCGAGAAGCCAATCGTTATGGTCGACCTGGCCCGAAAAGGTCATCATCACCGTGTTCTGCCCGCGGACCGGGTAGGCCGTGACATGCGCGGTGGGCCCAATCCATGTTGCCACCTCGGCTTCGCGCTGGTGCGGTGCAAGTCGGTCGACCGGCACGAGGCCTCGCCAGGCGATAGCCTTGGTGTAGTGGCTGTCGACATCGCCGATGAGGCCAAGACGGACCTTTGAGTGAGCACCGTCGGCGCCGATCAGTGCGTGCCCTTCGACTTCGGAGCCGTCTGCGAGCTTGGCCTGAACCCTTTCGTCGTCCTGACTGAACCCGACAACGCGAGCGTTCAAATGGATGGCGCCCGGCTTCAACTGCCGCACGCCGTCAACAAGTATCTTCAGCAAGTGAGCGCGTAGCAGCAAATAAGGCTGGTTGCGCGCCGCGTCGGAGTTGCGATCGTACAGGGGCCACCGGTCGCCGGTGTTCCAGAGCCTGATTGAGCGTCGCTCGGCGGCAATGCAGTTCTGCTCCACCTGCTCGGTGAGGCCAAGATCCCTGAGAACACGCACTCCGTTCATGGAGACCCAAAGGCCAGCTCCCACCTCGCGCAGCTCGGACGCTTGCTCGAATACGTCACAATCGATGCCGCGACGAAGCAGCGACAGCGCCATCGCCAAGCCACCGATGCCTGCGCCGGCAATGAGGACACTTGATTTACTGACGTGGTGGATGCTCATGATGTCTCCAAACGAAAATTGCGCTGCCGCGCGACGGGTAAGGCGGCGTCCTCGGAAACTTGCTCGGCGGCAAGGCTCTTTACGGCCTCGAAAATCTTGATGTATCCGGTACAACGGCAAAGATTACCGTGCAGGTAGTGGCGAATTTCCTCGTCGGTCGGATGCGGATTCGCCTTAAGCAGCGCGGTGACCGCCATGATGAAGCCGGGCGTGCAGAAGCCGCATTGAAGGCCGCCGTGGAGCACGAACGCATTCTGGATCCGCGAGAGGCCATTCGGTGGCGTGACGCCCTCGATGGTCGTGATCTCCTTCCCATCGACATCGACGGCGAGCGTCGTGCAGCTCGAAATCGGGTCGCCATCGAGGAGCATGGTGCAGGCGCCGCACACTTCCATGTCACAGGACCGCTTAGTGCCCTTCAGGCCGAAGCGATCTCGGATGAGATCAATCAACAGCGTATGGGCGGGAATCTCTATCTCGACCGGCTGTCCGTTCAACGAGAACGAAACGGGATGTAGATTCGTCATGTGGCGCGCCCCCGCATCGCGACCGCCTCTTCGGCGTTTCGCAGCAGCAGAACGCCTGCCAGATGCCGCTTGTAGTCCGCACTGCCGTGCCGGTCCTCGTTGACGTCGAGTTCGTCCAACGCCTGCGCAAGCACGGACTGGATCGCCCTGTGCGCGTCATGGACGGGCAGTCCCTTCAGCACGCCTTCGACGGCTTTCAGGGGCTGCGGCCTCGATCCGAGGGCGCCAACGCGCACACGCGCGGATTTGATCGAATGAGCACCGGCCTCCATCGACCAGACCATTCCGACATTTACGGAAGGCCGTTCGCCATGCTTGAACCGGCGATAGGTAATCGGGCCGGTCGGACGCGGAAATATGATGACGATCATCAATTCGTCCGGTTCGCGCACCGTTTCCAGCTCGCTGCGGATGAAATCGTCGGCGTGAACAGAGCGGGTGCCGTTCGGACCTTGAAGCACCAGCCGCGCATCCAGCGCCCCGAGCAACGTTGGCGGATCGGCATGCGGCTCGCCGAAGCACAGATTGCCGCCGATTGTTCCGACGCTGCGGACCCGGACGTTCGCCACGTTGGCACAGAGCGAAGCCAGCGCCGGCACGTGTTCGCGAATGACGGAATCGCCCGCGATCTTCATGTGCGTACACCGGGAGCCGATTTCCAGCTCGTTCGCATCGTTCAGGACGATGCGGTCGAGGCCGGGGATTCCCTTGATGTCGACAAGCCGCTCGGTATGGATGACGCGCATCTTCATCGCCAGCAGCAATTCGGTGCCGCCGGAATAGAACATGCCGTCGCCCTCCTGCCCGACTGCACTGACGGCGTCGGCGATGGTGGATGCTCGCTCAAATTCGAAGGGTGTCGGCAGCATGATCAGGCGGCGCCTAGAAGGCTCTTGAGCCGCGTCTCGAATTCCTCGAAATTCTGGTCAACGCGGCGTTTGATGACGCCGAGCCCCATGGTTGCCAGGCGTCCTTGGATGTCGACCTTCGCGTCGACGGTCAACTTGGAGCCCGAGCCTTCCGGGACCACGCTGACGTCCAGGATGACCGCGAGCCTGGTCCCGGTGAATTTGTCGCGGCCCGTGGCACGGGTGCGGACGTGAGACGGCTCCGTCATCGACTCGACAAGGATCTCGGCCGGCACTTCGACCTTGAAAGGACCGATCTTCTGCTTGACCATCGCCTTGTAGGATTCCAGCCGCGCGATCTCTTCGACGTTCTCGCATCCGGGAATGCAGGACGAGATGCTGGGCACGTCGATCAACGTCTTCCAGAGATCCTCTGGCGTCGCTGGCACCACCATTGACATATTGAATTCCATGAATTCACTTCCTCTTCTGCAAGGCGCGCCACACCTTTTCAGGCGTCATGGGAAGATCGGTAATTCGGATGCCGTAGGCCGAGAACAGCGCATTGGCGATCGCCGGCGCGACGGGCAGGATTGCTCCTTCACCCATTCCCTTGGCGCCGCCCGGACCCGGCCCGTCGCCGTTCTCGACCAGGATGGTGTCGAATACCGGCGGCACGTCCGAAATGCGCGGGATCGTGTAGTCGATCGGCGTCGCGTTGACGGGCTGACCGTCCTCGAATTCAAGCTGTTCGTAGAGCGCGTGTCCGAAGCCCATGGCGGCAGCGCCCTCGTCCTGCCCTTCGGCGGCGACGCGATCGATCACGCGCCCGACGTCGGCGGCGCTCGCGTAACGGGGCACGTGAATCTCGCCGGTGTCCTCATCGACGACGATTTCCGCGAGGCCAGCGGACGTCTCCCAGAACAGCGGTGACTCGGCCAGCGCGCCTTTCTTCGAGCGCGGCGTGATCGCGCCGCGCCCGACGACCTCCCCGGAGTCGACGCCCAGCGTGCGGTGGAAAATCTGATGGAAGGTCAGAACCTCCGACCCGGTAGAAACGCCGCCCTCAACGAGCGACAGACTCTCTTTGGGCAGCTCCCAGACATCCACGACCATGTCGAGGATCTGATCGGCGGCATCGAGCGCCGCGTTCTCGACGGACAGGCCAACCACGACGGTCGATCGGCTCGCGCCCGTGCCCCAGTCGTAAGGGGCGACGGCCGTATCGGTGCGCAACGTGCTGACTGCGGAAAACGGCTGCTTCAGCGTCTGCGCGGCGATCCGGGCCATGGTTGCATGCGCGCCCTGGCCGACTTCGATGCTGGAGACCGAAACCAGGATCGATCCATCGATCTTGAGACGGACGATCGCGTTGGCGATCGGCGTGTTCGCCGGATCGGTCGCGGCGACCGCCATTCCGCGAGACCGCCGGTTCGAAGCTTGCGACTCCGATGCGAACGACTGGGTCACACGGCCCATCAGCTCACTCATGTCCATGTCGAGCGCACGCAGATCGGGCCGCGTGCGCTCACCACGGGCCGCGAGGTTCTTCAACCGGAACTCGGCCGGATCCATGCCGATGGCCGCAGCGACATTGTCCATATGGGATTCTTTCGCCCACACAGCCTGCGGCCCGCCGATTGAACGGAAGGCGGCGCCGGGCACGGTATTGGTGTAAATGGCCGAGGCCTCGAGGCGCAGGTTCGGCACCGCATAGGGGCCGATGATGCGATTGGCTGATTTGGTCGCGACAGCCGAGCCCGTGTCGGAATAGGCGCCGCCATCGAGTAGCAGTTTGGCGCTCTTGGCGAGGATTCGCCCCTTTGCGTCCACGGCCGTGCGAATCGTGACCTCGGCCCCGAGCCTTCGGCAGGTCAGCATCGAATCGGAAATGGATTGGGCCACGCGGACAGGGCGCTGCACCTTCCACGAAGCTCCCGCAACCAGCGGCTCGATCTTCACCGAGGCCTTGCCGCCGAAGCCGCCGCCGACGAAAGGGACGATCACGCGGACCTTGGCCAACTGCAGACCGAATAGGCGCGACAGCACCTTTTGAACCGCGGTCGGCGTCTGCGCACCGGCCCAGACCGTGAGGGAATCGCCCTTGAAGTCCGCGATGACCGCGTGCGGCTCCATCGCAAAGTGAGAGATGGCTGGAAACGTGAAGTGATCCTCATGAACGTAGGCAGCGGCCGCCTCGGCGGCGTCAACGTCGCCGACATTGTTGCGGTAGGTGTGGAAGATGTTGCTGCCTTGCGTCGGCTTGGCGCCACCCTTGAAATAGAAGTCCTGAAGATTTTCGTGGTGTTCGTGGATCAGCGGCGCGCCGTCCGCCATGGCTTTCTGTATAGTCGCTGCCCGCGGAAGCTCCTCGTAACCGACATCGACCCGCTCGGCGGCGTTCTCCGCGATCTCAATCGTCTCCGCGATCACGATGGCAACCGGCTCGCCTACATAGCGCACGCGGTCGATGGCGATGATCGGCCGGTCTTTGAGCACGACGCCCCAGCAGCCGAACGAGGCGACATCCTCGCCGATAAGCACGTCCACGACGCCGTCCATCGAACGGGCGGCGCTCGTGTCGATCGAAGCGATGCGGGCATGAACGGCCGGCGAGCGAACCACAAAGCCGTGCAGCATATCCGGGACCGTCAGGTCGGTGATGTATTCGGCGCGCCCTGTGACCTTCTCGATCAGGTCGGGTCGAACGGAACTCATGTTGTCAGTTGCCGACATCCGTGAAGCCGATGGTACCTGTGGTGCCTCCTAGGCGATCTGCGGACATTATGACGTTTATCACTCGTATGCAAGTGCTGTGCTCGTGCACATCTACCATGATGTGCCCTGCGCCGTAACTTGAGGGCGCTCCGACAAACGGCTTGCGGCCAAATGTTGACCGCCGCACGGGTTTCAGTTCTCAAGGCGGTAGATTTCGGGGACCCAGACGACCGAGGGGCCAGGAAAAGGGCAGCCAGTGCCGGATCAACTCAGCCCGGCGGTGGAACGATAAGCTCTAACCGACAAAGATGGATTCCTGAGTTCAACAAATGTAGACAAATGATCGGCGCCGTGGACTTCGGAGCCGACCAGTCAAATTTTTCTCAGATGAATTGTGGCAACATACGGCAAGGGGACGAAAGTCGTGCAAACGAAAACGAAGCGGCGCTCGGTGGAAAAGCCGAAAGAAGCTGTACAGTCATACAGGCTGGATGACGCACCGGGCTTCTTGTTGCGCGTCGCGCTCCGTACTCACACGGCTATCTTTGCCGCGAAGATGGTTGAAGAATTAACGGGTCCCCAATTCTCAACGCTGGCGAAATTGAGGGAGGTCGGACCTTGTTCCCAAAACCATTTGGGGCGACTGATTCACTATGACTCAGCCACGATCACCGGCGTTATTACTCGCCTCAAATCACGTGGCTTGATCAAGAGCTACGAGGATCCTTTAGATCCGCGGCGGCGGGAGATCGATCTGACCGACAAGGGCAGACGAGTAGCGGACGCCGCGGTTGAGACTATCGCTGAGATTTCAAGCGAGACGTTCGCTCCCTTGACCCGGGAAGAATTTCGAACACTTACCGAAATCCTCAAGAAAATCATACGCCGCTGAGCCGGTTCCGGTCCACATTTGTGATCGTCGATGAACCGAATTCGTGGTCAATCGTATCAGCGGACTAAGAAAACTGACCCGGCGATTGAGCCTTCACACCTGCGACGAACGGGCGCCAAGCGTCGCCGCCTTCGTCGAGATGATCCGCGATCCCGTCTACCGGGAGGCGGTGAAGCATCGTCAGGCTGGGGTCGAGGATTCGCGCCTGATCCGGCACGCGGTGCTGCCGGTCGGCAAGACCTTTGGGGAGATCCCGACGTAGACGCCTCCAAAAGAAAATCGGCGGCCCGCAGGCCGCCGATTGGATATCAGATCTCAGCAACTAACCCGCCGGACCAGCGTCCTCCAGGATCGGGCCGAACAGCTCCCAGCGATCGCCGTTAAACCGCATCATCTTGAACTGCTTGTGGATGTGGTAGTCGGTAGGCGAGGTGTTGATTTTGATCCCGGGTAGCGCGAAGTCAGCTTCGAAATCCTTGAGCGAGGTCGCCTGCTTCATAACGTTCTCGCGCGTCAGGTCGTTGCCGCACTGCTCGAGTACGTGGACCAGAAGCTGCGCGACGCTGTAGCCATAGGTGTTGAAGTTCGAGCCCTTGTCTCCGTCCGGATAATACTTCTCCATGAAGGCGAAATAGCGCTTTACACCCGGGTCGTCCGCCCATTGCGGATCGAGCGGTTCCTTGCCGTAATTGCTACTGATGATGCCCTTGCTGTTTTCAAGCCCGGCCGGTTTCAGGACGCTGCCGACCGAAGTAGCCTTCAAACTGACGATCTGCACCGGATGCCAATCGCTCTCGGCGATTTTCTTGATCGCCTGCGCAGCCTGCTTCGGCGTGGTGGCACTGAAGAACAGGCCGGCGCCAGAATCCTTGATCCTGAGGATTTGCGAGTCGACCGTGGGATCAGTCACCTCGTAGGACGCTTCGGTCACGATCATCTTCGCGGCCTTGTCGCCGAGCGCCGATTTAATGCCGTTCAGATAGTCCTTGCCGAAATCGTCGTTCTGATAGAGCACGCCGATCTTGGCGTTCGGATACTCCTTTAGGATGTATTGGCCATAGATGCGCCCTTCGACGAAGTTGTTCGGATCATAGCCCATGGTCCACGGAAAGTTCTTCGGATCGGAGAATCTTAAGGCGCTGGCGGCCACGAACAGCTGCGGCACCTTCCTGGAATTGAGATATTTCTGGACGGCAGCGTTTGAAGGCGTGCCGATGATCTGGAAGGTCAGGAGAACCTCGTCGCTCTCGACGAGTTTGCGCACCTGCTCCACCGCCTTCGGCGGCGAATAGGCGTCGTCATACTGGATCAGATTGATCTTGCGGCCGTTGATGCCGCCCTGGTCGTTGATCATCTTAAAATAGGCGGCCTCGGTCTTGCCGATCGAGGCATAGGCCGACGCCGGTCCCGAAAACGGCATGGTCTGGCCGACCTTGATCTCGGTGTCGCTGGCGCCCGGGTCGTATTTCTTCTGGGCATAAGCCGCAGACATCGACAGCGCCAGGGTCAGCGCCGTTGCCGTGGCCAGATGCAGAATTCCGTTCCTCATTCGCAATTTCCTTTCCTCAGCTTGTTTATCTCAACGGGGTGTGAAGAGGCCGTCATACGTGCCCTGGCTCCGTAACTACGCGAGCCTTCCGAACTCGCTGCGGTGGAAGATGAGGGGCTGCCCGCGGCTATGGACGACGACGGCATGGAGTTTGAGCAGGACGATGACGTGATCGCCCGCCTCCAACTCCTCGCGGACAGTGCAGTCATATTGGGCGATCCCCTCGGTGAGCATCACCGCACCGCTGTCGGTGATCTCGAAGGCAACGCCGGTGAACCGCTCCTGGGCAGGTCCGGCGAGCTGGCGGCACAATGCGCCGTGGTCCTCGGCGAGCACGGTGACGCCGAGGTGCTCGGCTCGGCGCAGCTCCGGCCACGTGGTCGAGCCTTTCGCGACAGAGAATGACACCAGCGGGGGTTCGAGAGAGACCGAGGTGAACGAGGAGGCCGCGAGACCCACTAGCCTGCCGTCGACCTGCGCCGCCACGGCCACCACGCCCGTCGGGAACGCGCCGAAGGCGTCGCGCAGCATCCTGCTGTCCATCTGCTGGCTCATGGATGGCATGCGACTCACGCTCCGTGCGCGGTGGCGTAATCGACGACGAGATCGGTCACGGCATCTAACGCGGCGTGGCCGATCGCCTTCGAACACCCGGTGGGATCGCCAAGGACACCGTTGGGCGAGACCGCGTCGATGCCCTCGACGAACGCCCGACGCAGGAACTCCTCGTCGACCGTGCCCAGGTACCCCGCCGCCGCCCGGTCGGCCCGAACCTTCTCGGGGTGCAGGACGAGCATCACCGAAGTCTCCGCCACGTCTGCGTGACCGCCGACGTGGCTTCCCAGACCAGCGACCGACTGCGCGGACTTCCGCCACGCGTCGAGGATCGCGGCACTGTTTCCATAGACGATGACCTGGAGCGCCGGGGTGAGCGCCGCTGCCAGCCGCGGCTCGAAGTCGCGCATGATCGGGTAGTTGCCGATGTGGCCGGAGAAGAGGACGACGCGGCTGAACCCGTGCGCGGCCAAGCTGCTGCAGTAGTCCAGGCAGATCGCCTCCAGGGTGGAGGGACGCACCGAGAGGCTGCCGGCGAAGCTAAGGTGGTGGGGCGAGTACCCGACCCTGATCGTAGGCAGGACCAGTGCAGCGCCAAGCCGGTGGGCGATGCGGAGCGCGAGAGCGTCGGCGTGATCGCTGTCCACCGACAGCGGGAGATGGGGTCCGTGCTGCTCTATCGCGCCCAGTGGAAGGATCGTCGTTCGGGCGCCGGCAGCGATCGCCTCGGCTATCTCCGCGCTGGTCATGTGCTCGATCCGCAGCTCCCGCGGCCGCCCGGGATGCTTCATCTCACATTCCTCCTCAACCCTGGAGCCCCGCCTGGCGAGCGAACTCGGTGTGCTCCGCGGCGCTGTACATCTCATCCACGAGTGCGCTGAACGAGGTGAGCACCGCAGCCCGACGGATCGTGCCCTTGGCAGTGAGCTCACCCGCGCCGGGCGAGAGCGCACGGGGCGCGATACGGAAGTCCTTGAGCTGGAGGGGGCGCGCGAACTCGGTGTTGAGCTCCTCGATCCAGGCTCGCAGACCCTCCTGCAGTGCATCCCTGTCGAGCCTGCTGCCCTTCTCGGTCGGCCAGATGAGGACGGTGAGGTACTTGCGGCCGTCGCCGACGACCACGGCCTCCTCGACGAGGGGACTGGCCTTGAGGCGCATCTCGATGGGCTGCGGGCTGATGGTCTTGCCGCCGTTGGTGACGATGATGTCCTTGGCCCGACCGATGAGCTTGACCTCGCCGGAGGCGTCGATCTCGACGAGGTCGCCGGTGCGGTACCACTCCCCGTCCATCACTTCCGCGGTCGCCTCGGGGTTGTTCCAGTAGCCGCTGAACAGCAGGGGCCCCTTCACCAGCAGTTCGCCCTCGCTGCTGGTTTTGATCGCGAATCGCGGGTCGGGCATGGCCTTGCCCACGGTCCCAGGGGGCGGGAAGGCGCGGTCCCACTGCGCGAGGACCCAGCCGGCGGTCTCGGTGGTGCCGTACAGCTCGCGCAAATCCAGACCCCACATCTGCCACAGGGCATGCACCTCGGGGGCCATCGCTCCCGACGCGGTCCAAGCGACGTTGACGCGGTCCATGCCCAACTTCGCGCGCAGGGGCAGGAACACCTGCTCCTGGGCCTGGTCGTAGCGTGCTTGCAGCTCGGCAGGCACAACGTCGCCGCGCCGGCGCGCGGCGGCGACCTCTCGAGCCACCAACATCGCGTCCTCGTAGGACTTCTGGAACGATGCCGGCGTCTCCTTAATTGCGGCCAGCGCCACGCTGAGCAGCTTCTCGTGCAGCCGCGGCGGCCAGACGATCCCCGTAGGACGTACGCCGCGGAGGGCCTCGGAGAGCTGGTCCATGCGGCAGAAGGTCACCACCGCCCGGGTCATGATCGGCGTGAAGACGCCGGACAGGGCCGGAGAGACATGGGATAAGCCCAGGAAGCTGACCGAGTCTCGCCGGATGGTGGTCAACTCCGGGTTGAGCACGGCGGCCCCGAGGACGGAGTACTGTAGGGTACGGTGGGTGTGGATGACCCCCTTGGGGGCTCCGGTGGAGCCGGAGGTGTAGAACAAGGCCGCCGACTGATCGATGTCCCCTTCGTCGAGGAGTTCGTCGAATAGTGACGGGTTGGCTGCGTCGTGGGCTCGACCGCTCTCGCGCAGGTCGGCCCATGTCTTGCTGACCACCGTTTTGGGCAGCCCCGACGGGGCGCCGTCGAAGCTGATCACGGCCCGTAGCGCCGGAAGCTCGGGGGCGACTGCGGCAACCTTTGCGACGTCGGCGTCGTCCCCGACGACCATGGCGACGGCCTCGCTGTGCCTGACCAGCTGCCTCACTTCCGCAGCGGAGCTCATGGGGTAGACGCCCACCGGGATCGCCCCAGCCGACAGGATGCCGAGCGCCGTTATGACCCACTCGCCCCGGCCTGGCGCCATGATGGCAACCCTGTCCCCGCGCGCGACGTTGAGGGCTGCCAGGCCGAGCGCGACCTCGCGCACGGCCGAGGCGTACTGCGCCCACGTGGTCGGGATCGCGCGCGTCCCGTCCCAGTGACAGAACGCGACCTCCTCGGGTTCGAACTCCGCTCGGTCCTGCACCATCTCGGCGAAGGTTCGCTCGACGGCCTCGAAGTTGGCGACGCCGCTGTCGGTGACGCCGCTCAGCACTGGCACCTGCCGTGTGCGGGCAGCGGCTGTGGGGACGGGATTTGTGACCATGATCATCGCTCCGATTCGTGAAGTAGGCCTACCGGGCCTGCGTGGGGTGTGGTGTTCAGTGCTGGCGGCCGTTCGTCAGCGGGCCGAGACGACGCCCGGCCCTGTCTCCATCCTTCACGGAGGCTCCGGGCCACGGGGTCGTTGAAGAAGGAGACCGCCTTAGCGAGCGTCGTTTCGGCTCGCTGTTGGTCCTCGATGTCGTCGTAGTCGTTGACGGCATGCTTGAGCGCCGCATAGAGGATTGGCGCTCGTCGACCCGCCTCGCGGGCCCGGTCGAGCGCCTCCGCCACGAGTCGGTCCGGCTCGACGATGGCGTCGACGAGACCCATCCGTGCCGCCTGGTCCGCGCCGATGAGTTCACCGCTCAGCAGCAGGTCACGCGCGGCCCGCATCCCGATCAGTCGGATGAGGCGCTGGATGCCCTTGTCCGCAGGCAAAAGGCCGTGCCTGATCTCGGGGAATCCGAACCGGGCGTGAGGCGCCGCGAGCACCGCGTCGGCGAAGAGCGCGTACTCCACGCCGCCGCCGACGCAGTCGCCGTTGACGGCGGCGATCACCGGGGCTGGATATCGGTCCATCGCGACGAGCAGGTTGTGGAATCCCCGCATCCGGTCGTCGATCGGTTCGGCGGCGGCTCCATCCACCTCCTTGATGTCGCCGCCGGCGCAGAAGAACCGTTCCCCGGCGCCAGTGATCACCACGGGCCCCGGGTCGCTCTCGCCACGGTCTCGGAACAGCGCCGTCATGGCGAGCAGCAGTGGACGGTTCAAGGCGTTGGCCGGAGGCCTGTCGAGCGTTGCGACCACGACGCCGTCGTGGTCGGCCGTACGCAGCCCGGCAGCCGTCTCGCTCTCGTGTCGCGCGCATGGGGCCGTCATCGAATGCGTCTCTGTCTGATCTCAGGGAATCCGAACCGGGCGTGAGGCGCCGCGAGCACCGCGTCCGCAAAGACCGCGTACTCCACGCCGACGCCGACGAAGTCGCCGTTGACGGCGGCGATCACCGGCGCTGGATGTCGCTCCATCGCAACGAGCACGTCAGCTTTTGCCTTCTGCGAAGCGCTTGCGCTTCTCCCGAAAGGCCGCGACGGCCTCTTTCCGCTCGGGGCTGTTGAACGTGAGCGCCTCGAGCGCAATCGCGGTGTCGAGATTGAGATGTACCTGTTCCTTGATCATCTTATTGACGCTGTACTTCGTCCAGATGATCGCTTCACGAGGACCGCTCGCGAGCAATTCGGCATATCCGATCGCATACTCAAGAACAGTACCTTCCGGCACGACCCTGTTGATCATCCCCGCAGCCGCCGCGTCTTCCGCCGAAATGAATTCACCGGTCATCAAGTAATGTTTGGCCCGCGCCGAGCCCAGAAGAAGCGGCCACATTACAGCGCCGCCGTCGCCGGCGACGACACCGGCCGTGACATGCGTATCGGCGAAACGAGCGCTCGGCTGGGCAAAGATTACATCGCAAAACAGGGCGAGCGTAGCGCCTAACCCGACCGCCGCGCCGTTCACGGCGGCGATGACGGGTGACTCTACCTCAAGGATGTTCCTAATGAGGTGTCGGCCCGAGCGCGTCGGCGATATTTTATGCCCGCCCAGATCGAGCGAGTTCTGATCGCCGCCTGAGCAGAAGCCGCGACCAGCGCCGGTAAGAACGATAGCCTTCACGGCCCGATTATTATCGAGGTCTACGAATACCTGTTCCAGTGCGGCGTGCATCGGCCAACTGATGGCATTAAGGATTTCAGGCCGATTCATTGTTATTACCGCCACACCGTTCGGACGTATCTCTACGAGTAAGCCTTCGTATTTTTTGTCGCTCATTTTAGTCTCCAGTTGTTCGAGTAGGCGTCAGGCCGAAGCCGCAGGGTCACGGACGCTCTCGTCGGCTTTCTTGGTGGCGGCCTTGTCAGTCTTCACGGCGGCGCGTTGGTAGGCCTCGACCTCAGCGTAGTGGGCGGGGCGAGCGGCCCGGATGTCGGCGAGAATCTCTTCTGACCTCCGCACGATCGACCTTGGGTTTTTGAACGTCGGGATGACGTAGTTGCCGAACAGCTCGATGGATTTCATCAACTCCCGGTGCGGGAGGCCGTCGACGCGCATCGCGATCGCGTCGAGGCCCATGTCGACGAACCGCTGGACCTGCGCGATGCAGGCCTTCGGATCTCCGACGATGAAGCTGGCCGACTCATCGAACAGGTAGCGCTGGTTTCTGAAGTCGATATTTCCGACCTTTTCCATGGAGCCGTAGTCGGCAGACAGCTTCGACAGCCGCTCGTAGGCGTCTATGGACAAGAGGACACTGTCGGTCAGGGTGGTCGCCCACCGCTCCGCCTCCTCAGTCGTTTCGGCGCAGTGCATCCCGCCGGACACGACCGCAACCTTCTGCGCCTGCACGGGGTACACGTGCTCGGCGCTCGCCAGTTCCTTGTCGTAGAGGTCGGCCATCCTCTGCAGGGAGCCGAACCCGCCGTAGCCACCACCCATCATGGCGCCGATGCCCATCCGCGCCGCGGCGGCAACCGAATCCATGCTTCCGGTCGCCATCAGGATCGGCGGATAGGGCTGCTGCACGTGCTTGGGAACCAGGCTGCGCGGCGGGATCTTGTAGTGCTCACCGACGAAAGAGAAGATGTCGTTCGACAGGGCTCGGCGGATGACCTCGATGCCCTCCATTTGCTGTGACTTCGTTTCCTCGGGGGAGACCTCGAAGGCGCGCAGTGCGAGGGTGGTGTTTCCGCGGCCGACGCCGAGCGCGACGCGGCCGTTGGACAGGATGTCCTCGGTCGCCAGTCGCTCCGCGACTCGCAGCGCGTGATTGATCCTCAAGGGCAGCGGCGTGATCAGATGGATGAACTGAATCCTGCTGGTCAGCGCCATCAGGTACGGGAAAATTACTTCGGGGGCGGAGGTCGCGGCCGTGCCGATTGCGACGTGCTGTTCGGAGCACCCGAACGCGTCGAATCCGACCTTCTCCGCCAAGATCACCTCGTCGATGAGCTCGCGATAGCGCTGCGCGTGGGTGTGTCCCGGATGGGTCTCTCCCTCGCTAAAGAGGATGAACCGCATGCGTTGTGTCTCCTTAGGCCCCAATGTTAATCTGAATTAACATTGGACCTCGCGCCCCGTTTTGTCAACGGCTTCCGAATGCCCGGGTCTGCAGAACGCCATTTACGCCAAAAATGCCTATTACATAGGTAGTGGCCATGAGGGAAAATGCGTAATACAAGATGCTAAGAAGGTCGCATTCGCGATCCGGCAGCGACGCAGAAAGTTAGGAATGATTTACATTAGGATGAAAAGAGATGTTTATATGATGCGTTCGCTGAGCCTGGGACGGATCACGCGGGCGCGAAGGATAGCGGGTTGCCTCGCGCCCGCCGCGCGGTACGGTTCGTCCCGATGAGCATCCAGCCACTACCGATCAAGCGCACATCCAGGAGCCGGCGACGCGAGCAGTTGATCGCGGTCGCCGCCGAGTTCTTCCTGCATCACTCCTACGACGCGGTCACCGTCGAGATGATCTCTGCGCGCGCCGGGATCAGCGGTCCCGGGCTCTATCGCCACTTCCAGAACAAGCAGGCACTCCTGATCGCGGTTCTGGAGGAACCGACGCAGATCGTGCACGAGGCCGCAAGGCGGATCGGGGAGACGACGACCGAACCCGAGGCAGCCATCGTGGAGATGGTCGAGTCCCACATCCGGCTGATTCTGCAAGGACCACCGAGCACGCTCATCTTCACCAAGAACGAGCACGCTCTTCCCGAACACGACCGCAGACGAATCCGGCGCGAGATGGCGCTGTACGCCGAGGAGTGGGTCTCCGTCATGATCCCGCTGCGGCCCGATCTGTCCGAACCCGAGGCACGACTGCTGACCCAGTGCGTGTTCTCCATGCTCAACACGGCTGCGATGCTCAAGAAGGGCTTGGACGAGGAGTCGATCATCTTCATCATGCGGCAGGCCGCGCTGCACGCACTGCTCGGCCGCGGCGCCCTCTGACCCTACACCTGCCCTAGCTTCGCCTGGGCCGGGCGGTCGACAATCGCGCGCGCAAATTTCGTCGCAAACTTAAACCGCACCGAATCAAGGGTGGAACACGTGGATCGCGTCTCCAAGTCGAAGAATACGTCGGTGCGTCGGCTAACGGCGGCTGTCGACCTTATCCATCTCCGATATGCCGTAGCGGCCGCAGATCACGGAAGTTTCCGGCGAGCGGCCGAGGCTCTGCGACTGCGGCAATCAAAGTTGAGCCGCTGCATTCGCCAGCTTGAGGAGCGCATTGAACTGATCGTCTTCGAGCGGTCGAGCGGTGGAGTACGAGCCACGCAAGCTGGACACGACTTCCTTCGCATGGCCCGGTCTATTCTCGACCAGATGGACACGCTAATGGAGAGCGCGCATAGCGCCAGCCGCGGCGAACTCGGGCGGCTCGTGATCGGTTTCTATACGTCCCTTTCGGCCGGCTATTTGCGCGCAATGATCATCGATCATGCCCAACGATTTCCGCAAATACAGGTTCGCATGATTGAGAGTTCGCGGACACGTCTTACCACAGCTCTCCGCAATGGCGCGATAGACGTCGTGATCGTCACGGGGCAAACGCCGCTCCTCGACAGCCGAATCATGTCGCTTTGGACCGAACGCATTGTGGTTGCTTTGCCAAAAGGCCATCGACTCACTAGGGGCGAGACCGTCTATTGGACCGATCTGAAGGATGAGACGCTTCTGATTAGCCGCCGTGACCCGGGACCCGAGATTCAAGACATCCTCCTGACCAAGCTCGCCTCACCGGGAGACCGGCCCAAAATGCTTTTTCATGAGATGAGTTTAGGGAATATGATGCACCTCGTGGGAGCTGGATTCGGCGTTAGCCTAGTGAGAGAATCCGATACTGATGTCAATTTCTCTGGTCTGACCTATCGAGAACTTCGCGACGGGATGGGTCCGAGCTGGGTCGGCTACTCGGCACATTGGCGGAGTGACAATGACAATCCCGCACTGGCTAGTTTTCTGAAGATGTTGGAGGAGCGCTACCCCTCACCTGCCGTTTGATTCCTGCGACGCGTTTTTACGAACGCCCGGTCCGTTGCCATGAACCGCGCCAGCATAGGAGCGACCAGTTTCAGCGGATCCGGGATTGGCTGTCCGATTTCGCGCGCAAGTACCTCGGCGTATGCAAGAAGATCACGATGCACGGGTGCGGGGAATTCAACCGTCAGCCTCACCGGCTTGTCGTCAGCGATGGCGCCGAGCTTGAGCTTTGCCATGTTTATGTCCTCACCCTTTGTAAGGCTCGAGCACGAGGTCACGATTGACAATGACGCGCACCGGGAAACCAGGCCTGATCGTCAGCGTTGGTTGTATATTCAGATTACGCTGAACGATTTTCTGCCCGGTCTGGTTCAGGCTATCGCTCGCTCCGAGCCGGAGCGCCTGAATGAGACCCCCGTTGTTGCCTGTACCGCTATCAGAGCCGGCGCCGAGCTCACTACCAACGCCAAGCAACGTCGACAGCAGTGCAGCCTTGAACAACGCACCCCAGTGGTTGTCGACGTCATCCTCGAGGCCGGCATAACCTGCGGTGTCGGCACCGGGCTGGCGTTCCAGTACGATCGAGCGGCCGTTCGGCATTATGAGGCGTGTCCATACCAGCAGTACACGCGACTGGCCGAACGAAACCTGGCTGTCATAAACGCCGATGAGTCGTGTTCCCTGCGGAACAAGAAGGAAGCGTCCGGTTGGACTGTCGTAGACATTCTCAGTCACTTGAGCCGTGATTTGCCCGGGGAGATCTGAGCGAATCCCGGTAATCAACGACGCCGAAATAATATTGCCTGCCTGGACTACATAGGACGACGCTGGCGTGGCGATCCTGTCCGGGCTGGTGGTGCGGCGATCGACCGATGCGTTGACGAACGCAAGTTTACGGTCCTGGCCGTTCTGCGCGAGCGTCTCGTCGGCTGCTGAGGATTGAGCCGGCGCCGATTGACCAGGCTGGTTTGAGGTGACAGTCGAGGAATCAGTCGAAGCGGCTTGAACTGACGGCAACGCCAACTCACGGATACTGGTCGAGGCAAACAGCTTGCTCAGGCGAGCCGCTTCGTTCTCCTGGCCGATGCGTTGCTGCTCTGCATCGACGGCAGGTACCATCGTCGAAGGCGCATTTTGCGCGTTCAGCATCGGACGGCCAAGATCGCCGGGTAGCGCGGGTCCAAGCGGCGGGGCCCGGCGGGGCACGCCGGTATAGTCTCGCGGAAGGCCGCTCAGTCCGTCCGCCACATTGTGATGATCGGTGGTGTAGAGCTCTGACGGCGCGGATGTGCGCGACCGATGGTTCTGCAGCGCCCAAAGTACGGCACCGCAGATTGCAAGCGATCCAATCGCAGCACCGCCGGCCAGGACCTTTCGGGAGAGCCTGGTGACGCGGGGGCGCTCCGCGCGCAAACGCATCGATGCCACCCGGTCTGGCTCATTGTCACGTCCCGGTCGAATGTCGGGTTCCTGCCCTGGACTCACCGCAGCCTCCCATCGGTGCGGCTGATGCGGACGGTCTGCTGATGTTCACCTCCCATACGGAGCTCGGCCGCGGCGAACAGTCGGTCCACGATGTAATAGTTTTGCCTCACGCGATAATTGACGAGCTGACCATCCCCCTCCGGCCCGATAACGAACAATGGCGGCGCCTCTCCCTGCGCAATCCCGCTGGGCATCTCGATATAGACTTTGGACCCGTCGTCGAATGCAGAGACCGGGCGCCAGGGCGGGTTGTCGCCTTCAATCGCATAGCGGAACCGCAGGCGCGAGATATCGACGCCCTCAACAATTGGCGTTGCAGCCTCGGCACTCGCGTTCTGACGGCGTAGCGCGATCAGTTGGTCCTGCGCATATTGCCAGGAAACTGATGCCATATAGGTCTTCTCTGCGGAGCGGAGCTCCAAGAGGTAAGTTCGGCGATCGGTATTAATCACGAGATTAGAGACGAGGTCGGGCCGTGTCGGTTTAACCAGGATATGAATGCGCTTGGTCGGACCTGCCCCGCTCTCGGTGTCGCCGATGATCCATCGCACCGTATCTCCGGCCGCGACCGGGCCAGAGCCGACAAGCTGTTCGCCTTCCTGAAGGGCGACGTCAGTCACTTGTCCTGGCGCGGCATAAACCTGATACAGCGCGCCCGACGAGAACGGATAGACCTGCACTGCGTTGATGTAGCCATTGCGGGTCGGCTGTACCCGGGCTGCGGCATTGGCCTTCTCCACCCGTTTACGGGGATCGCCAGACTCCGGCTTCGAAGGCGCGCCGTGCACCGGCTTGAGTTGCCCAGGAAGCGGCAACAGCTTTGGTAGTTCGACGACCTCGACCGGCTTGGGCGGATCGGCGAGTTGCACGGCCGGCTCCGCGTCGTCATAGGAGATCGCTGGCGGAGGCTTTAACGGAACAGCGCAGCCGGCAAGCGCGCAAACCGAAAAAAGCAGAACCGGCAATGCGGTTTTGCGAATGGAAGATGATCTCATTGCCCCAGCTCCTTCGACCAGTTGATGGCGTTGACGTAGACCCCGAGAGGATTTTTGCGCAGACGATCGGCATCGCGCGGCGTATCGATTATGACGGTGAGGATCGCGGTCCAGCGCTCGGTTGCGCTCAGGCTACCGTTCTCGTAAGAGCGCTGGATCCAGGCGACGCGGAACGAGATCGGTGAAGCGCGGATGACGCTGGTGACCTCGATGGAGATCTGCAGCTTGCCCAGATTGGCAAAGGGATCGTTGGTCCGCGCATAATCGTTGAGCGCTGCCGCGCCACGATCCGTGGTGAAGTCGTAAGCGCGCAGCCAGTCCTGGCGCAGCACGATGCCGTCGGCTGGCAATCCGCGTACGTCCTCGATAAACCGCGCCAGGTGGAACGCAATCTCCGGATCAGTCGGCTGATAGCTGCCGTCGGCCGGCGCCACGGCCTGGGCCTGACCGAGATGGTCGACCTGGACCACCCAGGGCGTCACCGTGCCGCGAAGAGATTGCCAAACCAGACCTGACGCAAGACCGCCGGATAGCATCAGACAGCCAAACGCCATCAATCGCCAGTTCTTGGCTTGAACGCGGGCAGAGCCGATGCGCTCATCCCAGACTTGCGCCGCTTTCTGATAGGGGGTTTCGGGTTCGGGCGTACGCCCGTAGCGAACGGAGGGTCGTTTGAACATCAGCTTTCACCTTCGGAGAGATCGACGGACGCACCGCCACCCGCATGATCGGCGGAACGAACGGAATGGGTTGCCGCGGAGGCGCCATGGCTCATGGTCTGCGCGCGCTTCATGCGCGTTGCCCACGGTGGCGGCCCGCTGGCAGAAGGCGACCCGCTGGAAGCTGCACCCTGCCCTTGCGTAACCGCACTCGACATTACACCTGCAGTACGAGGGAGAGGGCTGGCGGTATTTGAAGCGGCAGCTACAACTGACGCGCTGCCTCGGGCCACACCGGCAAGTGCTCCACCTGCTGTTCCCGCAGCGAGCCCGACACCAGCCACGCCCGCGGCAACCACGCCACCCGCAGCGACACCTGTACCGATTGCGGCGCCGGCGCCGAGTTGCGGACCTCCGGAGACAATGCCGTTGGCGATACCGGGGCCGAAAATGCCCAGACCCAACAGAGAGAGCGCCGCCAGCACCATCGACATGGCACTTTCGATGGTCGGCTGATTGCCGCCGAATCCCGCTGTAAACTGGGAGAATAAAGTCGAACCGATACCGACGATGACGGCGAGGACCAGAACCTTGACACCCGACGAGATGACATTGCCGAGCACCCGCTCTGCGGCGAACGCCGTCTTGCCGAACAGCCCGAACGGGATCAGCACGAAGCCAGCGAGCGTGGTCAGCTTGAACTCGATCAGGGTGACGAAGAGCTGGATCGCCAGGATAAAGAAAGCCAGCAGCACCACAATCCAGGCGAACAGCAGCACCACGATCTGCACGAAATTCTCGAAAAAGCTGATGTAGCCCATTAAGCCGGAGATCGAATCGAGGATCGGACGGCCGGCATCGATCCCCACCTGCGCGACCCGGCCAGGGCTCAGGAAATCCGAGGTGGACATGCCGGTACCGGATGCCTTGAGGCCAAGCCCGGCAAAACTCTCGAAGACGATGCGGGCCAGATTATTCCAGTTGCCGATCAAATAGGCGAACACGCCGACGAACAGCGTCTTCTTCGCTAGCCGGGCAATGATGTCTTCGTCCGCAGCCCAGCTCCAGAATATCGCCGCGAGAGTGATATCGATCGCTGCTAGCGTTGTAGCGAGGAATGCCACCTCACCGCTGAGCAACCCGAATCCAGAATCGATATAATTGGTGAAGACCGAGAGAAAGTTATCGATAACGCCGGTGCCGCCC
>NZ_LMUK01000025.1:165676-215837 GCF_009766005.1 Bradyrhizobium sp. S69 | reverse complement strand
CGCGTCGACCGAAAGCATGTAGCGGGCATCACCGCCGCGCGCGAGCTTGAGGATCTTGCCATCCTTGCCCTTGACGACGATGGCCGGGCGCAGATCCGCCCCGCCCCGCGACGACCGCCAGTCGATGACGACGCGCTTGGCGATACCGGTGGATTCGTCGAGCGTCTCCGAGATCGACTGGCCCTCGACCAGATCCTCGAACCCGATCGAGCCTTCAACCTCGGTCAGAACGGGCCGTGAATACGGATCCCATTCCGCGATCCGCTGGCCACGCTTGATCATATCGCCTTCGTCGACGTGCATGCGCGCGCCGTACTGAATGCGATGCGTCGCCCGCTCGGTGCCATCGGCATCGGTGATCGCAACCACCATGTTGCGAACCATCGCGGCCAGATGACCGTCGCTGTTCTTCGAGATCGCCTTGTTCTTGATCGTCACCTTGCCGTCGAAATTCGACTCGATGAACGACTGCTCGTTGATCTGCGCTGCGCCGCCGATGTGGAAGGTACGCATCGTCAGCTGGGTGCCGGGCTCACCGATCGACTGCGCGGCGATGACGCCGACAGCTTCACCGTGGTTGACCGGCGTGCCGCGGGCCAGATCGCGGCCGTAGCACTTGCCGCAGATGCCGTTGACCAGTTCGCAGGTCAGCGCCGAGCGGATCTTCACTTCCTGGATGCCGGCCTGCTGGATGGCGTCGACATGCGTCTCTTCCATCAGCGTGCCGCGCTTGACCACGACCTTGTTGGTCGCGGGATCGCGCAGATCCTCGCCCGCGGTGCGGCCGAGAATGCGCGAGGCCAGCGATGCCACGACCGTGCCGGCATCGATGATGGCGCGCATCTTGATGCCGAGCTTGGTGTTGCAATCGTCCTGCGTGATGATGCAGTCCTGCGCCACGTCGACCAGACGACGGGTCAAATAACCCGAGTTCGCCGTCTTCAACGCGGTGTCGGCGAGACCCTTGCGGGCGCCGTGGGTCGAGTTGAAGTACTCGAGAACCGACAGACCTTCCTTGAAGTTGGAAATGATCGGCGTCTCGATGATCTCACCCGACGGCTTGGCCATCAGGCCGCGCATACCGGCGAGCTGACGCATCTGCGCCGGCGAACCGCGCGCACCCGAATGCGCCATCATGTAGATCGAGTTGATCTCCGATTCGACGCCCTTGGCGGACTTCTTGGTCGAGGAGATTTCCTTCATCATCTCCTTGGCGATTTCTTCCGTGGCCTTCGACCAGGCGTCGACCACCTTGTTGTACTTCTCGCCGTGGGTGATCAGACCGTCATTGTACTGCTGCTCGAAATCCTTCGCCAGCGCACGCGTGTTGTCGACGATCTTCCACTTGCCGTGCGGCACCACCATGTCGTCCTTGCCGAACGAGATGCCGGCCTTGAACGCATTGTAGAAGCCGAGCGCCATGATCCGGTCGCAGAAGATCACCGTCTCCTTCTGACCGCAGTGACGATAGACCTGGTCGATCACGCCCGAGATTTCGCGCTTGGTCATCAGCTTGTTGATGACGTCGTACGAAATCTTCGGCGATTTCGGCAGCACGTTGCCGAGCATCACGCGACCAGCAGTGGTCTCGATCCAGCGCTTGGAGATCTTGCCGGTTTCGTCGATGCCTTCCCAGCGATACCTGATCTTGGTGTGGAGGTGGATGACCTTCGAGTGCAACGCATGCTCGAGCTCGGCCATGTCGCCGAAGATCTTGCCTTCGCCGTGCAGGCCTTCGCGAACGATCGAGAGATAATACAGACCGAGCACGATGTCCTGCGACGGCACGATGATCGGCTGACCATTGGCCGGATGCAGGATGTTGTTGGTCGACATCATCAGCACGCGCGCTTCGAGCTGCGCTTCGAGCGACAGCGGAACGTGCACGGCCATCTGGTCGCCGTCGAAGTCGGCGTTGAACGCCGCGCAAACCAGCGGATGCAGCTGGATCGCCTTGCCTTCGATCAACACCGGCTCGAACGCCTGGATGCCCAGGCGATGCAGCGTCGGCGCGCGGTTCAACAGCACGGGATGCTCGCGGATCACCTCGTCGAGGATATCCCAGACCTCCGGACGCTCTTTTTCGACCAGCTTCTTGGCCTGCTTCACCGTGGTGGACAGACCCTTGGCGTCGAGCCGCGAATAGATGAACGGCTTGAACAGCTCGAGCGCCATCTTCTTCGGCAGGCCGCACTGATGCAGCCGCAGTTCGGGACCGACCACGATCACCGAACGGCCGGAATAGTCGACGCGCTTGCCGAGCAAGTTCTGCCGGAAGCGGCCCTGCTTGCCCTTGAGCATGTCGGCCAGCGACTTCAGCGGACGCTTGTTGGCGCCGGTGATGACGCGGCCACGGCGGCCGTTGTCGAACAGCGCGTCGACGGCCTCCTGCAGCATGCGCTTTTCGTTGCGGATGATGATGTCCGGCGCGCGCAGCTCCATCAGCCGCTTCAAGCGGTTGTTGCGGTTGATGACGCGGCGGTAGAGGTCGTTGAGATCCGAGGTGGCAAAACGGCCGCCGTCGAGCGGCACCAGCGGCCGCAGGTCCGGCGGAATCACCGGCACCACGGTCAGGATCATCCACTCCGGCTTGTTGCCGGAATAGCGGAAGGCCTCGACGATCTTCAGGCGCTTGGCGAGCTTCTTGTGCTTGATGTCGGATTCAGTCTCCTGCATCTCGACACGCAGCTGCGCATCGAGCTTTTCAAGCTCGAGGCCCTTCAGCAGTTCGCGGATCGCCTCGGCGCCGATCATGGCGGTGAAGCTGTCCTGGCCGTATTCGTCCTGCGCCTTCAGATACTCGTCTTCCGACAAGAGCTGACGGTCCTTGAGCGCGGTGAGGCCCGGCTCGAGCACGACGTAATATTCAAAGTAGAGAATCCGCTCGAGGTCTTTCAGCGTCATGTCGAGCAACTGGCCGATGCGCGACGGCAGCGACTTCAGGAACCAGATGTGCGCAACCGGAGCCGCCAGTTCGATATGGCCCATGCGCTCGCGCCGGACCCGCGACAGCGTCACTTCGACCGAGCACTTTTCGCAGATGATGCCCTTGTACTTCATCCGCTTGTACTTGCCGCACAGGCACTCGTAATCCTTGATCGGCCCGAAGATGCGGGCGCAGAACAGGCCGTCGCGCTCGGGCTTGAAGGTACGGTAGTTGATGGTCTCCGGCTT
Organism: Bradyrhizobium sp. S69; assembly: GCF_009766005.1. GTDB lineage: Bacteria > Pseudomonadota > Alphaproteobacteria > Rhizobiales > Xanthobacteraceae > Bradyrhizobium. The sequence goes on along the minus strand of NZ_LMUK01000025.1, from coordinate 212,663 downwards.
CTTGATCTCGCCGTAGGACCACGACAGAATCTTTTCCGGTGACGCGATCGAAATCCGGATCTGGTCGAAGACCTGAGCCGGCGTCGTCGGATTGAAGAGATTCATAATTTCTTGGTTCATGGTCTTCTCCTCGCGTGCCGATCGTCATCGGCAGCAAATTCGAAATTCTTTTAGGTGCCACACACCTTGCTCAACGTCCGGGCGAGGCGTGGATACCCGGCCATCCGCATGAAGGCGCGCTTCATGCTTTTGGCCGGGCATTGGATCTTTCGCGTTACTCGGCCGCCTCGGATGTCGTGCCGCCGACCTTGGAATTGTGCAGGTCGACGTTGAGGCCGAGCGAGCGCATTTCCTTGACCAGCACGTTGAACGATTCCGGGATACCCGCTTCGAACGTGTCGTCGCCACGCACGATCGCCTCGTACACCTTGGTACGGCCGGCGACGTCGTCCGACTTCACGGTCAGCATTTCCTGGAGCGTGTACGCCGCGCCGTAAGCCTCGAGCGCCCACACTTCCATTTCGCCGAACCGCTGGCCACCGAACTGCGCCTTGCCACCCAGCGGCTGCTGGGTCACGAGCGAGTACGGACCGATCGAACGTGCATGGATCTTGTCGTCGACGAGATGGTGCAGCTTGAGCATGTAGATATACCCAACCGTCACCTTGCGGTCGAAGGTGTCGCCGGTACGGCCGTCATAGACGGTCGATTGTCCGGAGGCATCGAGGCCCGCAAGCTTCAGCATCTCTTCGATGTCGGCTTCCTTGGCACCATCGAACACCGGCGTCGCGATCGGCACGCCGTGGCTCAGATTGCGCCCGAGTTCCATCAACTCGGTGTCGTTGAGCGACTTGATGGTCTCGTCGTCGCCGTAGATCTTCTTCAAGGTCTCCTTCAGCGGCTTGAGGTCCTGCTTGGCGGTGGCAAGGTAGGCATCGACCGTCTGGCCGATCCGCTTGCCGAGGCCCGCGCAGGCCCAGCCGAGATGGGTTTCGAGAATCTGACCGACGTTCATGCGGCTCGGCACACCCAGCGGGTTGAGCACGATATCCGCATGGGTGCCGTCTTCAAGGAACGGCATGTCTTCGATCGGAACGATCTTGGACACCACGCCCTTGTTACCGTGACGGCCGGCCATCTTGTCGCCGGGCTGGATCTTGCGCTTCACCGCGACGAAGACCTTGACCATCTTCATCACGCCGGGCGGCAATTCGTCGCCACGCTGCAGCTTCTCGACCTTGTCGAGGAAGCGCTGTTCAAGGCCCTTCTTCGATTCGTCGTACTGCTTCCGCATCGCCTCGATTTCAGCCATCAGCTTGTCGTTGGGCGAGGCAAACATCCACCACTGCGAGCGCGGATGCTCGTCGAGCACGGCACGCGTGATCTTGGTGTCCTTTTTGAAGCCCTTCGGGCCGGCGATGCCCTGGCGGTTTTCCAAGAGCTCGGCGAGGCGGTTGTAGACGTTGCGGTCCAAAATCGCCTGCTCGTCGTCGCGGTCCTTGGCCAGACGCTCGATCTCTTCCCGCTCGATCGCCAGAGCACGCTCGTCCTTGTCGACGCCGTGCCGGTTGAAGACGCGAACTTCGACGATGGTGCCCTGCACGCCCGGAGGCACGCGGAGCGAGGTATCGCGAACGTCGGAGGCCTTTTCACCGAAGATGGCGCGCAACAGCTTCTCTTCCGGCGTCATCGGGCTTTCGCCCTTCGGCGTGATCTTGCCGACCAGGATGTCGCCGGCGCGGACTTCGGCGCCGATGTAGACGATGCCGGCTTCGTCGAGGTTCTTCAGCGCTTCTTCCGAAACGTTCGGAATGTCGCGGGTGATTTCCTCCGGACCAAGCTTGGTGTCGCGGGCCATCACTTCGAATTCCTCGATGTGGATCGAGGTGAAGACGTCGTCCTTCACGATCCGCTCGGAGAGCAGGATCGAATCTTCGAAGTTGTAGCCATTCCACGGCATGAACGCGACCAGCACGTTGCGGCCGAGCGCAAGCTCGCCGAGATCGGTCGAGGGACCGTCGGCAATGATGTCGCCCTTGGCCACCTGGTCGCCAACCTTCACCAGCGGACGCTGGTTGATGCAGGTCGACTGGTTGGAGCGCTGGTACTTCATCAGCCGGTAGATATCGACGCCCGACTTGGTCGGATCGAGATCGTCGGTGGCGCGGATCACGATACGGGTGGCGTCGATCTGGTCGATCACGCCGGTGCGGCGGGCGGCGATCGCAGCGCCCGAGTCACGGGCGACCACGCCTTCCATGCCGGTGCCGACGAACGGCGCTTCGGCGCGCACCAGCGGCACGGCCTGACGTTGCATGTTCGAGCCCATCAGCGCGCGGTTGGCGTCGTCGTTCTCGAGGAACGGGATCAAGGCTGCGGCGACCGAAACCAACTGCTTCGGCGACACGTCCATGTAGTCGACCTTGTCCGGCGTGATCGGCAGCACTTCGCCGGCGTGACGGCAGACGATCAGGTCTTCGGTGAAGCGGCCCTTGGGGTCGAGCGGCACGTTGGCTTGCGCCACGCGATAACGGCCCTCTTCCATCGCCGACAGATACACCACCTCGTCGGTGACGCGGCCGTCCTTGACCTTGCGATAGGGTGTTTCGACGAAGCCGTATTTGTTCACGCGCGCGAACGTCGCAAGCGAGTTGATCAGGCCGATGTTCGGGCCTTCCGGCGTTTCGATCGGGCAGATGCGGCCGTAATGCGTCGGATGCACGTCGCGCACCTCGAAGCCGGCGCGCTCGCGGGTCAGACCGCCCGGCCCAAGCGCCGAAAGGCGACGCTTGTGGGTGATCTCCGACAGCGGGTTGGTCTGGTCCATGAACTGCGACAGCTGCGACGAGCCGAAGAACTCGCGCACCGCGGCGGCCGCCGGCTTGGCGTTGATCAGGTCCTGCGGCATCACAGTGTCGATATCGACGCTGGACATCCGCTCCTTGATCGCGCGCTCCATGCGCAGCAGGCCGATGCGGTACTGGTTCTCCATCAACTCACCGACCGAGCGCACCCGGCGGTTGCCGAGATGGTCGATGTCGTCGATCTCGCCCTTGCCGTCGCGCAGGTCGACCAGCGTCTTGATCACCGCCAGGATGTCTTCCTTGCGCAGCGTGCGATGGGTGTCGGGCGCATCGAGTTCGAGGCGCATGTTCATCTTGACGCGGCCGACCGCGGACAGGTCGTAGCGCTCGCTGTCGAAAAACAGCGACTGGAACATGGTCTGGGCCGAGTCGATGGTCGGCGGTTCGCCGGGACGCATCACGCGGTAGATGTCGAACAGCGCGTCTTCACGCGTCATGTTCTTGTCGGCATGCAGCGTGTTGCGGATGTAGGCGCCGACATTGACGTGGTCGATGTCGAGCAGCGGCAGTTCCTTGTAGCCCTGCTCGTTGAGCGCCTTCAGCGACTTTTCGGTAAGTTCCTCGCCGGCTTCGGCGTAGATTTCGCCGGTCTTCGGGTTGACGAGGTCCTCGGCGAGATAATTGCCGACCAATTCCTCGTCCGACAGCCGCAGCGCCTTGAGGCCCTTTTCCTGCATTTGACGCGCACCGCGCACGGTCAGCTTCTTGCCGGCTTCGAGCACCACCTTGCCGGTGTCGGCGTCGATCAGGTCGTTGATGGTGCTGTAGCCGCGGAAACGGGAGGCGTCGAACGGCACGCGCCAGCCTTCCTTGGTCCGCTTGTAGCCGATCTTCTTGTAGAACGTCGACAGGATGGTTTCGCCATCGAGACCCAGCGCGAACATCAGCGAGGTCACCGGAATCTTGCGGCGACGGTCGATACGCGCGAACACGATGTCCTTGGCGTCGAACTCGATGTCGAGCCAGGAACCGCGATAGGGGATGACGCGCGCAGCGAACAATAGCTTGCCCGACGAATGGGTCTTGCCCTTGTCGTGATCGAAGAACACGCCGGGCGAACGGTGCATCTGCGAGACGATGACGCGCTCGGTGCCGTTGACGACGAAGGTGCCGTTCATGGTCATGAGCGGGATATCGCCCATGTAGACGTCCTGCTCCTTGATGTCCTTGACCGACTTGGCGCCGGTTTCCTCGTCGATATCGAACACGATCAGGCGCAGCGTCACCTTGAGCGGCGCAGCATAGGTCATGCCGCGCTGGCGGCACTCATCGACGTCGTATTTCGGCGGCTCGAACTCATAGCGGACGAATTCGAGCATCGAGGTGCCCGAGAAATCCGAGATCGGGAACACCGACCGGAACACCGCCTGCAAGCCTTCGTCCAGCCGGCCTCCGGCAGGTTCATCGACCATCAGAAACTGGTCATAGGACGCCTTCTGAACCTCAATGAGGTTCGGCATCTCCGCGACTTCCTTGATGTGTCCGAAGAACTTGCGAACGCGTTTGCGACCGGTGAATGTCTGCTGCGCCATCGTGGCCTCTCATTTCGTCGCCCGTCACGGGCGAACCTTCCGAAGCGCGATTGGCATCGCCCCCGGGTTGAATTTCGATTCGCTCCGAAACCCGGAACGCCCATTTCAGGAATTAAGTCCTGAACCGACGCTCCAGACCTTCAAAACGCAAAACGACGCGCGGAGCGCTTCACGCACCCGCCCGTCCAACTGTTTTTGGTCACGGACTGAAAAAGCCCGAAATTGTCTATCTCCCAACGGCTTACGCAGAAACGTCGCCGTTCCCGCCGTCAACCGTGTTTTCCTGCTGCCGCCCCGATATGGGATGGCAATCGTGGAAATTCGAGGGGTAAGTTCCCGAATCCCCACACATTCCTGTGTATAACGTGGCCCGGCCGGAACCCGGCCACGTCTTTGTTAGATATCCCGGGTTTTGGCGCGGCCGTGCCGCGCTTACCCCGAGAAGAAATCGATCCCGGGTCGAGCTGGGCTCGCCCGGGATTTCGCTTCGGTAACCTTGAGGTTACTTGAGCTCAACCTTGGCGCCAGCCTTCTCGAGCTGGGCCTTGATCTTCTCGGATTCGTCCTTGTTGACGCCTTCCTTGACGGCCTTCGGCGCGCCTTCGACGAGGTCCTTGGCTTCCTTGAGGCCGAGGCCCGTGATGGCACGGACTTCCTTGATGACTTCGATTTTCTTTTCGCCGGCGGCGACCAGAATGACCGAGAACTCGGTCTTTTCTTCAGCCGGAGCAGCGGCGGCAGCGGCGGGACCGGCAACCGCAACGGCGGCCGCGGCGGACACGCCCCACTTTTCTTCGAGCATCTTGGCGAGGTCGGCCGCTTCGAGCACGGTGAGGGTCGAGAGTTCGTCAACAATCTTCTGTAAATCAGCCATTGATCTGTTTCCTTAAGCGTATTTGGTTCGAACCAGGTTTAAGTTGTGAAGGGCGTCAGGCCGCTTCGCTCTTTGAGGCATAGGCATGGACGACGCGCGCGAGCTTGGCCGCGGGCGCGGTCGAGAGCTGAGCAATCTTGGTCGCCGGCGCCACCAGGAGGCCGAGGATCTTTGCGCGCAACTCATCGAGTGAGGGCAGCGAGGCAAGTGCCTTCACGCCGTTCACATCCAGGACGGTTTTACCCATCGAGCCGCCGAGAATGACGAACTGTTCGTTCGCCTTGGCGAATTCGATGGCAACCTTCGGCGCCGCTACCGGATCGTTTGAAGTCGCGATCACGGTCGGCCCCTTCAGCAGGGAACCGATGGCAACGACGTCCGTGCCTTCAAGAGCAATTTTGGCGAGACGGTTCTTCGAGACCTTCACCGACGCACCCGCCAGCTTCATCTGCATGCGCAGCTTCTGCATCTGGGCCACGGTGAGGCCGGAATAATGGGCGACGACTGCGACGCTGGTGGTCTTGAAAAGACCGTTCAGCGATTCAACCGCGTCCTTTTTAGCCGCTCTTTCCACAGCAAGCTCTCTCCGGTTGGCGGTCTGTGCCTCAAGGCAGGACCGCCGGGTTACACCCATCGTCCCGCCTGAACCTGACCTCGAGACCTTTCAGTCTCAGGACATTTCGGGGCAGCACGACATATGAAAAGCCTGCCCGCCCGAGCCTCACGGCGCGGGGTGTCGAGGTTCGAACCAAACTGGCTTTAGCGCCGCAGGAAGCGGCGCAAAGCGAAAATCCGGTCTTCACCCGTCTATGCAGGCCATACGATTAAGCCGTTGAAGAAACACGAAGTCTCTACTCGGGCGCCTGCAGTCTTGGACAGGATCAAGGCCATCCGGCACGCCGGAAAACCCCTGCCCGCATCCCCCAAAAGCGACGGCCCCTTTCCTTTCAAGCAATCCATGCGGATGTCCTGAAAGGAATGGTCTCCTATCAAATCTGGTTTTCGGAATGCGTGCACAGACGAGCCAGCAACCGCCAGCACGTCCGGAGGACGCTTGTCTAACGAGTCTTGGCCGGCTTGCCAAGGGCAAAATCACCCCAATTTTCACCGGCAGGCCTCGCCGGATCGTCAGGCCTCGCGGACCGCGTAAGGCAGGGCCATTCCGGCGAAAAACGCTTCCAGATTGGCGATCACGCAATCCTGCATCGCGGTGTGGGATTCCAGGGTATGGCCGCCGATATGCGGGGTCAGCACGACATTCGGAAAAGCGGTCAACGCATCCGGCGGATGCGGTTCCGTCGCATAGACGTCGAGACCGGCGCCCGCGATGACCTTGGCTTCGAGCGCCGCGATCAAGGCCGACTGGTCGATCACCGACCCTCGCGCGATGTTGACGACATAGCCGTCCGCGCCGAGTTTTTGCAGGATTTTGCCATCGACGGCGTGGTGGGTGTCAGCGCCGGCGCGAACCGCGATCACCAGCACGCTGCACCAATCCGCCAGCGCTTCCAGGCTCGGCAAATAATGATAGGGCACGTCGTGCTGGCTACGGCTGAAATAGCCCACTTCGGTCTCGAAGGACGCGACGCGCGCGGCGATCTTGCGGCCGATTTCGCCCATGCCGTAGACGCCGACCTTGCGCCCGCGCATGCCCGCTTGCGGCCGCATCATCGGCGACGGTTTTGTCGCCGCCCAGTCGCCGCTGCGCACATAATGGTCGGCGACGGTGAGCCGCCGGGTCGCCGCCAACATCAAGGTCACCGCGATATCGGCAACCGACGACGCATTGGCGCCCGGACTGTGGCCGACCGCGATTCCGCGCGTGGCCGCGGCCGCCAGATCGACGCCGTCATACCCGGTGCCGTAACAGACGATCGCTTTGAGGTCCGGCATCATGTCCATCATCGCTCCGGGAAGCGGCGTGCCGCCCGCCGTGATCATCGCCCTGACGCCTGTGAGCTGATCCGCCGCGAATACCTCGCGCGGTGCCTTGCCGCCGGCGTCCATCAACTCAAAGCGCTCGCCGATGCGCAGCATCAAGGCTTTGGGAAAGCGCGAATAGATCAGGACTTTTTCCGGCATCTTGTTTTTCTTTCCCGTCATGCGCGCGGCAGATCAAGGCTCGGATTCAACAAAAAGGGCGGAATCGGTTGCCCAATTCCGCCCTGTTTTCTTGTTCGCTCAGAGAACCCTAACCGAGCAGCGTGCCCGGCTCAACCTTGACGCCCGGGCCCATGGTGGAGGAAACCGCCACGCGCTGGATGTAGGTGCCCTTGGAGCCCGCCGGCTTCGCCTTGGAAACCGCATCCGCGAGTGCCTTGACGTTCTGCACGAGCTTCTCTTCGGAGAACGAGGCCTTGCCGATACCGGCCTGCAGGATGCCGGCCTTCTCGACGCGGAACTCAACCGAGCCGCCCTTGGCGCCCTTGACCGCACTGGTGACGTCCATGGTCACGGTGCCGATCTTCGGGTTCGGCATCATGCCGCGCGGGCCGAGCACCTTACCGAGGCGACCGACCAGCGGCATCATGTCCGGGGTGGCGATACAACGATCGAAATCGATCTGACCGCCCTGGACCTTCTCGACCAGGTCTTCGGCGCCGACGACGTCGGCACCCGCCGCCTTGGCTTCTTCAGCCTTGGCGCCACGCGCGAACACGCCGACCCGCAAGGTGCGGCCGGTGCCGTTCGGCAGGTTGACGACGCCACGGACCATCTGGTCGGCGTGACGGGGATCGACGCCGAGATTGATCGCGATCTCGATGGTCTCGTCGAACTTCGACTTGGCGCGTTCCTTGACCATCTTGATGGCATCCGCGAGCGGATAGAGCTTCTCGCGGTCGACACCCTCGCGGGCCTTGCTCAAACGTTTTCCGATTGCCATGACCGTTACCCCGCTACCTCGACGCCCATCGAACGGGCTGAGCCCTCGACCATCTTCATGGCCGACTCGATGGAGTCGCAATTCAAGTCCTTCATCTTTGCTTCGGCGATCTCGCGCACCTGCGCTTTGGTCACCGCGCCGGCCTTGTCGCGGCCTGGCAGCTTCGAGCCAGACGTCAGCTTGGCCGCCTTCTTGATGAAGAAGGACATCGGGGGGGTCTTCATCTCGAAGGTGAACGAACGATCGGCGTAGATCGTGATCACCACCGGGATTGGGGTGTTCTTTTCTTCCTTCTGCGTCTGGGCGTTGAAATTCTTGCAGAATTCCATGATGTTGAGTCCGCGCTGACCAAGCGCGGGACCGATCGGGGGCGAAGGGTTCGCCGCACCGGCCGGCACCTGCAATTTCAGGTATCCGGTCACTTTCTTTGCCATACGTCACTCCTGTTGCGCCGGTCGAAACCGGCTGTTTCAGGTTTCGTGGTTCGGATCGGGACAGTTGGCGACTGCCCTACCCTCCCACGGCCTCTCCAACGCCAAGACGCACCGAAATGCGTTTTGGCTTTTCCGATCAGACCTTCTCGACCTGACCGAATTCCAGTTCGACCGGCGTCGCACGTCCGAAGATCGACACAGCGACCTTCACGCGCGAGCGCGCCTCGTCGATTTCCTCGACCACGCCCGAGAACGACGCGAACGGGCCATCGGCCACCCGCACGTTCTCGCCGATCTCGAAGGAGACCGACGCCTTCGGGCGTTCGACGCCTTCCTGCACCTGGTGCAGGATCCGCATGGCTTCGGCTTCCGAGATCGGCATCGGCTTGTTTTCCGCGCCGAGGAAGCCCGTCACCTTCGGGGTGTTCTTGATCAGATGAAACGCCTCGTCGGTCAGCTGCATCTTGACCAGGACGTAGCCCGGGAAAAACTTGCGCTCGGCGTCGATCTTGCGGCCGCGGCGCACTTCGGTGACCTTTTCGACGGGCACCAGTACCTGCTCGAACAGATCCTCAAGCCCACGCTGCTTGGCCTGCTCGCGGATCGACTCCGAGACCTTCTTTTCGAAGTTCGAATAGGCGTGAACGATATACCAGCGCTTGTCCATTAGTGGATGCCGAGCAAAAAGGTGACGAGATAGCGGATAATCTGATCCGCGGCGAAAAAGAAAATCGAAGCCAGCGCAACCATCACGAACACCATGATCGTGGTGATCGTGGTCTCGCGGCGGGTCGGCCAGGTGACCTTGTTGGTCTCCGAGCGCACTTCCTGCAGGAATTTGAACGGGCTGAAAGCCATCGCTTGTGATCCGCGTCCGTCGTGGGACGATACTTCAAGAGTTCTAGGAAATCCGAACAGCCCTCTAGCGCCCAGCCCTCTTTTGAAGGATGAGCCGCCAAGCGGGCTCGATTGTTCGGGGGAATTCAAAGCCGCGCCGGATATCCGTCGAAGCGGGCCGGCAGCAGGTGCCGGTTATTTACTGCGGGAGGGCCCGAAGGTCAAGGTATGGGTATGCCGAAGCCGCGACCGGATTTCCGTCCAACCGGAGCCGGTTCGATCCGAATACCGCCCGACATCTGAGGCGCCGGCAAGGTCCGGTCAGCGCCCCACCGCTGGGCGCCTACTTATTGACGCATATATATCCCCTGATCGGCTACCTGTGATTTGGCAACGGAGCGGGAAATCGTGATGGCGTCGCATCGGATCTGTTACGGGGGTGCGGCGGCCGCATTCTTTATTCTGCTCCAGACAGCCGCCTTCGCTCAGGGAACCCAGGAGCAGCGCGACGCCTGCACCCCGGACGCGTTTCGGCTGTGCGCGGCCTATATGCCGGACGCCGGTCGGGTCGAGGCGTGTCTTCGCGCCAGCGGGCCGAACCTGAGTCGGCCTTGCTACGATGTGTTCTTTCCGCCGCAACAAGCCCCGGACCCGCAGCCGGCGGGCCGGCAGCGACGCCCCAACAATCCACCGATACAGCTACAACCGCGGCCGCCCGCAGACGACGACGAATAAGCGAGATCAAATCAACGCGTTAAATGGCAGGGGCGGCAGGGCTCGAACCTGCGACAACCGGTTTTGGAGACCGGTACTCTACCAACTGAGCTACACCCCTACAGGGAACCTGCGTCGCGGCGGGTTCGCGCCGTTTCAACCATAAACACCGCCTCGAATGCAAGGGCGAAGCGGTTAACGCTGTGCGATCCGCACAACCGTACCTGGCTGGCGACCGACGTGTCCTTTGCGGGAAATGCCCTGTTCAATCCACGGGTTCTGCGCCAAACTTCAGCCTGCACCCATAACCAACGACAAGAACAACACGGGAGAGACCATGACCGCGCAGACCGCCGCCAAGCCTGCCGCCGCCAAGCCCGCCACCGCCCCGCAGACCCCGTCTTTGCCCCAGGCCAAACCGGAATCGCTTGGACTGTCATCCGTCAGGCTGCAGCGCCTATCCGACGCCTTCAAGCGCGAGATCGACAAGAGCACCCTGCCGGGCGCAACGGTCATGGTGGCGCGGCGCGGCCAGATCGGCTGGTTCGACGCGCTCGGCAAGCAGAGCCCGGCGGCAGCCGCGCCGATGGCGCATGACAGCCTGTTCCGCATCTTCTCCATGACCAAGCCGATCGTCTCGGTCGGCATCATGATGCTGGTCGAGGACGGCCATTTTATCCTTGGCGATCCCGTCGCCAAGTTCATTCCGGAGTTCGCCAACCAGAAGGTTGGTGTCGAGAACAACGGCAAGCTCGACCTGGTCCCGCTGACGCGGCCGATGACGGTGCAGGACCTGTTGCGCCACACCTCCGGCATCACTTACGACCACACCGGCAACAGCCTGGTGCAGCAACAATACCAGCAGTCGCGCCTGCGCAGCCGCAAGATCAGCAATGCCGAGCATGCCGCTTTGGTCGCGAGCCTGCCATTGATGTCCCAGCCCGGCGCGGAATGGAACTACAGCCGTTCCACCGACATCCTCGGCCGCATCATCGAAGTCGTCTCCGGCAAGAGCCTGAGCGCGTTCCTGACCGAGCGCATCCTGGCGCCGTTGCAGATGGCCGAGACCGCGTTCCACACCGGCGAAGAAAACGCCGGCCGCCTCGCCGAGCCGTTCCCGACCGATCCCTGGACCGGCGAGAAGGTGCAGTTGTTCAACATGCTGGAGAAGCCGGTGATGGAATCCGGCGGCGGCGGTCTGGTATCGACCACAATGGACTACGCGCGGTTCTGCCAGATGCTGCTTGGCGGCGGCACGCTCGACGGCACCAGGATCATCGGCCGCAAGACGCTGGAACTGATGGCGTCCAATCATCTCGCCCCCCACGTCAAGGTCGACTCACCCCTGATGCCGGCCGGTCACGGCTTTGGGCTCGGCTTCGCGGTGCGCACCCATCAAGGCATGGCGCCGTTCTCGGGCTCGCTCGGTCAGTTCTTCTGGAGCGGGATGGCCGGTACGTTCTTCTTCATCGATCCGGCCGAACAGCTGTTCACGGTGTTCATGATGCAGGGCCCCGGCCAGCGCGAATATATCCGCTCGGTGCTGCGCGACCTCGTGTACGCCGCGGTGGAGTGATCGCTGGAGGCTGCCGCGCTTGCTCCAGGCACGGCAGGTCACGCGCTGACCAGCAACGGCTTGTCCGCCAAGTCTTTGTCCGCCAGGCCTGGGACGGTATTGCCGTTTGCCGAAGCCACGCACATTCGCGTCGCTTCCCGCAACGATGATGCGAAGAAATCCACGTTGGTGGCCTCGCGGAGTTGCCCTGCCGGTCCGCCGTCATCGGTCCAGCACCCGACCATGATTTTGGCGTGCGGGACCTTGCGGCGAAGGCGCCGTACCGCGTAACGCATGTGCGCGGGATTGCGGGTACCCAGATAACAAAGGCAAATCAGAGCCACGTCCGCAGTTTCCAGGCGAAAGATGTTGGCGGTCGAAAGCACTTCTGGTCCTTCAACGCGCGCCGTCAAACCATGCGCGCTGCAAAGCTGCGCAAAGAGGACGGCCGCCGCTTCATCCAGCTGCGAGCGGCCGCCGATACACAACACGGGATGATCGCCACGCCATTCGGGAGCCAAGTCCGTCTTCGCAAGCGAGGGAACGTCCGGATAGTCGCGGTTCGCTGGTATGCCTTCAACCGCGGCCGCAGCCTCCGCATCATCGGTCGAGCCTTCGCCGACCGGCTCTCGGTCTGCCTGATCGGGGAGATCGGCGGCGAATTCGATCACGGTGTCGCGGATCTTGATCAACCGTGATGGATCAAGTGCCCCGCGATCGAGGTCCGACTGGGCGAGTTGCAAGCCCTTGAGGGCGACCTCCTCATGGTAGGAGGACAGCGATCGCTCCTTGAGAAACTCTTCCGCCTTCTCCGCCGCCTCGGTCGGATCTCCGGCAAGCATGCGCTGATAAAATATTTCAGGGGGCGAAAGTGCGGGCCGGTCACCAAACATCACGTCCAAAAATGAAAGCCGTTCAACGTGGCGGCCAAGTACCACCAGGCATACGGTCAGCGGCGTCGCCAGCACGAGACCGATCGGCCCCCATAATGCGGTCCAGAAAGTGGCCGACACCACTACCGCGACCGGAGACAATCCGGTGCTTCGCCCATAGACCATGGGCTCGATCACCTGCCCTATCCCCGGCTGGATGACGAAAAAGACAATTGCTGTCCACGCCAGCATGGACCAACCCGGGTCAACGGCGACCGCCAGCGCCAACGGAAACGCCGCCGAAATGACCAATCCGATATAAGGAACGAAGCGCAACACCGCCGCCAGAATACCCCAGAGAATTGCCGTCGGGATCCCGATCAACCACAGCCCGGTGCCGATCAGGATGCCGAAGCCGGTATTGATCAAAAGCTGGTTGAGAAACAGCCGGCTGAGCCGGGCGGCGGCATCGTCGAGCGCCGCGGTGGTGCGTTGAAGGTCATGCGATCCCGCCAACCTGATAAACCGATTTCGAAGATCTTCGCGCTGGATCAAAATGAAGATCACGAAGATCACGATGATGCCGGTGGTCGCAAGCGGCGAGATCAGCGGCGCAATCAACGATCTCAGACTTTCCAGTGCGCCCGGATCCGGCTGTAGCACCTGCACGGGAATAGGCTTGACCACTGACGAACCGATAGGGCTGTTAAGAATAGGGCTGGTCGGCGGTGTCGAGGCGTCGATTTTTGGTTTGTCCAACTCCTTGCCTAGATCCTGCAGCATGCCGGCGGCGCGCTCGAGGGTAGAGCTGCCTCCGGCCACGCCGCGAACGGACTGAATCTTGGATTGGATGGTTGTCTGATATCGCGGCAGATCTCCTGCCAGTCCGTTCAGTTGGGTCGCAATCAAGCTACCCAGCGCGAAGATGACCGCAAACGCAATGACGACCACACCGACCACGGCTGCCCCACGCGGGACATGCAGCCGCTGAACCGCGCGCGCCGGCGCGGCCAGCACGAAACTCAGGAGAATGGCCAGAGCTACCGGTACGAAGATGTCCCGGCCGACGTAGAGCGCTGTAACGATAATGACCGCCAAAACCGTGACCGCGACGCCGCCGATGAGCGAGGCGACATCGTCGGCCGTTTGCCGCTTTGCCAATTTCGGGATCATGAGTTGGGTCCTGCCGGTGCCAACTTCCGCACCGTCGGCAAGACCCAACCAATCGGCCGAGTGATTGTTCCGCCGACCATCTGAAACCGCTTTCTCAGCGGCTGCGGCGAGGATGATACAGACGCCTCAGCTAATCGTGGCGCCGCCATCGATGACGATGGTCTGCCCGGTCATGAAGTTGCCGGCGGCCGATCCCATGAAGACGGCGGCACCGGCGATTTCGTCGGGGATGCCGATGCGCAGCAGCGGCGAGCGCGCGGTGGAGGCCTTTAGGGTCTCTGGATTGTCCCACAGCGCCTTGGCGAAGTCAGTCTTGATCAGGCCGGGCGCGATGCAGTTGACGCGAATATTGTGCTGGCCGTATTCGCAGGCCAGGTTGCGCGCGAGCTGCATGTCGGCGGCCTTCGAAATCGCATAGGCGCCGAGCACCGTCGAGCCCTTCAAGCCGCCGATCGACGACACGATGATCACCGAGCCGTCCTTGCGCTCGATCATCTGCGGCACCACCATGCTGGTCAGCCAGTTGTTGGCGACGATGTTGTTGTCGAGGATCTTGCGGAACTGCTCGTCCGAAATACCGCCGAGCGGTCCGTAATAAGGATTGGACGCGGCGTTGCACACCAGCACGTCGATCTTGCCGAAGGCGCGGTTGGATTCGTCGACCAGATGCTGGAGATTTTCCTTGCTGGAAATATTGGCGGCGATCGCCACCGCCGTTGCCTTGCCGAATTTGTCGTTGATCTCCTTGGTCACGGCATCGCAGACATCCTGCTTGCGCGAGGAGACCACCACTTTGGCGCCGTGCTCGGCCATCCGCTCGGCGATGGCGCGGCCGATGCCGCGGGTCGAGCCGGTGATGACGGCGACTTTTCCCGACATGTCGAACAGGGTCATGTGTCTCTCCCAGATGTGATCCGGCGATCGCTGCGCAGATCTTGTTTTTCGAGTTGAGCTTTGTTTTCGAGTTGAGCTAAGCAGTCTTTATAATCTTCGACAACCAGCCAGCGCGGGTCACGCTAGCTTGGTTTCCTTGACCTCCGGCCCGGCCGGCTGATGCATCGCGGCGTGCGCGGCATCCGCGATCCACGGCTGCTGGTTGACCATGGGAAGCCGCCAGTTCGCGTGGCCTGCGCTTGCGAAATGATCGAGCCGCGTCACCGAGCAATTGTCGATGTCGAAGGCGAGACCCTTGTCGGGTAGCCCCCCGAGCGCGAGACCGACCGCCGCCTTGATCGTGCCGCCATGCGCCACCACGATGATATCCTGGCCGGCGTGTTCGCCACCGATGCGCTCGATCGCGCCGCGCACGCGGTTATAGAGATCCATGAAGCTTTCGCCGCCCGGCGCGGGCTCGTCGATCGCGGCGAACCAGTGGCTGCCGACCGGCCGGCTGGCAAGGAACGCCGCGCGGTTCATGCCCTGCCATTCGCCAAGATGCTGCTCGGCGAAAGCTTGCTCATGCGGCATCGTTGCGGGCTTGGGAAATCCGGCGGCCCAGATCGCGTCCGCGGTCTGGTGGGTGCGCTTCAGATTGCTGGAAAACCAGACCGCGTTGCGCGGCAGGATTTTTCCGACCGCGGCGAATACCGGGCGATCGCTGGTGTCGCAGCCGAGATCCTTTTGCCCATAGATGCGCCCGCCGTCCTCGCGCACCGGCGCGTGGCGCACCCACCACCACCGCGTCGCAACCACGCCGTTCTGGGCGGCAACCGATTTGTCGGTGTTGGACATCGCGAGAGCCTTTCAATTCTTTGCAACGGTCTCTGCAATAGTGTTTGCAAAAGCCTTTGACGTCGCTGTACGTCAGAGCAGGGATCGCCTCAAGTCACTTGAGCGTTTGAAATCTTGTTTGAAATTCCGCGCAGCGGCAAGCACGGCATCACATCAATCAGATCACAAGGGAGAAACTCATGGGCCGCCTCGAAGGCAAATCCGTCATCATCACCGGCGCGGGAAGCGGCATCGGGCGCGCGGCCTCGCTGCTGTTCACCAAGGAAGGCGCGAAACTCATCGCGGTCGATCGCAGCGAAGGCGTCAAGGAGACGGTGGAACTGGTGCGCCAGGCCGGCGGCACCGCGGAAGCCGTGATCGCCGACGCCGGTTCGGAGCAGGACGTCATCGCCTTTATCGCCAAGGCAGTGTCGAGCTACGGACGGCTCGATGCGATCTGGGCCAATGCCGGTATCAGCGGCGGGCTGGTGCCGCTCGCCGAGCAGACCGTGGAACATTGGCAGGAAATCCTGCGCATCAATTTGATCGGCCCGTTCCTGGCGATCAAACATTCGATGCCGCACATGATCAAACAAAAATATGGCTCCATCGTCTGCACCGCCTCGGTGGCGGGCTTGAAATCGGGCGCCAGCGGTCATCCCTACGCCTCGAGCAAGGCCGGCGTCATCAGCCTGGTGCAGACCACGGCCTATTCGCTGTCCGGCACCGGCGTGCGCATCAACGCGGTGTGTCCCGGCCTGATCGAGACCGGCATGACCAAGCCGGTGTTCGATCGCGCCAAGGACCGCGGCACCGCCGACAAGATCGGGCAGCTCAATCCCTTGAAGCGCGCCGGCCAGCCGCACGAACTCGCCGCGATGGGACTTTTTCTCGCCAGCGACGATGCATCTTACGTCAACGGCCAGGCGATCCCGGTCGATGGCGGCCTCACCGCATCGATGCCGTATGCGGGCAAGCCGATTTAGGTTACGAACCGTCATGGCCGGGCTTGACCCGGCCATCCTTCCTCTTCGCAAGATTCATGCGAAGGAAGCAGATGGATACGCGGGTCAAGCCCGCGTATGACGGTTTACTTGGTAGCGACGCTCCGTCCTACTTCGCGCCCGCCTTCTGCGCATACTCCCACGACGCCTGCGACAGCGGCACGGTGCGCTTGGCGGATTCCAGGGCCTTGGCGTTGGCGGCGGTGCCGTCGCGAATGCGGCCGGCGATACCCTGCGTGATGCCGGCAAGGCGGAACAGATTGTAGGAGAAATACCAGTTCAGGTCAGGAACAGTGGTTCCGGTGACGTTGCAATAGATTTGCGCCGCCTCTTCCAGGCTCGGAATGTTCAACGCCTTGAGATCGGCGCCGGCAAGACCCGGCATGGTCCATTGCATCAACAGATAGGTGAAGTCGGCCATCGGATCGCCGAGCGTCGACAATTCCCAGTCCAGTACCGCCTGCACGCGAGGTTCGGTGGTATGGAAGATCATGTTGTCGAGGCGATAGTCGCCATGCACGATCGACACCCGCGCCTGCGGCGGCACGGTTTTCGGCAGCCACTCGGCGACCTTTTCGAATTCCGGAATGTGCTGGGTCTCGGACGCCCGATATTGCTTGGTCCAGCGATCGACCTGGCGCGCGAAATAATTTCCCGGCTTGCCAAAATCTCCAAGCCCGATCGCGTCGGGCTCATAGGTATGCAGTTTCGCCAGCGTCTCGATCTTGCTGGTGAAGATCGCACGCCGCGCCTCCGGCGTCTGGCTCGGCAGCGTCGGATCCCAGAACACGCGGCCCTCTTCCATCGACATGATGTAGAAGGCCGAGCCGATCACCGCATCGTCGGTGCACAGGGCATAGGCTCTCGCAACCGGGAACCCCTGCTTGCTGAGCGCTGCGATGACCTTGAACTCGCGGTCCACCGCATGCGCCGACGGCAGCAATTTGCCGAACGGCTTGCGCCGCATCACATAGGATCGCCCTGATGTGTCGAGCCGGTAGGTCGGGTTCGACTGGCCGCCCTTGAATTGCAGGACGACCAGCGGTCCCTGATAGCCCTCGACATGCTCGCGCATCCAGCCGTCGAGCCGCAGCTCGTCGATCCGATGCCGCTCCTCGACCGGCTTGGTACCCGAGAACTCTTCGTCTTTTCTGACGCCGTCAGCCACGATGACGCTCCCTTTTTAGTTTCTTCGAGAGAGCGTCAACGCTCTCATGCTTTAGTGATTGGTGGGAGAATTTGCATACTTCCGAAGTTCAAGTCTGGCAATGGCGCGATTATGCACCTCGTCCGGACCGTCCGCCAGCCGCATCGTGCGCATCGAGGCATAGTCCCGCGCGAGCCCAGCGTCGTCGGAAACACCGGCGGCGCCGTAAGCCTGAATCGCCTGATCAATGATCTTCAATGCCATGTTGGGCGCGGCCACCTTGATCATGGCGATTTCGAGCTGCGCGCTCTTGTTGCCGACCTTGTCCATCATGTCGGCGGCCTTGAGGCACAACAGGCGGTTCATCTCGATATCGGTGCGGGCTTCGGCGATGCGCTGTTCCCAGATCGAAAATTCGATGATCTTCTTGCCGAACGCGGTACGCGACGACAGCCGCTTGACCATTTTCTCCAGCGCCTCTTCGGCCTTGCCGATGGTGCGCATGCAGTGATGGATGCGGCCCGGGCCGAGACGGCCCTGCGCGATCTCAAAACCCCTGCCCTCGCCGAGCAGGATATTTTCGGCCGGCACGCGCACGTTCTCCAGCAGCACCTGGGCGTGGCCGTGCGGCGCATCGTCGAAGCCGAACACCGGCAGCATCTTCTCGACCGTGATGCCCTTGGTGTCGAGCGGCACCAGGATCTGCGATTGCTGCTGATGCCGCGCCAGCGAGGGATCGGTCTTGCCCATCAGGATCGCGATCTTGCAGCGCGGGTCGCCGACACCCGACGACCACCATTTGCGGCCGTTGATCACATAATGATCGCCGTCGCGCTTGATGCTGGTTTCGATGTTGGTCGCATCCGATGAGGCCACCGCCGGCTCCGTCATCAGGAATGCCGAACGGATTTCACCATCCATCAAAGGACGCAGCCATTTGCGCTTCTGCTCCTTCGAGCTGTAGCGCATGAACACTTCCATGTTGCCGGTATCGGGTGCCGAGCAGTTGAACACTTCGGAGGCCCAGCTGATGTGGCCCATCTCCTCGGCGAGCGGCGCGTATTCCAGATTGCTCAATCCCGCGCCGCGGAATTCGTCGTCTTCATGCGCGTTCGGCGGCATGAACATGTTCCAGAGGCCTTCGGCCTTCGCCTTCTTCTTCAGGTCCTCGAGGACCGGGATCACCTTCCAGCGCGCGCCCTCGGCGTCCTGCTGCTTGTAGACCGGCACCGCGGGGCGGACATGCTTGTGCATGAACGACTGCACGCGGTTGAGCCAATCCTTCTGGCGGTCTGACATATTGAAGTCCATGGCACACTCCTCACCTTGGTTTCTCTAAATTGTTTGGCGGCACTGTCTGCCCGCCACCGGTTCACCGCAAGCCTATTCATCGGCCCGATCGGCGGATTGACATTCCAGCCTTCAAACCATAGTTTCATACATGCGTTTGAAATGCAACGCCCCGCTGCACAGGGCCTCGAGCCGCATAGGGTGATGACATGCCGACGGACCACACCAGGAGTGCGATCCTGAGCGCCGCGGAGCGGCTCTATGCCGACCGCGGCTTTGCCGACGTCACGCTGCGCGACATCGTGGCGGCGGCCGACGTCAATCTCGCGGCGGTGAATTATCATTTCGGCTCCAAGGACGAACTGATCGCCGAATTGTTCGTCACCCGCAGCCTCGCCACCAACCGCGAGCGGCTCAACGAACTGAAAGAAGCGGAAGCCGTCGGCGGCGGCCGCGCCGATGTCGAAGCCATCCTCCGCGCGCTGGTCGGCCCCACCGTTCGCGGCTGCCTCGGCCCCAACAATGAACGCTCGACCGCCGCGCGCTTCATGATCCGCGCCTCGATCGAATCGGTGCCGCCGATCCGCCGGATCAAGAACCGCGAAATCGATCATCTGCGAAAATTCTCCGCCGCGATGCGACGCTCGCTGCCCGATCGCAGCGAGGTCGATCTGTATTGGGGCCTGCACTTCGCGCTGGCGATGGCGCACCAGACCATCCGCGACAGCGAGCGGCTGTCCAAATGGTCCGAAGGCACCTGCGACCTCAACGACGTCGAGGGCATCATCGACCGCGTCGTCGCGGTATCGGCGATGGCGCTGGCGGGAAGCGAGCCGGCAAAGGCATCGGCGAAACTGGTCGCGCGCGAGGCGCGGTGAAAAGACTCCCACGTCGTCCCGGCCTTGCGCCGGGACCCATCACCCCTTGATTGTAAAAGAAGGCATCTGCTCCAGTGCCGAAACGAGAACACACGGCGTATGGGTCCCGGCGCAAGGCCGGGACGACGTGGGTGGATGATCGCGATTTAATAAAGCTGACATAACTCCGCGTTCTCGCGACATCATTTGTCCGAGGTTTTCAAAATCTTTCCGCCCCAAAAGATAGAGGGCGCAGGGAAGACCGGGTGCGCGCTGCACCCGCGATCTCATGTGCAAAGGCAAAACAGGAAAACGCACATGAGCATACAGGTTCAGCGGAAGCAGTCCGGCCTTCCCCGCGCAATGGTTTTACAGCTTATATCGTGCTCTCCCCGGCGAGACCTGGCTTGTTTGTCACCGTCATTCCCAGGAGGCGTGAGCCTCCTAGGAATTTGACACCTGCCATCGGGGCGTCAGGACCACACGACTTTGCCGTCCGCGTCACGCGCTGTTCGTCAAAAGCGCATCGGCGTCCACCGCTCCCCGCACCAACGTTCGTGACGATCGCGAAACGCCCCTCTTCGAGGGCACGGGATGGCGAGGATACGAAGGTGATTTGGGTCAAGAGTCAAGGATAATTTCTGAAAATCAGAAATGCCATGGAGGTGTGAAAGGGGATGGACACAACATCGTGTGATTTGCCCCGTCGGGCAGAACCGCATGTGCTCACGTCATCCTGAGGTGCGCGCTCTTGCGCGCCTCGAAGGATGGCCGCGAGCACCGTGCTGAACACCATCCTTCGAGACGCGGCGAAGACGCCGCTCCTCAGGATGACGTCCAAGATAGCTTCATGGGCTCTCGGGATGCCGGTGCCGTTGCCGCCAGCGGCGGCAATTCCGCGAGAAGCGGTCCCAGCATCGATTGATAGGCACGCCGCCGTCCGACCGAACTGGCATAGATCGGCCTTCGCACCTGGGCTGCGCTCGCGGTGCGAACTATTCTTTCGGTGCTGTGGAAGTCGAGACAACGCGCGTCCCACGGCAGGCCGCAATGCGCCACGATGCGACGCGCCACGCCTTCGAGGTCGGCGACCGTGTCCTCATAGGCCACGTCGAGGATGCGCCCGGACGGCAAAACCTGTTGCCAATGCGCCATCAGGGCCTGGTAGTGCCGGTAATAACGTCCGAGTTCGGCGAGATCATAGCTGTGGAAATTGCCCTCGGTGAACAGCTTGGAAAAACAGGAGATGCAGGTATCGACCGGATCGCGCACGGTGTGAATGATAGCGGCATTGGGTAGCGCCAGATGGATCAGGCCGGCGAAGACAAAATTGGTCGGCATCTTGTCGGTGACGTGCGAGGCGGTGGGCGCCAACCGTTCGATCGCTGCAAGATAGCGGCCGCCCAGTTCCTGAAAATGCCCAGCCGACATCTGCGAGGCGATTTCGGGATGGCAAAAAGCTTCACCACAAGAGACTTGGCCACAAGAGATTTGGCCCATCGCAGATCGAACATCACCGATCGCGCGCTCGAACCATGTCAGCTCTCCGGCACCGAACATTTGGGGGTGGCTGGCGAGGATCTGTTCGACCAGCGTGGTGCCCGAGCGCGGCATTCCGATGATGAAAATCGGCTTGGCCGACGGCTCGCCGCAGCCGCGCTGCTTGCGGACGAATTCGGGTGAGAACACCTGCCGCATACGATCGAGTTCGCCCAGCACGGCCGCCTCTTCATAACGAACCATCGAACGCTTGAGCTTGTTGCCCGCCAATAGCCGTTCGAATTCGGCTTCCGGCCGGCCAATATCCGCGTAGGCCTTGGCCAGCGCAAAGTGCAGCTCGATCTGCTTTCCGACCGCAAGGTAAGCCTCGTCCCTCGACAGTGCTTCCAGCGCCGTCAGATACGGATCGCCGGCGACGTATTTTCGGATATCGCCCAACTGGCGAAAATACAGTGGATCGCGCGGCGCCAGCGCAATGGCGCGTTCGGCGGCCTCGCGGGCCTCGTCCAGGCGGCCGGATTGCATCAAAGCCAGGCTCAGATTGTGGTGGGCATCCGCCAATTGCGGATTGAGCGCAAGCGCACGCCGGATCACGGGCTCGGCTTCGTCCGACCTGTCCAGGTTGATCAGGGTGATGCCAAGATTATGCAGCGCCGCTACAGAATTCGGGTTGAGTGCGACGGCACGCCGAAACACGGCCTCGGCCTGATCGGGTTTACCGATATCGATCAGCAGACTGCCGAGATTGCAATGCGCTTCGACGCCGTTCGGCTTGAGCAGGATGGCGCGGCGAAACATCTCCTCGGCTTCCGGGATTCGATCGAGCCTTCGCATAATATTGCCGCGGCCGTTGTAGGCATCGGCCTCGCCGGGATTGAGCGCCAACGCCTTGTCATA
The DNA here is from genome assembly GCF_009766005.1 of Bradyrhizobium sp. S69. Taxonomy (GTDB): domain Bacteria; phylum Pseudomonadota; class Alphaproteobacteria; order Rhizobiales; family Xanthobacteraceae; genus Bradyrhizobium. Next base: position 190,519 of record NZ_LMUK01000025.1, on the reverse strand, counting down.
ACCGGCAAGCGCCTCGGCGACGCGGCCCAACTCATTGGCGACATTCGCGCGATTTGTCAGCACGATGGCCAGATCCGGCTTCAACGCCAGCGCCCTGTCGTAGCTCACAAGCGCTTGTTCGAGCCGGTTCATCTCTTTCAGGATCACGCCGCGATTATTCCAGGCCGGCAGAAAGCCCGAATCCAGAGCCAGAGCGCTGTCATAGCTCGACAGCGCCTCCTCGAAACGGCCCAGCGAGTTGAGGCTATTGCCGCGCGCATTGAAAGCCTCGACGGCGGCAGGATCGATCGGTTGATGGGCCGGCTTGGCATTGGCGCGACGTTGACGACGATTCATGGATATTTGCTGTGATATCTAGGCACACCGATATCCGTCGTGCCGCTCCATCATCGGGTGCCATTCGATGAAGAGTTCACGCGCCGGGACGGTGCATAAGGAAGCCGCTGGTCACTGTTGGGGAATCACGCGGGTACATGCAGAAAATGGCAGGCACGCGCGTCGGGTGACGAGTTAAATTCTGTTTAGATGTGTCGCATCAAAGACAGCGGGCGCTTTGGAAATAAAAAGATACTTTTGGAAACTGAGTAGACATAAATTCCGGGGAGCTTCGCGGAAAATTAGCTCGAGTTCGCGGAGCCGTAGGGTGGGCAAAGGCGCACTCGCGCCGTGCCCACCGCTCATCTCGGCTCATCATTGCGAATGGTGGGCACGGTGCAGATGCGCTTTTGCCCACCCTACGTTTTGCTTTCTTCTGCGAAGCTCAGACCATCGCGATGCAGTCGATTTCGATATCGAACGGGCCGGTCCATTCCGGAATGCAGACGAAGATGCGGGCCGGCGGGTTTTCCGGGAAATAGCGCGTGTAGATCGCGTTGACGGTCGCAAAATGCTTCGCCGACGTGCAGAAGATGTTGCACTTCATCACGTTGTCGAGCGAGGCCCCCGCCGCCTCGAGACAGCGTTTGAGCTGCGCCATCACCAGTTCGGTCTGGCGCTCGATCGGTACGGCGACGATCTCGCCGGTTTCCGGATCGAATGGCGGCAATCCGGATACGAACACCATGTTGCCGGCGCGCGTCACCGCGGAGGCCGGCGCCTTCCATCGCTCGAGCCAGGAGGAAATCGGTTCGACGCGGATCACTTCTCGTTTCATGGCATTGCCTTCGGTTCGGGTTGACGAAGGTCAACCTAACATCGGAAAGCGCCGGCATGCTACGAGCGTGATCGAAGTATCCGCGTAAAGCGGCCCATGAAAGTTGAACATGGCGGGAACCCGGTTCCGGCGGTTTTCAGTTAGAAGGCCAAGCTTCCGCCTTTATTGACGGTCGTATTGCCGGGGGGACTGTGGTGCACGCTGACGAGGCCGGATCATGGGACAAACCGTATGAGCGTTTCGAAGTCAAACGGACCGACCACCAAAAAGCCTGTGCTCTGGATGGTGCCTGCGCGAATGGGACGGAGGGGCTCTTCCGCGGTTTGCGGCGTGCTGAAATCGGCATCGACCCTCACCTTGCGGGCGCATACCTCCGCCGCCACGCGCAAGAGGGTTCAGGGCGTCAAGATCACGACCGTGTAACAGTGACGTCATAATCTTCCAGGGATAATGCGCTGCGGAAATCGACTGTCGGTGCCGCCGCGCTATCTGCGGTATCGATTGGGGCCATGTCGCCTGAAGTATTGTCGCTTGAAGTCATGTCGCTTGAAGTCATGTCGGCAAAAGATCGATTGCGCTCTTCCAATTGCTGTTGCGTGACCGGGATCAGCGTGGCGCGGCCTTGGTCTACTCTTGCCTGATTGAGCTCCACGAACGGGCGCAGCTTTCGATCATAGGCGGCAAAGGCTGCGGTGTGGTCGGCATGCGAGGCGAGTTCGCCGGCGAGCACATAGGCCCCGACCAGCGCGAGACTGGTGCCCTGGCCGGTCAGGAACGACGGCGCATGGGCGGCGTCTCCCACCAGCGCGACGCGGCCCCGCGACCACGACAGCATGCGGATCTGCTGAACCGTATCGAAATAAAAGTCGTCCGCGGCCAGCATGGCCTCGACCAGCTCAGCTGTCTTCCACCCGCCATCCGCGAAAGCCTCCGCCGTCAACCGGCGCTGCCGGTCGTGGTCGCGCGCCTCCTGCTCGGAGAGCCGCGGATGGGCGAAGGCCAGGAAGGCATGCACGGTTTCGGGGCGCTCGCCCACCGCATACAGCACGGCCACGCGGCCGGGCACATTGTAGCAGACCGCTTCGCGACTGAGCCCGAGCGTATTGGGGGTGAGAAAGCCAGCAAAGCAGAAACCGATCGGGTACTCGAACTGGCTCTCGGGTCCGAAGACGAGCGCGCGCGTGTTTGAATGCAGCCCGTCGGCGCCGATCACGACATCGAAGCTTTCGCGACCGCCATCGCTGAACGTCACCTCGACATCTTCGCCGCGATCGACCAGATGTTCGATCGAGGTGCCGAACCGATAGATGACGTCATCACGCGTCGACTCAACCAGCATTTTTGTCAGCACGCCGCGCGGCACTTCGACGTCGCGCCCGCCCGTCATCATTTCGGGCCCGATCTCGGCCAGCGCCCGCCCCTCGCCGTCGATGAAGGTCAGTCGCTTCGAGCCGATGTGGGCGACGCGCAGGCCGGGCAACAGCCCCATGCGCTCGACCACGTCGATCGCGGTGCCGCGGACGTCGATCGGATAGCCGCCGCTCCGCAACGCCGCGGCGCGCTCGACGATCGTCACCGCGAAGCCGTAGCGGTGCAGCCAAAACGCCAGCGCCGGGCCGGCAAAACTTGCACCCGAGATCAGAACGCGACGCCGAACCGGCGACGCATCACGCGCGAAATGGGTCGACATGTCCTGACCTCGCCATTAAGATGCATTGATGCATCTAGTCTCCGCATCTAGCCTTGCGCAGCGCCGGCGTCAAGATGCGGAAATGTATCTTATTAAATTGAGTGAGCACATGATGGAGAAGCGCCGCCGCGGCAACGATCTCGACAGCGCGATTCTGGACGCCGCATGGCTCGAACTCAGCGAACGGGGCTACGCCGGCCTGACCATGGAGGCGGTGGCCGCGCGCGCCGGCACCAGCCGCCCGGTGCTCAGCCGGCGCTGGGACGGACGCGCGGCGCTGACGGTCGCAGCCCTCCGTCATCAGATGCACAAGCATCCGCTGACGGTGAAGGATCGCGGTGACCTGCGAAAGGAACTGCTCGAACTGCTCGATCGTGCCGCCGATCGCGCGGCCGGCGTCGCCGTGGGGTTGGCGTTCTTTGCCAACGAATATTTCCAGCACACGCGCTCCTCGCCGCTCGAACTGCGCGCGCAATTGCTGCTGGGCGAAGCCAACGTCCTGACCCCGATCCTGGATCGCGCGGTGGCGCGCGGCGAGATCGACGCCAAGAAGCTGGTCCCGGAAGTCACGACGTTGCTGACCGATTTGTTCCGCCACCATGTGCTGATGACGTGGACCGCGCCGCCGCCCGCCATGCGCAAGATCTGGGTCGACGCGATATTCCTGCCGCTGGTCCGCGCACGCTGACTAAATCAACCCGAGACCGGTCACAGCTTCCAAGCGGCAGGCAAACGGCCTAACCTCGATGCCCCGCCATCGGCGAATTGCGGCCATGCAAGGTGCCGCGGTTCGTCTTCTTGATTGGATTGGATTGGAATTTCACATGAGCGAGATCTGGCAGCTTTCGGCGACTGAACTGGCGCAGCGCATTGCAAATCGGCAGTTGAGTTCAAAGGAGGTGGTCGAGGCCCATTTGTCCCGCATCGAGGCGGTAAATCCAGCGCTGAATGCTGTGGTGCTGGTGCTGGCGGACGACGCCCGCGCCGCAGCCCTCGAGGCCGACAAGCAATTGGCTGCGGGCGCGACCGTCGGCCCGCTACATGGCGTTCCCTTCACGGTGAAGGAGAACATCGACATGGCCGGCCTTCCGACCACCTGGGGCGTGACGGCGCTGGCCAAGGCGGTGGTGCCTGCCGATGCCCCGGTCGTCGAGCGCATGCGCGCCGCGGGCGCTATTCCGATCGGCCGCACCAACCTGCCCGACATGGCGCTGCGCATTCACACCACGAGTTCGCTGCATGGGCTGACGCGCAATCCCTGGCATCCCGGCCGCACCGCGGGCGGCTCCAGCGGCGGCGAGGCCGCGGCGCTGGCCAGCGGCATGAGTCCGATTGGCCTTGGCAACGACATCGGCGGTTCGCTGCGCAATCCGGCTAACGCCTGCGGCATCGCCTCGATCCGCCCGTCGGCGGGCCGCGTGCCCGATGCAGGCTATGTGCCGGCCGAAGACCGCTTGCTGGCCGTGCAACTGATGAACGTGCAGGGCCCGATGGCCCGGCGCGTTGCCGACGTGCGCCTTGGCCTGCGCGTATTGATGGGCGCGCACCCGCGCGATCCCTGGTCGATCGATGCGCCGTTCGATGGCCCGCCGATCGGCCGGCCGATCCGCGTCGCCGTGCTGCCCGAGCCGCCCGGTGGAAGCACCCATCCGGCGGTCGCGGCAACGGTACGGCGCGCCGCGCAGGCACTGGCCGACGCCGGTTATGTCGTGGAAGAAGTCTGCCCGCCGCGTTACGAGGACGCGATCAACTGCTGGCTGCGCCTGATCCTGGGCGACTTCGGATCGGTGCTGGAATCGCTGGCGCCGATGATGGGCGCCGATGCGACGGCCTTCCTGAACAACTTCAACCAGCTTACGCCGCCCTTGGCCGACGCGAAGGCATGGTCGCAGCTGATGGTCGAGCGCGACGGCATTGCGCGCGCGTGGTCGACCTTCATGGCGGACCGGCCGCTGCTGCTGTCGCCGACCTGGACGCAACTGCCGTTCGAGCATGGCTTCGATTCGGCGAGCGTGGCCGGCACGGCCGCCACCAGGGAGCTGATGCGACCGGTGGTCCCGGCAAACGTGCTGGGCTTGCCTTCGGCCTGCGTCCCCGCCGGCCGCGACGAGGCGACGGGATTGCCGATTGGCGTGCTCGTCACCGGTCGCCGGCTGCGCGACGACCTGTGCCTCGAAGCCGCCGAAGCGATCGAGTCCCGTCTTGGCCTGGCGACGCCGATCGATCCGGTGCGCTGAAACGCAGCCGGCGGATCTTCCTCAGTGTGACCGCGGCATCACCAGATCATCGAGCCCGATCGGAAACCGGCGTACGCGAACGCCGGTGGCGTGCCACACCGCGTTGGCGATCGCGCCGGCCGAACCGGTGATGCCGATTTCGCCGACGCCCTTGATGCCGAGCGCGTTGACGTGGGGATCGTGCTCCTCGATCATCAGCGCCTCCATCGACGGCACGTCGGCATTCACCGGGACCTGATACTCGGCGAAATTGGCGTTCAGCGTGCGGCCGGAACGCTTGTCCATGATGGCTTGCTCGTGCAGCGCAAAGGACATGCCCCAGATCATGCCGCCAAAAATCTGGCTGCGCACCATGCGGGGATTGATCACCCGTCCCGCGGCGAACGCCCCGACCAGGCGGGTGACGCGGATCTGGCCCAAATCACTATCGACCTTGACCTCGGCAAACACCGCGCCATGCGCATGCATCGCGTAGCTGGATTGCGCGGCGGGATCGGCCGCGCCCTTGCCACGGGCTTCGACCTGCGCGAGGCCGGCACGGCCAAGGATATCGGCGTAGCTGTCGCTGCGGGTCTCGTCGTCGCGACGGAACAGACGGCCGTCGCGCGCGATGACGCCGGCATTGCCGGCGCCGAACAAGGGCGAGCGCTGATCGTTGGTGGCGAGATCGGCGAGTTTTGCGATCACTGCCGCACCCGCATTGTGGATCGCCATGCCGGCGGTCGCGGTATGCGCCGAGCCGCCGGCGATGCCGGCGTCCGGCAAATCGGAGGTGCCGGCCTTGAACTCCATCCGATCGAGGTCGAGCCCGAGCGCATCCGCCGCGATCTGCGCAAACGCAGTCCACGCGCCCTGCCCCATGTCGTGTGCGCCGGTCTCCATCACGCCGCTGCCGTCGCCGCGCACCACCGCGCGCGCTTCGGCCGCGAACATCAGCGCCGGAAAGGTCGCGGTGCCCATGCCCCAGCCGATCAGCAAGCCGTTTTCGTCGCGCAATTGCCGCGGCGCCAGCGGGCGTTTCGACCAACCGAAATGCTCGGCGCCGCGCGCATAACATTCCCGCAGCGCCTTCGAGGAAAACGGCTTGCCGGAAATCGGTTCGACGTCGGCGTAGTTCTTGAGGCGGAACGCCAGCGGATCCATGCCGCAGGCATCCGCCATCTCGTCGATCGCGCTCTCCAGCGCAATCGATCCGGTCGCCTCGCCGGGCGCCCGCATGAACAGCGGGGTGCCGGTGTCCAGCCTGACAGCCTCGTGCGAGGTAGCGATGGCGGGGCTGGCGTACAGCGTATGCGAGGCGTCGGCGGCCGGCTCGAAGAAATCATCGAACGTGCTCGATGCCACCTTGGCGCGGTGATCGATCGCGGTCAAAAGGCCCTCGCCGTCGGCGCCGATGCGCAGCCGCTGGCGGCTCGCGGAACGATGACCGACCGGCCCATACAAATGTTCACGGCGCAGCACCAGCTTGACGGGCTTGCCGACCAACCGGGCGGCCAGGATGCCAAGCAGTTGCGGCCCCGAAATCAGGCCCTTCGAACCGAAACCGCCGCCCAAAAAGGGACTGCGGATATGGATGTTCTCCGGCGAGATGCCGAACAATCCGGCGATCCGCCCCTGCGCCATTGCGAGGCCCTGGCTCGGCGTATCGACCGACAGCGCATCGCCGTCCCACGCCGCCACGATCGCATGCGGCTCCATCGGGTTATGGTACTGCATCGGCGTCTCGTAGGTCGCATCGATGCGCCTTGCCGCCGCCGCGAGTCCCGCTTCGACATCGCCACGGTGCATCGCGGACGGATTGCCGACGCCGACGGCAGCGGGGACAAAACTCTCTGACGCATCGAGCCCGACCCGGGCCGGCTGCGTTTCATATTTGGGCGCCAGCAGCGCTACGCCTTCGGTCGCGGCTTCCAGCGTTTGCGCGATCACCACCGCGATCGCCTGGTTGGCATACCGCACCTCGTCGTTTTGCAGCAGTTCGAGCCGGAACATGAAGGGGTGCAGCTTGGCGTCGGGATCCTCGGCCAGCCGCGGACGGTTGGCCGGGGTCATCACCTCGACGACGCCGGGATGCGCCTTGGCGGCCTCGACGTCGAGGAAGCTAACGCGACCGCGCGCGATAGTGCTGACCGCGAGCACCGCATGCAACATCCCGGGCGGATGATTATCCGCGGCGTAACGCGCAGCACCAGTGACTTTCAGGACACCGTCGCGGCGGGTCAGCGGCTGGCCGATATTCGAACCGTGGCGGGCATGCGCGGGGACTGGCGTCAGGCTGATTTCAGGAGGCATGGAGTGCTCCGGCAACAGGGGCGAAGGGAGAACCAGGCAGCGCTGCGACGCGCTCGGCCGTTTCTGATATCGCGAGCGTCAAGGCGCGCACGATGATGCGTTTTGCCAATTCGATCTTGAAGGCATTGTCGCCGCAGGGCCTGGCGTCGGCGAGGGCTGCCTCCGCGGCGCGGCGGAAGGTGGCGGCATCGGGAACGCATCCTTCCACGATCTTCTCGGCGGCATGCGCACGCCACGGTTTCGGCGCAACGCCGCCGAGTGCGAGCCGCGCATCCCAGATCGTGCCCTGCTCGATCCGCAAGCCAACCGCGGCGGACACCACCGCGAAGGCAAAGGACGTGCGTTCGCGGACCTTCAGATAGCGCGCATGGTGGGAGAACGTCCGCGCTTCCTTCGGCAGCCGCACCGCGACGATGAGCTCGCCGGGCAGAAGTACGTTTTCCTGCTCGGGCGTATCGCCCGGCAGACGATGCAGCGCCTCGACCGTGACCTCGCGCCGGCCGGTTCGGCCCTCGATCTCCACCACCGCATCAAGGGCGGCCAATGGCACGCAAAAATCCGACGGATGGGTGGCGATGCAGGCCTCGCTCCAGCCGAGCACGGCGTGCAAGCGGTTCTCGCCGCCACGGGCATCGCAGCCGGTCCCCGGCTCGCGCTTGTTGCAGGCAGAGGCCGGATCGTAAAAATATCCGCAGCGCGTTCGCTGCAGCAGATTGCCGCCGACTGTCGCGGCGTTGCGAAGCTGTCCCGATGCGCCTGACAGCAGCGCCTCGGCGATCGCGGGATAGGATTTGGCGAATTCGCCATCGTGCGCGAGATCGGCGTTGCGCACCAGCGCGCCGATCCGTGTGCCGCCGTCGGGCAACCGTTCGATCCGGTCGAGCCCCGGCAGATGCGAGATATCGACCAGACGATTTGGACGCACGATGCCGCCCTTCATCAGGTCGAGCAGATTGGTGCCGCCAGCAAGATAGGCAGCTCCCGGCTCGGCCGCGGCTGCGACGGCTTCGGAAATCGTCGCTGGCCGGACATACTCAAAATTCTTCATGCCGCGCGCTCCTTGACGTGATCGGGTTTGGCAAGATCGGGTTTGTCGGGATTGGCCATCTTCCGCTGCGCTTCGAGCACCGCCTCGGTGATCCCGGCATAGGCGCCGCAGCGGCAGAGGTTTCCGCTCATGCCTTCGCGCACCCGCTCGGGATCGTCGCCGGCATGGCCTTCCATCACGAGGCCGATCGCGCTCATGATCTGGCCGGGCGTGCAGAATCCGCACTGCAAACCATCATGCGCGATGAAGGCGGCTTGCATCGGATGCAGTTCGTTGCCGCTGGCGACACCTTCGATGGTGAGGACGTCGGCGCCGTCGTGGCTCACCGCCAGGGTCAGGCACGAATTGATCCGCCGTCCGTCGAGAATGACGGTGCAGGCGCCGCACTGACCGCGGTCGCAGCCCTTCTTGGTGCCGGTGAGATGCAGACGCTCGCGCAAGAGATCGAGCAGCGTGACCCTGGGATCGTCGAGGTCGATGCTATGCGGCACACCGTTAACGGTCAGGGTGATAGGGAACTTCATGCAGTGCTCCGATCAATGCTATGGTCGACATTGAACCCCGGCCGCCGCTGTTGGTTCGGCGGGCCTGTCCAGGTTCGGTGCTGAAACGGCAAATATGGAGGCGCCCTCCGTTTACAAGGGGGCACGATATCAAAAAAGATACCTAAATTAGTCAGATGTCACATTCCGCAGAAACCGTCCGAAAGCCCCGCGCCGATGCGGTCCGCAATCGCGAGCGCGTGCTGGAGGCCGCCAAGGCCGTGTTCAGCGCCGGCGGTCCGGACGCGAGCCTGGAGGCCGTGGCCAAACGCGCCGGGGTCGGCATCGGCACGCTGTATCGCCACTTCCCGACCCGCGAGGATTTGTTCGAGGCGGTCTATCGGCGCGAAGTGCAGCAGCTCACCGAACTGGCGGAACAATTGAAAAGTGAAGCCGACCCGGTCGAGGCGCTGCGCCGCTGGCTGCAATCCTGTGTCACCTTCATAGCCACCAAGAAAGGCATGCTGGCGGCGCTGGCGCTCACGGTCGACGGCTCGTCAGAAATCTATGCCGGTACGTTCGAACGCCTGATCAACGCCGTCGGCGCGTTGCTCGCGCGCGCCATCGCCGCCGGCGATATCCGCGACGATATCAGCGCCGAGGACGTGCTGCGCGCCCTGATCGGCATGTGCTATCTGCACGACCGGCCGGGCTGGCAGGACAGCGTCATGCGGCTGGTCGACGTCTTCGTCGATGGTCTTCGCGTGCGAAGCAAGGTCGATAGCAACGCCGATAGACCGAAGAAGCCGGCGGCGCCGCCGCGACGCGCGAAATAGCGTCATTATTCCACCGGCATCAGCCGGTCGCGAACCTGCGACAGCACTTCGTAAGGCTGTCCGCGATACGGTTCGCTGCACGCATTCAGGCGCTCTATTTGCTCGGCGGACAGAGTCATCCTTCCTGCCGCTAAACCGTCGGCGAGCTGCGCTTCATTGCGAGGACCCAGGATCGGGATCATGCCTTTACTCTGTACCCACGCCAGCGCGACTGCGGAGAAATCGGCCTCCATCTCGGTGGAGACGTCCGCTAACGCAGACGCCAGAATGTCATTTTCGGATCGATTGCGCAGTCGTTGCGAAAGTCGCCCTCCACCCAACGGCGAATAGGCCATGATCCCGAGGCCCCGCGCCCGAGCCAATGGAAGATGCTCGCGATCGGCGTCCCGTTCCAACAGGCTGTACTCAAGCTGCACAGCCGCCAACGGCGCCCAATTCCGGCATTCGGCCAGCATGGCAGCCTCGGCGATGCGCCAGGCAGGGAAATTGGTCAGAGCGATGTGAACGATCTTGCCCGTTCGCACCAGATCGTCCAGCCCAGCCATGATCTCTTCGATCGAGGTGCGCCCGTCGTCAAAGTGCGGCATGTAGATATCGATCCGATCGGTCCGCAGCCGCCGCAGGCTACCCTCGAGGTCCGTCAACATCGCCTTGCGATGGCTGCCCACCAGCGACGGCACTGGCGCCGACTGGGCCGTACGACCATACTTCGAAGCGATAATGAAGCGGTCACGCCCGGCATCGGCCAGGAAGGTGCCAAGACGTTCCTCGGAGGCTCCGAGTTGATACGCGCTGGAGGTGTCGAACAAATCCCCACCAGCTTCGGCGAACGCTCGCAAGACACGCTGCGCGGCGTTGTCGTCGGTCGCTCCGTCGCGATCTATCCCGAGTCGACCCGTGCCGAGGGCGAGCGCAGATGCGGTCAATCCAGTATGCTTGCCGAGTAAGCGACGTTTCACGCTCATCCTCCTTCGCCCCCATTCCCTCAGGACGCTTCAATGTCTGGATCTAGAGAGATGACCGCAAGTACGTACCTTAAGGTGCCTGCCACCCCCTCCGCGGAAGCGTCTTGCCTGGGGCCGGGAGGCTCAGCGGCTATGGTCCGAAACACCGTCGCCATGCTTGATGGCCGTTGGAAGCTGGATATTTTATTCCGGCTGTTCGAACGGCCCGTGCTGAGGTTCGCCGAGTTGCAACGCAGCCTTTCGGGCGTTTCGCACAAGGTGCTGATCCAGCAGCTCCGTGACCTGGAGACCGATGGTCTTGTGTTGAGGACCGATCACGCCGAGGTCCCGCCTCACGTCGACTATCGGCTGACGCAAGGCGGCGAAGCCCTTCGTCCCGTTCTGGTGGCTCTGCGCGACTTCGCCAGAAGTCATTCCGCGATCGAGCCGTTGCCGGTCAGCCCGGCGGATTGAAGGTCCTGGCGAAATAGACCGGTGATTTTGCCTTCTTGAGCCGGTAAAGCTGCGCAGGCCGATTGGGTCCCTTGCGCATCCTTGCCAGCGGCTCGATCAGGTCCGCCGCGAGCATCCGCGCGCGGAACGCGCTCTTCTCCAACACCCGATCAAGCACGATCTCATAGACCCGCTGCAAATCCGGCAGCGTGAACTCTTGCGGCATCAAATAGGCCGGCAGCGACGTATACTCGACCTTGCTGCGCAGGCGCTGGATCGCGGCTTGGAGAATATCGCCGTGATCGAACGCGAGTTTCGGTTTGACCCTGCCCGCGGTCACCGCAAACCATTCGGCGTCGGCAGCGTGCTGGTCGCGCGTCGGCACCGCCGGCAATAGCGCAAAATAGGCATGCGTCGCGGACCAGCCGCGCGGATCCCGCGTGGCGCTGCCCCAGCTTCCCAATTGCTCGAGATACGGACTGACGACGCCGGTCTTTTCCTTCAGCTTGCGGATCGCACAGGCCTCCAAGCTGTTGTCCCTGACGGTGTCGACAAAACCTCCCGGCAAGGCCCAGGAACCCGGAAACGGTTCACCCTCGCCTGCCGCCCGCTGCACCAGCAGGACGTGAAGCGCATCGTCCCTGATCGCAAAAACGACCCCATCGACCGTGGTCAACGGTCGCGGAAAATCAAGTGATTCCTTCAACTTGGACATAGGCATAGACATCCCAAAGCTAGTCAGGTCATTTCCAATCTCGACGCTTGACAATAACACACTTAGTTGTACTGTCCAACTTAATTAGTTGTTCAGACACACTTAGTAGGAGGATTGCATGTTCGGGATCCGATTCCACAAGGCCCAGCCCACCACCTATCTGATGAAATACCGCGCCGGGAAAGTGACCCAGGAAGGCGCCGGCCTTTCCACGTTCTATTACGCACCGGTGACCTCGCTGGTCGCCGTGCCGATCGGCAGCCGCGACGCCGCCTTCATCTTCCAGCAGACCGCGCGCGACTTTCAGGCCCTCACCATCCAGGGCCACGTCACCTATCGCATCAGCGAACCCAAGCACGCCGCCTCGATGCTCAACTTCACCCTCAAGGCGGACGGCAAAACCTACGAGTCGGATGACCCGGAGAAACTGCCGCAGCGCATTTTGGGGACCGTGGAAGTTCTGGCGCAACAGGCCGTCAAGGAGCTGCCGCTCAAGGAGGCGCTGCAGGCTTCCGATCGCATCGCCAACATCATCGCAACCGGGCTCACCGGCCGCGCCGACATCGCATCGCTCGGCCTGGAGATCCTCGGGGTATCTATACGCGGCGTGAAGCCGACACCCGATACCGCCAAGGCGCTCGAAGCCGAGGCGCGTGAAGCGATCCTCAAGAACGCCGACGAGGCGATCTTTGCCCGGCGCAATTTCGCGGTGGAGCGCGAACGCGCCATTCGCGAAAGTGAGCTCGACACCGAAATCGCGGTCGAGCAGAAGAAACGATCGATCCGGGAAACCCAGATGGATGCGGAAGCCAGCGTCGTGGCCAAGAAGAACGAGCTGCGGGAAGCCGGAATGGTCGCGGACATTACCCTTGAGGGCAAGCGCAAGGATTTTGTCGAACTCAATGCCGGCAACACAAGGACGCTGGCCGACGCCGAGGCCTACCGGGTCGGCGCGCTGATGAAAATCTTCGAGGGCGTCGATACCAAGGTGATCCAGGCGCTGGCCGCCGCCGGCATGCAACCGGCCCAGTTGATCGCCCAGGCCTTTACCGGAATTGCCGAGCGCGCCGAACGGATCGGCCAGCTCAACGTGTCGCCGGACCTGCTTCAGACCCTGCTGGAAAAGCCGAAGCCTGCCGAGGTCGTCCATGCCCGCCGACCGTGATCGCAAGGTGGTGCTGGTCACCCGCAAGACCAGGCTCGAGGACCTGATCGCGAAATTCCTGACGGCGGATCAGGCCAGGTTTTATGTCGAGCATCTGGGCGCCGACTTCTCCGACTACCAGCGCGAGCACGACGTCTACCTGCAACAGCAGCAGCGCACCGTGCAAACGCTGGAGCAATGGGGCCGCTACCAGATCATCGAGCGCAGCTTCCTGCCGAACTTCATGTTCGGCCCCTCCGATATCGTGGTCGCGCTCGGTCAGGACGGCGTGGTCGCCAACACCATGAAGTATCTCGACGGCCACCCGTTGATCGGCCTCAACCCCGATGCGGCGCGCTATGACGGCATCCTGCTGCCGTTCGTGGCGGACGACCTGCCCGCGTTGTTGCGAGAGGTCGCGGCGGAGAAACGTCCCTTCAAGACGGTGACCATGGCCAAGGCCGCGCTGACCGACGGACAGGTGCTCTACGCCGTCAACGACGTCTTTATCGGCGCCCGCTCCCACACCTCCGCGATCTATGAAATTGCCGATGGCGAACGCAAGGAGACGCAGTCGTCGAGCGGGCTGATCGTATCCACCGGCCTCGGCTCGACCGCATGGTTCAAGAGCATCGTCACCGGCTCGCTCGCGATCGCCGGAGCGTTCGGCAGTGCCGCCGCGGGCCCTCCTTATTTGCCGCTGCCCTGGGACAGCCACCAATTGCGGTTCGCGGTCCGCGAGCCGTTTCCAAGCCGGACCTCCAAGACGACCCTCGTCTACGGCGAGCTGAAGCAGTCGGATCGGCTGCGTGTGCGTTCGCTGATGCCGGAAAACGGCGTCATCTTCAGCGACGGCATCGAAGCCGACCGCCTCGAATTCAATTCAGGGACCGAGGTGCAAATCACGGTCGCCGACCGAGAAGGCCGGCTGATCGTCTGACGTCTTGCGTCCTCATCCGCCAGCGGGCCCCGTCAGCGATCGAAATAACGCTGCCGCTCGACTTTGGCTTCGGCGATCAGACGACCTCTACGGATCACCCAGCGCCGCGGCGTTCGGGTCGTGAAGGCCTCACGCGCGTCGCGGGCGTCGAGCACGACCAGATCCGCGACGCCACCGACCGCGACGCCGAAATCGGCAACGCGCAGGGCCTTGGCGCCGTTGCCGGTGACCATATCCATCACGGTGAGAATTTCCGCAGGCTGGCTCATATGCGAGGCGTGGCAGAGCAGAAACGCGATCTCCAGCGGGTCGTTCTGGCCGAACGGATAAAACGTGTCGTGCACGCAGTCCTGGCCACAGGCGACATTGACGCCGGCGGCGAGCAGTTCCTTGACCTGGGTGACGCCGCGCCGCTTCGGATAATCGTCGAGCCGGCCTTGCAGCATCAGATTGGTGGCGGGGTTCGCGATCATGTTGACGTTGGCATCGCGAAGCCGGGCAATGACATGATCGGCATAGTCGCGCGGGTAGCCTGCGAGCGCACAGGTATGGCCGGCGGTCACCCGCCCCTGCCAGCCATGGCTGACGGTCAATTCCGCCACGATTTCCAGCGTGCGCGCCGCCGGGTCATCGGTCTCGTCGACATGCATGTCGATATCGGCGTCGAACTCGCGGGCGATGTCGAACACGATTTCGATGTGCCGGCGGCTATCCTGTGGCGAGGCTTCGTTGAACGGCATGCCGCCGACCACATCGACGCCGAGCCGCATCACCTGCCGCATCAGCGCTTCGGTTCCCGGCGATTTGACGATGCCTTCCTGCGGAAACGCGACGATCTGGATATCGATCAGATCGCGAAAGCGGTCGCGGGCGCGGATCACGCCTTCCGCCGGACGGGTACCTCCGATCGGATCGACGTCGACATGGCTGCGCAACCGCGACACGCCATTTTCGATGGCGCGCGTCAGCACGCGTGAGGCGCGGTCGGCGATTTCTTCAATTGTGTAATTGCGCTTGATCTCCCAGAGGATCTCGATCGCCTCGGTCAGCGTCCCCGAAACATTGACCGGCGCGCGCTCGGAGATCAGCGCCTTGTCGAGATGAATATGCGGCTCGACAAAACCGGGCACCGCCATCCGGCCATCGGCATCGAGCACCAGCGCGGCGGGCTGGGACAGGCTTTTTTCAATGCCGACGAAGCGTCCCTTGGCGATGCCGATATCGCGCAAGCCTTCGATATTCGCGAGGGCTACATTCTTGATCAGGATATCCAGGGACATGGCGGTGCTCGCGGGGCTTGAGGATCGGCCGTATCGAGCAAGCCCTGTGCCAATCCAGCAACGCGCCGAGCCGGCGGCCTACTCACCCTTCGGCTGCGCAAAATATTGTCCAAGCAGCCGATAACCCCAGAAGGCCTCGTCGTCTCTCGCGCTCTGGCGCAATTGCTCCGGCGTGAAGCCGGTATGCCGCCGCATCTGCCTGATCATATGCGCCTGGTCGGCAAATCCCGACGCCGCGGCTAGCCCGGCCCAGTCGACATCGCCGTTCTCGGTCGCCTCGTGCCATCTGGCATAGAGTTGCTCGGTGTGGCCAAGGCCGTGCAGGTCGCGCTGGTTGGCGCCGGTCCATGCTTTGACCCGCCGTGCGATTTGCCTTGTGCTGCGTCCAAGATCGGTGAGCGCAGCCCGGCGCACGAGGCTCGCGCTCCAGTCTTCGATCGATCGCATCGGCCTGGTCCCGGCAGGGCGCGTGCTCGCCCATAGGGTCTCGATGCTGTCTTCAAGCACCGAGAACGCGCGCTCGGCTCCGTCGCGCACGATCGAATCGAACAGCTCGCGGCAGGGCTCCAGAAGCGGTTGCGGCAAGACTTCTTCCGCCGGCACCATGCGTCCTGCGAACGGGCTCAGATCGAGCCCGGTCATCGCCGACAACGCGTCGGGGTAGAACGTGATCGTCATCGCGTAGGTCTCCCTTGGGTTCCAACTGGCGAGCGGACCGAGCTGCGGCCCAAAGAAGGCAAGCTTGGGCAGCCTTGCGCCAGTCCAGGGACGCTCGATCTGGTCCGGCCCGTCAATCAAATGGCAGTCACCGGCGAGCAGCCAGGCCACGCTGCACAGCGGCGACGCCGGGAAGAAATTGAATCGTTGGGCGTGATCGAGCGTGACGCCCCTTGTGTCCCGAATGATCCGGCAGAACATACAGCCCGCCATCCCCGGACGCGGCCACGCGATCTCCGAGGTGGTCGTCGAAACCATTGTCACGCCTCCCGCAACGGCGGATCATGTCCGAACCGTTCAATACACCGACACTCGACTTACCGCACATTGAAAACAATCCGGAATGATGACCGCGCGAGATCGCATGCTCGACACCCTTTCTCCTGTGATTCCACCTGCCCCGGCCGTCCATGCCAAGGACCTGCCTCCGGTCAAGCTTCTGCTCGGCAGTATCCGCAACAACCTTGCGATCTGGTCCGACAATGCGTTCGATACGGGGTTCAACCGGAACACGCTGTTCGGCGTCGAGAGCGTGCTGGTCAATGATCCCGCGGGCGTTCGCCACATGATGGCGACCAACGCGGCGAACTATGTTCGCCCGGCGATGACGCCCCGCATCTTGCGCCCCATGGTCGGCCACGGTGTATTCCTCGCGGAAGGTGGCGAATGGCGCAGGCAACGCCGCCTGCTGTCGCCCTCGTTCACGCCGAACCATGTGAACATCCTGCTTCCGCACTTCATCGCGGCCGCCAACGATCTGGTCGGCGAGCTCGAAGGGCAGTCGAGCGCCGATCTGTCCGATGCCTACCAGATCGCGGCTTTGAACGCTGTGCTTCGCGCGCTGTTCTCGATGCCCGATCGCGCCGAGCGCGACCGGATCGGCGACCTCGTCCGGCGATATGTCACCGGGCCAGGACGTCCGCAGATCTTCGATGCCTTTGCCAAATCCGAGAACTCGTTTGCCTTCGCGCTGGGAAAACGCCGCGCCTTCCAGAAGCGCTGGTTTTCAGCCGTCGATGCGATCGTCAGCGCGCGCCGGGACGCGACACGCGATACGGCGCATCACGATCTGCTCGATCTCCTGATCGCGGTGCGCGATCCGGAAACCGGCGCGTCGCTCGCGGCCGACGAGGTGCGCGATCAATGCGCGACGATGATCTTCGCCGGCTACGAGACCACGGCACGCCTGCTGTTCTGGGCTTCCTATCTGCTGACGCTCGATCAGGCTGAGCAGACGCGGCTGCGCGCCGAAGTGGCAGCCTTTCCACCCGAGCGCGTCGCAACGCTCGACGATCTCGGCCACTGGCCACGGCTGCGCCGCGTGCTGCTGGAGACAATGCGGCTCTACCCGCCAGTTCCCGTGCTGGTGCGCGAGCCGATCGAAGATGATGTGATCATGGGCGAACCGGTGCGGCGCGGCGTTCAGGTGTATGTCGCACCCTGGGTGCTGCATCGGCATCGCAAGCATTGGCAGCATCCGACGGCCTTCATGCCCGACAGATTTGCCGGACAGGCGTCACCGTGGACATCGGGTGGCGCTTATCTGCCGTTTGGCGCCGGTCCTCGTATTTGCATCGGCGCGGGTTTTGCCCTTGCCGAGGCCCAGATCATGCTCGCGACCGTGCTCCAGCGATACACGCTTGCCATCGGGAGCCAGCGACCGGTGATGCCAGTCGCGCGCCTGACGATCCAGCCGAGCTATGCTCCGATGTTCAAACTTGAGAGGACGCTATCGCCGTAGCGCGAGGTCTGCGCGCTACGACAATTTGAGCATCGCGCGGGCTTCCGCGGCCGAGGCGATCTCGGCGCCGAGATTGCGCAAAATATCCACCGCGCGCAAAACCAGTTCGGCGTTGGTCTTGGCCAACACGCCCTTCGACAGATAAAGATTATCCTCCATCCCGACCCGGACGTGGCCGCCGAGCAACCAGGCTTGCGCCACCATCGGAAACTCGGCGCGGCCGATGCCAAAGCCGGACCAGATCGCGCCCGGCGGCAACAGGCTGCGCGCGTAAAACATGGTCTCGGATGAGGCGTTGAAGCCGTATTTGACGCCAAGCACCAGCGAGAACAATCCCGGCCCCTGCAAGACGCCCTCGGCGAACAGGTCGCGCGCCAGATGGCAATCGCCGGAGTCGAACAATTCGATTTCCGGCAGAACGCCGACGGCCTTCATGCGCTCGGCCATCTTGCGGACGTTGCGCGGCGTATTGATCACGACCTCGCCGCCGGAATTCATGGTGTTGAGATCGAGCGTGCAGATATCCGGCCGCAGCAATTCGATATGCTCGACCCGGCGCTCCGGCGCGATCAAGGTGGTGCCGGGCCCGGCCACTTTTGGATCGGCCTCGGACGGCACGAAGCGGCCGCCGGGGCCGGTGGTCAGGTTGATGATCAGCTGCTTGTTGCGGGCGCGGATCCGATCCATCACGTCGCGATAGAGATCGATCGACATCGAGGGACGGCCGGTTTCGGGATCGCGCACGTGGATATGTGCGATCGCAGCTCCCGCCTCCGCCGCCTCCAGCGCGCTGTCGGCGATCTGCTGCGGGGTGATCGGCAGATGCGGCGACTGCTCCGGCCGCGTCAAATTGCCGGTGATGGCGCAGGTGAGGAACGTCTTCTGAACTGGTGCCCCCATCAGATAATCCCCTGTTTCTTCAGGCCGTCGAGCTTGGCATCGTCATAGCCGAGCGTGGACGACAGCACCTGCTTGGTGTCGGCGCCGAGCAACGGCGGCGCGCGATAATCCGTTACGGGGGTACCAGAGAACGTCAGCGGATTGCGGATCAGCGACAGCTCCGGCTCGAACGGATGATTGACCTTGATCCGCATGCCGCGCGCCTGAACGTGCGGGTCGGCGAACACCTGCTCGAAATTATTAATGGGACCGGAGGGCACGCCGGCCTTCTCGAGCTCGTCCAGCCAATGCTTGACCGAATTCTTCAGGAACAATCCAGCGAAGATCGCCATGATCTCCTTGCCGTGCACCACGCGGTCGTTGTTCCTGAGGAAGCGCGGATCGGTCGCGAGCTCGGCCGCGCCCAGCACCGCGCAGGTGCGGGAGAACTGCCCGTCATTGCCCACCACCAGCATCAGTTCGCCGTCGGTGCAGCGGAAAACGCCGGCGGGCATGCCGCCATTGCCCCAGGTACCGCGCCGCGGCGGCGTCTTGCCATTGACGAGATAGATTTGCAGCCAATGCGACAGCGAAGCGATCACGGTGTCGAACAGACAGACGTCGACATGCTGCCCCTCGCCGCCCTTGGCGTCGCGATTATAAAGCGCGGTGAGAATCCCGATCGAGGTGTTCATCCCCGTCATATAGTCGACGATCGAAGGACCGACCTTCATCGGGCCCTCCCCGGGCTCGCCGTCGATATGGCCGGTGACGCTCATCAGGCCACCCATCGCCTGCAGAATAGCGTCATAGCCCGCGCGCGGCGCGTAGGGTCCGGTCTGGCCGAAACCGGTCACCGAGCAATAGATGATGCCGGGGTTGATCGCCTTGATCGCTTCGTAATCGAGCCCATAGCGCTTGAGATCGCCGACCTTGTAATTTTCCATCATTACGTCGGCGGTCTTCGCCAGATCGCGGATGATCGCCTGTCCCTCGGGCTTGGCGATATTGATGGTGACCGATTTCTTGCCGCGGTTGGCGCAGAGATAGAACGAGTTGTTGTTGTTCTCCTTGCCTTCGGGATCGACCAGATAGGGCGGCCCGAACGCCCGCGCGTCGTCACCGGTGCCGGGACGTTCGATCTTGATCACCTCGGCGCCGAGATCGGCCAGCATCTGCGCCGACAGCGGACCCGCCAGCACGCGCGTCAGATCAAGAATTTTAATGCCCGAGAGCGGCAAATCCGACATGGATATTCCTCCGAAATTGCATTTATGCGCGGCAACCAATCCGCCGGCCGTCATTGCGACCAGCCGATACACTATTTTTCGGCGCCGAGCATTGCGTTCACGGCACGGAGGTCTGTCCGCCGCCGCGGGCATGCCTCGCGGTCGGCGTTGCACGGTTTGCAGGATCAAAAACCGGCCGGGCCCTCTCGCCGATCACGCGGGCCCGACGCCGGGCGATCGATTCGGCGTGTCAGGCCCGGAGAACGCGGCGCTTTGCCGTCCCAGAGCCAGTTCGGTTCTGATTGAATCAGAACCGGGCTCTAGATTCTTGTTTTGACGCGTTTTCTGCACGCGAACCGGCATCCACGGAGCCTGTCATCGGGCGCGCATTCGCGCGACCCGTTGGCTCGAAAACGCTATGGAAACGAAAAAACCTCCAGCAGGGCACTGCTGGAGGTTTTCGGAGGTCTTCATAAGGTAGGTTATGTCTCCTTGAGACAAGAGCCCGACGGACTGAAGTCGGTGCCACTGTTTAAATACATAAATAAATTACCTGAGTAAATAATGTTTCTGTCAAATAACGCGTATTTTATCGCCGCGACCGAGTTCACTGATCGGGACCGAATCCAAGAAAAACCCCCGGCAGTTTCCCGCCGAGGGTCTATTCTCAAACCGTTTCCGTCCTTGTGGGACGAACCCGATCAGAAGTTGCGCTGAGCGCGGAAGTTGACCGAAACCGTACCCTTGTCGCCAAAGATATAGGGCGAAGCTGCGGTACCCGACTGAACCGGGAACGCCGAGCTCGAGGTACCGATCGCGCCACCCGACATGTCGGTGTGGAGGTAGGCGTACAGCACTTCCGAGCTGAACGTCAGGTTCTTGACCGGAGTCCAACGGGTCGTGAGACCGATTTCGGACATCGTGAAGCCGGGGTTACAGGTCGAACCGGGGGTCAAGGTCGTGCCGGAGGCAACATAGCTTGCGCACCAGATCGCCTTGGAGGTGTTGTTGTAGCTCAGCTGGGCTGCGCCGCCGAACAAGCTCGACGACCATTCGGGGCTCCAGTTGTGGTTGAACGCACCACGGATACCCAGACCCTGGGTCAACTGCACCTGAGTGCCGCCGACGCCGCTGTTACCCGGACCACCCGAGTAAACACCGTCGCTGATCGCACCGATGGCAAGTTTACCCGCGCTTCCGGTCGGTCCATCACCAAACATGTAGAAGGAGCCGCCCAACGGGGCCGAGGTTCCCAACACATACTTCGACGCACCGAGCGACCAGCTGCCTTCGATCTTGAAGTCGTCGCCGACACCGGTCGGCAGGTTCTTGATCTGCAAGGCCACGTTCACCGCGCCGCCAACCTTCGAGTCCGGATGGCCGAGGTTCTGGGCATTGGTCTGGGCCTGGCCACCAAGGAAGTTACCATTGGTGAGCGTGTTGGCCGTGCTCCAATAGCCCGGATCGACGTCGTGCAGAGCGCCCGACACCTGGAAGACGCCCCAGGCCTGATCGATCCTGACGTTAGCGACGAGGTCAGGCAACTGCGTGCCGCCGTAAGCGGTGCCGAGGTTGGTACAGTTCGAGCTCGCGGCGCCGTACATCGCAAGGGCGCAGGAAGCCGTGTTGGCGGAGCTCGGCACGATCGTGTTGGCGGGCGCACTCGCCGCACCGGCGACCGCCGCGTTGACGATCTGGGTACGGTTGTAGTCGCTGGCGCTGCTGTCGTCGATGCCGATCGAGGCCGACACACCGTTGCCGAACTGGGCGGTGTACTGGACGTTGTTGATGCCGGTGATGGTGTCGTAACCGCCAACCAGATACGAGGTGTTGTTGCCCGGGTAGCCCTGCCACGGCGTGGTGAAGGCCGAAGCCGACTTACCGAAGGTGAAGCCCGCGAACTGAACGAACGCGTATTCGACACCGAGAACACCGTTACCGGCGTAGTTGTTCTGGGTGTTGCCGGTCAGCACGTTGCCGGTGGTCACGTTCGAGTTGGAGAGGCCGCCGCCGTAGCCCTGGGTACCGAACGAGAAGTCGGCCTGTCCGAAGGTGCGGACCACGCCGTATTCGGTCGCCGTGCGCGTATCGATCGTCAGCGCAAAACGGGAGAGGTCGCTATATTGGTTCTCGTAACGGGTGTTGACGCCACCGTCACCGCTCCAATAGGGCGCGTTGCCGTTGCCGCCGTGAATGTTGACCTCGGCGCGCAGATAGCCGCCGATCTTGACGCAGGTGTCGGTGCCCGGGATGTAGTAGAAGCCGGCACCATACAGGGAGCAGATCCTCACATATTCGACCGCTTTGGCCTTGACGGGAAGATCAGCCGCCTGTGCCCCGCTCATGGCGACGAGAGCCGCCGCTGAGCCGAGGACAAGGCTCTTAATTATCTTCATGTTTAACCTCCAAGTTGCTCTGAGGGCGAGATGCGGACCCTTGTTCCCCAAGGTCCCTTCCCCGCCCCTGAAAACCGCTCAGTCGCTTCGCGCTTTCGGACACCCCGCAAAACGCGAGAGACTTGAGCCAACGACCTTCAACGGGACGGCGAGAATCCCCCCTCCGTCGCCACAAGTATGGCGAAAGCCATTTGCGTAATCAAATTCGTTTATTAACTCATGTATTGTTTGCCAAAACCTGTGTCTTTTCGGCAACGACCAAAAGCGGCTAGATTAATCCCGTGTCTGGTCAACAACAGGGCCGCCGGGTACCCTAACCGCGGGATTACCGAACATAAGTGATTTACTTATGTTGTTTTCTGCCTAAGGCTGCTCGCAAATCATCCGGCCACAAGGATGAGCGCAATCATCGTATGGGCAAACAGGAGGCTGGGGATACTCGATGGGGGAGTCCGCCAAAAAGGATCAGGACGTCATCCGGCGGTTCTCGTGGGAGATCGCATCGATCGGGGTTTACCTCGAGGAGCTCCGGCAGTTCTGGGCGAAGACACTGGGGATCAGCGGCCCGCAATGGATGATCATCGTCGCCCTCGCAGACCATGACCAGGGCGATGGCGTCGCCGTCAACGTGGTTTCAAAGCTGCTGCACGTCGACCCTTCCTTCGTGACGACCCAATCGAAACTTCTCGAAAAGAAGGGTTTCGTCCGCCGCAAGACCGCGGTCGAGGATGCCAGGATCGTCAAGATGTCGCTGACCGACAAGACGACGAAGCACCTGGCCAACCTCGCTTCGCAACAGGAAGCCCTGAACCAGTTTATCTTCGCGGAGTTCGAGGATCACGACATGGCCGACCTGACCGGAAAACTGGCCGCCATCAAGCGAAGGCTGGAAAAGGCCCGCCTGAAAGTCGTCGCCGATTTCTAAAAGCGTCGGAGATTCGACAAATCGAACTTGCCGACGGACCAGCTTGCCGACGTACTGAAGTTGCGGTTGCCTATCCCAGGCGGGCCGCCAACCAATCAAAGATAAACTCGTTGGCCAATGTCGGGTTGTCGGCGTGGCCCTGCGTTGCCGCCGTCTCCGCGCTCTCAAAAATCTTCAGCGTGACGTCTTCGCGGCCTGCCTTGAGCCGGTCGACCAGTTCGGCGACCCGCTCCGGCTGCAGCCAGCCGCGCTCGCCGGCGGTAATCAGCAGCGGACAGCCAATGCTTCGCATGATGCGGCTGGTTCCCATGCACGGGAGAATCTCGCCACGCGCCGCGGCGCGCCTCATCAGGAAGGATCGCTCATGCGACTCCCAGATGCCGCCATCGCAAACCGCCGCCGCGAACCGCGAATCGGCAGCGACGCCTCGCGCGACAAACGAAGAGCTCCAGCCGTCGGCCATGATCGCGATACGGCGGTCATCGACATCGTCCCTGCCGGACAGGTAATCCATGAAACAACCGATCGCCGATTCGAGCTTGCGGCTTCCTATGATCGTTTCGAATGAGGTATTGGGCCGATCGCCGAGCATGTCGACGGCGAGCAGCGACATGCCGCGTTCGAAGGCATGCCGCGCCATCTTGAAGAGGTATTCTTCCTTGTGATGGCCGGGCTCGCCGATGCAAATCACGGCCGGGGCAGGTTTTGTGGTCGCTCGCGCCGGCAAATAATAGCCCTGGAGGGTGACTTCGCTTGTCCAGGGAATCGCGACGATTTCGCCTGACGGCTCACGGTGCCGCAGGTAGTTCGCGGCACATTGGCGCATCGCAGCGATCGAGGCTTGCCGATTTTGCTCCATCAGATCGAACGGATGCCCGGCCGCCTGATAATAGGTGATGGCGCGAAGCCAGTTGTTCCGCGCCGTCGGCAAATTGCCCTCGGCAAGTGCTGTGGCGCCCCGCTCGTGGTTGACGTCGGCCGTCCTGGCCCACTCCCGGTACCAGGAATTGTCGTCCGCGATGTCGATCCGGCTTGCGGTCAGCCAGCATTCGGAGACGGTTGATCCGCCGTCCTGGGCGGCGGCCAATACCCGCATGAATTCGAGCGAAAGGTCCTCCCGCTCGGGCCAATGGACTCCCCCCTCGCGGTTGAACTCAAATTTCATGGTGGAGGTTGCCGGCGCCCTGAAGATCTGATCCTGACCGGAGCGGTAGCGACCATCGAGGATCGCCTGCAAGGAATGGCGGGAACGATCGATCGAGTCCGCGCCACTCTCTAAAACGACCTTCCGCACGACGCGAACACTCCCCCAAAACGTCGCGGCGACATTGCCGCACGCCCGACAACGGTCGGGGTAACCATTCAAAATCTTTCTTATCGGCCTGGTCTCGAACAGCTTCCCCGCAAACCGCGCCCGCCGTAACAAGTCTCGCGAAGAATACTGTTCTTGCCGATACTTGCCGATAACACCATTTTCGAAAATCGAGCTCTGCGCTGGCGGCATGCGAGCATACCGTTTTCAGTTTTAGCGCCTTTCATAGGTATTTACGCACAGACATCGCGATGTTGTGATTGATTAAGCTCGTCTTCACGGCGCCGTGTTGCTTCGGTGACTTGCCGCTCTCATGCCGTTGGGCTTGTAGGCTGCCGCGTAACGCAGGCGCTTAGTCGCACCGTTCCGGGTTCGCGTATCGTCGCGGCGGTGGTGATTTCGGATGGTGCGGCGGGCAGATCTCTCGCGC
>NZ_LMUK01000025.1:134165-165614 GCF_009766005.1 Bradyrhizobium sp. S69 | reverse complement strand
GCCACGCACGCACAGCAATCGGGCTGTCAACGGCGGTAACGCCCCTGCGACCAAGCCGGTCCATGGGTAGACCGGCGACCGCGGCCCGAGCGCGCCCGCCTCGAGGTCGACGCCGCTGCGGGCGCCGACCGGTCAGCGTTATCCTACCATTTATAGGCGATACTGCCGGTGATACGCCGGCGATCGCCGTAGTAGCAGGCGGTCGCTGACGCGCAGCTCGCGACATAGATCTTGTCGGCGATGTTGGCGGCATTGACCGCAAACCGCCAGT
The DNA here is from genome assembly GCF_009766005.1 of Bradyrhizobium sp. S69. GTDB lineage: Bacteria > Pseudomonadota > Alphaproteobacteria > Rhizobiales > Xanthobacteraceae > Bradyrhizobium. The sequence continues at coordinate 165,343 of NZ_LMUK01000025.1, read as the reverse complement.
TTTGCCATTCGTAGTGAATGGCGGCGTCGCCGAGTACGCGGGAGGGAACCAGCATCGTGTTGGCGGTATCGGCAAAGGACGAGCCGACGTAACGCACGCCACCGCCAAAGCCGAAGCCCGCGAGCGCGCCGGACTGGAACGTATAGTCGCCCCAGCCCGAGGCGAGCTGGCTCGGCGTATTGGTCGGCACGGTTCCGACCAGCGCGGGATTATCGTCCTTGCTGACGAAGATGTTGTAGCTGGTGTACGAGCTGACCACCTTGAGGCCCGGCGCAAGATTGGCAACCGCCTCGAGTTCGACACCGCGCGAGGTGACCTCGCCGTCCTGGGTTTGCAGGTTGGGAGGTACGCTGTTGGGATCGGTGGTCAGCACGTTGGTCCGTTTCAGGTTGAACCAAGCCGCGCTGAAGTGACCGTCAAATCCATTGGGCTGGTATTTAACGCCGACTTCGCTCTGCTCGCCGGTTTCCGGCAGCAACAACGCGCCTGACGAATTCAGTCCCACGATCGGATTATAACTGGTCGCATAAGAGACGTAGGGCGCCACGCCGGAGTCAAAATTGTAGATCAGTCCGGTACGGCCGCTGAACTTGCTGTCATCGCGCCCCAGCGGGAGCGCGCCGGGAAGCCGGCTGTCGTCGGTCAGGCTCACCCAATCGTTGCGGCCACTCAGCACCAGCGTGAAGCGACCGAGCTTGATCTGGTCCTGAAGATAGGTGCCGAGCTGGTTCTGGTTGAGTTCGGCATTCTGGTAGGGCGTGCCGGAGAACGCTGCGATCTGGGTGTAGACGGGATTGAGCGCATTGATCGAAGGCGTGCCGAAACTGAAGCCCTGATAGTCGCTGATGTCGTAATGCTTCAAGTCCAGGCCGAACAGCGCCTTGTGCTGCAGCAGGCCGGTATCGAAGCGATATTCCAGCTGATTATCGAGATCCGCCTGATTGGCGATATCGCGGGCCAGGAAACTGTACCGCGCGATGTCGCCCGTGGTCTGGTTGGTGTAGCCGTTGCCGATCAGCCCTGAATAGGTGACGTCGACATGGGCGAAACGCGCATTCTGGCGGAAAGTGAAATCATCGGACAGATTGCGCTCGAATTGATAGCCGAGCATTTCCTGCTCGCGCTTGAAGTTGTCGACGCTGGGGTCGCCGACGAACAAGCCGGTCGGGATGCGGCCGAACGGCGCCGCGGTGACGGTGCCGACATAGGGCAGGAAATTGATGCCCCGGGTCTGATTGAAAGACGCCGACGCCAGCACGGTGAAGCTGGTGTCGGCATCCGGCTTCCAGGTCACCGATGGCGCGACGAAATAGTTATTGTCCGGCGTGAAATCGACCTGGGTGCCGCCGTTCTGGACCTGGCCGACCAGCCGATAGAACAGCTTGCCCGTTTCGCTCGAGGTCGCGACCGGACCGCCGAAATCGAACCCGAGATAGGCGTTGCCGAAATTGTTGACGCCGGTTTCAATATAATGGATCGGCTCCGACGGCGGCATCTTGCTGACGGCGTTGACGATGCCGCTGGGGCTGCTGCCGCCATACAACACCGCGGACGGCCCGCGCAGAACTTCGACCCGCTCCAGATCGAACGGTTGCAGCTTCCAGCTCGCATAGGCGGTATAGAACAACTGCAAACCGTCGAGAAACGTGCTGTTGTCGTCGGACTTGAAGCCACGGATCAGGAACCAGTCGTTGCGCGTATCGGCGCCGAACGTTCCGGGCAAGACCCCCGCCGCATAACGCAGGATCTCGTCGAACTTGACAGGCTTTTGATCGCGGATCTGTTCACTGCCCACGACCGTAATGGATTGCGGCGTTTCGTTGATCGGCGTGTTGGTCTTGGTGCCCACCATGCTGCGGCCGGCAACATAGCCCCTGATAGCCCCGCGCGGATTTTCCTCAGCGGCCGTGGCGGCACGCGGTGGCGTCGGTTTTGGCTTCACCGCACTTTGTGTAACGCGCCGGGGGCGGCCTTGTGCCGCACCCCCTACGGTATGGCGCGACTTGGGTGCATCGACGGTCACGGCGGGAAGCGCCTGCCCCGCGCCTGAGTTCGCATTGAATTGCTGCGCCATCGATGGCGTGACGCAAAGCAGGCTTAGTCCCATAGCGCCGAGCGCGGACGCGCCCAGCCAACGATAACGATAATTCACCGCATCCCCCGATCGCAGCGCCATCGCGCGCTGCGCGACGGCATAAACAGAGACAATTCTGCGGCGGGGGTAAGCCAGCGCGGCGGCGGCTTCAAATAGAAGTTATCTTAGAAGATCTCTTAGAGAAGTTCTTAGAGCATTTCTTAAAACAGCTGTTATCGCGCATTGATCGCGCCGCAGCGTGCCTCGCCAGGACCTGCTTTTTGCTGCCGGGTCATTGCGCGCAGCGACGTCCCGCCCGCGATACCGACGCCGAGGACGTAGATCCATCCTTCGTGGAAATCGAACAGATGTGAGTTGAACAGTGAACTGACGACATTCTGTACGACAACGACAAGCCCGATCCAGCACGCCAGAGCGTTTTCGAGCCAACGGGTCGCGCGAATGCGCGCCCGATGACAGGCTCCGTGGGGCACCGGTTCGCGTGAAGAAAACGCGTCAAAACAAAAGACCAGAACCCCGTTCCGATTCCATCGGAACGGAAAAGGCTCTAGGCCCGCGCCGCGAAATAGCGCGAGATGATGCAGCCACATCGCGTACAATATAGCGACACCGAGAAGCCCCCATTGCACGGCGACGTTCAGGGTCTGATTGTGCGGATTGTCGATCACCTCCGCCGACAACCCGGTTTGTCCCACCGCGTCACGCTCGAATAATTGCCTGGTCGAGCCGGTGCCGTGACCGACAATCGGCGCGTTGGCAAAAAACCTGGCCGACTTGCCCCAGAAATCCAGCCGTTGCGCCGTCGAGCTCACCGCGTTGTTTCGGAAGTCCTGATATTCGACGGCGATGTTGCCGACCCGCTTGCGCAAATAGGGCGACGTCGACCAGACCAGCGTCATGGCGACCGCGGCTGCCGCGAACAGCGTGAGCGTCGCGCGCCGCTTGAGATGACGAGCGGCGAACAACGCCAGAACGACCGGGATGTAGATCAGCGCGGTCCGGGCCGAGGCCACGAACAGCATGTTGGCGAAAAACGCCAGCAGCAACCCCACGCAGCCGACTGCCGCGACCGGCTGTCGCCTGCGAAGACAGATCGAGGCCGGCAACATCAGCGCAAACGCACAAAGCGCGAACTCCTGGCTCTGGTCGATATAATTCTTGACGGGAACGCCAGCCGAAGCCGTCACCGTGATCTTGAACGCCGGCACGAACAGCACGATCCAGGACAGCATCATCAGCAGCGTGCAGGACACCAGGAACGCGATGAAAACCCAACTGACGCGCTGCGAGCGCTGAAAATGATAGAACAGAAAAGGGATCAACAGCAGCTTCGCAACCGGCTTGACGCCGCGCAGGCCATCCGACCAGCCGCCATCCGACCACAGCATGCCAACGAGGCCAAGCGCGAAGAACGCCAGCGGCAGCGCGCAGGCTGGATGCGCCAGCATGCGGCCGAACTCCTCCCAATCGACGGTCGGAACCAGCACGATCAGCCAGAGCACAATGAAAATCGCCGGAGCCGTGGTTGACCACGGCAATGAAGCGGCCGTCATCACGGTCAGGATATCGATGGCGCGGAGCTGGATCGAGGCATCGCGCCACACGCTGCCCCGGCGCTGCGGGCCAGCGGGCGCAGCATGGTCGCGCGATGCCAGGCTTTTGACGGTCATGATGATCGAGGCCCTCGGCTCGCCTGCCCTACTCGGCGGCCACGAGGCGTTGCTCGACGTCGAAGGGCGCAAGAAGATCGCGGGCCTGGGTCTGATGGCCGAAACGTTCGGCAAGCTCCCCGCGCCGCTCCAATATCTTGCGGCGCCATTCATCCTGGCTGGCCGTCACCCGCATCACCGACGCGCAGATCGACTCGGTCGAGAACGGATCGAAATAATCCGCAAGTTCGCCCGCGACCTCGCGAAACACCGGAATGTCCGAGCACAGCACCGGCGTATTGGCGGCCAGCGCCTCGATGATGGGAACGCCGAAGCCCTCGGCGAAACTGGGCATGATCAGGCCGTGCGCCTCGGCGATCAGGTTCGCCTTGTCATGTTCCTCGACATAACCGGCGAACTGCACATTTGGCGGCAGGTTGCGCATCAGGCTGGCGTTAGCGGCGTAGCCGATCACGACCAGATCGGCCTGCGGCATTTTCCGGAAGGCACGGATCGCCGCATTGAGATTCTTTCGCGGCTCCGCCGACACGATGATCACGAAGGTCGGCCGGCCGGAATGCGTCGCCGATTTTAGCACCGGCGTCGGCCGCATCGGCTCAAAGCGCGTGCGCGGATAGACCACGCGGGTCGGCAAATGCGCGAATTGCGGCAACAGCGCCCTGAACCGGCCCATGCTGTAATTCGAGACGAAGGCCAGTTCGTCGGCCTGACGCAGGCTGGTCAAAAGGCGATACAGGAACAGCCGCGTCGCGACGTCGCTCAGCTTGAGATCGGTAATCGGCAGCAGGTCGTGAACCACGCAGATGACTTTGGAGTTCGGGCCACGCTTGATCGCGACCCGGGTCGGCGTATCCACCAGAATGATGTCATAGTCGCGCGCGTCGACCAGCGGCGGCGGCAGCCGGGTCAATGCCGACATGTCCTGATAGCTGTAAAATCCGGACTCCAGGTGAAAGTTCTGGAACAGCTGGAGATGGCGCAGGTCGGTCGGAATGTAATCGAACCCCCCGAACTCGTTCTCGATCAGCCTGACGTGGAGCGGCAACAGGCCGATCGCCCGCAGCAGGCACGCCCCGAACTCCCAGGACGTACATGCCCGTATCCGTCCCTGGAACCAGTCGATCGCGCGCCGCAGCGCGCCGTGACGCTCCTGCGCGTTCATGTCGGTATCGTCCAGGAAGCGATAAAGCGCGAGCAGTTCGACCAGGCGGGAGTCCGCCGGGAACAACCGGCTACGCCGCTGCTGGCGCCGCAATTTGCGATAGCGGCGCGTGGTCTCGACCAGCAATGTCAGTTCATACCCGTCCGCGGCCAGCGAGCGGATCAGTTCGCGCGTGAAGTGAAAAATGCCACGTTTGTGGTTCGGTTCGCCGAGCGCTTCGCTGACGACAAGGATCTTTTTCATGCGCGCTGCTTTTCCATATCCTGATGATGCACGGGGTGGATACGAGGACGATCGGTACCCACGATGCGCCCTTGATCGAGGGCGACGATGCTGGTGCAGGTCCGGCGCAGCAGCGGTTGATCGTGCGATGCGATGATCACGATCGCGGCCATCGAAACCAGCTTGAGCAACCGCTGCTCGGCCTTCGCCGAGAATTTTTCGTCGACGACGCTGAGCCATTCGTCGAGCAGCAGGATATCCGCCGGGAAAGCCGTCGCCGTTGCGAACAGCACGCGCATCAGCATGCCGGAGGAGAACATCCGCAGCGGCAATTGCCGCATCCGTTCGTCGAGTTCGGTAAACGCCCAGATCTCGTCGACGATCGCAGCGGTCGGCTTTCGGCCGCCGATCCGCAGCAGCAGGCGGATATTGTCCGCCGCCGCGAAGTCCAGATTGGCGCCCGCGCTCAGGCCGAGCAGCGGCATGATGTTGCCGCTGCGTTCGAGGCGACCGCTGCTCGGCGGATAGACGCCGGCGATCAGCCGCAGCAAAGTGGACTTGCCGGAGCCGTTGGGACCAGCGAGACCGATCCGTGCGCCCGCGGCCACCTCGATCGAAATGTCGTCGAGCGCACGGATCGTTCGCATTTCGCTGCGTTCATTGATCAAGCGCCCGAGCAGACGGCGCTTCATCGAGAAATCGTAGGCGCCGTAGAGCGGATAATCGAGGCTGACGTGGCTGAGCGTGATGCTGACCATGGCTCAGATCCAGAACGCCGCTTTGCGCAGCCGCACGATGGTCACGGCGCTTGCAAGCCCCAGCGCCACGACGCAGGCCAGCGCGTACGTGATGCTCGCCATGCCGACATGAATGCCGGCCAACGGATCGCGCCACACCGCGAACAGATGCGTCAGCGGATTCAGCCGCATCACGGTTGAGTTCTGGTTGATCATCTCAGGCGTCCAGAGGATCGGCGAGGACAGGAAGGCGAGCGTCAATGTCGATTCGACGATCGGCTTGATGTCGCGGAATCGCGTCGCCAGCGCCCCGAGCACCAGGCTCAGCCCCAGCGCGCAGGTCACGAAAAGCAAAAGGCCCGGCAGCGCCGCCAGCGCGCTTGCGAAATCCGCGTGCACCAGAAACAGCCACAGCAGCAGCGGCACGCAGGCATTGTGGAGCGCAAACAGCGCTTGCCGGAACACGCATTGCAACAGGAAGACGACGGGCGGCAAGGCGCGGTCCTTGATCAGGCTGGCCGAGCCCTGAAGCGCCGTCGTCGCATCGAGAATGACGCTGTTGAGGAATGTCCAGGCCGTCAGGCTGAGCGCCAGCATCGGAAGCCGCGACATGATGCCGGCGTTGGACATATGGCCGATCACCGACCCCAACACCGCGACCATGATCGCCATCTGGATCGACATCCAGAACGGTCCAAGGATCGAGCGGACGTAGCGGTGGCGCATATCGGACCAGGCCAACGCCGCCGCGATCCGGACCGCGCCGAGCAACCCTGTGGTTTTGAATTCCGCGGCCTCGGCCGCGCGGCTCTCCGCCTTGCGCGCGATGGCCTGTCGGTAGATCGTCTCGATCCCCTGCTTGAAGGTGGCGGAGGAATATTCAGTCGTCGCGCGCTGCCGTGCGGCACGGCCCATGCGTTGGCGCCGCTCGGGATCGTCGATCAAGGTCTCGATCGCCTGCCCCAGTTGTTCAGGATCGCCCGGCGGCACCGTGATCGCCTCGATGCCGTGACGCGCGACATGCGGGACCGCGGTGTCGAGCGAGGTGTTGACGATCGGCAGGCCCGCCGCCATCGCTTCGAGCTGGACCAGCCCGAAGGTTTCCGCTGACGTCACCGACGGCATGACGAACACGTCCGCCATGTACATCAGCTTGACGATTTCGCTATCGGGAACCGAACCGTACAGGCGCACGCGATCCCTCACGCCAAGGCTTGAGATCAGTTGTTCGAGCCGCGCCCGTTCGCGGCCCTCGCCGACGATCCAGACGCTGAAGTGCCGATCGACGGCGGCCCGGATCAGCACATCAAACCCCTTGTAGGGAACGAGGCGGCCGCAAGCGAGCACCAGCCGCCCGCGACCGCGTCCCACCCTGATGTCGTGATGGCGCTTGGCCGGCAGGTCATATTTCGAGACGTCGATGCCAAAGGGAGCGACATGGCATTTTTCGGCGAACTCCTGCAGCAATGGGGTTTCGTCCAGGAGAACGCCATCGGACAGGATGATCGCTTCGGCACGCCGCAGCGTCCGCCGCATCAGCGGCTCCACAAGCCGCCTGAACCCGGCATGGCTGACGATGTCCGCGTGCCAGTGCACCACCAGGGGTCGCCCACGGCCGAATCCCAGGGCGAAAGCGATATCTGCCAACGGAAATGGCGCATGCAGCGCCAGCAGATCGTGCTTCGCCATCCGCCGCCACAGCCGCAACGGATAGGTCGGCGCAACGGGAAGCGACAGCACATCGCCGAACGAGCGCACGCGCTCGACCGGTACGCCGTCCACCACGACGCAGCGCCGGCCCCCCTGCTTCGAGCAGACCAGCACGCCGAAGCTGAACTTGTCCTTTAGCGCCGTGCAAATATCGCGGATCACCGAAAGCGTCCCGCCGAAAAGGTCGGGGTAATAAATCTTGAAGATGTGAAGCACCGAGAGGCGCCGGCCGGAGTCGTTGAGCGAGATCATGATGCGGCTCGCTCCGGTCAATTGATGAACAGCGCCGCGAAGAACGGCAGCGGCAATGTCGAGAAGAATGCGACGGCACGGATCAACGCCGGCAACATCGGCTCGACGGCCGCGCGTTTGCGCCGCGTGATGCCATTTCGCGCGAAGGCGAATGGTCCGGATTGGGGTTGCGGAAAGACGCGCATGGATCGGGTTCCTCGGTTGCGACACCTCCCAATACGTGGGAAAATTTCACACGTCAATAATCATTACAACAATGTGGGATTGTGTCCCACGCGGGACACGGCTACAATTTCGCCATGAATGCTGCTCGCCGAACGTCGAAGCCGGCTCCGCGTCCGTCGATCGAGCCGGATCGCCTGCGCGCGCCGCTGGCGCGGCTGCTGCGCCCGCTGGTCAAGCTATGTATCCGCGGCGGCATGACATTTCCGATGCTGGCGCAGCTGTTGCGCGAACTGTTCGTCAATGTCGCCGAGTATGATTTCGCGCTGGACGACAAGGAGCAGACCGACAGCCGAGTGAGCCTGCTCACCGGGATCCATCGCAAGGAAGTGGCCCGGCTGCGCGGCGCCGGAGCACCGGTCAATGAGACACCGGCGACGCTGTCGCGTACCAGCGCGATCATTGCCCGCTGGATCGCCGCGCCGGAATTCACCGACAAGCGCGGCGATCCGCTGCCGCTGCCGCGCACCGCGGACGGCGACGCGCCCTCTTTCGAGGCTTTGGTCGCCTCCGTCACCAAGGACGTGCGGCCGCGCGCGGTGCTCGATGAATGGCTCGACCGCAATCTGGTGACGGTCAATGGCGATCAGGAGATCGTGCTGGTGAATGCCGGGCTGGTTCCGCAGGGCGACGACGATCGCAAATGGCACTATCTCGGCCGCAATCTGCATGACCATGTCGCAGCCGCCGCGGAAAACGTTGCCACGTCCCCGCCCCCCTTCCTCGAGCGCGCGGTGCATTATGACGGCTTGTCGCACAAGCTGGCCAAACGGCTCGAAAGCCGCTCGCGCGAGCTCGCGATGGAGGCGCTGAAGACCGCCAACCGCGAAGCCAATCGCGCGGTGGCCAAGGACAAAGGTGGCAGCAGCCGTTGGAATTTCGGCGTCTATGTCTACAGCGAAAGCGAAGAGCCGGACAGCCCGCACGATGATGCGGACGAAAGCGGTCAACCATGACGAAGTGGCCGGTCATCTCGCGTCGGGTGCTGCTGGCCGGGCTTTGGCTCGCCGGGTCGTCCAGCGTCCGGGCGCAGAAAGTCCGCGGCGACGATCACGGCATCGGGGGTACCGGTGCGAGGATCGGCGATGACCACGGCATCGGCGGCACCGGCATCGTCGGTGTGATCCAACGTTTCGGCAGCATTTTCGTCAACGGCGAACGCATCAGTTACGCGCCGAACGTGCCGGTGCGGATCGATGGCGAACTCACCTCGCCGGGTGCGCTGCGGATCGGACATGTCGCGCGCGTTCTGGCGTTGCGCCAGGCCAACGGGACGCTGGCCACCAGCGGCATCGAAGCGGTCAGCGAGGTGATCGGGCCGGTCGAAGCGCTCGGCAACGGCGAAATGACCGTGCTGGGCCAAAAGGTGATCTGGGCCGGCCGCGAGAGCTGGCGTCGCCCCGGCAGCTATGTGGCCGTGTTCGGGCTGCGCCGCACCGACGGCGTGATCGTCGCGAGCCTCGTGCAGAAGCGCCGTGATACCGCGACGCGGGTCGCGGGATTGCTCGAACGCGATCGCGACGGAGCGCGGATCGGTGGCATGCGGCTGGCCGGCGTGGATCCAGCCTTGGTTGGGCATCGCGTTCAGGTCGAGGGTCAGGCCGCGCAAGGCGTGATGCGGGTTTCACACGCCAGGCTGGATGATTTTTCGGATTTGTCCGGAGCCAGTCACCTCTTGATCGAGGCCTATGTGCGACGCACCGGTGCCGGCTTGCAGCTCGGCTCGGGTTACGTCGCCCACGATACCTCGCGCTTCCAGCCGGCCAACGATGTGCGCGTGGTCGTCAATGCCGTGTTCGATGCCGCCAGCGGGCTGCGGGTTGAATCCATTCAATCCGTCGACAAGTTTCCGGGCGCGACGTTGCAAGGACCAGGTCATCCCGGCCAAGGTCCGGGTCAAGGTCCGGGTCAAGGTTCGGGCCCGGGCCAAGGCGGCCCCGGCGGCTCGACCGTGCCCGGCGGTCAACCGAACGCGCCGGGTGGTCCCGGCCCTGGTGGCGGTAGCGTCCCCGGCGATTCCATCGCGCCCGGCGGCTTCGGATCTCCAGCCGGTCCGCCCGGATTAGGCGGCGGGCCTGGGCCCGGAGGCGGCGGCTTCGGGGGTGGACCCGGCGGCGGCGGCCGGCACTAGAGCAATTTCCGGTTCTGATGGAATCAGAACCGGGCTCTAGATACTTGTTTTGACGCGTTTTCTTGACGCGAACCGGTGTCCACTTCGCTCGAAAACGCTCTAGCTTGGCGAAGCGCGCAAGTGCGCCGCGCCAGGCTCGCCGCAACGCGCCTAGCTTGAGAGATCGCCGCGGATAGCCGCAAGCGTGAGTTTTTCGAATTCCGCCTCGCTGAGGTGTCGCGGATTAGAGCCGGCCGTCGGATCCTTCACGGCATCGGTAGCGATGATGTCGGCATCGGCTTCCCTAACGCCGATCTCAGCCAAAGTGTGCGGCACGCCAAGTTTTTTGCGGAACGCGAGGATCCATTGGAGTACCGCGTCGAAATCGCGGCCCGGCAAATCGAGCGCCCGCGCGATATGCGGAATTTTGTCGGCGATCGCGGCTCTGTTGCAGACCAACACATAGGGAAAGATCACGCCGTTGGTGAGACCGTGATGGGTGTCGTAACGCGCGCCCACCGGATGCGATACCGAATGGATCGCGCCGAGGCCCTTCTGAAAGGCGGTCGCGCCCATCGAAGCCGCCGCAAACATGTAGGCGCGCGCTTCGAGGTCGCGACCATTCTCGACCGCGCGCGGCAGATAGGTATCGACGATCCTGATTCCCTCGAGCGCGATGCCGTCGGCGAGCGGGTGGAAGGCGTTGACGCAATAGGCCTCGAAGCAGTGCGCCAACGCGTCCATGCCGGTGGCCATGGTCAGGAACGGCGGCAGCCCGACGGCCAGCTCAGGATCCTGGATCGCGATCTTCGGCAGCATCAGCGGGTGAAAGATGATCTTCTTTTCGCGGGTTTGCTCGCGCGTGATCACGCTGGCGCGGCCGACCTCCGAACCGGTTCCCGCCGTGGTCGGCACCGCGATGATCGGCGCGATGCCGATGGTGTTGGCCCGTGTCCACCAATCGCCGAAATCCTCGAAATCCCACACCGGGCGGGATTGCGCCACCATGAACGCCACGCACTTGCCGATATCGAGCGCCGATCCGCCGCCGACTGCAACGACGCCGTCATGGCCGCCCGCCTTGAAGGCATCGACACCGGCCTGAAGGTTCGCTTCGGTCGGATTGGACTTCACGTCGGAGAAAACGCCGATCGGAATTCCGGCATCGCGAACACGCCCCAAGATGCCCGCGATGAGATCGCTCGCCGCAAGGCCCTTGTCGGTCACCAGCAACGGCCGGGTGATGCCGTGGGTCCGGCACGCCTCGGGAAGTTCGGCGATGCGACCGGGGCCCGTTATGACGCGTGTCGGAAAATTCCAGGCGCCGGTAATCTGAACGGTCATGGCTGCTCTCAGTGTTCGATGCGAGGGTGAGTTCGGGAACGACCTCGTCATTCTGCGCCCGCGGGGCTTCAGATGATTTCGAAATAGCGGGCGAGTTCCCAGTCGGTGATCGCCTTGCGGAACTCGCGCTCCTCCCAGTGCCGGGTCATCGCATAATGATCGACAAAGACGTCACCAAACAAGTTACGCGCCGCCGACGAGGCAACAAGCCGGTCCGCGGCCTGCGACAAATTTCTCGGCAACGCGCGCTCGGCCGGATGCGCGACATCATAGGCACTGCCGGCAATCGGCGCGTCCGGCTCGATCTTGTGTTCGATGCCCCAGAGGCCTGAGCCGAGGGCTGCGCCGATCGCGAGATACGGATTGATGTCGGCAGCCGCGATCCGGTATTCGACGCGCTGGCTCGATGGCGAGCCCGGAATGACCCGCAACGCGCAGGTGCGATTTTCGATGCCCCAGGTCGCATCGGTGGGCGCCCAGAAGCCGGGGATCAGGCGGGAATAGCTGTTCACGGTGGGCGCCACCATCGCCAATAGCTCGGGCAGCAGCGCCTGCTGGCCCCCGACAAACCAGCGCATGGTGTCGGACATGTTGCCGGGACGCCCGCTTTCGTGGAACACGGATTTGCCGGCGAGATCGCGCAGCGAAAGATGCAGATGTCCCGACTGACCCGGATAGGCGTTCGACCATTTGGCCATGAACGTCGCCATCTTGCCCTGCCGCTCCGCCAGCACCTTGGTGAAGGTCTTGAAGATCACCGCGCGGTCGGATGCCGCGAGCGCATCGGTATATTGGATGGCGGCTTCCAGTACGCCGGGCCCGGTCTCGGTGTGCAGACCCTCGAGCGGCATGTCCATGTCTTCGCAGAGCTTAAGCAGCGCATGATAGAAATCCGACTCGACCGATGATCGCAGCACCGAATAGCCGAACCAGCCCGGAGTCAGCGTCTTGAGGTCGCGGTAGCCTTTTTCCCGCACGCTGTGCGGCGTCTCGTCGAACACGAAAAACTCGAACTCGGCCGCCGCGGTCGCCGCTAACCCCATCCCCGCCGCGCGATCGACGATGCGGCGCAACAGCCGGCGCGGACAGATCTCTGCTGCCGCGTCGTCGAATTCGCCGAGGAAGAACAGCATGCCGCCTTCAAAGGGCACATCGCGGCAGGACGTGGGATCGATCCGCGCGGTCGCGTCGGGAAAGGCGGTGTGCCATCCGGTAAAGCTCGGTTTGTCGTAGATCTGATCATGCGAGTCCCAGCCAAAGATCACGTCGCAGAACTTGAAGCCGTGCTCGAGCGCGCTGAAGAATTTGTCGCGCGACATATATTTTCCGCGGATCACGCCGTCGAGATCGACCACGCCGAGCTTGACGTGAGACAACCCCCGCGCCTCGACCAGCGCCCGGGCATCGGCTGCGGTTTTTACGTTTCTCGAATCCATGGGGCTCGGCTCTCACATCGGACGTCAGCAGGCATTCTGACCAGTCTATGGGAGACGACCATCACAAATAAGAACAATTTTAAGTGGCATCCTGAAAGCGCTCGCGCATTTCGGCAGAAAATGACCGTGACGAGTCGAATTTCCGGCCAAGTAATTGAAATTGCTATCGGACCGGGACCCCCTTCGGGCGCGACGTGACGCGGTTACTTCGCCAGATCGTTCTTTGCCAAGTCGCTGCCGCACGAAGTGCGGCTGAGCACCCGCTGCGTCGGGAACAGCCTGATCCCCCAGCGCCGCTCGATCTCGCCCCACACGCCTTTCGGCATGAACAGCATGATGAGAATAGCGATAATGCCGAGCACAACCAGATACAGGCTGCCATACTGCGCCAGATAGGTGATCAAGCCCCACAAGGTCAGCACGCCGATCATCGGTCCTTCGATGGTGCGGACGCCGCCGATCACCACGATGAAGATGACATAGGCGGTCCAGTCGGTGACGCTGAACGCGGCATCCGGTGAAATCCGCGCCTTCTGCAAATAAACCACGGCGCCGACCATGCCGGTCGCGAAGGCCACGACGATCCACAGCAGGTATCGGATGCGGCCGGTGCGCACGCCGACGCTGCGCGCGGCCGCGGCGTTGTCGCGGCTGGCGGCCAGCGCGAGCCCCATCCGCGAACGCACGAACGCGGTGATACCGAGCGTCACGGCCACCGCGAGCAACAGCGCGATCCAGTAGATCAGCACATCGCGTGCGGCCGCGGGACGCAGGCCGAACAACGCCTGCGCCGATTTCAGGCCGATCATCTGCGACAGGTCCGATGGCGAGATCGACATGCCGGTGCCGCCGCCGAGCGTCTTGAATTGCGCGCAGATCAGCCGCAAAGCTTCGGCCGCCACCCAGCTACCGATGGCAAAATACGGCCCCTCCAGCCGGAACAACAGCGGCCCCAGCACGGCGGCCACCACCGCGGCGAGCAGGCCGGCCAGCGGAATCGTGAAAACCGGATCGATCCCGAGCGTCACCACACCGGCAAACAGCGCATAGGCGCCGAGCCCGACAAAGGCCTGCTGCCCGACCGAGACCAGACCGCCCCACCCCGCCAGCACGTTCCACAATTGCGCCAGCGCCAGCATGGTGAACACAAAAATCAGATCCTGGATCAGGTTGCGCGAGGCGACCGCCGGCAGCAACACCAGCGCCACCACGACGGCTAGCGCGCCGATCGCCGCGGCTCGCGACAGCGGCGTGCCGACGCGCACCTGCCATAGCGGCGCCGCGCCGGCGCCACGCCCGATCTCGACCTTGTCGCGCGCCGCCGTCACGCTCATGGCCGCCTCGACGGGAATAATCCACGCGGGCGAACCATCAGCACCGCCAGGAAGGCGAGATGGCCGCTGAGGATCTGCCACTCCGGATTGATCCGTGCGCCGATGGTCTGCGCCAATCCGAGCACGATGCCGCCGACCAGCGTGCCCCACAGGCTGCCCAACCCGCCGATGATCACGGCCTCGAAGGCATAGAGCAGCCGTGCCGGTCCGATCGAAGGATCGAAATTGGCGCGGATGCCGAAGGTGATCGCGGCGATCACCGACACCGCCAGCGAAATGCCAACCGCGATGGCGTAAACGCTGCGCTCGTTGATCCCCATCAGCTGGGCGATCTGCGGATTGTCGGAGGTGGCGCGAAACGCGCGTCCAAGCGAGGTGCGGTAGAAAACAAGTTGCAGCAGCGCCACCGCAACGATGGCGGTGAGCAATGCCGTCAGCGGCGCGAGGCCGATGCTCAATCCGCCGCCGAGCGTCACCGAGGAGGATTCGAACGCACCGGCCTGAAGCCTGCGGCTATCGGCGCCATACACCAGCAGCAAACCGTTCTGGATCACGATCGAGAGCCCGAACGTCACCAGCAGCGGCGGCAGGATGTCATCGCCGAGCACCCGCTCTAGCACCAGCCGCTGCAAGGCAAAACCAGCCACGAACATCACCACCACGACCAGCAGCGTGGCCACGAGCAAGGGAATGCCGAGCACCGTGGTGACGCTGAGCACCAGATAGGCCGCGAGCAGGATCAGGTCGCCATGCGCGAGATTGACCAGCCGCATGATGCCGAAGATCAGCGACAGCCCCAGCGCAAACAGCGCATAGACGCCGCCAAGCAGCACGCCCTCGATCACGGTGTCCAGTCCGATCATTGCGGCCTCATGTTCCGAAATATGCCGAGTGAATGGCATCCTGGCTGGCATCGGCCGGCCGGCCCGTGAGCGTGACCCGCCCCTCCTGCAGACAGTAGAAACGGTCGGTGCTGCGCAGCGCGCGGGCGATATCCTGTTCGACGACGACGATGCCGGTGCCGTGCTCGCGAATCCGCGGCAGCATCCGGTAGATATCCTCCACGATGATGGGCGCGAGGCCGAGGCTGATCTCGTCGCACAACAACACCGATGGATTAGACATCAGCGCGCGGCCGATCGCCACCATCTGCTGTTGCCCGCCCGACAGCTCTGTGACGCTGCTGCGCCGGCGCTCCCTGAGCACCGGAAACATCCGGTAGACCGACGAAAGATCCCACGGCGAGGTGCGCTCGCCGCCGAACGCGCCGATCAGAAGGTTTTCCTCGACGGTGAGCGAGGGAAACAACTGCCGGCCTTCCGGCACCAGCGCGAGCCCCAGCCGCACGATGCTCGCAGCTTGACTATCGCCGATCGGTCTGCCCGCAAAACGGACCGCATCGGGCCGGTTGCGCACCAGCCCCGCCAGCGATTTCAACAGCGTGGACTTGCCGGCGCCGTTGGCGCCGATCACGGCCACCGCTTCGCCGGCACCGAGCTCAAAATCGATACCAAACAGCGCCTGGAAGTCACCATAGAAGGCATCGAGCGCGGTGACGTTGAGCAGCGCGGTCATGCCGGCACTCCCATGTAGATGGTCTGCACTTCGCTGGAGCGCATCACTTCCGCCGGCACTCCTTGGGCCACCACCCGGCCGAAATCCAGCACCACCAGCCGCTGCACCACCGCGAGCAGCGCGTGAACCACGTGCTCGATCCAGATGATGCCGACGCCTCCGGCGTGGATGGTTCGGATGGTCTCGACCAGTTCATGACATTCGGCCTCGGTCAGGCCGCCGGCGATTTCGTCGAGCAACAGCGTGCGTGGCCGGGTGGCGAGCGCACGCGCCAGTTCCAGCCGCTTGCGGTCGAGCAGTGGCAGGCTTCCGGCCGGACGGTTGGCCTTGGCCTCCAGCCCGGTCAGCTCCAGCGTACGGCCGCAGTGCTGAACCGCCTCGGCCTGCCCCATGCCGCCGCCGAACAAAGCTGCGACCGACAAATTCTCGAACACCGACAGATGATCGAACGGCAGCGGAATCTGAAACGAGCGGCCGATCCCGGCGCGGCAGCGGTCTTCCGGCGCCAGATCGGTGATGTCGCGGCCATCGAGGATGACGCGGCCGGAATCCGGCCGCAGCATTCCGGTGATGAGGTTGAACAGCGTCGATTTGCCGGCGCCGTTCGGGCCGATCACGCCGAGCGCTTCGCCGGACGACAGAGACAGGTCGATGCGCTCGGCCACCACGATGGCGCCGAACGCCTTGGAGACAGCTTTGAGTTCAAGCATCGTTGCGACCTGGCGTTATCGTCATCCAGAATAAAGCGTCTCGCCATCAAAAGCCGCCGCTGCCGGTCAAGCCGGCAACGACGCAGAATTTGGCAAAACGCTGCCGATTTAGCTCAGCGCCTGCATATCGCCGCCGAGCGGGATCTGCGGCGCCTGCTTGTTTTCGGTGACGACCATGTCGTATTTTTCGCCATTGAGGCGCCACTGCCCGCCGACCAGCGGCGTCTTGGCGATGTTCTTGGCGGCGAACGGCGGCACCTTGTCGGAGCCGAACACGACGGGGCCTACGATAGTGTCGAGTTTGGTGGCGCCGATCGCCTTCGCAAGGGCTGCGCCATCGGTCGGATCGCCCGCGCGCTTCATGGCATCGACCGCGACTTCGAACAGCGAATGAACAAAGCCTATCGGCTGGGTCCATTGCTTGCCGGAAGCCTGCTCATAACCCTTGGCGAGTTCGGCGGCGCTGACCCCGCTCAGGCTCGATTTGTAGGGATGGCTTGGCGTCCACCACACCTCGGTCGAGATGTTGTTGCCGCTCTTGCCCAATGCCAGAACCGAGGTCGGGAACAACAGCGCCTTGGCGACCGACACCACCTTGGGCTTGAAACCCTTCTGGCGTGATTGATTCCAGAACGTCGTGAAGTCCGGCGGGATGATCACGCCGGTGACGATCTCGGCATCGGCGCCGCGGAACGCGGAGATTTGCGAGGAGAAGTCATCGGTCAGATTCTGGAATCGGCCCGGGTCGGTCAGCTTGAAACCTTGCTTGTCGAGCACCGGCGGAAAACCGATCACCTTGTCGCCCCAGGCATTGCCGTCGGCGTCGTTGGGAAACAGCGCACCGACCGATTTGTTGGTCGCGACCTGCTGCCACATGCCGGTGAAGACGCCGATGACGTCTTCAAGGCCCCAGAAATAATGGAAGGTATAGTCGAACGGCTTCCAGCTCTTGGGATCGCCGGGGTTGGCCTGGCGGCCGATGAAATTGGTCTGCCACGGCGCCACGGTTGAAATGCAGGGAATCTGCTCGAGCTCGCACTGCGTCGCCACCGGGTTGTTGGTCTCGGGCGTGGCGCCGACCAGGATGATCGAGACGTTGTCGCGGGTGATCAGTTCCTTGGCCACTTCCGCGGCACGATTCGGATTCGACTGGCTGTCCTTGGTCACGACCTCGACCTGGTAGCTCTGCGAGCCGATCTTGATGCCGTCCTTGACGAGTTTGCGGAATTCACCGAGCACGAAATCGTCGGCCTCGGCGAAGGCGGCGAGCGGGCCGCTCTTCGGCGAGACGTAGCCGATCTTGATCGGCTTGGCGGCACGCACCGCGGGACCGAATAGCGTCATCGCGCCGGTCGCCACCATGCCGCCGGCGAGGCCTTGCAGCAGACGGCGACGATTCACGCCTGACGCCGGATAGCGGAAAATCTTGCTGGTCATATGGTCTTCCCTCCCTCGTTGTCAGCCGGTGCATTGCCGGCTGTGATTGATTGGCTTGAAGTGATGTCAGGCCGCGGCGACCGAAGCCTTCGCGTCCGCATTTTCAGCGGTACGCCCGAGCAATTGGCCGAACACCCCGATCAGGACATCGGAGGCATTCGCCACGGCTTGCCTGGACCGCCAGGCGACGTACATGTCGGGCCGCACCACCACGCAGCCGTCTTCGTCGATCTCGCTCTGCCGATACCAGTCGGCATAGATGTCCTGCGCATCGCAGCCGGCGGGACCGATGCTGACGACGTCGACAGCTAAGCCATAAGCGGCTGCGACCGCGGCGGCGGCTTGCGTCCAGCACTCGCCGCCGATGCCGGTGAGCAAGGTGAAACGGCCCTTGCCCACGAGATCGATCGTCGACTTGCGAACACCATGCTGTTCGACCCAGACATGCGGCAGATGCGCGCCCGGCCAGGTGGTGGCCTGATAATAAAGTTCGTGGTCGCGATTGAATGCCGGCTCCGGCGTGCCGTCGGAAACCACCGCGCTCGATGCATAGCGCTGGTTCATCTCGACGCCATGGCAGTTGAACTCGTATGTCTTGTGCGCGATCGCCTCATAGAGCTTCTTGCGCCGCGTCTTGCCCTCCTCGGTCGGGGCCTTGCGCGCTTCGATATTCTTCCTGGCCTCGCTTGGGTCGGTGGACGACAGCAGGCCGACGGCTTCGAAGATCGGCGGGAAGTCGCCGATGCTCTTGTTGGCGCGGGTCACGATCTGCTTGCCGACCGGCTGACGTTCCGCCGAATAGCTGTCGAGCAACGATGGCTGCGCCTTGTTCTCCAGAACCAGCTTCAGCTTCCAGCACAGATTGTAGGCGTCCTGGATCGAAGTGTTGGAGCCGAGCCCATTGGTCGGCGGATGCCGATGCACCGCGTCGCCCATGCAGAATACCCGGCCCGATGAATAATGACCGGCATACATTTCGTTGACGGTCCAGGTCGAGGTCGATGTGACTTTGACCTCGAGCGTCTCGTCGCCGACCAGATTGCGCACGATCGAAATCGCTTCGTCGTCGGTGAGCTGCCGTTCACCCTGCTCGATGTCGTAGCCCCAGATGAACAGCCATTCGTTCCACGGCCGTACCATGCGCACCAGCCCGGCACCGATGCCGCCGATCTGCGCGCCGGGCTGCAACACCCAGTACAGAACGCTCGGCCGATGCGCGACGTATTTGGAGAGATCCGCCTGCACGATGATGTTCATGCTGCCGGCGCGGCCCATCTGTCCCAGCATCGGCAGGCCGATCACCTCGGCGACGCGGCTGCGGCCGCCGTCGGCGCCGATCAGATATTTGGCGCGGATGTCGTAGGTCTCGCCGGATAGCCGGTCCTTGACGGTTGCGCTGACGCCATCCGCGTCCTGAACCAGATCGACGAATTCGGTGTTGAAGCGGATCGAGCTGCCACGCTGGCCCGCCGCCTCCAGCAGGATCGGCTCCAGCAAATTCTGCGGCAGGTCGCAGATGCTGACCGGGCTCGCCAGTTCATAATCGGCGCGCCGCGCCGGATGATTGCCCCAGGAATACAGCCGGCCAAGTTCCTCACCGGCCAGGCTTTCGCAGAACACATTGTTGGCCATCAGATGTTGCGGGGTTGCTTGCGCGATGGCCTTGGCTTCAAGGCCGAGATCGCGCAGCACTTCCATCGCCCGCTGGTTGGTGATGTGCGCGCGCGGCGTATCGGCCAGCCAGCCATATTTGGTCACCAGAATATGCTTCACGCCGTACATGCCAAGCAGTGCTGCGGAAGCCCCGCCCGCCGGCCCGCTTCCCACCACCAGTACATCCGTCTCAATCGTAGTCCTCGGTGTGTTGGCCATTTCCCTCTCCCAATTTTTATGGATCGCGCTTTTGCGCTGATGCTTTCGTGTTATTCGGCCGCGGCCATCATCGGCTGCGGCACGATTCCGGTGCCTGGCCTCATCTGGAATTCGTAAGCCATGAGGTGCCACGGCCCCGATGCGGGTACGCCATCGGGCATTACCGGTTCGTCGCGACGTTCGACTTTTGCGATCAATTCGTCCTTGACGCCGAACACCGCGTCGGAGCCGAGATATTCGTCGCCCTCGATGAAGACGTGCGTGACCAGCGGCTCGAAGCCCTGCGCCTTGACCAGAAAGTGGACGTGGGCCGGCCGCATCGGATGGCGTTTGGTCGCCGCGATCAATTCGCCGACCGGGCCGTCGGTCGGGATCGGATAGCTGCAAGGCAGAATGGTGCGGAACGAGAACCGCCCGTCGGCATCGGTCTTGAACCGCGCCCGCAGCGAGGGCCCCTGGGTCTCGTAAGACTGCTTTTGCGAATCGTAGAAGCCGTCATCGTCGGCGTGCCAGACGTCGATCTCGGCGCCCGCGAGCGGCTCGCCGGATAAATCAGTGACGCGGCTGCGCACGAACATCGGTTCGCCGGCGATGCCTTGCGAGATATCCGAGCCGTGCGGCGTCAGCCGGTGTTCACCGACATAGAACGGCCCGAGCACGGTGGTCTCGGTGGCGCCTTCGCGCTCGCGATGGTTGACGGCATCGACCAGCATCGACACGCCGAGCACGTCGGAGAGCAGGATGAACTCCTGCCGCAACGGCGTGCAGGTCTGTCCGGTCCGGGTCAGGAAATCGATCGCGCGCTCCCATTCTTCAAAGGTGAGATTTGTACGGCGCACCAGATCGTGCAGCGAGGTCACGACCTCTCCGAGAATGAATTTGAGTCTGGGATCCGGCGTCGCCTGGAAACTGTGGATCACTTCCGCCGTGAGTTCATGATCGTCAAACTGGGTCATCGGTTAAGTCCTTGGGTCAGGTCCCGCGATTGGCGCTATCGGATCAGTGCAATGAAGGCGGCTCGCCGCGATAGGCCGCGACAATCAGTTCGCGCACCGAGGCGCGCTCGACCGGCCTCGGATTGGCATAGGCGTTCTGCACCGCGACATCGGCCGCACGATCGATGCCCGATTCCGGCATGCCTATTTCGGCGAGGGTTTTCGGCAGCCCCAGGCTTTGCGCCAGCTCGTGCAGGCCGCGCGCGGCGTCGGATGCGCCCAGCGCCCGCGCTATCCGCACCATCGCTTCGGGGGCGGCGACGGCGTTGTAGGCTGTCGCATGCGGTAGCATGATCGCGTGAGTCTCGGCGTGTGGCAGATCGAACGAGCCGCCGAGCACATGGCACAGCTTGTGATGCAGCGACATGCCCACCGCGCCGAGGCAGGTACCGCACAGCCACGCGCCATACAGCGCGTCGTGTCGCGCAGCGCCGTCGGACGGCGCGACCACGATGCGCGGCAGCGCGCGGCCCAGCGCGGCGATGCCTTCTTCGGCCATCAGCGAGGTCAGCGGATTGGCGTCTTCGGCATAGAGCGCCTCGACCGCATGGGCGATGGCGTTCATGCCGCTGGCGGCCGAGATCCTGGACGGCAGTCCGAGCGTCAGATCGACGTCGTAGATCACGGTATCGGGGATCAGGTCCTGCGATCGCCGCGTGGTTTTAATACCGTGTTGGGTCTCACCGAGGATCGGGGTCATTTCCGATCCGGCGTAAGTGGTGGGCATCGCAATGTGAGGAAGCCCGGTGCGCGACGACAGCGCCTTGCCGAGCCCGACCGTTGAGCCGCCGCCGATCGCAACGAAGCCGTCGATATCCTGCGCCTGGACCACCGCCATAGCGCTCTCGGTGACTTCGACCGGCGTATGCATGCGGGCATCGGAAAACACCCCGGCCAGCCGGCTGCCGAGTTGCGCACCGAGGCGCGCGCCCTGGTCGCGCTGCTCGCGGGTGGTCAGCACGAGTACCCGCCTGATCCCGAGGCGCTCGACCTCTTCGTTCAGGCGCGCGGCTGTGCCGGCGCCGAACACCACGCGGTACTGCTGCGAATTATAGGCGAAACCGCGCGGACCCGCGCTCTGAGCCGCGGCCGAATCCGTGACCTGAACATCGCTCGCGCTGTTGGCATCGGCATTGCTGATGCGCATGGCGTCCTCCCGCGCCGGAATCCCGGCGCAATCAATTTCTTGCTGTTGGAGCGGACGCTAGGCGCAACGGCGGGCACGGGCCTGCACGAAACCGGAGGAATTCTGCACAAAACCGGAAAAATGTTGTCCCGCCATCGCCAAGGGCGAAAGGCCGGCTTAAGGTGCGACAAGTCTAATGACTGCTCCGATAGCGGCCCGGGGTCACGCCGGTAAAGCGGCGGAACATGCGCGTCAGATGCTCCTGGTGCGAGAAGCCGCATTGCAGCGCGACGTCGGCGATGCTTGCGCCTTCGACGCCGAGCAGCGCCTTGGCGCGCTCGATCCGCAGGTTGAGCACATATTGGTAGGGCGAGACGCCGGCGGTGGCCTTGAAGACGCGCACGAAATATTCGGTACTGCGGCCGCAGATACCCGCCATCATTTCCAGCCGGATGTCGGTCTCGAGATTGGCTTCGACGAACTCGCGGATACGCTGCATCTGACGATGGGTCAGCCGCTGCGTCTGCTTGCCCGGCTCCGCCGCCGGCGTGTGATAATTGATCGCGATGAACCGGTTGGCGATGGCGCTGACGATCGGATCGACGAACAGCGACGAGGCCGGCAGGCCAGCGGTGATGGTGTCGCCGACCGCCGCCGCGAGATGGGCGAGCACCGCATCGTTCTCGCCGTACATGGGCGCGAGGCCGCCGATGACGTTATGCGCGCCGGCCTCGCTATCGGCGAACAGGTCGGAGCGAAGATAGATGTGGGTCGAATCCAGCGCGGCATGCAGCGCGACATCGCATTCATGGCCCGCCGGAAGAAAGAACACGCCGCCTTTGGGGATATGCCGGCCGACGGATTTTCCTCCGACGGTATAAGTTATGTCGACCGGCCCACCGCGATGCAGGACCATCAGACTGTCGGAGAGCGCGTGCAGCTTGCCCTCATAGGCGCGCTCGCGCTGAACCGAGGCAAAGGCCTGCGACCAGCCGAGGCCCTCGCTCGAGGCGCGAATGTCGGCCTGAAACTGATGCAGGATACGGTGAGTATCCTCTATCCCAAAGACCGGTTTCGATTGCATCGGGCTGGCCAACACAGGTTCCAAGGACCTTCAAGGTATCAGTCGCCGCGCAAGTGAAGCGCAACAGTTTTGCAATTTCAACATACAGCAGGAGCGGTTTGGCCCCGCAGGCCTATTTTGCCGTTCGCGAATTTAGCTCAGCACCGGCCCTGATATGGCGATATGGCCTGAGGCCGAAAATCTGATTTCTTATATAACCAATTGAAATATAAAACAAATATAGATATGCCCCTCACCGCGAGGCCGTTCTTACTGATTTTCCGTCGGTGCGCCCTTGTCGGACCACTCCGGCGGCAACCCCACCCGTTCAGCGATCATCCCGACTGCGCCGGGGCCGCGACCGAACGTCTCACACGCGGCATATTTCGGCTTTCCACCCAACGACGACCCGATTTTGTCGAGCGATGGCATGTGCGGCGCTTTTCCGAACGGCGAGGCGCCGGTCACGAGCAACTGACTGAAGTCACCACCGAACGAAGCGGCGAGGTCGTAGGCGTCGCCGGCGGTCGACACCGTCGGTGAATTGGTGAACGAATTTGCCCCGCGCGCCCAAATCATCGCGGCCTGCTGCTTGCCGCTGGGGTCCTGCGCTTCGGCTTCGACCGTCAGGCTCCCGAGCCCGATCGGAAGTCGCGGAACGGGCGCCGGGACACCCAACGCCATCGGGACGAACGACACAACCTTCGACGCACCCGCCGCGACTTCGTTAGTTGGTGCGGCCTGAGTAACCAGAACATGCGCCGTCAAGTCCGCCGGTTGATCGGCAGTGACCACCTGAAAGCGTTCGCTCAACCCGACGCACAGCGATCGATCGACCGCGTTGGCGACCAGCACGCGCTGTTTGGTCGACAGATTAGGTGACGCCGCTTGCGAGAACACCGTTGGTACGATTCGCACCGTCTTTGCAGCGAGCACTTCGTCCTTGCTGACGCGGACCAGCGATTTCGCCAGTACCCCGTCCGACGGGGTCAGGCTGTCGTAGGACGACAGCGATCCGCCCCTGGTCATCGGCGCGCTGGCGCAGCCCGACAACAAGACCGCGGCCATCGTCGATGCCGCCACGGATTTGACGAGTAAGCGGCTCCGTCCTCGCGCGCACCGTGACGACAGATTGTCCACGAACCGGGCGCCCCCCTTCGAGCCGCAATTCGTAACGTGGGCGAACGGGTATTCCATGATGCCTCGCGGTCGGCAGAGGCATCACGATAGAGCGACGACAGACGCTGTTGGAATAAGAAATATTAAGCCACATTTCGCGGCGAAACGCCGACCTATTTTAGCCACCTTTAAACGCGCTCTTGCGTCGCGCCCAACGACATTTTCAGCGCGGGCCATCCGGGAATTTCTACCAATGCCGCCCCTCTCTCACGGCGTGATGACCTCGCCCTCCCTCTCGGTCGCCGCAAAGGCACGTATCCTGTGCGTTGAGGACGATCCCGAGATCGCGCGTATGCTGTCCGACGTCCTCGACGAAAACGGCTTCTCTCCCGTCTTCGTTGGATCTGCCGCAGACATGGACGTCTTGCTCCAGCGCGAAAGCATCGACCTCGTCGTACTCGACGTCATGTTGCCGGGCGAGGACGGATTTAGCATCTGCCGGCGGCTCAGGATGTCATCGTCGATTCCGATCATCATCGTGACCGCGCGCGGCGAGGAAGTTGACCGGATTGCCGGTCTTGAGCTCGGCGCCGACGACTATGTGGCGAAACCGTTCAATTCTCGAGAACTGGTGGCGCGAATCCGGGCGCTGTTGCGCCGCGCCGATGGCAGCGCGGCGTTCACCCGGCTTCGGCCGCGTCCGCTGACCTTCGCCGGATGGCGTATCGACCCCACCGCGCGCGAACTTCATGATCCCGGTGGCGTCAGGATTACGCTGACCAGCGCCGAGTTCGACCTGCTGCTGGCGTTCTGCCGCAATCCCGGCGAAATTCTATCGAGAGAACATCTGATCGAACTGGTGCACGGCGGTCTCGCCGGACCGGTCGAGCGAAGCATCGACGTTCATATCAGCCGTATCCGGCAGAAGATCGAACCAGATCCAAGAGACCGCTCCATGATCAAGACGGTTCGGTTGGGCGGCTACGTGTTCACACCGACGGTGGAACAGATCTAATGGCATGGTTCGATCGGCTGATGCCGCGCAGCATCACCGCACAGATCACCGGCGTCGTCGCCATTTCCGCCCTGATCGGCATCGTCCTCGCCGCAGCAACGCTCATGCTGATATTCGATTCTCCGTCTCGCAGCGACGGCCCGATGCCAAGAGTGACGCGCATTGCACAGATCACGCAGCTATTCCAGGCGGCCGATAGTCCGACCGAGATGGACCAGCTTCTGGCCGTCGTCCGACGCGCCGGACTCAAGGTCGAGCGTGTCGCCATTTCGGACCTCGTACCATCAGAGATCACCGATCGCCCGCCGCTTTCCTCATGGGGAGCCTTGCGACTGTTGGCATCCCGGCCCGGGATCAAATTGCTTGACGACCTGCGATATCGTCAGGGCCCCTCATCCCAGATTATCACCAGGCTCGATGAGCGAACCGCGCTGGTGTTCGACGGCGCCCTGGAAGGTGCCCTGTGGCCGTTTTTCTTTACGCCGACCGCCCTATTGTTGATGATCGTTCTGGTTTCCACGCTGCTGCTGTCGATCTATGCGGTGCGTTGGATCACGGCGCCCCTTGCAGCGGTGGCGAATGCCGCGGCGGCTTTCGGTCGTTCGCAACTGGGCGGTAGCGAGCTGAACCGGCGTGGCCCGCGTGAGATCATCCAGGTCACCGACGCGCTCAACGAGATGCGTACCCGCATCAGCGGGCTGCTTGACGATCGCACCCGCATGCTTGCAGCGATCAGCCACGATTTGCGAACGCCGCTGACGCGGCTGCGCCTTCGCTCCGAACGCATGAACCAGGACGGCTTGCGAACCGCCATGCAGAAAGACCTCACCGTGGTGAGCCGCATGCTGGACGACACGCTGGAATATCTTCGCGACGATGCGCGGTCGGAGACGGTGGCGCGCATCGACCTCGCGAGCTTTTTGCAAACGATCTGTTCCGATTTCGCCGATGTCGGGCATACGGTCTCCTATGCGGGACCGCCACGTCTTGCCTATGCGTGCCGGCCACGCGCGCTCTCGCGAGCGATCACCAACATCGTGGAAAATGCCGTCAAGCACGGCCGCCATGTCACCGTCGGACTCAGCCGAAAGACACCTGACCAGATCGAAATCGAGGTTCTTGACGACGGGCCAGGCATTCCTTCCGCTCTTCGCAACAAGGTATTCGAGCCCTTCTTCAAAGCCGACGATGCGCGCTCCCATGACAATGGCGGATTCGGATTAGGGCTGTCGATTGCGCTAGATATCATCAAGCGCCACGGTGGCGGCATTGAAATGCGTCCGCGAGAACCGAGCGGTCTACAGGTGCTGCTGGTACTTCCGCCGAAACATCTCGCGACCTAACGTCACTGACGTCGCCGGATCAAACGGACTTCACATAAGCCGCCACTTCCGCATGAGTCGCGAACCAGACATCGCCCTTGGCCTGGGCATGCCGAATGACCTCTTCCAGGATCCAGATGCGCGAACGGGGCGTGATGATATGCGGATGCATGGTGAGCTGAAACAGGCCGCCGGCCTGATAGGCCGCATCGAATTCGCGCAAAAATATCTCCAGCACGTCCTTTGGCGGCGTGTAGGGCCTGAGCGACTGGAAACGATTCATCATGAAATAGACGGCGTCGTCGCGAACCCACTCGACCGGCACCTCGACGATGCCGGTCGATTTGCCATCCATCACGAGATCGTAGCAATCCTCGTCCGCCATCAGGGAGGAGTCGTATAACAAGCCGAGCTCGGTCTCGATGCGCAGCGTATTAGGGCTGAAATCCCACGACGGCGTGCGCAGGCCGACCGGGCGGACGCCGGTGATCTTTTCGAGCGTATCGGTCGAGCGGAACATCAGATCGCGTTCCACCTCGTAAGGCAGCACCGAGTTCAGTTCATGAATCCAGCCATGGATGCCGATTTCATGGCCTTCAGCGACCAGGCGCTTTTGTTCGTCGGGATACAGCAAGGCCGCGACCGCGGGAACGTAGAAACTCGCCTTGATGCCATAACGGTCCAGCAACTCGATGATGCGCGGCACGCCGACGCGGTTGCCGTATTGCCCCCAGGACATCCGCCCGATCGACTTGCCGCCATCCCGCAGTTCGTTGGTGTCGTGATCGGAGTCAAACGAGAGCGCGACGGCGCAGCGCGCGCCGCCCTTCCAGCGCGCGGGCGCCAGCCGCCGCCCGGCGCGCACCTGGTTGACGAGGCCGCGCCAATGCGGCTCGTCCCATTGCCAGGGTTCGCCCGCTGCACCGACAGGATTGCTCATGGGATGTGATCCTTCTGCTTTGGCCGTTACCTGCCGCCATCGACCGACAGCACTTGACCATTGACGAAACTGGCGAGGTCGGAGGCGAAAAACATCACCGCCTTCGCGATCTCGTCCGCGGTGCCGAGGCGCTTCAAGGCGACGCCGTCGACAAGTTGTCGCTGTCGTTGTTCGCCGTACGAAGCCCATTGCCGTTCGGTGGCGGCATTGGTCCGCACGAATCCCGGCGCAACGCTGTTGACGCGGATGCCATGGGGGCCGAGTTCATGGGCCAGTTGGCGCGTCAGTCCCAGCACCGCGTGCTTTGAAGCGCAGTAGGCCTGAACGCCGGTGAGAGAGGCCTGAAGGGCCGCCCCCGAACTGATCGTGATGATAGTGCCCTTGCCCGCCCGCTTCATTCCGGGTGCCGCAGCCCGGCACAGCGCGAAGGCAGCGCCGAGATTGATGTCGACCACACGGTCCCAATCGTCATCGGTGACCTCCTCGAGCGGCCGCTCGGCCTGGCCCGCGACGCCTCCGGCGTTGCAGACCAGGACATCCACGGCACGTCCGGTCCGATCCTCGATCGAGCGGATCCAGCGGGCACCGGCCTGCCGATCGCGCAGGTCGACCTTGGTGATGCTGATCCGCTCGGTGCCGGCCGCATCCGCATCGAGGATGTCGCAACCAAAAACATCGGCGCCCGCGGCTGCGAAGCGGGTTGCGATGGCGCGGCCGAAGCCGATCGCGGCGCCGCTGATCGCAATCGTCTTACCCGTGAAGTCCAGCATCATGGCAGCCGCGTCCTTTGTCGATGACATGCCGGGATCGCGACGTCAGCGCAACTCTTCATGCGCCGTTTCCCGGAGCGTCATCACGACAATAGCCGAAACGATGGCGGCGGCGATCAGGTAGTAGACAGGCGAGATTGGCGAACCCGTCGAATTGATCAGCCAGGTCGCGATGAAGGGCGCGAAGCCACCGAAGATACAGGTCGCCAGGCTGTATCCGGTCGACATCCAGGTCGAGCGGCAATGGGTCGGGAAGATCTCCGCGATGGCGGCCGGACCTGGACCGGAGAACATCGCGATCATCAGCCCGAACACGAACTGGACCGCGATCACGCCGAGCAGCGAGACGCCCGACAGCATGATATAGAATAGCGGATAGGTAAGAACCGCGAACGCGACGCAGCAGCCGATCAGCAGCGGCTTGCGGCCGATCCTGTCCGACCATAGCCCCATCACGGGAACCGCGATCACCAGGATCACGAGACCAATCGTATTCGACCACAGCGCCTCGGTCCGGCTGAGGCCGGCATATTTCTGCGTGAAGGTCGGCATGTAATAGAGGATGGTGTAGTAGGAAACGGTCCACAGGATCGTGAAGCCGAAGGCCTTGGCGGCCAGAATCCAGCCCGGTGTCTGCGGTCCGGACGGATCGTCCTTTGCATCCCGATAGGCCGGCGTCTCCTCGATATTGCTGCGCATGTAGATGCCGACGGGAATAAGCGCGAAACCGAGCAGGAACGGAATGCGCCATCCCCAGGATTCCATTTGGTCGGAAGACAATAGCGTGCTGGACAGCGCGGCGATGGCGGACCCCAGCAGCAATCCCCCGGCAACGCTCGCCTGCTGGAAGCTGCCGAAAAAACCTCGACGGTCCCTGGGCGCCCATTCGACGATGAACGCCGTCGCGCCGCCCCATTCGCCGCCCGCGGCGAAGCCTTGCAGCAGACGACAGGCCACCAGCAGCAGCGGCGCGAGCACGCCGATCGAATTGTAGTTCGGGATGAAGCCGATGCCGACCGTGCCGACCGCCATCATGAAGATGGTAAGCAGCAGCGCCGCCTTCCGCCCCCTTGCATCACCGATCCTGCCGATGATGACGCCTCCGAGAGGCCGGGCGACGAAACCGATACCGAAGGTCGCAAAGGTCGCGAGAAGCGCGCCGACCTCGTCGCCGCCCGGGAAGAAATTCTTGGCGATGATCGTCGCGACATAGCCGTAGACCGCGAAATCATACCATTCCAAAACGTTGCCAACCACGGCGGCGCCGACCGCGCGCCGGCTTTCCGCGTCCGTCGGCCCCAGCGCGACCGCCGACGAGGGATCGGCTCTGTCCGCGTAACTGCTCGACATCTTGACGCCCCCGATCGATCCGCCGTCTCTGGTCGCATTGCAATTGAAGGCGCTGGAAATGTCAACAAAGCGCCTCATCGCAAGCGAGCGCGCGTTGCCACGGCAAAGCAACTGCCGCGGAACGGCTACAGCGCCCGCGTCAATCCGGCTGCGGGCATATAGATCTGCGCATAGCCTTCCTTGATCGCCGAGGTGATCTGATCCAGCCGGCGGTCGATATGCTTCTCCAGCACCGGCACGCATTTGGCTTCGTCGCGCGCCTTGACGCCGAGCAGCACGGCGCGATGCTCGGCCTGGGTCTTGGTGCGGTTGATGCGGTCCATGTCGATCCAGCGCACGAAACGAATCCGGGCATTGACGTTGCGCAGCACGCGCAGCATTTCGGCATTGTTCGACATGCTCAGCAGACCTTCGTGAAAGGTCTCGTCAAGCTTGACCAGTTCCATCGACGTGCGCTCGCCCGGGTCGGGGCCGGTGTCGCGCAGAAAAGTCAGCAGCGCGTCGATATCCTGGTCGCGGGCGCGCTGGATGGCGAGGCGGATCGCCGAGATCTCGATCGATTTGCG
Source organism: Bradyrhizobium sp. S69 (assembly GCF_009766005.1). Lineage (GTDB taxonomy): Bacteria > Pseudomonadota > Alphaproteobacteria > Rhizobiales > Xanthobacteraceae > Bradyrhizobium. Next base: position 135,189 of record NZ_LMUK01000025.1, on the reverse strand, counting down.
CAGCTCGTAGAGATCGAAGATCTCCTGGGCGTCGAGCTCCCGGCAGAAAAATCCGCGGCCCGGCGCGAAGCGCAGAAAGCCTTCGGTGTTCAGCCGGTTCAGCGCCTCGCGCAAGGGCGTGCGGCTGACGCCGAGCCGCGCGGCGATCGCGCCCTCGTTGAGTCGCTCGCCAGGCTTGAACTCGAAGCTCACGGCCATCGCCTTGAGCTGTTCATAGACCCGGTCGACGACGCTGTCGGAAGTGGTCTCCACCCGTTTCACCATCACCGCATGCACCTAATAATATATGTTGTCATACAAATACGCCGCTGGGGTCGAAAACGCTGATCGTCAGGAAAAGCTGCGCGGTCGCAGGCCGGCGTGGAACCAGGTGATCATCGAATAGATGTCGTAGACCGGAATGCCGACAGCCGCCTGCAACGCGGCCGCATAAGGCGGCATGTTGGTGCATTCGAGCACGATCGCGCCGATTTCGGGATGACCGGCAACTAGTTGCTTGCCGGCCTCGACGACGTCCTGCTCGGCGAGCGCGACATCCATGTCCTCTTTCTCGGCCTTGATCAGCACGCGGAAGAATTCCCGTCCGCCCTCGGTGCCGACCAGCGGTGTATCGAGTGGCACGCCGGCGCCTTCGAGATGGGCCGGCGTCAATGTCGAACCCGAGACGGTGACGAGCCCGACGCGTTTGCCCGGCGGCAGCGTCGCCTGCACCCACGGCACCTGCATCAGCGACGACGTCGCGACCGGCACACCGACCGCAGCCGCGATCTCTTTCTGGAACAGCGACAGGAAACCACAATTGGTGGTGATCGCCTCGGCGCCCAACCGGACCAGATCCTTGGCGGCATCGATGAAGTCCGGCAACAAACCGGCCGCCGCCTTGAGCACCACTTTTTCCGGGCTCGCCCCGCTCACCACCCGGTACAGCACGGGAAACGGCCACGTCGTGCCATTGCCCATGTCGCCCGGAATACGCGGAAATTTTGCCTCCAGCATCAGGATGCCAAGCGGCGCGCCGTAGATG
>NZ_LMUK01000025.1:125170-133988 GCF_009766005.1 Bradyrhizobium sp. S69 | reverse complement strand
TTTTGGATCGAACGGCGAGATCGCAATTTCCGGCTCGCGCCCGCCGATGAGCTGGGCCACCACGCGCCCGGTACGGGCTGAACTGACCAGCCCGACATGGCCATGGCCGAAAGCATAGACCACATCACGCGAGGCCCGCGAATAGCCCAGGCACGGGCGGCCGTCCGGCATGCTCGGCCGGTGGCCGAGCCACATACGGATCCGCTCGGGCGGCAGATCCTTCGGCAGTTTCGGAAACATGCCGATCAAATGATCGCGCAGGATCTCGGCGCGTCGCCAGTCGGGCGCGGCCTCGAGCCCCGCGAACTCCACCTGGCCCGCGGCGCGCAGGCCGTTGTCCTGCCAGTTCACCACCATCTTGGCATCGGACGCCATGACGGAGGTGCGCGGACCGGTTTCCGGATTCACGATCATGACGTGATAGCCGCGCTCGGTCTCGAGCGGCAGGCGATCGCCGATCGATGCCGCGAGTGGCTTCGAATGCGCGCCGGCGGCGATCACCACGGCGTCGCAGGCGACCTCGCCCCCCTCGGTGAGGACCGACACCGGCTTGCCGCCCTGCAACCGCAAGCTCGTGGCCTTCGCCGTGACGAATTGCGCACCGAGCGCGCGGGCGTGCGCGGCGAGTGCTGCGACATAACCGCCGGGATCCCGACAACGGCCCGCTTCCTCGACCAGCACACCGAACTGGTAACGCGGATCGAGCTCCGGCTCGCGCTGGCGCATCTCGTCGGCGGACAGCTCCATCCAGGTCACGCCGACGCGCTTGCGGATACGCCAGCCGAGGGCGTCGGCGTCGAACGCCGCGCGCGACGGGTAGATGTGCATGAGCCCCTGGCGTTCGATCAGATGGCCGACCCCCGCCTCGTCGGCGAGCTTCCTGTGCAGGGCCGGCGCATCGAGCAGCAACGCGCGCAAGGCGCGCGCCGTCGTCTCCACCCGCGCTTCGGTCCAGCCGGAAAGCAGATATCGCGCGAGCCAGGGCAGCACTTTTGGCAGATAGCTCCAGCGCACCGCCAGCGGACCCAGCGGGTCTCGCAACATCTTCGGCACTTTTTTCCAGGCGCCCGGCTCGGCCGGTGGAATCACCGAATGCGTCGACAGCCAGCCGGCATTGCCGTAGCTCGCCGCCTGTTCGCCGCCGGGCGCCGCCGGTTCGATGATCGTGACGCGATGACCGTCACGCAGCAACTCGATGGCGCTGGCCACGCCGATGGCGCCGGCTCCGATCACAGCGACGTGGCGGCTGGACGGTTCGCTCATGACGCGGCAGCCTCTGTCGGCACAAAATCCTTGGCATGGGATTGCGCGCGTGGGTCGAGCCGGCAGTGCAGGATCGCAGGCTGGCCGGAAGCCAGTGCGCGCTCGAACGCCAGCGCGAAATCCGCAGTGCGCTCGACGCGCTCACCATAACCGCCGAACGCCTTGGCATAGAGCGCGAAATCCGGATTCTGTAATTGGGTCGCGACCACCCGGCCGGGATAATCGCGTTCCTGATGCATGCGGATGGTGCCGTATTGACCATTGTCGATCACGATCACGATGATCGCCGCGCCGTATTGAACGGCGGTGGCGAATTCCTGGCCATTCATCAGGAAACAGCCGTCACCCGCAAAAGCCACGACCACCCGATCCGGATATTGGCGCTTGGCAAGCACCGCCGCCGGCACGCCATACCCCATCGAGCCCGAGGTCGGCGCAAGCTGGGCCGCGAAGCTATGGAAGCGATGATAGCGATGCAGCCAGCCGGCATAGTTTCCCGCGCCGTTGCACACGATCGCGTCCTTTGGCAACCGGTCGCGCAGCCAGGCTACCACCTCGCCGTACTGGAAATCACCCGGCAGCTCGCGCGGCTTGCCCGTCCAATCGAGATAATCGGCGTGAGCCTTGGCCGCCTCGCCGCTCCAGACCGGCGTGGCGGCTGACCTCAGATCGTCGAGTGCCGCGGCGAACGCAGCGGGGCTCGCCTGAATGGCAAGTTGGGGTTGATAGACACGGCCGAGTTCTTCCGCACCCGGGTGCACATGCACCAGCGCCTGCTGCGGCGTCGGGATATCGAGCAGCGTGTAGGACGAGGACGGCATTTCCGACATCCGCCCACCGATCAGCAGGATCAAATCGGCGCCGACGATGCGGGCTTTGAGCCGGCTGTCAGGGCCGATGCCGAGATCGCCGGCATAATTCGGATGCTCGGCGGGAAACAACGAGGCGCGACGGAATGAAGTTGCGACCGGCAGCGCGAAGCGTTCGGCAAAGCGCGCGATCGCGGCACAGCCTTCGGCATCCCACCCCGAGCCGCCGAGCACGACGATCGGCCGCTTGGCCGCGGCGAGCATGATCGCGAGCGCCGCGATGTCGGCGGGCGCCGGGTAATTCCGCGCCGGTTCAACGCGCGGCGCATCGGCTGCGGCCGCCCGCTCGGTCAGCATGTTCTCCGGCAGCGAAATCACCACCGGACCGGGGCGGCCCTGCATGGCGATGCGAAAGGCGCGCGCCACCAGTTCCGGAATGCGCTCCGGCCGGTCGATCTCGACCACCCATTTGGCCAAGGTGCCGAACATCGCCTTGTAGTCGACTTCCTGGAAGGCCTCGCGCTCGCGCATGCCGGTATCGACCTGACCGATGAACAGGATCATCGGCGTCGAATCCTGCATCGCGATGTGGACGCCGTGACTGGCATTGGTCGCGCCCGGACCGCGGGTGACGAAGCAGATACCCGGCCGTCCGGTCAGCTTGCCATAGGCCTCCGCCATCATCGCCGCGCCGCCTTCGGCCCGGCAGACCAAGACATCGATGCCGCTGTCATGCAGCGCGTCGAGCGCCGCGAGATAGCTCTCACCCGGCACACAGGTGACGCGTTCGACGCCCTGGGCGACCAGTTGATCGATCAGGATCTGGCCGCCGGTACGGTCGTTGGGAGCGATCTTGTTCATGACAACATCCTGGAAGCTGCGGCAATCCGTTCGATCGCCGTGATGAGGTTGATCTCTGAGGCCGCGTAGGACACGCGGAAGAAAGGTGCCAGGCCAAAACAACTGCCCGGCACCACCGCGACATGATGCTGTTCCAGCAGATAGCGACAGAACGCGCTATCGCTATCGATCAGGGTGCCGTCGGCGGTACGCTTGCCGATCAGCCCGGCACAATTTGCGAACACATAGAAGGCGCCTTCCGGCCGGCGGCAGCTGATACCGTCGATGGCGTTGAGCCCGTCGACCACCAGATCGCGGCGGCGCTGGAATGCCATCCGGCGCGCGAGCAGAAAATTCTGCGGCCCGGTCAGCGCCGCGACCGCGGCGGCCTGGCTCACCGACGCCGGATTGGTGGTGCTCTGGCTCTGCACGATCGCCATCGCCGCAATCAGCGCTTTCGGCCCGCCGCCATAGCCGAGGCGCCATCCGGTCATGGCATAGGCTTTCGAGACCCCGTTCACCGTGAGCGTGCGGTGCTTCAGGCCCGGCTCGAGCTGTACCGCGGTGACGAACGGTAACCCATCGTAGGTGAGATGCTCGTAGATATCGTCGGTCATCAGCCAGACGTGAGGATAGCGCTTCAGCACCTGAAGGATCGGCCGCAGTTGCGCCTCCGAATAGGCGGCGCCGGTCGGGTTGGACGGCGAATTCAACAGCAGCCACCGCGTCCGCGGCGTGATCGCGGCTTCGAGATCGGCCGCATCGAGCCGGAAACCATTGTCCTCGCGGCAGACGACATTGACCGGGCGCCCGTCCGCGATCAGCACCATATCGGCATAGCTGGTCCAATAGGGCGCGGCGAGTATCACCTCGTCGCCGGCATCGAGCGTGGCCATGAAGGCGTTGTGGATGACCTGCTTGGCGCCGGCCCCCGCGGTGATCTCGTCCATCGCATAGTCGAGCCCGTTCTCGCGGCTGAACTTGCCAGCGATCGCGGCCTTCAACTCGGCGGTGCCGTCCAACACCGTGTACTTGGTCTGGCCGGCGCGAATGGCCTGCTCGGCCGCCGCCTTGATGTGATCCGGCGTATCGAAGTCGGGCTCGCCGGCGCCGAGCACGATGACCGGCCGACCCTCGCGCTTCAGCCGGGCCGCGGTCGCGCCGATCTTGAGGATCTCGGAGATGCCGATGGCGCCAAGGCGCCGCGCCGCGCGAAAGCTTGCGTCCCGCGGCATCGTGCGCGGTACCGAAGACAGTGATGTTGAAGCAAGCGACATCAAGACCTCCGCGCCGTCAGTGCTCCGCGCCGTCAGCGCGCCGCGATCCCCACGATCTCGATGCGATAGGCCGGATCGGCCAACTCGACCTTGCCACAGCAGCGCGTCGGCGTGTCACCGGGCACCACCCATGCGTCGTAGACCGCATTCATGGCCGCGAAATCGTCCATGGTCTTGAGCCAGATCTGCACGCTGAGCAGACGCGACTTGTCGGTCCCGGCGCGCGACAGCATGTCGTCGACCTTGGCAAGCGCTTCGTGGGTTTGCTTTGCAATGTCGCCATCCTTGTCATCGGCCACCTGGCCGGCAAGGAAAACCAGGTCGCCAAACACCGAGGCGCGGCTGCGCCGGGCGTTCTGGTCGATGCGAACGATGGCCGTCATGCCGATATTCCTTCAGTGTCCGGTGGTGACGATGCGGCGGCAATGATCGAGCGCCGCGTTGATGAGATTGTCGCTTGCCTCCGGCGTTCGGAACGCCGAGTGGGCGGACAGCGTGACGTTCGGCAGCGTGGTGAGCACGTGATCGGCCGGCAGCGGCTCGGTGACGAACACATCGAGACCGGCATGACCGATGTGGCCGGAGCGAAGCGCCTCGATCATGGCGCCCTCGTCGACCACGGCGCCGCGCGCGGTATTGATCAGGATGACGCCCGGGCGCATCACCGCGATGCGTTCGGCCGACAGGAAGTTCTTGGTGTCGTCGTTGAGCAAAAGATGCAGAGAGACCACATGGCTCTCAGCAAGCAGCTTCTCCAGGGAAACGAATTCGACGCCGGAATGCGTCTTCGGCGTCCTGTTCCACGCCAGCACCTTCATGCCGGAGCCTGCCGCGATCCTTGCTGCTTCCGCAGCGATCCCGCCAAAACCGATCAGGCCGATGGTCTTGCCGGTCAATTCGATGCCGTTGCTGCGCAGCCAGTTGCCGGCGCGCATCTCGCGGTCCATGCGCGCGAACCCCTTGGCGGCCGACCACATCAGCGCGATGGCGCATTCAGCCACCGCGGTATCGCCATAGCCCTTGATGATGTGCACGGCAATTCCGCGTTCGGCGAGCGCCTCGGGATTCATATAGCTGCGCGCGCCGGTGCCGAGAAATACCACATGCTTCAAACCGCGGCACTGCGCGGCGATCTCAACCGGCAGATGGGTATGGTCGATGATCGCGATCTCGGCGCCATCGAGCACGTCAGGCAGTTGTTCTGACGTCACCGAAGCATTGCGATTGACCACCACCTTCGGGTCGTTGGGGCGGATCAGCTTCTCGGTGACCGCAGCCAGGCTGTCGTTGGCATCGACGAATACGGCTCGCACGGGTGTCTCCTTTGTCTTCTTGATTTGGTCGTTACCGAACAAATGTCGGCGCCCGCGATGGCGCATCGGATCACCGACGGCATCCTGCGCCCAGCACTGTATTCAGATTTAAATTCGAGTTGCAAGAGCCATGTTTCAGGCATCCTGCGGTCAAAATTAGCTTATATCAGCGTATTCTGCGCATAAAACGGGCAGGAAAACTGAACGCTGAGGGATTGGTCAGCTTTATAAAATTCCATATTGCATTTATATCTGAATACAGAAATAGTTTATCCGGCCGAAGGCAAGGACGCCCGGGGCGGAGATTTCAGCGAGGGTTCAGACCATGAATCGCAGAGACGCTTTCACCACGGTTGCGCTGGCCGGCGTCGCCGTCGCCGCCGCACTCGATCCTGCCGCCGCGCAAACCGCCGCCGCGCCCACCGGTTCGGCGCTCGAGCGCATCAAACGCACCGGCGTATTGCGTGTCGCCGTCATCGTCGGCCAGGAGCCCTACTTCCATAAGGACCTTCCGACCGGCAAATGGTCGGGGGCCTGCGTCGACATGGCGAACGATATCGCCAGTAAGCTCAGCGCGAAGGTCGAGGTGGTGGAATCCTCATGGGGCAACCAGATCCTCGATCTGCAAGGCGATAAGGTCGATATCGCTTTCGCCGTCAACCCGACCCCGGAACGCGCCCTCGTCATCGACTTCTCGACGCCCATCCTGATCCATTCCTTCACGGTCATCACCAAAAAAGGCTTTGCAAAACCGCAGACGTGGGAGGAGATCAACAAGCCCGAGGTCAAGATCGCAATCGACATCGGCTCAACCCACGACACCATCGCCCGGCACTATTGCCCGAAGGCGAATATCCTCGGCTTCAAGAGCCGCGACGAGGCGCTATTGGCGGTCGCGACCGGCCGCGCCGATTGCAATGTCTCGCTCGCGGTGCTCGCGATCTCGACGCTGAAGAAAAATCCGGCGCTTGGCGAACTTGCGATCCCGCGTCCGCTGCTGACGCTGCCGACCAACATGGGAATCCGCGCCGAGCCGGATCGCCGTTACAGGGACTTCCTGAGCGCATGGGCCGATTACAACCGCTCGATGGGCCAGACCCGGGAATGGATGCTGAAAGGCTTCGAGGCGGTGGGCCTGACCGCGGAGGATATTCCCCCCGAAGTGCAGTTCTGACGGAGCGCCCGCGATGTATGCGTGGGACTTCGCTGCGCTGAAGCCGTATTGGGGGCTGATCTGGCAAGGGCTCGGCGTTACCGTGTTCTATACGGTGATCACGGTCATCGCTGGCCTCGCGATCGGTCTCGCCGCCGGCATCCTGCGGACGACGGCTCCGCGCTGGGTAACCATCCCCTTGCGCGGCTACATCGAAGTGTTCCGCTGCACGCCGCTTCTGGTGCAGCTTGTCTGGGTCTATTACGCGCTGCCGGTGCTGATCGGCGTCGATATGTCGGCAGCGACGGCCTGCTTCCTCACGCTGTCGCTCTATGCAGGCTCTTTCTACGCCGAGATCTTTCGAGGCGGCATTGAGGCTATCGACCGCGGCCAGTGGGAGGCGGGCCAGGCCATCGGCATGCAGCAAAGCAAGATTTTCCGCCGCATCATATTGCCGCAAGCCGTTCAGGTGATGATCCCTGCCCTCATCAACCAGACCATCATGCAGTTGAAGAACACCTCGCTGGTGTCCACCGTCGCCGTGGGTGACCTGCTCTATCAGGGCTCGGTGATTACGGCGGCGAGCTACCGGCCGCTGGAGGTCTATACCACGATCGCGGTGCTGTATTTCGTCGTGCTGTTTCCACTGACGCTGGTCGCCGATCAGCTCGAGCAACGAATGGGAGCGCACCGGTGAGCCAGGAAAGCCTGAAAGAAAACCCGATTCTCGCGGCGGAAAATATTCAGAAGGCCTTCGGCGACAACAAGGTACTCAAGGGCGTCTCGCTGTCGGTGGCGCGCGGCGAGGTGGTGACGCTGATCGGCGCCAGCGGTTCCGGCAAGTCGACCTTCCTGCGCTGCCTGAACCTGCTCGAGATGCCGCAGCACGGCGCGCTGGCGATCGGCCGACATCGCTTCGCATTCGGCGAAGGCCAGTGCGGTCCCGACAGAGCGCAACTGGCGCTGCTGCGCCGCGACGTCGGGATGGTGTTCCAGCACTTCAACCTGTTTCCGCACATGTCGGTGCTCGACAACGTCATTGAAGGCCCGGTGCAGGTAAAGAACATGGCGAAAGCCGAGGCCAGGGAATTCGGTCGCGACCTGCTCGCCAAGGTCGGGCTCGCCGACAAGGCCGACAGTTTCCCGGGCAAGCTCTCGGGCGGGCAGAAGCAGCGCGTGGCGATCGCACGTGCGCTCGCCATGAAGCCCGATGTGATGCTGTTCGACGAGGTCACCTCGGCGCTGGATCCCGAACTGGTCTCCGAAGTTCTGGCGGTGATCCGTAATCTCGTCTCGGAAGGCATGACCATGATCCTGGTCACCCACGAAATGGCCTTCGCCGCCGACGTCTCCACCCGCGTCGGCTTCATGAGCGAGGGCGTGATGGCGGAAATTGGCGCTGCCGCTGATGTGATCGGCCGGCCGCAGAATCCGCGACTGGCCGCATTCCTGAGCCGGTTTCACCGGGCCGCAGTTTAGCTAACTATCCGTTACCGGTGACGTAATCACCAGAAACACCAGATCGACCAACCCCGAATTCGAGATCGCGTGCTCCACGCCCGGCGGCAAGAAGATAACATCGTGCTTGCGCACGACATGGTTCTTGCCGGCAATTTCCATCAGGCCTTCGCCTTCGAGCACGTGGTAGATCTGCTCCTGGACCTGATGCGTGTGCCGCGCCACATGCGCCATCGGCTGATACATCGAAATTCGATAATCGAGGTGACGCGAGCCGGCCGTCTCGGGCATCACCAGGGGTTTTGACAGCGCGCCGCCGAAGTGATTGGGGAATTCGCGCCAGGGCACTTCCGCGATGTTGCGGATGAAGGCGCCGCCTTGTTCTGAAGCCATTTATCTCTCCTCTGCTACTTGTTCGGTTCGCGCGAGTAGAGCGGGATGACTTATCTTCGAATCGTCATCCCGCTCTACTTTATTGTTTGAGCATGATCTCCGGGCAAACGCTTCGCGTTAGTCCCGAGGGAAAACCGGTTTCCACTTTTCCGGATCATGCTCTAGGAAATCGATGGCCTGACGTCCGGCGATCTTTCCGAACACAAGGGCCCGTAGCACCGAAACAGCGTTTGGCGCGGTGCCGTAAAAGTGCCCGGTGATTTCTCCTGCGGCGTAGAGACCCGAAATCGGCCCCTGTTCGCCGAGGACTTC
>NZ_LMUK01000025.1:73075-125109 GCF_009766005.1 Bradyrhizobium sp. S69 | reverse complement strand
CGTTGGTTGCAAGCCCGCCAAATGTATAGGCGAGGCCGCCGACCAGTGGATAAGCCAGATATGGCGGTTGATCGATGGCGCGGGCCCAGTTCGATTTCGGCGGATCGAGTTCGCTGCTGGCCGCAAGCCCGTCGCAACGTGTGGCGTCGAAGCGCGCGGCGTCCCCGGTTGCCGCCCGATTGAACGCGTCGACCGTCTCGCGCAGTTGACCGGCGGGAGTGCCGATCAGCGCGGCGAGGTCCTCGATCGTGTCGGCCTGATGCGGCGCCACCTCCGACCTGATCGCGCGCTCGAAGCCTTTGATATCGAACAGCCGGCTATCGAGGATCGCATAGGCGATATGCTCCGGTCGCGCGAAATGGATGTCGCGGGCGAAAGCCTCCCAGGTCTCGTGCACGAGCCCGCCACCTTCATCCAGAAAACGGCGCCCATCCTGGTCGACGACAATTCCGTAGGGATAGACCAAAACCACCGGCGCGGATTGCCGGCTGCGCGGGTCGATCGGCTCGATGTGCATGCCGTTCCAATCGCCGGAGACGGATGCACCGAGATCAACGGCCATGACAATACCATCGCCGGTATCGAAGCGCGTACCTGGCGAGATCAATCTGATGGTCTCGGCGGCCGGCCCGAAACGGGCCCGCATCATCGCGAGATTGCCCTGAAATCCGCCGCTGGCGAGAACAACGGCGTCGGCACCGATCGCCGTGACGTGATCGCCGGATCGAACAAGGACGGCGCTGACGCGATCCCCCTGCCCCACCACCAAGCCGGTCGCCGGGGATTGATAGCGAACCGTCACGCCCGCCTTTCTGGCGGCGGCCGCAAGCGCATCGACGATGGCGCGGCCGCCACCGACAGGCTGGATCCGCGGCGGACCGGCGCTGAGATAATAGACCGGGATGTCAAACGCGACGCCGTGACTCCCCAGCCATCCAATGGTCGCTGCGGCGTTCTCTGCCAGCGTTCGAAAATAGCCGCGGTCGGCTAATCCGCCCGATGCCTGATGCATATCGTCTTCAAAACCGGGCGCGAGGCGATCGGGTGCCGCGAGCCGCATATAGGAAGGACTGCAGCGGGTGTTTCCACCGGCTTCATCTTCACCTGACTTTTCAACCAGGGTGATCTCAATGCGCAAGCCTCGTCTGGCTGCCTCTTCAGCCGCCGAGACCGCCGCGGCAAGCCCGGCGGCGCCGTGTCCGATGATCACCAGCTTTTGAGGATTTGGATTCATCAGGGAAATCGCAGGTCTTGAGTTTCAAGTATTGAGGTTCAGGTCACGAGCGCTCCGCCGTCAAGATAGACGATCAATCCCCGGACGGAAATCTGTTCTACTTATCGTGAGGGCGTGCCTATTATGCGCCTACCGGCCATCCATGCCACGGATCGTCGCGCTTGCGATAGCTGGACCAGGAAGGCCAATATTCGTTTTGTCAGTCCTAAAAAATGTGGGAAATGCTTATGCGATTGAAGCAAGCGATACGCACGGTTTTTACCGCAGCCTTTGCTGCCGCTGTCGGCACTCTGTCATCGGGTGCGGCCTTCAGTGCGGCACCTCAGATCAAAACCCAGGCGCCCGCTTACTATCGCCTCATGCTTGGGGACGACGAGATTACCGCAATCTCGGACGGCACGGTCCGATTGCCTATGGACAAATTGCTCTTCAATGTCGACCCGCAAGTTCTCCAGCGTACCCTCGCTGAGGCCTATCTCACGATCCCGGTCGAAACCTCGGTGAACGGCTTTTTGATCAACACCGGCAGCAAACTAATCCTGATCGATACCGGCGCCGGCGCGCTGTTCGGGCCGACGCTGGGCAAACTGCTGACCAACCTGAGGGCGGCCGGATATCAGCCTGAGCAGGTCGACGAGATCTATCTCACCCACATGCATCCCGACCATCTCGGGGGGGCTGATGGCGGACGACAAGATCGCGTTCCCAAATGCCATCGTACGCGCCGACCAACGCGAAGCCGAGTTCTGGCTCAGCCAGGCCAACCTCGACAAGGCGCCTGACGATTCGAAAGGCCTTTTCCAGGGCGCGATGGCGTCGCTCAACCCTTACGTCAAGGCCGGCAAGTTCAAGCCGTTCGATGGCGACACCGATCTGGGCGGAGGCATCAAGGCGGTGGCGAGCTACGGACATACCGCCGGGCATAGCGTCTATGTTGTCGAGAGCAAGGGTCAGAAGCTGATTGTCTGGGGTGACCTGATCCATGTCGGCTCGGTGCAGTTTCCCGATCCATCGGTCGTCATCCATTTCGACGGCGACTCCAAGGAAGCCCTGGCGCAACGCCTGAAGGTCTTCGCCGACGTGGCCAAGCAGGGCGACATGGTGGCGGCAGCCCACCTCTCGTTCCCCGGCATTGGGCACGTTCGCGCGGCCGGTTCCGGCTACACGTGGCTTCCGATCAACTATTCGTCGATGCCTTGACCGGCGTCGCAGGCCCCGCGGGTCCCGCGTCTACATGAACCGGCACGGCTCCCGATGCCGGCGTACACGGTCACTTTGAAGGACTTGCCGCGAAGATGGCGGCGCGAGAGCGCTGCCATCCTTCCGCGATCAAATCGCACGGTTGCTTCAGCGGGCGAAAGTAGTAGCGGGCTGTTTCGCGGTGGCGATCGAGCGGCTGCTCGGCGATGTCTAACACCGCTCAACCCTCGGATGCTGCGCTGCACCTGTCAAACGCCGCCCGAGCACGAGCCTTCGACCGAGTGGAACTGCAGCGAACTTCAGCAAAAGCGCGAGTTCCCGCGAGGTAATCGCGTTAAAACTCGCACCGGCTCCGGCCTTTCCGTGAAGCGCAAAAAGACTCCGGAGCTACGGACTCGTCCTTTGCGCGGGGTCGCCGACGAGTATAGGCTGTGTTCAGCGGGCGCTAAAGAACCGCATGGGACGTCTGGGAAGTAAACGCTGGATCGGGTGCTTGACTGGATGGCGCGACCGTCCTCGCGACACGTGTAACTGTTGTTCGGCCCGATACAGGCCGCCGCCTGGAAGGGTTTTGACGTTACGCTTTGCGTGATGAAAACGGCTATTGCGACAAGCAGCCCGCAATCAGGTGATGGATGGCGAGGCCCGTCAATGAGCGGGGCTTACGCCTTCTCACCTCGGAGGAGCCGGTATGGATCAACGAGAAGTGCTGGCCGCATGGGAGAAATTCATCGAACGCGGAACGCTGTCGTCCGATTTGAACTCATCGGTCGCAGCGTCGTGGCAGAGATCCAAGCGCCATCAAGTCACGATCGACCGCGCAAGAGCGCCGCTTGTCGCAGACGCCGAACTGTTTCGTCTCCGCTCCAAACACGCCTCGCTCCGTCATGCCGCCCGCTGCGCGCTCGAGAATTCAAAAACATTCCTGAGCGACGCCAATTCAATCATGATCCTGACCGATCCCACCGGATTGATCATCGATACGCAGGGTGATGACAGGGTCATTGACGCCGGTCGCACGGTTCACCTGGAACATGGCGGACGCTGGAGCGAGGCCGACATCGGCACCAACGCGATCGGCGCGGCGCTGGCGGAATCGAAGCCCGTTCAAATCCGCGGCGCGGAGCATTTTTGCTCAAAGGTGCAGCGCTGGACCTGTGCTGCGGTTCCGGTCCATGATCCTACCGACGGCGAACTGCTGGGCGTGGTGGACATCTCCGGCCCCGCCAACACCTTCAATCCGCAGAGCCTCGCTTTGGCCGTCGCCGTCGGCCATCATGTGGAGAGCGTGCTCGCGCAATCGGTCCGACAGGAACACGAGCAACTGCTCTGCCGCTTTCTTGCCAAGAGATCGCTGTGGTCGAACGACGAGTATATCGTACTCGACCGCCGAGGTCTGATTCTCCACGCCACCGAGCGCGCCCTGAGCGCCATTGAGAATGACCGCCACGGCGCTCGCGGCAATGCGCCAACCCGATTTTTAAAGACGCTTCCCTTCGAGGAATGGCCCGGCAAATTAAGAGAGCTGCTTCCGAACGCGAGCTTCAACCTCATTGAGAACGAAGGTTCCGGTATCGGCGCCATCGTGGTGCTGCATGCACGGCGACGCCAGCCGACAGCTGATCGTGACATGCAGAACCGGAAGCCCGAAATCGAACGCCGCGATACGGCGGACTTGTCGCCTCCCCGCAAGGATTCGGCGCCGGGACGTCGCCCTCTTGAGCGCAACATTGCGAGCGCGGCCTTCGGATTCGTTGCTCGCGATCCGACGGTGCGGAGCATTGTCCGTCAGGTCGAGACCGCGGCAGCGCGCAAGATGCCCATTCTGATCCGCGGTGAGACCGGCACCGGCAAGGAACAGCTCGCCCGCCACGCCCACGACGTCAGCGGACGAACCGGCGCCTTCGTCCCCGTCAATTGCGCTGCCCTGCCCGAAAGCCTGATCGAGGCCGAACTGTTCGGCTACGCCGAGGGTGCCTTTACCGGAGCGCGGCGCGGCGGTGCGATCGGGCTCGTCAAGGAGGCTGATGGAGGAACGCTGTTCCTCGACGAGATCGGTGACATGCCGGTCGCACTACAGGCCGTGCTCCTGCGCCTGCTTGACGACTGGACCGTACGTCCCGTTGGCGGTGTCCGATCGAAGGTAGACGTCTTTCTCGTCTCCGCCACCAACGCCAGCCTCGACAAGGCCATCGCCGCCGGGCGCTTCCGGTCCGACCTGCTCTATCGCCTCAATACCCTCGAGGTGACGCTACCAAAACTGCGGGATCGCAACGACTTCGACGCCATCGTTCGTCATCTGCTTGGCGCGATCGATCCGCATTGCGAGATCACGCCGGCGACCGTCGCCCATCTCGCCGCGCGCGCCTGGCCCGGCAACATCCGCGAACTACGCAATATGCTGGCACGCTTTACGCTGGCCGCCGCGGACGGCCTGATCGATGAGGCCAGCGTGGAGGCGACGATCGATCGGTCCGCCCAGACCGAACCAGGATCGCTCCACGACATCCAGCGGGCTCGAATCCTCGTGGTATATGCCGAGACCGCCGGCAACATCAGCGAAACCGCGCGACGTCTCGGTGTCTCGAGAAACACCATCTATCGCGCGCTCGGGCAAAAGAAGCCGACATGATCGGCGGCTGCCTCGACGATCAAAGCAACTCGGCGCCGCCGCCCAGCGCCGGTCCAGTGGTCGGGTCGTAGTCGTCCGGCTTCTTGGCGATCAGCGTCTGCGTGGTCAGGATGAGGCCGGCGACAGAAGCCGCATTGCGAACCGCACTATAGCAGACCTTGACCGGATCGATGATGCCCGCCTCGACGAGATCGACGGATGCCCCATTGCGCGCATCGAGACCGTGGCCGTTGCTGGCTTTGGCGGCCTTGGTCACTTCCGCCTCGGCATTCAGGCCGGCATTGGCGGCGATATAGAAGAACGGACGGCTTAGCGCGCGTTGCAGCAGCTCCGCTCCTTGCCGGGCTCCGCCCTTCAATCCCTCGATCGTGCCGTCGAGCTGCGGCGCCACCCTGAGCAGGGCGACGCCGCCCCCCGGGACGATGCCTTCCTCGATCGCCGCACGGGTGGCGTTGATCGCGTCCTCGATCAGCTGGGTCCGTCGCTTCTGCTCGACCGGCGTTGCACCGCCGGCCAGGATCATGGCCGTGCCGCCCGACAGTTTCGCGATGCGCTCCTGGAACTTGTCCCGCTCGATATTTTCCGGAGCGGCATCATATTGCCGCATGACCTGCTCGCGGCGCGCCGCGATCTTCTTTTGATCGCCGGCTCCCGCCGTGATCAATGTCTTGGACGCTGAAATTCGCACCTGGCGCGCAGAACCGAGATCGTGCAGCTCCACCTTTTCGAGCCGTCCGCCAAGATCAAGCGAGATCACCCGGCCGCCGGTGGTAATCGCAATATCCTCCAGCATCGCCTTGCGCCAATGGCCATATTCCGGCGGATGGATCGCCGCCACTTTGAAATTGGTCTTCTCCCGGCGCGCCAGCAATTGCATGATCACCGGCGGAGCTACCTCCTCGGCGATGATCAATAGCGGCCGCCCGCTCCTTTCGATGAGCGAAATCACGCCGGCGAGCTGTTCGCCGGTTTGAATTTTGTGATCCGTCATCAGGATGAACGGATTGTCGAGGACGACCTGCATCTTCTCGACATCGGTGACCATATGATGCGAGAGATAGCCGCGCTCGAAGGCCATGCCTTCGATCACCTCCAGCGTCGTATCGACCGTGTTGCCGAATTCGACCGCGACAATCCCGTGATTGCCGGCCCGCTCAAAGGCTTCCGCGACCATATTGCCCAACACCGCGTCATTGGCGGCAATGCTGGCGACCGCACGCAAACCGGATTGCCCCTGCACCGCTTTGGCCGAACGTTTCAGCGCCGCGATGGTCTCGGTAACCGCGAGTTCAAGCCCCTCCACCAATTCAACCGGATTGGCCCCCGCGGCCAGGCACCTCAAGCCGTCCTGCACCAGCACGTCGGCTAGCACGGTCGCGGTCGTCGTGCCGTCACCGGCCACGTCATTGGTTTGTTTTGAAACCTCGCGCAGCACCTGCGCGCCCATATTTTCGAATGGGCACTCAAGCTCGATCTCGCTGGCAATGCTGACGCCGTCGCGTGACACGATCGGCGTACCGATCGGTCGGTCCATGATCGCGTTCATGCCCTTCGGGCCCAGCGTGCCGCGAACCGCTTTGGCGAGCTTGGCGACACCCCTGCCCAGCGCCGCCCGCGCGGCTTCATCATGCAGCATGATCTTCGGCATTGGATGTCCTCACCTTTTCAAGAACGGGTCGTCTCGTTTGAAGTCGCTCACGGTCACGAACTCTCGTGTCAAGGCACGTGCTGAGAGCCCGAATTCGTTGATGACGACATCTTTGATTTTGCAACGAAGGGCGTTTCGAGATCGAAGCGCACCGAAAGCAGACCGCGGCACAGCGCGCTGTTGAACTCGGCGTTGATGCCGACGCGCCGCAAGCCGGAGACGTAGCTCGATAGACCATCCGCCTTCAGCCGTGCGCCTTCGGCATCCAGGAACGCCAAAGCATCGGCACGCACTGGTCCAACGACATCGCGCCGCTCAAGATAGCGGCGTACCAATTTCGCGCCTTCATCTTCGACGGGCAGATCGCCAAGCTCGCCCAGCGTCAGGCTGACGACCGTCGTCGCCGCGTGCCCTGCCCCGGCCAGATGGTTGAGCAGGGCCACCTGCCGACGCTGGAATGCCTTGATCAGAAACGTCCGGCGCAGATCGTCCAGGTCGCCGTCAGCCTCGACCCCGAAGGTGTCCCGAAAGGATAACCCCTTGGCGAGACCCTCGTTGATCTTGTCGGCATACATGTGCTCGCCGAGAACGACGCTGACGCCCACGACCCAGTCGAGCTCAATCACGGCGCGGCGCATATCGTCCGCCATCAGGAATGAAAAATTCGCGGCGCACCAATAAGTCGGAAGCCGGAATTCAATGTGGACCCGGTTTTCCGAATCCACCTCGACTCTGCTGATGAAGTTCAACTCGACGACCGACTCGTCGAGTTCCGGATCCGTCACGCCTTGCAGGCAGTGCCAGACTTCGGCCGCGCGGCCCCGGGGCCGCGCGCCTGCCATCTGTTGGTTTTGGTCGCCACGTTCGTTCATGGTGGTCATGGCGCGGCGTGAACGGCTTCGGGAAGATGGGCATAGCCACCACCAGCCCTGATCTTCTTCTTTTGCGCCTCGACATCGATGCCATAGAGCCGCGCGGCATTAAGGCCGAGAATCTTGGTCTTCGTCTCCATCGACAATACCGAGCCGGTCTCCTTGGTAACATCAGCCGGAATCTCAAAGGCCATGAACTTGTCGATCAGCCATTTCGGCGTCCAGATGCCGTAGTCGCTGCCATACAGGATCTTGTCGGGCCCAACCCAGAACAGGAGCTCCGAGATGATATGGGCGAAATAACCCGGCCGCGTATGGATGAAGGGCAGCGCCACGGCCAACCCCGCATAAACGTTGGTCTCCTGGGTTGCGATCCAGCAGAAATCGTCAAGCCGCGGCAGGCCGCAATGTTCGACGATGAAGTTCAGGTCCTGAAACGAGGTCGCGACGTCGTCGACATCGGCCACATCGAACGCATCGCGGTTGAGCGGGATGATGGTCGGCCCCTTGTGGACGTGAATGTTCTTGATACCGAGCTTCTGCGCAGCCTCCAGATATTGATAACAGGCCTTGTCCGTCAGCTTGTAGCCCTTGGATTCGCCACGCCATTCGGCGGTGTAGAGCTTGACGCCCTTGAGTTTGTGCTTCTCGGACAGCGCATGCAGATCCTCCAGGCCCTTGGTGCCATCGCGCGGATCGAATGCCCCATTCAGGATGAACCGATCCGGGTGGCTCTTTTTGATCGCCGAGTTGCGCTCGGTGGTGTTGAAGCCATTTTTGTAGAAATCCGTCAGGTAGGTCGGCTGCAGGATCGCCATATCGTCGTAACCGGTAACGAATAAATCGTCGAACATGGTTTTGGCGTCGTACTTCTCGAACTTTTCCAACGGCCACTTCTCGGACGGCGGACTGAGGTTCGAGTGATAGGCATAAAAGCACTCGATAAACTGCTTGCCATGGATATTTTTCTGGTTCGCGGGGCTTCCGTCCCAAAAATGCGTATGACCGTCGATGACGAATATTTCTTCACCCTTGGCTGTCCTGTACATGGCGTTTCTCCTGCTCCCGCGAGCGGTTTGAATATGATGGGGCTCGCCATCGGCGTAGCCGGTATCGTGTAGCCGGTATCGGTGCGGCCGGCTTCCCGGCCGGCCACACCGTCATTTTGCGCGACCGTCAGACGATGTATTTCATCATCTCGTTCATGTCGCCGAACAGCATCACCGTGTTGTCGTCGGTCATCACCATGCGGCCGTAATGGGTGGAGGTTGAAATCTCGAACAGATGCGGGGTCATGGCGCGCCCGAGTTCCTCCGAAATCTCATCCATCTTGAATTCCATCGTGCCGGTGCCGTCGATACGGATCATCGCCGGCATATAGGTCACCTTGATATGCTCGTGACGGCCCATGACATCGGCGATCGCGCGCGCCTCGACGCTGTCGTTCATCGTGACCCCGCATTGATGCGACACGGTATCCTCGAACGTGATGTCTTTCATCGATTTGAAGATATTGTCGTTCTCTTGCAACATTGCTGTCTCCTGAAGGATTCGGTTAAAGGATGTAGATCGGATTATGATGCGAGGTTGGCTGGAAGCTTCAGGCCAAGCTCGCTGGCGATCCCCTTGATGCGGTTCTTGGCGTGCGCCAGGGCATCGGCGAACGTTGCGACCTTGACGCGCGGCTGCGACCAGATCGGTTGCAGATGATTGGAGGCATCAAGTGCGAGGTCGGCATGTTTCACGAGCCACTTGTTGAACAGCGCGATATTGTGGCCGCCGTGCGTGGGATCCTCGCCGAGGATGTGGAACAGCTCGACGGTGTTGGCGAGATTACGCTCGTAGTCGGCCTCCGCGGCCGAGACGACGGCAGGGGTGATGAAGTCGTTCTGTGCCGAAGCCGCCTGCATCAGGAACCCGGAGCGGAATAATTCGCCAACCAGCGGCTCGAACACGACATTGGTTGCGAAATATTGCTCAAGATAATCGTTCGAACCCATGATCGATTCGATCGACTTGCGTACGCCCTGCCAGATCGGATCCTCGAGCCAGTGCTGCTTGCCGGCGGCAATGTCGAAACCCGGAAGGTCGAGGCCGATTTCGCTCAGATAGAGCGTGATATCCTGCGCGAAACGCAGCTTGTACGAGGAATTGGTCAGGATCGCATTGTTGACCATCTGGGTATAGCCGTAGCGCTGCGCCTGCATGGTCGACGTGCCCAGGCCAAATTCGGCGTGCTTGTAGGCGCCGAGATGGTTCTGCAATATCTTGACCCAGGCGGCATCGAAGCGCGCGGGCGCACCCGACCTCCGACCGTTCTCGATGGTGTTTTGCACCATGCCGCAAATGGTCGATTGACGCTGGTAGTGCGTCCGTTCCCATTCCTGGTCCACGGCGCGGAATTTGTGCCAGTTGGAGCTCTTGGCCGCGGTCCAGTCCTTGGAATAAGTCGGCGTTCCGTCCGGAAACGAAATGATCCAATCCTGCAGAAGATAGCGCTCGGGATCGGGTTGGACATCGACCGTCATGTCCTCGTAATGCGTCGCCTTGCGGCCCTTGGGCTCGAAATAGTTGTATTTACGACTGTCGGACCCCGGAAAGACCGCGGATCCGGCCGCCCCGGATTTGACGATTGCCGGCTTTGCTGCGGCTCTGCTCGCTTGTGCGCTCATAGGTGGCTCCCTTTGATGTCCTGTGTTGCGACGAACTTCCAAACGCCGTCATCGCACCGCCGGCGTAAATTTGTCGAAATAGATGTGCTCGGGCTCGACGCCGTTCATTTGCAGGATCGGCAGTACGGCGTCGATCATCGGCGTCGGACCGCAGGCGTAGGCATCGATCGTACCGGTCAGCTTTTCCTCGCGCAGATGACGCAACACGACCTCGTGGACAAAGCCGGTTTCGCCCTCCCACTTCTCGCCTGCCTCCGCATGCGATAGCGCGGGTATAAATTTGAAATCCTTGAGCTTGGCGGCGATCGCAGCCAGTTCCTCGAGGTAGAACAGGTCGTCACGCGTGCGGGCTCCATAGAAGAACCGCACGGGCCGTTGCTCCCCACTCTCGATATGGTCCGCCAGGATCGACCACAGCGGCGACATTCCCGAACCGCCACCGATCAGCAGCATCGCGCCGGGCCGCTCTTCCCGCCGAAAGCAGGTGCCGTAGGGTCCTTTGGCGACGACCGCGTCGCCGACGCCCAATTCACCGTCGAGCTGGGAGGAGAACGCTCCGTTCGGGTATTTCTTAATGATGAAGCGCAGGCTGGTGCCTTCGCCAGGCGCATTCGCCATCGAAAACGCCCGGGTGATCGCGCCACGTTGCAGCGTCAGGTCGACATATTGTCCGGCCCAGAATTTGAGCGGCTTTTCGATTTCGATCTCCAGCAACCTGATATCCGACGTCAGCGCGCTGATCCCGGTGACACGCCCGGGAAACGACTTCACGGCGATCGAACGGCTGAGCAGGTCTTCGTCGTAATTGAGCAATTCGAAGCTGACATCGCTGAAGGCGTGGGTACGGCACAACAGGACATGGCCGGTTTCGCTCTCGTAATCGGGCAGCGCGAAGGTCGAGTATTTCAACAGCTCGATGTCACCATCGACCAGCTTCGATTTGCAGCTGCCGCATTGACCTTCCTTGCAGCCATGCATCAGCGAGATGCCCTGACGAAACGCGGCGTCGAGCACGGTCTCCCCCTCCTCTACTTCCATCTCGATGCCCACAGGCTCGAACCGAACCTTGTGAACCTGCGCTTCTGACATTGGGTCGCCCTTGTTGCAGTCGTGACTGAAAAATGCCGGAGCGACACGCTCGCGCCGGGCAATGGGGGCCGCGACGGCGGCCCCCACCCGATTGGCTCAATGACAA
This sequence comes from Bradyrhizobium sp. S69, assembly GCF_009766005.1. Lineage (GTDB taxonomy): Bacteria > Pseudomonadota > Alphaproteobacteria > Rhizobiales > Xanthobacteraceae > Bradyrhizobium. The sequence continues at coordinate 113,656 of NZ_LMUK01000025.1, read as the reverse complement.
GGATTGATCTTGAAGCCCTTGCGATAGTCGGCGATCGCGACCTCGCGTTCGATCGGCGAGAGCGCCCGGAAACCGCGCAGCGGGCTGCCAAGCTGATGCCCACGGACGTGATCGAGCGTCCACATGTCCTTCTCGTCGAAGCGCAGATGCGGCTGGGCGATCAGGGTCTTGCCGTCGGGTCGAACGAACCCGAGATCCTTGATCGCGTCTGCGACATCCCAACCGTGATAGCAGTCTTCCCATTCGCGGCGACCGCTGAAGCGGCCCATCGCCGGCGTGGCGCGGCCTTCGTACTCGGCGGCAAACGCCACCTTGTGGGTCCAGCGGCACCCTTCCGAGCAATAGGTGTAAAGCTTGCCGTCCACTTCGTCGCAGACGAAGTCTTCGCGGATCAGGCAGGGAACCATGCAGCTCCAGCAACGATGGGGATACGAATAGCCCACATCGCTATTGAACAGGATGTTGGTTTCGCCAGGGACGCTGAGCTTCGCATGCCACTTCCAGAAGTCGCCGAACTCGGCGTACCAGCCTGGATATTTATGCTCGAACCACTCGAAGTCCTTCTCGGTCTGGGCCTCGATCCGCCAGAAGTTCACCGACCAGCCGACCGTGAAGAATTGCGCGGTCTTGTGCACATAGTTCTTCTTCACGATACGATCCCAGGCCGCGGCCACGTCGTCGTGGTGGATCTTGATGCCGTATTTCTCGAGCGGCAGCATGTAGGTGCGATAGTAATCCTCGTAAATCCAGCGATGCCAAAGCTCGGCATAGGATTCCTTGTTCTTGTCGCGATTGGTCGTGCCGTATTCGATGAAGGTCCCGATCGCGGCATCGACGATGGCGTGATTTTGCCAGAAGGCGTATTTCAGGTCTCGCTCGAGCAACTGATGGTTCGACGGGTCGTTGATCATGGCCATCAGCATCGAATGGCCGTTGCCGATATGGCGGGATTCGTCGGACTGCACCGACAGGAACACTGTCGGCAGAGCATAATCACCGTTGCGCGCCGCTTCCGACGGCATCGCGACGAACAGCGTATTGGTGAACGCTGTTTCGGCAACGACCGTCAGATAGACGTTCGCGGCAGTTACGGCATCCCCGGTCAGGAAGCCTTCGGCGAACTGGCGACCGATGGTGGTGGCGTAGCACTTGCCGAACGCGGCCTCGGTAATATCGAACCCTGCGGGATCGATGTAGTTTTCCATGTACCATTTCTTCAGGTTCATCTGGATCGTCGAGTGGCGGAACTCATCGACCATCTGCATGGTGAACCCGGTACGCAATTCTTCGCCCGGCGCCAGCCGGCCGACCATCGCCATCGATCGCGCCGCCGAGATCTCCGGGAACGGGATGATGGCCAGGAAAAGCTTCATCCATTCGACCCAACGCGGCTCGACGTTGCGGAACATGTCGCCGCGCAACGCCGCATCGAGCGCGCCGTACACGCGGTTGTCTTTTTCTTCCTGCATCGGGAAATACGACCGCAGCACCTGCTTCATCGGGTCGCGCGGCGTCTTCGATATCTTGTAGTCGGTCGGGAACGTCATCGCTTCCTGCACGTAACTCGGCGTCCAGCCGAGATCGGCAACGCGGTTGGCCGCTTCGGCAATGCTTATGCCTTTCTGGGCAGTAATCTTGTTCAGCGTCAGACTTGCAGACATTTCTCTCTCCTTTGAACGTTGCTTTGGCTTCTATGTTTCGCTTCAGTTACCGAACCAAAAGGCAGCCCAATGGCAGGCCTTCTGATCGCTTTCTTCAAACTCGCGCCTGCGTAATGAACTTTGTCTCCCGAAAATTGACTTTGATTCCGAAATTCGAATTGTCTTTCAGGCCGGCTTGACGGCGTTGCTATTGTCATCACCGCCGCCGGCACGACTGCCGAATGGCTTTCCCTCCGCGATGAACTTCGCGGAAAGCAGCATCGTCCCCATCGCGAAATCCTTGCCGTGCCTGGCAATCATGGCTTCCGCGATTTCAGCTACCCGAACAAAGAACGCATCCTTCGATTTATCTTCCTCGCTCAATTCGGCTCGCTTAGGCGACGAGCGCGACGGCGCGGTTGTTCCGGCAGATTTGATCCCGACCTTGGTCATCATGCATGTCCCGAGCGTTGGTGTTCATTGGCGGATGGCCCGCTTTCAAATTCCAGCAGCGCCGCGTTGAGCCACTCGCGCTCGCTGACGAGACGCTGGTGGTCTTCCTGGAGCGCCTGCAAACGCGCCGTCGCCCGCTCCAATTCGGCCTGCGCCGCGGCGCCGGCACCGGTTTGCGCGACATCGCGCCGGGCACATTCGAGTTCGATTTCGGCGCCGCCGCGGGCACTTTCGTTTTTCAGCTGCATCTCGTTGTTCCGAATCATTCCTTCGATCAACTTGTGGCGCGCCAGCATTCGTTCCCGCGCTCGCCCGAGTTCGGCGGCTTCCTCGTCGGTGATTTGCGGGCCGTGCTTGCTGGCATTCACGGGCATTACTTTCGTTCGACGTGCTGGCCGCCGATGCATATTGATCGGCAGCATGGCTAGGGGATCAGGACCGCGCGGCCATGGATTTCGCCATGATGCAGGTCGTGCAGCGCATCGTTGGCCTGGTTGAGCCGGTATTCCCTGGTGTAGAGATTGACGAGGCCGCGATCGGCGAGCGCCATCAGTTCGACCAGTTCGGCATAGGTGCCGACCAGGTTTCCAACGATGGTCTTTTCGGTGGTAATCATATCGAGGGTCGGCAACTCGATCTTGCCGCCGTAACCGACGATGTAGTAGGTGCCGCCGTTCGCGGTCATCGACAGCCCTTTGGCGATGGCATCGCCCTCGCCGACGAAATCGATGACCGCTTCGGCGCCGCGTCCGCCTGTCAGCGCCAGCACTGCCTCGACTTCGTTGTTGTCGGCTTTTACCAGATGATGAGCGCCGCACTTCTTGGCGAGATCGAGCGATTTCTGGGCGCGATCAACCACGATGATCTCGGCCGCGCACAGTGCCGCCAGTACCTGGATTCCGATGTGTCCCAACCCGCCTGCGCCGATCACGACAACATATTCGCCCGGCAGCAAATGGCGGGACGCTTTTTTCGCGGCGCGATAGGCGGTCAGGCCGGCATCGGTGTAGGGAGCGACATCTTTCGGCGCGAGCGACTTCGGCAACTTGATGAGGGAACGCTGTCCGGTCAGCAGATATTGCGCGTAGCCGCCGTTGGCATTGATGCCGGGGAACGAACTGTCGAGAGCGTGCATGTCGTTGCCGCGCCGACACGCAAGGCAGTGACCGCTCGTCACCAGCGGATGGCAGATGACGCTGTCGCCGACCTTGACGCCTTCGACGCCAGGCCCGATCGCTTCGACCCAGCCCGCATTCTCGTGGCCCATGATGTAGGGAAGTTTGACGTCGACCTTGCTGCGCCAAATGCCTTCGACGATATGTAGATCCGTACGACAAACACCCGCGCCGCCGATGCGGACGATCACATCCATTGGTCGGGAAATCTTCGGATCTGTCACATCCTCGTATTTGACAAATTCCTTTGCCGTCAGCTTTTCGTCAAAAGCGTGGAGCACTGCGGCTTTCATTGATCTACGTCTCCCCCTGAAAATTTTTATTTGGCGCGCGTGGCGTCGCCGCCATCTTGCTAACTATGTGAGCAAGGGCTGTGCCAAGCCGATAACCGACTGATATTTTTGGTGTTCTCTGTCTTTCGGCGATTTCGCTTCGATCCGCATCGGAGCAGACTTGACGAAAATATTGTTCCGAGACGGAACACTTCGGCGACGACCGTCAGCGACGAGGAAAATTTGGATTTCCGGGCGCTTGTTCTATGCTCAGCTAAATCGCAGAGCGCGCAAAGAAGGCCCGAACGGGGCTCAGGAAGAAATTGCCGAACGGTAGTTCACGGAGGAACGATCATGCTGCCCGCCACCCGGCGTGTCGAGACTGCGTGGAAGACGCTTGAGCAGCGCGGCGCGCCGCCGGCCGAACTTCTGTCGGCCGACATCTACGATAGCTGGATGCGCTGCATTTCCTTCGGCCTCGACACGCTGCGCCCTCCTTCGCCGGAATTCGTCAGCCCCGCGTTGCTCCGACAGGAGCAACAGCGCTGTTCGCTGGTGCGTGGCCTCGCGCTCGCCGAGATGCACACGCTGCATCAGCAGATCGCCGGTTCGAACTTCATGATCGCCTTCGCCAATGCCGATGGCCTGCTGCTCGACATCATATCCGACCCCAGCTTCAGCGATGCGTCGCACGCAGCGAGCATTCGGCCTGGCACGATCTGGAAGGAGAGCATCTGCGGTACCAACGGCCTTGGGACCGCGGCGCATCTCAAGCGGGCAATCGTCGTGCACGGGCGGGACCACTTCTTCTCACGGTACAACAATCTCACCTGCGTCGCGGCGCCGATCTTTGGGCCCGACGGCGAACTGACCGGAATCCTCGATGCTTCGTCGGATTGCATGTCCAGGCAGGCTCATACCCAGGCCCTGGTCGGGATGGCCGCGACACAGATCGAGAATGGTCTGTTCCGGGAACACCACCGCGGAAATATCCTGATCGCGTTTCATAATCGCGGCGAATACCTGCACACGCTGAGTGCGGGTTTGCTGGCCGTCGACAATGAAGGAATGATCCTGGCCGCCAACAGGGCCGCGAGCGTCTTGTTGCACGGCCTGCCGGCCTCGCCGGGCCGTCGCTTCTCCGACGTCTTTCGTACGAAGTTCAGCACGTTTGTCGATGAAGGCCGGCGCAAGGAACGCCAGCGCCTCGAGGATGACGTCGGCAGCCAGTTCGTCTCGACGATCGAGAACACGCGCCAGTTCCCGATGATTCAGGGAGCTTCCAGACCTCGGCCGCCGTCGCCGAAGGAGGTCACGCCGCAATTCGTATCCGTCGATCCCAAGATGGCTGGATTGGTTCGACGGGTGGAGACCGCCGCGGCGCGCAAGATGCCGATCCTGATCCGCGGCGAGACCGGCACCGGCAAGGAGCAGCTCGCCCGCCATGCCCACGCCGCAAGCGGAAGGAACGGCGCCTTCGTTCCGGTCAATTGCGCCGCGCTACCCGACAGCCTGATCGAAGCGGAGCTGTTCGGCTACGCCGAGGGCGCTTTCACCGGCGCCAAGAAGGGCGGCGCGGAGGGGCTATTCAAGGAAGCCGACGGGGGCACACTGTTCCTCGATGAGATCGGCGACATGCCGGTCACGCTGCAAGCGGTGCTGCTGCGCTTCCTGGACGATTGGACTGTCCGCCCCGTCGGCGGGATCAAGCGTCAGGTTGACGTTCTCCTGGTGTCGGCGACCAACGCCGATCTCGACGAGTCGATTGCAAAGGGCCGATTCCGCTCGGATTTGCTGTTTCGTCTCAACACGCTCGAGGTGACATTGTCGCCCTTACGCGAGCGGTCGGATTTCGCCGAGATAGCACGCCATCTGATCGAGAAGATTGACCCGTCGGTGGACCTGACGGAGAGCGCGATCGATCGGCTGGCAGAACTCGATTGGGACGGCAATATTCGCGAACTGCGAAACGTCCTTTCGAGGCTGACGCTGGCCGAGCGCGGAAACTTGATCGATGAGGCGCTGGTCGATTCCGTCGTCGGACCTTCGTCCGACGACCGGCCGTTCGGAACGGTTTCAGGCAACAACAGGCTGAAGCCCGGTCTGCACGAAATTCAACGCGCCCACGTTCTGACCGCCTACGCGGAATCCGGCAACAACATCAGCAAGGCCGCGCGCCGGCTCGGCGTCTCGCGCAATACGATCTATCGCGCCCTTCGTGATACGCAGGGCTGACATCTGGGAGGATCGCTGTGTTTGAACCGGAAAACGGCCTTGAAGCCCTGATGCAGGCGGCAGGAAAGGATCCGGGCGTCGCTCCGGCGTTCTATCGAGCGTTGCTTGAAGCTGAAATCTACATTCTGACTCCGGAAGTGCCGATCAAACCCGGCCGCCGCCGCTCGCTCAAAGCCCAGGAAGAGATCAACGTGGCGACGGTCGAATTCCAGGGCATGAGATGGCACCCCGCCTTTACGTCCAAGAAGCGCATTTCCGACTACGTCAAGGAGCCGGAAACCTGTCTTGGCGCCGCCGCGCGCAACCTGTTCGAAATATTGCCCAACTCCAATTTCTGGCTCAATCCGTTGTCCGAGTGCCAAAAGCCTCTGCCCGCGACTGAAATCGCCCTTCTGTTGAACGGCACGATTTTCGAGACGTTAAAGAAGGTGAAGTAGGCGGGGCACCGCATCGCGAGCGCACGTCACGGCGCTGACGATCGCATCGCCTGCGCAACTGCCGGCGCTCAGGTGGCCGGAGCAAACGACAATATGACTGTCTCGATCCGCAAAACCCCGGCGCGCTCGCCAGCTCCGCGAAAATACAGCCAGGGTTGTGCACTGCGAGATTGATCGCGTCGCAGCATGCAAAATGAGACTGCCTGTCAAACAGCGAGGCCGAGAAGCCGCGCGTGCAACGGCCTTCATCAGCTAGCTTTCACCGCGGCGATCCGGGGCTTCAGCTCCCGACCGCATGGAAGCAACTCGCGACGGAACGATTGGCGATAAAAAAAGGGAGGAGGAATTCAATGTTAAAAAGTTGTGCGGGACTGGTCGCGCTGAGTAGCCTGTTGCTTTCAGGCGTCGCAGTCGCTCAAGAAAAGATCAAGGTCGGCGTTACCGCTACTCTCGAAGGCACCTATACGGTGCTCGGCGAGGATGGCATACGCGGTTTCCAGACGGCGCTTAATAATTTCGGGAAGAAGATCGGCGACAAGGAACTGGAATTTGTCATTGCATCGACGGATGCGACGCCTGACTCGGCGGTTCGCGCCGTGCGCAAGCTGATCGAGCAAGACAAGGTCCAGATCCTGCTCTCGCCGCTGTCGGGCGATGAAGGCATTGCGGTCAAGAACTTTGCCAAGACGCATCCGGAACTGACATTCGTCAACGCGGCCTCCGGCGCCCAGGAAACGACGTATGTCGACCCGGCGCCCAATTTCTTCCGCTACAACATGGATGGTGCCCAGTGGCAGGTCGGCCTGGGCAAATATGCCTTTGAAACCAAGGGTTATCGAAAGATCGCAACCGTCGGCGAGGACTATTCGTTTATCTACACGCAGGTCTTCGGGCTGGTGCTGGAGTTTTGCGGAGCTGGCGGACAGGTCACCAATCGGCAATGGGTGCCGCTCGGCACCAAGGATTTTGCATCCGTCATCGCCGCTCTGCCGGACGATGTCGACGCGATCTATCTCGGCCTCGGTGGTGCGGACGCGGTCAATTTCCTCAACCAGTACCAACAGGCAGGTGGCAAGGCCCATCTGATGGGCGGCTCGATCATGGTCGACCAGACCATCCTCTCGGCCAAAGGCAACGCCAAGAACGCGATGATCGGCACGATCGCGGCGAGTGGCCAGGGCGACAGCTGGGACGATCCAGCCTGGCAAAAGTTCGTCAAGGACTATCAGGACGCGTTCCCGCCGAACAAGCGGTTCCCCAGCCCGTCCTTGCTCGCGACCAACTATTACGATTCGACCATGGCGCTGATCCTGGCGCTGCGTCAGGTCAACGGCGACCTCAGCAACAACCAGGCAAAGCTCAAGGACGCGCTCGCCAAGATCGAGATCGATGCCCCCAACGGCAAGATCAAACTTGACCAAAACCGCCAGGCCATCGGCACCAACTTCGTCACCGAGGTGGTGGACGACGGCAAGGGCGCGTTGTTCAGCAAGGTCGTGAAGGTCATTCCCAACGTCAACCAGACCCTCGGCTACGACCCGGCGGTATTCGCCAAGATCGGTCTGCCGAGCCGAACGGTTCCGGAGTGCAAAAAGTACTGACGTCTTCCGTCTTCGCAACTGCGAGGGGCGCCCTTCCGAGCGCGGCGCCCCTCGTAGGACATCGTTCACTCTTGCATTCTCGCCCCAGATGTTGAACCTTAAAAGAAAAAACCAGAACATCCCGCGGGAGGGAGGCCATGAGCAGAGCGCTCGCCGTCTTCCACGGCCGGTTCGGTCGCGCGACGGTCTATCAGCTAAATCGTCCCTTCAACATGCATACGCACCGCGAAGGGCATCTGATTTTCCATGTCGGCGGAACGCCGGCTCGCATCGACGTTTGCGACGAAAGGCGGCTGCTGAAGGAAGATTCCATCGTCGCGATCAATCCGTGGGAACCGCACAATTTCGTCCCCACCGATCTCGACAATGGCGCGATCTTCTTCGTGCTCTATGTCAATGCCGAGTGGTTCGCTCCCGATGCCGCGCGTTCTCCCGCCCTGCGGTTCGGCCGGACCTATTTCAAGCGCACGGTTTCCCTCGACAAGCAGGTGCGGCGGACCGCGGCGCTGGTCTGCGGCGCCCCCTCGCTCAGCAGTCTGGATTGCGAACTCAGGCAATTGATCGACATTTGCTACGAGGAAAGCTGGCAGCAGAGTTCCGAGCCCGTACCCGAGGCGCGCTCGGCCGCCGTCACCGACTTCCGCGTACGCAAATCCATCAAGCTGATGTCCGAAAGCCCCGGCGCCGAGATCGAACTGGATTCGATTGCCCGGGCGTCCGGCCTCTCGCGTCCGCACTTCTACAGGCTGTTTCGCACCCAGACCGGCGTCACCCCGAACCTGTATCTCAACACCCTCATCATGGAACAGGCGCTGGACGCGCTGGTCGCAACCGAATCGCCGATTGCCGACATCGGCTTCGATCTCGGCTTCTCGTCGCAGAGCGGCTTTACACGCTTCTTCGCCGCCAATGTCGGGATGGCGCCCACCGAATACCGCCGGGCCGCCAAGATCTTACGTCCCTAAAGGGATTGCGCGAAAAGATACTGGCAATCAAGCACCCGCCTTGCGGTCGCCGTACGATGCCCAAAACGCGATCCAAAATGGCCGCGACCCCCGGGAGGACGGAATGGCAACGGCGCGAACTGCCGTAGGTTTTCCAGCGTTCGGCGTACGCCTGAGCGTTGGCCGAAGCGCCGCCCTGTCAGCCGGACAGCAGGCGTGACACGGATCATCGAACGCCATCCCGCGTGGGCGCTGGTCATCTTGATCGCGATTGCGCTGCTGCTGTGGCTGGTCTTTGTCGTTTGGCCGCCCGGCCTCGAGGACGCGATCGGCAAAAAGAAGGTCTTTCTCAACGCCATCTTCAATGGGATCACGCTCGGTGGTCTTTATTTCCTGGTGGCGAGCGGCTTCACGCTGATTTTCGGCCTGATGCGCAATGTCAATCTGGCGCATGGCTCGCTCTATTTGTTCGGCGGCTATGTCGGTTACGCCATCAGTGCCTGGACCGGCTCCTGGATTCTCAGCTTCATCGTCGCGTTTCTCGCGGTGGCGCTGGTCGGCGTCGTCCTGCAACTCGTCGTCTTCCGCCGCATGGAGGGCCAGGACCTGCGCCAGACCATGGTGACGATCGGTCTCTCGATCGTGTTCGCAGACCTCATGCTCTGGGTGTTCGGTGGCGATTTCTATCAGATCCAGACCCCGGCCTGGCTGGTCGGTCCGATCGAACTGCCGCTGGTGACCGCGGTCAAATCGTCCGGCGAAGCGGTTTACCTGCTATATCCGCGGGTGAGGCTGTTGATCTTCGCCGCCTCCGTCGTGATCGGCGTCGCGATGTGGCTGGCGCTCAACCGCACGCGCGTCGGAATGATGGTGCGCGCCGGCGTGGACGATCGCGAGATCCTGGCCGCCACCGGCGTAAACATCCAGCTCGTGTTCGTTGTCGTGTTCGCGCTCGGCGCCGGGCTTGCGGGTATCGCGGGCGTGGTCGGCGGCACGTTCCAGTCGATTTCACCGGGCGAGGACATCCGCTTTCTGCTGGCGTCGCTGGTGGTCGTCATCGTCGGCGGCATGGGATCGATTCCGGGCGCCGCACTGGGAGCGCTGATCATCGGCCTCGCCGAGCAACTCGGCTCCGTCTACATCCCGACCTACGCGATCGTGGTGACGTTCCTCATCATGGTGCTGGTACTTGCGTTGCGCCCGCAAGGCCTGATGGCGAGGCGATGACATGTCGTTGATCCAGGGCGCACATCTTCAGGCCAAGCCGCCGGCAGCCGCCAAGCCGCCGGCAGCAGCGGCGCAACGCCGAGGGGCTGTTGCGTGGTCCGAATTCGACCAGCCCGCCACCTGGATCGTCGCCGCGATCCTGCTGATCATGCCGCTGATCGCCAACGGCTTCTTCCTGATCGAGATCTTCGGCACCACCCTGATCCTCGGCATCATCGCGCTCAGCCTGATGTTCCTGGCGGGCTATGGCGGCATGGTCAGCCTGATGCAACTCACCATCGCCGGCTTCGCCGGCTACATGTTCGCCGTGTTCGGCATGAGCGGTAGCGCCAATATCAGTCTCGGCTGGCCGTGGTGGCTGGCGACGCCGATGGCGCTTGTGCTGGCAACGGCCTTCGGCACGCTGGGCGGGGCGCTCGCGGTTCGCACCGAGGGCATCTACACCATCATGATCACGCTCGCCATCGCGGCGGCGTTCTTCTATTTCACCAACCAGAACTGGGCCATCTTCAACGGCCACACCGGCATCAACACCATCGTGACCCCACACTTCTGGGGTGTCGACTGGCGATCCGACATTCCGTTCTATTATGTGACGCTCGCGGTCGCAGCACTGTGCTATTTCGCCGTGCTGTATTTGTCTCGTGCGCCGTTCGGCCTCGCCTTGCAGGGCGTCCGGGATAATCCGCGCCGCATGGCGGCGCTCGGATTCAATGTCAACGCGCATCGGATCGCGGCCTATACGTTCGCGTCTTTCGTCGCAGCGCTGGGCGGGATTCTCCAGGTCTGGAACTATCGGCAGATATCTCCCGGATCGGTCGCCGTCGAGCGCGCTCTCGATATCCTGATCATCGCCGTCGTCGGCGGCATCACGCGTCCGGCCGGGCCGTTCATCGGGGCATTCATTTTCGTCATGTTGCGCACCTTCGCGCTCGACTTCCTGGTCCAGATCGGTCTCGACGGCAACCGCTTCCGGCTGCTGATCGGCCTGGGCTTTCTCGTCATCGTGTTCTGGTCGTCGGATGGCGTGATCGGCCTCTGGGAACAATGGCGCCGCCGTTCATCAAACGGTGAGACCCGCTTGGGCGGAGGCCAACGCCATGGCTAACGCAGAACAACGCTTCTCGGCGGTCGGCTCCGGCGCGGCGCTGGAGCTGCGCGGCGTGACGCGGCTGTTCGGCGCGCTCGCGGCGCTCACCGATGTCACCATCACGGTCCGACCGGGCGAACGCCGCGCCGTGCTCGGCTCCAACGGCGCCGGCAAGACCACGCTGTTCAACTGCGTCACCGGAGACTTTCCGCCTTCGTCCGGCACCATTCGTTTCTTTGGCGAGGACATCACCCACTTCCCGGCCTACGAACGGATACGCCGCGGCTTGCGTCGTACGTACCAGATTTCCGCGTTGTTCCCCGGCCTCACGGTGCGGGACAACGTCTATCTGGCCTGCCGCGGCGTTTCGCGCGGACGCTTTTCGCTGCTGCGCCCGCGTCCAAACGATGCATTAATGCATTCGGCCGAAGCGCTGATCCAAGCGGTGCATCTGACGCCGGTCCGAGAGCGGCGGGTCGCCGAACTCGCTCACGGTCAGCAACGACAGCTCGAGATCGCGCTCGCGCTCGCGGGCGCCCCGCGTTTCATCCTGTTTGACGAACCGGCCGCGGGACTTTCGCCGGCCGAGCGGCGCGAACTGATCGAGATACTGACATCCCTGCCCGCCCATATCGGATACATCATCATCGAGCACGACATGGACGTCGCCCTGCGGGTGGTCGAAAGCGTCACGATGATGCACAACGGCCGTGTCTTCAAGGAAGGCCCGCCGCAGGAAATTGAATCCGACCCCGAGGTCCAGGAACTTTATCTTGGGGGTGGGCATGGCTGAGGTCCGCCGTTCCGCGCCAGCGCTCGAAGTCCGAGGCCTCGACGTCTATTACGGGCATTCGCATGCGTTGCAGGGCGTCGACCTGACCGTGGATTCAGGCGTGTTCTCGGTGGTCGGCCGCAACGGCATGGGCAAGACCACCCTGTGCAAGACCATCATGGGATTGTTGCACGCGAGCGGCGGCTCGGTGCGCGTTCGCGGCGAGGAAATCACCCGCCTCAGCCCGGCCCGGATCGCGCGCCTCGGCGTCGGTTATGTTCCGCAGGGCCGCCGACTATGGCGCTCGCTCACCGTTGCGGAGCATCTGCGGCTGGCCGCGGGGATGCGACGCGGCCCATGGACCGTCGAGCGGATCTACGAGACCTTCCCTCGCCTTGCCGAGCGCAAGGACAATGGCGGAGGCCAGCTCTCCGGCGGCGAGCAGCAAATGCTGGCGATCTCCCGCGCACTTCTAACCAATCCGCACCTTCTGATCATGGACGAGCCGACCGAGGGCCTCGCCCCTGTCATCGTCACCCAGGTCGAAGAGATGCTGGTCCGCCTCGCCGAAGACGGCGACATGTCGGTGCTGGTGATCGAGCAAAATATCGGCGTGGCGACCGCGATCTCGAAGAACGTCGCCATCATGGTCAATGGTCGCGTCAATCGCATCATCGAATCCACGCGTCTGGCGGCGGACCGCGACCTGCAACAGCGCCTGCTGGGTGTCGGGGTCCATGCTGAAATCGAAACGGACGTCGCCGCCGCCGCCGACACCAAGGGAAGTCTCGAGCCGGTGCCCCCGCGGAACGGCGCGCCGATCCGGATCTATGTCTCCAATCCCACTCTGCCGACACGCTGGTCGCAGCCGGCACCCATTGCGCGTATCGAAACCGCGGCACGCACGGTCTCGACAGGTATCGTTCGCATCGAAGGCGCCACGCGGCAACGACGCGAAGCGGGCACGCAGCCGGCGGCGGGACCGCCGGTCGTGCTGGTTGTCGGTACGCTCGACACCAAGGGCGAGGAGTTACGCTTTATTCGCGAGATCATCGCGCGGCACGACCTGCGCACCCGCCTGGTCGACGTTTCCACCAGCGGCAAACCCTCCACCTGTGACGTCTCCGCACAGGAGATCGCGCTGAACCATGGACGCGGTGGCTCCGGGGTATTTGGCTCCGATCGCGGCGCATCGGTGACGGCGATGGCGGACGCGTTCGTCGCCTGGCTGCGCCGCCAGGGCAATGTGGCCGGTGTCATCACGGCAGGAGGATCGGGCGGCGCATCGCTGGTCGCGCCCGGTATGCGCGCCCTCCCGATCGGCGTGCCGAAGCTCATCATCTCGTCGGTCGCGTCTGGCGATGTCGGGCCTTATGTCGGGCCTGCCGACATCACCATGATGTATTCGGTCACCGATGTGCAGGGCCTCAACTCGATCTCCCGCGAGGTGCTCGCCAACGGCGCCAATGCCATGGCCGGCATGGTGAAGGCGCGTCTCGATGAGCGCGCCAGGAAGACACCCGCGACGAAGGCCGGGCTTCCCGCCGTCGGCATCACCATGTTCGGCGTGACCACGCCCGCCGTGCAGAAGGTCGCAGCCGACCTGCGCAACGAGTTCGAGTGTCTCGTCTTCCATGCCACCGGCGTCGGCGGCCGTTCGATGGAAAAGCTGGTCGATTCCGGTATGCTGGCGGCGGTCATCGACCTCACGACCACGGAAGTATGCGATCTCTTGATGGGCGGCGTGTTTCCCGCCACCGACGACCGTTTTGGCGCGGTGATCCGCAGCCGCGTTCCCTTCATCGGCTCCGTCGGCGCGCTTGATATGGTCAATTTCGGTGCGCCCGACACGATCCCCGAGCGCTATCGCCAGCGCAAGTTCCACGTTCACAATCCGCAGGTGACCTTGATGCGCACCACGGCGGAAGAGAACGAGCGCATCGGGCACTGGATCGCCGAGCGGCTCAACCGCATGGACGGACCTGTGCGCTTTTTTCTGCCGGAGGGCGGGGTCTCCGCGCTCGATGCGCCGGGTCAGCCGTTTTGGGATCCGGATGCCGACGCCGCCTTGTTCAAGGCACTGGAACGCAGCGTACGCCAAACCGGCAACCGCCAGATCATCCGGATCCGGCACAACATCAACGACCCCGAATTTGCATCCGCGATTGTAGGCGCATTCCGACCGCTGGTCGGACGCGCCGGGACGCTCCGGAAAGTGGCGAGGTGACGCATGGCGAGGTTTGAGCGTTCCGCGATCCTGAAGAAATTTCACGCGATGGTGGCGAGGGGCGAACCGATCGTCGGTGGCGGCGCCGGCACCGGCCTGTCCGCCAAATGCGAGGAAGCCGGCGGCGTCGATTTGATCGTCATCTACAATTCCGGCCGCTACCGGATGGCTGGGCGTGGTTCTCTCGCCGGCCTGATGCCATACGGCGACGCCAACGCGATCGTGGTGGAAATGGCCGGCGAAGTGCTGCCCGTCGTCACCAAGACGCCGGTACTGGCCGGCGTCAACGGCACCGATCCGTTCCGTGACATGGATAGCTTCCTCGAACAATTGAAGGCGTTGGGCTTTTCCGGCGTACAGAATTTCCCGACCGTCGGCCTGATCGACGGTGTGTTCCGCGCCAATCTCGAAGAGACCGGGATGTCCTATGCGCTCGAGATCGACATGATCGCCAAGGCGCGTGACAAGGACATGCTGACGACGCCCTACGTCTTCAGCGAGGCACAGGCAACCGCGATGGCGATTGCGGGCGCCGACATCGTGGTCTGTCATCTCGGCCTCACCACCGGCGGCGCGATCGGCGCGCACACCGCGCCGAGGCTCGAAGACTGCCCCGAACAAATCGACGCATGGGCCACCGCGGCGCTCAGCGTCAATCCGGACATCCTGGTGCTGGCCCATGGCGGCCCGATCGCGGAGCCGGCCGACGCCGATTTCATCATGAAACACACCCGCAAATGCCACGGCTTCTACGGCGCCTCATCGATGGAGCGCCTGCCGGTGGAGCGAGCGCTGACGGAACAGGTTCGTAAATTCAAGGCGATCGGCGCGCGATAAACGTCGAGACCAAGGGAGGAAGAAGATGTCGGGGATTCTGGTAGGTGAATTGATCCTCTGGCTGATCATTGCGATCATCGCGATCGTCATCGTCGTCTACATCGTGAACTGGCTCTACCATCGCTCGTCGAAGGAAGTGTCGTTCGTGCGGACCGGCCTGCTCGGCGAACGTGTCGTGATCAATGGCGGCGCTTTCGTACTGCCCTTCATTCACGACTTCACGCCCGTCAACATGAACGTTCTGCCGATGGGAATCGTGCGGGCCAAGCATGATGCCGTGATCACGCGAGACCGGATGCGGATCGACATCGAGGCCGACTTCTACGTTCGCGTTCAGGCAACGCGAGAGGCCGTCTCGATTGCGGCCTCCACGCTCGGACGGCGCACGCTCGAACCGGAGCAGCTTCATGCCCTGCTCTCCGGCAAGTTCGTCTCCGCGATACGCTCGGTGGCCGCCGAAATGACCATGGAACAGATGCATGAACAGCGCGGCGAATATGTCGCGCGGGTCAAGGCCGCCGCCGCCGAGGCGCTTGCCCAGAACGGGCTTGAACTCGAGTCCGTCGCGATCACCGACCTCGACCAGACCGACCTGGAATATTTCAATCCATCGAACCGGTTCGACGCCGAAGGTCTGACCCGGCTGATGGAAGACATCGAAGCCAAGCGCAAGCTGCGCAACGATATCGAGCAGGACTCGATGATCAAGATTCGCGCCCGCAACCTCGATGCCGAGCGCCAGGCGCTGGATATCGAACGCGAGAGCGAAACCGCCCGCCTTGACCAGGAACGCGACATCGAGATGCGGCGGGCGCTGCAGCGTACCGAAGTGGCGCGCGAGCGCGCCTTGCGCGAAACCGAGGCCGAACAGGCGCAGATTTCCGCCCGCGAGACCATCGAGAAGGCGCGCATCGCCAACGAGCAGACCATCGCTGAAGCCCGCATCGCCTCCGAACGCGAAACCCGGCACCGCGAAATCGAGCGCACCCGCGCGGTCGAGGAAAAGGAGCTGGTTGCCCGCGAGGAAATCGAAAAGGCCCGGATCGCCAATCAGCGCTCGGTCGACACCGCACGTATCGCCTCCGAGCGTGAAGTACGCCAGCGCGAGATCGAGCGCACCCGAACGGTCGAGGAAGCCGAAATCGCGGCGCGTGAAGCGGTCGAGAAGGCCCGCATCCAGCAGGATCGCTCGGTCACCGACGCACGCATCGCCAATGAGGAAGAGACCCGGCGCCGGGAGATCGAACGCACCCGCGCCATCGACGAAGCCGAAATCGCGGCACGCGAGGCCACCGAAAAGGCCCGCATCGCCCAGACCACGATCGTGAACGTCGAACGCATCGCCTCCGACGAGCGCACGCGCGCGCTGGAGATCCAGCAGGTACGCACGATCCAGGAGGCGGAGATCGAGGCGCACAAGGCCGTGGAAGGCGCCAAGATCGCACGCGAGCGGGCCCTCGCCGCCGAGCGCATCGGCGCCGAGCAAGCCACCCGCAAGCTCGAAATCGAACGCAACCAGGCGCTGGAAGTCGCCGGCATCGCCGCGCGCGAGGCGACGGAGGGCTCACGCATCGGCCAGGAAGAACGCGTTCGCGCGCTTGAAATCGCGCGCAACCGCACCATCGAAGAGGCCGACATCGCCTCGCGAGAGGCGATCGAGGCGGCACGCATCTCCCAGGAGAAGGCGATTGCCGCGGAGCGTATCCGTGCCGAACGGGAAACCAAAAGCCTCGAGATCGCCCGCTCCGAAGCGATCGAGGCCGCCGAACTCAAGCGTCGCGACGCGATCGAGCGGCGCCGCATCGATGTCGAACTGGCCCTCGAGACCGAACGCATCGCTTCGGCGAAAACCCGCGAAGTACTCAATATCGACCAGAAGAAGTCGGTCGAGCTCGCCGACGAGGAGCGCGTGATAGCGCTCGCAGCCAAGCGGTCCGAGCGCATCGACGCCGACCGCCAGGTCAAGCAGGCCGAGATCAATGCGCGCAAGGAGGTCGAGGCCACCGATATCTCGCGCGAACAGGCGCTGGAGGTCGCAAGGCTCGCACGCCGGCGCGCGATTGAGCAACTCGAGGTCGCGCGAATCCAGTCGCTGCAGGAAGCCGAGATCGCTTCCCGCGAAGAGGTCGAGCGCGCCCGCATCGCGTCCGACCGAGGCCTCGACGAGGCGCGGGTCGGCCGCGAACGCGATCTGCGCAAGCTGGAGGTCAATCGCGAAAAGGACGTCGAAACGGCGCTGATGGAGAAGGCCATCGCGCTCTATCAGAAGTCGCTGGAGGAATCGGCGGCCAAGGCGGCGGCGGAAGATGCCGGGCTGCTCGCGATCGAGGCAGCGGAACGCGCGGTGACCGCGCGCGAAAGCGAAATCGCCAAGCGGCGCAAGACCATTGACGTGTTGATCGCGGAGAAGAAGGCTGAGGAAACCCGTATTGGCGCCGAGGTCGAGCGCGTGCGCGCCGCGGTCGAGGCCGAAGCGCAAAAGCTGCTGAACGAAGCCGAGAACGTGCTGACCGACCAGGCGCGTTATTCGTTGTTCCGCCGCAAGCTGCTCGATCGCATCGAGGGCATTGTCCGCGAGAGCGTCAAGCCGATGGAGAAGATCGAGGGCATCCGTATCCTTCAGGTCGACGGCCTCAACGGCCATGGCGGCGGCGGCAATGGCGGCCGCAGCGCCACCGACGAGGTGATCGACTCGGCGCTGCGCTACCGCGTGCAGGCCCCGCTGATCGATTCCCTTCTCGCCGATATCGGCATCGAGGGCGGCAACCTCGCGAAAATGCCCGGCCTGATCCGCGAGGCCCGCGACATGCAGGGCATCAAGGAATCGGCGCGCAAGAGCAGCGGCGACGCCAGGCCGGCGGCTGCGGAAGGCACCGGCGAACCGGCGCGCCCTGAGCGCACGCCGCGCAAGAAGGATTGAGTTGGCGCCATGGCAAGGGTCTACGTCTCCACCATCGTCAATGCCCGCAACGACCGCGTCTGGGCCCGCGTGCGCGACTTCAACGGTATGCCGAACTGGCATCCCGCGATCGCGGAAAGCCGCATCGAGGGCGGCGAGCCCGCCGACAAGATCGGATGCGTGCGGGACTTTCGGCTGCGCAACGGGGATCGCATTCGCGAAAAACTGCTCGGGCTCTCCGACTACGACATGTTCTGCACCTACTCCATCCTCGAATCCCCGATGGGGGTCGAGAATTACGTCGCCACCCTGCGGCTGACGCCAGTGACCGACGGCGACCAGACGTTCCTGGAATGGACCGCGGAATTCGACTGTGCACCCGAGCGGGAAAGCGAACTCGTCAACAATATCGGCGGCGGTGTGTTTCAGGGCGGCTTCGACGCCCTCAAGCGCGCTTTCGGAGGCTAGCGTGCCGCATATCGTCAAAAGCACGGTCCTGAACGCGCCGACAGACACGGTCTGGAACCTGTTGCGCGACTTCAACGGCCACGACCGTTGGCATCCCGAAGTCGCGACCAGCGCCATCGAGCGGGCGCAGGCATCCGACAAGATCGGCTGCGTCCGCCGCTTCAAGCTGAAGGACGGCTCGGAACTGCGCGAGCAGTTGCTGGCGCTGTCCGATCTCGAGCAATCGTTCAGCTATTGCCTGCTCGATACGCCGATTCCGATGTTCAACTATGTGGCGCATGTCCGGCTGCTTCCGGTCACCGACGGTGACCGCACCTTCTGGCAATGGGAATCCAGGTTCACGACGCGCCCCGGAGATGCCGACGGCCTCACCCGAATGGTTGCGGAACAGATCTACCAGGCCGGGTTCGAGGCGATCCGACAGCATTTGAAGGCCGCCGCATGACAATGGAGCCGAGATCATGACCGTCACCGTCAAGACATTCGCGACTTCAGGCGAAGCTGCGGCAGCCTTGTCGTCCGACCGGAGCGCGCGTTATCTCGGCGGCGGCACCCTTGTGATGCGCGCGCTCAACGAAGGCGACATCTCGGTCTCGACCGTCGTGCGCGCGACCGATCAGGCGCTGGCGCGGATCGAAGTGACGAACTTGCGCGTCACGATCGGAGCGGGCGTGACGTTCGCCCGCATTCTGGCGGAACGCGACCTCGGCTTTCTCCACGCCCCCGCCCGCTCGATCGGTGGGCCGGCGGTGCGCAATATGGGAACCGTAGGGGGCAATCTGTTCGCACCCAGTCCCTTTGGTGACTTCACCGTCGCGCTGCTGGCGCTCGATGCAACCATCGCCATGCAAGGCGGCCTCGGCACCCGCGACCTGCCGATCGAGGAATTCCTGCAATCGCGTGACCGGCAGAACGGCGCGCTCGTGCTTGCGATCTCCTGTCAGAGGCCGGCCAGCGCCGACGCGTTCCGCTATCGAAAGGTCGCCCGCATCAAGCCCAAGGGCGGTTCGGTGATCACGCTGGCTGCGCATTTGCCGGTCAGCAGTGGACGCATTTCGGGGGCGCGCATTGCGCTGGGCTCGATGGCAGCGACCCAAATCCGCGCACGTGCTGCCGAGCGCGCGCTGGAGGGGCGCTCGCTCGATAGTTCGGCCATCAGCGCCGCCGCGGCTGCGATCGCGGAGGGGACCTCGCCCACCGACAGTGCCCTCGCCAGCGCCTGGTATCGCCGGGAGGTCGCCGGCGTCCATCTGCGCCGCCTGCTGTCCGGCCAGGAATAGGATTGTAATAGGGATCATCATGCCCAAGACCGCCCTGCAATTTCATCATAATGGCCGCGAGGTCGCCCTGTTCGTGGACGGCGGCGTCAACCTGTTGGTCGCGCTGCGCGAGATCATCGGCGACATGACGCCCAAATTCGGCTGCGGTCAGGGTGGTTGCGGCGCCTGCTCGGTGCTGATCGACGGCGAGCTGCATCTGTCCTGCCTGACGCTCGCCGAAACGGCGGCCGGACGCGCCGTCGAGACGCTCGATGGACTGAAGGACGGTCCCAATCTGCATCCATTGCAACGCGCCTTCATGGAGCACTTTGCAGCCCAGTGCGGCTATTGCACGCCGGGCATGCTGATGGCGGCAAAGGCGCTGCTGGATCGCAATCCGACACCGAGCCGCGACGAAGTGGTCGAGGCCATCTCCGGCAATATCTGCCGTTGCACCGGCTATGAGCCGATCATCAATGCCGTGCTCGCCGCCGCTGCCGGCGGGCGGGCACGCGCCTGAAGGAAACCGTCATGCTGGAATTACGCAAGGACATCTTCGCCGACGAGCGCGACGACAACCTCAAGGAAGTCGGCAAAGGTACGCAACGCCAGGACATGCTGGGCCATGTCACGGGAACCTCCACCTATTTCGACGACCACAAGCTGCAGGGCATGCTGCATCTCAAGGTGCTGCGCAGCGCACACGCCCACGCCCGATTGCGCCGGATCGATACGACCGAGGCGGAACGTTCGCCGGGCGTGCGCCGTATCATCCGTGGCAGCGACGTGCCGCGCAACCTCAACACGCTGCTCAGCCTGATCAATTTCGGCAAGGACGACGAGCCGACGCTGGCGGTCGACAAGGTGCGCTACAAGGGCGAGCCGATCGTCGCGGTGGTCGCCGATAGTCCGCGCGAGGCCTATGAAGCCATCGCCAAGCTGAGGGTCGACTACGAACCGCTGCCTACCGTGTTCGACGTCGAGGAAGCGCTGAAACCCGGCGCTCCCGTGGTCAACGAGACCTACCCCAAGAACACGTTTACCTATCACGACATCTACGATCACCAGAAGCTGCGCTTCGGGGACGTCGATCGCGCGCTCGCGGAAGCCGATCACGTGCTCGATCAGCGCTATCAGATGGCGCCGATCGAGCATGCGCCGACCGAAACCAACGGTTCGATCGCAGCACCCGATACCAACGGACGCTATGTCGTCTATACCTCGACGCAGGCGCTGTTCTTCTCGCTCGACACCTGCGCCAAGATCCTCGACGTGCCCTCCAACACCTTCCACTTCATCGGCGGCACCGTCGGTGGCGGATTTGGCGGCAAGGTCGACACGCTCACCGAACCCCTCTCCATCCTCGGCGCGATGTTGACCGGGCGGCCGGTGCGCTATGTGTTCGGCCGTGAGGAGGAGATGCAGTACGGTCCGCCGCGGGGCGCCGAACGCATCTATATCCAGGATGGCGTCATGCGTGACGGCCGCATCGTCGCGCGAAAGGTTCGCGCCTATTTTGACAGCGGCGCCTATACGCGGCTTTCCAGCTATGCCGTGGTCAAATGCGCCGCGCATCTGCCCGGGCCTTATGCGATCCCCAACGTCTATGGCGACATCTATTGCGTGTTCACCAACCGTACGCCGGCGACCGCGATGCGCGGTTTCGGGGTCACGGCGATGGACTTTGCGATCGAATGCCAGATGGACAAGCTTGCCCATATCGTCGGCATGGACCCTATGGAGTTTCGCATCCTCAATGCCTATCGCGACGGCGACATGAAGGCGCACCGGCGCGAGGCAAAGAACACCGCCCTGATCGAATGCGTGCAGGTCGCGGCCGAAAAGGCCAAGTGGCCATTGCGCGAGGAGTTCAAGCGAATGTCGTCGCTTGAAGGCGGCGGCGGCATCCGGGCGGCGATACCGCTGACCCCGCGCGAGCCGAGCACCCCGCGCGCGGCAGCTTCACAGCAGCGCACGAGTTACGACCGGGCGCCGGCGGCATCGAGCCACGAGCCGCCTGCTCCGCCGCCGGCGCCGCCCCCTCCCCCGAGACCACCAGCGCCGTCGCATGGCGCCACACGCTTTTCTTCCGTCTTCGGCAACAGGAGGCGCTGATCATGACTAGACATCGCGGACGCGGCATCGCTTCGATCAATTATCCCATCGGCATGAACCTCGGTGGCGACCCCAGCCAAGCGCTGGTTCACTCGAATCCCAGCGGAAAATTCACCGTATCGCTTTCCTCGATCGACCTCGGCCAGGGCATGAAGTCGGTGACGCGGCAGATCTGCGCCGAGGCGCTCGGCGTGCCGGTCGAAGATGTCTATGTCGACACCGCGGATTCCGACACCGGGCCGCACTGCATGGGCTCGTTCGCCTCGCGCGGCACGCATCGCGTCGGCAACGCGGTGATGGCTGCAGCGAAAGAGGCGCGTGGCGTCATGATGGAGGCCGCGGCCGAGGAGCTCGAAGTCAATGCCGCCGACCTCGAGACCGACGGCCGCGGCAACATTCACGTGAAGGGCGCGCCGCATCGGTCGATCTCGACCAAGGACGTCGCCATCGCCGCACAGTTCAAGCAGGGCAAGACGATCTCGGGACGCGGTATCTTTCTGGTGCCGCTTTCCGCGGTCGATCCGGAGACCGGCGAAATGTCGCCCGCCACCTGCTACGCGCATGCCTGTTTGGTCGCAGAGGTTGACGTCGACGACGAGACCGGCGAAGTCGCGATGGTGCGGATGGACAGCGCCTATGAGTTGGGGCGCGCCCTCAATCCGCGGCTGGTCGAACAACAACTGGTCGGCGGCGCCTGGATGGGGATCAGCCACGCGCTGTACGAGACGCCCGAACCCTATTATCCAGATCCGGTCCATGGGCCGCGCGACTTCGTCGAATATGTGATGCCCGGCCCCGGAGACATCTGCCCGCACGATATCGCGGTGCTGGAACGTCCGGCGGCCGACGGACCGTTCGGCGCCAAGGGGCCTGGAGAAATGTGCGCCAATCCGGTGCTGCCGGCGGTGGCCAATGCGATCTTCAACGCCGTCGGGGTGCGGATGGACGAGCTGCCGATCACGCCGGAAAGGGTATTGCGGGCGATCAAGGCTCAGGGCGGCGCGCGACCGCAGACGCGGCGCTGAGGTCGAGGCATGCCCGTCCGCAGCAGCATCGTTGGAATCGACAGTCCGGAGGCGCTGGAGAAGGCGCTGCGGGCGGCCTATTACCTGGCAGATGAAGGCGTCGCAACCGCGGCCTATCTCGGGCTTGCACTTGGCAAGCCGCTGCTTCTGGAAGGAGCACCTGGAGTAGGAAAGACCGAAGCCGCCAAGGCGATCGCGGCCGTGCTCGGTCGCCGCTTGATCCGCCTGCAATGCTATGAAGGCATCGACGCCGCGGCCGCGCTCTACGAGTGGAATTATCCGCGCCAGATGCTGGCGATCCGGCAGGCAGGCGAAGAGAGCATCGATATCTATGGCGAGGCCTATTTGATCGAACGGCCCATGCTCGCAACATTGCGCGCACCGGATTCCACCGTCTTGCTGATCGATGAAATCGATCGCGCCGACCAAGAGTTCGAGGCGTTTCTGCTCGAATTCCTGTCCGACTTCCAGATCTCCATCCCCGAGCGCGGCACGATACGCGCGGCGGAACGCCCCGTCGTCGTGCTGACGTCGAACCGCACCCGCGACCTGCACGAAGCGCTGCGCCGCCGCTGCGTCTATCACTGGATCGATTATCCCACCGCTGAGCGTGAGGCACGCATCGTGATGATGCGGGCGTCGAGCGTCGCCGAGTCGACCGCGCATGCTGTCATCGCCGCCGTCGGCAAGCTGCGACGGGAACCGTTGAGCAAGGCGCCGGGCATCGCCGAAGCGGTGGACTGGGCGGAAGCCGCCACGCTGCTGCACAAGATCGGCGCCCGCTGGCCGGATGCGTTCAAGCGATCAATCGGGGTCGCCCTCAAGGACGAGGAAGATCTCACCTTCATCTCCGGTCGGCTGGATGCGCTGCTTGCGGAGGCCGTCGCGTGAACGACGAATTGCAATTGCCGCGCGCAGCCCGTGTTTTCGTTTCCTTTGCCGCGCTGTTGCGCGCCAACGATTTCGCCATAGCACCCGAACAAACTATCGCGTTTCTGGCGGCGATCGAACTATTGGGACCGCGAAGCCTGGACGAAATCCGCCGCGCGGGGCTGGCGACCCTTGCCCCGCCGCCCGAGCGGCGCGCGACCTACAACCGGCTGTTCGACATCCATTTCGTCGGCAGCGAAGAGATCGACCAGCCAGGAGGCGAGGACGACGAGGTCGTTCGGCTGCAGGAGGAAGGACACGGCGAGGACGAAGCCCTGTTGGCCGACGAGGCCAACGAGTCGGGTCTTGCCGCCGCGCGCGCCGAAGCGCTGGTCGAACGCCGGTTCGCGCAGGACACAACCAACGACGCATTGCGTCGCCTCTCCCGCGAGGCGCCCGCGCGCCTGCCGCGACGGCGAGGCCATCGACGCATGCGGGCCCGGCGCGGCCCGTGGGCCGATCTTCGCCGTACCCTGCGCGACAGCGTGCGCAATGACGGCGAAGTGCTGCGATTAGGGCGCCTGAAGCGACGGGCGCGGCCACGCAAGGTCCTGCTCCTGATCGACGTTTCCGGTTCGATGAAAGGGCGCACCGAAGATAATATGAAGCTCGCGCATGCCCTGTTGCAGGCGGCTCCCAATGTCGAGGTGTTCACGTTCGGAACACGGCTGACCCGCGTGACGCGCGCGCTGCGCCTGAAGCGTCGCGAGCAGGCGCTGTTCGCGGCCGCGCATCTGGTCAGCGATTGGGACGGCGGCACCCGCATCGGCGACGCGCTGCAGGCTTTCCTGGCGGTGCCGCGGTTCGGCAGCTACGCGCGCGGCGCCGCCGTGATCGTGGTCTCCGATGGGCTGGAGCGCGGCGACCCCTCCGCCTTGCGCGACGCCGTCGCGAAATTGTCGCGCCGGGCCTGGCGCCTGAGCTGGCTGACACCCCTGGCCACAGGCGCCGGCTTCAAACCGCAAACCGAGGCTCTGATTGCGATCCGGCGCTTCGTCGATGATCTGGTCGATGGTGGATCGAGCATTGCGATCATCTCGCATCTTTTGACGCTCGGGAACAGGGCGGCGGCATGACGGCTATTGTCGACGGGCATCATCATATCTGGCGCCGGGACGACCTGCCCTGGCTGAGCGGGCCGATGCAGCCTCGCATCTTCGGCCCTTATGAGCCGATCCGACGCGACTATCCGATCGGCGAATATCTCGACGATCTCGCAGGTTCAGACGTGGTCCGCTCGGTCTATGTGCAGACCAACTGGGCCAACAGCCGCTTCGAGGACGAAACCGCCTGGGTGCAGCAGACCGCGAACGAGAGCGGTTGGCCGCACGCTATCGTCGCCTATGCCGACTTTAGCATCGACGACGTACGCCCGCAGCTCGATCGTCTGGCGCGTTACCCGCTGGTGCACGGCGCGCGTATGCAACTGCACTGGCATGAAAACCAACTGTATCGTTTTGCAGCGCGTCCAGACCTTTGCACCGATCCCGTTATCCGCCGCAACATCGGACGGCTCGCCGACTATGGCTGGAGCTTCGATCTGCAAGTGTTCGCGCCACAGATGACGGATGCCGCGGCCCTCGCCGAAGCCTGCCCGGACGTGACCTTTATCCTGCAGCACGCCGGTATGCTGGAGGACCTTTCGCCCGAGGGACGGTCCGCCTGGCGCGCCGGAATGCTGCGGCTCGCAGCCTGCCCCAATGTCGTGTCGAAACTTTCCGGGCTCGGCACTTTCATCCACCGCAACGATCCCGCGCATATTGCCGATGTCGTAACCGACACGGTTGCGATCTTCGGCGCCGGGCGCTGCCTGTTCGGATCGAACTTTCCAATCGAGAAACTCTGGACCAGCTATCGCGACCTGGTCGGCGCCTTCCGAGGTGCTGCGGAACGGCTTCGGCCCGACCAGCGCGAGGCGATTTTCAACACGACCGCGACACGGGTCTATCGGCTGGAGCTATAGACGCGCGGACTACGCAGACACGAATAACACGAATTGGGAGGGACCAGATGCCGTTGGAAATCAAGATATTGGACTATGGCGATATCGAGCTGGAATCGAGCTTCCTTGTGCTTGGGCATAATTGCGGCCGCACCCGCCGGGTGCTGACGCTCGGTTTCCTCATTCTTGGCGGTCCATATCCGGTGTTGGTCGATACCGGTTACCGCTCCAACCAGATCATGGAGACGCTGGGCATGCGTGGCCTGCAATTCCACGAGAATATGATCGAGAACCAGCTCGCGCGCCATGGCGTACGGATGGGCGATGTACGTTTCGTCTGCCACACCCATCTGCACATCGACCACGCCGGCAAGGACGATCTGTTCCCGATGAATACGACGGTCGTGGTCAATCGCAAGGAGTTGGAATACTCCGTGTCGGGGCTGATGCACCCGCAATATCCGGCGCCCGACATCAAGCACCTGATAGATCGCCTGCACACCAAGAGCGCCCTGCGTTTCCTCGATCTCGAGATCACCGGTCCGGTCGAATTGATGCCGGGTGTCTATTGCGACGCCGCCAACGCCCATACCGAGGGTTCGATGAACATCCACGTTCATACCGCCGACGGCATCGCCACGATCTGCGGCGACGTGATCTACGACTTCAACGACCAGATCGTCACCCCGTTCAACGAGATTCAGGACGCCGAACCGCGCACCACCGGCAACCACGGAACCAGCAAGCGAGCGGAGAAGGCCTCCATCAAGAAGCTGCTGAGCGGTTCGCGCTATCTGCTGCCGGTCCACGACCGGCCGGCCAAGATCGAGGGTGGCGCGGTGGTGGGCCGGCTGCACGACCAGGTGCCCGGACCCGTCGTTCAATCCCTGCCGCAACGCAACTGGTTTCCGGCCTGAGCCTGAAAGGAAGGACCGATGACGCATGCAACATTGCGCCCGGAATTCGAAGCCCTGATCGATCCTTATGCGCCGGTCGGCCAGGTCGGCACCGGTTTCGAATTTACCGAGGGACCGATCTGGCATCCGGTTGATCACTATCTTCTGTTCTCGGATATGCCCGGCGATGTGCGCCGGCGATGGGATGCACGCCGTGGCGTCGTCGAGGTCAAGCGGCCCTCGAACAAATGCAATGGCATGACGTATGACGCGGAGCTGAACCTCATCGTCTGCGAGCACGCGACCTCGTCCTTGATCCGCGAGCGCCCCGACGGGCGGCGCGAGATCATCGCCTCGCATTACGAGGGACAGGAGCTCAACAGTCCGAATGACGTCTGCGTGCATTCGAGCGGCGCCATCTATTTTTCCGACCCGTGGTACGGTCGAATGCCGGTCTATGGCGTCGAGCGTCCGCGCCAGCTCGGCTTCCAGGGCGTCTATCGCGTTCCGCCCGGCGGCGGCATGCCGAAACTGGTAGTCGATCGGGATCTGTTCGACCAGCCGAACGGCCTGTGCTTTTCGCCCGACGAAAAGCGGCTTTACGTCAACGATACCGTGCAGGCCGTGATCCGCGCTTTCGACGTCGAGGCCGATGGCTCGCTTTCCAATCAGCGCACGCTCGCCAGCGGCGTTCGCTCCGAACTCGAAGCGGGCCTGCCCGACGGCATGAAGTGCGACCAGCGCGGCAATATCTGGGTGACGGCGCCCGGCGGCGTCTGGGTCTATTCACCGGCCGGCGAACTGCTCGGCAAGGTTCGCCTCCCGGAAATGGTCGCCAATCTCGCATGGGGCGGGCCCGATTTCCGCACGCTCTATTTGACCGCGACACATTCGGTCTACGCGATCCCGACCAAGGTCGGACCGCGCAACGAGCCCTATATGAGCGGCCGGCGTTCGACCGGTCCGGCGGTTTCGCCCTCGCTTGCACCGGCGTCGCCCGTGTTGGCCGCGGGCGACATGCAGATCGATCCGCAGCGCTGCGCGATGATCATCCAGGATTTGCAGAACGACGTGGTCATGGACGGGGGAGCGTTCGCGGACTCCGGCGCTCCCGCTCATGCGCGCCAGCAGCACGTGATCGATAACGTCCGTCGGCTGGCGGAGGTCGCGCGGGCGCGCGGCGTTGTCGTCATCCATGTCTGGTTCATCGTCGAGCCGGGCGCGCCCGGCGTCACGCTCAACGCCCCGCTGTTCGAAGGACTGGTCGATAGCAAGGCGATGGTGCGCGGGACCTGGGGAGCTGCCCCGGTTGCGGGACTGGAGCCGCGCCCCGGCGACTTTGTCGTCGAGAAAATGCGCATGAGCGCCTGGGAAGGCACCCGACTGGAGACCATCCTCAAGGCGACGGGTCGCGACATGATCATCAATACCGGCGCCTGGACCAATATGTCGGTCGAGCATACCGCCCGTACCGGCGCGGACAAAGGCTTCTTCATGATTACCCCGGAGGACTGCTGTTCGACGATGAACGCGGACTGGCACAACGCCTCCGTCAATTTCGCGATGCAGAACGTCTCCGTCGTGACCAACGCCGATGCGGTCCTTAGGGCGCTCGGATGAAAAGAGTTCGGCTGTGCCCAAGCTGTTTCACCTGAGCTGCTCGCCGCGGGCGGACGCGGAGTCGTCCGCCGGCGCGAGGGTTTTCCTTGACGGATTCCGCAAGGCGCGGCCGGACTGGGACATCGACGTGATGGACCTGTGGCGGGATCAGCTGCCGGAATTCGAAGGCCCGTTGTTGGAGGCCAAATATGCCCGTACCGGCGGACAAGCCTTTACCGACGCGCAGCGCGATGCCTTCGCGGCTGTCGAGCGCGTCGCGATCCGGTTCGCGCTCGCCGATCGCGTGCTGATTTCAACGCCGATGTGGAATTTCAGCATTCCCTACCGACTGAAACAATGGATGGACCTGATCGTCCAGCCCGGATTGACGTTCCGGTTCGATCCGGCGCAGGGATACCTGCCCTTGCTCAAGGACAGACCGACGATCGTCATCCTGGCGAGCGGCAGCGACTTCGTCACCGGCATGAACCGCGGCCGCATCGACATGGCGACGCCCTATCTGCGTGAGGTGCTGCGCTTCGTTGGGGTCAGCAATGTGCGTTTCGTGCCGATCGGACCGACAACCGGGCCTACGGAGCCGATCCGGGCGGCACGGGAAAGCGCCCATCGCCGTCTCACCGAAGCGGCTGCGAGGTTCTGACGCCGCTACGGGCGAATCGGCGGTCGCTTGGACGCAATCGCCAACTCCAGATGGTCGAGGCGGTCCTGTCCCCAGAACGGCTCGCCGCGATGAAAGTAGAACGGTGCGCCGAATAGTTGCCGGTCAATCGCCTCGCGCGTTAGATCCGCTTCGCGTGCCGCCAGCACCGGATCGTTGGCTTGCGCGAGCAGGTCGTTGCCATTCAGCCCATTTGCGTCGGCCAGATGCACGAGTGTATCCGGATCCTCGACATTCAATTCATCGGCCCAGACAGCCCGCAGACCGGCATGGGCGAACGCCGTCACATCGCGGCCGTCGCGAACCGCGGCCAGCAACATGCGATGGCCAAGAGATGGATCGGCCGGATAGAATTTCGGCCATGTCACCAGCGGAATGCCCCGGATAGCTTTCCAGCGCTCCATCTCGATAAGCCGGTAGGCCTGCCGCTGCGGCGGCCGCTCGCGAACCGGCTTGCCGCCACCCGCGGCAAAGACCGCCAGCAGATCGATCGGCTTGAACGCGACGCCGACATCGTGTCGTTTGACGATGTCCTGGAAGACAAGGCTGCCGATATAGGACCACAGCGAGATGAAGCTGAAATAATATTCGACCGCAGGACGCTGTTCTGTCATGGCTTCGGCTTGATCGCTGCGCTGTGCGCGACTTGTCCGCCAAATCGCTTGCGATTGAAGGGCACCGCACCCGAACCTGGGATGATTTCGATGTCTTCCAGTTCCAAGGGCCTGCCGCGGGAATTATTCAGGGGCGGATATTCAAGTTGCCGCCCGCTGGCGCGATCCCTGAAGACGACTTGCGGACCTTCCGGCTCGGCCAGCCAGTCGTCGCCCCATTTCTTGAGCATCAGATAAGTCGGGAAAAAATCGCGGCCCTTTTTGGTCAAAACATATTCATAGCGCCCGCCATGCTCCGGCAGCGGCGCCCTCGTCATGATACCGAGGTCGACGAATTTCTTCAGCCGCGCGCTGAGAATGTTGGTCGCGACGCCAAGGTAGTATTGAAATTCGTCGAACCGCCTGGTGCCGTAATAGGCTTCCCGCAGCAACAGGATCGACCAGCGATCCCCGACCACCTCCATGGCGCGGGCGATGGAGCATTCCTTGTTGAAAGAACGTGAACGCTTCACGTGCGGTCTCGCAGTCCGTTTGCCTGAGACGATTCCCGATTATTGATAGCAGCAGGCCAAACACCCGCTGTCTACCCCTTCTTGATTAGGCCGCCTGACCCGAAGCGCCGGCCGGCTTGACCGCCGCCTCGGGCTCGAGCGCGCGGCGATGCGCAACCAGCGCGCCCGTCTCGGAGAGCTGCTGCAGCTGCGTCTCGCTGACACCGAGTTCGCGAAACACCTCTCTGTTATGCTCGCCCTGAAAAGCCGGCGTACCAATCGGCGTCAGTTCATCCCTGGAGAAATGCCAGGGGCGCCCCGGCAATTTGTATTCGCCACCGCTGCGATCTGGAACCAGCTGAACCGCCCCCCAGTAATCGCTCCACTCCGATTGGGTCAGCTGCTTGATCGAGCGGATTTCGCCCATTGCGATCTTGGCCTCGTCGAACTGGGCATCAAGCGTCGCCATGTCGGGGAAAGTCAGCATCCAGGACTGGATGATCTGGTGCAACGCCCCGAAATTCAGGCGCCGCGCCGCGGCGCTCGAAAATCGCGGATCATCCATCAGATCGACCCGGCGCATCGCCCGCAGCCAGGACGGAAACGTCCTGCTGCCGACAATACTGGTGGCGACGGTGAAATGCTCGCCCTGTGGCCCCGTGAAGAACGAGCAATCGGTGGCGCCGAGCACCGCGGGCTCTGCTCCGATATCCTCATCGGACAGATCGACATGGGCGCGTTCGTTGACCGCAAGCAGGGTCGCCGCCATCGCGACGTCGACATACTGGCCCTGCCCGGTGCTCTGGCGGCTGTTCAGCGCCGCGAGGATCGCGATCACGGCCTGCAATCCGGCATAGACGTCGGCATGCGACAGGCTGTCGGTGCGTGGCTCCTTCAAGGCCTCACCGTAGTGACGAACGCTGTTTTCGGTAAAGCCGGCCTCGGCTTGCACCGTCGGCGCATAGGCCATCCGGCTGCGCCAAGGGCCACCCTGGCCGTAGCCCGTGATCGACGCGTAGATCAGCCGTGGATTGCGCTTCGACAACGTCGCGTAATCGAGGCCGAAGAAACCGAGCGTCCCGGCACGAAAATTCTCGACGACGACATCGGCGGTGTCGCACAGCTTCAGCGCCAGATCGTACGCGCCCGGAACATTCAGATTGATGCTGACGTTGCGCTTGCCGGCGTTCTGCTGCGCATAATAACCCGACATGCCATCGGTCGACGGAAACGCAAAGCGCGACACGTCCGGGCTTGGCGGTTCGACCTTGATGACCTCGGCACCCAAATCCTGCAATGTCCGCGCGCACAGCGGACCCGCGAGCACCCGGGAGAAATCGACGACACGAATTCCGGCAAGGGGTCCACTCATGATCAGCGCCCCGCGAATTTGGCGAGGCCGGGCCCGTTTTTCCGGAACGAGGCAAGCCCGGCTTTCAAATCTTCCGACGCCCATATCGGCGCCTGAACCCTGGCCATCGCCTCGTCGGCGGCTGCCACACCGTCGTTGACGGCGATATGGACCAGTTCCTTGGTCGCCGCGTGGGCGAGCGTCGGTCCCTGCGCGAATTCCTCGGCGATCGCCATGGTCGCCTTTTCCAGCGACTCTTCGGGAACGGTCAGATTGATCAGGCCCCACTTCTCCAACGTCGGCGCATCATAGCGACGCGCCAGCATCGACATTTCCTTGGCGCGCAAGGCGCCAATGCGCTGGGCCTGCCGCTGGATGCCGCCCAACAGCGGATGCAGCCCGAGCGTCGCCTCGACCGAACCGATCTTCGCCGACGACGCCGCGATGATGTAGTCGCACGACAGCGCCAGTTCGAGGCCGCCGCCGAGGCAAACGCCGTGGACGCTGGCGATCAGCGGAATCGGCAGCAATTCCATGAAGCGGAGAAATTCGACGCCATTCAGTCGCCGGTTTTCATGGCTCGTGTCGCCGCTGCCCTGCTCCACGCGCTGGTCGAAAATATCGAGATCGGCGCCCGCCGAAAAATGCCGCAGGCCGCTGCGCAGCACAATGGCGCGGCTTCCGGCCTTCTGCGCCTGTTCGATGGCCTCGACGATGGCGTTGATGAGCTTGGGCCCAAGCAGATTGTAAGGCCTATAGACCATGGTGAGTACGGAAATATTGCCGCGCTGTTCGCGGCTGATCAATGCATCCTCGGACACGATTTACCTCCATGATTTGACGTTGCGACGGGTCTCGTCGCTTCTATTTTCTGTAAGGCTACATCATAACTTGCAATTTGCAAGTCACTATCGCGCGATTGAATTATCATTATCATTTCAAATTGCTGCTTGATGCCGTCGGCGACCGGGGCCCACAACCCTCTCCTGCCGTTCAACCTCTCTTGTTGTCCCAGAGCAAAGACAAATCCGCAAAAGCCCGCTCCGGCGACTTGGTAGGCGTTCCACTGTTCGGCCAAACCTGCTTTATTCGGATAAGATCGCATTGGCGAAGGAGCAATTCGGATGAGCAGTTTCTTGCGCGTTCTGGTCGTGGCGGCTGCGCTTGCGGCTAGCGCCGAAGCAACGATGGGAGCGACCGACACGCCGCCTTCGGAATCGTTGGTCGTTACCGCATCGAGCCTCGGACAAAAGGCGCTGAGCGATCCCGCAGCGTTCGATTTCGTGGCATCGCTGACGACCGAGATTGGGCAGCGTCTGGCCGGCACGGAAGCCCATCGGCGGGCGGTCGCATGGGCGGAAGCGAGATTGAAGGCAGCCGGCTTCGAGAACGTACATTCCGAGCCATTTACCTTGACCGCGTGGATCCGTGGCGCCGAAAGCGCGGAGATCGTCGGCCCGGTGCCGCAGCATCTAGCGGTAACCGCGTTGGGCGGCTCGGTCGCGACGGATGCCAACGGCATCGAGGCCGAGATCGCGCTGTTTCGGACTTACGACGATCTGCTGGCGGCTGCTCCGGGTTCGCTCAACGGCAAAATCGCGGTCGTGACCCAGCGCATGGTGCGCGCGCAGGACGGCAGCGGCTATGGCGCTGCGAACCGGATCCGGCGTCGCGGTCCCTCCGAGGCCGCCAAACGCGGCGCCGTCGCTTATCTGCTGCGCTCGCTCGGCACCGACAGCCACCGCCTGCCCCACACGGGTGCGCTCAATTACGCGGAAGGCACGCGGCGGATTCCAGCGGCCGCGCTGGCCATTCCCGACGCTGAGCAGCTCGAGCGGTTGGCAGCACTTGGTCCGGTCAAGGTCCACCTTCTGCTCACACCGACGGTTCAAGAGAACGCCCCATCCTGGAATGTCGTCGGCGAGGTCAAAGGCACAACGCATCCGGACGAGATCGTTCTGATCGGTGGACATCTGGATTCCTGGGATCTCGGCACCGGCGCTACCGATGACGGCGCTGGAATCGCGATCGCCTTCGGCGCCGCCCGGTTGATCGCCGCCCTGCCGCAGCACCCCAGTCGCACGATCCGTGTCGTCCTGTTCGGCGCCGAGGAGATGGATTTCAGCGGCGCCGCCTATGCCCAAGCCCACGAAGGAGAAGCCGGCAAGATTGTAATGGCCGCCGAGGCAGATTTCGGCGCTCGGAATGTCTACTCCGTGCAGCTTCCGCCCGGCGCCGCCGGCAGTGATTTCGGCCGCACGCTGGAGCGTGTCATCGCGCCGCTCGGTGCCAACCTCGATCGCAGGCCGGCGCTGTTTGGTGGCGACGATATCAATGGATTGCAGAAGGCCGGCGTGCCGGTGGCATCCCTGCGCCAGGACGGCCTGGATTATTTCGACACCCATCACACCGCCGATGACACGCTCGACAAGATCGATCAGAAGCAGCTCGACCAAGCGGTCGCCGTGTGGTCGGCGTTCACGTATCTTGCCGCGGCATCGGACGTGGATTTCAGGAGCCTCGCCGCAACGACGAAATAGTCCGCGCTGCGATGCGGTGCGCATGACCGACAGGAAGCAGGCACATGGCCTTCATTTTTCGATTCAGTTTTCAAACAGCCACGTGCGTTCTCGCGACAGCATTTGCCCGAGGTTTGCAAATTCATCTGCCCCCAAAAAATGAGAGGGCGCAGGCGACCCTCAAAAGAAGAGGGCGCAGGGAAGACCGGGTGCGCGCTGCACCCGCGGTCTCATGTGCCAAGGTAGATAAAAAACGCACATGAGCATACAGGTTCAGCGGAAACACTCCGGCCTTCCCCGCACAATGGTTCTACGACTTATTCCGTGCTCTCCCCGGTGAGACCAGAGCTCGTTTGTCACCGTCGCCCTCAAGAAGCTTGAGCTTCTTGCGAACTTGACACCTGCTATTGGGGCGTCAGGACCACACGACTTCGCCGTACGCCTCGCGCTGTTCGTCAAAAGCGCATCGGCGTCCACCGCTCCCCGCCCCAACGTCAGTGACGATGGCCAACGCCCCCTCTCTCGGGACGGGATGGCATGAGATGTGAAGGTGATTTGCCTTCGCGATCAAGCTCGACCGCTGCGACACATTGGCACGACGGGCAAATCAGTAAATCCGTGTCAAGTTTTATTTTGCGAATGCGACGCATCCGTGATGCGCATTCAGTAGCGCGCCACGACTGGACCGCCAAAATGATTGTTGGGGCGCCGCAATCTGCCTGGCAGATTCTGGATTGTTAATTGGCCATAACGTTACGCAGTCTATATTCGGCGCGCGGCGAATGGCCGAACAAACTTTTATAGGCACGGCTGAAGGCTGCTTCCGACTCGTAGCCAATACTGAGTCCGATCTCGCCGACCCGGGCGGTCCGCCTGGCTAAAAGATCTCGCGCCAGCGCCAGGCGCCATTCATTGTGGTACCGCAGCGGCGAACGGCCCACCAAGGCGGTAAAACGTTCACAAAAGCTCGAACGAGACATTCCGGCAATGCCAGCCAGGGCCTCGATGCTCCAGCGTTGCATGGGCCGCTCGTGAATCGCTTTCAGCGCGCTCGCGATCCTTGCGTCCGCGAGTCCTCCAAGCCATCCCGAAGTATTTCCCAGATGAACCCAGGTGCGCAACGCCCGGATAACCGCAAGATCGATGATCCGGGAAATCATCAAGGCCGCCCCTGGCTGGACGTCGCCAGCCTCGACCAGCAAAAAATGCATGATGCCTTCGAGCCAACCGGCGCTATCCGACCGCCGAATGTGGATGCATCGAGGCAGCGCGAAAATCATGCCTCGAAGGCTGTCGGGATCGAACCTGAAGCGGCAAAGGAAAACGCTCGCAGAAGTGCCCTGGGCTTTGAAGCGCAACTCGCCCGCGCCGCGCGGTAGCAGGACGAGGTCACCGGTCTCGATAACGACCGGTGTACGACCGTCTTGCTCTGCATGCAGAACACCCTCGGTAACGACGCACACATAGGCCGTGTCTGGCTCCAGTTCCAGACGGCTCCTCTTTGCGAGGGTGGTCGAATAAACACGCTCTCCCGTGAGCCGGATTTGCGCCAGCACGTGAGACAGCAGATCCGTCGAACTGTCACCGCGCTCCGTGGCGTCCGGACGAATGGTCAAATTTTCGAGTATTTCAGTCATGGCAAAGAAGTCTCAAAAGGTTACATCAATCTAACGCGGAATGCATGAATACACCAAAAATCGAGCGGTTTCGAGTGAATAACAGAAGCCATTGCGGTCCGAGGTTCCGAAGATAAAAATATGCTGATCTTCCGACTTCGCATGACCGCGCTCATCGAACGGTTCCGTGCCTGATCGTCATTCGCAAAACATTGACGTGCCCAATCACCAACAAGGGAAACTGACCATGAATCATTCGACCGTCCAGCAATCCAACCAAAGGGGCGCTTCCCATTGGCTGAAGTCGTATTATTTCGTGCGCGCCGGCGTAGCCGTGGCCTGGGTCGCGGGCGCCTTTACGATCGGCAAAGCGATGCCGCCCGTCGCCGTTGCACTGCTTGTCGCCTATCCCGCATGGGACGCTGCCGCGAACTTCGTCGATGCTCAGCGCAATGGCGGCCTCGTGAACAATCCAAGCCAATCGCTCAACGTCGTCATCAGTGTGATAGCAAGTGTCGCGGTTGCGCTTACCATCGGTACAAGCATGAATACCGTCCTGGGAGTGTTCGGCGCGTGGGCGGTGCTGGCCGGTCTTTTCCAACTGATCACGGGCGTTCGCCGCTGGCGGACCACCGGCGCTCAATGGGCCATGATCCTTGCCGGCGCACAGTCCACAATCGTCGGAGCCGTTTTCATCAAGCAGGCAAACGAACCGACCATTCCAGGAATTACCGACATCGCTCCCTATGCGGCGTTTGGCGCTTTCTACTTTCTGGTCTCGGCTATCTGGCTCACTGTCAGCGAAGCCAGAGCCAGGAAGCGCTTACAGTCTGCCTAACCGTCGTCAGGTCGATCAGCGAACCGAAGGATAAAATGCCAAAGACAGTGCTGATAACCGGAACCTCCAGTGGCGTTGGCGAGGCGGCCGCAAAGGCGTTCCTCGCCGATGGCTGGAACGTCGTCGCAACCGCACGTGATCCGGCAACGGTCTTGCGCGAGGTCGACGATCCCCGTCTTTTGCGGGCCCGTCTTGATCTGACGGACACGCATTCCATTACGACGGCCTTTGAACAGGCTTCGAGTCGCTTCTCCGCGATCGACGTCATCGTGAACAACGCGGGCATCGGCCTCGCTGGTCCCCTTGAAGGGATCGGCCTCAACCAGCTTCGTGAGCACTTCGAGGTCAACGTGTTCGGAGTCGCCGCCGTATGCCAGGCGGCGGCGGCGCACATGCGATCGCTCGGCCACGGATTGATCATCAACGTTACTTCGCTTACCGGCCGCACCGGCGTTCCTTTCCTCTCGCCTTATTGTTCCAGCAAGTTCGCGGTCGAAGGCTTGACCGAGGCCCTGCACTATGAGCTTCGGCCATTCCGCATCCGGGTGAAGCTGGTTGAACCGGGCGGGGTCCGCACCAGATTTTCCCACATATGGGCGGAGCACCCTGCCTACTCTCCCGCCGCGGACAATGTGCGGCAGACCATGGTTCGCGGAGGGGAAAAGGCGGCGCTTCCCGACCGCGTTGCCAAAGTCATCCTGGCCGCCGCCAAGGATAGCAGCGACCGTCTCCGCTATGCCGCGACGGATGCGGTACCGGCCCTGTTCATGCGTCGACTGTTGCCGGACTGGGCTTGGCGCAAGATGCTGTCGAAGGGTTTCGGCCTCGGCTAGAGCCCGATTCTGATGGAATCAGAACCGGGCTCTAGACTCTTGTTTAGACGCGTTTTCTTGATGCGAACCGGTGGCCACTTCGTTCGAAAACGCTCTAGGAGCCGCTCGCTTCCGGCTGCGGACGGGACAGTACATCGAGCGTTTCCATATCCCGCGCTGTGAGTGTAACGCGGCAGGCCTCGGCATTCTCTTCGAGATGATCAAGCGAAGACGTGCCGGGGATGGGAACGATGACGGGCGAGCGCCGAAACAGCCACGCCAGCGCTATCAGCGCCGGTGTCACTTGCTCCCGGGCCGCCAGCGATTTCAGTGCCTCGGAGTCCGCGAGGTCACCGATCTTCAGCGGGTAAAAGGGGATGAAACCGATCCCATGGCGCGCGCAATAGTCGATGACATCGTCATGCTTGCGCTGCGCGAGGTTGTAGAGGTTCTGGACGGTTGCGATCTCGACTTCCGAACGCGCGCGTTCGATGTGATCGACGGCTACCTCCGACAAGCCGATGTGGCGGATCTTGCCCTCGTCGCGCAGGCGCGCGAGCACGCCCATCGTCTCCTCGATGGGCACCGCGGGGTCGACGCGGTGCAATTGGTAGAGATCGATGCGCTCGACACCAAGATTGCGCAGGCTGCCTTCGACGGCGTGGCGAAGATGCGCCTCGCTGTTGTCGGTCCCCATACCCGGATTCTGCGCCGTCGCAGGGCCGCCCCGCACAAGGCCGCCCTTTGTCGCGATAACGAGGCGCGCCGGATAAGGCGCCAACGTATCGCGGATGAGCCTTTCATTGTCGCCCGGGCCATAGACATCGGCAGTATCGATGAAGTTGATCCCCAGCTCGACGACGCGCCGGAGCACGGCCTGCGCTGCGTGGAGATCGGTCGGCGGTCCCCAGATGCCGGGCCCCGTGAGCCGCATCGCACCGAAGCCGAAACGGCATATCGGCAGGTCCCCACCGATGCGAAACTCTCCTGCGCGCTCCAGGTTCATGATGCTGCAATCCTTTGATACCAATGCAGCAGGCGTTATAAGTGTGGAGTGCACTCCACAGTCAAGGCCATGGATGTTGATCTCTGAATTCGTTCGACGCACGGGTCTCGCCCGCGAGACCGTCCGGTATTACGTGCGGTTTGGTCTATTGCGGCCGCAGACCACGCAAAAGGGCGGTCGCCATCCCTATTTCATGTTTACCGAGGACGACGTGCATTGCGCCGACGTTATCCGCGTCGGTCAGGCGCTTGGCCTGTCGCTCCGCGAGATCGGGGAATTGAGAAAAGCGCGGCGCAGCGGCGACCTGCCGCGCAAAAAGCGCCTAGTGCTCATGAAAGATCAACTCGCCCGGCTGGAGGCAAAGTCAGCCGAACTGGAAAGGCTGAAAACCTATGTCCGGGCCAAAATCGCCTGGCAGCAACACGGCGAAAAGGGTGATGAGCCGATGCTCGCCGGCATGAAGTGAACAAGGGTAAAGCAGGAGTCTTTGAAAAGGCTGGAGCGGGTGAAGGGAATCGAACCCTCGTATTCAGCTTGGAAGGCTGCTGCTCTACCATTGAGCTACACCCGCTTGTTGGCGATCAACTATCACGCCGGGCCAGCGGCCTCAACCGTTATGCGCCGGACCCGTGACCTCGCCAAACATCACCGGAAACCCACCGACAACCGCCTCGAAGGCGCTCGCGGGCCGCCCGCGTTCCCCTTAACATCGGTCAATTCCCCGTCTATATTGAGGTCTCCGTAAACCAACGAAAGGAGGTGATCCAGTGTCTTTCTCCAAGCGCTGTCACCTCGCTGGGATCGCCCGCTAGGCTTGTTTTAGGCTTCGCAAAGGGCGCTCTCAGCGCCTGGACCAGCGAGTGCAAGGATTGGGGCGCGACGGGGAAACCCGCCGCGCCTTTTGCTTTTTCGCGGTCAAAAGCCGAACAGGTTGACCGATCGTTGGCGTGGTCCACGGCGGGTTTTTGTCGCGCTGCGTCCGATTGCCCCTCTCGGATGGCCCTTCTCGACGTCCATCGCCGGGGCCTGTATCGTTGCGGCCTGAATGAGCGATGGTCGCGTGCGCCATGAAGAATGGGCTTTATTCTATTCACATCCACATGCTCGACGGCGTGAACGGCCGCGACAGTGGCGTGCTGATCCTGCGCGACGGCACGTTCCTGGGCGGCGGCCCGTATTTCTGGTCGACCGGCTCCTACGTCGTCACGGGCGGGACCTGGAAGGGTCATCTGCGCACCAATCAGCATACACCTTTCCCCGACCCGTTCGTCCGCCCGCTGTTCGGCGGACAGGAAGTCACCAGCGGATTTTCGGGGACGTTTGCCGACGACCAGGCCGAAGTATTCGGCACCACGCTGGTCGGAACCCAAAGCCTGAGTTTTCGGGCGACCTTGAAGAAAATCGCGGATGGCTAGGCTGGATCGATCGCGCACGAGGGGATGCGGAACAGATTCCAACCGTCCGTCTTCGCTTTCGCTTCGCTCAAGCTACGCCGGACACGCTTCACCCTACGGGCTACGCTTTGGCTGCGCCACGCGTAGCCCGTAGGGCGAAGCGTGGTGGGGGAAGAAGGACTCGAACCTTCGAAGTCATAAGACGGCTGATTTACAGTCAGCTCCCTTTGCCACTCGGGACACTCCCCCGTCCAAAACCCCATCGCAAACCCGCCCGCCGAAACGGCGGCAGGAAGGCCATTGATGACGTTAATACCGAGCGCCGATGGCGGGCCTCCCGGTTGGCGCGTTTATGGTCGAAACGCCCCCGGAAAGTCAACCAACCGGAGACCCTAAAAAGATACCGTCAGGGGCCCAAATTGCCATAATCCGGAACCCGTGACAAAAGCGGGCGCAAGGGATGATGGGCATGAATGATCGCGACCGAAAGCCGCCGTTCCGGCGCAGCGGCGGCAAAACCTTCGATAAAGGGCGTGGATCCGGCGGACGGCCGGGCCGGCGTGACCGCGGGGAGGCTTCCGACGGGCCGGTCATCCTGTATGGCTGGCACACGGTAGCCGCGGCGCTCGCCAACCCGCAGCGGACGATCAGGCGGCTATATCTGTCGGAAAACGCCGCCAAGCGGCTCGCCGACGAGAATATCGACAGCCGTGTGACGCCGGAAATCGTCCGGCCGGCCCTGATCGACCAGCGCCTCGGCCCGGATGCGGTGCATCAGGGCCTGCTGGCCGAGGCCGATCCCCTGCCCTCGCCCGATATCGAGGAGCTGCCGCAGCAAGGAATCGTGCTGGTGCTCGACCAGATCACCGATCCGCACAATGTCGGCGCCATCCTGCGCTCGGCGGCGGCGTTCGCGGTCAAAGCCATCGTCACCACCGCGCGCCACAGCCCCGAGGCGACCGGCGTGCTGGCGAAATCCGCCTCCGGCGCGCTGGAGCTGGTGCCGATGGTCACGGTGACAAACCTGGCGCGCGCGCTCACCGAGATGAACGACCAGGGGTTTTTGACGGTCGGGCTCGACAGCCAGGGGGCCGAGAACCTCGGCGCGGTTGCCTTGCGGCAGCCGCTGGCGCTGGTGCTGGGGGCGGAAGGCAAGGGCTTGCGGCAACTGACCCGCGACACCTGCGGCGTGGTGGCGCGGCTCGACATGCCCGGCGA
>NZ_LMUK01000025.1:0-72971 GCF_009766005.1 Bradyrhizobium sp. S69 | reverse complement strand
AAAAAAACGCCCGCTCGCCATTGAAGGCGAACGGGCGGATGTCGCAATCAGATCGCTCGATCAGTAGTAACGGCGGGTGTGCTGGCGATAGCCGTATTGATGCGGCATGCCGTGATAGCCGTAGCGCATGTTGTAATGCGCCGCGTAGCCGTGATGCTCATAACCGTGATGTTCGTAGCCGTGATGCTCGTAGCCATGGTGTTCGTAGCCGTAGCGCATGCCGGGATGGCCCCAATAGCCGGTGTGGGCATGCCAGGGACGGTAGTGCGGGTGGGAATGGTAGCCGCCATAATAGGGCAGCGCGTCTTCGTGATAGGACCGATGCGGCGCGAAGTCGCCGGGACCGCTGAAGGTCGGTCCCTGATCGGCGTAATAATATTGATGCATCGCCGGGTATGACTGCGCACCGTATTGATAGGCCGGATCGGGCAAGCGCTCGTAGGCGGCCCCACCGCAATTGCAGCCCGAATAGACCGGGGCCGCGACATAGCTTTGTCCGCATCCGGAGTCGAACAGTCCGCACGCGCTCGCAGGTACCGCACTGGCGGCCACCACGGCGATCGCCGCAACCAATCCTGAAATCGTCTGACGCATTACTCTCTCCTGTGGGTGTTTTTTGTTTGGGTAGATTTTTTTGGTCGGATAGCTACCGCGGCTGTCTGAGCCGGGGGTCCTGAGGTCGAACGGCGGGATCGTAAGGCATACCGGCACCGCCGTTCGGTGGTGCTACGATCACCGGCGGCGGATAAAACGGTACCTCCGGCTGCGCTGGCTGGGCTTTCGGCGGCGTAGAAGCCGCGGACCAGGATTGATGAAAGCTTTCGGCCGGCCGCGGCAGAATGCGGTTGGCCGGCGGCTCGATTTCGAGACGCCCGTAGCCGGGCTTGCGACCGAGGGTTGGATAGAAGTGACCGACGTTCGGCTCGCCCTCGACGGCGCGGCCGCCATAGACGGTCGGTTGCACGTGAACGCCTTTGGCAAGTCCCCAATCGCCTTCGACAACCGCATAGGATGCGTCGACGCCGTTAATGATGATCGGCACCCCGGGACGCCCCGGAATGACGATATCGAAGCCGTCGGCCGCACTGGCCGGCAGCGCCGCTCCGGTCAAAATGGCCAGAACTATTCCAGAGACTGTTGCCGCGCGCATGCTTTCCCGATTCCGAATTACCCTGACAATCTATCCCAAGGGATCAACCGAAGGGTTAAGGCCACGGCCGAAACTGCCGGTAAGACTAACGTGTCCGCTTCGGCATCCGCTCAATTGCCTGACATCGCGATATCGAAACGTTAACGCCGCAGGGCGCGAGGGCCGCGATTCGTGCACTCCAGGGCGTTTGCGGAACCGGAACCTCACATCGGTTTGATCAGACCGCCAAGTACGTTCGGAACGTCGGCCATAGCAGATGGTTGGCCCTGTGCCACGTGCTTGCAACAACACGTCCGGCGAATCCGCGCGGCAATCGATGGAACATCCGGCAAGGATTGTTCCGAGCCGCGCTGGGCACTGAGCTTCATTACAACGGAGAAAAACACATGACGCGATTGAAACTTCTCGGCGTTACCGCGCTGGTCCTCTCATCGGCACTGGCGAGCCCGGTGTTCGCACAAGATGCCGCCCGCGATCACGCGCCAAAACAGATGCGGGTGAATTCGCACACCACGCATCAGCGTCATATGGCCAACCGCCATACCGGCATGGCCCGCGAAAACATGGCGTATCGCAACGACAATAACGGCTGGAACAACCGCCCTGATTCCGGCTTCTGGCCGGGTGATGTCGCAGCCGGCGTGGTAGGCGGCGCGCTCGCGACGGCCGATGCCGCGGTCAACACCGCCGGTGCAATCGCCACCGCGCCGTTCCGCGGCGATTCCTACGCGTACTACAATGATAACAATGGCTGGAACGGCTACAACAACGGCTGGAACGGTCAGAGTTACGCCCAGCGTAACGGCTTCGTCTGTCAGCCCGGAACCTGGTTCAAGGGCGATGATGGCCGCCGGCATATCTGCCAATAAGTCGTCAGCGTAGCGACACGAACAAAAACAAAGGGCGGCTTCGGCCGCCCTTTGTCATGACGGAAAGCATGATGGGTTGGAGTTGAACCGACCCGCCGTCAGCGCCAGCACGGCACATCCGGGTGCTCTGGAGCGGGCAGACACAAAATCGCGAAAACAACCCCATGCAAAGTAGGACGGCGCACGAAAAAGGGCCCGGCGTCGCGACCCGACCAAATCTCACCCAACAACATCACCGGTCGCTGCAGCCCTTCAAAACTTTCGCGCGCGCATCCCGCTCGGCGACGATGGCGTCGCCTGAGGCTTCGAGACACCATTCGTAGTGAACCGAAAACTCGGTCGACCAGCGCGTCCCCTGCAAGCCCGCGCCGCAACGCGGGCTCGCCAGCCCTTCCCGCACCTGGACCAGCGCGGCCCTCGCATAGGGCTTGCAGAATGCCGGATCCGCCGCGCGGACGGAGGCCGGTGCTGCGACCAGAAGCGACAATGAGACAAAAAACGCCGTGATCGGCAGCCTCCCCGCCATGCGCCTACGCGATCCGCCTGATTCCATGGCGCGATTATATGACTGAAAACGCATCAGCCATAAATGATACGTTGCTCCCGTTGACTAATGGCGCTCTGGTTTTTTCCTGCGCCAGCACATCTCTCTCAGGCAGTGCATCCGCGCACAACACGGAGACGAACAACTAATCTTTGGAGCTGCGATTCGGGTCATCTTTATCCGCAGTCCATGCAGACCGCGAACGCGACGTCGGTAGGGAATGGGGCGGTGATAATGGCTTCTCTGTCGCCCGTTACGACTACCGTGACACCTCGCGTTTATCTAGCGAGTGCAGCCCAAGCCGCAACTGCCAGCAGCTATGTTGGTGTGGCGCAAGGCAGCCCATCAACAGGGGAGCATTTACCCACTACTTCACGATCACGGTGAAATAACGCTTAGTAAAATAGATGGGTGCCGGACAGCGCTCAGGCCCGAGGGGTTGAGCGGTGCACAGCACCGATTAGCAAATAACTTTCACCTTTATGCTCACCGCACTTATCGCAGCTCTTGGGCCGTTCGCTTTAAACGCCGTAATGGAATTGACGAAATACGTCACCAGTATCAGCTCGACCGCAGGCAAGCGCTTCCTGCTCGCCCTGCTCTTTCTCGTTGGCGTGATCTCTTATAGCGCCCTCAACGGACCCCGTTGGACGTGAACTCGGTATCGAGTATCGCCCAGGTGCTTCTCACCACCGCTGGAGCTTTCCTAGCCGCCCATGGCTCTTACAGCCTGTTGACGGGTGAAAACCACGCCGAATAGATTGTCAGAACTGATAAAAGGGCGCAAGACAAGCTATTGCTGACCCACTCCATGTAGTAGGCAGCATGATTTTTACCCCCTGTATATTGGCCAACTCGTCTTTTGTCGTCTTTGCAGCAAAACAGTGCTTGCCTCTTGCCGGAAAGCGCCCCCTCATACTCCCTGTCTGGTTCTTCTAATTTTTAAGGAGAGCCAGCATGAACAATCCCCTCAGAGATCCAGAGAAGTTTCGGGCGTTGCTTAAGCGCGTCTGGGACAAGATTGTCATGGTGGCAAAGATTGCCGCCGGGCTCGGCGCAATCCATCGAGCAAGTAAGCTGGTGTGGGAAGCTCTCCACACCCTCGGCGTGCTGTGAGCCCTAATAGCCCCGCATTGGCACCTAAACGCCCCTATACGACGAGTTGGGGGCGTTTTAATAAGAAGCCAAGGAAGGGAATTTATGCGCTGCTGGCAGATCCTTTTTGGCACGAGCTTGTCGCCTTCGGGGGGGGTGGTTGCAACGTTGATGTAGCCGACTGGCACATTTTGCGAAAGAAGCGCCGCGCGCCTCGCGCGATCAATCTTTACAACGACTGCAACGCATAGTCGTCATCATATCTACGATTTGGGGCTTTTGCGTATTAAGGTTTCCTTGGGGGTACCCGCTTTGCTAGAGCCTCCGCTTCGTTCGCGTGCCCGAAAATTGGAGCCATGACACCTTCGACGACATCAAGTGCAACGTTTAAGTCCTGCTCGGTCGGAACAAAGCCCCGGTGCATTGCCGCGTCACCAACATCGAGTGTTGCACGCATCGACCCTCTTTGAATGGCCGAAATGTACCCGTCCCTCTGAAACGCATCCAGCTTGTCGTTGAACGTCGGCAGATCTCCGACCTTCATAATCATCACCTGTTCGAGCAACGCTCTTATCCCCATTGCTGCGAGGCGATACTGGCCTCCATGAACAGCTCGATAAATCTCCCTCAGAAGGAACATCAACTTGGCAGCTTCTTTCTCATCGCTCGCCCGGAATTGTCCTAGCCACACCCAGTACACCCAGTTTGGCTCCTTGCGTGACACCGGGGACGGAAAGTAGTCATT
Organism: Bradyrhizobium sp. S69; assembly: GCF_009766005.1. Taxonomy (GTDB): domain Bacteria; phylum Pseudomonadota; class Alphaproteobacteria; order Rhizobiales; family Xanthobacteraceae; genus Bradyrhizobium. The sequence goes on along the minus strand of NZ_LMUK01000025.1, from coordinate 68,568 downwards.
GTCTACGCTGCCGTCGTATTTCCACACCCGCTGATAGCCCATCGATATTCGCCCGCAACCGCAACACTCTATCATCGCGTATTTCTCGACCGTCTCCTCTTCGTATTGGGCCGTCTCGAATAATATCTTATGCTTCCGCTTGCCGACACAATCGGAGCATGGCGCCATAACAATTCTCTCTTCTTCAGCCATGGCCCTTTATATCCTCTTAGCTTCTGTGACCGGACGCCCGCTTATTGGCTCTAGCAGGCGTGCACCGCACTTTTCTGACCATTTCCAAAGTGCCCTATCCAGCTCGCGGAGCGACATGTCCCAGTCGTCCGCAAGCTTCGTGCAGTACTCAACATAGTCCAGATATTTCTTGACTGACGTTGTTGAGTAGTCTTCCGCACTTAGAGCATCGAGTGCCCGAAAGTCGATTATCGTGAATTGTTCCGGAAAGATCGCAGCCATGATTGCCGACGCCACGGGGATACCCACACCGGACAGTTTGATTAGCGTACCGATCGAACGCCGCGGTCGGTCCACTTCCTCGACTACCACCCTCAGCGCCTGCTCAATTGCTCCACTCTCATTCTTCTCCGGGCGAGACTTTCCCCGATTTCTCGTTTTCCAGGCGAAGATCGTATCAAAGTGCGACCGGGAACAATCACCATTCAAAATGCTCCGCCCAGCTACCTCAAACCAAAAGTCTTTATCAACATCATATGTGTGGCAAAGCACCTTGGCTTCCGCTGCGCTCAGCATCGGGACAAATGGGATTTCGGGCACAGCCGCTTTCTACCCTTCAGTAATTCAATCTGCCTGGTCGCTTAGTATTTATGTAGAACGTAGGCAGTCCGCATTTCAGTATCTTCAGAGCCTACCCTTTGAGGTTGAAAGAGACAAATGCTGGAAAGTGAATTTAAGCGGCGAAAATCGAACTCTGGCGGCAAGGTTTGATTTGCAGTTTCGTGTGGCGTCACGCTTAAGAGGTTTTGGCGACCGTTACCCTTTCAGGTTCGTTTTCTCGCCTCGGGCTACATCCACTATGCTCCACGACTTCCCTTAGGCATATGAAACTTCTTGTGTCCCTATCGGCTCACTGTCCGCATCGCCAGAATTCAATCTTTCAAAGTGCACCGTCTCGCATCCCCATGAAGTCGCCAGTCGTGAGGGCTCATACGTTGCCGGCGATTGCTGGAGACACGAGATACAGGCGGGGTTTTTTCCGTGCCGTTGCCCGAGGACAACCTAACCTGGAAAGCGCGTCTACGCTCGTTTAGACAGCTTTAAGCCCGCAGTAGTTTGACCTACACGCGGGCCGGAAGCTGAAATGGAATTATGTCGAACCCTAAAAATCTAACACGGGTTACGCTGTCAAGGCACGGCACCGATATTGCTCGGGTTAAAACCATTTCGTCCCTATTGTCTCACAGGTTGCAAATCAGGCAAGATGCCTACTTGGGGGGAGTTGAATCGTGACCAAGGAAAGAGATCAGCTCGAAGCTGCGCTGAAAGGCCAGTTTGAATCCGGCACCGCTAACAGATTGGAGTTGATCACGGCTCTCGTTCAATACGACGCAGCTCATGCAACAAAAGTAATGGCGAGATACACACTCATATCGACAATCATAGCTGCAATAGCTGCCGGAGGGTCGGCGTCAGCCGCCTATTTTGCTTATGCGGCTCTACACCTGCCTCCTCACTAACCCAGCCTGTCTCACGGGTTGCAAATCGTGCAATATGCTAGCTGGAGATAAGGAAACGACACATGGCCAACTACCTGTCGGGAGCGAGCGTACTTTTCGCATTTGCAGCCGCCGTACTTTGGGGACTTTCTGCCCTAGTCGGCATTCCCATAATTGAGAGTGGGTTCGTTGGGGTTTCATCAGTTGAGCCTCTTCGACGCGCACTTATAAAAATTGGAAAGTTAAACGCGGCGGCGGCGGGAAGCGCATTTTTTTCAGCACTCCTGCAAGCTGCCGCACTTTATATGTCGATACGGATTGCGCCGAGTTGAACGGCGATTGCCCAGCCAAGTCACCAGACTAAGTAATATCGGAATTTCACCGAGCGCGGGATCGAACTCGCGTTGGCAGGTCGCTCTGCCGATTTATTTAAAGCGGGCAATGTGCACACCAATCCTGATATTATTCTACCGCCTAAAATTATCGGACCACATTTGAGGTCACTCCGGCTGCCTTAGCCAGCACCCGGGACAGCAACGCCTCAGCAGAGGCGGTGCTTATGCCGGAACGTTGCAGCGAACGAATATCACTGCGCTGGCGCTCAATTTGCCGCCGCCTGTATTCGATGTCAGCTCTGAGGACTTCGAGATCCATAAGCCTGAATGTTCACTTAATGTTCCCATAGTCGAGTGGGTTTCTAGCCCCTGGCGCCTATCGACTTGGAGCACCGGGGGCGCCTAGCCCAGGTCGATCAACTCTGATATTTGACGGCGCACATCCCCGTATGGGGGGAGACAAAAAAGAGACAAAACGCTTTTTGTTCTTTTCTAAGCGATTCAAATCATTGAGTTTGCCGGTTTAGCTCAGCGGTAGAGCAGCGGTTTTGTAAACCGAAGGTCGGGAGTTCAATCCTCTCAACCGGCACCAGCCCCCTCAATCGCTGCTGCAAGCCCCACAAGAACCAACTATCGCCCGGTGAACCGCGCCGGACGCTTTTGAACAAAGGCGGCGGCGCCCTCCCGCAGATCGTCGGTGACGAAAGCGCGCCCCTGCGCGGCGGCCTCACCATCCAGCGTGTCCGTCAAGGATGAACTCCATGCCGATTCGATCTGAGCTTTGATGAGGCCGAGGCTGATCGGCGGCCCGTCAGCGAGTTTCTGCGCGATGGCCAAAGCCTCGTTGAGCAGATCGCCATCATCCACGACTTTCCAGATCAGTCCCCACTGCTCAGCCGTCTCCGCGGCAAGCGGCTCCCCGAGCAGCGCTAGCGCCCGCGCCCTTGCGACGCCGATTGATCTCTGAAGAAACAGCGATGTTCCGCCATCAAGCGCAGCGCCGAGCCGAGCGAAGCTCAGGATGAATCGCGCCGAGCGCGCCGCAATCACGATATCGCCTGCCAGGGCAATGCCGACACCGGCTCCTGCGGCGGCTCCATTCATCGCGATCACGATCGGAATTGGAAGATTACGCATTTTCTCGATCACCGGATTGATCGTACCGCGCATCCGCGAAGCGATACTGTCGCCCGCGTTAAACGTGTCTCCTCCAAATTGCGCGCCGGAGCAAAACCCCTTGCCGGCTCCGGTCAGAACGATAGCCCGCGCGGCAGGCTCCTGGAGAACCGTATCCAGCGCCGCGTTCAGCTCCTGCAAAAGGCTTCCGCCAAGCGCGTTATACTGCTCGGGATTGTTGAGCGTAAGGATCGCAATCGCTCCCCGCCGCTCCGTTAGAACCATCGACATGACAAATGCTCCTTGTTACAGCGACCGCGCGATCAACAGCTTCATGACCTCGTTGGTGCCGCCATAGATCTTCTGGATGCGGGCATCGACGAACATGCGCGAGATCGGGTATTCCTGCATGTAGCCATAGCCGCCGTGAAGCTGGAGGCATTCGTCGGCCGTCTCCACCTGCTTCTGCGTACACCACCATTTCGCCATCGACGCCGTGACGGCATCGAGATCGCCCGCCACCAGCCGCCCGATGCACCAGTCGACGAATACCCGCGCGATCATCGCCTCGGTCTTGCGCTCGGCGAGCTTGAACGCCGTGTTCTGAAATTCGATGATCGGCTGGCCGAACGCCTTGCGTTCTTTCGTATAGTCGACGGTCAGCTTGACCGCACGCTCCATCGAGGCGACAGCGCAGACCGCGATGATCAGCCGTTCCTGTGGCAGCTGCTGCATCAGTTGCACGAAGCCCTTCCCCTCTTCGCCGCCGAGCAGGTTCTCTGCGGGCGCCACCACGTCTTCGAAAAACAGCTCCGACGTGTCGGACGCATGCAGGCCGATCTTGTCCAGGTTGCGGCCGCGCCTGAAACCTTCATTGGCCGCTGTTTCGACCACGATCAACGACAGGCCCTTGGCGCCCGGCCCGCCGGTTCGCGCGACGACGACGATCAGATCCGCGGTCTGACCGTTGGTGATGAAAGTCTTCTGGCCGTTGATGAGGTAGCCGTCGCCTTGACGACGCGCCGTGGTCCGCACGCTCTGCAGATCGGACCCGGTCCCGGGTTCGGTCATGGCGATCGCGCCAATCAATTCGCCGCGCGCCATGCCGGGCAGCCAGCGGCGCTTCTGCTCCTCCGAGCCATAGTTCAGGATATAATGCGCGACAATACCGCTGCTGACCGTGACGCCGCTGAGTACTTCGGGCACCACGCTTTCGATATCCTCGAATACGGCGGCGTCATAGGCGAAGGTTGCGCCAAGCCCGCCATAGGCCTCGGGCACGCTTGTCAGCAGCGCGCCCATCTCGCCGAGCCCCCGCCACGCCGAGCGGTCCACCATCTTCTGCTGCCGCCACTTCTCCGCGTGGGGCGCCAGATCCTTGGCGAGATATTTGCGAAACTGGCTGCGAAAGACGTCCAGTTCCTCGGTCATCCAGGACGAGCGATATTCCATTGAAGCCTCACGCCAGATGTCAGATCAGGAGACCGCCGCCGCAGACGAGAACCTGCCCGCTGATGTAATTCGATTCCGGGCTGCAGAACAAATAGACCGCATCGGCCGCCTCCTCCGGCGTGCCGCCACGTCCGAGCGGAATCATTCTGGACATGGCGTCGAGCATCTGGGGCTGCACGCCGACCTTGATGTCGCGGCCGGCGACATCGATGGTCTTCTGTTTCTCCTCGATCGGTTGGGTCAGACGGGTATTGATCAAGCCAAAGGCGATGCAATTGACATTGACCTTGTAGCGTCCCCATTCCTTGCACATCGTGCGCGTGAGACCGACCAGAGACGCCTTGGCCGACGAGTAGCTCGCCTGCCCGGCGTTGCCGTAAAGTCCGGCGATCGACGAGATGTTGACGACCTTGCGGAACACCTCGCGGCCGGCTTCGGCCTCCTTCTTCGCCATGATCCGGATCGGCTCGGCGGCGGCGCGCAGAATGCGAAACGGCGCAACGAGATGCACGTCGAGCATGGCCTGGAACTGCTCGTCGGTCATTTTCTGGATCGTGGCATCCCAGGTGTAACCGGCGTTGTTGACGATGATGTCAAGGCCGCCGAATGTCTCCATCGCAGCACCGACGAACCGGTCGGAAAAGCCGGTTTCCGAAACGCTGCCATTGACCGCGATCGCCTCGCCGCCGGCGGCTTTGATTTCAGCAGCGACCGCATCGCCCGGCGCGGCATCGAGATCGTTGACCACGATCTTCGCGCCCTCGCTCGCGAGCTTCAGGGCAATGGCGCGGCCGATGCCGCGGCCCGATCCGGTGATGAGTGCGACTTTTCCCGTGAGCTTGGTCATCAGAGATTCCTCGATTCCTGATTAGAGCGCGACGATGGCTTCGCCGGCGAGCTTGATCTCGCCGTTTTCGTCTTTGGTGGTCAGCGCAAGCTTTGCGCGCCTTTCACCTTGGTGATCGAGCCATTCGGTGATGTGGCCTTCGCAGGTCAGGCGCGCTCCGAGTTGCGTGATCGCGGCAAAGCGCGTCGAGAACGAGCGAATGCTGGCGGGATCGACCGCGTCGGTCAGCGCCTGACCGAGATAGGCCATCACCAGCATGCCGTGCGTGAACACATCAGGGAATCCCGCCTTTTTGGCGAAATCGATATCGACATGCATCGGATTGTGATCGCCGGAGGCGCCACAATAGAGCGCCAGCGTATGACGGCTGATCGCGGGGAATGTCTTGTGAACGAGGCGCTCGCCGATCGCAGGAGGTCTTTTTGCCGTTTGGTCCATGACGCCCTCTAATTCCGCACGACGATCGTGCGCGAGACATCCGCGACGTGAATACCGTCCTGGTTGCTCACCGCGGTCTCGACGACAATCAGGGTCATCGCGCCACCCTTCTTGTCGGTCACGCTGGTGACGCGGGGCTTGAATGTCAGCGTGTCGCCGACCACCACCGGGGCATGGTACGAAAAACTCTGTTCGCCATGCAGCACGCGGGCAAGATCGATCTTGAGCTCGGTGAGGAATTCGAACGGCTTGTCCGAATCCATCATTTCCAGACAGAACAGATAGGTCGGCGGCGCCGGCACCGCCGAATAGCCGTTGCTCCGCGCGACCGCGGCATCGCGGTAAACCGGGTTACACTCACCGAGCGTATTGAAAAAGTAACGCAGCCGCCCGGGTTCGACGCTTGCGGTAACGGGCGTGAAGCTACGCCCGACGGCGGATTGATCGACCATGTCCGGACCTCACGCCCGCTCGTAGAGCGTCACGACGCAGGCGCCGCCAAGGCCGAGATTGTGCTGCAATCCCAATCGCGCGCCATCGACCTGCGTCGCCGCAGCCGTTCCGCGCAATTGACGCGTCAGCTCGTAGCATTGCGCCAGACCGGTGGCGCCGAGCGGGTGCCCCTTCGACAGCAAGCCGCCGGAGGGATTGGTGACGAACTTGCCGCCGTAGGTGTTGTCGCCATCGTTGATGAAACGCTCCGCACCACCTTCGGGGCAAAGCCCGAGCCCTTCGTACGTGATCAGTTCGTTATGGGCGAAGCAGTCATGCAGCTCGACCACATCGACATCGTTCGGGCCGATGCCGGCAGCCTCGTAAACTTTGTTTGCCGCAGTCCGCGTCATGTCGAAGCCCACGACCTGCATCATATCGCCGGCGCCAAAGGTCGAGGCGAAGTCGGTGGTCATGGCCTGCGCGGCGATCCGGACATCCTTGCGTAAACCGTGCTGGCTCGCGAACTTCTCCGAAACCAGCACCGCGGCGGCACCACCACAGGTCGGCGCGCAGGCCATCAGCCGGGTCATCACCCCCGGCCAGACCACCTGATCGTTCATGACGTCTTCGGTGGTCAGCTCTTTGCGGAACAGCGCCAGCGGATTGTTCTTGGCATGACGGCTCGCCTTGGCGCGCACCTTGGCAAAGGACTCCAGTGGCGTGCCGTATTTCTTCATGTGGCTGAGGCCGGCGCCGCCAAAATAGCGCAGCGCCAGGGGAACGCCGGGGGCATCGACCAGCTTGTCGGCGGCCGCGTCGAACTCGTCGAACGCGCTCGGCCGGTCCGTGAACACCGCACCCAGCGCGCCGGGCTTCATCTGCTCGAAGCCCAGCGCCAGCACGCAATCGGCCGCTCCCGACTCGATGGCCTGACGCGCCAGGAACAGCGCCGTCGAGCCGGTCGAGCAATTGTTGTTGACGTTGATGACCGGGATGCCGGTCATTCCGACCGGATAAAGCGCGCGCTGTCCACACGTCGAGTCGCCGTAGACGTAACCGACGTAAGCCTGCTGGATCAGACTGTAGTCGAGGCCTGCGTCGCTCAGCGCCAGCTTGGTCGCCTCAGCACCCATCACATGATACGGCGCGTTGGCGCCGGGCTTGACGAACGGGATCATGCCGACGCCCGCCACATAAGCACGAGAAGCCATGTCATCCTCCATAAATTACCCGCTGGACTTCTTATTACTCGTGGGTAATATACGGGAATTCCGAACGAGTCAACGCCGAGCCTGCGGACAATCGATATGGATGCGCGCCACCCCTCTTCCGATCCCTCGCCGTGGATGCCGTTCGCAAGCCGCCGCCGCGCGCGCGACGAGAAGCGCGAGGCCGTGCTGCGAACGGCCGTGCAACTGTTTCTCGAACAGGGCTATCATCGCGCCACCCTCAACGGGGTCGCGGAGCGCCTGAACATCACCAAGCCCGCGCTGTACAATTATTTTCGCAGCAAGGACGAGATCCTGTTCGAGTGCTGGGCGCTCGGACAGGAGCGTGTCGAAGACTGTATCGCCGAGATCGATGCGGGTAACGGGACCGGGCTGAGCAAGCTTCGCAAACTGATCCAGGGTTACGCGCTGGGCATGGCCAGCGATTTTGGGGCCAGCCTGGTCCGGTTCAATTCACACGACCTCACCGAGGCAAACCAGAAAATTGCTCGCGCGGGCAAACGACGGATAGATCAAGCCTTTCGCAATTACGTCAGCGAGGGCGTCAAGGACGGCTCGATCAAGCCATGCGACGTCAAGCTCACCACGTTTGCGATCGTTGGATCGCTGAACTGGATCGGGCATTGGTTCAAGCACGACGGCGCATTATCGGCCGAAGCCATCGCCAGCCAATTTTCCGTTCAACTGACCGACGGCCTCGCAAAAACGCGAGCCGCAAAGAAAATCACAAAGAAGAAGGCGTAGTCAGCGCCCGCGTTGTGAAACCGATCAAAGGGAGAAGCGCGATGAACATAACGCATGGGCTGCGGCGGGCATTACAGATCAACCCGACCGGCCTCGCGACGGTGTTTGGCGGCAGGCGACGGAACTGGCGCGAGATTGGGGAACGCGTGTCGCGGCTGGCCGCAGGGATTCGTTCCCTTGGCGCCAACCCCGGTGACCGCGTCGCGATCCTATCGCTCAATTCCGATCGATACCTTGAACTCTATCTCGCGACGGCATGGGCCGGTGCGGTGATCGTGCCGCTCAACATTCGCTGGAGCCCGCTGGAAAACGAAGACGCCATGCGTGATTGTCGCGCGCAGGTCCTGTTCGTCGACAAGACGTTTGCCGCGATCGGCGTGTCACTCGCGAAAGCTCTCCCCGGCCTGAAACTGGTCTTCGCCGACGATGGCGATGTACCCGCCGGAATAGAAAGCTTTGAGGCGTTGCTGCTTCGGAACCAGCCAATTCCGGACGCCATGCGCGTGAGCGCCGATCTCGCCGGCATCTTCTACACCGGTGGCACCACCGGCCGCTCGAAGGGGGTCATGCTCAGCCACGGCAATCTCATGGCCAACGCGATGAATGCCCTCGGCGAAGGGCTCTTTCCCAACAGCTCGGTATATCTCCATGCCGCACCGATGTTTCACCTCGCCAACGGTGCGGCGATGTATTCGTTGCTGCTCAATGGTGGCTCCAACGTCATCATTCAGGCCTTCACTCCGGAAGGCGTGATGGCTGCGTTCCAGAATGAGCGCGTCACCGACGTGCTTCTGGTCCCGACGATGATCCAGATGCTGGTCGATCATCCCGCCCTCGGCTCCTACGATTTGTCCTCCGTGAAGAACATCATCTACGGCGCTTCGCCGATCAGCGAGGCGGTGCTCGGCAGAGCCATCGCAGCATTACCGAAAGTGCAGTTCACCCAGGCCTACGGCATGACCGAACTCTCTCCGATTGCCACGATCCTGCATTGGAACGAGCACATCGGCGATAGCCGCGCCAAGGGCCGCCACCGCGGCGCCGGTCGCGCCACCCTCGGCTGCGAGGTTCGTATCGTCGATACCGATGACAGGCCCCTGCCCATTGGGGCAGTCGGGGAAATCGCGGTGCGCGGCGATAATGTCATGATGGGCTATTGGGAGCGGCCGGAAGAAACGTCCAAGGCTGTGATCGACGGCTGGATGCATACCGGCGACGGTGGCTACATGGACGAGGACGGGTTCGTCTATGTCGTCGATCGGGTCAAGGACATGATCATTTCCGGCGGCGAGAACGTCTATTCGGTCGAGGTCGAAAATGCCATCGCGCAACATCCCGCCGTGGCGCAGTGCGCGGTCATCGGCATTCCCAGCGAACGCTGGGGCGAACAGGTTCATGCCGTAGTCGTCACCAGGAGCAATACGAGGGTGTCAGCCAACGAACTGATCGAATTCAGCAAGACGTTGATCGCCGGGTACAAATGTCCACGCAGCGTCGACATCAGCGAGAATCCGTTGCCGCTCTCCGGAGCCGGCAAGGTTCTCAAGCGCGAACTGCGCAAGCCGTTCTGGGACAGCCGGGAGCGGCACGTGAGCTGAGCGCGCCGGCCCGTCACCAACTACACGGGACGCAATAAGCGCATTTGCCGGTGTGTCCAACCGACCAGAATCTCTCAGTTCGAAACCCGCTCTGAGAACGAAGATCAGACACCCCAACGCAGCGCCGCCGTGTGCACCGGAGCATCCCACAACGTCTTGGCCTGGCCGTCGAGCACGGAGACGGTGATGGAGACACCGGCCATATCGAGCGACGTGACGTAGGAGCCGACAAGGAAACGCGCGGTCGTGATGCCCGCATTATCCAGGATCCGCTTGGCGGCGTTGACCATCAGACAGAGTTCGATCAGCGGCGTTGCGCCGAACCCGTTGACCAGAAGCAGCACCTCGCTCCCCTTGCCTGGCGCGAGATCCCTCACGATCGCGTCGAGCAGTTCGGCTGCAATCGCATCGGCAGACGCCAGCGGCACCCTGCGCCGGCCGGGCTCGCCATGGATACCGACGCCCATTTCCATTTCGTTGTCCGCCAGGGTGAAATTCGGCCGCCCTGCCGCCGGCACGGTGCACGGCAATAGCGCCACGCCCATCGAACGGGTGCGCCGGTTGACCTCGTCGCCGAGCGTCTTGAGAGCGGCAAGCGGCAGCCCGGTCTCGGCCGCGGCGCCAACCATCTTTTCCACGATCAGCGTGCCCGCGACACCGCGACGGCCGGTGGTGTAGGTCGATTTCTCCACCGCCACGTCATCGTTGGTGACCACCGTTGCGATTTCCCGCTCCGCCATCTCGGCGGCCATGGTGAAATTCATCACATCGCCTTCGTAGTTCTTGACGATGAAGAGCACCCCCGCCCCGGTGTCGACCGCCTCCGCGGCCTCGATCATCTGGTCGGGCGTCGGTGAGGTGAAGACCTGACCCGGGCAAGCGGCATCGAGCATGCCGAGGCCGACATAGCCCGCGTGCAGCGGCTCATGTCCGGAGCCGCCGCCCGAAATCAGCGCGACCTTGCCCGGCTTCAACACGCGGCGGCGCACGAATTTGCGCTCGGCGCCAAGCAGCAGGATATCCGCGTGCGCGGCGGCGAGGCCGTCGAGACTTTCTTCGAGAACCGTGTCGGTGCCGTTGATCAGCTTCTTCATGAACGTCCTCCCGCTTCTATTTGTCTTGCAGTCCAGATCAACCCGTCAGCCGACGCTCTCGGCATAGCGCGCGAGCCGCGCGGCAAAATCGACGATCAGCTGTTCGAGCGCACGGTTCTTCTTGTCATCGCCGAGGTCCGGTACCGTCACCACGAGGGTACGCGTTCGCGCATCGCGGTGGGGTGCACGCAGCCGGCCGGGATGCGCACGTCCATAGGCTTGAAGGAATGCCGCGCGCTCGGCGCCGGAGAGATGGCAGACTTCGAAGATGATCGCGACATGCTTGGCCGGAATCGGCACCAGATAGGCCGGATTGGTGATCTGGCTGACGAAGGAACGGTTCTTGCCCAAAGCCGCAGCGAGTTTCAGCCGCGTTCCGGACGGCCGGTTGTCGAGCACTCGCCGCAGGATCAGCTTGTAGTCCGCGACGTTGCTGTCGCCTGGTCCAGTTGTGGCTTCGCCGGCATCGTGGGTCATGCATCCACCTTGGCGATCGCAGCCTTGAGCCGCGCGACCGCAATCGGTGAGACCGAGAGCGTCGTCAGCCCGGTCGCGAGCAACGCTGTCGTCAGTCGCGTATCGGCTGCCGCGTCGCCGCAGAGCGAGACCTCGACGCCGCGCTTGCGTCCGGCCTCGACGGTCTGGGCGATCAGCGCCAACACCGCCGGATTGCCGGTATCGTTGAGGTCAGCGACGGCGCCGATGTCGCGCGCCGCGGCCATCGTGTACTGGGTCAGATCGTTCGATCCGATGGAATAGAACGCAGCCGCAAAATCCTCGGCGCGGAGCGCTGCGGCCGGGACCTCGACCATGATTCCGAGCGGCGGACGGGCGCAGGCGATGCCTTTGGCTTTCAGGGCCGCAAACTCCGCATCAAGCATGCCGCCCGCACCGTCGAGTTCCGATGGGACCGCGACCATCGGCAGCATCACCTTCAGCGTCCCGTGCACGGCCGCGCGGCACAGCGCGCGCAATTGCACGCGAAACACCTCCGGCCGCGCCAGCGAGAGACGGATGCCGCGCAGGCCGAGAAACGGATTGCGCTCGCCATCGATCGTCAAACCCGCGATCGGCTTGTCGCCGCCGGCATCGAGGGTGCGAATCGTCACCGGCCTTCCCTCGGCCCAGTCGAGGATACGCCGATACACTGCGTATTGGGCGTCCTCGTCCGGCAGGCCGTGGGAGGCCTCGAACAGAAACTCGGTGCGCACCAACCCGATGCCGTCGCAGATAGCGGGATCGAGCCCCGTCAAGTCTTCAGGCGCGGCGATGTTGAGAAGCACGGCGATCCGCCGGCCATCCGCCGTGCACGCAGGCCCGGCCCTGCCGGCGTCGGCTACGGCTCGCGCGGCGTTCGCAGCCAACATCCGGTGCTCAAACAGGCGCCGCGTTTCCGGCTCCGGATCGAAGATGACCGTTCCCGCATCGCCATCGACCAGCGCCAGTGAAGGCGGATGCCCGTTCCACGACAACGGACCGAGCCCGACCACCATCGGGGCCCCACGCGCACGCGCCAGCATCGCGACGTGCGACGAAGGCGAGCCGGCGGCCAGTGCAATGGCACCCCCGCGGGTCCAGTCGGCGGCCAAGAAAATGGTGGGCGAGATATCCTCACCGGCGACGATCGAATCGCCGAAAATTCTCGCCGTATCCGTACCGCTCAGATGCGCGAGCACCCGGTCGCGGATATCGGCCAGATCCGCGGCACGGGCGCGAAAATATTCGTCTGTGGCGTCGCGATAACCAGATATCTCGGCATCGAGCGCCGAACGCCAGGCATGGTCGGCGGCAATACCCGCCGAGATGGCGTCGTAAGCCCCCTCTGCCAGCGCGTCATCTTCCAGCATCGCGACCTGGAATTCCAGGATATCCACGGCTTCGCCCTGCACCGTCGCGATCAGCCCGGTGATATCCGCCGCCGCGGCTTTGATCGCCGCCTGCAGCGCGGAGGCCTCTTGCGTGGGATCGCCGACCGCCGACCTGTCGGCGACAGCGGCCGTCAGCAAAGTGACCGGCCCAATGGCGAGGCCGGGCGACGCAGGACGGCCGGTGAGATGAACCTCGGTCACCGCCTCATGCCTCGCCGAAGCCGTCACGCACCAGCGCCAGCATCGCGGCAAGCGCCGCCTCGCCGTCGGGACCGGTGACGCGGAAATGCAGCGTCGCCCCCTGCGGCGCCTTCACGCGCATCACTTTTACCGGGCTCTTGGCGTCGGTCCAGGGCCCGTCCGCCGCGAGGGCAAATTCGATCCTGGCGGCAAAACCCTTGGCACTTTGCGTGAGCTTGACCGACGGCCGCGCGTGCAGACCGACCGGATTGACCAGAACCGCCGAGGCGGTCAGCGTCGCGAAAGCTTCAGCCGCGCGGCCGGCGTTGACATCATGCATAGAATTCCTCCGCGCTACGCTTGACGGCAGCCAGCGACGAGCCGCCTGAAGATTCGGTCGCGGCGATCACCGCGCCCTCGACCACGGGCGCGTTGCAAACCACGACCCGCACGCGCCGGTCTTCGGCCAACATCTCCACTGCCATCTCCGAATTGGTCTCCGCCCCGCCCAGATCGACCAGCACGGCGACGCCGGCCGGCGACCAAGCCGCCTCGATCGCCTCGAGGATTCCAGCAACATTCGTGCCGAGCCCTCCATCAACGTCGCCGCCGGTCCAGGCCAGCGGCACGGCGCTGCCGACCATCTGACGCACCATATCGGCTGCGCCCTCGGCGATTTTGGGAGAATGTGAAACGATGACGATTCCGACGTTGGCGGAATTTGAACTGCTCATGTATTTGCCTCGAACTCCAGTGTCGTAACAGCCGCGCCGATCAGCAGGGACGCCGAACGCGAACCCGGGTCCATGTGACCGATCGAACGTTCGCCGAGAAAGGACGCGCGACCGCGGATGGCGAGCATGGGCGCGGTACGATCGGCGGCGCGTGCCGCCTCCGCCGCGATCGCGCGGGCGTCGCCGCCATTGGCCAATACGGCTTGTACCGGCACCAATACGTCGAGCAAGGTTTTCTGCCCCGGTTCCGAGCGTCCGCGCGCCTTGACCGCATTGATCGCCCTGTCCGTCGCCGCAACGAGATCGGCGCGCGCGGGCTGCTCCGGAAGCGCCTTGCCGAGTTCCATGAAGAACGTACCGACCAGCGGTCCAGAGGCGCCGCCGACCTTCATCACCAGCGTCATTCCGATGGCCTTGAGCATTTCCGGCAACGATTTGTCGGCAAGATCCGGCAGCGTCGCGAGCACGGCCTCGAAGCCGCGCTTCATGTTCAGTCCATGATCGCCATCTCCGATCGCCTGATCGAGGCTGGTCAGTTCGTCGGCGTGCTCGATCACCGTTCCCGCCAGCGCCCGTACCAGTTTTTCCCTGTTTGCCCGATCGAGTGTCATGCCGCTACCCTTGCGCCGGCCGCATCGAAGAACAGCGGCTTGTTGAGGCGGAGCGATACGACGTCGCCGGCGCCGAGGTTTGCCTCGGGGTCGGACAACGTTACGACAGGCTGGCCGCGCAGGTTGAGATGGAGATGGCTCTGGTCGCCGAGATGTTCGATCCGCGTCACGGTTGCCGATACCTCGCCGCCACCGCGCGCGATCGTCAGGTGCTCGGTACGCGCGCCGATGGTCCGCGCCTGCGGCGGCACACCGGCAAACAACGCGGCGGGCAACAAGTTGATCGCCGGCTGGCCAAGCCGCGCGGCGACATAGGCGCTAACCGGGTTCTCGTAGATCTCGCGCGGCGTCCCGATCTGCATCAGCCGCCCGGCCTCGATCACGCCGATCCGCGAAGCCATGGTCATGGCTTCGGTCTGATCGTGGGTGACATAGAGGATGGTGGCGCCGAGATCGGTCTGGATGCGCTTGAGTTCAAGCCGCATCTCGCCGCGCAGCTTGGCATCCAGCGAGGAGAGCGGCTCGTCCATCAGATAGACCTGCGGCGAACGCACCAGCGCCCGGCCGATCGCGACGCGTTGCATCTGCCCGCCCGATAATTGCGTCGCCTTGTTGTCAAGCTTGGTTTCGATCTGAAGCAAACGCGCCACCTGGTGCACCTTGGCGCGAATCTCGGCCTGCGGCACCCGACGGATCGGGGCGCGCAACGCGAACGCCATGTTCTCGAACACGGTGAGATGCGGATACAACGAATATTGCTGGAACACGAAAGCGACGTCGCGATCGGCCGGTGCATCGCCGGTCACGTCGCGGCCACCGATCCGGATCGAACCGCTGTCCGGCATCTCCAATCCGGCGACGAGGCGCAAGGTCGTGGTCTTGCCGGCGCCGGTCGGCCCAAGCAGCGCGACGAACTCACCGTCTGCAACGGTCAGGGACAGATCGCCAACCGCCTGTGTCTTGCCGAACGCCTTGGAGACGGCCCGGATCTCGACTTCAGCCATGCGCGCCTCCTTCATGCAATGCGGTGCGGATCGCCCGGCCCGACTCTTTCTCGAAGATCGACAATGTATCGGGCCGGAAGTCCAGTCCGACATTCTCTCCGGTCCGGAACGACACGCTGGCTGCCGAGCGCGCCTTGAGTGCGCCGTAGCGCGTCTTCACGGTCACGATCTGGGTCGTACCGAGGTATTCGGCACCATAGACCTCACCCCGCACCATGCCTTGATCGGAAAAACGCACATGCTCCGGCCGAACACCGAGGACAAGATCGCTTTCCGCCAACGCCTCGCGCGCGGTGGGAATGGCGACGTCGCGCTCGCCCAGCCGGATCGCCTGCACGCCGGTTTGCAAACTTCCGCGAAACGGCAGGAAGTTCATCGGCGGCGAACCAATGAAATCTGCGACGAAGAGTGAAGCCGGCCGGTCATAGATGTCGCGCGGGCTCGCGACCTGCTCAACGACGCCGTTGTTCATCACGGCGATCATATCCGCCATCGCCATGGCCTCGAGTTGGTCATGCGTAACGTACACTGTTGTTGCGCCGAGCCGGTCGTGCAGCGCGCGCAATTCACGGATCATCGCCTCGCGCATCTCGGTATCGAGCGCGCCGAGCGGCTCATCCATCAGGAAGCATTTTGGCTTGCGCACGATCGCCCGCCCAAGTGCGACGCGCTGGCGGTCGCCACCGGCAAGCCCCGATACCGATCGGTCGAGCAGATGGGAGATACGCAGGATACGCGCAACTTCCTCGACCCGCCGCTCGCGCTCCGCCGCACCGACGCCTTCGCATTTCAGCGGAAAGCCGATATTGCGCCGAACATTCAGGTGCGGATAAAGCGCAAACAGCTGGAACACGAAAGCAATATCGCGTGCCGATGCGCGATTCATCGTCACGTCCTCACCGCCGAGCCGAATGGTTCCCGCGGTCGGCAACTCCAAACCCGCGATCATCCGCAGCGTCGTCGTCTTGCCGCAGCCGGAAGGCCCAAGCAGGCAGAGGAACTGGCCGTCCTCCACCGTGAAGCTGGCGGATTTGACCGCATGAAACGTCCCGAACGATTTGTTGAGCGCTTCGACCCTGATCTGTGCCATGGCGCCCTACTCCCTGACCTTGGAGACGAGCGTGAACATCACCGTGCCGAACAGCGTGGTCGCGAACGACCAGGAATACAGCATCAGGAAAAACGGCTGCATCAGCATGACGACACCCGCGGCAATGATCATGGTCGCGATCGCCTCCAGCGGCCCGCGGCGCAGAATTCTGTCCGTGAACCCCGACCGCGGCATCGACGAGTTCCCATCAAGCGTCATTTGCGGACCGCTCCAAAGGTGATGCCGCGCAAGAGATGCTTGCGCAACAGCACCGTGAACACCACGATCGGCACCAGGAAGAACGTCGTGCCGGCGGCCACGGCGGGCCAGTCCTGCCCGCCTTCGCCGATGATGATCGGAATGAAGGGCGGCGCCGTCTGCGCGTTGCCGGAGGTCAGCAGCACCGCGAAGGCGTACTCGTTCCAGGCGAATATCAGGCAGAAGATCGCGGTGGCCGCGATACCGGTCGTCGCCTGCGGCAGCACCACCTTCACGAAGGCTTGAAAGCGCGTATAGCCGTCGATCATGGCCGCTTCCTCGTACTCGCGCGGGATTTCGTCGATGAAGCCTTTGAGCAGCCATACCGCGAGCGAAACGTTCACTGAAGTGTAGAGCAGGATCATCCCGAGCCGGGTGTCCGACAATCCAAGGGTGCGGTACATCAGGTAGATCGGGATCGCGACCGCAATCGGCGGCATCATCCTGGTCGACAGGATGAAGAAAAGCAGGTCGTCTTTCAGCGGCACGCGGAACCGCGAGAAGCCATAGGCCGACAGCGTGCCGAGGGCGACCGCGAGCACGGTCGAGCCGAACGCGATGATCAGCGAATTGACGAAACGCGGCACATAATTCGACGGCCCCGCGATGACCATGTTGCGGTCGCGCGCGATATTGTCGCAGAGCCCCTGCGGCGGGCCGAGCGTCTTGATGAATTCCGGCGTCTGGCGCGAGCGCGTCGTGAAGAGATTGCAATAGCCTTCGAGCGACGGCGTGAACAGGATCCTGGGTGGATAGGAGATCGCATCGTCCGGCGACTTGAACGAGGTCAGCACGATCCAGACCAGGGGAATCATGGTGATGACGGCATAGAGTACGACCAGCGAGCCCGCGAAGCGGCGCGTGCCGACCGAGGGTTCGACGACGGAATGGGCTGCGTTGGCGAGACTCATCGGCTTTTCACCCGGTTCAGCGCCTTGACGTAAATGTTGGCGAGGCCAAACACCGTCACGAACAGGATGATCGCAAAGGCCGAGGAATAGCCGGTTCGCCAGCTCTCGAACGCCGCGCGCTTGAGCGTGATGGAGGCGACTTCCGTGGTCGAGCCCGGCCCGCCGCCGGTGAGCAAATTGACCATATCGAACATCTTGAAGTTTTCGATGCCGCGGAACAGCACCGCGAGCATGATGAACGGCAGCGCCATCGGCAATGTGATCGACCAGAACTGCCGCCAATTCGAGGCGCGGTCGACCTCGGCCGCCTCGTAGATGTAATCCGGAATCGAACGCAGGCCCGCCAGGCAGATCAACATCACGTAGGGCGTCCACATCCAGGCGTCGACGATGACGATGGCCCAGGGACTGAGCGTTACGTCGCCCAGCATCTGGAACGACGAGGCACTGCGGCCGGTGACGAAGGCGACCAAATAGTTGAACAGCCCGATCTGCGGCTGGTAGAGAAACGTCCAGAAATTTCCGACCACCGCCGGTGACAGCATCATCGGCAGCAGGATGATGGTCGTCCACACGCCGTGGCCGCGGAATTTCTTGTCGATCAGGAAGGCCAGTCCGAACCCAAGCACGGTTTCGATCACCACGGTCCAGATCACGAAATGAGCCGTCACCTGCATCGCCGCCCAGATGTCCGGATCGGTCAGGATCGACTGGTACCAATCGGTCCCCAACCACAACGTCGGCGCGTTCGGCCTGTTGGCGCGGTAGTTGGTGAAGGACAGATAGATGGTCCAGACCAGCGGGAAAATGTTGATCGCCAGCAACAGCACGATGGTCGGCGTAATGAACAGCCAAGCCAGCGACTTGTCCGACAAACCCCGGATGCGACGCACCACGCCCGGCTCGACCAGCACGGCGCGATAGGTGATCTGCGATGAGGTACTCAAATCGTTCATGGCTTCGGTAGATCCTGGCTTCGGTAGATCCTGGCTTCGGTCGATCCTGGCGCCGAGACCGTCGATGCGACAGCTATCGGCCTTGCCGAAAGGAGCCTGGAGCGCACGCGCGTGCGCTCCAGGCGGTTACCTCGAAACTACTTGCCTTCTTCCTTGAAGACGGCCTTCCAGTCCTTGACCAGACCATCGAGCGCTTCCTGTGCGGTGCCCTTGTCGGCCACCACGTAGTCATGGACGCGCTTCTGTTCGGCTTGCAGCAACTGCGCATAAGAGGGCTCGGCCCAGAAATCGACGACCATGCCCATCGATTGCAGGAACTCCTTCGCAAAGGGTGCGCTGTTCGGGAAGCTCGGATCGTTGAGCACCGACTTGGCGCAGGAATAGCCGCCCAGCGCCCACCACTTCTTCTGCACATCGCCGCCGGAGAACCACTTGATGTATTGCAGCGCTTCGCCCTGGTTCTTGGAGTAGGAAACAACCGAAATTCCCTGCCCGCCAAGCTGCGTCGCCTGTGCCGCGGGGCCGGCCGGATTGACAAAGAACCCGATCTTGTCGCCGCCGACATTGGGGTCCTTGAAGAGGCCGGGGAAGAAGGCGAAGAAGTTCATCTGCAGCGCGACTTGCCCGGACTTGAAGGCATCGAGACCTTCCGACATGTAGGAGTTGGAAGCGCCGGGAGGCGTACAGCACTTGTAGAGCTCCTTGTAGGCCTCCAGCCCCTTGACGGCGCCGGGTGAGTTCACGAAGCCATCCATCGCATAGGGCTTCTTGGGATCTTCATATTTGAAGCCGTAATCATAGAGATAATTCGAAACACCCATGGTGATGCCTTCCGAGCCGCGCTCGGTATAGATCGAGGCGCCATAGACCTTCTTGCCGTCGATGTCCCGGCCCTGGAAGAAACTCGCGATGTCGTGCAGTTCATCGAGGGTTTTCGGCACCGCGAGATCGCGGCCGTACTTGGCCTTGAAATCCTTCTGCACGTCCGGTCGCGCAAACCAGTCCTTGCGATAGGTCCAGCCCACCGCATCGCCCATGGCCGGTAGCGCCCAATAATTCGGCGTGTTCTTCGGCCACTCGGAATAGCCGACCACCGTCGCCGGCATGTAGTCGTCCATGCTGATTCCTTCCTTCTTGAAGAAATCGTTGAGCTTGACGTACTGGCCGTTCTCAGCGGCGCCGCCGATCCATTGCGAATCGCCGATGATGAGATCGCACAACGACCCGTGTGAATTAAGTTCGTTGAGGAAACGATCCGCATAGTTGGTCCACGGCACGAATTCGAACTTCATGCCGATACCGGTCTTGGTGGTGAAGTCCTTTGACAGTTCGACCAGCGCATTGGCGGGGTCCCACGCGGCCCAGCACAGCGTGATGGTTTTGCCCTGCGCCTGCGCGGGCGTTGTCGCCGCTCCGACGCCGATCGCGGAGCCTAAAGCCCCGGCAGCAACAAGAAGCGCCTTCATTATCTGCTTCATCAGGTGTTCTCCCTCCCAGTGGCGCCGCCCATCAATATGGCGCGGCTTTCCTACCCGCTCGAAGGCTTCGAGCAGAGCAACACAGTCCTTGACGGCTGAATGACTAAACGGACGTTTCCTCGCGCCTACCCGGATTCTAGGACCCGGCAAGGCTCGATTTGTTTAGTGGATCACGATTTACTAAACATTGCAAGCGAGCCGCGATGCGGTCCGTGGAAACCGCTATTTTCGGTCGAACAATGAAAGGCCTGACATCGAGAATTGAGCGCGATTTGACGCCAACAAAACTCGATCATAGTTTGTGAGGCAATCATAAGAATTTGGGGGAAACCGCGATGATCCGCACCACGAAGATGATTTCCGTGGCGACCATATTGTACGCGGCTCTCACGGGACCTACGCCGGCACAGCCATCCGCCACACCACTCAAGATCGGAGTTTTGTCCGACTTCTCCTCGGTCTATTCCGACATCGGTGGAATGGGCAATGTCGAAGCGACCAAAATGGCGATCGAGGATTTTGGAGGCTCGATCTTCGGCAAACCTATCGAGCTGGTTACCGCCGATGTGCTCAACAAGGCTGACGTAGCGGCCTCGATTGCCCGCAAATGGTACGGCGACGAGGGCGTCGACATGATCATCGACTTGCCGACGTCGGCGACGGCGCTCGCGGTCATGGAGCTATCGAAGCAATACGAAAAGATCATGATTGTGACGGACGCCGCCAGCTCGGACATCACCGGCAAGTCCTGCTCGCCTTATACCGCGCACTGGACTTACGACACTTACGCCAATGCGCACACGGTCGGCAGCGCCATCGTCAAGAACGGCGGCGACAGCTGGTTCTTCATCACGGCCGATTATGTCTTCGGCCACTCGATCGAACGCGACACCGGTGACGTGGTCCGGGCCGCCGGCGGCAAAGTGCTAGGCAGCGTCAAGCATCCCCTCAACACGGCAGACTTTTCTTCGTTCCTGCTGCAGGCTCAGGCCTCCAAGGCAAAGATCATCGGGCTTGCGAACGGTGGCGGCGACACCATCAACACGATCAAGCAGGCCGGAGAATTCGGCATCGTGGCAGGTGGCCAGAATCTGGCGGCGATCGTCATGTTCATCTCCGACGTCAACAGCCTGGGTTTGAATTTGGCGCAAGGTCTCATCATCACCGAAGCCTACTACTGGGACCTGAACGATAAAACGCGCGCATTCGGCAAGCGTTTCTTTGAGCGCATGAAGCGCATGCCGACCATGAATCAGGCCGCCACTTACAGCGCGACCCTGCACTATCTGAACGCCGCCAAGGCTGCCGGAACCAAGGACACCAGGCCGGTGCTGGCCAAGATGCGCGAAATGCCGGTGCACGATGCGTTTACCGATAACGGCGTGCTGCGCGAGGACGGCCGCATGGTGCACAGCATGTTTCTGTTCCAGGTGAAGAAGCCCGAAGAATCCAAGGGACCATGGGACTATTACAAGCTGCTCGCCGAAGTTCCCGGCGAGCAGGCGTTTCGACCTCTGAAGGACGGCGGCTGTCCACTGGTCAAACCGTAAGCCCGTTATAGCCGCGGCACCTCGTCACCGAAACCCTTGGGTGGAGCTCAACGGTCCTCTCAACCGGCACCAGCAACAACAACGATTTATCGGATTTTTGTAATCCGCTTTGGGATATTCGCGCTCCGGAATTCAATTCCGCAAAATGACAAGCGCTTCCCGGTAGAGCTTGGAAAGCCAGATCGCCAATACGCTAAACAACAAAAAAAGAAAAAAGCTGTTGTAGTCGGCCACGGTAAGCGGGTTGAATTCGAAGTATGGCGGCATGAAAGCCCACCATACGATCGGAATGGTGAGCGCTACCGCAAAGGCCCCCGCCGGGATGCCTGCGAAAAGACTGGCCACCAGGATCGCGGGATAGAAGGTGACGAAGTGCAGGGTGCTCCCGAGCGACGAAGCCAGCACGCCCTGTAGGAAGGCAGCAACCACCACCGCCAGCAAAGCCACCGCGAAGGCGGATGCCGACCACGGCCTCAGCCTGAGCATGTAATCCGCACCCCTACGCATCAACCCCTCCCCAACGCGCCCCGACGGAAAGCCGAAATCTATCGGAGGATCAGCGCCAATAAAAGCATCCACCTCCGGCCGCCGCGCCAACCGATGCAGCCAGCCGCAGCAAAACTCCGAAACGCGCCTACCTCAAAGCGGCCCATATCGGCCCCTATATCTCACGCGGATACAGGCTTCCCATTTTTAACCGCGCTCCGTATAGACCTCCACGAAAACCTCCGGGCCGAAGACAGGATTCCCGGGGGGCGGATGGCTGACGCAACGATCGCAGGTCGAGGACGAATTGATGTTGATACGATGGTCGTTGCTACGGACCCTGCGATACGCGTTGCGATTTACGCTGCTTGGGATGGTTTTCGCGGCGGCCCCCGCTTTCGCGGAGCAGGCCTTCGATAATGTCGCGGGTTCGTGGTCCGGTGTGGGTTCGATGAAGCCCTCCGACGGGCCTCGCGAGCGCGTCAGGTGCAAGGTCAACTATGCCGTCAAAAGCACCGGAAATTCGCTGAAGATGGATCTCCTGTGCGCCAGCGATGCCTATAAAATGCACTTGAGCGCCAATATCGACCAGGACGGCTCCACTATTTCGGGGAATTGGTTCGAGGATCAGTATCGCCAGGGCGGCAAGATCTCGGGTCAAAACGTCAACGGAGTCATTGAGGCGAAGGCCGAGAGCGACACCATCACCGCGCTGTTGACGGTCCGCACCAAAGGCAGCCGCCAGTCGTTTGTGATGGAATCACCCGGCGCCTGGGTTTCGCAGGTATCGATCGATCTTTCGCGAGACGCCCACTGACCGGCGCGCAGGCGCAGGCGGCTCATTCAGCGCTATTTGTGGTCTGCCGGGAGCGCGCCGTCCTCACCGTCAAGCGGCGCGGCTCTGGACCCGTTCAAACTGCGCCAGGATCTGAATGCGGATTTCCTCGGCCATCGGCCCTTGGGCCTTGCGCATCAGATTCCAGAGCCGGATCAGTTCTCGCTGCTTCGTATCGTCCATCGTGACCTCCTGAAAAGGATGTATCTCGGAAGGTCATAAGAACAAAAGAAGAACAATTTTTCAAGCTAAAAATTACCCGAACCCGATTTTCGACAGGTGGTTTTTGGCAGGCGATTTGGCCGGCCGTTTCTTGAAGGCCATGCCGGCCACGAACGCGATCCGCCTTACGGCTTGTTCGAGAGCCGCCCGATCTTCTCCAGTACCGGCAGCAGAGACTTTAGAAACTCCGTCGGGTTCTCACTCATTGGAAAATGGCCGAGGTCCTTCATGATGGTGACTTCGCTGCCCGCGATGCTCCGGGCCACCGCGAGCGTCTCTTCCGGCGTGCAGGAATAATCATATTCGCCGGACAGCAGAAATAGCGGGCAGCGCCGCGTGTCGATCTCGGCGACGCGACCGCGGATGTCGCCGTCGAGCTTGTAGAAATACAAATCGCCCTTGAACACCCCCGGCCCGCTTTGCATGTAGTGCCACAGCGTTTCCCAGCGCTCCTCGTCAGGTGCATCGGGCCCGACCAGCCCGGACACGATGGCGGCACAGACCTCGCCGCCATGGACGTCGGGACGGTGCAGGAAGTTCAGGTCGTAATAGGGGTCGACATGGGCGCCGGCCTGCAGGCCGATGATCGCGCGGAAGCGTTCGGGGTGTTCGAGCGCCAGATGCAGCGCGATGCGTCCCCCGATCGAGCATCCGATCAGGATCGGACGATCGAGTTCGAGCGCGGTGATGACCTCGAGGATCATGCCGGTGTATTGCGCCGAAGTGAGCTGATATTCCTCATTGTGCCAGCCTGACGGCGGCGACGACTTGCCATGCCAGGGCATGTCGAACGCAATGACGCGATGGCCTGAGGTGATGCGCTTGTCGTTCATCAGCGCCCGGTATTGCCGCCCGTCGGCGCCGGCGGTGTGCAGGCATAGCAGTGGCGTGCCCTGGCCTGCTTCCTCGACATAGATGCGATGGTTGCGCCCGAACAGATCGAGATGCATGTAGCGGCCGACGATCGGCTCGAACCGGACGCTCATGCCGCGCCTCGCTCAGCAGTTCCCTGCAAAGTTTCTTGCACGATTTCTTGCGGCCGCAGCTTGGCCAACGCCTCCTTGAAATAGCGAAGGTTGGCCATGAAGATCTGGAGGTCCCCCTCGGCGTTGAGCACGCGCCGCTTGATCAGGGCCATCAGGTCGTTCGATCCGGGCGGCGGTCGGCGGGTCCAGAATTTTGCCCACTCCTCTTCACTGGCGCGCAGCGCAAACGAAGACGACGGCATCACGAACGGCCCCGGCGTCACCGACACGATGCGGCCCTCGAAGATCGCGATCAGCCAGGCGGCGCGGCCGACTTCCAAAAGGAAGGTCGTGGTGAGGTACCGTCCGCGCCTGACCAGTGCCTCGTCGTCATTGACCCGTTGTTTCAGCGCCTCAATCACGTAAGGCCTCCCCATATGCGCGTTTCCGCCGGCCGCGCCGGCGCGGCTTCAGCTATTTTTAGGGCATGATGGGGGGATTGGGCTCAGCGTCAACCGAGCCAGACGCAGACCAGCGTCAGATTGGCCACGCAGGCCCCCAATAGCGCCACCGACAGCGCGATGGGCAGGCGTTCGCAGGAGGTTTGCAGGCTGGTTCGGCTCATGGCGAAAACATCGGGCGATTCTATCCGGTGAGTCTCGGCCAATATTTTTTTCGGGATTCAGGACTCGTTTACGACTCAGGGACTCCAGCCAAAATGGCAAAATCCGCCCCCGGCCGCCGCTATCTCCGCCCTCATCCTCGCCGGCAGGTGAAGCGGCGACCGGCCGGGTCCAAAGCCCTATAGGGCTGAAACCCTATTCGGCGCCGTGCGTTAACGTGGTTTGGCGGAGCCGACCCATGCCCTACGCGCTGTTTTGCAACGAAGCCCGGCTGAGCAAGGCCTATCCGACCGAGGCGGACGTCTGGAAACTGGCGCGGCAAAGCGGGCTGGTGGTCGATGCGGTCTCGGACGAGGAAAAGCCGGCGCCGCGCCCGGTTCTGGACAACGACTACGAGATAAGGCCCTGCCGGCCGGATCCGCAGGAAGACCCCGCCAGGAACCAAGCCGAGGCCGAACGCGACGTCCAATTGGATCTCTCGCTGAACTCGTGAGGCGCGTTTGCCTACGGCGTCGCCACGGCCAGGGACGCCTGCTCGGCGGCGAACGCCACGCAGACTTTTCGGCGATGCAGCCCCCTGATGGCGCCGGTCACCTTGAGAACCTGACCGGCGGGACAGGACGCGTCCTGCACGAAGGCGACCTCGTAGGGGGCGAGAGCCAACGGCTCGGATTTCAGAACGGTCTGGGCAACGCTCGGCACGGCAAACGCGGCCACAGCGGAAAAAACCAGCACTGACACCAAAGCACGCATGTTCACTGTCCACTCACCCACGACGGCACAATTACACCCGCGCGACGAAGTTCCGATGACGGCCAAATTAATTTCGGCGATCTATCGCCCACCCCGCGCGCGTCCCCACGCGTCCTCCCAAGCAAGATTTGTGCAAACACGTCTTGGCCAAACCAAATCGTTGGCCAACGAGCCTCAGCCACGAGCTTTGCTCAACGAACCTTGGCCAAACAAAAAGGCCGGCGGAAATCCCGCCGGCCCGTATTCACAGAAGGCTAAATCCCTCAGTACCGCGTGGCGACCGGGCCACCCCAGCCAAAGCGGTAGTTGATACCGGCCTTGACGGTGTGCTCGTCGTCCCGGAAGCGGGATCCGACCACGTCAGCCGGTCCGCTGGTGAACGCGGTATTGCCGAAATTGTAATACTGGTACTCGATCTTGGCCGACCATTGCGGGGCGAACATATATTCGAGGCCGGCGCCGACCGTATAGCCATCGCGATGGTTACCGTCGGTGGTGAAGGCCACCGGCGAACCGGCGATGCTCGCGGAGACGTTCGGATTATCCCGCCAGGCGTAACCGCCCTTGGCGTAAAGCAGCGTCGGACCCCAAGTGTAACCGAGCCGGCCGGTGACCGAGCCGAGCTGGTCGCTGTTGGAGCTTACGAGCGTACCGCTGCCTGGGAACAGCACACCACTATTGCTGCCGCCGGTCAGCCAGCTGTACTGGGCTTCGGCACCGATCACCCAGTTGGTCGAGAACTGATAGTCGAAGCCGCCTTGTACGCCGCCGAGGAAGCGGGCATCGCTGCCGTCCAGGCTGCTGCCCCCGAAGGCGCCGCCGACGTGACCGCCGACATAGAAACCGGTCCAGTTGTACACCGCTTCCGGCGCCGTATAGGCGGGAGCCTTGGTGTAGGTGCGCGCGGGCAAATCCGCGGCGAACGCCGGAGCCGCAAAGGCGAAGACCGCGGCGCTGGTCAGTAGAAGCTTTTTCATGATGTTCCCCGTTACTGTCGTCGTGACATCAATCAAACAAGGTGGCGCCAATTTGGTTGCTTCGGGGCAAAGGGCGGAATGTGGATAGCCCGCAACTGTGACCGCGAGGCAACGGCGGCATTTTGTTCCCGGAACTCGCAATTTTCCCGCAACTTATTGCCGACAATTGGCCCATTGCCGCCATTATTGCGTTCGCCCGGAACAGGCTCCGGTTCAAACCTCCCTGAAAAGTGATCGTAGCTTTGGGGCGCGCGGGCGCGACCGCATCAGCGGTGCACCCAACCGAAAGCGTCAGCGCGTCAGTTTCTCGAGTTCCGGGAACGCCGCATAAGCGGCGCCGGCGCACACCTCGCCGGATTTCTCGACCACATGGTCGAGCCGGCCGTCGACATAGACGACAGCGCGTTCGCGCGCATCGTGATAGCTGCCGTCGGAATCGCGCGTCGAGAACCGCAGGCAGGTGACATAGCGCAGCCGGCCGCCGACGGTGCGCTGGGCTGGCTCGGCCAGGACGGCGTCGCGCACGCCGACGGGATTGTTGAGATAGGTCTTGAGGAACGCCAGCAGTTCGGTGCGGTAATTATTGGGGTATGGCTGATTGGCGATACCTTTGTCATCGGTGTAGCTGATGCTCCGGCTCTCGTCGCTGCCACCGCCGCCAATGCCCATGCCCGCGCAGGCCGCAAGCCCTGCCGCCAGCAGCGGTATCGCCGCACACTTCGCAGCTTTCCCCAATCCCGACCTCAAGCCCACCCCCTGGCGCAACCTGCTTCCCCGTGGTTCGCGTCGAACGGAACCTAGAGCATGATCCGGTGAAATGGAATTCGTCTGCAAGCCTCAAATTCAGGCCATCACGACGGCACCGGCCCGCAGCCATTGGGGAAGCAATGGCGTGCGGGCCGGCTCTCAAATCCGCTGACGCGGCGGGGCAATGTGGAACGAACCTGCGCCCGCGGACCGATATCAACCGCGCTTGACGGCGGTCTTGACGTGCTTGACCGTGACCTTCGAGAACTGGTGCGGCTTGTTGGCGCCCACATGCTTGTGGAAGTGCCTGTGCAACGGCTTATGGAAACGCTTGTGGAAGCGATGATGGCGATGGAAGCGGTGATGATGCCGGCCCATTTTTGCATTGGAGTTCATCACGCTCGGCTTCGCCTTGACCGCGTTGATCGCAGGAGCCTGGGCGGTCTTTGCCACCGGCGCGGCGGCGGTGGTCTTGCTGACCGGCGTGGTCTTGGCAATACCGGCCGCCATCGCGGGGGCGGCCAAAACGGAAATGGCGAGCAGCGCGGCGGAAATAGTCTTCAACATGGGTGTCTCCTCTGGGATCGCACGGCGGCCGGTCGGATGGCCGGGCTCGTTGATCATGCCGTGACACTAGTGGTCCGGCACTGAACCCAAACTGAAGCGCGGCGATGGACTTCGTTCATCTGGATGACATCTTGGTCATGTTCTGGCCGGGATGGCGTCTGAAGCTACGTGCCGGAAGCACGATTTATTTCACTGCGACGGGAATGTTCCGCCCCCTTGGCGGTTCCTATCCTCAGGCTTAGGATCATTACATCTGAAATCTGGAGAGATGCATGCGCATATCTGGGATCAAGTTTTTCATGCTGGCTGTCGTCACCGCCGCGCTGGCCGTGGCGCCGGTAATCAAGTCGGCCTACGCCGCGGGCGGAGATAATCCGGCACCGCCGGCCTCGGACGGTGGCAGCAAGGCCAAGAAAAAGAAGGACGACAAGAGCTCCAGCATCGAGGATCCGCGCTTCCTCGCGGGCTATCACACGGCTTACAGCACCATCTATGACCATCACGATTATGCTGCCGCGATCGAGCAACTGAAAGCGCTCGGTCAGGACGATCGCGCCGACGTCGCCAACCTGATCGGCTATTCCTATCGCAAGCTCGGCGACTACAAGGTCTCGCAGGTCTGGTACGAGCGCGCGCTGAAGGCCGATCCGAACCATGTTCGGACCTGGCAATATTACGGGCTGTGGCAGCTCGAACAGGGCAATCGCGAACAGGCGGAATATCACCTGAACAAGATCGCTTCCCTCGCCGGCACCGACAGCTCGGAATATCGTTCGCTGGCAGCCGCGCTGGAAAAGCCGCCCGGCACCGGCCTCGTTTACTGAGCAAGGCCAACTTTACCGAGCAACGCCAAGCCTGATTTCATCGACGCAATCCAGCCGGCACAACTGAAAGGTTGTGCCGGTTTTGTTTTGTCGGGTAACATCCAGGAACGTACCGGCTGGATATTCGCAAGGATCCGATCGCTTCCCCTGACATTTGGTGCGCCTATGGAGCCATGGCTGCGACACGCGGTGGACTACATCCGCGACTGGCTCGAATTTCAGGTGCAGGGCGTGCAGCAACCCGGCTGCATTATCGCGATCGCCCACCGCGGCAAGGTCGTCGCCGAATACGCATTCGGAAGCGCCAACCTCGACACCGGCGAGAAACTGACGCCGCGGCACCGGTTTCGGATCGCGTCGCACTCGAAGAGCTTTACCGCAGCCGGCATCATGAAGCTGCGCGAGCGGCGTAAACTGCGGCTGGATGATCCAATCGGGCAATACGTCAAAGGTCTGCACCCGCGGATCGCGGAAGCCACCATCGCGCAACTGCTGTCGCATAGCGGCGGCCTCACCCGCGACGGCGCTGACAGCGGACAGTTTATCGACCGCAAGCCCTATCTTGATCAGAAGGAGCTGATGACGGATCTGCAAGCGCCGCCCGTGATCGAGCCCTCCACGCGCCTGAAATATTCCAATCACGGATTCGGATTGCTTGGCCTGGCGATCGAGGCCATCACCGGCGAGCTTTATCGCGACTGGATCGCGCGCGAGATCGTCGATCCCTGCGGTCTGCGCGAGACGGTGCCCGACATGCCGCTTGCCAAAGCTGTTCCGTTTGCGCGCGGCCATACGCTGCGGCGTCCGCTGGGCCGGCGTCTGGTCGTTCCCGGGGACAATCCGGCGCATGCGATCGCATCCGCCGCCGGTTTCGTCAGCACGGCGGCAGACGTGGCGCGCTTCTTCGCGCAACTGGCGCCCAACGCGAAACACAGCGTGCTGTCGGCCGCGAGCCGGCGGGAGATGACCCGAAAACTCTGGCGCAATCCGGATTCAAGCCTGGAAGGCTATTACGGCCTGGGCACCATGAGCGGCAGCACCGCCGGCTGGGACTGGTTCGGCCATACCGGAGGCTTCCAGGGTTATATCTCGCGCACGTGTGTGATCCCTACCCGCGAGCTCGCGATTACCGTCCTGACCAACTCCACCGACGGCTGGGCCGGGCTGTGGGTCGATGGCGCCATCCATATCCTGCGCGCGTTTGCGGCGCGCGGCGCGCCGAGCCGGCGGGTTCGTGACTGGACCGGCCGCTGGTGGAGCCAGTGGGGTGCGGTCGATCTGGTGCCGGCCGGAAATCTGGTGATCGCCGCCAATCCCCACGCCATCAATCCATTCATGGATGTTTCGGAAATCGCGGTCACCGGCCGCGATGCCGGCCAGATAATTTTGGCCGGCGGCTACGGCAGCTATGGCGAAGGCGTGCGCCGGTCCCGCAACAAGGCGGGCGCGGTCACCGACATCTGGCTGGCCGGCGCCAATCTGAAGCCGGAAAAGATCCTTGGCGCTGAGCTCGAGCGCCGATACGCGCCGCGCAAACGCCGCCCCGCCCGCTGAGTTCTGCGCAAGCCACGCCGCCCGGGGCGCGGCATTTTTCGCGGGCAGCCTTATCTCATCAACGCGTTACTTCATCAACGCCTGCACCTCGGTCCTGAACGCCTGGCGCGAGGCGTCACGCGAATAGAACATGTGTCCGCCGGGATAGACTACGAGCTTGACGCGGTCGGACGACGCAAAGGCCGGCAACTGGTCGAGCTGCATCCTGGTGCCGAAATAGGGCGTGGCGAGATCGAACAGGCCGTGCCCTATCAGCAGCTTCAGTCTGGGATCGAGCGCCAGAATCTGGCGCAGTTGAGAAATCGACTCCGGCGGATCGATGCCGTTGCCGAAATTCCAGCCCTTCCCCACCGCGCCGTTGAGGAGCTGGTAGGAGCCGTCCGGCCGCCAATTGAGCTTGCGCGTGGTGAGATCGACCACCGCGCTGCTCAGCGGTGCGGTCAAAGCTTCGCCGGACGGATCGCTGAAATGAAAAAAGCTTGAATCCGGATAAGGATCGAACCCCATCACCGACGCATCGTAGCGTCCCGTCACCTTGCCATCGCGCCGGTCGAATTCGCGGCGAAACTCGATACTATCGAACCGTCCGGCCAGCCGCCGGCTGACCGCCTGGTCGATCCCGGTCAGCGCCGCGACCCTGTCGGAAAGCCGGATCGTGGCTTCGGTATCGGCGAGGCCCTTGATGAGGTCGGCCAGGAAATCGCCTCGCGCGTAGCGCTCGACATCGGCGATGTCGGCGCGGGTCACCGTACCTTTGGCATTGCGCGCGACCGCAGCCATGGTGGGAAGGCTCGCGACGTATTGCAGCAGGCTCGAGCCGCCAAAGTCCCGGAAATCGAGCACGGGTGAGATCAGGATGAGCGCCTTGACCCCCACGCCCTGATTGGTCTGCAATTCGTGAACGGTCTTCGGTCCGCGGATACCGCCATAGCTCTCGGTGGCGACGAATTTAGGCGACGGCAGGCGGCCGGACTTTTCGAGCCATCGGCGGATCGTGACCGCGATCGAACTGACGTCGCCGTCAACCGAGAAAAAGCGCTTGCGCACGTCCTCGCCGGTCGCGACGAAACGGCTGTAGCCGGTGCCGACGGGATCGATGAAGACCAGATCGGTAAAATCGAGCCAGGTCTCGGCATTGGGCTGAAGATCTGGTGACGCCGAGGGCACCGCCGCATCCCCCGTGATCGGTAGCCGCCACGGTCCGGCATTGCCGAGTTGCAGATAGGCCGAGGCTGCACCAGGCCCGCCATTGAACACGAAGGTCACCGGACGGGTGGCCGGATCGGCGCCATCCAGCTGGTAGGCGGTATAGGCGATGTCGGCCTGCGGTTCGCCCTTGTCGTCGAACAGCCGGATCGAGCCCGCCGTGGCCGCAAAGGCGAGCGTGCGTCCGGGAAGCGTCAGGGTTTGTTGAGTGGTGGAATCCGGTGGCAGGCGATGTTGCGCGGCCGTGGCCGCCGAAGCCGGCGTGTCGGCGCGGCCGCCCCTTTCGGGCGGTTTCTGCTCGCCTGGCTTCTGGCCCGCCGGCGGGGTCGCCGCGGGCGGCGGCTCGGACGCATCCTGCGCCCGGACGCCCATGGCAAGAGAGACTGTCAAAGCGAATGCCAGCGTCACCAGCAAAAGATGCCGATGGCGAGGTGCCGCGAAAGATCTGGCCATATCCCTGTGCCTTCCCTGTTTCCCCGCCTTGTTTACCGCGATCCGCTGCGAACGGCCGCTTTTCTAGCCCGAAGCTGCGACAGGTTAACGTCCTTCGCAAGCTGATCCGGGGCCGACCTCGACAAAGACCGCAGAGGTCGTATAGACGAGCCCGGCGCACCTGCTCCGTCAGCGCCAATATGAGTTCACGATCCCATGACCAGCCCCAAGCGACACGACCGGATCGCCTTCGTCGCGAGCGCCAGCACGGAAGCGCAGCAGGCGCTGGCGCAACTGACGCAGATGTACGGCACGGTCGATCCCGACGACGCCGACGTCGTGGTGGCGCTCGGAGGCGACGGATTGATGCTGCAAACGCTGCATGAACATATGCATTCGGGCAAGCCGATCTATGGCATGAATCGCGGCACCGTCGGCTTCCTGATGAATGAATTCTCCTCGGTCGATCTGCATACGCGGCTGGCGGCGGCGAGAGAGTCCTTGATCCACCCGCTGCTGATGCGCGCCACCGATATCCACGGCACGGTGCATCTGCACCACGCCATCAACGAAGTCGCGCTGTTTCGCCAGACCAATCAGGCGGCGTGCCTGCGCATCCTGATCGACGAACACGAGCGCATGGCGGAGTTGAAGGCCGACGGAATCCTGGTAGCGACGCCCGCCGGCTCCACCGCCTATAATCTGTCGGCGCAGGGGCCGATCCTGCCGATCAATGCCGCGCTGCTGGCGCTGACCCCGATCAGCGCGTTCCGGCCGCGGCGCTGGCGCGGCGCCCTGCTCCCCAATACCGCTTTCGTGGTCATTGAGGTGCTTGAATGCGACAAGCGCCCGGTCGCGGCGGTGGCCGACCATGACGAGGTGCGCGACGTCCGCCGGGTCGAGGTGCTCACCGACAAGACCATTTCGATGCGCATGCTGTTCGATCCCGGCCACAGCCTGGAAGAACGCATCTTGCGAGAGCAATTCGGCTATTGATTGCCGATTGAGGCGGTTGTCGCCCTCGCCCGGGGGCGGCCGGAGGTAAGATCGCAACCATTCGTTAACGCGCCCGGCCTATGGTTAACGGGGAGTATACCGAGATGTTCGGTATCCGCTTAGAGCCGCGCCATGTATCGCATCGATTTCAACAAGCTGCGATTTCTGATTTGCGACGACAATCCGCATATGCGCCGCATCTTGCGTACGCTGCTGCATTCGTTCGGCGCGCGCGAGGTCTATGAATCCGAGGACGGCGCCACCGCGCTGGAAATGTATACGCACTACGTGCCCGACATCGTCATCACGGACTGGTCGATGCCGATTTTCGACGGCCTCGAATTATCGCAGATGATCCGGCAGCCGGAATCCAAGGGCAATCCCTACGCGCCCATCATCATGTTGACCGGCCATTCCGAGAAACGCCGCGTCACGGTGGCGCGCGACGCCGGCGTGACCGAATTTCTCGCCAAGCCGATCTCGGCCAAAGGGCTCTATCAGCGCATCCTCAACGTCGTCGGCAATCCGCGCCCGTTCATCAAGACCAAGACCTATTTCGGCCCGGACCGCCGGCGCAATACCTCTACCGCCTATATCGGTCCCGAGCGCCGCATCGGCGGCGAGATGGAAGTGATGCAGCAGCCCTCGCTGCTCGACAAAGCCCGGACCCCTATCTAGCGCGCCAGACGCGAGGAACTGACATGGCGAGAGAAAAGCCCGCGGCGCTGCAGATCGAGACCTTCGCCGACCATCACGTGATCACGCAGCCCAATCCGTTGCGCAAGGTGTTGCGGCGCGTCGCCGAAAAGGATCTCGACGATCCGGTGGCGCGCGCCGAAAAGGCGCTCGCCGACCTGTCCGGCGAATTCACGAACTGGATGACGATCGAAAGCGACAGGCTCGCCGCGGCCCACGCCGCCATCCTGAAGGACGGCTTTACCAGTGTCACCCGCGAAGAGCTGTTTCGCGCCGCGCATGACATCAAGGGCGATGCCGCGACGTTCGGCTTCCCCTCCGCGGGCGCCGCGGCCGATAGCCTGTGCCGGATCATCGAGCACGCGCCCAATCTCGCCAAGGTGCCGGCGCCGCTGATCGCGCATCACATCAATGCGATCCAGGCGATCGTGCGCGAGCGCACCAGGCTCGACACCGTCTCGACCGCCAACGAACTGAGCCGGCAATTGCGCGGCATCGCCGACGAATATCTCAAGCACGCCAACCGCAACCGCCCCGAACATCTCGAAGCCATCCTCGCACCGAGCATCGTGCCGGGAGATTAGAAAAAGTTCTGGCGTCGTCTTCGCGAAAGCAGAGAATACAGATACCAACTTTCGTCTTTCCGGGGCGCGCTTTTGCGCGAGCTACGATGCGCAATTGCGCATCTGAGAATCCATACTCCCCGTGGCAGCGTTCGGTCCTGAGCAGCAATACAGGGGTTATGGATTCTAAGATGCGCAATTGCGCATCATAGCTCATCGCTTCGCGATGCCCCGGAATGACAAACTTTACAGCATTTCGAAAACTACGCCGCGATCAGTTCGTCATGCGCGAGCGCAATGGCGTCATCCGCCACCAGTTCGTCGCAGAACATGCGGGCTTCTTCCCGCGCCGACTCGGTCGCGAAGCGCCGCAGCAGGATCAACAGAGGCTCGGTGGCCTGCCCGTCGGTCTCGCAATGCGTCAGCACGCGCTCGACCATCCGGCGCCGCAATCTCGCAGCACCTCCCGGCGTGTCGACAAATCCGCTTTCCTGGCTGGCTTCGAGCGCGACGCGGAACGCGGCGAAGGTCGATGGCGGAAATCCCGCGCGCGTCAGCAACGCTTGCAGGCTGGCGCCGCCGCGATCATGCAGCAGCGCGGCGACCCGTGCCGGCGGCAGATCGGACAATTCCGCGAGCGCATGATCGAACAGTTCGAGATTACCCGATAGCAGCGCGCGCAGGATCAGCCCGGCGGTGAGCTGGCCGGTGGCGCGAAGATGCCGCACCAGCCCGCTCATGTCCTCGCCGCGCGAACGCGCCGCGATGTTGACCGCCGAGCGGTCACGGGCTTCGCTTGCGATCCGCTCCGCGCGATCGGCGCTCAGCCAATTTCGCGCGACGACGAATTGCGCCAGCGTGTCCGAGAGCTTGGCCACCAGCGCGACCCGCGTCGCCGCCGGCAGATCTTCCAGCACCAGCATCGATTCCCGGATCGCGGCAAGATGACCGTGGCGCTCGACAATACGGTCCCAGGAAAACGGCGCGAGCTCGGCGTTGGGGTTTTCGATCAGTTCGAGCGCCGCCGAGGCGCTGCCGACTTCGGCGATCGCGGCACATACCGAGGCCGGGAGATTGATCCTGCGGGCGATAGCGCATTGCATCACGCAGTTGCCGGTGGCGATGATGTCGACAAGGTCAGCATCGATCAAAAGCGGGGAATGTTCGAGCACCGGAAGTGCCACCGACGGCTGGTCGAGCGACAGAGCCTGCACGATGGCGCCGGGCGCCTCGAGGCTGCGCGCGAATACCTCGGCCATCGCCTGGCGTACCAACGGCGACGGATCGTCGAGCAACATCAAGAGCGCGCCCGCCGCGGCGGCGCGATCCTCTTCGCTCAAATCCGAAATGATCCAGGCCCGCGCTAGAGCACGCGTGGCTTCTGCCCGCTCGCCTGCCGGAGCGGTCCTTACCCAACTGATGAACTGCCGAACGATCATGGTCCTGCCGGCTTACGCAACTTGAAACGACACCGCGGCGCGATGCCACTGTCATACAAAATAAACCACGACGCTTAACAAAGCGTTCACCATAAGCGGCTGGTTTTATTGACGTTTTGTTAAGGGTGCCGGACGGCCCGCGAGCGGATGAGCGCCCAATGCGCGTGGCCACACCGATATCTACCACCGTCAGCTGATGCCGACGGCGCCATTCGCTGGCACGCAACAAGCGCGGCAGGCGCCGATCTCAGCGTTTCTTCTTCGCTGATTTTTTGGCTGATTTTTTGGCTGATTTTTTGGCCGCCTTCTTCTTGGCCGCCTTTTTCTTTTTCGCTGGCGCTTTGCGTTTTGTCGCGGCTTTTTTCGTGGACGTCTTCTCGGCAGCCTTGCTTTTCGCAGCAGATTTCTTTCTCGCGGCGGCGGCCTTACCGCGTACCGGCTTGTGAACAGGCTTAGGCGCCGGCGGAGCAACGTTCGCAGACGGGTCGTGCGCCGGCACCGCGCTTGGCGGCTGCGGCGTGGCGGTGGCGCCCGCGACGCCCTGATGCGATCCGAACCAGAACTGGATTTCGGCGAGGTCGTTGCCGGTGAGATAGCCGCTCTGCCATGAATCATTGTCCACCAGACCGTGCCAGACTTTCGGATCCTGCCGGTGCGCCTCGACATAGGCGTTCCATCGGTAGGCCTGGTAGATCGCGATGATGTTGGCGGCATAGGCCGCGGCAAGCGGCGCGTTGCCTTCGACGATCATCAGATTGTCGTCGTTGGCGGTGGAAGCCTTGTAGCCGAGATTGTGCGAGCCGGTCATGACCACGGGGTGTTCCCCGAACGGATCGATCACGACGACCTTGCTGTGAATGTGAACGCCGGCGCCGAGGATTTCCGTCGCCCAGTCGTGAAACACGTCCTTGATGTTCTTCGGCACCATCGACTCGTAGCCGAGGTGTTGCGGCGGCTGGTTGCCGCCGCTGAACAACGTGACGGGAGTGCCGGACGACGGATCGAGCGCCGCGTGGGTCGAAGGCTTCGCAGCCGGTTTGCTCGTCGAGTCCGTGGTGAGGTTGGCAATCTCTTGGTTGACGACCCCACGGATATAGAGCCCGCCGTCGAAATTGGCCGTGCCCTGATGGTGCCGAAACAGAATGTTTTGCAGCAGCGTCCATTTCTCTTCCGGCTTGTCGGCCGGGACGAACACACCGGGATTGAAAAACAGGAACAGGATGCCTTGCTTGGCGCCGTTGATCAAAGTGCGCGCATAGTCGAGATCCTGCCCGGCGCTGGTCGGCGCGAACCACTGGGTGATGCGGCCGCCGTCGACATTGAACGTCTTCGACGTCGAATTTGCCTTTGCCAGACTGGGCGGATAGGCGTTGCCGGCATCCTTGACCAGATTCCATTCGGCGAGAAAATCCGCCGCCAGATCGGGATCGTTGACGATGATGCCGTTGTTGGCCTGCGTGCACAATCCGGTCATGGTCCAGTTGGTGCTCCCGGAGAGAACGCGTTGCGGCGCGCCCTTGGCATCGCAGAACACCACGAATTTGTTGTGGGCGAAGTGATTGCCGGAAACGATGCGGTCGTGCAGATCGACGATCGAGCGCAATTCGGCGCGCACCGCCTTGTTCTCGTCATTGGCCGGCGGCTTGAAAGCGCCATTGGCCAGCACCAGATGGCATTTCTTGCCAAGCGACTTCAGCGCGGCAATCAATTCGGGATCGTTGAGTTCGTACAGCGCCGCATAGATCTCGCCGCCGTTTTTCTTCACGTCGTCGAGCAGCGCTAGAATCTGCGGCCGCAGCAGCCCGCTCAATGCGTTGCGCAGCGCGTTGCCGGGAGGGGTGGTGTCGGCAATCAGATCGGCGATCTTGGGCTTCTTGCCGAGGCTAGCGAGCACGCGCGACACCCATTGCGCAGAGACGATGCCCTTGTTGAAAAAAGCCGACACGTTCGGCGATGCCTCGCCGGAGATCGTCATCGGCGCCGTCAGCGCGCTGGCATCCGCGGTCGAGAGCTGCAGATGATCCTTGTCCGGCCCGACCACCGGAATGACCGAATATTGCACGACGTCCCCGGGCTTGACACCGTAGTCCCACCACATGAAGCGCTGAAGGGCGAATTTCCACGGCGCCGCGGGATCCAGTTTGTCGTCGTCGGAAAATCCGACAAAGCCGTGCAGATAGGCTTCGGTGGTTTTGCCAGCGACGTTGAGCGTGCGCTGGATCGTGAAGCCGCGACATTCCGGGACCGGCTTGCCGTCACTGGGCAGCCATATGAGGCACGTATGATCGCCGTTGTCGTAGACCTTTACGTCGATGGACATGGCCAACTCCTGTCGCCGGGGACACAAGCTTCGCCGCAATCCTAGCGATCCATCAAAGATTGCACAATATCAGCAATACACGCGATAGGCACCCGCGACACAGACATTTTGCCGCAGCGGTGTCGCGCAGCGTGACGATAGGTCACTCACGTTGACGCTGTTGGGCACGGTCATTTCGGGAGTGAGGAGTTCGCTTCGCTGTCGCTAGCTGCTGAAAGTGCCGCTGCGATCGCTGAACAGATCGAGCCCTTGCGACGCGCTGGACGCCTGGTTCGCGGGCGCCGGGCTCGCCGACGCGACCGATGTCAGCGAGGACGATTCACCCCACAATTTGTGGACCGTCGCCGAAACCGGCTGTGAGCGCTCGCCTGCCTGGAACAACGATCGGAAGCTGGTATCGCCCGCCGTCGAGCCATCGGCCGTGGACGATGCTGATGCTACTGTAACCGGGCTCGCCGACGCCGCGTTTGGAAAGCTCGAGAGATAGGCGGCATTGCCGGCCGGCGTGGAGTACGAGGCCGCGCTCGCAACGGCTGTGGTAGGCAGCGTGTCGCCCACCGCGGCCATCGCGGTGCGCGTCGCCGTTGAATTGGAGGCCGCGACGTAGCGCGATGTCAGCACCGAATAGACGTCGGAGACACTGCGTGCATGCCCGGCATTGTCGTAGAAGATCGCATGGTTGGCCGCGGCTGCGTTCGGAAACATTTTCGCGCCCGAGGCCTGCGGGTCGTCCTCGGCGCTGGTGATCAGCTTGGCCGCACCGCTGACGCCCATGAAATGGGCCATATAGAGTTCGTTGTCGGTCGGGCGGCGGCCGATCGAGCCGGTCAGTTTGAAACTGTTGGAACGGGTCAGGACCCCCGCCATCGCCGAACTGGCGGTAGGGTCGTCCCGCAGATTCATGATCGTGGTTCGCGCGCCGGGGTCGCTGACCGAGTAATTGCCGGAGGAGGATTTGGAGATGGCGTCGGCGTATTGGCCATAGCCGAGTGCGGTGCCGGCTTCCTTCATGGTGCCGAGCCAGGTCTGCCCGATGAATTGAAACAGCCCGCTCGCCGACGACGTCGAAGCCGTTGCCTTCGGATTGAAGTCGGATTCCATCTTCGCGGTCGCGAGCAGATATTGGAAGCTGGTGCCGGTGGTGTTGGCGGCCTGCTTGATCGCGCCGGCAATCCGCGCGCGCGACGGATCGACACCTGCCGTCGCCGTGGTGCTTGAACTATCGACAGTCGTCATCTGTTGGTGCCCCGCTCCCCGCGAAACGCCCGCCCTGGCCTATTCGCGCGCCTTTCTCCCAAAAGGGCGCTCATGCCGTCGTCACATTGGGACATCTATGGTTAATGGCGGGTTAATGGCGGCCCGTGGGGCCCGGCGGTCAAGGTTGGGCTTCATAATAGAGGGCGACGGCGTCGATTTCTTCCGCCGTCATTTGCCGCGCGATATTGCGCATCTGCTGACTGATGTCGTTGCGCCGGCCGCCCGATGCAAACGCCTTCAATTGCGCCTTGATATAGACGGCAGACTGCCCACCGAGCCACGGACTGCCGGCCTTGATGTCGATATCGCCATGGCATGCCCCGCAGGGCGCGATATTGCGCATCGGTGCGCCCGTTATCACGATCTGCGGCGCTGGCGCATTGTCGTTCAAATGGCTCGAGGGCACCCGCGGCAGGAAGGAATAATAGGCCGCGAGATCCAGCATGTCCCGGTTGCCCATGTTCGCGGCAAACGGACTCATCACGGCATTGACCCGCGCGCCCGCCTTAAAATCGTTCAGCTCCTTGTAGGTCACGGCGGCATATTGCCCCGCGAGGTTTGGCGAGTTGGCGTCGCTGACGCCCTGCGGCCCATGGCAGATCGCGCAACGCTGCGCCAGGGTCGCGCCTCGCCCGATCGACACCTGATCCGGGTGCGTCAGCATCTGCGATGTCATCACGACATTGGAGGTCTTGAAATCGGGCTGCTGGGCGCCGCCGGACCGCGGCACTGTGCGCGGCACCCCGGCCGCGCTGCAGATGGCGTCCCAGATGCCGCTGATCTTGAGGTCGGGCTGAACCATCGGCAGCCAGATCAAGCCGGCCAGTGCCGCCAGCACGGCGATCGCCCCGCTAACGCCGACGCTGGCGCCGAACCACGGGTTGCGAAACGAGAACAGCTTCTGCTCGCTCATCGGCTGGCTCCGACATAGACTGCGGGCACATTGGTCTCCTTCAGCACCAGAAGCTGGCCGATCGGATAGCCGTAATTCACCACCGTGAGACCGACCATCAGCGCGAGCCACAGCCCAAAACTGTTCAGCGCCACCGGAATCCTCTCGGGCATATGGACCGGCACGCTGAAGCGATAGGCGCCCGCCTCACTGCGGTGGGCCATCTGGCCCCGGATCAGCACGACGAAAAACAAAACGCCCGAAATCAGCAGGATCAAGCCGCCCACCGTCGATATCGCCACCGAAAATGCCTGCGGCGAGATCGCGGGATTGGCGTAATCGTAAAACGCCATGCGGCGCGGCATGCCGAGAATGCCGACATAGTGCCACGGAAAGGTGGTGACGATCATGCCGATGAACCACAGCCAGAGCTGGGCACGCATCAGGCCGAAATTTTCCAGCGCCCGGCCGGTCAGATGCGGCCACAGATCATAGGCGATCGCGAAATACATGATCACGATCGCGCCGCCGAAGATCAGATGGAAATGCCCGGTGATCCACTGTGTATTATGGATGCTGGCATCGAGCTGATAGCTCATGTTGATCAGGCCGCCGGCGCCGCCGAAGCCGAGCATGACCAGCGAAAGCGCGGTCGCGAGCATGATCGGGTTTTGCCAGGGCAACGCCCTCACCCATCCGAACGCACCGCTGCCGCCGCGCAAACGGCTGGCGATCTCGGCGGACGCGCAGATGGTGAACACCGTCAGCAAGGTCGGGAGCGCGACCAGGCCGGTGAACACCGAATGCATGAACTTGAATCCGGCGCCGACTTGCGGGTCGGCAAACAGATGATGCATGCCGATCGGCATCGCCACCACCACGAACAGGATAAAGGAAATCCGCGCCATGGCGTCGCTGTAGAGTCGTCCTCCGATCGCGCGCGGGAAGATCGTGTAGTAGGCGATGTAGGTCGGGATCAGCCAGAAATAGACGATCGCATGCAGCGTCCATGAGAAGAACACGCGGGCAAGCCCGGCATCGATAGTGGATTTGAGGCCGAGCGCCACCGGCAAAATCAGGAAAATGATCTCGAGCGCGGCGCCGACCGCGGTCCAGCCCCAGAGATAGGAGCCCGCGACATTGGCGAACATCGCCAGCGGCACCGGCCGCTCCGGGTTCTCGCGCTTCCAGATCGAAAGATTGATCGACATCAGCGCGACCCATATCCATGAGCCGACCACGACCATCACGACGCCGATATAGTAAAAGGGATTGCCGACCATCGGCGGATAGAACGTGTAGAGCACCGAGGCCAGGCCTATCGAGACCGGGATCATCGCGACCACGGCGCCGACCGCGACCAGCGCAAAACCGGCCCAGGCCCAGCGCGTTCCGATCAGCGGCTTTTCGAGCGCCGATTCGGTGATGGCATAGCCAAAACCCATCGCGATCAGGGTCGGAAACACATAGCCCATCGCCGAGCCGTGCGCGGTGACCGAGCGATAATATAATTCAGGATTGAAATGCCAGGCGTTGAGCGGGCTTCGGACGAACATCTGCCAGGCGCCCAGTATCAACGCCAGGCCGAACACCACAAAGGCGAGCCAGAAATGCGCCAGGATCAGCCGCTTGTTAATCAACACAGCTCAGCCTCCGCTGCGACGCCATCATGCCGAGGAAGGTTGCCTTGTCGACCACCTTGACCTTGCCCCACATCCCTTGATGCCCGATCCCGCAAAATTCCTGGCACGGCATCGCGTGCTCACCCGGCGCCTTGAATTGGACCGGCAACTCCGAGACATAACCCGGCACCAGCATGGTGTTGATGTTGGTGCCTTCGATCAGCAGGCCATGCACCACGTCGGCACTGGTCGCGCGCAATGTCACCGGCGTCCCTGACGGCACCACGATGCATTGCGGCGTGAATGAATATTGCTGACCGATCGCGCGCACGGTCACCGAGCCGTCGGCCTCCATCGCGCTGCCGAGATTGCTTTCAATGAATTCGCCGGCGAGATGAAGCGTCTTGGGATCGGCGGTCTCAACGTGACCTTGCGGCATGGTCGCATGGTCGATACCGATGAAGATCGCCATGCCGACCAGCACGCCGACGATCGCAATCGACAAGGTCGCCCATCGCCGCTCGATCCGGGCCGCGACGGCTTCGCCAAGATGAGGATCGCTCTCGGTCGTCATGATCAGGCGCTCCGCGGCAGGAACACCAACAGATAGAACGCAAACCACAACGCGATTACGACCGCCGTTGCGATCCCGGCGACGACGACGGCGCCGCCCGGACCGGAGCGAACGATGGCGGCGACGCGTTCGTCTTCGGCGCCCAATGTCGTTGCTTGCGGTGGAGATGAGTTGATCATGGCATGCCTCAGTTCAGCGTCGCCGCGCGCAGTTCATTGGCCTGCCGCGCCGAAACCGGTTCGCCGCGATTGCCCCAGGAGGTCCGGATGTAAGTCACGACGGCGGCGACCTCGTCGTCGGACAGCCGCTGTGCAAACGGCGGCATGCCATATGGTTTCGGATTTCCGGCGGTGCCCGGCGGATAGCCGCCATTGAGCACCATCCGGATGGCGTTAACGGCAGAGACCATCTGGATCGACGGATTGCCGGCCAGCGGCGGATAATGCGGCGGCATGCCGAGGCCCGCAGCACCATGGCAACCGGCGCATTCCCGATCGTAGATCGACTTGCCGAAAGAGAGCAGCAGGCTGCTTTCGGCCGAAGGCAGTGGCACGGCCGGCTTTTCCGGTGACGTGCCCTGCGCGAGGCTCTTGAGATACACCGCCATCGCACGGGTATCGTCGTCGTTGAGATATTGCAGGCTGTTATAGACCACTTCCGCCATCGGCCCGTAGACCACGCCGCGACTGGACACGCCGGTGCGCAGCAGGTCGGAAATCTCCTCAATGCTCCAGTCGCCGAGGCCGGCCTCCTTGTTCGAGGTCAGCGACGGCGCATACCAGTTCTGCATCGGAATCAGCCCGCCCTCGAAGGCCTGCGATTCCGAGCTGCCGCCGAGCGCATTGATGGCGGTGTGGCACATCCCGCAATG
Source organism: Bradyrhizobium sp. S69 (assembly GCF_009766005.1). Classification (GTDB taxonomy): domain Bacteria; phylum Pseudomonadota; class Alphaproteobacteria; order Rhizobiales; family Xanthobacteraceae; genus Bradyrhizobium. The sequence continues at coordinate 25,549 of NZ_LMUK01000025.1, read as the reverse complement.
GCCGAGGCCTTCGACCAGATAGGCGCCGCGATTCCAGTCGGCCGATTTGGTCGGGTCAGGTTTGTACTCGCCTTCCCGGAAGAACAGCGTGCGCCATCCGATGATCAGCGAGCGGTTGTTGTAGGGAAAGCTGAGATCATGCGGGGTGTTGATCTTTTTCACCGGCGGGATCGAACGCAGATAGGCGAAGATCGCGTCGCTGTCTTCGCGTGTCATCTTGGTGTAGGAGGCAAACGGCATCGCCGGATAGACCAGTCCGCCGTCCGAAAAACGCCCATTATGCATCATCTTGAAGAACTGATCAGACGTCCATATGCCGATCCCGGTTTGCTGATCGGGCGTGATGTTCGAGGTATAAAGTGTGCCGAACGGCGTCACCATCGGCAGGCCACCGGCAAAGAGCTTGCCTTCGCGCGCGGTATGACAAGCGATACAGTCGCCGGCACGCGCGAGGTACTCGCCCTTGGCCAGCAAAGCAGCGTCTACGGGCTTCTGTTGCGCCATCGCCCGCGGCGCGCTGGCCAATAACGCCAAAGCCAGCGCAAAGAGCAGAGTCTTCACGGGTCTCGGCATACGCGGGATCTCCCTTCAGTTCGGTTCGCTGCCGCAGGCGAGCGGCATCGGCAGGCTCCCGCGCGGCGCGAATGATGGGTCAGTCGGTGCCGATCGCGACGAGAGGTAGGCTGCGACCGCCTTCACATCGTCTTCCGTCAGCAGACTGGCGACGATCTGCATGCAATCGGGCGCGGCCGCGGTCCGCGTGCCGTACCGCCATCCTCCGAGCTGGGCACTGATGTAACTGGCGCGCAGGCCCAAGAGGCCGGGGATCGCTGGCTCCATGCCGGTGAAGCCCGGATTGTGACATCCCGAACAAGCGGGGATGCCATGCTGCGGATCGCCATTCTTCACCAGCGATTCGCCACGCGCCAGGATTTCACCGCTGACGGTGGGGATCGCAGGCGCCGCAAAGGGCGGCCTCAGCGAGGCGAAATACGTAGCAATCTCCTTCAAATAGGCGTCGGGCAGAAACTCCAGCAGATAGTTCATCGGGGGGTATTTGCGTCGCCCGTCCCTGAACGCCACGAGTTGGTTGTAGAGATAGCCGGCAGGCTTACCCGCAAGCCGCGGGAAATAGACGTCGCTGGTGCCCTCACCTTCGGCGCCGTGACACGACGCGCAGGCGAGAACACGCGCAGCCATGGTGTCAGGCGCGCGGTCAGCGATCTGCGATTGCGCAGCTCCGAACGGAAGCGCAATCAAGGCGACAAAGGCGAATATGGGTCGAAAGCGATGTGTCACGTACCGGCCCCTCGACGACAGGGCGAACGTCGCACACTCCGTTATTCGTGCATGATCAATTTTGCACACATGATCGATTTTGATCTACGTGCGATAGACTTTCTTCGGATCGAACACCCTGTCCGCATCGACGAATGACAATTGCACACCGCCGTCGCCGGTACCGACCTTGCGGTAGAAACACGAGCGGCGGCCGGTGTGGCATGCCGCGCCGGTTTGCTCGACCCGGATCCAGACCGCATCCTGATCGCAATCCATCCGCATCTCGACCACGCGCTGGGTGTGGCCGGAGCTCTCGCCCTTGCGCCACAGCGCCTTGCGCGAGCGGCTGTAGTACCAGGCCTCGCCGCTGGCGATGGTCTTGCGCAAGGCTTCGTCGTTCATGTGGGCGACCATCAGCACATCGCCGCTCGCCGCATCGGTGGCGACGCAGGTGACGAGTCCCGACGCGTCGAACCTGGGCCGGAAATCCAGCCCTTCCTCGACGTCATGACTATGTGCAGATGTGGACACGGGCAGTCCCTCGTTCAACTCAACCGAGGGTCGGCTAGCGCTGCGACCCTCGCACCATCGACAGGAAACGCGCCTGTTCCGCCGGATTGTCGCGGAACATGCCGGTGAAGCGGCTGGTGAACGTCAGCGCGCCATGTTTGGCGACGCCGCGCACCGACATGCAGGTGTGCTCCGCCTCGATCATCACGGCGACGCCGCGGGGTTTTAGAACTTCGTCGATCGCGGCCGCGATCTGTGCGGTGAGATGTTCCTGGGTCTGCAGCCGGCGCGCGAAGATATCGGTCAGCCGCGCCAGCTTCGACAATCCCACGACCCGCTCCACCGGCGTATAGGCGATATGCGCCTTGCCGTAGAACGGCATCATGTGATGCTCGCATTGCGAGGTGAATTCGATGTCGCGGATCAGCACGAAATCGTCATAGCCCGCCGTCTCGCCGAAGGTGCGGTCGAGCACCTCGGCGGGACATTGATGATATCCCTGATAGAGTTCGTCGAAGGCCTCGACCACCCGGCGTGGCGTATCGACGAGGCCCTCGCGCTCGGGGTTCTCACCGATGTAGTTCAGCAGGACATGCACCGCCTGCTCGGCTTCGGCGCGCGAGGGGCGCGGCTGGTCGGCGCTCACCGCGGCGGCGAGGAACTCGGACGGGTCCAAGGCGGCCGGACGGGCTTCAGCTGTCTTCGAGGCCGGTGCTTTGGAATCCGAAGATTTGGAATCAGCAGATTTCGCGTCGGCGGGTTGGTTGGGGCGGAGGGATTTGATCAAGGCGTCCATGTCTACTCCGTTCGACCGGTCTTTCAGACCGGAGTGTCACCGGCAGACGGGGCGGCTTGCCGCCGGACGCCTGAGTCACGATGTTGATGTCGGGACAGCCCGTTTGGTTGGTATTTGGGGCCACCCGGTCAATGGACGGACTGTTTTTCCGCCACCGCCGCCCATATATAGGACCCAAGGCCGCGCTCGCCAAGGGCGATCGCGCGACAGGCCAGAGAGCCCGATCCCATGCTGAACGACATCTACAACAAGCGCATCATCGAACTGGCCGGCAATATACCCCGGCTGGGACGACTGGCCGACCCCGATGCCAGCGCCATGGCTCATTCCAAGCTGTGCGGTTCGACCGTCAAGATCGACCTCAAGATGGACGGGCCCGTGGTCACCGACTTTGCCCATGACGTGAAGGCCTGCGCGCTCGGCCAGGCCTCCTCCTCGATCATGGCGAGCCATGTGGTCGGCTCGACCGCGAACGAATTGCGCGAATTGCGCGAGATTGTCCGCAAGATGCTGAAGGAAAACGGCAGCCCGCCGCAAGGTAAATGGGCCGACATCGCATTGCTCGAGCCGGTGCGCGAGTACAAGGCGCGGCACGCCTCGACGCTGCTGACCTTCGATGCCGTGGTCGACGCAATCGGCCAGATCGAAGCTAAGCAGCCGGCCCAGGCGCAGGGCTAATCCTGCTTATTTCCCTGCCCACGTCGCACATCCGAACCTCGTCGTGAGGAGCGGCCACGCAGGCAAGTCTACGCTGCCTGCGTAAACTTGGCAGCGGGCCGCGTCTCGAGCAGTCCGATGTCATGGTTCGAGACGCGCGTCTTACTCCCTGAACAAAGGCTTCACGCCACAGCCAGCATCGGCTGTGCCGGGCGCCGGCCGATCATCAGCGACAGCACGGCGGCGACGATACCGGTGAGGCCTGCGATCATGAAGGCCTGCAAGTAGTCACCCTGGGCGGAGCGCATGAAGCCGGCGAACACCGCGGCGCAGGCGGCACCGAGCTGATGGCCCGCGACCACCCAGCCGAACACCAGCGGCGCGTTCTTGTCGCCGAAGGCTTCGTTGGCGATGCGCACGGTCGGCGGCACGGTCGCGATCCAGTCGAGCCCGTAGAACACCGCGAACACCGACAGGCTGACCAGCGAGAAATCCGAGTATGGCAGGTAGATCAGCGACAGCCCGCGCAGCCCGTAATAGATGAACAAGAGCTTGCGCGGATCGAAACGGTCGGTGAGCCAGCCTGAGAACGTGGTGCCGAACAGGTCGAAGAACCCCATCACCGCGAGCAGGCTCGCCGCCTGCACCTCGACGATGCCATGGTCGCTGCAGAACGCGATCAAATGGGTACCAACGAGACCGTTGGTGGTGAAGCCGCAAATGAAGAAGGTGGCGAACAGGAACCAGAACGTCCGCGTTGTCGCCGCGCGCGCAAGGTTGCGGAACGCGGCGGTGAACGGATTGCCCTGCGCCGGCGGCGCGGGATGATCGTTATGCGTGCTGCCGAACGACCGCAGGCCGATGCTGGCCGGGCGTTCCGGCACCAGGACATACACCAACGGAATGAGCGCCGCGCAGCACGCGGCCACCGTCAGCACCACCGGCTGCCAGCCGCCCCATGCCACCAGCGCCGCGAGGCCCGGCATGAAGATCAGCGTCCCGGTCGCGGTGCTCGCCGTCAGCAGCCCCATGACGAGGCCGCGATTGGTGGTGAACCAGCGATTGACGATGGTGGCGCCGAGCACGTTGGCGACCGCGCCCGAGCCGATACCTGACAGCAGTCCCCAGCTCAGGAACAATTGCCACGGCGCGGTCATGAAGTAGCTGGCGCCAGTCGACGCCGACATCAGCGCCAGCGCGCCCAGCACCGTGCGGCGGATGCCGAAGCGCTGCATCACGGCGGCGGCGAACGGACCCGCGAGGCCGTAGAGGAAGATGCCGATCGCGGCCGAAGAGGAGATCAGACCGACGTTCCAGCCGAAGGCCTGCTGCAACGGCAGCATCAGCACGCCCGGCGTCGCACGCAGCCCTGCCGACGAGAGCAGTGCGAGGAAGATCACGGCGATGACGACAAACGCGTAGTTCTGGCCGAACGGTCGCCTGGACACGGAAGAAGATTGCGCGGAGACAGGCGGCATGTTATTTGGCATGTTACTGACCGGTACGTATTGCGATGCTGTCGTTATACGTACCGGTCAGTAACATTGTCAAGCCGCCGCGCGGCAGGATCGAGAGCCGGATGAAGAAAACCGTCGACACGTCCGCGGACCGCCCGCTTCGGGCCGCCGACCGGATCCGCGCCTCGGCGAGCGAACTGTTCTATCGCGAGGGCATCCGCGCCGTCGGCGTCGACGAGGTGGTCGATCGTGCGGGGGTCACCAAACCAAGCCTCTATCGCAGCTTCGCCTCGAAGGACGAACTCGCCGCGGCCTATCTGCGCGACTATGACCAGCATTTCTGGGAGAATTTCGAGAAGCCGGGCGGCAAGTCCTACGCTGACGCGCGCGAACATGTGCTGGCCTACATCGCAGAGCTATCGTCGCGCGCCGTGTGCAAGGGCTATCGCGGCTGCGGCCTCAGCAACGCTGCGGTGGAATATCCGGCGCCCGACAATCCCGCGCGGCAGGTCGCCGAAGCGCACAAGAAAGCCTTGCGCAAACGCCTGCATGAGCTTGCCGCCGCGATGGGCGCCCGGTCCGACTCTGTGCTCGGCGACGCTCTCCTGCTGCTCATCGAAGGCATCTACATCAGTGGCCAGCAGTCGGAAGATGGCCCCGCGCAGTCGGCGCTTGCAGTGGCGCAGTTGCTGATTGACGCGAGTGTGAAGACGGCCTGAGCTGCATCAGGGCCCGTGGCTGTTCGGCGCGCGGCCTCGATCAGCGGTGTAACCGTCCGACTTGATTGCTACTTCGCAGGTGCCGCGACCAGGCCGCCGGTTGCCTCCGCCGTCTTGGTCGACTTCTCCGGCAGCGTGTGTTCGGTTGGCGCAGGTGCTTTCGGCAACGACACCTCGGCCTGCACGGTACTGGCGACAAAACGATCCTGCACCGGCTTGGCCGCGAGTTCGGCCACCGGCAAGGCGGCGCTGTCGGTCCCGGACGATATCTTGGACGATATCTTGGGCGACATCTCGGGCAGCACTTCAGCCACCGCGTCGGTGGTGACAAGGTTGGTCAGCCGTAATTCTTCACGGGACAATTCGTGCAGATCTTCCCACGGCGGCACGCTCAGCGACAGCGACAGCAGATCGCCCGCGCCGCCCATGTCGAAAGTATATTTGGCGAGCCGGCCGACGTCGCGTTCGACGATCATCAGGTCCTGCGCACTGTAGCTCGCAGCCTTGGCGTCGTCGGCGCGGTCGCCCATCCATATCTGATGCACCCGGACATGTGCGCCGTCGGGCACATAGCGCGTCTTGCCCGAAAGCAGCAGGAACACGCACATCGACTCGCAATAAGCGTCGGGGATGATGCCGGCCCGATCGCCCTGCGCGGTACGGTTCTCGATGGTGGTGCCGACGGTTGTCATCAGACCGAGACCGCGCCAACGCCGGCCAAGCGCGATGGCATCGTTGACCGACCCACCGCTGGAATCCAGCACCACCGTCGCCCCATCGAGATGGCGCCCATGCGCGAACTCGTCGAAATCCTCGGGGCTTTCAGAGGTCACGATGCCGACGGCACTGACCCAGCCACGGCAATTGGGTTCGCAGGCAACCCAGCTGAACCGCATCGGTAATTTTCGCTCTTCGAGCGTCGCTGTGGCATTCGCGGAACCGGCAGGCGCCGCCGTCGCGCCGGGCAATGCCATGCAAAGAGCGGTGGCGCCGAGCAACACCCAACCGCGAAGATCAAGAGACCCGACAAATCTCAATTTGGTTCCTTCCCCCAAGTCCCGATACGGGCAGTGGCAATGGTCCCAGTGCAACGCCACATGATTCTGTCATACCGGCGTTATCAAAATGGTAGCCGTGCGATTCCACGTCGTCCATAGAACCTTTGCTGCACTGCCACTGAAAACATGCGATATCTCCGGCAATGTGGCGTAAATGTCGACCCGCGGAGTTCCATGGGCGGGAACTGCGCAACCGCCTGCGCATGATTGCAGCACATTGCCGATGAAGCATTCATCATCTCGTTGTTCGTCTTGCCCCGACTGCGCGGGCCAGCTGCGGCGCCTGCCGCGCCATGCGGGGCGCGCGATGATCTGGATTTACCGGCACACGCTGTCGCCGCTGGTCGGCTACAATTGCCGGCATCTGCCGACCTGTTCGGTCTATGGCGACGAGGCGATCGAACGTTTCGGGTTGTGGGGCGGCGGATGGATGACGCTGGCGCGGCTGTTGCGCTGTCAACCCTGGGGCACCTCGGGAATCGACAACGTGCCGCCGACCAGACCGCCGGGCGCGCGGTGGTATCTGCCCTGGCGGTTCGGGCGCTGGCGCGGCGTCAATGGACCGTAACGGTACGTCCTAATCGAGTGAGTGCAGCGCAATCGCTGCACCGCTTTCAAGCGAAATCCGCATTGCAGCCCCGCCGGGAACCGCCACGTTCCACGCGCATTGATTTGACACTTCCGCCGGGAGGCCAATCATGCGCTGGAAAATCAGCCACGGTGATCACGATCACAGGGGTCACGATCCCCGCGCGATCGACTTGATCGCCATCGTCGCACTGCTGTTTGTGATCATCGCCGTTTTCAGATTTTACAACAACAGCTTCTCCACACCACCGAGCACATCCGCCTTTATCGTCCCAAGCCAAAGCGTTCACTGGTGAAGAGAAGGACCTAGAGCCTTTTCCGTTCCGATGGAATCGGAACGGGGCTCTAGTCTTTTGTTTGACGCGTTTTCTTCACGCGAACCGGTGCCCACGGAGCCTGTCATCGGGCGCGCATTCGCGCGACCCGTTGGCTCGAAAACCCTCTAGCGCCAATAGAAGAGCCCGCGCGGCTCTGGCGGTGGACGCGGCTTGCGCAGGCGTGGTCGCGCGGGCTTCGGCGGCAGCGGCTCATCGGTCGGCGCTGCCGACGTCGTCTCGACACTCCCGGTACCATCGGACGGCAGCCGGACCGACAGCAGCAGGTTCGATTCAAACGATCGCCAGCGATAGCCGATACCGAAATCCATCGGCTGACTGCGCCGGAAAAGTTCGGCGTAGGCCGGCTGATACGTGTTGGGGAATTTATCGATCGGGCCGGCGTAGCGGCCGAACGGAAAGAACCGCCACTTCCTCGAATCGTAGTCAGCCAGCGGAATGCCGGAATCGTCCTGGATGACGGTCGCGCTATTGGCGAGCAGGAAATTGCGCACGGTGGTGAAATTACCGGTATGCAGCAGATACGACGCGCTCTTGATCAAACTGTTGCCGGGCGCCAGCGTTTCGCAGAATTTCAGGAAACCGCTGTTTCGCACGCCGCTGTTCGACAGATCGGTGCTGAAATAATACAGCGTCCGCTCGACGCCGTCGCCGCCCGCAAAGGTGATCCGCACCCCCTGCGTGGCGTTCTTGCCGGCATCGTCCTTGGGAGAATGCACCACGCCCTTGTCGTCCAGCGCGACCAGGCTGACATCGTGGATGGTCTTGCCCGAGCGCACCAGGAAAACATACAGGATCGGCAACGTGCCGCTGACCTGGTCGGCGCGCAGGTCGGTCTTCATGTGTTTGGTGATGAAGAAACTGAAGTTCAGGATCGAGCTCATCGAACGCTCGATATCGTTGAGCGTCGAACCGAGATACGGCAATCTGGTGAGATCAGGCACCGAGCCGACCGGCTCAAGCGCGCTCAGCACATAGGTCGTTGCCTTGGAATAAAATGCGTCCGCATAGAGAAAGTCCGGACCGCTGAACATGTAGAACATCGTCGGCCGCGGCGCGGCCAGGTTGACGCCCGCCCAGGTGCGAATTTTCGATAGCTGACGCTCCTCCAGATGTCCGAACGCGCTATCGAAAAAGCGCGCGTGACGTTGCCACGCCGGATCTTTTGTCAGCGCCGCCAGCGGCGATTGCTCCGACGGCGGCATGCCGGCCAGGAAACGCGCAGTGTCGTTCGCGGTGACGGGGTCGGCGGCGCGCGCCGGCGCGACCGCGGCGAGCCATAGCATCGCAACCAGGGCGAAGATGTTTTTGACCACGATATTTTTGACTTGGGGATTTTCGACTTGGGGCATCGTTACGCGCGACCTCAAGGTGCGGCCGCAGCGGGTCGGCCCGGCCGCTCGCGGAAAACGGCGTAAATCAAAAGACCTGAAAGCATGATCAAAATACCAAGCGCGGACTGCAATGGCCGCTCGACCACAAGATAATACATCATGAAGCCGGTCACGAGCAGGAAAACCAGAGGGGTGACCGGGTATCCCCAGGCGCGATAGGGCCGCGGCAAATCCGGCCGGGTGATCCGCAGCTTGATGACGCCGAGCACGGTGAAGAAGGAGCAGAACAACAGGCCGAACTGGATGAAATCGAGCACGGCCTCGAAACTTCGAGTGAACAGCAACAGCACCGATATCGCGAGCTGGAACAGGATGGCATTCGCCGGCACGCCGTTACTCGATTTGCGGGCAAATATCCGCAGCGCCGGAATGTCTTCTCCCATCGTCATCATGACGCGCGGTCCGATCCACATCATCGCGCTGATCGAAGAGACGAGGCCTATGCAGATCATCGCGCCGACGATGCGGCCGCCGATCTCGCCGAAAATATAACTGCCGGCAACGCGCGCGACGTCGAGCTGTCCGGACAGTTTCTCGATCGGCGTGGTGTGGAGGAACACCGCATTGAGCGCGACATACAAAACGACCACGATCAGCGTTCCCGAGAGCAATGCGCGCGGCAGGTTCTGCTGCGGCAACCGCATCTCACCGATGATATAGGTCGCCGCGTTCCAGCCCGAGAACGCATACATCACGAACACCAGCCCGATCGCGAACGGCGCGCTGGCGACATGGTCAAAGTCGCCCGCCGCGGGCGCGAATGAAACCGGCTGCGCCGTGCCTGCGACAAAGCCCGCGATCAGGAAGGCTGTGATCAGCACGACTTTCAGGATCGTGGCGACCAATTGAAAGGTGCTGGAGTGCCTGAGGCCGCAGAGTTGCACGAACGAGACCAGGCAGACGACGCCCAGCGCCAGCGCCAGCGGCGAAGCCATCGGCAGCACCGATTTGCCGTATTCGCCGAAAGCCATCGCCGCCAGCGCCACCGGCGCCGCGAAACCGACCGTCGCCGATACCCAGCCGGCCAGAAATCCGAACGCCGGATGGTAGGCGCGGGCCAGGAAATTGTATTCGCCGCTCGAGCGCGGAAACATCGCACCGAGTTCGCTGTAGGAGAACACCCCGCACAGTGCGACGACGCCGCCAATGGTCCACAGCAGCAGGATGGCAAAGCCGGAGGGGATGTCCTTGACCTGAAAACCGAGGCTGGTGAAAACGCCGACGCCGATCATGTCGGCCACGACGATAGCGGTTGCCACGATCACCGAGACCGTCGGGCCGCCGCCGGGAAGCCGATCGGGCAATGCCGCGCTTCCCGTTCCTGATATCGCCATGTCGGTCCACGCCTCGGGCGTCGCGCCCTGCCCTCATGGTGGAGGCTGGACTCCATCAATTCAAGCAGCGTTAACAAGGATATAAATTCCGCCCCAACTTCGGTATTTGGATACCTCGATTGAGCTTCCGAGCGCCTTGCCCGCCCCAACTTTGCGAAAAGCCCGTGCCGGTCCCACAATCGCGACACGATTTGGTGCTCACCTGATTTGTCGGGCAGTGGGGAGTTTTGCCCGAAAGCTTAACGTCACCTAAACGCCAGCGCGCTGAAATACGTCGCCGTTTAATCTTGGGGCAATGGGTGGATGATCGGGGCGGGTCCGAAATTCCAGAGCTGTGATCGCGCGGGCGCATCGAATGCGCCGGACGCAGCACGCCCCGTGCCGCGAGAAATCCGACATCCCGATCGCGCGCAGCGATCCGATCGCGCCCATCGATGGCGCCGGATCGCCTCTCTGTCGGCACTGGTGCCGCTCTCGTTTGTGCTGGCGCAATGTGGGCAGGCGCCGGGCGCCGGCAGCCTCGCCGCCAATGTGCAGGCCTCGAATTCAAATACCCGGAGCGACAGCTTCGACGACCGCTTCCCGAAACCTCAATTCAGGGATCGCTTCCCGACCGCAAGCGAGAGTTTTGAACAGCGTCAGTCTGGCGACCTCGCGCCCAAGCAAACGGCTCAAGGCACCTCTCGAGGCTCGGCCTCGCCACCGCAAGCGCCCTATCGGGTTGCATCGCTGGAGCCGCAACTGCCCTACCAGCGTCCGCCGCGACCAGACGATCTGACGATGCTGGTCAGCATGAAGTCCTCGGCCTTCCCCTATTTCGGCAACAATCCGGCGTCCGAGGCGCCGTTCCTGAACATCGCCAAAGGCGATCGCCGCGGTCATCGCAGTTACTCCGGCCGGGTTTATTGGCAGGACGAGACCTACAGCGACAACCGCGTTCTGCTGCATGTCCCCGAGACCTTCGATATCCGCAAGCCCGGCGTCATCGTGGTGTTCTTCCATGGCAACGGCGCCACGCTGGAGCGCGACGTGCGCGACCGGCAACTGGTGCCGCAACAGATTTCCGAGTCCGGCGCCAATGCCGTGCTGCTCGCGCCGCAACTCGCGGTCGACGCCGCCGATTCCAGCGCCGGAAAATTCTGGCAGCCCGGCGGGTTCAAGCGCTTTATCAACGAGTCTGCCGATCAGCTCGCCCGCCTCTATGGCGATCCCAACGCCGCCAAGACGTTTGCCAAGATGCCGATCGTCATTGTCGGCTACAGCGGCGGCTTCCTGCCGACCGCCTGGAGCCTCGAGGTCGGCGGCATCAGCGATCAGGTCCGCGGCGTGTTCCTGCTGGATGCGGTCTATGGCGAACTCGACAAGTTCGCGTCCTGGATCGAAAATCACCGGTCCGGCTTCTTCGTCAGCTCCTATACGCATTACACGGCGCGTCGCGATCAGGAACTGATGCATATGCTGCACGAAAAAGGCATCGCCGTATCGCAGGATTTCGACGGGCCGTTGCGGCCGGGCAGCGTGGTCTTTGTCGAGACCCCCGAAGGTGTGACGCATCGCGATTACGTGACGCACGCCTGGACACGAAATCCCGTCGAGCAAGTCCTGTCCAAGATGGCGGCAACGCCGGCGCTGACGCGGATCGCGGCCAGCGGCAACTAAGCGTGCCGATCGCTCAGAGTTTCGGTATCTTTTCCGCAAAGCCGTTATAGCAATTCAGCCGATCGTCTTCTTCCTTGATCAAATGGCAATCGGCCACCCCTTTCGCAGCCGGCGCCTTCGGATTTGGCTTGGGCGGGAAAATCGCATCATCGCATTCGAGGCGGCCTTTGGTGCCGTCGTCGATGTCGAGACAAGCCAGCAACTTCTCGGCGACGGATTGTTTCTTCGGCGCTGCGGCCTTGGGCGACACCGCGCCATGCGGCTTCACCTGCAACAGCGGCTTGTCTCCGACTGTCGGTGACGGGCTCTGCTGAGCCATCACAGCGCCCGGATAAAGCAGCGCAACCAGCACCAGCATCGTTCTCATGTAACTTCCCCCGTTTTTGCCGTGGCGATGCGCGCCCCCGTCAGCATCACCACCAGGAGCGCCAGCCTGAGCCATCGACACATAGCCCCGTATGATAGCTGGCGGCGTATAACAAACGCCAATCGCTAAACCAATAGCCTGCCCGACCTGACGCACCGGCCGCTTGAAGGCGAACGGCTCACCAAGTTTAATCTGACGTTCTATGGAGCGGCGACGAAGAAGAAATCCTCTTTGCCTGGCAGCGAGCCGTAAGTATAGGGCTCCTGGCGCCCCGCGGTCGCTTCCATGACATCGTCGCGCACCAGCCGGAAGATCTTGTTGATCTCGACACCCGGCGTGGCGACGCGTTGAACCATCGCCACCGCGAACGGCGAATTGCCACCCTCGCCGTCAAGCGCGGTCTGGCCATGCTTGGCCGCGAACACCACCAAGGAGGCACCCTGCACTTTCACTTCGCCAAGCCCGCGTCCGATCGAACGCGTACCGACATTGCCTCCGGCTGTCGAAGCTGCCGCGACAGCATCGGGCGCCGCGGTCTTCTTGATTTGCGGCGCGAACGGGTTGTCGCGGCAGGCATCGAGGATCACCAGCTTGAGCTTTTTGGCGCCGTCGATCGCCGCCATCACCTGGTCGAGCGGGATCGCTTCGAATTGAATATCCCGATCGGTCTTCAGCACGGCATCGACCGGAATAAGATAATTCTGTCCGTTCACCTCGATGCCGTGGCCGGCATAGTAGACCACGGCCCAGTCGGCCTTGTCCGCCTCATCGGCAAAAGCGCGCAAGCCGGCGATCAATTTTTCCCGCGAGGCGTTCGTCGCAAGGGTCACGGTGGCAAAGCCGATATTGCGCAGCGAGGTTGCGACGGCTTCGGCGTCCTTTTGCGGATTTTCAAGTGCCGGTACTTTTTCATAGGCCGAGTTGCCGATGACCAGCGCCACGCGCCGGCCCTGGCTGGCAGCTTCCGACCGACGGACCGGAGGCTTGACCGGGGTTTTGAGGATCGGGGCAACCAGTGCGGGCGTTGGAATAGAGGTCGCCGACGTTACCCTGACCGGTGCCGGCGGAATCACCGGCTGGGAATCGCCGGAAGCATACGCCGCGAGCCGCGCCCGGGCGGTCTCGCGGGCTTCCTGTGATTCAATCTTGGCGATGATAAACGCGGAGTCGGTACCCAGGGCCCGCTCAAACTCCGCCTTGGCCTGCGTCAGGTTTCCCATCTTCTCGAGAACCAGCCCCCGGCCGACGATGGCCTGCACTTCAATGGGATGCAGACCAAGAAACTTGTCGTAATCCTGAAGCGAGCGATCGAGATCGCCACGATACCGCAGCGTTTCCGCGCGCAGGAAATAAGCAAGGTCGTCGCCGCCAAGCTTGACCGCCGCGTCCTGATCCTGCAGCGCCTTGTCGAGATCGCCCGCCAGCCGCCAGTGGTTTCCCCTGATGGCATAGGCCCTGGCCGTCGGGTTCAAACGAATGACTTCGTTGAAATTGGTCAAGGCGGCGTCGGGTTGCCCTATCTCGTCGAAAATCAAGCCGCGCGAATTGTAGGATTCGGCAAACTTCGGATTGATCTCGATCGCGCGGTCGAGCTCCGCCAGCGCGGCCTCGGGTTTTTTCATCAAACGATACAGATTGGCCTGATCGTGATGGACGGTGAAGTTCTTCGGATTGATCTTGAGCGCCGCGATGTTGTCGGCCACCGCGAGGTCGAAGTCGTTCTTGTCTCCGAAGGCGATGGAGCGGAAGCTGTAGGCGATGGAAGCGTTGCTGGTGTTGGCCTTGCCGGGCATATTGATCGACGACGTATAGTCGGCGATCGCCCTGTCGTATTCGTGCAAGGCGTACCACACGAAGCCCCGGAAGATGTACACGCCCTGAAGGTCGAGATTTTTGGGCGGGTTTTTGAGCTGCATAACGCGCGTACAGGCCGCAATGATCGGGTCCGCCTTTGCCTTGATCTCGGCGGTTACTTCATTTCCGGCCTTTAACTTGAAGGCCTCACCGCAATCGGTGAAATCATTAGCGGACGCGCCTGATGCCCAGAGAACCGCAGCCGCCGCAAGACCGGCCAAAAACCAGCGCATGTGAACCTTCGCAATCATTTCGAACGGCAGGCGGCAAATGACTGTTCGATGATCCGACGGCATCATTACAAAATCAAGACCGCGGATTTTTGTACCGCGCGGCGTCCGCCGACACCGAAAAGCCGGGTTGCAGTGCCCGAATCCCCTGCTATACCGTTGCTTTCCGCTTACCTGCGCTCGTTCGCAGGAGTGAGCATGAGGAGATCACCATGCCTGACAACAATACACCCGCACCCGGATTCCAGTTTGGCCTCGCGAATTTGAAACCGGCCGTGGAACCCAACGTGATCGCCCTCACCTTCCCCGACGGCGCCAGGCGCGAATTCCCCAGGGACATCACCGGCCTCGATATCGCCAAGGGCATCTCGCCGTCGCTGGCCAAGCGCACCGTGGCGATGGCGCTTGATGGCGTGGTCACGGACCTCGCGGATCCGATCTCGCAGGACGCGAAAATCGAATTTATCGCCCGCGAGGACGGCCGTGCGCTCGAATTGATCCGGCACGACGCCGCCCATGTGCTGGCCGAGGCCGTGCAATCGCTATGGCCGGGCACCCAGGTCACGATCGGTCCGGTGATCGAGAACGGCTTCTATTACGATTTCTTCCGCAACGAGCCATTCACGCCGGAAGACTTTGCGGCGATCGAAAAGAAGATGCGCGAGATCATCGCGCGCGACAAGCCGTTTACCAAACAGGTCTGGAGCCGCGAGCAGACCAAGCAGGTATTCCGCGACAAGGGCGAGAACTTCAAGGTCGAACTGGTCGACACCATTCCAGGCGACGAGCCGATCAAGATCTATTTCCAGGGTGACTGGTTCGACCTGTGCCGCGGCCCGCACATGACGTCCACCGGCAAGATCGGAAGCGCGTTCAAGCTGATGAAGGTCGCCGGCGCTTATTGGCGCGGCGACAGCAATAATCCGATGCTGACGCGGATCTACGGCACGGCATTCGCCAAGCAGGAAGAGCTCGACGCGTACCTCAAGCAGATCGAGGAAGCCGAGAAGCGCGACCATCGCAAGCTCGGGCGCGAACTCGACCTGTTTCACTTCCAGGAGGAAGGTCCAGGCGTCGTGTTCTGGCACGCCAAGGGCTGGACCATCTTCCAGGCCCTGATCGCCTATATGCGCCGGCGACTTGCCGGCGATTACAGCGAGGTCAATGCGCCGCAGATTCTCGACAAGTCATTGTGGGAAACCTCAGGCCATTGGGACTGGTACCGCGAGAACATGTTCGCGGCGCAATCGGCCGGCGACGAGGCCGAGGACAAACGCTGGTTCGCGTTGAAGCCGATGAATTGCCCCGGCCACGTCCAGATCTTCAAGCACGGCCTGAAGAGCTATCGCGACCTGCCATTGCGCCTCGCCGAATTCGGCGTCGTGCACCGCTATGAACCGTCGGGCGCCATGCACGGCCTGATGCGGGTGCGCGGCTTTACCCAGGACGACGCCCACGTGTTCTGCACCGAGGCCCAGCTTGCCGACGAGTGCCTCAAGATCAACGACCTGATCATGTCGACCTATGCCGATTTCGGTTTCGAGGGCGATCTCACGGTAAAGCTATCGACCCGGCCGGAGAAGCGCGTCGGCACCGACGAGATGTGGGATCATGCCGAGCGCGTGATGGCGACGGTGCTGCAGGAGATCAAGGCGCAGGGCCACAACCGTATCAAGACCGAGATCAATCCGGGCGAAGGCGCGTTCTACGGACCGAAATTCGAATACGTGCTGCGCGACGCCATCGGCCGCGACTGGCAATGCGGCACCACGCAGGTCGACTTCAACCTGCCGGAACGGTTCGGCGCGTTCTACATCGACGCCGACGGCTCGAAGAAGGTGCCGGTGATGGTGCATCGGGCGATCTGCGGCTCGATGGAGCGCTTCATCGGCATCCTGATCGAGCATTTTGCCGGCAATTTCCCACTCTGGCTGGCGCCAACCCAGGCCGTTGTCACCACCATCACGTCGGAAGGCGACGAATACGCCAAGGTGGTCGCGGCGCAAGCGCGGCGCGCGGGCCTGCGTGTCGAGCTCGATCTGCGCAATGAGAAGATCAACTACAAGGTCCGGGAGCACTCGCTGGCAAAGATCCCGGCGCTGCTGGTGGTCGGCAAGAAGGAAGCCGAAAGCCATTCGGTCTCGATCCGCCGGCTCGGCAGCGATGGACAAACCGTGATGTCGACCGAGGCCGCCCTGGCTGCTCTGGTCGACGAAGCCACGCCACCGGACGTGAAGCGGGCGCGAGCGGCAGACTAAGCCGCCTTGTGCTGCCCGATCTTGATCAACGACTCGGCAGGAATGCCGAGTCCGTCATGCAATCGCCTGATCATATTCAGCGTAAGCTCGCGCCGGCGATTTAGAACTTCATGTACGCGGTTACGGCTGCCAATGAACGGAATCAGATCCCGCGGCTGCAGTCCGCTCTGCTCCATATGATACTTGATGGCCTCCACCGGGTCCGGAAAATCGAGCGGGTAATGCTTTCGTTCCCATGCTTCCACCAGCGTAACCAGCACATCCAGCCGATCTCCTTCGGGCGATTCCGCTTGGCATTCATTAATCCGTCGATCTCCCGGAGAACGCGGCGATAATCACGATGGGATTTGATCGGTGCGATATCCATGGCTAGATCTCTTTGCGTCCTCGGGACTGTCGCCGGCGATTTGCCATTCAGATCGGATCTCTTCAAAATCGATCTAAAGTCACTTCCAAGTGTTCGTTGCTTACCTATCTTCGTGTTAGGCAAACCGTCTAATAATTCGTGCCGAAGGATACCATAGTGCCCGATGCCCTTGAACTCCTGAAACTTCGCCGCTCGGTAAAGCCGCGCGAAATGAGCGGTCCCGGCCCCTCGCCGGCCGAACTCGATACCATCCTCACCATCGGCGCGCGGGTGCCGGACCACGGCAAGCTGACGCCATGGCGTTTCATCGTGTTCGAGGGCGAGGCCCGCGCCCGCGCCGGCGACGTCATTGCCAAGGTCTTCGCGCGGAAAAATCCGGCAGCGCCAGTGGCCGAGATCGAGATCGAGAAGCGCCGGCTGATGGACGCGCCACTGGTGATCGCGGTGGTCAGCTTTACCAAGCCGCACCCCAAAGTGCCGCCGTGGGAACAGGAATTATCGGCCGGCGCGAGCGCGATGAATATCGTCACCGCAGCGACCGCGCTCGGCTACGGCGCCAACTGGCTGAGCGGCTGGTTCGCGTTCGACCGCGACGTCCTCGAAGGACTTGGGTTGAAGCCGGATGAAAAGCTGGCGGGCTTCATCCACATCGGCACGGTCACCAAGCCTAACGAAGACCGGCCGCGCCCAGCGCTGGCCGAGATCGTGACGCGGTTCTAGGAAGGTTGTCATTGCCGGACTTGATCCGGCAATCCATCGTTTTGAACTGGCATCTTGCGAAGCTTGATGGATGCCCGGGTCATCTAGCGCGAAGACGCGCTTCTGCCCGGGCATGACAAGTTCAATTGCCTCACGCGGCCTGAGACGCGCGGCGGCCGAACTTGAACAACAGTTGTTCGATCTCGGCCGCGGGTCGCGCCGCGCTGAACAGAAAGCCCTGCACCTGGTTGCAGCCTTCGGCGCGCAACCAGTCGAGCTGGTCCATGGTCTCGACACCTTCGGCCGTGGTCGTAATGTTCAGGCTGCGCCCGAGGCTGGAAATCGCCCGCACGATCGCCACGCAGTCGGAGCGCTCCGCCAGATCCTTCACGAACGAACGATCGATCTTGATCTTGTCGAACGGGAAGCTGCGAAGATAGCTGAGGCTGGAATAGCCGGTGCCGAAATCGTCCATCGAAATGCTGACGCCGAGTTGGCGCAACTGATGCAGGATCGCAAGATTGGCCTCGGTCTCCGCCAGGAAGACCGACTCGGTGATTTCGAGCTCGAGCCGCAACGGCGACAGCCCCGAATGCGCCAGCGCCGAGATCACCGCCTGAACCAGGTTGCGGCTGCGAAACTGTACCGGCGATAGATTGACGGCGATCTTGATGTCGGCGGGCCATTTCGCCGCCTCCGAGCAGGCCTCCCGTAACACCCATTCGCCGAGTGGCACAATCAAACCGATATCCTCGGCGACCGGGATGAATTCGGCCGGCGAGATCATGCCCTTGTCCGGATGCCGCCAGCGCAACAGCGATTCGAAGCCGTTGATCTGGTCGGCGGCGATGTCCACCAGCGGCTGGTAGTGAAGCTCGAACTCGCCATTGGCGAAAGCGCTGCGCAGATCGCGCTCCATATCGCGGCGCTTTTGGGCCTGCCGGTCCATCTCGCGTTCGAAGAAGCGGTGAACACCGCCGCCATCCGACTTCGCCCGGTACAGCGCCATATCGGCGTTGCGCATCAGTTCCTCGCAGGTGTCGCCATCGCCGGGCGACAACGCGATGCCGATGCTGGCGCCCACCACAAGCTCACTGCCGTCGATGTCGTAGTGCGCGCTCAACGTCCGGATCAGGCGATCCGAAAAGTCGCTCGCCTCGTTTGGCGAGACGTCGGCCGCGAGCACGATCGCGAATTCGTCGCCGCCAAGCCTCGCCACCAGATTATCGCCGCGAACCGCACTTCTGAGCCGCTCGGCCACCGCCTTCAACAGGCGATCGCCCATCGGATGGCCGAACGCATCGTTGACGTTCTTGAACAAGTCGAGATCGACGCACAGGACCGCCACGCGCTTGTCGCCGGCCTGGTTGCGCTCCAGCGCCTGGCGAAGGCGATCCTGATAGAAATCGCGGTTCGGCAGATTGGTCAGGCCGTCATGATGCGCCATGTGCGCGATCCGGGCCTCGGCCTTGCGTCGCTCCGTGATGTCGACGATGGCCACGAGATAACCGTCGCGGCCGTCGAATGCGACGCGCCGGCCGAATGTCAGCACATGGATTTCGCTGCCGTCCGCCTTGAGATTCCGCCAGTCGCGGCTGGAATGGTAGACGTCGCCGATCTCCTGCAACGCCTCGCCGTGCATCGCCCATTCGTCTTGTGGCCAGATCTGCCGCAGCGTCATGCGCAGGAAGTCCGCCCGGCTGTATCCGTAATGCTGCACGGCCGAGTCGTTGACGCTGAGGAATTCCATGGTGTGGGCATCGAATACCCACATCGGCATCGGGTTATTGTCGAACAGCAGACGAAACGAGGATTCGCGGCGTTTCAGATCGGTGATGTCGGAGACCGTCAGCGACAGCATGTCGCCGAACGCGGTGACGCCGAGCTTCAGGTTACGATCGTCACTGTCGATCTCGAACTGGCCGCCATTGCCGTTGTTGACGATGTCGAGCAGACGCTGAACGATTTCCGTCGAGCACAGCACGTTGCCGCCGGCGCTGAGCCGCCGCCACATCAGATCGGCCGACGGCAGCTTGAGCAGCCGTGACGCGCCCTGATTGAGGTGAACGATCTGAAAGTCGAATGGCCGGCCGAGCGCATCGCGAAGCGTTGCCAGCGACAGCACGCCCTCGTGGGTCGCGGAAAAAATCGTGTCGAGCAGATTATATTGCGAGCCTCGCTCGTTGACATAGGTGCCGATCAGGGTCCCGCCCCAGCGCGAATAAGTCGGCAGTGCCAGAATGTCGTAGGTCCGCACCAGCCCATCGCGAACGCAATGCGCCACCGCGAGATAAGGCTGGCTGTTCGCCAGCGCGCTGGCCGCGGCCTCGCCGAGCGCGGTCGCGCAATCCGGCGACAGCGCGGTCAGCGGAATGTCCCAGCGCTCATCGTCGAGCCATTTCTGGACGTAGCGGCCGGTGCGCGACACCTCCAGCGTGCCGCTGTCGTTGCCCTTCATCAGGACGATATGATCGGCAAGCCGGCCGAGGCTTCCCAGCATCACGTCTTCGTAGCGCGGCAGTTTTTCGCCCGGCCGCAACGCGGCTTGCCATTTGCGCCGCAGGACCGGGACGTCGTCGAACATTGTCGCGTCGATTTTTTCGGATTTCTTTTTAGCAGCAACAGTCATCACTTCCCCGCAACGCAACAGCGTCGTTCCCGCCACATCCAATGCAGGGCGGCTTAATGCGTTGTAAAAATTCCGGGGTGGTATTTGCAAACCGTCGATTATGACAGTTTTAAGTGCTCCGATGGTTAGCACCCATTAGCGACTATGACAGCGGCAAGGTTTTGTCGGCGCGGTCTTTGCGTTAGCGCGCGACGACTTCGACTTCGCCGTCGACGCCGTTGACGACGTTGAAGGGGCGCTCGAACACCTTGCCTTCGTTCTTGGCGATCGCGCGATATTCACCCTCGGACAGCACGACGCGCGGGAACGCGCCGATCGATTCCTTGATGACGTCGCCGCCCGGCGTGATCACCGACCATGCGGTGTTGGCCAAGGCCTCGCCGCCTTTGTCGCTGACCAGCTTCAGCGTGATCACAGCGGCGCGGTGGGTGATGATCACGTCGGTCAGTTTGCCGGCCTGCACGCGAATGTCGGAACGCACCACCGAATTGGCGTCGCCGTAGTTGGAAACGATGTAGTAGGTGCCTTCCGGCAGCAGCGCGACGTCGCCGGGTGCCACGCTCGGCAGCAGCGCAGCGCGCTCGGAGGTTTCGAACTGGCTGCCCTTGAAGATCGCGAACGAGATCTGGTTCTGCGGAATCTTTGAGGTGCCGACCCGGCCTTCGATGCGCAGGCCGCCGGCCGGCAGCACGAAAGCCTCGCGGACAGTTTCCGATTTCAGCGTGACCGGCCGCACCGCGCTGACGAGGCCGAGCGCAACGTGGACCACATAGCCGCCCGGCGGCAGCACGATGTTCGGCGTGGCGCCGTGATCCTCGCGGATCAATTTGAACGTGCCGGTCTCGTCCGGCCGATCCGAAAACACCCGCCACACCAGACCACTGCCGATCACCGGCATGTCCTTGCCGTAACGCGCGGTCAGCGACAGCACCGCCTGGCCGGCGGTCGAGGCCCCCGGAGGCAGCGCCACCGGCGCGGGGGCGGCGATCGAGGGCTGCGTCAATGGGGCCGGCAGGCTCGGGGTCGACGCCGGCCCGGACGACGGCGCCAGGCTCATCGCTCCACCGGCGGGTTCCGGAACCGAGGCCGGGGGTATCGGCGGCGGGCGATCGGTAAACATCTGGGCCGACGCCGGGGCGCAAAACAGGCAAACCAGCGTGGCCGCGAGCGCGAATGCCGCTGCCCGGCGTCCGCGCCGCCCAAATCCACCGATGCCGTTACCCCAGGGAGTCATAGCGCCATGCTTTTCACTGAAAACGCGGCAAATTCAAGCCTCCGCGCGCGCCCGATGGCGGCCGGGGGTCGCGGTCCAGTCACAATCGCCACCTAGGCCGCCCACAACCGCAGTATAAACCATGCTTTCGGGAGATTCTGGCAAGCTGCAGCCTTCGCGAATAGGCTTGGCTGCCAAGGAGACGACAGTGCTGGAGAATTTGATCGGGCGCGGCCAGAACGGCCGTGACAAGGCCGGACCGGGCGCGGTCAGGCGGCCGGTGATCGGCCTTGCGCTGGGCGGCGGCGCCGCGCGCGGATTTGCCCATATCGGGATCATCCGCACCCTGATCGCCCATGGCATCGTGCCCAATATCGTGGTCGGCACTTCGATCGGTGCCGTGGTCGGCGGCGCCTATGCGGCCGGGCACCTCGATACGCTGGAAGAATGGGCGCGCAGCCTGCAGCCGCGCAATATTCTGGGCTATCTCGACATCCGCCTCAACGGCTCGGGGCTGATCGGCGGCGCCAAGCTCGCAGCCCAGCTCGAAGCCGCGATGGGCGCGACCCTGATCGAGGACCTTTCGACCAAATTTGCCAGCGTGGCGACCGAAGTCCGTACCGGCCACGAGATCTGGCTGACCCATGGCCGTATCGTCGACGCCATGCGCGCCTCCTACGCGCTGCCCGGGATATTTTCCCCCGTCATGGTCGGTGACCGCTGGCTGGTGGATGGCGCGCTGGTGAACCCGGTGCCGGTGTCGGCGGCGCGCGCGTTCGGCGCCGAGATCGTGATCGCGGCCAATCTTTCCAGCGACGTGTTTGCCCATTCGACGACGATCTATTCGCACGGACCGGCCCCGGAGGTCGCGGTCGTCTCGACGCCGGAGATCCTCGATCCCACGCCGCCGAAGCGCGGTTTCGGCAAGTTCTTTTCGCCCGAGCGCACCCTGAAGCGGGAGTTCTTTGGCGGCGGCGGACGTCCGGGCATCTCCACCGTCATGGTCGACGCCTTCAACATCATGCAGGACCGCATCACCCGTGCGCGATTGGCCGGCGACCCGCCGGACCTTCTGATCTCGCCCCGGGTCGGACAAATCGGCTGGTTCGATTTCCACCGCGCCGAAGATCTGATCGCGCACGGCGTCCGCGCCGCCGAGCGCGCGATCGAGTCGATCCAGGAAGCGATCGACATCCTGGTGACGCCATCGGCCAAGCCGGGCGCCACAGCCGACAGGGCTTTGGTCGATAAGCCCGGTACCGCCAAGGAGTAGCTCAGGCGGCGTAGCTCAGGCGGTCTTGATATAATCCCGCAAGGCTTCCTGTTCGTTTTCGTATTCCCTGACCCGCCATTTGACGATGTCGCCAATGGAAATCAGGCCGACCACCCTGCTGTCATCGACGACAGGCAGATGCCTGAATTTGCCCGACGTCATCATCTCCATGATCGCGCCGACCGTATCCGACGGCTTGCAGCTGATGACCTTGCGCGTCATCACCGCGCTGACCGGTTCGTCGAGCACCGCAGCACCGCGTTCGCCGAGCACGCGCACGATATCGCGTTCCGACAGGATGCCTTCGATGCGGCCGCGCTCCATCACCAGCACGGCGCCGATTTTCTTTTCGCCAAGTAGCTTGATCGCGGCCGAGAGCTTGGCGTCCGGCTGGACGCTCTGGATCTGGTGGCCTTTGGAATCGAGAATTGCACGTACCGTCATTGTCGCCTCCTTGAAGCCGAACGCGCCCTTGACGAGCGCAATCTTTTTTCACGTTGAGTCAACAGTTTCGCGCCGGTTTCGTTCGGGCGCAGTTTTTTTGCCAAAGCTCGTGGCAATTGCGGCTATCAAGCACGCTCGCGGGCCTGATAGCCCTGCCTTCGTCACGGCTGCGATGATGAATGAAATCGCCCCGCGCCGCAAGCTTACGATCATCCCTGGTTCGAGGCGTCCGGCGACGACGCAGGCGCAGCATCGTCGGAGGCCCGCGGCACCGGATCGAACAGCGAAAACAACATCAGCCCGGCTAGAAATCCGCCGATATGCGCCTGCCAGGCGATGCTGACGCCCTCGGTGCCGCCGATCGCGATCGATCCGATGCCGAAGATGATGTTGAGGCCGAACCAGACCGCGAGGAAACCCAGCACGCGGCGGTTGCGCAAGGCATTGAGCAGCGACAGTGCCGGCACCCGTGCTGCGGCATCGGCGTCGCCGCGGCTGAACGACAGGAAACTGCCCTGCACAAACGCAAACCGGATCGCCGCCGCCATGGCGCCGGATACCGATGCCGAGGCGCCGATCATCGGCGCGACCGCGTGTTCATGGCTGACGAGATGCGCCAGCGCGCCCGCCGCCGCCGTCACCGCCATGAACAGGAAGAACCTGGCCGCGCCAAACCGCCGCGCCAGCGCGCTGCCGAACGGCAACAGCCACAGCACGTTGAAGCCGATATGGGTGAAATTGGCGTGCAGCAGCGAATAGCTGACAAAGCTCCAGACCTTGGCGCCGGCGCCGCCGGGGAAGGTGACGTCCAACAGCGTCGAATCGTAGCGTTTCGGGATGAAGCCGAACATCTCGACGACGAGGTCGTCGGTGTCGAACGGCAGCAGCAACCGCACGACGTGAATGACCGCCAGCAGCACCACATAGGCGGTCAGCGCGCCGGGCAAGGTCAGGATCGGCTCGCGCCGAGCCTGCGGCGGTTCAACCGGGGTGAAAGCCTCTGGCGGAGAGTCCGGGGGAAATTCCAAGGGATCGAAGACCTTAAGCCACGGCTCTGATGAGCGATGGCGCCCCAATAAGCGGCTTGCTGCTGCAGCGCAAGAGCGCAGCGCCGCGTCCGCGACAGCGGTCGGGCACCGAACGAGACCGACACCGCCCAAACAAAAAGGCAGAGCGCTGAGACGCCCTGCCTTTTCCGTCCGTGTCTTCTCGCGTTGGGCTAACCGGGCGACATCCCCACCCCTCCCCGCGCGATGACCAAACTGTTTGAACCAACCCTGTGTTCCGCGATGGCCCTGGAGAAGACCAGCGCGGCGATAGGCGTAGCAATCTACCACTTCGCGCATCCCGGCAAGTCCATAGTTAATTTAACGTTAACGCGAGGAAAGGCCTGTGAAACGGGCCTAACTCGCGCGCTGGCATAGACGCTGCACCGTCTGCCCTGCACAACAGACACGGCAAAGCGGATGCGCGAAAGCAGGACAGAAATGTCCCGCCGGACCCACCGCCGGGGCAGACCAGACCATGAAGCATCCTTCGAACCGCGCATTTTTCGCCTATTGGGACGAGCGCCGTGGCGAGGCGCGGGCGCCCGACCGCAGCGAGATCGAGCCCGGCGCGGTGCGCGAGTTGCTCGGCGACATTTTTGTGCTCTCCTATGAGGCCGAGGGCGGCTACCCGTTCCGCGTGGCGGGAACGCGGGTCTGCGCCCTGCTCGGCCGCGACCTCAAAGATAAGAGCTTTTCGGCGTTGTTCACGCCGGACACCCGCCGCGATATCGAGGAGATCATCGCAGTGGTAGCCGAGGAACTGCTCGGCGCGGTTGCCGGCATCACCGCGACCACGCAGGACGGCACGCCGGCGCATCTGGAATTGCTGCTGCTGCCGTTTAACCCGCGCGCCCATGCCCCGGTCAGCCTGACCGGATTGCTGGCGCCGTTCGGCGACGCGCAACAGGCGTTGCGCGATTTCAAGCTGACCTCGTGGCGCTATCTCGCCCACCCGCCGCAGCGCCTGGTGCCGCGCGCGCTGAGAAAACTCGCGATCGCCCGCGGGCTGATGGTCTATGAGGGATTGCGGTAGAACGGGGCCTTTCAGTTTTCGTCGTCCCGGCCTTGCGCCGGGACCCATAACCCCCGGCGTCAATTGTAATAGAAGGCATCTGCATCACTGCCAAAACGCGAGTCCTCGGCGTGGGTCCCGGCTCGGAGGCCGGGACGACGTGAGTGGATTTTTCGAATTCATCAAACAACGACGCGATCCACACGCGCATCCGCATTCTCGCGACACGCTGCGCCCGAGGTTTGCAAATTCATTTGCCCCCCAAAAAAGAGAGGGCGCAGGGAAGACCGGGTGCGCGCTGCACCCGCGGTCTCATGTGCAAATGGAAATAGCAAAACGCACATGAGCATACAGGTTCAGCGGAAG
>NZ_LMUK01000024.1:338513-338854 GCF_009766005.1 Bradyrhizobium sp. S69 | reverse complement strand
TGAAGCCGATCTCGACCGGATCAATGTCGGCGATGCCGCCAGCTTTATCGCCGAGGCCGATACCAGGATCGAATTTCCGCTGCGCCTGACCGAGATTGCGCGGGCCAGCACCACGGTACTGCCCGATCCGGCGCTGGCATCGACCATGGGTGGTCCCATCGCGGTTCGGCCGCAAAAGCAGAACGAAAAGCAGAACGAATTGGTCCCGGATCGGACCCTATACCGGATGCGGCTGGCGCTCGCCGAGGGCCATCCGGCTCCCGTCACTCGGATTCTGCGCGGGCAGGTGATTCTGCGGGGCGAGGCGGTCAGCCTTGCCCGGCGCCTGTGGCGGTTAGCTT
>NZ_LMUK01000024.1:118991-338440 GCF_009766005.1 Bradyrhizobium sp. S69 | reverse complement strand
GCGGTGGTGATCCGGGAAAGCGGCGCCTGAACCGGTCTAGAGCCCGGTTCTGATGGAATCAGAACGGGGCTCTAGATTCCTGTTTGACGCGTTTTCTTGACGCGAACCGGTACCCACGGAGCCTGTCATCGGGCGCGCGTTCGCGCGACCCGTTGGCTCGAAAACGCTCCAGGCGTGCCAATTGTGGAAATCCGGCGCTAAAACAGTTGCATAAGTGCAACGTAACAACTCCATCTGGGCTCGGAGCGTCGATGTCTCGCTATTGTCCTTGCTGGGCATGCGCGGGCTGAAATAACGTCAGGTTTATCTGGCGTTAGTCAGGGGCGGGGACGGATTTATTTTGATGCTGGGGGCAAGTTCTTTTGCGTCGCTTTCTTTTGCGTCGCTGCGGCGGTTGGCAGGCCTCGCCATGGTGTCTGTCTGGCTTGGCGGCTGCGCCTTCGTTCCGCACCCGCTGACCGATGCTGAGCGCGCCGCCGAGGCCAGCCGGGACATGGCGGACGTGTTCGCGCCGCAGGAGCCGCTGACCCACGCGCTGACGCTGGAAGAAGCTTTCGCCCGGGCGATCGCCTACAATCTTGACGAGCGCGTCAAGTTGATGGAGCGGTCCGTCGCCGAGCGCGATTTCGAGATCAGCAAATTCGACATGCTGCCGAAGGTGATCGCCACCGCCGGGGCCTCGACCCGCAACAATGTGCTGGCCAGTTCGAGCACCGCGGTCGGCACCGGGCAGCAATCGCTGGTGCCGTCGACCTCGACCGACAGTGACCTGAAATTCGCCGACCTCACGACGTCCTTCAACATTCTCGATTTCTGGGTCAGCTATTACAACTCCAAGCAGCAGGCCAACAAGGTGCTGGTCGCGGAGGAGCAGCGCCGCCGCGTCTTGCAGGGCCTGTTCCAGGATGTACGCCGTGCCTTCTGGCGGGCCGCCAGCGCGCAGCGGCTGAGCAACGACATTCGCGAAGCCACCCGCGAGGCCAAGAACGCGCTGGAGTCCTCGCGCAAGAGCGAGACGTTGCGCGCGCCGATCGACGCGCTGCGCTATCAAAAGGCGCTGCTCGATGCGCTGCGCGATCTGCAATCCGTCGAGCAGCTTCTCGGCGCGTCGAAAATCGAACTTGCACAGTTGATCAATCTGCCGCCGGGCACCAATTATTCGCTGGCGGTGCCGCGAAATCTTCGAATCGAAGGCTTGAGGTTGCCGATACGGCAGATGGAAGACGTGGCGCTGATCCGCAATCCCGAGATTCGCGAATCCAGCTACCAGGTGCGCATCAGCGCCGACGAGACCCGCAAGACGCTGGCGCGCAATTTGCCGGGCATCAATTTCAGCTACGGGCCGAACTACGACAGCAACAGTTTCCTGGTCAACAACAGCTGGGCCGCCGGCGCGGTGCGGTTGAGCGGCAACTTGGTCAGCATCATATCGATCCCGGAGCAGTTGAAGCGCGGCAATCTCGCCGAGGCAACCGCGATCACTCGGCGCGAGGCGCTGAGCGTCGCGACGCTGGCGAAATTGCATATCGCCTATCAGCAATATCTGGCGGCGGCGCAGGAATATCGCTGGGCCGATCAACTCGCCTCGGTCGATCGCAAGCTCTACGAGCAGATCTCCAATCGCACCGAGACCGACGCGCAGTCGGAACTGGAGCGGGTGTCGGCTCGCGTCAGCACGGTGCAGTCGGAGTTACGGCGCTACCGCGCCTACGCCGAGGCGCAGGCCGCACTTGGGCGGCTGTATGACGTGGTCGGAATCGACCCGGTGCCGGAGGCGATGGCCTCGCTGGATATTGCAAGCCTCAGCGCTGCGATCCGGCGCAGCGCCAGCGACTGGAAAAGCGACCGGCTCGAACATCTGAGCGAAGGCGCGCCGGGCGCGACGCCGGCTCCGGATGCCGCAACGGCCGCAGCGCCACAAACCGCGCAGGCGCCGTCACCGCAGCGGAGCGCGCAGGCATCCGACAGTCAGCCGGTCGTGCAATAGCGCTTGCCACAAGCTTTTTGAGGAAACGCCGTGCCGTCACAGGGTGAACGCCGTCCTTGCTCGCGTCGCACG
This sequence comes from Bradyrhizobium sp. S69, assembly GCF_009766005.1. Lineage (GTDB taxonomy): Bacteria > Pseudomonadota > Alphaproteobacteria > Rhizobiales > Xanthobacteraceae > Bradyrhizobium. The sequence continues at coordinate 336,381 of NZ_LMUK01000024.1, read as the reverse complement.
GTTGCGCGTTCGGTCGCGTCCGTTCTGTTGAGCCTGGTAGCGATCGGCCTTGGCGCCGTTGTGCACGCGCAAGGCGCGGCGACCGATTCGATGCCGCCGCTCGGCGCGGCAGCGGAAATCCGCGCCCAATTGACGGCGCGTAACTATACGACGCTGTCGAGCGAGACCTCGGCGCGGATCGATCGCATCACGAGCCGGGTCGGCGATCATTTCAAGAAGGGTGATTTGCTGATCGCGTTCGATTGTGCCACGCAGCGGGCGCAGGTGGCGCGGGCCAAAGCGGTCGAGACCCAGGCGGAGAAGGCCGCGGCGATCAACCAGCGACTGGCCAATCTCAAATCGATCGGCCAGCTCGAACTCGACGTCTCCCGCGCTGAAGTCGAAAAGGCCAAGGCGGACCTCGATATTGCCGACGCCGCGGCGTCCAAATGCGAAATCGCGGCACCCTTCAACGGCATCACCGTCGAGCAGAAGGCGCAGCAATTCCAGTACGCCACGCCGGGCCAGCCGCTGCTGGAAATCCTCGACGACCGCAGCCTCGAGATCGAGCTGATCGCGCCGTCGCGCGGGCTCGCCTGGTTGAAGCCGGGCTACGGCTTTCAGGTTCATATCGAGGAAACCGACAAGACCTATCCGGCCGAGATCACCCGGGTTGGCGGCCGGGTCGATCCGGTCAGCCAGACCATCAAGGTGTTCGGCGAGATCAAAGGTGATGCCCCGGAATTGATGGCCGGCATGAGCGGCCGCGCCAATATCCCGCCGCCGAAATAGCCAGGCTTGCGATGTTCGCCGCGTATCCAAAGCTTCGTTCCGATGGAATCGGAACGGAGCTTTAAAGCAGGATGAGATCAGGTTGAATCGTCATTGCCGACCTCTGGCCGGCCCGATGACAGGCTCCGCCATAGCGTCAACGAAGAATGGATTGCTTCGTCGCTGTCGCTCCTCGCAATGACGGCTTAGTCGGTGATCGAACGTCATCTCGTCGCGCTTTAGGTCATTCGCGAATGAATAAGGGGGGTGACAAATCTTTCCTGTCGCGTCCGGTTCAAAGCGGTCATGTTCCGCTGCGGTCCCAAAATCTGGCGGATCGGCCCGAGCGGGCTCGATGTTCCGCGACCGGAGGCGAGTGCATGCGAGCCATTCAAATAGCCGCATTTGGCGAACCGCGCGACGTCGCACAGCTCGTCGACCTGCCGGATCCCGCGGCACCGGGATCCGATGAAGCGCTGGTCGAGGTCGAATACGCGCCGATCAATCCGTCCGATCTGTTGCTGATCCGCGGTCTTTATGGGGTGCGGCCAAAGTTGCCGGCAACGGTCGGTAGTGAAGGCGTCGGCCGGGTTCGCGCCGTCGGATCCCGCGTTCGCGAGCTTGCGGTCGGCGACCGGGTTCTGCTGCCCAGGCAAAGTTTTGCATGGCAGGAGCTGATGCTCGCGCCGGCAAAGGATCTGTTCGCGGTACCGGACGGGGATCCACAGCAATTGAGCATGCTCGCGGTCAATCCTCCGACCGCGGCATTGATGCTGAAGAGCTATGTCAGCCTGTCGCCGGGAGACTGGATCATCCAGAACACCGGCAATTCGGGCGTAGGGCGCGCGGTCGTGGCCTTCGCCAGGGAGTCGGGCCTGCGCCTGATCAGTGTGGTCCGGCGGGAATCGTTGATCGACGAGCTCAAAGATTCAGGAAGCGAAATCGTGCTGACCGACGGCCGCGACCTCGCGGCGCGTGTTGCGACGGCGACCGGCAAGGCTCCGGTCAAACTCGGGTTGGATGCGCTGGCGGGCGAGGGCGGATTTTCGTTGGCGACGACACTGGCGCCCGATGCGACGATGGTCGTCTATGCTGCACTGAGCGGCAAGCCCTCGTCGATCAATCCGTTGAACGTGATCTTTCGCGGATTGACAATCAAGGGCTTCTGGCTCGGGCATCCCAACTTCAAGGACACGCCAGCCTATCACGAAGCGCTGCGCGACAGCGCAGGCCTGGTCGCCAGCGGAAAACTACGGGTCCCGGTTGCCGCGACCTATCCGATCGGCCGTGTCGAGGAAGCGATTGCCCACGCCCAGACCGGAGGAAAAGTGCTGTTCGACCTGCGGGCGGGGTAGAAGCGCGACTGCAAGGTTTCGAAGATGACCGCCGACCAGGGCTAGACGATTATGGATTGAATCGGCCGCGATGTCCCTTCACCTCTCCCGTTGGGAGAGGTCGGCGCGTAGCGCCGGGTGAGGGGTTAGGGCCTCTCGTTTGGCATAAGAACCCTCACCCGATTTGCGCCGGACGATACTTCGCATCGCCGGGAGCAAATCGACCTCTCCCCACCGGGGCGAGGTGAAGGGAAGCGCGCGGATAGCCCGGCTCAATCTCATCTCATCCCGCGCTAATCGCCAACGAAAGTCGGTTTGCGCTTTTCGACGAAAGCGCGAACGGCTTCCTTGTGGTCGTTGGTGCGGGCCGACCGCACCAAATTGTCAGCCTCGTAATCCATCGAGTCGAGCAAGTCCGAACGGAGTGCGTAATCGAGATTGTCCTTGATACGGCCGAACGCGACCTGCGGTCCTTCCGAGAGTTGCTTTGCCAGCGCAAACGCGGCTTCGCGCAGCTCGCTGTCGGGCACGACGCGATTGATCAGGCCGAGCGCCTCGCATCGCCTTGCATCGATCCGTTCCGACAGGAACATCAATTCGCGCGCACGCGCCGGGCCAGCCAATCGCGTCAACAGCCAGTTGATGCCGTAGTCGCCGGTGAGGCCGATCCGGGCATAGCCCGTCGCCATGATCGCCGATTCTGCTGCGATACGGATGTCGCAGGCCAGCGCGATCGCCAGGCCGGCGCCCGCCGCCGGTCCGGGAAGTGCTGCAATGGTCGGCTTGCGAACCGCGACCAGCGCGCCTGTCAGTGTCCGTTGCTTGGTCCTCAAATCGGCGATGCGATCTTCCAGCGGCACTTCTGCTTTCGCGATGCCGTTGCCCATGCCCTTGACGTCGCCGCCGGCGCAGAAGGCGGTGCCGGCGCCCGTGATCAGGATCGATCCGATGGCGGCGTCATCGCCGCATTGCTTGATCATCCGCCGCAGCGCGGGCGTTAGGTGATCCGAAAGCGCATTCCTCGCTTCGGGCCGGTTCAGCGTGATCGTCGCGACCCGGCCGTCGATGTCGCAAAGCAGCTCGTCCGTTCCCGTCTCGATGGATTGCTTGGGCATCGGTTACCTTCCCAGGTCTTTTAATATGCAGGTCTTTTGGTATGGCGCTCTTTTAGTATGACGATAGAAATATAACAGCGGCCGTTCGGATATCAACCGGACTGGCATCGGTATCTTCGCGCGGCGCTTGACGAGTTCTAAAAAAGAACTATAGGATGCGCCGCTGTGGATGGCCGGTAATCGATCCGCCGGTATTTTTTCGATCCCTGAAAAACGAGGCACCGCGCCTTCGGCAGCGGGCCCGCTCGAACCAACGGAGGAGAAGCCGCCCCATGTTCAGAGCACCTGTGATCGCATCCGCGCTCGCCGTCTCATTGATGAGCGGCGCATTTGCCGCCGACGCGCCGGGCGTTACCGTAACCGAGATCAAGGTCGGTGGGATCTTTCCCTTTAGCGGACCGGCCTCATCGATCGGACAGGTCGGCAAGGCCGTGATGGCCTATGTGCAATCGATCAACGACCGCGGCGGCATCAACGGCCGCAAGATCAACTATATCGCCTATGATGACGCCTATAGTCCGCCGAAATCGGTGGAGCATGCAAGAAGGCTGGTCGAGAGCGACGAGGTGTCGTTTATTTTCAGCGAGCTGGGGACGCCGGGAAATTCGGCGACCGCGAAATATCTGATGGCCAAGAAAGTGCCGACGGTCGGTATCGTCTCGGGATCAAACAAGTTCACCGACGTCGCGAATTATCCGCTGACCACGACGAGCCTTGTCAGCTTCGATACCGAGGGAAGAATCTACGCCAAGTACCTGACCAAGGCGCTGCCGAACGCGAAATACGCGATCCTCTACCAGAACGACGATCTCGGCAAAGACTATGTCAATGCCTTTAAATCCATACTGAAAGCGGATTTCGACAAGAAGGTCGTTGCGATCTCCTACGAGATCAGCGACCCGACGGTGGACTCGCAAATCGTCAGTCTGAAAAGCTCGGGCGCCGAAGCTCTGGTCATCGGGGGGACACCGAAATTCGCGGCGCAGGCGATCCGCCGGGCTGCTGAAATCGGCTGGAAACCGACGATCCTGTTGAACTATCCCTCGGGCTCCGTCGGCGCCACGCTCAAGCCGGCGGGTCTCGAAGCCTCGACCGGTGTCATCAGCGGAACAATGATGATGGATCCGACCGACTCGCAGTGGGACAATAATGAGGGCATGAAGAACTTTCGTGCCTTTATCGGCAAATACATGCCCGGCGTCGACATCTCCGATAACAACTACCTGTTTGGCTACATGCAGGGCATGCTGCTCGAGCACCTGATCCAGCAATGCGGTAACGATCTGTCCCGCGAAAATATCATCACGCAGGCGAGAAGCTTCAGGGATGTCGCGCTCCCCACCGCGCTGCCCGGCATCCTGGTGAACACTTCCGACAAGATCGACATGAACTTCACCCAGATGCGTTTGCAGCGCTGGACCGGTACGCATTGGGACCAGTTCAGCGAGGTTCTGGACGGCGCGTCGGAATAGCCGCTTGCAGGTCGGTCGCTTGCGAGGCCACCGATGAAAATATGATTTTATAGTTTGAAAAAGGAACTTTAGAGATAGCGGCCGAAGGTCTCTGCGGTCAGGCCGTTCTCGTAAAAGTCCTAAACGAAAGGTCAGTCAGTGGCAGAACCGACAATCGACATCGAAACGCTCGCGACGGCGCTTCCCCGCCGCATCCATGAGGTGATGGACCGCTATGTGACCGAAATCCCTGACCATGCCGCACTGATCGAGGATGGCACGGTCTGGAGCTACCGCGATCTCGACAGGCATGTGCGCGAGGTTGCCGACCATCTCGGGGCGCTCGGCGTCAGGGCCGGCGACCGGGTCATGATCGTCAGCGAAAACTGCATCGCGCTTGCGGCACTGCTGCTGGCGGCGAGCCGGATCGATGTCTGGGCGATCGTCTCCAATCCGAGGCTGTCGGCGCGCGAGCTCGACCTGATCCGCGACCATAGCGGGGCGCGGCGAATGTTCTTCACCAACGGCGTGTCAAAGGAAGCGGCGGCTCACGCGTCGCGGTGCGATGCGCAGACGCATTCGATCGGTCCGCTCGAAGAAATCGGCGTCACCGCGTTGAACGAGAGCGCCTCCGCGGAACCGGTCGAGCAGGATCCGGCGCGGCAGGTCGCGGTGCTGATCTATACGTCAGGAACCACCGGCACGCCGAAGGGCGTGATGCTCACCCACGAAAATCTGCTGATCAGCGCCGGCATCACCGCGCAATTCCGGCAGATGGGTCCCGACGACAAGGTCTATGTCGTGCTGCCGATCTCGCACATCGTGGGCATCTCGCTGCTGGTCATGACGCTGATGGTCGGGGGCGCCGTTCGATTGGTCAGCCGCTACGACCCGGCCGCGCTGGCGAAGGCGATGGCGGAAGAGGGCATCACGATCCTCAATGGGGTGCCCGCGACCTATCAGCGCCTGCTCGAATACAAGGCGGTCTCCGGCCTGAAGCGGCTCGATCGCGGTTCGCTGCGGATCATCGCGGTGGCCGGCGCGCCGCTCGATCTCAGTCTGAAGCAGCGGGTCGAGCAGGAGCTCGGCCTGTCGCTCTCGAACGGCTATGGCATCACCGAATGCTCGCCGGGGATATCGGGGGTGCGCTACGATGCGCCGCGCGCCGATCATGCGGTCGGCACGTTGCTGCCGGGTGTCGAAGCCCGGGTGCGGACGCTTGATGGCATCCCGGTCGCGAATGGCCAAACCGGGGAGCTTCATGTTCGCGGCCGCAACGTCATGCGCGGCTATTATCGCGATTCGGCGCTGACGGCGGCGGTGATCGACAGCGAGGGCTGGTTCAACACCGGCGATCTCGCGCGCTTCGAGGGTGATATCCTCTATATCGTCGGCCGCACCAAGGAGATGATTATCCGCTCCGGCTTCAACGTCTATCCCGCCGAGGTCGAGGCGGTTCTCAACTCGCACAAGGCCGTGGTCCAGTCGGCGGTGGTGGGACGCCGCGTCGAGGGCAATGAAGAGGTTGTCGCCTTCGTCCAGCTGCTTTCGGGCTCGGATGTCACGGCTTCCGACCTGATGGCCGAAGTCGCACCGCAGTTGACGTCCTACAAGCGGCCGTCGGAAATCATCGTGCTGGATGCGCTGCCGGCAACATCGACCGGAAAGATTCTCAAGCACAAGCTCGCGGAGAGCTTGAGGCAACCCGGCCACGTGAGCTGAAGCGCGATGAGATGAGGTTGAATCGTCATTGCGAGCGAAGCGAAGCAATCCATAGCGTCAAACGGAGAATGGATTGCTTCGTCGCTGTCGCTCCTCGCAATGACGGCTCAGTTGGTGATCGGCCACTACGCCGCGTGCGTTCGCGATTTCACGGCGGGCTCGGCGGATTTCTTCGCCGCAGCGGGACGCGCGCCGGGGCCGGGACGGGTGGTGACTTCCTTCGCCGACAGTGGTTCGTTGCATTCGGAGCACACCATCACCGGATCGAACAGCTTGCCGCATTTGCGATGCTCATGCAGCAGCGGCCGGCCGCGCTCGTCGACCATATGGGTGTCGCCCCAATGCACGATGGCCATCATGATGGGATAGAGATCGAGCCCCTTCTGGGTCAGGATATATTCGTGTCGTTTCGGTGATTCCTGGTAGGGAATGCGGCGCAGGATGCCCGTCCTGACCAGCTTCTTCAGCCGTTCGGCGAGCAAATGACGGGTGATGCCGAGCGCCGATTGAAATCCTTCAAAGCGCCGGGTCCGCAGAAAGCACTCACGCAGGATCAGAAGCGTCCAGCGGTCGCCGATGACGCCGATCGTCCGCGCCACCGAGCACGGCTCTTCCTCCAGGGCATCCCACTTCATTGCCGTCTCCAAAATTCCGCGTTTCGGGCGCGAGCTCCAAAACCACATCCAAATTCTAAATAGGTACTAAGGGTGAAGCAACCACCCCAGCGTGAATCGGTTGAATATACTGGCTGATCTGCATTAATGGAATTGACAGTTCATTTTTGGAACTATAAGAAAACGACGGTCGGGCCGATCGTTCGCTTTGATTTTGGCGCCGGCTGGTTGACGCATTTACGCGAGGAGAGGCCGGTGGCAAGTCCCCTGAAGGTTGAATTTCAGTTCGACTTCGGCAGCCCGAATGCCTATCTGGCCGAGTTCGTCATCCCCGCCATCGAACGCCGGACCGGCGTCACGTTCGACTATGTGCCGGTTCTGCTCGGCGGGATCTACAAGGCGACCGGCAACATGTCGCCGAACGACTCGCTGCGCGGCATCAAGAACAAGCCGGAATACCAGGCGCTGGAGACGCAACGTTTCCTGCGTCGGCACAACATTACAAAATTCCAGCAAAATCCGTTCTTCCCGGTCAACACCTTGATGCTGATGCGCGGCGCGGTCGCGGCCCAATTCGAAGGCCTGTTCGAGCCGTATTTTCGTGCCGCCTATCACCACATGTGGGCGGAACCGAAGAAGATGGACGACCTGGAAGTGTTCCGGGAAGCCTTCAAATCCTCCGGCATCGATATCGACCGCCTGATCGCGCGGGCCCAGCAGGACGACGTCAAGAAGCGCCTGATCGAGCTGACCAACCATGCGGTGGCCAGGGGCGCGTTCGGCTCGCCGACTTTCTTCGTTGGCGAGGAGATGTTTTTCGGCAAGGATCAGTTGCGCGACGTTGAAGAAGCGATCGTCGAGCAGAAAAGCCGGCTGGCGAAGGTGGGCTGAGCGGCGATTTCCGCCGCGGCACTTCGCGTCGTAACAGAACAAGATCAAGGGAGAAGTTCATGCCCGGTCCACTCAACGGCGTTCGCGTCCTCGACCTCACCGGCGTCGTCTCGGGTCCATTCGCGACCATGTTCCTGGCGGACCAGGGCGCCGACGTCATCAAGATCGAGCCGATCGGTGGCGATATCACCCGCCGCAGCCGCGCCAGCATCGACAAGAACGGCGAATTCTCCGCGCTGTTCATCTCGTCGAATCGCGGCAAGCGCTCGCTGTCGATCGACGTCAAGAGCGAGGCCGGCCGCGAGGTGCTGGCCAAGCTGGTCGCGCAAGCCGATGTGCTGGTGCAGAATTTCCGTCCCGGCACCATGGAGCGCCTCGGTCTCGGGGCCGATGAATTGCGGCAGCGGCATCCGCGCCTGATTTATGTGTCGATCAGCGGCGTCGGCGAGACCGGCCCCTACGTCAAGAAGCGAGTCTATGACCCGATCATTCAGGGGCTGTCGGGTTTTGCGGATATCCAGTCGCAGCCGGTGACCAACCGCCCGCAGATGATCCGCACCATCGTCTGCGACAAGACCACCGCGGTGATGACGGCGCAGGCGGTGGCCGCGGCACTCTATGCGCGCGAGAAAACCGGCAAGGGCGATCACATCAAGGTCGCGATGCTCGATGTGATGATCTCGTATCTGTGGCCGGAAGGCATGTCACAATATACCGTGGTCGGCGCCGAGGCTGCGGCGGGCGATCCGAACGACAGGCCCGATCTGGTGTTCAAGACCACCGACGGCTACATCACGGCCGGAACGATTTCGGACTCGGAGTGGCAGGGGTTCTGCAAGGCGACGCGCGATCCCGAACTGGCCAATGATCCGCGTTTTGCCACGCCGGGCGCCCGCAGCGTCAATGCCACCGCGCGCATCCACAAGATGCAGGAATATATCGCCCAGCATTCGACCGCGGAGTGGCTCGAGAGACTGGATGCCGCGGACGTGCCGTGTGCGCCGATCCTGCGTCGCGGCGAGATCATCCATAACGAACAGGTGGTGGCGCGCGGCATCATCACCGAATTCGACCAGCCGACCGTCGGACGGGTGCGCCAGCCAAAGCCCGCCGCGCGCTTTGAGCTCAACGAATCCGCGATCGGCGGCCCGGCGCCGCGGATCGGCGAGCACTCCCGCGAGGTGCTGGCCCAGCTCGGCTATGATGAGCGTTCCATCGACAAGATGGTGAGCGACAAGGCAGTCCGGCTGGCGGGCTAGGCGGGTTGAGTTCAGTTAAATAGGCTCGCCGCGGTTTCCCTTCACCTCTCCCCGTCGGGGAGAGGTCGGATTGCGAAGCAATCCGGGTGAGGGCTCTTGCGCTCTCGATAGACCGTAACCCCTCACCCGATTTGCACCGGACGATGCTTCGCATCGCCGGGAGCAAATCGACCTCTCCCAAGGGAGAGGCGAAGGGAAATGCCGGCCGATTCAATCAACAATCAAGACTATCCGAAAATCCCAAGCCTTAAATCTCAAACCTTGGCTTGCACCGGCACGATCGGCGCAAGCGGCACGTTCGCTGCGGTTCCGCGTTGATAGGCTTCGCGCTGGTGGATGCGTTCGAGATAAGGCTGCGCGACGTCACAGATTCCGACGCCGTAGGCGATCGCCCAATCGAGACAGGTCGTGAGCAGGATATCCGCGCTGGTGAAATGATCGCCCATCAAATAGGTCCGATCATCGCGCAAGGCTTTTTCGACGTGCCGCAATTGCTCCCGGAAATATTCGCCGGCCTTGGCGACGACTTCCGGCGCGATGCCATAGATCGGTCCGAGCGCGTTGGCGCTGTGCCGCCGCATCACGTACAGGCTGGTGGAGTCGAGTTCGGTGACGATGAAGAAGCACCATTCGAGCCAGGCCGCATAGTCGCGTTGCGCCGTCGGTATCAGCGCGCGATCCGGGCTTGAATAGGTGCTCGACAGATAGGCCACGATCGCCGCACTTTCGCCGATGCAGAAATCGCCGTCCTGCAACAGCGGCACCTTCTGGCGCGGATTAAGCGCGGTGTATTCCTCGGTCTTGGTCTCGCCGGTGCGGGGGCCGATCGGTTTGACCTTGTAGGGCAGGCCGAGTTCGAACATGGCCCAATGCGGACGCACCGTGCGGCTGGTGCCGACGCCCCATAAAGTGAGATCCGGTGTGCCAGTCATCTCACCATTTCTCCCCGGCGGGGCGCAGGTCGAGTTCGTGGGTCCAGCCGTCCTTGGCTTGCTGGTGCGCGAACCAATAGGCCTCCGCGATCGAATCCGTCTTGGTCAGGCTGTCCGGCGCGATATCCCTGGCCTCGACGCCGCTCGCCGCTTTCATGCGGGCGTGGATCGCCGGGCTGTCGACGCCGGCGTCGATGATCAGGTGCACGACGTGAATGTTCTTTGGCCCCAACTCGCGGGCCATGGCCTGGGCGACCGCGCGCAACCCGAATTTTGCGGAAGCAAATGCCGCAAAGCCCTTGCCGCCGCGCAGGCTCGCGGTGGCACCAGTGAACAGGATGGTGCCGTGGCCCCGCGCCGTCATCACCCGGGCCGCCTCGCGTCCGACCAGGAATCCCGCATAGCACGCCAGCTCCCAGGCCTTGAAGAACAGTTTCTCGGTGGTCTCGATCAGCGGCTTGTTGACGTTCGAGCCGGCGTTGAAGAGGCACACCTCGATCGGCCCGATCTCCTTCTCGACCTTGGCAAAGAGCTCCTGGACCTCGGATTCCTGCCGGGCGTCCACGCTGAAGGCATGGATCTTGTGGCCGGCCGACGTAAGCTCGTCGACGAGCCCCTGCGACTTGGCGCCATCGCGCCTGCCAATACAAACGGTGTAGCCGCCCTTGGCAAAACGTCGCGCCACCGCGGCGCCGATCGCGTCGCCGGCGCCCACCAGCATAGCCACCTTCTGCGCTTCCATCTGAATCTTCCCTATAAGTTCTTATTTAGAACGTTATGATTAAGCCCCGGCGCTTTGATTGTAAATCGGTTTCTTGTCGAAAATCCCTCAAGACGCTGTGTCATGCATGGCATGAGAAAATCTCCTCCATGCCGATGCAACGATCCCGATTGACGAGTTCTAAAAAAGAACGTTTAATTCGATCCGTCGATGCACCCGGTCTTCCGGGGGGCATCACGGACAACAAGACTGACGGATAACAAGCAGGACGGTGCCGGCCGTATGGGCCGCCGATCCCGCATTCAGAGGATGAGGAGACGCGCGTGCAGAAGAGAAACGCGACCGTGGCCGTGATCGGCGCCGGCGACTTTATCGGCGGCGAGATCGCAAAGAAGTTCGCCTCCGAGGGGTTCACGGTGTTCGCGGGCCGCCGCAATGGCGCCAAGCTGGACCCGCTGGTGAAGTCGATCGAAGCCGCCGGCGGCGAAATCCACGCGCGTTCGCTGGATGCGCGCAAGGAAGAGGAGATCGTCTCTTTCCTGGGCGATGCCGACAAGCATGCGCCGCTCGAGGTCTGCATCTTCAACATCGGCGCCAACGTCAACTTCCCGATCCTGGATACCACCGAACGGGTGTTCCGAAAGGTCTGGGAGATGGCCTGCTATTCTGGCTTCCTGGCGAGCCGCGAGGCGGCGAAGTTGATGCTGGCTCGTGGCGGCGGCAATATCTTCTTCACCGGCGCGACCGCGAGCCTGCGTGGCGGTACCGGCTACGCGGCGTTTGCCAGCGCCAAGTTCGGCTTGCGGGCGGTGGCGCAGGCGACCGCGCGCGAGCTTGGTCCGAAAAACATCCATGTCGCGCATCTGATCATCGATTCCGGTGTCGACACCGAATGGGTGCGGCAGCGCCGGGTCGAAGCCCTGGGACCCAATGCGCTCGACAATCCGGATCTGCTGATGCCGCCATCGTCGGTCGCCGAGTCCTATTGGCTGCTCTATCAGCAGCCGAAGAGCGCCTGGACGTTCGAACTGGAAATTCGCCCGTTCGGCGAGAACTGGTGACGGGAATCCGCCATGGAGCTGCAGCTTTCCAGCGAAGATGCCGGGTTTCGGGACGAGGTGCGCGTATTTATCGCGGAAAATTACCCGGCGGAAATGCGCGTTCCAAACCCGGAGACCGACCTCTCCAAGGAGCAGATGCTGCTGTGGCATCGGATCCTTTACGACAAGGGCTGGATCGCGCCGCTGTGGCCGAAGCAATATGGCGGCCCGGGCTGGTCGATCACCCAGCGCTTCCTGTTCGAACAGGAGACCTCCCGCGCCGGAACGCTGCCGCCGCTGGCCTTCAGCGTCACCATGGTGGGGCCCGTGATCTACACCTTCGGCAACGAGGCGCAGAAGCAAAAATTCCTGCCGCGCATCCTTTCCGGCCAGGACTGGTGGTGCCAGGGCTATTCCGAGCCGGGCTCCGGCTCCGATTTGGCGTCGGTCCGCACCAAGGCGGTGCGCGAGGGCGACCACTATATCGTCAATGGTCACAAGACCTGGACCACGCTGGCCCAACACGCCGACTGGATATTTTGTCTCGTGCGCACCGATGCCGCGGCAAAACCCCAGAGCGGAATATCGTTCCTCTTGATCGACATGAAATCGCCGGGCGTCTCGGTGCGGCCGATCATTACGATCGATGGCTCCCACGAGGTGAACGACGTATTTCTTGAAAATGTCCGGGTCCCGGCCGAAAACCTGATCGGCGAGGAAAACAAAGGCTGGACCTATGCCAAGTTCCTGCTGGGCAACGAACGTACCAGCATGGCCGGGATCGGCCGCTCGATCCGCGCCCTGAACAGCCTGCGCAAGATCGTTGAGGCCGAAATCCCCACGGAAGACCCTGCGCATCTCGAATTCATCAAGGAGATCGCGCGCATCGAACTCGATGTTCTGGCACTTGAGGCCACCGAACTTCGGGTGGTGGCGCAGATGTCGCGCGGCATAGACCCCGGCGCGGCGGCGTCTTTGTTCAAGATCAGGGGCACCGAAATATTCCAGGAAATCACCGAGCTCACGCACCGGGCGATCGGAAATTACGGTCTTGCGATCCGCGAGCACCCCGTGAGCGGCAACCATTTCATGCCGGGGCCGGAATACGGGCACACCGCATCCGAGCGCTATCTGAACTCGCGCAAGCTCAGCATCTATGGCGGCTCGAACGAGATACAGCGCAACATCATCGCGAAAGCGGTTCTGGGTCTGTGATCCGGCGCGTAAGAGAGGGCGAATGGACATTCAATTGACCGAAGAGCAGGAACTGCTGCGCGCGAGCGTCCAGCGTCTATTGCGCGATCAGTATGGCTTCGATGCGCGCCGCAAGATCGTCGCGACCGAACAAGGCTGGAGCCGCAAACACTGGAATTCATTTGCCGAACTGGGATTGCTGGCAGCGCCGTTTTCCGAGGACGCGGGCGGCTTGGGCGGCGGCCCACTGGCGACGATGATCGTGATGCAGGAATTCGGTCGTCATCTGGTGGTCGAACCGTTTGTCGAGACCGTGGTGCTCTGCGGCAGCCTGATCGAACATTTCGGGTCCGACGACCAGAAGCAGCAATTCATTCCGGACATCATCGCGGGAGATTCGATCTGGGCGCTGGCATGGAGCGAGAAGGGGTCGCGATACGACCTCAACAACGTGACCGTGACCGCAAAACAAGACGGCAGCGGCTATATCCTGAACGGCGAAAAGGCCGCCGTGATCGGCGCTCCCTGGTCGGACTGGCTGATTGTCTCGGCGCGCACATCGGGCGACCGCAGCGATCGTGACGGGGTGAGCCTGTTCATCGTCGACCGCCGCACCGCCAATCTCGACCTGCAGAATTTTAGGACTATCGACGGTCGCAGCGCTGCCGAAATCAGGCTGCGCGACGTCAAGGTCGGTGCCGGCGCGCTACTTGGGACCGAAGGCAACGGCGTGTTCGCGCTGGAGCAATGCCGGGATATCGCCATCGCCGCACTCTGCGCCGAAGCGGTCGGCGCCATGGCGGAATTGAATGCGGTGACCTTGGAATACGCCAAGACCAGGAAACAGTTCGGGGCGGCGCTTGGCAGCTTTCAGGTGCTGCAACACCGGATGGTCGACATGTTCATCGCGCATCAGGAAGCCATCTCACTGATGCAGCATCTCAGCCTGAGCCTCGTGACCCGGGAGCCCGGCGGCTCGAAGCTCGCCTCCGGGGCGAAATCGAAAATCGGCTACGCCGCCAAGTTCATCGCCGAACAGGCGGTGCAGCTCCATGGCGGTATGGGCATGAGCGACGAGCTCAATGTCGGGCACTATTTCAAGCGGATATCGTCCTTCAACATCCAGTTCGGTGATCCCGCCTATCACGTCCTGCGCTATGCGCGGCATAACTGAACGTACCCGTGAGTTTACGACAGGACAGAGGTGAGAGATGATCGAAGCAGTGATCGTATCCACGGCCCGCACGGCCGTCGGCAAGGCCTATCGCGGCGCCCTCAACAATACCGAGGGACCGACCATGGCGGGTCATGTGATCGCGGAGGCGGTCAAGCGCGCCAACATTGCGCCCGACGAGGTCGAGGACGTCGTGTTGGGCTGCGCGATGCAGCAGGGCACCATGGTGATGAATGTCGCCCGCAAGGGCGCGATCCGCGCGGGACTGCCTGTTACCGTGGCGGGAACCACGATCGACCGGCAATGCGCTTCGGGTCTGCAGGCCATTGCGGTCGCGGCGCGATCGGTGATGCTGGACGGCGTCGATATCGCGATCGGTGGTGGCATCGAATCGATCAGCCTGGTGCAGAACGAACATATGAATCTGTTCCACGCCGTCGACGACGAGCTGATGGCGATGAAGTCCGAAATGTACATGTCGATGCTGGAGACCGCCGAGGTCGTTGCCGAGCGCTACAAGATCGGTCGCGATCGGCAGGACGAGTACAGCCTGGAGTGCCAGCGGCGCGTCGGCGCCGCCTTGCAAGGCGGCCGCTTCAAGGATGAGATCGTGCCCATTACGACCAGAATGGCCGTGGTGGACAAGGCGACCAAGGAAGTATCGTACAAAGAGGTGACGCTGTCGCAGGACGAGGGACCGCGCCCGGATGCCACGGCCGAAGGACTTGCCAGCATCAAGCCGGTGTTCGAGGGCAAGACCATCAGCGCCGGAAATGCCAGCCAGTTGTCCGACGGCGCATCCGCCTGCGTGGTGATGAGCGACAAAGTCGCGGCGCAAAAGGGCATCAAGCCGTTGGGCATTTTTCGCGGCTTCGTCGCCGCGGGTGTCGAGCCGGACGAGATGGGAGTCGGACCGGTGGTTGCGATACCGCGGCTTCTGAAACGGCACGGGCTGAAGATCGACGATATCGATCTGTGGGAGCTGAACGAAGCCTATGCGGTCCAGGTGATCCATTGCCGCGACAGGCTCGGCATCGATCCCGAAAAACTCAACGTCAACGGCGGCTCGATCGCAATCGGCCATCCCTATGGTATGACGGGTTCGCGGCTGACCGGCCACCTCCTGATCGAGGGACGGCGGCGCAAGGCAAAATATGGCGTGGTAACCATGTGCATCGGCGGAGGCATGGGGGCTGCGGGACTTTTCGAATTCGTCCATTGATCCACGCGGCTAGAGCGTTTTCAAGCGAAGTGGCTACCGGTTCGCGTGAAGAAAACGCGTCAAAACAAAGACCAGAGCCCCGTTCCGATTCCATCGGAACGGAAAAGGCTCTAGAGGCAGGAGCTTTCATGAAAACGGCGATCACGGAATTATTCGGTATCGAGCACCCGATCATCCAGGGCGGCATGCACTATGTGGGGTTTGCCGAGCTCGCAGCGGCGGTCTCGAGCGCCGGTGGCCTCGGCATCATCACCGGCCTCACGCAAAAGACGCCGGAGCTGTTGGCCAAGGAGATCGCGCGCTGCCGCGACATGACGAACCGGCCGTTCGGGGTCAATCTCACCTTCCTGCCGATGCTGAGCTCGCCGCCATATCCGGAATACATCGCCGCCATCAAAGAGGGCGGGGTCAAGATCGTCGAAACCGCCGGCCGCAGCCCCGAGCAATATATGCCGGCGCTCAAGGCCGCCGGCATCAAAGTCATTCACAAATGCACCTCGGTGCGGCATTCGCTGAAGGCCGAGGCGATCGGCTGTGATGCGGTCAGCGTCGATGGTTTCGAATGCGGCGGGCATCCCGGCGAAGACGACATGCCGAACATGATCCTGCTGCCGCGCGCTGCGGATGAATTGAAAATCCCGTTCGTGGCCTCGGGCGGCATGGCCGATGCGCGCAGCCTGGTCGCAGCGCTCGCGCTCGGCGCCAGCGGCATCAACATGGGAACACGCTTCATCGCCACCAAGGAGGCGCCGGTCCACGCCAACGTCAAGCAGGCCATCCTCGATGCGACCGAACTGGACACGCGGCTGGTGATGCGCGCGCTTCGCAACACCGAGCGGGTGCTGAAGAACAAGGGTGTCGACCGCTTGATCGAGATCGAGCGGGAAAAGGGCAAGGCGCTCAAGATCGAGGACATCCTCGATGAAGTCGCCGGCGTCTATCCCAAGGTGATGATCGACGGCGAGATGGATGCGGGCGCTTGGAGCTGCGGCATGGTGGTCGGATTGATCAATGACATTCCGACCGTCAAGGAACTGATCGATCGCACCATGGCGGATGCCGAAAACATCATTCGCCAGCGGCTGACTGGATTCCTGGACGGCACCGTGACTAAAACAGCGGCGCGCGCCGTCGCCTGACCCATCGCTTTCAAGATATGGCGCTCAATATAATGCTTCCACGGTCAAGGACTTGATCCGATGAATGAGCACGTCAAAGCTGAACTGATCGACGGCATCCTGGTGCTGACGCTGCAACGCCCGGAAAAGAAGAACGCGCTGACCGGCGCAATGTACGATGCGCTGTCGGATAACCTCGAACGGGCCGAAACTGATAGCGCCATCAAGGTGGTGCTGTTCCAGGGCGAAGGCGACAGTTTCACGGCCGGCAACGATCTGGCCGACTTCGCCGCGCAAGCCAACGGCAGGAACAGCGAGGACAGCCCTGCTTTCCGCTTCATCGGAAACCTCGGCAAAATGACAAAACCGCTGATCGCGGCGGTGCAGGGCAATGCGGTCGGCGTCGGAACGACGATGCTGCTGCATTGCGATCTGGTCTATCTCGCCGACAACGCGCGCCTGATTACGCCGTTCGTCAATCTGGCGCTGGTCCCTGAGGCTGCCTCAAGCTGGCTGCTGCCGACGCGCATCGGCCATGTCAGGGCCTATCAGATGTTCGCGCTGGGAGAGCCAATGGATGCGGCGACCGCGGTTGCCTGCGGCCTCGCCAACGCGGTGCTGCCGCCGGCCGAGGTAAGGCAGAAGGCGATGGCCGCCGCCGTGACCTTGACCAAGCGCCCGGCCGGCTCGCTGAGCGCGACCAAAAAGCTGATGCGCGAGCAGGAGAAAATTGCACTGAAGATGTCAGAGGAAAGCGAACTCTTCCGGCAGCGCCTGACTAGTCCGGAGGCTGCCGAAGCATTCGCCGCGTTCGCCGAGCGCCGTCCGCCGGATTTCACGAAATTGTCGAACTGAGCCGGTGCTGCCGTCATCCTGAGGTGCGAGCTCTTGCGAGCCTCGAAGGATGGCCGCGCGCACTGTGCTGAACACCATCCTTCGAGGCTCGCCGAAGACGGCGCGCTCCTCAGGATGACGCAGCATGCGTCGCATCCGAAAAATAAATCTTGACAGCATTTTGCTGATTTGCCCGTCGTGCCAATGTGTCGCAGCGGTTGCGCTTGATCGCGAAGGCAAATCAGCTTCACTTCTTGTGCCATCCCGTCCCACCAGAGGGGCGTATGCGCATTCGTCACGAAACGCGGGTCGGGGAGCGATGGACGCAAAAGCTGCGACTGACGAGCGCGGCTAGTGCGGACGGCAAAGTCGTGTGGTCCTGACGCCCCAATGGCTGGTGTCAAATTCCTAAGAAGCTCACGCTCCTTGGGAACGACGGTGACAAACAAGCCAGGTCTCGCCGGGGAGAGCACGATATAAGCCGTAACACCATTGCGCAGGGAAGGCCGGGCTGCTTCCGCTGAACCTGTATGCTCATGTGCGTTTTTTTATCTACCTTTGCACATGAGACCGCGGGTGCAGCGCGCACCCGGTCTTCCCTGCGCCCTCTCTTGAGGGTCGCCTGCGCCCTCTTCTTTTTGGGGCGAACGAATTTGCAAACCTCGGGCGCAGCGTGCCGCGAGAATGCGGAAGTGTGCTTTCTTCACCCTACCCTGGAGGGGGAGGGTGAAGTGAAGCGGATGATCTCTGACATTTCAGCCGTCATTGCGAGGAGCCCTTGCGACGAAGCAATCCACTCTTTCTTTGCGGCCCCTGGATTGCTTCGCTGGCGCTCGCAACGACGACGTTGGAGCTCGACGCCATTCTCGTCGGCGTCCGGCGTCGCTGCCGTCAGGGTATTCCCAAAACGCACTTGAGCAGGACCTCCGCTCTGTGCCAATGATCGCGGGCATGTCGGCTGCCGATCGCCAAAATATCCGCCACGATGAAATCCCGGATTCCGGCCGCCAATTCAACTATGACGGCGCCCAGAGGGGCTTTCACTGGACGATGGCGGTCTTCATCATCGTTGCGATGATGCTCGGGATCTACGCCTCGTTCTTGCCGCCGGGAACTTCGCCGCGCAAGGAGCTGTTGGACATTCACAAGTCCCTTGGCATGACGGTGCTTGTGCTGGTTCCGCTCAGGCTGGCCTATCGATTTGTCGTGGGCGAACCGCCGTACCATGCAGCTCTGAGCCGACTCGTGCACCTTGGCGCCCGGCTCGGGCATTTTGGGTTGTATGGTTTGATGCTCGCAGTGCCGATATCAGGATATATCTACTCGGCCGCGGGCGGTTATTCGTTGCCCTGGTTTGGCCTTTTCTCCTGGCCGCGGTTGCTTGCCCGCAACGAGGCGCTGGCCCGGTTTGGCGAAGACATTCATTTTTGGGTCGGCTGGAGCTTTGTTGCTCTGCTTTGCACGCATCTTGCAGCGGTGGCTTGGCACGTCTTCGCCAAACGGGATGAGGTCATGAGCCGCATGCTGCCGCGGAAGCAGCGCAGGTAATGAGCGCCAATCGCGCAAGCAAGGAGCAGCGATGCCGTATGTCGATTTGAATTCCGATCTTGGCGAAGGTTTTGGCACCTATCGCTGTGGTGACGATGAGGCCATGCTCGCCATCGTCACCTCGGCCAACGTCGCCTGCGGTCTGCATGCGGGCGACCCTGAAATCATGGCGCGGACGTTCACCATTGCCCGCGAGCGCGGCGTCGCCGTCGGCGCCCATCCCGGATTTCCCGATCTGTGGGGTTTTGGCCGCCGTCGTCTGCCGTTCTCGACCGGCGAGATCGAAAGACTGATCGCCTACCAAATTGGCGCCGCCACGGCGCTGGCGGCCTATGCCGGTCACCGCATCAGCTATGTGAAGACCCACGGCGCGCTGGGTAACATCGCCTGCGAGGAGCGCGACGTCGCCGATGCGGTGGTGCGCGCGGTGAGGGCTGTCGATCGCAATCTTCCTCTGCTGGGTATCGCGCTGACCGAACTGGTCGCAGCCGGCGATGCCTTGGGGCTCGAGGTGATCCAGGAAATCTATGCCGATCGCGGTTACACCGAAACCGGGCAGTTGATCCCGCGCGGCCAGCCCGGCGCGATGATCGAAGGCGCGGAGGAGGCGGCGGCGCGGGTGCTCGCGATGGTCGAGGCTGGTGCTGTGATCACCGCAAGTGGAAAACATCTGCCGACGCCGATCCGCTCGGTCTGCGTCCATGGCGATTCCAGCCACGCGGTCGCAACCGCCAGCCGCGTTCGCGGGGTGTTGGAGCAGGCCGGGGTTACGCTCAGGCCATTCGTATCAAGCGGAAAATGATGCCGCACGTCGCAGCGGACCCAGCGATCGCGCCGGCGGTCCCGCGCTTTCTGAACGCCGGTGAAACCGCACTGGTGGTCGAATTCGGCGAGACCGTCGATCCCGCCATCAACGATCGGGTGCTGGCGCTCGATGCCGCGCTGCGCGCCGATCCTCCGGCGGGAACACGGGAGTTCGTGCCGACCTATCGCTCCCTGATGATTCATTATGATCCCTTGCAGATCGACCGGCAGACGCTGGTCGGCCTCGTCCACAAGGCGCTGGCTGTGCCCGCGGCACGGACCGCGCTGGCTGCCAACTGGATCATCCCGTGTTGCTATGATTCCGGGTTCGGCGAGGACATCGAGGAGGTGGCGCAACTGCTGAAAATAACGCCAGGCGATCTGATTGCCCGGCACACGGCGGCGACCTATCGCATCTATATGTACGGCTTTGCGCCCGGCCAGATCTATCTCGGTGGCCTGCCCGAGGCGCTCGCTATTTCCAGGCGTCCGGCGCCGCGGCCTCCGCATCAGCCCGGCGCGGTACTGATCGGCGGCGGCCTCTGCGTGATCACCAACTTTGCGATGCCGACCGGCTGGTATGTCATCGGGCGCACGCCCGAGCGTCTCTATGCCGTCGCCAGGGCTGACGCTTTCCTGTTCCAGGCCGGCGACAATCTGCGATTCGAGGCCATCGACGCTGCGACATTTCTGGCGCTGGAGCAGCGCGTGGCAAGCGGCGAGATCGTTGCCCGCAAGAGCGCCGCATGAGCAGTGTGCCCGCGCAGGCAGCCCTTCGCGTGCTTTCGGCCGGGCCCGGCGTCACGCTGCAGGATGCCGGCCGCCACGGATATCTGCGCTATGGCGTCACCGCGGCGGGGCCGATGGACCCGCTGGCTTACGCAACAGCCAATCTTGCCGCCGGCAATGCCGCAGGTTCGACCGCGATCGAAATCTCATTAGGCGGCATCGAGCTTACCGCCGAAGCCGAACCGCTGGCCGTTGCGCTCGCCGGCGGCGATTTCGCCATCAGTCTTGATGCGCGCGTGCTGCCACGATCGTCGCTTTGGGCCGCCATGGTCCTGACCATCGAGCCCGGCGCCGTGCTGAACATCCGCGCCGGACAAAGCGGCGCCTGGTGTTACCTCGCCGTCGCGGGGCGTCTGGTGGTGCCGCAACTGCTCGGCTCCAACGCCACCCACACGCGGACCGGCTTTGGCGGCGTCGATGGCCGCGCGATCCGCACCGGCGACCGTTTATCCGTCGAGCCGTCCCGCAGCTCGACGCTGTCCTTCGGTGCGATCGCGGCGCCCTGGCTCGATCGGCCGCCCGAAATCATTCGCGTCGTGCTCGGTCCGCAGGACGACTATTTCAGCGCCGAGCAGATCGCGGCGTTTCTCGAGGGGCCCTGGCGCGTCTCCATCAAGGCCGATCGCATGGCCTATTTTCTCGACGGGCCGCGCCTGACCCACGCCAAAGGCTACAACATCGTCTCCGACGGGATCGCGATGGGCGCGATCCAGGTGCCGGGAGACGGTCGTCCGATCGTCCTGATGGCCGATCGTCAATCGACCGGCGGTTATCCAAAGATCGCAACCGTGATCGGCCCCGACCTCGGCAGGCTGGCCCAGGCGCGGCCGGGAACGGCTTTCAGGTTCGAGGCGGTGTCGATTGCCGAAGCGGTGGCGGCGCGGCGCGAAGAGGCCGCCGCTCTGGCGCGCGACCTCGTCGTCGATCCCTTGGTGCGGACGCAGTTCTCATCCGAATTCCTGCTCGGCCTCAATTTGATCGACGGCGTCGTCAACCCGATCGAACACGTCAAGATCGCTTGACGGGAATCGGGTTGGTTCGCCGCGTGCTCAAGCCCCGATCGCATTGCGCGCGATGACGTCATGGTAGAACGACACGCTGAGTTTCGGGATCCGTTGCTGCGTCTCGAAGTCGACGCGGTACAGCCCGAAGCGCTGTTCGAAGCCGAATACCCACTCGAAATTGTCCATCAGGCTCCACAGGAAATAACCGCGAACCGGCACGCCCTCGGATGTCGCGCGCTGCAACTGCGTCAGATAGTTGCGCAAGTACATGATACGGTCGAGATCGTACACCTTGCCGTCGGCGGACACCTTGTCTTCGGAGGCTGTGCCGTTCTCGCTGATATAGATGGTCTCGACATTCCAGATCTTTGCCACGATCCGCGGCACCCAATAGGCGGTCTCGGGCCCGACCCTGAGCCAGTCGGACTTCATGTGCGGAAACGAAGACGGGAAAGGCAGCACGTCGAAGCTCGGCGCGCCATCCTTGGCGACCACGTAAAATTGCGGCGCGTAGATGTTCACACCGACGAAATCGATCGGCGAACCGATGATCTTCAGCTCGTCGGAGGTGAATTTGGGAGCGTCCTTGCCGGCATATTCCAGATACCCGTCGGTGTATTTGCCTTCCAGCACCACGCCCATGAAGCCCGCATTCAATTCGCGCGTCGCGATCTCGGTGGCGCGAATGTTCTCCGGCGTGTCGATCGCCGGCACGCAGGCCGCGATATTCTCGGCGAACCCGACTTTGGTGCCGGCGCGCCCGTGGGCCCGGATCGCCTGCACGGCGAGGCCGTGGCCGAGCGCGACGTGGTGCCGTGCCTGATTCAGCTCGGCGGTCGGCAGCTTGAGCCCGGGAGCATCGATGCCCCATCCGTAACCGAAATTCAGGAACCTTCCGACTTCGTTGACCGTAAAGAAGTTCTTGACCCGGTCGCTCAAGCGCTCCGCGACATGCCCTGCGTAATTCCCGAACGCCCGCGAGGTCTCGCTGGACTGCCATCCGCCGATTTTGTCCTGCAGCGACTGCGGCAAATCCCAATGATACAGCGTCGCGAACGGCTCGATGCCGTTGCTCAGGAGTTCGTCGACCAGGCGGTCATAAAAGTCGAGGCCTTTGGGATTTGGTGCGCCGTCGCCGTCCGGAAAAACCCGCGGCCATGCGATCGAAAACCGGTAGGTCTTGGCTCCCAGCGCCTTGATCAGGCCGACGTCTTCCTTGTAGCGATGATAGTGATCGTTGGCACGGTCGGCGTTGCTGTGATCCGAAATCTTGCCCGGCACACGGGTAAAAGTATCCCAGATCGACGGGCCCCTTCCGTCCTCATGGACGGCGCCCTCGATCTGGTAGGCCGAGGTGGCCGTGCCCCACAGGAAGCCTTCGGGGAATTTGGCCGCGGCATGCCGGTCGATGGCCGGTTTGGCCCCGTCGTCCGCCGACTTCGCCGGCGCCGTGGTCATTGCAAGCGCCGAAAGGCCGGCCAGGCGGGCAAATTGCCGACGCGAGAACTCACCGAACATTGCCTGCCCCCGTCAGCTTTCTGGATATCGATCCGAGCACACGGATTAATTCGGGTCAATTTGATAGACGGTAACCCTGTCGATCTCGAAGGCGACCGTGTCAGGGGATTCGCCGTCGACAAATCCGACGCCCTGGAAATTCTTCGCGCCCATTGCAAGGTTCACAATCATGTACATCGGGTCGTCGAAGCCGACCGGGACCTTGATTTCCGACACCGGCCGCCGGTCGATCATGTAGATGATGCGGTCCGGTTGCCACAGCACGCCATAGTCGTGAAAATTAACCGACGCGTCCGGGCGCAGGAAGTCCATGCCGCAGGATTCCACGGAGCCCGCGGGCCTGGTCCGCCAATGCGTCGTCATCACGAGGTCGCCGGGCTCCTGCCCGCGGCCTTCCATGACGTCGATTTCGGGAGGCCAGCCGCCATCATTGGCGAGCATCCAGAACGCCGGCCATACGCCGGTCCCGATCGGTATCTTCGAGCGGATTTCGAAATATCCGTATTTCTGCGAAAACGAATTCTGTGTGGTCAGGATGCCCGATGTGTATTCATTATTGAACAGCACCGATCTCAGTTCGGGCGGCATGCGGCTGGCGACGATCGACAGAATGCCATTTTGAACCTTGAACGGATCAAGACCGAGCGGCGTCGATCCCCGTCCGGCATAGCGTGGATCGACATAGATCTGCTGTTCGCCATTGTAGGTGGTCTTGCGCTTGAAATCGGAGCCGTCTCCGCCCCAGTAGCGGGCTTCCGGCCACGCGGCGCCGCCGGCATAATGAGGCTCCCACTTGCCATGCGCCAGGGGATGCTCGTCGAAATCATCATGGAAGGTCCGGTGCAAGGACACAGTTGCGACGGGATCGGACGGTCCGATGCGGCGGCATAATTCGTCGAACGCATCGTTGGTCGCCGTCAGCGAGAGCTGCCCAGGCGCCGCCTTGAGGTCGCTTCGCAGGTCCTCTCCCGCAACCGCCGGCGCCAGCATGAGGAAGAAACAGATGAGAATCAAAAGTCTCGGTGTCAATTTGTTGAACCTCGGTTCGCAGGGAGCCGACAGGAACGTTCCAGGCGTATTGTACGATGAAAAAATGCTCCGTTAAAGATCGTTCATGCGAAGGCATGCGGTGGTTGGTCGCAGAGTTCTTGCTAAATCGTAATCAGCCGAAAAGGACCACGTAATGTGACGTCGCCATGTTGAGCACAGAAATTCTCACAAGGGATTTTCAAAACGGATTCCTCGGGGACCTCCCTTGGAATTGTCCCGCGCTCAGCATCGGAGATGCAACATGAACGATCAATCGAACACCTCCCGTCCCGCACCACGAAAGATTCTGAAGCCGCGGCGCCTGGCGCTGCTCGCCTCGGTCGCCGGCCTCAGCATGGCGGTTCTCGCCATCGGCCCAAGCGGCTATCTGCCATTCAATATTCCGGCCCTGACGTCATCGGCGCAGGCAGCGGAAACCGTCCAGAACGCCGGCTTCGGCGACCTCGTCGCCAAGGTTAAGCCGGCGGTGATCTCGGTCCGTGTCAAGATTGACGGCGATGCGGAGAACAACGGCGTGACGCGGGAGAACGAGCGGATGGATTCCGATCAATCCGGTTCGCCGCTTGACCAGTTTTCGAAGGAATTCGGCTTCCCCGGCACGCGCGGCATGCCGCAGCGGCACCAGGTGATCACCGGCGAAGGCTCGGGCTTCTTCATCTCGCCTGACGGCTACGCCGTGACCAACAACCATGTGGTCGATCACGCCCAATCGGTCCAGGTCACCGCCGATGACGGCACGATCTATACCGCCAAGGTGATCGGCACCGACAAGAAGACCGACCTTGCGCTGATCAAGGTCGACGGCAACAAGAAGGACTTCTCCTATGTGAAGTTCGCGGATGCCCCGCCGCGCGTCGGTGATTGGGTGGTCGCCGTCGGCAATCCGTTCGGCCTCGGCGGTACGGTCACGGCCGGTATCGTTTCGGCCCGCGGCCGCGATATCGGCGCCGGTCCCTATGATGATTACGTCCAGATCGACGCGCCCATCAACAAGGGCAATTCCGGCGGTCCGGCGTTCGACACCAACGGCAACGTCATCGGCGTCAACACCGCGATCTTCTCGCCGTCGGGCGGATCGGTCGGCATCGGCTTCGACATTCCGGCTAGCACCGCTAAGCTCGTGGTCGCCCAGCTCAAGGACAAGGGCTATGTCACGCGCGGCTGGCTCGGCGTGCAGGTGCAGCCGGTCACCGCTGATATCGCCGACAGCCTCGGCATGAAGCAGGCGAGGGGTGCGATGGTCGACAATCCGCAGGACGGCAGTCCGGCGGCCAAGGCCGGGCTCGAGGCGGGTGACGTGATCACCGCGGTCAACGGCGCAGAGGTCAAGGATGCACGCGATCTCGCTCG
Organism: Bradyrhizobium sp. S69; assembly: GCF_009766005.1. Classification (GTDB taxonomy): domain Bacteria; phylum Pseudomonadota; class Alphaproteobacteria; order Rhizobiales; family Xanthobacteraceae; genus Bradyrhizobium. The sequence goes on along the minus strand of NZ_LMUK01000024.1, from coordinate 310,947 downwards.
CAACATCAGCACGATCGCGCCCGGAAGCTCGGTGAAGCTCGATGTCCTGCACAAGGGTGAAGCCAAGACGCTGACCCTGGCGCTCGGCGAAATGCCGAACGACCGTCAGGCCAACGCCGGCGACCAACCGTCGAAGGAACTGGCGGGCACACCCCATCTCGGCCTCCAGTTGGCGCCGGCGGGTGAGGTCGACGGTTCCGGTGACAAGGGCGTCGTGGTGGTCGCAGTCGATCCGCAAGGGCCGGCGGCGGAGCACGGCTTCCAGACCGGCGACGTCATCCTCAATGTCGGCGGCAAGACGGTCTCCAATGCCGGCGACGTGCGGGCGGCGCTCAATGCCGCCAAGCAGGGCGGCAAGAACAGCGTCCTGATGCGGGTCAAGACCGCGGATGCGACACGGTTCGTCGCGGTTCCGCTGGCGAAGGGCTGATCGGCGTTTCCGCTCGAATGGCGGGAACTGAATCGGACCTGAAAAGTAGGACAAGGCCGGGCGTGATGCCTGGCCTTGTTTTCAAGGATTGGTGCGTCCCAATGAGCTCAACAGCCACGTCCTCAAGCCAATCGACCGCGCCCGCGGTCACGGTTCATAGGCTGCTCGCCGGCCAGAAGGCGCTGGTGACCGGCGCCAATTCCGGGATCGGCAAGGCCGTCGCGATCGCGCTGGGGCAGGCCGGCGCCGATGTCGTCGTCAATTACGTCGCCGATGATGCCGCTGCCGGAGCCGTGGTTGAGGAGATCGAAAAATCCGGCTCAAAAGCCTATGCGCACCAGGCTGACGTTTCGTCGGAAGACCAGGTCGCGGCGATGTTTGCCAGGATGAAGCAGGAATTCGGCACCATCGACATTCTCGTCAGCAATGCCGGCTTGCAGCGCGACTCGGCGTTTCACGAGATGACCCTGGCGCAATGGAGCAAGGTCCTGGACGTCAATTTGACCGGGCAATTTTTATGCGCGCGCGAGGCGGTCCGCGAGTTTCTGCGCCGCGGCGTGGTGCCCTCGGTATCGAGCGCCGCCGGCAAGATCATCTGCATGAGTTCGGTGCATCAGCAAATCCCATGGGCCGGGCACGCCAATTACGCGGCGTCGAAGGGCGGCATCAAATTGCTGATGGAGAGCCTGGCGCAGGAAGTCGCGCTGAAGCGGATCCGGGTCAATGCGATCGCGCCCGGTGCGATCCGGACCCCGATCAATACCGAGGCCTGGAATACCAAGGCGGCCTACGATGAGCTGATGAAGCTGGTTCCCTATGGCCGCATTGGCGAGCCTGAGGATATCGCCCGCGCGGCGGTCTGGCTGGCCTCGGATAACTCCGACTATGTCGTGGGCACGACGCTGTTTGTCGACGGCGGCATGACGCTCTATCCGGGCTTTGCCACCGGCGGCTGAGGCATCGAATACCCCGGAATCGCGACATTCCAGGGTCGTCAGGTCGGGAGGGGGTAACCTTGCCGGCAACATCCGCTGGAATTAACCAATGCCGCTTCCTACATCAGGTGCTGTTGCATTTTTTGGTTGTTCAGGGGATTTCAGATGATCCTGAAAAATGAGTTCGGAAGAAACATTTTCACCGCCGCCGTTTGCGCCGGCCTGTTGGCGTGGGGTGGCCTTTCGGCCGCGGCCGATGACCTGCCCAATCAATATCGGCCGAGCGAATTCTTGAACCTTGACCTCTCGAAGGCCGTGCTGTCGCCGAAGCCGCTTGGGCCGCCGAGCACCTTTGCGGCGGTTCCGATCGAGGCTGATTCCGGTAGTCCGGGCGCGCAGGCGCGTGCCGAGCCGAAACCCGCTTCCGGCAGCGTCATTCGCAAAACCAGAGTGGCGGAGAAGCCGCGCGGCGCGGCGCGAACGAGGCTCGCGCGGCGGCACAGCAATCCGCTCGATGCCGAGGCGTTCGACAGGCGGATTCAGGTCTGGCCCTGCAAAACCGGCGGCATCTGCGATTGGCAGCGTCGGTAAAGCGTGCGCCGCCGACCGCCCGGTCCACGCGGTCTTGATTTGGACTGACCCCTCCGGACGGGCTATTGAAGCTGCGGTCTCGCCTATCCCCCTCAACAAGCGCCGCTCAAGCGGCCTCGCCAGCTTTAGCCCGCGCTTTCGTCTTCAGGAGCCATCATGGAATCTCTGCAAACCCAGGGCATCAGCCTGCCGCGGCTCGGGCTCGGCACCTTTCGCCTTCAAGGCGATGCCTGCCGCGCGGCGGTCGAAAGCGCGCTGGGTCTCGGCTATCGGCATATCGACACCGCGGAAATGTATGCCAATGAGGAAGCCATTGGTCCGGCCATCGCGGCGTCCGGTATCGCGCGCAAGGATCTGCACGTCACCACCAAGGTCTGGAATGAAAATCTGGCGCCCGACGCCATCCGCAAGGCATTCGACAGCAGCCTGAAAAAATTGCAGCTCGATCATGTCGATCTCTATCTCGTGCATTGGCCGTCGCCGAACATGAAGCTGCCGGCGGTGCTCGAGACGCTGATGAAGCTGAAGGAAGAGGGCCGCACCCGCGCCATCGGCGTCGCCAACTTCAACATCGCGCTGCTCAAGCAGGCGGTCGAGGAGATCAAGGCCCCGATTGCCTGCAACCAGATCGAATATCACGTGCTGCTCGATCAGACGCCGATCCGCAAATATATGGCGGGAAAATCCATTCCGCTGGTGGCCTATTGCCCGCTGGCGCAGGGCCGTGCCGCGAGCAACGAGACGCTGATGGCGATCGGCAAGAAGCACAACGCCAGCGCCGCGCAAGTGGCGCTGAAATGGCTGCTCGACCAGGACGGTGTTGCTGCGATCCCCAAAGCGTCGCGCGGGGAAAGCCAAAGGGCCAATCTCGGCGCGCTGAAGGTGAAGCTCGACGATGACGACCGCAAGGCGATCGCGGCGCTGCCAAAAGATCAGCGGTTCGTGAAGCCGGGTTTTTCACCGGTCTGGGATTGAGACCGGAAAATCAGATTAAAAAATGGCCCCGCGAGGGGCCATTTTTGCTTAAGGCTTATTAGTCGTGATGATGGTGACCATGCCGGATCACGACCATGCGGTCGTGATGCGGATGCCAGTGATCGCGATGCATCCCGCCGTGTTTGACCACGATGGTTTCGGCGCTTGCAATCGACGGCGCCGCGATGGCGATGGTGGCGAGCGCGGCAATAACGTAAGCAAACTTCTTCATGAATGTCCTCCACGGTTGTATGGGGAGCCAACGTTACGTGCCATGCAACGTTCCCAAGGAACCGCGTAGAAACCGAGGAAAATTCTGAACAGCTGTTCAGCTTGAGATTGATGCGCGCGCTTGCGAGGCGCCGTTCGCGGTGAGGTCACCGCGAGCGCTATCAAAGCGGACTCAAACGGACGTGCTGGCGTGTTTCTCGACATTGGCGCTTCGGGCGGGCACGCCGAACTCCTTGCGGCAGACTTCGGCCAGCAACGCGATGCCCTCGCGGATCTGGTCATGCGACGGGCTGGCAAAGCAGAGTCGCAACCGGCTGACGGCATAGCCCTTGTTGGTCGACCATTCCGGTCCCGGATTGATGGCGACGCCGGCGGCGAGCGCGGCCTGGTAAAGCTTCAGGGTGTCGACATTGTCGGGCAGTTTGACCCACAGAAAGATGCCGCCTTTGGGGTCGTCGAATTCGGCCGAGGTGCCGAACTGCTCGTTGAGGGCTTCCATCAGCGTGTCGAGCTTGGCGCGCAAACCGCGCGTCAGCTTTGGCACGTGCGAGGCAAAATGCGCCGCGCAATATTCCGCGAGCACCATCTGCTCCAGCGCGCCGGAGCCGGCGTCGGTCTTCAGCGCCAGCATCCGCGACAGCATGGCCCAGGGGGCTACGATGTAGCCGACCCGTAGCGCCGGCGCGATCGATTTGGAAAACGAGCCGATATGGATGACGTTGCTGGTTTCACTCATCGCATAGATCGCGGGCGGCCGTTGGCCGTCCCAGATCAGATCGGCGTAGCAATCGTCCTCGAAGACCGGCACGCCATATGCTTGCGACAGTCTCAGAAGCTCGGCGCGGCGGGCCTCGGGCAGGATGGTGCCGGTCGGGTTCTGCACGGTCGGGATGGTGTAGATGTATTTCGGCGTGATGCCGCGGCTTTTGAGGTCGGCGAGCGCTGATGCCAGGACGTCCATCCGCATGCCATCCTGGTCGAGCGGAATGCCGACCACGTTGACGCCGAGCCTGGTGAGCCGGTTCAGCGAGCCCTGATAGGTCTCTTGCTCCATGATCACGGTATCGCCGCGCGCCAGCAGCGACTGGTTGACGAGGTCGAGCGCCTGCAGCGAGCCGGAGACCACCAGAATGTCGTCGGCGGCGCAGGCGATGCTGGCGTCGCGTTTCAGCTTGGCGGCGATGAATTCGCGCAGGGGCCGATAGCCCTGCGGGCCGCTGGCGAGGCCGTAGGTGGCGAGCGTCCTGCCCTCGCGCGTGAGCACGGCGTTGACCGCATCGATCAGGCCCTCGAGCGGGAGCTGGTCGGGGTCGTTATTGCCGCCGATAAAACTGTATTTCGCAAGGCCGGTCCATCTAGCCGCGGGCGCGGGCAGGCCCGCCGGAAGCAGGGGGGCGAAATCGAATGGTGCCGAGGCCATGAACGGCGTCTCCTTTGTTATTGGTTATTATGGATATTAGCCAAGTCCGGGGCGGTTGTCTCGCGGCCCCCTTTGGAGCCGTGCTGCCTTGCGTAATCCTGCTGGCGCAGGCTTCCGAGTCCGGCTAATGCTCCTTTCCCAACAGCGAGAATTTAAATGGCCGACCCGATCCAGGACGTATTGCAAGCCTTTGCCCGTGGCGAACTCGTCGTCGTCACCGATGACGACGATCGCGAGGGTGAAGGCGATTTGATCATCGCAGCCTCGTTATGCACCGCCGATAAGATGGCATTCATCATACGACACACCTCGGGCATCGTCTGCGCGCCGATCACCACCGACGATGCGCGGCGGCTGCGGCTCGATCCGATGGTCGCGCACAATGAATCCAATCACACCACGGCTTTTACCGTATCGATCGACTACAAGCCCGACGGCGGCACCGGCATCTCGGCGGATGAACGCGCGTCCTGCTGCCGCGCGCTGGCCAACCCGAATGCCGGCGCCAATGATTTTGCGCGTCCCGGCCATGTGTTTCCGCTGATCGCGCGCGACGGCGGCGTGTTGCTGCGCTCGGGCCACACCGAGGCCGCGGTCGACCTGTGCAAGCTCTCCGGCCTGCCGCCGGTCGGCGTCATCAGCGAGTTGATGAACGATGACGGCACCGTGATGAAGGGCGAGCAGGTGTCGCGGTTCGCCGCCACCCACAAGCTCAAGCACGTCACCATTGCCGACATGATCGCCTACCGCCAGGCGCGGGAGAAACTGATCGAGCGGGTCGCAACCTTTACCACCGACAGCCCGATCGGGCCGTTGCAGGGCTATGCCTATCGTTCGCCATTCGATCCGATCGCGCATGCCGCCTTCGTCTATAACGGCATTGGCGATGGCAAGAATGTCCTGACCCGGTTGCACAAGCCCAATATCGTCAAAGATCTCTTTACCACCGGTCCTGCGCGCATGCAGGCCGTGCTTCAGCATTTCAAGAAGGCCAACCGTGGCGTGCTGGTTTATATGCGCGACGGCGCCGCCGGTGTCCCGGTAGAACCGGTTGGGCAGCCGAAATCGGCGGAAGCGGATCGTAACAAGCAGTGGCGCGAGGTCGGTGTCGGCGCGCAGATCCTGCGTGACCTCGGTGTCACCTCGATCCGGAATCTCACGTCTTCCGTGCATGACTACAAGGGATTGTCCGGTTTCGGAATCGAGATCGTCTCGAACGAGCGTCTCGAAGACTAAGCCCCAAGTCGTTCCAAGCCCCAAGTCGTTCCCGGGTAGCTCGAACGGTGCGCCAATTCAATTGCGCTTGAGCCCGTATGGCTTTAATTTGGCGAGGAATTCAGAACGGCAATGATACGAAAGGATGTTTCATGAGTGTGCGCCCTCAGTCCAAGGACAAGCCGTCGTCGGTGGCTTTCCAGTGGGACGATCCGTTCATGCTCGATGAGCAGCTCACCGAAGACGAGCGCATGATCCGCGACACCGCGCGCGCCTATGCGCAGGACAAGCTGTTGCCGCGCATCACCAAGGCCTATCTGGAAGAAAAGACCGACCGCGAAATTTTCAACGAAATGGGTGAGCTCGGCCTGATCGGCATTACGTTGCCGGAAGAATATGGCTGCGCCAATGCAAGCTACGTCGCCTACGGCCTGGTGGCGCGCGAAATCGAGCGTGTCGATTCAGGCTATCGCTCGATGAATTCCGTGCAGTCCTCGCTGGTCATGCATCCGATCTTTGCCTATGGCGATGAGAACCAGCGCAAGAAATATTTGCCCAAGCTCGCCACCGGCGAGTGGGTCGGCTGTTTCGGCCTGACCGAGCCGGACGCCGGCTCCGATCCCGGCGGCATGAAGACCCGGGCCGAGAAGACCTCCGACGGTTATCGGCTGTCCGGTTCCAAAATGTGGATATCCAACGCGCCGATCGCCGACGTGTTCGTGGTGTGGGCGAAATCCGTCGCGCACGACAACCAGATCCGCGGATTTATCCTGGAAAAAGGCATGAAGGGCCTTTCGGCGCCCAAGATCGAGGGAAAGCTTTCTCTTCGCGCGTCAGTGACCGGCGAGATCGTGATGGACAGTGTGGAGGTGCCGGAGAGCGCACTGTTGCCCAACGTGTCCGGCCTGAAGGGGCCGTTCGGCTGCCTCAACCGTGCCCGCTACGGCATCTCCTGGGGCGCGTTGGGCGCCGCGGAAGACTGCATGCATCGCGCCCGGCAATACACCCTCGATCGCAAGCAGTTCGGCCGTCCGCTGGCGGCGACCCAATTGGTGCAGAAAAAGCTCGCGGACATGCAGACCGACATCGCACTGGGCTTGCAGGCCTCGTTACGCGTCGGCCGCCTGATGGACGAGGGCAAGATGGCGCCGGAGATGATCTCCATCGTCAAGCGCAACAATTGCGGCAAGTCGCTCGACATCGCGCGGATGGCGCGCGACATGCACGGCGGCAACGGCATCCAGATCGAATACCACGTGATGCGTCACGCCGCGAATTTGGAAACCGTCAATACCTATGAAGGCGCCCACGACGTTCACGCCCTGATCCTCGGCCGCGCCATCACCGGCATTCAGGCGTTTTCGTAAGGGGCGATAGGAATTCTGGACATGGCCCCAAGTACTGGCCCCATGTACTGGCGTCATCGTCCGCGAAGGCGGACGATCCAGTATTCCAGAGCCTCTCGTGTTACCCTTGAACGTCAGTGATTACTGGATCCCCCGCCTTCGCGGGGGATGACGGCCGTACTTGTTTTGCCGGTCGCTTCACTACCTAGATGCAGGTACCCCATGGCCGATAACGACGACATTCCGTTCAATCGTAACTTTCCGCTGTCGCCGGGCGTGGCCGAGGAAGTCCGCCCCGGCGTGCGGCGGGTTCTCTGCAACAATCCGAGCCCCTTCACCTTTACCGGCACGGTGAGTTACATCGTGGGCAAGGGCAAGGTCGCGATCATCGATCCCGGGCCGGACGATGAGGCCCATGCGGCGGCGCTGCTCGATGCGGTGCGCGGGGAGACCGTGACGCACATTCTGGTCACCCACACCCACCGCGACCATTCGCCGAACACCGCGCGGATCAAGGCTGCGACCGGCGCTCCCGTTTATGCCGAAGGTCCGCATCGGGCATCGCGGCCGCGTTACGAGAGCGAGAAGCACAATCCGGAATCCGGCGCCGACCGCGACTTCAATCCCGATATCAGGGTAAGCGACGGCGAAACCATCGAGGGCGACGGCTGGGCGCTGCAGGCGGTGGCGACGCCGGGCCATACCGCCAATCATCTGGCGTTCGCCTGGCCGCAACGAAAGATCAGTTTCGTCGGCGATCACGTGATGGGCTGGTCAACCTCGATCGTGGCACCGCCGGACGGCTCGATGGTCGATTACATGGCCTCGCTGGACCGGCTGGCGGCGCGCGAGGAGGATTTGTATTTCTCCGGCCACGGACCGGAAATACCCGAAGGGCCGCGCTATGTGCGTTTCCTGACCCGGCACCGCCGGGCGCGCGAGGCCTCGATCCTGCACCGGCTCGGCAAGGGCGAATCCGACATCCCGACCATGGTGCGCGCGATCTATATCGGCATCGATCCTCGCCTGATGAACGCGGCGGGCTATTCCGTGCTGGCCCATCTGGAAGATCTGGTCGCGCGCGGAATTGTCGCGACCGATGGCGATCCGGTAATCGGTGGCAGGTACAAAATGGCGAGTGGCCAGTAGCGAATGGTGAATAGGGAAGGGCGTAAAGTCTAACCCTTCCTCTATTCGCTATTCGCCTCGCTACTTCTTCACCGTCTTCGCCGGCAGCTTCACCGGTAATTGCGGCTTCTTGGCCGGCTTGAGGTTGTCGCTGTCAACCGCGGTGTTGAGGTCATCGATCAGCTTGGCGACCCGCGCGGCGTTGCTGCCGAGATCGCCCTCGAAGTAACGCGACGACGAGCGGATATCGACCCGCGAATCCTCGCCGTCGGGGGCAACGCGGATCGAGACGTCCTCGCGAAAGCCCATGATCGGGGTCCGCGCCACCGCCTCGATATGGCCGATCTGTCGCGGCGGTTGCGGCGGCCGCTCGTCGATCACCAGCCATTTTCGCTTGTTCACCAATTGCAGCGTGATCTGATAGGCGCGTAGCACCGGCGTTTCGAGGTCCACCGGCTCGATGTCGGGATAGGCCTGCCGCTGCTGCTCGGCGGAATACAACCCGGCATAGACGGCGGTGTTGGCGCCGTCGCCGGCACGCAGGCGCGCCAGCGCGTCGAAACGCGGTGGATCGATCGGATCGGTGGTGATGTCGTGGATCGGCGGCAGCTTGCGATATTGCAGGCCGAGATAGGCCGGGTAGGCCAGCACCATCACGTCGATCACCAGCGCCAGCAGGATGCGGCTCATGCCGCGCGAGCCGTTCTGCCAGATCGCGGCAAAGGCGGCGAGGCTGACCAGGATAGACAGACCGGCGCAGGCCAGCGCGCCGAAAAACGTCGCCAGCGCCGGCTTCATTTCGAGGAAGCCGAAGCGGACGATCAGGATCGAGACCACGACCGCGACCACCGAAAACACCGCGAGATTGCGCGCCCATGAGGCGAGGCCGGACACGGGCTCCGACTGATAGGGAGCGGAAAACCTGCGGGCCATCGCGTTAATTCTGCTTGAGTGGGAACCTGGCCGGGCGAAATGCGCCGGGCTGTCAAATATGCCCGTTTGAGACCACGGCTCCGCGGCGAATTCAAGGGAAAGTAAGCGGCGAATGGCGAATAGCGAGTGGCGAGTAGGGGAAACAGCAGGCCTCGGCCCAACCTTCCCTATTCGCTATTCGCCACTCGCCATTCGCTGACTACGCTGCCGCATTCGGAAAACTGTAGGCCTTGAACTGATCGCGCAATGCGGTCTTGAGGATCTTCCCCGTGGCGGTGTGCGGAATGCCATCGACGAACGCGACGTCGTCGGGCATCCACCATTTGGCGATCTTGCCGTCCATGAATTTCAGGATGTCCTCGCGGGAGGCGTTCTGGCCCTGCTTGAGTTGCACGATCAAGAGCGGCCGTTCGTCCCATTTCGGATGATGGATGCCGATCACGGCGGCTTCTGCGACCGCGGGGTGCCCGACCGCGAGGTTTTCCAGGTCGATCGATGAAATCCATTCGCCGCCGGATTTGATCACGTCCTTGGAGCGGTCGGTGATCCGCATATAGCCGTGCGGATCGATGGTCGCGACGTCGCCGGTGTCGAAATAGCCGTCCTCGTCGAGGATGTTGGCGTCGACGCGGAAATAGGCTTTAGCGACTGCGGGGCCGGAGACCTTGAGCCGGCCGAAGGTCTTGCCGTCCCACGGCAACTCCTTGCCGGCATCGTCGGTGATCTTCATCTGCACGCCGTAGGGCGGATAGCCCTGGGTCTGCAGCACATCCAATCGATCATCGCCCTGGAGGTTCGAGAACGGCGGCTTCAGGGTGGCCAGCGTGCCGAGCGGGCTCATCTCGGTCATGCCCCAGGCGTGACGCACCTGCACCCCCATATCGACGAACGACTTGATCATCGAGCGCGGCATCGCCGAGCCGCCGCATACCACCATCTTGAGGTGGGGCAGCTTCAGATTGTTGGCGGCCATGTGGTTCAACAGCATCAGCCAGACCGTCGGAACGCCCGCGGTGAAGGTGACCTTCTCGGTGTCCAGCAGTTCATAGACCGAGGCGCCGTCGAGCTTGGGGCCTGGCATCACCAGCTTGGTGCCCATCGTCGGCGCCGAGAACGCGATGCCCCAGCTGTTGGCGTGGAACAGCGGAACCACCGGCAGCATGGTGTCGGCTGCCGAGGTGCCTAGCGCATCCTTGGTATTGGCCATGAAGGAGTGCAGCACGTTGGAACGGTGCGAATACAGCACGCCCTTCGGGTCGCCGGTGGTGCCCGAGGTGTAGCACATCGCGGCCGCGGTATTTTCGTCGAAATTCTGCCATGCGAAATCGCCGTCGGCTTGCGCGATCCAATCTTCGTAGGCGACCGCGTTCTTCAGCGTGGTCTCCGGCATATGCGCTCTGTCGGTGAGGACGATGAAGCGGTCCACGCTCGGCAGCTTGTCGGCGATCTTTTCCAGCACCGGCACAAAGGTGGTATCGACCATCACCACGCGGTCTTGCGCATGGTTGATGATCCAGGCGATCTGTTCGGGGAACAGCCGCGGATTGACGGTATGGCAGATCGCGCCGATGCCCATGATGCCGTACCAGGCTTCCAGGTGGCGCCAGGTGTTCCATGCGATGGTGGCGACGCGGTCGCCGAGCTTGATGCCGTCACGTTGCAGGCCTTGCGAGACCTTGAGCGCGCGGGCGTGAATTTCGGCGTAATTGGTGCGATGAATGGGGCCTTCGACCGATCGCGTCACGACCTCTTGCGTGCCGTGGAACAACGCCGCGTGTCCGATAATGCGGTGACAAAGCAAAGGCCAATCTTGCATCAATCCGCGCATGCGAACATTCCTCCTGGGACTGTGTTATCGCTTTCCGCGGGTGATCACGGAATTGACATGAAGTTTAGCGCGGAGAACGCCACCCGCAAATGGCCTTGTAGCCGCACTGAGGCGGTGATGGTTACCGTCGCCGTGGTGCTGTTGTCGATCTGCGTGCCGGCAGGGCCGGCCGCGGCCGCCCGGAAGTCCGATTCGTTCCCCTGGGACGGCCTGTTCGGGGTTCACAAGCCGAGGCCGGGTAGATCTGGCTCGGCAAAGCCCCTCCGGCCCGCATCGGTACCCTTGCCGGCGCCACGCCCGGCCGAGGCGCCGGCGATCGAAGCCGCGAAGCCGGTGCCCGAGACGCCTCCCTCTGTCCCAAATGCCGCGGCGGTGCCCCCGGGCGAGAAGCCCGCCGAGCAGGCCACGGCGCCGGCGTCCGTAGTGCCCGGGCCGATAGTGCCCGGGCCGGCAGTGCCAGGGCCGGTGGTGCCCGCACCCCCGCCGCTCTCGGCCTGCCGGCTGGCGCTGACCGATGCGATCGCCGTTGCCCCCAGCATCCCCGATATCCATGGCCCCGGCGGTTGCGGCGGCGACGATCTGGTGCGGCTGGAGGCGGTGGTGCTGCCGGACAAGCGGCAGGTCGCGTTAAAGCCCCCGGCCATCCTGCGCTGCGCCATGGCCTCGCAAATTGCCGATTGGGTCCGAACCGACGTCGCGCCGCTCACCTCGAGCCTTGGCAGCGTCATCAGCGTTCTCGACAATTTCGACTCGTTCGAATGCCGCGGCCGTAATCGCGTCGTCGGCGCCCCCTTGTCCGAGCACGGTCGTGCCAATGCGCTCGATGTCCGCGCCTTTAAGCTTGCCAATGGCCAATCGATCTCGCTCACCGACCGCACGGCGCCGCGCGAGGTCCGCGAGAACGTGCTGCATTCGGTCTGCACGCGATTTACGACGGTGCTGGGGCCGGGCTCGGACGGCTACCATGAGGACCACATCCATCTGGATCTGATGCAGCGGCGAAATAACTACAAGATCTGCCAATGGTACGTGTGGGATGCGATGCCGCAAATTGCGCCGCTGCTGCCGGCCGAGCGGCCGGACGAAGCCCCGCCGCGCGAAGTCGCCGGCAAGGCGGATGTGGGCCAACCCGAGACGCCGCCATCGGATAGCGCTGCGCCGAGTTCCAAGGCGGTCACGCCTGCAACAAAAAAGCGCCGGTAAAACCGGCGCTTTGAGACGTTGCGAACCCTCGCAAGGGATCTGTCGGCGGCGGATCAATCCGCAGCCGATTACTGGAAGACCGCGTTGCCGCCGCCTTGCAGGGCCATCTGCGAATTATACGGCGAGTCGCCATGGTGCGGTTCGAGCACGACGACGACGGTTCCCGCCTTTACCCGGCCATAGAGGTCGATCACGTCTTCATTCGTCAACCGGATGCAGCCGGAAGAGATCGACGAGCCGATATATTCCGGCTGGTTGGTGCCGTGAATGCGGAACAGGGTGTCCTTGCCGCCCGAATAGAGATAGAGCGCGCGCGAACCCATCGGATTATCCGGACCGGGCGGCACGAAGGTCGGAACGCCGAGCCGCTCGATTTCGCCCTTGGTCGGATGCCACGGGGGCCACTCGGTCATGCTGCCGACCTTGGCGATGCCCGACCATGCCATGGCTTCCTCGCCAACGGTGATGCCGTAGCGGATCGCCTTGCCATTATCGAGCACGTAATAGAGGTAGTGATTGTCGGAATCGACCAGGATCGAGCCGGGCGCTTCCTTGCGATGATAGTCGACGATGGCGCGGCGGAAAGGTTCGGCCACGGCAACGTTGGTGTAGCGGATCTTGGCCAGCAGTTCCTTGTCGTGCGGCTTGAAATTGGCCGTATTGGTCGCCTCGTAGGTGGTGGCGTCCATGCAGCCCGCCAGCGTAATGCTGGCGGCCAGAATTCCCAAAATTGCCTTGAGCGACGACATGTGCACTTCCAATCGAAACACTTGCGCAGGCGGCGCCACTATTGCGCCCAAAACGCGACGATTCCATTAATCGCATTATCGCCAAAATCGGTCGGAATTCCAGAACTTAGATGCTTGTCCCGCGATGCGGGAGGGTGGTTGTGTCCTTTTTGCCGCATGTTTTTCGATTTCTGCCCGATTTCCGGACAACATCGGAGTTGATGCCGAATCGGCGCCATTTCTCCGCCATCCGGTCGCCGCAAATGTGGATCGGCGGTTAATGTTGCGTCATCAGTGCTTGCCAGAATCGAGCCGATCCCTGTTGGGTAACTCTTCGGGTGGCTGCGTGCCCAATTTCTGGAGTCGTCCATGCTCTCGGTGTTCGTCCCTTCGGAAACCTCGCTGAAGAAAGCCGCGACAGCCGATCTCGCCGCGCTGCCCGACGGCGCGGTCTGGATCGACCTCATGAAGCCGACCGCGGAGGAGGACCACGCCGTGGAGCGACTGGCCGGGATCGCGGTGCCGACCCGGGAAGACATGCAGGAGATCGAGATTTCCAGCCGGCTCTATATCGAGAACGGCGCCCGCTACATGACGGCGACCCTGATGTGCTCCTCGGACAGCGAGAACCCGCGCACCACCGCGGTGACCTTTATCCTTGCCGGCCACCGTCTGGTGACCGTGCGCTACGACGCACCGAAGCCGTTCCTTTTGGTGGAGAACAAGCTGGCGCGCGGCTGTCCGGCGGGCATCACCGGCGAAATGGTGCTGATGGAATTGCTCGATGCGGTGATCGACCGCAATGCCGATATTCTGGAGCGCGCCGGTGCCGACATGGACGCCATCAGCCACGATATTTTCGAACCCGACGGCGCCGCGCGCACCGGGCACGCCAAACGCTATTCCGACATCCTGATCGCGATCGGCCGCAAGGGCGACCTGACCTCGAAGGTCCGCGAGAGCCTGGTCTCGGTCGGGCGGGTGGTGACGTTCGTCACGGCCGCGATCGACGGCGCCAAATGGTCCAAGGACATGCGCGAGCAGCTCAAGACCATGCAGCGCGACGTGATCTCGCTGACCGACCACGCCTCCTTTCTCTCCAACAAGATCACCTTCGTGCTGGATGCGATGCTCGGCGTGGTCAATCTCGAACAGAACAACATCATCAAGCTGTTTTCGGTGATGGCGGTGGTGTTGATGCCGCCGACGCTGATCGCCTCGATCTACGGCATGAATTTCAAGATCATGCCGGAACTGGAATGGCAACACGGTTACCCGATTGCGCTTGCGATGATGGTGCTGGCGGCGGTGCTGCCTTACGTTTTCTTCACCTGGAAGAGGTGGCTGTAGGAATTAATGCGTTAAAGACGCGAGCGCCTTTACACGCCGCATCAAATGGAACCCTGCCTCAATTTCTCCGATAAAATTTGAGCGTTGCGCTGAACGTTTGAGCGAAACTTGTCTGCGATAACGCTGTCTCACGCCGCGAGGACAGCAATGGTTGAGAAATTAATAATACCCGAACCGAACGTCGTCGATTTCGCGCGCTATCAACAGGGCCGCAACGTTGCCGGCAAAGCGCTGGCGATATCGGCGCGGGTCTGCCGTCATTGCGGCGCGGCACTATCGGATGGCGAGAACGAAGACGATTGCTCAACCGTACTCGCGACCGAGGCGCCGCGTTTGCGCAACAGGCCCCGCAAGTTTCGGGTGGATTGAGGATTGTTCGTCGTTCCCCGGCACGCGCATCCAAGTCGGCTGTTGCCGACTTGGACAATAATATTTGCCGAACTCGGGTAAACCCGAGTCCGGTGGCGCAGCCCGGAATGACGAACGAACCGGCTTAAACGTGCTGCCCGCCATTGATGTGGATCTCGGCACCGTTGACGTAAGACGATGTCTCCGTGCACAGCACATAGATGATTTTCGCCACTTCGTCCGGCGTGCCCAGCCGATGCAGCGGAATCTGCTGATCGACGATCTTCTCGGTGCCCGGCGACAATATCGAAGTGTCGATTTCGCCCGGCGCGATCGAATTGACGCGGACGCCGATACGGCCGAAATCCGACGCCATTTCGCGGGTCAATGAAGCGAGCGCCGCCTTCGAGGTGGCGTAGGCCACCCCCGCGAACGGGTGCACCCGCGAGCCCGCGATCGAGGTCACATTGACGACCGAACCCCTGGTTGCCTTCAGTTCCTCGATCAGCCCGCGCGCCATCATGATCGGCGCGAAGAAGTTGACCCGGAACACGTGGCTCCACATCTCGATGTCGGTATCGACCGTGCCGAGCCGGGTGCCGTCGGCGGCTTTCGGCGAGATCGCGGCGTTGTTGACCAGTGCATGCAACTCGCCGCCTTCCAGTCGCCGGCGGATTTCCGAGATCGCACGCGCGGTGTCGGCATGGTCGGCGAGGTCGACCTGGACGTGATCTTCAGGTCCCGCGCCCCACGGGCATGTTTCCGGAAAGGCATGCCGCGAACAGGTGATTACGCGCCAGCCCGCGCTGGAAAAGCGGATCGCGGTGGCATGGCCGATGCCGCGGCTGGCTCCGGTCAGAAGCAGCGTGCGCCGCGGACCGTGATTGGAAGAAGACATAAACGGTTCTCTCGTTGTCCGTCATGCCCGGCCTTGTGCGGGGCATCCAGATCTTTTTAAAAGGACAGGTCTTTCTAAAAAGACATGGATGGCCGGGACGAGCCCGGCCATGGCGGCTTAAACCTCAGGGATAGAGCCTTACTTTGGTCCATGCATCATCCGGCGCGTCGCGGCGGAATTCGATGCGATCATGCAGGCGAAACGGGCGGTCGTGCCAGAACTCGAACCGCGCCGGGACGATGCGCCAGCCGCTCCAGCCCTGCGGCCGCGGTACTTCGCCGACGATGTGCTTGGCGGCGACCTTGGCGATCGCCTGCTCGA
This sequence comes from Bradyrhizobium sp. S69, assembly GCF_009766005.1. Classification (GTDB taxonomy): domain Bacteria; phylum Pseudomonadota; class Alphaproteobacteria; order Rhizobiales; family Xanthobacteraceae; genus Bradyrhizobium. Next base: position 295,067 of record NZ_LMUK01000024.1, on the reverse strand, counting down.
AGGCAAAACGGCTTTCCAGCGGCTGCGATTGCTTGCTGGCCCAGGCGCCGATCTGGGCCTGCTTGGGCCTGGTCGCGAAATACGCGTCGGCTTCCGCTTCCGTCACCGGCGACACGTTGCCGCGGATGCGCACCTGCCGGCGCAGCGATTTCCAGTGAAACAGTAAAGCGGCCTTAGGATTTGTGGCGAGTTCGCGGCCCTTCTGGCTCGTGATGTGGCTGTAGAACACGAAACCCCCGGCATCATAGCCTTTCATCAGCACCATCCGGACGTCGGGCAGGCCGTCGTCGTCGACGGTGGCGAGCGACATGGCGTTGGGATCGTTCGGTTCGGCTTTGACGGCTTCGGCGAACCACTCGGCGAACAACGCAAACGGCTCCTCGGCCGCGGTGAAATCACCGGATGTTAACGGTGTCGGGTGTCTGATGGAGGTCGTGTCCGTCATGTCAGGAGATCCGAATTGCGTTCGCCCGAGGCCCAGCGCGCGCCACCGCTCCAATATAGGCTCGTCCTATATAGGACATGCGAACGCGTTGGCCTATCGGCGATCGGGCCCGCCGGCACCGTGATGACATTGATTCTAATCGGTCTCGCCTCGAGCGGCTGTAGCATGTCCCGGCCCGATAACGCCTTTGCCAAGATGGAGGACCAGGAGATCACCGGTTCGATCAAGCCCCGGCTGGTCAGAGCGGTCGCTCCGACCGACGGCGATCTGGCTTTTGCCCGCAACGCCGCGTCCGACGTGCTAACCAGGGGCGACAAGGATTCCAGCCAGCCGTGGGAAAACCCTGAAACCGGCGCGCGTGGCTCGGTGACGCCGTTGGCCCAGGCCTATTCGTCGGAAGGCCGCATTTGCCGGGATTTCCTGGCCAGCTACGTCAACGGCTCGTCGGAAAACTGGCTACAGGGGGCGGCCTGCAAATCCGGTCAGGGCCGTTGGGAGATCCATACGTTGAAGCCGTGGCAGCAGGGGTGATCTCGCAACCCCGTTGCAAAAATGCCACGAAGACCCCAGATGAAGGCGAGACGGGCCGAAAACCCGAAGTTCACTATGGATATCCCTGAAGGAGACGTGACGGATGCGCGACCCCTATGAGGTCTTGGGGGTGCCGCGGGGCGCCAGTGCTGCGGCAATCAAGAGCGCCTATCGCAAGCTCGCCAAGAAGCATCACCCGGACAGTAACAAGAGCGATCCCAAAGCCGCGGACCGGTTTTCCGAATTGAACTCGGCCAACGAGATCATCGGCGACGAGGACAAGCGCAAGCAGTTCGATCGCGGCGAGATCGATGCCGACGGCAAACCGCGCTTCCAGGGTTTCCCCGGCGGCGACCCGCGGGCGCGCGGGGCTGCCCGAGGCGGCTTCCGCACCAGCGCCGGTCCCGGAGGCGGCGGTGGTTTCGAGGACATCCTCAACAGCATGTTCAGCGGCGGGCGTGGCGGCGCCCGGCCGGGCGGGGCTACCAGCTTCGAATTCGATCCAGGTGGCATCGCGCTCGATCTCGATCTCAACGTTGCGATGGCGGTATCGCTGGAAGAGTCGGTCAAGGGCGAGGAAAAGCGTGTCCGGTTGCCCACCGGCAAGGAGCTCAATGTCAGGATTCCGGCTGGCGTCGTTGCCGGCCAGGTGATCCGGCTGAAGGGGCAGGGCGAGACCGCGCCCGGTCACCCACCCGGCGATCTCCTGATTACGGTCAGCATCGCGCCGCATGCCTTCTTCAAGCTCGACGGCAACGATCTGCGCGTCGAGCTGCCGATTACGCTCTATGAGGCCGTTTTGGGCGGCAAGGTCCGCGTCCCGACGTTGGGCAACGCGGTCGAATTGTCGATCCCGAAGAACACGTCGAGCGGCCGGACTTTCCGCCTCAAAGGCAAGGGACTGCCCAAGGCCGGTACGGTGGGCGACCTGTTCGTCACCACCCGGATCATGCTGCCGGACGGGAACGACACCGAGCTCGAAGCGTTGATGCAGAAGTGGCGCGACGGACACCCTTATAATCCGCGCAGCGATCTTGGCTGATCGTTGCTTGATCGTGGCGCGCTACCCAAAAAGGGGCGGCCTCGACAGGGGGACCAGCGCGGTACCAAACCCCGATCGAGGCCGCGTGCGCCGATCGGCGGGATCGGGCGCGCCCTAGTTTCGCGTGAGCATCCGGTGCGATATTGAGACGCCCCCATGACTTGATTCCAGATTTTCGATGTCGGAATTGGGACGTCCGGAATGACCTAATTAGTTTAGGCCTCAATTAGAGCGTTTTCCGAGCAAAAGAGCACCGGTTCGCGTGGCAATCAGCTTTACGCAGGTTGCCTGAACTTGGCAGCCGTCGAAAAAGCGCCTCGAACGAAAACAGCGCTAACCGTCGATTTTTTCCATCTGGTCGTAGACGGCCTGGGCGATCTGGGTCAGTCGCCCGCGATCCGAGCTGCCGCTCACCACATAGGCGACGCCACGGTCGGCCCAGAACAACGCGCTATCGCCGCCCTCCGCCGCATAGCGCATCTGGGTCGTTTCACCCTTGGCTTTGGCCGAGTAGATCGTGAAGCGCTCGCCGGAGGCGCTTTCATACATGAAAAACGACGCGGGTCCGGTCGGGCCCGGCAACAGCCTGCCGCCGACGAGCTTCAATCCGGCCGCGGCCAATTCGGGTGCGTGAACGTTCCAGCCGCAGCGCTTGGTCAGCCATTGCTGAAGATGGGTGAGGTCGCTGCCGGGCACTTCGACCGGGTGACGCACCTCGACCACGTAGAGCCGATGCGCATCCAGCGCATCCAGCGTGAAGTTCTGAAACGCCGAGGGCGAAGCGGTCGCGCCCCGCGCCAACCAGCCGGTGCCGCCGCCGGCAATGAAGGCCAGCAGTGTCGCGGCTATCGCACCATAGACCCATCTGCGCGGCTCGCGCACCAGCCGCTCGATCTCGAGCCGCTTCGGCACCGCCTCGTCGGCGACCTGATCGTAGCGCGCATGCAGCGCATCCGCCATCGCACGCCACGACTGCACCCGCTCCGCATCGTCCGGATGCGCGATGAGCCATGCCTCGACATCGGCGCGACGCTCCGCCGGCAATTCGTTGTCGACATAGGCGTGCAGCTCATCTTCGGTGACGGGAATCCCAGGGTCGGTCATTGTCGTTATCTCTGCCTGATCCCGAGCGACAATTGCTTGCCGGCCGGTTGTGATTCCTCCGTTCGGAGGAAAATTGAGAAAAGCCGCCGTGATTCAAACGCGTTTGTTATTTCGACACTACATCCAGATCGTTCTTAGTCCTTGAAAGCATATTCCAAGCCATTATTTCGTTTCATCTTATTTCACCCTCTCACTTCACCTGCCGCAGCACCGGACGCGCGCCTTCGAGCGAGGCCTTGACGTGGGCGCGGGCACGGGCGAGGCGGGACATCACGGTGCCGATCGGCACGCCCTGGATGTCGGCCACTTCGCGATAGCTGAGCCCCTCCAGCATCACCAGCAACAGCACCGCGCGCTGTTCCTCGACCAACGTCGCCAGCGCGCGGGCGATGTCGCGGCCTTCCGCCTCGGTCCCGCTGGCGTCGGGATTGTTGTCGAGCAGCGGCATGAATTGCGGCCGCCGGGCCAGCGATCGCCGCCGGTTCTTGTTGAGGTTGGTCAGGATGGTATACAGCCAGCTCCTGACGTCGCCGCCGAGAAACAGCCGTTCCGAACGCAGCGCCCGCACCAACGTGTCCTGCACCAGATCGTCGGCGATATCGGCATCGCGCGCCAGCGCGCGCGCGTAGCGGCGCAGGGCCGGAATCATGGCTTCGACACTCTGACGAAATACGCTCATTAACGCCTGATCTTGAAGTCCGGTTTCAGGTTTGCTTCGGGCTCTCTTCGAAGTGCTCTCGGCCCGAACGCCTTCCACATCATAACACCCCGACGATCCAACTATTCCGGCTGTTGAGGCTCGCGGTTAACAACCGTATCAGGGCGCGGATTTTGGGCTGTACCGGCCCGGAGCGCTGGTGTACCCCGAAACACCGATCAACGTCCGATCGAGGTCCCGTTCCGGCTATCACGTCGTCGGCATCGAGCGTCCGGACGCGCCGGACATTTCACTTGGCCATTCGGCCGGGAGCCAAGGAATAGTTGCAAGCTTCAATGCCGATGCCGACGATCTATTACATCCGCCACGGCGAAACCGGCTGGAATGCCGAAGGCCGCTTCCAGGGTTCGAAGGACATTCCGCTCAACGACCTCGGCCGCACGCAGGCGGTTGCCGCCGGCGAGATCCTCGGCCGCCTGCTGGCGAGCGACGGACACCAAGCTGCCGCGATGCCGTTCGTCTCCAGCCCGCTCGGCCGCGCCCGCACGACCATGGAATTGGCGCGCGGCGCGCTGAAATTGGCGCCGGCCGATTACAGCATCGACGCACGGTTGCGCGAGATCGGCTATGGCCATTGGGAAGGGCTGACTTTGCCGCAGATGCAACTGAACGACGCCGCGACCTTTGCCTCGCGCCAGGTCGACAAATGGAGCGTCGCGGCACCGTCCGGCGAGAGCTATGCCAGCGTCACCTTGCGGATGCGCGACTGGTTCGATTCAGTGCGGGCTGACACCGTCGCGGTCGCCCATGGCGGCACCATGCGCGCGCTGATGGTGGCGCTCGGCATTGCGACGCCACTCGAGGCCGCCGATACGCCGATCGGGCAGGGCGTAGTCTATGTGTTCAGGGACGGCGGACTGACGAAATATAGTTAAGGCCAGAAAGGGCATCGTCCGCCGTCATGGCCGGGCTTAGCCGTCCAAGGGACGGCGTCGCTTCCGCTCGCCTGTGCCCGGCCATCCACGTCTTTCTTTTGCAGAAGAAAGACGTGGATGCCCGGCACAAGGCCGGGCATGACGAACGAGAGGTTTGACGTGCCAGACCACGCGAGTTACGACATGTTGACATGCACCGTCAGCGGTGCATGTCAACGAAACCAATCGCAGGCACCATGTCCTTCAACACCTTCGGCCACATGTTCCGGGTCACGACTTTTGGCGAAAGCCACGGGGTCGCGATCGGCTGTGTGGTCGATGGCTGCCCGCCGCTGATCCCGCTGACCAATGAAGACATCCAGCACGATCTCGATCGCCGCCGCCCCGGACAGTCGCGCTTTACCACCCAGCGCCAGGAACCCGACGCGGTCAAAATCCTGTCCGGCGTGATGGCGCATCCCGAAACCGGCGTGCAGGTGACAACGGGAACGCCGATCGCGTTGTTGATCGAGAACACCGATCAGCGTTCCAAGGATTATTCCGAGATCAAGGACAAGTTTCGTCCCGGCCATGCCGACTTCACCTATGAGGCTAAATACGGCCTGCGCGATTATCGCGGCGGCGGACGCTCGTCGGCGCGCGAGACCGCGACCCGGGTCGCGGCCGGCGCCATCGCCCGCAAGATCCTGCCCGACGTTCAAGTGCGCGGCGCGCTGGTGCAGATGGGGCCGCATAAGATCGACCGCGCCAAATGGGATTGGGACGAAGTCGCGCGCAATCCGTTCAATTGCCCGGACAAGGACAAGGCTGCCTTCTTCGAAACCTACCTCGACGGCATCAGAAAGAGCGGCTCCTCGATCGGCGCGGTGCTCGAGATCGTCGCCGAAGGCGTGCCGCCGGGATTGGGCGCGCCGATCTATGCCAAGCTCGACGCTGATCTAGCCGCGGCGCTGATGAGCATCAATGCGGTCAAGGGCGTCGAGATCGGCGCCGGCTTTGGCGCCGCGGAACTGACCGGCGAGGAAAACGCCGACGAGATGCGAACCGGCAACAACGGGACAAGGTTTCTGTCCAACCATGCCGGCGGGGTTTTGGGCGGCATCTCGACCGGTCAGCCGGTGGTGGCGCGGTTTGCCGTCAAGCCGACCTCGTCGATCCTGTCGCCGCGCCAGACCGTCGATCGCCACGGCGCCGACACCGACATCATGACCAAGGGGCGGCACGACCCTTGCGTCGGCATCCGCGCCGTGCCGGTCGGCGAAGCCATGATGGCCTGCGTGTTGGCGGATCATCTGCTGCGGCATCGTGGGCAGGTCGGCGGGTAGCTTGCCTGGGGTGCTTTATCTGAATTTGGTTTCGGCTGGAGAACCCCATGAACGTATCGGAGCTGCAAAAGATCATCGACTGGATGGTCGATGGCGCGAGATCGGCGATCACGCCCAGCCAGATGATGGTCGAATGCTGCGAGCGCCTGATCCAGGCTGGACTGCCGCTATGGCGCGTCGGTGTCTTCCTTCGCACGCTGCACCCGGATTTCTACGGCATTAGTTTTATCTGGAAGCCGGGCGCCGAGGTCCGGATCGGCACGGTCGATTTCAGCTTTCTGGATTCCCCGGAGTTTCAAAACAGCCCGATGATGATCGTGTTCCAGCAGGGGCTGGAGGTCAGGGCGCATGCGAACGATCCCGCCAGCACGCGCTTCCCGATCATCGAGGACCTGCGGGCCGAAGGCGTCACCGACTATATCGCGCTGCCGCTGATGTTCATGGATGGCGCGATCAACGCATCGAGCTGGACGACCAAGCAGCCCGGCGGGTTCACCGACAAGCAGCTTGGCGCCTTGCGTGCGCTGACGCCGGCGCTGGCGCGATACTGCGAGATCGTCCAGTCACGCCGTATCGCCACGATGCTGCTCGATACCTACGTCGGCAACCGCGCCGGCGAGCGGATCATGGGCGGCCAGATCCGCCGCGGCCACACCGAGACCATGCACGCGGCGATCTGGCTGTCGGATTTGCGCGGCTTTACCGCGCTGTCGGACCGGCTGCCGGCCGAGACCGTGGTCGATATTCTCAATCATTATTTCGACTGCCAGGTGGCCGCGATCCGGGAGCATGGCGGTGAAGTGCTGAAGTACATGGGCGACGGCCTGCTCGCGGTTTTTCCGATCGATGAATATGTCGGCGACGACCAGAAGGTTTGCTCGCGCGTGCTTGAAGCGGCCCGCGAGTCCCGCGCCAGCGTCGACGCGTTGCACTATCCGATCGGCGACAACATCGAGCGCTTTCGCTTCGGCGTGGCGCTGCATGTCGGAGACATCCTGTACGGCAATATCGGCGGCGGCAATCGGCTCGATTTCACCTGCATCGGTCCGGCGATCAATCTCGCGGCGCGGCTCGAAAAGATTGCCAGCCGTCTGCATCGCACGGTGGTGGCATCGGAGGGATTTGCCGGCATCTGCAGCGGTGGATGGAGCGATCTCGGCGAATTTCCGATCGCAGGTTTTTCAAAAGCCCAACGCGTGTTCGGCCTGGGCGACGAAGCGCCGGCGAACTGAGGCCGGCGGATCATAGCGTTTTCGAGCGAAGTGGGCACCGGTTCGCGTGAAGAAAACGCGTCAAAATAAAAAAGCAGAGCCCCGTTCCGATTTCATCGGAACGGGAAAGGCTCTCAGCCCGGAATTACGGGCACGCCCTGTAGCCGAATCTGTGGATCATCTCGCGGCCGGAGATCGCGTGGAATTCGAGCGTGTCCATGAAATGGTGCGACGTGACGTAGTCGCGCAGGCTGGCATTGTAGGCGCTCAGCATGTGCTCGGTCCGCGACGGCGAGGGGTTTCGGTCCCGGTCGTGGGCGGCATGAAACAGCAAGGTGGCGCCGCGGCCGATGCAGACATTGCGGATGGCGAGAAACAGCGTGCAGGACGACTGGCAATGGCCCTCGATCCGGAACAGCTCGCCCGATTGATTGTATTGGCTGACTACCGGATCGAAGCGGGCGTACTGGCCGCCCATCTCATAGCCGGCGTTGGTGCCGGCCATCGCTGCAGTCGAAAGCAACAGCAACGCGCCGGCCCAGATGTTTCCGGCGACGTTTCTCATGGCGCTATTCCTCCGGCTCGGTGGTGAACAGCAACGGGTAGCCCTTGGCGCGACCGGCATCGGTGGCGCGCGTCGCCTTGGTTTCGGCGACGTCCTTGGTGAAGACCGCGACCACGCATACCCCGCGCTGATGCGCGGTGATCATGACCTTGTGGGCCTGGTCCTCGGTCATGCGGAACTCCCCCTTCAGCACGGTGACGACGAATTCGCGCGGCGTGAAATCGTCGTTGACCAGAATGACCTTGTGCAGGCGCGGACGCTCGGTCTTGGTTTTGGTCCTGGTTTTCGGTTTGATGACGGTGTCGGCCATTCCGGAAGTAAGCTCCAGGCGTTTTCAATGGTTCCGCCGCGCTACAATACAATCTTGCGGCCCGCGGTGGAACCGGCTGTTTGGCGATGGCTTCATTGCAGCGGCGGCACCGTCCGCAGATAGGCGATGATGTCCGCCAGATCGGACGGTTTCAGTTCGGCATAATAACGGTAGGCCATCGGCTGTTTGAGCATCGCCCCATCGCGTGCAATTCCTTGGGTGATGGCGCGGCCGATTTCCTGATCGGTCCAGGCGCCGATGCCGGCGACGGAATCCGAGGTGATATTCGCAGCCACGCTGGGCGGTCCGGCCGGATCGCCCTGGCGTGGCGGGAACGCCCGGCCGCCGCGACCGAGGCCATTCTTGAAGTCCGACACGCCGCGCGACCATGCCGAATGGCACTCCATACAATGGCCGATGGTGACGAGATAGGCGCCGCGGCGGGCCGGATCGCCGAACTGTGCCTTGTTGAAACCGGCCTCGGCGTCGGGATAGGGATCGCGGTGCGGCGGCGCCTTGTAGAGGGGATCGGTGACTTCGTTGCGGATCGGCTTGACGGTGCGCAGGTAGGCGATGATAGCGTCGAGATCGTCCGGCAGCAGCGCCTTGTAGAAATTGGCAGGCATCACCGCCGCCAGCGGAACGCCGGCGAGGCGTCCATGGTCCGGCCGCATTCCCGTCAGCAGCGCCTGCTTGATCTCGGCATCGCTCCAGCCGCCAATTCCGGTTTCGACGTCGGGCGTGATGTTCGATGCGGTCGCGACAAAGGCCAGCGTCGTCAAGGTCAGGCCGCCGCCCGACAACGCCCGGTCGGCGATCGGCTTGCCGTCGGCATCGCGCGGGGTGTGGCAATTGCCGCACGCCATGATGCTGTGGACGAGATAGCCGCCGCGTTCGACCGGCGATTGCGCCAGCGCAGGTTCGAGTGCCGCAAACAGCAACACGACGCACACGGTGCCGACACGAAACATGACATCCCCTCCCGCCCAGGATGCGCTGTATCGCACGCGCGGTCGCGACTGGGCAACCATGGGCCTCGCAACGAGGCCGCGCCGGCTTGACTGGCAAGTTCTAACTGGCAGGATCTAACTGTATTGTGAAGCGCAAGCGATGTTCCTGCTTTTCGCGGGGCCCTTTGCGTGTCACGATCCCGTCGTGCGATGGAGGGCAGCTGATGCGCTGGTGTGTCTCGATCGGGGCGGTGCTTGTCGCGGGGGTGATGGCCGGAGGCGACGTTGCGAGTATCGCGGCGCCGAGCGGGCGTCATCAGTTGGCGGAGACCGGCGACAGCAAGCCGGTGGTCGATGTCGAACTGATCCTCGCCACCGATATCTCCTATTCGATGGATATGGACGAACTGGCGATCCAGCGCGAGGGATACGCGCAAGCCATCGTCTCGAAGGAATTTCTGCAGGCGCTGAAGGCGCTGCCGAACGGCAAGATCGCCGTGACCTATTTCGAATGGGCGGCGTCGAGCGACCAGAAGATCATCATTCCCTGGCGCTTGATCGACGGTCCGGAGACCGCGGATGCGGTGGCCAACGAGATCATGAAGACGCCGGTGCGCCGGGCGTCGCGCACCTCGATCTCGGGCGCGATCTATTTTGCGATGCCGTTGTTCGATGAAGATCCCTATCATGGGCTGCGGCGCGTCATCGATATTTCCGGCGACGGCCCCAACAACAACGGGCTGCCCGTCCTCGGCGCCCGCGACGAGGCGCTGGCCAGGGGGATCACCATCAACGGCCTGCCGATCATGGTGAAGGAGCCGTCCTACTCGACGATGGATATCGACAACCTCGATTACTATTACGAGGACTGCGTCATTGGCGGCCCCGGCTCGTTCGTGGTCTCGATCAAGGATCGCGAAAAATTCAAGGAGGCGATCCGCACCAAGCTGCTGCTCGAAGTCGCCGGACGAACGCCCGAGCGCCGGGTGATCCCCGCCGCCGAGAAAGAACCGCGCGTCTCCTGCACGATCGGCGAGAAGATCTGGCAGGATCGCTGGGGGCGGTGAAGACGCAAGTGCCGGATGGCAGACGCCATACCAGCCAGCCGCCGCGTAGATCGTTGTCGACGTAATCTCCCAGCACGCTGCCGTTTGATAGTCACGCATTGCTTGGTGTGTGGCTTCAGGGCAACGGCAAGCCCAAATCGTGTGTCCAAAAAATGGCGGTCGTCATACAGCCTTGGTTCTGCCTGCATCCGCTGCCGGACTGGTGGTGTCCGGGGCCGGGCTGAGATTGGGGTGCTTGATGCGTGCCGTCAGCCATGCCGGAATGTCCGGCGTTTCCGTTGATGCGCTGCTTGCCGCAGCGATTGCGAGTCGGGCGAAGATGGTCCGAACGATCGGCCTCACACTGGCAGCCGCCTCGCTGGCGGCGTGCGCACAATCTTCCACAGTCAGCCGGAATGCGGCCTTTGTGCCGTCCGCCAAGCAGGCTGCGATCAAACCTCACCGTGAGATGCGGGTCGCGGCGCGCGAGCCTTCCTCGGTGGTGCGGCACGAGCGTTCATCGGAAAGCGGCGCCGCGACGAAGTCAGCCGGCGTTGCCAGCTTCTATTCGGAAGACAGCGAAACCGCGAGCGGCGAGAAATTCGATCCGAACGAACTGACCGCCGCGCATCCGAGCCTGCCGTTCGGCACCAAGCTGCGCGTCACCAATACGGCGACTGGAAAGTCCGTGACGGTGCGGGTCAATGACCGCGGACCCTACGTGCCCGGGCGTGTGGTCGACGTGTCCTATTCCGCGGCGCAGGCGCTCGGCATGGTGAACTCAGGCATCGCCAATGTGACGCTCGACGTGATGCGGTAAACATCGTTCGATGACGTCGTCGGTGCGAAAGTCACCGGCGTCATCCTGAGGTGCGAACTCTCCCGGCAGCGCACTTGCGCTGTCCGGTGCGAGCCTCGAAGGATGGCCGCACGCACTGCGCTGAACAACATCCTTCGAGGCTCGCCGAAGACGGCGAGCACCTCAGGATGACGTGGGCGATTGCTTCACAGCCTACTTCGCCGGGACGACGCATAACTTCAGCGCGCAAACCGCGCCACCAGTTCAACATGCGGGGTGTGACGGAACTGGTCGACTGGCGTGACGCCTTCGATCTTGTAGCCGCTGTCGATCAGGATGCGGGCGTCGCGCGCGAATGTCGCGACGTTGCAGGACACCGCGATCACCACGGGAATCTTGCTGGCCGCGAGTTGCTTGACTTGCGCCAGCGCGCCCTGCCGCGGCGGATCGAACACGATCGTGTCGTAGTCGCGCAATTCCTGCGCCATCAGCGGACGCCGGAATAGATCGCGGGCCTCGGCCTTGACCGGTTTCAGCCCGGAGACCGATGTCACCGCCTTCGACAGCGCAGCCACCGCGCCGGCATCGCTGTCGAACGCGGAAACCCGGGCTTTGGCCGCCAGTCGCAGCGCAAACGGCCCGACCCCGCAAAACAGATCGGCGATGTGCTTGGCGCGCTTGCAATGACCGCTTACCAGCGCCGCCAGCGCTTCTTCGCCGGCCAGGGTGGCCTGTAGGAACGAGCCCGGCGGCAGGATGACGCGCGCGGCGCCGATCTCTATGGTCGGCGGGTTGCGCATCAGCACCAGTTCGCCATGGCGGGTCAGCCGCGCCAGCCCGTGCCGTTGGGCGATCTCGGACAGGCTTGCGATCAGCGCGGTCGACAGCGGTCCCGAGCCACGCACATCGACATCGAGGCCATTGCTGGCCGCTGTCACCTGGATATCGAGCGGCTTGGCGGTGGGCTTGAGGGCCTCAGCCAAGGTCCGCGCGGCGTCGAGCGCGCCGCGCAAGCCAGGATCGAGGATCGGGCATTCCGATATCGCGACGATGGCGTGGCTGTTGGCGGCGGCGAATCCGGTGCGCAATTCGCCATCGCCGCCGCGGCGGGCATGGACGGTGATGCGGCGGCGACCGGCGCCGTGGGCGTCGACCAGCGCTGCGACGTCGCATTCGATGCCGGTATGCGCGAGCGTATCGACCACGATCTGGCGTTTCCACGCCCGATAGGCCTCCGGCTGCCAGTGCTGGATGGCGCAGCCGCCGCAAGCGCCGAAATATTTGCAGAACGGATCGATCCGCTCCGGGCTGGCGTGCTCGATGCGCATCAGCGACCGGCGATCGGGATGATCGGCGACGGATTCGACCTCGACGGTTTCTCCCGCCAGCGTATACGGCACGAACAGGCTCTCGCCGCCGGCAAATCCGACGCCGTCGCCGCGATGACCGACATGGTCGATGACGAGACGTTCAACCACGGCGCGCGCCGATAAAGAATTCGATATTGCCGTCACCGCCCGTGATCGACGACGGAAACACCTCGATCCCGGTGCAGCCGAGCGACGACGCGAAGGCGGTGATCTCGTCGCAGATTTCCTGATGCACCGCCGCGTTGCGGATGATGCCGCGCTTGGAATGTTTTCGCGCCGCCTCGAATTGCGGTTTTATCAATGCCAGCAGATGCATCGGTGCGGCGGCCAGCGACAGCGCCACCGGCAGCACGGCCTTCAAGGAGATAAAACTGACATCGATCACGACGATATCCGGCCGTTGCGGCAGGCGTTTGCCTTCGAAGCCTCGGATATCGGTCTCTTCCATCGAAACGATCCGGGGATGACCGTGCAACGAGGGATGCAACTGGCCGTGGCCGACATCGATCGAAAATACCAGGCTGGCGCCATTGGCGAGCAGCACTTCGGTAAAGCCGCCGGTGGAGGCGCCGACATCGAGGCAGACGTGGTCCTCGATCTCGATCGGATATCGCTCCAGCGCGCCTGACAGCTTGACGCCGCCGCGCGAGACAAAGGGATACGCCGGTTGCGCCTGCAGCACGGCATCCTCGGGAACGCCCTCGGAGGCTTTCAAAACCGGTTTGTCATTGGCGATGACGAGGCGCGCCTCGATCGCGGCCTGGGCTCGCGCCCGGCTCTCGAACAGGCCGCGCTCGACCAGCAGCACGTCCGCGCGCTTGCGGGGAGGGGGCATGATTCAACGATCCCTGTTGTCAGCTTGATCGGCCTGCCGCGATCCGGACGCAGGCCTCGAACGCGGTCAGATCGTGCCAGATATCCGCGGGCCGTTGTTGCGGCATCACCAGCGGATAGCCATGCAGATCGAGCGCGTGCATCATCATCAGATTGTCGTTCAAGCCGAAATCTTCAACCGTCAATCCGTCGGCATCGACCAATCGCCCGTCGCCCGGGCTGACGGAGGTAAAGCGGCGGACGCGATCGGCATAATATCCGGGGTCGTTGGAATAGCCGAGGCAGCGCTTGCCGCGCCCGGCCATGTACCCGAGTTCGTAGACCGTGCCGGGGTCGGCGCCGGGGCCGCGAAACGGCGTCAGGTTGGCAATGATGGCGTCTGCCTCGTCCATCATCGCCTGGTTGCCCCTAAATATCCGCAGCGAGACATCGCTGGCCGAGCGGTCGATGGTGTTGTCGAGTGGATAGATTCCGCTCAGGCCGTAACGCGCGCAGATTTCGGCCTTGCGCTTGCCGATCTCAACCGCGTCCGGCAGGAACACGTCGGGGCCTGCCAGATAGATCTTCATGCATCACCGCAGTCGATCGTTGTGACGCGTTTGAAACGGTGGGTAGGGGCCGGCGAAACCTCAGGCCAGCTTCACCGTTTCGGTCTTGAAATCCTTGCCGAGCGCTTCGAACACCTTGGCGACGATGCTCTTGGCGTCGAGACCGGCGCGGGCGTACATCGCGTTCGGCGAGTCATGGTCGAGGAACTCGTCGGGCAGCACCATCGCACGCATCCGCAGGCCGCCGTCGAGCATGCCGTGTTCGGCCAGCGTCTGCATCACGTGGGAGCCGAAGCCGCCGATCGAGCCTTCCTCGACCGTGAGCAGCACTTCGTGCTCGCGCGCCAGCTTCAAGATCATGTCGAGGTCGAGCGGCTTCATGAAGCGCGCATCGGCAATAGTGGTGGAAAGGCCAAGTGCGGCCAGTTCGTCGGCGGCCTTCTCGCATTCGGCCAGACGGGTGCCGAACGACAAGAGCGCGACCTTGGTGCCCTCGCGGACGATGCGGCCCTTGCCGATTTCGAGCGCGACGCCGACTTCCGGCATCTCGACGCCACGGCCCTCGCCGCGCGGGTAGCGAACCGCGCTCGGGCGGTCGTTGATCGCGACCTGGGTTGCCACCATGTGCACCAGTTCGGCCTCGTCGGAGGCCGCCATGATGACGAAATTGGGCAGGCAGCCGAGATAGGCGCTGTCGAACGAGCCGGCATGGGTCGCGCCGTCGGCGCCGACCAGGCCGGCACGATCGATCGCGAAACGAACCGGCAGGCTCTGGATCGCCACGTCATGGACGATCTGATCGTAACCGCGCTGCAGGAAGGTCGAGTAGATCGCGCAGAACGGCTTGTAGCCTTCGGTGGCGAGACCGGCGGCGAAAGTCACCGCGTGCTGCTCGGCGATGCCGACATCGAAGGTGCGGCTCGGAAACGCCTTGGCGAACAGGTCGATGCCGGTTCCCGACGGCATCGCCGCGGTGATGCCGACGACCTTGTCGTCCTTCTCGGCTTCCTTGACCAGGCTCTGGCCGAACACGTTCTGGTAGGAGGGGGCATTCGGCTTGGACTTGGCCTGCGCGCCGGTGGCGACGTCGAACTTGACCACGGCGTGATATTTGTCGGCGGAAGCTTCCGCCGGGCCGTAGCCCTTGCCTTTCTGGGTGACGACGTGAATCAGCACCGGACCGGTCTGCATGTCGCGGACGTTGGCGAGAACCGGCAACAGATGGTCGAGATTGTGGCCGTCGATCGGGCCGACATAATAGAAGCCGAGTTCCTCGAACAGCGTGCCGCCGTCCATCATGAAGCCGCGGGAATATTCCTCGACGCGGTTGGCGCGGTTGGCGATGATCTTGGGCAGATGATTGCCGAGCTGCTTGGCGGCTTCGCGCAGCGTGCGATAGGTCTTGCCTGAATAGAGCCTGGACAGATAGGCCGACATCGCGCCGACCGGCGGCGCGATCGACATGTCGTTGTCGTTGAGGATGACGATCAGCCGCGAGTTCATCGCGCCGGCATTGTTCATGGCCTCATAGGCCATGCCGGCCGACATCGCGCCGTCGCCGATCACGGCGATCACGTTGTTGGTGCCGCCGGAGAGGTCGCGCGCCACGGCCATGCCGAGCGCCGCCGAGATCGAGGTCGAGGAGTGCGCGGCGCCGAACGGATCGTAATCGCTTTCGGTTCGCTTGGTGAAACCGGATAGCCCGCCGCCGGTACGCAAGGTGCGGATGCGGTCGCGGCGGCCGGTCAGGATCTTGTGCGGATAGGCCTGGTGGCCGACGTCCCAGATCAGGCGGTCGCGCGGGGTATCGAATACATAATGCAGTGCCGTCGTCAGCTCGACCACGCCAAGGCCCGCGCCAAAATGGCCGCCGGTGACCGAAACGGCATCGATGGTTTCCTGGCGCAGTTCGTCGGCGACTTGCCGGACCTGTTCCACCTTGAGCCGGCGCAGGTCTTCCGGGGTGTGGATCGTGTCGAGAAGCGGCGTTTTACTAAAATCAGTCACAGCGATATTCCAATTTTGCATGTCGGACGAACGGCCCGACGGAAGATGGGTGCGCATGATTGGCGCAGCGAAAACCCAGACGCGGGACGGCGGCTAAGCAGGCCGAAGCCCAAATTGAAAGCTTAGACGAGGTCCAGATCGTTCAATGTGATCTACATCACTTTTGCGGCTTCACTCTATCCCGGCCATTTTCATTAGCTATTTGAAGTGCTTACGTTCATTTTCGACGACCGCAAGTGGACCTCCGATAGCCCATAACCTCGCTATCTCTACACTAAAGCTGCGCCCAAAGCCAACTCACAGCTGTCATAGACGCGACAAAGGCAGCGCGGTCATAGGTAAGACCTTGACCCTGGCCGCGCCACAAGGGGTCGATTTCGCCCAAATCGGCGGCATCCGGGCGGGCCGCGGCGGCGGTTGGCTGGAGATTTTTTCGAGCCCATTCGCGGGCGGCGGCATTGCGGGTCGCAATCATGCCCGCCGGGTCAGGTTAAGCCATGCGTTCGCGCAACGGCAGCGATCCGCGGACCAGCAAGCGAAGGCGGACCGGCACGAGAAGATCGTCGGGGGGCCGTTAATGTTTGCCAGCGCCGCAACCGGCCCGCCGTGTTTTGTGTCGTTTTATTTCTGCGCGCGGAGGTGACGCGCCATCATTGAACGTCGAGCGGCTCGGTGCCGACCGCCTGGCCGTTCGAATCGGTCGTGATCTTGTCGACCCGCGCCTCGGCCTGTCGCAGCAGTTCCTCGCACCGCCGTTTCAAGGCCTCGCCGCGCTCGTAAATGGCGACAGATTCCTCCAGCGGCACCTTGCCGGCTTCCAGCCGCGTGACGATCGATTCGAGTTCTTCGATCGCGCGTTCGAAGCTCAGCTTCTTGACGTCCAGTTTGGCGTCGACGTGTTTGGGATCGACGTGTTTGGGATCGACTTGGGTATTTTCGGCCATATTGGTTTCCCGGATGCGCCACTCAGCCGGCGCAGACTCAAAGATATCTATGCGGACGTATTGTGGCGGTAATTCACGCGCCCATCAATGCGGTGACGTGTGCTGCCACCGACTCTTTCAGGCCTTGCAGATCATATCCGCCCTCGAGCACCGAAACCACCCGTCCGCCGGCGCTGGCATCTGCGACATCCATCAGCTGGCGGGTGACCCAGCCGAAGTCCTCGCCCTTCAGATTGAGCGAGGCCAAGGGATCGCGATGGTGCGCGTCGAAACCGGCCGAGATGATGATCAGTTCGGGGCTGAACTTCTTCAGTTGCGGCAGGATCAGATTTTCAAACGCGGCGCGGAACCTGGCGCTGCCGTCCTCGGGCGCCAGCGGCGCATTGACGATGGTGTCGTGCTCGCCGCGCTCGCCGCTGGCGCCGGTGCCTGGAAACAGCGGCATCTGGTGCGTCGAGCAGTACATCACGGTCGGATCCGCCCAGAAAATATCCTGGGTGCCGTTGCCGTGATGGACGTCGAAATCAACCACCGCGGCGCGGGCGATGCCGTATTTGCGCTGGGCGTGACGCGCGGCGATGGCGGCGTGATCGAAAAAACAAAAGCCCATCGGCTTGCTGATCTCGGCGTGATGGCCGGGAGGCCGCGTCGCGACAAACGCGTTGTGATGGGTGCCTGCCATCACCGCGTCGGTGGCGGCGACGGCACCGCCGACGCCGCGCATCACGGCTTCCCAGGTGCCCGGAGACATCGAGGTGTCGCCGTCGAGATAGATCAGGCCGCTCGACGGCGCGATATGCCGAAGCTCTTCCACATAATGCTCGTTGTGACACAGCGCGACCAGATCGAGATTGCCTTCCGGCGCCTCGCCGCGTGTCAGCCCGTCGAAGCGGCTTTCGCCGAGAACCTCTTCGACCGCGCGAATCCGGTCGGGCCGTTCGGGATGTCCCGGCGGCGTCAGATGATCGAGGCTTGCCGGATGGCTGAGAAGGAGCGTCATGCAATACCTCGGCGTGTTGAAGCCCGTTGGCGGGCACGGCTCGTCAAAAGGGGGAGCGGCCTAATCTAGGCGGTCAACGGCCGGTCCGAAAGGGCCGCATCTTCAGACCGGACCGTTCAGACGGGATTTGGGAAATACGACCGCGAGCGCGGCCTTGCAATTCAATTGATCCGCGTGATGCGCTTAGCCGGCGGGGGTCCGATCGGGCCGTTGGCCCGGAAATAGCCATACAGGGCGTCGATGTCGTAGGCGCCGACCAGCGGTGCTGTTCCGTCCTTCAGTACCGTAAATCCGTCGCCGCCGACCGACAGATAATTGTTCACGGTCACCCGATAGCTCCCCGCCGTATCGATGCGTGTGCCGTTGAGCGACAGGCTGTCCGCCAGCACGTGGTCGCCAGTGGGCCTGGCATCGTCCCAGCTATAGCTGAAGCCATTCGAGACCTGGAGAATGCGCGGCAGTTTCGGGTCGCGCCATTGCTGTTCCAGTACATTCTTGATCTGGGCGCCGGTCAGCGTCAGCGTCACCAGCTGGTTGCGGAACGGCTGGCTGGCGAACAGATCGGCGTAAGACACCGCGCCTTCGTCCTTCTTGGTCACGTTGATGCGGATGCCGCCGGGATTGGTCATCGCGATCACGGCGCTGCCCTTTGCGCTGGTTTGCGTCGCGGCGAGCTGAGCGTCGGCAATGATGTCGCCAAGCGCGCTCTCGCCGGCATGGTCGGGAATGTGCGACAGCGTTTCGCTCACCGATCCCGCCGGGCGGTTGCCGAGCGGCGCGGCAAGCTTGTCGTAGGCTTCCAGCAATGCGGTTTGTTCCGGATCCCTGGCGGTGGCGCCGGTGCGGACGATGACATTGTCGGCCTTGGCACTGACGATGTCGCGGCTCGTGCGATCGAGTTTCAGATCGATCGTGGTGACGAGGGTGCCGTATTTGTCGCCGCTGGTGACCAGACGTCCGTCGACCTCGCAGACATAGGCCTGATGGGTGTGGCCGCTGATCACCACGTCGACCGCGGAATCGAACTTCTTGACGATGTCGACGATGGCGCCGGAGATGCCCGGACATTCATTATAATCGCCGGTCGGATAGCCGCCTTCGTGGATCAAGACGACGATCGCCTCGACGCCGCGCGCCTTCAGTTCCGGAACCAGCGCGTTGACGGTGTCGGCCTCGTCCTTGAATTCGAGGCCCGCAATACCGGGAGGCGAGACGATGGTCGCCGTCCCCTTCAAGGTCAGGCCGATGAAGGCGACTGGAATGCCCTCGAATTCCCGGATCTCGTAGGCGGGGAGCACGGTCTTGCCGGTATCCTTCTCGACGGTCGAGGCCGCCAGATAGTGGAACCTGGCGCCGGCAAACGGATGCGGTCCCTGACACTTGTCGACCGGGTGACAGCCGCCGTTCTGCATCCGCAGCAATTCGTCCTTGCCCTCGTCGAATTCATGATTGCCGACGGAAGCGATCTCAAGCCCCATCATCGATAGCGATTCGACGGTGGGCTCGTCGTGAAACATCGCCGACAGGAACGGGCTGGCGCCGATCAGGTCTCCGGCGGCGACGAAGATGGTATTTTTTGGGTTCGTGGCCTGCGCGCGGAGCTGCTTGACCAGGGTCGCCATGGTCTCGGAGCCACCGGCGGCCACCATCGTCTTTTTGGTCTTGTCGTCGGGATCGGCGATCCGGATGCCGGCGGGCGACGGCCGAAGGTAGCCGTGGAAATCGTTGATGGCGAGAATTCGGACATCGACCGGCGTGGCGGCAACGGGTGTGGTGACCTGCGTTGCGCTTTGCGCGATCGCGCGTGAGGCTAAGCCAGGCGCCGTTGTCAGCATCACGGCGACAAGCATCTGACGGAGCGGATAACTCATGATGCCATCATAGAGAATCCGTGCAACGATTTCACGAACTCCGTTCAGGCCTTCTTGCGCGAGAAGAACGCCCTGAACGCGGCCACCGCCTCCGCCGAGCGCATCCGCTCGCCGAACAGATGGCTTTCCTGATCGATCCGGCGGGTCAGATCTTCGGGCGGCGTCCTCAACAGCTTGCGCGAAATCGCAACCGCTTCGGCCGGCAGTCTGCAAATCTCGCGGGCGACCTTGCGGGCTTCGGCCTCGGTGTGGCCGGGGGCGACCACCACGTTGACGAAACCTGCGATAAGGGCGTCATCGGCGCTCATGGTCCGCCCCATCACCAGGGTCGCAAAGGCGCGCTGATGTCCCATGGTGCGCGGCATCAGCAGGCTGGAGGCGCCTTCCGGAACCAGGCCCAGATTGATGAACGGGGTGGCGAATGTTGCGGTAGTGCTGGCCAGAACGTAGTCGCAGTGAAACAGCATGGTGGTACCGATGCCGATCGCGACGCCATCGACCGCCGCGATGATCGGCTTGACGTTGTGGGCCAGCGAATAGAGGAACTTCACGGCGTTCGAGGCGCGCGGCGCGTCGGTATTCGAAGTGCCTTCGTGCAGGAATTCCTCGAGATCGTTGCCCGCGGTGAACACGCCCGAACCGCCGGTGATGATGATGCAGCGGATCTCCGGGTTGTTCTGGGCGGTGTCGATCGCATCGCTCATCGCGCGATACATGTCTTGCGTGATCGCGTTCTTCTTTTCGGGCCGCCGCAGTCTGATCACCCGCATCGTGGCTTCGTCGGTGACTATCAGGTGATCGGTCATTGCGGTTGTCCTTGAGCCGTTGTTCTTGAAGCGTTGTTCTTGGAGCCCTGCGGCGCACTCGGGCGCGTCTTTGCCAGCCAGCCTACATCATCTCCCGGAGGGACCCAAACCGGTGATACCGGTTTTCAACGGGACACAATGACGCGTGGGAGCCCGCCGATGCAACTGACGGGAATCCACCATCTCACGGCGATTTCAGCCAAACCGCGGCAGAATCTGGCCTTCTACACCGGCTTGCTCAGCATGCGTCTGGTGAAGAAGACCGTCAATCAGGATGACGTCAGCGCTTACCCATTTGTTCTACGCCGACGGCAAAATCAATCCCGGCACCGACTTTGGTCGGCAATTGCCAACCCAAGTCGTTGCCGGGATTGATGGTGTTTAAGCTTGGGTTCGACCGGCTATTCAGCCAATTTTCGTTCCGCTCATGCTATCTTTGTAAAGAGCATCAAAACGCCGTCGGCGATGTTGATGGCCACAACCTGTGCCGATGTAAGGCCTTTGGCCTTTAGGGCAGAGATCGCAGCGGGCGCTCCGTCGATCGATTTGCGGAGGGACTGCTTATCTTCCTCGCTGGTCTTGGCGACGATATCGTCAATCTGGGATTTCACGGCTGGCGGCAGTTCCTTGACGTCAATCACTTGTATGCTGTGAATCGATACGCTGGACTCGGCGGGGGCTTGGGACTCGGCCGGAGCCTGGTCTTTCTGCGAGGACGCTCCCTGTGCCTGTACCAGGGCCGGCGTTCCCAGTGCAAGAACTGCAACGAGGGCTGCTGTTGTCATGGTGCGCATGGTCATTCCTTTTCTAACGACGACGCATGCAGTGAACTGTTGAAATTTGAGGAAGTCCTGCTTGTTGTGAGGCCGTTTGGTGAAGCCAATGCGGCGATAATGCGGGGCCGCTCGCATTGGATGTCGTCTTGTTTGCTTCGAACTTCAATTCGTCTTGAAGTCGTCCGTCACGATCGGCCCGAACAGGACCCAACGCTGGCCGTCGAATTTCATCATCTGGAATTGCTTGTTGATGCGCCAATCGTCCGGTTCGGTGGAGACCGTCATTCCCGGCAACGCGAGGTCAGCGACGAAACCATTGATGTTGGTCGCCTGCGTCATGATGTTGGCGCGCGTGAGATTGTCGCCGCATTGCTTGAGTATCTGCACCAGCAGCGTCGCGGTTGAGTAGCCGTAAGTCGCGATGCCGCTGTTGGCGTCCTCGGCCGGCGCATATTTCGCCATGAAAGCCTTGTAGCGCTTCATGCCTTCGTCGTTGTCCCATTGCGGGTCGAGCGGGTCCTTGCCGTAATTGACCGAAATGATGTCCTTGGCGTTGTCGAGGCCGGCCGGAATCAGCGTTTGGCTGACCGGCGTCGCGTTGATGTCGAGAATCTGGACCGGCTTCCAGCCGAGTTCGGCGGCTTTCTTGATCGCCTGGGCCCCGAATTTCGGCGTCGTAATATTATAGAAGAGATCGGCGCCGGACGCCTTCAGCGTCACCATCTGCGAGTCGACGGTTGGATCGGACAATTCGTAGGACTTCTCGGCGACGATCATGGAGGCCTTGTCGCCAAGCGCGTCTTTCAACCCCTTGACGTAATCTTTTCCGAGGTCGTCGTTCTGATAGAGGATGGCGATCTTCGCATTCGGATAATTGGCGAGAATGAATCTTGCGTAGATGTGGCCCTCCGACTGGTAGTTCGGGTTGAAGGCGATCGTCCACGGGAAATTCTTCGGGTCGGTGAAACGCGTCGCGCCAGTCGACGCCAGAAGCTGCGGTACTTTTTTGTCGTTGAGATATTTCTGGACCGAAGCATTCGGCGGCGTGCCGATGATCTGGAAGGTGGTGAGGACTTCGTCGCTTTCGACGAGCTTGCGCACCTGCTCGACCGTCTTCGGGGGGCTGTAGGCGTCGTCATACTGAATGAGGTTGACCTTGCGACCGTTAATTCCGCCCTGCTCGTTGATCATGTTGATATAGGCGGCCTGCACCTTGCCGATGCCGCCATAGGCGGAAGCCGGTCCGCTGAGCGGAATGGTCTGGCCGACCTTGATCTCGGTATCGGTTGCACCGGTGTCGTATTTCTTCTGTGCGAGCGCGGGCGTTGCGAATGTCACACCGAGCGCCAACACGACAGCCGCCGTCGATCTGAATAAAGCCATGCTCTCCTCCCAGGGACGTTAGGCGCGATGCTTTGCCGCGCCCTTGTTTGGCAGCCTATACCAAAAGAAAGCGCGGTGAATAGCGTTCTGCCGCGGGAGGATCGTGGGTACGCCCTAGCTGTGTGTCGGCCAGTGTCGCTCGCGGAACCAGTTGCGATAATCCGACGACATCTTGGCTCGCTGGGCCTGCGGCGCGCGACGCTTGCAGGTGGCGGCTTCCTGGCTACCTTCCGGCGCAGCCCAGCGCAGTTCGGCGCAGTCGTTCGGGTTGTAAGCCATCTCGAAATCCGCGGCGCGGTCGAGCACATCCTTGAGGGTGAGGGTCCACTGCGAGCCGTCGCTGCGCGTATAGGAGATTTTGCGGGAGGCAAGTTCCGAAGTGAGCACGCCCTGCAATTCGCGTTTCACGTCCTCGCTGCTCTTGCCGGGCGGGATCGCGTAACGGTCGGCACGCCGCACCAGGCGGTCGGGGAAATTCCGCACCACATCGCTCGCGATCAACAAGCGGAAATCGCGCGCCGGCGTCGAGTAATCCTCCCAGGCGCCGGTGGTTTCGAAGATCGACGCGCCGTCCGGCATCGCGGTGATGCCGGCCTGCTTCTCCAGATATTTTCGTCCGTTCTCGATCGAGGTGACGCGCGTCCTCACCTGCTCGTTGAGGCTGGCGATCGCGTCGGTCATCGCCTTCACCGGATCGAGCGGCTCCGGCGACATCACGTCGTCCATGCGATCGTAAAAATCCTCGACGCTGATCTGCGACTGTTCGAGCGAGAAATCCCCGTATTGCGGATTTTTGGCGATCTCGGCATTGCTGAGCCGCCGCAGCGGGCTGTCTTTTCCGCCGACGATCGGCCGGAACCGCTTGAAGCCGGGACCGCCGAGCGCGGGATCGTGCACGAACAGGAAGTTGCCGCGCCAGAAGCGCTTGCGCGTGATCGAGCCGTCGGGCTCGGCGTCGACCGCGAGAAACACACCGGGTGTTCCATTGGACTCCGGCACCAGATGCACCAGCATCAAGACATGGCCGTAGGGGTCGGCATAGACGGTGCCCGGGCGCAGCGTCTTTTGCGATAGCGAGATGGTGTAGAAATCGGTGTTGTCGTCATTGCCCGAGACGCGCACCGCCCCGGTATGGACGACGTCGCCGACGTCGCGCAGATATTCCGCGAAATTGGTCGGGCGCTTCGGCTTGGGCGGCGCTACCGGGCCCGCGGGTGGCGTTGGCGGCGTATCGGCCTGATCCGAGCGGCCGAACAATCCCAGCAGTTTCGGCGGCGGGGCAGGGGGAGCGGCAGCCGGCGTGGCCGAGGCGGCTTCCGGTTCCGGCGGCGGAGGCGGACGCGTGACCTCGGGATGATCGATGTCGAACCATTGGTAGCACTTCGGCGGCCTGCCGCCGAAGCCGCGCGAGCAATTCGAATAGCCGAACGGCAGCCCCATCTTGTAGGCGAAATAGGCACGCAGGAAGTAGACGAAGTCGGCACAGTCGGGACGCAGGCCCGATTTTCCGTTGTCTTCGCCGCGCCCGAGATAATTGAACAGGAAATTGCGCGACTGATCTTGCAGCACTTCGCTCCATACCTTCCACGACAGGTCCTGGTCGGGTGGTGCGTCGAACAGCTTTTCGATCCAGGCCGAGAACAAGGCTTCGGTGGTGCTGTTCCAGCTGCCGCGGACCTGCCAGATTCGTCCCGGCGGTGTTGCCGGCGGCTGAGTTTTTTGCGCGGCGACGACGATTTCGCGGGTGATGGGGCCGCAGCCGGCCGACGCCAGCGTCGCATGCCAGGTGCCGGCGGCGGGGGCTGCGACCTCGGCGAACCAGGAGTAAGGCCCGGCACCTTGGCGGTGGGGCGACGTGGCCGCGGCGCTGCCATCGGGCGCGACCAGCGAGAGTGTGCCGTCGAGCGGCTTTTCCGCAACGACCATGACGCGCAATGGCGCGCCCTTCCACGGCGCGAACGGCGAGGGCAGCACGGTGAGGTCGGCTTCGTCGCCGCAGCTCGCGGCCGCCGGTGATTCCGTTGCCGAGAATGGCACCGCGGCCAATCCGCCCACGATCGGCAGCGATGCCGTCGCAGCGACAGCAAACCAGCGTGCGAAGAGCATTTGGAACTACCTTCCAGGAGTATTTGCCAGGAGTATTTGACCGCTATTCAGCCCGCCAATTCGGCTAGTTTGCAAGAGATATCGAATTAGCCGGGATCAGTCAGCCCATTTGATGGCGATTTGGCAACCGCAGATCGCTCACTTGCGCGGCTGTCATGACAGGTTGCACGACCAGTGCAAAGACCTCAACGCGCCGCGCCGCGATGTCACCGGCGTTACATGCAGAATTCTCAAATCTGCTGAACCTTTTTGCTTTAGATGAGACCTATCATCCGAACAGACGCGCTCTGGGGAGATCGCAAATGGCTGCAATTGCAAGGGTGCTGTCGCGAAGATTGCCGGCCAGCCAGGCGGACATCGAGACGCTGAAAACGATCGGGATGTTTTGCGGGGCCGGGCTGTTGGTTTCGCTGATGCTGGCGTCGTATGGCCTGGACCTCAGCCCGGGCTTTTTCTGAGCGAGGCAGCCGATGGTTCGTTTCTTGCCGAGCAAACTGGCGCCCAGGGAACGCCGCGCACTGGAGCGCCTTGCCGTCGAGGCCGACATGGGCAACGTGTCGCCGCAAGTTAAGCGACGATTGGAATTATTGGGCCTTGCCTGCAAGTTCGAGGGCGAGCTGCTTATCACCTATGATGGGTTGTTGGTGATGGGCAGGGAAAAGACCGTCGGTCCGGCGAGGAGCCCGGGGGGCTGAAGCCGCCGGGGACGCTCCCGGCGGCGGGTCGTTCAGGCCGACCAGGCGTAAGCCTGGAACGGCGCCTCGAGCGGGGTTTTGGTAACGCTGCCCGCATAGTTCGTGATTGTGGACGCAGCCACGGCGGCGATCACCTCAAGGGCTTGGTCGTCGGCAAAACCCGCCGCCATGAATTGCTCGACGTCGCGATCGTCGAGACGGCCGCGCTTTTCGATCAACGTTCGCGCCAGCAACGAGAGCGCGGCGTGCTTTTTGTCTGTCGGCAAGCGGCGCTCGCGAATGGCCTCGACATCGGCGGAATCAAGCCCTTCCTTGAGCGCCAAAGCGGTATGGAACGCGACCGCCCAGCTGCATCCGTTGGTCACCGCGTTGGTGAGCAGCAATGTCTGGATCTGCGCTTCGGTAAAACTGCCGCCGTGGACATTCCCGAACAGGCCGACAAGGCTGTTGATCAGGACGGGCGACGTCGAGATGACACCGGCAATGTTCGGAATCATGCCGAAGGCCGCTTGCAGCTGCTGCAGCGCCGGCTTTGAACGTTCGGGCGCGGACTCGATCGTATTGACGGGAAACTTCGGCATTTTATGCGGCCTTTCTTACCATGCGATAAGGCGCCGTTGCCGATGACAGGCCCTCGGGCACCTCGTTGATGGTTGTTTTAGGTGGCCGCCGGTCGAACCGCTCGCCAATGCTCCCTCGTTTTCCGCCAATGATGGCGGGGTATGACGATTTCCGGTGCGCTACGAAGCGCTACCCCAGCAACACCGCATCGGCGCCATTCACCGCGTCGGCGCCGTCCGTCACCGTTTTTTCCAGCGCAGCGGCCTGCACCGAGATGTTCTCGGCGAAAAACCGCGCCAGCGTCACGTAACGCTGCGGATCGCCGCGACCGTCATCTTGGGCATCGCGGGCCGCGAGCGCCTCGCCCGCCAGCATGCAGCCGCCGAGCGTCGATCCGAACAGCCGCAGATACGGCGTGGCGCCCGCCAGGGCTTCGTTCGGCTTCGAGGCGACGCGCTCCAACAGCCATTTGCTGGCGCGGTCGAGCGAGCCCAGCGCGTCGCGCAGTTTTGGGCCCGTGGTGCCGAATGCCGGGTCGTTCGAGGCCTCGACCTTGCTGACGATGCCGCCGAGTTCGTCGAGCAGCGCCGAAACCGAAGCGCCGCCATGGGCGGCAAGCTTGCGGGTCACCAGATCGATCGACTGGATGCCGTTGGTGCCCTCATAGATCGAGGTGATGCGCGCATCGCGGGAATGCTGCGCGGCGCCGGTCTCCTCGATAAAACCCATGCCGCCGTGAATCTGCACGCCGAGATAGGCCACCTCATTGCCGATGTCGGTGGCGAACGCTTTTGCGAGCGGCGTCAGCAGCGCGCCGCGAGCGGCGGCGTCGGCCCGCACTTTTGGGTCCTTGGCACGCGTGGATATATCGATCGCCACGGCGGTCGCATAGCAGATCGTCCGCGCCGCCGCGGTGAGGGCGCGCATCTGCATCAGCATCCGCTTGACATCGGGATGCATGATGATGGTGTCCATCCCATCCCCGGTTTTGCCGATGGCGCGGCCCTGCTTGCGCTCTTGCGCAAACGCCAGCGCCTGCTGATAGGCGCGGTCGGCAAGGCCGACGCCTTCGAGGCCGACGCCGAGCCGGGCCTGGTTCATCATCGTGAACATGCATTGCATGCCGCGATTTTCCTCGCCGATCAGGTAGCCGATCGCGCCGCCTTGATCGCCCATGGTCATGGTGCAGGTCGGCGAAGCGTGCATGCCGAGCTTGTGCTCGACGCCGCTCGGATAGACATCGTTGCGGGCGCCGAGCGAACCGTCGGCGTTGACGAGGAATTTCGGAACTAGAAACAGCGAAATGCCTTTGGTGCCCGCGGGCGAATCCGGCAAGCGCGCCAGCACGAAATGCACGATATTATCGGTCATGTCGTGGTCGCCATAGGTGATGAAGATTTTGGTGCCCTTGATGCGGTAGCTGCCATCGCCCGCCCGTTCGGCACGGGTGCGCAGCGCGCCGACGTCGGAGCCCGCCTGCGGCTCGGTGAGTTGCATGGTGCCGGTCCATTGGCCCGACACCAGTTTTTCCAGATAGGTGTTTTTCAGTTCAGCGCTGCCATGGGCGTCGAGCGCCTCGATCGCGGAGAGCGTCAGCAGCGGGCAGAGGCCGAACGCGGCGTTCGCGGCACTCCAGATTTCGGTGCAGGCGGCGTTGATCGCGAGCGGCAGACCCTGGCCGCCGAACGCCTCCGGGCCCGACACCGCGTTCCAGCCGCCGGCGATCCAGCGCTGATAGGCGTCGGGCCAGCCCGGCGCGGTGGTGACCTTGCCGTCGGCGAGCTTGATGCCGTGCTCGTCGCCGACCCGGTTGAGCGGAGCCAGCAGATCGGTGGCGAGTTTGCCGGCTTCCTCCAGCACGGCGGCGGTGATGTCGCCGTCGAAATCGCCGTAATGGCCGGCTTTCAGCGCGGCCTGAAGGCCGGCGCCATGGTTGAGGGCGAGCAGCATGTCGTTGATCGGCGCACGATAGGTCATGACCTGGTCTCGCTTGCTAGGAGAGGAGCGGCGGATCGCCGTATTCTCACGAAATCGCCGTTCTCTCAACTCTCCGGGCGGTCGGAGGCGGTAAAGCCGGGCTTTTGCCGCCCGGAACCGGGCGGCGGGTCCCGCGCCGAAACGCATTGTAAAGCAGGCCCACGGCACAAGATGCCGGAGCGCCGAAAATCAGGCGCCAGGCGGTTGAAATGGCTCACCTCCCCCTATAGACCGGCGTGGCCAGAGGGAATCCGCGCGGGCCATTCCACGCTCTTTCCGGACCGGCCTGTTGGGGCGTAGCCAAGCGGTAAGGCAGCGGATTTTGATTCCGCCATTCGGAGGTTCGATCCCTCCCGCCCCAGCCAACGCCAACGTCCTGAATTCTCTACCGAAATGGCTGCGTTCTCGTTGATCAGGCTGCACGTCGGAAGCTTGTGCCGGCTCGTCGCCCGAGCAGAACGATACTTATGACAGCTTGAAATTGACGGCCTCTACGCCCGTCACCATTTCCAGTGCGAATTCGGCTGAGGTGAATTGCGACGGCGTGAGCCGCGCGTTGAAGGTATCGGCGAGCGTCTTGATATCGAGCACGCGCAGGGTGGAGTCACCGCGATAGGACGGTTGCAACGGCGGCGTGGGCGGGATCGTGATGATCTCACTTCCTGCCAGTCCGCCGCTATCGTCGACCAGACGGCGCAGAGTCTTCGACAGCGCGCCGTCGTCGTCGAATCCGAAATGAACGCCTTCCGACGGCTCTCGAAGCTTCACCGTGTCGACCGGCCGGTCGAACAGACAGATCAGCAACGCGCCGTTGGCCTCTATGCGCAGGATAGTGGCCTCGCCTGTCGGGCCCGACGCGGCGACCTCCAGCTTGGGCCATTTCGTGACAGCGGTCGAGCGCAGCAGAAAGCCGCTAGCGGGCCGGGCGGGCAAGGGCGCGGGGTCGGTGGCGCCAAGCGCGCCGCGACGGCGGGCACGTGCGCTGGCGGCGGCGCGGCCGATCTCTTGTTGGAGCATCGGCCGGAACGCCGCGTCATGGCTTTGGTCGGTCTCGGTGACGCGACCAAGGCTGAGTGCGCCATCGATCAGCGACGCCATCCACGACGAATCGATCTGGAAAAACCGGATCGATTCGATCGGCAGCATTCGCTCGTCCGGCACGAGGTAAAACAGCGGCACCGGCTTGAGCAAAATCAAATCGCCCAGCCATGATATGACTTGCGACAAATTTGGATCGGTCGAATCCGGCGCGTCGCCGGGCGCCGCGCCGAGATGCGGAGACAGTCCATGGATTTGAGCAATTCGGGCGGGATCGGTCATGGCGTCGCGCAATGCGGCCTTGCGTTGCGCGCGTGACGATATCGGTGACGCTGCCGCCGTCGGCTCGACCGCTTTTGAACGGGACCCGCCGGCGGTTCCTGACAGTTTGCCAAGCGCTGCCGGGATAAAAGCGGCGAGCGCGTGTTCGGCATCGAGCCGCCGCGTCGCGCCGAGCATCGCGGTGGAGGGCGCCGCCTTGCCGGTATCGAGCTCATAGATCAGTTGATCGATAGTCGCGCGCTGCGCGGCGCGTTTCCAGTTGTAAAGCGCCAGCGCGTAGCTTGCGGCATTGAGTGCGAGCAGACGGCCGAGCGTCCAGGCGGCCGCGCAGGACATGTCCAGGATGCCGGTGCTCGGATCGTACAGCGTCACCGCGTCGGCATTCTGGATCGGGACATTGGCAATGGTACGCGTGGTGGCGTACGGCACCAGCGGTCCGCGATAGAGCGACACGGTGTCGCCGCCGACGCGCAGCGCATGCGGCATCGGCACATACCCCATCGACAGCAATTGCCCCGCAGCGCCCGCCGCCGTCGGCGGCAGGCCCAAGGTTGGCGGCGTTCGGTCGGTGGCGACAATAATGTCGGAGAAGGTCGTCGTCTCCGCCGCGGCGGTGAACTGCCATGTCGTCAACACCGGCAGGACAACCGGGTCCGTGGTTCCGGCGCCGCCGGGCAGCAGGTCGCCCTGATCGGCGAGACCAACCAGATAGGCATAGGTCAATGTTTGCGGTTTCGGCAGCCGGTTACCCACGACAACCGCGTAGTCGATCTCGGTCTCGGTCGAGTCGACCTTCTGGGTCGTCTCCACCCGACGCACATGCGACAGATAACCCAGTTCCTCGATCGTCGGTGCAATCGAGCGAAAAAACGCCAGCGGCATGCTTAGCGTCATTGTGCCGTCGGTCGCGGTGACGAGCGACGGCCCGCCGCTTTTCAATTCGTCGTCGCTCAGCGACAGCAGCGCGACCCAGGGCACCTTGTCGTCGGCGCCGCTCAGCACCTGCTTCTGCCAGGGGATCGTCGGTTTGTTGAGCAGCACATGCGGCAAGCAGCCGGAATAGTCGCCGCTGTCCTTGTCCGGCGGGAACACCGACACGATGCTTCCGGCCGGCAGCGAGGTCGCGTCGCTGCCGACCTGAAGCACCTTATGCGCCGGCGCGAAGGTCGGCGCGCCGGCGCCGGCGAGATCCGACATCGCCACCGACGCGGTGACGGTATATTGGCCGTCCTTCAGGCCTGGCTGGACAAACTGCTCGAAGACGATCTGCACATCGGTGTCGGACATCGCGGGGCGCCTCAGGACAGTTGTTCGGCACCAAGCCGGCACAGGATCGGATCGGCCATGAAGCAGGGCTGCGCCGGAACGATGAAATCGACATCGATGCCCGCGATGTCAGCCGGGTCGAGATAGCCCGCGGTCGCCATCGCGCCAAGCAGCGCAGCGCGCTGGGCCGATGCGGTCTTGATCGTCTTGAATGGATTGTCGGTCGCCCAATTGAATCCGCCGCTGGGCGGCACGGCAGGCGTCTGCCATGCGAGCGTGAAGTCGTGCTCGTCATTGGACAGAAGCACATCCTGTTCGATCGCCCGTGTTTCATCTGGTCTCTTCGGAACGATGTCGAGCCGTATCGCCGTCAGTCCCGGGGTGAGTTCGGTCGTGCTTGTGGCCTGCCACAGCGCACTCGGAACGCTGTCGATGATCGGGCTGGCCTGCCACGCGTCAACCGCTTCCTGCGACGTGATGGTGATCGCCAAGGTCGGGTCGATGGTCGGTGCCTTGGCGATCGGTTTGGCCTGCAATGAGATCGCCGGAATGTCCTGAATGATTGTGCCGTTGAGCGTCGCGTGGGCGGCGGGCAGCGCCGTGACGATCTTGATCGCCGTCTGCGCCGGATCGGCGATCCAGTCATAAGTCGCACCCGTCGCCGCATCGCTGAGTCCGCTCAGCGCGACAAACTGCAACGGATCGGTCGGCGCGGCGGCGCCGAGGCGGCCCGGCTGACGCGTCTGCTGTACCGATGACGTCGTCGGCACGACAAGATCGCCGATAAAGGTGCTGTCGCTCCAACTCTGCACTTGAGGTCCACGCGGCGCACCTGCGCCAAAATCCACGCCGAACGAAACGAACCATAGGCTGATATCGGCATGGCCAGTAAGATCGGGCCCCCAGATCGCAAGATTGGCGGTGATATCCACCGACAGGGTGACGCTGCAAAACAGCATGTCCATTTCGAACGACACGCCGAAATCGACATGCAGCGCGACGTCATAATGAAACGGCCGCCATTGCGCCGAGAGATCGGCCGTGGCGTTGCACCAGGCGTTCAAGGGTCCCGCCTGCAGTACGACGCTCAGTCCGCCGCCGGCCTGCAACATCGAGGGCGTGAGCGCGAAATAGCTCCACCCCGTAATCATCACCTCGTCGGATACTTTCCAGATGTAGCCGAGGCGCGGAACGGCCGGATAATGCGCCGGCCGCGGATAGCCCGGCGCGTAGCCGCCCAGACTCAGGACGAAATCGCCGGCATGCGGGCCGGCGAACCACGAATGCGACGCGAAGCCGCCGGTGAGGTGGCAATCATGCGAGAGTACATAGGAGCCTGGCGCGAGCAGCCCGTCGATGGCGACGAGGCCGGCATCCTGCTGCACCGAGGCGACGATCTCGATGTCCGCGCGCACGATCGGCGTGTCCTTCGGGATACTGATGCTGGAGCTACCGAGCAGGACGAACTCGAAACCCGCGCCAAACGAGACCGCCGCGAGCACGGTCGAGTCGACGATGCCGAATGATTTGGCCGTGAAACCGGCAGTGACGAAGTTGCTGCCGTCCGACGGCCCGAGATATTGCTCGACGCTGTTGAGGACGCTCCAGACTGCTGCCGCGTCGCCGTTCCTGACCGGCGAGGGCTCGCCGCGCGCCAGGTTGTTGGCGATCTGGACAAGCGGGAAGTCGTTGACGTGATCGACGGTCGGGACCTCGAACGCACGATTGTAACCGATCCCCGCCGCAAGCCCGGTGATGAACAGCCAGGGCGGTCCGCCCAGCTGCTCGCTGGAAACGCCAAAAATGAACATCTTCGGTGGGCTGCCGTCGCTGAACGCGCCGAGCACCTCAAGCGCGAATGCCTCTCCGACGCGCAGCAGCGCGGTGCCGATATAATCGGCCGATGCGCCGGACGTATCTCGCTTGAAGCCGCCGGTCAGGCTCACTTCGCCACTGGTGAAGGACAACACAAATCCGTCCAGTCCGACGGACAGGGAATGGTCCTTGAGTGCGATCCCGGCGCGCAGCCCGATCAACTCGAAAGTAAGGCCGCCGCTGACCAGGGCAATGTCGAGCAGGATGGCAATCGCGCCGTCTTCAAAGCGAAAGCCGACGCGTTCGACATAGACCGGTCCAAAATTCCGTTGTAGCGGCACGTCGGTGGTCTCGGTCGACGGTTCAAGCGGTGTCGATCGCGACCGCGTTGTAGCGGTGTCTGGCGGATCGGCGGACGAGTAAAGCGGGATGTTGAACGACCGCGATTTCATGGAGGCCTGAACGCCCGATGGCATCGCATCGGCATCGAGCGGAAAGCCGAGTACGCCGACGAAGCGGATGCCGGAGGGAAACGGCGCGGTCTCCGCCTGTTCCTCGGTGACATGCATCATGTCCGGCAGCTCGATCACGGCGGCCAGATCGGCGACTTCCTTGACCGTCATCGCTTGTCCGGTGAGCAGCAGGATTAGCGGTGTAAGTTCGATCGCCAGATGATCGCCGACCAGCGGGAGCGTCGGCAGCGTGACATCCTGCCAATTGCCGCGCAGAACGGTTCGGGTTTCATCCTGCGCGTCGGACGACCAGCAGACGCGGAAATCCGGCACGTCAATGCTGGGCATGCTCAGCACGAGCCGGCGGCTATCCTTGGGGTTCAGCTGGTTTGCGAGATCGACATAAACCGACGCGATCGCAAAGGACCTCAGCGGCCGGTCGAGCGGGTCGGGCAGGTCGAACGGCAGACCTAGTGCGCCGAGCACATCGTTCAACGTGCCGGCCGGTGCGTCCTGGCCATCGTCAGACCAGGACATCGTGACCGTCGGCTGGGCTTCGGTCTCTGTTTCGGTCTCGATTTCGACCTGCATCGTGACCTGGCCCAGCGACACCGTGCCAATGATCGTGCGGCTGCGGCGCGGCGGATTGGCCGATTGTCCCGCATCGAACGAACTCGCGAGCGTCGCGCTCACCAGGCCGAAATCGAGGCCGCTCGGCAGCAGCGCGCGCAGGCCCGTCCATGCCGGCGCGGAGGCCCTGATATGGGCGATGACGGCGTCGAGCGGGATGCGGTGCTCGGGGGTGCCGATGGTCGTGGCTGACGAGAGCGCCCGCATGTCCACGATCAAGGCCACCAGCAGACCCGCACCGAGATTCATGTTGCCGGCAAGCTGAAGGTCGATGTCAGGCGCGGCGGCTTCGTCGGTGATCGTCAGCGTGACGACGGCCCCGGCCATTTCGACAAAGAGATCGTCGAAGCCGGGTACGGCCCAAGGCACCGTCGGCGTCCCCGTGAGCGTCCAGATGCCGGTGTCGGCGTCGAGGGCGATCTTGGCGCCCGTCAGCGTGAGTGTTTCCAAGGGTAGCCGCGCAACGACGGTCTTCAGGTCGCTGCCATCGTCGAGCTGTCCGGCGGGGAGCGTGTATTCACTACTGCTGGTGAGAAAGGTCGCAAGAAATTTGGTGAGCGTGGCAAAATTGATCGACGAATTGTCGTCCATCGGATATCCCGCGCGCCTATGAGCAGGCGCTGCCAGAGAGTGGTGAGAACAAAGAGGGTGGCGCGAACCAAAAGAGAGCGGCAGGATTATGGGACCGCCCTAATCGGCGGTCACGAGGTGCGGATTTTAAATCAATCAGTGTCTTCAACTTATCGTTGAAACAAGTCCAATTTATTGTCAAGCTGTGGCTGGGTAGTTAGCTCGCGTTTCGAAGATAACAGCAATGGCGAGCGATTTTACATTTCCTGTACATATAATCAATAATTGAGCCAAGTCATTAATTGAACCAAGTCATTTCAGGAGCGAGCCATGAAGCCGCCATTGCCTGTTGCGCCGAACTGTCCGCGTCACTTTGGCGTTGAGGCCCAAGGGCGGGGATCGGCGTGGCAAAAGGGAGGTTTCTGATGCGGGTCCGCGGCGTTGCAACGATTACCGGAGTATGGACGTGACCCTCAAGATACTCACCGGCGCCGACGCGAATTCGCTGCTTCTCGATCAAACGCCGATCGGGTTTGCCATCGCCAATGCGGCCGATCCACAAGGTCATGCGATCATCTATATCTCGGACGATCCGCGTTGGGGGACGATAACGCTGACGTTGCAGAACAACACATCCGCCGGGATCACGCTGGATGCGGCGTCGACCGTCCTGAAGCTCTATGTGACGCCCGGGGTCAATAAGATCGAGCTCGCGTCGCCTGACTGGGCGATGAGTTTTTTGAGTGACAAGGGTGGTCAGCTCTGCCTCCAACTGAAATTTGCAGCGCAGAGTGCCGTCGTCGTCGCCGTAGGCCAGACAGTTGCAATCCAGTTCAAGAACGTCCAGGCGTCAGGCATTTCGGGGCCGGGGCGATTCCTTGCCGAATATAGTGGCTTGAAGCCCGCGAAGGATGGCAGCCAGCGCATTCCGGTCCAACGGCAACTGCCGCCGGATCAGGCCAAGAACTGGCCGCTTACGCTGGGCTTCCGGTCGCGCGACGAGTACGGCGGCTCCAGCGATCAGGGGAAATCGATCTATGTGACGCCGTGGTCGGTGACGTCGCCGGCGGATGCGATTTCCAACAATTTCGTGCTTAAGATCGCGACTTCCGAGATATTGACCTTCGGAACACCAAAGCCGTCAATCTTCGTCTCGTTTTTGTCGGGCGACGGCGAGGCGGCGCTTTGCTCGGATGACGATATCACGTCCATGATCGCGGATATCGATCAGTCGCCAGGGACATGGGGCGTCCCAAAACAGGGAACAGCGGATCTGCCCGTCTTCGTTGCCTCGCCCGGCGAGGACAACGGGTCATTCGATCCGGCAGCGGGTCCGCTCGCGATCAGGTTTTCCAATCTGATATCCATGCTGCCGTCGGATAAATCATCGCTCATATTTGTTCAGTGTACGGGCCTGAGCAATCAAGGTTACAATGACACGCTTTTCGTCCAGTTCATCGACAAGCTCCCGCCGACGCCGTGCGTCACGAGCTTCGTGGCCTACAACGATGGCACGCTTGTACCGCAAGGCGGAACGGTGGGCTACGGACAGGTCATGCTGAAGTGGAACGTATTCGCGGCGCAGTTGTGTCTCGTCGAGGAAACCGGACATGTCGGCAAGGCCGTCGATACGCTTGTCGTTCCCGCCGACAAACCGTTGACGCAATATCATCTCCAGCCGCAGGTCGGCACGCAACAATTCGTTAATTCTCTTTTCAGCTTCAACGTGTCGCCGCCGAATGTCGGCGTCCTGACGGCCGCTCCGAACGCGGTCGCGCCGGGCGGCGCATCGACCTTGTCATGGTCGTGCAGCAACGGGGCTTCTGTTCAAGTCAAGCGCGGCGACGGTACCGTCATTCTCGATCAAGGACCGTTGGTCAGTTCATGTACCGTCAATCCGCAATCGGACACGACTTACACATTGGTGTGTAGTGGGGCGGGTGAGAGCTCGACTACGACGACGGTGAGCGTTCCGCCGGTCGGCGCCAGCATCAGTAGCGAGGGCACCATCTGGTATACAAAGCCTGCTCCGGTGAACCCGATCAATCCCAATCCATTCGGGCCGTTCGGGCCGCTTGGCCCGGGAAGTCTGGGCGAGGCGCCGGAGTTGGGGGTGCAAGCCGGCGTCGATGTCATCACAAATTGGTACGTGACGGTGCACTGGAGCACGTACTGCGCCAGCAGTTGCAGGGTCGTGTGCGTCGACACGAACCAGATCGTCTCGACCTCGCTTCAGGGACCATGGAGCAATTCCGGGACCGGGACCGGCATCAGCGGCGGTGCACCCCGGCGGTTTCAGATTTTCGCGACCGGACGCGGCACTGCGCAACCACCAGCCGCGGACGTATCTTACTCAAGACCCGGATTCGGGCCCGGGCCTGAAATCTGAACAACGCTGATTTGGAATTTGCGGCGTCGTTTTTTTGCGGATGGTGGACAAGGAAATAACAATGTCGCTTCTCGTCGTCCCAATTGATGTCGCCGCGCTCGCGGTCAGCCCGCAGCCGTTGCCCGCGAACACGGGCTTCATGCCTGCGATGACGATGTTCGATCAGTTGCCTTACGACCCGGACGGAGCGCAATTGCCGTTCGTGTCCGAACACGCGCTGGCGCAGCCCTTCGACGGGGGAAGTCTCGTCCCCAATCCGGGCGTGCATTTGCACTGGGCGATGCCGGATGCGCTGACGCGCGGCACGCGGCCAGTTGGCCCGGACGGCAAGCCGGTGCCTGGATCGGCGCCGAAATTTCCAGCGCTGCCCGATCGCTGGCTGGTCACGCGCACCGCGCTCGTCGATGGCAAACCTGGCGGTGTGCGGTCATGGGTGGTCGATAGCCGCTTCGTATCGGCGGGCGTGGATGCGGCCACGTTCAACGTCGGCAGCAATGCGGTGCCGTGGCAGGATCCCACGGACACGACGGGCAACACGCAGCCCTATCGATTTCTCGGCCGTGCCGTGCCGCTCGACGCGTGGGCGTCCGCGCCTCATGATCCCGATGCTTATGTCGCGAAGCTCGACGTCACCAGCCTGGCGATGGTCGAACTCGCGGCCTATTATCCGAGCACGGTGAACGTATTCGGGCTGCACGATCCGCTGGACGATCTCGGTAGCCCGCAGCAGGTCGAACTGTCCTACGCCGTCACCGGCTGGCATACGCGCACCACCGACGATCCCTTCGCCGGCAAGAACGCAGCGGCTGCCGCCGCAAGCCTCGGCGCGATGAAGTGGAAAGCCGACGCGCCGGCGCCGTTCGATGCCACGACCTATTGCGGATGCGTGATCGGCTTGACATGGCGCAGCGATCTTCTGCCGCCGGCACCCGGACCTCTGACGGCGACGATCGGCAATAATACGATCGAGACGCTCTCCGCATTGCTGGTCCATGCCGGATCGTCGGGGCTGGCGGCATCCCCGGATTCCGACCAGATCGAATTTCAGCTCAATACGTTGCTCTCGGGCCAATTGTCGCTGCTGTCCGATCCCGCGGGGCCGCGCCAGGTGACGCGGCAGCTTCATCAGCAGCGGTTTTCGCCGGTGCCGCTCGGCAGCGTGTGGTTCGTGCGGCGCAAGAGCGACGGCACGGATATCTCGGGGCAACTGGCCAACGCCGACGGCGCGAAATTGGATGCGTTGAACGGTCTGCAAGGCGCCGTCGATCGGCTGCGCGCGGTCGTCAATGACAAGCAGTGGCAGCTTTATGCCGACTGGTACAAATACCTCGTGCTGGCCTATCCGCCCCGCGATCCAGACCCGTCGGGCGCCGCGATGGATTATTTGCAGCAGTATCGGTTGCCGGATCTGCAAAACGTCATCGCCACCTACGACACCCAGCTTGGCGACATCCAGAAGGCGGCGACTGCGCTGGTCACGTCGCTCAATGCGGGTCCGCTCGCTGGAACGTTCGATCTCGCCAGCAAGCCGGGACAATTATTTTATCGTCCGGCCGATCCGACGCTGCTTCTCTCGGGGGCCGATGTGACACCGGCGCTGCGCTATGGCGGCGATCATCTCGCCTCCGAGGATGGGCTGCTGGCGTGCCGCGTCGCCTCGTCGCTCGTGATCGGGATCACCGCGCCGGCCGGCGCGGTCGCGGGAGCGGCGGCGGCGAGTGTTGCGGCAACCGATCTGTCTTTCATCGCCGTGACGGCTACGCCCCAACTAAATGCCACGATGGCCGGTCTTGCACAGGCTTTCGCGCGCGAAACAGTGCTGCTGTGGCCGAATGGCGTCGCGGGCCTGCTCAATGCGAAGGCGGGTGGCGCGGTTGACGCCTGGCAGGGCTGGGCACAGCAGCAGGTCGAGGCGTTCCTGGCAGGTACTGCTCCATCGAGCGCGGTCTATCAGGGCACGCCGCCATCGCCGGTCGGCGTGGAATTGTCGACGGGCAATCCGTGGCTGCCGATCATCATGCACTGGCAGATGACCTATTGGCCGAACCAGATCGTTCCGGCGACCGCGCCGACGCAGGTGTTCGCGGCGGACCTCGTCCTGTCCCGATTGGTCGGCGCGAATGATTCACTCGACAGTGCCGATACCGACCTGGTGCTGACCGGTACGCCGGGCGCCGAGTCTTGCAATTATCAGGGCATCACCTTCATCACGCCGCACGCCGGCTATTCCGTGCTCGAGCAGCTCACCGATTACGCCCAGGCCAATCCGCACTCCCCGCTCGCGCCTCTCGCGTCCGAGGTGACGTCGATGTCGCTGCTGTCGCAGTCGCTGGCCGGTTTTCATGATCGTTTTCTGCTGAAGCGAAAGACGTTGCAGATCGAAGTCCGTGATCCCTTCGCGCAAGGCGACGACGAGTACGCGTTGATAGCTGGCATTCGCCAGGCGCTCGCCGCGGTCGGCGGTCGCGCCAGCACGATGGCGCCGATGGCGGAGGATGCATTTTGCCCGGTGCGCGGCGGCATGACCGGATTGACGTTGTTGCGTCTGGTCGACGCGTTCGGCCAATTTCGCCAATACAGTTTCGGCGGCGATGACAACGTTATGGTGCCGGCGCGCTCGCTCGCGCCGTCGCAAATGTTCGTCGGGCTGGCGACCGCGCCTGCTTTCATGCCACCACGCCTGTCGCAGCCGGCGTCGCTGAATACGGCGTGGCTCGCGGCGGATGATTCCGGCGTCATTGGGACGCGCATGACGACTACGCCGATCTGCGGATGGGCGTTGCCGAACTATCTCGATGAGAGCCTGATGATCTACGATGCGGACGGGACCGCGCTTGGCGCTATCACGCGCGATGCGGATCGGCCATGGCAGGGATCGCCCAGCGATGCCGTGATTTTCTCGCAAACCGTGGATGAAGTGTTCGCCCATCGCAATCCGCATCTGCGCGGTTTCGTGACGGCGCTGGTCGGACGCGGGGCGGATTATCTCGTCGCCTTTCTCGATGCCATCGACGGTGCATCGACCACGATCCAGCCGCTTGGGCACGCGCAGAGCGCACAACTGCCGGTTCTGGTCGGGCAGCCGCTGGCGCTCGTGCGCACGCAGATCTCGCTCGAATTGGCCGGCACGGTTGCGATCAACAATACCTGGGATGCCTTCACCAGGGACAT
The DNA here is from genome assembly GCF_009766005.1 of Bradyrhizobium sp. S69. Classification (GTDB taxonomy): domain Bacteria; phylum Pseudomonadota; class Alphaproteobacteria; order Rhizobiales; family Xanthobacteraceae; genus Bradyrhizobium. Next base: position 255,655 of record NZ_LMUK01000024.1, on the reverse strand, counting down.
GGCCGACCCGACCGGCGCACGGACGACCAATGGCGTGGACAAGGTGGCATTTCCGGTGCTGCTCGGCAGCGTGGATGATCCCGACGACGGCCTGATCGGGTTCTATCTCGACGACAGCGATCCGTTCGGCACGTTTCATGCGGTCGGGCCGGGAAGCGGAGGCACCGTGCCGGCACGCACGATCGACACGGTGGCGATGAGCATCGCCGATGCGCCGACGGCGTTGACCTGTCTGATCGATCCTCGGTGCCCGATGCATGCGACGACGGGCTATCTGCCGACGCAGTCGATGCAGATTCCAACCGAGATGTTTCGCGATGCCGTCGCCAGAATGGCGGTGACGTTCCTCACCGCACCGATTTTGGTCGCGCGTACCAGCGACCCGAAGCCCGGGAGCATCGCATTGCCGCTGCCTCTGCCCGGTCGTCAGGCAGGGAACTGGTCATTCGTCGACATGACGCTAGATGCATCCGGCGCGCAAAGTCCTGAGGCCACGCCCGTCGTCGCGTTGGATACCAAGCAACTGTTCAGCAAGGCGTCCTACCAATTGAAGGACGGCTGGCTGTCATTGCAGGGCTTCGAGGAGTGACAAACACCGGCGGCGTCGGGTCGGAACCCGCCGGTTTCGGTCGCAGACCCGCCACCGGTTCGCTGGCTGGCTATGCCAGCGCGAGTTCCTGGTATCGTTTCGCCGCCACCTCGTCGCATTTTTCGCGGTAGGCCGGAGCGCTGCCGCTATAGCGCGCGACAATGCGTGTCTGCTTTCCTTCCACGTTGCTATTGATTCCGGTCATCCAGGAGTTGACCTCGTTGGACAGCAGGCCCACCCCAAGCGCCTTGACGTGATCGGTCCAGGACGCCACGCCCGCAGGGGTGGCTTCCAGGCGCGTGAGATTGGACTCCCGCGCAAAGCGGAGCAGGCCGGTAATCCAGTCGACACTGTATTCGATGCTGCGCGGAATATTACCGAGCGCCGTATGCGGTCCCATCAGCATCATCATGCTGGGAAAGCCGTCGACCATCATGCCGAGATAAGTCTGTGGCCCGCTCTTCCATTTGTCCTTTAATCGCACGTCACCCGTACCGCGGAAATCGATCTTGTCGAAGCTGCCGGTAATCGCATCGAATCCGGTCGCGTAAATGATGATGTCGAATTGGTATTCCGCCGCGCTGGTCTTGATGCCATCAGGCGTGATCCGTTCGATCGGCGTTTCCGCGATATCCACCAGCTCGACATTGTCCTGATTGTAAACCTCGTAATAGAACGTCTCGAGCGGCAACCGGCGGGTCCCGAAGCCGTGATTCCTGGGGATCAACTTTTCCGCAACCTCGGGGTCTTTCACCCGTTGGCGAATCTTCCGGGCCACGAAATCGCTGATCGTCGCGTTGGCTTTCCGATCGATCAGTATGTCGCGGAAATTGCCCTGCCAGATCCCGAAGCCGCGCGCCGCATACAATTTCTCGTAAAATGCCTCGCGCTCCTGATCCGAAACCTCGAAAGCCCCGCGCGGATCCGGCGTATGCAGAAAGCAGGCGAAGGTCTCTTGGCAGCGCTTGAACATCTCGGGATAGCCGGCCTTGATCGTCTTCTGCGTTTCAGCGTCGATCTTGCCGTTATGCAGCGGCGCGCACCAGTTCGGTGTACGCTGGAATACGGTGAGGTGGCCGACTTCCCTTGCGATGGTCTGGATGGTCTGTACACCGGTTGCGCCGGTGCCGATCACGGCGACGCGCTTGCCTTTGAAGTCGACAGGCTCACGCGGCCATCTGGCGGTGTGAAAGGACTGGCCGGCAAAACTGTCCCGCCCCTCGATCCGCGGCAAAGTGGGGGTTGAGAGCGGGCCGATGGCCGTGATCAGGAAGCGCGCGCGAAAGCGGCTGCCGTCCTGTAGCGCAACGCTCCAGCTTCGCGAATTCTCGTCGTAAGTCGCAGCCGCGACGCGGCTGCCGAACTGGATGTCGCGGCGCAGGTCGAACTTGTCGGCGACGTGATTGAGATAGCGCAACGTTTCGGGTTGACCGGCGAAATGCTCGGACCAGTCCCATTCCTCCAGCAATTCCTTCGAAAAGGAATAACCGTAAGAGTAGCTTTCGGAATCGAAGCGGGCGCCCGGATAGCGATTCCAGTACCATGTGCCGCCGACGCCGGTGCCGGCCTCGAAGATGCGGACCCGCATCCCGAGTTCACGCAAACGATAAAGCTGGTACAGGCCCGACATGCCCGCCCCGATGATGATTGCGTCGTAATCGAGAGCCGGCGCCGCAATGTCGCGGGCCAGGGTTTCTTGTGAGGCGGTCATGTTCTGTTGCTCCGGAAGACGAAAGTTGGGTGGTTACGTAGGAGACGCGGTTTTGTTCACGGTGCGCTCATTGGGTTACCCCGCGAACGCAACCACGCGTTTTGCCGCCGCCAGCGATTGTCGTGCCCATTGTTCGGCACCGAGCTTCGGCAGCAGCTCGTCATTTGGAATTTCGAGGCTGATTGGAAGATCACCGGGTAATTGCTGCAAGATACCGGCGAGATCTATCCCGCCTTCGCCGGGCAGCAGTCGCGCGCAGCGCGCGGTGTGGATCAGGCCTTCGACAGTGGCCGGGATATCGGCCGGCGCGTCGCATAGTTGCGCGTAGCTGAGGCGGTCGCGCGGGATGGCGGCAATATCGGCAAGTGTCGTTGTGGAACGCGCGGCGTGCAGCGTATCGACCAGGATGCGGCCGTTAGGCCTGTCGGCGCCGGTTACGATCCGGAGTGCGGTTTTGGCATCGGGGACCGCGGTCCAGGGCATGAATTCCAGGTCGGCGGTAAGCCCGAATGTCGCGGCAGCATCACAAAACGTCGCGTAGGATTGTGTGAGGCGCCCGGCGTCTGGATCGTCGCCTGCGACCAGAACGGCACGCGCGCCGAGTTTTCCGGCAGTCTCGAGAAAAGCATGAAATCGTTCGATGCGGAAATCCGTGTTCAGCCGCGCGATCTCCACGTCGAATATCGACACACCGGTGTCCGCGATCCGGGCAATAGTCTCGCGCAGCATCGCTGCGTCGTCGACAAGCGGAGAAAAGTCGCCTCCGGGCGAGGCGGGCACAAGGCGCACGCCGATCGACTGATAGCCGAGTTTGTGTGCCAACCCGAGCGCATCGGGCGGCGCCATCGGCGCGGTGGTCAGATAAGCCAGAGAATAGAGGCGTTGTGTCATGACAGACTTTCTTTCTGCTGCACTTGAGCTGCCTGACGAGCGTCGGTGTCGTTCAGGGCGTGTCGGACGGCGCGATATGCGAATGTGATCGCCGGGCCGATCGTGATGCCCGGACCCGGATAGACCCCACCCATGATCGAATTCGCCTCGTTTCCGCAGGCGTAGAGACCTGCAATCGGCTCCCCGTCGGCCTTCGTCACCTGCGCCCATTCGTTGATGACGAGGCCCGTCGCGGCTCCGATGTCGCCCGGATAGAGACGAACGGCGTAGAACGGGGCGGTCGAGATCGGACCGAGCGTCGGATTGGGACCGACGGAGGCGTCGCCGTTCACGCGGTGATAGGGCGTGGTGCCGCGGCCGAATTCCGGATCGATGCCGGATTTGGCGTAGGCGTTCATGTTGGCGACGGTCCGCGTCAGCGCGGCGGCATTGACGTTGATCTTGCCCGCGAGTTCGGCAACCGTTGCCGCTTCAACCAGGTAGCCGTCAGCGAGATGAGGTGCGAGTTGGCGCGTTCCCATTCGCACCATTCCAAGACCGTAGTTTCGCAAACCAGTTGTGTCCGTGATGATAAAACAGGGGATACAACGCCGCGTGCGGTCGTGTTCGAACATCGCCCGCGCGAACAGATGATAGGAACAGGCCTCGTTGACGAAGCGCTGTCCGGACTGATCGACGCAGACTGTGCCGGGTTTGCTGCGATCCATCGTGAAATGCGGAAAAACCGCTGTGCTGCCGTCGGGCCTGCGACGAATCGAGACGGGCGCCCAGTAGGTGCTGTCGAGATTGCCTTCGCCGAGCCGCGCACCAAGCTTGATCGCGAGATCCTGAATCGCTCCGGTATGTCCGGGCGCCGAGGGGCTGTGAATCGGGCCTTGCCGCGGCGGCACGTTCGGGCCCGTAGAGTGACGGTTGTAGCCGCCGGCCGCGAGCACGACGCCGTTTGAGGCCAGCACCCGTCGCGTGACGCCGTTCGCCGCGAGCACGACGCCGGTGACGGTGCCGTTCTGCATCACAAAGTCCTTCACGGTCGTCTTTGTCAGGATGTCTGCGCCGTGTTTCCTCAACGAAAGCAGCAGTCGTCCAATCAAGGCATTGCCCATGACCAGCCGGGAGCCACGCGGTCCGGACAGACGATCGGCCCCGTACCTCGCCAAAATCTTCGCCGCGTGGGCAAAGGATTTCCACGACGTCCTGACGTTGAGGAGATGGTTGATGTCGTCGCGACCGACCATCATTCCGCCGAAGATTGTGAACTCTGGAATAGGCGGACGAATCCGTTGCAGATCCCCACCGAGAAGCCGTCCGTCGAACGGCACAGGTTCCAGTGCCCGGCCGCGCATCGTCGCTCCTTCATGCTGCTGCTCATAGTCCGGGTGTGTCGCGTAAGCGCGAAGCTTGACGTCGCTGCCGGCTTCAAGCGTTGCGATAGCCTCGGGGCCACTGTCCAGAAACGCCTCCCTCAACGCGGCGGGCGAGCGGTTGCCGACGGCTGCGTTCAGGAAATGGCTGGCGTTCTCTCGGCTGTCGTTCCGATCGACGGAGGCGGCATGATGGGAATTCGGAATCCAGATCGTCGCGGCGGACAATGCACTGGTCCCGCCGACATATTCCGTGCTCTCCACCAGCAATACTTTGCGGTTGCGGATGGCCGCGAACAAGGCGGCCGACATGCCGCCGGCACCGGCGCCGATGACGACGAGATCGTATCGCGCGCCTTCTGCAATCGAATCGATGGTTCGAAACATGGGGTGACCTCAGGCGCGCGCTTCGGGAGCGAGCAGGAAGTCGACCATCGAACTCTGGAGCGCGTTGTACATGTCGGTTCCTGTCGAGGTCGGACAACCAAGACGCCGTGCGGCTTCGATCAGCGGGGACGCCGCTGGCGCGGTGATCACGCAGCCGACGAAGGTTGTCGGCGCCAGCTTCGTGACATCCACCGGCAGCGGGTCACCCGCCTTCATGCCGGCCGGTGTGGCGTTCGCAACCAGATCGTAGCCTTCCGGATCGGAGGAACCGATCATGATGTCCGAGCGACCGAGTGTCTTCAGCCGCGCGACCAGGCGATCGCGCCGCGAGGCGTCCGCGTCATGAACGGCAAGTTGGCTCACGCCGGCTTCCACCAGCGCCATCGCGATGGCCGAGCCGGCCCCGCCCGCGCCGACGAGCAGCGCCCGCTTCCCATGCGGGTCGCAGTTTTTGCCGCGAACGGCGCCGACGAAGCCGAGACCATCGACCATGTCACCGTGCCAGCCGCCATCCTGGCGTCGGCGCATGATGTTGACGGCGCCCAGAAAGCCGGCGCGCGCGCTGACGCTGCCGCAGTGCGCGAAACACGCGAATTTATGCGGCACCGTGACGATGATGCCGTCCAGATTCTTGAGGCTGTCCGCAACCGTCAGGAGCGCGCCGAGATCCCGGGGATCGACCTGTACCGGCACCAGTATTCCGTCGTGGCCGATGTCGGCGAATGCCTTCGTCATGCCTTCAGGGGCTTTTACCTGCGCAATCGGATCGCCAACGATCATGTTCAGCCGGGTTGCGCCGGTCAAATTCAGGTTCATTGTCTTGTCCCACATCAAGTCTTGTCCCACATCAAATGGCCGCACGCTTCAGCGTGGCTTCGAGTTCGTCACCCTGCACGACGCCGAGCAATCTGGCTTGCAGGTCGTGATCGCGTTCAAGCCGGCCGGCGTCGCCTTCGAAAGCGATCTGGCCGTTGACCAGTACATAGGCGCGATCCACGATCGGCAGCACGGTTTCCGCGTGGTGCTCCACGATGATCATGGCGACTTTGCCGCGCAGTTTAGCCAGCGCGTCCATGACCTCCTTGATCACCGCGGGAGCGAGACCCTCGAACGGTTCGTCGAGCAAGATCAGTTTGCTCGGCACGACCAGGGCCCGGGCGATGGCGACCATCTGGCGCTCGCCGCCTGACAGGTTTTCCGCCTTTGCCTTCTGCCGCGTGAGCAGGCGGGGAAACAGCTCAAAGACCTGCTCCAGGCTGGCACCTCCGGGACGAGACGCCAGCTGTAGGTTTTCGGTGACGGTCAAATTGGGAAACAGGCGGCGTCCTTCCGGCACCAACGAGATACCCAGCCGGTTGATTTCGTAGGGCTTCAGCCCGCCGAGCGCCTTGCCCGCGAAGCTGATCTGACCGGCGACGGCCGGAAGCGTGCCGGTCAGGCATCGCAGCGTCGTGGTTTTCCCGACTCCGTTGCGGCCGAGCAGAGCGACGGCTTCGCCCTCGTGGATGCGCAGGTCGAGGTTGCTCAGCACGGTGCTGCCACCGTATCCGCAGGCGACGCCGTTGGCCTCCAGCAACAGGCGGCCCGGCGCGCGAACGTTGCGCTCGCTCTCGATCGGTGATGTCCGCTTGTCGTCGGCGGCGCCGAGGTAGGCGGCGATGACGTCCGGATGTTTGGCGACATCGGCCGGTCGGCCATCGGCGATCAGGCGCCCCTGATGGAGCACGGAAATGCGATCGGAGATCGCGAGAACGCGGTCGATATCGTGCTCGATAAGAACGACGGCATGTCGCTTCGAGAGCTTCTTGATCAGGTCGGCGACGAGGACGCGGTCGGATTCGGCCAGACCCGCCAGCGGCTCGTCGAGCAGAAGCAGCTTGGAGTTGATCGCGAGCGTGATGCCGATCTCCAGCAGCCGTTTGGCGCCGTGCGGCAGATTGAGACATGAGTCCGCGGCCTGGTCGGCTAGTCCGACCGCGTCGAGCACCGACCAGGCCCGATCGTTGATCCCGGCAAGCTCATGGGCATCGGAGAACAGGCCTTTTGCTCCACGCCGTTCGGCCTGGACCGCGATGCGGACGTTTTCGAATACCGTGAGATTTGGGAAGACCGACAGGATCTGGAACGAGCGTCCAATGCCGAGCCGCGCGCGCACATGCACCGGCGCTCGCGTGATGTCGTTACCCTCGAAAAGAATCCCCCCGCTACTCGGCCTCAGCGATCCCGACAGCATATTGAAGAACGTCGTCTTGCCGGCGCCGTTAGGGCCGATGATGCTGTGCAGGACGAAAGGGTGGACATCAAGATCGATGTCGCGCGCGGTGACTAGGTTGCCGAACTGCTTGCAGAGCTTGCGCGTCTGCAGCAGCGGCTTGTCCGGATCGGCATTGATGGCCGCACTTTCGAACGGCGTGATGAGGGCCGGCCGGGCAGGGATCGTGTTGCGCACCAGCGTCCAGTGGGAGCGCCCGAACAGCCGTTGCACCAGGCCCTGAATGCCCTCCGGCGACAGCAGCGCAAACAGCATCAGGATCGGTGCGAAGATCAGCCACCAATTCTCGGTAATCGCGGAGAGCCGGTCTTCCAGCAGGATGAAGGCGATTGCACCCCAGAGCGGCCCCAGCGCATGATGGATCCCGCCGAGTACGGTCATCAGCAGCGAGTCGCCGGCATGCTGCCAATTGAGATTGTTGGCGTAGACGCCCTGCAGCATCAGCGTCAGCAACGCGCCGCTGTAGCCGACGAAGACGCCCGTCAGGATGAAGGCACCGAGACGCACCCGATACACGTTATAGCCGAGGCTGCGGGCTCGATGTTCGTTGTCGCGGACGGCTTGCAGGACACGGCCGAAGGGCGAGTGCGCAATCCGCCATAGCAGCCACAGGCAGGCGACCACCGTCACGACGACAAAGGCGTGGAAGCTCAGATCGTTCGCAAAACTGCGCCGCGCAATGCCTTGCAGTCCGTTCTCGCCACCGGTCACGGTCGTCCATTTGAAAGCCACTTCAAAAGCAATCTGGGAGAAGGCGAGCGTGAGCAGAGAAAAATACAGCCCCGTCCGACGCAGGATCACCGCGCCGATCACCAGTGCCATCGCGGCGGATAAAATCACCGCAAAGGCAAGCGAGGCGATGTCGTTGCCATAGCCGGCCGTCACGAAGAAGGCGGAGGCATAGCTCGCGCAGCCGAAGAAGACCGAGGCGCCGAACGGGACGAGGCCGGTGTAGCCGACCAACAGATTTACGCCCGCGCCGTACAGCGTATAGATCGCGATCTGCGTGATCAGCGAGACCGGCGCGCTGAGGGCCAGCCAGATCAGCGTCAACGCCGTCAAGGTGAGCGCCGCCCAGAAAGCCGGATTTCGAACGAGGGCCGCCATGCTCATTCAAACCTCTCCCATTTCTCACCGAAGAGGCCGCGCGGCCGAACCAGAAGAATGGCTGCCATCAGAATGTACATCGCAGCACCCGACCATTCCGGTTGGAACTGGATCGTCATGGCCGTGGTGATCCCGACCAGGAGCCCTGCGACGATGGCGCCGGCATAAGAGCCGAGGCCGCCGATCGTGACGATCACGAAGGCAGGCATGATCGCACCGGCCGCCATCGAGGGCGTCACTGTCCATAGCGGTGCGGCGAGCATGCCTCCGAGTCCGGCGAGCAGGCACCCGATGCCGAATACGCCGCTGAAGACGATCGGTAAATTGATGCCCATCAGGCCGACCATCTCGGGATCGCGCGAGCCGGCCCGGATGATACGGCCGTAAGGCGTAAAGGCGAGAAACGCCCAGAAGGCGACCAGCACGAACACCGTCACCGCCAGCACGAACATGCGGTACTTCGTGATCAGGATCGGGCCATATTCGGCGAAGCCCGCCAGGAATTTCGGCGCGGCGAACGGCACCGGCGCGCCGCCGAACACCAGCCGCAGGATCGCCTCGACCAGCAAAGCGAGGGCGAATGTCAGGATCAATCCGAGCAACGGCTCCTTGCCGTAGAGCCATCGGATCAGGACCATCTCCACGACAACGCCGATCAATCCGGTCAGGATCGGCGCCAGCAGGGCGGCGCCCCAACCGAACTGCCGGTTGAGCGCGAAGGCAAGATAGGCTCCGATCGCGAAGAAAGCGCCATGTGCGAAATTCACGATCCCGAGCATGCCGAAGATGATCGACAGGCCTATGGCAATCAGGACGTAAAGAAAGCCCAGCACCAGCCCGTTGACAGCCTGCGACAGGATCATGTCGAGCATGGCATCATTCCTCCGGAGACATGGGTGGAACAGACATGAGCGGAACGGAAACGGATCGGGTGCGATCCGCTTCCGGGTGACGGCAACACTTCAGAGCGCGTCCATCTTGCAGGTGCTGTCCGCCTGCGAGCCGAAGGCCTTGGCGATATCATCCGGCGTTTTGGGCAACTCCGCCTTGACGTCGAAATAATCCCACTTGTCCGTGATGTTGGGATGGATGCCGGCCACGAGAAGGCGGCCGGTCATCTGGTGGTCGAAGGGACGATAGCCGACATCGATATCACCGCGCTTGTACTTCCAGGTTTCCAGCGCCTGGACGATGGCGGCGGGTTCGGTCGTCTTGGCCATCTCGATCGAATCGAGCAGGCTTTTCATGCCAAGCCAGCCCATCCAAGTCTTGTCGGCGGCCGGGCGGCTGTATTTCTTCTCGTAGGCTGCGGCCATCGTCTGTTCTTCGGGCGTATTGTTCGGGTCCTTGTACCACCAGGTGATGGTGAAGAGGCCATCGGCGGCCTCAGGTCCAACTCCCCACAAATCGGTATTGCCCACGGAAATTTCCGCGAACGGAATCTTGCCCTTCATGCCGAGTTCGTTCCACTGCTTCAGGAACGTGGTCAGGTCGCTGGCCGCAACGCCGCCGATCACGACATCGGGCTTCGCGGCCCGGATCTTCAGGATGAAGGAACTGTAGTCGGGCGTTCCGACCGGGACCTCGTCGGCGCCGACGACGGTGCCGCCATTGGCGAGAATGTAATCGTTGAACGCTTTCTTGATGTCCTGGCCGAACGCGTAGGACGCCGTCAGCAGATACCATTTCTTGCCGATCGAGGCGCAGTAGGGCGCCAGGATGCGGGCGTGAACATCGACAGGCGGCTGCACCCGGAAAGTATACTTGTTGCACGATTTTCCGGTGAGATCGCCGGTTGCCGCGTTGGCGGCGATGTAGGGGATCTTGGCCTTCTTGGCGACCGAGGAGATCGCCAACGCGAACGATGACAGCGCCCCTCCGACGATGCCGACCACCTTTTGCTCTCCAATGAGACGCTCCGCGCTCTGCTGTGCCCCTTGCGGATTGGGCTCGTCGAGCCAGACGATTTCGGCGGGCCGGCCAAGCAGCGTCTTGTTGCGCTGTTCCAGCGCCAGCATGCTGCCTTGCGCCAGATATTCGGCCTGATCGACGATGGATCCCGTCTTCGCCCAGATCATGCCGATCTTGATGGGTTCGGCGGCGGCGGCGTTGCCGATATAGGGCATTCCTAGTCGGGACGCGCCAAAGCTGGTGGCCGCAAGGCCCGCTGACCCGAGAAGCAAGCTCCGCCGGCCGATCTTGCGACCGGACGCAATTGTTGTTTCCGTCACTGCATCCTCCCCCTTGAATGCCGGTCGTTTGGATCGGCGCCGGCGGCCGCGGAGACTTGCTCGCAGCATCCATGATCCGTCTATTGCGATTGGAATTCAATTCCAATATTCGCTTGCCAAAAGTGGAATCCAATTCCAAACTGACTTGACGGGGCGCCGGGCGATGGCGCAGCACGACGATACGGGAGCAAGGCGAGGACCGAGCCATGGAAGCCGCGGCGAACCGAACACGGCCCGATGCCGGACCCAGCGGCCTGCTGGAGCGGACGCTGGGCGTGCTGGAGCTGCTGTCCGACAATGCGCAGGGCATGCTGTTGTTCGAGATCGCCGAAGCGCTACAAATTCCGCGCAGCGCGACCCATCGCGTGCTGACCAGCCTCGTCGAGCACGGCTACGTCCGTCAGGAGCGGCAGCAGGGCGCCTATCAACTGACCGCCAAAATTGCCTCTCTCGCTTTCACCTTTCTGACCGGCAGCGGCATCACCGATTTCGCACAACCGATCCTGGACAGGGTCGCACGTGAGTGCGGCGAACTGGTGCGGCTCGCGATGATCGACGGCAAGGAGCTTATTTGGGTCGCCAAGGCGCAGGGCTCCCCGCATGGATTGCGCTACGACCCCGATATGGGGCAGGTCGGCCGTCTGTCGTGTTCGGCCAGTGGCCACGCGTGGTTGGCGTGTTTGTCCGACGAAGCGGCAACGGCTCTGGTCGAGAAGCAAGGGTTCGGCCTGAGGAGCGACTACGGTCCGCGGGCGCCGGAGACCTGGCCGGCGTTGCTGAAATATTTGCGCAATACCCGCAAGCGCGGTTTCAGTATCGCTATTCAGACCTACTCGCCCTGGATGAACGCGACTGCAGCGCCGATACGGCACCCCAAAACAAAGGAAGTGACCGGGACGATCGTTATTGCTGGTCCGGACATTCGCTTCACCGAGCAACGGATGCTGCAAATTTCACCTGCACTGCTCGCCGCCGCGCAGGAGCTGTCGCTGGCGACCGTTGCGTCGCCGGGCCTCTACGGCCGCGGCCTGCGGTCTCAAATGAGCATTTTCGATGACCCGAAAGATGATGTGTCCAGGAAGAAAACAGCCTGACGGACCCTCGAAGCCTATCCTGCGAAGTCCATCCTGCGAATTCCGTTCTGAAAGGCCCGGTTGATGTCGACGGCTATCCTTGGCGCTCATACATTCGGGTTTGTCTGGAACTGCCTCGCAGACGAAGCGTTCGAGCGGCTCGCCGAAGCCGGCTTTCGTCATGTTCAATTGATGGCGACGCCGCCGCATTACGATCCGTGGGCGGAGAATCCGGAGCTGACCAGGCGGCTGAGATCGATCCTGGATCGGAGCGGCATGTCGCTGCTCGCGCTCGATCTCGCCAGCAGCGACATCAATCTGGCAAGTCCATCGGCCGATGTGGTCGATTTTGCGGTCGATGCCTATGCACGCGGGATCGACCGCGCGGCCGAGCTCGGAGCTAAATGGATCTGTGTCGGTTCCGGTCGACGTCACGCGCTGCTGACAAAAGCCAATGATCGCCTGATGCAGACGTTTCGCCCCGCCTTCGCCCGGATTCACGCCAAGGCGCAACAGCGCGGTATCGGCATCATCCTCGAAAACCATCCGCAGGGATTGTTGGCGGACGCAAAGACGATCGCGAGCTTCCTGGACACTGAAGGATACGCATCGATCCCGGTCATCTACGATGTGGCGAACGCATTTGCCATCGGTGAAGATCCGGTCGCCGGTCTGGCTACGCTATGGTCGCGGCTGGGGATCATTCATTTGTCGGATAGCCCACGCGGCCAGTGGCGCCATGACCCGATCGGGACCGGGGCCATAGATTTTGCCGCAATTGCGGCCCTCATCAACGACACGGGATTCGAGGGCGCCGTCGTGCTCGAAATTCTGTCGGATGACCCGTTGCGTGGGCTGACGGACGGCGTGGCAACGTTGCGAACGAACGGGTTCGCATTCCAGGAAACGATCAAACAAGCCGGTTGAAATCGACCGCGACGGCTTTGGTCGCGGATCAAGAAAAAATGGGGGAAACATATGAAGTGGCTGGATCTCACCGATAAAGTAGCTGTCGTCACCGGCGCAGGATCGGGCATCGGGCAGGGCATCGCGATGGGACTGGCCGATGCCGGTGCGACGGTGGTGGTGCTGGATCGCGATGAAGGCTCGTCGCATACGGTGGACGACATCTCGTCGCGCGGGGGCCGAGCCCGGTTCGTCCGATGCGACGTGACGGACGACCGCAGCGTCGCCGCGGCCGCGGCTGAATCGCTTGGGGCGCTCGGCCCGGCCTCGATTCTTGTCAACAACGCCGGGGCGTTGCGGGCGGGAAGCCTCGACACGCTATCGATCAGCGACTGGCAAGCGAACCTCGCGCTGAACCTGACGGGATATTTTAGCTGCGCCCAGGCTTTCGGCGCGCAAATGCTGGAAAAAGGCGCCGGTGCCATCGTCCACATCGCTTCGGTCTCCGCGCACTTTCCGCAGAATCACAGCGGAGCCTATAGCGCCGGCAAGGCGGCCGTCGCCATGCTGTCCCAGCAACTGGCGACCGAATGGGGCCCGCGTGGCGTTCGCAGCAATGTTGTCTGTCCAGGGTTGATCCGGACCCCGATGACCAAGGCCATCTATGACACTCCGGGCGTCATCGAGGCGCGCCGCGCGGTGGTGCCGCGCGGACGGATCGGCGAACCGGAAGACATCGCGAATGCCGTGGTGTTTCTGACCAGCGACCGCGCCGATTACATCACCGGCGCGGAGATCGTGGTCGATGGCGGCTTTACGCGGGGCATCATGAATTTGATCCCGCGGCCGGGCTACGACGCCAAATAGCGCCAAATAGCACCTTGGCTCGAGGAGACCGGATATGGTGGACCACAAACCAGTCGTTGCGATTACCGGTGCGGGCGACGGTATTGGCTGGGCGACCGCGCAAATGTTTGCAAGGAACGGCTACCGCGTCGCTTTACTCGACGTCGATGCCGATCGTGCATCGCAGCGGACCAGGGAATTGGGCGAGGGGCATGCAGATATCCGCTGCGACGTATCGAAGGAAACAGAGGTGCGCGCCGCCTTCGATACGATTGCGGAACAATTCGGCGGTCTCGATGCACTGATCAATAACGCGGGCATAGGCAGCCCGCATCTTCCAACTTCGGAGCAGACGGTAGAAAGCTTTGGAAGGATTCTCGATGTTCATCTGACCGGAACATTCTTGTGTTCGCGCGAGGCCCATGCCGTGATGGCCATCCGTCAGTCGGGGTCCATCGTCAACGTCAGTTCGATTGCCGGAATAACGGGGCTTCCGCGCCGCAACGCGTATGGGGCCGCGAAAGCGGGGATCGCATCGATGACGAAGTCGATGGCATGTGAGTGGGCGTCAGTCGGAATTCGCGTCAACGCCGTCGCGCCCGGATATGTCGCGACGGCGCTGGTCAAGAAGCTCGAGTCGGAAGGCTTTGTCGATACGCCGCGCCTCCATCGTCGGATTCCGATGGGACGGTTAGCCAGACCCGAAGAGATCGCCGCCGCAATCTACTTTCTGAGTTCGAGCGGAGCCAGCTATATCACCGGCACGGTCCTATCCGTCGATGGCGGATGGACTGCGTTCGGCGATGCCGGTGACGCGCACGTTCCGGCCGCTTGAGGCGCGTTCAAATCCCCCGGCGAGAACAGCAGCCGACCACCAGTTTCCATTGCGAGGTGATAAGGATCGTGCCCGAATATCAGCCTTCGATCGGTCAACGCTTTCTCACCGGATTGATCGGAGCCCCGATCGCGCATTCGGCTTCGCCTGCGATGCACGAGCAAGCAGCCGATGCTTTGGGTGTGCGCTGCCATTATCAGCTCATCGAGGTCGCGGCCGCCGGCCGCGAGGAATTGCGCGCGCTGTTCAAAGGCGTCAGACGCCTTGGCTTCGCGGGCGTGAACGTCACTTTCCCGTACAAGGAGATGGTGGTCGATCTGCTTGACGAATTGTCTCCGGACGCAGCCGCCATAGGGGCGGTCAATACCGTTCTGGTCCGCAATGGCAGGCTGGTCGGCCACAACACCGACAGCACTGGTTTTGCGAAGGCCGCGACCGATCTGGTCGAACAGTCCGGGCGAGGCACCGTCGCGGTGATCGGCGCGGGCGGCGTCGGCAAAGCCATTGCGTTTGCGCTGGCGGGCCTTGGCGTTGCCGAGATCAGAATATTCGACGCCGACCGGGCAAAAGCCGAACATCTTGCGAAAGGTCTGCGCCCAAACAGTGGAGCCGTCGTGGCCAGCAGCGTCGCGGACGCGCTGCAGGGGGCCGTCGGTCTGGTCAACGCAACGCCGGTTGGAATGCTCCCCGGTCGAGGCACGCCAGTCCCCGGCGCGCTTCTGCACGATGGGCTGTGGGTTGCCGACGCCGTCTATTCGCCACTCTGGACACCCCTCCTAACCGATGCAAAGGCCAGGAATGCGCGCACCATGACCGGACGCGAGCTCGCAATTCATCAGGCCGCCGGCGCGTTCGAATTATTCACGGGGCTAACACCGTCGATCGACGTGATGGGAAATGCATTCGACCGAGCGATGGCAAAAACAACTGGCGCGTCTTGCACATCGTAGCACGCCGCCACGAAGGACCTGTCGCTAGCGCGTTTCGAACCAACGGGTCGCGCGAATGCGCGCCCGATGGCAGGCTCCGTGGGCACCCCTTCACCCCGCAAACTTAGAAAGCGGGTGACGTCCGCGTTTCCCAAAGGGCACAATTTCTTCAAAGGCCCATCTTATTTGAGCACGACCTTGGCTGTGGCCGACGGGTCGGGACGCGACGTGCCGACGGCAGCCGCGGCGGATGCGCGTCCTGGCATGCGCTCCAGCCTTCGATCCTGGCCGACCACGATGGCGCAGATCGCCGTTATCAAAGGGCCGACCGCCAAAAACAACAATCCGATATTGGCACTGCCGGTGGTGTCCTTGATGATTCCGTAGATCGACGGTCCGAACCAGCCGCCGAGATTGCCGACCGAGTTGATCATCGCGAGGCCGCCCGCCGCGGCGACGCCGGTCAGCATCGCGCTCGGGATCGACCAGAAGATCGGGATCAGAGACTGCTGACCCATCATGGCGATGCACAGCGCAACCATGGTGATGACCGGATGGCCCACGCCGATGACCGCACATGCCGCCAGACCCGCCGCGGCCACCAGAGCGGGAACGGCCAGATGCCATTTCCGTTCACCGGTGATGTCGGAATGGTAGCCCCAGGCGATCATCGCGACGAAGGCGCAGATGTAAGGCAACGCTGCCGTTAATCCGATCCATTCGGGGCTTACCCCGAGACCCTTGACTATCAAGGGCAGGAAGAAAACCAGACCGTAAGAGGAAATGTTCTGGCCGAAATAGGCAAGCGTCAGCAGCCAGACCTTGTAGTCACTGAACGCTTGAAGAAGAGAATATTTGCGAACGGCCTCCCGCTGCGTCTGCTCGGAGTCCAGGCGATTCTGCAACCAGGTGCGTTGTTCGGGGGGCAACCAGTTGGCTTCATGCGGGCGGTCGGTCAGCAGCACGTACACGACGAAACACATAATGATCGGCGGTATGCCTTCGACGATATATAGCCACTGCCAGCCGTGGAGTCCGGCAAAGCCGTGCATCTGCAGAAGCAAGCCGCCGACGGGTGGACCGACGAACAGCGAGATCACGCTGGCCGACTGGAACAGGCCCATCATCCGGGAACGGTAGTAGGATGGGAACCACCACGTCAGGTAAAGCAGCACGCCGGGATAAAAACCGGCCTCGGCCAACCCAAGAAGGATACGGTTGCCGTAGAAGCTCCAGTCGTTCCAGACGAAGGCGGTCAGCGCGGCGATGATGCCCCATGTGATGAGGATGCGCGCGATCCATCGGCGCGCCCCGACTTTATTGAGCGCGAGATTGCTGGGAATTTCGGCCAGAAAGTAGCCCAGAAAAAACAAACCGGCTCCGAAGCCGAACACCGCGCTGGAGAAGTGCAGGTCATCGACCATGGTCGTCGCCGCCATGCCGACGTTCGAGCGATCCAGATAGGCGCAGAAGTAACCCAGCATCAGCACGGGCATCAGCCGCCATGCCACCTTTTTCATGGTCTGGCGCTCGATCGGCTCTATTCCATCGAACGCTTGAACGTCTGCCATCCCTGATTCCTTATCCCGTAATGCCGCTTCGATCTGTGGCGAAGTCGCGATAACCCGCGCGCCTCAACCGGTCGGTTGGTCCGACCGACGGCTAAACCATTCGAGTCCCGTCTATAGGGATTTGAGAGAGTTCGTTCAATCACACGTTCGCGACTTCTCCAGACTTCGCGCGATGCTACGTAAAGCTGCGCGGCAGGCATCCTTGGTGGCCTCGGTTGTGTCGGCTTGGATGCGCCAGGGATGCCCGTTCCTCAAAAGCCATGTTATTTGAGCAGAACCCTGGCCGTGATCGACAGGCCGGTTGCGCATATTCCGCGGGGCGCCGGGAACGATCACATTCAGAGATGGTTCCACTCACTATGAATCGAGAGGGAACCATGAATGGCCGATGATAGCGAAATCGCATGGCATCGGGAGCAGATTGCGAAGAACCGCTCCCTTCTGAAAGAGCTGGAAGCGGGTAACACGGCCGGGGGCGATGTATTTCCCGAGACCCAATCGGAGATCGATCACCTCAAGGCGCAAATCGCTCAATCCGAACTGATCGTCGCCGCGAGCGAGAAGCTGTAGGAGACGCGGAGCGATCGCTCTCAACCCTGTTTGAGCAGGGCCTTGACCCGATCCTCCGGCCACCGTTCACCCGGCGGGCGGACGCGGACGACGGATCCGTCGTCGCAGTTGATCAGGCCATGCGAGGCCACATGATCGTTGATTTCAAAAAGCTGTAGCTCGGTGGTCGGTAGCCAGGCCAAGGTCAAGTCAATGTCGCCGGGAAAAATCTGCCAGACCGATTCATCGCTCAGTTTGACAATATGGCTTTCGGAATGGGCCAGAATCTTCATTATTTGGGCTCTGCGATATCGGATCCTGGTCAAGCCCCTTGGCGGGTGAATTGTTCCGCGCCCCGCATTGCCGAATGAGATCGTTGCCGTCCTTCAGCCCACGCCTCGGCGCTTCCCGTTCACAATCCCGAACCTGATCCGATCAAGCTTGCCTCCGGGGTCCGCGCCTGATCGGGGAAAACAGGCTTGCTGGCGCAGGATGGAGTAAGTCCGCAGACCAGATTTTGGCTTCCGTCAGCAACTCGCTCAGAGGTGCGATCCGCCTTGGACATCGCCGTTGGTTACCTCCGGGAGCGCCCATCAGTCCAAACCGACCGCTGGCGGGTCCAAGCTGCCGTTCTGATTTTCTGATCAATTTAAGAGGTCGGCAGCAATCGCCTTTGCCCGGCAAAGGACTAGCGTATGCGTATTCTCACACGTGCCTTGCTTGTCTTCGTCGCGCTTTGCCTGACGGGCGGTGCCGTGCGGGCTCAGTCGCTCGATATTCCCCTGAACTTCGCCCTCGAGAACACGACCGACAGGAACGGCGCCGTTCTGATCATCAATGTCGGAATTGGAGGTGCCGCACCGCAGCCCTATCTCTTCGATACCGGCTCTTCGTTTTTTGTCGCGAATGCCATGCAAGGGGCTTTTGGCAGCGTGCCTACCAGCATGAGTGGCATGCCGACCGGCCTCAAGACGGGCTACGCGGATGGCGTGGAATACACCTACAATCTTGTCGGCGTCCCATCGCTCACGTTCTATCCGTCATCCACCTCGACAAATGGCGGCGTTACGCTGAATGCGGTCTCGCCGTCGGGCAGCGCGTCGCAATTCCTGATGGGAGCGGTCACCAATAGCACCGGATCGTTTCCGGAAGGCGCGCTTCCAGGGGTCTTCAATGGTGACAACGGGATTTTCGGCGCCAGCAATTTCCTGTCCAGCCTCGTGGGCCCGGGCTATACCGCCACCAAGGGCCCAGGCAGCCCTCTGGGTCAGGCCATCATCCCAGGAACGACCTCAGGCTATGTGGTTGCCGCCAACGGTCAGCCGCTGAGTGCGATCAACGGCGGCAACGTCGGCCCTTACCAGCAATACGTATCGTCGCCGAACGGGCCGCAGGTCGGTCAAAGCGTCACGTCGTGCAGCCCTTGCGTGATGCTCGGCCTGACGCCAGCGCTGATCGCGCAATTCATGCCGGCCAATTTGATCACCACGCATCACGATCCCGCCGACGGGACGTTTGCGAATTCCGGTGCGCCCGCCACCATCGAAAACGCTTACTTCCTGAACATCACGTCGTCCGCGCCGGGGCAGCCGACGGTCACGGTGTCATCGCGGAGCCTGCTGGATACCGGAACATCCTTTTACTTTTTGTCGACCGGTATCCCTACTGCGAACTATGCCAATGGCGGCCAGCTGACGATTTCAGGTCCGGCGAATGGCGCGACGACCACGACGGTCACGCTCATCAACAACAGCGACCCGGCCGCATGTTGCAATCCTTACTACGCGCTTTCGTCCAGCGATATTAGTGACGGTTCGGAATCCACCATCGGCCTGCCGTTTTTTCTCAACAATTCGGTCCTGTTCAATCTGGCGGGCCAGGCCGTCGGTTACACCTCCAACTTCGTGACCGACGTCAATATCGCGACCACGTCCGCTTCACCGCTCGTGATCGATTCCAATTCGGTCCCGCTCGGCCTTGCCGGTATTATCTCCGGTAACGGTGCGCTCCAGGTCGTTAATGGCGGGTCGGCCACCTTGAGCGGCACCAACACGTATACGGGTCCGACCACGGTCAGTAACGGCGGCTTCCTCGCGCTGGTCGGTCCGGGCAGCATCTCGACATCGAGTGGCGTCAGCGTGTCGAGCGGCGGCATCTTCGACATTTCCGGGGTCGGTAGCGGATCGCCGACCGCCGCCACCATCACGTCACTGTCGAGCACCGACAGTGCGGGGTTCGTCCTGCTTGGCGCCAATCAGCTCGTCCTCACCAACGCCAGCGGTACATTCGCAGGCACGATCGGAGACGGCGGTTTGTACGGTGGCACCGGCGGCTCGCTCGTGCTCGCGGGCGGCACCGAGACCTTGACCGGGGCCAACGTCTATACCGGCGGCACGATCGTGCTGGCAGGCACCTTGCAGATGTTGGGCGCCGGCACGCTGGGCGCCACGACTGGCACGACAACGCTATTGGGCGGCGTGCTCGATCTTGGCCACACCACGCAAACGCAGGCTGCGCTTTATCTTGCGGGCGGCACGCTGCAGAACGGCAGTCTGGACGCGCCGATTACGTCCACGGGTGGCGTCATCAATGACATCGGCGGCACCGCGAGCCTTACCACCACGTCCGGCTTCACGTTTATCCTGGGCGCGAACACCTATACCGGTGGAACGAGCGTCTATGGCGGCGTGCTGGATGTGATCGGCTCGCTCACCGATCCCACCGTCAACGCCGGCGGCTTGTTGATGGGCAGTGGAACGGTCGGATCGACGCAGGTCAACGCCGGCGGCATTTTTGCTCCCGGAAATGGCACGGCGGGTTCCTCGATCAACGTATCGGGCAACCTCGCGTTCCAGTCCGGTGCGCTTTACCTGGTATTGCTGAACCAGACATCGTCCTATGCGGGCGTCACCGGCAGCGCGACGCTTGGCGGCGCCATCATCGACGCGGTCTACGGCAGCTATGTTTCGAAGCGATATACCGTCCTGACCGCCGGCAGCGTCAGCGGCACATTCGGTTCGCTGGTCAACACCAATCTGCCGGCGAACTTCACGAGCAGCCTGAGCTACGACGCCAATGATGCGTACCTCAATCTGGCATTGGGCTTCGGGTCTGGCGCTGGCCTGAACCCCAACCAGCAGAAAGTCGCCAATGCGCTGACCAATTTCTTCAACGCCAATGGCGGCATTCCGGCAGTGTACGGCACGCTGACGCCGACAGGCCTGACGCAGGCCTCGGGCGAAACTGCGACCGGCTCGCAGCAGACCACGTTCAATGCCATGAACCAGTTCATGGGCGTGATGACCGATCCGTTTGTCGCAGGCCGTGGCGATGGAGCGAGCGCGGGCGGCGGCGCCACGGGTTATGCCGATGAGGCGAACGCCTATGCCGCCAAGCGCAATCCGAACGATGCGCTGGCGGCGATCTATACCAAGGCACGCCCCGTCGCCCCGTTCGAGCCGCGCTGGAGCACCTGGGTAGCCGGCTTTGGCGGATCGCAGAACACCGACGGCAATGCGGTGGTTGGTTCGAACAACACCACCTCCACCGTCGCCGGCACCGCGGTTGGCGCCGACTATCGCTTCTCGCCGTATACGATCGCAGGTTTTGCGCTGGTTGGCGGCGGCACCAGCTTCAGCGTCAACGGATCGGGCAGCGGCCATTCCGACCTGTTCCAGGTCGGTGCGTTCGTTCGGCACGATGTCGGGCCGGCCTATATCTTGGCGTCATTGGCGTATGGCTGGCAGGACATCACCACCAATCGCACCGTAACCATTGCCGGCGCCGACCAGTTGCGCGCCGAGTTCAACGCCAACGCGTTCTCCGGGCGGCTCGAAGGCGGCTATCGCTTCGTGACGCCGTACTTCGGCGGCGTCGGCATCACGCCCTATGCTGCTGGCCAGTTCACCACCTTCGACCTGCCGAGCTACGCCGAAAGCGCCTTGTCGGGCTCAAGCGCGTTCGCGCTGAGCTATAATTCGCAGAGCGTCACTGACGCCCGCAGCGAACTCGGCATCCGCACCGACAAATCGTTCGCGGTGCAGGGCGGTATCTTCACCCTGCGCAGCCGCTTCGCCTGGGCGCACGACTACGATCCCAGCCGTTCGGTCGCGTCCACCTTCCAGGCGCTGCCCGGAGCGTCGTTCGTCGTCAACGGCGCGGCGCAGTCGGCCGACTCCGCGCTCACCACGGCTTCCGCCGAGATGAAGTGGACCAACAACTGGTCGATCGCCGCGACCTTCGAAGGCGAGTTCTCCGATGTGACGCGCAGCTACGCCGGCAAGGGCGTGGTGCGCTATATCTGGTGATTTGAAGGTTTATCGCGGGCCAACCGCTCAGCGATTTACAAATCGCATCGCGGTGAAAGGTCCAGCGACCTCAAAAGACTTCCCATGGCGTCGCGTCGGCAATGCCAGACCTCAGTCTTGGCGGCGGTCTTGGCGTTCGAGGCGGTGGTGCCACCGCTCTTCCTCGGCTCGCTTCTTTTGACATGCCGACGAGATGACTCAGTCGGGACGATCTTGGCGTTGGCATCTTGCCAGCGCCGGTTCTCGACCTTCTGGATCGTCTCCGGCACCTCAGCTGGAATTTCCACAGGCGTCTCTGCGAGCGTCGCCGCCGGCGCCGGCGGCGAGCTGACTTCAGTCTCCACACGAATGCTGGGCAGTGGCAGTCTGTCGGACTTTGTCAATTCGTTGGGCACGGCCGCGAGCTCGATGTTGCTGTCATCGGCGGTGGGGGCCGGATTGGCGAACGGCCCGGCGGTCTTGACCGCCATCGCAGCGCCCAGACCAACCACGCAAAACAAGGCGAACCAGATCGTCCTCGTCATTCCCAATGCAAAGGCTCCTGTCGTGTGGAGAAGATTAGGAGCTAATCTTCAAGACCGAATTCGGGCGGATTGGTGTGACCCGACCGCGTGCCTTGCCATGTTTCCCATAGTTTTGACCTAAACACGGGACAGGCTAACCACAGGGTTAATTTGGGACAGCCGGTCATGCGCGGTATCGTTTTCGGGTTATTGCTGGTGCCGCTGATCGCTTGCAGCGACGTTTGGGCGGAGGATGCGCAAATCCCGAACGCCACTACCGGCGGTTCGCAGCAGGCGAACCAGAACCAAAAGCTCCCCTCGGAGCAGGTGTCGCCGTCGAGCCAAATCGACCGCTCCAAAAATCGCAAGCAGACATCAATGACCCGGTCTCGCGCGCTTTCCACCCCGGCGGCGCTGCCGCTTTCAAGCGCCGAGACCTATGCGTCCGAGCATCCCGGCAACCTCGCAGTTTCATCCGCGCCCAAACCGGCGCCGCCTGCCGGTAACTCTCCCAGTAACTCTTGGACCGGCTTTTACGTCGGGGCTGGGGTCGGCGCTGCTCAGCCTTAGAAATTGAGCCAGCCCAAATTGAGCCAGCCTAAGGGATACACTCACCAAAACCCTAGCCGCGGTGCTCGGGCTATGGATGCGCGTAAGAAGACTCGCACCACACGCCGAGATATCGCCCGGCGATCGCTGATCATTCCGCAACCTCAAGCTGACATCATTCCGTCGATGCATCGCGTGCGAGTTGTTCGCCGACGATGAAGCTTGCCGGGAAGGCGCCGATGACGGTGAGCCATTATTCCGAGCCGCGGAACATTTGCCGCGGGCTTGGCGATAGTTCGGGCTTGCTAGACGCGTCGCGCCCGGGCACGATGATACCAATAGCGCTAAAAGCGCGAGATAAAATAAATCGGGAGGGGCGTTGCCATGGCACTTGATGCTTCGGCAGGCGGCGAGAGTAAATCCGTCGGCAGCATGCTCGTGCAACTGCTCAGGAAGCCGTCGCAGGAACAGATCGTTTTGCTGCTGGTGCTGGCGCTGCTGGTGATCTTCAGCATCAGCCTGCCGGGCTTCTCGACGCTCACCAACCTGCTCAATCTGGTTCGCAGCATTTCCATTCTCGGCATTCTGGGCCTCGGCATGGGGCTGATCGTCATCAGCCGGGGCATCGACCTCAGCATGGTCTCGATCATGGCCGCCGCCTGGTCGATCCCGCTCAACCAGATGGAAGCCGGCCTGCCGATCGGCTGGGCAATCCTGCTGTCGGTTTTCATCGCGGTGCTGATCGGCGCCATCAACGGCATCGTCATCGCCTTCGTCGAGGCGCCGCCGCTGTTCGTGACGCTGGCCGCCAGCTTCGTCATCTATGGCGTGGCGTTCTGGATCGCGCCCGCCTGGGTGGTCTATGCGCCGAAGAACGCCCCGGTGCTGCTGTATCCCGGGCAGGGCCTGCTGTTCGGCATCCCGATGCCCATCATCGTCTTTTTGGTTGCCGCCACCGTCATGCACCTTTTTCTTTCAAGGACGTCGGTGGGACGCTTCGTCTACGGCCAGGGCGATAATCCCGAAGCCGCCCGGCTGGCGGGTATTCCGCTTCGGCCGCTGATCGTGCTCGAATACGCGATCGTCGCCCTGCTGGCATGGCTCGCGGGTCTGGTCTGGATCGGCACCACCGGCAGCATGCAGATGTCGATCACGCAGGGCACCATGGTGTTCGACGTGATCCTCGTGGTGGTGCTGGGCGGCATCAGCCTGATCGGCGGCCGCGGCAGCGTGCTCAGCGTCGTGGTCGGCTGCATGCTGATCGGCACCTTGCTCAACGCCTTCACCATCATGGACGTCAACAGCGAGGTTCAGAACATCATCCGCGGGATGGTGCTGCTGGCGGCCATTCTGCTCGACAACTGGCTGCACCCGCGTGACGAGGAGACTGCGCGCCAGGGCGACTGAAACAATATCCGGCTTTGGGCCGGCAACAACAAAAACATCATCAAACATTTCAACAGGGAGGATAAAATATCATGCTGACAAGACAAATCCTGGCGAAAACCGCCGCGGTTCTTTCTGCCGCGGCAATGCTTTGCCTGTGCGGACCGGTCGTTGCCCAGGCGCAGGACGAAGGCGGCACCAAGGCCGCCCGCGAACTTCGCGCCGAGTACGATACGGCGGTGAAAGGCAAGACCATCGCCTATCTGCCGATTTCGCTCGCCGCCCCGATCACCGCCGAATGGGGCCGCATGATCGAGATGGAGGCCGCGTGGCGCGGCATGAAGTACGTGGTGCGGGATCCGAATTTCGACAGCGCCGCGCAGTTGCAGGCGTTGACCGCGCTGGTCAACGACAAGGTCGATGTGATCATCGTGCAGAATCCGAGCGTGACGCTGCTGGCCAAGGAGCTCAAGCGCGCCGAAGCGCAGGGCATTCACGTCATCCAGATCAACATGGCCTCGAACTACAAGTCCGACGCCTTCGTCGGTGCCGACTGGCATGAAGTCGGCCGCGTGCTGGCCGACGAGGTCGTAAAGCAATGCGGCACGGCCTCCGGCAAGTCCGGCAAGGTGCAGATCGTCCAGGGCGAACTCACCGCCGCGGCGAGCGTCGATCAGGTCGGCGCCATGCTCGACGTCTTCAGCAAGGACAAGAACATCAAGGTGGTCTCCAACCAGGCCGCCAACTGGGACGCCAATACCGCGCTCAACATCACGGCGACCGTGATCCAGCAGAATCCGGATCTCTGCGCCAGCGTCGGGTTCTGGACCATCATGGAATCCGGTGCCGCGCAGGCGATCCGCAACGCCGGCAAGATCGATTCCGTCAAGATTTATGCCTCCGGCGAAGGCTCGCAGCTCGATTGCGACCAGGTCAACCAGGGCAATTTCACGAAATTCCTGAACTACAAATCGACCGAGCAGGGCCATGACCTCGTGCAGGCCGCCGTGGGATTGCTGGAGGGAGGCTTGAAGCCGGGGACCAAGCAACTGGCCTATTTCACGATTCCGGAATGGGTCGACAAGAGCAATGCGTCCGGCGCCAACTGCTTCGCGCTGCCGAAGGCGAAATGATGCGGCGCATCTGATCGTCGCTCCCGCCCTGTCCAGGGCGGGAGCCGTCCGCCCGGGGGAGCCGCCTGCCAAGGAATCTGTCTGCCAAGGAATTCTGTCAAGGAAGTTTTGCCTGATGTCGATGACGACTTCGAATATGATCAGTTTCTCCCAGCGATTGCGCGCCAGCTACTCGCCGCGATTGCTGCTTTCGGAACTGCTGATGAAGCAGTGGTTCGAACCGGTGATCCCGTTCCTTTTGATGATCGGGCTATTGGTCTATTTCGCGATCGCGATTCCGGGCTACGCCAGCCTCGACAATTTCCAGTCCCTGATGCGGCTCTACGCGGAGTTCGGCTTCGTCGCGCTCGGCATGGCCTTCTGCCTGATCGCCGGCGGCATCGATCTCAGCGTCGGCGCCAATTTCGCGCTCTGCAATTTTGCCGCGCTGTTCTTTCTATTGGTGATGGAATGGCCGGCCTGGCTGGTCGCGCTCGCCACCCTGGGCGTCGGCATGGCGATCGGCGCCATCAACGGCATCCTGATCGGTTACATCAAGGCGCGTCCGTTCCTGACCACGCTGGTCACGCTGATCATCCTGCGTGCCTCGGTCAACATCCTGGGTGAGAAATACGCCACCGTGTTCGCGACCAATTCGGTCGAGAACGATGCCTGGGACTTTCTCGGCGAAGGGTTTGTGCTGGGCATTCCGATCAACGCGGCGGTGCTGATCCTGGTGCTGCTGGTCGGCCACGTCTTTCTCAGCCGGTCGCGTTACGGCTGGCATCTCACCGCGATCGGGGCCAGCCGCAAGGCGGCGCGCCATGCCGGTATCGCGGTGGAGCGAATGCTGTTCGCGACCTACGTGTTGTCGGGCGCGCTGTGCGCGGCCGGGGGCATTTTCTACGCCGCGCGGCAGGCCAGCGCGGATTCCAGAACCGGGGTGGGCTGGGAATTCTCGGCGCTCACCGCGGTCGTGCTGGGCGGCGTTTCGCTCGCCGGCGGCAAGGGCACGGTGTGGCGCGCGATGATCGGCGCCATCATCATCTTCGCGCTGACCAACGGCTTCGTCCGCATGGGCATTCCCGGCTACATTACCTCCGGAATGATCGGCGTCATCCTGCTGGTCGCGGTCGGCATCGACGTCAAATGGAGCAAGAACCGCGGCAAGGCCGTGCAGAAAATGTACGTCAATCCGGCGCAGGTGCCGCTGGCGCCGGCGCCTTCGCTTCAGCGCGGCAGCGGTTCGCCTTACGCGCAGAACGACCGGCTCATCAACGCCGAAGCGATCGGCCTCGATCGGGTGGAAGGACCGGAGGACGTCATTCTCGACCGGCAGGACCGGCTCTACGGCGCCACCCGCGACGGCAACGTGATCCGCTTCTCCGGTCCGAATTTCGAGCACCGCGAAGTCTTCGCCCATATCGGCGGGCGTCCGCTCGGCATGCAGTTCGACAAGGACGAGAACCTGATCGTGGCGGTCGCCGGCATGGGCGTCTACGGCGTGAAGCCGAACCAGGAGGTCTTCAAGGTCACCGACGAGACCAACCGCACCTGGTACAAGCTGAACGACGACAGCCGCCTGCGCATGGCGGACGATCTCGACATCGCGCCCGACGGCAAGATCTATTTCAGCGATTGCACCACCCGGTACGAAATGACGACCAACACCCTCGATCTGATCGAGGGAAGGCCGAACGGCCGGCTCGTGGTCTACGATCCCGCGACCCGCAAGACCCGCACGCTGATCAGCCATTTTCATTTCCCGAACGGGATCTGCGTGTCGCATGACGCCCGCTCGATACTGATCGCCAGCACGACCTTGTGCAAGGTGTACCGCTACTGGCTCGAAGGCGAAAAGAAAGGCGAACTCGAAGTTCTGCTCGACCAGATCCCCGGCAATTGCGACAACATCAATCGCGCCTCCGACGGCACCTATTGGCTCGCGCTGGTCGGCATCCGCACCCCGGCGTTCGATCTGGCGTCGCGGATGCCGGGCTTTCGTTTGCGCATGGTCAAGCAAACGCCGATCGACGAATGGCTGGCGCCGGGGCTCAACCACGGCTGCGTGCTGAAATTCACCGAAAGCGGCGAGGTGCTCGAATCCTTCTGGGACCCGACCGGCATCTCGCATTCGACGTTGACGTCGATGCGCGAGCACAAGGGTTACCTTTACCTTGGTGGCCTGGAAAACAACCGCATCGGGCGAATCAAGCTGGATGGGGCCGATCCGACCTGGACCGGATACGAGGCCTATTGGGGCAACAAAAGGCGCGATAAGGCATAGCATGGGGTTCTTCACTTATTTTCTGCGCGACATGGAACAGATCGTGTTCCCCAAGCGCGAGCAGAACGCGATTCCGTCGATGGACGGCGCGCTCAGTCCAAATGATCGCCTCGATGGCTGCGAGGTGATCGGCGAGCCGATCCCGGGCGCCGATGATGTGGCGGTGGGCGGCGATGGCGCGCTCTACGTCTCCGCCGGCAGGCAGGTGCTGCGGCTGTCGGGCGACGGATATCGCGAGCGCAAACTGTTCGCGAGCTTCGAGGGCAATGCCGGCGGGCTCGCCAGCCATCCCGACGGGAGGCTGCTGGTCTGCGTGTCCGGTCGCGGTCTCGCCGCGGTCGATGGCACAGGGCAGCAGGCGTGGCTCAATCAGGCCGGCGATCAGCCGCTCAATTGCCCGACCGGCGTGGCCGCGGCGCCCGACGGCAGCATCTTCGTCAGCAACGGCAGCAACCGGAATACGCCGGAGGATTGGGCAACCGACCTGATGCAGAAGAACCGCGGCGGCCGCCTGGTCGCCTGCGGGCCGGCCCTCGACAAGCCGACGGTGCTGCTGCGCGATCTTGCCTATCCGCATGGCCTGGCGATTGCCGGCGACGGCAAGAACCTCCTGCTGACCGAAAGCTGGAGCCATAAAGTCAGCACCGCTCCGCTGCAGGGGCAGGGAATTGGCAAGATGATGGCGGTCAATTCCAACCTGCCGGGCTATCCGGCGCGGCTCGCGCCGGCCGCCGATGGCGGCTTCTGGCTCGGCCTGTTTGCGTTGCGCACGCACCTCGTCGAATTCGTGCTGCGCGAAGACGATTTCCGCGAGGAGATGATGCGAACCATCGAGCCCCGTCACTGGGTGGTGCCCGCATTGGCCTCCGGCGGCGACTGCCTTGAACCGATGCAATTCGGTTCGATCAAGGCGCTCGGCATCCAGAAACCCTGGGCGCCGGCGCGTTCCTACGGGCTGGTCGCGCGCCTCAATGAGGATGGCGATGTGGTGGAGAGCCTGCACAGCCGGGTCGGCGGGCATCATCACGGCATCACCGCTGTTCGTGAGACGGCGCAGGGGCTGGTAATCGTTTCCAAGGGCAGCGGACGGGTTCTGCTGGACCGGTCAGGTGGGCGTCAATGAGCGAAGTTCTGTCGACGCCGGTGGCGAATGTCACATCCGCTTCCGCAGCCAAGGAACCCGTGCTGCGGGTGGTCGGCGGTAGCAAGATCTATGGCGGCGTGCATGCCATCGAAGACATCGATTTTGATCTCTATGCCGGTGAAGTCCACGCGCTGGTCGGCGAGAACGGTGCCGGCAAGTCGACGCTCAGCAAGGCGATCGCAGGCGCCATCAAGCTGAGCGCCGGCGAATATTACGTCGACGGCAAGCTCGCCAATTTCGACAAGCCGGGCGACGCGCTCGCCGCCGGCATCTGCATGGTCTACCAGGAAACCAGCCTGGTGCCGACCATGAGCGCTGCGCAGAATATCGAACTCGGCAATGAGAAGCTGATCACCAGCTTCCGCACCCTCAACATCCAGGCCCAGCAACTGCTTCAGTCGCTGAATTTCCATATCGATCCGGCGACGCCGGTGGCGCTGCTCGGGACGGCGAAGCGGCAGATGGTCGAAATCGCCCGCGCGGTCTATCACAACGCGCGCATCATCATCTTTGACGAGCCGACCGCCAGTCTCACGCCGGAAGAGATCGTGCATTTCTTCAATCTGGTCCGTGACCTGCGCAACCGCGGCGTCGCCATCATCTATATCTCACACGCGCTCGAGGAATCGTTGCAGATATCCGACCGCATCACCGTGCTGCGCGACGGCCGGCTGGTGATCACGGCCAAGACGCCGGAGATGACGCGGGAAAAGCTGGTGCGTCACATGGTTGGTCGCGACATCAAGCAGACGCATTATGCCCGCGCGGCGGAGGCGGCGCGCGGCGGAACCGCCCGCCGAACCCGCGGCGCCAAGGTGCTGACGGTGGAAAACGTCACCATGGGCATGGTGGTGAAGAACATGTCGTTCTCGGTTTACGCCGGCGAGGTCGTCGGCATCGCCGGCCTGATCGGTTCCGGCCGCACCGAGATCGCCAAGATCATCTTCGGCGCGCTGAAGCGCAACCTGATCAACGGCGGCACCATCAAGCTGCGCGGCAAGCCGGTGCGATACCGGGTGCCGAAGCAGGCCATCGATGCCGGCATCGCCTACATCACCGAGGACCGCAAGCTCAACGGTTTCTTCGAGACCATGGTGGTGGACGACAATGTCTATATCGGCAAGCTCGCGACCAAAACCGGCTGGCGGTTCCTGCTGTCGAAGCTGACCCGCAACAAGCTCGCCAGCCTGTGGGTCGAACGCCTGAAGATCAGCACCTTGCAGCGCAGCGCCAGAATCGTCGAATTGTCCGGCGGCAACCAGCAGAAGGTCGTGGTGGCGAAATCGCTGGTGCAGGATCCCTCGATCATCATCTTCGACGAGCCGACCCGCGGTGTTGATGTCGGCACCATTCCGGAGATTCACGCGCAGATCCGCCGCCTCGCGGAAGAAGGCAAGGCGGTCGTGGTGATCTCGTCCTATCTGCCCGAGGTCCTCAGCATCTCGGACCGCATCCTGGTGGCCCGCCTCGGCCGCATCGTGGCCGAGTTCGATGCCGCCAGCGCGACCGAGGACAAGGTGATGTACGCGGCTATCCATTAGATGTCTTAAGACGTCTGATGGGTGCGAAGAGCGTGACGTGATCGAAAACGCTGGCCGAAGCGGCGACGAGAGTTGCCGTTCGAGACCTAGAGGACGGTGATTATTAAATTGAAGCGACCCCGATTTCCTTCACCTCTCCCGTTGGGAGAGGTCGGCGCGTAGCGCCGGGTGAGGGGTTAGGGCCTTCGTTTGGCAATAAGAACCCTCACCCGATTTGCGCCGGACGATGCTTCGCATCGCCGGGGGCAAATCGACCTCTCCCCGCCGGGGAGAGGTGAAGTGAAGTGCGCCGATAGCTCCAGCGCAATCTAATCTCATCCCGTTCTGATGTTCGCGACCTTCCGTTCAAGACCTTCCGTTCAAGACTTGCCGTTCATCTGCAAATGAACTTTTCGTGCGCATCAAAAAATCGCGAGCGGTCGATGATGAAGCCGTATCGGGCAGCCACGGAACCGGTTTCAAGGCTTTGCATCGAAGTGCGGACGCTAGGGAATTTGTTGACGGGCCAGAGAACGGCAACTAGAAGCGTGTCTAATTATTTCGTGGCTATTGCAGGATTATGATGCGCTGTTCCAAGGTTTACTCGGTTTTGCTTGCGTCTTTCGTTTTTTGTCAGCCTTGCATTACCTTCACCACTCCCGTTCAGGCCCGTGCGTTGCATCGGCACCATCTGGTTTCGTCGGCGCGTTCGACCCAGGTGGCTGCGCCGGTGCGTCCGCACCAGCGGGTTTATTTGCTGCGTGGCTTTCTGAACGTATTTTCATTGGGCATGGATCAGCTCGCCGCTGAACTGCGCCAGCGCGGTGTCGAGGCCGTCGTCGGAAACCACTCGCTTTCCGACGCGTATGCCAGCGAGGCGGCGGCGGATTGCAAGGCTGGGCGGATCAACTCCATCGCCATTGTCGGTCATTCATTGGGCGCCGGCGCGGGCGTCGAGATGGCCGACGAACTCGGGCAGGCCGGCGTCAGGGTCGGTTTGGTCGTCACGGTCGATCCGGTCAGTCGAACCAGCGTTCCGGCCAATGTGCGCACCCTGGAGAATTTTTACGTCTCCGGCGGGGTTGGGCAAACCGTTGCGCGTTCCAGCGGTTTTCGCGGCTCGCTGCAGAACATCGATATGAGGGCTGAGCCGGGCGAAGGCCATGTCGCTTTGGCGGGCTCTGCGCGCGTCCACCGGGCGGTGCTGGGGCTGGTCCGGGCGGCAGCCGGCGTCAGTTGCCGGTAAGCAAGCCTTCGGATAAACCCGATCGCAGTTGACCATGAGCTGAGGAGGCTGACGTCGGGGAGAATCCCCCCGCGCTGCTGCCAGCGACGGATCATATCGGGATGCTTCTCCTCCCTCATCCTGAGGAGCATCGCACTTGCGATGCGTCTCGAAGGATGGCCGCACCGCACGGACTCACCGCCATCCTTCGAGACGCGCGCAAGAGCGCGCTCCTCAGGATGAGGTCGAGTTTGAACCGTTTGGTGTTATGTAATCGATCGACTAGAGCGTTTTCGAGCGAAGTGGACGCCGGTTCGCGTCAAGAAAACGCGTCAAAACAAGAGCCTAGAGCCTTCTCGGTTCTGATTCCATCAGAACCGAGAAGGCTCTAGCATATTGGAGCCAAAAGGAGATGATCGGGCGGCGACATGTCTTTCATATCGGTGGCTACGATCCGATAACGCCCGAACAGCAGGTCGAACGCTTTCGCCGGTCACTTTCGGCCTTCAAGAAAACCTGGAACGTTTCGTCGCAAACCTCGGCGCTGCTCGATTGCTCTGATGTCAGCGCGTCCTGGCAGTCGCAGGCCTGGGGGCCGAACTGGAGGACCGAGACGACTTTCGAGATGCTGCGCTGGGATGATCTTGTCCTGCGCGAATCCCGGCGAGGAATGCTGTCGCGTCTCTATCATTCCATGTTTGCGTTATTTGACTTCTTCGCGACCGGAACCTGGTTTCGCTATGTCGGCGCAAATTGGAAATACGCCGGCTTTTTCATCTTTCCGTATGTCTCGGTCGCGCTGTTCGGGTTGGTCGGCGCCGGGCTCGCTGACGCGGTAACCCGGCTGTCGGGTTTGACGGGTGTCGCGGCAGCGATTGCAGGCATCTTGCTCGCGGTCGTGATTTTCCTCGTGCTGATGCACTGGCTCGGCCCGCGCCGCAGGATCAATCACGCGCTCGACGACAATATTTTTTCCCGGCAGCTGCTTCGTGGCCAACAACCTGAGATGGAGCAGAGGATCGACGATTTCGCAGGCAAGATTCTTGAACGGGTCCGCAAGGCCGATGTCGACGAAATTCTGGTGGTCGCTCACTCGCTTGGCGCCGCGATGGCGCTCGCAGCGGTGGCGCGGAGTTTGAAGCAGGATTCGCAATTCTCCAGACATGGGCCGCCACTGTGCATTCTGACGGTCGGCGCCACGATCCCGAAGTTCGCGTTGCACCCGAAAGGCGCTTCCTTTCGACAGGCGACACGAGCCGTTGCCGGCGAGACCTCGATCCGTTGGGTGGAATACCAGGCGCGTGATGACGTGATCAGCTTTTACCGGTTCGACCCGGTGAGGCTGAAGCGAGTAGGGCGCGAGGAACTGGATGGGCGGCCGAATATCCGCCGCGTGCAGATCCATTCCATGATGGATCCGGCGTCCTTCAGGCGTTACAGGTTCAATTTCATGCGATTGCACTATCAGTTCCTGATGGGAAACGCCCAGCGTGCGCCTTACGACTACTGCATGATTACCTGCGGTCCGCTCGAATTCGACGAGATCACGGCGCCAACCGGCCCTGTCGGTCGATTTCAGGCTGACGGTTCGCTGATCGGGCAGTGACTCTTCGAGCCCGTTCGTTTCCAAGCTCTTTCGTTTCAAGCCTGCCTGTTTCCAAGCCTGCCTGTTTCCAAGCCTGCTTGTTTCAACGCGTGCTTGCCAGAATCGTGCGCGCCAGCGCTCGCCCGATGCAATCGTAGCCTTCGCTCGAATTGTGCAGTCTGTCCCAGGACACGAGCGCGTCCGGCGCAAGGCCGGCGTCGATCGACTTGCGCATCAATGCGAACCGGGAAAACAGGCCGATCCGTTCTTGCTGGGCGACCTCGGTGATCAGGGCCTGCATTCTCGAATAGTCGGACGCCAGCACCATCGGCGTGTATTGCAGGTCGATCAGCACCACATCGGCGCCGCTGGCCTTCAGCGCGTGGACGGCTTGAACGACCTTGCTCTTGAGCTGGTCGTCGACATGGCCGCCCCAGGCGATGTCGTTGGTGCCGAGCTGCCACAAGATAAGATCCGGCGCGAATGCGAAAACGTCGCGTTCGAAGCGGGCGATGTTATCGGGAATGGTGTCGCCGACGCGACCGCTGTTGACGACGCTGATCCTGGCGTTCGATTGCAGCCGCTCGATCTCCCGTCGCATCACCTCGGGATAGGTTGCCGCCGGACGAAGCTCCCAAAGTCCCACGGTCGAGGACGAACCGATGGCAACGATCTTGAGTGGCTCGCCGGATTTCAGATGGTCAGCGGTGCGCGGCAAACGCGCGCCCAAGGAAAGGCTCGAATTCGCAGCGAGGCAGATTTCCGCGGCGGACATGTTCGCCGCGGCCTGCGCCGACGCACGTTCCGTTGCACAACCCAGGATCGCGGCGCCGAGGTAGGCTATTTGGCAGCACCGGGTGAAGGTATCCTTGATGGAGCGGGAACCGTTGACAAAAAAACCTGGTCCATTGCCGCTCGACATGGGCCGGTACCTATGGATGGCCATGGTCATCGCGAAACTGCCTCAACGCGTGCGACTGCGGCTTAAGACTAATCATGCGGCCTGCCCACATACAACGTACCGTGTCCTCAAGGCAAAGCCGCCGGGTCGTGTCAGCCGGCCAAGAGAGACCTGACCACGGGACCTGACCACGAGACCTGATCCAAGAAAACTGCATTCGAGTGGCGCTGATCGGCAAAGTTGCCTAAAGCAGGCCCTCACTTGAACCAGCCCAGGCTGAGCGGCGTCATGACACCTGCGTTCTCAAAATTCGTTTTCGTGATGCTGGCCATCGGCTGGTATGCGATCCGCTACAAATATGCGAGGCGTTCAAATCGCACGCCGGTCGCGCGCAGCGCCCGAGGTCCGCGCGAAACCGCGCTGTTGCTGATATCGCTGACCGGGCTCGGCCTGTTGCCGGTCCTGTATATCTGCACCGGCATCCCGCATTTCGCCGATTATGCGTTCCACCCGGTTCAAGCTTGGCTGGGCCTGCTGTTTGCGATCGTCTCGCTCTCGATGTTTCAACTGACGCACCGGGCGCTCGGCCGGAACTGGTCCGTCAGCCTCGACGTGCGGGTCGATCACCGGCTCATCACCGACGGGGTCTACCAAAAGGTCCGGCATCCGATGTATTCGGCCTTCTGGCTTTGGGCCTTTGCCCAGGCGCTCCTGCTGCCGAACTGGGTGGCGGGGCTCTCGGGCATTGTCGGCTTCGGGGTTTTGTTTTTTGGCCGCGTCTCGCGTGAGGAGCGAATCATGCTGGACACTTTTGGCGACCAATATCGCGAATATATGGTGCGGACTTACCGCGTTTTACCGAAAGTTTACTGATGGCGGCGCTTGCGGTCGCGAATATCAATTCGGCCGCGCCTGACAGTCGTGCGGTTCGTGCCTTTTCTGCAACATTTGGCAAAAAAGGGGGGTGGGCGGCGGTGGTGTTGAGCTCTGTTAATTGCATCGCAACGGCGGAGCGGTTAACGATTAACCGAGACTTGGGACACCCATTGCTGGAGGATTGCTATGTTGAAAGTTGTGATTATCGGAGCCGTCGCTACCTTCGCCGTCGCTAGCGTTGCTCGCGCTGCTGACCTTCCCCGCCCGCAGCCCGTCTACTCGGAAGCTCCGATTGGCAAAGCGCCCATCGGCAAGGGTCCGATTGGCAAGGGCCCGATCGGTAAGGGTCCGATTGGCAAGGCTCCGGCTCCGATCGTAACCAAGGGCTAATTGCCCTGGGAATGCCTTTGACGGGCAGGGGCTGCTAGATTCGTTGTCTTGGTCCGGCGAGGGTTAAATGACGAGAGTGATCTGGGGAAAGATAGGTCCACGATTGGTTCTGGGGGCGCTTGTCCTCACAGCCACCGTGGGTCTGGGAACTGGAAACAGTGTTGCACAGCAGGTTGCTGCCAGCACTGATCAGCAGGATCCCACTCCGCACAAGCCGTCAGCGAAGCGCAGTGTCGTCGCAGCGGTTGCTACATCAGATGCGGTTTCACCTTCTAATGAGGTGAAGCCGGTTCGAAGGTCCCAGGCTGGCGTCTCCGCCAAAGGGCCTTATTACGTCGATTTCCGCGCGCGCACTGCCGCTACCTATGGTCATGCCTTTGTTTGGTTCGGCAAGACCACCGACAAGAAGGTCGAAGTCGCCGGCTTGTGGCCGCAGGGCGACGAGGTTCCGTACATGCTGGGGCATCTGATGTGGGTGCCGGCGGGAACGGGAGCCACCTATGGAGACCTGGACGTTCAATATCTGACGGCCAGCTACCGGGTTTATCTCAGCGAAGCCGACGCCATGAAGACGTTCGCTTATATCAAGCATCTTCAAGAGACCAATCCGCTCTGGAATGCCGAGACCACCAATTGCACCTCATTCATTGGCGAGATCGCGTCCTTCATGGGCCTGAAGACGCCGTTCCATTTGCAGAAGCCTGAGGCTTACGTGAATCAGCTCAGGGAACTGAATGGCGGTCGCCAATGGGCCCAGCTGAGCCCCGGATAGCCCGCAAGGCCTAAGGGATTAGCAGCCGACAATTCGACGTAAATGAAGGCGCGTTTGGCTTGGGCCAGGCGCGCTTATTTGTTTGGCGGGCAACTTTGTTCGAGAAACTTTCCATTGAAGCCTCGTTGAAGCCTTGCGGAACGCGCGGGCCATTGGAACCGACCGCTTCGACGGCTCGAAGTCCTGGATCCAAACGTTTGATTGGCTGGCCTGGGCGCTGCGGGCGCGCCGCGGCTGCCATGCCGTCGCTCCTCCAGGAAGGAGCCTATCGGCCCCCATGCGGCGGGCCAGGCAAGCCCCGCCGCATGGTTCGGCACGACGATATCGGGAATTGTCGATGACTGCCCCGGCGCCGCGCGTCCATAGCCCCGATTGGGCGTGTTCTTGAGAGGCTGCGTACTCGCCAGCCCGCGCTGCCGCCGGGGATCGAACCCGCGCGGCCACAAGATCGCTACCCAAGCAGGCCGTTGTCAGCCTCCGCTATTGCTTACTGGCACGGACCGGGAAGATTGCCGCACATGCCGTAGACGGTGGTATCCCGCAACTGCTCGTTGTTGGAGTTGCGGAACTGGTCGTTGGTCAGAGCAGCCCGACTGATTGCCTTATGGGCATGGTGATGTCCGACGGGATGCTGCGCCGCAGCGGCGATTTGGACCGACGACGCCGCCATCAGTGCCGAAAACAGAATCGTAACAAGGGTCTTGCGCATTTGGCTCTCTCCATAATCTTGCATATCACGTCGATAGTGACTATTAAATACGAAGTCAATTGCCGAAATCGTGAATTCCCGAAAAATCGAAGTGAGTTGCCAAAATCGTGATCGCTGGATAGGTTAGGCCATGCAAAAGCAGTATGACGACGACTGCCCGGTGGCTTGCACACTCAGTGCGATCGGATCGACCTGGACCTGCCTGGTCCTGCGCGACCTGCTGGTTCACGGTGCGAGGCGCTTTCAGGACCTCCAGGATTCGCTGAGTGGCATCGCACCGACGACGTTGTCGGAGCGCCTGAGGACGCTTGAGCAACATGGCATCGTGGAGCGGCGTTTCTATTCGATGTCTCCGCCGCGGGCCGATTATGTGCTGACCGACAAGGGGCGCGACCTCGGCCCGATCCTCGTTGCCATGCAGGCTTGGGGACAAAAGTACGCGAGCCCACCGATGGTCGTCGAACGATCTGCCGGGTGATGGGCTTTGTCGCTGCGAATCGCGCCTAGATGACGATTCGAAGATAATCATTCCGCGCTAGTCCCGATCTCGCCGTTGAATTGCGACAGCGCTACCACACGCGCACCCCGAGCGGCTCTGTCACCGCCGACCCGGGGATGAACGCAATTGCGTTCACCCGACCCTAGTCAAATGACTACTATCGGCTGACGTCAGCCTCCGTAGACTTCATGTCACGGTGCAACGGCAACAGCATCAACCTAATAGCCAAGCGAAATTTACCTGCCCTTGGGGGGCGATCGACACGTGCGACGAAGTTCGTTCGCGCGCGCGAAAATTTGCGGCCAAATTTCACACGCGAATCAGGAAAAGGGGAATCGGATGAAGGATCCAACCAGGAGCTCGAACGGCAAACGCGGCCTCAGTCGTCGTTCGCTGCTGAAGGGAGCGGCCGCAGCCGCTGGTGCTGCGGCGGGAAGCGGCACGATCACCGGTTTCCCCACCATCTGGGCGCAGGAGATCAAGGACATCGAATTGCGTCATGTCGGCGTGTCCTATTCCGTGGTGAAGGCGATCGGCGACCAGGCGGCCAAGGATCTCGGCTTCAAGGTGACGATGCAGAATCTCGACACCTCGGCCGCGATCAATCGTTTCATCACCCAGCCGAACAGCGTCGACATCGCCGACCTCGAGGGCTGGCAGGCCAAGCTTGCCGCCAAGCGCGGCGTCATCCAGGGCATCCAGGCCAAGAAGATCAAGGAGTTCGACAATTTCCTGCCGATCTTCACCAAGGGCGAACTCGACGGCAAGAAGATCCCGCGCCAGGGCATCTCGCCGTACGAGGCGCTCTATGTCGAAAAGCCCGATTCGACCGAGTTGCACGACGGCGTCACCGAATGGCTGACCAACGTTCCCCAGGTCTACAACGCCGATTCGATCGGCTACCGCCCCGATCTGGTCGGTCACACCGTGACCGCGTGGAAGGATCTGATCGATCCGAAATTCAAGGGCAAGGCCGCCATCCTGGACGTGCCGGCGATCGGCATCATGGATGCTGCGCTGTGCTTTGAAAGCGCGGGTCTGATCAAATACGGCAACAAAGGCAACATGACCAAGAAGGAGATCGACTTCACCTGCGACAAGCTGATCGAGCTGAAAAAGGCCGGCCAGTTCCGCGCCACCTGGACCACCTTCGATCAATCGGTGCAGCTGATGGCGGCCGGCGAAGTGGTGATCCAGTCGATGTGGTCGCCCGCGGTCGCCGCTGTCCGGGTCAAGCAGATTCCCTGCACCTATGCCCCGGTCAACATCAAGGACGGCAAGGAAGGCTATCGCGGCTGGTGCAACGGCATGGGCCTGATGAAGCACCTGACCGGCAAGAAGCTCGATGCCGCCTATGAATACATGAACTGGTACATGTCGGGCTGGCAGGGCGCCTTCGTCAGCCGCTACGGCTATTACAGCCCGGTGCCCTCGACCGCCAAGAAGTTCATGACGCCGGCCGAATACACCTTCTGGTACGAGGGCAAGCCGGCCCCCGAACCCGTCACCGATCCGTACGGCGTGCCGATGGAAGTGGCCGGCACCGTCCGCGACGGCGGATCCTTTGTCGATCGCGTCACCAACATCTCGTGCTGGAACACGCTGATGGACGAGTCGGCCTACATGAACAAGCGCTGGAACGACTTCAAGGTCGCCTGATCCACGCTGCTTGCCCATTCCCGGTCGGCGTTTTCGCGCCGGCCGGAGCATTTGTCGATTTCCACCGAGAGAATCTATGACCGTTTCCCGACCGCTCGTGGGCTGGCTCTATATATCGCCGCTGATGCTGGTGCTGATTCCGTTCTTCGTCCTGCCCATCCTGGTGGTGCTGGTGGCGAGCGTGTTCGAAACCGACGGCTTCGGCGGCCTGATCCCGACCTTTACGCTGGCGAACTACCGCAACGTGCTGACGTCGGCGTTGACCTTCAATCTCTACTACGAAACCGTGAAGTTCACGGTGCTGACCTGGTTCTTCACTCTGATCCTCGGCTTCTTCATCGCCTATTTCCTGGTGTTCCACGTCCGCAACCCGCTGCTGGCGATCGGCCTGTTTTTGATCTGCACGGTACCGTTCTGGACCTCCAACATCATCCGGATGATTTCCTGGATTCCGCTGTTGGGCAAGGAAGGCCTGATCAACTCGGCGCTGCTGCGCATCGGCCTGATCCACGAGCCGCTCACCTTCCTGCTCTATTCGAGCTTTGCGGTGGTCGTTGCCTATGTGCATCAGCTGACGATCTTCATGATCGTGCCGATCTTCAACTCGATGGCCCGCATCGACAAGCGGGTGGTGGAGGCCGCGGTCGATGCCGGCGCCAGCCGTTTCGATATCATGCGGCTGATCGTGGTGCCGCTGTCCAAAAGCGGCATCGCGCTCGGGTCGATCTTCGTGGCCTCGATCGTGATGGGTGATTTCTTCGTCACCAAGGTGATGTCCGGCGGCAGTTCAGCTTCAGTCGTCGGCGCGTTCTACGAGGACATCTCGGTGCTGCAATATCCGAGTGCTGCGGCCAGCGCGGTTGTCCTCACCGTGATCCTGCTGGCGATGGTGTCGCTGATCCTGCGCACCGTCGATATCCGGAAGGAAATCACGCAATGAGCGCGGCCCAGCAAGCAGCCGCGCTGGCGCCGGCGCGCGCAAAACAGCGGGCGATCTCGCCGAGCCGCGGTGGCCGGCCCTGGACCTTCTACCTGCTGGCCACGCTGTTTACTTTTTACGTCGTGGCGCTCTATGGCCCGATGATCTGCATCTACATCCTGTCGTTTCAGGATGTGCGCGGCGGCCTGGTGTTTCCGATGAAGGGCCTGTCGCTGCACTGGTTCGTCGATTTGTTCACGCAGGTGCGAACCGGCGACGTCAAGGGCGCCTTCGACCGCTCGATCAAGCTCGCCATCCTGGTGACGATCATCACCGTGGTGGTCTCCTTCATGGCCGCGATGGCGTTCCGCCGCCGATTTCCCGGCGACAATGTCGTGTTCTCCCTAATGATCGGCAGCCTGGTGGCGCCCGGCCTGGTGCTTGGCATCGGGGTCGGACTTCTGTTCAACGCGCTGGGCATCGATACCTCCTGGTACGGCTCGGCGCTCGGCGCGCAACTCTCCTGGACCTTGCCGTTCGGCGTGCTGGTGATGTTCGCGGTGATGTCGCGTTTCAATCCGGCCTGGGAAGAGGCGGCGCGCGACCTCGGCGCCACGCCCTGGCAGATCATCCGGCTGGTGATTATTCCGGTGCTGGCGCCGGGCCTGGTCGCGGTGGCGCTGTTCGGTTTCACGCTGTCCTACGACGAGTTCGCCCGGACGCTGCAGACCGCGGGGCCGCAAAATACCCTGCCGCTGGAGATCTGGAGCATGACCCTCAACGTCACCTCGCCGTCGCTGTACGCGCTCGGCACGGTGACCACCATCATCTCCTTCATCATCATCGGGACGGCGCTGGGCGCCATCGTGCTGATGCAAAAACGGCGCGGCGCTCGCGTCGGCGGACATTGAGGATAACCTATGGCGGTTTCGCGCGGCGATATCGAACTGGCAGGCCTGAGCAAAAGCTATGACGGCGTCCACTCCGTGGTGCACGGCATCAACCTGAAGATTCCGGACGGCGCCTATTGCTGCTTCCTCGGACCGTCGGGCTGCGGCAAGACCACGATCCTGCGCATGATCGCGGGCCACGAGGATCCGACCGACGGCGAAATCGTGATCGGCGGCGAGAACGTCGTTGGCCTCGCGCCGGTGCAGCGCGGCACCGCGATGATGTTCCAGTCCTATGCGCTGTTTCCGCATCTGAGCGTTCGCGACAATATCGCCTTCGCGCTGCGGGTGCGCGGCCTATCGAAAGCCGATCGTTACCGGCAGACCGATGCGATGATCGAGAAGGTGCGGCTGACCGAACTCGCCGACCGCCTGCCGGCGCAACTTTCGGGCGGCCAGCAGCAGCGCGTGGCGCTGGCGCGTGCCGCGATCACCGAGCCGCGCGTGCTGCTGCTCGATGAGCCGCTGTCGGCACTCGACGAGCAATTGCGGGTGCAGATGCGTCTGGAGCTGCAGCGCATGCAGCGCGAGCTCGGCATCACCTTCGTGCACGTCACCCACTCGCAGCTCGAAGCCATTGCGCTGGCCGATATGGTGGTGGTGATGGAAGCCGGCCAGATCAAGCAGGCCGGGCCCGCGCGGGAAGTCTATGCCAGTCCCCGGGATCGCTATGTCGCGGAGTTTCTCGGCGGCCAGAATGTGCTGTCGGGCAAGGTCGAGACCATCGAGGGCGGCCGGCTGATGTTCGCGCAGCCCGATCGCAAGACGCTGGCGGCGCCGCTGCGTGGCAATGCGCGGATCGGCGTCGGCGACCGCATCGATGTCGCGGTCAGGCGCGACGACATCGAGCTGTTGCGTCCCGATGCCGAGATCTCGCCGCAGGACCGGTCGGCGCTGTCGAGTCGCGTGCTTGCGATCGAATATCAGGGATCGTTCGTCAAGGTGATGCTGGATGCGATCGCCGACGAGGAATTCGTCGCCTATGTGCCGGAGCGGGTTTTCTTCAGGGATCCGCTTGTCATCGGCGACGTCGTGCTGGCGACATGGGCGATCGATCATGCCCGTCTGCTGGAGCGAACCTGAAAATCGACACCACCACCGCCTTCAATCGTCAGACGCCTAACCGCAGCAGCAAGAGGAGATTTAGATGGCCGACTACGAAATATTCGAGCTTGGCGACGTTGTCCTGCAATCCGGGCAGACCATCCGCGGGGCCCAGATGGCCTACAAGACCTACGGCAAGCTCAACGAGGCCAAGGATAACGTCATCGTCTATCCCTGCTGGTATTCGGGAACGCATCTCGAAAACGAGTGGCTGATCAGCGAGAGCATGGCGCTCGATCCGCGTAAATATTTCATCATCGTTCCCAACATGTTCGGCAACGGACTGTCGTCGTCGCCGAGCAATACGCCGGCGCCCTACAATGCCTCGCGTTTTCCGAAGGTCACGGCCTACGATAACGTCGTGCAGCAGCACCGGCTGGTGACCGAGAAATTCGGCATCAGCAAGATCAAGCTGGTGACCGGTTGGTCGATGGGCGCGCTGCAGACGTTCCATTGGGGCGCGATCTTCCCCGACATGGTGGAGCGCATCCTGCCGTTCCAGGGATCGGCCAAATGCTCCCGGCATAATTTCGTGTTCCTCGAGGGCGTCAAGGCGGCACTTCAGGCCGATGCCGCCTTCGCCGACGGCTTCTACAAGGAGCAGCCCGCCAAGGGATTGCGCGCCGCGTCCCGGGTCTATGCGGGGTGGGGATTTTCCCAGACCTTCTATCGCGTCGAGGCCGATCTCAAGAAGATGGGCTACGCCTCGCTGGAAGATTTTTTGGTGGGGTTCTGGGAGGGCTGGCTGCTTTCAAAGGACGCCAACAATCTCCTGACCATGCTCTCCACCTGGCAGAACGGCGACATCTCCAACAATCCGCTGTACGGCGGCGACTACAAGAAGGCGCTCTCGTCGATCAAGGCCAAGGCCATCGTGATGCCGGCCTCGACCGATCTCTATTTCCCGCCGGAAGACAGCGCCTTCGAGGTCGAGAACATGCCGAACGCCGAGTTGCGGGTGGTCAAGACGTATTGGGGTCATTTCGCCGGCGGACCCGGCACCAGCCCCGACGACATCAAGACCATCGACGCCGCGCTCAAGGAGCTGCTTGCCAGCTGATTTGCGCAAACCCACGCCAGGCAGTGCCCTTTGTTTGGACGTTATGGGGCTTTCGACGGCATCAACGCCCGCGCGCGCCGCATCCGGCGCGCGTTGGCGGACAATAGGTCGCGGATGACTGCGGCGCGATATACGTGGATTTACCCTCTTGTAGGCAATCGCATTCGACTAGGCTGGTTTCGGCGGTCGTGGCCATGGCGTGAAGCGACCATGGTGTGAAGCTGCGAAAAGAACGTCCGCGGGGGTCATGACTGATGTCGGCGACACAACGGATCGTGCGTGTCCGGCGACAATACAATCAATGGGTCGCCGATCAGTCGCTTGAGGACTATGCGCTGCGCTTTACGGGCAGGGTGGCGCGCCGTTGGTCGCATTTTCGCGTCGCCAACACCGCCGTTGGTTCGATCTCATTCCTGGCGCTGGAGGCGATCGGCGGCCTGATTACGCTGCAATATGGCTTCACCAACGCGATCTGCGCCATTGCCGTGGTTTCGACGCTGATTTTCTTGAGTTCGCTGGCGATTGCCTATTACGCTGCGACCTACGGCCTCGACATCGACCTTCTGACCAGGGGCGCAGGCTTCGGCTATCTCGGCTCCTCGCTCTCGTCGCTGATCTACGCGATCTTCACCTTCGTGTTCTTTGCGATCGAGGCCGCCATCATGGCCGTCGCACTCGAAATGGGGTTGGGGATTCCGCTCCAGGTCGGCTACGCGCTGTCCTCGCTGATCATCATTCCGCTGGTGGCCTATGGCATCACGCTGATCAGCCGGCTGCAATTGTGGACCCAGCCGCTCTGGACCGTCCTGCAACTATCGCCGTTCGTGGCGCTGGCCATCATGGCGCCGGACAATTTCCGGAGCTGGATCAACTTTGCCGGTGTCGATGGCATGAAGCCCGCATTCGATTTCGTACTGTTCGGCGCCGCCGCATCGGTGATCTTCTCGCTGATGGGACAGATCGGCGAGCAGGCGGATTTCCTCCGATTCATGCCGCCGCGCGATCGCAGCCGCTTCG
Organism: Bradyrhizobium sp. S69; assembly: GCF_009766005.1. GTDB lineage: Bacteria > Pseudomonadota > Alphaproteobacteria > Rhizobiales > Xanthobacteraceae > Bradyrhizobium. Next base: position 211,923 of record NZ_LMUK01000024.1, on the reverse strand, counting down.
ACTGGCGCTGGTGGAGCGCCACGCTGATCGGCGGTCCCGGCTGGATCGTGGTCGGTGCGCTGAAGATGCTGGCCGGATCGGTGCTGGCGGTGGTCGCGATGCGTCACGGCCTGACGCCGCAATATGCCGCCGAGCCGGTCGAAATGTATCGCGTCGGCTTCAGCTATCTGTTCCATTCGGATCGCCTGATCGTCGCCGCCACGGTGCTGTTCGTGACGCTGTCGCAGATCAAGATCAACGTGACCAACGCCTATGCCGGCTCGATCGCGTGGTCGAATTTCTTTGCCCGCATGACGCACAGCCATCCCGGGCGCGTGATCTGGCTGGTCTTCAATGTGGCGATCGCGCTTCTGATCATGCAGCTCGGCGTCTATCACGCACTCGGTTCGATCCTGGCGATCTATTCCAACCTCGCGGTGGCCTGGATCGGCGCGCTGACGGCCGATCTCGTCATCAACAAGCCGCTCGGCCTCAGCCCGAGCGGGATCGAATTCAAGCGCGCTTATTTGCCCGGGGCCAATCCGGTCGGCTCTGGAGCGATGATGTTCGCAAGCTTCCTGGCGTTGCTGACGTTCTCCGGCGCGCTCGGCGAAGACATGGAAGCGCTGTCCGGCTTCATCGGATTGCTGACGGCGTTTGTCCTCACCCCGGTGCTGGCGTTTGCAACCAAAGGCAAGCATTATCTGGCGCGGGTGCCCGACCAATCGCCGCCCTCATTGGTTCGCCGCACCTGCTGTATTTGCGAACACACTTTCGATGCCGAGGACATGGCGTCGTGCCCGGCCTATGACGGGCCGATCTGTTCGCTGTGCTGCACGCTCGACGCGCGCTGCGGCGATCGCTGCAAGCCCGGCTACAGTCTCACCGAGCAGATCTCCGGCGTGCTGAAGGATATCGCGCCGAAGCGGGCGGTCGGCGTCACGCTTGAGCGCTTCGCCCGCTACGCCATCGTGTTCTTCTCGTTGGCCCTGATGATTGCCGGCGTGGTCGCGTTCGTTCACGTTCAAACCATCCTGGAGGACGGCAACCGGGCCGACGTGATCTGGTCGATGTCGGTGCACACCTTCTGGGTCTTCGCGATCGTGGGCGCCGTGTCGGCCTGGATGATCGTGCTGGCGCGCGAGAGCCGCACCCTGGCGCAGGAAGAATCCGAGCGGCAAACCACGCTGCTGATGGAGGAAATCGACGCCCATACCCGCACCGACGCGGCGCTTCAGGCGTCCAATGCCGAACTGCAAAAAGCCAAGGATGTCGCGGTCGCGGCCAATCTCGCCAAGAGCCGCTACATGATCGGCATCAGCCATGAATTGCGCTCGCCGCTCAACGCGGTGCTGGGCTATGGCCAGATATTGACCAACGACTCATCCATCCCGGCGCATCGCCGCAGCGCCATCAACGTGGTTCGCCGCAGCGCCGAGCACATGTCGGGCCTGGTCGATGGCCTGCTGGATATTTCGAAGATCGAATCCGGTCAGCTTTATCTGCGGCGCGAGGAACTGCATCTACGAGAATTGCTGGAACAGCTCGCGGATATGTTCCGGCTCCAGGCCAATACCAAGGGCCTGGATTTCAATTTCGAGATTCTGGACCCGCTGCCGGCCGCGGTGTACGGCGATGGGCGGCGGCTGCGCCAGATCATCATCAACCTGCTGTCGAATGCCGTCAAATACACCCAGCGCGGGCAGGTCACTTTACGTATCCGCTACCGCAACATGTTCGCCGAAATCGAAGTCTCCGACACCGGGTTCGGCATTCGCCCCGAGGATCAGGCGCGGATCTTCGAGCCGTTCGAGCGCGGCGAACAGCCGAACGGCGCGGCGGTCCCGGGCACCGGCCTCGGCCTCACCATCACCAAGATGCTGGTCCAGGTGATGGGCGGCGAGATCAATCTGACCAGCGAGCCGGACAAAGGCAGCGTGTTCAAGGCCCGGCTGCTGCTGTCCGAAGTCACTTACCCGACCGCGCCGCCGAAGCCGCATACCGATATCAGAGGCTATCGCGGCCGCCGGCGCTCGATCATCGTCGCGGACGACGACCGAACGCATTGCGCCATCGTCACTGAAGTGCTGGGCCCGCTCGGCTTTTCCGTCATTGTCGCCGATTCTGGCATCGCCTGCCTGAACATGGCGCGCGAGCACCAGCCGGATCTTGTGCTGCTCGACGTCGCGATGCCCGGCATGAGCGGATGGGATGTCGCCGCCGAGCTTCACGAGCGGGTGTCGCCATCGTCGCGTATCGTGATGCTCTCGGGCAACGCTTTCGAGATCGATGCCCATCGGGGCCGCATCCGGCATTACGACGCGGTACAGATCAAGCCATTCTATATCGGCAGCCTGTTGCAAACCATCGCCGATCTCCTGGACATCGAGTGGATCGTCAAGCCGGGATCCGATATGTCGGACGGCGAGCAGCCGATCAACGGGGCCGCCCACGACGTCGAGGCAACGGTTATGTCAGGCAAAAATCTGGCAGGCCAAGATCTGGCAAGCAAAGATCTGGCGGACAAGAATCAAAGGATGCCGGACCTGCGTGAGCTGTTGGATCTCCGTCAACTGGGCGAGATCGGCTATGTCCGCGGTATCCGGGAGAAACTATCGGATGTCGCCTCGCAGTCGCAGGACTACCGCTGGCTGGTCGATCGCCTCGAACCGCTGTCGCGCGACCTGGATTTCCCGCGCTATATCGCGCTGCTCTCGGAACTGATCGAGCAGGAGCAGGGCGCATGAAGAGCCGCGAAACGGTCCTGATCGTCGATGACTCGGTGGAATCGCTGAACTTCCTCACCGACGCGCTGGAAGACGCCGGCTTGACCGTGCTTGTTGCGCTCAACGGGCTGGCTGCGATGGCGCTGGTCGATCGCGTCGCGCCTGATATCGTGCTGATGGATGCCGTGATGCCGGGGCTGGACGGCTTCGAGACCTGCCGCAGGCTGAAGGCCAGCGCATCCTTTGTCGATCTGCCGGTGATCTTCATGACCGGCCTGAGCGAGACCGAAGATATCATTCGCGGTTTCGAGGCCGGCGGCGTCGACTACGTCACCAAGCCTATCATTCCCGGCGAACTGCTGCCGAGGATCCAGCGCCACCTCGCGACCGCGCAAAGTGTCCGCAGTGCGCGGGCCGCGCTGGATCTGACCGGACGTTTTCTGATTGCGGTCGATAGCACCGGCCGCACGGTGTGGAGCACGCCGCAGGCGACCCGCCTGCTCAAGGAGGTCCTCAACTATGAGGACACGGCGGCGTTTACCGTCCCGCTCGAACTCGCATCCTGTTTGAACCCGCCGTCCAACGGGCAGGCGTCCAGCACCAAGATGAAGGTCGGCGACCGCGCGATCGAGATCATCTATGTCGGCAAGGTCTCGGACAGCGAAATCCTGCTGCGGCTGGCGCTGGTCGAAGCCGCCGCCGACAAGTCGGCGCTGCGGCGCGCCTTCGCGTTGACGGACCGCGAGACCGACGTGCTGCTCTGGATCGCGGCCGGCAAATCCAATCGCGATATCGCGGAAATCCTCGGGCTCAGTCCCCGCACGGTCAACAAATATCTCGACCAGATCTATCTGAAAATCAGCGTCGAAAACCGCGCCTCCGCCGCCGCCAAGGCCGTGCGCGTGCTGACGGGACTTTAGCCTGTGAAGCCATCACCGCCGTCATCCTGAGGAGCGGCGAGACGGCGCAAGGGCGCCTCCTCACCATGAGGCCGCGCAAAATGCGAAACCGTCATCCTGAGGTGCGCGCACTTTCTTGCGCGCCTCGAAGGATGGCCGCACGCACTGCGCTGAACACCATCCTTCGAGGCGCGTCGAAGACGACGCGCACCTCAGGATGACGGCCGAGGTAGCTTCACAGGCACAACCTGCGTGCGCCTGTCCGTTTCAATCCCTCGCGGCTTTCACCGCGCCCTTCAGCCCTGCATTGGCCTCGATCTGCTCCAAGAGTCCGCTGGACTGGACGTCGCGCACAAAGCCATCGAGCAGCTCGCGTGCGGCCTCGCGCCCCTTCGGAACCGCGATCGCCATATGCTCCTGGCCCCAATTGTCATCCAGCACCCGCGCATCGGGTAGCGACTGCGACATCTGGAACAGGATGGCCTTGTTGGTGGCGTAGACGTCGAGTTCGCCATTGCGCAGCGCGTTGATCGCGCCCGCGACGCTTTCGGCGGAAGTGATTTTCGCGTTCTTGAATCTTTCCGACAGAACCCGTTCCGAGGTGCCGCCTTTGGTGACGCCGATGCGGATGCCGGGCCCGTCGATCTGCTCGGCCCGAACGATCGCGGAATTGGCCGGAACCAGATAGCCAAGCTCGACCGATAACAGATTTTGGCTGAAGCTCACGTCGTTGGCCCGCGCCGCCGTGGCATTGGTGACGGTGAAATCGACCTTGCCGTCCTTGATCGCAACGACGACGTCGGCGATGCGCTGGAACGGGACATATTCGACCGGCACGTTCAGTCGCGCGGCGAATTCCCGCCCGAGATCGTAGGTCACGCCATGGATCTGCTGGGTGTTGGGATCGGTCACCTGCGAGGTCGGGCTGCCCGGATAGACCCCGACACGCAAATGACCGGATGGCGCCAGCACGTCCTTTTCGCCGGCGGCACCTGCCGGCCCCGCGCCAAGCGCGCCGCCGACGATCAGGAGTGCGAGCGCAATCCCGGCGAAGCTGGCGCGCCGCGCACGTTGCTGTCCCGGCGAGCAACGGTATGACGAACGCATGCGATGTCTCCTTATCATTCAGTAATTGAGTCGGTCTGGCCCGGTATTTGAGCCCACCTCTCCCCGTCGGGGAGAGGTCGATTTGCTCCCGGCGATGCGAAGCATCGTCCGGTGCAAATCGGGTGAGGGGCGTTTAACGAGAGGCCGTAACCCCTCACCCCAACCCTCTCCCAGTCGAAGTCGGATATATCCGACTTCGACAAATATTAATGCCCAACTTGGGTAAACCCGAGTTGGGTGGGAGAGGGAGCGCGCTCCCGTTGCCGCTATGGCTTGATCTAATCTCATTATGCTTTAGGCCGCCGCTTCAACTATCGGCCGACCGGAATCTGATAGCGTTCGGCGATCGCCGACAATTGGCTCCAGGTCTCGTCATCGACCTCGATGCCATGGGCAAGACGCTGGGCGCGCGCGATCTGCTCCGGCTCGCCGGCGACCAGCACCGGAAGATCCGGGTCGGAAGGCTTGGCCGACTTCACCCATCCGATCATGGCGTCGATCTCGGCCATCATGCTGTCGCGCGCGGAAAGCCGCGCGGGGTCGATGACGATGCTCAGCATGCCGTTGATGATGCCACGTTCCGGCGGCGTGCTGGTGGTCACGCTGGCCGAGCCGACAATGGCGCCGGCCAGAATTTCACAGACCAGCGCAAGACCAGAGCCCTTGTGCTCGCCGAACGGCAACACCACGCCGCGCGGTTCGGTGTACATCACGGACGGGTCGGTGGTGGGATGGCCGTCGTGGTCGAGCATCGCGCCGTCGAGCATCGGCTTGCCGGCATTGTGCGCCACCCGCACCTTGCCCATCGCGACACGGCTGGTGGCGAAATCGAGCAGGATCGGCTCGTTGCTCGCCGTGCCGGGAATGGCGATGCAGACCGGATTGGTCAGGAAGCGGCCTTCACGGCCGCGGAACGGCGCAACCGGCGGCGGACCGGAGGCGACGTTGACGAAGTGCATCGCCACCATGCCCGCGCGCGCGGCAATCTCGCCATAGGTGCCGACCCGACCGATGTGGTGCGCGTTGCGCAATCCGTTGACCGCGACGCCATGCTGCTGCGCGGCCCCGATCGCCCATTCGACCGCCTGACGGGCGACCACCTGGCCGTAGCCGGCATGCGCATCCCAGACCGAGATCGTGCCGGTGTCCGAGACGATCTCGGGCTTCTGGTTGGCCTTGAGCGTCCCGGCCTCGAAGTCGCGCACATAGGCGACCAGCATGCCGACGCCATGGCTGTCGTGGCCGCGCAAATTGGCTTCGACCAGATGCTCGGCAACGATGCTGGCTTCGTCGGGTGAACTGCCGCCGGCCGCGACGATGCGATTTGCCAATGTGCGCAGCCTGGCGTGGTCGATAATCATGTTTTCTCCTTTTTGCTCTTGCTTGTCGGGTGGCCGCAATCTGCGCCGGCCCGGCCGGCCTGACAAGCGGCCGACTGATTTTGGAAGGACAAGGGCGTCGAAGCAGCAAATAAAACTTGACAGCATTTCGGTGAGTTGCCCGTCGTGCCAATGTGTCGCAGCGGTCGCGCTTGATCGTCAAGGCAAATCAGCTTCACTTCTTGTGCCATCCCGTCCCACCAGAGGGGCGTATGCGCATTCGTCACGAAACGCGGGTCGGGGTGCGATGGACGCGAAAGCTGCGACTGACGAGCGCGGCTGAAGCGGACGGCAAAGTCGTGTGGTCCTGACGCCCCAGTGGCTGGTGTCAAGTTCGCAGGAAGCTCGCGCTTCCTGGGAATGACGGTGACAAACAAGCCAAGGTCTCGCCGGGGAGAGCACGATATAAGCTGTAACACCATTGCGCAGGGAAGGCCGGACTGCTTCCGCTGAACCTGTATGCTCGTGTGCGTTTTCTACTCTGCTTTTGCACACGGGACCGCGGGTGCAGCGCGCACCCGGTCTTCCCTGCGCCCTCTCTTTTTGGGGGCGAAATGAATTTACAAAACTCGGGCGAAATGCCGTCGCGAGAACGCGGAGTCATGGTCGTAGCCCGGATGAGCGAAGCGATATCCGGGGATTCGGCGTTTCCCGCATATCGCTCTGATGTCCTTCGTCAAGTGGTTTGATCATGAGTTGTCGGCTCCCTGCGAATTTCGCTGGAGCGTGCGGTAGGGATGATCGTGCAACGGTGGAGGCAAAGCCTGAAGACGTCGGTGATCAAACTCTGATACGCGGGTTTAAACCGCAGTTCCGAGATTTCGTCCGGGGCTTTCCGCTGTCTACGCGCGGGCGTCGATCGCTTGATCGGCCACAAAGCGATATCGGGAATTCCCCTGCCGTGGCTTCGCCCCCGCCGTTGCACGATATTTGTCCGGATTGCGGTCCGGGTGCTGGCTCCTTGTCAGGTCTGTCGATGTATTCACACCGCCGGCGTTGCAGGCGCGCCGACGGCGCGGCTGACGGCCCAAATGAAGCCCGACAGCTCACGCGCAATCGCGGTCACCACAAGTGTCGGCCGTTTGCCGCGCCGTGCCAATGCGCGGTAGCGCGCGGTCAGGCGCGCCTGCGCCTTCCAGGCGATCTCCCGGACGGCGGGTGGTGCGGCTTCTACCTTGGCAAGCTTCTTCTTGCCGACGCGCGGAGGATGACGATAGCTCCAGGAGCACTCCACCAGAATGCGCCGTGCCCGATGATTGCCGGCCTTGGTGATGCCGCCGCGCCAGACCCTGTCACCGGTCGATGCTTCGCCCGGCACCAGGCCGAGATAGGCCATCAATTGGCGCGGGCTGGCAAAGCGCGACAGATCGCCGATCTCGGCAAGAAAAATCGTAGCCGAAATGAGATCGAGACCGCGCACGGCCATCAGTGCCGTCACCACCTTTGCAAGCGACCATTCCGGCACTGCCGCGGCGATCGCCTTCTCGAGCCGGATCACGCGCTCATCGGCTTGCCGCACCGCCAACAGCATCTCCTCGAATGCGATGCGCTGTTCGCGGTGGGCGAGCTTCTGGCTTACCAGCCAGTTCATATGGGCCTTGGTCCAGGTTCGCTTACCCGCAAAATGCCGACCGAGTCGCAGCAGCAGCGACAAAACTTGCTGGCGTTTGGATTTGAGGTCGTCGACCGCAGCCTCGCGCGACCGCACCAGATCCCGCATCGCCTCGTGCCGCGCATCCGGTACCCAGACCGCAGTCAGTTCGCCCGCGCGCAGCAGCTTCGCCAGGTTGAGCGCGTCGCGCCGATTGGTCTTCACCCGGTCGCCCGGCTTCTTCGGGATCAACGATGGCGCCACCACCACACACTCGTGACCGAGTGCCTTGATCAGCCGGTGCAGCCCATACCCCGTCGGCCCGGCTTCATAGCAAAACGTCAGTTGCCGATGCTGCGCCGCAAGCTTCTTCACCAGCTTGCGCGTCGCCGCCTCCGTGTTCTCGATCTCGCCATGATACCGGACCTCACCGTTCCGCCCACCTTCCGCAACGGCCACTGCATTGCGAAGCTTCGATGTATCGATACCTACAAAGACTTCGTTATAATCCGCCATGACTCGTCCTCCTTGCGTGAGGCTCTACCCAGCCTATCCGGGCAACCCTCGCTTGCGCATCGAGGGCGAGTCGCCTCAATCTGGGAAGGACATACGGTCTTCGCTCATCCGGGCTACCGGCTACCGGCTTACGCTGCCGCCAGCGAGAACTATACGCTTCATGGATGCCGCCGCGAAAACTTTATCGATTTCCAATACGGATGGTCAGTGCTGAGGCGCTAAAGACGATTAGCCAACGTCGAGACGGATGCCGCGAACTGCGCGTTGATGAGCGGCGGAAAAGACGTAACGGGTTAACAAAGAGTTTCGGAATTTTGCGATGAGTGCGATGAAGTCAGTCTTGGTCACCGGAGGCGCCGGCTATATCGGGGCGCATTGTTGCAAGGCGCTGTTCGAGGCCGGCTTCAATCCGGTTTGCTATGATAATTTTTCAACTGGGCATCGCGCGTTCGTCAAATGGGGCCCGTTGGTCGAGGGCGACGTTTGCGATCATGACAGGGTGGCTTCAGCGCTGCGCGAACATGACGCCATCGCGGTCATTCACTTCGCGGCGTTCAGTCTGGTCGGTGAATCGATGTCCGATCCGCAGAAATATTATCAAAACAATGTAGTGGGGACCTTGGCGCTGCTGCAGGCGATGCGGCAGGCCGGATGCGGCAATCTGGTTTTCTCCAGCACCGGCGCGGTTTACGGCAACGCCGACGACAAACCGATCCGCGAAGCCCAGGCCGGCCTTCCGATCAATCCCTACGGCCATTCGAAATGGATGATCGAACAAATTCTGCGGGATTATCGCGCGGCCTATGGCCTGAAATCGTTCAGCCTGCGCTACTTCAATGCGTGCGGCGCCGATCCATCAGGCCTGGTCGGCGAAAAGCGTGATCCCGAGACCCATCTCATCCCGCGTGCGATGATGGCGCTGCAGGGCCACGCCGCCGATTTCGCGATCTTCGGCAGTGACTATCCGACCCCGGACGGTACCGCGATTCGCGACTATATTCATGTCACGGACCTCGCGGCCGCGCACATCCTGGCGCTCAAGCGATTGCTCGGCGGCGGCGTCGGCGGATCCTTTAACCTCGGAACGGGCAACGGATATTCGGTTCGACAGATTTTGTCGGCGATCCATGCCGGTGTCGGCAGGCCGGTGCCCGTGCTGCTAAGGGATCGCAGGGAAGGGGATCCCGCTGTGTTGGTCGCGGATCCGACCGCCGCGTTCGAAGCCCTGATGTTCCGGCCAAAATTTTCCGATCTTGCAACGATCGTGCGGACCGCGTGGGGATGGCACCAGAAGGCCCATCCGATGAAGGGGCCGGAAGTTCGAGCGCACGAGCGCGCACCTGGTCTTTCAGACGCGTCTGGCCTTTTAGACGCGCCGGGTCTGGTGCCGGTTCTGTCGCCGGTTCATGCCGCTTTGGAGGAATAAATCGATCGTAGCCTAGCCGATCGTAAAATGAGCCTCGACCGGCTTGCCGGCTTTGCCATTGATCGGCAACACGTCCTGCGGGCAGGCGGAAAATGCGATCACGAGGTCCATTTCGGCGCGCAAGCGGACGTAGCTTCCGGGCACGGGGCGCGGCGGAGCCTCGAAACCAAGCATTCCTTCCGGCGACCACGGAATGTTCATGAACAGATTGAGCGGGCTTGGGACTTCCGGCGGAACGAGGCCGAGCTCGGCCATCGCCGCCAGGAAATTGTCGGTGCAATTATCGTGATAGCCCTCGACGCCGAGGAAAGCGTAGCGGTAGCGATCGCAGGCGGCGATCAGCGTGTCGTGAATCCCGCCGGAAGTGTCTTCGGTCAGCGTCAGGATCGGGCGGCGCTGGTTGGTGCGCAGGATATCGCCGGGCTTCGGGATCAAATGCAGGCTATGCGCCCGCGTGTGTTCGTTCGACATGAACTCACCGAGATCGGCGCGATTGAACGCCCAGGTGTCGACCACCTGTTCGCCATGGGTATTGATGACGGTGACGGTTTGTCCCGCCGCGACGAAGGCAGCCTTGCCGCGGCGAGCCGGAATTTCGATTCTGGTCTGTGTCATTCTAGGTCCCTCACGATCTCGCGGCAATCATGTCGATCTCGACGATTCCACCGCGGGCGAGGTCGGTGACGCCCACGGTGGTGCGTCCCGGACGCCTGCCGTCGGTGAAGTGCGACGAAAAGATCTCGTTCATCCGGGCGTAATCGCGCTTGAAATCGGTCAGGAAGATTCGCGCGAACACCACATTGGCGAAACTCATCCCGCAACCGGCCAGCACGCGGTTGAGATTGTCCATCACCTTGCGCGTTTGCGCCTCGACGCCATCCGGCATCGGCAGCTCGTCGTCATCCGGGTCGGTGGCAAGCTGCCCCGTGACGAAGAGGAATCCGTTGGCCTCGACGGCGTGGCTATAGGGGGTGACCGGGTTGGGCGCGCCCGGCAGCAGATGGAAGATCGGGTCCATGGTTAATCTCCGGTGTCAGTGTTTTCCGTTCGCGGTATCGCCGGCATAGCGCTGGAGAAACTGGCGGGCCCGTTCGGTTTCCGGTTTGGCGAAAAATTGTTCGGGCGGGCCACTCTCGACGTTCCTGCCGCGATCCAGAAACAACACGCGCGTTGCCGCCTCGCGCGCGAATCCCATCTCATGGGTCACGATCACCATGGTCATGCCTTCATGGGCGAGCTCGCGCATCACCACCAGCACTTCGCCGACCAGCTCCGGATCGAGCGCGCTGGTCGGCTCGTCGAACAGCAAAAGATCCGGCCGCATCGCCAGCGCGCGCGCGATGCCGACGCGCTGCTTCTGGCCACCCGACAGCCTGGACGGGAACGCATCGCGCTTTTCGACCAGCCCGACCTTCTCGAGCAGCGCCAGCGCCTCGTCGCGCACTTCGGCCTTTGGCCGCCGCTGCACCTGAACCGGTGCCTCCATCAGATTTTGCAGTACGGTCAGATGCGGCCACAGCGCGAAATGCTGAAACACCATGCCAACGCGCGTTCTGATCTTCGACAGGTCGCGATCGCTCATGGCGATGCCGGCGCCGCTGACGCCGACCCGTTGGCCGTTCAGATAGATTTGCCCCGCATCGGGCCGTTCGAGCCAGTTGATACAGCGCAGCAGGGTCGATTTGCCGGAGCCCGAGGGTCCCAATACGCAGACGGTCTCACCTTTATCGACCTGCAGGCTGACGTCCGACAAAACCTCGTTCGCTCCAAACCGTTTGGAGACACCCGCGACATCCAGCACTTTATTCAAAGCCGCCATATCGTTGTTACCGCCGCGCTTCGGCCAGACGGCCGACGGAATTCACGCCGGCCTCGACCACCAGACAAAGGCCCCAATAGAGAAAGACCGCGGTAATGAACGCCGCGAACGGCACATAGTGCCTGGACTGAATCGAACTGGCGGCATGGGTCAATTCCGGCAGCGCGATGATGGTGAGGAAAGCACTGTCCTTGATGATCTGGATCGTCTGGTTGCCGATCACCGGTCCGGCCGACAGCAGCAGCGGCGGAAGAATGATGCGGCGGAACAGTTTCAGATCGGAAAAGCCGAACGCGACGCCGGCCTCGATCGGCTCGCGCGGCTGTGCAACCCAGGCGCCGCGCAGGGTCTCGGCCATGTAGGCGGTATTGTAGACGATCAGGGCGAACAGGCCCGAGGTCCAGTTGTCCCAGCGGAGGCCGAGCGACGGCAGGCCGTAATAGACGATATAGGCAAACAGCAGGAAGGGAACGCATCGCATCCCATCGACGAACACGCGCGCTGTTCCCGATACGGCAAGGTGCTTCGACATCAGCGCCGGGGTCAGCGCGAAGCCAAGCAATAGCGACGCGATAGCGGCCAATACCGACAGGATCGTGGTATTCGCCAGCCCGCTAAGCAGCAATGCGCGCTCGGTCCAGACGATGCCGAAATCGTGGATCATGCGGCGGCCTCGGCGGCAGACTGGCGGCGTTCGATCCAGCGCTGCAAGGCGACCAGCGCGAACACGATCGGCGCGTAGAGCGCGATCGCGACCAGAAAAGGCGGTAGCGGGTCGTAGGTCTCGGCGCCTATTCGCACAGCGGCGCGGGTGATGTCGACGACGCCGACCACCGCCAGCACCGGCGTCACCTTGATCAGCAGCGACATTTCATTGACCAGCCCGGGCAGGCTGACCCGCAGGATCTGCGGTAGCACGATTCGCCGGAACCGTAACGAAGCGCGCATGCCGACGGATTGCGCCGCCTCGTATTGGTCCTTTGGAAAATTCATCAAGGCTGCCCGCCAGACTTCGCAATTGAACGCCGAGGTGTTCATGACAAGCGCTGTGATCGCGGCCGAAATCGGATTGATCGGGATGCCGATGTTCGGCAGCGCAAAGAACAACAGCAACAGCAGCGTCACCAGCGGCGTGGCGCGCAGCATGCTGACATAGACGGCGACGATCCGCGCGATGACCGGGACGTTGGCCCAGCGCAGCAGCGCAAGGCCGAGCCCGATCGGCAGTCCAATCAGGATGCCGATCAGCGACAAGGTTATCGTCACTGCGGCGCCCTGAAAGATCGATGCGATGTCGCCGCCGCTCATGACAGGCCAGTTTTGCCGACGCCGCCGTTAGAATTCCGGCTCGAAGGTGACCGGCAGATCCGGGAACGAATCGCCGAACCACTTCTTCTGCAATTCGGCGAAGCGGCCGCTGGCCTTTTCCTTGGCGATGAATTCATTGAAGAAGGCCAGCAGCTCCGTATTGCCCTTGGCCACGGCCCAGGCCGGGAACGATTTTCCGGAGACCGCCTGGCCGAGTTCAAATGCGCCGGGCTTCTCGGCGACAAGCGTTTTCAGGTTGATGACGGTATTGACCACGTAATCGGTGCGGCCGAGCGCGAGATCCTGATAGGCCTCGGGATAGGACGTATATTCAACAACCTTGCCGAGGGTGCCGCCGTCTTTCTTCAGCATCGCATCGAGTTCGGGCAGACGTGCGAGCAGGGCGCTGCCGGCCTGCACGCCGACGGCCTTGCCGCTGAGGTCCTTGATCGCGGAGATGGCGGTGTCTCCTTTGCGCTTGACGTAAAAATGGGTGGCGTCCGCGATCGGGCTGGTGAAGTCCAGCGACTGCTTTCGCTCCTTGGTGATGATCGCAGCCGTCATCGCGATATCGTATTTGCCTGTGCTGACACCGGCCAGGATGCCGGTCCAGGGAATGATCTCCTGCCTGATCTCGAACGGCGCGTATTTGCGCAAATCTTCCACCAATTCGTTGTCGAAGCCGGTCGGCTTGCCGTCCTTGACGAATTCGAACGGCCGGAAATCGTCTTCGGTCGCGACCATGAGATAGCCGCGCTTCTTGATTTCATCGAGCGTGGCAGCGTGAGCCTTGCCGGCGAACAGGGGTAGCGCGAATTGTGCCGTTACCAACAGCAACAGCAGGCGCCTTGAAACAGCACCGAAGCGAGCAGGCGGAAGTCTCGTCATGATAAGTTTCCTTTCGGTTGGGTGCGGCAGGACCACCGGGCCCTGCTGGTTGGGTTAAAGGCGGTGCGTGGTTGTCTCAGTCGAATGTGAACCCGTGCTTTTTCAGATAGGGAGGAAACGCCGCGCCCTCGGCCTTCGCGGCCTGGCGCGCTTTGTCTTCCGACCACCCGTAGAAGGATGCCTCGCCGAATTCGGCGTTCGATCGCTGCTGCTCCTTCGGGACGCTGTGCCGCGCATCGCGCCGCCGGTCATAGTCGTCGAGAGCCGTCGGCAGACCGCTATCGTCATAGCTGTCGCGATGCGTGGTCGCGGCTCGCGGCAAGCGAAGGCTGACAAATCCGTCGCCTTGCGGATAACCAAGGCAAAGGCCGGCGACCGGAAACACCAGGTCCGGCAATTCGAGGATGGCCGCGACCTTGTCGATTTCGTTGCGAATGACGCTGATGGGGCAGACCCCGAGGCCGGCGGATTCCGCGCACAGGATCATGGTCTGCATCGCCAGGGCGGCATCGATGCTGGCGTTGAAAAAGCCTTCCAGCGTGCCGTTCCGAACCGGTTTGCCGCGTAGTTCGCCGATGCGCTGCAGCCGCCGCGCGTCTCCGAGAAACACGAAGAACACCGGCGATAGGCCGATCCAGGGCATGCTCGGGAACAATGCGCCGATCGCCGCGCGCTTAGCGGGGTCGCTGATCCGCAAGATCGAGGCCTGCTGGAAATCCGATTTGGCCGAGGCGCTCAGTGCGGCGCCGACCAACAGGTCGAGCAGGTTTTCATCGGGAACGGCGTCGCTATAGCGGCGCACCGTCTTGCGCGACAGCACCCTGTGGATAAGTTCATTGTCGGCGGTATTGCCACCTGACGGACCGCCGTCGCCGAACCGTCGCTCGATCGCGCTCGCGTAATCCGTCATCGGTCGGACTTCCACTCAAGGCTTGGGAATATTGACGTCGGTTCGGGCGGCAGCTCTCCCTAGCTGCCAACTCAATACCAGGCGTGGAGCAAGGGACATGCCAGACCGAGCGATGGCTGGTTTCGACGGCGCTTTCCGGCGCGGCATGTTCGCCGGTCACATGCGTTAGTCGGCCAAGTGCATGGCGAACCCGGAGGAAATGGCGCTTTCAGCTCTCGTTCGACGCCGTTCGAAAAATACGAAGCATGCTTCGCAATATGACGGGGCCTGGCTGCCGCGCGTGGCCGCGTGCTTGCGGTTTGCCGCTTTTGAGGCAGGATGCACAGATAGTAGTCGCCCTCTTGTCGGCCGACCGTTCAATCGATCGCTATTGTCGCTTCGAGCCGGCCGGCATTGGCGGTCACGATCTGCTGCATCATGGCGATGAAGCGCTTTTGATCGGGCTTGCTTAGATCGGCTACCGTCTCAAGGTGAGCTTTGCGGGCCGACATTTCCATTTGCCGCAATAGCTTGGCGCCTGATTTGGTGAGCCGGCAGCGTTGGGCGCGACGATCGCCGTGATCGATCGAGCGTTCGATAAAATGACGTGATTGTAGTCGTTTAAGTGCGCCTGTGGTGGTGGTGCGGTCGAGCGCGACGTCAGCGGCCAACGTGGTCTGGTCGGCGGTTTCGCGTTTCGCCAGCGCCGACAGCAGGCTGTACTGCAGCGGGGTAATCTCGAAGGCGGCGCATTTCTTCTGGAACAAGGCAACGTGGATTTGATGCAGCCGCCGTATCAGGAAGCCCGGACGCTGCTCGAGTGGCCAGGATCGCTCCTTCGACGGCTTGACGGTCGGCTGGCGTTTTCCGGTCAATAGATCGCTCCCCGCGGCCATGCGCCGCCGTTTGCATGAAATTGGTGCATCCTATGGCACGAATGTTGGTGTATTAAAATACGAAGCATACTTCGTAATTGTCCGAAGGAAGATGCGTCGACCGCTGTGAGAGGAGATTGACGATGTCAGTAGCCACGAGTTTCGACCTGCTTTTGCGCGGCGGCCGTGTGATCGATCCGGCCTCGGGTATCGACGGCTTGAAGGACGTCGCCATTCGCAACGGCAAGATCGCGGCGGTGCAGGCCGATGTCCTGCCGACCAGCGCCAGGGAAGTCGTCGATGTTACCGGCAAGATCGTGTTGCCCGGCCTGATCGACACGCACGCCCATGTCTATCAATACGTCACCGGGCGCTTCGGCATGAACGCAGATATGGTCGGCGTGGAATCGGGTGTCACCACGCTGGTCGATCAGGGCGGTCCGTCCTGCATGACCCTGCCGGGCTTCCGGCATTTCGTCGCCGAAAAATCCCAGTCCCGCGCCTATGCGTTTCTGTCGGCCTATCTCGTCGGCGGTCTGGAGGGACATTATTACCCGAACCTCTACAGCCCCGATTGCGTCGATATCGACGCCACGGTGAAGGCCGCGACCGCCAACCGCGATCTGGTGCGCGGGATCAAGGCGCATGCCGAAATCGGCGGGTTCGCCCGCTGGGGCATTCGCGTGATCGAAATGGCGGCGGAGATCGGGCGTCGCGCCGAGCTTCCGGTCTATGTGCACTTTGGGCAGCTTTGGGGCTTGCCGGAGAGTGGCACCAATGGCGAGGATGTCGATACCATCCTGGCGCGGGTGATTCCGCTGTTGCAGCCCGGCGACGTGCTGGCCCATCCGTTCACCCGTCACCCCGGCGGTTTCGTCAATCGTGAAGGCGAGGTTCATCCGGTGATCCAGGCGGCGCTCGATCGCGGCTTGCGGATCGACGTCGGTCACGGCAGCCATTTCTCGTATCGCCTTGCGCGCAAGGCGATCGCCGCGGGCATCGTGCCGACCACCCTGGGCGCGGATATCCACGGCTACAATACCCACGTGCCGGCGCCGGCGGGCACACCGGATCAGCACGCCGACGACGAAAATCATCCGTTCGCGGGCCAGGCGAAATTCAGCCTGGTGCAGGCGATGAGCTCGATGATGGCGCTCGGCCTTACGCTGGAGCAGGTGGTGCCGATGGTGACATCGAATCCCGCCGAGATGCTCGGCCTGTCGGACACCATCGGCGCGCTGCGCAAGGGCATGGACGCCGATGTCAGCGTGCTCAACCAGACGCCCGGACGGTTCGTTCTGCGCGATAATGAGAAGACGGAAGTGGTCGCGGAGAGCCTGTTGCAGCCGGCGTTCTGTTTGCGCGCTGGCGTGCGCCACGAGCCCGTCGCGCCGATCCTGCCGCGCGCCGTTGCGGCGTAGGTTGGTGCTGCACTATCGGACCCCGGTAAAATCGAATACATGATGTCCCCTTGAAACGGGGGTGTCATGGCGGCAGAAGTGAAGGTCACATTTGATCGGCTGAAAGCGTTCATTTGTGAGGCGATGATCAAATTGGGCTTGCCGGACGCGGATGCTGCGACCGTTGCCGGCTTGATGGCGGAAGCGGATCTGCAGGGCTCGGACGGACACGGCGTCAGCCGTCTGCCGCAATATGCCCGCCGCATCAGGGCAGGCGGCTTTAACACCAGGCCAAACATTCATGTGGTGCGCGAGCACGCCGGCACGGCGTTGATCAATGGCGATAACGGCATGGGGCACCTCGTCATGAAGCGCGCCGCTGCGATGGCCATCGAAAAGGCCCGTACCACCGGCATTGGGTGGGTGAGCTCGCAATTCAGCAATCATGCCGGTCCGGCGTCGCTTTATGCGAGCATGCCGTTGGCGCACGACATGATCGGGCTCTATTTCGCGGTCGGCAACGCCAACCATTTGCCGCCGTGGGGCGGCCTCGACATGCTGCTCTCCACCAATCCGATCGCAGCGGCGATTCCGGCCGGCAACGAGCAGCCGATCATCCTCGATATGGCGACCACCGTTGCGGCTTACGGGAAAGTGAAGACCAAGGCGCTGCGCGGCGAGATGATGCCGGAGGGCTGGATGATCGATCGCCTCGGCAAACCGCTGACCGATCCGAAGCGCGCCGACGAAGGAATGCTGCTGCCGCTGGGCGGCATGGAAGCGGGCTACAAGGGTTACGGTCTGGCGCTGATCATCGGCTTGCTGGCGGGCACGCTCGGCGGAGCTGCGATGGGCAAAGACGTGGTCGACTTCAACCATGATGACGACAGCGTCACCAACACCGGGCAGGCGATCGCGGTGATCAACATCAGCGCCTTCGGTGATGTCGATGTTTTCAAGGCAAGCGTCGATACGCTGGTGCGTGATCTTCGCGGCAGTAGCCGCATGCCCGGCGTGGACCGGATTTCGGTACCGGGCGAGCGTAGCCATGAAACACGCGTGGCGAGAGGCCGCGATGGAATTCCGATCGCGCCTGCGCTGTTGCGCGGATTGGACCAACTCGCCGGTGAGCTTGGAATTGCGAAGCTCGCATAGACGAAGCTCGGGAGATGGAACTCGCGATGCGCAGGCCCGCGTGACGCGCGTTGCCGGAGCCGTGATGTTGATGTCCGGCTGCCTAGATACGCTCAACGGTTTGTGCGCGGACAGGCGGCGCTTATGTGCTTTAATGAGCGCGCTGCCGCCATAGCCGAAGCGCGACGGGTTGATCGGGACCAGACGGGCCATGCAAAACGAGAGTGAGACGTTTGTGACCCGGCGCGATCTGCTGTCGCTGGTGGGGACGGTCGCCGGCGGTGCCGCGATGTATCAAGCCATGACCAGTCTCGGCTTTGCCTCGGAGTCGGGATATAAAGGCCCCATCAAGCTGGAAGGCGATACGAGGGGCACAAGCGTTCTGGTTCTCGGCGCGGGCCTTGCCGGGATGACGGCCGCGCTGGAACTGCGCAAGGCCGGCTACAAGGTCGAGGTGCTGGAGTTCAACAGCCGTCCGGGAGGACGCAACTGGACCCTGCGCGGCGGCGACAGCTTCACCGAACTGGGCGGCGCGACCCAGACCTGCGAATTCGAACAAGGTCTCTATCTCAATCCAGGGCCCTGGCGCATTCCCTATCACCATCGCGCGTTGCTTGATTATTGCAAGCGGCTCGGTGTCGCGCTTGAGCCGTTCATCCAGCTCAATCACAACGCGCTGCTGCACGGCTCCGATGCGTTCGGCGGCAAGCCGCAGCGCATCCGCGACATCAAGACCGATTTTCAGGGCCATGTTTCGGAATTGCTCGCCAAGGCGACCCAGCAGGGCAAGCTCGACGAAATGGTGTCGGCGGAAGACAAAGCAATTCTGTTGCAGGCGTTGAGATCCTGGGGCGTGCTGGACAAGAATTACGCGTACAGCGCCAGTCTCGATTCGGCGGATTTTCGCGGCTACGCGAGAGATCCGGGTGGCGGGCTTGGCGCCGCGCCAGTCGCCGGCGAACCTGTTGGCCTCTCGGATATCCTGACATCGCGGCTGTGGCGATACCTGCAGAATTTCGCGCTGTATCAATTCCAGACCACGATGTTCCAGCCCGTCGGCGGCATGGATATGATCGGCAAGGCATTCGCCAGGGAAGTCGGTGATCTCATTCGGTACGACGCGAAGGTCACCCGGATCCAGCAGGATCATGGCGGCGTCACGGTCAGCTATCTGAACGCCAAAACGCCAGCTGCGCCGCAACTTGCAAAGGCGGATTGGTGCATCTGCACCATTCCGCTTTCGATCCTGAGCCAGATTCCCGTTGACGTCGGTCCCCGCATGAAGGCGGCCATTGATGCGGTGCCCTATGCCTCATCGGTCAAGATCGGCTTGCAATTCAAGCGCAGGTTCTGGGAAGAAGATGAGGCGATCTACGGCGGTATCAGCTACACCGATTTGCCGATTCGACAAATCTCCTATCCCAGCAGCGGCTTCAATCGAAGCGGTCGCGGCGTGTTGCTCGGAGCATACGTCTACGAGGGCGCAAACTCGTTCGAATTCACCTCGATGAATCCCGCCGACCGGGTCGCGCGCGCCGTCGATTTCGGCTCCAGCATTCACCCCCAATATAAAACCGAGTTCGAAAACGGCATCGCCGTGGCCTGGCACCGGGTGCCCTTTACCTTAGGCTGCGCCGGCAATTGGAGCGACAAAGCGAGGGAGGAGCACTACGACAATCTATGCCGGATTGATGGCAGGATCGCTCTTGCGGGCGAACACGCCTCCTACATTCCGGCGTGGCAGGAAGGCGCGATCCTGTCGTCTCTCGATGCCATCACCCGACTGCACGAACGTGTCGTCAAGAGTTGATGTCATGCGCTCAAGCCGGATCAAATCTGCGGGGCAGGATTCGATGATCGCGCCCCGTCGTGTTTCGGTCGCAATGTCGGTGAGCGTCGCGCTGATTTTGTCGACCGCATCGGCCTTGCCCGCGGAAAATCAATCTCAACCATCCCCCCTGAGCACGGGCTTCAAATTTTCGGAAACCAGCGGCGAGGAATTGTTCGCGAACGCCTGTCAGGGCTGCCACATGCCGGACGGCGGCGGCGCGGTCGGCGCCGGCAATTATCCGGCGCTTGCGAGGGATCGTAGCCTCGAAGTCAGTGCCTATCCGGTTTATGTCGTCGTCAGGGGACAACGGGCGATGCCCCCGGTCGGTTCGATGATGAACGACGATCAGGTGGTTGCCGTCGTCAATTATGTCAGGACGCATTTCGGTAACCAGTATTCCGACCCGGTTACGGCGGAGGAGGTCAGGCTCGCTCGGCCCTAATCGGAGATCGCGGTGGTTGCCACCGCCGCGGCTAATAATTGCGCAGCGCCAGGGCGCCGAACCGGCCTCAAGGCGATTGCAAGCGGCCGTAAGTTCCCTATATAATGATGCATTGGGGCCAGTAACCCCAAGCAATTCAATTGGTTTTCCGGTCGGGCCCGTCATTCAGGCGGGCCGTTGCCGTTTTGGGATCACCGAAAGATGAGCCAGTCTAATCGTCCCGACCACATTCGCCTGACATCGCATCCGGTGCCTGGCGCCAAGCATGAATACCCGATCGCCTGGGGGGCGCCGACCGCGCGCGAGCGCGGCCCGATCATCGGCACCGTGTCGCGCCCGCAGGACCGCAACGTGATCGGTACCCATGGCGGCTCCTATGCGGTCTATCGGGCGCTTGCGGTGTCGTCGGGCGCGCTCGATCCGATCCGCCGGCCCGACCTCACCAACACCTTTCCGGCAGCGACCATCGGGCCGTTCGACCAATGGATCGATCCGCAGCGCATCGTGGCGCTTGATCCGTGGGGACATCTGGTCGCGGAAAATTTCAGGACCGAAATCAGCGAAGGCGTCGATATCAGGCCGAGCATCGCGATCACCCGCGCCCGGCTCGACCTGCCGGAAATTCAGGCCGCACTGGCGGCCAAGCGGTTGGTGGCGGACGGCGAGTTCGTTCATGCCAGCGGTTCGGTTTCGGTGGTCAAGGTTGCGATCGATCCGGTGTGGTACCTGCCGGGAATTGCGCATCGCTTCGGCACCAGCGAGACCAATCTGCGTCGCGCGCTGTTCGAACAGACCGCCGGCATGTTCCCCGAACTGGTCACCCGCCCCGATCTGCAGGTTTTTCTTCCGCCGATCGGCGGCACCACGGTCTATCTGTTCGGAGATGTCACCAAGCTGCCGGATCACCGCACCAAAATCACCTGTCGCGTCCACGACGAATGCAACGGCTCGGATGTGTTCGGTTCGGATATCTGCACCTGCCGGCCTTATCTGATCCAGGGCATCGAGGAATGCGCGCGCGCCGGACAGACCGGCGGCCTCGGCATCGTCGTCTACAACCGCAAGGAAGGCCGGGCGCTCGGCGAAGTCACCAAGTTTCTGGTGTATAATGCGCGCAAGCGCCAGGAGGGCGGCGATGACGCGGCGCTCTATTTTGAGCGAACCGAATGTGTCGCCGGCGTGCAGGACGCGCGCTTTCAGCAGTTGATGCCCGACGTCATCCATTGGCTTGGGTTAAAGCGCATCGATCGCTTCATCTCGATGAGCGATATGAAGCACGACGCGCTGACCAGCCAAGGCGTCGAAATCGTCGAACGGGTACCGATACCCGATCACATGATTCCGGCCGACGCCGGTGTCGAGATGGCCGCCAAGAAAGCGGCGGGATATTTTTCGCTCGATCCCAAACCGAGCGAATGCACGGTGGGGCGGCCACTCGAAAAATATTGACGTTAGCCCGGGCATTGATTGTGACAGCCGACACCACCGCGGACGCCCTTTCCCTGTTGAGCGCCGAAGCCGTGCGCGTTCGAGCGCACAGGATGCTCGAAATCGGCCTCGATAGTCGGCTTCGGCATTTTCGGGTCGATCTCGAACGACTCGGCGCAACCGTCGATCTGGTGCTCGCGACCACGCAAAAGGCCTATCCCACCTTCGACGTGCCGTTCCATTCGCGCTGGCGGCATTTTGTGGTCGGCGAACTCGACCGCTGGGACGCGCTGGCAGGTGCTACGGCTTGGCGCGACAAGACCGCGCGCGCCCGAGCCGAATTCGACCTCGCCATTGTCAGCGTGCTGCTCGACGCCGGCGCCGGGGCATCCTGGCGTTACCGAGATTCCGTGACAGGCGCGAGCGTGGGCCGTTCCGAAGGCCTGGCGCTCGCCAGCCTCGATATGTTCGCACGCGGCGCGTTCTCTGCAAATCGTGACGAACCGCTGCGGGTCGACGCCACGGCGCTTGAACGGTTGACATTGGCCGATCTGCAAGATGGCTTTCAGGTCAGCGAGGGCAATCCGCTGGTCGGCCTCGAGGGCCGCGTCGGGTTGCTTCGCCGGTTGGGCCAGCAAGTATCGGCATTGCCCGGTATCTTTTCCCGCGGCGATGCACCGCGGCCGGGCGGACTATTCGACCACCTTGCAGCGCAAGCCGACAAGGGATCGATCGCTGCTGCGACCATCCTGTCGGAGTTGTTGCGGCAGTTGGGGCCGATCTGGCCGTCGCGCATCGCGCTCGGCGGAATTGCTCTGGGCGATTGCTGGCGCCACCCCGATATCAAGACTGACGACGCCACCAGCGAACTGGTGCCGCTGCACAAGCTGTCGCAGTGGCTATCCTATTCGCTGATCGAGCCGATGCAGCGCGCCGGGCTCGACGTAACTGATATCGATGGCCTGACCGGGCTCGCGGAATACCGCAATGGCGGATTGTTCGTCGACACCGGCGTGCTGGTGCTGCGCGACCCAGACGATATGCGGCGCGAACATGATGTCGCCTCGACGCTGGTGGTCGAGTGGCGGGCGTTGACGGTTGCGCTGCTGGATCGGCTTGCGGATGTGCTGCGGCAGCGCGTTGGTCTTGACCCGGTCTCGCTTCCCTTGGCAAAAATACTGCAAGGCGGGACCTGGGCTGCCGGCCGGGCGACGGCGTTTGCGCGCCGTCCCGACGGTTCGCCACCCTTCAAAATCATCAGCGATGGTACCGTGTTCTGAACGGAAATCATTCAGGCGCAGGGAGCAAAAGCATGGACGGCGTTACGGTCGTGAGTCATCCGCTGGTCCAGCACAAGCTGACGCTGATCCGCGACAAGACGATTTCGACCAAGTCGTTTCGCGAACTCCTCAAGGAGATCGGGATGCTCTTGTGTTATGAGGTGACGCGCGATCTGCCGCTCGCCGATGTGGAAATCGAGACGCCGCTGGCGCGGATGCAATCGGCCAAGATCGCGGGAAAGAAGCTGGTTTTCGTACCGGTGTTGCGCGCCGGCGTGACCTTTGTCGAGGGCATGCTGGATCTCGTCCCGACCGCCCGCGTCGCGCATATCGGTCTGTATCGCGAGCCGCAGACATTCGTCGCGGTCGAATATTTCTTTAAGTCCCCGTCCGATCTTGGGGAGCGATTGGCGATCGTGGTGTCGCCGGTTCTGGCTACGGCCAACACGGCGGTGGCAGCCGTCGACCGGCTCAAGGAACGGGGCGCCCGCGAGATCAGGATGGTATGCCTGCTCGCCGCACCGGAAGGCGTGGAGCGCTTTCGCGGGCTGCACCCGGATGTGCCGCTGTGGACCGCCGGCATCGACCAGGGGCTGGATGAGAATGCCTTCATCCTGCCCGGCCTCGGCGACGCCGGCGATCGCGCTTACGGAACGCGATAGCGCGCGAAAATTAGTTCCGGCGGCGCGTGGCGATATTCACAATATGGCGATGAGGCGCCGGGAGGGATTGTCCTCGCCTGTTCACGGGAGCAGAAGCTCGGGCAAGAAGCTTTCCGGAAGGAGACGATCCGATGACGGTACCCGATCATGGTCGAGCCCGCGGAGCGCTGCTCGCAACCGCATCTTTCCTGGCGGGTTTCCTGGCATGCGCGGAAGTGCCCGGGCGGGTTTTTGACGTGGTGATTTCGCCATCTCATGCGGCCGCTCAGCCGACCGACGCCAATGAGGCGGCATTCCTGTCGGAAAACGACAAGGCCATGACCCGGATGATGACCGATATGACGATCAAGCCGAGCGGAGATGTCGATCGGGATTTCGTCGCGATGATGGTTCCGCATCACCAGGGCGCCATCGATATGGCGAAGGCGTTGCTTGGTCACGGCAGCAACGAACAGTTGAGACGGATTGCCCAGGAGATCGTGGTCACGCAAGGGCAGGAGATTGTTGCGATGCGGCTTGCGATCGGAGAGCCGGCAGCGCTGACTTCGAAAACGGAGAAATGAACCAGATGAAGCACCTTCGTCTTGTCTTCTGCCTGCTGCCGAGCCTTTGTCTTATAGGTAGCGCACCGGCTTGGGCCGGCCAAGCTCCTGGCGCGGCAGCCGATCCGGATATTGCGGTCAGCCATCATGATCGCGTCTATACCGCGGAGCAGTTTTCAAACACGGTTTCGGTCACCGATCCCGTCGATAACAAGCTCGTCGGTGTGATCCGGTTAGGCGATCCGCAGCCGGGAAATTTCAGCCCGCTCTACAAGGGGCAGGTTCTCGTGCACGGCATGGGCTTTTCGTCGGATCACAAGACCCTCGCGGTGGTCTCGATTGGATCGAATTCCGTCACCTTCATCGATACCGCGACAAACGCGATCAAGCACACCATCTATGTCGGTCGCTCGCCGCACGAAGCGTTCTTTACGCCTGACGGCAGTGAGGTCTGGGTGACGGTGCGCGGCGAAGATTACATTTCGGTGCTGGACGGCAAGACCTTCGAGGAGAAGACACGGATCAAGGTGCCGGCGGGTCCGGGCATGCAGATTTTCTCGCCGGATGGCAAATACGGGTACGTCTGCTCGTCGTTCAATCCGGAAACGGTGGTCATCACCGTGGCCGATCACCAGATCGTCGGCCACGTCAAGCAGGAGAGTCCGTTCTGTCCCAACATCGCAGCGACCCCTGACGGCAAGCAGGTGTGGTTGACGCTAAAGGACACCGGCAGGACCATGGTGTTCGATGCCAAGCCGCCGTTCGCGGTGTTGAAATCGATGGACACCGGACCGATCAGCAACCACGTCAATTTTGCCAGCAATGCGAAGGGCACATTCGCTTACGTGACGATCGGCGGCCTCAACGAGATCAAGGTGTTTCGTACCGACGATTTCACGCAAGTGGCAACCATTCCGGTCGGCAAGCTGCCGCATGGCATCTGGCCTTCGGGCGACGGCAGCCGAGTCTATGTCGGGCTGGAAAATGCCGATGCGGTGACCGCGATCGATACGATGTCCAACAAGGTGATCGCGACCAGTCCGGTCGGTCAGGCGCCGCAGGCTATCGCTTATGTCCCCAACGCCGTCCCGGATGGCGATGGGAAGCAGGGCTTGCAGCCGCTCGGCGTTGCGAGCCAGGCCACGCATCTTGCGCTCGGCGCGGTCGAAAACGGCAAGCTGCTCCTGAGCGGGAACAAGGCGCTGACCAGTGTCTCCCTGTTCGATCAGGGCCTGATCCAGGTCCTGCAGGCCGCCGTCACCGGCCTGCAACCAAAGCAGCCCTACGTGCTTGCGCTTGCACAACAGCCCGACGGCAAGGGCACGCTCGAGCCACTGGCGGCGTTCATGACCAACCCGGCAGGCTCAGCCATCGTCAATGCCTCCGGATCGATCAGGCAGGTGGTGCAAGGCGAGGACAAGATTGCGCGCCGCTATATCGTGATCGTGCCGGGAACCGCGGCGGAGCCCGGCAAACCCGTACAGATACAAATTCCTTGAAGCGGGTCTGTGTTGTGAATACGGCTTGATATCAGGAGTACAACCGATGTCGGCAGACGGATTGATCGTTGTTCGAAGCAGCCACGGCCCGGCGGAGACGATGGACAGGCTGGTGGCCGAGATCAAGGCAAAAGGCTTGACGGTGTTCGCCCGGATCGATCACGCGTCGGGGGCCAAGGAGGTCGGCCTGCCGTTGCGGCCGACCGAGCTCCTGATTTTCGGCAACGCCAAAGGCGGTACGCCGCTGATGCAGTCGAACCAGGAGATCGGACTGGACCTGCCGCTGAAGGCGCTGGTTTGGCAGGACGCAAGCAACGACACCTGGATTTCCTACAACGATCCGGCATGGCTTGCGAAGCGCCATGGGCTGGGTCACGAGGTCGAACCGCCGGTCAAGGCCATGACGGCGATGCTGAGTGCTGTTACCCGCGCGGCGGCGGCGGCCGCCTAGGGCGAAGCGGGGCAGGCGACCGCAAAAAACCCCAGCTTTCGCGCAAGCCTGTCGCTCAAGCACGATCGCGGCAAAGCTATCGTGGATTTGGAGGTCTCGCGCGTGGGGTGTGGCAGATGTGGATGATGAAGAATTTAGTCATTGTGTCCGCTATTGCAGCGTTGGCCGGCTTGTCTTGCCCGGCGATGGCTCAGCAAGCACCCGGCGTCAGCGTCACTGACAGCGAAATCCTGATCGGAAATGTCACGCCGTATACCGGCGATTTGGCCGCGTTCGGTTCGATCGGAAAAACCGAGGCGGCTTATTTCGAGATGATCAATGAGCGCGGCGGGATCAACGGCCGCAAGATCAAATTCCTGTCCTATGATGACGGTTCCGATCCGGAGATGGCGTCCGCGCAGCTCCGCAAGCTCGCCGATGACGACAAAGTACTTTTCATGTTCGGCTCGTTTGGCTTGCAGGGCAACCTCGCGATAAGGACCTATCTCAACGACCGAAAGATCCCGCAGCTTTTCATTGCGTCCGGGAACGAAGAGTGGGGCAACCCCAAATCATTTCCCTGGACGATGGGCTGGCAACCGGCGTTTCGTGCCGAGGGGCGGGTGTATGCCAATTACGTCCAGGCGTTCTATCCGGAGCGGAAGATCGCGGTGCTCTGGCAGAACGATGAATTCGGCCGGGATTTGTTCAGGGGATTGCAGGAAGGCCTCGGCGACTGGGCGCGGATGATCGTCGCCGATACGACGTTCGATCTGTCAGACAAATCGATCGATTCTCAGATCGATCTTCTGCAAAGCTCGGGCGCGGAAATCCTCATCTTCGACGGCGCGCCGGCGGTGGCCGCGCTTGCGCTGCGCAGGATGGCGGATATCGACTGGCATCCGGTGTTCCTGCTGGACAACGCGTCGGCTTCGATCGCCAACGCGCTGCGGCCGGCCGGTTTGCAGAACTCGATCGGGGTGGTCTCGACCGCTTTCCTGAAGGATCCGGGCGATCCCGCCTGGAAGGATGATCCCGCGATGAAAGACTGGTCGGCGTTCATGGACAAATATTATCCGGACGGCGACAGAGCCGACAGCAACACCGTGTTCGGTTATGGCATCGCCGAAACGCTGTCGCAGGTGTTGAAACAATGCGGCGACGACCTGTCGCGTGAGAATATCATGCGGCAGGCGGCTTCCCTCAAGAATTACCAGAACCCGGTCGCGCTGCCCGGCGTGGTGATCAATACCGGTCCGAACGATTTCCGTCCGATCGAGCAGATGCGACTGGTGCAGTTTGACGGCAACACCTGGCAGCCGATCGGCGAAGTCATCGAAAGCGCATTTCTCGGCGCCAACAGCCCGGACGGCGCATCGTCGCACTGAGCTCGGATCGTGGACGGGGTCAACCAGCCTTGCGCGCGTGGTGGCTGTGCAATTGTGACGACAGCAGGCGCCGCCATTCGTTGAATTCGGCGCTGGTGGTGTCGCGCGGCCGCGGCAGGTCGATACGGTACTCATTGTCGATCCGGCCGGGGCCGGGCGACATCACCACCACCCGGTCGGCGAGGAAGATCGCTTCCTCGATCGCATGGGTGACGAACAGCACCGTGAGGCCGGTGCGCGACCAGATATCGACCAGTTCGTCCTGCAGCCGCTCCCGCGTCATCGCGTCGAGCGCGCCGAACGGCTCGTCCATCAGCACGATCTCGGCGTCGTTGGCGAGCACGCGGGCGATCGCGACGCGCTGCTTCATGCCGCCGGAAAGTTGGTGCGGATAGACATCGGCGAACTGCCGCAATCCGACGAGGTCGATGAAACGATCCGTCGTTTCGCGGATTTCGGTCTTGCTGCGCCGCCTCGATTTCGGGCCAAAGCCGATATTGTCGCGGACATTGAGCCAGGGAAACAGACCGTAATCCTGAAACACCATGCCGCGACTCGGGCCTGGGCCGGTGATCGGCATGCCCCACATCAGGGCGTCGCCATGCGTTGCGGCCTCGAAGCCCGCGGCCATCCGCAATAGTGTTGACTTGCCGCAGCCCGATGCGCCGATCAGGCAGATGAATTCGCCCTTCTTGACCGTCAAATTCGCGCCGCGCAGCGCCTCAATGGCGCGCCCGTTCTGCGAATAGATCTTGCCGACATTCTTGATTTGCAGGATGGGCGTGGTGGCTTCAGCCATGCGACGGACTCCAGGCCAATAGGCGTCGTCCGATCAGCATCACCAGTTGGTCGGACAGAAAGCCGAACACGCCGATCACGATCATGCCGCAGATCACGATTTCGGTACGCGAGAGCTGGCGGGCTTCCATGATGATGGCGCCCAATCCGGTTTGCACGCCGGTCATTTCGCCGACCACGATCACGACCCACGCAAAGCCGAGGCCGAGCCGCAGGCCGGTGAAGATGGACGGTAGTGCTGCGGGCAGCACGATACGGAAGAATTGCGCCGGGCCGGTGCAGCCGAGCATGGAAGCCGCCTCGAATAATCGCGGTTCGACCGAACGGACACCGAAAATCGTGTTCACCAGGATGGGATAGAACGCGCCGAGAAACACCAGAAACACCGCGGAGCGCGGCCCGAGCCCGAAGATGATCATCGCCAGCGGCAGCCAAGCGGTGACCGGGACGGGGCGCAAAATCTGAAGCGTCGGATCGACGGTTTGCCGGATCAGCGGCACGCGCCCGATCAGCATGCCGAGCGGTAACGCTACCAGCACCGCCAGCGCGAAGCCGCCATAGACCCGGCTGACGGAAGCGAGCAAATGGACATAGAGCGTTCCGCTATAGGCGTCGTCATTGATACCGCCAACGGCGAGGTCGCGCAGCTCGAGCCAGACATCGGTGGGCGGCGGGATCAGGCTGCTCGGCCGTCCTGCCGTCGAGAAGTGCCAGATCGCCAGCAGCGCGATCGGGAAGGCGAGCGCCAGCAGCACGGGCCGCAGCCGCGGCCACCAGGCCGTGGCCTTCGCCATTTCGTGCGCCGCGGTGTTTTCGCCTTCCGTATGGGATGCGAGCGTGGTCACGGTCAGGTCGGCTTCACGGCATCGACGAAGCTGGTGTCGATGAAGGTCGCGAAATCAGGCAGGCGTTTGATTTGTTTGAGCGCCAGCATGTGGTCGGCATAGATTTTCGCCTGTTCGATCTCCTTTGGCCCGAGCCGCCAGGTCAGTTCGACGTTGGGCACGGAAGCCTCGATCGCCTCTTTCTTCTGTCCGAGCTTGCTGATCGCCATGGCGACCATGGCGTCCTTGTTCGATGCCGCGAAATCGGTGGCGCGCTGATGCATACCGATCATCACGCGGACCAGATCGGGCTTCTCTTCGATGACATCGCGACGGGTGCCGAACACCATGTTGAGCGATCCCATCGCCGTCGAATAGGGATATTCGACCAGCGTGCCGACGCCGCTCGACAGCGACAGGCCGGGGCCCGGCTCGGCGCCGACATAGGCGTCGACATCGCCGCGCGCCAGCGCGATATGCATTTCACTGAAGGAGACACGAACCGGCTCGACATCCCTAATGCTCATGCCTTCCATCCGTAGCCGTTCCAGGAAAAACACCTCCTGGGTGGTGCCTGGAAATACCGCGACGCGCTTGCCTTTCAGATCCTTGATCGAGGTGATGCCCGCGTCCTTCTTGGCGATAATTGCCATGCCGCGATTGCAGGTCGAGGCGATCAATACCATCGGCTCACCCGCTGCGCTGCTGAGCACGGCGACAGCGACGCCGAAGGTGCCGAAATCGATCGATTTGGTGACGACCGCGTTCTTGCAATCGGCCGGTGTCTCGAACGGGATCACTTCGACCTTGTACCCTGCGGGCACGAACCGATCGTAGAAATAGGGCGCGATGGAATGGATCAGCTTCAGCGCGCCGACGCGGATCACGATCGGCTCGTCGGCGGCGCGCACGATCGCGGGGGCTGCGAACAGCCCGACCCCGAGACCGGCGACGAATTCACGGCGGCGAATTTTGGATGTCATCAAACGCAACTCCTTTTTCAATTGTATAAAAATGCAACAAACATGCCGCGCGAGGCGCTTTAAGGAGGCGTGTCATTCACATTCAAGGTGACGTGATGATTGCAGGAGGGAGTTTCCGAACCAGGCTGTTTGGCGCTTCAAATCGCGAACAAAATTGAGTGCCGGGACATGGCATTGCCTTAAATGTAGGCGTGATGACGCGGCATTTGATCAACAAATAGCCCGGCAAACGTGACGCCTGATGGGACCGCAGGCCTTACGTCCCGAACTTGCGTTCGGGCCGAAAGAAGAATTACCTGCGCGCCGCAGAAGGAAGCCGCGTCAACGGATTGGATTTCAAGATGGATGGCAAAATGGGTCGGCGGGATTTTCTGGGTACGGTCGCGCTGGCGGGTGCGGTGGCAGCGACAGCGCGCTCATCGTTCGTTGTTTCAGCGCAAGCCGCAACGGCGGCGGGCGACGACATCACCTTGAAATCGGCGAGTGAACTCGCCCTTGCGATCCGATCGAAACAGCTCTCTTCCAAGGCGATCGTCGAGGCGCATCTGGCGCGGATCGCGGAGGTCAATCCAAAGCTCAATGCCATCGTCCAGTTGACCGCTGATAGCGCGCGGAAGGAGGCTGACGAAGCCGACGCCGCGCTGGCGCGGGGTGATATCAAGGGGCCGCTGCATGGCGTGCCCATGACCATCAAGGATACGCTGGAAACGACCGGCGTGATCTGCACCGGCGGCACCAAGGGTCGCGCCAATTACGTTCCGAAGGCAGATGCCACTGCCGTCTTCCGGCTGCGCGCGGCCGGCGCGATCTTCCTCGGCAAGACCAACGTGCCTGAACTCGCCGGCGCGCTCGAAACCGACAATCTGGTCTATGGCCGCACCAACAACCCCTATGATCTCACGCGCACGCCGGGCGGCAGCAGCGGCGGCGAGGCCGCGATCGTTTCATCCTGCGGTTCGCCGCTCGGTCTTGGCACCGACGCCGGCGGCAGTATTCGAGTCCCCGCGCATTTCTGCGGGCTTGCCGCAATCAAGCCGACCTCCGGCCGGGTGCCGCGCACCGGGCAATTTCCGCAACCGATGGGCGCCCGCGCGCCGGTGTTTCATGTCAGCCTGATCGCGCGACATGTCGAGGATCTG
Organism: Bradyrhizobium sp. S69; assembly: GCF_009766005.1. Classification (GTDB taxonomy): domain Bacteria; phylum Pseudomonadota; class Alphaproteobacteria; order Rhizobiales; family Xanthobacteraceae; genus Bradyrhizobium. Next base: position 180,741 of record NZ_LMUK01000024.1, on the reverse strand, counting down.
GCGCTGGCGCTGCCGATCATCTCCGGGCCCGACTTCCGCGACAATTCGATCGTCGGCATGCCGCTGTTTGATCCCAAGGCCGTTACGCTGAGCGGATTGAAACTGGCGTTCTTCGAGGATGATGGCTTGGCGAGCCCGACCAGGGAAATCGCCGCGGCCGTGCGCGATTCCGCCAAGGCGTTCGCGGATGCCGGCGTCAAGGTCGAGGAAAAGCGAACTCCGGACGCGGAGAAAGCTGCAACGGTCTATCACGACATGAGCCGTGGCGATGGCGGCGCGGGAACGCGGGCGTTTCTCAAGAGCATCGGCAGCGATCCGATCTCGCCGTTGTTCGAGAAGGCGTTGACCTATTCGGTGGCGCCGGCGATGGCCAACACCACCGACGCGCTGGCCGCCTTTGTGCGTTGGGACCTGTTTCGCAATTCGATGCTGCGCTTCATGGAAAACTACGACGCGGTGCTGTCGGCGGTGGCGCCGTATCCGGCTTTGCTGCATGGCACCAGCTTCGACGAGCAGAACCGCAAGGGTTTTGGTTACTCCCAGATGTATAATCTGACGGGATGGCCGACGGCGACCGTGCGGGTCGGCACTTCGCCGGAAGGCCTGCCGCTGGGTGTTCAGGTTGCCGCGCGGCCATGGCGCGAAGACGTCGCGCTGGCGCTGGTTGCGCATCTGGAAAAAACCTTTGGCGGCTGGAAGATGCCGACTGGAGTATAATGGGAATGACCAAGACCAATCTGCCGCTCGACGCTGACAGGCTCTGGACCGACGTGATGGCGCTTGCCGACATCACCGATCCGGCACGGCCCTATACGCGACGCTCGTTCACGGCCTTGTTTCTGGAAGGCCGCGCCTGGCTTGCCCGGCGGTTTGCCGAAGCCGGCCTTGTCACGCACATCGATGCGGCCGGCAACCTGATCGGCCGCCTCGAAGGCAGCAATCCCGCGCTTGGCGTCATTGCGATAGGCTCGCACAGCGATACCGTTCCGGCCGGGGGGCGGTTCGACGGTATCGCCGGCGTCGCCACCGGGCTTGAGATCGTGCGCGCGCTGCGCGAGGCCGGTCTGCGCCCGCAACACACCATCGAGGTGATCGATTTCCTGGCGGAGGAACCCAGCGAATACGGGCTGTCCTGCATCGGCAGCCGCGGCATCAGCGGTTGGCTCGATGCCAAGATGCTGGATATGACGGGGCCCGGCGGCGAGAAGCTGCGCGATGCGCTACGCCGCGTCGGCGGCGATCCCGACCGGCTTGAACAGGCCAAGCGCAGCGATATCCGCGCCTATCTGGAATTGCACATCGAGCAGGGCGTCGTGCTCGAGTCGCAGTCGCTCGATGTCGGTATCGTCACCTCGATCGTAGGTATCCGCCGGTTCGAGATCATCTTCCAGGGTGAGGCCGATCATGCCGGCGCCACACCGATGGCGCTGCGCCACGATGCGCTGGTGCCCGCGGCGCAGACGGTGGCGTCGGTGCGCCGGATCGCCGATCTCCTGGCCGCCGAAGGATCGGGCTATTTCGTTGCCACCGTCGGCATCCTCGATGTCGATCCCTCGGCATCGAATATCGTGCCGGGCCGCTGCCGCCTTGTGGTCGATGCGCGCACGACGGCGCCGGAGCTGATGCAGCGCTTTACGGAGTTGATCGATCAGGAGAGCGCCGCGTATGCGACGGCGTCGCGCGTCAGTCGTGCCTCCTTCACGTTGCTGTCCGACGGGCCGCCGACCATGTGTGACGCGAATTTGCGCGCGTCGTTGCGTCGAGGGGGCCGCGACCTGGGGCTCGGCGACATCGACCTCCCCAGTGGTGCCGGCCACGATGCGGTGTTCATGAGCCGCATCTGCCCTTCGGCGATGGTGTTCATTCCATGCCGCGCCGGCAAGAGCCACGCGCCGGAGGAATGGGCGGATCGCGAAGCGATCGCGGCAGGCGCGGCCGTGATCTATCAGGCGGTCAGGGAACTCGATCAGGCGCTATCGTGAAATCGGCGGCATTGCGGCTCAGGCCTGAGCCGTAACCTGGAAACTAGGTGCTTGCCCGTGGGATGATCTGGAAACCCAGATCGACGACACGCTCCGCTGACGGGACGCCATCGATTCTCTTCAATAGCATCGACGCTGCCGTGCAGCCGATGTCGTAACGCGGGAATCGGACCGACGTCAGCGGCGGCGAAACGTACTCCTGCAACTCATTGTCGTCCGATCCCGCGATCGCGATATCGTCCGGGACGCGCCAGCCTTTGCGGTTGGCTTCCAGCAGCGCGCCGGTGGCCAGCACGTCGCCGGTCAGGAACACCGCATCGATCCGCGGACGTTTTTTCATCAGCTCGATCAGCGCCTCGGCGCCGCCGCGCAGCCCGGGGGCGGATTCCAGGATGATGTTGCGATCGATAGCCCTGCGGTGTGCTTTCAGCGCACCCAGATATCCCGACTGCCGTTCGCGCGCCCGGTCATTGTCATCGAGTGGCAGGCTGACAAACGCAATTCGTTTGTAGCCTTTCCCGATCAGATAGGCCGTCATGTCGTAGGCGGCTTTGTGGTTGGAAAAACTCGCGGCCATGTCGATCGGGCATCGAACCAGATTTCCGGTTTCGACGCAGGGGATAGCAGCCGACTGGATCATCCGGCGCGTCCGTGGCGTGTGCTTGGTATTATGCAGCACGATCCCGCAGACACGTTGGCTTAGAAAGGCTGCGACCGCGGCCTCTTCGCGGTCCAGCACATACCCGCTGTCGGCAATCAGGAGGTCGTACGCATCGCCCAGGGTATCCGCGACCCCCTTGACCGTCTCGGCAAACAGCGAGTTGCGCAGGCTGGGGACGATCAGTCCGACAATATTGGAGCGCTGTGAGGCGAGGCTGCCCGCGATCCGGTTCGGCAGATAGCCGGTCGCTTCGATCGCGCCATGAATCCGCTTCAACGTCTCGGGGTCCACGATGGCGGGATGCCGCAATGCGCGCGATACCGTCATCGCCGAGACCTTGGCGAGATTGGCCACATCGGTCATCCGCGCGCCGCGCAGTCCCTGCAACGCGGCCGCCGCGGCCGATGGCCTTGCGTGGCTTCGCGGTCGCCGTTTCCGGCCCTTCTGCGAATTGCCGATCGTGCTCATGGCGGTCGTCGTTCCAAAAGGAGGTGTAGACGTATGACCGTACAATCCCCGCGCTGCAAGCCGGCAGCCGCCTCGGCAATTCTTTAGTCCAACGAAAAGTCTCTTGCCGGGAGGCTACAGGCCCTCTAATGTTAACGCTAACATAAAATGCCAGCAATGGCTCAGGGAGGAATGCAATTGTCTCGATCCGCGCGTTTTCGTGAATTGCTCAAGACCCCGCCGTTTATCTGTCTCGGCGCCCATGATGCCGTCACCGCAAAGCTGGCGGAGCAGGCCGGCGCCAAGGCGATCTATGTCAGCGGGTTCGCGGCCTCCGCCATCGTCGCGGGCGAGCCGGACTTCGGCGTGCTGACCCAGACCGAGATGTTCGAGCACATCCGCAGGATCTGCCGGGTGACGACGATCCCGGTCTTTGCGGATGCCGACACCGGCTATGGCGGCGTGCTCGAGGCGCAGCGCACCATGAAACTCTGGGAAGAATCCGGCGCATCGGTGCTGCATCTGGAGGACCAGGCGATGCCCAAGAAGTGCGGACACTTCGCCGGCAAGCAACTCGTTCCGCCGGAGGAGATGCGGCAGAAATTGCGCGCGATGCTGGAGGCGCGCCAGGATCCGGATTTCTTCATCGTCGCGCGCACCGATGCGGTGGCGGTGACCGGGCTCAACGACGCGATCGAGCGCCTGATCTCCTATTCGGAAGTGGGAGCGGATGGCCTCTATGTCGATGCGCCGGAAAGTATCGAGCAGCTCAAGGAGATCGCGCGGCGGCTGAAGCCGCTCGGCAAGCCCCTGCTGTTCAATATGGCGCGCTCCGGCAAGAGCCCGTATTTGTCGATGAAGGAAGTCTACGAGCTCGGCTTCGACTATGCGCTGTGCCCGATCGAACCGATGTTCGCGATGCACAAGGCGGTCAAGGAGATGATGGAAATCTTCCTGCGCGAGGGTTCCACCAACGCAGTGGCCGACCGGCTGACGCCGTTCGATGAATTCAACAAGTTCATCGGCCTGCCGGAAATGGCAGCGCGCGAGAAGCGCTTTTCGTCATAGTCCGGCAAGCGCGGACAAGAACAAGAAAACAAAGGGAAGAATAACACAGGGAGTGCCGTGTATGACCGGAGGCCACCGAAGCAAGCTCAGCCGTCGAACGTTTGCGAAGGCTGTAGCTGCTATGCCGCTTGTAACTCTGTTGCCGAGGAGAGCGTCGGCGGCGGAGTTCGACTACAAGCTCGCCACCGGTCAGGACCCGACCCATCCGAATAATCTGCGCATGCAGGAGGCGCTCAATCGGATTCGCGAAAAATCGTCGGGCAAGCTCGACATCAAGCTGTTTCCCGCCAACCAGCTCGGCTCCGATACCGATCTGTTGGGGCAGGTCCGCAATGGCGGCATTGAATTCCAGTTGCTGTCGACGTCGATCCTGGCGGTATTCGTGCCGGTCGCCGGAATCCTCAACACGGCCTACGCCTTCACCGACTACAATGTGGTCTGGAACGCGCTGGATGGCGGCCTCGGCCACTACGTGCAGTCGGAGATCGAGAAGAGCCGGCTCGTCAGCGGGTTCCGGATCTGGGACAACGGCTTCCGGCAAATCACGTCCGGCACGCGCGATATTCGCTCCCCCGAGGATCTGAGAGGATTCAAGATAAGGGTGCCGCAGGCGCCGATGTTGACGTCGTTCTTCTCGGCGATGGGTGCTTCACCCGCGCCGCTCAACTTCAATGAGGTCTATACGTCGCTGCAAACCAAGGTGATTGAAGGGCAGGAAAATCCGCTGGCAATCATCGCCACGGCGAAGCTGTATGAGGTGCAGAAGTTCTGCGCGATGAGCGGGCATAGCTGGGACGGATACTGGCCGCTCGCCAACCGGCGCGCCTGGGATGCGTTGCCGGCGGATTTGCGGCAGCTCGTTATCACGGAATTCGACAAATCCAGCGCCGACCAGCGCGCCGATGTCGCGGAGCTCAGTACGTCGCTGCGCGCGGTCTTGACGAAGAACGGAATGGATCTGCACGAAGTCGACCGCGAGGCATTTCGCGCCGCGCTGGCCAAGACCAGCTATTACCGCGACTGGAAAGCCAAATACGGCGACGAAGCCTGGAACAGGCTTGAGGAGTCCAGCGGCAAACTGGCGATCTGATCGCTCCGGCAGGCTGTGGAGGAGGGAAGCGTCGTGACGCAACTGCAGGTCAGCCGGGCCGGCCGGGTATCGGTGCTAACGCTCACACGACCGGACCACGGCAATCGCCTCAGCCAGCAAATGGCGGAGGAGCTGACCGCGGCGCTGGAGGCGGCGCGGCGCAATCCCGAGGTCGGGGCGTGCGTGATCACCGGCCACGGTGACGTCTTTTGCCTGGGGGGCGACTACAAGGGCGCGGGGCCAACGACCGCGGGACGGGCCGAATTCGGCCGCGCATCGGTCGATATGTATCGGGCCATGGCGGGTCTCGGAAAACCGCTGGTGGCGGCGGTCAATGGCGACGCACATGCCGGAGGCTTTAGCCTGGTTGCCGCGGCCGACCTCGCCATCGTTGCCGATGGCGCCACGCTGGGATTGCCCGAAGCCGCCAACGGACTTTTTCCATTTCTGGCGCTGGCCGTCGTCAGGGACGCGCTGCCGAAGAAGCTCCTGTTCGATATTATCTACAACGCGCGGCTGATTGGCGCGCGGGAGGCGTGCGAGCTGCACGTCGTGAACAAGTCGGTCCCGCGAGCGGATGTCCTGGACGAGGCGATCCAGATGGCGACGACGGCGAGCAGTTACAATTCCGATATCGTGATGCTGGGCCGGGATCTCTATTATAACATGCGCGGCGTCGGTCCGGCCGAGGCGATCGACAAGTCACGGTTCGCGCTGATGGCGGCCCTTGCCGCGAAAGACCAGCAGACAAGTTAGGTCTAAGAGCGTTGTGGGTTTGAAGACCGGCGCGTGGTTTTGTTCGGCTGATCGCTGCCGCCATCGGCGGATTTTGTCGCCGCCTCGGACTCCTGAAAGCCCAGCAGGATCGATATTTTCCGGCCGGCCTCACGAACCAGTTTTGAGTATTCCACAATCTTGTCGTCGCTGATGCGGGCTTGCGGGCCGTACAGGCCGATCGAACCGACAACACTGCCGCGATGATCGAAATAGGGCGCGGATACCGCAACCGTGCCGACGAAGATCTCGCCGCGGCTGGTGGCATAGCCATTGCGCCTTGCGGCCTTCAGTGTTTCTTCCAACTGCGTCCGCGGCGCATTGGCCAGCATGTTCGAAAGTAATTCGGCTTGCCGCGGTGGATCCATGAATGCCAGCATGGCCTTTCCGGTCGAGCCCTGCGTGATCTTCAGCGAGTGACCGACGCCACGGCTGATCGAGAGCTCGTGACGGCTTTGGCATTCGAGAATGCAGATTCCGAGATCATGCTGCAACCGGAACAGGGCAGCGGTCTCGCCGGTCAGATCGCGCAAGCCCTCGACGATGGGCCGCGCCACGGCAACGACTTCCAAACCGTTCAGCCAGACATGCGACAGCTTCATCACGCCGTGCGCGAGCTTGAAGCGCTGCGGGTCGCCTTCGGCGTGAATGAGGTCGCGCGCCGCGAGTGTATGCAGCAGGCGATAGAGCGTCGGACGGCTCAATCCGACGCGCTTCTGAATCTCGATCACGCTCATCGCGGGCTGCTCGGGCGTGAAGCATTGCAGGATCGCAATCGCACGATCGACGGCGCGCACGCCGGTCATTGCGGTGTCGGCATCAGGTGACTTGTCAGGGTTGTTGTCGGGATCTTTAGCGGCTCTCGGCATCTGGTTCCTGCAATGTCGTTGACGCGGGGGTGTATTCCGCAATCGCCGGGCAAAGCAACTTGACCGGGCAGCGACCGTTGTAATACGATTATGATAACAATGTCCACTAGATGGACATGACGGAATCGGGAGGATCGACTTGTTGAGGTTCCACGGCCCATCTATCGGATCGCGCACCGGCCTGGCGGTTTCGGCCATGGTCCGCGTGTTGGCCTGTGCGTTGCTCGCGATGTCATCGGCGCACGCGCAGCAAGACGGCTCCGCCATTTCCGACGGCGTGGTTCGCATCGGCGTGCTCGGCGATTACGGCAGCGGCCGCGACCTCGGCGGGCCGGGGTCGGTGACCGCGGCAAAGCTCGCTGCCGAGGATTTTAACAACAGGGTGCTGGGCAAACCGATCGAGATCGTCGCGGCGGACCATCAGAACAAGCCCGACGTTGCGGTCGGGATCGCGCGGCAATGGTTCGACATCGATCACGTCGATGCGGTGACGGATCTTGCGGTGAGTTCGGTTGGCCTGGCGGTGGCCGGCCTTGCCACCCAAAGCAACCGAACCGTGCTGGTGTCGGGCGCCGCGACCTCCGAACTGACGGGATCGAAATGTTCACCGGTCATCACGCACTGGGCTGACGATACTTACGCACTATCCGCGGGTCTGGTGAACGAATTGGCCAAGCGGGTCGGCAAGGATTGGTTCTTTGTCGCGGTCGACTATTCGTTCGGCACCGCGATGGTGCGCGATGCATCCAAGGCGGTGACGGACGCGGGCGGCAAAGTCGTCGGCGCCGTGCGCTATCCCTTCAATACCACCGACTTCTCGTCGTTCCTGCTGGCGGCGCAAGGCTCGGGCGCCAAGGTCGTAGCGCTGGCGGGCACCGGCGCGGACACGGTTGCGGCAGTGAAGCAGGCCCACGAATTCGGCTTGCAGGCGGCGGGACAGACCATCGTCGGCATGCTGACGTTCATTTCCGACGTTCATTCGATCGGCCTGAACGACGCGCAAGGCATGTACATCGCGGCGCAATATTATTGGGACGATGATGACGGCACGCGGGCTTTCGCCAGGCGTTTCTTCGAGATCGAAAAGCGCGAGCCGACCAAGCTGCAGGCGGCGACCTATGCCGCGGTCCGCCATTACCTGAGGGCGGTCGAAGCGGGCGGCACCGATGAGGCGAAGGCCGTCAACATCCAGATGCGGAAGATGCCGGTCGATTTCTTCGGCAGGCCCGGGCACATCAGGCAGGACGGCCGCGTGGTCTACGATCTCTCGCTCTATCGCGTGAAAACGCCGTCTGCGAGCCGCACCCCCTGGGACTATTACGAAAAGATCTCGGTCATTCCAGGTGAAACCGCGTTCCGTCCCGAGAGCGACGGCGCCTGCAAGTTCGATAGATGATGCCGACCAGATCCGCTGCTGCGTTCTTGAACAAGGAGAAATCCATGGCCGTGAAGAGCGATTTCGACCAGCTCGTCGATCTCAACAGAGGCTTCATCAGCCGCGAGATCTTTGTCGATGCCGATATCTACCGAGAAGAGCTCGACAAGGTGTTCACGCGGGCCTGGCTCCTGGTCGGCCATGAGAGCCTGATCCCCAATCCCGGCGATTTCTACACCTCACGGATGGGAGAAGAGTCGGTCATCCTCTGCCGCGACAAGAAGAGCGAGATCCACGTCTTCCTGAACTCGTGCCGGCATCGCGGCATGAAGGTGTGCCGCTACGAGTCCGGCAACACGTCGCTGTTCACGTGCCCCTATCATAGCTGGACCTACACCACGGACGGCAAATTGCAGGGCGTTCCGCTCTATCGATCCCTGTATGACGGCGTGCTGGATCGCGACGCCAACTCGCTGGTATCGGTAGCCAGGCTTTGCAACTACAAGGGATCGATCTGGGCCACCTGGGACAAGGATGCGCCCGACTTCATCACCTATCTCGGCGATGCCAAGGTCCATCTCGACCAGGCGCTCGACTGCCGCGACGGACGTGAGGGCGGCTCCGAGGTGATCGGCGTGCACAAATGGGTGTTTCCCGCCAACTGGAAGTTCGCCGCTGAAAACTTTCTCGGTGACACCTATCACAACCCCAGCCATCGGTCGGTCGACATGATCGGCATCGGACCGAGTGCTGCCGCCGGCAAGAAAGGCCGCCGCGACGACGAACTGGAAAAGGCCCAGCACGTCTGGATCAGTTTCCCGGAAGGCCATGGCGTGCACAGCGCGATCCAGCCCGATGCCAACGAGTATGTCGAATCGTTCCTCGATAACCCCGTGCTCGAACAATATTTCCGGCACTGTTTCGAAGAACGCAAGCGCCGGCTTGGCGAACAGGCAAAACTGTTGCCGTTCGTCGGCACGATCTTTCCCAACACGTCCTATCATGGACGCCAGCCGCGCGGCCTCTGCGCCTGGCATCCGCACAGCCCGACCTCGACGGAAGGATGGCGCTTCTTTCTCGTCGACAAGGACGCGCCGGCCGAAGTCAAAGACTATCTGCGCCGTTACTACATGCGCTATTCCGGACCGGCCGGCATGACCGAACAGGATGACATGGAGAACTGGCTCTATGCGACCGCCGCCTCGACCGGCACGGTGGCGCGGCGCTACCCCTTCAACTATCAGCAGTCGATGGGAGCGTTCGCGACCGATCATCCGCTCGGTGGCGAGGTCAGCACGCAGATCACCGAACAGATCGCGCGTGGCTTCTATCGCCGCTGGACCACCTATATGCAGGGCGGCGACTGGAATGAACTGCTCGGTGCGCCCGCCGGCAACCGGCAGGCCGCGGAATGAGCGGCGCGGGCAAAGTCGTTCTGGTCAGTGGCGGCACCTTCGGGATCGGGCGCGCGATCACGCTTGGCCTCGCGGCGCGCGGCCATTCCGTGGTGGCGTTCGGGCTGGAAGCGCCGCAGGTCTCCAGCATTGCGCAGGCGGCGATTCCGGGTTTACGCGGTGAACTCGCGCAGCGCGGACTCTCAGCCGAATTGATGGAAGCCGATGTCTCGCAATCCCGCGACGTCGCCAGGGTCGTCGATGCGGCGTTGGCAAAATTCGGCCGCATCGACGCGATCGTCAACAACGCCGCGATCGGTCCGCTGGGCACGGTGCTCGACACCGATGAGGCGCTGTTCGACCGCGTCGTTGCCGTTAATCTGAAGGGGCCCTATCTGATGAGCCGTGCGGTGCTGCCGCACATGATCCGCCAGGGCGGCGGCTCGATCGTCAACATCGGCTCCGGCGCCGGCTGGGGCAAGCCGAATATGGCGGTCTACAGCGCGAGCAAGGGCGGGCTCGCGGCGTTGAGCACCGCGATGGCCTACGACTTCATCCACGACAGGATCCGCATCAACACCGTGATCCCCGGCGGCGGCGGTATCGTCAGCGGCATGAGCCTCGGCCGCGTCGGCGGCGACGAGAGCCGCTTTGGCAAGGGCACGCCTGGCACCGCGGCGGGACGGGCGGCGACCGGCGACGATGTGGCCAATGTGGTTGGGTTCCTGCTGTCGGCGGAGGCGGAAACCCTGTCGGGGACCGTGATCGACGTCGGATGCTTTTCGCATCAGGGCGGTCCGGTGCCGCCGAAACCAGCGGCCAAAGCCAGCTAGCACAATGCGTTTCTCGCAGAGGACATGCTCATGAGTGCGATCGTTCAGGATAAGGAAAAGGGCGCAATGGCGCCCGTCGCGAATTCATCGATCGAGAGATCGGCCGCCTATTATCGGCTGAAGGCCGATATCGAAGATTTCTACTATCATGAGGCGGACCTGCTCGACGATCGGCGGTTCCGCGACTGGCTGGATATCCTGGCCGAGGACATCAGCTACTTCATGCCGATCCGGCGCAACGTGAAGTTCGGTCAGCACGCTACCCGCGAAAACACCAGGATCGGCGAAGGCATCAGCTGGTTCGACGAGGACAAGTGGACGCTGACAAAGCGCGTCGAGCAGATCCTCACCGGCGTGCACTATGCCGAAGAGCCGTTGTCGCGGATCAGCCACATGGTCAGCAATGTCCAGATCAAGGCGGTTCGCCCGAACCCTGAGCAGCCGGCGGAAGTCGACGTCATCAGCCGCTTTCTGGTGTATCAGAACCGGGTCGAATACGAGACCTACACCTTTGTCGGCCGGCGCAATGACACGCTCCGCGCGACGCAAGGCACGACACAGGCCAACTGGAAGGTCGCAAAACGTGAAATTCTCCTGGAGCAGAACATCCTGCTTGCCAAGAATTTGACGATGTTCTTTTGAGCGAGACGAGACGCACGGGCCGAGCGTGACGCCATGATCAATGTGATGACCATCAAGGTGGGCGAGCGCCTGCAATTGCGCGAGGGCATCGTGGCCGAAGTGCTGGAAAACATGGAGGACGGCATGTGGCTACAGGTGCGCTATCTCGAATTTCCAGGCAGCCCACAGGATGTAGGGACGGAGGAACTCTGCCATGCGCAGGATATTGTCAGGGTTCTGGGCGGTCCCGAAGCTCAGTAGATGTCAGAAGCGGATCATGCTGCGATTTGAATACATGCCGAGCGACTTCAATCCGCTGTTCCTGTTCATCGGGGAGGGCGCGGATCTCGCGGCATTGGCAAAACTGCTGCGCCGTTTTGCCGATCATCCGCAGGAAATCGCAATTGCCGAGCGAATTCCCGGCGCCACATCGCGGGCGCCCCTGGTGTTGGCGCCGGCCGATCATGAGTTCGGCATGCGTGATCTCGGCGGCAGCTTTCGCTGGAAGCTGAACGGCTGGCAGGCGGCGCGGATCGCCGAACGCATCGAGCTCTTGACGCCGCAGCACGCCAAATCGGGCTCGGACATCATCGAGGTCGGCAGCGACGGCGAAATCCCCGTCAAGGTATCGCGCGGCGAGTTCACCGACGATTTCCTGATTTCCAAACGATGACACGATGAGCCAAGGCGGAATGGAGATGATATGACGGAACGGATCGTCGTTTCCGGCGCAGGCATCGGCGGATTATGCGCGGCACTCGCGCTGATCCAGCGCGGCTTTGCCGTCACCGTTTGTGAGCAGGCCTCGCAATTGAAGGAGGTCGGGGCCGGTGTGCAACTCAGCCCGAACGGAACACGCGTGCTGGCGTCGCTGGGTGTTCTGGAAGACCTCCGGGCGGTCGCGGTGGAAGCGGAAGCCAAGGAAATCCGGCTGTGGAATTCCGGGGAGAAATGGCCGCTGTTCGATCTCGGCGCTGCGGCGATGGCGGAATACGGCTTTCCGTATCTGATGGTGCATCGCGGCGACCTGCAAACGGTGCTCGCCAACGCCGTCGAGCGTGTGGCGCCTGGTACCATCAAGCTGGGCGCCGAAGTAGTAGATGTCAGGGACCGCGGCGAGTTCGCCTCTGCCATCCTCGCCGATGGCAGCGCGATCGACGGCCGATTGGTGATCGGCGCCGACGGCATTCATTCCAAGCTCAGAGCCCGCACGCTCGGCGCGGGCAAGGCCGCCTTCACCGGATGCATCGCCTGGCGCGGCGTCGTGCCGTCCGGTCGGCTGCCGGCTCATTTGCGGCGCGCGGTCGGCGCCAATTGGGTCGGTCCCGGCCGTCACGTCGTTACGTACCCGCTGCGGCGGGGTGAGCTCGTCAACTTCGTCGGCGTGGTCGAACGCCAGGGCTGGGAGACGGAATCATGGACCGCGCGCGGCAGCCGGGAAGATTGCGCGGCGGATTTTGCGGGCTGGCACCCGGACGTTCATGCGCTGATCGACAATATCGACGAGCATTATCGCTGGGCGCTGATGAGCCGGCCGCCGATCGAGCGCTGGTCGAGCGGAAATGTCGTGCTGGTGGGTGACGCCTGCCATCCGATGCTGCCGTTCATGGCGCAGGGCGCGGTGATGGCGATCGAGGACGGGCTGTTGCTGGCGCGTTGCATCGAGGCGCATCGCGACGATCGCGCGGCGGCCATTCGGGCGTATGAAACCCTGCGTGTCGAACGCGCCAATCGTTGCGTGCGCGCCGCGGATCGTAACCGCGAGGTATTCCACAATGATCGTCTGCTCGATCGCGAGGATGCGACGCGCTACGTCTCGACCCAGTGGAATGAGGAAAAAGTTCGCGAACGCTATCACTGGCTGTTCTCCTATGACGCCGTCGGCTGTCCGCTCGAAAGCTAGAGTGGCTTGACTCGCGCCGAGACCGATGGGATGCGATATCTGTATTCAGGTGATCGAGAGACCGGGCAATGGCAGATTCAGCAGCAAATAGCCGCAACAACCAGCGTGTCGCCGTGGTCGGGCTCGGGCCGATCGGCAGGAAAGTGGTGGAAGCCCTCGACAAGGGCATCGACGGACTGGTTCTGGCGGCGGTGTCGGTCCAGGACCCTGCCAAGCATCGGGACTTTCTGGCTGGGCTGAGCAAGCCGCCGGCGATCCTGCCGATCGACGGCCTTGTCGATATCGCCGACCTCGTCATCGAATGCGCGCCCGCCAAACTCGTCAGATCGATCGTCGCGCCCTTTGTCAGCCGCGGCAAAACCGCCGTCGTGCTCAGTGCCGGCGCGCTGCTGGAGAATGAAGACCTGATCGCGCTCGCCAAACAAAACGGCGGCCAGATCGTGGTGCCCACCGGGGCGCTGATCGGCCTCGACGCGATGACCGCGGCGGCCGAGGGCAATATCCTGTCGGTCAGGATGGTGACGCGCAAGCCGGTGAAAGGCCTGGTCGGCGCGCCCTATCTTGTCGCCAACAACATCGACATCGAAGGCATCACCGAGCCGCTCAGGGTGTTCGAGGGCACGGCACGGGAGGCGGCAAAAGGCTTTCCCGCCAACCTCAACGTCGCGGTCGCGCTGTCGCTGGCCGGTCTCGGACCCGACCGCACCCGGCTGGAGATCTGGGCCGATCCGGCATTGACGCGCAACGTGCACCGGATGGAGGTGGACTCCGATTCGGCGCGCTTCTCGATGTCGATTGAAAATATTCCGTCCGAAAATCCGAAGACCGGACGCATCACGGCGTTGTCGGTGATCGCTTATTTGCGCAAGCAGCGTTCGGCGTTGCGGGTCGGGACTTAAGCTTCAATCCTTCACCGCCTTCATCCTGCCGACCAGCAAATCGGCGACCAGGCGGCCGGACGGCGACATGTTGCGCGCCGCCAATTGCACGAGCGTCACTTGCGTTGCTTCCAGCCGCGCGTCGCGCAGCGGCACGGCCACCAGCAATCCCGCGTCGAGCGAGGGCATCGCCGTGTCGCGGGGTAAGAAGGTGGCGAGGTCGGTGCGCGCGGCGAGCGTCTGGGCGAAATTGAGCGAATTGGTTTCGTTGCAGATTTCGAGCCGTATCTTGTTGTTGGCGCAGGCCCGATCGATTTCCTGCCGGATGCCAAAGGATGGATCCGGCACCACCACGCGCAGACCTGCGAGATCCTTGACCGAACAACTGTCGCGGTTTGCCAGCGGATGGCGCGGCGAAACGATCAGGCACAATGATTGCCGCATTCGCGCCAGTTCGATCAGGTCGCGCCGCGGCGAACGGCCGAACACCAGACCGAGATCGACGTCGTTGTGTCCCACCATCTCGGCGACGTCGCGGGAGCCCACCACCGTGGTGGAGATCGAAATACCGGGATAATCACCGGCCAGCTCGACGACGAAATTCGACAGGAAGTTCGCCAGCATCCCCTCCACCGTCGCGATCTTGACCTGACCGCGGCGCATGGTGTCGAATTCCTGCACCTTGACCCGGATGCCATCGAGCTGAATGCGGTTGTCGACGGCATAGCGATAGAGCAGGTGACCGGCGTCGGTCAGAACCATGCCGCGGGCGCTGCGTTCAAACAGTTTGACCGACAATTCCTCCTCGATCGCCTGCATCTGCCGGCTGATGGCGCTGGGCGCGATTCGCAGCGAGGTCGCGGCCTTCTTGATCGAGCCGCTCTCGGTTACCGCGCGGAAATATCTGACCGCGGTCGATTCAATCATGCTCTGTCCCCGTCTTGACTTGCTCAAGATCGCTTGGCCTGCTCAAGATCGCGGCAGGTTTTGGCTAGCGTTCGAATTATTCGACCTCATACCTCTAATTTCAATGCTTTTATTCGAATGCGCGATTTGCCATGCTGGATCGCCGTCACCATTGCCGGTTCCGAAATGGGGGTCTGGATGTCTGGTTCGAAGTTGATCCATTGGTCGGCCGTGCTGGGTACGGCCGTCATGGCGATCGCGTCCTGGAGTGCGTCGGGATCCCCGGTCAGGGCTGAAGACGTTATCCGGTTTGGCGCGCCGCTGCCGTTGACGGGACCGCTGGCACCCGAGGGCATCAAGCAGCAGCAGGGATATGACCTCTGGGCCGAGCAGGCCAACAAGGCCGGCGGCATCTCGGTCGGCGGCAAGAAATACAAGGTCGAGATCGTCTACGCCGACTATCAATCCAGCACGCCGCGCGCGGTGCAGACCACCGAGCAGATGATCACCCAGGACAACATCAACTTCCTGTTCGGGGCGTTCGGCTCCGGCGCTGCGAAAGCCGCGAGCACGGTCTCGGAAAAGTACAAAGTGCCGACCATCGCCGCCGCGGCGTCCTCGTCGCAGGTCTACGATCAGGGCTACAAATATTTGTTCGGCACCTTCACGCCGAACGATACGCTGACCACGCCGCTGACACAGATCATCAAGTCCAAAGCGCCCGACGTCAAGAAAGTGGCCATTCTCGCGCGCAACGACCTGTTCCCGCTGGCGATCGCCCAGGAGATGGAAAAGTCGGCCAAGGCGAATGGGCTGGAGGTGGTCTATTTCGAGAAATACGCCATCGGCACGCTCGATCACTCGGCCGCGTTGTCGCAGATCAAGTCGCTCGATCCGCAGTGGATATTCATCACCGGCTACATCAACGATCTGTTGCTGGCCCGCAAGCAGATGGTCGATCAGGAATTGAAGGCGCAGGTGGTCACGATGATCGCAGGTCCGGCCTATCAGGACTTCATTGAATCGGCGGGCGAGAGCGCCGAGAATGTCACCAGCGCCTCGTGGTGGCATCCCGCCGAGCGGTATGACGGCAAGGATATTTTTGGCTCGACCGAAAATTTCGTGAAACTGTTCCACGACAAATACAAGAGCGACCCGGATTACGGTCAAGCGTCGGCGGCGGTTTGCGGTGCGTTGTTCCAGATGGCGATCGAACGCGCCGGCTCGCTCGATCGCGACAAGGTGCGCGACGAACTGGCAAAGCTCGACGTCGTGACGTTCTGGGGTCCGGTGAAATTCGGCCCCAACGGCCAGATCAACTCGCTGGAGCCGCCGGTATTCCAGATCCAGGGCAGCAAGCCCGTCGTGCTTTTCCCGCTGGCGATCAAGCAGGGCGAGCTGAAGCTGGGCGTGAACTGAACCATCGTCGCGACCGGCGAAGGGCCCGGATATGCTGGCTGCGCAGATCATCATCAACGCCCTGGTGCTGGGCTGCCTCTACGCCTGCATCGCGATCGGCTTTTCGCTGGTGTGGGGCGTGCTCAACGTCATCAACCTGATTCACGGATCGATCATCGTTCTCGGCGCCTATCTGGCCTGGGGCGCGTATCAGTCGATGGCGATTTCGCCGTGGTACGTGCTGCCCGTGGCGGTGCCGGTGTTTTTCGTGTTCGGCTATCTCTTGCAGCGATTGCTGCTCAATCGCGTGCTGCATGCGCCGGTATTGGTGACGTTGACGCTGACATTCGGGCTCGATCTGATCCTGAACAACGCGATGATTTACTTTTTCAAGGCGGATTATCGCAAACTGACCTTGAAGCCGCCGATGGGTTCGGTCTCGCTGTTTCATGTCGTCGTCCCCGTCGACCGGCTGATCGCAACGGTGCTGGCGCTGGCGCTGACCGGGCTGCTTTATCTGCTGCTGCGCCACTCGCGGATCGGGCGCGCCATCGTCGCGGTCAGGCTCGATCGCGATGCGGCGATCCTGATGGGCGTCGATGTCCGGTCGATCTATGCGATCGCGTTCGGGATCGGCGCGGCGCTGGCCGGCTGCGCAGGCGTGCTGATGGCGCTGATTTTCCCGATCTCGGCGCTGACGTCGTCCTCCTATCTCGACAAGGCCTTTGTCGTCTGCGTGCTCGGCGGGCTCGGCAGCGTGTCCGGCGCGCTGGCCGGTGGACTGTTGTTGGCGCTGGTGGAGGGCATCGGCTCGGCCGCGATCGGGCCGGCTTACGCCACGACGTTGTCGTTCGCGCTGCTGATCGTGTTCCTGCTGTTCAGGCCGCAGGGACTGCTCGGCCGGAAAGGCTTCGAATGAAGCGAGCCAATCTGGCGCTGCTGATCGTGCTGGCCTGCCTGGCCGCGTTACCGCTGGTCGGCGGCGCTTACGCGTTGCGGCTTGGGACCATGGCCTGCATGTACGCGATCCTGGCGCTGTCGTGGAACGTGGTCGGCGGCCTCGCCGGCTATCCCTCCTTCGCGACGGCGGCGTTCTTTGGCTTCGGCGCCTATGCGACCGGCGTGTTGCTCAACGCAGGCCTGCCGCTGACCGTGTCGATCCTGGCGGCGCTGATTGGCTCATTCGTCCTTGCGGGCCTGCTTGGCGCGGTGTTGTTGCGCTTGCGTGGCCATTACTTCGCGATCGCCAGCCTTTCGCTGGTGGGCGTGTTGCGCGAACTCGTCAACAACGCCACGGATCTCACCGGCGGCGGCATGGGGCTGAACATCCCGCTGGCGTCCGGCTCCAGCATCATGGCCGATGCCTTGTTCTTCTTCTACGGCATGTGGGGATTGCTGTTGGCGACCGCGCTGATGGTGATCGCGGTCTCGGCATCCAAACTCGGCTTCGGACTGGTCTGCATCCGGCAGAATGAAACCGCGGCCAACATGATCGGCTTAAACGCTACGCTTTATAAAAGCATCGCGTTCGGATTATCGGCATGTTTCGTCGCGGCCGCCGGCGGCCTCTATGCCGCGTGGGTGCATTACATCGACCCATCCGACGTGTTCGACATCCTCTATTCGGTCAAGCCGATCGTGATGACCCTGATGGGCGGCCTCGGATCGCCGCTCGGCGCGGCCTGCGGCGCCTTTCTTTATTTGGTGCTCGAGGAAGTGGTCTGGCGCAACTATATCCAGATTCACAGCGGCGTGCTCGGTGTGCTGATCGTGGCGCTGTTGCTGCTGTTGCCGCATGGCCTCGTTTCGCTGCGCTTCCGCAATTTCTGGCGAAAGGCGAAGCATGTCTGAGATCCTGCGCCTCGATCGCGTATCACGCCGGTTCAGCGGCCTTCAGGCGCTGCGTGAGGTCACGCTCGGGATCAACAAGGGCGAAGTGCTGGGCTTGATCGGCCCCAACGGCGCCGGCAAGACCACGCTGGTCAATACCGTCTGCGGCGTGACGCCAGCCAATTCCGGCACCATTACGTTCGATGGCCAGGACATCACGCGCATCAAGACCTTTCAGGCGGCGCGGCTCGGGCTGTCACGCACGTTCCAGATCGTGCAGCCCTTCGCCGAGTTCTCCGCGCTCGACAATGTCGCCGCCGCCGCGCTGTTTTCGCAGCCCGGTGAGAGCTTGAAGTCCGCCCGGGAGGAAGCCCGGGCGCATCTGGCGTTCGTGGGCCTAGAGGCGCAGGCCAGCCAATCCGCGGCGACGCTGACCTTGGCGATGCGCAAGCGGCTGGAACTGGCGAAAGCGCTGGCGATGAAGCCCAAGCTGTTGTTTCTCGATGAGGTCAATGCCGGGCTGAATAGCGCGGAGGTCGAGCGGGCGACCAAGCTGATTCACCAGTTGGCGGCGGACGGCATCACCATCGTGATGATCGAGCACCTGATGAAAGTCGTCCTCAACGTCTGTACCCGCATCGTCGTGCTCCACAACGGACAACTGATCGCCGACGGGGAGCCGCGCGACGTCATCAAGAATCCCGCCGTGGTCGACGCCTATCTCGGCCAGCAATACGCGCAACGGAATGCCGCCAATGGCTGATTCACCGATCGTCGAACTGCAGGGCCTGTGTGCCGGCTATGGCGAGATCCAGGTGCTCTGGGGCATCGACATCGCGGTGCGCCGCGGCGAGATCACGGCACTGATCGGCTCCAACGGCGCCGGCAAAACCACCCTGATGCGCGCGTTGTCCGGCCTCATCCCAACGCAGGGCGGCATCTATTTCGCCGACGACAAGGATGTCACGGGGGACCGCGCGGCGCAGATTCTCGCCCGCGGCATCGTGCACGTCCCGGAAGGCCGGCGACTGTTCGGCGCCATGAGCGTCGAGGACAATCTGTTGATGGGAGCCTATTCGCGAAAGGTGTCGAGGGGCGAATTGAACCGTGATCTCGACCGGGTCTATGGCACGTTCCCGAAATTGTGCGATCGCCGGCACCAGGCGGCGGCGACGCTGTCCGGCGGCGAGCAGCAGATGTGCGCGATCGGCCGTGGGCTGATGAGCGCTCCCCGGCTCCTGATGATCGACGAATTGTCGCTCGGATTGTCGCCGCTGCTGGTCGAGCAACTCGTCGCCGCGTTGCGCGCCCTGAACGCCGAGGGGATGTCGATCCTGCTGGTCGAGCAGGATGTGATCACCGCGCTCGATCTCTGCCATTCCGCCTTCATCATGGATATGGGCCGCATCGTGCGGCACGGCGAGGGCGCGCAATTACTTGCCGATCCCATCATTCGCGACGCCTATCTCGGCGTGCTCGAGACGTGAAATTCAAATCCGACAGAAAATGTCGACAATTTAGAGAGGCACTATGATCGAGACGGTTGAAGCGCCAAATGGCGGCTACAGGTTCATGCCCGGCGTCAGTCAATATTCATGCGGCATCGGCGCGCTGCCCGGCTTTGCGATCGAGCGGGTTCGTTTTGCAAAGGTGGTCCCGCTGAAGCAGGGGTTCGAGAAGATCGCGGAAATCATCAGGGCGACGGGCCGGCCGCTGACGGCGTTCGGCGCCTGTGAGTTGCGCTCTCCCGCGCCGTTCACCGAAGAGGGTTTTAAGGCCTTTAACGAGATCTACATCAAGACGCTGGTCGATTGGGGGCTCATGAAGGACGGCGTCAATCCGGTGGCGCGCAGCAATGTCTGTCCGAAGATCGATCCGCCCTCGGAACCGGGTTTTCATGCCTTTTCGTTTACGACCGTCGCGCTCAACGCGCCCGCGTCATTCGTCGTTGCCGGCAGCGGCGAGTCGGTGGAAGGCAAAGCCAACTACCGCGACCATACGGTTCGCCTCGGTGAGACCAGCCCTGAAGCCATGCTCGAAAAGGCAAAGTGGGTGCTGGATGAAATGGAGCGGCGCATGGGCGCGTTTGGCGGCGATTGGAGCCAGACCACCGGTGTTCAGCTCTACACCGTGCAGGACGTCTATTCGATCCTTGAAAGCGAGCTCGGCCGGCGCGGCGTATTTCGCAACGGCCTGACCTGGCATTTCAACCGGCCACCCGTCGTCAACCTCGAATACGAAATGGACTGCCGGCGCGTGCATGTCGAACGCGTCGTTGAGGTGTAGCTAAAAATCCAGCGGCGCGTTGTCGACGACTTCCTTCATCACGAAAAATGTTCGCGTTTGCCGCACGCCCGGCAACGCGATCAGCTTCTCGCCGTGGATCCTGTTGAAGTCCGCCATATCGCCGACCCGGATTTTCAGGAAGTAATCGAAGTCTCCGGCTACCAAATGGCAGTCGAGAACGAATTTGAGCTTTGCCGCCGCCTTTTCGAAGTCGGCGAAACTCTCCGGTGTGGAGCGGTCGAGCACCACGCCGACCATCACCAGCGCGCCACGATTGACCTTTTTGGGATTGATCATCGCGCGCACCTGCGTGACATATCCCTGCTCCAGCAGCCGTTGGGTTCGCCGGTGGCAGGTCGCCGGGCTGACATCAACCGCTTGGGCGAGCTCCGCGTTTGAAATTCGGCCGTCCTTTTGCAGCGCGCGCAGCATCTTGAGGTCGATGCCGTCGATCGCCTCGGGTGTGAAAGAATCTTTCAGATTTGTTGCCATATTGATACGATGTCGCAGATGGATGCCGAGAAATCGAGATGGAATATCATATTTTCCTACAAACTTGAAAGCACCATTCGTGCGGAAAATGCTAGGCATCGTGGCGCCGGAATACTAGACCGATCAGACACAAGAGGTTGCCCCATGCTGAAGAAGTTCGCGCGATATCCCCTCACATTCGGGCCGACCCCGATCGAGAAGCTGGAGCGCCTGAGCCAGCATCTCGGTGGCAAGGTGCAGCTTTACGCCAAGCGCGAGGACTGCAATTCCGGTCTCGCCTTCGGCGGCAACAAGCTGCGCAAGCTCGAATATATCATTCCCGACGCCATCGCCTCCAACGCCGACACCCTGGTGTCGATCGGCGGCGTTCAGTCGAACCACACCAGGATGATCGCCGCGGTCGCGGCCAAGATCGGCTTCAAGTGCCGGCTGGTGCAGGAGAGCTGGGTGCCGCATGAGGATGCCGTCTATGACCGCGTCGGTAATATCTTGCTCAGCCGGATCATGGGGGCCGACGTGCAGATGGTCGACGAAGGATTCGATATCGGTATTCGCCAAAGCTGGGAAGACGCCATCGCCGACGTCAAGGCCAAGGGCGGCAAGCCCTATGCGATCCCGGCCGGCGCCTCCGTGCACAAATTCGGCGGCCTCGGCTATGTCGGCTTTGCCGAGGAGGTTCGCGCACAGGAAAAGGAACTGGGCTTTGCCTTCGACTACATCGTCGTCTGCACCGTGACCGGTTCAACCCATGCCGGCATGCTGGTGGGCTTTGCCGCGGACGGACGCGAGCGCCGCGTGATCGGCATCGATGCGTCCTTTACCCCAAAACAGACCAAGGCGCAGGTGCTGGAGATCGTGCGCAGGACGGCCGAACTGGTTGAACTCGGCAAAGAGCTCGGCGAAGACGACGTTGTGCTGCTGGAAGACTACGCCTATCCGGCCTACGGCGTGCCTTCCAACGAGACCAAGGATGCGATCCGCCTCAGCGCACGGCTGGAGGGCATGATCACCGACCCGGTCTATGAGGGCAAGTCGATGCAGGGCATGATCGATCTGGTGCAAAAGGGCTACTTTCCCGAAGGCTCGAAAGTTCTCTACGCCCATCTCGGCGGCGCGCCGGCGCTCAACGGCTACGCTTATGCGTTCCGCAACGGCTGACCGGTGATTTGAGTTTCCCGGGATCTGACGTACAGTCGCCGGATCTCAGGAGTGGTTCAAGTCGGTCATGAGTTCCAGCGAAGATAGCAAAGCGCCGTGGCGCGTCGGCGTATTGTTCTCACAGACCGGGGTGACGTCCGCGGTCGAGCAATCCCAACTGAATGCGACGCTGCTCGCCATCGGCGAGATCAATTCCGCCGGTGGCGTGCTCGATCGCCTGATCGAACCCGTGATCTACGATCCGGCCTCCGACCCGAAGCAGTTCCGCTCCTTGGCGGAGCGGCTGTTTCAGGTCGATCGCATCCGGCTGTTGTTCGGCTGCTACATGTCGAGCACGCGCAAGGCCGTGCTGCCCGTCGTCGAAAGCCATCGCGGGCTGCTGTTTTACCCGACGTTGTACGAGGGCTTCGAATATTCACGGCACTGCATCTATGCGGGTGCGGCGCCGAACCAGAATTCGCTGCAACTGGCAAAATTCCTGCTGTCGACCTATGGCAATCGTTTCCTGCTGGTGGGGTCGAACTACATCTATCCTTACGAGTCCAATCGCCTGATGGCCGACTTCGTCGTGCAGGGCCGCGGCGAGGTGCTGGACGAAATCTACGTTCCGCTCGCAGCGGAGCCGAAGGATTTCGACAAGGTCATCAACCGGATCAAGAAGACCTCGCCCGACGTGATCTTTTCGACGGTGGTGGGGAAGGGCACCTCGGTGCTCTACGAGGCCTACCGAAAGGCAGGATTCGACTCCGCCAAGATGCCGATCGCAAGTCTCACCACCAGCGAGGCCGAAGTGGCGGAGATGCACCAGGAAGCGGCCGAGGGTCATATCACCGCGGCGCCCTTCTTCGAAACGTCTTCTTCGCCTTCGGCGCGGCGCTTCGTGGCGAGCTTCAAGGAAAAATACGGCGCCGATGCGCCGGTGACGGCAGCGGCGGAAGCCGCCTATTTCCAGGTGCATCTGGCGATGCGCGCGTTGGCGCGCTGCGGTTCGGATGATCCGGAACGCGTGCTGCCGGAATTACGCGATTCCGAGTTCGACGCCCCGCAGGGACGGGTTCGGATCGATCCGGAAAACAACCACACTTATCTCTGGCCGCGGATCGCGCGGCTGGACAAATCGGGTCGCTTCCAGACGGTCTGGAATCCCGGCGTGCGGATCAAGCCCGACCCCTATTGCGTCGTGCAGAGCCTCGACGACTGGTCGGCCGAAGACCTCCAGACCGTCAATCACTGAGGACCCGGTGGTGGCGATCCAGATCCTTCGTGACCTTCGCGGACTTCGGGTCCAGGTGGTTCACCCGCCGGACAGTGAACGCGTCAGCCTTGTCGAACATCTGCGCCGCATCGGATGCATGGTCGAAACGCAATGGCCGGTTCCGGAATGCTGGAGCGACAGCGCCGATGTGATGCTGCTGGCCGTCGAACACGATGTTCGCGGCGACATTCAGCGGCTCCTGAAGTCGGGTGACGGCTTGCGTCCGACGCTGATCGCGATCGTCGGTTATGAGGATCCGTCGACGCTGCAACTGGTGCTGGAGGCAGGCGCGGTCGCCGTCATCGAGCGCCCGATCCGCCCGTTTGGCCTGCTCACCAATTTGACCATCGCCCGCAGCATCTGGCTCGAGAAACGCGAAACCGACAAGCGCATCCGCAAGCTCGAGCGCAAGCTGTCGGGCATCCAGCGAATCCAAAAGGCGAAATCGATCCTGATGGATGGCCAGGGACTGAGCGAGGCGGAAGCGTATGAAAATATCCGCCGCCAGGCGATGGCCAAGCGGTTATCGATGGACGACATGGCATCTGCGATCATCCACGCAAATGAACTCTTGCAGTACCGAATAAAAGATGTTTAGTTTTGCACCTGACTGCGATTGGACAAGGATGTTTCAACCGTAGTCATTTGCCGAACCACCAGTGACGTTGGTTTGGCGTTGGCTAGGTAGCCCGAAGAATCCGCGAGGATTCGTCGGGCTTTTTTGCGTTTGGCGACCTGCGATCGGCACGGATTGAATCGGATCCGCGGGCCTCGGACGACTTTGGAATTTTTTCGGGGCGGGATGCGCGCTATCTGCGGGCGCGAACCGGACCGGCGGACTGAACCGACGAACTGAGCGGATTTGCAAACAGCGCTAAGGAGAGAGCGACATGATGCACGGCGATATTTCATCGAGCAATGACACGGTCGGCGTTGCCGTCGTGAACTACAAGATGCCTCGCCTTCACACCAAGGCGGAGGTTTTGGCGAATGCCAGGAAGATCGGCGAGATGATCGTCGGCATGAAGACCGGCCTGCCCGGAATGGATCTGGTGATCTTCCCGGAATATTCGACCCACGGCATCATGTACGACTCCAAGGAAATGTACGACACCGCGTCCGTCGTGCCCGGCGAGGAGACCGAGATTTTCGCCGAAGCTTGCCGCAAGGCGAAAGTCTGGGGCGTGTTCTCGCTCACCGGCGAACGTCACGAGGAACATCCGAAGAAGGCGCCCTACAACACGCTGATCCTGATGAACGACAAGGGCGAGGTGGTTCAGAAATACCGCAAGATCATGCCGTGGGTTCCGATCGAGGGCTGGTACCCCGGCAACTGCACCTACGTCTCCGACGGGCCGAAGGGCATGAAGGTTTCGCTGATCATTTGCGATGACGGCAACTATCCGGAAATCTGGCGCGACTGCGCCATGAAGGGCGCCGAGCTGATCGTGCGCTGCCAGGGCTACATGTATCCGGCCAAGGACCAGCAGGTCATCATGGCGAAGGCGATGGCGTGGGCGAATAATTGTTACGTCGCGGTTTCCAATGCCGCGGGCTTCGACGGGGTCTATTCTTATTTTGGCCATTCGGCGATCATCGGCTTCGATGGCCGCACGCTCGGCGAATGCGGCGAGGAAGAATACGGCATCCAGTATGCCCAGCTTTCGAAGATGCTGATCCGCGATGCCCGCCGCACCGGACAATCGGAAAACCATCTCTTCAAGCTGGTGCATCGCGGCTACACCGGGTTGATCAACTCCGGCGAGGGCGACCGCGGTCTCGCGGCCTGTCCTTATGAGTTCTACAACAAATGGATCGCCGATCCGGAAGGCACCCGCGAAATGGTCGAGTCCTTTACCCGGCCGACGGTGGGAACGGATGAGGCGCCGATCGAAGGCATCCCCAACAAGGTCGCAGCGCACCGCTAGCTGGAGCGGCGTTTCTCCGTCATTGCGAGCCAACGGGTCGGGCGAATGCCCGCCCGATGACAGGCTCCGCGAAGCAATCCAGGGCAAAAAGCAAGGACTGGATTGCTTCGTCGCAAGGGCTCCTCGCAATGACGAACAAAAAACCCAAACTCTATTGACTGCCTTTCAAGTCAGACATCGATGATGCTCTACCGCCGCGCCAGTCGGAAATACAATTCCGACAGGCGCGCCGGCAGATCTTCGACCCGCGGCACCAGCATGGTATTGCCGCGACCGAAAATACGCGCGGCCGAATTCACCGCACTGGAGCCGAGCACGACACCGAACCCGTCGATGCCGCGCGCGCGCAGACCGATCGCGGCGCGCCGGGCGTCCTCGACAAGATCGAGCGGGTCGGCGACGTCGATATCGGAGGGCTCACCATCGGTCAGGACGATGACGAGCTTTCGGAAGCTTTTGACATGGCTGATCGCCTCGCCGGCATGACGAATAGCTGCGCCTAGCCGGGTCGACAGCCCCGACGATAGCGCCGCCAACCGGCCGATGCAGGCGCGATCATAGGGTTGATCGAACGCCTTGACGGTCGTCATCTCCACATCCTCCCGTCCATTCGAGGCAAAGGCGAGCAGGCTGAAGGGATCGCCGAGCGCGCCCATGGCTTCGGCCAGCACCGCAACCGCCAGCCGTTCGACGTCGAGGATCGAGGCCCCGGATGCGAGACGATCCCGCGTCGATTCCGAGATATCGAGCAGCAGCAACGCTGCGAGGTCGCGATGCTTGGAGATCGTCGCGCGAAAGATGCGTGGATCGGGTTGCTGGCCCATGCGCAGCGCGATGCCGGCATCGAGCATGGCATCGACGTCGAGGTCATGGCCATCGAGCTGGCGCTTGAGCCTGATGGCGCGGCCGACGCTGATACCACGGACCAGCCGGCGGATCCGGTTTCGCAGCACGTCGGCGCGATCAAGCGCTTCCTCCACAATGAGCGGATCGCCCTGCCGCGCGGCGACTTCCCGCACCGTCGTCCATTCCGGCCGCTCGACATGGTGGGCGCGGTCCCATTCCGGATATTTCGCGATCACGATGCCGCGCTGGTCCGGCGGCACCGGGCGGGCGCGGCCGGCGGCATTTTCGCCTGCCTGCACGTCGGGATGCAGCGACGGCTGATCGGGATCCTCGCGCTGTTCAAGTCGCGCTGCGTCAACCGCGAGATCGGGCGTCTCGGCGGAGGCGGGTGCATCGTCGCCAAAGTCCCACAGGCCCAGCCCGTCGTCGCGATAGACCGGCTCGACCACATAGGTCTTGGCGTTGAACTGGATCCGCATCTGGCCGAGATCGTTGCCAAGCAGCATGCCGACCTCGCGGCTGATGGACGGGTCTTCGAGGCGCGAGATTCGGCCCTCGAACATCAGGCGTCCTTTGGCAACAAAGCTGTCATCGTCCTCATAGGACGGGTCGAACAGCGCGCGGGCCAGCCGGGCGAGCAAGGTCGGTGCGGTGGCGACCCCGGCCGGCGTGGCGACGTGATAGGACGACCACAGTCTTCGCAGACCGGGTAGTTGCCGCACCGCCAGCGATTCGATGCGGGCATCCTCGATCAGGGTGACCAGCGCGATCTGCAGCGGTTTCAGGGTTCCGACCGCAAACCGTGTGCCGCCGAACATCAGATGGGCCTGCGCGTGCGCCGCCGCCGCGCGGTATAGCGCGTAGGCGGCGTCGCCCTGCACGCCGCGATAGATCGCGGGCAGGCGGATCAACGGTCCCGCGATCCCGGCGCGGCGTTGCGGGGCCTGGCCGGTGCCGCCTGAAAAACTGCGCAACAGCGGCGGGCGGCCCCATAACGCCGTGACGAACGCCTTGGTCTGGCGCTCGGTCTCGGCGAATCCGGCGCCAGCCGTGGCGCGTTCCACCAGTTGCTGCGCGAGTTCATCCTGCAACGTGAAGAAGGCCAGCCGCTTCTGCTTGTTGCCGGCTGCGAGCTTCAGGCCCGCCGCGATAAAACTCTCAAAGGATTGGATATCGCCGGCGCCGAGGATTTCGGCCATGCGCGCCGCCGCGGCCACTACCGATTCCGGTGCGCGCTGCGCCAGATCGTCCATCGCGCGCCACCACCGCGACAGGCCAGGCGCCGCGGTCAGGATCTTTTTGGTGACCGCGACGGCGTTGAGCGTCGCCGCGGCGGCCTGCGCGCCGGCGTAACGGCAGATATTGGCCGATGTCTGCGCCGCCACGATCAGCGGCGCGATGCCATCTGCGGTCGGCTGGTCGCGGCTGACCTGCCAGAACGCCACCAGGCAGGAGGGGCCGGCATTGACGTCGGCGAGATCAAGCACGCCGGCCGCCCAGCCCTCAAGCTTGTCGGCGTGAAAGCGCGCCGCCAGATTGTCCCAGGCCAGCCGAAACGGCGGCCGCAACGCTTCGCGCTGTCGCATCAAGAGATGAACGCGGCGGGCCGCGCCGCCGGCTGGGGCAGCAACCATGCGCAGCGATGCCAAGCGGGGCGCAGCACTCACCGGATGCAGGCCTCGATCGCGGCGCTGAGGGCTTCGCGGATATCGTGATTGTCGGTGATCGGCAGCACGATGCTCGATCGCACCGCGGTTGCAAGCGGCAGGCCGGCGCGGACCAGCCGGCCGGCATGGATCAGCATCCGGGTCGAGGCGCCTTCCTCAAGCCCATGCCCCTGCAGATGCCGCGACCGCTCGGCGATTGCGACCAACGTGCCGGCCAACTCGACATCGGTTCCGGCCTCGCGGGCCACGATGGCGGCTTCGACCGCGGCCGGCGGATAATTGAAATCGATCGCAAGGAAACGCTGCTTGGTCGATTCCTTCAGATCCTTCACCGCGCTCTGGTAGCCGGGATTGTAGGAGATGGTGAGCTGGAAATCGGCGTGGGCCGGCACGATCTCATTGTGCTTCTCCAGCGGCAGGATGCGCCGCGCATCGGTCAGCGGATGGATCACGACGGTAGTGTCCTGGCGCGCTTCGACGATTTCATCGAGGTAGCAGATCGCGCCGTACCTGACGGCCATGGTCAGCGGGCCGTCGTGCCAGACGGTGCCGCTTGGCTCCAGCAGGTACCTGCCGGCGAGGTCCGAGGCAGTCATGTCCTCATGCGCGGCAACGGTGACCAGCGGCTTTGCCAGCCGCCAGGCCATGTGTTCGACAAAACGGGTTTTTCCGCAGCCGGTCGGCCCCTTCAACATCAAGGGAAGCCGCTCGGCGAAGGCCGCTTCAAATATCGCGATCTCGTCGCCGACGGGCTGGTAATAGGGTTCCGAAGCGATCCGGTAAGCATCGAGGTTCATGCGCATCTCCACGAATGGGTCGTGGGGAAAAGCGCCTGCCCATGTCCCGAGCCTATGTCCCGAGCTCATGTGACGACATCTCCTCCCCCTTTCGAAAGCGGGTTGGGCAAACATCGCCTTATGGGCGCGCCACGGCCTTGGAGCGCGCGAAACAGGCATTCTTTCGAACGCCTCGGTCAATATTAGATCGTTAATCCCGATGTCGCACAAGTGGCCAAGGGACGGACGTCGCCGGATGCGACCAGCGCCTGGTTTACTGGCCTATGCGCGGTCGGGCTGCACAACCCCGATAACGACAAGGACTTCTGCCTTTTGACGTCCGAGACTGTGCACCTGATGAGGGGTCTCGCCGGAAAAATACAGGCAATCTCCTTTTTCCAGCTCAAACTCTTCGCCATCAAGTTCGATTGCGACCCGCCCGCTGACAACGAACAGCATTTCTTCGCCGGAATGAAATGACCTTTGAATTTTCTGGCGGGCGCGAGCCGAGTTCGGCGTTGATTTGAACGGAGGCGTCAGAAGAAACGGCGCCATGCTCTTATGTGGACGCGCCGCGGCGAGGGCGAACAAGCCATAAGACTCGTCCTTCATCGGGAGCGCATCTTCTTGCTGACGCCGGTGAATCGTATAGCGCGGCGCCGATGTCGGCTGCGGGTCGAAGAAATACGCCACGTTGACGTCCAGCGCCGCCGCCATGCGCAGCAGCGCGGCAATCGAGGGAGTTTTCAGGCCTCGCTCAACAAGCGAAATATATCCGCGGGTCAATTCGCTGAGGCTTGCCAGGCGATCCATCGTCAGACCCTTGGCCACGCGCAATTGCCGGAGATTGGGGCCTACTCCCGTGGTTCTGCTGACGTCCAACAATGCTTGTCTCCCTGCCGGGCAATTGAGCTTCGGCACGCGATGTTTTGCATCAGGCCTGTGAAGGGCGCCAGCGATAAACTTTCGCTCCGATCGGGAGTATCTCATGGCTCCATGAGACTGCCAGTAAACTTACGGTGCGGAAATTTCATCCAATTCGTGAAGAAAGTTTAGGCAAATCAGGGCCAAAATCGATGATTTTAGCATATTTATTGGTCTCTTTCGCGATTCAGTGGGTTTTGACGTCGTTTTCGGCCATTTTGGCCATTTGATTTCTGACAGTAAACATGGTCGATTTTCGGCGTGCACAATCCGTGCATCCGAAAGGGTGGCGTCATGATCAAGCGGTTGGGAGCCGGAAAGCGGCTCAGCATGGCCACGATCCATAATGGCCTTGTCTATCTCGCGGGCCAAGTACCCGACGATCTGTCGGTCGGCATCGAAGCCCAGGCATCGCAGGTGCTGGGCAAGATCGACGCGCTCCTTGCGGAAGCTGGAACCGGCAAGTCGTCGATTTTGACGGCGACGGTCTGGCTTCCGAACATTGCCGATTTCGCGGTGTTCAACACGGTTTGGGATGCATGGGTGCCCGCGGGCGCGTCACCGGCGCGGGCCTGTGTTGAAGCTCGCCTCGCCAATCCATCGATCCGGGTCGAGATCGCGGTGATCGCCGCCATTCTTTAAGCGCCGACGCCCGCGCTGGGGCGAATGAGGTCCAGCGGAAGCAGCAGACTTTCCTAGCTACGCCCCGATAGCCGGGGCGGAGAACGACGATATGCGTCCGGAAGTTGGCCACAATCCTGGAGAGGATCATCATGACCGTTGCCGAGCAATTCACGACAGTTGAAATCCCCGATGACGGCGCAGCGTTGCGCCGCATCGTCTGGTCGAGCGTCATCGGGACCGCGGTCGAGTGGTACGACTTCCTGATTTACGGTGCGGCGACCGCGCTGGTGTTCAACAAGATCTTCTTTGCGGCCGGTGATCCCGCTTTGGCGACCATTGCCGCCTTCGGAACCTATGCCGTCGGCTTTCTGGCGCGTCCGCTCGGCGCCGCGATCTTCGGTCACTTTGGCGATAAAGTGGGCCGCAAGGCGATGCTCGCGATCACCATCATTGTCATGGGGCTGGGAACATTTCTGATCGGGTTGCTGCCGACCTATCAGCAGATCGGCGTCGCGGCGCCGGTGCTGCTGATTGTTTTGCGCTTCCTGCAGGGCATTGGTCTCGGCGGCGAGTGGGGCGGTGCCGTGTTGATGGTGGTCGAAAACTGCCCGACCCATCGGCGAGGCTTCCTCGGCAGCATGGTGCAGGTCGGAAATCCCGTCGGCAACCTCGCCGCGATTGGTGTGTTCGGCCTGGTATCGCAACTGCCCGATGCCCAATTCACGGCATGGGGATGGCGCATTCCTTTTCTGCTCTCCATCCTGCTGGTAGGGGTTGGGCTCTATATCCGTCTGCGGATGGAGGAAACCGCGGCTTTCAGCCAGGTCAAGGCCAAGAACGAAGTCGTGCGGATGCCGATCGTCGAAATCTTCAGGGATCACCGCCGGCCGTTCTTCACCGCGGTCGGCCTGAAGATCTCCGAGATCGCTTATGCCAGCATCGCCGGCGTCTTCATCATGTCTTACGCAACCTCGCATCTTGGGCTGTCGCGCGCGCTGGTGCTGAATGGCGCCTTCATCGCCTCCTTTGTCGCGTTGTTCTCGATTCCGCTGTTTGGATGGCTGTCCGACAGAGTCGGCCGCAAGACGATGTTTTATGCCAGTTGCACGTTCTCCGCATTGTTCGCATTCCCGATGTTCTGGCTGCTCGACACCCGCGATCCGACCATCGTGATCCTGACGATCGTCGTTGCCATCTCGTTCGGCCAGATGGTGATGTTCGGGGTCGGCGCGCCCTGGTATTCCGAACTGTTCACGACGCGGCTGCGTTACAGCGGCGCCTCGCTGGGCTTTCAGGTCGGCGCCGCCATCAGCGGCGGGCTCAGCCCCCTGATCGCCGCGCTGCTGATGACGTGGGCGGGAGCCACTTGGCCGGTCTCGATATTTCTCATCCTGTGCGCGCTGGTCACGGCCATCGCGACCTTTGCAGCGCCAGAGATGGCGAACCGGGAACTGACGTAATGACGGCGCGGTGCCTTGACGCCGGCAATTCAATTCACAAGAAACCATCCCTCAGGGAGAAGTTGGACCATGCTTGACGTACTCGAAACCCAAGGAAATGCCGCGGGAGCCGGCGACAGAACGATCAGCCCCGCCTGGACGGGTCTGGTCCGGCACCTGCACATCACGCCGAGAGCCTTCCTGCCGATGCGGGCGATGCCGGAAATCAAATTGATCGCCGGCCGCGGTATCGAGGGCGATCGCTATATGATCGGCCGCGAAGAAGGTTTTTATTCGCACAAACCGGAGGAAGGCCGACAGGTCACGCTGTTCGAAATCGAGACCCTCGTGGCGTTGAAGCGCGACCATAATATCGAACTCGGGCCGGAGGAGCACCGGCGCAACGTGACGACCGTGGGCGTGCCGCTCACCCATCTTGTCGGTCGCAAATTCTGGCTGGGTGAGACGCTGCTGGAAGCAACTCGGCTGTCGATCCCCTGTCGGCATATCGAGGAAATCACAGGCAAGGCGATCTTCGATCCGCTGATCAACCGCTCCGGGCTGAATTGCAGGATATTGCAAGGCGGCGTGGTGCGGATTGGCGATACCATGCGGAACTTTCAATGAAGGCGGCACCCATCACGACGATCAAAACGATCGTCGAGAAAATCGATGACGGCGGTCCGGACGTAAAGGTGTTTTCCCTGGTCGATCCCGATCGCTGGGAATTGCCACCGTTCCGGCCGGGTGCGCATATCGACCTGCATTTGCCGGGGAAAGTCGTTCGCACCTATTCGCTTTGCAATGACCCTGCGGAAAATTCGCGTTACGTGGTCGCGGTCAAGCGCGAGCCTTCGGGGCGTGGCGGTTCGATCAGGCTGCACGATGATGTCAGGCAAGGCGATACCATCGGCGTCAGCCTGCCACGTGGAGGCCTCCAGCTCGACAACAAGGTGTCTCGCTTCACCTTTGTCGCAGGCGGAATCGGCGTAACGCCGTTTCTGTCGGCGGCGGCGTATTTGATGCGAACCGGCGGTGCGGATTTCAGGCTGCATCTGATGGTGCGTGGCGAGCCACCGGTCGCCGGCTTGCTCGCTCCCTTGTTGCAGAAGGGGCATGTCGTCATTCACAACACCGTCACGGCGGCGCGCCCGGAAGTCGCATCGCTGATAGGGCGGACGCCGTCCGATGAGATGGTCGGCTGCTGCGGTCCGCAAGGCATGATCGAGGATTTCGAGCAGGCGACCCGCGGCTGGCCGGACGAGCTTGTGCATATCGAGCGCTTTGTACCGCTCGCGAGGCCGCTCGATCCCAATGAGAAGCCGTATACCCTGGTGCTGTCGCGATCCAGGCTCGAGGTGGCCGTCACAGCCGGTCAAACGATGCTCGCGGCACTTATCGACGCCGGCATCGATATTCCCGCGTCCTGCTGCGGAGGCATTTGCGGTTCATGCAAGGTGGATTGGCTTCAAGGAGAGCCGGTGCATCGCGATCGCGTGCTGTCCCCGGCGGAACGTGGGAAAAGTCTGATGGTCTGCGTTGCCGGATCGGCGACCGATCGCCTCATTCTGGATCTCTAGAGTGGGATGACTTTTAATCGAGTCGGTCGGGGCCGGTGTTTCGGCCCACCTCTCCCCGTCGGGGAGAGGTCGATTTGCGCAGCAAATCGGGTGAGGGCGCTTAACGAGAGGTCGTAACCCCTCACCCCAACCCTCTCCGAACGGGAGAGGGAGCGCGCTTCTGTTGCCGCTACCGCTTAATCCAATCCCATCCCGCGCTAGATAGCCTGAGGTGAATCATAACTGTCTAAAGGGAGAGCCTCGGCTTCTCTCGACATTTAAGGCCGCATCGCGCTTCGGCCGCTCGATGCCCTGCGAATGCCGTGCTTTCGCCAAATGCGTCATCCCACCGACACACTTGGTAATACACATTTCGTAACATGACCGAACCTTAAGGTGTCGATCGTACCAACTGAAGGTATTCTTAGCTCAGGGGCAACCACGGAGCGCGACCATGAATCCCATTTCACAGTCCGCGTTATCCGACCACGCCGTCCTTGCGGCCGTCGGTTACGATCAATGCGTCGAACGCTTGGCCTATACAGTCGATCATCGCGATGAGGCCGAACTCGAAGAGGTGGCCTACCTCATCAGCCAGTTGGCTGTTGTGATCGAGTAGACCACCGCCGTCTGTTCGATCCGGGCGCCGCGCCAACAGGGGCTAACCCTGTCGCGGCAGGCTGTCGCGCCGAACGCTGCCGGCGCTATCTTCGCGTTTGACTTCGGGAAACAGCCACATCGCGAAGATCATGAAGCATCCGAGGAACGCGACCACGTACTGGATGCGGTCATGGCCCAGAATATGCTGAAAATATGCGGCGATGGCAGCCACAATGACGACGCCCAGCGACAGGCCGAGCTTAATTCTAACAGGCATCGCTCAACCCTCCGAAACACGTCACGATAGATTTGCCCACGATGGAGCGGCGATCTTGGCGAGCGTCGCCAGCGCCAACGCCTGAATTCCGATCAGCGCGACCAGACCCATTCTTCCATCGCGCTGCGACGGCGGCCAGGCCTGGAACAGCCCCGGCGCGAACAGCACGATGAGCCCGGTGACGACGATCAAGCTGCTCCACCGAAGTTCGATGCAGCCGTAACAGCCGGTCGCGATCAAAAGGCTCACCAGCAAAATCGCATTGCCGGCGATCAAGGGCGTCATGCCGCGCGATCGTACCGCCTCCGGACGCGCGCGCAGCGGGAACATGCCGGCGACCACGAGAAACGCCAGCATGCAGATCGTCGCATAGGCAGCGAACCACAGCAGTGAAACCCAGTTTGGCTCGATGGCGCTCATACAGGCTCTCCCGCCGCTCCGTGCTACTCGGCCGGCGTGGCAAAGCCGGTCGGCTGCCCGGTCATCGCAGGCCGCGGCGTGCGCGCGGTCTTGCGCATGTCGGTTTTGACGAAACGGTTGTCATAGCCGTTGAGCAGATGGCCGATCAGGCCGCGATTGAGGTCCGAGGTGCCCATCAGCCAGTCCATCATTGGGAAGGTCAGGTTCATGTTGCGCTCCATCATGATCGATTGATCGTGATGGGCGGCGTGATGGCGCCGGATGGTGTTGACGAAGGGCGCGTGGCGAACGAACCAGTTCTCTTCGACGTGGCAGCAGAAATGCATGAACTCGTAGATCAGGTACATCGACGTCGTCGTCGAGATCAGCAGCCAGCCGACGTTGGGGGAAATCAGCCAGCCGCAAATCAGCGCCGGCAGGATCGACATCATGGTGAAGGTCACCAGCGCGTAGGGCGGAAAGAACGTCACGCGCCAGTCATGATGGTCGGCGAACCGCATCTCCTTTTCGGTGAAGAACTGGTGATGCATCAGCGTATGCCGGTTGTAGATCGCCCGAAACGCCTTGACCTGCGACGGGCGGTGCATGACGTAGCGATGGATCCACCATTCGAAGAAATTCGCGAACAGGAACGTCACCGGCACGATGCCGAGCTCCCACCATCTGATATCGCGGACGTTGCCGAAATACACCGACAGCGCGGTCAGTCCGATCACATAGATCACGAACACATGCAGCCAGCCATTGTACCAGCCGGCGATCCGATAGCGATAGGTCGCCCGGTAATTCCGCTGCCGCTCGGTCATGACGCTCGATGACAATTCCATCGCGTTTCTCCGTATTTTGCCGGCTTGCGCCGCCCTTTTCTGTAATATATCACCAATCTATTAGTGCGGCAAAGGGCTTTTGCGGCGGGGCCAGGGCTTTTTACATCTGGTTTTGCCGCCGGGTCGGTCCGGCCGGGTTTACCTGCCGGCGGACGGCGCGGTACTGTTTGCGTCGGCGCGGACATATTGGGTGCGGCAAAATCGGGAGGCGGGATGAAGACCTATGTGGGAGACCGGACCATTGACGGGGTCAAGGTGACGGTGGACGGCGCGGCGCTTGATCCCTGCGTCAACGTGATGGAATTCAGCAAAAACGGTTTCGAATGGAGCTATGAAGGACCGGAACCGCGTCAGCTCGCGCTGGCGCTGCTGGTCGATCATCTCGGCGACGCCAACGCCGCCAAATCCATGGTCGAGCCCTTCATGAAATCCGTCGTGGCGAATTTCGGCAACGAGTGGGAGATGACATCATCCGACCTCGATCTGGCCGTGACCGCGCTGGCCGGGCAGGCGACGATCTGATGCCGCTGCGATACCGCGCGGCGGTTCTGCGCGCGCCGCAAACGCCGTTGTCGATCGAAGCCGTCACTGCCACGGCGTTGAAACCGTCCGACGTGCTGGTGCGGATCCGCGCCACCGGATTGTGTCACACCGATCTGGAAGTGATCGAAGGCGGGTTGCGCTATCCGATGCCGATCGTACTCGGACATGAAGCCGCCGGGGTCGTCGAACAAATCGGGCCTGCCGCGCGCGGCGTCAAGGTCGGCGATCACGTCGTGCTGTCGTGGAATCCGCATTGCGGGCATTGTTTCTATTGCGATCGCGACTCGCCGATCCTGTGCGAGGAATATCTCGGCAATGGACCGCAGGCTCTCTCGTTCGACGGCGAGAGCCGCGCCGTGCTCGCCGATGGCAGCGAACTCAAGCAGTTGATGTATCTCGGCTCGTTCGGCGAGTATTGCATCGTGGCCGACCAGCAGGCCATCATCGTGCCCCAAGAAATTCCATTCGACCGCGCCTGCCTGATCGGCTGCGGCGTGATGACCGGCGTCGGGGCTGCGCTCAATCTCGGCGCCATCGCGCATGGCGATACCGTGATGGTGATCGGCTGCGGCGCGGTCGGCCTTGCGGCGGTGCAGGGCGCCCGGCTCGCCGGCGCCGGCCAGATCATCGCGGTCGATGTTGCGCCGGCGAAATTGACATTGGCGGCGAAAGTCGGCGCGACCCTGGGCATCGACGCCTCGAAAGAGGATGCGGTCGCCATCGCCAAACGCGAGACCGGTGGTCGTGGCGCCGACGTCGTGATTGAATCCGCCGGTAGCCCTGTGGCGTTTCGCACCTCCACCGAAGCGGTGCGGCCGGGTGGCCAGGTGATCTGGCTCGGCAAGATCGACGTCAACCAGGACGCATCGTTTCGTTGGGGCTCGTTGATGCAGGAGAAGCGCATCCGACGCGTCAGCTACGGCAACACGCGCCCGCGGCGCGATTTCCCGCTGCTGGCGCGGGCCTATCTGGAGGGATCGCTGCTGCTCGACGATTTGATCTCGCGCCGGATCGGCCTTGATGAGATCAACGACGGCTTTGCTGCGCTGAAGCGCGGCGAGACCATTCGCAGCGTCGTCATGTTCGATTAAGGTGGCGTTGCTCTAGGTATCGAGCGTCTTGCGCGCAAAATCCTCGATATAGTCGATCAGCCGGTCTGACGCGGTCGCGGCCGCCTTGGCTTTCTTTTGCGACACCGCTTCGGCGACGGCGGCATGAAGCTTGGCCGCCAGCGGCAAGTCGGCGACTTCCTGATAGTGCTGATACCAGAACCGGCGCGACAGTGCGTTCATCAACCCCATCGATCGCCGGGCGAATTCGTTGCGCGCGGCTTCCGCGATCAGGATGTTGAAACGCTGATCGAGCCGCATGAAGGCGAGGTCGTCGGCCTTGGCTGCCGCGGCGAGCATCGCTTGCGCCATCTCGGCGAATTCGCGGCGTTCCTCCGGCGTGGCGCGCTCGGCGGCGAGGCTTGCCATCAGGCGCTCCAGTTCGCGCCGCACCTCGAGCAACCGCAGTTGCAGTCGCAGATTGATCTCGGACACCATGATGCCGCGCCGGGGCATGATCACCACGAGGCCATCGCGGGCCAGCCGCTGCAAGGCCTCGCGGATCGGGGTGCGGCCGATCTTGAGGCGAACCGCCAGCGCCTGCTCCGACAGCACGGTGCCGGGTGACAATTGCAGCGTGACGATCATTTCCTCGAGTTCGCGATAGGCGCGGTCCGTCAGCGTGCCGTCCTTGACCTTGCCGGCCCGCGCCGGGCGCTTTGACGGAGTTTTTGGCGTCAATGTTCCTCGCAAACCGTCGTCGTCGAGCGTCGCAGATCAGGGTTCCATGAACCCATCCCAAGCGTATATTGGTCATATATCAGAGGCAAGCGAGCCGGTATGGCGGCGGTTTACGCCGCCCTGACGTCGGCAAGGAAGCGATTGACCTGGCCGGCCAGCTCGTTTGACTGCTGCGACAAATGCTCCGCCGCACCCAGCACCTGGGTCGCCGCGGCGCCGGCGTCGGTTGCGGCCTGCTGGACGCCCGAGATGTTCGAGGCGACATCCTGGGTGCCGTTCGCGGCCTGCTGGATGTTGCGGGCGATTTCCCTGGTCGCGGAACCCTGTTCATTGATCGCCGAGGCAATCGCGCCGCCGATTTGATCGATCTCGGTGATGACCTCGATGACGTTCTTGATCGCGACCAGTGTTTCGTCGCTGGCACCCTGAATCGCGGCGACCTGCTCGGAGATCTCGGTGGTGGCCTTCGCGGTCTGGCCGGCCAGCGATTTGACTTCGGAGGCGACCACCGCAAAGCCCTTGCCGGCTTCGCCGGCGCGCGCGGCCTCGATGGTCGCATTGAGGGCTAGCAGGTTGGTTTGAGCGGCAATGTTCTGGATCAGTGTCACGACGTCGCCGATCTTCTGCGCGCCGGCGGCGAGCGACTGCGCGATATCGCCGGTGCGCCGCGCATTGTCGACGGCGCGCGCCGAGATCTGGGCGGATTGCGCCACCTGGCGGCTGATTTCGCTGATCGAGGAGGTCAATTCCTCGGTGGCACTCGCAACCGTCTGCACATTGCTGGTGGTCTGCCGGGACGCGCTGGCAACGACGCCGGCCTGACGGTCGGTGACATCAGCGGTCGACGACATCGAGCGCGCGGTCTGCTCCATCATCGACGACGATGACGACAGGCCGCTCACGAGTTCGCTGACCTTGGACTCGAACGACCTGGTTAATTCATCGAGCGCTCGCGCGCGGCGCATCTTGATGTCGTTCTCGGCCGACTGTTCCGCCGACAGCCGCTCGGCCTTGATCATGTTGTCCTTGAATACCTGGACGGCGGCTGCCATGGCGCCGATTTCGTCTTGGCGGTCGCTGGCCGGAATTTCTCCGGCCATGTCGCCGGCCGCCAGCCGCGACATCGAGGCGGTGATATCGACGATCGGCCGGCAGACCCGGCGGCGCACCATCACGACAAGGCCGGCGCTCGCGGCAACCACGGCAACAAGGCCAGCCAGCGCGATCAGGAAGCTGAAACGCGCGTTGGAATAGGCAGCAGTCAGGATTTCTCCGGCATTGTCGTAAAAGGCCTCGCGCACGGTGATGATGGC
Organism: Bradyrhizobium sp. S69; assembly: GCF_009766005.1. GTDB lineage: Bacteria > Pseudomonadota > Alphaproteobacteria > Rhizobiales > Xanthobacteraceae > Bradyrhizobium. The sequence continues at coordinate 141,988 of NZ_LMUK01000024.1, read as the reverse complement.
GGCAAGCCCGCGCTGCGATTCGACGAAGAACGTATCGACATCATGCTCGTATTGGCCGCTGGCGGCGCCGGCCTTGGCCAGCTTCAATTCCTGGCCGAAACGGTCGACATAGGCTTCCTGCATGCCGACGAGTGCGGCCTCGACATTCTTCGGGGTGGAAGGGTTGCCGCGCAATTCCGTCAGCGCGATCAGGATCTGATCGCTCCGCCCTTGCGAGCGGCTGAGTTCCAACCGCTCCGCCTCGGTCGCCACCCGCCTGGCGCCGACGAGACTTTTGTGCAGGCTGGCGTTGAGGCCGCCGATGTCGCGCAAGGTCCAGGCGACATTGGCGTAGTTCGATTGCCGGTAGGCATCGCCGTTCAGGATCGCCATCCTGCGGACCTGCTCATTGAGCAAGGTGGTGACGTTGGTGTTGAAGACGGCATTGTCGGCGACGATCTTCTTGGCGGCGTCGCGGCGGGCTTCGGCCGGGCCGTCGATGGCCTTGTCGATCGCGCTGCGAAGCGCATCGAATTGCGTCTTGAGTTCGCCGATCCTGGCAACGATGGCCTGACCGTCGTCGAGCGCATCGGCCGAAGTCTTCCTGATTTGATCCATCTTTTCAACGGCGCCGTCGGTCTGCTTGCGGTAGTTGCCGAGGTCGCTGCGTTGCTTCTGCTCGATCACCGCCGGCCCGAACAGGATGTTGGTCGCAAAGCCGCGTTCCGGATTGAGATAGCGCGGAATGTCGCCGACGGCCCGGACGATTTCCAGCCGCTGCTGCGCTTCGGCAAGCCTGTTCATCGAATCGTGTTTGGTGGCGGCCACGTAAACCGCCAGGCCGCCGCCGACGGCCGACAGCGAGAGGATAACGGTCGTCAGCAAGGAGCCGATTTTCATGGGAATGCCAGTCGAATGCAGGGGGACAATGAGACTACAACCCAAGATAAAGGTGCTGTCCTAACCGCTCATTAATGTTTGGGCATTTGGCGGGCAGATCGGGCCCATCGGTGGGCGGCGTCGGCTATTGCGCGGCATCGCGAAGCCGAGAAGCCCCGCAAGCAACAATCTCGTGACCGCCTACGCGCCGACGGCCGGTTGCTGCCGGCTTGCCGAATGTCATAGGCTGCCTATCGGATCTGGCCATCCGCCGGCTACGGCGGAAATTCCAAAACAAAAACACAGCATGACCTGGTGGGCAGCCAGGATCAGCGAACAGGGAGAAGCCCATCATGACCACGCGCCGTGATTTTCTGAAAACAGGCACCGCCGCGGTGGCCACCGGCATCGTTTTTTGCAGTTGCGGCCTGCTGCAAAGCGCCCACGCGCAAGGATCCGCCCAAGGGCCGTCGCGGCAGAAGCTGCCCGTGATGGTCGGCGGCAAGCGGGTCAAGACCATTGACGTGCATGCCCATTGCTCGATCCCGGAGGCCAGCAAGCTGCTCGGCCCGATCCCGCCGGTAACGGTCAGAGGCAACGACGAGGCCGTGATCGACATCGACAAGCGGTTCGCGGCGATGGACGCCCAGGCGGTCGACATGGAAGTGCTGTCGATCAACCCCAACTGGTACGACCGCGACCGCGATTTGGCGGGACAGGTGGTCAAGCTCCAGAACGAGAAGCTCGCCGAACTCTGCGCTTCGAAATCCGACCGCTTCGCAGGCTTTGCCTCGCTGACACTACAGGCGCCCGATCTGGCGGTGCAGGAACTCGAAACCGCGGTGAAAAAGCAGGGATTGAAGGGGGCCGCGATTGGCGGCAACGTCAACGGTGTGGCGTTCTCCGACCCGAAATTCAATCCGGTGTGGGCCAAGGCGGAAGAACTCGGCGCGCCGCTGTTCATTCATCCGCAGGGCGTCCCCGAACTCAACAAGCTCGTCGCTGGCAATGGCTGGCTCGCCAATGCGGTTTCGTATCCGGTAGAGACGACGATCGCACTCTCGCATCTGATTTTTGAGGGCACGTTTGATCGCTTTCCGAAGCTGAAAGTGATCGCCGCGCATGGCGGGGGTTTTCTGCCGTCCTACGCCGACCGCTCCGATCACGCCTGTCTGGTCAACCCCGGCGGTTGCAATCCCGATATCAAGTTGAAGAAACAGCCCACGGAATATCTCAAGCAGATCTATTTCGATTCACTGGTCTTCACCCCGGAAGCGATCCGCCATCTGGCGACGCAAGTCGGCGCCGGCCAGCTCATAATGGGCAGCGACTATCCGTATCCCTGGCAGCTCGAGCCGGTCGCTCACATTTTCGCCTGCACGTCGCTCAGCGAAGACGAGAAAGCCGATATCCTCGGCCGTACCGCGGCAAAGCTGTTCAATATCGAGACCTAGCACCGGAATTACAAATCGGTATTGCGGCCCATCCTTCGAGACGGCCGCTTCGCGACCTCCTCAGGATGAGGTGTAACGAGTCGAAGCACAACAAACCTCATGCTGAGGAGCGAGCATCGCGAGCGTCTCGAAGCATGGGCAACGGACGACTCATGAATCTCTCATAGTCAGCACGAGCACTGGCTCACCAGCGGTTCGTTCGCGTAAATCGACCGGCCGATCGTTGCGTTCTCGCGCAATGTCGGCCGGTCTTGTCGCCTGATCTAAATCTGTTGGTCTTACTTCGGCAGCGCGACCGGCTTGAGCTCGAACGGGCCCGGGTCCTTCCCCTTGTTGTCGCCGATGATGTAGGACAGCTTGCCTTCGGCCACCCAGCCGGTATTGCCGACCTGCGTCACCGAGACCGGTTCGGTCAAACCGTCCTTGATGGTTTCGATCGTGGCCTCGTCGCCCTTGACGGTGACCTTGTCCAGCCTGCCGGCGCCTTCGATCAGCAGAAAGCTGTCGCCGAATGCGCGCATCGCATCCGCATGGTCGATGGCGCGGGACGGTTTCAATTCGGTGACCGCGCCGGCCTTGCCGTCCTTGACCGAGATCCTGAACAACTTGGCCGGGATAAAGGTCGTGACATAAAGATTGCCGTCGGAACCGACCGCGATGCCGTCGAGGCCGACGCCATCCTTGGCCGGCGTCAACGCCGGGTCGGTCGACCACGCTTCGAGCGCAGTGCCGCCCGGTTTTAGGCTGTAGACAACCGGATTCAAGGAGTCGCTGATATAGGCGGTGCCGTCGCTGCCGATGGCGATATCGTTGCAGAGCGATTTTGGATCCTTGAACGCAAAGCTGCCCTTCGGTGCGCCGGTGGCGAGGTCGAAGGTCTTCAGCCAGGTGCCCTTGGCGTCGCCCGGGCCGGGAACGCCGAAGCCGGTGATGTCGTTGGAGCAGACATACAAGGTGCCGCTCTTTTCGTCGGCGAGGACGCCGAGCACCGAGCGGCTGTCATTGGCGCCGGGCTTGATGAATTGTTCCGGCTTGCCGCCGGGCGTGACCTTGACCACGCCGCCAAGATTAAAACTCCCCGCATAGAGCGTGCCGTCCTTGGTCGACGTCAGGCTTTCCGGAAAGCTTTTGTCGGGAACAGGGGCGGTCGCGCTCTGGGCGGAGGCTACGCCGCCGGTGGCGATGCCAAGCATCAATAACAATCCGGTGGTGCCGAGCGCACGCGCGCGGCGGTTCTTGAACGGTTCTCCCAAGGTACGCGTGCTCGTGGCAGCGCTATATTTTTGATTCATGGTTGAGATTCCTGATCGACATGAGTTGAAGGAAACAACAGCTCAGGGGCCGATCATCACCAGCCATCGGTTCGCTGCGTTGCGATAACGCGAGCGAGGGGCCGCGATCCATCGAGCGCGGCCAGCAGGAGCCCGATCCACTCATCCTAAGTCAGCATGCGACGGCTTGAAAGCGATATCGGTCGATCCGCGCGCGGCGATGGCATGGCGCCCGGCGCAGGCTCGCTTGCGGGAACCGCGCCGTTCAACCGTACTTGAAAGCGCACTCGGTAGAATTTTTCTGTTGCGTTTGATTCAAAGAGAACGATCGCTGCTACTGCGCGATCCATCTCGATTGGTTTTGTTCCTTTCGCGCGCCTTGTCGTAAGCCTTGGCCGGCGAGGCCGAGCAGGGGATCGCGGCCTTCCAGCTTCAAAAGCTGATCCTTGGCTTCGAGTCCGCCCGCGAATCCGGTCAACTTGCCGTTGCTGCCAAGCACGCGATGGCACGGGGCGATGATCGAGATCGGATTGCGGCCGTTCGCCGCACCGACGGCGCGGGATGCCTGCGGCCGGCCGATTTGTCTGGCGATGTCGCCATAGCTGCGGGTTTCACCAAACGGAATGGTCAGCAACGCCGCCCAGACGCTTTTCTGGAAATCGGTTCCCTTGAAATCCAGCGGCACCGTGAACTTCTTCAATTGGCCGCTGAAATAGCCGGTCAGTTGCTTCTCGGTCTGTTTCAGGAACCGGTTGTCCGGATCGGCTTTCATCGGGCCCAGCGGAACGCGGCGCGGATCGTCCTTCTCCCACAGAATCGCGGTCAGTCCTTTTTCGGTGGCGACCAGCTTGAGCTTGCCGACCGGCGACTTGATGATCTTGTAGAAATATTTGATCTCGTTCATGACAACCCTCCAGGCGGCCGTTGTTTTCATGCCACCAATCTGGGCTTCCAGGCGAGTTTTCGCCACCCGAAACCTGACATGACGGCGAGCGCGGCCATAGCGTTTTCGGGGGAGGTGGCGGTCGTTGGCCGGCAGCGATCGTTAGTCAGTCGGGATGAAGCGGAGGGTGCCTGCTCGACGCGTTGGCCTGCCGGTGTCGCTCGTGTGATTGACGCCATCCATGACAGGCACCTCGGAGAAATCGAATGGGCTTACCCCGTCCAGGCAAGCCACGTTGACGGCATACAGGTCCTGGTTAGACCGCCGTTGATGATGTGTGTATATTCCGCAGCGAGAACAGAAGAAGTGCTGCGCTGATCCGGTATGAAAGCGGTAGCTTGTTAGCGCATCCTCGCCCCGCAGCAACTTGACCCCACCCATCTCCGCCATGACAACGACGGCGCCTCGCATCCGGCAGTAGGAGCAGGTGCAGCGGCGGATCGAATTGAAGCCGTCGCTGAGCGACGCCTCGAAACGCACCGCGCCGCAATGGCACTGGCCAGCTTGAACGTTGATGTCGCTCACCATGTTGCCTGCGTCTCCTGTTAAGATCGCTTCCACGCGTACCCCTGGAATTTGAGCCGCACAATCCAAAAAAAATCACGCATCAGGTGAGAAAAATTCGCGTGAAGGCTCTGCAAACTTGAACGGTGCCCTGTGTGAACCAGGCTAATTGTGTTAGAGAGGTGTCCAATGGCTGAGATCATCCATCCCTTTTACGAGTCGCATCGCGGTGCCATGGAGGCTGCCATGCGCCATCGCCTCGACTTAGCCGAAGCGATGTTGCGCGAGCGCGCGCATCTATCCAATATGGATGGGATTGGGCAGGAGGTGATGGACGAATTCGAAATCGTGCTCACCCAAATGCCCTATGTCGGAGGCGCGGCAAGTCGTATGAGCGATTTCTTCATGCGTCTCATGGGCTTTATGGCCATCAGCCGAGTGCTCCGGCGACACGGCGTGTCGCTGTCCGTGATCGGGGAAATCGAGCGAGAAACCTACAAGGCGCAATTGCTCACCGTGCCCGAAGCGGAACGCCTCGCCTCGGGGCGTCAATTCATGTCGTCAGAGAATCAGACTTTGCTGCGCGAGCAGGCGACAAAAAGCCATCGACAAGAGTTTTCGGAAGATTTCGTCTACGATTTCGTCGAGCCGGGCCCGGGTGACAATTTTGAATTCGGCATCAACTACAAAGCTTGCGGCTTTTGCAAATTCGCGGCTCGCCACGGAGATAAAGAAATCTTGCCGAACATTTGTGGGCTTGATTTCGACGCCTATGCAACGCGAGGCATCCACCTGGAAAGGACACAAACCTTGGCCGGCGGCGCGAGCCACTGCGATTTCCGATTCTCGCGGCTCCCGTCGGACCATGTGGTGCCACCCGACTCTGTGCCATGAGGCTGAGATGGACTCCTTGGGGCCGGAAGCGGAGCGCTGTCCTCGGGCCGGGTTGAGTCCAAACTCTACACCCGTGGCCGCAGCGAGCGCTGCATGTCCATCGAATAGGTATATCGCCCTTCCGGATGCGTGGTGACGGTGACTTCGAACAGTTCTTCCCGCACGCCGTAATAGCGCCGCACCACGGTCAGAGCGGGAGAGCCCGGCTTGACCCGCAACGTCCTCGCCAGGGCCGCGGGCATCGCGCGCGCGAAAATCTCCATTTGGGCATATTCGGTGGTCTGGCCGAACATCTTGGCGATCTGCTCGTGCACCGGCGTGCGGCCGTGATCGCTGCGCTTCACCACGCCGGCGAATTTTCGCAGCACGTAGATTTCGACCCAGCCAAGCGGATCGGCGAATTGATCGGCGCGGCGGATAGCCTCGATCAGGAACCAGTGCTTGCCGGGTTCGCATTTCAGCAGCGCGGCCAGTTTGCCGGTCGCGGTGATCTCGCGGCTATCGACGAGGTCGCGATAGGTCTCGTTGGAATATCTGAGCCACTCGCCAAGCGATTTGACGCTGTGGGTGAACAAGACAGGCGGTTCGGTCGCGATGATCACCGAGCCCAGCCCGGCGCGCCGGACGATCAGGCCCTGATCCATCAGGATCCGCAGCGCCTCGCGAACGGTCTGGCGACTGGCCGAGCACTGCGCCATCAATTCGGTTTCGGTCGGCAGCAGATTTCCGATCGGATATTTGCCGAGCCGGATTTCCTTTTGCAGCCGGGCGGCGATATCGCGGTAGCGCGACGGCTTTTGTTTGCGGGTGTTATCCGCCATCGCAGGCCACCGGATGCCCTGATGCCATCGATTGCAGCGCTGCCTCGAACGCCGACAGGGTTGCGAGCACTTCGACCTCGCGCGCCGGGAACGCGCGCTTGCCCTCGATTGCGTCCGCGAAGGCGTCCAGTTCGGCCGCGAGTACGTCGATGGCGGGATAGGTGATTGTCTGCGGGGGAATGCCGGATGTACGCAGCACCAGCGTGGCCTCATCGAGCACTTCGGCCGAGCCTTTGGTGCCGAACACATGAACTCTCCAATAGAATGGCGTCGCTCGCACGGTCGCTAGCGTGCCGGTGACGCCGCTGGCAAAATCGATCGCGAGCACGGAACTATCCCGCGGCGGTGGACCGGGCTCACGCGAACTGAAGCGCGCGTAGACTTGGCGGACCGGTCCCAGCATACTGACAAAGCCGTCGAGCACATGCAGCCCGGCTCCTGTCAGTCCGCCGCCGGGCGACTCCTCCGGCGACAGCCGCCAGCCCTCGGTGATCTTCTCGGAGTTTTCGTTGCTGTTGTGGCCCTCGACGTGAAGGATGGTTCCGAGTTCGCCGCTGGCGACGATGTCGCGCAGCGCCTGCATCGAAGGCCAGAACCGGCGATTGTGCCCGACCGCGAGCACGACATTTGCGTCGCGGCAGGCCTTGAACATCCGCATCGCATCGGCGCGGTGCAGCGCCAGCGGCTTCTCGCAGAACACCTGTTTGCGCGCGGCTGCACAGGCGATCACCTGGGCCATATGCAGGGAATGCGGCGTCGCCAGCAGGACGGCATCGATCGCGGGATCTGCCAGCACGGCGCCGAGATCGTCGGTCAGATCGAGTTGATATTCGGCGCAAAAGCCGCGCGCGCGGTCGAGGTCGGTCTCGACCGCCCGGGTCATCTTCAGCCGGCCATGGCCGTGCGCGGCCTCGACAAGGTTGCGGCCCCAGCGCCCGAGACCGATAATGGCGCAATTGATCATTTGGAATCCTCGGGCCTGCTACGTGACGGCCGGACGGCTTCGATGATAGCAGAGCTATCGCTGTCCGGCCCTTCCAGCGCGATGGCGGTGCGAAGCAGGGTGGCCTGGGTCAATGTCATGGGCACGAACAGGTTGCGGCGGCTGGCCTCGGCGAGAATGAGCTCGGTGTCCTTTAAGGTCTGCGACATATGCGATTGCGGCGTGAAATCCCGCTTCACCATCTTGTCGCCCTTGGTGTCCATGACCCCTGAATAGGCTGCGGACTTTCGCGCGGTAGCGAGAAAGACCGCTGGGTCCAGGCCCAGACCCTCGGCGAAGGCGATGCCCTCCGCCAGTGCCGCGCGGTTGTTTTGCAAAATCAGGTTGATCGCGAGCTTGGTCCGGCTGGCGTCACCGATCTTTCCGACGTTTACCCGTTGCGGACAGAGAATATCGAACAGGGCGGCCACGGCCGCGATGGCCTCCGGCGGGCCCGCGATCAGCGCCATGGCCGAGCCGTCGCGCGCTTGCGCGCTGGTGCCCGATATCGGCGCCTCCACCAGCGACAGGCCGGCGCCATCGGCGCGTTTTGCGATCCGGACGATCTCTTCCGGCGCGCAGGTGGTGGTGCAGATCAAAATGGTATCCGCCAGTTTTTCGCTTCGCTCCAGTTCGGCGAGCAGCGATTCGATCTGTTCGGCACTATAGACCGCAATGACGATGGTCCGGCATTGCGCCGCCAGTTCGAGGGCGGAAATCGCGAGCCCGCCGCCGATCGCCTTCAACGCCTTGCACCTGCCGGCGTCGATATCGAATCCGGTCACGGCAATCCCGGCATCGATCAGGCGCGCGGACAGCGCGCTCCCCATCAAACCGAGCCCGATCATTCCGACTGGCGCAGGAGATGTCATCTGCCGATCCATATCCCGCTCTGCGTTTCCGTTTTTACTGCGGCTCGATGCCGGCAGCTTTGGCGTCCGCGGTCCAGCGGACGATTTCGCTTGCAATGAAGCTGCCGAATTCCTTGGGCGGCATTGTCGCGACGACCACGCCGACATCGGCGAGCTTTTCCCTGGTGGCCGGCAGCGAAAGGAATTTCTCGCTCTCCGCATAGAGCTTGTCGACGATCGCGTCCGGCGTCTTGGCGGGCGCGAGCAATCCATACCAGATCGTCGCTTCAAAGCCCGGCATCGCCTCGGCAAGCGCGGGCAAATCGGGTGCCAGCTCACTGCGCTTCGGCGAACTGACGCCGATGCCGCGCAGCGTGCCGCCCTTGATCTGCGGGATCGACAGCGACAGGTCGGCAAAAGTGAGGTTGATGGCGCCGGCCATCACGTCGGTGACCGCTTGCGGCACCCCGCGATAGGACGCCGCGATCACCGTCAGGCCGCCGCGCGATTGCAACTGCCCGATGCAGATCTGCGACGCGCCCGAGCCATAGCCTGCGGTCAAATTGGGGTGGGCGCGGGCGTAGCTGAGGAACTCGGCGAGATCCTTGGCGGGGAAGTCCGGCTTGACCAGCAGCACCGTGGCGGTGGTGGTGGTCCGGATGATCGGCGAGAAATCCTTGATCGGATCGTAGGGAAGATCCTTCATCATCGAGACATTGCTGGCCTGGGTCGTGTTGGTGCCCATCAGCAGCGTGTAACCGTCGGGAGCACTGTGCGCGACCTCCACGGCGCCGATCGTGCCGAGCGCGCCGGCGCGGTTCTCGATCAGCACGGTCTGGTGAAACACCTCCTGAAGATGCTGGCCCAGCATCCGCGCGACCTGGTCCGGACCGGCGCCGGCGGGGAACGGCACCACGATCTTGATTTGCCGGCTGGGATAGTCGTCAGCGGCCCTGACGCCGGGGGAGACCGCGCAGCCAAGCAGCAACAGGCCGGCGAGCAAACGCCATCGCGAAATCATCGATGTTCTCCTCCCATGATGGTCAAAAGTTTATACGGACAAATGACCAGGGAAAGCAAGAGATGGCATAAATAGCCTGATTTTTACAATTGAGCTCTTCTAAAGTTGTTCGTATAAACTCGTATCCACCTACCCAACGCCAGACGAGGTCGAGATGACCGATACAACTGATCTATACGCACGCGGTCTGCGCCGCCGCAAAAAGATGTTTGGCGAGGCCGACGTCGAGAAACGGATGGCGGCATCCGGCGAATTCGGCGCGCCGCTGCAGAACATCATCAACGCCTATGTGTATGGCGACGTCTGGGAGCGCAACGGGCTTTCCGACGCCGTCCGCAGCCTGGTGATGCTCGGCATCACCGCGGCGAGCCACAAGCCCGCCGAATTCGCGGTGCATGCCAAGGGTGCGCTGGCCAACGGATGTACGCAGGCGCAGGTGCAGGACGTGCTGCTGCTGGTCGCGATGTATTGCGGGATTCCGGCCGCGATCGAAACCAACCGGATTGCCGCGGAGATTTTCGGCAAGGATGCTGTCTCGTCCGGCGACGTTTCGTCCGATGCTGCGAAAGCCTGAGCGGAACAAGCGATGAAGCCCGTTCCGACCATCGACGCCCACCATCATATTTGGCGGTTGAACGATCTGCCGTGGTTATCGGGACCGCAGGTGCCGCGCATCTTCGGGCCCTATCAGCCGATCTGCCGCGACTATACGATCGAGGAATATCGCGGCGATATCGCCGGCTGCGATATCGTCAAATCGATCTACATCCAGACCAACTGGCCCGCCGGGCAAAGCTATGACGAGGCGCGATGGGTCCAATCGGTCTCGGATGAGACCGGTTGGCCGCATGCCAATGTCGCTCACGCCGATCTCGCCGACGCCGATGCCGGTTTGCTGATCGCGCGTCTGGCAAAGCTGACCGCGACGCGCGGAATCCGGCAGCAATTGCACTGGCACCGCAATCCGCAATATTCGTTTGCGCCAGGCCCCGAGGTGATGAACGGCGCCGAATGGCGGCGTGGCCTCGCGATGCTGGGGGATCACGGGTTGCTGTTCGAGATCCAGATTTTTGCGGACCAGATGGCGGATGGTGCCCGGCTGGCGAAATCGTTTCCGGCGACGGTCTTCGTGCTCGAGCACGCAGGCATGCTGGAAGATATGTCGCCGGGCGGATTGCAGGTGTGGCGCGAGGGATTGAAATCCCTGGCGGACTGTCCGAACGTGAACGTCAAGCTTTCGGGGCTCGGCACCTTCGTCCATGCCTGCCGCGAGGACCTGATGAAATTCATCGTCACGGAGACCGTGGCGCTGTTCGGCGCCGATCGATGTTTTTTTGGCAGCAATTTTCCGATCGAGAAGCTCTGGACCGACTACAAGACACTGTACCGGACATTTCGAAGCGCAATCGCCGATTTGAGCGATCGCGACCAGGCCGCGATCCTGCACGACACCGCGGCCCGCCTGTACCGGATCGGGTAGCGCCTTTTCCGTTCCGATGAAGCAATCGCCGACGTCATCCTGAGGAGGCCGCATCGCGGCCGTCTCGAAGGATGGTGTTCAGTGTCGCGCTTGCGGCCATCCTTCGAGGCGCGCAAGAAAGTGCGCGCACCTCGCGGGCGAACGCTCGGCGTTCGTCCCGGGGATGACGAATTGCTTGCTTCCGTCATCCCGAGGAGGCCGCGAAGCGCGCCGTCTCGAAGGGGTGCCGTGGTCTCAAAAGCGGCCGCTCATTCCGACGACGCGCCGCTGGCCTTGATCGGGGCGGCCCATTTGACGATTTCGCTCTGGACGAAGGATGCGAGATACTCCGGCGTCGTGCGGTCGTCCGCGACCAATTGCAGGCCGGCGGCCTCGAGTTTCTCGCGCACCGCAGGGGTCTTCATCGCCGCCAGCGTCGCTTGCCGCAATTTTTGCACGATCGGCTCGGGCGTGCCCTTGGGCAGGAAGAAGGCGTTCCAGGTATAGGCTTCGACGTCAAAGCCCTGCTCGATGGCGGTGGGAACATCGGGCAGCGCCGCGGAGCGTTCTTTGGTCAGGACCGCGATTGGCTTGACGGACCCGGCGTCGATCTGCGGTTTTGCGCTGGTGATGATATCGCAGAGGTAATCGACACGGCCGCCGATCAGGTCCTGCATCGCGGGGTTGGCGCCGCGAAACGGCACATGGACCACGTCGAGCCCGGTGACTAGGTTAACCAGCGCGCAGCCCAGATGGATCGCCGAACCGGTGCCGGCGGAAGCGAATTGCATGCTGTCCTTGTGGGCTTTGGCGTAGGCGACGAATTGCTTCATGTCGTTGACCGGAAGGTCCTTGCGGGCGATCAGCACCAGCGGCGCTTCCAGGATTAACGCCACCGGCGCGAAGTCGGTCGTTGAATTGTATGCGGGTTTTTTGAACAGCGTCTGGTTCTGGGCCTGCGTGCCGACCGTGCCTTGCAGGAAGGTGTAGCCATCGGGGGCAGCCTTCGCGACCCGGTCGGCGCCGTTCATGCCGCCGGCGCCGCCGATGTTTTCCACGATGATCGGCTGACCCAGCACTTCGCCCATCCGCTGCGCGAACAGCCGCGCCACCACATCGTTGGGGCCGCCCGCGGCGAACGGATTGATCATGGTCAGCGGATGGGTGGGCCAATCGGCGGCATGTGCCGTTGCAACGAGACCGAGGTGGAAAGCAACAAGCAACGCGGCGCGCGCAAGCGATACTCGGTAACGAACCACGCTTGAATTCATCTGGCAACGCGCCGTAAATGTTCAAACAAAACCTGATCGAACTCCGCCGGACGATCGATCTGAGGAAGATGCCCGGCGCCGTCGATTTCCGTGTAGGCGCTGTGCGGCAATAGCTTCCCAAGGTGCCGCATCGGTTCGAGCAGGGCCTCGTCGCGAGAGCCGATGACAAGCGACACCGGACTTGTAATCGCGGAAACGCCGTCGAGATAGTTCAATCCCTTGATCGCTTCCGCGCAACCGACAAACCCTTCGGCCGATGTCTGGCGAATGCAGGCGAGCAGCTCGGCTGCGACCGCGGGATGGCCCGTCAGGAAGTCGTTGCCGAACCACCGCTCGGCGGTCGGCCCCGCGAGGGCATCGATCCCCTTGGCGCGGACGAGAGCGATGCGGTCATCCCAGGCCGCGGCGAATGGTGGCGGCGCGTCGGCGCGGGCGGCAACGATACAAAGGCTCGCGATACGGCCGGCATGTTGAATCCCGAGACCAAACCCGGTCATTCCGCCCTGCGAGACCCCGACATAATGCGCCTTCGCGATGCCGAGCGCATCGAGCACCACGATGTTGTCGGCAACCAGATCGTCCATGGTGTAGGGCGCAGGAGACGCCGCCGAGCGGCCATGTCCACGGGTATCGAGGCAGATCACGCGCCAGCCGTCAGCGACGAGACGGCGAGCCTGGCGATGCCAGATCGCGCTCCCGGTCAGGATGGAATGGTTGAACAGCACGGTTTCGGTGCCGGCCGCGTTGCCGAGGCGAAGGCTGAGCGGTCCCGTCGCAGTTTGCACACTACGGCGCTCGAAGCCCGGCCATTCGCTGGTCTCGATCAGGGAAGCGTCAGTCACTGATACCCATCTCCGTGAAAACTTCCTTCGCATTGCGAAAACTGTCGAGGCCTGCCGGCACGCCGCAATAGACCGCGATCTGCAGGAAAACCTCGCGCAGCTCGGCTTTGGTGATGCCGTTGTTGAGCGCGCCGCGAACGTGGATCTTGAATTCGTGCGGACGGTTGAGCGCGGCGATCATGCCGAGATTGAGCAGGCTTCGGCTTCGACGGTCGAGGTCAGGCCTGTTCCATATCTCGTCCCAGCAATATTCGGTGGCGAGTTGCTGCATCGGCCAGTTGAAGTCGTCGGCCGCTGCCAGCGAACGATCCACATAGCTGTCGCCCAGCACGCCGCGTCGGGTCTTCAGTCCGCGTTCGAATTTTTCACTGCGTGGCTTGCTTTTGCTCATCGAGTTTTCTCCAGTGTCGGACACAGGCCGGCGGTCAGGCCGTTTCGAGCTCGGCGAGCGGCGCGTTCCATGCGTCGTGGCCATAGACCCAATCCGGATCGGTCGGATTTTTCAGCCAGGTATTGGTGCGTGAGCTCAGTTGCATGCGCGAGGTTCGCGGCTTGCGTGTCGCCTCGAAGCGGCGGAAGGCATCGGAAACGCCGTCGCGTTCGACGCCGACGAGGCAGCGCGACAGCACCGCCCCGTCCTCCATCGCCATCGCGGCGCCCTGCGCCATGTAGGGCGTCATCGGGTGGCAGGCGTCGCCGAGCAGCGTGACGTTGCCGTCGCTCCAGCGCGGCAGCGGATCGCGATCGAACAGCGCCCATTTATGCACCGACGGGCAGGAGGCCAGGACATGGCGAACCTGCGGATGGAACGCTGCGAAATCCTTGCGCAGCTCGTTGACGTCGCCCATCGCCGACCACGATTCGACCGTGAAATTGGGTTCGGGCTGGCTGGTCACGAAGTAGATTTCGCTGCGGTCCGGCTTGACGTAATAGATCACGATATGGCGATCCGGCCCCCACCATTTGGTGCAGTCGTCGATGGGATAGCCGCCCAGCAGGGAAGCCGGAAACACCGTTCGGTAGGCGATACGGCCCGTAAAATTGGCATCGTCCTTGCCGAACAAACTATCCTTGACGAAGGAATGCACGCCGTCCGAGGAAACCATCGCGTCGGCTTCCACCTTGTTGCCGTTCGCGAAAGTCAAACTGACGCCACCATCCGCCTTCTGTTCGAAGCCGACCAGTCTGTGGTCGAGATGGATCGCCTCGTCGGGAACGGCGCTGGCGAGCGCTGAGTGTAAATCGCCGCGATGTCCGAGCAGATAAGGCGCGCCATACTTCGCTTCCGCCGCCTCACCAAAAATCATGTCGAAACGAATCTCTCCAGTGTCGTATTCCTTGTTGTTCCATGAACGGGGGTAAAACGATTGCGCGCGCATCGCGCCTTCCAGCCCGAGGCCGCGCAACGTCTTCATGGCGTTGCAGCCGATCTGGATGCCGGCTCCCAGCCGGGTAAATTTCGACGCCTGTTCGTAGACATCGGCTTTAATGCCGGCGCGATGCAGGGCCGCGGCAGTGGCAAGCCCTCCCATTCCAGCCCCGATGATGGCCACGGAAAGTTTTGTCATGAATATTACCCCGTCGAATTGCTTGGTACGGTTTGATGAAACGCGTTGCCTCACGGCCTGCCATGACTATCGGCCATGGGCGCTCGCCTTCGCAAACGAGTAATCCTGACCGGGCGTGAGTTTCTTTCCGCCGTTTCCGTGAACTGGGATCACTCGGGGCGATGCTTCAATATTCTTCGAGGCCCTGAATCCGGATCCTTGAGCCGAACGAGCCTTGGATTACGGCATTATTCACCGCAGCGAAGCCGCCATCGTGACCGGCGCGTCACGTCTTCCGGCCCGCGCGTAACGATTGGGCGCCTGCCGTGTGATTAAAACTCACGGCCCGACAGTTTTATGGGGTTGCCGTTCGACGCCCTCGCCACTAACTTGAGCCGTCAAAATCAGGCGTAACCGTCGCATCGGAACGATCGGCTGGCGCGAATTGCAACAGGGCCGGAGGCGGGATAGGGCGTGAGAAAATTGCCGCCGCTCAATGCCGTCCGGACCTTCGAAGCGGCGGCGCGCCACGTCAGCTTCACCAACGCCGCCGAAGAGCTGCATGTCACGCACGGCGCGGTGAGCCGGCAGGTCGCGCTGCTGGAGGACTGGTTCGGCGTCAAACTGTTTCGCCGGGCGCCGTCGCAACTCAGCCTGACCGATGCCGGGCAGATCTATTTTCGCGAAGTGACCGCCATCCTCGATCGGCTGGCGCTGGCCTCGATGGACATGCAGCAGCACGTCGCGCCGGCGGTATTGCGGGTCAATGCGCCGCCGACCTTTACGATGCGTTGGCTGCTTGGCCGCATTTCCTCGTTTCAGCGCAAACGACCCGACGTCGAGTTGCGCCTCACCACCTCGCTCGGCCCGGTCAATGCCAACGATCTTGGCTCGGATGTCGCGATCCGGGGTGAACAGCCGGCGATGCCGGGCTGGCAATCGATCCATTTCATGACCGAATTGATCGCGCCGGTCTGTCATGTCGAGCTGTTGGAACAGGGGCAGTTGCGAACGCCGGCCGATCTCACCAACCATACGCTGATCACCTATCTGACCGAACCCTATGACTGGAAGCAATGGCTGTTGTCCGCCGGCGGCGAGATGTCGAGCAACCAGAGGAAGTTGCGGTTCGAGCAGATGTATTTCGCGCTGCAGGCGACACAGGAGCGGATGGGGGTCGGATTGTATCCGCTGTTCCTGGTGATCGACGAGTTGGTCGACAAGCGGCTCTGTGTCCCCTTTGGCTCGCTCGGCATCCGCAAAAGGTCCTACAGCGCCTTGTTTCGCGATGACGTAAAGGACTGGAGCGCGATTGCGGATTTTTGCGCATGGTTGACGGAGGCCGGCCGCGAGACCGAGCAAGTGACCAAGGCGTGGGCGCAGTCGATGGGGTGGAAGTTCTAGAGCCTGTTCGGTTCTGATTAAATCAGAACTGGGCTCTAGATTCTTGTTTTGACGCGTTTTCTTGACGCGAACCGGCATCCACTTCGCTTGAAAACGCTATAGAGCCGCGAACGCTTAAAAAAGCGGCTCGGTTGAGATAAACTCACGCTCGGTCAGGATTAGTCGTTTGCAGGCAAGGCCGCCCAACCGATAACTGCGTAGGGCAAGAACTGCGTAAGGTAAGGCGAGTTCGAGGGGACTTCATCGATGGGCCGCAAACTGGCAACGCGCAAACTGGCAATGATCGCGTTGCTTTCCGGGTTCGCATTCGCAAATTTGGCGGTCGCGCAAGCGCCGGAAAAGCTGTCGATCGTGGTGTTCGGCCCGCCGTCGCTCGGTGCGTTCCTGCCGCCGGTGATCAAGGCGTTCAAGCTCGACGAGAAGAACGGCCTGGCGATCACCTTCGCGGAGCGCACGCCCGACGCCTATACCGCGCAATTCAATTCCGGTGAATTCGAGCTTGGCGGCAGCGCCTCGCTGCTGACGGTCGGCCTTGCCGATACCCGTGGCGTCAAGGTGACGTATCTGTTCAATCTGTTCGACTATTGGGGAGCCGTGGTGACGTCGCGGCCCGAGATCAAGACCTTGAAGGATATCGAGGGCAAGGACCTCGCCGCGGCCAAGGGCACCACCAATTACGTGATGTTCGACTGGTTCGCCCGGCAGCTCGGCGCCGATACCGCGAAGTTCTCGGTGATCAACACGGCGACCCCGGGATTGATCGGCTACGCGATGGCCGATCGCGCGGCGGCGGTGCAACTCTGGGAGCCCGCTTATACGACGCTGCTGTCGAAAAAGAGCGAGATGCGGACGGTCGATATCGGCATCGCCGACAGTTGGATGAAATTCACCGGCAGCCACAACATCCCCTACCTCGGCGTCGCAGCCCATCTCGATTGGGCGGAAAAGAACCCGACACTGATCCCGAAATTATACGCGGCCTACAAGGAAGCCGCCGAGTGGGTCACCGCGCACCCGGACGAGGCGTCCAAGCTGATCGCGCCGAAGGGGACGCCGGATGACCAGAAGGCGATCGCGGATCTGGTGCGCGCCAATGACCGGCTCGGCATGAATGTGAAATGGGCCTCCGACGTGCGCAAGGAAATCAATTCGGTGTACGCCGCCGGGAAATCCATCGCCTTCCTGCCGTCGGATCCGGCGGCCTCGACCATCTATCAGGCGCCCGGGCAATGAGCGACGCCATGCCGCAGGCCGCGACGCCGTCGCTGGCAGACAATGTGCTGGGCATGGCCAAGCGGCTGGGGATGTCGGTGTTGCCCTTTGCCGTGGTGATCGCGCTCTGGCAGTTCGCCTCGCTGTTTTTTCCGCGCTTCCTGTTTCCGTCGCTGATCGACGTGTTCTGGCGCTGCATCGACATCTTCTCGACCGGATCGATGTTCGCCGACGTGCTGGCGACGGTGTTTCGTATTCTGGCGGGGCTTGCCGGCGCCTTCATCGTCGGCGGATTGCTGGCGTTGCTGATGGTGCGCTCGCGCGCCATCGACCGGTTCCTGTCGCCGATCCTGTCGTTGTTCCAGGGCATTCCCGCGCTGTCCTGGGTGGTGTTCGCCATCATCTGGTTTCATGGCGTCGAGTTTCGCATCTTCTTCATCATGGTGATGACGACATTGCCGTCGTTTACCTTTCAGGTGCTCGGCGCGCTGCGCGCGATGTCGCGGGATTTGATGGAGATGGTGTTCAGCTTCCGGCCGACGCGCATGAAACTGTTTCGGGTGATGATCGCGCCGGCGATCCTGCCGGACATCCTGACCGCCTGGAAGGTCAATCTCGGCAACGCCTCGCGCGTGGTGGTGGTCGCCGAACTGGTCGGCGCCACCGGCGGCGTCGGCTATGAATTGTTGCAGCAACAGCAATTGTTCGACATGGCCGGCGCGCTGGCCTGGACGCTGCAACTGGTGTTCTTTGTGCTGATCGTGCAGGGCATCCTGACCTTGATCGAGAATACCGCGTTCCGTTACCGCGCGGTGTCGGAGCGCGTGATATGAGGGACATCGTCACGCCGAACGACGCGGCGATCCACCTCGATCACGTCTCGAAGGTGTTCGGCAAGCCGGGCAGCAGTGGCGCGTATCGTGCCGTCGACAATATCAATCTCGATGTTCGCCCCGGCCAGATGCTCGCGATCCTCGGCAAGACCGGCTGCGGCAAGTCGACGATCTTCAACATGATCGCGGGGCTGACCGAGCCGACCACCGGCACCGTGCGTGTCGACGGCCGCGATCCGTTCGCGGATTTCGATTCGTTTCGCGGCAAGATGGCGATCGTGTTCCAGAGCGACCGGCTGCTGCCGTGGCGCAGCGCGATCCAGAACGTCGAACTCGGCCTCGAGATGCTCGATACGCCGGTGGCGGAGCGGCGGGCCGCGGCGCAACACTGGCTGACCAAGCTCGGGCTCGGCGGACACGAGAATGATTATCCGCATGCGCTGTCCGGCGGCATGCGTCAGCGCGTCTCGATCGCCCGCGCCTTTGCGACCAACGCCAATATCATGCTCTGCGACGAGCCGTTCTCCGCGCTCGATGAATCGACCGCCGGGCGCCTGCGCGCCGAATTCGTCCGGCTGGTGAAGGAGAATGGCAAGACCGCGGTGTTCATCACCCATTCGATCAGTGAAGCGCTGGAGATCGGCGACCGCATCGTGGTGCTGAAGCGCCCGGCGATGATCGCCTATGACGTCAGTTTCGACACCGCGACCGATCAGCAGCAGCGCGAGCTCATCCGCAGCCGGATCGGCGAGGTGCTGGCGGCCTGAGGCCGGTACGCTCTCGACGCGTTATGTCATTGAGCGAAGTTTGCGAGCGGCACCCACAAGAAAATCCAGCCGCCGATTGTCACCCCGCTGACATCCAGGCAAGAAAGGTGCAGACTGCCGGGAGTCGGGCTTGAGAAATCGACTTCAAAAAGGGTTTTGGGGGTATCAATGAAGCATTCGGGCAGTGGTTCGCCGAGGCACCCCGGTCATCTCACCCGCCGAAGCCTGCTGGCAAGTGCGGCTCTCCTGATTACGACCGGCGGCGCGCGCGCCCGTGTGGTGACGAAAGTTCTGCCGTGGGATCCGAACGAAGCCTATCCCGTGGTGCCCGTGAAGCCGGGCGGCTATCTCTTCTTCAGCGCGGCAGAAGCCGCTGCCGTCGATGCCATCGTCGACCGGCTGATTCCGACCGATGAACTCGGCCCCGGCGCCAAGGATGCCGGCGTCACCACCTTTATCGACCGGCAGTTGATGGGTCCCTTTGGCGGCCATGACTGGCTTTATATGCAGGGCCCGTTTGCCGCGGCTCCGTTGCCGAGCCAGGGTTTGCAGTCGTCGCTGACCCCGCGGCAACAATATCGCCAGGGGCTGGCGGCGCTGGAATCGTATTGCAAGACCAGCTTTGGTGGTCGCGATTTCGTTCAGTTGAACGCCGATGAGCAGGACAAACTGCTGACCGGCATGGAGAAGGGCGACGTCACGCTGCCGAATTTCAGCAGCAAGATGCTGTTTTCGGCGATCCACGCCAACACACTGGAAGGCTATTTCGCCGATCCGATTTATGGCGGCAATCGCGACATGGCTGGCTGGAAACTCGTCGGCTTCCCCGGCGTCCGTTACGATTATCGCGACGTGATCGAGAAGCCCAATCAGGCCTACACGCTGCCGCCGGTCGGCATGCAGGGTCGCTCGGCGTGGGGACCACGCTGATGGTCCGCCGCCTGCCGCGCAAGGATGTCGTCATCGTCGGTCTCGGCTGGACCGGATCGATCCTGGCCTATGAACTGTCGCGCACCGGCCTGGAGGTGGTCGCGATCGAGCGCGGCCCCTGGCGCGATACCGCGACCGATTTCAATATCGGCACCGCGCCGGACGAACTGCGCTACGCCGTGCGCCACGATATCTTCCTGCGTCCGAAGCAGGAAACGCTCACCATGCGCAACAACCCGTCGCAGACGGCGTTGCCGATCCGCAAATGGGGCAGTTTCCTGCCTGGCAATGGCGTGGGCGGTGCGGGCGTCCATTGGAACGGCCAGACCTGGCGTTTTCTCCCCGATGATTTTCGCATTCGCAGCCACATGCTGGAGCGATACGGCGAGGGGATTTTTCCCGAGAACCATCACATCCAGGATTGGCCGGTTAGCTACGATGAACTTGAGCCGTATTACGACAAGTTCGAATATCTCGCGGGCATCTCCGGCAAGGCCGGCAACGTCAAGGGGCGGATTCAGCCCGGCGGCAATCCGTTCGAAGGGGTGCGTGAGCGGGATTATCCGACGCCGCCGATGCAGCAAGGCTACGCCCAGAATTTGTTCACGAAGGCGGCGTCCGGTCTCGGCCTTCATCCGTTCCCGCGGCCGTCCGCCAACATCTCGGTGGCCTACACCAATCCTTATGGTTGCAGTATGGCGCCCTGTACCTATTGCGGTTTTTGCGAGCGGTTCGGCTGCGCCAATTACTCCAAGGCATCGCCGCAGACCTGCGTCTTGCCGGTGCTGGTGCGACAGCCGACCTTCGAGGCGCGCACCGAATGCGAAGTGACGAAGGTGAACCTGTCCGGCGACGGCAAGACCGCCACCGGCGTCAGCTATGTCGATGCCGCTGGCGAGGAATGGGAGCAACCGGCGGATGTCGTGCTGGTCTGCGCCTACGCGCTGTTCAACGTGCGCCTGCTGCTGCTGTCGGGCATCGGAAAACCCTACGATCCCGCGAGCAATGAAGGCGTCGTCGGCCGCAATTACGCCTATCAAACCGGCTCCGGCTCGACCGCGTTCTTCGAAGATGCCAAATTCAATTCGTTCGCCGCGGCGGGATCGCTCGGCGTCGCCGCGGATGATTACAACAGCGACAATTTCGATCATGGACCGCATGGCTTCGTCGGCGGTGCATCGATCACCAGCGCTCATACCAACGGGCGCCCGATTCAGTTTCACCCGACGCCACAGGGCACGCCGAATTGGGGCAGCCAGTGGAAGAAGGCGGTCCGCGATACCTACCAGCGTGTCACCAGCGTTAGCGCTCAGGGTAGCGTGATGAGCTACCGCAATAATTATCTGGACCTCGATCCGACCTACAAGGATCCGCTCGGCCGCCCCCTGATGCGCATGACGTTCGATTATCAGGATAACGAGCGCAAGATGGCGAACTGGATGGCCGATCGCTGCGATGAAATCGCCAAGGCGATGGGCGCGAAGACGACGCAGGTCAATCGCCTGGTCGGCCCATGGTCGGTGGTGCCCTATCAGTCGACGCATAATACCGGTGGCGCGGTGATGGGCAGCGATCCCAAAACCAGCGTGTTGAACCGCTATTTGCAGTCCTGGGACGTGTCGAATGTGTTCGTGATGGGCGCGTCGGCGTTTCCGCAAAATGCCGGCTACAACCCGACCGGCACGGTCGGCGCGCTAACCTATTGGTCGCTCGATGCGATCAAGAAATATCTCAAATCGCCCGGCCCGCTGGTGCAGCTATGAGGTGGCGCAGCGCGATCCTGTTCGCCGCGCTGGCGGCCATCGGCGGCGCGAAGGCCGATCCGGACAATTATGTGATCGCCCGGCGAGGCCGCGCGCTCGCGATCGCCGGCGATTGCGTGGCCTGCCACACCGCGCCGGGAGGAGCGCCGCTGGCCGGCGGGCTGGCGCTGGCGACGCCGTTCGGCGTGATCATGACGCCGAACATCACGCCCGACGATGCGAGCGGGATCGGGCGCTGGACCAAGGTGGAGTTCGCGCGCGCGATGCATGAGGGGCGGGGACGGAACGGCGCCTACCTCTATCCGGCGTTTCCGTATCCTTATTTTACCAAGGTGACGCGCGAAGATACCGATGCGATCTTTGACTATCTCAAAACGCTCGCCCCGGTCACCAACGCCGTCAACCGCAGGACGCTGCCATTTCCGTTCAGCGTTCGCGCGCTGATGATCGGATGGAATTCGCTGTTCTTCAAACCGGGCCCGTTCGTGCCTGATCCGCAGCATTCCCCGGAATTCAATCGCGGCGCCTATCTGGTGGAGTGGCTCGGCCATTGCGGCGCGTGCCATACGCCGCTGAACGCCTTCGGGGCGAACAAGGCCGACCAGTTTCTGCAGGGCAACCGGATCGACGAATGGACCGCGCCTGACATCACCAACGATCAGCAGTCGGGTCTCGGCAAATGGTCGGTGGATGAAGTCGTCCAGTATCTCAAAAACGGTCAGACCCGGACCACGACCGCGAGCGGTCCGATGAGAGATGTCGTCGAGCATTCGACCTCGAAGATGCCGGAGGCGGATTTGAGGGCGATCGCGGTCTACCTGAAAGAACGCGGCGCGGCGGGCGTGCCTGTGCCTGCGGCTGTTCCGGCATCCGATCCTCGCATGCAGGTCGGGGAAGCCATCTTCGTCGACACCTGTTCGGCCTGCCATACCCGCAACGGCGCGGGCATCGAACACCTGTTTCCCCGTCTCGCTGACAATGCCATTGTCAGGCAGAGCGATCCAACGACGTTGGTTCGGATCGTTCTGACGGGTGTCAGAGGTGCCGGCACCGATGTGTTTCCGACCTCGCCCGCGATGCCGTCTTTCGGCTACCGTCTTGACGACGATCAGGTGGCCGCGGTCGTCACCTATATCAGAAACAGCTGGGGCAACACGGCGTCACCGGTTGATGCGGAGTTGGTCAAGACCTTGCGGAGCCATGTCGCCGGGCCGGTTGAACGTTCCGCTGCGCAGTAATATTCAGGGGTGGGTTATGGCCGATGCATCGGCCGAACCATCCGGCAAGGAAATCATGACGCAACCCGCGGATTCCTCGATCACCGCTGTCTTCGAGACGCTGCCCGAACTGCTCGAGGCTGATACCGGGCT
>NZ_LMUK01000024.1:0-118981 GCF_009766005.1 Bradyrhizobium sp. S69 | reverse complement strand
GACATATGGATGCAAGCGATCCGATCAGACCCTGAAAAAAACTCTTGTGGCACGGGGGCCGTCCACATATGGGTCCCGGCCTTCGCCGGGACGACGTGGATGGGTGATCGCGATTCACACACTCCCACGATCTCGCGACATCATTTGTCCGAGTTTTGCAAATTCGTTTCGCCCGAAAAAGAGAGGGCGCAGGGAAGACCGGGTGCGCGCTGCACCCGCGGTCTCGCGTGCAAAGGGTAGTCAAAAAAGCGCACACGAGCATACAGGTTCAGCGGAAACACTCCGGCCTTCCCTGCGCAATGGTGTTACAGCTTATATCGTGCTCTCCCCGGCGAGACTTGGCTTGTTTGTCACCGTCGCCCCCAGGAAGCGTGAGCTTCTTAGGAGTTTGACACCAACCAATGGGGCGTCAGGACCACACGACTTTGCCGTCCGCTTCAGCCACGCTCGTCAGTCGCAGCTTTCGCGTCCATCACACCCCGACCCGCGTTTCGTGACGAATGCGCATACGCCCCTCTGGTTGGGACGGGATGGCATAAGAAGTGAAGCTGATTTGCCTTCGCGATCAAGCGCGATCGCTGCGACACATTGGCACGACGGGCAAATCAGTGAAATGCTGTCAAGTTTTATTTGATGCTCAATGTGTTTTTCCCTCTCCCATCGAGCTCGTAGGGTGGGCAAAGCGTCCTCATCCGCTGTAGCTCAACGCGCGAAGGCGCAAGCGTGCCCACCGAGCAAGCGCGTCGCGTCGATGGAACGGTGGGCACGGCGCAAGGGCGCCTTTGCCCACCCTACGATTTTATTGCCCCAATATCTGACGTATCGCTTGCGCGTTTTCGTTCACCGCTTTGTTGGCGAGGAAAACGAAGATCGGAACGGCCACCATCAAGAGCAGGCCCATCACGATGCGCGGGCGGCTCAGGAAACGTTTCTTGGGCTTGCTGTCCGTGGTTTTCATTTACAGCCTGTCGGACGGACATCGCCACCGTTGCGAGAATTGATGGGTTTCGCGAACGGCTCAACCCATCCCACGTTTTCTACAGATTGCTGTCGGTAATGGCCGCGTAGATCATGGTGCGCAGTTCGCGGCGCAGCGGATAGGCGCTCGACGGCAGGACCTGGGTCATGAAGATCGCGATCAGTTCTTCGGCGGGATCGATCCAAAACGAGGTGGTCGCGGCACCGCCCCAGGCATATTCGCCAGCACTGCCGGGAATTAATGTTTTCGCGGCATCCATCGTGACCGAGAAGCCGAGACCGAAGCCGATGCCGTTATAGGCGGCTTCAGAGAACAGCGAGCGTGACATTTCCGGCAGGTCGCGTCCGCCCGGCAGATGATTGGACGTCATCAGCGCCAGCGTCTTGGGACCCAGCAGCCTGACGCCGCCGAGTTCGCCGCGATTGAGCAGCGCCCGGCAGAAGGTGAGATAATCGGCCGCGGTCGAGCACAGCCCGCCGCCGCCGGAAATGAACGATGGCGGCGTCAGGAACGAACTCTTGGCCGGATCGTCCTGCAAGGTCAGGCTGGATTTGCGATCGGTGGCGTGAAAATTCATGCCGCCCTGCGGGTCGGCCGAATAGCACGCCGCGAAGCGATGGGCCTTGTCGGCGGGGACGAAAAAGTCGGTGTCGTTCATGCCGAGCGGATTCAGAATCCGTTCTTTCAGGAATTGCTCGAACGGCTTGCCGCTGATCAGGCCGACCAGATAGCCGATCACGTCGGTGGCGACCGAGTAGTTCCAGGCCTCGCCCGGCGAGAATTCCAGCGGCATCTTCGCCAGATCCTCGATCATGGTTTGCAGCGTTCCGGCCTTTTCCACCTCGCCGATTTTCTTGTCGCGATAGGCGGCATCGACATTGGAGCGCTGCTGGAAGCCGTAGGTGAGACCCGAGGTGTGACGCAGCAGGTCGACGATCTGCATCGGCCGCGTCGGCGGCCGGGTCAGGAATGGTCCGGTCCCGGCCACGAACACGCCGAGGTTCTTCCATTCCGGAATGTATTTATGCACGGGTTCGTCGAGCGCGACGCGGCCTTCTTCGAGCAGCATCATGAAGGCGACCGACGTCAGCGGCTTGGTCATCGAATAGATGCGAAAGATGGTGTCGTCCTTGACCGGCACCTGGCGCTCGAGATCGGCAAAACCCTGCACGGCGCTGTGGACCACCTTGCCGCGGCGATAGACCAGCAATTGGGTTCCCGGAAAGCGGCCGGAATCGAGGTAGCGGGTCTTGAGGTGGTTTTCGATGCGGTCGAAGGCCGCCTTGGACATGCCGGCGGATTCGGGGGTGTCGGGGGTTGGGGCGAGCATCGGGGCGTATCTCCGGAAGAAGCGGGTTTTTTGGCTGGCGAGCGCCAACTTGATAGCCGAAAAGTGTGCGCCGATCCAATCGCGATAAGCTTACCCCGGCCGCCCTGCTGGTGTAGGCTCACGCCTGCAATCGCGCCCCTTCGCAGGACCGTCACATGACCCAGTTCAACGACACTGAACTTACCGCCGCCGTGATCGAGAGCTTCGATGAAACGCCGGAGCCGCGGACCAAATTCCTGTTGCAGGAACTCGTGAAGTCGCTGCACGAATATGTCCGCAAGACCGACCTGACATTCGACGAATGGCACACCGCGATCGAGTTTCTCACCCGCACGGGCCAGAAATGCACGCCGATCCGCCAGGAATTCATCCTGCTGTCGGACGTGCTCGGGGTTTCGATGCTGGTCGATGCGGTCAATCATAGGGATCGCGACGGCGCCACCGAGACCACCGTGCTCGGTCCGTTCTATGTCGGCGAACACAAGGTGATGCCGCACGGCACCGATGTGTCGGCCAATCTGGCGGGCGAGCGGATGTTCGTGCAAAGCCGCGTCACGGATCTTGATGGCAAGCCGCTGGCCGGCGTGCCGGTCGATATCTGGCATGCCGATGGCGACGGTTATTACGATTCGCAAAAGCCGGAATATGCCACCGAAGGTCCGTCATCGCGGGCGCGCTTCGTCACCGATGCCGATGGCCGGTTTTTCTTCCGCACCATTTTGCCGTGCAGCTATCCGATCCCGACCGACGGGCCGGTCGGTGAGATGATCCTGCAAACCCGCCGCCATCCGATGCGGCCGGCGCATGTCCACTTCCTGGTCAACGCACCGGGCTATCAGCCGCTGATCACCCACGTCTTCATGGAAGGCGACAAATATCTCGATTCCGATGTGGTGTTCGGGGTCAAGGATGAGCTGATCGCGAAGATCGAGAAGCGCAGCGATCCGCAGATGCCGGACGGCAAGCCCGCCGAGGCGCCGTGGCACCTGATGACCTATGAGTTTCACGTGAAGCCCGGCGCTGGCGAAGCGCCGCAGCCGATGGGCGTGAGGGTGGCCGAAGACGCGTAAAACGAGGACGCGTGAAACGAGGGTGAGTGATCGCGTTCCCCGGACGCTGCGCAGCACGCCGCTTTTGCGGCGTGGTGCGCTGCTGATCCGGGGTCCACGGGCGCCCGCGATGGGTCCCGGCTCTGCGGAGCAGCGTTTCACGCTGCACCGCGTCCGGGACACGAGACATCAAAAAATCCAAACGATTACGGTCGCAAGTGCCACATCGCCAGCAGGCCCACGACGGTGCACGCCAGAATGAGCGTCGCGCATTTCCAGAACAGCGTCGGATTGCGCTCGATCAGCGGGGTCGCTGACGCGTTCAGGTACTTCGCGTTGGGGTGACGAAGATCGAACACAAATTCCGACAGGCTCTCGTAGCGTTGGTACGGATCGGGATGCAGCGCCTTGCGTAGCGCGCCGTCGATCCATGGTGGAATTTCGCGGGTGTCGCTGCGCGCCGGTTCGTACTTTAGTTTGCCGAGCTGCGATTTGGTCCGCGCCTTGGCGATCTGGGCGCCGTAGGGCAATTTGCCGGTCAGCATCTGGTAGGTGATGACACCGAGCGAGAAAAGGTCGGAGCGCGGCGAGCCGCGCTCGCCGCGAAAATACTCCGGCGCGGTATATTGCAAGGTGCCGAGGATGCCGCCGTCGGTATCGGGAGCTGCTTCCGCGACGCCGGCGATTTTAGTTGCGCCGAAGTCGATGATCTTCGCGGTGCCGGTCTTGTCAATCATGATATTGGCCGGACGCAAATCCTGATGCAGCATTTCCTTGCGGTGAAAGGCGCGCAAGCCCTTGGCGATCTGCTCGACGATGCCGCGCATGGTTTCCAGATCCGGGTTCGGATGGTCGATCATCCATTGCGCCAGCGTTTGCCCGTCGATGAATTCGGTCGCGACATATAAATAGTTTCGCTTCCTGGTCTGGGAACAGGGTTTTAGGACATGCGGGCTGTCGATGCGGCGGGCGACCCATTCTTCCATCATGAAGCGCTTCAGATAGGCCGGATCGTCGCGCAGATCGATCGACGGCGTCTTGATCGCCACCAAAGCTTCGCTGTCGGTGTCGACCGCGAGATAGATGTGGCTTCGGCTGCTGCCGTGCAATTCCCGCACGATGCGGTAGCCATCGAACAGCATGCGCGGCTCGAGCAGCGGCGCCGGCGGCAGTTCGGACGGCCGCCCCAGCATCTCGGCGGCATCGTTGCTGCCGGGCACGTCATCGACGCGGACGATCTGGATCGTGAGATTGTCCTGGCTGCCTTGCCGCAAGGCCTCGCCGACGATGATCCTGGCGGCCTCGTCGAGGTCTTGGGCATGGTCGTGGATCGCCTTGGCGGTGAAACGATTGCCGGCATGCTCATAGACGCCGTCGGTTGCCAGCACGAAGATGTCGCCCTTCTCGATTGCGATCGCGCTGTAGTCGATCTCGACGGAAGGATTGATGCCGAGCGCACGGCTCAGATAGCTTTGCTGCGACGACACCGCGATCCGGTGGTCCCGGGTGAGTTGCTCCAGCGTTTGGCCGGCGACGCGATAGATCCGGGAATCGCCGATGTGAAAAATATGCGCGGTGGCCGATTTGAGCACGATCGCACTCAAGGTGCAGACATAGCCCTTGTCCTTGTCGCTGTGGGCGTACTGGCTTCGCCGGGTCTGGGAATGCAGCCACGAATTGGTCGCCTCCAGCACCCGCTGCGCTGAATTCTTCACCGACCATGAGTCGGAGGTGCAGTAATAGTCGGTCAGGAAACTCTTGACGGCGGACTCGCTGGCGATGTGGCTGACATTGCTGCTGCTGATGCCGTCGGCCAGCACGACCGCGATGCCTTTCAGGCCAAGCAGCGGCTCTTCCGGAATCAGGGCGCCGTAAAAGTCCTGATTGGCGGCTTTGCGTCCCCGATCGGAATGCGCTCCGACCGATATTTGGAGATTACGCGACATCATGGCGCCACAGCAAAAGGGAGCTTCACCTTACACGGGCAAAGCTCCCTTTGCGAAAGCCCAAAGGCTTCTTTCGAAAGCAAAGGCCTCCTCAAGCCAACTCAGGCGGCGGCGCGGGTGGTGACCGCCTCGCGCGCGGGCGCGGTCCGCACATGGGTCGCGTACAGGGTCAATCCGGTGAACGCGATGCCGCCGACCAGATTGCCGAGCACGGTCGGAATTTCGTTCCAGATCAGATAATCCAGGATCGAGAACTTCGCGTGCAGCATCAGCCCCGACGGGAACAGGAACATATTCACCACGGAATGCTCGAACACCATGTAGAAGAACACCAGGATCGGCATCCACATCGCAATGACCTTGCCGGGCACCGTGGTGGAGACCATGGCGCCGACGACGCCGGTGGAGACCATCCAGTTGCACAGCATGCCGCGGATGAACAACGTGGCCATGCCGGCCGCGCCATGCGCCGCATAGCCCAGCGTTCGCGACTCGCCGATGCTGCCGATCGCAGCCCCAACCTTGTCCGGATCCTGCGTGAACCCGAACGTCGTGACGAACGCCATCATGAAGGCGACGGTGAGGGCTCCGGCGAAATTGCCGACAAACACCAGGCCCCAGTTTCGCAGCACGCCGCCAAAGGTGACGCCGGGACGCTTGTCGAGCCAGGCCAGCGGCGATAGCACGAACACGCCGGTCAAGAGATCGAAGCCCAACAGATACAGCATGCAGAACCCGACCGGAAACAGCAGCGCGCCGACGATCGGCTGGCCGGTGTTGACGTTGATGGTGACGGCAAACCAGGCGGCCAGCGCCAGGATCGCGCCGGCCATGTAGGCGCGGATCACGGTATCGCGGGTCGACATGAAGATCTTGGACTCGCCCGCGTCCACCATCTTGGTGACGAATTCCGTAGGCACGAGATACGACATTGAGAATCCCCTTGTTGTCGGACCGCGGTCGATCAGAAACAGGGATTGCGAGCCATCTGGCATCGCGACGACTGCGCCAAGCTTCCTCGGGTGAGGGGCTTCGAGCTTGTCCCTGAGTCTCAGCCAGCAATGGCCAAAACAATCCGGTGAACCGCAGTCTTCGTTGACTATCTGTAATAAAAGCAATCGACGTGCCAATCGCGCGGAGGTCACGGGAGGCGCTGGGAACAAGCGAATTCGCCGCGGCGCTCTACGTTGCGCTGAAATCGCGGAGAAAAACGATGCGCATTTGGGCAATTGCCTCGATAGCGCGCAACTGACGTCGCCGACGCGCGATGCAGCCATCTGCCCAACATTTGTGCGGCGCACAAGAGTTGGGCGAATCGCAAATTTAGGATGCGGTGCCAGCGAGATCGCCGGCCCGAGCGCTTCGTGCAACTGTTTGTAAAATTTAAGCTTTCCGAAATCAGGCGATTTGGCATGAAGCTTGAATAGCTGTCACTGACGCCATCGACGCCGTCTTTCGCGATCCATCATCAGAATTTTGACATCGCCGAACTGGGGCTTCCCCAGCGCGCGCGGCCGTGGCCGCGCGCCCGAACCCTCATGTCTTGAGACCGGCGGCACGCAACATAAGGAAATCTCTCAATGCGCGAGCAGAATCCCACCTGGATTTCAGAATGGAAGCCCGAGGATGAGACGTTCTGGAATTCGACCGGCAAGTTCGTTGCCCGGCGCAATCTGATCTGGTCGATCGTCGCAGAGAATATCGGATTTTCGGTCTGGCTGATCTGGAGCATCGTCGCCACCAAATTGCCGGCGGCCGGCTTCCACTTCACCACCGATCAGTTGTTTCAGCTTGTGGCGATCCCGGGCCTGATCGGCGCGCTGATGCGGTTTCCCTATACGTTTGCGGTGACCACGTTCGGCGGCCGCAACTGGACCATCTTCAGTGCCTCCGTGCTGCTGATCCCGACCTTGGGGCTCGCTTATTTCGTCGGCCATCCGGAGACGCCGTTCTGGCTGCTGCTGCTGGTGGCCTCCACCGCCGGTCTCGGCGGCGGCAATTTCGCCTCCAGCATGGCCAACATCTCGTTCTTCTATCCCGACCGCATGAAGGGCTGGGCGCTCGGCCTCAACGCCGCCGGCGGCAATATCGGTGTCTCTACCGTGCAGTTGCTGACGCCGATCCTGATGGGCGTTTCTCTCATCAATCTCTACCAGGCGCAGCCGGTTTCGGGGGTCTATCTGCAGAACGCCGGGCTGATGTGGCTAGTGCCGCTATGCATCGCGGTATTTGGCGCCGTGTTCTTCATGAACAACCTGACCTCGGCAAAATCCTCGTTCAGGGATCAGCTCGCCATCGTCAGGCGCAAGCACACCTGGATCATGGCGTTCCTCTATATCGGAACCTTCGGCTCCTTCATCGGCTACTCGGCGGCGTTTCCGCTGCTGATCAAGACGCAATTCCCGACGGTCACCATCGGCATCGCGTTCCTCGGACCGCTGCTGGGCTCGCTGTCGCGTCCGCTCGGCGGCCTGCTCGCCGACAAGGTCGGCGGCGCCATCGTGACATTCTGGAATTTCATCGCGATGGCGGCGGCGACGATCGGCGTTCTCTACTTCGTGGGCGTCAAGGATTTTACCGGCTTCCTCGCGATGTTCCTGATCCTGTTCGTCACCACCGGGGTCGGCAACGGCTCGACCTACCGGATGATCCCGTCGATCTTCCGCGAGGAGAATTTGCGCAAGGCGCGCGGCACCGGCGAAGCCGGCCGGGCGCTGGCGATGAAGACCGCGAGCATCGAGAGCGGGGCCGCGGTCGGCTTCATCGGCGCGATCGGCGCCTGCGGCGGCTATCTGATCCCGAGCGGTTTTGGTCAATCGATCGCAGCGACCGGTGGTCCGCAGCTCGCGCTGGAAATCTATCTGGCGTTCTACGCGACCTGCCTCGCGGTCACCTGGTGGTGCTATCTGCGCAAGAGCCCTGCTGCGGAAGCCAGCGCCTCGAGCCTCGCCGGCGCGCGCATATGAGAGGCGGTGAAACAATCACCGACGTCATCCTGAGGAGCGCGCCCTTGCGCGCGTCTCGAAGGATGGCCAAACGCGCTGCGCTGAACACCATCCTTCGAGGCTCGCCGAAGGCGGCGAGCACCTACGGGTGAACGCAATTGCGTTCATCCCGGGGATGACGGCCGAGGCCTCGCCCCGCTTGTGGGGCGAGGCAACAACAAGGGAGCGGACAACATGACGTCGGATCAAGTCGCACTGGTGCAGCAGAGCTTTGCCAAGGTCGCGCCGATCTCGGAGCAGGCGGCGGTGTTGTTCTACGGCCGGTTGTTCGAGGTCGCCCCCTCGGTGCGGGCGATGTTTCCCGATGACATGACCGAGCAGCGCAAGAAATTGATGGCGACGCTGGCCGTGGTCGTCAATGGATTGACCAATCTGGAAGCCGTGCTGCCGGCCGCGAGCGCGCTGGCCAAACGTCACGTCAGCTATGGCGCCAAGCCGGAGCATTATCCCGTGGTTGGCGGCGCGTTGCTGTGGACGCTGGAAAAAGGTCTCGGCGAGGGCTGGACGCCGGAAGTCGCAAGCGCCTGGACCGCCGCTTACGGGACCTTGTCCGGCTACATGATTTCCGAGGCCTACGGCAGCGCGCAGGCGGCCGAATAAGGATCACGTGTATGAGCGAACCGCTGGTCATCGTCGGCAACGGAATGGCGGCAGCGCGTCTGGTCGACGAACTGGCCAAGGTCGCGCTCGGCCGTTACGCCATCGCGGTGATCGGCGAGGAGCCGCGGCTGGCCTATAACCGCGTCCTGCTGTCGTCGGTGCTGGCAGGCGAAACCCAATCGCACGACATCGAGTTGAAGCCCGCGACATGGTGGCGCGACCGCGGCGTCACCCTGAAATATGGCTGCCGCGCCACCGAGATCGATGTCGGCCGCCGCGAACTCAAGATCGCCAATGACGAGAGCATTACGTTTTCCAGGCTGGTGCTGGCGACCGGTTCGACCGCGCTGCGGCTCAATCTGCCCGGCGCCGATCTCGCCGGGGTGCACACCTTCCGCGACACCCGGGATGTCGATCTGCTGTTGACGCTTTCGGCCCAGAAGAAGCGCGTCGTCGTGGTCGGCGGCGGGCTGTTGGGGCTGGAAGCGGCCTACGGCCTCGCCAAGGCCGGTGCAACGGTGACGCTGATTCACCTGATGGACCGCCTGATGGAGCGCCAGCTCGATGCGCCGGCCGCCGAACTCTTAAAATCGCTTGTCGAGCGCAAGGGCATCCGGATTTTGCTCAACGCCAACACCGCGCGGATCGAAGGCGAGACGCGCGTCGAGGGCGTCGAACTGACCGACGGGCGCAAGCTCGAAGCCGATGCGGTGATCTTCGCCGCCGGCATCCGGCCCAATGTCACGTTGGCCAGGGAAGCCGGCATTCCCGTCAACCGCGGCGTGGTGGTCGACGATCATTTGCAGACCGGGGCATCGGATATCTTCGCGCTCGGCGAATGCGCCGAGCATCGCGGCACTTGTTATGGCCTGGTCGAACCGGCCTATGAGCAGGCCCGCGTGCTGGCGCGGCATCTGGCCGGCGCGCCGGCGGCCTATAACGGCAGCGTGGTCTCGACCAATCTCAAGGTCTCCGGCGTCGGGGTATTTTCGGCCGGCGATTTTATCGGCGCGGAAGGCAGCGAGAGCATCGTGCTGAGCGATTTCCGGCACGGCAGCTACAAGAAGCTCGTGATTGCCGACGGACGGTTGACCGGTGCGGTTCTGGTCGGCGAGACGGGCGACGCGCTCTGGTATCTCCAGATGATCCGCGACCGCGAACCGATCGCCGCGATCCGCAGCGAGATGATGTTCGGCCGCGCGCTCGCGCTCCCTCCGAAGGCGGCTTGACCGGATGATGAGATCGCCCGCATGACCGTCATCGAACCCAATTTGCGCACCACGCGCACCACCTGTCCGTATTGCGGCGTCGGCTGCGGCGTGCTGGCGACGCCCGATGGTACAGGCGGGGCCGCGATCGCGGGCGATCCCGAACATCCCGCCAATTTCGGCCGGCTGTGCTCCAAGGGCTCGGCGCTTGGCGAAACAGTCGGCCTCGACGACCGCTTGCTGCATCCACTGATCCGTTGCGACAATGGCAGCATGGAACAGGTGGCCTGGAGCGACGCGCTCGACCATGTCGCCAATCGCTTTCGCCACATCGTGGCGCGCGACGGCCCCGGTGCGGTCGCGCTCTATCTGTCGGGGCAATTGCTCACCGAGGACTATTACGTCGCCAATAAGCTGATGAAGGGTTTTGTCGGCAGCGCCAATGTCGATACCAATTCGCGGCTCTGCATGTCGTCGTCGGTCGCCGGCCACAAGCGCGCCTTTGGCGCCGACACCGTGCCCGGCTGCTACGAGGATCTCGACGAGGCGGATTTGCTGGTGCTGACCGGCTCCAACGCGGCGTGGTGCCATCCGGTGCTGTTCCAGCGCATGCTCGCCAACAAGCAGAAGCGCGGCGCCCGCATCATCGTGATCGACCCGCGCCGCACCGATACCGCGGGCGATGCCGATCTGTTTTTGGGGCTGAAGCCCGGCACCGACACCGCTTTGTTCAGCGGGCTCTTGGTGCATCTGGTGGATACCGGCGCGCTCGACCGCGACTATATCGAGCAGCACACCGCAGGCTTCGAGGCGGCGGTGGCGCGCGCGCGCAGCATGGCCGGCAGCACCGCGGCGACCGCGCTGGCGACGGGCCTTGCCGAGCGCGACGTCGCCGCGTTCTTCCAGATGTTTGCCGATACGCCGCGCGTGGTCACGCTGTATTCGCAAGGCGTCAACCAGTCGGCGCAGGGCACCGACAAGGTCAATGCCATTCTCAATTGCCATCTGGCGACGGGCCGGATCGGCAAACTTGGCGCCTCGCCGTTTTCGTTGACCGGGCAGCCCAACGCGATGGGCGGCCGCGAAGTCGGCGGGCTTTCCAACCAGCTTGCCGCGCATATGGGGTTCACGCCGCCGGATATCGATCGCGTGCGCCGGTTCTGGAAGGCGCCGCGGATCGCAACCCATGAGGGGTTGAAGGCGGTCCAGATGTTCGAGGCGATCGCGCGCGGCGAGATCAAGGCGCTGTGGGTGATGGGCACCAACCCGGTGGTGTCGCTGCCGGATGCGGACGTGGTGCGCGCCGCGATGGCGAAGCTCGAACTGTTTGTTGTTTCCGAAAACGTGCGCTCCAACGACACCGTCAATGCCGGCGCGCATGTGCTGCTGCCGGCGCTGGCCTGGGGCGAAAAGTCCGGCACGGTGACCAATTCGGAGCGGCGCATCTCGCGCCAGCGTTCGTTCCTGCCCGCGCCTGGCGAAGCCCGACCGGATTGGTGGATCGTCAGCGAGGTCGCCAAACGATTGGGTTTTGCCGCGGCGTTCGACTACAAATCGGCGGCGGATGTGTTCCGCGAGCACGCCAGCCTGTCGGGCTTTGAGAACAACGGCAGCCGCGATTTCGATATCGGCGGTTTGAGTGCGATGTCGGACGAAGGCTTCGCCGAGATGGGGCCGATGCAATGGCCGATGCGCTACGGCGAACTGGAGCCGCAGGCTCGCTTCTTCGCCAACGGCCGGTTTTACGCCAACGACCAGAAAGCGCGTTTCATCGCGCCCGAAATTCCGACGCTGCGGACCGAGACCACCGCGGCGCGCCCGCTGCGGCTCAATACCGGGCGCATCCGCGATCAGTGGCACACCATGACCCGCACCGGCGCCAGCCCACGATTGGGCCAGCATCTGCCGGAGCCGTTCGTCGAGATTCATCCTGACGATGCCAACAAGTTCGGCGTGTTCGACGACGGCTTTGCGCGCCTCGTCACCGATTATGGACAATGCATCCTCAAAGTCGTGGTCAGCGCGCGGCAGCAGCGTGGCATGCTGTTCGCGCCGATCCACTGGAGCGCCGAAAACAGTTCGGGCGCCCGGGTCGGCGCGCTGGTGGCGCCGTTCACCGATCCGTTCTCCGGGCAGCCCGAGAACAAGGCGACGCCGGTT
The DNA here is from genome assembly GCF_009766005.1 of Bradyrhizobium sp. S69. Classification (GTDB taxonomy): domain Bacteria; phylum Pseudomonadota; class Alphaproteobacteria; order Rhizobiales; family Xanthobacteraceae; genus Bradyrhizobium. The sequence goes on along the minus strand of NZ_LMUK01000024.1, from coordinate 106,704 downwards.
TCGATCACGCCGTATGAATATGTCATCCGTGGCTTTGCGCTGTCGCGTGGCAAACTCGATCTGCCCGGCCATGCCTGGTGGGCGCGGGTCGCGGTCGGCGGCGGTTACGGCTATCTGCTCGCCGACAACGCTGATCTTGCGGGGTGGCAATCCTGGCTGAAGTCGGTCGCCGGCGAGGATCTCGCCGAATACCGGGATTTCGGCGGCGGGGTTTATCGGGCGGCATCGTTTGCCGGCGAGCGCATCGAGACCTGCCTGTTCGTCGGTCCCGCGCGCGATGCCGGCGACTGGAACGTGGTCAAGGGCCTGTTCGCGGCGGATGCGCTGACGCCCGACCAGTGCCGGATGCTGCTGTCGGGCAAATCGATGGATGGCCTGGCCGATGCTGGCCCCATCGTCTGCGCCTGTTTCGGCGTCGGCCGCGGCACGATCTGCGACGCGATTGCCGCTGGTGCGAATTCGGCCGCCGCGATCGGCGCGCAGCTGAAGGCTGGCACCAATTGCGGGTCTTGCATTCCGGAACTGAAGCGCCTGATCGCGCAAGCCGGCGCCGACAAGCCGCAATTGGCGATCGCGGCGAGTTGATCGCACCCTGCATGTGATCCAGACTGACGCCGCGTGGATGGCGCATCAACCGTTGCGGTGAGACCGCTCGGCGCGCTAGTCTCGTCTGCCAATAAGAACACCAGGGAGGAACCATGGGTCGGAAGATAGCCATCATCGGTGCGGGCGCGGTCGGCGGCTATGCCGGCGCCCACATGGTGCAGGCGGGCGAGGACGTCACGTTCATCGATCCCTGGCCTGAGCATGTCGAGCACATGAAACAGCACGGCCTGCGCGTTACCCACGCAATGAATGTCCCGGAATTCTCGGTTACGGTTCGCGCGCTGCATGTCACCGACGCCCAGCAGCTTTCCAAGGAAAAGCCGGTCGACATCGCCTTTGTCTGCATGAAGTCCTACGACACCGCGTGGGCCACCATGTTGATCCAGCAATATCTGGCGCCGAATGGCTACGTGGTGTCGCTGCAAAACTGCATGAACGAAGAGACCATCGCCGGCATCGTCGGCTGGGGCAAGACGCTGGGCTGCATCGCGAGCAGCATCACCGTCAATTTGCCCGCGCCCGGCCACATCCACCGCGGCGCCGGCAAGGGCGGCGCGGCGCACACGGTGTTTCGCGCCGGTGAAGTGCATGGCCGCATCACGCCACGGGCCGAAGAGATCGGCCGGCTGGTCGGTTATGCCGATAGCGCCAAGGTCACCGCCAATCTATGGGGCGAGCGCTGGTCGAAACTGGTTGCCAACGCGATGGGCAACGGACTTTCCGCCTGCACCGGGCTGACCGGCGGGCAGATGCTGGAGAGCGAACCGATCCGCCGCTTCTCGGCCCGGCTCGGCAGCGAAGCGATCCGCGTCGGGCAGGCGCTCGGCTATCAACTGGAGGAGATCTTGCACCTGCCGCCCGAGACCATCGCGCGGGCGGGCGAGGGCGATGAGGCCGCGATGCAGGCCTGCGACGAGCAGCGCTTCAAGGACGGCAAGAAAACCTCCTCGGCGCAGCGCCCCTCGATGGGTCAGGATATGGAGAAGGGCCGGCGCACCGAGATCGACTTCCTCAACGGTTTTGTCGCGCGCGAAGGCGACAAGGCCGGCATCGCGTGCAAAGCCAACGCCGCGCTGACCGATATCGTCAAGCGCGTCGAACGCGGTGAGCTCAAGCCGAATCCGCGGCACATCACCGAGCTGCGGCTGAATTGAGTTGCGTTGCGTGAGGTGCGCCAAACGTAGCCGGGACACACCGGAACCGTCATCCTGAGGAGCGCGCTCTTGCGCGCGTCTCGAAGGATGTTGTTCAGCGCTGTGCCCGCGGCCATCCTTCGAGGCTCGCAAGAGCTCGCACCTCAGGATGACGTTGAGATAGTTTCGATGACGTAGAGATAATTTCACAGGCTCCTTCGCCGGGACGACGTTTAGTCAATCGCACCGCTCGCAATAGCGAACGTTGCTATTTCAAACCACAGACAAAGCCACCCAATGATGTACCTCGACACTCCGCCGATCCTGATCAAGACCGAAATCTTCTCGAGCATGCCCGACGAATTCAGGCGCAAGGGCGTCGCCTCTGAGTGGGCCGACGCCAACCGGCCGGGCGTTGCGACCGACAGCTTTATCGAAGGCCCGTCATTCGACGCCGACGGCAACCTCTATGTCGTCGACATTCCGTTCGGACGCGTCTTCAAGATCACACCCGATGCCAGATGGTCGCTCGCGGTCGAGTATGAGGGCTGGCCGAACGGCCTGAAAATCGGTTCTGACGGGCGCATTCTGGTCGCCGATTACATGCATGGCCTGATGGAGCTCGATGCCAAGGCCGGTCGCATGACGCCGATCCTGACCTCGCGCAATTCGGAATCGTTTCGCGGCTGCAATGACCTGCATATCGCCAAGAACGGCGACATCTACTTTACCGACCAGGGACAGACCGGCCTGCACGATCCGACCGGGCGGGTCTATCGGCTCTCGACATCGGGCCGGCTCGACTGCCTGATCGATACCGGCATCAGTCCCAACGGGCTGGTGCTCGATCCCTCGGAGCGGGTGTTGTTTGTCGCGATGACGCGCGACAATGCGGTGTGGCGGATGCCGATCATGAAAGATGGCGGCGTTTCCAAGGTCGGCCGCTTCTGCACCATGTTCGGCCCCAGCGGTCCCGACGGCATGACGATGGACAAGGACGGGCGTCTCTATGTGGCGCACGCCTCGCTCGGGCATGTGTTGGTGTTCGCGCCTAACGGCGAATTGATCGCGCGCATCAAATCCTGCGCCGGCGCTACCTGCACAAATGTCGCAATCGGCGGCAACAACCGTGATCGTCTTTACATCACGGAATCGGCGACCGGCAGCATCCTGGTCGCCGACATCGGCGTTCTCGATTCGTCATCGCGGGGAGCAACGTAAGCGATCAGCCGGGCGGTTGGGGCCGCCATGGGAATTGGCCGCCTCCAGAGGATTGGCGTGACAGACCCTAGCATCTGCGTTTATGAGAACTATATCTGGCTCGGCTCGGCACCTATTTTTCCATATTCCATATTCCAAATCGTACTTTTTGTCGTTTTACACCAGCGACAACTCGGACTCGCGACGTAACGGCAGAGATTACTCGATCGTTCGACGATAGTGGATGGAATGGAAGCCTGCGATGTATACCGCCGTCGTGATCGTAGCCTCTGCCGTCGTCGTCGTTTATTTCATCGCCAGAGTTGTACTGGCATGGCTGTTTCCAAAGGACGCGTCGTAGAATAGCGAGGCATTCGGCCATGGTATCGGCGGCGGTTTCGCCGGCTCGCCATGACGAAATGAGGCCTGTACGATGTGCGTTTTCGAAAAGTGTGTGAGGCAATCATGAACCAGCGACCCTTCGGCAGCGGTGGTGCAAACGTGTCCGTGATCGGGCAGGGCACCTGGTATATCGATCGCGGAGATCGCAAGCCCGCAGTCGCAGCCCTTCGCCGCGGCATCGATCTCGGCATGAGCCATATCGACACCGCCGAGATGTATGGCGACGCTGAACTCGTCATCGCCGAGGCGATCGCCGGGCGGCGCGACGATCTGTTTCTGGTCTCCAAGGTGTTGCCGAGCAACGCCTCGCGGCGCGGCACCATCACGGCTTGCGAGCGTTCGCTGGCGCGGCTTAAGACCGACCGGCTCGATTGCTATTTGCTGCATTGGCGCGGCTCCTATCCGCTGGCGGAGACCGTCGAGGCATTCGAGGAACTGGTTCGCGCCGGAAAGATCCGAAGCTGGGGTGTCAGCAACTTCGATAGCGACGATCTCGACGAACTGCTCGAGGTCGCCGGCGAAGGCCGGATCGCCTGCAATCAGGTGCTCTATCATTTGCAGGAGCGCGCCATCGAACATTCGGTGATCCCGTGGTGCAAGGCGCATGGCGTTGCGGTGGTCGCCTATTCGCCGTTCGGCCACGATGATTTCCCGTCGCCGCAAAGCAAGCCGGGGCAGCTCTTGCAGAAAATCGCCGACGCCCATGGCGCCTCGCCCCGTCAGGTCGCGCTCGGCTTTCTGACGCGCGAGGTTTCGGTGTTCGCGATTCCAAAGGCCTCCTCGGCCGAGCACGCCGCCGACAACGCCGCGGCCGGCAAGTTGACGCTGAGCAAGGACGAACTGGCCGCGCTCGACCAGGCGTTTCCACGCGGCCCCAAGCCGCGCGGCTTGCCGATGCTGTGAGTTAAAGTCCGTCAGTGCGAGCCAACGAGGCGCGCATTCGCGCGACCCGTTGGCTCGCAATGACGTGTCGGCTGCACACGCTTCTTAACAAAATGTTTCAGCGGCTCGCGCAGCGACAAGGCGCCGCGCGCAATCGCGCATATCGGCTGCCTGATTTCGGTCCTTGTCGATCGAGCGGCTTTGTCGTTTCTTGGCCACTCACCCGATTCGTTCATTCATTTCCTTGCGCCCGGGCTTAAGCCGTTGACCCCGCCACCTGCCGCAGCCGCCAGGCTGGACCATGTTGTCTTGCCATCGCCTGAGAAGAAATCCGTCGTGCCTGTTGCACCCGCGCGCGCCGATCGGCCGTTCCGCGGCATCGCGCTGATCCTCGCTTCGACGGTGTTTCTCGGCACCTCGGACGTGACGTCGAAATATCTGTCGGCGACGTTGCCGTCGATCGAGATCGCCTGGATCAGGTTTCTGGTGTTCGCGGTGGTGATGGTTCCGGCGATGGTGCCGGGCTCGCCGCTGTTCGCCTTGCACACCAGCCGTCTCGGCCTGCAAGCCATGCGCGGCGCGGCATTGCTGGGGTCATCGCTGTTGTTCATCTCCGGCTTGCGGTTTCTCCCGATCGCGGAGGCCTCCGCAACGAGTTTCGTCTCGCCGCTGTTCGTCACGGCGTTGTCGATCTTTTTTCTCCGCGAGAGCGTCGGCCTGCGCCGATGGGCCGCGACCGCGGTCGGACTGATCGGCGTGCTGATCATCCTGCGGCCGGGCTCCGGCGCGTTTAATCCGGCCGCGGCGTTTCCGTTGGTGTCGGCGTTCTGCTGGGCAATGACCCTGATCATGACGCGGATGCTGAGCGGCCGGGAACGCGTCATCACCACCATGACCTATTCGGCGATATCGGGCTTTTTGATCCTGTCCGCGCTGGTGCCCTCGGTCTGGGTGACGCCGACTTGGCACGATATCCTGTTTGGCATTCTGATCGGCGTAACGTCGACCGCGGGGCAGTGGATCGTGGTGCTGGCGTTTCGTTATGCCAATGCATCGGTGCTGGCGCCGTTTTCCTATACCCAGTTGTTGTGGGTCAGCAGCCTCGGCTTCATCGTTTTCAGCGAGGTGCCTGACGTCTGGACCGTGACCGGGGCGGCGTTCGTCGTCGCCAGCGGGCTTTACACCGCGCACCGGGAACGTGTGCGGCGGTCGCAATTATTGGCGATAGCGGCCGAGCCGTCGCCCAATGCGTGACGAGGCTGTAGTTTTCTGGCTTGTCCTTCGTGGGTTGTAGCTTTTCAGCCGTATCTTTTTAGTCACATTCGCCACAAATCGGGGCCGTATCCCGCGTCAAAACAGCCATTTAGGCCCGGAATCGGGTCTCCGCCGTGGCCCACCCGTGACTCCGCCCCCGCGATTTGCGAAAGTTCCCGGGAGCGGAACGCCAACTCTCGAAGATGGAGTGGCGGCTGCGGCAGGGGGCGGGACGTGGGTTTTCAATCGCGATTGGCAGAGCAGGGCTATGGACGGCTACGCCGAAGCGTGGCCGCGTTCCTGCTGTGCGCGGCCGCGATGCTTGCTGGCCTTTTGCCACCGTATCCGGCGTGCGCCCAAAGCTACACCTGGGTCGGCGCTTCGACGGACTACAACGCTGCAGCCAACTGGTCCAATCCGCCCGCAGGCGCGCCACCAGTCGGGTTCGGCCAATCGGCGATTTTCAGCAACAGCGGGTTGGCGTCGGTCAATGTCACGGCCGGCCCGATTTTGCCCGATTCCTGGACCTTCAACGCCAACGCGCAGTCCTATTTGATCGGTGGCGCCGACCTCCAATTCGGTCTGGCGGGAGCCAGCAGCGGCATCTTCAACAACGCCAATACCGGCGTGACGATTTCGATCTCCAATGACATCATTGAAGTCGTCGCAGGCGCCGCACAGGTCCAGCAGCTCGGCAACAGCACGCTGGTTCTGTCAGGTATCAACAGCGACTATTCGGGTGGGACCCTGATCTCGGCCGGGACCGTGCGGGCGATCAATACCAACTCCGTCGGGTCGGGCGCCGTGACGCTCAATGGCGGTACGTTTCAAGCCCCGGGCCTGATCATCAACAATGACTTCAATATCAACACGCCGGGTGGCACGGTCGACGACCAAGGCACCGTGCTGGCGCTTGCCGGCAACATCTCCAACGGCAATGGCGGCACCGGTGTGCTGCAACTGATCGATTCGACCAACACCTTCGGCAGCGAGGTGGTTCTGTCCGGCACCAACAACACCTATACCGGCGGCACCTACGTGTTGAACACCACGGTGCAGGTGAACAACAACAGTTCGGTCGGAACAGGCACGGTGACGCTCGACAACGCCGAGTTTCTGGCCGAGGGCTCCCTCAACCTGACCTTCACCAACAATTTCAAGATCAATAACTCGATAAACGGAAGCGCAATCGACGCCTTCGGCACGACGCTGACGATTGCGGGCAACATCAGCGACGGCAACGGCCCCGGCAAGCTGACCGTGCTGGATTCGATCGGCGGCGGCGCATTGGTGCTGCTCGGCAACAACACCTATACCGGCGGCACCTTCATCTGTAGCTGCGGCACGCTGCAACTCGGCGATGCCACGCATACGGCGTCGATCGTCGGCGCGGTTGATAATGAGGGCGTGCTCAATATCGTCAATGCCAACACCAGCGGCATCATCTCCATCCTCAACGATGGCGGCCTCACCAAATTTCGCAACACGACCTCGGCGAGCCAGATCCAGATCACCAACCAGTTCGGCGGCGAGACCGATTTCTTTGGTCATTCCACCGCGGCAAACGCGACCATCATGAACACTCTGGGCGGCTTGACGACGTTCGGCAATTTCGCGACCGCCGGCAATGCCAGCATTACCAACGACTCCAGCGGCGAGACCGACTTCAAAGGCAATTCCACGGCCGCGAATGCGACCATCTCGAACACGAATGGCGGCAACACCACGTTTCTCAATGCCAGCACCGCCGGCAACGCCAATATCTCAAACCAATCTGCCACCACGGTGTTCGGCAGGTTCGGCGGTAACGACACCAGCACGGCCGGGCAAGCCACCATCACCAATGATAATGGTGTGACGATATTCCTGGCGAAGACCAATGCCGGCACCGCCACCATCACCAATATTAATGGTGGTGGCGTGATATTCGAAGCTCACGCATCCGCGGCGTCGGCGACCATCACCAACAGTTCCGGTAGCGAAACCGTTTTCAATGCTTTTACCACCGCCGCCAACGCGACCATCATCACCAACAACGATGGCGCGACTTTTTTCTTCGACAACTCCACCGGCGGCACCGCGCAGTTCATCACCAATGGCACCGGCATTGTCGATTTCTCCGGCAGCAGCGGTCCGAACGGCGATGGCCGCATTACGGCGGGTTCGATCGCGGGCTCCGGCACCTATGATATCGGCGTCGGCAATACGCTGGTGGTCGGCGGTAACAATCTCTCCACCACGGTGAGCGGCATCATCGCGGATAGTTGCGGGTGTTCGCCCGGCTCCGGTTCGCTGGAGAAAGTCGGCGCCGGCACGCTGATCCTGTCGGGCGCCAACACCTACACCGGCACCACGGCCGTGAATGGCGGCGTGCTGCAGGTCGACGGCTCGATCGCTTCGTCGAGCCAGGTCACGGTCAACGCCGGTGGCACGCTGGCGGGCGCGGGTACCGTCAGCAACACCACGATCGCGAGCGGCGGTATCTTCGCGCCCGGCGATGCCACGCCCGGCGGCTTCATTAATGTGGCCGGCAATCTCGCGTTTCAATCGGGCGCGCTGTATTTCGTCCAGCTCAATTCCACGACGTCGTCGTTTGCCAATGTCACCGGCACCGCGGCGCTGAACGGCCAGGTCGCCGCCTCGTTCGCGCCCGGCAGCTTCGTGATGAAACAATATATGATCCTGAGCGCCGCCGGTGGCGTCAGCGGCGGCTTTGCCGGGGTTGCCACCGCGCCGGGCGGCCTGGTCGGCAGCCTCAGCTATGATCCGACCCATGCCTATCTCAATTTCGCGCTCAACTTCGCGGCAAAATATGCGCTCAACGTCAATCAGCAGAACGTCGCCACCACGCTCGGCAATTTCTTCAATGCCAATGGCGGCATTCCGCTCAGCTTCGCTTCGCTGACGCCGGCCGGATTGACCCAGGCTTCCGGTGAACTCGCGACCGGATCGCAGCAGGCGACCTTCGATGCGATGAGCCAGTTCCTGGCGCTGTTGACCGATCCGTTCACTGCCGGACGCAACAGCGCAGGTGGCGGCGCCGGCGCCACGCCATTCGCCGAGGAGGGCGACGCCAGCGCCTATGCCGCGAGCAAATCCAGCACGGCGCGCGATGCCTTCGCCAAAATCCCGACCAAGGCCGATGTCGCGCGCAACGATCTGTTCGATACGCGCTGGAACGTGTGGGGTGCGGCCTATGGCGGCGGCAGCGACACCAGCGGCAATGCGGCGCTGGGCTCCAACTCCGCCAACGCGCGCGCGTTCGGTTTCGTGGCCGGCGCGGATTATCAGATCTCGCCGTCGACGCTTGCGGGTTTTGCGCTGGCCGGTGGCGGCACCAGTTTCGGCGTCAGCAGCTTCGGCTCTGGGCGTTCCGATTTGTTCCAGGCCGGCGCCTTCGTGCGCCACACGGTCGGCCCGGCCTATATCACCGCGGCGGCGGCCTATGGCTGGCAGGACGTGACCACCAACCGCACCGTCAGCATCGCCGGCATCGACCAGTTGCGCGCCGAGTTCAACGCCAATGCCTATTCGGGGCGGCTCGAAGGCGGCTACCGGTTCGCGACGCCGTGGATGGGCGTGACGCCCTACGCGGCCGGGCAGTTCACCACCTACAGCCTGCCGGCCTATGCCGAACAGGCGATCTCCGGCGCCAACACCTTTGCGCTGAACTACGCGGCCAAGGATGTCACGGCATCGCGCTCCGAACTCGGCGTTCGCACCGACAGGTCGTTTGCGGTGCCGAACGGGATCCTGACGCTGCGCGGCCGTTTCGCCTGGGCGCATGATTTCGACACCGATCGCGATGTCACCGCGTTGTTCCAGACGCTGCCCGGCACGTCGTTTGTCGTCAACGGCGCGGCGCAGGCGCACGATTCCGCCCTGACCACGGCGTCGGCGGAAATGAAGTGGCGCAACGGCATCTCGCTCGCCGGAACGTTCGAGGGCCAGTTCTCCGACGTCACCAATTCCTACGCCGGCAAGGGCGTCGTTCGCTATTCCTGGTAGTCCTGCGATTGATCGCCGGAACCGCCGCGTTCCCGGCATCGCAGTTTATGTTCTCCGGTTTATGTGCGAGAAAACGTGCAAGACCAATAACGTGAATCCGGAGGACGGCCATGCGCGCTGCGATTTTCAGGAACGGCGAGATCGTCGTCGGCACATTGCCGGAGCCGAAGCCGGCCGCCGGGCAGGTGCTGGTCAAGACCTTGGCCTGCGGCATCTGCGGCTCGGACCTGCACGCGCGCAAGCACGCCCACCGCATGGTCGAACTGTCCAGGCATTTCCCCGGCCGGATACCGATGGACCTTGCCCGCGACGTGGTGTTCGGCCACGAATTCTGCTGCGAGGTGCTGGATTACGGGCCGGGCACGCCGCGCAAGTTTAAGGCCGGAACCCGCGTCTGTTCGCTGCCGGCGCTGCTGACACCGGGCGGCATTCAGGGCATCGGCTATTCCAACGACAATGTCGGCGGCTATGCCGAACAGATGCTGCTGAGCGAGCCGCTGCTGCTGGAGGTGCCCAACGGCCTGGCGGCCGAACACGCCGCGCTGACCGAACCGCTCGCAGTCGGCATTCACGCGGTTGCCAAGGCCAACATCCGTGGCGATGAGGTGCCGCTGGTGATCGGCTGCGGCCCGGTCGGGCTCGCGGTGATCGCGGGATTGAAGATCAGGGGATTGCACCCGATCGTCGCGGCGGATTACTCGCCGGCGCGCCGCGCGCTTGCCGCAAAACTCGGCGCCGATATCGTGGTCGATCCCGCGCAGTCGCAGCCCTACGCGACCTGGGCCGAACATGCCGCGATGTCGGCGGAACAAAAGGCCGCGCGGCCGCCGCTGCAGGCGATGCTGCCGGCGTTGAAACCGGCGCTGATCTTCGAATGCGTCGGCATTCCCGGCCTGCTGCAACAGGTGTTCGAGGGCGCCCCACGCGACGCCCGCATCGTGGTGGTCGGAGTCTGCATGGAAACCGACCGTTCCGAACCGATGCTCGGCATCATGAAGGAACTCAACGTTCAATATGTGCTGGGCTACACGCCGGACGAATTTGCCTATTCGCTGCGGCTGATCGCGGAAGGACAAGTCGATGCCGCCTCGCTGGTGACCGCCAGCGTCGGCATCGACGGCGTCGCCCAGGCGTTTTCAGATTTGGCCAATCCGGAACGGCACACCAAGATCATCATCGAGCCTTGGCGGTAAGGGAGCCTTGGCGGTAGCGGAGCCTTGGCGATAGGGGAGCCCTTGGCGTTGAGGGAACCTCGGCGGTAAAAGAACAACTGGCGATCAAGCCAACGAAAGTAAGCAGCCATGATCACGCTGACGACACGAGAACTCCTGCCGGAAGACGGCACCAAGGGCACGCTGGTGGGGCGGGTCTGGCTTCCGCAGGCCGCGGGTCCAGCCGTGGCCGTGATCCGCGACGATGGCGTGTTCGACGTCACGGCGCGGTTTCCGACGGTCAGCGCGCTGTGCGAGGAGGGTAATCCCGCCGCCGCCCTGCGCGACGTCAAGGGCGAGCGGATCGGCGATCTCGACGGCATTCTCGCCAACACGCCGCCCGACCGTCGCGATCGAAAGAAACCGTGGTTGCTGGCGCCGCTCGATCTTCAGGTGCTGAAGGCCGCGGGCGTCACCTTCGCGATCTCGATGCTGGAGCGCGTGATCGAGGAGCGGGCGCGCGGCAATCCGGCTTCCGCCGACGCTATCCGCAAGGAAGTGGTCAAACTCGTCGGCGACGATTTCTCCAAATTAAAACCCGGCTCCGCGGAAGCGATGCGGCTGAAGCAGGTGCTGATCGAACAGAACGCCTGGAGCCAATATCTGGAAGTCGGCATCGGACCGGATGCGGAAGTCTTTACCAAGGCGCCGGTGTTGTCGTCGGTCGGGTCAGGCATGGATGCCGGACTGCATCCGAAATCGACCTGGAACAATCCGGAGCCGGAAGTCGTGCTGGTGGTGTCGAGCGGCGGCAAGATCGTCGGCGCGACGCTCGGCAACGACGTCAATCTGCGCGACTTCGAGGGCCGCTCGGCATTGTTGCTGTCCAAGGCCAAGGACAACAACGCTTCTTGCGCGATCGGTCCGCTATTGCGGCTGTTCGACACGACGTTCTCGCTCGACGACGTGCGCCGGATGAATATCGACCTGACCGTGAGGGGACCGGATGGCTTTGTGCTCGAAGGCCATTCCTCGATCAGCAAGATCAGCCGCGACCCGACCGATCTGGTGGCGCAGACCATCGGGCCGGAGCATCAATATCCCGACGGATTCGCGCTGTTCCTCGGCACTATGTTCGCCCCCGTGAAGGATCGCGACACGCCGGGCGAAGGTTTTACCCACAAGCGCGATGACATCGTCACCATCGCGGCGCCGCAGCTCGGCAGGCTGGTCAACCGCATGCGGACCAGTGGCGAATGCGAACCATGGACGTTCGGTGTTTCGGCGTTGATGAAGAGCCTGGCACATCGGAAGGTGCTGTGATTTCGTAGGGTGGGTAGAGCGAAGCGAAACCCACCATTCTCGCAAGAAAGACGGTGGGTTTTGCTTCGCTCTACCCACCCTACAAACAACTCAGACATCAACCACAACCCTGCCGGCGGCGGTGCCGTCCTTCAGCGCCTGATACGCCTCCAGGATCGTCTCGAGCGTGAAATGCCTGGGGTCGATCCGTGTCGCGATCCTGCCGGCCTCGATCATCTGGCTCGCTTCGCGCAGGATGTCGCCGTGATGGGCGCGGCCGTTACCGGTCAGCATCGGCAATAACGTAAAGACGCCGGAATAGGTCGCGGCGCGAAACGACAGCGGCGCCAGTGCGTGCGTACCCCAGCCGAGCGCGCTGACGACGTGGCCGAACCGCGCCACCGCCTGGAACGAGGCATCCAGCGTTGCACCGCCCACGGTGTCATAGATCAGATCGAAGCCACGGCCCGCGGTGTGTTGGGCGACGTAGTCGGCCACTGGCGTCGTTTTGTAGTCGATGAAGGTCGCGCCGAGCTGTTCGATGTAGGCTTTATCGCCGGCAGAGCCGGTCGCGAAAACGTGGGCGCCATAAGCACGCGCGATCTGGATCGCGATGTGGCCGACGCCGCCGGCGCCGCCGTGAACCAGGACGCGCTGCCCGGATCGGACCTGCGCGCGATCGACCAGCCCTTCCCACGCCGTAATAAGATTCAGCGGCAGGCTCGCGGCCTCGCGCATGGTGAGGTTGGCCGGCTTCGGCGCCAGCAGCTCGGCATCGACGGCGGCATATTGCGCCAGCGATCCCTGCAGGCCGCCGACCCCGCCGGTCATGCCATAGACCTCATCGCCGCGCCGGAACCCGCTCACGCCCGTGCCGATCGCTTCGACCACGCCGGCCATGTTGATGCCGAGGATGCCCGGCAGCGGATGTTTGGCGTGGCCGGCCTGACCGGCATAAATCTTGGTGTCGAGCGGGTTGACGCCGCTGGCCTTGATCCGGACCAGGACCTGTCCGTCCTCAGGCCTCGGCCGTGCCACCGGTCCGACCCGAAAGGCGGTGTTGGGCGCATCCAGAACCGCTGCCTGCATGGTGTCTGATGTGGTCATCGTGGTCGTCCTTTTGGTTTCTGCCCCTCCAATTAGGCTGGTGTAGTTTGTTTTGAAATCGACAAGAGTGTACAAAATCCATTCAAAATTGAATGGATGACGATTTCGATGGAATGGAGCGATTTGCGGATATTCCTCGCGGTGGCGCGCGAAGGCACCCTGGGGGCGGCCGCGCGCAAGCTCGGGCAGAGCCAGCCGACCATGGGCCGGCGGTTGCGCGCGCTCGAACAGGCGGTAGGCCAGACGCTGTTCCAGCGCACCGATGGCGGCTTCGTGCTGACCGATGAGGGATCGGCGGTGCTGTCGCATGCCGAGCGGATCGAGGAGGAGGTGCTGGCCGTCCAGCGCCAGTTGGCCAGCCACGACCAGCATCTCGACGGCACGCTTCGCATTGCCTCATCCGACTGGTTCGGCATCCACATGCTGACGCCGGTGTTTGCCGAATTCGCCAGGCTGCAACCGCGCGTCGTGGTCGAATTGCTCACCGATGCCAGGCTCTACAGCCTGCCGCGGCGTGAGGCCGATCTCGCCTTCCGGATCACGCCGTTCCGCGAGCCGGAAGTGATCTCGCGAAGACTGATGCACATCGAATACGGCGTCTATCTCAAGTCGGGCCTCAAATCGCCGCGCCTTGGCGATGGTGCGGGCACGCCACTGATCACGATGGACACCGCGTTCGGTGGCATCCCCGACAGCGTCTGGCTGCAACGGGTATTGCCCAAGGCGCATGTCGCGTCCCGCAGCAATAATCGCGACGTGCAGGCGCAAATGTGCGCGCTCGGGGCCGGCGTCGCGGTGTTGCCGCGGCCGCTCGGCGATGGTCTCGCCGGCGTCAAGCGCATCGACCTCGGCGAACCCCCGCCAGGCCGCAACACCTATGTCGGCTATCACCGCGACCTGAAACGCCTGGCGCGATTGCGCGCGCTGCTCGATCTCGTGATCGAGCGATTGGCGAATTGAGCGGGGGCGGGTGATCTACATGGGCTAAGTGCTCGTTCGCGGCTGAAGCGTGCTCGACGTCGATACGCTGGTTCGAACGATCGATTACACGTAGAGGTAGACGGTTCGAGTTTCCTGTGCCAGTCTCCCAAATTATTTTTTGCTTTATTTATTGCGAGTTCACCGTGTCGGACAGCCGGGCCATCGAAGCGCGACCGTCGGTATCTCCTTTGAGGGCCGTCCTTATAGGGACAGGTTGCGTTTTTGCTTGCGTGGCATTGGTCGCGTCCGAAAGCTTTGTGCTGGACCTGTTCGGTCTCGCGTTTTCTCCAGGTTTCTTCGCACTGTCGTTAGTCCTGCACCTTGCCCTGGTGGTGCCGATCGTCCTCCGCTCTGGTTGGTACGACCGACGCTGGATTGCCTTGGGTGCTGCGGTTGGATTGTGCCTTGTCGCCGGCGCATGCCTACTGCTGCCGGCCGTTTTGCTGCCTATCCTTGAATCAAGCGTTGTATTCAAGCTGCCGCGAGAGACCAAAGTGGTCCTGGGTGCTCCGCCGCAGCGACCGGCGCTGCCGGATGTCGTAACGAAGCCTTCCACTCCATTGTCGCCCGGGCCACCTCAACCTGGCCCGACCGTTTCTGCACCGCCATCCCACGGCCTTCCGTTGCCCGAAAGCAAGGCTGGCGCGAACATCAGTCGGCTGCCAGACTTGTCGATACAGCCGCCGGTCGCTCCGACCTCGGGTAGGTTCGCACAAGGGCGGCTCGCGTTGCCGTCCTCCTCTTCGAATAGCAATGTGGTTATCGCTGCGCCGTCTGTGAGGGTGCCATCGATCCACCTCGGAGCAGGGCCGGTTATCGGCAAGCTGGCAACGCCCGGTACATTAGGCGGTTTGTTCACTGATTCTGGTGAGCTTGCAACCATCGCGCCTTCTGGCGAGCTTGTAATCGTCGCGCCACGGATACCGAAGAGTTCAAATCCCTTCGAATTCCCGATTGATATCGCGCTGCCGGGATCGCCGGTCGGACCGGGTGATTTGTCGGGACCAAAGCCCGTCGGTCCCAATTTTCCTCTACCTCAAGTACCCACTGCGACAGCAGAGACAATACAGCCGCTCAACACGTCGGCCTACTGGAATAGCTGGTTTGTCGGCGGTACCGGACCGGCCTCGAACAACTTGATTGCAAACAGCACCTATACCCTCACGCTGGATGTCGCCGCGTTCGATTATGCGGCGCTTCGCGCCAAGCCGGAGTCTTCGGGAGCAAAGGTCGACAGGGCATTCGAGGCCACGATCAACGACCTCAGCACGCCCGAGATAATCCTGAACATCAAGCCGATGGTACCGGAAGGGTCGGGATTGCGATTGGCGGATGGCAAGGATTCCTATTTGATGAAGGTCGATCTTCGGAAATTGCGCCAACCGAATACGGAAGCGGCAAAGCAATATCACGATGGCTCCATCATCATCGATGAGCTTTCGAAGCAGGGCAACGCGGGCAGCATCCAGGTCACAGTCACGGCGGAGTCGAAAGGCTGTGCGACGATCGCGTTCGCAATCTTCAAGGGACTTGTCCCACTCGATCACCTGGTGCAGCGTGTGTCGATAGGTGAGACCAGTACGTCGGCGCCCGTATGTGACAGCGCCGATCCGAAGCAAGCTAATGCGCTATCGGGCGGGTTAGACTCGTTGCGCGAAGTATCGCTCGGAATGGAAGGTTCTGGCGCATCTACCACCGCGTCTGCAGCGCTTCATATCTTTGATTTTTATTCGTACAGCATGGCCGTCTTTGTCGACGGCCGGCCGGGAAAGAACCAATCTGTTTACGGGTGGCAGACTGCGTCGAGCGTCGTGGAGTTCCTGACGACCGATTACTTCCAGAACGAGATTTTGCAGGCTCGCAAGGATTCGGCCGACAAGAAGCCCGGAAGCTATGTGCGTGTGGCTCAGGAACTTTCAAAGGTTCTTTTTGCGACGAAGCCAGGGAATTCAACGGAGGCGGACGCCAAAAACGCGCTGGCGGCGTTCAAGGCTATCGTGCGGGAAGCCCAAGGCTCGCCCGTTGTCGTCGTGCGTGTCGCCTCGGACATCGCCGGCGGCCAGAACCGCAGCATATATGTTCCGCTCGGAATTCTCGGTGCGAAGGGCGACGGCGCGGTACTTGATCGGCCGATCATCGTTGTCCAGCCGATGGCGCTGGAGCGTTATCCATCCCGGGACAAGTGTATCGGCGATTGGATGTTCGCAGTTCCGGATGGACTCGAAAACGTGTCCGACACGATCATGCCGCCTGGTTTCTTTCCAGCCAAACTTCCGGGAGCGCGAATTTTGGACATAAAAAAGTTGCGGGAGTACCTCGCGGCCGCGGCCGATCCGCCTGTTCCGTTGGTGAGCACATCGCCCCCTGCGGTCGGTTTGGTTGTGCTGGCCCATCAGGACGAAGGCGTCATGTGGTTTGGGCAATCGACCGACCACATCATGCCGCAGGACATCGCGAAGAATTTCCCTCCGGGAAGCGTGGGGATTTTTGCCGCTTGTTCTGCTGCATCCGCGAAGGGCAGGAATGCAGCCTTACTGCAGAGGCTGAACGAGCAAGGAATCGATACATTGATCGCTTCACCGTTCACGATCGACGCCGGCTATGGCGTGGTCTTTGCCAGCTCATTCGCCGAGGTCGTTGCGGAAACGTCGCCAAACAAGCCACCCCCCACCATCCTTCAAGTGTTCGACAGGGCGATCGCGCGAACGGCGCAGAAGTTCAAGGACAAGACCGATGGAGAATATGGCGAGCTTGGCCTCGAATATGTTCTGCTCGGCAATCCCGCCATCAAATTGTGTGCTCCGCAACCCTAGCTTTGCAGGTGCCATATGAGTTTTTCCCGCATCGCAACTTTCATCGTCGTTATGATCCTGGCCGGTCCGATGGCAGTGCGGGCCGATGATGGAAGTCCATCGCCGATGGTGGCGCAGGTTCCCTATCAGTCGCCCGCGACTTCGGCGCGATATAGCGTGTTCATCAGCGACTTGCATTTTGGCGTCGGCAAGGAACCGGCAGGCGGTTGGGATCCAACCGAAGATTTCCGCTGGCCAAAGGCGCTTGAGGGATTTCTGAACAAGATTGCGCAGGAC
This sequence comes from Bradyrhizobium sp. S69, assembly GCF_009766005.1. GTDB lineage: Bacteria > Pseudomonadota > Alphaproteobacteria > Rhizobiales > Xanthobacteraceae > Bradyrhizobium. The sequence continues at coordinate 89,589 of NZ_LMUK01000024.1, read as the reverse complement.
GGCGGGCAGCGTGTGGACTTGGTGATCGTCGGCGACTTTCTTGAACTCTGGCAGCCACCGGCCGAGATCAAATGCGATGGGGTTAGCGCCGATCTTGGGTGCAGTATCGACGAAATGGCTGCGCTGGTCGGGAAAGTGGTGTCCGAGCACGCCGAGGACATAGGCATATTGCGTGCATTTGCGGAACGCGGCGAAAATCGGCTCCACATCATCGTCGGCAACCACGATTCGACTCTGCGGTACGGCGCGGTATGGAAGCCTTTGGGTACGGCACTGAACGCCGACAGTGGCCGCATCAACCTCGTGACGGATGGTGTGTGGGTTTCAAGCGACGGCCGGATTGTGGCCGAGCACGGAAACCAGATCGGCCAGGATGTGAACAAGTATGCAACGTGGCCGACAATTTCGCGCCATGTCGATGGCAAGGACTACATTGTCCGCCCATGGGGAGAGTTGTTCGTCCAGCGATTGTTCAATAGCCAGGAGAAGACATATTCGATCATCGACAATCTTAGCCCGGAGACCGCGGGCGCACGGTATCGTGCTGCAGATCGCGGACTCTGGGGATCAGCCTCCGACGTCGCCAGATTGCTGACCTTCAATTTGCTGGAGACGTCGTTGCGACAGAAGTCAGTCATGCTTGGTAAGCCGCCCGCCGGCAAGGTCGACTGGGACCTGGCGATGGGACGCGAGAAGGGTGCAATGCTCTTCTTGTACGCGCTGCCAAAGGACGATCCTCTCAGGTTGCAGTTGGAGAAGGACGACCCGGATGCTCAGGCGATCAAATCGGAATTGACCAAACTGGCAAACGACAAACAAAACCTCCCGGATGCGGAAGTACAGCAGCTTTGCGATATGATCGCCGTATACGAGAAAGATCATATTTGCTGGAATCTCCAGCTCGGAAGCATCGCCGAGCATTTTCTCTCTTCCAAGAGCAAGGTGATGGCAAAGCATCTCGCCGATCGTCAGGCGACCTACAAATCGATGCGGGTTTTCATTTATGGCCACACCCATCAGTTTGAAGAGCCATGGCGTGTCGATCTCGAAGGAACGCCTGTCACTGTGACGGTTGCCAATACCGGTGCATTCCAGCGATTGATTGATGAGCCGGGCTTCCTGAAGCGCCTTGATGGCCGTACGCCACAAGAAGCTTTACGGACCATGAGCCTGGACGAATTGCCGCCATGCTACACGGCCGTGACCGTGCCTGCGGTAGCGATTGGACAGATTCCGGTTCCCAAGACGCAAGCCTGGTACATGCCGGAGGATGGCACGGGCGTTCTCACGGCACCCGATGATCCGCGATGCCGTTAACAGGGCCGGCGCCAGGAACTCTGCGGGAATGGGCGCTTTTCCTGGACGTGAACTTGCAGTAGTCGGCTGCGCCGTCGCTCGATCGGCTGATTTGCCTGTCCAGCCTGTTTGCCGGAATATTTCCACCCTACGCGTCTCGCATTTCGCTGCGGTCATGCGAGCCGACCCACGAACGAGCTTCGCTCGTCTCGGGCCCCTCCGCGGGAGAGTGAGAATCAAACCGGCAGCGCGATCGAGTATTTCACCTGGCTCAGCGCAAAACTCGACTCGATCGAGGCGATGCCGTCGAGCCTCGTCAGTTTGTTTTTCAAGAACGCCTCATACGACGACAGGTCGGCGGCGACGACGCGCAGCAGGTAGTCGCGGTTGCCGGTCATCAGGTAGCACTCCAGCACCTCGTCCCATTTCGAGATCGCCTTGGCGAAGCGATTGAGGTCTTCTTCCTTCTGCCGCGCCAGTTTGATCGAGATGAAGACGCTGACGTGAAGTCCGAGCGATTTCTGGTCGACGGTGGCGATGTAGCGCGTGATCACGCCGCGCTCCTCCATCAGCTTGACCCGGCGGTGGCAGGGCGACACCGACAGGCCGACCTTGTCGGCCAGCTCCGCCATGGTGGTGCGGCTGTCGGATTGCAGCAGGCTGAGAATCTTGCGGTCGATGGTATCAAGCGTGTGCATTGGGATGAACTCTCGGGTTTTGGCCTCTGAGTGGTAATTTATCCCAATAATCGCCGGTATGTCGCGATTATTTGAGATTTCTAGCGCCCTCGGCCCCGCTAAAATCAGGGTCAGACCACCCTGTCCGGAGCACCCTCATGCCCGCCGAATCCGCACGTCTGGAGCTGTTGTCCGCGCTGGCCCGCAAAGTGCTGTGGCTGTCGTCGTGGACCATCCACCACGCCAACCATATCCGGCCCAATGTCGACGGCCTCAAGGTCGGCGGACATCAGGCGTCGTCGGCCTCGCTCGCCAACATCATGTCGGCCTTGTACTTCTCGGTGCTGCGGCCGGAAGACCGCGTCGCGGTGAAGCCGCATGCGAGCCCGGTGTTTCACGCCATCCAGTATCTGTTCGGGCACCAGACCCGCGACAAGCTGGAAAATTTTCGCGGTTTTAAAGGCGCGCAGTCCTATCCGTCGCGCACCAAGGATACCGACGACGTCGATTTCTCCACCGGCTCGGTCGGTCTCGGCGTCGCGCAGACCTTGTTCGCCTCGCTGGTGCAGGATTACGTCAAGGCGCATGGCTGGATGAAGGACCGGCCCGAGGGCCGCATGATCGCGCTGGTCGGCGATGCCGAGATGGACGAGGGCAATATCTTCGAGGCGCTGCTCGAGGGCTGGAAGCACGGCCTGCGCAACACCTGGTGGGTGGTCGACTACAACCGGCAGAGCCTGGATGCGGTGGTGCGCGAGGGTCTGTGGGAGAAATTCGAATCCATGTTCCGCAACTTTGGTTGGGATGTGGTGATCGTGAAATACGGCCGCTTGATGCGCGCGGCGTTCGCCGAACCTGGCGGTGAGGCGCTGAAGGCCTGGATCGACAATTGCCCGAACCAGATGTACGCGGCGCTGTGCTTTCAGGGCGGTGCTGCGTTCCGGAAACATCTGCACGACGATATCGGTGATCAGGGCCAGGTCACGCAATTGATCGACCGCCGCAGCGACGACGAGTTGCTGGCGCTGATGTCGAACCTCGGTGGCCACGACATGGTCAGCATGATCGACGCCTTTGAGTCGATCGACCATGACCGCCCGGTCTGCTTCATCGCTTACACCATCAAAGGCGTCGGCCTGCCGATGCAGGGCCACAAGGACAATCATGCCGGCCTGATGACGGTGACGCAGATGGAAAAATGGCGCAGCAGCCAGAACATCCGCCCTGGTCACGAGTGGGAGAAATTCGAGGGACTGGCGCAGGACCCGGCGGAACTCGAAGCGTTCCTGGCGCAGGCGCCGTTCAACCGCGAAGGTCGCCGTCGCCTGACCGCCCCCTTGATCGAGGTGCCGGAGCGGCTTGCCTTCAAACCGGCGCCGCAGATGTCGACGCAGCAGGGGTTTGGCCTCGTGCTCAACGAACTGGCGCGCGAGAATACCGAACTGGCGTCGCGCATCGTCACGACTTCGCCCGACGTCACGGTGTCGACCAATCTTGGCGGCTGGGTCAACCGCCGCGGGCTGTTTGCCAAGGCGGAGAACCACGATCTGTTTCGGCAGGAGAAGATCCCCTCGACTTTCAACTGGGATTATTCGCCAAAGGGCCAGCACCTCGAACTCGGCATCGCCGAGATGAACCTGTTCATCATGCTCTCGGCACTCGGGCTGTCGCATTCAATCAACGGCGCGCGGCTGCTGCCGATCGGCACGCTGTACGATCCCTTCATCCAGCGCGGCCTCGATGCGATGAACTATGCCTGCTATCAGGATGCGCGTTTCATGGTGGTGGCGACCCCGTCGGGCATCTCGCTGGCGCCGGAAGGCGGCGCGCATCAATCGATCGCGACGCCGCTGATCGGCATCGCGCAGGATGGGCTCGCCTCGTTCGAGCCGGCCTTTGTCGATGAACTCGCCGTGATCATGGCCTGGGGATTCCAGCACATGCAGCGCGACGCCGGCGAGGGCGGATCGGTTTATTTAAGGCTCTCGACCCGCAGCCTCGAGCAGCCGCAGCGGATCATGACGCCCGAATTGCAAAAGGGTATCACCGACGGCGCCTATTGGTTGCGCAAGCCCGGACCCAATGCCGAAGCCGTGATCGCCTATACTGGTGCGGTGGCAGCTGAAGCGATCGAGGCGATCGGCCTGATCGGCGAAAGCCGTCGCGACATCGGCCTGCTGGCGGTGACCTCGGCGGACCGGCTACATGCGGGCTGGACCGCGGCGCGGCAATTGCGCCGCGACCGCCGCGGGGTGGCGCACCTCAGCCATATCGAGAAGTTGCTGGCGCCGCTGCCGCGCGATTGCGGCATCGTCACCGTGATCGACGGCCATCCGGCGGCCTTGGGCTGGCTCGGCAGCGTCTGCGGGCATCGGGTCGAGGCGCTCGGCGTCGAGCACTTTGGGCAGACCGGCACCATCGACGACCTCTATCGCCATTACGGCCTCGACGCCAACGCCATCATCGATGCGGCCGAAAGCCTCACCGCCGGCGCCCCGGTGCGGCACCGCAAAATGGCGGTGTGAGTTTCCGTCGTCCCGGCGCAGGCCGGGATCCATTAACCCCGGTGCTGATGGTCGCGGAAGGCATCCGCCACAGTGCCATAACGATACGACACGGCGTCTGGGTCCCGGCCTGCGCCGGGACGACGACCGAATGGCGAGCGACCGCCTTGCGCCCCTGATACCGGCGGCCTTATATCCAGCGTGCGCTGCAGTGCAGTGGCCCGCATATGGCGGGTTCAATTTGCCGGGTTTTCGTGCAAGGATGCCTGCCGAACGATCTGTTCCCCCCCACCAATCGCCCGAAATCAAGAGGTTTACGATGGTCAATCGCCTGCAATTCTACATCGATGGCGCCTGGGTCGATCCCGCCGTCAAGAAGTCCACACCCGTCGTCAACCCGGCGACCGAAGAGCCGATGTACGAGATTGCGCTCGGCTCCAAGGCCGACGTCGACAAGGCGGTCGCCGCCGCCAAGCGCGCCTTCGAGACCTACTCGCAGACCTCTCGCGAGGAACGCATCGCGCTGCTCACCAAGGTAATCGACATCTATAAGACCCGCATCAAGGATATCGGCGCTTCGGTGTCCGACGAGATGGGCGCGCCGCTGCCGATGGCGGAGAAGCTGCAGGCCGGCGCCGGTCTCGGCCATATCATGGCCACCCTCGACGTTCTCAAGAACTATCACTTTGAAGAGCAGGTCGGCACCGCCACCGTGGTGCGCGAGCCGGTCGGCGTCGTCGGCATGATCACGCCGTGGAACTGGCCGCTGAACCAGATCGCCTGCAAGGTTGCGCCCGCGCTCGCTGCCGGCTGCACCATGATCCTCAAGCCGAGCGAATTCACCCCGACCTCGGCCTTGATCTTCGCGGAAATCCTCCATGAAGCCGGCGTGCCGAAGGGCGTGTTCAACCTCGTCAACGGTCTCGGCCCTGAAGTCGGCGCCGCGATGAGCGAGCACCCGGACATCGACATGATCTCGTTCACCGGCTCGACCCGCGCCGGCATCGATGTGGCCAAGCGCGCCGCACCGACCGTCAAGCGCGTCAGCCAGGAGTTGGGCGGCAAGTCGCCGAACATTATCCTCGAAGGCGCCGACCTCACCAAGGCGGTCACCGGTGGCGTGATGCACATGTTCAATAATTCGGGACAGTCGTGCAACGCACCGTCGCGGATGATCGTGCCGCTGTCGAAGATGAAGGAAGTGGCCGCGATCGCCAAGGGCGTCGCCGACAAGACCAAGGCCGGCGATCCCCGCGCCGAAGGCACCACCATCGGTCCGGTCGTCAACCGCGGCCAGTGGGACAAGATCCAGGGCCTGATCCAGAAGGGCATCCAGGAAGGCGCCACCTTGGTGGCCGGCGGCCCCGGCCTGCCGGAAGGCGTCAACAAGGGCTTCTACGTTCGTCCGACGATCTTTGCCGATGTCACCGAGAACATGACCATCGCGCGCGAGGAAATCTTCGGGCCGGTGCTTGTGGTGATAGGCGCCAAGGACGAAGAGGACGCAGTTAGGATCGCCAACGATACGCCTTACGGTCTGGCCGGTTACGTCTCCGCCGATACGGTCGAGAGCGCGCGCCGGGTCGGTCGCAAGATTCGCGCCGGCAACGTCAATCTGCAGGGCGTGCCCAACGACCGCACCGCGCCGTTCGGTGGCTACAAGCAGTCCGGCAACGGCCGCGAATGGGGCAAATACGGCTTCGAGGAGTTCCTCGAGGTCAAGGCGATCGCCGGCTTCAACGCCGCGTAATCGCAAAGCGTTTGAATCAAAAGCGCCGGAGCGGGATGATTTTCCGCTCCGGCGTTTTGTTTTTGTGAGTTGCAGCCGTCATCCTGAGGAGCCGCGCCCTTGCGCGGCGTCTCGAAGGATGGCCGCACGTGTTGCCATCCTTCGAGACGCGGCCAAGCGGCCGCTCCTCAGGATGACGGCCGAGATATAGCTTCAGCTCTCAGGATGACGGCGTGCTTATCTCGGATGAGGGCGCGCCTATCCCCCCAGCGCGCCCTGCGTGTTCACATACAGCGCGTAGATCGACTGGCTCGCGGCCATGAACAGCCGGTTGCGCTTCAATCCGCCGAAGCAGACATTGGCGCAGCGCTCGGGAAGCGCGATCCGGCCGATCATGACGCCATCGGGCGCATAGACCACGACGCCGTCGAGTTCGGGATCGCCCATGCCCCAGCCGCACCACAGATTGCCGTCGATGTCGCAGCGCATGCCATCCGGCGTGCCCGGACCGGCATCGATGAACACCCGCTTGTTGGCAATGGTCTTGCCGCCGGGCGCGACGTCATAGGCCAGGATCTTGCGCGTGGGCTCGCCCCTTGATTCCACGATGTAGAGGATCTTTTCGTCCGGCGAAAAGCACAGCCCATTAGGGCCTAAAATGCCTTCGGCGACGATGGTCGACTTGCCGGTCTCGCCGTCGACCCGGTAGACATTCATGTCGATTTCGGATTCGGCCTTGTAGCCTTCGTAATTGCCGAGCAGTCCGAAGACCGGATCGGTGAACCAGATCGAGCCGTCGGACTTCACCACCACGTCATTCGGGGCATTCAGCCGTTTGCCGTCGAAGGAGTCCATGATCACGGTGATCGAGCCGTCATATTCGGTGCGGGTGACGCGGCGGCCGCCGTGCTCGCAGGTAATCAAGCGTCCGTGGCGGTCGCGGGTGTTGCCGTTGGCGAAATTCGACGGCTTGCGGTAGATGCTGACCGCGCCGGTCTCCTCTTCCCACTTGATGATGCGGTGATTGGGAATATCGCTGCACAACAAATAGCGACCGTCGCCGACCCATACCGGGCCCTCCGCCCAGCGCAAGCCGGTGGTCAGCCGCTCCACGGCCGATAATTTGAGCCAGTATTTTTCGAACCGCGGATCGAATGCGTGAATGGCCGGATCGGGATAATGACTGGCCGGCTGCCAGCCGGCCGAATGGGACGTTGCGTTGGACATTTGCTGTTCTCGTTGTTGCCAGATTTCCTCGCGGTTCGGTGTGCTATCATTGTCGACCGATGACCGCAAATCTGCTTTTACAGGGTCGCTTGCCGCATCGCCGACGCCGCGCCATACTCGCTTCAAGTCACACGCAAGAGGGATGAAATGCCACGCATATTGATGACCGGCGCTTCCGGGGGAATCGGCACGAGCCTGCGCCAATTGCTGCCGCCGATCTATCCGGACCTGCTGCTGAGTGACCTCAAGGCGCCCGCCGATCTCGGTGCCAACGAAAAATTCAAGGCGGCCGATTTGTCCGACCTCGCGCAGGTCGAGGCGATCTGCGAGGGCGTTGACGGCATCCTGCATTTCGGCGGGTTTTCGGTCGAGGGTCCCTGGGACAACATCCTGCAATCCAACATCATCGGCTGCTACAATCTGTTCGAGGCGGCGCGCAAGCAGGGCGTCAAGCGCATCGTATTCGCGTCCTCGAACCACGCGGTCGGCTTTTATCCACGCCATCACCGGATCGGAACCGACGTGCAGCCGCGGCCGGACAGCCGCTATGGCGTCAGCAAGGTGTTCGGCGAGGCGGTCGGCGCGCTCTACGCCGACAAGCACGGCTTGGGCGTCACCTGCATCCGGATCGGCAATTTCGGCGACAAGCCGCTGGATCACCGGCGGCTGGCGATCTGGCTCAAGCCGGAAGATCTGGTGCAATTGTGCCGTATCGGGCTCGATCATCCCGACATCCATTTCGAGGTGTTTTACGGCGCGTCGTATAACGAGCGCTCCTGGTGGGACAATCACCGCGCCTACGACCTCGGCTATCGTCCGACGGGCAGGGCAGAGGATTTTCGCGAGCATGCGATGGCCGAGCAGGCCAAGATCGGCCCCGATCCGGTCGGCGATTTCTACCAGGGCGGCGCGTTTTGCGGCATGGAGTTCGATGGCGACGCCAGCAAAATCGTGAACTGGAAATAGTAACGATTCGTCATTCCGGGATGCGCGGCACTTGCCGCGCAGGCCCGGAATCCATACTCCCTGCAGGAGTTATGGATTCCAGGCTGGGTCTCTACTCCTTACATTCAAGCTTCTTTTGTTCTTCCGCTCGCCTCGCCAGTTCCTCTGTCAGTTTTTCGCTAGTCTCTTCAAAAACTTTGGGCAATGGGGCTGCGGGTCCGTCATAGGCCTTGGCAAAATCGGAGAGGGAAAAAACAAGGTTGATTTTTTGATGGGCGGAATCCGTGGCCTCGACGGTGATTGTTTGCGATTTCTTCAGGCGGTCGCTCAACCCGCTGTCGACTAGCGTTTTGCCGTAACAAGCAAGCCCGGTGCATTGCGGATTTGGAATCAGGATCGTTTCGCCTTGATCGATCTGGGCACTGATCGCGCCTTCAAGTGTGCCCTTTGTTCCGAAAGTGGTGGACAGGCTCACGCCTTTTTCGTCCGTTACGATTGAAATGACACCACCGGAAGGATTACATGCTCCCCGCGCCCCTGCTGAGACGAAACAGGTTGCAGCGATACATGCCTTGATCCAAGACTCATACGTAAGTTGCGTGGCTCTGGGATCGTTGGCGGCCTTAAGCGCGCTCCCATCAAATGCCAAATACGTCAAAATCAACAAAGACAACACAGGCACGCGTTTCATGGGCTAGTCCCTCGCAATCGCAAGGCTCTACCCTGACGAGTAAATGCGGCGGAAAAGTCCTGGCGAGGCCGGCGATATTGACAATAATTCTATGGGCTCCTTTAGTGCGGACGCACGAAGATGGGAAACGAAAAAATGGCTGACGGACTGCGCAAGGGACTGGCAAGTTATGGCGATGCAGGCTTCTCGCTGTTCTTGCGCAAGGCCTTCATCAAGGCGATGGGTTACAGCGACGACGCGCTGAACCGGCCGATCGTCGGCATCACCAACACCTTCAGCGATTACAACCCGTGCCATGGCAACGTGCCGCAGATCATCGAGGCGGTGAAGCGCGGCGTGATGCTGTCAGGCGCGATGCCGATGGTGTTTCCGACCATCTCCATCGCCGAGAGCTTTTCGCATCCCACCTCGATGTACCTGCGCAATCTGATGGCGATGGATACCGAGGAGATGATTCGCGCCCAGCCGATGGATTCGGTGATCGTGATCGGCGGTTGCGACAAGACCTTGCCGGCGCAGATCATGGCGGCGCTGAGCGCCGATCTGCCGACGGTGGTGATCCCGGTCGGGCCGATGGTGGTCGGGCATCACAAGGGCGAGGTGCTCGGAGCCTGCACCGATTGCCGCCGGCTGTGGGGCAAATACCGCGCCGGTGAAATCGACGAGGTCGAGATCGAAGCGGTCAACGGCCGCCTCGCGCCGTCGGTCGGCACCTGCATGGTGATGGGCACCGCCTCCACCATGGCGTGCATTACCGAAACGCTGGGCCTGTCGCTGCCGATGAGCGCGACCATCCCGGCGCCGCATGCCGAACGTTTTCGCTCGGCTGAGGCCAGCGGCAGGGTTGCGGCGGCGATGGCCAAGGCGAAGGGACCGCGCCCGAGCGAGTTTCTGACCGCGGCCTCGTTTCGCAACGCGCAGGTCGTGCTGCAGGCGATCGGCGGCTCGACCAACGGGCTGATCCATCTGACCGCGATCGCCAACCGCACCAAGCATCGCATCGACCTCGAAGGTTTCGACAAGCTCGGCCGCGAGGTGCCGGTGTTGATCGACCTCAAACCGTCGGGCGAGCATTACATGGAGCACTTCCATCATGCCGGCGGGGTGCCGAAACTGATGGCGCAACTCGGCGACCTGATCGATCTCGACGCCAGGACCATCGAAGGCAAGACGCTGCGCGATGTCGTCGCCGGCGCCGAGGACGTCCCGGGCCAGGATGCGATCCGGCCGCGCACCAACCCGATCAAGCCGGAAGGCGCGATGGCGGTGCTGCATGGCAATCTGGCGCCGCGCGGCGCGGTGATCAAGCATTCGGCGGCCAGCCCCAAGTTGCTGCAGCACACTGGCCGCGCCGTGGTGTTCGAATCCGTCGAGGACATGACCGCGCGGGTCGACGATCCCGAACTCGACGTCAATGCCGATGACGTGCTGGTGCTGCGCAACGCCGGTCCCAAGGGCGCGCCGGGCATGCCGGAAGCCGGCTATCTGCCGATCCCGAGGAAACTCGCGCGTGCCGGTATCAAGGACATGGTGCGGATTTCCGATGCGCGGATGAGCGGCACGGCGTTTGGCACCATCGTGCTGCACATTACGCCGGAATCCGCCGTCGGCGGCCCGCTGGCGCTGGTGCGCAACGGCGACATGATCCGGCTTGATGTCGCCAAACGCAGCATCGATCTCCTGGTCGATGCCGCCGAACTCGACAAGCGCCGCGCGGCGCTGCCGGCTCCGACGACGCCGGATTGGGCCAAGCGCGGCTACGCGCATCTGTTCAACGAGACCATCCTGCAAGCCGACGAAGGTTGCGACTTCGATTTTATGCGCGGCGAAGGGAAGTAAATAGCCCGACCTCTAAGCCGTTGTTTCACACCACCGTCATGCCCGCGAAGGCGGGCATCCAGTATTCCGAGGCGGCAGCGTAAAATATAGGCGTCGCGGTATACTGGATCATCCGCCGGAGCTTGTCATCGGGCGCGCATTCGCGCGACCCGTTGGCGGATGATGACATCGGCGTCACATCTCGCAGATGCGTTGCGTGACCACCTTCTGTTGTTCAATTGACAATCCCGTGACCCCGATGGGATGATCGAACAAAATGATAACAGGGGGAAACGATGCATATTCCGGCAAGGATTATTCGCGGGCTTATTACGACCGCGGCCGTCACATTCGCCTTTGGCGCCAGCGCCCAGGACGTGAAGCATTATCGTTTCGCCTATGATCAGCCGAAGACCACCGGCTATGGCATTGTCGGCGATATTTTCGCCGACAAGCTCAAGGAATTGAGCAAGGGCACCATGTTGATCGACCAGTACCCCGGCGCCCAGCTTGGGCAGGAGCCGCAGGTGCTGCAACTGGTGAAATCGGGCGACGTCGAATTCTCCATTTCGTCGTCGGCCAACGCCGCGACGCTATCGCCGCAGGCTGGCGTGATGTCGATGCACTTCCTGTTCCGCTCCGAAGCCCATCTGGTCAAGGCACTCGCGGATCCCGAAGTATCCAAGGCGGTCAAGGCGATGATCGCGGAAACCGTGCAGGGCACGCATGTCATCGCGTTGTCGACGCTGGGTCTGCGCGATATGTATTCCAAGCGCGAGATCAGGAAGATTGAGGATATGAAGGGCCTCAAGGTGCGGGTGCAGGCGACGCCCACCGAGGACACGATGTTTCCGGCCTATGGCGCCCAGATCGTGCATATGCCGTTCGGCAGCGTCTATACGTCGTTGCAGACCGGGGTGGTGGATGTCGCGGAGAACGGCGTCAATGTTTACCTCGCCAACAAGCATTATGAAGTCGCACCGGTGCTGTCGATGACCGAACACGAGGCCAATAACAGCCTGATCTGGGTCAGCGACAAATTGTGGAACAGCCTGACGCCCGAGCAGCAGGGATGGGTCCAGACCGCGGCCGATGAGGTCAACCAGAAACAGCCGGCAAGGGCGATCGAGCTCGAGCACCAGTCGCAGGCGAAGCTCAAATCGATTGGCGTGAAGGTGGTTACCGATGTCGACAAATCGGGCTTCCTCGCGATCGCCGATCCCTATCTCGACAAGCTCGCCAAGGACCTCGGCCCGCACGCCGAGAAGATCAAGAACCTGATCCGGGCGATTAACTGAGGCGGGGCGCGACCATCTCCACGCGTCGTCCCGGCGAAGGAGGCCGTGAAGCTACCTCGGCCGTCATCCTGAGGGGCGGCGTCTTCGCCGCGTCTCGAAGGATGGCCGCGAGTCCCTGCGTTGCGGCCATCCTTCGAGGCTCGCAAGGGCTCGCACCTCAGGATGACGTCGGTGATTGTTTCACAGCCTACTGCGCCGGGACGACGAGCGAGAGTGCCTTATGATGACCATCGCCGATAAACTGGTGCTGCAGCGGCAGCATCACCTGAAATGGCGGTGGCTCGACAGGCTCGAGCTGGCGCTGATGATGCTCTGCGGCGCGCTGTGCTTCGGCTTCTCGCTGTCGGTGATGTCTGACATCGTGACGCGCACCATCGGCCATCCCTGGCTGTGGCTGCAGGAGGTGACGTCGACGCTGTTCATCTATGCGATCTTCATTGGCGCTGCGGTGGCGACCCGGCGCAACGACCATCTTTATCTCACCGCGATTTCCGAAGCGTTGCACGGCACGCCACGGCTGATCGTCGAGATCCTGATCCGGCTGGTGGTTCTCGGCGTCTCGTTTTGCCTGATCTGGTTTGGCTATATCAATTATCTCAGGGGCTTTGGCAGTTTCCGGCTGCCATCGGGCACGCCGATCGCCTCGCTCTATGCGGTGATCCCGCTGTCCGGCATTCTGATCGCCTTGTTTACGATCGAGCAATTGGTGAACGGCATCCGCAACGGATTTGACCACCCCGAGCCGCCGGATGACGATCCCCTGATTCCACCGGCCGATGCGGGCATCGCCAAGGGAACGCAGCCGTGAGCGCACCGCTGGTCCTTGGGCTGATGTCGTTCTGTTTCCTGTTCTTCGGCTATCTCGGCGTGCCGGTGCCGTTTTCGCTGATGGCGGGCGTGTTCGTCGGCGCGATGCTGACCGACGTGTCGCTCGCCGCGATCATCCAGAAGATCTTTGACGGCGTCGATTCCGAGGCATTGCTGGCGATTCCGTTCTTTCTTCTGGTCGGCGAGCTCATGAGCTCGGCGAATGTCGTGGTTCGCATCGCCAATCTGTCGCTGTCGCTGGTCGGGCACATCAGGGGCGGGCTGTCGCAGGTCGTCGTGGTCTTCAGCATGTTCTTCTCGGAAATGTCGGGATCGACCACCGCCGATGTCGCGGTGATGAGCCGTGCGCTGGGCGGGCCGATGAAACGCGAGGGCTATAGTCCGGCCTTTATCGCGGCCATCATCGCCTCGGCGTCGACCATCGCGGCGCTGGTGCCGCCGAGCATCACCGCCGTCGTCTACGGCGCTACCGGCAATGTCTCGATCGCCGGTCTGTTCATGGCGGGGGTGGTGCCAGGCTTCATGATCGGCTTCGGCCTGATGATCTATTGCTATTTCTTTGGTCCCTCCGGCCTGAGCAAGCCGCGGGCGCCGATGCGACAAATAGCGTTCGCAGCCGGAGATGCGGCGCTTCCGATGATGATCCCCGTCATCCTGCTCGGGGGAATCCTCACCGGCTGGTTCACGCCGACCGAAGCCGGCGTCGTCGCGGTGGTGTACATCATCGCGGTGGTGATCCCCGCGCTTAATCGCGGGCATTTTCGCAAGATCCCGTACGATTTTTGCTTGGCCGGGCTGATCTTCTCGCTGCCGCTGATCACCATCGGCGCCGCCAACGCCTTCGGCTGGATGCTGGCCTATCTGCGCGGCGCCATCGTGATCGCGGATTTCATCACCTCGATCGCCGGCAACGATCCGCACCTGATCATGCTGCTGATGGTGCTGCTGTTCACGATCGTGGGCGATTTCATCGAGCCGGTGCCGACCATCATCATCTTCATGCCGTTGGTGAACGCCTTGACCCAGGCCGGCGACATCAATGGCGTGCATATGGGCGTGGTGCTGATCGCGACCCTGGCGTTCGGACTGATCACGCCGCCTTACGGGCTGGTGCTGCTGATGGCCTCGAAATTCGTCGGCGTCAGTTTCGGCAAGGCGCTGCGCGCCGCGCTGCCGATCTATGTCGTGTTTCTGTTCACGATCTGCTTTACGATCTATTTTCCGAGCGTGGTGCTGTGGCTGCCCAAGCACGTGATTCCCGAATCGGTCGGCTGCTTCAAATCGCCAGCGGGAACGGGGTATATCTGTCCGCCGTAGATCCCATCACCGCCGTCATCCTGAGGAGCGCGCTCTTGCGCGCGTCTCGAAGGATGGTGTTCAGCGCTGTGCGTGCGGCTATGATCTTCCCCCAAAAAAGTGGACAGGGTTAAACTGCTTTTAGCTCCATCTCGATCGGGCTGATATAGTTGATGGCGGAGTGACGCCGAGTTCGATTGTAGAAGCCTTCGATATAGGCAAAAATATCCCGTTTAGCTTCTGCCCGGGTCGCATATTGACGATGATGGACGAGTTCGGTTTTGAGGGTGTGGAAGAAGCTTTCCATCGGGGCATTATCGTAACAGTCGCCCTTGCGGCTCATCGATGCCTGGAAGCCTGCAGATCGTAGCACTTTGCGGTAACTCTCGGAGGCATACTGCACGCCCCGATCGGAATGGTGGATCAGGCCGGCTTCGGGCCGTTGCGCCGAGATGGCCATCTTCAATGCTGCCAATGGCAGGTCGGCACGCAAATGATCTTGCATCGCCCAGCCGACGATCCTGCGGCTGTAGAGATCCAGGACCGTGGCCAGATAGAGCCAGCCCTCACCGGTCTCGACGTAGGTGATGTCGGCGAGCCAGACCCGGTTCGGCGCGGTGGCGGTGAAGTTGCGGTTGATCAGGTTCGGGGCGATCGGAAAGTCGTGGCAGCTGTCGGTCGTCCACACCCGCCGGGGCCGTGCCATGATGGCGCGAATGTTGTGATGGCGCATCAGCCGCTCGATGCGACCACGGCTTACCCCGCGGCCCTGGGCCTTCAGCTCGGCATGGATACGCGGGCTGCCGTAGCGTCCGCCGACGTCACGATGGACCCGCTTGATCTCGTCGACGAGATCGCGATTGATGGATGATCGCTGGCTCTCCGGGCGCGAGCGCCAGGCATAATAGCCGGCCGGCGAGACATCGAGCACGTCGCACATGACCCTCACGGGGTAGTCGCCACGCCGATCTTCGATGAAGCGGAATCTCATGTCCGGTCTCCAGCAAAGATCGCGATCGACTTTTTTAAAATGTCGCGCTCCAGGCGCAATCGCTCGTTCTCCCGTTGCAAACGGGCAATCTCCGCAGCTTGGTCCGCCGACGGCAGCGTTGCCTGCGCTGGGGGGGCCGCAACGCTACCGTCGGCTGGCGCTCGGGCACTCCCTCGTTCCGCCATCCAACGGCACAGCACCGATTCGTGAAGCCCGAGCTCCCGGGCCACCGAACCCGCCGAGCGGCCGCTCGAAACCACCAGGTCCACCGCCCGCTGCTTATAGTCGTCCGCATACGCCCGTCGCTTATGCTTTACCATTCGACACCTCCTGGCTCTTAAAGCCTACTACAGGTGTCCACTAATTCGGAGGAGGTTCAGCCATCCTTCGAGACGCGGCGAAGACGCCGCTCCTCAGGATGACGTCAAGCTACAGCCGCCGTAGCGCTACGGTTTCGACGACGTGATCGGCGCCCTTTTTCATGATCAGGGTCGCGCGCGGGCGGGTCGGCAGGATGTTGTCCTCGAGATTGGCGAGGTTGGTTCGTTCCCAGATCGCGATCGCGGTCGCCGTCGCTTCCTCGTCCGACAGCAGCGCATAGCGATGGAAGTAGGACCTGGGATCGGTGAACGCGGTGTCGCGCAGCGCCAGGAAGCGCTTGATGTACCACTGCCGCAGCGGAGCTTCGTCGGCGTCGATATAGACCGAGAAATCAAAGAAGTCGGACACGAAAGGCACGGCCTTGCCGTCACGCGGCAGCCGCCCGGTCTGCAGCACGTTGACGCCCTCGACAATCAGGATGTCGGGCTGGTCGATCTCGACCCATTTGTTCGGCACGATGTCGTAGGTCAGATGCGAATAGACCGGCGCGCGCACATGACGGCGGCCGGCCTTGATGTCGCTGAGGAACGACAGCAGCGTCGGCAGATCGTAGCTTTCCGGAAAGCCCTTCTTCTGCATGGTGCCCTGCCGTTCCAGCACGGCGTTCGGAAACAGAAAGCCGTCGGTCGTGATCAGGTCGACCTTCGGTCGCGGCGACCAGCGCGCGAGCAGGGCCTGCAACACGCGCGCGGTGGTCGACTTGCCGACCGCGACCGAACCGGCGACGCCGACGATGTAGGGCATCTTGCGGTCACGGATGGCCAGGAATTGGCGCTGCGAATAATAGAGCCGTTGGGTCGCATCGACATAGATCGACAGCAGCCGCGACAGCGGCAAATAGATGTCCTCGACCTCCTGCAAATCGAGGCGGTCGTGCATCGAACGCAGGCGGTCGAACTCACCCGGCTCAAGCGTCATTGGCGTGTCGTCGCGCAGATGCGACCACTGTTTTCGGGTGAAGACCCGATAGGGATTATATTGCTGATCCGGTGCCCTGATATCCATGAGGCCGCCTCTCCCAAATCCGCGCTAGTCCCGCTTGCGCGCCGCCTTCTCTTCCAGACCCGACATGCCGGTGCGCTTCGCCAACGCGGCCTCGACCTCCTCGAGGCCGATGCCGCGCGATTTCAACAACACCAGCAAATGGAACAACACATCCGCGCTTTCGCCGATCAGATTGTCGCGGTTAGTTCCGACCGCGGCGATGATCGTCTCCACCGCCTCCTCGCCGAACTTCTTGGCGCAATGCTCGGTGCCCTTGTCCAGCAGCTTGCGGGTGTAGGACGCCTCTCCTCCCGATGCCGCGCGGGCATCGATGGTGGCGGCAAGATCTTGGATGGTGAAACGCGGCATCAACTCAACTCGCACGGGCTCCCCTAACCTTGCGGGAACCGTTCATCAATGTGGGATTTAGCACTTCTGTCACAAAGAGTCGTCAGGGATCGAGCCGCATCGGCAGCCCGGCGCGAACCATGTGATCCTTGGCTTGGCGAATGGTAAATTCCCCGAAATGGAAGATCGATGCCGCCAGCACCGCGGTCGCATGCCCCTGGCGGATGCCGTCCACCAGATGGTCGAGGTTGCCCACCCCGCCCGACGCGATCACCGGTACGGGAACACTGTCGGCGACGGCCTGGGTAAGCGGCAAGTCAAATCCCTGACGGGTGCCGTCGCGGTCCATCGAGGTCAGCAGGATTTCGCCGGCACCGAGCGAGACCACTTCCTGGGCATATTCGATGGCGTCGATCCCGGTCGAATTGCGGCCGCCATGGGTGAATATCTCCCAGCGCTCGCCGCCACCGCCGCGCTTGACGCGCTTGGCGTCGATCGCCACCACGATGCATTGTTCGCCAAATTTCTCGGCGCCTTCCCTCACGAATTCGCGGCGGCTGACGGCCGCGCTGTTGATCGACACCTTGTCGGCGCCGGAGCGCAGCAGCACGCGAATATCATCGACGGTGCGCACGCCGCCGCCGACCGTCAGCGGCATGAAGCAGGCCTCGGCGGTGCGCCTGACCACATCCAGCATGGTGCCGCGATTTTCGTGGGTCGCCGTGATGTCGAGAAAGCACAATTCGTCGGCGCCGGCGGCGTCATAGGCAATCGCCGCTTCCACCGGATCGCCGGCATCGCGCAGGTCGACGAAGTTGACGCCCTTGACGACGCGGCCGTCCTTGACGTCGAGACAGGGAATCACGCGCACCTTGAACATCAGAGCTTCTTTCGTTTGAGCATGATCTTTTCGGAAAACCGGTTCCCACTTTTCCGGATCATGCTCTAGGCCGCCGCGCGGGCGTTGCGGATCAGCGCCAGCGCCGCGGCGGCATCGAGGCGGCCGTCGTAAAGCGCGCGGCCGGCGATCGCACCGGCGAGTTTTTTCGCCCGCGGCAGCAACAACGCCTTGACGTCCTCGATCGAGGCAAAGCCGCCCGAGGCGATCACCGGGATAGAAATATGGTCCGCGAGCGTGATGGTAGCGTCGAGATTGAGACCTTTCAGCAGGCCGTCGCGCGCAATATCCGTAAAGATGATCGCGGCGACGCCGGCATCCTCGAACCGCTGCGCGATTTCGAGTGCGGTAACTTCTGATGTCTCGGCCCAACCTTGCACCGCGACCTTGCCGTCACGGGCGTCGAGCCCGACCGCGACGCGGCCCGGAAATTGTTTCGCGGCGTTTTTCACCAGCTCCGGATCGCGCACCGCCGCGGTGCCGATGATGACCCGCGCGACGCCCTTTGAAAGCCAGGCCTCGACGGTGGCGAGATCGCGAATGCCGCCGCCGAGCTGCACCGGCATCGTGACCACCTTCAGCATGCCCTCGACCGCCTGCGCGTTGACCGGCTTGCCGGCAAACGCGCCGTCGAGATCGACCACGTGCAGATATTCAAAGCCTTGCGCGGCAAACGCGCGGGCCTGGGCGGAGGGATCGAGGTTGAACACGGTGGCGCGGGCCATGTCGCCCTGTTCGAGCCGCACGCATTGGCCGTTCTTCAGATCGATGGCGGGAAAAAGAATCACGTTGCGTTACCTGAACGGCGTCGGAGTTCACCCTCCCCTGGAGGGGGAGGGTCGATCGCGCTGGGCGATGCGCAGCATCGGCCGGTGCGAGCGGGGTGGGGTGGAAGTGTGTTCATCCGCGGCGCTCCAACCATCTCTGCGCCACCCCACCCCGTCTCGCATCTAGCGATGCGAGCCGACCCTCCCCCTCCAGGGGAGGGTAAGAAAGAGATACGGCGACTGGTTGTCTCATCACGGCTTCCACCTCAGGAAATTCGAGATCAGGGCCAGCCCGAAACGCTGGCTCTTCTCGGGGTGAAATTGCGTGCCGATAGCGGTGTCCTTCCCGACCATCGCGGTCACCGGGCCGCCGTAATCGGCGCGTGCCAGCACATCCGCCTCATGGGTGGCGTTGAGGTGATAGGAGTGCACGAAATAAGCGTGGCGGCCTTTCGGCCCCAGCGGCAGACGTTCCAGCACCGGATGCTCGCGCAACACATCGAGCGTATTCCAGCCCATGTGGGGAATTTTCAGATTCTCCTCGCGCGGTGCGATCTTCTCGACGTCGCCGGCGATCCAGTTGAAGCCATCAGTGGTGACGTGCTCCTTGCCGCGGGTCGCCATCAACTGCATGCCGACGCAGATGCCGAAGAACGGGCGCGCCTTTTTGCGCACCGCTTCCGTCATCGCCTCGAGCATGCCGTCAACCGAGTCGAGGCCTTTGCGGCAATCGGCGAACGCGCCGACGCCGGGCAGCACGATGCGATCGGCGCGATACACCACCTCCGGATCGCGGGTCACGACGATCTTGTCCGGGTTTTCCATGCCCCGCGTCGCGCGCTCGAACGCCTTCGCCGCCGAGTGCAGATTGCCGGAGCCGTAATCGATAATCGCCACGCTCATCGTGAGGCACCCGGTTGCGGGAACAGCCCGATGATCTCGCTTTGCGCCAGCGGCGGCGGCTTCGAAAACGGCTGACCCGGGATATCGCGCGTCGGCGGCGGCGCGCCGCGATCGCTCGCCCATTGATCGTTGCTGAGACCGCGCTGTTTGGCGGTCCAGCGATCGAAGAACCGCCGCTCGGCGGCTTCCTCATCGTCGGCCACCACGATGTCGAGCTGGCGCCAATTGCGCCGCGACAGCGTCCAGCGCTGCAGGCTTGCAGCCTCAAATCCCATCAACAGCGCGATCAACCCATTGGCCAGGAAGGCTGCCCCACCGCCGGCGCCGAGGGCCGTCATCGCGAAATCAATCGCGGCGAGGGCTGCGATCCAGCCGATCAGCGCCATCCAGAGCCGATGCGCCACGAGCCACAGCGGACCGAAAACGAAGGCCCAGAGGTGAAACCCGTCGCGAACGAAAGCGAACCTGTCGGTCGCGGCGATGCTGGCATCGGTCGCGACCGGGGCATGAACTGTGTAGACCGGCATCAGACCTCTCCGCCGAGAACGCGGCTCATCAGCCGCCGAGCTGACCCTTGGTGGACGGCACTTCGCCGGCGGCGCGCGGATCGATCGCAATCGCTGCACGCAGCGCCCGCGCCAGACCCTTGAAGCAGGATTCGGCGATATGATGGCTGTTCTCGCCATATAGGGTCTCGACGTGCAAAGTCACGCCGGCGTTGATGGTAAAGGCGTTGAACCACTCGCGAACCAGCTCAGTATCGAAATTGCCGACCTTGTCGCGCGGGAAATCCACCTTGAACACCAGCACCGGCCGCCCCGAAATGTCGATCACGACCCGCGACAGCGTCTCGTCCATCGGCATGTGGATCGAGGCATAGCGGGTGATGCCGGCCATGGCGCCGAGCGCCTGCTTCACGGCCTGGCCGAGCGCAATCCCGACATCCTCGGTGGTATGGTGCTGGTCGACGTGAAGATCGCCCACCGCCTTGACCGTGATGTCGAGGCGCGAATGCCGGGCCAAGAGGTCGAGCATATGGTCGAAGAAGCCGATCCCGGTCGCGACGTTGGACACGCCTGACCCGTCGAGGTTCACCGTCACCTCGATATCGGTCTCTTTGGTCTTGCGCTTGATGGTTGCCGTGCGCATGAAAAGTGCTTCCCGTCCAAGAGCGGGATTACTCATCCCGCTCTCGTTTAATGTCTGAAATCGCGGCCCTTTTAACAGGCTCACCCTGCCTTCGCCACTGCGGTATGACCCCTTAAAGGCCGAACTTCGGCCTATGGTGACCGGAATCCGGCGTCAAACGGTCCCGCAAGCGATCTCGATTGTAACCCGACCGGCAAATCCCTAAATCCGGGCGAACAAGAGGTATTCCATGCAAGCTTCACAGACGGAATCGCCGGTCTGGCACGGCACCACCATTTTGACGGTCCGCAAGGGCGGCAAGGTCGTGATCGGCGGCGACGGGCAGGTCTCGATCGGCCAGACCGTGATCAAATCCAACGCCAAAAAGGTCCGGAAACTCGGAAAGGGCGACGTGATCGGCGGCTTTGCCGGGGCCACCGCGGACGCCTTCACGCTGTTCGAGCGGCTGGAAAGCAAGCTGGAGCAATATCCGGGACAGTTGACCCGGGCCGCGGTCGAACTCGCCAAGGACTGGCGTACCGACCGCTATCTGCGCCGGCTGGAGGCGATGATGATCGTCGCCGACAAAGACGTGTCGCTGGTGCTGACCGGCACCGGCGACGTGCTGGAGCCGGAAGCCGGCGTGATGGCGATCGGATCCGGCGGCAATTATGCTTTGGCGGCCGCCCGCGCGCTGGTCGACAGCGACAAGGATGCCGAGACCATCGTCCGCCGCGCGCTCGATATCGCCGCCGACATTTGCGTCTATACCAACCGCAACGTGACCATCGAGACCTTGTGAGGCGATCGGTCGATGGCGCCCGCATACGCCCTCCACGCGATGTCGCGAGATCATCTGCCGATGATCCGGCGCTGGCTGGAGACGCCTGAAGTGGTGCGATGGTGGGGTGACCCCGACGAGCAATACGCGCTAGTGAGCGGCGATCTCGACCATCCGGACATGGATCAATTCATTGTCGCGCTCGGCGAGAACCCGTTCGGCTACATCCAATGCTACGCGCTGAGTGCGTGGAACCAGGGTTTTGGGCCGCAGCCGCAATCCACCCGCGGCATCGACCAGTTCATCGGTAAGCCCGACATGATTGGCCGCGGTCATGGTTCAACATTCATCCGGCAGTTCACCGACGGCTTGTTGGCCGCAGGCATCCCGCGAATCGTGACCGATCCCGATCCTGGCAACGCACGGGCGGTGCGCGCCTACACGAGAGCCGGCTTTCAGAGCGAACGCGTGATCGAGACGCCCGACGGCCCGGCGCTGATGATGGTGCGAAACCCATGACCTCGGATCAAAGTACGCCTTCACTCCCTCGACTCGCCGCCTGGCAGTGGGCGCTGATCGCGGCCTGCCTGATCGCATTGCAGGCCTCGATCCTCTATGCCATGGGGCGGCTGCCGATCTGCGCCTGTGGATACGTGAAGTTCTGGCACGGCGTGGTGCAGAGCTCGGAGAACTCGCAGCACCTCACCGACTGGTACACCTTTTCGCACATCATCCACGGCTTCCTGTTTTACGCCGCGACCTGGCTGTTGCTGCGGCGACTGCCATGGCCCGGCCGCCTGATGATCGCCATGCTGGTCGAAGGCGGCTGGGAGATCCTGGAGAATTCCAACTGGATCATCGAGCGCTATCGCTCGGCCACGATGTCGCTGGACTATTTCGGCGACAGCATCGTCAATTCGGTCTCCGATACGCTGTCGATGGTGATCGGTTTCCTGCTGGCGCGAAAACTCCCTGTCGCGATGACGGTTGTGATCGCGCTGGCGTTCGAAATCCTGGTCGGGCTTCACATCCGCGACAATCTGACCCTGAATATCATCATGCTGGTCCACCCCTTTGAGGCGATCCGGCAATGGCAGGCCGGCCCGCCGATCATCTGACGTCCCCCAGGAACCTCCGATGAACCTCCGATGAACTTGTTCTCGAACCATTTTGGACCTAGCTAGGACTCATGACCAACTTCTCTCCCCGTGAAATCGTTTCCGAACTCGACCGCTACATCGTCGGCCAGGCCGACGCCAAGCGCGCGGTGTCGATCGCGCTGCGCAATCGCTGGCGGCGGTTGCAGCTCACCGGCAATCTGCGCGACGAGGTGCTGCCGAAGAACATCCTTATGATCGGGCCGACCGGCGTCGGCAAGACCGAGATCGCGCGGCGGTTGGCCAAGCTCGCCGGCGCGCCGTTCATCAAGGTCGAGGCCACGAAATTCACCGAGGTCGGCTATGTCGGCCGCGACGTCGAGCAGATCATTCGCGACCTGGTCGAAGCCGCGATCGCGCAGACCCGCGAACGCAAACGCAAGGATGTGCAGGCCCGCGCCCAGCTTGCCGCCGAGGATCGGGTGCTCGATGCCCTGGTCGGCGCCAATTCGAGCGCCACGACACGCGATTCGTTTCGCAAGAAATTGCGCGCCGGCGAGCTCAACGACAAGGAAATCGAGATCGAGACGCAATCCTCCGGCGGCATGCCGATGTTCGAGATCCCCGGCATGCCTGGGTCGCAGATGGGCGCGATCTCGATCGGCGATATCTTCGGCAAAATGGGCGGACGGACCAAGACCCGTCGCCTGACGGTTGAAAATTCGCACGAGATCCTGGTCAACGAGGAATCCGACAAGCTGTTGGACAGCGACCAGCTGGTGCTGGAAGCGATCAGCGCGGTCGAGAACAACGGCATCGTGTTTCTCGACGAGATCGACAAGATCTGCGTGCGCGACGGCCGCACCGGCGGCGACGTCTCGCGCGAAGGCGTGCAGCGCGACCTGTTGCCGTTGATCGAGGGCACCACGGTCTCGACCAAGCACGGCGCGGTCAAAACCGATCACATCCTGTTCATCGCCTCCGGCGCCTTTCACATCGCCAAGCCGTCCGACCTGCTGCCGGAATTGCAGGGCCGGCTGCCGATCCGCGTCGAACTGGAAGCGCTGAGCCGCGACGACATGCGCCGCATCCTGACCGAACCGGAGGCCTCGCTGATCAAGCAATATATCGCGTTGATGCAAACCGAGGGCGTGACCTTGGACATCACCCCCGATGCCATCGACGCGCTCGCCGACGTCGCGGTGGCAGTCAACTCCACCGTCGAGAATATCGGCGCGCGGCGGCTGCAGACCGTGATGGAGCGCGTGCTCGACGAAATTTCATTCGCCGCCCCCGACCGCAACGGCGAGACCATCCGGATCGACGCCGACTACGTCCAGAAGCATGTCGGCGATCTCGCCAAGAACGCTGATCTCAGCCGGTTTATTTTGTAGCGTTCCGTCGTCCCGGCGAACAAGCCAGGGAAGCTATCACCGCCGTCATCCTGAGGTGCGCGCCATCTTTGGCGCGCCTCGAAGGATGGCCGCACGCACTGCGCTGAACAACATCCTTCGAGGCTCGCAAGAGCTCGCACCTCAGGATGACGGCGGAGATTGCTTCACAGTCTACTTCGCGGGGACGACGAGAGATTGCCCACCGCACAGCGGCCATGTGATAGTCGGCACCGATTTGACGAATTGGTGCTGAATGAATCTGCGGTTATGGCAAAATCCCTGGCGCTTGATGCTGGCCGTCAACGTCGCTGTGCTGGTCGGGGTTTTCGTTCACAAGATCACGCTGCCGCCGTTCGTCCCCTACATCCATTTGCTGGTCGATTATCATTTCGGATTCACCAAGCGGGCGCTGATCGGCGCGGTCGTATCGCTTTTCACCGCCAAGGTGCCGGTGTGGCTGGTGTTTGCGCTTGGCGGTGTGGCCTGGCTGATCACGCTCGGGCTGTTCGTTGAGTTGTTCCGGCGAACCTTCGGCTTCGGCGAACGCAACATGCCGCTGTTGGTGTTGATGGCCGGCTCGCCATTCTTCCTGAAGAATTTCATGCATACGCTCGGGCATTTCGACATCTATGGCTGCGCGCTCGCCATCGTCCTGTTGTTGATACCGGCGCGCTCGATCGCGTTCGTGCTGTGCGCGGCGCTGTTCTCGATGATCCTCATTCTGATCCACCACATCCATTTCCTGATGTATCTGCCGACCATCGCGGTCATCGTGGTGCTGCGCTATTACCTCGCGCAGGGTTTTACCCGCGCCAACGCGTTTGCCGGCCTCGCCGCCATGGCCGCGGTCGCGATCCTGTTCTTTGCCGCGCAATTCTATGGAACGATGCCGATTCCGGAAGCCGACTTCGTCCGCTATCTCCAGACCCGGATGGCCGATCCGTCGCGCACCGACCTCCTAGGCTTCAGCTACATCTGGTACCAGCCGCTATCAAAGGAGCTTCTGGATACCTGGGCGCGAATGCCCTCGAACCTTCTCGGCGTGCCGGTCTTTGCGCTGCTGATCTGGCTGCATGCGCCGCTGTGGCGATATTTTGCCGAGCTGATCGGCGCGTTGTCGGATCAATTCCATCGCCGAATCGTGATCGCCGCGATCGTGATGGTGAGCGTGGCCTATCTGATTATCTTCGCGACCGTGTTCGACTATTCGCGCTGGATCTCGAACTGGGCGGTTTGCATGTTCCTGATCCTGCATGCGGTGAAGATGTTGCCGAGTTGTCAACCCACCGCGCCGATCTCCGCGATCGACACCAAGACGACGATATTCGGCTGGATCGTAACGCTGGTGCCGCGGGTCGGAATCGTACGGCCGTTCTAGATCTAGATGACTTTTAGTTGAGTCGGTCTGGCTCGGTATTTCAGCTCACCTCTCCCCGTCGGGGAGAGGTCGATTTGCTTCCGGCGATGCGAAGCATCGTCCGGTGCAAATCGGGTGAGGGGCGCTTAACGAGAGGCCGTAACCCCTCACCCCAACCCTCTCCCAACGGGAGAGGGAGCGCGCTCCCTCTGCTGCTATGGCTTGATCTAATCTCTAAATCCGCACCCGCCTGATCCGCACATAGAGCGCACCGGCGCCGCCATGGCCGACATGCGCTTCTTCAAATCCTACCACCAGGCTGCGGAATTCCGGCAGGCCGAGCCATTGCGGCACCTGGCGGCGCAGCACGCCGCGCTCGGATTCGGCTCCCATCTTGCCCTTGCCGGTGATGATGAGGACGAAGGTCAGGCCGTCGGCGTGAGCCCGATGCAGGAAATCCGTCAGCACGCGATGGGCGCGGGTCTGCGTCATGCCATGCAGGTCGAGCCGGGCATCGATTTCCTTGCGCCCACGTGAAAGCTGCGAACGCTCGCGGCGCCCGAGCGGCGCCAAAGGTGGCGGCGCCTGGGGCACATCGGGTTTTGCCGGCCGTAACATTTTGGCGTGGCTGACCGGCGACGGCGAGGCGATCGGTTTTGCGACAGCCGGCGCCTCAGTCTCGTGAGCCGCCTTGTGAGTCGTCTTGGCAAGGCGAGGCTTTTTCCGCAGCGGTTTTGTCTGCTTGGCCACGCTCTCCCACAGCACGCGCTCTTCTTCGCTGAGCGCGCGCTTGCGCCGCGGCGGATCGACCAGTTCGGGAATGACGCGAGGACGCTTCATCAATTGCTGCGATAATGCCGGCGCCGATGGCGGCGCTGCTCATGGTCGGGTTTGACGTCCGGTCGCGCCGTCGGCAGCGGGACTGCTTTGCCGGCATCGGTCTGGGCGCTCGATGCCTGCGCCGCGGTCGATGGCGGCGGCGCGGCGGCGGGCGCGTTATTTTGGCCCTTCTGCGGATCGACTTGCGGAAACAGCCTGGCGATTTTCGCCGACGGCCTCGGATCCGGCAGCGGCATCTGGTGACCGCGCGCCACCGGATCGAGGCTCTTCGGCACCAGCATGACGAAGTGCATGTTGTGCCGCAGCCGGCCGGAGACCCGCGCGGCATCCGCGCCGGCGCCGAAATACAGATCGGCCCGCGCCGGGCCCGTGATCGCCGATCCGGTATCCTGCGCGATCATCAGCCGGCGGAACGGCGTCTTCGACATCTCGGATTCGATCGGCAATTCGCCTTCGATGAAAAACGGCGTGCCATAGACGTGAAGCGAATTATCGACCGCGATCGACCGGCCCGGCGTCAGCGGCACGCCCTGCGCGCCGACCGCTTCGTCCTTGTCGGACAATTGCACTTCGCGAAAGAACACATAGGCCCGGTTCTGCCGCCGCAGATCCTTGGCGCCATCGGGGTTTTGATCCATCCACTCCCTGATCTTCTGCATCGACATCTGCTCTTTCGGGATGATGCCGCGGTCGATCAGGACGCGGCCAACCGCCGTATAGGGATAGCCATTATGCGCAGCGTAGTTGATCCGGATGGTCGAGCCATCCTCGAGCCGAACCCGCGCCGAGCCCTGGATCTGGGAGAACAGCAAATCGGTCTGGCTTTTGAGCCAGCATATTTCGAGGCCACGGCCGGCAATCGCGCCGTCTTCGATTTGCGCACGGTCGTAATAAGGCACCAGCTTGCGCCGCCCGATCTTGCGATACACTTGGCCTTTATTGGGCAGTTCGGGCGAGTCCTGCGTGTAGCCACGGACAAAAAGATTGGACGGACGGCGATAGACCGGGACGGTATAGACGTCGGTCCTGGTTTTCGACCCATCGATGATCGGCTCGTAATAACCGGTGACGAAGCCGGCATCTTCGCCGAGCCGCGAGATCCGCAGCGGCAGGAAATATTCCTCGAAAAACGCCCGCGCCTTGCCGCTATCGGTCATCTCGGTCGCTCGCGCGGCGCGGCAGGGATCGCGCAGCGAGATGCCCAGCGCCTTCGAATCGGCGGCGGGGCCGGTCTGCCCATTGATCGCCTTGCAACTGGTGCGAAACGCCTTGTAGGCGGCCAGATGGTCGTCGTCGTTCCAGCCCGCAATATCGGACCAGGCCAGCGGAGCATATTGGCTGCCGCTGATCACGAACGGAAAAGCCAGCTGGGGATAGGGCAGATGACGTGTCCGGGCGCCATCGGCGGGGATCGGCGCCAGCGACAGGCTGACCGCGATCGCGGTTGCGGCAACGGCGAATTTCACGCCGCCTTTGGATCTGAAAGTCCTGATGCCAGCGTGCAGCCCCCGCTGCAGGAACCTCAGCGCGGCAGCACTTGATTTTTGATTGGACGCGTTTTCTTCACGCGAACCGGTATCCACTTCGCTTGAAAACGCTTTAGTGGACGCTACCCGTGCCAACCAGCTTCCAGTTCGGATCGCGTGAAGTAACGTCACGGGCAAATGTCCAAACATCGGTAATGTCGGCGACCTTGTCCGGGTTGCCGTCGATGATCGTGCCGGCCTTGTCGCGGGTGACCGAAATCATCTGCGACACGAAGCGGACGGTGAGCTGTGCCGCCCGATCCCGCGCTTCCGCATTGACGAGTTCCGCCTTGTCGATCGAAACGAAGCGGGTCTCGGTCTTCTGCTCGCGCTTCTCGCGATCCTTGATCACGGTTTCGAAGCTCTCATACACCTCGGATGACAACAGATCCTTTAGAGAGCGGCGATCGCCATTGGCGAAAGCCAGTACGATCATCTCATAGGCGCCCTTGGCGCCGCTGATGAAATGTTGCGGATCGAACGACGAATCCTGCGCGGCAATGGCGTCCAGTCCCTGGGCCAGCGGCGTACCCGGCTCGGCGAGGCCCTTCCAGCGATCGCTCGGGGGAACCACATCTGCCGTCGGCACCAGTGGCGCCTGGTCGATCACCGTGCCCGGGATCGGAACCACGTTGTTGTCGGGTGCGCCCTGCGCGACATTGCGTGCCGTGCGATCATAGGGCGGCCGCTCATTCCCGGTGCGCTGCCCGAGGACATTGCGCAGACGCAGGAAGATGAAGACCGCCAGCGCCAGGAAGATGATGGTGTAAATGTCCACGTCGCATTCGCTTTCTGATTCTCACGCAGGCAATTAGGTCCGGCGGTAGAGCGTTCGCCCCGTGAGGGACGGTCGAGATTACCTCATGGATTAAGTCCGCAGCATGTAGGCCCAAAACTGTGCCCAGCCAATGGCGCGCTTTGGCATGAAAGGCCATGCCGGAGGAAACAGGCCAAGGAAACCGGACAGGCCGATGCTCTCACCCGTTTGCCACCTTCGAATTGTAGCCGGTTTTGGCCGCGAGGGGAAATCCGATGATGCCCGGAAATCGCGCATATTCAATAATTTAGACGGCACCCTAATGTACCGTCCGGGGGACGGCTTTTGATGGCCCGGCCGGCCGCACCAGCCTGGAGCCCAGCGGAACGCCCGATCGCGGCCCCAGAGTCATCCTTGTGGAATGAGGCGGGGCTATGATAGCCACTCGCCCCGACAGAGGCCTATTCGCCGTTTGAGCGAATTCGGAAGCCAAACCGGTCCCTGCTCGCTTGAAAACGCTCCAGGAGAGATTTCGATGACCAACGGCAACGGCGCGACCCCCGAGGCAGCCCCTCCCCCCCAGTTGAACGTGCTGGCGCAGTATACCAAGGACCTGTCGTTCGAAAACCCGAACGCGCCGGCCTCGCTGGGGCCGCAGGCGCAGCAGCCCGCGATCAATATCCAGATCAACGTCAACGCCAACAACGTCGGCGAAAATGAATATGAAGTATCACTTCTGGTCGAAGGCAAGGCCGAGAATGCCGGCAAGGTGCTGTTCAGCTTCGACCTCACCTATGCCGGCGTTTTCCGCATCGTCAACGTGCCGCAGGAAAACCTGCACCCGATGATCATGATCGAATGCCCGCGGCTGTTGTTCCCATTCGCGCGCGAAATCATCGCGACCTCGGTCCGCGATGGCGGCTTCCCGCCGCTGATGCTCGATCCAGTCGATTTCGTCGGCCTGTACCGCCAGAACATCGCACGGCAAGCCGCCGCGGCGGAGGCGGCCCAGATCAAGCCAAGCTAACGGCAGCCTAAAAGCTCAAACGCCCAAAGCCCGGTCTGATTCAATCAGAACCGGGCTCTGGATTCTTCTTTTGACGCGTTTTCTTGACGCGAACCGGCATCCACTTCGCTCGAAAACGCTATAGAAAATCATTCCAGATCGGCTTGTCGCCCAGCGTGGCGACAAAGGCCCGGTGCGCGGCGCGATCCTCATCCGAGATTCGCGGCGCCAGCGGCTCGGTCCGCTGCCGGCGCGGCATTTCGCCTACGCCGCCGGAGCGGCTGTCGCGAACTTCCGCCGCCAGGATCAGCTGCGACTGCCGTGCGCCGATCAGGTCGATATAGACCTCGGCGAGCAGCTCGGAGTCCAGCAACGCGCCGTGCTTGGTGCGGCGGGAATTATCAATCGCATAGCGCGAACAGAGATCGTCGAGACGGTTCGAGACGCCTGGGTGCTTGCGCCGCGCCAGCAACAGCGTATCGACCAGTCGCTCGCGTGAAATCGCCGGCTGCTTGATGCGCTCGAGCTCGGCGTTGATGAAGCCGATATCGAACGAGGCGTTGTGGATTACCAGCGGCGCGTCGCCGATGAATTCCAGGAAACCCTCCACGACCGCTGAAAACAGCGGCTTGTCGGCCAGGAACTCGCCCGATAGCCCGTGCACATCGAAGGCTTCCTTCGGCATGTCGCGTTCGGGGTTTATGTAGACGTGATAGGTCTGGCCGGTCGGCATCCGGTTGAAGATCTCGACGCAGCCGATTTCGACCAGCCGATCGCCGCGCAGCGGGTCAAGGCCCGTGGTCTCGGTATCGAGAACGATTTCACGCATCAGTCAGAACCGGAAGAAACCTTGAGGATGCGGCGAATCAGGCTCGCCGTCGCGGCATCTTAGCAGCCTCGTCCAGGATGTCCCGGATTCGTGCGCGCACCGGCTCGAGCCCGTCCGATGTATCCACGACAAAATCCGCGCGCTTGCGCTTTTCGGCGTCGGGCAGTTGTCGCGCCAGAATGGCATCGAGCTTTTCAGCCGTCATGTTGTCGCGCGCAAGAATCCGCTGGCGCTGAATGTCGGGCGACGTCGTCACCACCACCACCGCATCGACGCGCTTTTCGCCGCCGGTCTCGAACAACAACGGAACGTCCACCACCGCAACCGGCGCGCCGGATTGCTCGGCATCGCGCAAGAACTTTTGATGATAGGCGCCGAGCATCGGATGAACGACCTGCTCAAGCCGTTTGATCGCGGCGGCATCGTGCAGCACCCGGGCCGACAATTTTGTGCGATCGACCTTGCCGTCCACGGTGGTGCCTGGAAACGCCGCCTCGATCGCCGGCGCCGCCTCGCCCTCGTAGATCAGGTGAACGGTTGCATCGGCGTCGTAAACCGGGACGCCGGCCTCAGTGAACAGCTTTGCGGTGGTCGATTTCCCCATCCCGATCGAGCCGGTCAACCCCAGAATAATCATCGCACCGTACCCATTCGCATCGATCTCTATATCGCAAGCAGGCCTTCGCCGCGCAGGAACGCCAGCAACGGCAGCAGCGGCAGACCCAGAATGGTGAAATGATCACCTTCGATGCGTTCGAACAAGTGGATGCCGAGCCCTTCGAGCTGATAGGCGCCAACGCTGGTCGTCACGGCCTCGCCGGCTTCATCGAGATAGGTCTCGATCTCTGCCTCGCGCAACGGCCGCATGGCCATGCGCGCGATGGCAACCGTTTCAAACACGATCTTGCCGTCGCATGCGACAGCAACGGCAGAATGCAGTTCATGGCTGTTGCCGGCTAGGCTTTGCAGTTGCTCCGCGGCCTGCGCGCGGCCGGACGGTTTGCTGAAGAGCCGTTTTCCCAACGCCAGCGTTTGATCCGCGCCGACGACAATCCTGTCGGGGTGATGCGAGGAAACCCACAGCGCTTTTTCGCGGGCCAGCAGCGAGGCAATTTCGCCCGGCGCCGAAAGGCCGGAGGCCCGCTGAATCTCCCGCTCATCTATGTCGGCCGGTATAGCCTCGAAAGCGATGCCCGCATTGGCCAGCAGCGCCTGCCGCGCACGGCTTTGCGAGGCGAGTATCAACGGATGCTTTCCGCGCCAGATCGTCATCGCCGGATGATCATTCCGAAAGTTGCTGACGTTGCCGATCGGCCAGCAATTTCATGATCGCAGCCGAGGTTTCCTCGATCGATCGCCGCGTCACATCGAGCAGCGCCCAGTTGAACTTGGCGCTCAGCCGTCGCGCGAACGCGACTTCATCCGTCACCGACTGGCGATCGATATAGTCGTCATTGCCGGATCCGGCGCCGATGCTCAACAGTCGGTTCTGACGGATCTGGATCAGCCGTTCCGGTGTCGCATGCAAGCTGACCACCAGCGGCTTTTTCAAATTCTCCAGTTGATGCGGGATCGCAATACCCGGCACCAGCGGAACGTTGGCGGTGCGTACGCCACGGTTGGCAAGATAAATCGACGTCGGCGTCTTCGACGTGCGGGATACGCCGACCAGCACCACATCGGCCTCTTCGAGGCCTTCGACATGCTGCCCGTCATCGTGAATCATGGAGTAGTTCAGCGCGTCGATCCGCCTGAAATATTCGGCGTTCAAGGTGTGCTGCGCGCCGACGCGGCCAGTCGTCGCCGCACCAAGATAGGCCTGAAACAATTGCATCACCGGCCCGATGATCGAAAGGCTCGGGATGTTGATTTCCTTGCACTTGGCTTCGAGCCGCGCCACCAGGTCCTTCTCGAGCAAGGTGAACAGCACGATCCCGGGCGCTTCCTCGATCTCGTCAAGCACACGATCGAGCTGCTTCTGGCTGCGCACCAACGGATAGACATGTTCGACCGGCGTCACGTTGGCATACTGCGCGGCCACCGCGCGCGCCACCGTGATCAGCGTCTCGCCGGTCGAATCGGAAACCAGATGAAGGTGAAAATAATTGCCGGTCGTGGGCACGGGGAACCCTGTGTATCCTGTGAATCTCTGTGGAGCTTATCCGCTCGAATCGGGGTCGGGTCGATGGTTCCGGGATAACCCGGCTTTTTCTTCACAGGGCTCCCGTCCGGCATAACTTATCCGACGGTTGCGATGATAGTGGGGTTATGTGGATTTGTCTCTTCATAAACCGGCCATCGAACGGCACAAGCGCTTGAAGCCAGTAGCGTAATTCGCGTGACTACAATTGCTGCCCGAGTTGTTGATGAATGTGCACAAGACAGGAGAATTCCGGGACAGAATTTTATGAGTCAAATCCACGGCTACTTAGACTCAAACTTAAGATTCTAATAATATTGTTTTAGAAAAGGGCTGCTTGCGGATATGTCTCCGTTCGAACCAAGTCACGGTTGCCGGCAACGCTGAAACTGGCTGAAACGTTCCAGCCTCGTGGCGACTGGTGATCGATCGAACGAGTGAGGCGTCCCGCGGTGTACGAATGGATCAAGGCCCTGCACGTCATTGCCGTCATCGCGTGGATGGCGGGAATGCTCTATCTGCCACGGCTGTTTGTCTACCATTGCGAGGCCGAGGCCGGATCGAAGCAGTCCGAGACGTTCAAGGTGATGGAACGCCGGTTGCTGAAGGCGATTATCAATCCCGCGATGATCGTGACCTGGCTGGCAGGGCTTTACCTCGCCTGGTCGGGTCATTGGTTCTCCGCCGGCTGGTTGCACGGAAAACTTTTGCTGGTGCTGCTGTTGTCGGGGGTCCACGGCTTTTTTGCCCGCTGCGTGAAGGATTTCGCTGCCGATCGAAATCCGCGAAGCCAGAGATTCTATCGTCTTATCAATGAGGTACCGACCGTATTGATGATCGGAATCGTGATTTTGGTGGTCGTGAAGCCGTTTTGATGGAGGGGATTCTCGACAAAGCGGGTGATCTTCGCTTTGGACCTCCTTGCAGAGCGCAGTGCGGTTTTCTATATTGGTCAAGTCCCACCCCACGCAGGCGGATGTGGTTGTGCTTCGGCTTCGTTGTTGAGCCGGCCATCACGTCAGGTTTGAAGCCTCACCCGGCAATTTCCTAGCTTAGACCTGCGGACCTTCCTGATCTTGCGTCCGCATTTCCTTCAAGCCACCTCGCACCCCCTCCCTTCGCTACTCCACAGGACCACCCCAATGCGGGAAATAAAACTTCAAGACCTCAAATCCCAGACGCCGGCCGAGCTCGTCACGTTTGCGGAGGAAAAAGGGGTCGAAAACGCCAGCACCATGCGCAAGCAGGAGCTGATGTTCGCCATTCTCAAGCAACTCGCGATCCAGGAAACCGACATCATCGGCGAGGGCGTCGTCGAGGTTCTCTCCGACGGTTTTGGATTTCTACGTTCGCCGGACGCCAATTATCTGCCGGGTCCGGATGACATCTACGTCTCGCCGTCGCAGATCCGCCGCTTCGGCCTGCGCACCGGCGATACCATCGAAGGCCATATTCGCAGCCCGAAGGAAGGCGAACGCTATTTCGCGCTGCTGAAGGTCAATACGCTGAATTTCGAAGACCCGGAAAAGTCCAAGCACAAGGTCAATTTCGACAATTTGACGCCGTTGTTTCCGGATCAGCGCTTCCGGCTCGAACTCGAAGACCCCACGCGAAAAGACTTATCTGCAAGGGTTATCGACATCGTGGCCCCGATCGGCAAGGGCCAGCGCGCCCTGATCGTGGCGCCGCCGCGCACCGGTAAAACCGTGCTGATGCAGAACATCGCGCACTCGATTACCGCCAATCATCCCGAATGCTATTTGATCGTGTTGTTGATCGACGAGCGGCCGGAAGAAGTCACCGACATGCAGCGTTCGGTGAAGGGCGAGGTAGTCTCATCGACCTTCGACGAGCCCGCCGTGCGTCACGTCCAGGTCGCCGAGATGGTGATTGAGAAGGCCAAGCGGCTGGTTGAACACGGCCGTGACGTCGTGATCCTGCTGGACTCGATTACCCGCCTGGGACGTGCCTACAACACCGTGGTGCCATCATCCGGCAAGGTGCTGACCGGCGGCGTCGACGCCAATGCGTTGCAGCGGCCGAAGCGCTTCTTTGGCGCCGCGCGCAACATCGAGGAGGGCGGTTCGCTGACCATCATCGCCACCGCGCTGGTCGATACCGGCAGCCGAATGGACGAGGTGATCTTCGAAGAATTCAAGGGCACCGGTAACTCCGAATTGATCCTGGACCGCAAGGTCTCGGACAAGCGGACCTTCCCGGCGATCGACATCTCGCGGTCCGGTACCCGCAAGGAAGAGCTCATCACCGATCCGCAGCTTTTGAAGAAAATGTACGTGCTGCGCCGAATCCTCAATCCGATGGGCACGATGGATGCGATCGACTTCCTGCTCGACAAGCTGCGCAACACCAAGAACAACTCGGAATTCTTCGATTCGATGAATACCTGAGCTGGCCCTGACGGTCCTAAATACCGTCTCGGCTCAAAAAGGGCGCCCTGGCACACGCTGGGCGCCTTTTTCATGTTGCGGGCTTTGCTGCGGCATCGATGCAGCATGGCCGAATCGGGAGTGAAGAGGCCCGCTCCGATAAGTAATTGGGAATGTTTGAATTTTGACCGATTGGCTAAAGGTTATCGCTGAGCGACGTCTGTGGTCGCGGCAAAATGCTGCGGAAATGCTGCACCTATTGTGCGACGCACAATGATCGGCGTAAGCGCCGAAATTTCGTGATCTGGAAATGTTTGCCTGTTGGCAAAGGCGGGCGCAAATAGGCCATGCACCCACGGGAACAGACCATTTTTGCGCTTTCGTCTGGCCGCGCGCCGAGCGCGATCGCCGTCGTCCGGATGTCGGGTCCGCTAGCCGCTGCCGTGCTCAGCGCGCTAGCCGGCAAAATCCCGCCGCCGCGCATGGCGGCGAGGGTGCTGCTTCACGGCTTGGACGGGCAGCCGATCGACGATTCGGTGGTGCTGTGGTTTCCGGGGCCCGCGAGTGCCACCGGCGAGAACGTCGCCGAGTTCCACGTCCATGGCGGGCGCGCGGTGCTGGCTTCCTTGTTCACAGGGTTCGCAGACTTCGAGGACGTGCGCGCCGCGGAGCCCGGCGAGTTCACCCGGCGTGCCTTCGAGAACGGCAAGCTCGATCTCACCGAGGCGGAAGGTCTCGACGATCTGATCCATGCCGACACCGACCGGCAGCGGCGCCAGGCCTTGCGTCAGTTGAAGGGATTGCTGGGCGACAGAGCCCGCGACTGGCGCGCCAGGATCATCGAAGCCTCCGCGCTGATCGAGGCGGGAATAGATTTTTCCGACGAGGGCGATGTGTCGGCCGAATTGATCGCGCCGGCGCGGGCGAAGCTCGTGGCGTTGTCGGAAGAAATTGCGGAAGTGCTTGCGGCGCAGGGCAAAGCCGAACGGCTGCGCGACGGGCTCGTGGTTGCTATTGCCGGTCCGCCGAATGTCGGCAAATCGACCTTGATCAATCAGCTGGCGCGGCGGGAGGTGGCGATCGTCTCGCCCCATGCCGGCACCACGCGCGATGTGATCGAAGTGCAGCTCGACCTCGACGGCTATCCGGTGACGGTGATCGACACCGCGGGGATTCGCGAAACCGGCGATCCGGTGGAGCAGGAGGGCGTGCGCCGGGCCCGCGCGCGCGCGGCGGAGGCGGATCTCGTGCTGTGGCTGGTCGACGCGCCAGGCGCGGCGCCGGGGCACGAAGCCGCGACGCCGGTATGGACGGTGCGCAACAAGATCGATCTCGACCCGGAACAATCGGACACTGATTTCGAGATATCGGCGGACCGGGGCGACGGTATCCCGGCGCTGATTTCCGCGCTGGTGGTTTTCGCGCAGGATTTCTTTGGCCCCGAGGAGGGCGGTTTGATCATCCGCGACCGGCAAAGAAATTTGCTGCAGCAAACAGCCGCTTCGTTGCAGCGCAGCATTTTGATGCTGGAGCAGAGCGAGGAACTGGCCGCGGAGGATTTGCGCGCCGCGGCCTATGCGCTGGGGCGGCTGCTCGGCCGGGTTGATGTCGAAGACATTTTGGGTGTCATCTTCCAGCAGTTCTGTATAGGTAAGTAATATTTTTTGTTCATTTCTTAATTCATTTCTAGGTGTTGTTTCACGTGAAACAACTGATATCGTGGCGAGCTTCTTTGCATGGGGTTGTTTCACGTAAAAATATTTCGCGTTGCCGTGGGCCTCGCTGGCGGTAAACGCTGTTTCACGTGAAACATTGTCTTTGCAAAATTCCGACTTCCTGACGCAATCGTCTCCGGCTAGAAGTCTGCGATGATTTCAACCGCAACATCCTTCGACGTCATCGTCATCGGCGGCGGCCATGCCGGCTGCGAGGCCGCAAGTGCGGCGGCGCGGATGGGCGCCCGCACCGCGCTGGTGACGCATCGATTCGCGACCATCGGGGCGATGTCCTGTAACCCCGCCATTGGCGGGCTCGGCAAGGGCCATCTGGTCCGCGAGGTCGATGCGCTTGACGGATTGATGGGCCGGGTTGCGGATGCCGGGGGCATCCAGTTTCGCATGCTCAACCGGCGCAAGGGACCGGCGGTCCGCGGACCCCGTGCCCAGGCGGACCGCAAGCTCTACGCCCAGGCGATGCAGGCCGCGATCGAGGCGACCGCCAACCTTCTGGTGATCGAGGGCGAGGCCGACGACCTGATGATCTCGAACGGCCGGGTCGTGGGTGTTCGCCTGGCCGATGGCCGCGAATTGCCCGCCGGTGCGGTCGTGATCACGACCGGGACCTTTTTGCGTGGGCTGATCCATCTTGGCGAGGACAATTGGCCTGCCGGCCGGGTCGGCGAGGCGCCGGCGCTGGGCCTCTCCGCCTCGTTCGAACGCGCCGGCTTTACGCTCGGACGGTTGAAGACCGGTACGCCGCCGCGGCTCGACGGCCGCACCATCGACTGGTCCGCGGTCGAGATGCAGCCCGGCGACGATCCGCCGGAGCCGTTTTCGGTGATGACCGATCGGATCACGACGCCGCAGATCCAATGCGGCATCACCCGGACCACACCCGCCACCCATGACGTGATCCGGGCCAACGTGCATCGCTCGCCGATGTATTCCGGACAGATCAAGAGCAGCGGGCCGCGCTATTGTCCGTCGATCGAGGACAAGATCGTCCGCTTTGGCGATCGCGACGGCCATCAGATCTTCCTGGAGCCGGAAGGTCTCGACGACAGCACGGTCTATCCGAACGGCATCTCGACCTCGCTTCCGGAGGAGGTGCAGTTGGCGATCCTGGCGACCATCCCCGGCCTGGAGCAGGTTCGGATGGTACGGCCGGGATACGCCATTGAATACGACCATATCGATCCGCGCGAGCTTGATCCGACCTTGCAGACCAAGCGCTTGCCTGGACTGTTCCTGGCCGGCCAGATCAACGGCACCACCGGCTATGAAGAGGCCGCGGCGCAGGGAATTGTTGCGGGCTTGAACGCAGCATTGTCGACCGGAGCGGCCGATCCGATCGTATTCGACCGCGCCGATGGCTATCTCGGGGTGATGATCGACGATCTGGTGACCCGCGGCATCACCGAGCCGTACCGGATGTTCACCTCGCGGGCCGAATACCGGCTGACCCTGCGCGCGGATAATGCCGATCAACGCCTGACGGACAAGGGTATCGCGCTGGGGTGCGTGGGGAACGCGCGTTCGCTGCGCCATCGCGGCAAGATGGCGGCGCTCAATGCGGCAAAGTCGCTGGCAAAAGGGCTGGCGATCACCCCGAATGAGGCCGCCAAACACGGTTTGGCGCTCAACCGGGACGGCCATCGCCGCTCGGCCTTTGAACTACTGGCCTATCCGGAGATCGGATGGACCCAACTGCGCGGTATCTGGCCGGAGCTATCGGCCATTGACCCATCGATCGCGGTCCATCTTGAGATCGACGCCAAATACGACGTCTATCTGAAGCGCCAGACCGCCGATGTCGATGCCTTCCGTCGCGATGAGGGGCTGGTCCTGACCGATATCAACTACGCCGATGTGCCGGGGCTCTCCAACGAGGCGCGCGCGAAACTGGAGAAGGCACGACCGCGCACGGTAGGGCAGGCCGGCCGGCTCGATGGTCTGACGCCGGCTGCCCTGGGTATCCTGGCCGCCTATTTGCGCCGGGAAGCCCGGCGGAAGCTGTCTAAGGCGACGGCGTAGGGTGTTTCACGTGAAACAGGGACCGGAGCTTTCACGAACAGCGAAGGCCCAGAGATACCCGGCTCCACGTTTCACGTGAAACACCCGTAGGATGGGTTGAGCATAGCGATACCCATCATGTACGTCACGGGGGCGGCTCGATGGGTATCGCTACGCTCAACCCATCCTACGATTCCTGAAAGAGCAGCCAAG
This sequence comes from Bradyrhizobium sp. S69, assembly GCF_009766005.1. GTDB lineage: Bacteria > Pseudomonadota > Alphaproteobacteria > Rhizobiales > Xanthobacteraceae > Bradyrhizobium. The sequence goes on along the minus strand of NZ_LMUK01000024.1, from coordinate 50,822 downwards.
AGGCGTCCTGTTCGTCATTGCGAGCGAAGCGAAGCAATCCAGCCCTTTCCCTTGGATTGCTTCGCTTCGCTCGCAATGACCGGCGCAGAGAGACCCGCTCGGCGGCCTTCATTTTGAGTCCGACTCTCAGGAGATCCGTCAATTCAGGCTGGGAGACTCACTGAGACCCACTTAATCTCAAGGTGACAACTTAATCTGGTAGATCGATGTCCAAGGCGCCCAACCACAACAACTCTCCCGTGCTTCCGTCCGATAAAGCGGCGGCGCTGAAACTGACGCCCGTTTCACGTGAAACAGAGGCGCGGCTGGATCGCTATGTCGATCTGCTGCTGCAATGGCAGGCCAAGACCAACCTGGTGGCGGCCTCGACACTTCCACATCTGTGGACGCGGCATATCTCGGATTCGCTGCAACTGCTGGCGCTCGCCCCGAGCGCGAAGCTTTGGGCCGACTTCGGCAGCGGCGGTGGCTTTCCCGGCGTGGTGCTGGCTTGCGCGCTGGCTGATATTCCCGGCGCGATGATCCATCTGGTCGAGCGCAATTCCAAGAAGGGCGCGTTTCTACGCGAGGCCTTACGGGTTACCAACGCGCCAGGCACACTTCACCTGGCGGATATCGGGGATAGTGTGGATAGCGCGATAGGCAACGTCGATTGCGTCACCGCCCGGGCGGTGGCTCCGCTACATCAACTGGTCGGTTTCGCTGAGCCGCTGGTCAAACGGGGTGCAAAAGCCTTGTTTCTCAAGGGCCAAGATGTAGAGGCGGAATTGACGGAAGCTACTAAATATTGGAATATCAAGCCACATCTGCATTCCAGCCGCACCGGCGGACACGGCTGGATCGTTGAGCTCGATCGGATCGAGCCGCGCTAGTCGTCTCCCAGAGCACATGGCGTACCCCGATGACCGTAATTGATCAAATATATCAAGAAGATAGATCGCCAACGTCGCCGGGCCATCCGCGCATTTTGTCGCTGGCCAACCAGAAGGGCGGCGTCGGCAAGACCACCACGGCGATCAATCTCGGCACCGCGCTGGCGGCGATCGGGGAACGCGTGCTGATCGTCGATCTTGATCCGCAGGGCAACGCCTCCACCGGTCTCGGCATCGATCGCCGCAACCGCAGCGTCTCGACCTATGACGTGCTGATCGGCGAGGCGCCGCTGCGCGATGCGGTGGTCGTGACCGCGGTGCCGCGGCTGCACATCGCGGCCTCGACGATGGATCTGTCCGGCCTCGAACTGGAATTGGGCGCGACGCGCGATCGCGCTTTCCGGCTGCGCGATGCGATTGCCGCCCTCAATACCAACGCCACCGCGGACACCGATTACACCTATGTGCTGATCGATTGTCCGCCGTCGCTCAATCTTCTCACCGTCAATGCGATGGCCGCATCGGATGCGATCCTGGTCCCGCTGCAATGCGAGTTCTTCGCGCTCGAAGGTCTGTCGCAATTGCTGCAGACGGTGGAGCAGGTGCGCTCGACGCTCAATCCCAATCTGTCGATCCACGGCATCGTGCTGACCATGTTCGACTCGCGCAACAATTTGTCGAACCAGGTTGTCGCCGATGTCAGGCAGTTCATGGGCGCCAAAGTCTACAACACCATGATCCCGCGCAATGTGCGCATCTCCGAGGCGCCGTCCTACGGCAAGCCGGTGCTGGTGTACGATCTGAAATGCGTCGGCAGCGAAGCCTATCTCAAGCTGGCGACCGAAGTGATCCAGCGCGAACGCGAGCTGCGCACGCATTGAGCTAACAGCCGTAGGGTGGGCAAAGGCGTCTTCGCCGTGCCCACCATCCCGTGTCGTAGCGTTCTGGTGGGCACGCTTTGCTTTGCCCACGCTGCGATGAAACACAGATTCTAATTCCGGAGTGACGTGCGTGAATCCAAGGGAGCTGGCGATGGCCGACGAAGCGCGTTCGCGACTGGGCCGCGGTCTTGCAAGTCTGATCGGGGATGTCGGCGGCGAGGCCGCGCATCTGGAACGGCCGCGCGCGCAGCGCAAGGTGCCGATCGAATTCATCAAACCGAATCCGCGCAATCCGCGCCGCGAATTTCCCGAAGCCGAGCTCGGCGAGCTCGCCGATTCGATCCGGCAGCATGGCGTGATCCAGCCGATCGTGGTGCGCGCGGTCAAGGGCGCGCAGGACCGTTACGAGATCATCGCCGGGGAGCGCCGCTGGCGCGCCTCGCAGATCGCGGGCCTGCACGAAGTGCCGATCGTGCCGGTCGACATCAGCGACAGCGAAGCGCTCGAGTTCGCGATCGTCGAAAACGTGCAGCGCGAAAATCTCAACGCGATCGACGAGGCGCAGGGCTATCACGCGCTCGCCAATGAATTCAAACGCAGCCAGGAAGACATCGCAAAAGCCGTCGGCAAGAGCCGCAGCCATGTCGCCAACATGATGCGGCTGACGAAACTGCCCGCCGACGTGCAGGCCTATATCGCGTCCGGCCAGTTGTCGGCCGGTCATGCGCGCGCGCTCGTCGGGGTACCAGATCCCGGCGCTGCCGCTAAACGCATTGTCGAGGAAGGCCTCAACGTGCGGCAGGCCGAGGCGCTGGCGCATGTCGAGGGCGTACCGGAGCGCAAACCGCAGAAGCCGCGTGCCGGAGCCAAGGTAAAGGATCCGGACACGATCGCGCTGGAGCAGCGGGTCAGTGACGTACTCGGCCTCAAGGTCAGCGTCGATCACCGCGATCCCGGTGGCACCGTGGTGATCCGCTATCGCGACCTCGATCAACTCGACGAGGTGGTGCAGCGGTTGGAAGCGAAGAGCTGAGGTTGCTCAACCTTGCTCCGCAAGAGCGTCTGTGAAGCTATCGCCGACGTCATCCTGAGGTGCGCGTCGTCTTCGACGCGCCTCGAAGGATGGTGTTCAGCATCGTGCGTGCGGCCGTCCTTCGAGGCTCGCAAGAGCTCGCACCTCAGGATGACGCCGAAATAGCTTCACAGCCGCAAGAGCGGGGCGAGGGAGAAGAAGGCGGCCGACTCTACCCTCGCCGCTTGGCATTCACCGCGATCGACAGCAGCGTGCGTTGCGCGATCACGGCGGCCAATGAGGCTTGCTTGCGCATCTCTAGTGCGGCGACGGCGAGCTGGTCGATGATCCCGACCAGCCGCGTTGCGTTGAAATAGCGCAACGCTGTCTCGACATTGGCCTTCCGCGAAAAATGCAACCGTGGAAAGCCGCTGTCGAGCAATGTCGACACCGGCGTTCCCTCGGCCACCGCGAGCGCGGTTTTATGCAGCCACGCCGCCTGACGCTGGGCTGCCGAAATGATCATGCCGGGATAGGTGCCGGCGACCATCGCCTTGGCGAATTCGGTTTCGACCAGGTCCGGCCGGCCGGCGAACGCGCCATCCACGATCGGATCGATCTTCAGTTCGGAGGCGTCGGCGACCACCGCCATCACGTCCTCGATCGTGATTTCGCCTTGGCCGTGGGCGTAGAGCGTGAGTTTGCGCAATTCGTTGCGCGAGGCCTGACGGTCGCCGCCGAGCAGCGCCGTCAGCGATGCGCGGGCGTCCGCCGCGATGCGCAGACTAGCGACCCGCAATTCATCATCGATCAGTTTTGCCAAATCGCGCTCGCCGTCGGGATAGCAGCCGATCGCAACCGCGGTCTTGGCGCGTTCGCACGCCTTGCGCAGCGGCGATTCCGGCCGCAACTCCCCGGCCTCGATGACGATACGGCAGTCTTTGATTGGCGAATCCGCCAGCGTATCGATGCCGCTGGCGAAGTTGCGGGAGCCGGCGCGGACCCGGATGGCGCGGCGGCCGCCAAACAGCGGCACCGTCATCGCTTCGTCGACCAGCCGCGACGGCTCGGCCGAGAGTTCGTCGCCGTCCAGTCTGACCAGTGAAAACGGATCGTTGGGATCATCGACCGCAGAGGCGAGCAGCGCATCGGCGCGTTCACGCACCAGGCCCGCATCGGGTCCGTAGAGCAGGATGATCGGGCGGCCAGCATCGGGGCGGGCCAGAAAAGCGTCGATCTCTCTTCCGCGAAGCGCGACCAAATCAGGTTCCGGCGTAGAAGAATGCCGCCAACCGGGTCTGGATATGATCCGCGATTTCCTGGGCGGCGCGATCCTCGGCATCACGGTAGGCACGGGCGCGCGAGAAGCGCTGATAGCTGCCCGGGATATCGTAGGAAAGGTGCGAGAACGTCGTGCCGGTCATGACCGATTTGTTGGTCGCGATCTCGATCAGGTTGTACTGCGCGTCGACACCGAAATTCTCGGTGGTGGGCAGTCCGGTGTTCGGATCGACGATCAGGTCGGAACGGCTGCTGGAGAACCTGAGGTCCAGTTTATAGAGCGGCGGGGCGCCAACGGCGTTGCCGTAGAGCTTGAATGCCAGCGCATTGCGGATGGCGACACCGATCCGGGCTTCGCGGGATGCATTAGCCTTGGCCACCGGTGGAAGGTCCACCGTCAGCAATTTCTCGCGCAGGCCCGGCGTTCCGTCGGCGTGCTCGGCATACATCGGCTGGAAGCAGCCCGCCGTCAGCGCCGCGAGGGCGGCGATGGCCAGGAGCCGGACGGCGATGCCAGTTCTAGCCAACGACATTCACGATCCTCTTCGGCACAATGATCACCTTGCGGACGGTCTTGCCGTCCAGGGCCTGTTTTACCGTATCGAGCGCCAAAACGGCAGCCTCAATTTCCGGATTTTGCGCTTGGCTGGCGAGTGTGACCTCGCCGCGCTTCTTGCCGTTGACCTGGACCACCAGCGTTACGGTATCTTCAACCAGCAAATCTCGTTCGATTTTGGGCCAATTGGCCTCCGAAACCAGTCCCCGCTGCCCCAGCACCTGCCAGCACTCCTCGGCCAGATGCGGCATCATCGGCGAGACCAATTGAACCAGGATGACCGCGGCCTCCCGGACCGCCCAGGCCAGGTCGGGGGCGGGCGTAGCTTCGCGTCCCAATATGTCGGCCAGGGCATTGGCGAATTCGCGGATATAGGCCAGGCAGACGTTGAAATGCAGCTTCTCGATGCCGGTCGAGACCTTATCCAGCGCGCCATGGGCAGCCTTGCGAAGCGCCAGCGCGTCGGCTCCGAACGCGGCCGGCCGCGCCGCCGGGGCTGACTTGGCGATATCGGCGGATTCATTGACCAGCCGCCACAGCCGCTGCACGAAACGCGACGCGCCTTGCACGCGTTCGTCGCTCCAGATCACGTCGCGATCCGGTGGTGAATCCGACAGCATGAACCAGCGCGCAACGTCGGCGCCGTAGCTCGCGATGATGTCGTCGGGGTCGACGGTATTCTTCTTCGACTTCGACATCTTCTCGATTGGGCCGACGGTAACGTCTTCGCCGGTTGCCATGAGAACGGCGCGCTTGCCGTTCCCGCCGACCTCGATCTTGACCTCGGCCGGCGTGACGTAGCTGCCGTCGGCCTTTTGGTAGGTCTCGTGCACCACCATGCCCTGGGTGAACATGCCGGCGAACGGCTCCTCCATGCCGATATGTCCGGTGGCCTTCATCGCGCGGATGAAGAAGCGGCTGTACAGCAGATGCAGGATCGCATGCTCGACGCCGCCGATATACTGGTCGACCGGCATCATGCGGTTGACCACGGCGGGCGTGGTCGGCGCGTTTTCGTTCCAGGGATCGGTGAAGCGCGCGAAATACCAGGAAGAATCCACGAAGGTGTCCATGGTGTCGGTTTCACGGACGGCCTTGGCCCCGCATTGCGGACAACTGACGTGCTTCCAGGTCGGATGATGGTCGAGCGCGTTGCCGGGCTTGTCGAACGTGACATCCTCGGGCAGCACCACCGGCAAATCCTTGTCCGGTACCGGAACCACGTCGCAGGTCGGGCAGTGGATCACCGGGATCGGGCAACCCCAATAGCGCTGGCGCGAGATACCCCAGTCGCGCAGGCGGAAGTTCACCTGCCGCTCGGCGACCGGCATGTTGCCGCGTACCGTGGCTTCCAGCCGTTTGGCCACGTCTTGCTTGGCCTGATCGATGGTCATGCCGTCGAGGAAGCGAGAATTGATCATGCGGCCATCACCGTCATAAGCGACGTCGGTGATGACAAAGGTCGAGGGATCCTGACCTTCCGGGCAGACCACCGGCGTCACGCCGAGACCGTATTTGTTGACGAAATCGAGGTCGCGCTGGTCGTGTCCCGGGCAGCCGAAAATCGCCCCGGTGCCGTATTCCATCAGCACGAAATTCGCGACGTAAACCGGCACCTTCCAGTTCTCGTCGAACGGATGGATCGCCCGGATGCCGGTATCGAAACCCAGCTTTTCGGCGGTATCGATGATTTCCTGCGCGGTGCCGATCCGTTTGACGTCGGCGATGAACGCGGCGAGATCAGGATTCTTCGCAGCCGCTGCCTGCGCCAGCGGATGATCGGCCGCGATCGCCATGAACTTGGCGCCGAACAGCGTGTCAGGTCGCGTCGTAAAAATCTTCAGCTCGCTCTCGCCGGCCGGTGAGGTTGCCGGATCGAGCGCAAACCGCACCAGCAGGCCCTCGGAGCGCCCGATCCAGTTGCGCTGCATCAGCCGCACCTTGTCGGGCCAGCGGTCGAGCGTATCGAGCGCGTCCAGCAGCTCCTGCGAGTACTTCGTGATCTTGAAGACCCACTGGTTCATCTCGCGCTGCTCGACCACCGCGCCGGAGCGCCAGCCGCGGCCGTCGATCACCTGCTCGTTGGCCAGCACGGTCATGTCGACCGGGTCCCAGTTGATCTTGCGCTTCTCGCGCTCGGCGAGCCCTGCGCGCAGAAAATCCAGGAACATCTTCTGCTGATGCTTGTAATAAGACGGATCGCAGGTCGCGAATTCCCGCGACCAGTCCAGCGACAGCCCGATCGACTGCAACTGCTTCTTCATCGCGGCGATATTGTCGTAGGTCCACGCCTTGGGCGCGATCTTGCGCTCGATGGCGGCGTTTTCCGCCGGCAGACCAAAGGCATCCCAGCCCATCGGATGCAGCACGTTAAAACCCTTGGCGCGCATGAATCGCGCCAGCACGTCGCCTAGCGTGTAGTTGCGGACGTGCCCGATATGGATGCGCCCGGACGGATAGGGGAACATCTCCAGCACGTAATATTTCGGCCGCGGATCGTCATTTTTGGAGGTGAAGATCGCCTGTTGGTCCCACTGGCGTTGCCAGCGCGGCTCGGATTCGCGTGCGTTGTAGCGTTCGGAGGTCATGAAATCGCAGGACTTTTCGCTGGCCTGGGGCCGGTTTTCGGAGACGGCGGACTAGGCCACAAAAGCGGCTGCGCGGTCAACGGCTTGCAACGACTTGCAAGGACTGGGGCGGCCTGCGCGACCGCCGGTTTCGATCGCTTTATGGCTCCGAGGGAAGCGGTGGCGTCGCTCAGCTCGCCATCGCCATCGAGCCGTCGATATCGGTCACCCGCACGAAGCCGTGCTCGACCACGGCGTTACGGCCGCGATGCTTGGCGGCGTAGAGCGCCGCGTCGGCCGCTTCGATCAAATCGCCCGGCCGCTGGCGTTCGTTGGGCCTGGTGCAGGCGACGCCTACGCTGACGGTGACAATCTGATGGCTCGACGTGCAATGCGGCATCGCGAGGCTCGCGATCACCGAACGCACCTGTTCGCCGATCTCCACCGCACGGGCCGAATCGGTGTTGGGCAACAGCAGGCAGAACTCCTCGCCGCCATACCGCCCGGCAAAACCCATGGTATCGGCCGCGAGCCCGGCCAGCGTTTCGCCGAGTTTCGTGAGACAAGCGTCGCCTTCGGGATGGCCATAGGTGTCGTTGAACAACTTGAAATGATCGACGTCGATCATCAGCAGCGACAGCTCGGCGCCGTGCTGCAAGGCTTTCATCCATTCGAAATCGAGCCGGCTCTGGAAGCCGCGCCGGTTGGCGAGGCCGGACAGCATGTCGATCGAGGCCATCACCGTCAGCCGGTCGTTGGTGGCGACCAATTCGCGTTCGCGCTCGCCAAGCTTGGCCGCCATCGCGTTGAAGGCGCGCGCCAGCGGCACGAATTCGGCCGGCAGCCGGTTGCGCCCCGCGCGTGCCGACCAGTCGCCCTGGCCGAAACGTTTCGCCGTTCCCGCCATGATCTCGATCGGGTGGATGATGAGCTTTTCCGCGGCGACCAGCGCGCCGAGCAGCACGAACAGGCACACGAAGCCGAGTTGCAGATAAGCGGTGCGAATGTCGTGATTGATCGCGGCCGACACCTTGGTTTCGTCAATGCTGACGATCAGGCGCGATTGCGTGCCGGGAATCCGCGCGAAGTTCACCGTGCGTTTCGAACCGTCGGCTGCGACGAATGAGAGCGATCCATCCGCCTGTTCCGAATCGATCGCTTTGTCGGCGATGGCGGACAATAACGGTATGGTGTCGAGCGACCGGCCGACCATGCTGGCTTGATCCGCCGGCGCGGCCATCACGATGCCCGTGCTGTCGATCAGCGCCGCCGAAATGCCGGGACGGCCGCCGAGATTGCTCATGATCTTCGACATCCAGTCGATATTGACGCCGGCGACGATCACGGCGTCGGAATCCTCCCGGATCGCGGATACCGGATAGGCCGCCATCACGATCGGCAGGTCGGTCGCCATCGAGAACAGGAAGTCGCTGAAGACGACGTCGCGCGCATCGCGTGCCTGCTTGAGATAGGCCCGTTTGCTGATATCGAGGCCGACAAGTGAATTCTGCGTCGCGCATTGGACATGGCCATCGCCGCCGACGATCAACAGTGAGCGGATCCACGGCAGGTTGACCGGCAGGCTCGCGCGCAGGATATCGCAACTGCGGCTGACGCCGCCCGCCGATCCGCGAATATAGGCCGCGGATTTCAGCATCGTCTCGACGGACGAGATTACTTCGCGCTGGGTATCGGCGCTGTGCTGCGCTAGTTCCGAAAATTCCTGGGAGGCGAGGGCCAATTGTTTGGCGCGGGCGTCCTCGAGCGAGCGGGCGCGGTCGAGCATCAAGGGAGCCACCAGGATCAGCGCCAGCAACGCCAGCCGCGCACGAATCCCGAGGAGTTTCTTGAGTTTCGCCTGTTTGCGGTTGAAAGTGAAGCGTGACATCTTTAATCCCCGGCCCCAGATGGAACATAGAGGTAAGGGTTCAAGAAGCCTTTCCTGAACTCGGTAAAATTCAACTTACTCCGTAAATCTACGGCGGCAGGCGTCATGGCACCCGAAAAATGACTCCCGAAAATCCCTCAGCGATAACCCGCCCTTTACCAAGCGCGCTGGCCTCGGTAGAGGCCGACATTCTGCGCGCGTGCGTCGAGGCGCGACGCGATCGCGCGTCGGTGACGTTGATCGCGGTGTCCAAGACATTCGACGCTGAGGCGATTACGCCTGTCATCGACGCCGGGCAGCGCGTTTTCGGCGAAAATCGCGTGCAGGAAGCCAAAGCCAAGTGGCCAGGGTTAATGCCGGCCTATCCGGGGCTCGCGTTGCATCTGATCGGGCCGCTGCAATCCAACAAGGCCAAAGAGGCCGTGGCGCTGTTCGATGCGGTCCATTCGGTCGACCGTCCGAGCATTTGCGAAGCGTTAGCCAAGGAAATCAATTCTCAAAAACGGCGGCTGGAATTGTTCGTCCAGCTCAACACCGGCGAGGAGCCGCAGAAAGCGGGCGTCGCGCCGGCCGAGGCGGATGCTTTCATCGCGGCCTGTCGCGAGAAATACGGTTTGGAGATTTCCGGCCTGATGTGCATTCCGCCGGTCGACGAGGCGCCGGCGCCGCATTTCGCGCTGACGGCGAAGATCGCGGCGCGCAACGGGCTGAACAACCTGTCGATGGGCATGAGCGCCGACTTCGCGATCGCGATCCAGTTCGGCGCCACCCATATCCGCGTCGGCTCGGCGATTTTCGGACATCGGTGAGCACGATGTTGCCGTCACCCTGAGAGCCTGTGAAGCTAGCTCTGACGTCATCCTGAGGTGCGCGCACTTTCTTGCGCGCCTCGAAGGATGGCCGCGCGCACTGCGCCGAACAACATCCTTCGAGGCTCGCAAGGGCTCGCACCTCAGGATGACGTCATCAATTGTTGCTAGCTAAATCGCACCGAGACTTTCCCAAGCACGCCGAAATCGGCGGCGAACACGTCGCCTGATTGAATCGGCAGCGGCGGGTGGCAGGTGCCGGTGGTGACGATCTGGCCGGCCCGCAAGGTCACGCCGAGCAGGCTCAATTCATTGGCAAGCCAGGTGAGCGCGATCCGGGGGTCGCCGAGCACGTTCCGGCCATGGCCGATGTATTGTTTGTCGCGCAAGGTGATGACGGATCTTTGCTCGACCAGATCGAGCGCACGCCAGTTCGCAGTGGTCGGCGTGCCCAGCACGAACAGATGCGCGCAGGCATTATCGGCGATGATTTGCGCCGCGCCCGCGCTGACGAAATCCGAAAACCGCGAATCCGGAATCTCGATCGCGGGATGAAGCGTGCCCACCGCGTCGAGCACCTGTTGCACCGTGTAGGGCTGTGACCGCGGCGGCAGGTCCGCCGCCATGCGAAAGGCGAATTCCGGTTCGCCGACACGCATCTCGTTTCCCGCCATCGAGGCGGTGCCGCCATCCGCGATCACCGTCTTGGACAGGATGCGCCCCGCCATCGGGCCGTCGACGTTGATGTGTTTTTGTCCGGCTTCGCTGGTGGCGGCGATCTTCCATCCGAACAGATGGCCGGCCCTGCCATGTTCGATGGCCGCCTGGATCGCGTAACCTTCGGCGCGATCGCGCGGGCGAAGCGAAGCCTCTAGCGCGTCAAGTTTCGTTCCCTGGCGCCAGTGATCCCGCAAGGTAGCCGATGCCGCCGCGATCTGATCTTGATCAAGCATGGTTCTGATTTCCCCGGATGGTCAGGCGATCACGATCCTGGTTTGCGGACCCAGCCGCTCCAGCAACCGCAGCATCGCCTGACGTGTCATCGAGACGCAGCCGGCGGTTGGCGAAAAATCTCTCCGCGCCAGATGCAGGAACACGGCGCTGCCACGGCCGGCGATGCGCGGCGAGCTGTTGTGGTCGATTTCGACGATGAAATCATAGAGGTGATCTTCGCGCGTGAGGCGGTCGCCGCCGCAATCCCGATCCAGCCGCAGCGGCTGGTTATAATGGCGGCTTAAGGGGTCTTCGCACCAGGCGTCTTCGGGCCGGATGGCGCGTATGGGCAAGAAGGTGCGCGGGCGGGGATAACGATCGGCCCGCCACCATAGCCGGCGCGGCCGGAAGACGCCTCTCGGCGTCGCCCCATCGCCTTCCCGCTTGTTGGCCTTGATGCCGCCGCGGCCCAAGGCGACGGGTACCGTCTTTGGCCCGATGGTCAGCCATCCCCGTTGCGGGTTACCGGCGGCAGCGCTCACCCGGATCGCCGCGAGAGGGCCGTCCGCCAGCAGCCCATCGGAAGAGAATATCACAGAAACCATTGAAGACGCTTGTCTTTCTATAGGAAGCCAGCCTTTTTCGAGACCGCCGGATGGAGAGAACGGCGCATAGCCGCCATTACAGGACATTCATCTAAATGCCTGCGAGTTCTGGAGTAGACTGCCTTACTGCTTGTGAATCCGTAACAGGCCCCTACTTCAAGACGAAACTACACGTACGAATCAAGCTTCGCCCGCCCAAGAAGCTTCCCGCCGCCGACTCGGCCGAAGGCGTTTCGGCTCCAGAGGATGTTACGACATGGCCAATGCCCGCAAAATTCTGATCGTGGATGACGATACCGACCTGCGCGACACGCTGGTCGAGCAGTTGTCGCTGCACGAGGAATTTGAAGCCTCCGCGGTCGATACGGGCGCCAAGGGTGCGACCGCTGCCAAGGCCAATGCCCCGGATCTGGTGCTGATGGACGTGGGCTTGCCGGATACCGACGGCCGCGAGGTCGTCCGCAGCCTGCGCAAGGGTGGCTTCAAGGCCCCGATCATCATGCTGACCGGGCACGACACCGATTCGGACACCATTCTCGGACTTGAATCGGGCGCCAATGACTATGTCGCCAAGCCGTTCCGTTTCGCGGTGCTGCTGGCGCGGATCAGGGCCCAGCTGCGCCAGCATGAAGCCAGCGAAGATGCGGTGTTTTCGGTCGGTCCCTACAGCTTCCGACCCGGCTCCAAGATGCTGACCGGCGCCAATGCCCGAAAAGTACGGCTGACCGAGAAGGAAACCGCGATCCTGCGTTTCCTGTACCGGGCCGGCCAATTGCCGGTGTCGCGCGAAACCCTGCTGCAGGAAGTCTGGGGCTATAATTCGGGCGTCACCACCCACACCCTGGAAACCCATATCTACCGTCTGCGGCAGAAGATCGAGAAGGACGCCGCCAACCCGGAGATCCTGGTAACGGAAGCCGGTGGCTACAAGCTGGTGCCGTGATACGATTCGGGCAGCGATTCGCGATTAGCGCGGCCCGATCACCGGTTTTAGATGTCGATCGAAGATGATGTTGCCTTGTTCGAGCGCGTCCCGACAATGCGCCTGTTGGGGACGGCTTCTCTGCGGATGCTTGCGATCGGCTCCGAGCAGCGCGACTTCGCGCGCGGCGATCTCTTGTTCACGGCGGGCGATGCCGCCGACGCCGGATTTATCGTTCAGCGCGGGGCGTTTCGCATCGAGGATGGCAACGGCGCCGAAATCGTCGCGGGTCCCGGCACGCTGATCGGCGAGCTTGCGCTGGTGGTGGCGATGCCGCGGCCGTCCACCGCGACCGCGCTGGAATATTCCTCGGTGGTCCGAGTCTCCCGCAGCCTGTTTCAGCGCGTGCTTGAAAGCGACCCGGTCGCCGCGCGCCGGCTGCGTGACGAGTTCGCCAACCGCACCAGCCAGATCGCCAGCGATATCCTGATGGCCGGCGCGAAGCTGAGCAGCTAGACGCAAAGTAAAGCAGACACTTTCCTGTTCGTCCCGGCGAAGGAGCTTGTCTCGGACGTCATCCCCGGGACGAACGCAATTGCGTTCGCCCGTGAGGTGCGAGCTCTTGCGAGCCTCGAAGGATGGCCGCAAGCACGACGCTGAACACCATCCTTCGAGACGCGGCGAAGACGCCGCTCCTCACGGGCGAACGCTCCGCGTTCGTCCCGGGGATGACGGTTCCGGTGTGTCGCGGCATCCTTCGCGGGACGACAAAAACCTACACTTCCAGTGTCACCGTCACCGGCACATGATCGGACGGCCGCTCCCAGCTACGGGCGTCGCGGGTGATCTTGAAGTCGCTGACGCCGTCCTTCAGCGCGCGCGAGACCCAGATGTGATCGAGCCTTCGGCCCCGGTCGCCGACGGTCCAGTCGGCGGCACGGTAGCTCCACCAAGTATAGACTTTTTCCGAGAGCGGGATGCGGTCGCGGGCGACGTCGATCCATTCGCCGCTGGCCTGTGCGGCCAACAGCTTCTCGCATTCGATCGGCGTGTGCGACACCACTTTCAGCAGTTGCTTGTGCGACCAGACATCGTTCTCATGCGGCGCCACGTTGAGATCGCCGACCAGGATATGCCGGTCGTCGCCGTGCGGATGCAAAGGCTCGCACGCCTTCATCTCATCGAGGAATTGCAGCTTGTGCTCGAATTTCGGATTGAGCGCGGGATCCGGAATATCGCCCCCGGCGGGGACGTAGAAATTATGCAGCACCAGCGGCTTTGCGAGCTGCGCTTTGGCGCCGAATTCGACAGAGATATGGCGTGAATCGATCTTGTCGCAAAAGGTTCTGATGTTGGTATTCTCGAACGGCAGCTTCGAGATCACCGCGACGCCGTGATAACCCTTCTGCCCGTTCAGCGCGACGTGCTCATAGCCGAGCCGCTTGAACCGCTTGAGCGGGAAGGCGTCGTCGATGCATTTGGTTTCCTGCAGGCACAGGATTTCCGGCCGCGTCGATTTGAGGAATTTGGCGACGAGATCGATGCGCAGCCGCACCGAATTGATATTCCACGTGGTCAGGGAAATGCGCATCGGGCTGATGTATCAGGACATCATCGGAAAGACACGCTGATCCGTCGCGACGTTCGCGAAAGGATTCAGCCCGGCGAGGTCGGGTAAACCGTGAAGTCGATCTTGAACAGGCCGGGATCGACCTTCTTGGTCGTATCCAGATTGTAGACCGCGACCGTGGTGTCATAGCCCTGCGGATCGGTCACCGTCCACTGCTTGAGCTGGCCGTCCTTGGCGCCGAGCATCAGCATCAGGCGGCTGGTGCCGATCAGCGTCTGCCGTTCCTCGATGGTGACGCTGACGTACAAATCGTCCGCCGTCACGCTGACGACGTTGGTGTCCCGCATCAGATCGATGCGGTCCGACAGCAAATACCGCAGCGGCGTTTGCGACAGCGGGTAGATGTCCTGGGTCGCCAGCTTGCGGTCACGCACCGCGACCGCCGATCCATCCGCGATGATCTCGATCGGGCTCGGCGTGTCATATTCGAAACGCACCTTGCCGGGCTTCTGGATGTAGAATTCGCCGCGGGTCTTGCTGCCGTCGGGCCCGACCTGCACGAAATTTCCGACCAGCGTCGACAGCGACGACAGATAGGCGCTGACCCTGGCGGCTTGCGCCTTTTGATTGGCGTCGAAGGTGGCGAAGATACTGGCCGGCACATTGCGGCGCGGATCCGGAATCACAGGCTCCGGCGGCTGGGTTGTTCCCGTTGTCAGCGGACCGCGTTGGCCGTCCGATGCGCTCAACTGGACGTCGCGACCTTTTGGCGCAGGCTTCGGCACCGGCACGTTCTGCGCGGAAGACGGCACCACGATGCACAGCATGGAAGCCGCCATCAGCAACGCCACGCCGGCGTGCAGGCCGGTGTGCAAGCCGGTCTGTATGCCGCGGTTCGCAAGTGGCTTTGTCATCGGAAGTTTCGGAGCTCTATTCAATGAGTCGTCCCGTTAGGCCCCAAGGCCACTAGTTAGGTCCGTTTTATCGTAGTTTCGGTCGACGCGGCTATCGTTTTTCCGTGAGAATATAATTTCAACGGCGGCAATTTTTTGCAATTTCCTGGGCTTCTTAGAAGCCACTTTCCTCTTCCTCGACCAAAATCTCGCGCTTGCCGGCATGATTGGCCTGTCCAACGATGCCTTCCAGTTCCATCCGCTCCATCAGCGAGGCGGCGCGGTTGTAGCCGATCTGCAGCCGGCGCTGGATGTAGCTGGTGGAAGCCTTGCGGTCGCGTTTGACGATCGCCACCGCTTGCGAGAACAGGTCGCCGCCACCCTCGGCGCCCATGGCGGTGCCATCGAACACCGCGTTGCCGTCTTCGTCGGTTGGTTCTTCCGCGGTGACCGCCTCGAGATATTCCGGCTGGCCTTGCGTCTTGAGATGACGCACGACTTTCTCGACTTCTTCGTCCGAGACAAAGGGTCCGTGCACGCGGCTGATGCGGCCGCCGCCGGCCATATAGAGCATGTCGCCTTGGCCGAGCAGCTGTTCGGCACCCATTTCGCCGAGGATGGTGCGGCTGTCGATCTTGGAGGTGACCTGAAACGAGATGCGGGTCGGGAAATTCGCCTTGATGGTGCCGGTGATGACGTCGACCGACGGCCGCTGCGTCGCCAGAATGACATGCAGGCCGGCGGCGCGGGCCATCTGTGCCAGACGCTGCACCGCGCCTTCGATATCCTTGCCGGCGACCATCATCAGGTCGGCCATTTCGTCGACGATGATGACGATGTAGGGCAGCGGCTCGAGATCGAGCTTTTCTTCCTCGTAGATCGCCTTGCCGGTCTCCTTGTCGAAGCCGGTATGAACCGTGCGCGTCGGTTCCTCGCCCTTGGCCTTGGCTTCGAGCAGGCGCTGATTATAGCCATCGATGTTGCGCACACCGAGCTTGGACATTTTCTTGTAGCGCTCTTCCATCTCGCGCACCGCCCATTTCAGTGCGACCACCGCTTTCTTCGGATCGGTCACGACCGGCGTCAGAAGATGCGGGATGCCGTCATAGACGGAGAGTTCGAGCATTTTCGGATCGACCATGATCAGGCGGCACTGGTCCGGGCGCAGCCGGTAGACCAGGCTCAGGATCATGGTGTTGATGGCGACCGATTTGCCGGAGCCGGTGGTGCCGGCGATCAGCATATGCGGGGTTCGCGCCAGATCGATGATGATGGATTCGCCGCCGATGTTCTTGCCGAGGCACAGCGGCAGCTTGGCAACCGACTCGTCCTTTACCGAGAGCAATTCACGCAGATAAACTTTTTCGCGATGCGCGTTGGGCAGCTCGATGCCGATGGCATTGCGGCCGGGAACCACGGCGACACGCGCCGAGAGCGCGCTCATCGAGCGCGCGATGTCGTCGGCAAGGCCAATGACGCGGGATGATTTGATGCCGGGCGCGGGCTCGAGCTCATACAAGGTCACGACCGGCCCCGGATTGGCCTTGACGATCTCGCCGCGCACGCCGAAATCCCCGAGCACGCCTTCCAGCGCGCGCGAGTTGCTCTCCAGTTCGGATTTGCTGAGCGGCTGGCGATCGGAAGCCTTCGGCGCGGTCAGCACCGATACCGAGGGCAGTTCGAACTTGCCGGCGGATTTGCGCGCGGGTGCCTGCGGCGCTGCTTTCTTGCGCGGCGCGCGGGCGGCCGGCGCCTCCTCCTCCTCCTCGTCGGCGTCTTCGTCGTCGAAATCTTGTTCCGCCTGCGGGGCCAGGGATGGCGCGGCGCGGCCGCCCAGATTGGGTTCCTGACGTTCGAACGCGGAGGCATTTTTCGCCGGTGCGCTGGCGACCAGTGAGCTATAGGCCCGCGAGAACATCCATCCGAGCCGCGCCTTGGCGCTCATCGCGGCATGGAACAGCCATCCCAGCGAGACCGAGCCGCGATCGTCCTCTTCCTCGACGAACGGCGCGTCGTCATCCTCGATCGATGCCGCTTCTTCTTCGTACGGACGGGAGCCGAGGCCGCAGGCAATCAGGAACGTCGCGATCATGGCTGTGCCAAGCGCGATGCCATAAATGAGGCGGTAGAGGAAGCCGGGCGTCCCCAGCACCATCGCTGGTGCCCGCAGCAACGCGTCGCCGACCACGCCACCCAATCCGGTGGGCAGCGGCCATGCGCCGCCATGCGGCCAGCAGCTGACAAAGCCCGCGGAAGCGACCGTGCACAATATCCAGCACGCGATCCGCAGCGCTTCGCGATCGAAGGCGCGATGGGTCAGCATACGCCAGCCCCACACCGCGACCGGGAGAACCAGCATGATGGCGCCGAGGCCGATGATCTGCATCAACAGATCAGCGCCGATCGCGCCGGGATAACCGACGACGTTATGAATTGCGCGCGAGGTCGCATGACTCAGGCTCGGATCCTGCACCGACCACGTCATCAGGGCGGCCGCCGCCACGCCGGACAGCGCGATCAGGCCCAGCCCTGTGCATTCACGTAAGCGCCGGGCCAGCGCCTCGCGGATCGACGCCGGCAAATGGCCGACCAGGGGAATGACGCGTTCGATCGCCGGCATGCTCATGGGGCCCCGCGATTAATCCAAAATCTCGACCAGCCGGTGCAACGCCTCGGCTGTGCTCTCGCCGTCGGCGACCAGCGCCAGACGAATGTAACCGGCGCCGGGATTGCTGCCGTCGGGCTGTTGCCGCGCCAGATAACTTCCGGGCACCACGCGCACGCCGGCCTCCTTGTATAGTTTCACGGTCGCGGCTTCGTCGCCGCCATGGGCCGATACGTCGAGCCAGACGCAGAAGCCGCCGGCGGGCCGCACATAGCCATAGCGGTTGCCGAGGATCTGGTCGGCCAGATCGAACTTGATGCGATAGAGCCTGCGGTTCTCCTCGACATGCGCCTCGTCGCTATAGGCGGCGACCGCGACATGCTGCAGCGGCACCGGCACCTGGGGCGCCGCGACATTGCGCAGTTCGTGAAACAGGCCGAGGAACTTTTTGTCGCCGGCGGCGAAGCCGACCCGCATGCCCGGCAGGTTCGAGCGCTTCGACAGCGATTGAAACGCGACCACGTTGGTAAAATCAGGTCCGGCGGATTCCAGCGCGCTGCCGGGCGCCTGCTTGGTATAGATCTCGGAATAGCATTCGTCGCTCAGGATCATGAAGCCGAAGCGGTCGGCGAGTTGCTTCAAGCGGCCGAAATAGCCGCGCGACGCCACCGCGCCTTGCGGGTTGGCCGGCGAGGCAATGAAGATCGCGACGGTGCGCGCCAGCGTCGCGTCATCGAGCTGGTCAAGATCCGGCAGGAAGCCGTTGGCGGGCGTGGTCGGCAGATAGATGGTCTCGCAATCCGCGGCGCGGGCGCCGGCGCCATAGGCCGGATAAAACGGATTGGGCACCAGGATCGCAGGCCGGCCCTTGCGCTCGCCGACATAGCGCGCCGCCGTGATCGCCGCGAAGAACAGACCCTCGCGGCTGCCATTCAGCACCAGAAGCTCGCTTTCAGGGTCGATCGGCCGCGGAAGATCGAATCGGCTGGACAGCCAGTTCGACGCCGCCCGCCGGAACGGCTCGATGCCCTTGGCGATCGGATAGCGGCCGAAATCGCCAATGTGCTTGGCCAAGACGGGCGCGACAAACGCCGGTACCGGATGCTGCGGCTCGCCCAACGATAGCGTAATCAACGGCTTAGCCGGTTGGTAGGGCGCCAAAAGCTCGGTCAACCGCGCGAATGGCGAGCGCTCGCTGTCCTGGCTGCCGGTGCCTTGCGGCGTGCGGGATGAAGCGGTCATTGCCATAGATGAGATGCCAGCCCCTTGCGGCCGCCGGTCGCCCCTTGTGACCGGCCAAAAATGGATCAAATCACCATAGATACGGCGAGGTTAAGACGCGATTAACCATCGACGGAAGGGTCGAATTTGCCAAGGTTCCCGGGATAATTCGTAGCCTGGACGGAGCCTATGGGCGGCGCGAATGCTCATCCTTCCGCTCTACGACGGCTGTCGCACCCCCGGCAGCCTCACCTCGCTCGAGAAAATGTCAGCGGCGCGAGGCCCCCGAATTTCCAGGCTACCGCTCTCGGCCAAGGCCTTAACCCGAGCGGATAGAAAAACGTCGTGAGTTTGAATGATCCAATCATCCATGGCCATCGTCGAGCCGATAGCTCTCGCTGCCTTTTGCCAATGGTCGGTCACAAAAGACATCAACAGCCCGTCGAAAAACGAAATTGGCGCCGACACAAGCCGGCCGCCGTCGATAACCCGAAGTGGTGCGTTTTCCGAACGGAGCTGTTGCCAGAGGCCGAGATACTCGCGTCGCTGGCTTATTTGCAAAGGCTCAGCCAAATCCCAGAGCTTGTCGCTGCAAATTTTGTCGTGATGAAGCAGACCGAGACTCACCGCGGGGCGCGGCGGTCGGGGTGGGCCGTGCTCCGGACGGTGCGAGACCGTGACGTCGGTCAGATCAACGACCTCGCACGGGGCGTCGCCTAGCCGCCACAACCAATCAAGAAAGCCGGCATATTCCATCGCGGATCGGCGCGTCAGCCACGCGATCTTGCGACAATCAGGGAGCCGCGCCTCGTCGTACGCGCGTTCTGACCCAGCCGAACGATCCTTCCAGTCTGTCTGGCCGAGTTCATTCTCAACCCATTTGGCGCGAGAGGACGCGTCGCCGGGATTGATAGGTCCGAAGCTCAGGTCATCGTAGGAAGCGATGACACGATCGTCTCGGCCAGCCTTCCTCAATGCCTGAACCAGGCAGCCTGCGCCCGAGGGCGTGAAAACGAAGTGAAGCACGGCCTGCGCCATCGCTCGTCCTCCAAAGAGGAAGTTCTGATGACATTTGCGAAACGCCGCGTCTACTCAAGTTCGACCGGAATCGCTATTGGTGGGTACGCCCCGATCCCGGCCACGTCTCGGCAAGATACCCGGTCTACAGAGTTTCGCGCCTATCTTGCGTCCCTCGCTGGTCAAATAACCATGAACGAGGACACATAACGTCAGAATGTTGATTTCGAGGGCCGGACGAACAAGCTCGTCTCGCTATTCCAGATACGGCGTCAGCACATCTTCGATCCATTTCATGAATGCGCGGACCCGGCGCGACAGATTGCTCCGATGTGCGACGACGAGGGACACGGCGAGCGCCCGGCGACGAAAATCGGGTATGATCTCCACAAGCGCTCCAGCCTCTAAGTATCGGCCAATCCCTAGGAGTGGCGCCTGAATCAGGCCAAGGCCGGCGAGGGCCGCGGCTTCGTAGGTCTGCGCGCTGTTGACGTGCAACGCACCTTGCAACTGAAGCGTCGCGTAGCCGTCGCCGTCCGGATATTCCCATCCATAGGGTCTTGCGCCCAGCATCGTCGAAAAATGAATGGTCCGATGCTGCTGACGCTGGAGATCTTCCAGCGATCGAGGGACGCCGTAGCGCGCCAGATAGGCGGGACTGGCAGCGTTGACCATGCGCAACTGGCCCAGTGGGCGGGCAATCAGCGTCTCGTCCCCTATGGGTCCAAGCCGCAATACACAGTCGAAACCTTCTTGAACCAGATCGACTTGCCGATCGGTACTCGACACCTCCAGCTCCAACTCGGGGTGGGCCGCCATGAAATCCGGCAAGGCCGGTACGATCGTTGTGCGCGCCACCTCGGCCGGAAGATCGACCCGTAAACGCCCGCGAAGTGCCACGCGATCGCCTGCGAACATCGAGTGCAGGTCATCGACTTCAGCAAGCAGATCGCGGGCACGGGCATGAAATACCCGGCCGTCTTCCGTCAACTGCACGCTACGCGTCGTCCGGTGCAGAAGCCTGACACCGACATCTTCTTCCAGCTTCCGGACCGCCGTTGAGGCTCTTCCCTTCTGAATGCCCAGGCTCTCGGCTGCGTGGGTGAAGCTCCCCATTTCCGCGACCGTGATGAAAATCAGGATGGGTTCGAGATTCTGCATTTTCGCGCCCCCGGTATTGTTCAGCTCAAAGAGAACAGTGAGTTCAATTCCGAGGTGTTTATCATGCCTGCGAGATACAGTAAGCCTCGAAATCGGGGGCCCACCAGGAGAACGACAGATGTCCGAAACTATGAACCTGCATCAACTGCCTGAAACCATGACCCTGCATCGCGCCCTGTGGGCCGGCCGGATAATGAGCGCGTTTGTCGTTATCACCCTGGTGGCAGATGGGACTATTCAGCTTTTCGCGCCGGCACAGATTGCGAGCGTGTTGCAGGAAACCGGGTTCGCGATGGACCTGACCCGTATCGTGGGTCCGATCATACTCGCCTGCGCCATCCTTTACGCCATTCCGGCCACCGCCGTCCTCGGCGCGATCCTGGTGACTGGCTTTCTCGGAGGCGCGATCTGCGCCCATGTCCGCATCGGTGAGTTGGGGTCGCCGCCGGAACTCATTTCCCTGCTTCTGGGCGCGATGACTTGGGGCGGCCTCTATCTGCGCGACCCCCGTATCCGGGCCATTCTGCCGCTCATCCATTGAACCAACCGGGCATTGTTCTGTCCCTCTAGATCAGGAGAAAACACATGTTTTTGGTATTGGGAATCACGGGAAAAGTTGGCGGCGCAACGGCAAAACATCTGTTGGCGCGAGGCAAGCAGGTACGCGCGCTCGTCCGCAATCGCGAGAAGGCGGCTAACTGGGCGAACCAGGGCGTGGAACTGGTAGACGGCGATTGGAATGATTCGGCAGCCATCGAGCAGGCGCTCAAAGGCGTTGAAGGCGCGTTTGTCATGTTGCCGGCTGTCTGGGCTCCCTCGCCCGATTACAAAGAAGCAAAGGGCGTGATTGCGAACTATGTCCAGGCGCTCACCAAGGCAGCGCCGCCGCGCGTGGTTGCGCTCTCGTCGATGGGGGCGAACAGAACCAGCGGGCTCGGGATGATCACGGCGCTGTCGCTTCTCGAGCAAGGGTTTCGCAACCTGACATCCCCAATCGCATTTGTGCGCGCAGGCGGATTTTTCGAAAACTTCCTTTACGGCCTGCACGTCGCCCAGGGCGGCACGCTTCCCGTCTACTACAACCCGACCAACCGGAAATCGACCATGGTTGCGACGAACGACATCGGCGCCGAGGTGGCGACGCTGTTGACCGGGCCGACGTGGTCGGGGCAGCGAGTCATCGAGCTCGGTTCGATGGTCACCGCGGATGAAGTCGCGGAGCAATTGGGTGAAGTCCTGAATCTCGACGTCAAAGCCTTTGCCGTCCCGCGGGCCGGTTGGCCGGCAGCGTTCGAGCAGTTCGGCATCCCGAAGGGCCACACCGGACCGGCTGAAGCGATGTACGAGGCCGTCAACGCGGGCTGGATGGACCTCGGCGTCGCGGGCACGGAGCACGTCGCCGGCACGACGTCCCCCCGCGATGTCTTCGCGGCGGCTCGGAAAGCCGCCACGGCGTAGGTCCGCGGATCAGCGATGAGATGCGACTTTCGGACCTGCTCCGGAAATTCGCATCTCCTTCGGAATGAATGCGTCGCGGCCGGCCGTTTCTTGGCGCGACCATCACCGATGTGTATCGCGATCCCGGCAGAGAGGCTGAAACAGCCCCGCTTCCTTGTGAACCGCGGCGTTCACACCAAGAAAGATCGAGGTCGAATATGAAGGTTCTTGTTTTGGGTGCAACGGGTGGAACTGGACGGCTGATCGTCCACGAAGCCCTAGTTAAGGGTCATTCCGTCGTGGCGCTGGTTCGCTCGAAGGCGCGCGCCCCCGATCTCCCGGGAGCAGACGTGATCGAGGGCGATGTTCGCGACGAAGGCCACCTCACGCGCGCCTTGGACGGTTGCGATGCCGTCGTCAGCTCGCTGGGGACAGGCCTTAGCCCCTTCAGCGAGGTCAGCCTGCTGACCGAAGCGACACGCGCGCTGGTTCCGGCGATGACGCGCAGCGGCGTGCGCCGTCTGGTCTGCATCTCCGCTCTGGGGGTCGCGGACAGCCGCGGCCACGGCGGCTTCGTGTTCGACCGGCTCTTCCTGCCCTTGCTGCTTCGTCATGCCTACAAGGACAAGGGCCGCCAGGAAGCAGCGATCCGCGCCAGCTCACTCGATTGGATCATAGTCCGGCCCGCCATGCTCACCAATAATCCGGCTCGTGGGAGCCTCAGGGCCGTCGCCGACCTCGCAGGCGTCAGCGGCGGCAAGATAGCGCGCGCCGATGTCGCTCGGTTCGTGGTGGAGCAACTGGCGACCGACACCTGGTTGAGGCGGACACCCGTCATCCTGTGGTGAAGGGTGGTCTCACGAGCCAATGAGTTCGTGACCGTGGACGACAAACTTTGCCCCTCCCCGCAAAAAGAAAGGGGCTCCAACTTGCGCTGGAGCCCCTCGACGGTTCAGGCATTGCCGGGTATGTGCCCGAACCGTAGTTCTGGGCGCGATCCCGTGAGATCGCGCCCCGGGAGAGCTTACATATTGTAGGCGCGCTCGCCGTGATCGGAGATGTCGAGACCCTCGCGCTCCTCCTCCACGGTCGGACGCAGACCGACGATGATGTCGACCAGCTTGTAGAGAATCGCCGAACCGATACCCGACCAGAGCAACGTTGCTCCGACCGCCTTGCCCTGCGCGATCATCTGGGTGACGAAATCGTAGGTGCCGGCATTGTTTCCGGTGATGTTGGTGTAGTCGGTGATGCCGACGCCACCGAGGGCGGGATTGACCAGAATGCCGGTGCCGAGCGCACCGATGATTCCGCCGATGCAGTGGACGCCGAATACGTCGAGCGCGTCGTCATAGCCGAGCGCGTTCTTCACGGTGGAGACGAAGAACAGGCAGACCGGAGAGACGACGAGGCCGAGCACCAGAGCGCCGATCGGACCGGCGAAGCCGGAAGCCGGCGTGACCGCGACCAGGCCTGCGACCGCGCCGGAGCAGATGCCCAGCAACGAGGGCTTGCCCTTGACGATCCATTCGGAGAGCAACCAGGAGAGCGCTGCGCCCGCGGTGGCCACCATGGTGTTGACGAAGGCCAGCGCCGTGACGCCGTTGGCTTCGAGGTTCGATCCGGCGTTGAAGCCGAACCAGCCCACCCACAGCAACGAGGCGCCGATCATGGTCATGGTGAGGGAGTGCGGAGCCATCAGGTCCTTGCCGTAGCCGGTGCGCTTGCCGATGATCAGCGCGCCCACCAGACCGGCGATGCCGGCATTGATGTGCACGACCGTACCGCCGGCGAAGTCGAGAGCGCCTGCGCCGGCGAGCCAGCCGACAGCACCCGTGACTTCATCGAGCTTGGCCTGGGCCGCGGTCTTGGCCGCACCATCCGCCGCGGCGGCGAGCGCCTTGGCAGCAGCTGCGACGTCATCCGGAGCGGCGACATACCAAACCCAATGCGCGATCGGGAAGTAGATGAAGGTGACCCACAGCAGGATGAACAGCATCACGGCCGAGAATTTGATGCGTTCGGCGAAGGCGCCGACGATCAAGGCCGGGGTGATCATCGCGAACGTCATCTGGAACACGAAGTAAGCGAGTTCCGGAATGACAACGCCGTTCGAGAACGTCGCCGCCGTCGAGTTCGAGTCGATGCCGTGCATGAAGGCCTTGGTGAAGCCGCCGATGTAGGGCGTCATGCTGCCGCCGTCGCCGAAGGCGAGGGAGTAGCCGTAAAGCGTCCACACCACGCCAACCATGGCGACGATCGCGAACACCTGGGTCAGCACGGAGGCCATGTTCTTGGTGCGGACGAGGCCGCCATAGAACAGTGCGAGGCCGGGGACCGACATCATCAGAACCAGCGCGCTGGATACGAGCATCCAGGCGGTATCACCTTTGTTGGGAACAGCGGCGGCCGCGGCGGGAGCCGCTGCCGCTGCGTCAGCCGCGGGTGCAGCAGCAGTCTGGGCGATCGCCGCGTCGGCGAAGCCTACGGCGCAAAGCGCTCCGATTGCGAGGACTGCCCATCCCGCGGGGGTGGGACGTGTGAACGTCATTGATTTTACTCCTGCTTGAATTTTATGTTGAGCGTGAAATCAGAGTGCAGCGGCATCGGCCTCGCCGGTGCGGATACGAACCGCATGGTCGAGGTTGATGACGAAGATCTTGCCGTCGCCGATCTGTCCGGTTTTTGCAGCGGACGTGATGGCGTCGATGGTCTTGTCGACCTGATCGGAGGCGATCGCGACCTCGATCTTGATCTTGGGCAGGAAGCTCACCGCGTATTCAGCGCCGCGGTAGATTTCCGTGTGGCCCTTCTGCCGCCCATATCCTTTGACTTCCGTCACCGTGAGACCGTGAACGCCAATGGCGGTCAGGGCATCGCGGACTTCCTCGAGCTTGAATGGCTTGATGATCGCCATAACAATTTTCATAGGTTCCTATCCCCGCTTGGGCCCGGTCCAGACGTGACCGGGCGTTCTCGACTGAGGTTCACCACGCGAGAGAGTTCACTACGCGGGCACAGCCAGCCCTATAGAATCAAATGCCGTGCCAGATCGGGCGCGTTGCCTAACGGACTATGAACGCGGGTGTTTTCGAACTTTGCGGGAAAAGGGCGCAACTGCGCTATTCGGTCGCGCCCAAAACCTAATCACACCTGATTAAAATGAAGGCGTGACAGGCTGTCGACATAATCGTGCCCACGGGAAGGGCAGATAAAAGGTATTATAGTAAGTATTTTACTGCAAAGCCTCGCCGTGCTGCGAGATATCGAGGCCTTCCATCTCATGCTCCCTGGAAACCCGTAGCGGTACGAAGGCGCTGACGAGCTTGAGCAGCACGAAGGTCATCCCGGCCGACCACACCAGGGTAACGGCGACGCCATAAAACTGGATCAGCAATTGCTGCGGGTTACCCTCGATCAGGCCGGAGACCCCGCCGATCGCGGCGGTGGCAAATACCCCGGTCAACAGCGTCCCGATCAATCCACCGACGCCGTGGACCCCGAACACGTCGAGCGAATCGTCATAACGGAAGCGATGCTTCAGCCAGGTGCATGCCCAGAAGCACACCAGGCCCGCGGTCACGCCGATCACGATGCCTTCCAAGGGTGTAACGAAGCCGGAGGCCGGCGTAATCGTTCCAAGGCCCGCGACGGCGCCGGAGATCATGCCGAGCACGGATGGCTTGCGCCGGATCGACCATTCGAGCCCGCCCCAGGTCAGCGCGCCGGCGCAGGCCGCGAGGTGGGTCGCGATGATCGCCATCACCGCGCGCGAATTGGCGCCCAGCGCCGATCCGCCATTGAAGCCGAACCAGCCGACCCACAATAATCCGGTGCCGACCACCGCGAGCGACAAATCGAACGGTGACAGATTCTCGGTGCCATAGCCGTGGCGCCGGCCGAGGACCTTCGCCGCCACCAATCCGCCGATGCCGGCGGAAAGATGCACCACGAGGCCGCCGGCAAAATCCAGCACGCCCATCGTACCGAGAAAACCGCCGCCCCAAATCCAGTGCGCGAGCGGAACATAGACCAGGATGAACCAGCCGATCGAGAACAGCAAATAGGCCGAGAATCGCATCCGGTCGGCGACCGAGCCCGCCACCAGCGCCACGGTAATGATCGCAAACGTCATCTGGTAGAGCATGAACAGCGCTTCCGGAATGGTCTTGGCGGCGGGGTTGACGCTATCCAGCGTCATGCCGGCCAGAAACCAGCGATCGAGCGTTCCAAGCCATGGACCATCGCCGACGAACACCAGCGAATAGCCGAACGCGACCCACAGAATCGAAATCATGGTGACGGCTGAAAGGCTCTGCGCCATCGTCGCCAGCACGTTCTTCTTGCGCACCATGCCGGAATAGAACAGCGCCAGTCCCGGTATCGTCATCATCAGCACGAGTGCCGTCGCAACGATCATCCAGGCCGTGTCGGCGCCGCTGATGGAATTGGATTGCGCGAACGCCGGTGTCGCAAGGATCGTCACAAGTCCGATCGGCGCAGCCAGCTTCGCTGCGCGACACCAAAGTGCCCCCATGGTATTTCCTCTGGCCGGCGATGTCTGTTGATCGCGCCCGGCGTCGTTGCGGGATGCGATGAGTTGCGGGAATCCGAAGCGCGGGAATCCGATCGGGAGCTACAGCGCGTCGCTGTCGGTTTCGCCGGTCCGGATTCGCAAAGCACGATCGATCGGGGTCACGAAGATCTTGCCGTCGCCGATCTGGCCGGTGCGCGCGCTCGTCGTGATGACTTCGACCGCCTTGTCGGCGATGTCGGATGCCACCGCGATTTCGATCCGCAGTTTCGGCAGGAAATTCACGACATATTCGGCGCCGCGATAGACTTCGGTATGTCCCTTCTGTCGGCCGTAGCCCTTGACCTCGGTCACGGTCATGCCGCTGACCCCGATCGCGGTGAGCGCCTGGCGCACCTCGTCGAGCTTGAAGGGTTTGATGACGGCGACAACGAGCTTCATGGTCAGGCCTTCGCTTCCCGGGTCCCGAAAGGTTGGTCGTATCCGGATCTGCGTCTCGGCAAGTCCGGTATTTTCAAGTCTGGCATCTTTTTGTGCGAATGGCACAAAAAGTTTGCAGCTCCAACCAAAAAACGATGACGACCGCCGTTTTCTGTTTGATAGTCTGTTCCCTATCGAACAGGTTCGATCCCAACCGGACCGGGTAATTTGCCAAAATTCAATTTCGCCGTCGGCGGTTTCGTTCGCGCCGGCGCTCCAAGAAAATGACTTTAAAGGGAATGAAATGTCGGACCGATCATGGTTTTACGCCTCCCAAGGCCAGCAGCAGGGCCCTCTTCCGGAAGCTCAGTTTCGCAGCCTGATCGCCAGAGGCACCGTCACGCCGGACACGCTGGTCTGGACCGACGGGATGTCGGGTTGGCAGCGCGCGGGGGATATTCCCGGCCTGGCGCCAGCCGCCGCGGCGCGCCCGCCGGCCGTCCCGCAACCGGGCGGCCCGATCGCCAGCGCCGGCAGCCAATATCAGTCCGGTGGCCAATATCAGTATGACGCCGGCAACCATGGCGGCGATGGCTCGCTCTCGTTCGAACCTGGACTATGGCCACTGCTCGGCTGGGGCCTGATTTACGGCATCGGCATCTTGCTGGTGGTTCCGGCGCCGTGGGCGGCGACGAGCTTCTACCGCTGGATCGCGCCCCACGTGAACGTGCCGGGCCGGCCGAACCTCGCCTTCAACGGCCAGATCGGCGACATCTGGTATGTATTCGTCGGCATAGGGCTCTTGGCCTACGCCGGCCTCGGCGGCCAGCTCATTCACCTGATCGCCTTCGTCGGGCAGGCGTATCTGTCGTGGATGATCATCCGATGGATCGCCGGCAATCTCAGCTCGAACGGCCAGCCGCTACCGATCACCTTTAACGGCAACGTGCTGCATTATATCGGCTGGCATGTCTTGTTGGCCGTCTCCTCGATCACGGTGATCGGCTGGGCGTGGGTCGTCACGGCGTGGATGCGATGGAATTGTCGCAATATCGGCGGCACGCATCGCGAGGTTCTGTTCCACGCGACCGGATTGGAGGTGCTGTGGCGCACGCTGCTGTTCGGGCTGGCAAGCATATTCATCATCCCGATTCCATGGGCGCTGCGTTGGTACAGCCAGTGGTACGTCTCGCAATTCGAGCTCGTCGAGCGGACCGCGTAACCAGAGCATGATCCGGAAAAGCGGATACCGGTTTTCCCTCGCGACAAACGCGAAGCGTTTGCGCGGAGATCATGCTCAAATAAATAGATAGAGACGCGATTGCGCGGCGCTTATTTGCGCTCGCGCAGCGAGCCTTCCTGCGCGACGGACGCCACCAGCGTGCCGTCCTGCTTGAAGATCATGCCGCGGGTCAGGCCGCGTCCGCCGCGTGCGCTCGGCGAATCCTGCGCATACAGCAGCCATTCGTCGGCGCGGAACGGGCGATGAAACCACATCGCGTGGTCGAGGCTGGCCGGCATCATGCGCTTGTCGAATAACGTGCGGCCATAGCGCGCCATCGCCGCATCGAGCAGCGAGAAGTCCGACGCATAGGCCAGCGCGCACATATGCAGCGCCGGATCGTCGGATAATTTCGAGGCGGTGCGGATCCAGACATGGATGCGGCCGTCCTCGATTTTTTGGCCGAAATAGCGGCCGAGTTCGACCGGGCGCAGCTCGATCGGGCGATCGGATTCATAATAGCGGCGGATGAAGTCCGGCATCTCGCGGAACATCGGCTGCTTGGCCACCTCCTCGGCGGTGAGTTTTTCCGGCGGCGGCACGTCCGGCATCTTGTCCTGGTGATCGAACGAACCGTGTTCCTCGACATGAAACGACACCATGATCGAGAAAATCGCGTTGCCGTGCTGGATCGCGGTGACCCTTCGGGTCGAATAGCTCTTGCCGTCGCGCAGCCGCTCGACCTCGTAGATGATCGGAATCTGCGGATCGCCGGGCAGGATGAAATAGCAATGCAGCGAGTGCGGCAGCCGGCCCTCGACCGTGCGGCATGCCGCCACCATGGCCTGTCCGATCACCTGGCCGCCGAACACCCGCTGCCAGCTGGTTTTGGGGCTGTTGCCGCGAAACATGTTCACCTCGAGCGGTTCGAGGTCGAGAATGGAAATCAGGTCGATCAGGCCTTTGGACATGTGGCGTTCTTTCCGGGTCACTCCGGGTTCGATGCCGCGCATCGCTCCGGAACGACGAACTGGGTGTAAAGACCTTGTTTCTCCGCCCTATTTCGCCCACCTATTATCAGGTAGCAAGCTCAGTCTGAGGGCGTGGCGCGTAAAGGAACAGCATGTCGGCGCAACGAAGCATTGTCATCGGCGGCGGCGCGTTCGCGGGGTTGGCGCTGGCCTTGGCGCTGCGTCAGGGCCTGGGCCGCGACATCCCCGTCATCGTCGCCGATCCCGCGCTGGCGAGCCGGCCGAGCCGCGATCCGCGCGCGACCGCGATCGTCGCGGCGTGCCGCCGGCTCTTTGAAGCCTTGGACGTGTGGGGCGAGGTCGCCGCCGAGGCGCAGCCGATCCTCGACATGGTGGTCACCGATTCCAAACTGGAAGACGCCACCCGTCCGGTGTTCCTGACCTTCGCGGGGGATATCGAGCCCGGCGAACCGTTCGCGCACATGATCGAAAATCGCCATCTGATCGACGTACTGGCCCGGCGCGCGGAGGCCGAAGGCATCGAACTCGTGACCGCCGCGGTGACCGAGTTCAGCTCGCGTCCCGAGGGTGTCGATGTGAGTTTGTCCGACGGCAGAATGATCGAGGCGAGCCTGCTGGTGGCGGCCGACGGCGCGCGCTCGAAATTGCGCGAGCATGCCGGCATTGCCACCCATGGCTGGGACTATGATCAATCCGGCATCGTGGTGACGGTCGGCCACGAGCGCGACCATCACGGCCGCGCCGAGGAGCATTTTCTCCCCGCCGGGCCGTTCGCGATCCTGCCGCTGACCGGAAAGCGCTCGTCGCTGGTCTGGACCGAGAAACGCACCGAGGCCGCGCGCATCACGGCGCTGGCCGAGCAAGAGTTTCACGGCGAGCTCGAGCAGCGCTTTGGACTGCATCTCGGCGAGATCAAGGCGCTGGATCAGCCGCGCGCGTTTCCGCTGGGCTATTTCGTCGCGCGTTCGTTCATCGGCGAACGGCTGGCGCTGGTCGGCGACGCCGCGCATGTGATTCACCCGATCGCGGGGCAGGGGCTCAACATGGGCCTGAAGGATGTCGCAGCACTGGCCGAGGTGGTGGTCGATGCGGCGCGGCTCGGCATGGATCTCGGCCAGGCCGACGTGCTCGACCGCTACCAGCGCTGGCGGCGGTTCGACACGATGGCGATGGGGCTCGCGACCAATTCGCTGAACTTGTTGTTCTCGAATAAATCGACGCTGCTGCGCACCGTGCGCGACATCGGCCTCGGGCTGGTCGATCGCGCGCCGCCGCTGAAAAGCCTGTTCATCCGCCAGGCCGCGGGGCTATCCGGCGAAGTGCC
Organism: Bradyrhizobium sp. S69; assembly: GCF_009766005.1. GTDB lineage: Bacteria > Pseudomonadota > Alphaproteobacteria > Rhizobiales > Xanthobacteraceae > Bradyrhizobium. The sequence continues at coordinate 20,100 of NZ_LMUK01000024.1, read as the reverse complement.
ACGGCTGTTGAAGGGCGAGGCGTTGTAACAAGACGAGGAATTAGCTCCCGTCATTGCGAGCGAAGCGAAGCAATCCAGGGCTGCCAAGAAGACTGGATTGCTTCGTCGCTTCGCTCCTCGCAATGACGAGGTGAGCGGTCGTACTCACTTCGCCGCATCGCCCGCCACAATAAACGCCGCGACGGTTTCGATCAGCTCGGGATCGAGCGGGCGTTCCGGGTCGCTGTAGGCCTTGAGGTCGTCGGCCGCGTCGTCGACATCGTTCAGCACGTGATTCATGTCCGGCAGCCACAGCGTTTTTGCGACCGGTGACGCCGCGGAAAGCGCTGCGAAATCCACCCGCGCCATCTGGCGGTCGCGACCGCCGCCGATGATCAGCGTCGGCTCGGTGATCTGTTTCAGGGGCTCGACCGGGTCTTCGGTGAAGGCCGAGGCCATCCCCGGCTGCATCGACGGTGCGATCGAAAATCCGCGCGGCGGCGGATCGACGATCTGCCCGGCCATGATGGCGTCGATTGCTTTGGCAATCGGCTCGAACACATCGGGAGGCACGGTCTTTTCCAGTTGCGCCTTGACCAGATCGCCCTGCTTGCGCGCGGCGGTGACCAATAGCACCAGCCGATCGATCGGCACCCGCCGCGCCGTGAGGATGCCGACGAGGCCGCCTTCGCTGTGGCCGACCACGACGACCCGCGAGAATTTTCCGTTTGCGCGCAGGTAATTCACCAGCGACACCGCATCGGTGACCAAGTCCTTGAACCGGAAATCCTCCGGTTTGCCGAATTCCGGCTTCCAGCCGCCGGCGCCACGCTTGTCATAGCGCAGCGTTGCGATCTTGCGCGCGACCAGTTGCTCCGAGAGCTTTTTCAGTGTCGCGGGTTTGGCCTGCGGTCCGTTGCCGTCATGGTCGGTGGTGCCGGAGCCTGCGATCAACAGCGCGACCGGCGGGTGTTCGACGTCGGGCGGCAGCGTCAGCACGGCGTCGATGGCGCCGACGCGGATCTTGCTTTCCTGGGCGGAAGCGTTGGTGGCCGTCACCAAAGCCGCGATGACGGCGATCGCACCCAGGATGGTTTGGGCCCGCATCGGCTAATCGATCTTTCGCGCCTCTTCCGGCAGCATGATCGGGATGCCGTCGCGGATCGGATAAGCCAGTTTTGCGGAGCGCGAGATCAATTCCTGCCGCGCCGAATCGAATTCGAGCGGCCCCTTGGTCATCGGGCAGACCAGAATTTCCAGAAGTTTTGGATCGACGGTACCTTCAAGGCGCTCGGGCGGCGATGACATGGATTTAGACTCCGGCTGGGTCGGCCCGTCCCTGTAGCATATTCGCGCGTGCCGCGAAGCCTCACATTGCCGTCTGCTCTGGGCGGAGGTGAGATGTGAGTAACACTACGTCTTAACACCGAAACTCGTCATGCCCGGACTTGATCCGGGCATCCATCCATCTTCACAAGAGTCCTAGCGAAGAAGATGGGTCACCGGGTCAAGCCCGGTGACGACACTTAAACTACTGCAACGGCGGATCGCCGCTGGTGCGCTTTTTGGCCAGATCCATTTCGGTCACCGCGATCAGGATTTCGGCGCGGGTCTTCAGGTCGGGCGCTTCGAGCATTGCCTGCTTTTCCGGCGGCCCGTAGGGCGACATCATCGCCAGCGCGTTGACCAGCGCCTCGTTCGGCGCACTCTCGACGCCTTCCCAATCGACCTTGAGATTGTTGGCTTTCAGAAAATCCGTCAGCACTTCGAGCAAGGCTTTGCGATCGACCGCCTCTTCGCCCTTGCGCGCGGTGAAATCGTCGATGTAGGGGAAATAATCCACCTTGCATTGCCGATAGGGGGTCAGCGCGCTCACTTCCTCGATCACCTTGAAGCGCGAGACGCCGGTGAGTTCGAGGATGTAGCGGCCGTCGCCGGACTCGGCGAGCTGGGTGATGCGTCCGACGCAGCCGACGCGAAACAGCGTCGGCTTTTCTTCATCGTGCGAATGGGTCGCGTCGGGCTGGATCATCCCGATCAGCCGGTGGCCGTCGCGAAAGCTGTCGTCCACCATCGCCAGATAGCGCGGCTCGAAGATATTCAGCGGCATCTGGCCGCGCGGCAGCAACAGCGCGCCGGGCAGCGGAAACACCGCGATCACCTGGGGCAGCTCGCCGGGTCCGCGATATTCGGCATTGATCGGCATGTGCGGTCCCGGTGTTAGAGCATGATCCGGAAAAGTGGATACCGGTTTTCCGAAAAGATCATGCTCAAATAAATAGAGCGCAGAAGATATCTAGGAAAAAAGCACGGTCGACAGCCGCTTGCGTCCCTCGACGGTGGCCTCATCGGTCGGACCCCAGGCCTCGAAGAACTGCACCAGTTGCTTGCGGGCGCCGTCCTCGTTCCATTTGCGGTCGCGCTTGACGATCGCGAGCAATTGCTCGGTCGCCTTGACGCGCTTTCCGCTGGCGTTGAGCGCTGTCGCCAGATCGAATCGCGCCTGATGATCGAGCGGATTTGCGGCGACTTTCTGTTCCAGCTCGGTGACCGGGCCGACCGCCTGGGCCTGCTCGGCGAGATCGAGCGAGGCCTGCACCGCCTTGATCGCCGCATCATTGCGCTTGGATTCCGGCACCAGGGCCAGCGTCTGCTTGGCCTGCTCCATCGCGCCGGTCGCCACATAGCATTTCGCAAGGCCGGCCAGCGCCGGGATATTGCTGGCGTCGACCGCCAGCACCTCGGCATAGATCTGCGCCGCGGTTGCGGCATCGCCCTCGGCCAGAACCGCATCGGCTTCCTGCAGGATTTCCGCGATGTTGGGCTCGCCGGCGTTTGGCATCCCCGCGGTCAATTTATCGATGAAGGCGGTGACTTGGCTCTCCGGCACCGCGCCCATGAAGCCGTCGGCGGGCTGGCCGTTGACGAAGGCGATCACGGCCGGGATCGACTGGATGCCCATCTGGCCCGGGATCGCCGGATGCTCGTCGATGTTCATCTTGACCAGCTTGACCTTGCCGCCGGCGGCCCGAACCGCCTTTTCGATGATCGGCGTGAGCTGGCGGCAGGGGCCGCACCACGGCGCCCAGAAGTCGATCAGCACCGGCTGGTGCTTCGATTCCTCGATGACGTCCTTTACGAAAGTCTGGGTGGTGGTTTCCTTGATCAGATCGGCTGGCGCCTGAGGCGCCGGTCCGCTGCCCTGCTCTATGATCGTCACGAGTTCCTCGCCTGATATCTAAGGGATCGGGCCCGTTGTAGCATGGCCGGGCCTAGGGTTTAGAAGTTCTCTGGCTTAAGTGGCGGGTTGCGCGGAAATTTCAATTGGGTTCCGGGCTGTCCGGCCCTCCGGACGGGTTCGAATCGCCCGCGCGATCGGCGGGGATGGCATTTTCTGTGCTGCCCGCGTGCGGAAGTCTCGATTTTGCGAGGTCTCTTCAACGCGTCGTCCCTGCGAACGCAGGGACCCATACGGCGCGGACCCTCGTTTCGGCACTGCGGCAGAGGCCTTTTTTCACTTTTGAGGTCAGTGGCTATGGGTCCCTGCGTTCGCAGGGACGACCTGTTGCCAGCGTGTGCAAGACCACAAGATCTCTACGCGATCGACCCGTGGGCAGCCCGAATCGTGAAAACAGCCGCCCGCGACATAGGTTAACGGCGATTGGCGTCATTTCGGGCCGATTCGGAGGATTTGAGGGCCAAATCGCCCGAACCGCTCGAATTGATCGGCAGACGGACTGTTGCATTCGGAGGCCGCATTTGGCATAGCTCTGCCCGTCGTCGGCGCTCCATCGCCGGCCTCTCGGATGCGGGTGTAGCTCAGTGGTAGAGCACGACCTTGCCAAGGTCGGGGTCGAGGGTTCGAATCCCTTCGCCCGCTCCAATTTTCAAGCACTTAGCTTGCGTATTGGACCGTCCGAATAGAGGTTACTCGCCGCGAGCGTAACGATGTTCTTCAGCCCGGCAGTTCTCGTGCCGCTTATCGCCGTCGTCGGTGTTTGGATCGCTGCACGGCAGATGCTGATCGCTGATGAGAAGCTGAGCTTAGACGCATTTGATCGCCAATACGACAGGCGGCTCAAGGTCTATGAAAGTACACGCTCACTTCTGGCAAGCGTCTACTCCAGCGAGATTTCGGACAGCGACTTGGCCGTTTACGGCCTAGCCGCCTTGGACGCACAATTTCTGTTCGACGATGGCATGTACCGATACCTTCGCGAACTACAGCAGCGCGTTACGATCTGGAAACACGCTGATACTGCGGCGAAGGAATCTGCGACGAGCGACGAACGAGCCGCCGATGACGCGATTAGACGCGAGAATTTGGAGTGGATAAGATTGCAAGGCGATGAACAGAAGGGATTTGCCGTGAGATTTAAGCCATTCCTCACGTTTAGACGACCGGACCGGGTTTGGTGGTTGAGTTGGCCTTAAGCGCCTATCCGAGATGATGCTCAAGGAGCAGGTTAAACGCTCAAGTCGTTCGATCGCGCACTGCCGCTTGAGAGTGCCAATAGTACATTGCAGCCGGAGATTGGGGACGCATTATGAAAAAGCCAAAACCGGGCTTCGTAATGCTGCCACATGTCGACCTTCCGCACACGTTGGAGGTGGCGATAAATGACTATCACGCGTGGGGAGACGATTACTTTCGTAAAATCGAACGTCGGAGTCGAATAGTAGCACCCCTGTATCACTACACAGATATGCGCGGCCTCGAAGGAATCTTAAAGAATCAGGAGATTTGGTTCACGGACTATCGACACCTAAATGACAAAACCGAATTGATGCACGGAATCGATCTAGCAAAGACACTGCTCGCACCGCGCATGGCCACGGGCGGTTATCATAGCATGCTCTTCGGCTGGATTGATGATCTCCTAACGAAACGCAATTTTGGTCGAGTATTCGACTTTTTCATCGCCTCGTTTAGCAGAAACGGAGATGACTTAGGTCAGTGGCGCGCCTACGCGGACGATGGTCGCGGCGTGGCCATCGCGTTTTCCCACGACGTGTTCGCCCCAACGGAAGAACAGAGCAAAGACCCACGAAAGAATACCTTTACTGGGCCAGTCGTTTACAAGGATGCGCATACGCGAGCGAGGCACCTTAAGGGGATAGACAAGGCGACCTCGATACTAGATGCCGCACTGATATATGCGCGCCATCACTTGCGAAATAAAACGATAGGTATGGAATTTCTGAATCGACTCGCAAGATCCGTTATCGCGGTACCTCTAATTTGGAACGCCATCACGTGTAAACATCCCGCCTACAAGCACGAAAGCGAGGTCCGTCTAGTAATCGTCGCCGAAAAGAAACGGCTGCGAGGGAAAGTTTCAACGCGAACGAGAAACGGCATGGTCGTCCGATACATACCGCACCACTTACAGCTACGGGATCACGGGAAAGTGGTCAGCATCGTAATCGGTCCGGCCGCGCCAAACAATGCGGAAGTCAACGTTCGCCGGATAATAAAGGCCGCCGGCCTCAACTACAATGTCCGCATTCGGCGCTCTCGTGTTCCATATAGGTCATTTAGGAACGCCGCATGACGTGGATCATCGTTATTGCGAGCAGAGCCTTCAAAAAATGCGGTGTTCGTTTCAACGCGTTCGCGGCCTCGCCGAGATGATCCGCTATTTCCAATCTCCGGTCTGACACCTATTCTGGCGTCGGCTCAACCAACGACAGCCGCCGGAACAAGGCGCGACGGGAGAAACCACCATGAATGTCACCATGCAAGATCGCGTTGCCATCGTCACCGGCGGCAGCAAGGGTCTCGGGTTCGCGATGGCGCGGCGGTTTGCCGAATCGGGCGGCAAGGTTGCGATCGTGGCGCGGGGCGCCGAAGATCTCGCGGCGGCGCGAGCGGCGCTGGCCAAGGATGGCCTCGAAGTCCGCGACTATGTCTGCGACGTCTCAAAGGCGGCGGATATCTCCAGCACCTTTGAGAAGATCGTGAGCGATTTCGGCCAGGTCGACATTCTCGTCAACAATGCCGGCACGTCGCGCGCGATGTCGTTTGAAACCGTGACCGACGAGATGTGGCAGCAAGACCTCGACCTGAAACTGTTCGCCGCGATCCGCTTCAGCCGGCTGGCCTGGCCGGGCATGAAGCAGCGCAAATGGGGCCGCATCATCAACGTGCTCAACACCGCCGCCAAAGCGCCGCCGCCGGCCTCGACGCCGACCTCGGTGTCGCGGGCGGCCGGCATGGCCCTGACAAAAGTGATGGCGGGCGAAGGCGGTCCGCACAACATTCTGGTCAATGCGATGCTGGTCGGCCTGATCGTCAGCGATCAGTGGGTGCAGCGCCACGCCAAGACCGCGCCGGGCACCGACTTCAACGAGTTCACCGGGAACATGGCCAAGGGCATTCCGCTGGGACGCATGGGGACGGCGGAAGAATTCGCCAATCTCGCCTGCTTCCTGGCCTCCGAGCAGGGCTCCTACATCACGGGCACCGCCATCAATGTCGATGGCGGCCGCTCGCCGGTGGTGTAACGCACGCGGAAGCCGGCGATACCTCAGTCAGATGCTTACTTTCGCGGGCAGGCTCAGCTTCCGCGCCAGGATCCTCAGATCGCCCGGCCGGCGGCTCGTCAGCAGCCGGGCGAATTCGTCGGGATCAACCGGGGAGTACAATTGAGGTTCGGTCGGGGGCTTCCTGCCTGCTCGCCTGAATTTTTGCGAGAATTGAAAGAGACGCTTGAGCATCTTCATTTTTGTGGGCCTCGCTGTAGTGGCCTCGATCAAAGTCCGTGACCATAAGCCGCGGGAACCCGATTCGGTTCCTTGGGCCCGAACTTTTTCGGATAGGCCGACAATAAAACCGCGACCGACTTCGTGAGGGGAAACGCATCGATGCTGGAGAGACCGACGGCCTCGGCCGAACAGGCGGTGGAAGCGTGGGTGCGCGCGTTCAATCTCGCGCTGGCGCAAAGCGACAACGAGGCGCTGGCCGCGCTTTTCCTGGCCGATAGCCATTGGCGGAATCTGTTCGGGATTTCGTGGCAGCTCGCGACCTTTAGCGGCCGCGAAACACTCTGCAACGAATTGGGCCGATGCGCCGCCGAGGTTCATGCGACTGATTTCCGGGTGAATGCCGTAGCGCTTGCTCCGCGCCGGGCGACGGTCGCGGGCCGCGAGGTCATCGAGGCCGTGATTTCCTTTGGGACGGTCGATGGCCCGGGAATCGGCGCCCTCAGGCTGGTGTGTTCATCGGGTGCTGCGCCGCAGGCCTGGACGATCTCGACATCGGCGGATTTCGACCTGGTCTGCGAGGCGCGGTCGAAGCGTGACGGCTTGAGCTCCCACGCGCGTGATTTCGCAGGCCCCGACTGGCTCGCTTTGCGGCAGGCCGAGATCGCGTTCGCCGATCGCGAGCCGGATGTTCTCATCGTCGGCGGCGGTCACGCCGGCATTTCCGCGGCCGTCGAGCTCAAGCGTATCGGCCTCGATGCGCTTGTCATCGATCGAAACAGCCGCGTCGGGGACAATTGGCGGCTGCGCTATCACGGGCTCAAACTCCACAACAAGACGCCGGTCAATCATCTGCGTTACCTGCCCTTTCCGCGATCGTTCCCGGACTACATTCCAAAGGACCAGATCGCGAACTGGCTCGAGAGTTACGTTGACGTCATGGAGGTCAATTTTTGGACCGAAACGACATTCGAAGGGGCCGCGTATGACGAGGCCACGCAGCGGTGGTCGGCGCATGTCCGAACCGCCGAGGGCAGCGCACGCACGCTGCGGCCCAGGCATATCGTGCTTGCGACCAGCGTCAGCGGCACGCCGAATATCCCCGAGATCGCGACGCTGGAGGATTTTGCCGGCAGCGTTGTTCACTCCAGCCGGTTTTCCGGCGGCAGCGAATGGCGGGGAAAGTCCGTCGTCGTGTTCGGAACCGGCACCAGCGCGCACGACGTTTGCCAGGAATTGCAAGCCCATGGCGCCGATGTCACCATGGTGCAGCGAAGCCCGACCATGATCGTCAATGTCGAGCCGGCGCAGCTCTATGATAAAACCTATCTGGGCGAGGGGCCGGCGATCGAAACGCGCGACGTGCTGAATTCCGGCGTGCCGCTGGCGGTGACGAAGGCCGCGCACAAGCTCATCACCGACGAGGTGAAGCGGCTCGACGCGCCGCTGCTGGCGCGGCTCGAAGCGGCCGGCTTCAGGCTGGAATTCGGCGAGGACGGCACCGGTTGGCCGCTGAAATTCCGGTCGCGGGGCGGCGGCTATTATTTCAATGTCGGCGCTTCCGAGCTGATCGCGGATGGGAAAATTCGTTTGATTCAGGCCACCGATATCAAGCGGTTCGTCGCCGAGGGCTTGGAGTTCGACGACGGTTCAGTTCGCAAAGCGGATCTGGTGGTGCTGGCGACGGGCTATAAAGGGCTCGATCACCTGCTCGGCACGCTGTTCGGCGCCGATACCGCCAACCGGGTCGGGCGTATCTGGGGATTCGACGAGAAGACCCAGGAGCTGCGCAATATGTGGGTCCGCACCGCACAGCCCGGCCTGTGGTTCACCGGCGGCGCGTTTTCGCAATGCCGCATCTATAGCCGCTACATCGCCTTGCAGATCGACGCCATCGAAGCGGGCAGGCTTCCGAAATAGCCGGTAAAGCATGATCCGGAAAAGTGGATACCGGTTTTCCCCCGGGACAAACGCGAAGCGTTTGCCCGGAGGTCATGCTCTGGAGCGGGGTGAGATTAGGCCGGGTCGCGGCGCCGGGTCCTTTTTCGCGCGCCGTCCTACTTTGCATGGGGTTGTTTTCGCGATTTTGTGTCTGCCCCCTCCAGAGCACTCGGATGTGCCGTGCTGACGCTGACGGCGAGCCGGTTCAACTCCAGCCCGTCACGCTTTAGCCACTTGCTCAGCGCAGTTCGCGGAAGAACTGCTGGATTTCCGCGGCAAGTGCGGCCGGCTGCTCCATGGCGGCGAAGTGGCCGCCTTTCTGCATCACGGTCCAGCGCTGGATGTTGGTATAGGTCCTTTCCGCGACCGATCGTGGCGGCACGATGATTTCCTTTGGGAATGCCGCATAGCCGGTGGGTACCGTGACCGGCTGGGCCGGCGAGAGCGGCCAGTTCGAATGCACGCGGCCGTAATACGGCCAGAACGACGATCCGATCGCGCCGGTGAACCAATAGAGCGCGATGTTCGCCAGCATGCGGTCGCGGCTGATGGCGTTTTCCGGAACGCCGTCGCAATCCGACCAGGAGCGGAATTTTTCCGCGATCCAGGCCGCCAGCCCGGCAGGCGAATCCGTCATCGCGAAAGCCAGCGTTTGCGGCTTGGTCCCCTGAATCTGCTGATAGCCGGTCTCTTCCTTGAGCCAGTGCCGCAGAACTTCCAAATATCGCTGTTCCTCCGCATTGGTGCCGCTCGCAGCGGGGTCGCGCGGCGCGAACAGCAGATTGAGATGGATGCCGCAGACCGACGACGGATATTGTTGTCCGATGATCGAGGCCACGCCGGCGCCCCAATCGCCGCCCTGCACGGCAAACTGCCGGAAGCCGAGCACGTCCGTCATCAGATCGTGCAGGCACGCCGCGATGTCCTGCAGAATGAACCGCTTTTGCCCGGGCTTGAAGGATAGCCCATAGCCGGGCAGCGACGGCGCGATCACCGTGAACGCGTCGCGGGGGTCGCCGCCGAACCGGGCCGGATCGGTCAGCCGCGGGATGATGTCGATGAATTCGTAGACCGAGCCGGGCCAGCCATGCATCAGCAGCAGCGGATATGGGTTCGGGCCGACCCCGGGCACGTGCAGATAATGCACGTCGATGTCATGCAGCGGCACCTTGAACTGCGGAAATGCATTCAAGGCCGCTTCCTGCGTGCGCCAATCGAAATCGTCTTTCCAGTAGGCGACGAGATCGCGGACATAGGCGACGCTGCTGCCGAACGCCCATGGCTCGCCGGGAGCGGCATCGGGAAAGCGCGTCAGACCGAGCCGGGTTTTCAGATCGGCGATCGCGGCGTCGGGAACATGCAGGGTGAATGGTTGTGACGTCATGACGGATCATCCCTTGGTCTCGTTGCGCCGCCGAAGGCGGGCCATTGATGCGCAGGCTATAGCCCTCTGTCATGTCTTCTCTATTGCGGCCGGTTCATGACGGGATTTCCGAAAGGGAGGCTTGCGGATTTCGCTATATTCCTTCGAACATAAGGACAGATTGTCGGCCGGATGTTCATGCCGCAGCGCAGCGTGGCCAAAAATCGCCTCGGAGGAAACCGGCTTGAAGAAACTTCTTCTCAATTTGTTTCGTTTCGGTCGTCTCGTCGCAGAGCCCGCTTCTCTCTTGCGGCGAATGTGCTAGCATGCCGCTCGTCTGACCCACCTCGATACCAGACCCACAAAAAATCGTCCCTCGGACGTTCAAATAAATAGCACGAGCAGCCGCCCTGGCTGCTGCATAGGGAGTGTGTAATGAAAATGGCTATCAATCGATCGGTACTGGCGTTGGCGGCGATCGCCTTTTTGGCGGGGGCCGGCCAGGTCAGCGCGCAGCAAAAACCGCTGCACAATTATCAGTCGGGCAACAAGGATTTCTGGACGCATCCGCCGGATGACTGGTTCCTCGGCGACGAAACCGAAGCGCAGAAGGGTCTGGCGCCGCCGTCCGGTCCCGCGACCGGCGCATCGGATGCCGAACTCGCTAACGTGATCAAGAAGGTCCAACCCACGCTTCCGAAAGGCTTCAAAATCGAGGTCTACGCTTCGGGTGTGTTGGCGGCGCGGCAGATGGCCTGGGGCGATAAGGGCACCTTGTTCGTCGGTTCGTTCGGCCTCGGCAACGTCTACGCGATCACCGACAAGGGCGGCAAGAAGGAGGTCAAGACCATTCTCAAGGGCCTCAACCCGCCGATGCCCACCGGTCTCGCCTACCAGGACGGCGCGCTCTACGTCATCAACGTCAACAAGCTGATCAAATACGACAACCCCGAAGCCAATCTCGATAAGCTCGGCGACGGCAAGGTCGTGTATGACGACATGCCGTCTTATGCCGCGCATGGCTGGAAGTACCTCGCCGCCGACAAGGACGGCTGGTTCTATATTCCGTTCGGACCTCCCTTCAACATCGGCATTCCGCCGACCGGCAATTCGCAGATCCGCCGTGTCGACCCCAAGACCGGCAATGCCGAAATCGTGGCGCTCGGCGTTCGCAACAGCGTCGGTGGCGATGTTGATCCGCGCTCCGGCAAATACTGGTTCACGGAAAATGCCCGTGACTGGATCAGTGACGATCTGCCGAGCGACAAGCTCAACATGATCTCGAAGATGGGTGAGCATTTCGGCTATCCGTACTGCCATCAGGGCAACCTGCCGGATCCAAAATTCGCGATGGGTCACAAATGTTCGGAATTCACCCCGCCGGCGCTCAATCTCGGCGCGCATGTGGCTCCGCTCGGCATGAAGTTCTATACCGGCAGCCAGTTCCCGGCCGACTACAAGAACAACATCCTGATTGCCGAACACGGTTCGTGGAACCGGCATAAGTATCAGGGTGGCCGCATCGTCCGCGTGATCGTCGGTCCCGACGGCAAGAACCCCAAGCAGGAAGTGTTCGCATCCGGCTGGATCGAAGGCGACCAAGGCTATCTCGGCCGTCCGGATGACATCCTTCTCGACAAGGATGGTTCGATCCTCATTGCTGACGACTGGGCCGGTGCGATCTACCGCATCAGCTACAGCAAGTAAGCGCGGAACATTTCAGGGCTGCGGCTGCTTAACAGGCGGCCGCAGCCTTGACTATTTACTGGTTCTTTTTCTTGGTTATTTCCACGGTCGATTTGATGACGGTTCGTGATGCCCGGACTTGATCCGGGCGTGACGATGGAAGGAAAGCGAATGCGAAGCGTTCTACTCGGGGCCATGCTGATAGCAACAATGGCTTGCGGCTCATCGGCCCGCGCCGCTGACCCCGCTAGCGGCAAGGAGAAAGCCGAAATATGCGCCGGCTGTCATGGCGAGAACGGCATTTCGCAAACCGAAAACATCCCCTCGCTGGCGGGACAGCAGGATCAGTTCACGCAGTGGCAGCTGGTTTTCTTTCGCGGCGGCGCGCGCAAGAGTGAGCTGATGCAGCCGATCGCCGAGCAGATCAGCAATGAGGATGTTCGGGTTCTCGGCGCTTACTTCGCATCGCTGACGCCGCCGAAGGATACCAAACCCGACGACAATCCCGATCTGTCCAAGAAGGGCGCCGAGGCTGCCGTCGGACGGCGTTGCGCCTCATGCCATGGCGATGCATTCGCGGGCACCAAGGCGGTCGCCCGTCTCGCCGGCCAACGCGAGGAATATCTCGTCAAGGCGCTGCACGACTACAAGTCGGGCGTGCGAACCGGCGGCGCCGGCGCCGCGATGACGGATGTCGCCTACCCCTTGAGCGACGAAGAGATCACGGCGTTGTCGCACTATCTCGCGCATCTGTAAGATCAGTGTCGTCCCGGCGAACGCCGGGACGACACCGAGGCGAGGTGGGAGTTACCCCCGCTGTTTCTCATACGCCTTGAGATGGGTGTAGGCGGTGCGCAGTTTCGGCACCGGCACCTTGGCGGCGTCGGCGCGTACGATCAGGTCGCCGATTACGTGATCGGCTTCGACGGGGGCGCCGATCTTGACGTCGCGGAACATCGAGGCGGTCATCGGCGATCCTTCCGTGGTGAACATCGCCCGGGTGCGCTCCGCGGCCGGCGCGCGCGGTGCGTGGCCTTCGGCCGCCGCAATGGCGCTCACTTCATCGACCATGCCGAGCAGGAAATCCTTGCCCCCGGGAGCTGCCAGGATGTTGCCCACGGATGTGCGCATCAGGCTGGTTGACGCCGCGAGCGAGGCCAGGAACACCCACTTTTCCCACATATCCTGCACGATGGTTTCGCTGGCGACCGAACCGAAATTGCCGCTGGCGAAGATGTCAGCGATGGCGCGGACTCGGTCCGACACCTTGCCGTCGCGCTCGCCGAAGGTCAGCGACTGCATCGGCTGCAACTGGACCACCTCGCGTTTGTCGTTGAGCGTCACCGCGATCGCGCAAAGCCCGCCGAGCACCCGCTCGCGTCCGAATTTCTTGTCCAGCACGTCCAGATGCAGCATGCCGTTGAGCAGGGGAATGACCGCGGTCTGCGGCCCGACCGTCGGCGCGAACGATTTTATCGCATCATCGAGGTCGAATGCCTTGCAGCTCAGCAATACGACGTCGAATTTTTCATTCAGTTTGTCGGCCTGTACGGTCGGCGGATTTTTCAGCGTCACGTCGCCAAGCGGGCTCTTGATCACGAGGCCGGCGGTTGCGAGTTCACCGGCGCGTTTGGGACGGACCAGAAAGGTCACGTCGCGACCGGCCTGCAGCAACCTGCCGCCAAAATATCCGCCGATGGCACCAGCACCGACCACGAGAACGCGCATTGTTGGTTTTCCTTGTTGTTGTTCTTCAGTACTTCAATCGCGAATAGTGAGTGGCGAATAGCGAATAGGGAAGGGGACTGTTTGCTACCCCGCCATTCGCTATTCGCTACTCACCATTCGCCCCTCTACCATTTTTCGCCGAACGGACGAATCTCGAGTTCAAAAGTCCATGCGGTGCGGGGCTGCTGGTAGAGCTGCCAGTAGGAGGCCGCGACCGAGGCCGGCGGCATCAGCAGATCCGGGTTGTCGAGCGCTTCCTTGCCCCAGAGCTGCTCGCGGCGCTCGCGTACCCAGGCGGTATCGACGCCGGAATCGATGATCAGATGCGCGACGTGGATGTTCTTTGGTCCGAGTTCGCGCGCCATCGCCTGCGCCACCGCGCGCAATCCGAATTTGGCGCTGGCAAACGCGGCAAAGCCGCTGCCGCCGCGCAAGGAGGCGGTGGCGCCGGTGAAGAAGATGTTGCCCTTGCCACGCGGCAGCATCAGCCGCGCCGATTCGCGACCCGAGACGAAGCCGGCCCAGCAGGCCATTTCCCAGACCTTGCGGAACACCCGGTCGGTGGTTTCGAGAATGGGAAAATTGACGTTGGCGCCGACGTTGAAGATCGTGACTTCCAGCGGCGCGTGCTTGTCGGCGTCGTTGAGGAAGGCCGCGACTTCATCTTCCTTCCGCGCATCGAGCGATCGCGCGAAAATCGTTCCGCCGGCTTCTTGCACTTCCTTCACCAGCGGTTCGAGCTTCTCGCCATTGCGCCGGCCCGCGAACACCGTAAAACCTTCGGCGGCGAACTTCTTGGCGATCTCGGCGCCGATGTAATCGCCGGCGCCGATCACCGCGACCGTTGCATTGCGCTTTTGCATTTGAAGCTCCACTGAACCCATCGTCGCGTCATTGCGAGCGAAGCGAAGCAATCCAGGAGTCTAATCGAAGCTGGATTGCTTCGTCGCTTCGCTCCTCGCAATGACGACTCTATTTCCCCGAGATCAATTCCTCGACCTCGCGCAACTGTTCCTTGCCGAAGAACATTTCCTTGCCGACGAAGAAAGTCGGCGAGCCGAACACGCCGCGCTCGACCGCGGACTGGGTGTTCGCGATCAGCCTGGCCTTGACTTCAGGCTCCTGGCCACGCGCGAGCAATCTGGCCCCATCGAGGCCGGATGCGGTGAGCGCCTTTGCCGCCACGTCAGGGTCATCCATCTTCTTGGGCTCGACCCACATATGATGGAACGCGGCTTCGACATATTTCTCAAACACGCCCTCGAGCTGGGCTGCCACCGCGGTGCGCATCAGATTGAGTGTGTTGACCGGAAAGAAGGGATTCGGGGCATACGGCCTGACGCCGAAGCGTTTGACGAAACGCTCGGTCTCCAGCGCGTTGAATTCGGGTTTGTTCTTGACGCCAGCCAGCGTTTCGGCCGGCGACTTGTTGTTGGTCGCCTTGAAGATGCCGCCGAGCAGTACCGGCACATATTCGAATTTGACGCCGGTGCGTTGTTCGATCGCCGGGATCGCTTCATGGCTGAGAAAGGCATTGGGGCTGCCGAAATCGAACATGAATTGCGGCGCGGTGGTGCTCACGGTGATCTCCCTGGATGTCAGCTACTTATATGAGCCTTATCATTTCATTCCAACCGTAGCGGTTCACCGTTTCGGGATCAAATGGCCTGCGGTTGCCGGACAAACGCCCGTTCTGCAAGCCTCGCGACATGGTCGCGGACATCCGCCGGCCAGCCGGCGATCAGCGCCTTGAAACGAACCGGGTCCGGCGCGAACAGCGCGCGGGTCGCCTCTTCGAAATGCGGTTTGTTGCCGGCCATCGCAGACATGAAGCGATAGGCCGCTTCCTGCGCCCGGCGGATCCGATCCTTGTCGTCGCCGCCGCGCCGCGCTTCCTCGACCAGTTTGCGGATCGCCACCGACGCGCCGCCCGCCTGCTGCGCCAGCCATTCCCAATGCCGCGGCAGCAGCGTGACTTCGCGCGCCACGACGCCCAGTTTGGGCCGGCCGGGGCCTCGATTTGGCGGCAGTTCCGGTTCGGCTGGAACGGCGCCGTTGGCGGCCGGCAGCCGCGCCAGGA
Source organism: Bradyrhizobium sp. S69 (assembly GCF_009766005.1). Classification (GTDB taxonomy): domain Bacteria; phylum Pseudomonadota; class Alphaproteobacteria; order Rhizobiales; family Xanthobacteraceae; genus Bradyrhizobium. Next base: position 4,618 of record NZ_LMUK01000024.1, on the reverse strand, counting down.
CGTCCTCAAGGCCGCCGCGGAAATCAAGGTCGACCGGTTCGCTGGTTGACCCATCGAAAATCAGAACAGATGCATCCTTGCGCTGATCGAGGGTCTGTTTCGCGGCGCGGGCAACCGCCTGGAGATCACCGGAGGCGATGCGGCGCTCACCCTCAAAGGCGATATAGTCGGTGGACGGCGAATTCATCGGAGAGCTCCTTTATTCAAGGGGCATATTATCCGGGTAAATCGAATCTGTCAATATTACCCGGGTAATTCATCCCTCCGGATGTCTCGACTTTCCGGCGGTCGGCTGGCACCACCTTCGCCATAGAAGGGGGAAACAGCCATGCTCACCGTCCATCACCTCAACAATTCCCGCTCGCAGCGCGTGCTCTGGCTGCTGGAAGAACTCGGCGTGCCGTACGAGATCGTGCGCTACCAGCGCCAATCCAATATGCGCGGGCCGGCGGAGTTGTATGCGGTTCATCCGCTCGGCAAATCGCCTGTCATCACCGACCAGGGCAACACCATCGCGGAGTCGGGCGCGATCGTCGAATACATCATCGACAACTATGGCGAGGGCCGCCTGATCCCGCCGGCCAAAACGCCGGAGCGGCTGCGTTACACGTATTGGCTGCATTACGCGGAAGGCTCCGCGATGCCACCGCTGTTCCTGAAGCTGTTGTTCACGCTGATGCCGAAACGTGCGCCGGCGTTGCTGCGGCCGCTGGTGCGCAAGGTCTCCAACCAGGCGCTGACTTCGCTGGTCAATCCGCTGCTCAAGCAGCACATGGCGTTCTGGGAAGCCGAACTGGAAAAGAGCCAATGGTTCGCGGGCGACGAATTTACGGCCGCCGATATTCAGATGAGTTTTCCACTGGAAGGCGGCGCGGCGCGCGGAGGCCTTGACCAAGGCCATCCCAAGGCGATGGCGTTTCTAGATCGCATCCACGCCCGCCCGGCCTACGTCCGCGCGCTCGAGAAGGGCGGGCCGTATCAAGTGGGGCGGTGACTGTTCTTAGCTCCCTACCCCTTGCGGGGCAGGGAACGCGCCGTGATTGCTGCGATCGCCGCGGCTAGACACTACCCATCCGCATGCAAAACCCGGCCGCGGGTTTCCGGCAGCGCGAAGGCTGCGAGGAAGAACAGGCCATAGGCCAGCACCGCGAAGATCGCGATGGCGTTGCCGAGCGATGTCGAGGTTGAGAGCGCACCGACCAGAAATGGAAACAGCGCGCCGATGCCGCGGCCGAAATTGTAGCAGAAGCCCTGGCCCGATCCGCGCAGCCGCGTCGGATAAAGCTCAGTCAGGAATGCGCCGACGCCCGAGAAATAGGCCGAAGCGAAAAAGCCGAGCGGAAAGCCCAGCACCCACAAGATCTCGTTGGTCAGCGGCAGCTGCGTATAAGCGACAATGATCGCGATGGCGCCGATCGACATATACAGGAACAGCTTACGCCGGCCGATCTTGTCGGCGAGCCACGCGCCAACGAGGTAGCCAACGAACGAGCCGATGATCAGGGCTGCGAGATAGCCGGTCGAGCCCACCACCGAGAGTTTGCGCTCGGTCGTGAGAAAGCGCGGCACCCAGAAGGTGATGGCGTAATAGCCGCCCTGGCACCCCGTCACCGCCAGCGACGCCAGAATGGTGGTCTTGAGAATGGGCCCGGCGAAGATCTCGTGAAGGCCGGGCCGATCGCCGGTCGCCTTCTGCTTGGCCAGCGTCGCCACGGCAATCTCGGGCTCCTCGACATAGCGGCGCAGGAAGAAAATCAACAGCGCCGGCAGCGCGCCGATCGCGAACATCCAGCGCCACGCGACATCCGGCGGCAAATAAGAGAACAGGATGGCCTGCGACAGCACCGCGAGGCCCCAGCCGACCGCCCAGCCGGATTGCACCGATCCGACCGCGCGTCCGCGATATTGCGGGCGGATCGATTCGCCCATCAGCACCGCACCCGCGGCCCATTCGCCGCCAAAGCCCAGTCCGAGCACCGCGCGGGCGATCAGCAATTGATCGAAATTCTGCACGAAAGCGCAGACCAGCGAGAACACCGAAAACCACAGGATCGTCAGTTGCAGGGTTTTGACGCGGCCGACCCGGTCGGCGAGGTAGCCGCCAAGCCAGCCGCCGACGGCCGAGGCGAGCAGGGTCACGGTGCCGGCGAGGCCGGCGGTGCCGGCATCGACCTTCCACATCGCGATGATGGTGCCGATCACGAGCGGATAGATCATGAAATCCATGCCGTCGAGCGCCCAGCCCGCCGCGCAGGCCCAGAACGTCCGTCGCTCCGGCAGGTTCATGTCGCGGTAAAACGCCAGCAGGCTGGAATCTTCGATCGGCGCGATTTCGATTCCGCCCGACGGCTCGACGGAGCTGCTCATGCTGATATTCCCCCCGGAAAATTGCTGGCCGGCGCCTGTCCGCGCCTAGTGTGGGGGGATTACGCCAGATCGATGCAGATCGCCAGACTATTGCCCTGCCGCTTCCGCGCTATGGGTGCGCGGATCGGGCGCGCCGAGCAGCCCGTTTTCGGTCACCGCGATCGAATTGGCCGAAGTTTGGCCGAGCGGTTCGGTGACAACGTGCCCCTTTGCCCTCAGCCCTGCAATCACATCTGCGGGAAAGCCGCGCTCGACTCGGACTTCGTCCGGCATCCATTGATGATGCAGTCGCGGCACATCGACCGCGGCCGCGACGTCCATATGATAGTCGAGCACGTTGACGATCACCTGCAGCACCGTCGAGATGATCCGGCTGCCGCCGGGTGAACCCGTCACCAGCACCGGCTTGCCGTCTTTCAGTACGATGGTTGGCGTCATCGACGATAATGGCCGCTTGCCGGGCGCCGGCAGGTTGGCTTCGAAGCCGACCAGGCCGAAGCCGTTGGAGGCGCCGAGCGCGGCGGTGAAATCGTCGAGCTCGTTGTTGAGCAGCACGCCGGTGCCGTCCGCCACCAAGCCTACCCCGTAGGGGAAATTCAGCGTGTAGGTATTGCTGACGGCGTTGCCATGGCTGTCGACCACCGAGTAGTGCGTGGTGTTGCTGCCCTCATGCGAGGGCGCAGGCGCTGCCGTCGCCAGCAGTTCGTCCTTCCATGGCGTGGCGTGGTCGGGATCGATGCCGGCGCGTTGCTTCGCGGCGTATTGCTTTGTCATCAGCGTCGCGACCGGTGCGGTGACGAAGGCGGGATCGCCGAGATAATGCGCGCGATCGGCGTAAGCGCGCTTCATCGCCTCGATCATCAGATGCAGCGAGTCCGCCGATCCTTGCTTCAGTTCCGGCAACGGAAAGCCCTCGAGGATATTCAGGGTTTCCAGCAGCACGACGCCGCCGGACGAGGGCAGCGGCATCGAGATGATGTCGTAGCCGCGATAGGTGCCGTGCACCGGCGTGCGGATCGTCGGCTGGTAGGATTTCAGGTCGTCGATCGTCATGATGCCGCCGGCGTCGGAAATCGCCTTCACCAGTTTGTCGGCGACGGGTCCCCGATAGAATCCCGCCGGGCCTTGTTCGGCGATCGCGGAAAGCGTTGCGGCAAGATCCTTCTGGACCAGTCTGTCGCCTTCCTGCAACGGCGTGCCGTCGTCGCGTAACAACATCTTGAGCGAAGCGGGCCAGTGCGCCAGCCGCTGGCGTCCCTCGCCAAGCGTGTCGGCGGTATCACCGGCGACCTCGATGCCATCCGATGCCAGTGCGATGGCCGGCTTCAACAGCTCCGCCAGCGTAAATTTGCCCGAACCGTATTTGTCGAGCGCCAGCGCCAGCCCCGCGACGGTACCGGGCACGCCGATCGACAACGCGGAATCCAGCGACTTCGCGCGATTGGGCTTGCCGTCGGCGCCGAGAAAAATATCGCGCGTGGTCGCGGCCGGCGCGGTCTCGCGATAATCGATCGCGATATCCTCATGGCGCTCGGCTGAATGAATCACCATGAAGCCGCCGCCGCCGATATTTCCTGCGCGAGGATAGGTCACGGCCATCGTAAAGCCGATCGCGACCGCGGCGTCGACCGCGTTGCCGCCACGCTGCAGCACATCGGCGCCGATATGCGCGGCGATCTTCTCCTGCGCCACCACCATGCCGTGATGGGCGATCACCGCGCGCGCCGCATAGGGGTCACCGATCGGCGCCGCGCCGTGCCGGATATCCTGTGCGCTCGCTGGTCCGCAGAGTGTCGCGGTCAGTGCAAGGGTTGCGACAAGGGCCGGGAATTGCATGCGTAGGCTCGCCTCAAACAACATCATCAAAAATTCTGCCGGGAGTTGAAGCCAGTTAGGACAAGGTCAGACCGGAGCAAACGCAGCTCCGTCGCATCACGTATGCTATACGGGCGCCGATGGTAGTGGCAAAACGCCACTTCGTGAACAGGCAGCATATTTTGGCGATGGCGATCACGTTCACCGAAGCCCGCGGCGGCGATTTGCGGCCGAATTACCCGCGGCGTGCCGCTGTGATCAGCGGTGCCGCTGGCGCGCGGGAGTGATTAGCGCCACTGTCTCAGTACGTCGTCCCGGCGTAGGCCAGGACACACCGGCACCGTCATCCTGAGAGTGTGAGAATGTTTCGTTCTGGCCCGCAGAATTTTGCATTTAATGGTCGGGAGGACACATCGACCGGGAAATTTTGGCTGAA
>NZ_LMUK01000023.1:54527-113166 GCF_009766005.1 Bradyrhizobium sp. S69 | reverse complement strand
CACGATCATCCCTACCGCACGCTCCAGCGAAATTCGCAGGGAGCCGACAACTCATGATCAAACCACTTGACGAAGGACATCAGAGCGATATCCGGGGCGCGGTGTCGAAGTCCCGGATGTCGCTCCGCTCATCCGGGCTACGCTTCTTCGCCAAGCGAGCGCGTAAATCATTTCTTTAGTCATGGCCGGGCTTGTCCCGGCCATCCACGTCTTACTTACTGCGGCGCTGCTAAGTCGTGGATGCCCGGGCCAAACCCGGGCATGACGAACTCGAGGATCAAGCCGTTCTTATTTATTCCCGATATCTGGAATCACGCGGCTGGCCACCAGCCTGTTCCAGATGAACAGCACCACCAGCGCGCCGATCGTCGCAGTGATGAAGCCGGCGCCCTGGTCCGGGCCGTAATGGCCGATCAGCTGGCCGACGAAGGTGGCGAGGAAGGCTCCGACGATGCCGAGCACGGCGGTCAGGATGAATCCACCGGGGTTGTTCGGGCCTGGCGAGATCAGGCGGGCGAGAACCCCGGCAACGATGCCGACAATCAAGATATACAACATGGCCGTCGTCCTTTTTTGCGAAGAAACAAGCTCTCGAGCGTGGGGCCTTTCACGGCACGCCCTTGAGGGCGTGCCGGTTCGCCTGATATCAAAGCCGGTCCGACACTTCGCTTTCGGTCGGCAACCGTCCGTCCGGCGTCAGATGGTGGATCACGTCGGGCAGTTGCTGGCTGAGGCCGGAGAGCAGGTCCTCGCGGGATAGACCGGTTTGCGACATCAGGCCGTTGATCTGGTCGGCGCCGAGCGCGTTGGCGAGATCGCCGGGCGCGATCTGCTTGTTCGGACCCGGGCTCACCCATGAATTGGCGGTTTCGCCGTGGCCGTTCTGCTGCAATTGCTTGAGCAGGTCGCCGAGCCCGCCGCTGATCACGCTGCCCGCCGCGGCGCCGCCAAGGATGCCGCCGAGATTACCTTTCAGGATATCGCCAAGTCCGCCGCCAAGTCCGCCGCCACCACCAAGCGCGCCGCCAAGGGCGCCACCGAGACCACCGCCGAGGCCGCCGCTCGTGCTGCCGCCGGCGGGGGAGGGTGCGGGAGCCGGCGTTGCGCCCGGCTGGCCGCTGCCGGCGGTCAGATGCTTGACCGCCTTCCAGGCCAGCAGGCCCAGGATCGCCATGGTCATTGGCGACATGCCGCTGGATTTTGCATTCGGATCGCTGGGGCCGCGCGGGCCGTTCTGCATGCCGTTCAATACGTCAAGTAAACCCATGGTTCTCTCCTGCCGCTACCTGCCCCACCGCCTGAAACATACTGGCGCGCCATGACGGTTACAAGGCGCGGGGCCGTGGGCGGCCGGGGCCCGTCGCCGCCTTAGGGGCACCGGTTGCAAAAGTCTGCTAACAAAATCCGAGAGGAACGACCGTTTGGGCCAAGATTTTGGGGTCAAGATCTTGGGGCCAGAAAATGAAAGCGGGATGATGCCTGAAAGCGCGATAGGGATAGCGGGCGCCGGCAGCATCGGCTGCTTTGTCGGCGGCATGTGCGCCGCGGGCGGCCGCCATGTCGCGTTGTTGGCAAGGCCGCGCGTGATCCAGGAAATCGAAGGCAACGGCTTGCGGCTGACCAGCATCGAGGGCTTCGACCAAACGATCGCACCGAGCCAACTGACGCTGTCGGAAGACGCAAAAATCCTTGGCGATGTCGGCGTCGTGCTGGTGACGGTGAAAAGCGCCGATACCGCTGAGGTCGCCGAACTGATCGCGCAGCACGCGCCGGCCGATGCCGTCGTCCTCAGCCTGCAAAACGGCGTCGGCAATGTCGCCGTGCTGCGCGCGAGATTGCCGGGCCGTCGCGTGCTGGCCGGAATGGTCCCGTTCAATGTGGTGACGCAGGGCGAGGGGCGATTTCATCGCGCCACGTCGGGCGACATCGTGATCGAGCGCGATGATGCCGGCACCGCGGACCGGCTGTCGGTGCCGGGCCTGAAGATGCGCGCGACCGGCAATATCGACGGCGTGCAATGGGGCAAGCTCTTGGTCAATCTCAACAACGCGCTGAACGCGCTGGGCGGCGTACCGCTGCGCCAGCAGCTTTCGCAGCGGTCGTGGCGCAGGCTGTTCGCCGACCAGATGGCGGAGGGGCTGGCTGTGATCCGCGCCGAAGGCATCCGGCCGGTGTCGTCGACGCCGATCCCGGCGGGCTGGACCCCGTCGCTGTTACGGCTGCCGGATGCGATCTTCGAGGCGGTGCTCGGGCGCACCATGAAGATCGATCCGCAGGCGCGCTCGTCGATGTGGGAGGATCTGCAACGCGGCCGCCGCACTGAAATCGACTATCTGCAAGGCGTCATCGTCGAGATCGCCGACCGGCACGGACTGCAAGCTCCGCTGTCACGCCGCATCCTCGCGCTGATCAAAAGCGCCGAAGCCGCAGGCCAGGGCTCGCCCGGGCTGACGCCGGAACAGATCAGGGCGTGAGTCGTCCCGGCGAAGGAGCCTGTGAAGAAATCACGGACGTCATCCCCGGGATGAACGCAATTGCGTTCACCCGTGAGGTGCGAGCCCTTGCGAGCCTCGAAGGATGCTGTTCCGCGCAGTGCGTGCAGCCATCCTTCGAGACGCGGCCAAGTGGCCGCTCCTCACGGGCGAACGCTCCGCGTTCGTCCCGGGGATGACGGTTCCGGTGTGTCCCCGCCTTCCGCCAGGACGACGAAAGACAACACGCCGGCGAATCGCGTGAGCCTCAGCCGTGCTTGGCCTTGCTTGTCGTCGAAGAACCAAACAGCAACTTCTTCAGGTCGTCGAGGCCTCCCGAAAGCCGCGGCCATTCGCAGGAGAATGAATGCCGCGCGCATTCGGCGGCTTTGGCGCGCGCCTTGAGATCAGCGACTGTCTCGCGCTTTTTGGGCGCCGCCGCCGGCAGCGGCACCTTCTCGGTTTCGCTTCGGAACGTCGCCGGTTGCAGCGGCTGCTGAAGTTGTTCCTGCTGCTTGGCCGCGAACGCCGCGGCGATGCTATTGCGCCGCTGGTTGTCGAGATAGACGGTATATTCCTGATCGATTCGCTTCTGCTCTTCCGGCGTCGGGTTCGGCCCGGCAATGTCGAAGCTGCGGTCCTGCATGAAATCGAAATAAGTATAGCCGCCGCCCGGCTTGCGGCGTCCGGCAAATTTCGCGTTGCATTCGGCAAGCGCCGAAACCTTGGCCTCCTTGGTCGCGGCCTTGTCGGCGGTATCGGCGCATTCCTCGAAATCGACCGGCGCATGCGACCACCACTGCGCCATCGCGCGCGACGGTTGCAGTGCCATGCAACCGGCGGTCGTAGCGATCAGCACAATGAACAAACGCGAAGCGATCACGGACGATTTTCCCGAACGATTTTACGAAAGCTGCGAAGGCACAACGCGGTGACGACATCATGCGACACAAATCACACCGATTGTCGCCATTATTGCCCGGCTTGTCACCCCGGAAAAAATTGTTTTTCCAGCGCGCATTGCAGGATTTTTCGCTTGTGTGACACACGGCGCGTCGGGATGGAACTTTGTTGAAACAAAGGCAAGATTTTCCGCCGTGCCATGAACGCCGCGCGGATATCCGCCACTCGCTCGAAAACGCTAAAACTATCCCGCGCGCATCCGCGGCAGATTGGTGGCCGGGCCGCCGATCACCGCGCGCCGGTCGACAACGGCGTTGTGAAACTGGTCGAGCACGAGGCTGTAGGCGGCGAGGTCCGCCTGCTCGATCGCGCCGTCGTCATAGCATTGCAGTGTGTCGCGCAAGAATTCATCGGCCTCGCGTTGCATGGCGTCGAGTTCTTCGAGCGAATTGATCTGCCGCACCCAGGCTGATGGCCGCGAGCAGCTTTTCGCGATGCAGGATCGTCAGTTTGCGCTCGTCGCGCCTGACGTAATGGCGTAACCCGGCGACGCCCGAGCCGAGCACGGAAAACAGCAGCACCGCGGCCCAGATATAGTCGCTGTAATTATCCATGAAGGTTCGTTCGTTGCCGTCGATATAAGCGGCGGCGCCGGGATGCGCGGGCAGGGCGGCATCCTTGTCGGTGTCCGGCTTCTCGATCCTGGCCGCACCCGGCATTTCCCGCGCGAGCGTGGGCTTGGCGGCGAAAAGCTGCCGGGTAAATGCCGCGACCGTGCTGTCGGACAGGGTTTTCGGCGCCAGGATCAGGTGACTGACGCCGACCGTTTCAATCTTGTCGCCGGGCCGAGCCGGCGATGAGGAGAACGTGCTGCCGGGAATTTCCTCGGATTCGTACAGCGGATGCCGCGAAGCGATCGCCTCGGAAACGTCGATCGGCAGAAACACCGGCTCACCATTGCCGCGCGCGGTCGCGGCAATGGCTTGCGAGGTGACCTTGCTGTCGAGCGGAGCGACCGTCATGAACGCATCGATCGTGGTGTCCTTCACCATCGCGGCGATCTGGTCGGGATTGAATTGCACGATCGTCACCTTGTCGGGATCGACGCCGGATTCCTTCAAGATGACGCGGAGCAGCGTGAGGTTGACTTGCGTTCTGCCGACCACGGCGATGCGATGACCGGGCAGATCGTCGAGACCCTTGATTTTCTTCTTCGATCCCTTGCGCGCGAGGGCCCATAGCACCACGACGTTCTTGCGCAGGACGGCCACGGAGTCGGTGCCATCAGGCATTTCCTCGTCGCCGCGCGCGACCGCGAGGTCGGCCTTATGGGCCCTGAGAACATTGATGCTGTCGACCGGGCCCGCGGTCGGGATCAGCGAGAGCCGGATCGGGCCTTTCTCGCGGGAAAAGTTCTGCGCCAGCGCTTGAATGAGATTCAGGTCCTCGCTGCCCGGCGGTCCTACCGCAATTCGCAAGGTGGTTGGGCGCGTGATCAGGAGATATCCGCCGATCGCGGCGGCGAACACCATTAGTCCGGCGGCCAGCACCAGAAACGGCGAGGTCTTTCTTGTCAGGCTGCGGCGAGAACTGCCGAAAGACAGGTCTGCCGCGCCGGTCGAACCGTCTGAAGAGGACATGTGGCTGCCAAGCTGCACGGGCCCAGGCGGATACAGCGCTCAGCATAGCATGGTTTTCGGCGCTCCGGTGCCCTATTACATGGGGTTGAGTGCTCGAAGGGAAGGGCTCACCGCGCCGCGGGCGAAACCCTTATCGCCCAGCTGTTGCTAATTTCCTGACCTCGAATTCAGGGCGCGCTCCAGCGCGCATGCGAGGATGATTGCCGACCTGTCGTTGAAGTGTATGGAGTCATCCCATCGCATTTCAGCGGCGGGATAGTCGAGGTGCAGCCATCGCGCGCCATCAAAAGCGTCTGCCAGCGCCGATCGGGTCGTTTTGACGTATCGCGTTCGTTCAAGCGCCGCCAGCGTCGGCAGTGTGTACAGATAAACCTTGATGCCTTCCGTTTCCAGCCTCGCTACCAGCGCCTTCAATGTCGCGACGTCGCTCTGGACTTGATCGTCGAGGGCGGGATTATCAAATGCAGCCGTGACTGATGCCGTATCGTTGATTCCGATCAGGGACGGCGATGGCGGTGTGCGAAAAACATCTTCACATCGCTTTGCGTCGAAAGCCGGAGCAGGCCCATCCAGCCTCATTTGATGAAATGCCAGCAGCGAGCGCAGCGGCGCAAAGGCTGCGATGGGCTGGTCGACGTCGTGAAATTCCCTGACGAGTTCGCGGTCGACGCCGCGCAACATGATGTTGGTTTCGATCGCAATGATTGGCGGTCGTTTCCGGGTCGTCTCCGCCAGCACCGTCAGGCCGGTCAACGGCGAGCCGCCGCCCAGTCCGACGTTTCGGATATCCCGGCGCTCGAAATAGCTCTCCTTTAATCGCTCGGTCAGCGAGCTGCCGGCCAGGGCAATCGTCGGCGTCGGCGACTGAAAATAGTGATTCAGGATACGAACATGTATGCGTTCGCTGTTGATCAGCGGAAAAATAGGGATGTTGTCGAACATGCGCGGCACGATGCAGCAGATCGCCAGGGTCACGGCGAAAGTTGCGCCGAACTTGCAAAGCCACACAGATGGTGTCGCGTTCATCGGGGCGGCCCTAGAACTGAAAATAGATAAAAGGTGAGGCGGGTCCGGCTTCGACCAGCATCAGCGTTGCCATTAATCCATAGAGATAAGGCTCAAGACGCGCTCGCTGGCGTTCCAGAAAATGACGCGGCACGGCGTGCTGCAGCACCACCGGCAATGAATATAGCAGCGCCAGGCTGTTGTAGAGGTGATAGGGACGGCTGATATCCGCCTCGACGAACATGCCATGCAGGTAGTCGGCGGCGTGCTGGAAGTTCGGCAGCTTGAACAATATCCACGCCATCGAAACCAGGAAGAAAACGAGACCGACGCGCAGCGACTGGACCAAGACGTGCCAACGCTTGCCGGTCGCAAGGGTATCAATTCGCGGCAGCAGAGGTCTTTCGGCCACGAGAAACAAGCCGTGCAACAGTCCCCACGCCAGATAGCCGATCGCAGCGCCGTTCCACAGTCCTCCCAATCCCATCACGATCATCAGGTTGAAATAAAGTCTCGTGTTTCCCTCTCGGTTGCCGCCGAGGGGAATGTAGAGATAGGTCCGCAACCAGGTCGAAAACGATATGTGCCAGCGGCGCCAGAATTGCGCAAAGGACGTCGAAATATAGGGAAGATTGAAGTTTTTCGGCAGCCGGTAACCGAACAGCAGCGCCAGCCCGATCGCGATCGCCGAGTAGCCGAAAAAGTCCGCATAGATCTGATAGCTGTACAGAAAGACGCAGAGCCAGCGGTTCTTGGCGGTCAGGGCCTCATAGAGCGGGTATTCCATATTGGAGGTGATTTGATTGAGGTTGTTGGCCACGAACAGCTTGAAGAAGTAGCCTACCACCAGCCATTTGGCGGCCTCGACGATGGCGACATCGGCCAGCCATTTCGGCTTGATCTGCGGCAGGAAGTTTTCGGTGCGCGTGATCGGGCCCGCGACGAGCTGCGGAAAGAACAGGATGTGAAGAAAGACGTCCTTTGCGGCCGGGACCGCGCGGCCCGGCTTGCCGAGGTCGATCAGCAGACTGATATTGTGAAGCACGAAAAACGAAATCCCGATAGGCAGCGGAAGCCTCAACAGCCAGTCGATCGCGCCTGGGTCCTGGTATGAAAGAGCTTGGAATGAAAGAGCTTGGTATGAAAGAGCTTGGGATGACGGCGTTGCTGCATCGATAAACAGAAATTTGTATTTGAAGAACGCAAGCAGGCCGAGATTGAAGACGATGCCGGCGGTAAGCCCGAGGTTTGGTCGCGGGGTCGCCACTCTCAAGAAGAAATAAGTCCCGAGTACCGCGACGACGAGCAACGCCAGCAACTGGGGCTGCAACGCCCCGTAAAAGCCCAGGCTCGCCAGCACCAGGATCTGGACCTGCCATTGCCGTAGAATTGGCAAATAATACAGGGCAAACGTCACGGCGACGAATGCCACGAACGGCCACGATGTGAGGGTCATTGATCGGCTTGCCGGCTCATGCATCTTGCGTCGCACGATCACGACTGGAACGAGCCGGCCGCGCTGGCTGCGATCCATATGGCACCCGGCTCGAGATATCCAGCTCACGCACGCCGATTTGTCGAGGGCCCGGACGACGATCTGCCTGAAAGTTGGGTGGCGTCCTCCGGGCTGCGGGACGATCAGCGCCAGAGAGCGCCCGGATCGCCATTTTGTCCACGCGCGAGATTTGATATGCTGGACGGCGACCGGCAGCGAGATCGAAGGCCACGCCATGTACCAGCCGTCTGCCTTTCGCGAGGATCGCATCGAGGTCCAGCACGCGCTGATGCGGGCGCATCCGCTCGGCCTGTTGATCACGGCCGGCCCCGGCGGGTTGATCGCCAATCCGTTTCCGTTCCTGCTCGACTCCAAAGCTTCCGAGGGAGGCGACGCTTCGGCGGTGAGCGACGCTTCCAAGGGAGATTTGGGCACGCTGCGGCTTCATATGGCGCGGGCCAATCCGCAATGGCGCGAACTGGAGGCGGTGGAGGAGTGTCTGGTCGTATTCCAGGGACCGCAGGATTACGTCACGCCGTCCTGGTACGCGACCAAGCGCGAAACCGGCAAGGTGGTTCCGACCTGGAACTACGCCACGGTCCACGCCTGGGGCCGTCCTCAAATCATGAACGATGATGCCTGGTTGCGCCGTCAGATCGAGGGTTTGACCGGCAGCCGCGAAAGCCTCCGCGCTGAGCCCTGGCAGGTCGACGATGCGCCGCAAAACTTCATCGCGGCGCAGATGCGCGGCATCGTTGGCGTCCAGATTTCAATTGTCCGCATCGAAGGCAAGTGGAAGATGAGCCAGAACCGCCCGGAGGCGGATCGCGCCGGCGTGATCGCCGGCTTTCGCGAAGCCGGCGCGGCCGGGGAAGCGATCGCCACGCTGGTCGCCGAGCGTGGCGGGCTGTTGAAATAGCCGGCGCTTGACATAGCCGAAGCTTGGGCCGTTACACCGACTGCTCGACAAGATCCGCAGCACCGCTGGTCAGGGCGGTGCGCAGCATGTTGGCGAGATCGGATCGCCGGTAGGGTTTCCTCAGCAATTGAACGCCCTGATCGAGCCTGCCGTCATGGTCGATCGCGTTTTCGGTATAGCCCGACGTGAACAGGACCTTGAGCGCAGGCCTTAGTTTCAAGGCCTCGATCGAAAGCTGGCGCCCGTTGATCGAGCCCGGCATGATGACGTCGGTGAACAGAAGATCGATCGGCTCCTTGCTGCGCAGCACGTTGAGCGCCTCCGGCCCGTTGCTTGCCGAAAGGGTGCGGTAACCGAGGCTCTTGATCTGGGCCAGCACGTAAGTGCGAACCAGCGGGTCGTCTTCGACCACCAGGATGGTCTCCTGAACTTGCCGGGCCGATCCCGGGACGTCGATGTTGGCGGGTGTTATGGCCGTGGCTTCCGCCGGGGGAAGACAGATCAGGATCGTCGTGCCAAAGCCTTTCTCGCTCTGAATGGTGATGTGTCCGTTGGATTGCTTGACGAAGCCATACACCATGCTGAGCCCAAGCCCGGTGCCCTTGCCGACTTCCTTGGTCGTATAGAACGGCTCGAACACCTTGTTCAAATCGGCCGCCGCGATGCCGTGGCCGGTGTCGCTGAACGAAATCATCACATATTTGCCGGCGGCGGGGCCGTCGAAGGTTTTGATCGCATTGGCCTGCAATTCGATATTGCTGGTTTCGATTCTCAGTTGACCGCCATTCGGCATTGCGTCGCGCGCGTTCAGCGCCAGATTGAGGATCGCCGTCGCCAACTGGTTGGAATCGACCAGCGCCGGGTAAATCCGCTCGCCGGGCTGGAAATCGATGGTGACGAGTTCTCCGATCGCGGGCTTGAGAAGCTGCACGGTGTCGACGATCAGGGCGTTGATGTCGACGCTGGTCGGTTGCAGCGGCTGTTTGCGGGCAAAGGCCAGTAGATGCTGCGTCAACGCCGCACCTCGCGAGGCGGCCTCGTCGATCAGTTTTGCGATTCCGGCGAGCTCCGGCCGGTCGGCCACCGCGTCGGCCAGGATCTCGATCGTTCCCGTGATCACGGTAAGGATGTTGTTGAAATCATGCGCGATGCCGCCGGTCAGTTGGCCGACCGCCTCCATCTTCTGGGCCTGCCTGATCTGCATCTCCGTGGCCTCGGTTTCGCGAAACCGTTGCAGCAGCGTCTCGGCGCCGCGCCGCTGCTTGCCCTCTTCCTCGAGCGCCACATAGGCCTGACGCAACTGGGCCGAGGACGGAATGGCGATGATCTTCGGAATCAGCGGCCACAGGATCACCGCGGTGACGATGGAGGCGATCGCGGTGATCGCCTTGACGATGCCTTCTATGCCGTAGACCGGCACCCACAGCGTATAGATCGAAAAAATATGGGTGAGGCCGCACGCCATGATGAAGGCCGCGAACGACCATCCGATCCAGCCGAACTGGAAATCGCGCCGCCTCGAAACCACGATGGCCAGCGCGAACGGGATTGAAAAATACGAAGCGGCAATGACGGCGTCGGAGACAACGTGCAGCCAGATCAGCTCCGGTTGCCACAGCAGACAGATTCCATGTGGAGAAAACATGGACGAATCCAACAGGCGCTCCAGAAAGGCCCACATATCAGGTCACTCCTGAATTTCGATGTTGCCGCATCCCTCCGGTTGCGAATCGTTTGAGCAGTATAGCTTTACGCGCGGATCGCCCAAAGGCTGGGGAGGGCTAGGCAAGGGCTGAGGGCGGCCGTCTTGCCGTTGGGGGCGGCTGGCTCAGCCCGGTTGCGCGTGAAATCGGGCGCAATCCGGCAAAACATTGGCTTCCATGGTTTCTCGTGGAGGCCTGGCGAACACCGAGCACCCGAGCGGATCGCCAAGGCGGCCTCGCCCGGGTTTCGCGAAGCCAACGTACGAAAAGCGCAGGGGAATTGCTTCAGATAGGACGAAGCAGGCGCTATTTCCGCTCCGGGCCGGGCTGGAGATCAGGCGGCTCCTCTGCTATGGAGCTTTCAAGCGCCCGCCGTCTCCGGCGGGCTCTTCGGTCCCGTAGCTCAGCCGGATAGAGCGACGGTTTCCTAAACCGTAGGTCGCATGTTCGAGTCATGCCGGGATCGCCATTTTAGCCCGATCTTTACTGGGTTTCGGGTCGGATGACCGCTGTCAACGCGCAAGAGCTTGTCATCGAAACCGGAAATGCCGGGCCCGTCTCCGGGCTATTGACCCGGCCACCGCACGCGCGCGCCTGCTTTGTGTTTGCTCATGGCGCCGGCGCCGGGATGGCGCATCCGTTCATGGCGAAGGTTGCGGCCGGTCTCGGCGAACGCGGCATCGCGACGTTGCGCTATCAATTTCCCTATATGGAGAAAGGCAGCAAGCGGCCCGATCAACCGTCGGTCGCGCATGCCGCCGTGCGCGCCGCGGTGGCGGAGGCCGCGCGATGCTGCGACGGCCTGCCGCTGATCGCGGGCGGAAAATCGTTTGGTGGCCGCATGACGTCGCAGGCCCAGGCCATCGCGCCGTTGGCCGGCGTTCACGGACTGGCGTTCTTCGGCTTTCCGCTGCATCCGGCCGGCAAGCCGTCGAAGGATCGCGCGAAACATCTGGCCGACGTGCATGTGCCAATGCTGTTTCTGCAAGGCACCCGCGATGCGCTTGCGGAATTGACGCTGCTGGAACCCGTCGTCAAGGGTTTGGGACCATCGGCGACGCTGCATCCGGTGAGGGATGCCGACCATTCGTTCCACGTGCTGGTGCGCTCGGGCCGCAAGGATGGCGAGGTGATGGACGAAATCCTCGATGCGTTCGCGGCCTGGGCCGGCGCGATCGCTCGCTGAGCGAACCCGCTCCCCTTGGTATTGCTCCCCTTGGTATTACCCATTGCAATCGGCGTTCCCCAAGGCAGGATATAAGGCACGATATCAAGAACAAGAAACCCAAGGGGAGACCGCCGTGAGCGCCGAGGCCATCAAGGAGAATGTAAAAGTCTGCATGTTCGATCAGTACGGCACGGTGGTCGACATGCAGGGCGGGTTGACCACGATCGCCACGCCGTTTCTCAGGGACAAAGGATGGAAGGGCGATCCGAACGCCTTTGTGACCTGGTGGCGGCGCACGCATTTTGAAAACTCGATGATCGATGCGCTGCTGCATCGCGAGCACACGCCCTATCGCGAGATCGGTCACCGTGCCGTCGCCCATGTGATGGACCGCGCTGGCATCAGCTATTCCAAGGAAGACGTTCGCACTCTGGTGGGCGAGATCGAAAAACTAAAACCGTTTCCGGAGGTGCCGGCGGCGCTGGATCGGTTGCGTACCAGATACAAGCTCGTCGTGCTCTCCAACGGCGACCCCGATATGCTGGAGACCGCGAAGCGCTATCATCAGGTGCCGTTCGATCGCGTGATTTCGGTTGCCGAGGCCAATTCGTTCAAGCCGCATGTCGCGACCTATGCCAAGGCCGCTGAATTGTGCGGGCTGAAACCCGATCGGATCGTGTTCGTGGCCAACCACGCCTTCGACTGCATCGGCGCCAAATCGGCTGGCATGAAGACCGCGTTCATCGACCGGCGCAGCCGGCCGTTCGGCGAAACCCCGCATCAGCCGGATCTGATGGTGCCGAGCATGACGGACCTCGCCGACGCGATCGCGTAAACGACGAAGCAAGCTTCACCCCGCGGTCGGCGCGCCATAGACCTTGTCGCGCAGTCGCCGCATTCCGGCGAGCCAGCGGTCGCGGCTGGAGGCCTTGCGCAGCACATATTCCTGCACCTGCGGGTGCGACAGGATCAGAAAGCGTTCTTCCGCCATCGCCTCGATCACGAGGCGCGCCACTTCTTCCGGCTGCATCACGCCGTCGACCCGCGCCGCACTTGGCCCGGCGGTCGTCATGCCGGTCTGTACTGATTGGGGGCACAGCACGGAAACCCGGATGCCGCGATCGCCATATTGGATGGCGAGGTGCTCGGCCAGCGCCACGGCGGCATTTTTCGTGACGCCATACGGCATCGAATTCAGCGATGCCAGCAAGCCCGCCGCCGACGCCGTGCTGAGCAGATAGCCGGATCCCCGCGCCAGCATGCCCGGCACCAGCGCGCGCGATGCGAACACATGGCTCATCACATGGACCCGCCAGCTCACCTCCCAATCGGCGTCGGAGGCGCCCTCCTGTCCCTTGCGCGACAGGCCGGCGTTGGAGAAGAAGATATCTACGGGTCCGTATTTGGCCTCGGTTGCCGCGATTAACGCCTTGATGTCGGCCTCCTCGCCGACATCGGCGGTGACCGCGAGACCGTCGATGTCACCCGCGACATGGGCCAGCCGCTCGCGTGAGCTTTTCAGATCCGCGACCACGACGCCGCGCGCGCCCGCCGCCGCATAAGCGCGCGCAACGGCCTCGCCGATGCCACCCGCGGCGCCCGTGACGACACAGACTTTGTCTTTGATGTGCATGGTTTAAGTCCCGCTGCTCATTTTAGAGTTATCCGAAAGGTGAAGATGCATCGGCTGGTTCATCCCTGATAAAGCCCCTTATCGCGCGCCTGGCGGATCGCGAGGCCGGCCAGCAGATCGAGCATCGGCGTCGATAGTCCGGCGGCGCGGGCGAACGCGGCGGGCGCTTTCACCAGCACGTCGATTTCCATGGCGCGGCCGAGTTCGTAATCCTGCAAGATCGAAGGCTTGTGGTCCGGCGCCGGGCCGCTGCGGGTGACGCGTTTGACGTCGGGGCAGCAGCTCTGCGCGATGCTGTTGGCCTCGTCCAATAACCTCGGCACTACATCGCGCAACGCCTCGTCGTCGCGCACCGCGCGTGCGGTCTGGCCGGTCAACAGGCACAGCACCGACATCGACATATTGGTCAGCAGCTTGGACCAGATCGCCTCGCGGATTCGCGGCACCACGGGCGAGGCGATCGAGGCCTCGCCGAGCACCGCCCGCAAGCGTTCGATCCGTTCGCTCGCGCGATCGTCGCATTCGCCGATCAACAATACGTTGCGATCTGGCGAGAGGTTGGCGGCAATGCCGGGCGCGATCACTTCGTTTGACGAAAAGATCACGCCGCCGATGATCCGATGCATCGGGATCGTGGCGCGCAATCTTCCGCCGGGATCGAGAATGCCGAGGTCGGGGGTCGCAGGATGATCCGCCGCCAGGCCGAGGTCGTACCACCAGGGAATGCCGTTCTGCGCAAACACCACGGCGGTGTCGTCGCCCAAGAGCGGCGGCAGGCCGGTGACCAGGCTGTTCACGGCGGTGGCCTTCAAGGTGCTGATCACGAGATCCTGCGCGCCGAGCGTGGCCGGATCGTCGGAGGCTTTGATCCTGGCCGAATACTCGGCATCGCCAACCCGAAGCTTGAGGCCACCGGCCTTCACCGCTTCGAGGTGCGGTCCGCGCATCACGCAGCAGACATCATGCCCGGCCAGCGCCAGACGCACGGCGAAATGGCTGCCGACGGCTCCCGCGCCGAAAATACAGATACGCATGAGGGAATGGTGTCCTGTTGCCTGGTGATCTCTCGACCAGTTTCCACAAGCCTGCCTCGTCGTGCAACCGCTCCCGCAGCCAGCGGTGCTGCCATGACGAAAAGTGATAGATCAACGCGTGCGATCCCGGCATAGTGAGTCTGTGAAGCTATTTCGACGTCATCCTGAGAGGCTGCCGAAGCTATCTCGGCCGTCATCCTGAGGTGCGCGCCATCTTTGGCGCGCCTCGAAGGATGGTGTTCAGCATCGTGCGTGCGGCCATCCTTCGAGGCTCGCAAGAGCTCGCACCTCAGGATGACGTCCAAATAGCCTCTCAGGATGACGGGTCCGGTATGTCCCGGCATCGTGCCGGGCGCAACGATTGCCAATCATCGAGAATCATAAAACGTCGAGGGAGTCGCTCATCCATGTCCGCCAATCCAGTTTTGTGGAGCCTCGATCAACGCGGCGTCGCGACGGTGACGCTCAATCGCCCTGAGGTGAATAACGCCTATGATGCCGGGCTGATCAACGGCGTGCTCGCGGCGATGGCGGAACTGGGCAAGCAGCCTCATCTGCGCGTCGTGGTGCTCCGCGGCAACGGCAAGCATTTTCAGGCCGGCGCCGACCTGAAGTGGATCAATGCGGTGCGGCCGGGCTCGGCTGAAGAGAACGAGACGGTGTCGCAGGCCACATTCGAAGCCGTGCAGCGGCTCAATACGCTGCCGATCCCGACCGTGGCGCTGGTGCAAGGCGGCTGTTTTGGCGGCGGCACCGGGATCATCTCGGCCTGCGACGTCGTGATCGCGGCCGACAATGCGCTGTTCTCGATCACCGAAGTGCGCTGGGGGCTGACGGCTGCGATCATCATCCCGCAACTCTGCGACGCCATCGGCGTGCGCCAGGTGCGGCGCTATGCGCTGACCGGCGAGCGGTTCGGCGCCGAAGACGCCCGCCGCATCGGCCTCGTGCACGACGTCGTGCCGCTGGCCGATCTCGAAGCCGCCGGCGCCAAGGTGGTCGAGCAATTGCTCGGTAATGGCCCGGAAGCGCTGGCCGAAACCAAGCGGCTCGCGATGGAAAGCTCGTTCGGCGGCATGCCCTTCGATGACGAGGCCTATAAGCGCCTGGTCAAGCTGCACTCGGCCAAGCGGCAAACCGCGGAGGCCTCGGAAGGACTGGCGTCGTTCGCGGAAAAGCGCGCCGGCAAATGGGGGACGGGCAAGGCGTAATCTTTCGCGATAAGGTTCAGCAGCCGCGGCAGATGCGACGCGAAATCGATCCCCGTGTTTCCACGGGGATTCCCTTAAGGGTTCAATCACCACCTACCACTATGGTTACGACAATTGTAACGCCATGGTGTCGAATGCCCAATCAAGTTCTAGGATTTTGGAAAGCCGGATCCATCGTCGCGGCGTCAACGCTGCTGGTCCTGCATCCGGTTGCCGCCTCACCTCGATTGGTCTCTCTGGCCTTCAATTCCCAGCTGCAGAGTCCGCAGCAGATGGGGGCCGATGAGCTTCGTCAGAAGCTCGGGGCCGCGGCCGACAAGCGCATCGTGCTCGACGAGCGCGCCACCAACGCCCTCGGTAGCGAGAACGCCATCCTCGCGGCGACCCAGTCGGGCGCGGTCGATATGGCGGTGCTGTCGGGTTCGGTGGTCAGTGCGGTGGTCCCCGAACTGGGCGTGTTCGATATTCCCTTCCTGTTCCGCGACGCGGCTCACGCCAAGGCCGTGGCGCAAGGTCCGGTCGGCGCGGCGATCGCCACCAAATTCGCCGACAAGGGGCTGACGCTGCTGGCGATCGGCCGGCAGGGTTTTCGAAACATCACCAATTCCAAACGGCCGGTTCGCACGCCCGAGGATATCAAGGGCCTGAAGATTCGCGTCATCCCGAACCCGATCTATCAGATGACGTTCAAGGCGCTCGGTGCCGAAGTGGTCCCGATGGAATTTCCGCTGGTCTATACCGCGCTGAAGGATGGCCGGCTCGACGGGCAGGAAAATCCGGTGCCGACCATTGCCGGCTCCCGTCTTTATGAAGTGCAGAAATACCTGACATTAACCGGTCACTTCTTCGCGCCGATCGCGTTCATCGCCAACCGTGCCATGTTCGAGCAGCTCGCTCCGGCCGATCAGACCGCGCTGATCGCGGCGGCAAAGGCGGGGGCGGAGGCGACTTGGCAGGCGCAGCTCGATGCCGCCTCGCTCGAACAGGTGCGCAGCAACGGCATGGACGTGATCGAGAAAGTCGATCGCCAGCCCTTCATCGATGCGGTCAAGTCGCTCGATCCGGAATTCGAGAAGCGATTTGGCAAGGATCTGCTGGTCGCGATCCGCTCCACTCCTTAAAGAAACGCTGGAATTCCAATGAAATTATCGCACATGATGTCCAGGATCGGTGTCCGTCCGCGCGTATTCGGCGGCTTCGCGCTGGTCCTCAGCTTTCTGGTCCTGCTGGCGGGCTTCGCCACGGTCCAGGTCGAGCGAATCGGCGGAACGGTCAATGAACTGGTGACCAGCGCGGCCGGAGACGCCGGCATGTCGCAGGTTCGCGCCGCGCTGTTGGGGGCGAACTCGGCGGTCGAGAAATTTATCCGAACCTGGAATGTCGGCGACAAGGATGCCGCAACCAAGGCGATCGACGCCGTCGGCAAAATGGCCGATCAGGTCGATCAGCAGTTCGGCAGGCTGCAAGCGATCGCGGAAGGCATCAGCCCGGTCAAGACCGCGCTGGAAACCTATCGTTCGTCGTTCACGGCGGCGGCGGATGCGGCGGACCGGCTGCGTGCTGCGGCGACGAAAACCGACGCCCAGGGTGCTGCTGCGGGACTCGATGTCGGCGGCATTCAGGTCTTGCTTGCCAACCGGTCGGATGATGCGGAACGGCTTCTCAATCCGATGCGCCTGGCCGGCGTTGTCGATGCGCTACGCATCACCGTGATGCGCTATGGGTCTACGCTGGCGACGGGCGATGCCGACGACGCCAAGCAGGCGTTGTCCTACGTCCAGATGGCTATCGCTGACACCGACGCGGAGATCGCGGGTGCGGGCGATACCAAACTGAAGGCGCTGGTCGCGGCGCTCAAGACCGCGATCGTCGCCGATGCGGCGGCGCTGGATGAGGTCATCAAGGTCGCCGGCGATCTGCGCACAAGGCAGGCCGAATTGAAGAAGGCAAGCGCCGTCATCGACGACCAGGTCAGCCGAATCAATGTGAAGCTCGGCACCGTGCGCGCCGAGCAGGGTGACAAGACCGCGGCAGCGGTCGATCAAACCAAGCAGACCGTGATCGCGACCGCGGCCGGCGCATTGCTGTTGGGAGCGGTACTGGCGTGGCTGATCGGGGCCAGCGTATCCGGCCCGATCCGCAGCATGACCGACCGGATGCAATCGCTGGCGGCGGGCGAACTCGATGAGCCGATCCCGGGCGGCGAATCCCGCGACGAAATCGGCCGCATGGCGCGCGCCGTCGAGGTGTTCCGCGAAAACGCCCTGGCCGTTCGTCGCATGGCAGGCGAGGCCACGGCGCAGCGCCAAGCCGCCGAGGCCGATCGCTCGCGTATGATGTCGGATCTCGCCGGGCGATTCGAGCAGGGCATGCAAGGGGTCATTGCCGGTGTCGGCGGCCGTGCCGACGACATGGGCCGTAGCGCCGAGGTGTTGGCAAAAGTCGCCGAGCGCGGCCGCGGGCTCGCCGAAGCGGTTGCGACCCGCGCCGAGCAGGCGTCGATGAACGTGCAGACGGTGGCCTCCGCCACCCAGCAACTCGCGGCCTCGATCCGTGAAATCTCCAGCCAGGTGCAACGCTCGGTCGCGGTGTCGAACCGGGCGACCGACGAGACCAACCGGACCTCCGATTTGATCCATGGGCTGTCGGATGCGGCTGAAAAGATCGGCACCATCATTCAGTTGATTCAGGCGATCGCCAGCCAGACCAACCTGTTGGCGCTGAACGCGACCATCGAAGCGGCGCGGGCCGGCGATGCCGGCAAGGGATTTGCGATCGTCGCAAGCGAGGTGAAGAATCTCGCGACCCAGACCGCGGAGGCGACCAAGCAGATCGCCGGCCAGATCGCGACGATCCAAAGCGCGACGGGCCAGTCAGTCGAGGCGATCACGCAGTTCGGTTCCACCGTAAGGGAATTGGCCGACATCGCCACCGCGATCGCCGCGGCGGTCGAACAGCAGGGCGCCGCAACCGGTGAGATCGCGCGCAACGTCGAACAAGCGGCCAACGGCACCTCGGCCGTGACGCAGGAAATCGGTCAGGTGCGCGCCGTCGCGGGCGAGACCGATGCCGGCGCCGAAGCGGCGCTGACGGCGGCGGCGGCCTTGAAGCAGCAGGCGGATTCGATGAAGTCGAATGTCGACGATTTCCTCCACACCATCCGCTCCGCGGCCTGAGCTCCGAGGCAAGCCGGCTACGCCGCGGGTGTGATGGCGCCAAACAAGCGGCCCGGGGCATGCGCCGGGGGATGGCGTCGTTACAGCACCGGCAGCAGCGAACTCTTCAATTCACGCAGCAGCGCCTGAACCGCTGCAGCCTTGACCCGCCGCTCGGGAATGGTGGCCTTGACCCATAGTTCGGGGATTGGAAAATCCGGCAGCACGATCTGCAGCGTTCCGCGGCGCAGCGCCTCTTCCGCAAGGTAGTGCGAGATGAAGGCGATGCCGTTACCGGCGATCGCGCTTTTCACCAGCACGTGACCCTCGTTCGAACTCAGCAGCGGGCGCACCTGAACCGTGATGCGGCCGCGCGGCCCGTCGAAAATCCAGTCCGGACCGGTGGGAAGGAAACTCAGGCAACGATGATCGACCAGGTCGCGCGGGTGTCGCGGCGTGCCATGCATTTCGAGATAAGCGGGCGACGCGCACAGCAGGCGCTTCAGTCGACATAAGGGCTCGTCGACTACGCCGCCAAACGAATGCGGGAAGGCGCCGATCGCGATGTCGAACCCTTCCGTCACCGGATCAACAGGGCGATCGATCAGGACGATTTCGAGTTTCAGCTTCGGATTTTGGGTCTGGAACGCGCTGAACACATCGGCAAGCCGGGCGATGGTCAGCGATGTCGGCGCCTTGATACGCAAATGATCGACAAGATCGTGGTCCTTCTCGCCCATGCGCGACAAGAGATCGCCGACATCGGCGACCACGCCACGCGCCCGGTGGACATATTCCTGGCCAGCCGCGGTCAGCCGCAAGTGACGGGTCGAGCGGTGGAAAAGCGCGATGCCAAGCCGCGCTTCGAGCTGGGTGACGCGCTTGGCCACCACGGAGGTCGAGACATTCAGCTTGCGGGCGGCCGCTGAAAAGCCGGCGGCGTCCGCGGTCGCCAGAAAGGCTTGGAGATTGACGAGGACGTCCATTGATCTTTCTCGATTCGAGAAAGCTGATCGCGCGATTTGCTGGATTGTAGTTCATTCAGTGTCAATTCATAGTCGGTCAACAAAATTCAGGGCAAAAATTCAGGGATGGAGCGTTTTCGGTGCAGGCCAAGACTATTCAGGTCAAGACTATCGAAGAACCCGCACGCCAAATTCCGGTCTATGGCGAATATGAAGTCACCGTGCTCGGTGGCGGGCCCGCAGGCATTGCGGCGGCGGTCGCCGCGGCGCGGGCCGGGCGACGCACGCTATTGATCGAGCGTTACGGCTTCCTGGGCGGCATGGGCACCGCGGCCGGGGTGACGAACTTCTGCGGGCTGCACGCCAATGTCCATGGCGAGGCGCATCGGGTGGTGCAGGGCGTCGCCTCCGAGCTGCTGGCGCGGATCGATCATCTCGGCGGGCTCAACCCGCCGCATCTGATTCTCGGCAAGATTCTGGCGCAGGCCTACGACACCGCGGCCTACAAGATCGCCGCCGACGATCTGTTGGCCGCGCACAAGGTCGACATTCTGTTTCATGCGCTCGGCGCCGGCGTCGTGATGCAGGACGATACGCGCATCAACGTGCTGATGGTCGAGACCAAAGCGGGGCGTCAAGCCGTGCGCTCGGATATCTTCATCGATTGCTCGGGTGATGGCGACCTCGCGGCCTGGGCCGGCGCGCGCTTTGAAGTCGGCGACAATGCCGGCAGCATGCTGTTTCCCTCGATGATGTTTCGCCTCAACGGCATCGATCCCGACCGGGCCGGTGATGCCTGGCGGACGATTCCGGCGCTGATGGAGCAGGCCGAGGCTGCCGGCACGCATCGTTTTCCGCGCAAGGCCGCGATCGTGCGGCCGCAGCGCCACGACATTGAATGGCGGGTGAATTTTACCCAATTGGCGCGCGCCGATGGCGCCGCGATCAACGGGCTGGAGCCCGATGATCTCACCCGCGGCGAGATCGACGGCCGCCGTCAGGCGGTCGATGCCTTCCAGTTCCTGCGCACGGTGCCGGGCTTCGAAAAGGCTTATATCGTGGATCTGCCGCCGCAACTCGGTATCCGCGAAACGCGGCGCGTGGTCGGCGGCTATATGCTCTCCGGCGAGGATGTGCTCGGCTGCGCCTCGTTCGACGATTCGATCGGCGTCAATGGCTGGCCGATGGAGCAGCACGTCGCGGGCAATGTGATCTTCAAGTTCCCGCCGATCCCGGAATCGCGCGGGTTCAATGAATTGCCATATCGCATGCTGACGCCGGAGGGTCTCGACAATCTCTTGGTCGCCGGCCGCTGCGCCTCGATGACTCATGACGGCCAATCCGCCGCGCGCGTCTCCGGCGCCTGCTTCGCGATGGGCGAAGCGGCCGGAACCGCCGCGGCGCTGGCGCTGTCCGGCAATACGATTCCGCGCGACATCGCCTTGGAAAAGTTGCAACAAGCGCTGAAGCAGCAGGGCGCATTCATCGGGCGGGATCAGACGGTCCCTGCCGGACTTTAATCAAGACGGAGGAAACGGAATGAAGGGATGGGCGCGGCTCGCAGTGGCGGGCTTGCTGGCCGTCGGAGCCGCGGGGATCGCCCGCGCCGATGATGCGCTGAAAGCCAAAGTCGGCGTGTTGCGGCTGTCGTCGTCGGCGCCGGTGTTCATCGCGCAGGACAAGGGCTATTTCAAAGACGCCGGCCTCGATGTCGACCTGAAATTCTTCGATGCCGCGCAGCCGATCGCGGTGGCGACCGCATCCGGCGATGTCGATTTCGGCGTCACCGCGTTCACCGCGGGGCTCTATAACCTTGCGGGCAAGGGCGTGCTGAAGGTGATCGGCGGCATGAGCCGGGAGAAAGCGGGCTTTCCACTGATCGGCTATTTCGCCAGCAACAACGCCTATGCTGCCGGCCTGAAAACGCCGAAGGATCTCGCGGGCAAGCGCATCGCGGTGACGCAGGTCGGCTCCAGCTTTCATTATTCGCTCGGCCTGCTCGCCGACAAATATGGTTTCAAGCTCTCCGACATGAAGGTGCTGCCGCTGCAATCGCTGTCGAACGCCGCCGCCGCGCTGAAAGGCGAGACGGTCGACGCCGCGCTGCTGCCGGTTTCGACCGCGCGCAAGCTGATGGACGATCATGGCGCGAAACTCTTGGGCTGGGTCGGCGACGAAACACCATGGCAGCTCGGCGCGGTATTCGCCTCGCCAAAGACCCTCGCCAACAAGGCGCTGGTGACCAAGCTGCTCGGCGCGCTGCAACGCGCCGACCGCGAATATCACGACGTGATCCTGGCGCAGGTCAAAGACGGCGACGCGCCGGTCAATGAAACGACAAAACCGCTGCTGGAGATCATCGCGAAATACACCAATCTGCCGGTCGAGCAGGTGGTCGGCAATTGCGCCTATGTCGATTCCGACGGCAGGCTCGACGTCAGGAACGTCGCCAACCAGATCAATTGGCTGCAGGGACAGGGTTTTGTCGACAAGGGGTTTGACGCCGATGCGATCATCGCCAAGGATTATGTGAAGCCGGATTGATGCTACTACAGCGTCATGCTGAGGAGGCGCGAAGCGCCGTCTTGAAGGATGGCCGCAGGCAGTGCGCGTGACCATCCTTCGAGACGCGCGCAAGGGCGCGCTCCTCAGGATGACGCTGGTTTTGGAGATAGAGCATTCTATGGACCTGATCGCCGACCATATCAGCCACCGCTTCGGAACACTCGAGGTGCTGGACGACGTCTCGTTCACCGTTTCGTCCGGCGAGGTGGTCGCGATTGTAGGGCCCTCCGGCTGCGGCAAGAGCACGCTGCTGTCGATCCTCGGCGGGCTGCTGCGGCCAAGCGCGGGGCAAGCCGAGCTGCGCGGCGCGGCGCCGCCGGCGAGTTTCAATCCGCTGACCTTCGTGTTCCAGGATTTCGCGTTGCTGCCGTGGTGCACGGTCGCGGAGAATGTCGAATTTCCGCTGCTGCACTCCGGCCTCGGCGCGGCCGAGCGGCAGGCGATTGTCGGCGATGCCCTGCGCCGTACCGGACTTTCGGATTTTCGCGCCACCTATCCGAAGCAATTGTCGGGCGGCATGCGGCAGCGCGTCGGCATCGCGCGGGCCTTGGCGGTGCGGCCCGCGATCCTGCTGATGGACGAGCCGCTGTCGGCGCTGGATTCGCAAACCCGCGAATTGCTGATGGAGGATTTTATCAATCTGCTCACCGATGGCACGATGGGCGCGGTCTATGTCACGCACAATCTGGAGGAAGCGGTTCGGCTCGCCGACCGCATCGTGGTGCTGTCACGGCGGCCGGGCCGGGTTCGCGAGGTCGTCAGCATTCCGATGACGCGCGCCGAGCGCGGCGACATCGGCGCGCGGGGAAAATTGCTCAGCCTGCAAAACCAATTGTGGTCGCTGATCCGCGAGGAGGCGATCGATGCCGAGCGCGAGGTGCAGCATGCTTGACCGCGCCGACCAGCCCGGCACCGCAACGCCGGCCGATCCCACGGGCGAGCTGCGGCCGGTCGCGTTTCGTGGTGCCGGCTTTGCGCCGAAGGCAAGCCGCCGCGCCGGCTGGATCGCGCTGGCGCTGGTGATCGCGCTGTGGCAAGTGGCCGGCAGCGCCGGCTGGGTCAATCCGCTGTTCCTGCCCGCGCCGCTTTCGATCGCGCGCGCGATCTATCAGCTCGCGCTCAGTGGCGCGCTTTGGCAGCATCTGTCGTATTCGATCATGCGGATCGGCGCCGGCTGGATCCTCGGCACCATTGCTGGTGTCATCATCGGCTTCTCGATCGGGCTTTCGAGCTTGGCGCGCGGCGTCGGCATTACCTTCATCTCGGCGCTGTTTCCGATTCCGAAGATCGCGCTGCTGCCGCTTCTGATCCTGTGGCTCGGGATCGGCGAAGAGCCGAAGATCGCCACCATCGCGCTCGGGGTGTTCTTCTCCACCGCGATCTCGGTCTATAGCGGCGTCGATGCGGTGCCGCGCAATTTGATCCGGATGGCGCAGAGCTTTAATGTGCCGTTCCACGCCATCGTGCGCCGCGTGATCTGGCCGGGCGCGCTGCCGTCGATCCTCGCAGGCTTCCGCATCACCGCGTCGATCGCGCTGTTGCTGGTGGTGAGTGCCGAGATGATCGGCGCCGAATTCGGCATCGGCGCCTTTGTGCTGCAGGCCGGCAACCTGATGCAGACCGATCAACTGCTCGCCGGCGTCGTGATCCTGTCGCTGTTCGGGCTTGCGGTCGGCAAGCTGATCAACATGCTGGAAGTGCGGTTGCTGCACTGGCGGTGACCGAGCTCCCTCCCCCCTTGCGGGGGAGGGTTGGGGAGGGGAGAAGTGCCCCTCACGCGTTGCCGCGGTCCTCGCGGAATAGGTCGAGCTTCTGCTGCACCGGCCGATCCGAGAAGCTGAACACCACCGAATCCTCGTCGGCTTCGTGGGTGACCCATTGCCAGCTCGGCACCACGAACAGATCGCGTGGGCCCCACTCGAAGGTCTGCTCACCGACCCGGGTGCGGCCGCGGCCTTCGATCGCGGCGAACACCGTCGCATCGGTCGAACGGTAGCGCGCGGTCTTAAAACCCTTCGGCAACAGCTGGATGAAGGTGCCGATGGTCGGCATCGCGAAATCGCCGGTTTCGGGGTTGGAGAATTTCAGTTTCAGGCCATGGCAGGCGTCCCATTCGTCCTTGGTCTTGGCCTGCTCCAGCGCCTCGCGGGTGTAGTGATAGGGATAGTTGAAGATCGGCGAGGTCTTCGAGGCGCGCTTGCCGTCGACCGGCAGTAGATTGCGGCCGTAGCGCGCAAAGCTGTCGCCGTCGGGTTTTGTGATTTTCTGCTGATCCTCGTTGGCGCCTTCGGCAAACGACGCATCGAAAAACTGCACCATCGGGATATCGAGCCCGTCGAGCCAGAACATCGGCTCGGAAGTCTGATTGCTGTGGTCATGCCAGGTCATCGACGGCGTGATGACGAAATCGCCGGGCGCCATCGCGGTGCGCTCGCCATCGACCGCGGTGAACGCGCCGTTGCCTTCTAGCACGAAACGCAAGGCCGACTGGCTGTGCCGGTGCGCCGGCGCGACGTCGCCGGGGATCACCATCTGCACGCCGGCAAACAACGAGGTGGTGATTTTCGACTGGCCGCGAAGTCCGGGATTTTCCAGCACCAGCACCCGCCGCTCGGCTTCCTTGGCGGTGATCAATTTGCCGGCTTCGGTCATGTAGTCGCGGATCGCGTCGAACTTCCACAGATGCGGCCGGCAGGCGCTCTTCGGCTCCGGCGTGATCAGGTCGCCCATCACGTTCCACAGCGCCGATAGATTTTCGCCGTCGATCTTCTTGTAGAACGCTTCGCGTTCCGGGGTCTTCGCTACGGCTTCCATGCAGAGCCTCCCGAATGTCTCGCTTTTCGAATTATTGACAGCATACTGACAAAGTAGGTAGCGTCAATGCCGCAACGAAAACAACCAGAAGACGTCAGGGAGGTTCCGATGAAGCTGCACGGCTATTTCCGCAGCAGCGCGTCCTATCGGGTGCGCATCGCGCTGAACCTGAAAGGCCTCAGCGCGGAGCATTTGGCCCACCACCTTCGCAAGGGCGAACAATGCGCGCCGGCCTATCTGGCGATCAATCCGCAAGGGCTGGTGCCGACGCTGGAAGACGACGACACGGTCCTCACCCAGTCGCTCGCGATCATCGAATGGCTGGATGAAACCCATCCTGCGCCGCCGCTATTGCCAAAGGATCCGCTGCGCCGCGCCAAGGTCCGTGCGTTCGCGCTTGTGGTCGCCTGCGACACCCACCCGGTGCAGAATCTGAAAGTGCTGGCCCGGCTGCGCCAGCTTGGCCTGGCCGAGGCCCAGGTGACGGAGTGGGCGGCATGGGCCAACCGCGAGGGCCTCACCGCATGCGAAAAGCTGATCGCAGGCGAGGCCGGTCCATTTTGCTTCGGAGCTTTGCCCACGATTGCCGATCTCTGCCTTGTGCCGCAGCTCGCCAATGCCCGGCGCTTCGGCGTCGATCTCGCGGCGTTTCCGCGCCTGCTGAAGGCGGAAGCCGCGGCACGGAACATCAAGGCGTTCGCCGACGCCGCACCCGATCGGCAGCCCGATGCCGAATAAGCCCGCCACGGCGAAGACGCCCCATGCCAAGGATTCGCCGATCACGATGGATGCGGTTTATACCGCGCCGGGCTATCTGTTTCGCCGGATGCAGCAGATCGCGGTGGCGATCTTCGTCGAGGAATGCAAAACCTGCGACCTGACGCCGGTGCAATATGCAGCCCTGGTCGCGATCCGCAACCATCCCGGCATCGACGCCACGCGGCTTTCCGCCGTGATCGCGTTCGATCGTTCGACGCTCGGAAGCGTGATCGAGCGGCTGGAAACCAAGGCCTATATCGAGCGCAGGCCGGCGGCCGAGGACAAGCGGGTCAAGCTGCTGCATCTGACCAGAGCCGGCGCCGCGCTGCTGCGGGACATCATGCCGTCGGTCGACCGTGCCCAGGCCAGGATGCTGCAACCGCTCAAGCCGGCCGATCGCAAGACGCTGCTGGCGCTGATGACGCAACTGGTCGATCTCAACAACGAAGCCTCCCGGGTGCCGCTGCGCGCCGAAGACGCGCTGGAGCATTTCAGGAAATCGGGGTGATGGGTCGAGGGGCTCGCGGGCGGTAGAAAAAAACCTCTCGTCGTCCCGGCCTTGCGCCGGGACCCATAACCCCCGGCGTTTGTGATTGTAGACAAATGTTGCAACGCGCGATGTTAATCGCGGCGACACGACGTATGGGTCCCGGCGCGGAGGCCGGGACGACGGTGAGTGTGTGGCGACGCCGCTAAATCCGCATCACCGCCTGGCGGTCGATCTTGCCGGTGCCGGTTTTCGGTAATTCGTCGAGAAACGCGATCTCGCGCGGATATTTGTAAGGGAGCAATTTTGCCTTGACGTAATCCTGCAGCCGCCTGGTGGTCTCAGTTGCTTCGAAGGTCCGGCCGTTCATCACCACCACGGCCTTCAAGGTCATGCGCCGATCCGGAAGTTGTGCCGCGAACACCGCGCATTCGCGGATATCGGGATGTTCGGCGAGGCACAGCTCGACCTCGAGCGGATAGACCCATTGGCCGGAAATTTTTACCAGATCGTCGGCGCGGCCGCGGAAGAAGTGAAAGCCATCGCGGTCGCGCACGAAGCGGTCGCCGGTGTAAATCCACCCGCCGTCGCGGATGGTCTCGGCCGATTTATCGGGCCGGTTCCAGTACAGTGGCGTGTTGGAATCGCCGCGCACCCACAGGATGCCTTCCTCGTCGTCGCCGACGTCGCGACCGTCGCTGTCCCTCAGCAAAATTTCATAGCCGGGCACGCGCAGTCCGGCGGCGCCGAGTTTCTTGTTGCCAGGCCGGTTGGAGAGATAGATGTGCAGCGCCTCGGTCGATCCCAGCCCTTCGACGATTTCGAGACCAGTCAGCGCCTTCCAGCCGTTGAAGACATCGGCGGACAACACTTCGGCGGCGGAAAGCGCGAGGCGCAGCGACGAGAAATCCGTATCCGCCGCGCCGTCCGCCTTGGTCAGCGAGGTATAGAGCGTCGGCAATCCGAAGAACGCCGTGGGGCGAAAGCGCTCGATCGCCTCGAAGATCGCCGATGGCTTGGGCTGGCCGGGCAGCAGCAAGGTCGCGGCGCCGACCGAAAATGAAAAGGTGATCGAATTGCCGAAGCCATAGGCGAAGAAGATTTTCGGCACCGAAAAGCAGATGTCGTCGGGCCCAAGCTGGAGCACGTGGCGCGCGAAAGCCTGTTCGCTATAGGCCATGTCGTGCTGCAGATGGACGATGCCCTTGGGTCGCCCGGTCGAGCCGGATGAGTACATCCAGAACGCCATCTCGTCGCGGTCGGTGTCGGCCTCGGCGAGATCGGCGGCAAAATCGGCGAGCCAGTTCTCGGCGGCAATGGCGTTGGGCGCGGCGTGATCGGCGACCGGGCCGTTGACGACGACCAGCGTGCGCAGTTTGGTATCCTTGCACGCTATTGCGTCGAAGCGGGCGCAAAAGCCGGAATCGACGACGGCGACGGACGCATCGGAGTCCGACAGATAGAATTGCAGGAGGTCCGGCGGCGTCAGAGTGTTGATCAACAAGGGGACAAAACCGGCGCGCACCGCGCCGAAAAAGGCCGCCGGATAGGCCGGCGTGTCGTCGAGGAACATCAGGATGCGATCGCCCCGCGCAAGACCCCGCGATCGAAAGGCGTGCCCCCATCGGCAGGCGTCGGCGCAGAGCTCGGCATAGCTGCGCGTGCCACCGGGACCGATCAGCGCCAGCCGCTCGCCGCGGCCCTGGCCTAGGTTGTCGAACAGGATCCGGCTGGCATTGTAGGTTTGCGGAATGACAAAGCCGATCTCGCGCGCGCCCGGGCAGTTCGACGGTACCTGATCGATGATCTCGTTCGTCATGGTTGGCCGGCATCCTTTTTCGACGCCTCATAGCGCGCCATGAAGCCCGGCGACATCGCGCGCAGCCGCGAATCGTCGATCCGTCCGGAGCGGGTGATGTAGCTGTAGGCAAAATCCACCGGATCGAGCTTCATGTGCTCGGGGAATTTGGCGTACCAGTCGGCGCTGGTGCGCGCCGCGGTCACCAGCTTCTTCACGATCGGCTTGCGCTCGGCCTCATAGCGGGCGAGCGCGGTCGTCACATGGGCTTCGGTCTCCAGCGCCTTGACCAAGGCGATGGCGTCCTCGATCGCAAGCCGCGTGCCGGAGCCGATCGAAAAATGCGCCGAATGCAGCGCGTCGCCGATCAGCACCATATTCTTGAACGACCAATGTTCGTTCCATATCCAGGGGAAATTGCGCCACACCGATTTGTTGGAGAGCAGCGGGCGGCCGCCGAGCGTGTCCGCGAACACCTCCTCGCAAACGGCTTTGGATTGATCGACGTCCTTGTAGGCGAAGCCGTAAGCCTCCCAGGTGGCGCGGTCGCACTCGACCAGAAATGTGCTCATCGAGGATGAATAGCGGTAGTGATGCGCGTTGAACGCGCCGCGCTCGGT
This sequence comes from Bradyrhizobium sp. S69, assembly GCF_009766005.1. Classification (GTDB taxonomy): domain Bacteria; phylum Pseudomonadota; class Alphaproteobacteria; order Rhizobiales; family Xanthobacteraceae; genus Bradyrhizobium. The sequence goes on along the minus strand of NZ_LMUK01000023.1, from coordinate 84,821 downwards.
CTTGACGAAGGTCTGCGACAGCGTCTCGAAGCGCTTCGATACACCGTACCAGGCGAACTTGTTGGAGGAATAGGACAGCGACGTGCCGAAATCGCCCTCGAAGCCGCGGCGTACCAGTGAATTCAAGCCGTCGGCCGCGACGATCAGATCATAGCCTTTCAGGTCGTCGACGGATTGGACCAGCGTGTCGTAGCGCGGGGTGACACCGACGGCGGATGCCCGCTGCTGCAGGATGGTCAATAATTCGAGCCGGCCGATCGAGGAGAAGCCGACGCCATCGAGCGCGACCGCTTCGCCACGGAGATAGAGCGTGATGTTCTCCCAGCTCTCCATCCGTGGCGTGATCGCATCGACCGTCTCGGCATCGTCGGCGCGCAGGAATTCCAGCGCCTGGTCCGAAAACACCACGCCAAAGCCCCAGGTGGCGCCGGCGGGGTTTTGTTCGAACAGGTCGAGGACGGCGTCGGGATGCCGCTTTTTCCAAAGATAAGCGAAATAGAGGCCTCCCGGTCCTCCGCCGATGACGGCGATACGCACGGCTGCTGTCCTCCCAGATCGACAGTATACTGTTTATTTAGGGCCACCCTAACCGCCGCCGGCCGGCGGCGCCAGAGGAAATATCTTCCGGACCCGGCCGAGTTCATGCGCTGCGGCGCAGCACCGGTGTTCGCAGCAGCGCTGAGATTTATTGCGCGAACGAGCCCAATACGTCGTGGCATGCCGGCGAAAGCTGTGCCGCCTGCGCCGCCAGGCATTGCACGATGCGACCGCCGCCGGGCGGCACGTCGGCGCATAGCGCGCGCACGTCTCCGCCGCAGGCCGAGCGCAACACGAATAGAATCTCGCGCGGCCGCATCGGCCGCAACACCAGCGGCGCGGCCACGGGCGCGGCGTCCGGAGCCGCGGTCGCCGTATCGGCGGCAGCACCACCTTGCGCGGGCGCACCGCCTTCTGCGGGCGCGGCCGCTGCACCGGATGCAGCACCGCCGCCGGCCGCATTGACGGCTTGCTGGCAGTTCGCCGAGAGTTTTGATTTGTTCTGCTTCAGGCAGTTCAGTGCCGCGGCGCCTCCGGTCGGCACACTGGCGCAATGTGCCATGTAGTCGGAACGGCAGGCGCTGCGGATCGCGGCCGCCTGGGCACTGCTCGGCTTTTTGCCCGTGGTGCTCGTCGCCGCCTTAGGTGCTGGTGCGGTCGCGGCGGCCGGCTTCTCCGCGGGCACGGCTTCCGGTTTGGATTCGGACTTCGTCTCGGGTTTGGCTTCAGACTTGGTTTCAGGAGGCTTGTTTTCAGGAGGCTTGTTTTCAGGAGGCTTGTTTTCAGGAGGTTTGGCGTCAGCTTTGGGTTCGGCCGGCGCTTCTATCGCGTTGACCGCGGCCTTGCAGCTCGAAGAAAGGCTCGACATGTTCTTTTGCAGGCATTGCAATGACGCCATGCCGCCCGGTGGGACGCTGGAGCAATGCGCGATATAGTCCGAGCGGCATGCGGAGCGGATCGCGCTGCGCTGCGCATCGGTCGGCGCTTGCGAAAACGCCGGGAAAGCCGTTGCCAATGCCGTAACTGCCACGATTGCCCAAAGCGCTGTGGCGTGTGCTGACACCCTCACCATCTGAACAAATCCTTGTCCCGGCCGCGCCCTTGCGCTGTCCGGTGCTGTGAGCGGCTTGGCTGCGAGCCGCCGCTTCAACCAAAATGATATTTAAAATAGCCGGCCGAGCTAAAATTTGCTCGCCCGTATCTTTTTCCGTTTCCGTTTCCGCCGCAAGCAATTTGTTATCGTCGGCGGACGGCGAGTGTCACACTTTGATCATCCGCTTGCCGCGGTTCTCACCCGCCAGCAATCCGATCAGCGCCTTCGGCGTGTTCTCGAGGCCGTCGATGACGTCCTCCTGGACTTTCAGTTTGCCGGAGGCGACCCATGATTGTAGGTCGGACAGGGCTTCGCCGCGCTGCTCCATGTAGTCCATCACGATGAAGCCCTGCATGATCAGGCGTTTCACCACGATCAGGCCGGGGACGCCGCGCGGGCCGGTGGCCGACGGCACACCATCATATTGCGAGATCGCGCCGCAACAGGCGATGCGGCCGCGATTGTTCATCAACGCCAGGCAAGCCTCGAGAATGTCGCCGCCGACATTGTCGAAATAAACGTCGATGCCCTTCGGAGCGGCGGCCCGCAGCGCCTTGAACACCGCGCCATCCTTGTAGTCGACCGCGGCGTCGAAGCCGAGCTTCGACGTCAGCCAGTCGCATTTATCCTTGCCGCCGGCGATGCCGATCACATGGCAGCCCTTGATCTTGGCGATCTGGCCGACGATCGATCCGACGGATCCCGCCGCCGCCGAGACCACGACGGTCTCGCCGGCCTTGGGCTTGCCGACGTCGAGCAGCCCGAAATAGGCGGTGAGCCCTGCGATGCCATAGACGCTGAGCAGATGCGTCAACGGCTCGACCTTCGGCATCTTGGTCAGGTGCTTGGCGGGAACGGCCGCGTAGTCCTGCCAGCCGGTGTCGCCGAACACGAGATCGCCCGGCGCGAGACCCGGCGCTTTCGATACGACGACTTCGGCGATGCCGCCGCCGGCCATCACGGTGTTAGGCTCGACCGCAGCGCGGTAGGTCGCGCCATGCATCCAGGCCCGGTTGGCGGCGTCGAGCGAAATATAACGCACCCGCAGCAACGCCTCGCCGTCTTTGGGTTCAGGCATCGCTGCGTTGGCCAGCTTGAAGTGCTCGGGGCCGAGCTTTCCTGTGGGCTTTTCGACCAGCAAAACCTGACGATTGACGGTGGCGTTCATGGCGTTCCCCTCCCAGAGATGTCGTTCTTTGATGCAGAAGGCGCACACAAGACGCCCAACCTGCCCACATTGTGCGCTGCGCATGACGCTAATCCGTGGCGGCTCGATCCACAACGGGAACATTTCGGTTGTGCTGGCATGCCAGCACGCCGCGCCGCCGCCTGACGCGTTGACGAAGCCGGTTGCGTCGAAAGTAAAATCTGCCAAACTCATCGCTGCTTGGAACTTACGGGGGTAAGAGAATGTCCAACAGGTTTACGCAATATATTCTGATCGCGATGGTGCTGGGCATCGTGATGGGCGCGCTGATCTTCAATTATCTTCCCGATACCAGGGGAGACATCGCCGCCGACGTAAACCTGATCGCGATGCTGTTCCTGCGTCTGATCAAGATGATCATCGCGCCGCTGGTGTTCGCGACCTTGGTCGGCGGCATCGCCCATATGGGCGGCGGCGCGCGTCTCGGTCGTATCTTCGCGAAAACCATGGGCTGGTTCGTCAGCGCCTCGTTCGTGTCGCTGCTGCTGGGCCTGGTGATGGTCAACCTGCTGCAACCCGGCGCCAATTTCCCCGGCACCTTGCCGGACAAGGCGGCCTCGACCGGCCTGCCGACATCGGCCTTCTCGATCGAAAAATTTCTGACCCATCTGATCCCGACATCGATCGCGGACGCGATGGCGCAGAACGAAATCCTGCAAATCGTGGTGTTCGCGGTGTTCTTCTCGGTGGCGCTGGGCGCGCTGCCGGAGCGCTCAAAGCAGTTGCTTTCACTGATCGATGATCTCGGCCATGTCATGCTGAAGGTGACGGGCTATGTGATGCTGTTCGCGCCGATCGCGGTGTGGGCGGCGATCACGGCGACGGTCGCCAAGAACGGGCTGTTGGTATTGTGGAAGCTCGTCGTCTTCATGGGCGGCTTCTACTTCTCGCTGATGCTGCTGTGGGGCATCCTGGTCATCGTCGGCTTCATCGTGATCGGGCCGCGATACGCCTATTTACTGCGGCTGATCCGCGAACCGCTGATGATCGCGTTCTCCACCGCGAGTTCGGAAGCCGCCTATCCGAAGACGCTGGAGGGCCTCAACAAGTTCGGCGCCTCGTCGCGGATATCGGCCTTCGTGCTGCCGCTCGGTTATTCGTTCAATCTCGACGGCACGATGATGTACTGTACCTTTGCCAGTATCTTCATCGCGCAGACCTATCACATCGAAATGTCGCTCGGCACCCAGTTCGCGATGCTGGCGACCTTGATGATCACCTCGAAAGGCGTCGCCGGCGTTCCCCGTGCGTCGCTGGTGGTGATCGCCTCGACGCTTGGCCAGTTCGGCATTCCCGAGGCCGGCCTGTTGATGATCATGGGTATCGATACGTTCCTTGACATGGGACGCAGCGCCACCAACGTGATCGGCAACTCGCTGGCGACCTCGGTGGTGGCAAAGTGGGAGGGTGAGCTTGCGCCCGTGCATGCGCTCGGCCCCGACGATGCCGTACCGTCGGACTTGATCCCCGGCGAAGTTCCCGCGATGGCCGGCCATTGAGGGGAACGATGCATGCGCCAGATAAGGGGGAGACCGATCCGGGCCGCCGGCTTGTTGTTGGCAGGATTGCTGCTGACGACGGCCGCGGCGGCCCAGACCGGTGGCGGTGAGGGGCTGAGCCCGACGCTTGCCACTATCAAGAGCACGCATGTCGTGCATCTCGGCTACCGCGAGAGTTCGCCGCCGTTTTCGTTCATCGACCCGTCGGGCCGGCCGATCGGCTACAGCCTCGAATTATGCGAGGCGATCGTCGATGAGATCGGCGCCGAGGTCGACGATTCCAACCTGAAGATCGACTACGTCAAGGTGACGTCGGATGACCGCATTCCGGCGGTGGTGCAAGGCAAGATCGATCTCGAATGCGGATCGACCACGGCCAATGCGGAACGCTCCAAGCAGGTGGCGTTCGCGCCCTTGATGTTCGTCGCCGGCACCAAGCTGATGGTGCCGAAGGCCTCGACGATTTCCGCGCCAAAGGATTTGCAGGGCAAGATCGTGGTGGTGACCAAAGGCACCACCAACGAGCAGGCCATGCACGCCATCGACAAGAAGTTCAATTTGGCGCTCAATATCGTGGTGTCGCCGGATCACGAGCAATCCTACCAGATGCTGGTGGACGGCAAGGCGGATGCGTTCGCGACCGACGACATCCTGCTCTATGGCCTGATCGCGCGGCACAAATCGCAGGACAAGTTCAAGGTCACCGGCGATTATCTGTCCTACGATCCCTACGGCATCATGTACCGCAAGGGCGAGCCGCAATTCACCGCGGTGGTGGAGCGGGCGTTCCGCAAGCTCGGAACCAATCACGATCTGATTCCGCTCTATAACAAGTGGTTCCTCACCCGGCTGCCGACCGGCGAGAAGCTCGACGTGGCGATCTCGCCGCAGCTCGAGGATGCCTTCAAGGTGCTCGACGACAGCGAAGGCGCGAACTAGCGCCGGCTGAGATGAGATTGAGCCGGAGCTGTCCGCGCGCTGTCCTTCACCTCTCCCCGGCGGGGAGAGGTCGATTTGCGAAGCAAATCGGGTGAGGGTTCTTATACCCAACGAGAGGTCCTAACCCGTCACCCGGCGCGGAGCCTGTCATCGGGCGAGCATTCGCGCGACCCGTTGGCGCCGACCTCTCCCAACGGGAGAGGTGAAGGGAAATCGCCGATCGAATCAAGGATCATCATGCGCTAGCGGCGCCTCGCCCCAGTGCCATCCTTAGATACATCCGGTTCCGGCTGGACGGCTCGGCGCCGGCCACCTTTTGGACCGATTGGCGCTGGCCAGCGGCCGCGCGAGTCAGATACAGCTCGCGCATTCTGGCTCCGCGGGCACTCGCATGACGACCGTATCCCTGACCGTCTCGGAGGTTTTCGATTTCGCGCTGAAATCCTATACCGCCGGAAAACTCGCCGAGGCCGAGCAGATGTGTCTCAAAATCGTGTCCGCCGATCCCAGTTCCGCCGCCGCCTTCAACCTGCTCGCCGTGATCGACACGACGCTGGGCCGGACCGACAAGGCGCTCGCCAACTATGAGCGCGCGTTGGCGCTGCAGCCAAATCTTGTCGCGGCATGGAGCAATCGCGGCGCGGTGCTGAAGGCGATGAAACGCTACGGTGCGGCGTTGGAAAGCTATGATCGCGCGCTGTCCTTGCAGCCGGATTATGTCGAGGTGATCAATAATCGCGCGGGCATGCTGCATGAATTGAAGCGCCACGACGAGGCGTTGGCGGGTTACGACCGCGCGCTGACGCTGCGTCCGAACTATGCCGAGGCGCGCAACAACCGGGGCATCGCCTTGCAGGCGCTCGGGCGACACGCCGAGGCGCTGACAGATTATGACGCTGCGCTCTCGCTGCGGCCGGATTTCGCCGAGGCGCTGGTCAATCGTGGCATCGTGTATTTTGAGCTCGGGCATTTCGGCGAGGCGCTCGCCAACTACGATCGCGCCATTGCGCTGCGGCCGGACAATGCCGACGCGCTGAGCAATCGCGGCAATGCGCTGGGCAGGCTGCAACGGCATGACGAGGCGCTGGCCAGCTACAATGGCGCGCTCAACCTGCAACCGCACCACGCCGAGGCGCTCTATAATCGCGGCGTGACCTTGCACAGGCTGAAGCGGCTCGACGAGGCCGTCGCCAGTTTTGATTCCGCGCTAAGCTTGCGTCCGGATTATCGCGAGGCCCTGATCGGCCGCGGCGCCGCGTTGCAGGACCAGAAGAAACCCGATCAGGCCTTGCAGAGCTTCGAGCGCGCCGTCGCCTTGCATCCGGATAATCCTGAGGCGCTCGTCAATCGTGGCGCCGCGCTGCACGATCTCGGCCGCTCCGACGAGGCGCTACGGAGTTTCGAGCAGGCGCTGGCCTTCGAGCCCGATAATGTCGAGGCGCTGACCAATCGCGGTGTCGTGCTGCACGACCTCGCGCGATATGACGAGGCGCTGGCGAGCCATGATGATGCGGTCGCCGCCCGGCCCGGCGATGCTGCTTTGCTCAATAACCGCGGCGTCACCTTGCGCAAACTGCGGCGGCTCGAAGACGCGCTGGCGAGCCATGATTCGGCGATCGCGGCGCGGCCGGATTACGCCGAGGCGTACGCCAATCGCGGCGTCACGCTCTACGACCTGAAGCGGTTCGACGAAGCCTTGGCGAGTTACGACCGCGCGCTGGCGTTGCGCCCGGATTATGCCGACGCGCATTTCTTCAAGGGCCTGGCGAGCCTCGTGACCGGCGATTTCGAAGGCGGCTGGACGGAGTATGAGTGGCGCCGCAAGGCTCCGGCCGCGCGACTGACTGAGCGCCATTTTGCGCAGCCGCACTGGTTCGGGGAAGATATCGCCGGCAAGACCATCCTGCTGTACAGCGAACAGGGATTTGGCGACTCGATTCAGTTTTGCCGTTACGTGCCGCTGGTCGCGGCACGCGGCGCGCGTGTCGTGATGGAAGTCGAAGCGCCGCTCTGCGCGCTGATGAAGGGGCTCACCGGGGTCGCGCAAATCATCGCCAAGGGCGATGCACTGCCGAATTTCGACGTCCAGTGTCCGCTTCCCAGCCTGCCGCTTGCCTTCAAGACCTGGCTCGAGACGATTCCTTCAAATGCGCCCTATTTGCGCGCGCCGGAGCAAGCCCTGCATCATTGGAACGGCTTGCTCGGGCCGAAACGCCATTTGCGGATCGGGCTTGCCTGGGCCGGTAATCCGAAACATGTCAGGGATCGCGAGCGGTCGATGCGCTTGCGCGATCTGTTGCCGCTGCTGGACATCGACGCGAGCTTTGTCAGCCTGCAAAAGGAAGTTCGTTCGGGCGAGACCGAGATGCTGACGAGCTGCCATGTGCGCCAGTTCGGCGGCGATCTCGGCGATTTTTCCGACACCGCGGCTTTGATTTCCCAGCTTGATCTCGTGATATCCGTCGACACCAGCGTCGCCCATCTCGCCGGCGCGTTGGGCAGGCCGGCGTGGATTTTACTGACGCATGCGCCGGATTGGCGCTGGCTGCTCGATCGCGACGACAGTCCCTGGTATCCGGCCGCGCGATTGTTCCGCCAGTCCGATGGCCGGGAGTGGGGCGGGGTGATCGCGCAAGTTCGCGAGGCGCTGCGCCAATTTACCGCCGGTTAACCATAATTTCGTAACAGGTTAACGAAACCTGCTTCTCGCCTCGGGAGGACGACGTCATGACCGCAGCCGTCAATAACAGCAAGAGCACCGCTAGCGTATTGCCGCCACCGCAGCCGAAATCCAAATCGGCTTCTTCCGCGGGCACGTCATTCCAGCAGGCCGTCAGTCAATATACGCAGAATCGGACGGCCGGCGCCGGCGGCCCCAGCGGCAGCAATCCATCGTCAACGCTGAGCAGCGGCCTGATGTCGTCGCTGCTGCAAATGCAGAGCTGAGGCTGGCTTAGAACCCGGGCGACAGAATCAAGCAACTTTCGGCAAAGCTCGTCATGCCCGGCCTTGTGCCGGGCATCCACGTCTTCGTTGCAATTGAGCAAGAAAGACGTGGATGGCCGGGTCGAGCCCGGCCATGACGAAAATGGTTCACTTTCAGTCGGCCTCTACTTTACTTGATGTGGAGTGCCGACTTTGCCGCGTTGATGGTGTTGTTGACGGCGGCCTGGGTCTGGCCGGCCAAGGTCGTCGCCTGATAGGTCGGGCCGCTGGTGAAGCCTGCCTTGGGTTTGACCCCGATGGTGACTTCAGCCCGGTTTAGCGCGGTCGCAAAACTGTTCTTGGCGTCGCCGACGGCCTTGCTCAGCTTGGCGGTCTGGGTTGCCAGGAAAGAAGGGCCCGACGAACTGATGATTGGCGTGTCGCTCATGCGATGCTCCTCGAGCATGATGCGGACCATCGTCCCGGTATGGTTAACGAGCCGTTAAAGCGGTCACTGAAACAGTCTGTCCAGGGCCGCATGATACGCGGCATAAACCAGCTCGGGGTGAGCCCTGCTCAGGGCTTCCATCATCACGCCCGAATTGATTTCGAGAACCTGCCAGGCGCCGTCGACCTGGACCACGTCGATCGACGCGAACCTGATATCGATGGCTTTCGCGGCCCGGATCGCGATCTCGGCGCAGGCCTCCCGGATTTTTCCTTCGTTCAGCAGCGTCGGGTGCGCCCCTGAATCGAGGTTATGACGCCAGTTCAGCACACGCCGTTGGCCGGACGGCAGGATCAAGTCCAACTCGGCTTGATCGAGGTCGGCGATCATGCCGGGCAGCACGGTCGAGCGCCGCGCGGCCGGGGTCGCGGCGAGCGCTAGCTCGAGCAGCGAGCGCTGGCCATCGCCCACGATCGAAGGTCGATTTTTGCCGTAGACGACGATGGCATCGCCGTCGAGCAGCACCACGCGCACCTCGTCTTCGATATCCAGATAGGGCGACATCGCAAGACTAAGATGCGAAGCGAATATCCGGCTGACCGCAAGCTCAAGCGCAGGTTTGGTTTTCACCAGGAAGACGGATTCGCCGGTGGTGCCCTCGTTCGGCTTGACGACGATGCCTTGCGGGTTGGCGTCGAGAAGCCGCAGCATCGCTTCCCACGATCCCGGCTGGGATACGTATTCGTTCATCTCCGGGCTTAGGAACAGCGTGTGCGGCACGCAGGCGATTCCGGCCATTTCCAGCACTTCCGCCGTTGCCGCCTTGTCGTTGGCGATGCGGTGCGCCACCGCGCTGTTCAGTCCGATGTCATATCCAAACGCGCAGCGCCGCTTGTCGCCGCCCTGCATCACGATCAGCCAGCCGTCGGATTTCACGTCGATCGCGATCTCGCGTTCGGCGCAATATTTTCTCAAGGCATCGACAAATATTCGCCGGTTCGTGAGCATCGCCGATCCGTTGTCCGGCCACCGAGGCCGCTTTCAAAGTTGGTTTGGTATAGCTCTAAAAGCGCTGTCTTGCGCAGGCTCGCCAATAATTAATAGTCGGATTGACGCCGATTTTGGCAAGTTAATTGCGCGTCGATGCGGCTCGCGACGAACCATCCGGCAAAATAAACCGACTGCCATTTTGAGCCCGCAATTGCGCGCCAACGCGTGTTGACTATCTCTGTTGTTGGCGTAGGTCACACAACAAATCTCCCGATATTTCAGGGGTTTTCGTCTGGTTGAAGGCCGGGCGACAGAATCGTTCTACCTTGAGCCAAAACGGAAAAACCAAACACATGAGCGCGTTCCATCGAGAGAAGGTTCTTGCTGTCCGGCACTGGACCGATACGCTTTTCAGCTTCACTGCGACCCGCGATTCCGGCTTTCGCTTTCTGAACGGACAATTTGCGATGATCGGCCTCGAGGTCGATGGCCGTCCCTTGCTGCGCGCCTACAGCATGGCGAGCGCCAATCATGAAGAGCAGCTCGAGTTTTTCAGCATCAAGGTTGCCGACGGGCCGCTGACCTCGCGGTTGCAGCGGATCCAGGAGGGCGACACCATCCTGGTCGGCCGCAAGGCCACCGGCACGCTGGTCGCCGACAATCTGATCCCCGGCAAACGCCTGCTGTTGCTGTCGACCGGAACGGGCCTCGCGCCGTTCGCGAGCCTGATCAAGGACCCCGAGGTGTACGACCGCTATGAGACCATCGTGCTGGTGCATGGTTGCCGGCAGGTTTCCGAATTGGCTTATGGCGAAGAGCTGGTGGCGCGGTTGCGCGACGATGAATTGTTCGGGCCGCTGTTGGGCGAGAAGCTGGTGTATTACCCGACCGTCACCCGCGAGCCGTTCCGCAATCGCGGCCGTATCACCGACCTGATCACGTCAGAGCAATTGTTCGCCGATATCGGTCAGTCGCCGCTCGATATCGAGACCGACCGGATCATGATGTGCGGCAGCCCCGGCATGCTGGAAGAACTGCGCCTGTTGTTCGAGGCGCGCGGCCTGCTCGAAGGCAACACCAGCGCGCCCGGGCATTTCGTGATCGAGAAGGCGTTCGTCGAGCGGTGACATTTTGTCGTCCCGGCGAACGCGGGGACACACCGGAACCGTCATCCTGAGGAGCGGCCACTTGGCCGCGTCTCGAAGGATGGTGTTCAGCTCGGTGCTTGCGGCCATCCTTCGAGACGCGCGCAAGGGCGCGCTCCTCAGGATGACGGCCGGGGTAATTTCACAGCCTCGTTCGCCAGGACGACGTCGAGATGCTGTCGTCTCTCGCATTAGCCAGCACCACTCACGATCCCCCAACCTTTTCTTGATAGTGCGCTAGCGTTTTCCGCTGCTATAACGCCCCGAACGTCGCGCGGCCGGTTGCTGACGCGGTGATCAGGGAGCGTTGAGCCTTGCAGATACTCGATCGAACGGGATCCGCGAAAACAGCCTTGGTTTTTGCGGGCGGCGGAAGTTACGGGGCCATTCAGGTCGGCATGTTGCATTCGCTCGCCGCCCGCGGGATTTCCGCGGACATGGTGGTGGGCTCCAGCGTCGGCGCCCTGAACGGGGCCTATTACGCCGGCGATCCCACGCTGAAGGGCGTCCTGCAACTGGAGACCATCTGGCGTGGATTGACGCGGCACGACGTTTTTCCGGTGAATTGGCGGACGCTGTTGGGGTTTCTGCGGCGGCGGGATTTCCTGATCCCGCATGACGGGATCCAGAAGCTGATCGACGATCATCTGCCCTATCGCAATTTGCAGGACGCCGAGCTCCCGATTCATATCGTCGCGACCGATATCGTCACCGGCGACAGCGTGGTGCTGTCGGAAGGCTCGGCCGCCCAGGCGATCATCGCATCAACCGCGATTCCCGGCGCCTTCGCGCCGGTCCCCTACAAGAATTTCTACCTCGCCGACGGCGCGATATCGAGCAATACCCCGATCAAGATCGCGATTGCCAAAGGCGCGACGCGGCTGATCATCCTGCCGACCGGCTATGCCTGCTCGACCGATACGCCGCCCACGGGTGCGGTCGCCAACGCGCTGCATGCGTTGACCTTGCTGATCGCGCGGCAATTGGTCAGCGAGTTGGAAGATATCGGCCCCGAGATCGAATATTATGTGGTGCCGCCGTTGTGTCCGCTGGTGGGCTCGCCTTACGATTTCTCGCGGACCTCGGATCATATCGAACGCGCGATCGCGAGCACCGATGCGTGGCTGGCGCAAGGTGGCCTGCAAAAGGTCGGGATTCCCGAGCAGATGCGCCCGCATGCCCACTGACTCCCGGTAAAACCTGCGGCTTCAAAACCGCATCCTGCAAGCTACGCTGCACTGCAAAAATCTAGGGAGCGCCGGGCCGGCGCGCATTGATCTTTCGCGGTCGGATTCGATAGCCTCACCGGCGTCGGCTGTCATATCGGTGACCGGCGCGCCGGATATCGTGTACAGATTGTCCGGGTTTTGAATTAGGCTTGTGGCCGGCTTAGGCCTGTCGGCGGCTGGGCTTGCGGCCGACGAGGAATAACACGGCGGAATCCGCCTCAAGGGGTCCCATGGAAACGTTGATGCTTCCGTTCTCTCCGCGCTTCATCGTCCTGACGATTTGCGCTGTCGTCACCGCGTTGCTGCTCGGCATCGGGATCGTCGATCACAAGGTGTTCGATCTGGTCGTGATTCCGATTGTTATTTTCGGCGCGCTCACCTTGCTCGGCTTCCGCGATCTCACCCAGAAGAGTCACGCGGTCCTGCGAAATTATCCGATCTCGGCGCATATCCGCTTTTTGCTCGAAGAGATCAGGCCGGAGATGCGGCAGTACTTCTTCGAAAGCGAGAAGGACGGCATGCCGTTTTCCCGCGACACCCGCGCTTTGGTCTATCAGCGCGCCAAGATGGTGCTCGACAAGCGGCCGTTCGGCACCCAGGAGGATGTCTACCGCGAGGGCTATGAGTGGATGCACCATTCGATGGCGCCGAAGCCGCATGCCGAGGAGAAATTCCGCATCACCATCGGCGGCCCGGATTGCAAGCAGCCGTATTCGGCGTCGGTGTTCAATATTTCGGCGATGAGTTTTGGCGCGCTCAGCCCCAACGCGGTGCGGGCGCTGAACGCCGGCGCCAAAAAGGGCGGCTTCGCCCATGACACCGGCGAAGGCGGCCTCAGCCCCTATCATCGCGAGAATGGCGGCGACATCATCTGGGAAATCGGCTCCGGCTATTTCGGCTGCCGCCACCGCGACGGCTCTTTCGACCCCGAGGAGTTCGCGCGCGTTGCCTCCGGCGACCAGATCAAGATGGTCGAGTTGAAGGTCAGCCAGGGCGCCAAGCCGGGGCACGGCGGCGTGCTGCCGGCGGCCAAGGTTTCAGAGGAGATTTCCAAGATCAGGGGCGTTGCGATGGGCGAGGATTGTATCTCGCCGGCCTATCACCGGGCGTTTTCGACGCCGCTGGAAATGGTGGCTTTCATTGGTGAGATGCGGCGGCTATCCGGCGGCAAGCCGGCCGGTTTCAAGCTCTGCATCGGCCACCCCTGGGAATTCCTGGCGATCTGCAAGGCGATGCTGCAGACCGGAATCTATCCCGACTTCATCGTGGTCGATGGCAATGAAGGCGGCACCGGCGCAGCGCCGCTGGAATTCATGGATCATCTGGGCATGCCGATGCGCGAGGGCGTCAATTTCGTCCACAACGCGCTGATCGGCATCAATGCGCGCGACCGCATCAAGATCGGCGCGTCCGGCAAGGTCGCGACCGCCTTCGACCTGGCGCGCGCTATGGCGATCGGCGCCGATTGGTGCAATTCGGCGCGCGGCTTCATGTTCTCGCTCGGCTGCATCCAGTCGCTGAGCTGCCATACCGACCGCTGTCCGACCGGCGTGACCACGCAGGATCCGTCGCGTAACCGCGCGCTGGTGGTGCCGGACAAGATCGAGCGGGTCTACAATTATCACCACTCGACCCTGCACGCGCTGACCGAACTGATCGCCGCGGCCGGCCTCGAACATCCGCAGGAAATCCGTCCGATCCATTTCTCGCAGCGCACGTCCACCACCGAAGTGTGCACGTTCGCGCAGCTCTATCCATCGCTGCGGCCGGGCGAACTGATCGACGGCACCAGCGATGTGCGCTTCCGCGAAGCCTGGGCGATGGCGCGCGCGGATTCGTTCGCGCCCAACGCGTGATGAGAACGAGTTGAAGCGGTCGCCGCTATCTCTTCACCTCTCCCCGCAAGAGGCCGGGACACACCAGAACCGTCATCCTGAGGTGCGCGCCGTCTTCGGCGCGCCTCGAAGGATGGTGTTCAGCGCAGTGCGTGCGGCCATCCTTCGAGGCGCGCAAGAAAGAGCGCGCACCTCACGGGTGAACGCAATTGCGTTCATCCCGGGGATGACGGCCGAGATAGCTTCACTCAAGAGCGGGGCGAGGGAGAAGAATGGGTCACCCTCAAGTCTCAACCTGAATTGACCCTGCTCTAGCGCTTGGCGCGCGCGTCGAGGCTGAAGCTGCCGGGGCCGAAGGCAAAGATCTGAAGCAGGCCGCCGGTGATGGCGAGGTTCTTCAGGAAGTGAATCATCTGGTTCTGATCGGCGAAATTGTGATGAAAGCCGATCGCGGCGGCGACCGTGAATATGGCAAGGCCGAGGGCGGCATAGCGGGTTTGATAGCCCAGCAACAGCAGCAGTCCGCCGCCGACTTCCACCACAAGCGCAATCACGTAGCCCACGAACGGAAGCGGCAGACCCGCTGCCGCGATGTAGGCTTGGGTGGCGTCGGGAGCAAAAATCTTACCGACGCCGCTGAGCAGGAATATCACCGCGATCAACAAGCGGCCGAAGGCGGGGACGAGGCTTGGCGTGGACAGAGTAGTGCTCTGGTCGAAGGTCGATACGGTCATCAGGCTGCTCCAGCAGGTTTAGGCCCGGCGATGTCAGATGGTCGCCGCCAGGCGGTTTGAGACAAATTCACCCGACAAATGCGCCTTGCGATCTATCGTGAGAAGCCCCTATATTGCGATCCAATCCATCGGTTAATCAGATAGGTTGGGGTCTTCGTGCTGGACGGCGTGTCTCTGGATCAATTGCGCGCGTTTATCGCGGCCGCCGACGAGGGCAGCTTCTCGGCGGCGGGCCGAAGGCTCAACCGCGCGCAATCCGTGGTCAGCCAGACCATCGGTAATCTGGAGGATCAGATCGGGGTCACGCTGTTCGACCGCTCCTCGCGCTCGCCACGGCTGACGCCACAAGGTGCCGCGGTGCTTGCCCATGCGCGGATCGTCGCTGCCGGGGTGGATGCGCTCAAGGCGCACGCCAAGGGGATGGCCGCGGGGCTTGAGCCGGAACTGTCGGTGGTGGTCGACGTGATGTTTCCGATGGCGGCGCTGACCGAAGTCGCCAAGGCATTTTTGCTGCAATTTCCGCGGACGCCGTTGCGGCTTTATATCGAGGCACTCGGCGGCACCGTTCAACCGGTGCTCGATGGCCGCTGCGGTTTTGGCATCGTGGGCTCGTTGCCTTTCATCCCGCCGCAGCTGAGCACCGAGCGATTGACCAGCGTGCTGCTGGTGATGGTGGCTTCGGGAGAACATCCGCTGGCTAAAATACCAGGCGTCGTCCCGAAAGCCGAGTTGGCCAAACACATTCAGTTGGTGCTGACCGATCGCTCCGAACTGTCGGCCGGACGCGAGTTCGGCGTGATGTCGCCGACGACCTGGCGCTTCGCGGATCTCGGCGCCAAACACGCCTTCCTGCTCAACGGGCTCGGGTGGGGCAGCATGCCGTTCCTTGCCGTCAAGGAGGAGCTCGCTTCGGGGCGGCTTCACGAGTTGTCGATCGAGGATGGTCCGCACGACGGCTTCATGATGCCGATGTCCGCGGTCTATCCGAGTGCTGCGCCGCCCGGTCCGGCCGGCCGATGGTTGATCGAGCGCTTGAAGCAATGCCCGCAAAAGGCGGCCTCGCGAACGCCGTGATGCCGACAGAAGGCTTGATGCCTCGTCAATGCGGGTTTTCGAGGCTGAATAATTCGGATTGTTCGTCGTAGGCGAACAGCTCGGCGTAGCGACCCCACGACACGATCGTCTTCAGCGTTTCGTCGGCGTAGTCTTCCGACATGTAATCTTCGAGTTCGTTGCGGAAACGCGCGGCGGGCGCGGTGTGGCTCGGCCGCTCGTCGAGCACGCGGCGGATCAGGCCCATGATCGGCACATAGTTGATGAGATGCTCGGCGAACAGCCGCTTGCGGGCGTCGGTCTCGAGATCGGCAAACCGCTTGCCGGCATCCGATAGCACCAGGTCGCCTTCGCTGAGCTGGGCAAATCGCAGCAATTGCAACGCCTCGCCGAAATGGAAGATCTCGTCGGCCTCCAGTTGCAGGCTGTTGGCCAACACCGGCAAGTCGGCGTGGCCGTTATAGGGCGCCCCTGCCAGCGTCTCGATCAGGCCCGACAGAACGTTGGACGAAATGTGGTTGAGCACCATGCCGACGCCGGTGCCGTGAATACCCTCGATCGAAGGCGACCTCGGCTCGGCGCGCTGGGTCATGCGGGCATAGATGCTGTCGACCAGTTGGCGGAAGGTCGGATCGAGACGATTGCGCGGATGCGGCAGCTCGACCTTGATCTCGGCCGCCACCCGGCCGGGGTTGGATGAAAACACCAGGATGCGGTCGCACAGCAAGACCGCTTCCTCGATGTTATGGGTGACGATCAGCACCGATTTGATCGGCAACCGGCCTTCGATCCACAGATCGATCAGGTCGGTACGCAGCGTCTCGGCGGTCAGCACGTCGAGCGCGGAGAACGGCTCGTCCATCAGCAAGAGGTCGGGATGCACCACCAAAGCTCGCGCAAACCCGACGCGCTGGCGCATGCCGCCCGACAATTCCTTGGGATAAGCGGACTCGAAGCCGTCAAGGCCGATCAAGTCGATCGCGGCCAGCGCCCGGGTGCGGCGCTCGGCGGCTTCGATGCCGAGTGCTTCGAGGCCGAGTTCGACGTTTTGCAGCACGGTGAGCCAGGGAAACAGCGCGAACGACTGGAACACCATGGCGACGCCGTTCGGCGGGCCCGCGATGGCCTCGCCCCGGCATTTGGCTTCGCCGGAGGAGGGCGCGACCAGCCCTGCGATGATGCGCAACAGGGTCGATTTGCCCGATCCGGAGCGGCCGAGCAGGCCGACGATTTCGCCGGAGTGAATCGTGAGATCCACCTTGTCGAGCACCAGCAGGTCCTCGCCGCTGCCCTTGGGGAACGAGCGGCAGACGCTGCGGATATCGAGCAGGCTGGACGGTTTGATTTGATCGAGCATCGCTTTTCTCCTGGTCAGCCGAGCCGAAGACGGCGCTCGCCGAAGGCATAGAGGGGCCGCCACAGCAGCCGATTGAACAACGTCACCAGAATGCACATGATGGCGATGCCGAGAACGACGCGCGGGAAATCACCGTTTTCGGTCGCGTTGGCTATATAGGCACCAAGCCCGGTGGCCGACAGATGGGTGTTGCCCCAGCTTGCGACCTCCGCGACGATCGAGGCATTCCACGAGCCGCCGGACGCGGTGATCGCGCCGGTGATGTAATACGGGAAGATGCCGGGCAACACGACCTTGACCCACCATCGCCAACCCTTCAGGTGCAGGCTGGAAGCGGCCTCGCGCAGGTCGCTCGGGAAGGCGCTGGCGCCGGCAATGACATTGAACAGGATGTACCATTGCGTGCCCAGGATCATCAGCGGGCTGAGCCAGACATTCGCATTGAGGCCGTAGCGAACGATCCCCACCACGAATACCGGGAAGGCGAGATTGGCGGGAAACGCCGCCAGGAACTGCGCCAGTGGCTGCACCCGCTCGGCGAGCTTTGGCCGCAGCCCGATCCAGACGCCGATCGGAACCCATATCAAGGTCGCCAGCGCGATCAGCACGACGACGCGGGCGAGCGTAATCAATCCGTACCCGAAGGCGCTCAGCACGTCCGACAGGCTCAGGGTTGCCGAGAGATATTGGTAAATCCGCCACGCGGCATAGCCGGTGCTGGCGACGATGATGCCGAGCCAGAGCGCATCGATGATGCGCGACGGCTGGCGATGCTTGCCCGATGCCATCTTCAATGACGCCGGCACCGCAATGTGCAAATTCGAGATGATCTTGTTCAGCGCGGCGAACGGCAACGACAGCGCCCGCAACGCGCGCGTTCGCCGAAACAAATCGAGCATCCAGGACGTCGGCGCGCTGGCGGACGCGGTCTGCTCGAAGCGGAATTTGTCGGCCCAGGCCACCACGGGGCGAAACAGCAACTGGTCGTAGGCGATGATCACCAGCAGCATGGTCAGGATCGCATAGCCGATCGCGGGCAGATTCTGCTTTTCAATGCCCAGCGCGACATAGGAGCCGATGCCGGGCAAGGTCACGGTGGTGTTGCCGACCGTGATGGCCTCCGAGGCCACCACGAAGAACCAGCCGCCGGACATCGACATCATCGTGTTCCAGATCAGGCCCGGCATCGCGAACGGAACGTCGAGCCGCCAGAAGCGCTGCCATCCGCTGAGATGGAAACTCTGCGAGGCCTCTTCCAGATCCTTCGGCACGTTGCGCATCGACTGGTACATGCTGAACGTCATGTTCCAGGCCTGGCTGGTGAAGATCGCGAACACGCAGGCGAGTTCGGCGCCGAACACCCGGCCGGGAAACAGGTTCATGAAGAACACGACCGTGAAGGTCAGAAAGCCCAGGATCGGCACCGATTGCAGGATATCGAGCAGCGGGATCAGCACCATCTCGGCGCGCCGGCTCTTGGCGGCCAGCGCCGCATAGATGAAGGTGAAGATGATGGAGCAGACGATCGCCAGCAGCATCCGCATCGTGGTGCGCAGCGCATAGAGCGGCAGGTTGGCCGGATCGAGCGACACCGGCGCGACATCGAGCGCCGACAGCGGCGCCGTGGTCTGCTCGCCGCCGTAAACGATCAGCACCATGGCGCCGGTCACCAGGATCAGCGCGACCATGTCCCAGATGTTGGGCCGCAACGCCTGCGCAACGGCAGCCGGGCGAATGTCCTGAAGCGCCATTATCAGCCGCCCTCTTGGTGTTGCCGGATCATGCGTTAGAATTCGCCGTGCAGGCGGGCCGAGAAGACGGAGACCGGCCCGCGGTCGGCGTTATAGGCGGGATTTGTGATGAGCTGATAGTCGCCGGTGACCGTGAAACCTTCCCTGACCGCGTAGGCGTAGTAGGTTTCGAAGATCTGCTCCGGACGATAGTTGAGCTGGCCGTCGCCGATCAAGAGGCCGAGGCCGCCGGCGGCGAGGAAATCGCGATGCGCCTGCGAAAGGCCGTTGACCGCGCCGCCGATGCCGATCGTATCGCTGGCGCGCCCCCAGAAGCTGCCCTTGATCGACAAGCCGCCTGAAACGCTGCGGTCGATATCGGTGAACGACAGGATTTCGTTCTGGCCGTCGTTCCAGCTCGCCCGCGCGAACAGCCCGACGTCCTTGACGATCTGCTGTTCGGCGTTGAGGTAGAAGCCGTATTTGAGGTTGGGCTGGCGGATGCTCGCCATCACCGTGTTGATATCGAGCGAAGGGTCGGCATTCTCGATCGACAGCGACTGATTGTAATTTCCGGTATCGCCGCGGTTGGCAAAAATGCCGAGCCGAAGTTTGCCGGGCTGATCGAACGGCGAATAGCGTTCTTCGAGTTCGGCGACCGTGCCGTAGTTGTTGCCGTTCAACACCAGAACGTCGCTGTTGGGCGCGTTGGGCACTTCGAACACGCCGGCGCGCACCGCCCAGTCCTTGCGATTGAGTTCGACCACCGCGCCGCGGGTATAGCCCGGCAGGTCGGCCGGGAAATCATACGCCGCCGACGACCACATCGCCCAGTTCATGAAGTCGGCGCGCGGATCGTGCGCGTAAGCGTTGTTGTCGAAGAAATCGCCGACCGCAAAACGGCCGACAATCAGCGTGACCCGGTCGATGTCGCGTTTGCCGGCCAATTGATTGGCGCCATCAGCAACGTCTTCCTGTTCGCCGCCGAGGCCGAAGGTCTGCTTGAGATAATAACGCTGCGGGCGGATTTTCGGCTCGGCGGCGCCGGCCTTCTGCGCCTCGCCATTCGAGAAGCCGGCGAGGCCGAGCGTGCCGCCGATGCCAAATCCCTGTGCCATTTCAGGATCGAAATAGAACTCGCCGCCCTGCCACAGCCGCACGCCGAGGAAGGCCGTCGTGGTCCAGGTTTCCTGCGCCAGCCCGCCGCCGGGCAGGCTGTTGGCGCCCGCGTAGGGCGAGCGGAAGGCCGGATAGACCGAGGGCAGGAACGTGGTTTGCGCATGCACGTTCCATGCGTCGGATTCCGGCAGCGCGGTCTTAATATTGGCGGCAGGCTGATTGATCCCCAGCGCGATGTCGTCAAAGCGATAGTTCAGTCCAAGCTTGACGAGGTTGACATTGGGTTCGACGCTGACGTTAGGCAGCCCATAGCTGGAGAGGTCAACCATCCGGCGTCCGAGATCGACGTAGTCATATTCGAGCCGGGCGCTCCAGTTGCCGCTCACCGCGAACTCGACGCCGGCACCGGCGGTCCAACCGGTCTGGATCTGGCCCGGTGTCGCAAAGATGCTGCCGGCACTGTCGTTGATATTGAGGTGGCTGTGCCCCCAGGCAAAGCCGCCGGTCAGATACGGCAGCCATCGGTCGAAGGCGTATCCGACCCGGCCGCGCACCGTGCTGAAATAATCGACCGTCGCGTTGAAGGGAGCGGGCGCTTGCCGCACGGCATCGAGCGGGCTTTCGAACGACGCATCGGCCTCGATGCCGAGCACGACATGGTTGGAAAATTGCCGGACATAGCCGGCCTGATAGCCACCGATGAACCCGGTGACGCTGGGCGGCAGGAACACGCCCTCGCCGGGGACCGCATTGGTGCCGGGCCCTAAGCTGCCGCCGCCATAACCGACATGGCCGCCGATATAAAATCCGGTCCAGTTGTAAACGGTTTGCAGCGCCGGCGCCTTGAGTGGCAGATCCGCGGCGTTCGCGGAATTGGCGAGCGCCAGCGTGCCGAGCCCCAGCATGCCGAGCCCCAGTATGCTAAGCTGAGTGCCCGGGTACGCGCATTTCGCGCTTCGGCGGCGCTTCATCGGAATTTACCTGGCGCGAACATTACGGCGGTCTTTCTTGTCATCGCTGCGGATTGCCGTCGTGCTGCCACCAGGGAAATCAGGAAGGAAATCAGGCGAACGGTTTCATCGCCGGGTTCGACGCCGTTTCTCCGATTGGACGCCAAATCAAAGGGTGCCATCCCTCCATCATTGCAAATGATTCGCAATTGTTGGGAAGGATACGGGAGGTCTGCCTTGAATGGCATCGATATGTGACAGTCGTGCAACAGCCGGAGGGGCGGCTGGGACAGGCTTTGGGGCAGCCTTGGCGGGAGTCTTGGCGGGAGTCTTGGGGAGCGTGCAGACGCCGACGGACGACGGCCGTGCTTGCGAAGATTTGCCCGTTGAAACATCGCTCACCTCACGTCCGCAGGTCGCGGACCACGGTGAGCGCGAGACTAGCGGCCCGAGCGAGACCGCGTCGTCGCGCGGCCGTTGCTGCCGCGAAAACTCAAATGGATGACGGTGCCCGGTCCGGTCTGCGCCGGAGAAGCGCCATCGATGGTGGTACTGCCCATGATCTTCCGATTATGCCGTTTGACGAGAACCGGGTGACTTCATCGCCCAGCTTCGATATATACCCCCTACCCTATATAAAAAGGCAGTGTCAACCGCGATGACCCAAGCACTTCGTGAGAAGGCCAAGTTGCTCAATCGCGTGCGCCGCGTGCGCGGATTAATCGATGCGATCGAACGTGCGCTTGATGAAGAGAAGAACTGTCCCGAGGTGCTGCATCTGATTGCCGCGGCGCGCGGCGGCATCAATGGCCTGATGGGCGAAGTGATCGAAGATCACATCCGCGAGCATGTGGTTGAGCCGACCAAGCCTGCGGAGCGCTTTGAGGGCGGCGAAGAGCTGATCGAGGCGATCCAGTCCTACCTCAAATGACGGCGTGAGAGGTTCGCGACAAAAGGGATGACCCGCCCGGGGGGACAACCGGGCGGGTCGGGTGCGACACGGGGTGGATGAGGCTCCGTGCCGAACACTGGATTAAAGGCGGGTTCGGCCGAGGCGGCTGCCGGCTGGCGTCTTAAAGGCGCGCCAGCAAAAGCTCGGCCGAGCGTGCCTCAGTAATTGCAGGTGCGGACGCGGCCCACATAGTTGCCGTAGGCGTCGAATTGGCGAACCCAGCCGCAGTGGCGATAGCCGTTATAATAATAGCCGTCATTGCTTGCAGCGATCGCGCTGCCGACCACAGCCGCGCCGATCAGCGCGCCACCGATGCCCCAGCCAAGGCCTCTTGCCTCTGCGGATTGCGTGGTGGAGGCGATGCTGCCGGTGACGGCAAGGGCTGCGAGCGCGAGTGCGGCGATTTTGGTCTTGATCGGCATGAGAAACTCCATCCTGGTGCAGGTGGACCGTTGTGGTCCGCATGCCCAGTTGGACGGAGCGTCTTCGAATCCGGTTCGATCACGGACCGGTGAGCGGCGCGCCTCAGCCCTAGAGCATGATCCGGAAAAGTGGAAACCGGTTTTCCGAAAAGATCATGCTCAAACGAAGACCTAGGCCGGGATGACGATTCGAAGATAAGTCATGCCGCCCTACGGGCGGCCTGCGAGCGTTGTCGCATCGAATTTGTCGATATCGGCGAGCAGTTCACAGAACGCGGCGGCGCCATGATCGAGCAGGCGTTCGCCTTTTTCCGCGGAGGCCTGCGTCGCATCGCCCGCGGCGCCGGCGGGATGAATATCCTGCGCCTGCCAAGCCAATGGCGCCGGCCGATGGGCCGAGAGCCAGCGATAATCCTTTTCCATCGCGATGCTGTTGGGGCGAAAATCGGCGATCGCCTCGCGGCGCACGGTTTGCGGATAGCGCGCCAGCATGATCGAGGTCTCGACCGCGCCGCCATGAACGCCATGGCGCAGTTCTTCGGCCGAGAACAATCCATCCGGCGCGCCGAACCGCGACCAGCTGGTGGTGACCGCGAGAAGTCCATATTCCGCGCGCAGATCCTGCGCCACCAGCGTCATCGCCGCGCTGTTGCCGCCATGGCTCGTGACCAGCACGAGTTTCCGGATGCCGGCGCGCGCGACGCTGGTCCCGAGCGCCATCCAGCTCTTCAGCGCGGTTTCGGTCGGTAACGTCAGCGTGCCTGGATAATCGACGTGCTCGGTCGAAATCCCGATTGGTTGCAGCGGCAGGAATGTCGCCGGAATGGTGTCGGGCAGCATTTCACCGACCCGCGCCAGATAGGCCTGCGCGATCATGATGTCGGTGCCGAGCGGCAAATGCGGACCATGCTGCTCGGTCGCCGCCAGCGGCAGCACCGCGATCCACCGCGCCGTATCGGCACCGGCCATATCGGGCCAGTGAATGTCGGTCCAGTCGCGGCGTGGAACGGGTGAGGTCATCGAGCCAGGCGTTTCTTTCGGCCAATTTGCAGGGTAGTTTGCGAGCTAGTTTGAAAAGTAGCGTGCAAGCTAGTTTGTCCTATGCCCGAAAAGCGGCCATAGATCGCGACCGCACCGGACCGGTGCCTCCCATCATGGGCCAAAATGATCGACGGAGTCTAATCATGAACCCGGACCTTTTGCCACGAGCGTTAACGGCGGCTATGTTCGCCGCGGCGCTGGCGATGTCCTCGGCCGGCGCGCAGACGCTGGACAAGGTCTCGTTCGGAACCAATTGGCTCCCGGAGGGGGAGCAGGGCGGATTTTTCCAGGCCCTGGCCGACGGCACCTACAAGCAATATGGGCTCGACGTCACCATCGTGCCCGGCGGCCCCAACGACAACAACCGCATGCTGCTGATCGCCGGCAAGCTCGACTTCTTCCTCAGCGCCAACACGCTGCAATCGTTCGACGCCGTCGCCAATAAGGTCCCGGTGGTCGAGGTCGCCGCCATGTTCCAGAAGGATCCGCAGGTCTTCCTGACCCACCCGGAATCGAAGGTCGCCAAACTGGAAGATCTCAAGCCGCTGACGTTGTTCGTGTCCAAGGAGGGCATCGCGAGCTATTTTCAATGGCTGAAATCGGAATACAAATTCAGCGAGGACAAGGTCAGGCCCTACACGTTCAATTCGCAGCCGTTCGTCGCCGACAAGCAGAGCGCGATGCAGGGTTACGTCACGTCCGAGCCTTACGCGGTCGAACAAGCCGCCAAGTTCAAGCCCGGCGTGCTGTTGCTGGCGGATTATGGTTTCAACACCTATTCGACCTTGATCGAAACCCGCAGCGACCTGATCGACAAGAAGCCGGATCTGGTGCAGCGCTTCGTCGACGCCTCGATCGTCGGCTGGTACCACTATCTGTACGGCGATAACGCGCCCGGCAATGCGCTGATCAAGAAACTCAATCCGGAAATGACCGACGATTTGCTGGCCTATTCCGTCGCCAAGCTGAAGGAATACGGCATCGTCGATTCCGGCGATGCGGTGAAAAACGGCATCGGCGCCATGACCGATGAGCGGGTCGCCAGCTTCTTCGACAAGATGGTTCGCGCCGGCGTGGTGCATTCCGATATCGACTTCCGCAAGGGCTACACGCTGCGTTTCGCCAACAAGGGCGTCGGCGTCGATTTGCGGCCCAAGGACAAGAACTAGGGCATGATGAGATTGGATCGAGTTGTATCGACAACTGCAGCGCGCTCCCTCTCCCGTTGGGAGAGGGTTGGGGTGAGGGGTTACGGCCTCTCGTTAAGCGCCCTCACCCGATTTGCTGCGCAAACCACCTCTCCCCGACGGGGAGAGGTGGTTTGAACTGCTGGGCCAGACCGACTCAATTAAAAGTCATCCCACTCTAGAGGCGCAATGCCCGATCCCGCTTTGTCCGAAAACGTTCTCGGCAGCCTCGCGGTCAGCCTGCGCGGCGCGACCAAGCGCTATGACAATGGGCTGCTGGCGCTCGGCCCGCTCGATCTCGACGTACGACAGGGCGAATTCGTGTCGCTGCTCGGGCCGTCGGGCTGCGGCAAGTCGACCGCGCTGCGCCTGATCGCGGGCCTCACTACGCCGACGTCCGGCACTGTCCACGTCTCGCGTCGCAACTCGCAGACGCGCGCGGGGCGCGACATCGGCTTTGTGTTTCAGGAGCCGACCTTGATGCCATGGGCCAGCGTCCGCGAGAACGTGCGGCTGCCCCTCAAGCTCGCGCACACGCCGCCTCCGGAAGCCAACGCGCGCGTCGATCAGGCGCTGGCGCAGGTAGGGCTCGGTGAATTCGCCGGTGCTTTTCCGCGCGAATTGTCCGGCGGTATGAAGATGCGGGTTTCGCTGGCGCGTGCGCTGGTCACCGATCCGGACATCCTGTTGATGGACGAGCCGTTCGCTGCGCTCGATGAGATCACGCGCTTTCGGCTCAACAATGATCTGCTGAAGCTTTGGCGCGATCTGCGCAAGACCGTCATCTTCGTCACGCATTCGGTGTTCGAGTCGGTGTATCTGTCGCAGCGGGTGATCGTGATGACCGCACGGCCCGGACGCATCGCCGCCGAATTTCGCATCGATGCGCCGCAACCGCGCCAGGAGGACTTTCGAACCTCGGTGGAATATGCCGGCTATTGCCGCATTGTCTCCAACGCGTTGGCGCCGCTGCACCAGGGACAGCCGGTGTGATGAGTTCCCCGCGGACGCCGCCAGCATCGACCACCGGGCAGGTCGCGCCCGATCGCTCCACCGTGAGCGGCTCGTTGGGCCTGGTCCGGATCCTGCTGCCGATCGTGGTACTCGCGGCCGGCATTGCGGCATGGAGCCTCGTGGTGCGGATCAACGATATTCCGCCTTACGTGCTGCCGGGACCGCAGGCGGTCTTTGAGACGCTGCTGAGGGATTGGCCGATCCTGTCGCAATCGCTGGTGACGACCCTGCTGACGACATTGGAGGGATTCGTCGCCGCCGCGGTCGGCGGCATCTTGCTGGCGCTATTGTTCAATCAATCGAAATGGCTGGAATATTCGCTGTTTCCCTATGCGGTGATCCTGCAAGTCACGCCGGTGATCGCGATCGCGCCGCTGTTGCTGATTTACCTGCCACAGCACACCGCGGTGATCGTCTGCGCCTGGATCGTCGGATTTTTTCCGGTGCTGTCCAACACCACGCTCGGCCTCAATTCGGTGGACCGCAATCTGGCCGGCCTGTTTCAGCTCTACGGCGCCTCGCGGCTGCAGACGCTGCGCTATCTCAAATTGCCCGCGGCGCTGCCGTTCATCCTGGGCGGCCTGCGGATCGCCGGCGGCCTGTCGCTGATCGGCGCGGTGGTCGCCGAGATCGCTGCGGGCTCGGCCGGCGCGGGCTCGGGCCTTGCCTACCGGATCGCGGAATCCGGTTATCGTCTCAACATTCCCCGGATGTTCGCCGCGTTACTGTTGCTCTCCGCCGCCGGGATTGTCATCTATGGGCTGCTCGCGCTAGTTTCGCACCTGATATTGCGGCGCTGGCACGAGAGCGCGCTTCGAAAGGAAAACTGATGCCGAGTGGGAATATTTCGTCCGAGAAGATCGATCTGTTGATCTACGGCCCAAGCAAGCCGATCGTCGACAATGGGTTTTCCGACCAATTCGTCCTTCACAAGTTCGAGACCACGCACGACCTCGAACGGCTCAGCGCGGCGGACGCCGCGAAAATCCGGGGCGCCGCCATCACCTATAATTCGGTGCGGGGCGACGGCACCACGCTGGCCAGGTTCCCGAAGCTCGAGATCGTCTCCAGCTTCGGTGTCGGCTACGACCATGTCGACGCCAATTACGCGCGTGACCACAACATCATCGTCACCAACACGCCCGACGTGCTGACCGAGGAAGTCGCCGACATCGCGTTCGGGTTGTTGATCTCGACCGTCCGCGAATTCGTCAAGGCCGATCGTTATCTGCGGTCGGGGCTGTGGTCGACGCAGAATTTCCCGCTCAGCGTCGGATCGCTGCGCGACCGCAAGGTCGGCATGGTCGGCATGGGCCGTATCGGCCAGGCGATCGCGCGCCGGCTCGACGCCTCGCTGGTTCCAGTGGTCTATCACACCCGCAATCCGGCGGCCGGCGTCTCCTACAAGCACTATCCCGATTTGATCGAGATGGCGAAGGCGGTCGATACGCTGGTGGTGATCGTTCCCGGCGGGGCCAGCACCAACAAGATGGTCAACGCCGAGGTGATGAAGGCGCTGGGGCCGCGCGGCGTCATCATCAATGTCGCGCGCGGCACCGTGATCGACGAGCAGGCTTTGATCGCGGCGCTGAAATCCGGGACCATCCTGGCCGCCGGCCTCGATGTGTTCGAAAAAGAACCGAATGTGCCGGACGAATTGAAGGCGATGCAGAATGTCGTGCTGCTGCCGCATATCGGCTCGGCGTCGGTGGTGACGCGCAATGCGATGGATCAACTCGTGGTCGACAATCTGAAAACCTGGTTTGCCGGCAAGCCGCCGCTGACCCCGGTTGCGGAAACCCCGGCCAAGCCACGCTGATGCGACAAGGCCCGCCGATGACAAGCCGTCGCGCGCGCATCGCCATCGTCGCCCTGGTGGCGGCGATGGCCTGCGGCGCGCCGGCGCGGGCGCAGGATACCTCGACCCTGAAAAAAGACATGGTCGGGCAGTGGGAACTCTCGACCACCGAACGCAGCAAGACCTGCGTGATCACCCTGAAGAGCGATGCGACGCCGCTCGGCATGAAGCTCGAGCTCGAGCCTGCGTGCCCCAAGGCGCTGCCGTTCACCGTCGACATCAACTCCTGGAGCATCAAGGGGCTCGGCGATATCGTTCGCTTGCAGGATGCCACGGGTCAGCCGGTGATCGATTTCACCGAAGTCGAAACCGGGATTTTCGAGGGGCTTCGGACCGGCGAGGGGGTCTATATCCTGCAAAACCTCGCCGCGGCGCGCTCGCTGGCGAAATCCATGGACCAGATGATCGGCGACTGGGCGATGGTCCGCGGCAACGGCGACCAGATCTGCGGCCTGACCCTGACCAATACCGAGGCGACGGCGGACAATTTCCAGGTCTTCCTCAAGCCCAAATGCGATCCGGCCATTGCCGCCTTTGCGCCGACGCAGTGGCGGCTCGATCACGGCCAGATCCTGCTGCAGTCGGCCCGCGGCGACACCTGGTCGTTCGAGGCCGACGACAACGCCCAATGGCGCCGGGTGCCCGACAGCGCCGATCCGCTGATCATGCTGCGGCAGTAGACGCGCGGGGCGGGTCGAGATCGCTGCAATCGATCGGCGCCGATTTGCTTGACCTCGCCCCGCTTGCGGTGAGAGGTTGGATCGCATCGCTAGATGCGATCCGGGTGAGGGGGACTGTCCGCGAGTCTTACGCTCACCGTTTTCGTGGAAGCAGTCCCTCACCCCAACCCTCCAAGAGCGGGCTTTGCTCGTCTCGACCCCGCAAGAGCGGGGCGAGGGAGCAGACTGAGCATGCTGCGCCAACTCAACCTGACTTCATAACGCCCTAAGAGATTGAGCGTTGGATCGCGCCGTAACGAGGCTGTTGCGTTATATTAATAAACATGTATGTTAATTAACATATGCATTAAGTATTAGCCCATTTGAATAACGGCTTTCGATGTCCACCTCGGCTCCCCAGCTTGATCACGTGTTCTCGGCCCTCGCCGATCCGACGCGGCGGGCCATCATCGAACGTCTTCTGTCCTCCGGCGAACTCTCGGTCGGCGATGTCGCCAAACCCTTTGATATCAGTGCCCCTGCGGTCACCCGTCATCTGCAGGTGCTGGAGCGGGCCGGGCTGATCGAGCGCCGCGTCGAGCGGCAATGGCGTTATGTACGGATTCGCGCCGACGCGCTCCGACCGGCGGAGAAATGGCTTTCGCGGCAGCAGCGATATTGGACGGGTGCGCTCGATCGGCTGGAGGCGCTGGCGGCGGCGAGGACGTCGAAACGGAGAAAGACATGAGCGACCCGGAAGAGACCACGCTTCGGTTGGAGCGCCTGATTCCGTCGCCGCCTGAAATGCTGTTTGATCTCTGGGTGAGGCCGGCTGAACTCGTCAAATGGTGGGCCCCCGACGGCTACGAGGCCTTGGTCGATACGCTCGATGTGAGACCGGGAGGGCGCTGGCGCACCATGCTGCGCCGACCGGATGGCGCCACCATCGCGACCAGTGGGGTCTATCATATCGTTGAGCCGCCGCGCCGGCTCGCCTTTACCTGGGCTTGGGAGGATGCGTCCGGCATGCGCGGCCACGAGACCAAGGTCTCTGTCCGTTTCGAGCCGGCGCCCGGCGGGACGCGGATCGTGTTGGTGCAACAGAGCTTTGAGACCAGGCTGGCCCGCGACAACCACGATCGCGGCTGGTCGGCAAGTTGTGACCGAATGGCGAGGATGGTCGGCGCATAGCGGGAGCCCAAGGCATGTCAAAGCCGGAAATCATCGGCTCGTCGCGATCGAGCTATACGCGCGTCGTGCGCATGGTTTGCGAGGAGAAAGGGATCGACTATTCGCTGACCGAGGCCGAGCTGGCTGCGCCCGAGATTTTTGCGATCCATCCCTTTGGCCGGATGCCGGTGCTGCGCCATGGCGACTTCATGCTCTGCGAATCCAAGGCCATCGCGACCTATCTCGATCGCACTTTTCCGGAGCCTCGGCTGATCCCCGCCGATCCGCGGCTTGGCGCGCTCACCGAGCAATGGGTGTCGCTGGTCAATACCCTGCTGGATCCATTGCTGATCCGGACCTATCTGCTCGCCTACGCCTTTCCCATGACCGCCGACGGCAAGCCCGATCGCGCGAGGATCGATGCGCTGCTGCCCAAAGTACGCGAGCAACTCGCGCTGCTGGACAAGACGGTCGCCCCGAGCGGCTATCTGGTCGGCGATAGCTTCACACTGGCCGACATTTATGTTCTGCCGATGCTGCATTACCTGAAACTGCTGCCGGAATCCGGTCAAATGCTGGACGTTTCCACGCCGCTCGGCCGCTATCACCAGACCCATTCGGCACGGCCGAGCTTCGTGCGGACGATTCCGCCCCCGGGCCCGCCGCGGCGACATACACCGGCCGGGTGACATTCTCGGGGACCGGCGTAAACTTTTTCTGTCCGGCCTGTCGATCCGCCATAGGCCCGTTCGTCGTTCCCAATAGCGAGAAGTTCCGCGAGCCCCGGGGGGCCGCGGCTCGCCTCGATCAGGGAGTTTTTCGATGCGCTTCATGTATATCGTTACCACGCCGCGGCCCAATCAATATCCGACGCCGGCACTGATGGAGGCCATGCACAAACTGGCCGACCGCGAGATCAAGGCCGGGAGGATGCTGGACAGTGGCGGGTTGATGCCGGTCGCCATGGGGGCGCAGGTCAGGATCGCGGACGGCAAACTCAGCGTCGTCGATGGCCCGTTCGTGGAAACCAAGGAGCTGATCGGCGGCTACGCGATCTTCGAGCTGCGCGACAAGGAGGAGGCGGTGGCGTCGGCGGTCGAATTCATGCAGCTCCACCGGCAGCACATGCCGGAATGGGAAGGCACCTGCGAGGTTCGCTCGTTCGCCGAGCCCGGTGCGGAACTGGCGTGCCAAGTGGACG
>NZ_LMUK01000023.1:0-54311 GCF_009766005.1 Bradyrhizobium sp. S69 | reverse complement strand
GCGTCTGGCGCAACGAACAGCCGCGGCTGATCACCAGCCTGTCGCGGATGCTGCGCGATGTCCCGCTGGCGGAAGACCTGACCCAGGAAGCGCTGGTGGCGGCGCTCGAACATTGGCCCGCGACCGGCGTTCCCGACAAGCCCGGCGCGTGGCTGATGGCGACCGCCAAGCGCCGGGCGCTCGATCATTTGCGCCGCGGCAAGATGCTGGCGCACAAGCACGACATGGTCGCCCGCGATCTGGAGCAGGAGCAGCAGGCGATGCCCGATCTCGATGCCGCGCTCGACGACGACATCGGCGATGAACTGCTGCGGCTGATCTTCACGGCCTGTCATCCGCTGCTGTCGCCGGAGGCCCGCGCGGCGCTGGCGCTGCGGATGATCTGCGGCCTCACCACCGAGGAGATCGCGCGCGCCTTCCTGGTGCCGGAGGCGACGGTTGGCCAGCGTATCGTGCGCGCCAAGCGCACGCTGTCGGAATCCGGTCTGGCCTACGAGACGCCACGCGGCGAAGAGCTGTCGCAGCGACTGGGCTCGGTGCTGGAGGTGGTCTATCTGATTTTCAACGAAGGCTATACGGCGGCGCGCGGCGAGCACTGGCTGCGCCCGCAGCTCTGCTTTGAGGCGCTGCGCATGGGCCGCGTGCTGACCTCGATCGCGCCGCACGAGCCCGAAACTCATGGGCTGCTCGCGTTGATGGAGCTGAACGCCTCGCGCACCGCCGCGCGCGTCGATAGCGCGGGCGAGCCGATCCTGCTGATGGAGCAGAATCGCGCGCGCTGGGATCAGTTGCAGATCCGGCGCGGCATGCTGGCGCTGGCCCAGGCCGGCCAGCTTGGCGGCGCCGGCGGCTTCTACGCGCTGCAGGCGGCGATCGTCGCCTGCCACACCAGCGCATCGGCCGCCACTGACACCGACTGGCCGCGCATATCAGCGCTTTATGCCCAACTCGCCAAGCTGGCGAACTCGCCGATCATCGAACTCAATCGCGCGGTGGCGGTCGGTATGGCCGAGGGCCCGGCCGCGGGATTGGCGATCGTGGAGCGTCTGGCGGGCGAGCCCGCGCTGAGGGCGTATCACCTGTTGGGAAGCGTGCGCGGCGACCTGCTGCACAAGCTTGGCCGCTACGCCGAGGCAAGCGCTGCCTTCGAAGCCGCCGCGCAACTGGCGGGCAATGACCGCGAACGCGCGCTGTTGCAGCGGCGCGCCGCGCAGGCGGCCGATTCGGCGATGCCGTGATCCGAAGGCAAGCCTTGCCGCCGAAGCCGCCAAATACTTCTACAGCCAGCATTTTTCGACGCGTTTCTTTCATGTCGAATTTACTAAAGGCGTGTATTCCAGGCGAATCGATTGTCGGCAACGTGGTAATTAAATGCAGCAGGACCAGAACAACACGATGTCGTCGCCATCGCGGCGCGCATGAAGAAGCTGTCACGGCGCCAGCTGCTGGATGGCAGCATCGGGATCGGCGCGTTTTTGCTGACCGCTTCCGCCGTCAGGGCCGAAGAACCCATGCACGGCGCGATGGACATGTCCTCATCGATGGACATGTCTCCCACCATGGGCATGGTCCCGGACAAGCCAGCGCCCGCGATGGATCAGCCGCTGGTCGAGCCCGAGGTGCGGCGGTCCGTCAATGGCGTGCTGAGCACCAGTCTGCGGGTCAGTTACGCCTACCGGCAGATCGGGGGTGTCAGGCTCTATGTTCGTTCCTATGAAGGAGGCAGCCCAGGGCCTACCTTGCGCATGAAGCCCGGCGACACGCTGCGCATCAAGCTGATCAATGACCTGCCGCCGAACCGCGACTGGCTTCCCGCCGACATCAGTCAGCCGCATCAGTTCAACAACACCAATTTCCACTTCCATGGATCGCATGCGAGCCCAAGCGGCATTGCCGACAACGTCATGCGCTCGATGGCTCCTGGCCGTAGCTACGACGTCGAGATCAAGTTGCCGGAGGATCACACCAAGGGGACCTACTGGTATCACCCCCACCATCACGGCAGCGCCGATATCCAGATGTCGAGCGGCATGGTCGGCGCCGTCGTCATCGAAGGCGATTTCGCCGATGTGCCGCAGATCGCGTCCGCGCGCGAGCGGATGCTGGTGCTGACCCAGGTGGTCTACGACGCCAATGGCATGGTCGAGGATTTCGAGTCGCTGTTTCCGGAAACCGCGACACGCTTCCTCGCGATCAACGGCCAGCGCCGGCCGATGATCGAGATGCGTCCAGGCGAGGTGCAGCGCTGGCGTATCCTCAATGCGGCCTATCAGGATGACATGCTGCTCGATCTGGAAAAGCATGACCTGCACGCGGTGGCCTATGACGGCATTCAACTTGGGGCCGTGCAGCCTCTCAAGCAGCTTCTGATCGCGCCGGGCCAGCGCGCTGATCTATTGGTGCAGGCGGGCCCCGCCGGCACCTATGCCTTGAACGCGGTGCCTTACGATCAGGGCCACCCCTCGCCGGTCGGCCCATTGGCGAGGCTCGTGGTGTCAGGCGCGCCGATGGACATGAAGCTGCCGGGCGCATTGCCGCCGCCGCCGCTGCAAACCATCAAGGAGACCGAAATCACCAACCGTCGCACGGTGACCTTTTCGGCCACAGCGCCGGAGGCGGATGCTGCGGGCCATTGGCAGGAATTCAGCTTCTTCATCGATGGCAAGAAGTTCAATCCCAGCCGCATCGATCAACGGGTCAAGCTCGGTGCGGTCGAGGAGTGGACGATCGTCAACACGCATGAACACGACGATCACGTCTTTCACATCCACACCAATCCGTTCCAGGTGGTGTCGGTCAACGGCAAGGCGCTGGCGGTGCCGGAATGGCGCGATTCCGTGATCGTGGCGCGCAACGGCGGCAAGGTCGTGTTCCGCTCACGCTTCCTCGATTTCACCGGTGTCTACATGGTCCACTGCCACATGATGAACCATGAGGAAATGGGCATGATGCAGACCGTCGAAGTCTACAAGTCCTGAGCGGGGACGATCATGAATTTGACCACGATCGCTGAAGTGAAGCGCCCGGCATCGGTTGACGACATCGATGGCTGGCGTGATGGCTATTCGTGGCTGGCCGGCGGGACCTGGCTGTTCTCCGAACCACAGGTGGCCGTCGACACGCTGATCGATCTCGACAGCCTGCGCTGGGCGCCGCTGACCGCGACGGACGCCGGCCTCGACATCGCCGCGACATGTCGGGTCGTGGAGCTGCACGATTTCGAAGGCCCGCCTGGATGGCGCGCGGTGCCCCTGTTCCGGAAATGCATCGATTCGTTCCTGATGTCGTTCAAGATCTGGAATGCCGCGACCATCGGCGGCAATGTCTGCATGTCGCTGCCCGCGGGCGCGATGATCTCGCTGACCGCGGCACTTGAAGGCGTCTGCACGCTGTGGCCGCGCAACGGCGAACCGCGCGAAATGTCGGTGGTCGATTTCGTCACCGGCAACCACCAGAACGTGCTGCAAAAGGGCGAACTGCTGCGCAAGATCCATTTGCCGGCCGCGGCATTGTCGAAACGAACCGCCATGCGGCAGGTGTCGCTGACCAAATTCGGCCGCTCGGCGGCGCTCATCATTGCCACGGTCGGCGATGATGGCGCGGATTTCCTGCTGACGGTCTCGGCGGCGACGCCGCGGCCGGTGCAGTTGCGCTTCGCCACTTGCCCGTCGGCCGAACAACTGCGCCATGCGCTGGACGCCCGATTGCCGCCGGACGCGTATTTCGCCGACGTGCATGGATCGGCTCCGTACAAGCGCCACGTCACGCAATATCTTGCCGAACAGATCCGCACGGAGCTCGCGTGACCGATTTTCATGTCAATGGCCGCAGCTACGCCGCCGAGCCGGCCGCCGGCCAGTGCTTGCGCACCTTTTTGCGCGATCTCGATGTGTTCGGCGTCAAGAAGGGCTGCGACGCCGGCGATTGCGGCGCCTGCACGGTGCATATCGATGGCAAGCCGTTCCATTCCTGTCTGGTGCCGGCGTTCCGCGGCGCAGGCCGCGAGATCACCACGATCGAGGGGCTGGCCAGCAACGGCGAACTGCATCCGATGCAGAAGGCGTTTCACGATGCGCAGGCCTTCCAATGCGGGTATTGCACCGCCGGCATGATCATGACCGCGGTGACGCTGACCGACGCGCAGAAGACCGATCTGCCGCACGCGCTGAAGGGCAATTTGTGTCGGTGCACCGGCTATCGGTCGATCAACGACGCGCTGCACGGCACCTGCAACATCGAGCCCGACGAGGCCGGCAAGGCACTCGGCGCCAGCCTGCCCAATCCGTTCACCGATGCCATCGTGACCGGCAAGGCGCGCTACACCATGGATCTGGCGATCGAGGGGCTGCTGCACCTGAAGGTTCTGCGCTCGCCGCATGCCCATGCCCACATTGTCTCGATCGACCGAAGTGCTGCGCTCGCGGTGCCCGGGGTTGTCGCGGTCTATACCTGGGAAGACGTGCCGAAGCGTCTTTTCAGTTCGGCGTTGCACGAGGACCATCTGGTCGACCCCGATGACATCATGCTGCTCGACAATGTCGCGCGCTTCGTCGGCCAGCGGGTCGCCGCCGTGGTGGCGGAGACGGAGGCGGCGGCCGATGCCGGCTGCCGGGCGCTGCGCGTGGAATACGCGATCCTGCCGACCGTGTTCGATCCGGTCCTGGCGGTGCAGCCCGGCGCGCCGCTGCTGCATGACAAAGACCTGGTGACCGCCAGCAACAACATCTTCTGCACGCTGCAGGGTGAAATCGGTGATGTCGCCAAGGGCTTCGAGCAAGCCGATGTGGTGCACGAGCAGACCTATTCGACCACCCGGGTGCAGCATGTGCATCTCGAGACCCATGGATCGATCGCCTGGAAGGGCGAGGACAACCGCTGGCACATCCGCACCAGCTCGCAGGCGCCGTTCGCCGCGCAGAAAAAGCTCGCCTACATCATGGGGCTTCCGCCACGCGACCTGCACGTGTTCACCGAGCGCGTCGGCGGCGGTTTCGGCGGCAAACAGGAATTGGTTTCGGAAGATCTCGTGCTGTTCGCCACCATGAAACTGGGTCGCCCGGTGAAGTGGGAATGGAGCCGCGAGGAAGAATTCATCGGCGCCACCACGCGGCACCAGATGACCACCCGGGTGAAGATCGGCGCGCGCAAGGACGGCACGCTGACCGCGCTCGACGTCGAGGTGTTCTCCAACACCGGCGCCTATGGCGGCCACGGCAGCGAAACCCTGGCGGCCGCGATGGCGAGCCCGATCGCGGCCTATCGCTGCGCCAACAAGAAGGGCATTGGCCACGCCGTCTACACCAACATGACACCGGGCGGCGGGTTTCGCGGCTATGGTGCCTCGCAGACCACCTTCGCGGTGGAATGCGCGATCGACGAACTGGCAAGGCTGCTCGGCATCGACCCGTTCGAGATGCGGCGCAAGAACGTGGTGCGGCCGGGCGACAATATCGAATCGATCTGGAAGGAGCCAAGCGACGCCAGCTTCGGCAGCTACGGCATCGACGAATGCCTCGATATCGTCGAGCGGGAGCTCAAGAAGGGCAACGGCGTCGCCAAGCCCGAAGGCGCGGAATGGACGGAGGGCCAGGGTGTCGCATTGGCGATGCTGGAATGCGGGCCCCCGACCGAGCATCGCTCGGGCGCCGAGATGCGCCTGCTGCCGGACGGCACCTACCATCTGGCCTGCGGCTCGACGGAAATGGGCAACGGTATCACCACGGCGCACAAGCAGATCGCGGCATCGATGCTGGGCACGCGCATCGACGATATCGACATCATCAACGCCGATACCGATCGCACCCCCTATGACACCGGCACCTTTGCGAGCACCGGCGTCGTGGTCGGAGGCAAGGCGGTTCATTTGGCCGCGCAAGCCATGTCGGAGGATATCATCGGCTTTGCCAGTCGTTTCACCGGCGTGGCCATCGACCAATGCCGCCTCGACAACGATGCGGTCATCTGCGGCAACCAGCGGATTTTGCTGAGTGACCTCCATGCCGAGGGTGCCAAGGTCGACCATCGCTTCTCGGTCACCCGCAGAGCCTATCTCTCGCCGCGCACCATCGCCTTCAACGTCCAGGGGGTGCGGCTTGCCGTGCATCGGGTGACCGGCGAAATCCGTGTGCTGCACAGCGTGCATGCGGCCGATATCGGCCGGCCGATCAACCCGATGCAATGCCGCGGCCAGCTCGATGGCGCCGTTGCGATGGGCTATGGCTGGGCGCTGGTCGAGAACATGGTGCATGACGACGAAGGGCACATGGTCAATCCGCAGCTGCGCAACTGCCGCATACCGACCTTTGCCGACACGCCGCATACCGACATCTTCTTTGCCGATACGATCGACCTGATCGGGCCTCTTGGCGCGAAGTCGCAAGGCGAGTGCGGCATCAATCCGGTGGCGCCGGCGGTCTCGAATGCGTTGGCCAATGCCACAGGTGTGCGGTTTGCCCATCTGCCATTCACGCCCGACCGCCTGTTCGCCAAACTCGCTGCCGCTTCATGAGCGATGCCGCGACCAGCGTCAGCATCGTCACGCAAACCTGCGTTCGGCCGGACAGCGCCGACGCGTTCGCACGCTGGCAGGGCGAAACCAGCACGGTGATCGCAAGCTTCGAAGGCTTCATCGAGCAGCGGCTGATGCCGCCGCACCCGCCGCTGCAGGTCGACTGGGTGATCCTGCAGCGCTTCGCCAGCCTGGAAGACGCCAAGCGGTGGCTGGGCTCATCCGAACGGCAGTCCCGCATCGAAGGGGCCACCCCGATGCTGGTGGGACGCGACGACGTGCATATCGTGCGCGACGATGCCAGTGCGGCGCGCACCGCGCCGGTCTCCGCGGTGATGAGCACGCGGGTCAAGCCCGGCATGGAAGCTGAATACCTGAAATGGGAGCAGAAGGTCGCCGCGGCGCAGTCGAAGGCGGTGGGGTTGCAGGGCTATCGCTTCGAACCGGCAGTGCCGGGCGTGCAGGAAGACTTTATCGCGATCCTGCGTTTCGACAGCGAGACCAATCTGCAGGCGTGGCTCGAGTCACCGCAACGAATTCAGCTGCTCGACGAGGTCGCACCGCTGACGGCTGAATTCCACACGCGAATGGCGCAAAGCGGATTCGAGCAATGGTTTCGCGACGCCACGCCGGAGGGTGCGCCGGCGCCCGCCGCGTGGAAGATGAACATGATCGTGCTGCTGACGCTTTATCCGGTCGTATTCCTGTGGGGCCTGTTGGTCGGCACTCCGATTCTGGCCGGAGTATTCAAGCTGGATTTCCCGGTCGCCCTGTTCATCGGCAACGCGTTCAGCGTCATCCTGACCTCGTATCTGGTGCCGTGGACCGCCAACCGGCTCGGCTGGTGGCTGACACCCGCGAAGTCCGGACGAACCCTCGTGAACCTGCTGGGCGCCGGTTTGCTGGTCGCGGCCTATGCCATCATGATCCTGCTGTTCTGGAAGGTTTTGTAGCGGGTCGTGCAGATGCCGATAGCGGCATCGATCTTCCGCATCAGATGATCTTCGGGAACCGGGTCGCCAGGACCCAACGGTTTTGCGCGATCGCGCCCGCCTTGATGCCCGGTTGCGGTGCAAGATTGCTATTTGGTCGAGGCAGGAGGATGCTTTCCGGCTGTAGGCCCAATGGAGAGCACCATGAGCAACGCAGGTCTCGACAACCGTCACCGCAACCACGACGGTGAAATCAGCCACAAACACGGAACTACGACCGTCCAGACGTTGCGTAAGATTTACGGACAGAGTTACGCCGCCGGGCATCCTGAAACCAGGACACTGAGCGAGGTTCTTCCTCAACTGAACGAAACTTCGTTGAGCCAGCTACGCCGTGATTACGAAACCGGCCACTTGAAGCACAAGCTGGCAAAGGCTTCGAAATAAAGGCCACGCCCTGAATGGCAAAGATCCTGCTTTCGATCCGAGATTTGCAGGCGCGGGCGTTAGCCGAAATGAAAAGGCAGCCCGGCTGCTCCGACATTCGCACGATCGCAATCAATCGCGGCCCGGATAACCGGGTTGGAAGTGACTGGTCTATGTGTGTGCTGTCCGCTGGCGCCGCCGACGCCAACACGGCGGCACGCGCGGCGCTCCATGTCCAACGCGCTTTGCGCCACGACTACGACCTGGCGACGGATTAGATCCCCCGCTGCGGCATCATCGGGCGTTTGTTGGCGGAAGCACGATCAGGGAATTAGACCGCTTGCTCGATATGCTGCGATGATCTCCTCGTAGACCGAGACATCGCCGCGGCTATGGGCAATCAACTGCGCTCCGGAGACTGCGGCAAAAATAGCACGTGCGCGACCCGGGATCTCCTTGGGTTTCGAGGAATTGCGCATGGCCAACACCCGTGCGATCCAACGCTCGTTCATATCACCCCACTTGACGACCTCGGTTCT
Organism: Bradyrhizobium sp. S69; assembly: GCF_009766005.1. GTDB lineage: Bacteria > Pseudomonadota > Alphaproteobacteria > Rhizobiales > Xanthobacteraceae > Bradyrhizobium. The sequence goes on along the minus strand of NZ_LMUK01000023.1, from coordinate 45,906 downwards.
AACTTCCTCCGGAAGTTCGTTGCGCTCGGCCGATAATATCCCGGCGAGACACATGCGGTTTTCATTGCGCAAAGTATCTGCGAAGACATCCGTGTAGCGCGCCATGCAGGTTTGGGCATCGAGCCCTTGCTCAAGTAGCCCGTCGAAATATTCAGCGTAGTGTTTCGTGTAGCGACTGGCCAGTGCCGCTCCCAGTTCGCCCTTGCTCGGAAAATAATAGTGAATGCTGGCACTCTTGATTCCGACGTCCTTCGCCAACTCGCGGAAACTGAGTCCGCTATAGCCAAGATCCTGCACGGTGAGCCGCGCCGCCTCCATGATCCGCTCTTTGGTATTGGTGTCCGCAACCATTATCGCCTCCGCTTCTTACCTGACGACAGATAGGTGTTGACACCGCAAAAGGGAAGCTTTAAAGCTCAGACCAAGAGTTACCTACCTGACGTCAGGTAAAACATCTGCAAGCCGCTTCAAACAGGGAACCAAGACCATGACGACGAAACTCAACCTCTTCACCTCGCCCTCAGCCTTTCCGAACCCCCAGCGGCTGCGCATTTTCCTGCACGAGAAAGGCATCGCCGATCAGTTCAACGAACGCGTCTACGACATGACGCCTGTTGGCGAACAACGGCAGTGGCGTCATTTGAAGATGAACCCATGGGGTGAAACTCCCACGCTTGAACTGCCTGACGGCACCTACATTTCCGAAACCGCCGCCGTCGTCCGCTATCTCGACCAGGCTTTCCCCGGTCGGCGAATCCAGGGCGAAACCCCGCAGCAGCAGGGTCTCGACAACATGTGGGATAACCGCATCTGGGTGCACATCCTCTACCGGATCGTCACCGCGTTTCATGTCCTCCATCAGGGGCTGGGGCCGAAGCTCGAACTCACGATCAATCACGCCTGGGGCGAGCATTGCCGCAAAGAGGCGTTGGCCCATGCGGCCCTCGTCAACCAGCATCTGTCGGACGGCCGAGACTGGCTGCTTGGCGGCGACCAGCCGACCTTCTCGGACATCACCATGGCGACCGCGATCGCCTTCTCAAAGTTTCCGGTCAACGCAACTCCGCTCGACGAGCGCTTCGAACATATCGATGCGTTCTGGCAGCGCTGGCAACGCCGGCCGACCTTCCTGGCCGCTTACGCCGATCGCAGCAGCGGCGTCCCGGAACTGGATAACCGGCCCTAACTCGACCACCGCGACAACCCGTCTCTAAACCCACCAAACAAAGGAAAATATTATGCCGTTTGCACGTATCGATCTGATCAAGGGAAAACATGCGGACTACCGCGCCAAAGTCGCCGACATTGTGTACGAGGGGATCGTTAACGTCCTCAAGGCTCCGGATGGCGATCGCTTCATTGTCGTCAATGAGCACGCGCCCGAGAACCTCATCTACGATCGTCACTTCCTCGGTATGGATCGGTCGCCTGACTTCATCTTGATCCAGGTGACCAGCACCGTCGGCAACACCAAGGAACTGAAATTTGCCTTCTACCGGCAGATTGCTGACGAACTCAACAGCAAGCTCGGCGTACGCCCAGACGACATCATGATCAACATGGTGTTCGTCAACAAAGAGGACTGGTCGTTTGGCAAAGGCCAGCCCTGGTGATGGCCTGCCGATAGTTTGGCGGAGTTTGGCCGCAGGCGAAGCGGTCTTTGCCAACCACCGGAAAGGCATGAGGGACAGCAGCCTTTCCCGGAGCGATGCGTCGATCAATCGAAGGCGGGCGGACGACTCGGCCGTCGCAACCCGTCTGCCAACAGCCTTCTCAACCGTCAGGTTAATCTGCTAAGATTCAGAGGCATCTTATCAGAAAATGAGCAAGACGATGGATCGCCTCGAGGCCATGTCGATGTTTCTTGCGGCTGTCGAGAATGGGAGCTTGTCAGCCGCCGCTCGGCAGATGCGGATTCCCGTACCCACGCTCAGCCGGAAAGTCGCCGAGCTTGAGGCGCTGTTGGGGACGCAGCTGCTGACACGCACAACCCGCAAGCTCACGCTCACCGATGCGGGCGTCACCTATGCGGCCGCATCCCGCCATATCCTTGAATTGGTCAACGACGCGCAACGCGAGGCCGCCGGCGAGTTCACGATGCCGACGGGTGAACTCGTCATCACCGCGCCATTGCTGTTCGGCCGCCTGCACGTCTTGCCCATCATCGCCGACTTCCTGGCGCTCTACCCGGCCATCAACGTTCGGCTTGCCTTGGGCGACCACATTGCCGACCTGGTGGACGATGGTATCGACATGGCCGTCCGCATTGGGGCGCTGCCTGACAGCGGCATGATCGCTACGCGGGTCGGGTCGATGCGCTTGGTCATCTGCGGAAGTCCAAAGCTCCTCGAGCAAGGCGTGCCTCGGGTGCCGGACGAACTCAGGCAGAAGCCTTGCATCGCGATCGGTTTTCCCACGTCGGATCTGCTCTGGCGCTTCCGTTCTCCCGACAGGCAGGCAACGATCGAGATACCGATCGCGCCGCGACTCGCGACGACGACCGAGGCTGCCCTGGACGCGGCAATCCGAGGCCTTGGCTTCGTGCGCCTGCGCTACTATCAGGCCTTGGAGGCGCTGCGGGCAGGAAAGCTGGGCTTGGTGCTCGAAGCTTACGAACCGGAGCCCGCGCCGATCCATCTCGTCCATGTCTCCCGCGGCCAGATGCCGCTGAAGATGCGCGGGTTCCTCGACTTCGCGGCGCCACGCTTGCGTAAATCGCTTGCCGCGATGGGCTCTGTGGCTTGAGCTCCATTGTCGCCCAAACCCCGACGTGAGGGGGCTTGCCTCCCGCGATCGTGTGCCGTCGACAATGGATCGCTTTCTCATTTTTTGGGAAACAGGTGATCAAAATCGACGTATTCCCTCAAATCCATTGCAGCCATAAACCTGCGGCTCCCGGTCGCGACAGCGCGACCCTTGCTTCACTTCATGCCTGACGACGAATCATGCCTCTCGCCACCAGCCAACTCGAACAGAAGGACATCCGGCCCGCTGCGGGTTGGCCGCGGACCGCTGGTGACGTTGCGACGGGCCGCGACGCCGCGCCAGATGCGGGTACCCTCAGCCCATGGCATGAGGGTGAGCTGGCGTTGCAGCTGCATGCCGGTGTTGCCGGAAAAATGGACGCGGTCGGTCGCCGGGCGATCCGGGATCATCTGATCGAACAACATCGGCTGTTCTATCCGCAGCTCCCTTTTATCGTGCTCGGCAGCGTCGATCGATCGGGCGACGCATGGGCAACGGTCCGTGCCGGCTGGCCGGGCTTTCTTAGTACGCCGGACGCCCATCACCTCGACGTAGCGCTGCCACGGGATCCCATGGATCCTGCCGATGCAGGCATGGAGGACGGGCACGGTATTGCACTCCTCGGAATCGAGCTTCACACCCGACGCCGCAACCGGTTGAACGGTTTGATTCACCGGACGACGTCGCAGGGTTTTGGCGTTGCCGTCGAGCAATCCTTTGGTAACTGCCCTCGATATATCCGACCACGCGAATTCAGCTTCGTCGGCGATCCTGCCCTCCCGTCTCCGGCCGATCGCGCCGCCTTTCCGAGGCTCGAAGGCCGTGCCGCGGAAATGGTCGGGACGGCGGACACCTTGTTCGTGGCCTCCTATGTCACGGGTGATGACGGGCGGCATCGGCCCGACGTCTCCCATCGTGGCGGGGGGCGCGGTTTCGTCCGGATCGACGCGGATGGCGGCCTGACCATTCCCGACTACTCGGGCAATCGCTTCTTCAATACGCTCGGCAATATCATCGTGAATCCGCGCGCGGGCCTGGTTTTCATCGATTTCGAAACCGGCGATCTCCTGCAGATGACCGGAGACGCGACGGTCATTCTAGAGGCTCGCGAAACAGCAGGCGTCCCCGGCGCGGAGCGCCTGTTGCGGTTTCAGCCGCACCGCATTTTCTATCGCGCGCATGCACTCCCGCTGCGCTGGATCAATCTGCCAAATTCCAAGGAGAATATTTGACATGACCGAGCATCCCACAGCATCCACCGCGGGCGTTGATCACATTGGCCTCAGCGTCCTGCATCTCGAGAAGACGCGGCAATTCTTTTGCGAATGTCTGGGCTGGACCGTCGTCGGTGAACGTCCGGACTATCCGGCGGTCTTTGTGTCGGACAAGCATACGATCCTGACGCTGTGGCGCGTGCAGGCGCCCGAGCAAGCGGTCCCGTTCGACCGCCGCGCCAATGTCGGCCTGCACCATCTCGCTTTGGCTGTTCCGGATCGCGCCGGGCTCGACGCGCTGTACCAGCGTGTCGCGCAATGGCCGGACGTTGTCGTCGAGTGCGCGCCCGAGCTTTCGGGGAAGGGGCCGAAGATCCACTTCTTCGTTCGCGAGCCAAGCGGCCTGCGGCTCGAATTCGCCTACGATCCGCGACGCGAGGTCAAACAAGCCGCTGGATGAGGGCCGAACGCCGCGTCGATACGAAACCCTGCTTCCTGGTCTAGATCAGCCGCATCCCCTTCAAACTCGCGTGCCCGCCTTTGCCGACGATGATGTGGTCGTGCACCGAGATGCCGAGCGGCTCGGCGATGGCGACGATCGCTTTTGTCATCGTGATGTCGGCTTGCGACGGTGTCGGGTCGCCGGAGGGATGATTGTGCACCAGGATGATCGCCGTCGAGGATAATTCCAGCGCCCGTTTTATCACCTCGCGCGGGTATACTGGCGTGTGATCGACGGTGCCGGTCTGTTGCACTTCGTCGGCGATCAACCGGTTGCGCTTGTCGAGGAACAGCACGCGGAATTGCTCCTTGTCGGCGAACGCCATGCCGGTCCGGCAATAATCGATCACGTCGTTCCAGGACGACAGCGCGATGCTGCGCTTGATTTCGCCCTTGGCAACGCGGCTCGCGGACGCCGCCAGCAATTTGATCTGGTTGATCGAGGCATCCCCGATGCCTTCGACCTCGCGCAACCGCGCCACCGGCGCATGAACGACTTCGGCGAATGAGCCGAACTTCCTAAGCAGCGCTTTCGCCAGCGGCTTGGTGTCGCGCCGGGGCAGCGCTGCAAACAACGCCATCTCCAGCAATTCATAGTCGCTCAGCGCGTCCGGTCCGGCTGCATAAAACCGCTCCCGCAGCCGCTCGCGGTGGCCGTGATAATGCGGCGCCTCGGCGGGTTCGGACGGAATTTGCGGTTCGCTGGTTTTGCCGACCATGGTCGCGCAGCATGCCGAGCGCTGCGGGTTTTGCAACCGTGAAGTGCGGAATGCCCCCGAGCCGGCAGCAGCCGACAAGCAAAGACGTTCCGCTGACGCATCTGTGACTTGAATAGGAAATGATCGTTCCCTATATCGCGGTGATGATCAAGATGGTCACAGCTGGCTCGCATGCCGCCCCGGTTCGCGGGCGCCCGCGCGAGTTCGATATGGAAGAGGCGCTCGACGGCGCGATCCGGGTGTTTCGCGAGCGCGGTTATCACGCCTCGTCGATCGGCGACCTGACGGATGCGATGGGGCTGGCGTCGGGCAGCATCTACAAGGCTTTCAAGGATAAGCGCGACATCTTCCTCGCGGCGTTCGACCGCTACACTTTGCTGCGGACCGCGCAGATGCAACAGGTTGCCGGCGCGGCAAAATCGGCCCGCGAACGGTTGCGCGATTTGTTCGCGTTCTATCTCGAATCCTCCAGGGGTGTCGAAGGCCGCCGTGGCTGCCTGGTGGTCGGCAGCGCTGTCGAACTCGCGATTTTCGACCGCGAAGTCGCGGCGCGCGTCGGCGCCAGCCTCGCCAACAACGAGGCGTTGCTGGCGGGGCTGGTCCGCGAGGGTCATCTCGACAGCTCCGTTCCAAGAGGGGTCGATCCGGAGGAGACCGCGCGCGTGATGGTCTATCTGACCCAGGGCATGCGTGTCGTCGGCAAGGCGGGTCGCGCCCCTCCCGATCCATCCATCACGATCGAGATCGCGATGAAGTTGCTGACCTGAATTCCGCTCATTTTGTCTTTTGCTCATTTCGCAACATGAGCATTCCCTCATATCCGGTATGGAGACCCTGCGTGACCACGATTGCTTCTGAACTGCCGCGCCCGCCCGACATCCTCTCGAACTGGCTGACCATACTGCTGGCGATGTCCTGCGGGCTGATTGTCGCCAACCTCTATTATGCGCAGCCGCTGATCGGCCCGATCGCCGCGGATCTGGGATTGTCGCCGCAATCGGCCGGCCTGATCGTGACCGTGACCCAGCTTGGTTACGGCGCGGGCCTGCTGCTGATCGTGCCGCTCGGCGATCTCGTCGAAAATCGCCGTCTGGTCGTGGGCATCACGAGCCTCGGCGCGCTGGCGCTGCTGGCGGCGGCGTTCGTCACCCATCCGCTGCCGTTTCTGATCGCGGGCCTGTGCATCGGGTTCGGCTCGGTCGCGGTGCAGATCCTGATCCCTTACGCCGGGCACATGGCGCCGCCCGAGATTCGCGGCCGCGTCGTCGGCAATGTCACCACCGGCCTGATGATCGGCGTGTTGCTGTCGCGCCCGGCGTCCAGCTTCATCGCCGCCGCCTCGTCCTGGCACGCGGTCTACAAGGTGTCCGCCTGCGGTATGATCCTGCTCGCTGTAGTGCTGCATCGGATGCTGCCGCAGCGCTTGCCGACGGCGCGGCTCGGCTATGGTCAGTTGCTGGCATCGATGATGCACATGGCGCGAACCAATGTCGTGCTGCGGCGCCGTGCGCTGTATCAGGCCGCGTTGTTCGGCGTGTTCAGCATGTTCTGGACCACCGCGCCGTTGCTGCTGGCGGGTCCCGCCTTCCATCTGACGCAGCGGGGGATCGCGATGTTCGCGCTGGCCGGCGTCGCCGGCGCGATCGCGGCACCGCTCGCCGGCCGCGTCGCCGACCGTGGATGGACACGGCCGGCGACGGCGGCGGTGATGCTGCTCACCGCGGGCGGCTTTGCGCTGACGCGGCTGGTCGATTTCGGCTCGACCCTGTCGATGGCGGTGCTGGTGATCGCCGCGATCGCGATCGATTTCGGGGTGCAGGCCAATGTCGTGCTTGGCTATCGCACGCTGTTCGCGCAGGGCGCCGAATCCCGCGGCCGCCTCAACGGGCTCTATATGACGACGTTCTTCCTGGCGGGGGCCGCGGGCTCGGCGATCGGGGGCTGGGCCTATGCCAATGGCGGCTGGGCGCTGGTTTCCTGGATCGGCATCGCACTGCCGCTCGCGGCCCTGATCTATCTCGCAACCGATTCGGAATAGACGCGGCCACAGATGTAGGATGTAGCCCGGATGAGCCCTTGCGATATCCGGGTCTCCAGGTCCCGCATATCGAAAGAGCTCATCCGGGCTACTCGCTACTTCCTACGTACTTCGCATGAAAACGCCTTACGAGGCGGTCGCGGCCTCCTGCCGCGCCACGGGCCTTTCAGCGAGCATCTGCTGCGGGTCGTAGAAGAACTGCTCCTCGAGCAGTTGCTCGCCGCGCCACTTTTGCCACGCGACCTCTTCCATCGTGCGCATGGTGTCGTGCAGCGTGGTAAATTCGAATCTCCAGACAATCGCGACCGTGTCCGCGTCGATCAGCACGGGAGCCAGTTTTCGCGCGTCGATCTGCTTGTGGGCTGCCATGACGTGACGCTCGATCGCCATCAGATTGTCGCGGCCGACCCGCGGCGCTCCGTTGTTTTCGCGGGTCGAAGCGTCGGCCGCGTAAAATTGCTCGATCGCCCCGACATAGTCGCCGGATTCGACCAGGGCCACGAAGGCGTCAACCGTTGCTCTGCTTGGCATCGCGTCTCTCCATAAACCGACCAATAGTCGGTATATACCGACCACAAGTCGGTAAGTCAATCGGCGATCCGGATTGGCAAAGATTTGGGAATGATTGTAGGAAGAGCCGATGGCGACACAGTCCGAGAGGCGGGCGACCACGCGGGCGGCAATTCTCAAAACCGCGCGCCATCTGTTCGGCGACCGCGGCTTTGAAAATACGACCGTCGACGACATCGCGGTCGCAGCCCGCGTCGCCAAAGGCGCGATCTATCATCACTTCAAGACCAAGGAAGCGCTGTTCGAGGCGGTGTTTGCCGCGGTCTCAGTCGATCTCGCCGCCGAGATCGAACGCGTCGCGATGGCCGAAAAGGATATTCTCGCCGCGATGGCGGCGGGGACGCAGTTCTACTTTTCCGCCTGCGCCAAAAAGCCGATCAGTCAGATCATCTTGCGCGACGGTCCGGCGGTGCTCGGCTGGGATCGCTGGCGCGAAATCGACATGGAGCATTTCGGCGGCCAGATCCCCTATGCGCTCGCCGCCGCGATGGAAGCCGGACTGGTGGCCAGGCAACCGGTCGAGCCGCTGGCGCGCCTGCTGCTCGGCGCGGTGACTGAGGCTGCGGTGGCGTGCGCCGGGCGCAGCGACATCGCCAAAGCCGGCGCCGAATACGGCCGCGCCTTCAAATCCCTGCTGGAAATGCTGCGCGTGAAGCCGGCCGGCTAAAACTTACGCCGTGGTGATCTGCTTTTCGCCGTGGCGTTCCGACAGCGTGAAGATCTCGACGCCGGTCGCGGTCACGCCGACGGAATGCTCGAACTGCGCCGACAGCGAACGGTCGCGGGTCACCGCGGTCCAGCCGTCGGACAGGATTTTGACGTGCGGCTTGCCGAGATTGATCATCGGCTCGATGGTGAAGAACATGCCGGGCTTCAGCGCGACGCCTTCGCCGGGCCGGCCGACGTGAATGATGTTCGGCTCGTCATGGAACATGCGGCCGAGGCCATGGCCGCAGAAGTCGCGCACCACGCTCATGCCCTGCGGCTCGACGAAGCTTTGAATGGCGTGGCCGATATCGCCGGTGGTGGCGCCGGGCTTCACCGCGGCGATGCCGCGCATCATCGATTCATAGGTTACTTCGATCAGCCGCTCGGCCTTGCGGGCAATCGCCCCGATCGCATACATCCGGCTGGAATCGCCATACCAGCCCTCGACGATGAAGGTGACGTCGACATTGACGATATCGCCGTCCTTCAGCACCTTGTCGCCGGGCATGCCGTGGCAGACCACATGGTTGATCGAGGTGCAGGTCGAATAACGATAGCCGCGATACATCAGGGTCGCCGGATAGGCGCCATGCCGGAAGGCAAAATCGCGGACGAATTCGTCGATCTCGGAGGTCGGCAGCCCCGGTTTGACGATGTCGGTCAATTCATCGAGGCATTTGGCGACCATGGCGCCTGCCTTGCGCATGCCCGAAAAGCCGCTTGGCCCATGCAACTTGATCTGCCCGGTTTTGCGGGAGGGGATGTCGGAGGCTTCAACGTAGCTCATGGGCGGATCATGCTTTGGCGGGCAGGGCTCTGGAAGGCCACAAAGGGGATTTGAACCGTCTAATTTAATGATCGGAGCGAGCAGTGCAAGCCAAGGTTAAGCCGGGGTTGGCTTGACATCTCGCTTTGGCCTGACAGAACCGGCGCCCGCCCGGGCCGATTTTGAGCCAATTTCCGTCTGATTTCTTCTCTAGAGCCCGATGATTATTGATCGAATCTGCCGCGACCTCCCTTCACCTCTCCCCGCCGGGGAGAGGTGAGAGGAAGCGCGCGGATAGCCCCGGCTTCTATTTCCGGAAGGCATCCGTGATGCACCGGAACGGCATCAGGTCGGAACTTCCACCACCGTGTTATCCACCGGCAGCGCGCCGCCGCGGATCCGGATTTCGCGGACCGGATAGGGCACGCGGATGCCTTCGCGCTTGAAGGCGTCCCACAGCGACAGCATCACCTCGCTCTTCACATTGTCCATGCCGTCGGGGTCGGCGATCCAGAACGTCAACGAAAACTTCATGCCGGCCTCGGTGAACTCGGTCAGGATGCAGTTCGGAATCTTGCCCTTGGTCGCGCGCGGCGTACCGGCCGCGAGTTCGGCGGCCAGCTTGCAGACCAGCCGCGGGTCGGCGTCGTAATTGGTGCCGAAATTGACCTTCACCAGCGTGTTCTTGTCGGTGTAGGTCCAGTTCGTGACCTTCTGCGTCACCAGATCTTCGTTCGGGATCAGGAATTCGCGACCGTCGCCGGCGGCGACCGAAATATAGCGCGTCTTCATCGCGCTGATGCGCCCCGAACTGTCGCCGATGGTGACGAGGTCGCCCGGCTTGACCGATTTGTCCACCAACAGAATAATGCCGCTGATAAAATTGGCGACGATCTTCTGCAGGCCGAAGCCGATGCCGACGCCGGCCGCGCCTGAGAAGATCGCCAGCGCCGACAAATCGATGCCGACCGCGCTCAACGTCATCGCGACCGCGAGCGCCATCAGCGCCAGCCGGACGATCTTGACCAGCAACACCTGGATCGACGGCGTCAGATCGCCGGAGCGGGTGATTTCGGTCTCGGCGAAGTTGCTGACGATATTGGTCAGCCACAGCGCCACCGACAGCATCACGCCGAGCTTGATCACCAACAGCGGGGTCAGCCGCAGGCCGCCGAACGCGATCGACACCGAGTCGAGCGCGTCGAGCGTGGGGTCGAGCTGGCCGATGATGCTCAGCGCCGCCACCAGCCACGCCGTGATTGACACCAGGCGAACGATGAATTCGTTGCGGATCACCGAGGTGACCAGACGTATCGCGAGCCACGCGAACGCAAGCTTGGCGGAGATCGCCAGCAAATAGCTGCGGCTCGGCCAAGTCGATGCCACCATGACGAAGCGCGCCAGCCGCATCAGCACCGCGAACACCGCGGTCGAGGAATAGATGACCAGCACGCGGAGCATCATCCGCAGCGCCGCCGGCCAGTCCTTCGCCAGCGTCGATTGGTCGGTATGGGCGCGAATCGCCGTGCCGGTGGCCAGGGATATTCCGGCGCCGGCCATCACCAGGCCGAGCTGCAAGTAAAACCACTGCGATGTGACTTCGGCGCCGACCGATCGCGCGGCCGAATGCAGGAAATCAAGGATGTCGCTCATTTCCATCGTCGAAGTCTCATCTCTCGATTCGAATGCCCGGCAGGTTCCCACAATCACGGGCGCGATGCCATCGCAACGACATCGCAAGGCCAGCCGGTCAGACCTCGTCCATGGGCACATTGTCGCCGTCGGCGCAAATCGCCTCGAATGCCCTTGGCGTCGCTGTGTGGCGACGATAAGGATGCAGTTGCAGCTATTTACCGTGATTTGCGAGCGTCCATGGCTTCCCTCGACTCGGTCAGCATCGCCATCCTGCTCGGCGCCGTTCTGGTGATGGCCGGCATCCTGTCGAGCCTGCTCGCGCTGCGATTCGGCGCGCCCTTGCTGCTGGTGTTTTTGGTGATCGGCATGCTCGCCGGCGATGCCGGGCCCGGCCGCCTGAATTTCGAGGATGTGCGCACCACCTATCTGGTGGGCTCGGTGGCGCTGGCGCTGATCCTGTTCGACGGCGGCCTGAAGACCCGTTTCCAAAGCATCCGCGCCGTGCTGGCGCCGTCGATGGTGCTGGCGACGGTCGGCGTGTTGCTGACGGCCCTGATCACCGCGCCCGTTGCCAAATATGCGCTCGACCTGAACTGGACCGAAGCGCTGCTGGTCGGCGCGGTGGTGGCCTCGACCGATGCGGCGGCGGTGTTTCTCTTGGTGCATGCGCAGGGCTTGCGGCTGCGGCCGCGGGTCGGCGCGACGCTGGAGGTCGAATCCGGCACCAACGATCCGTTCGCGGTGTTTCTGACCCTGATGCTGGTGGAGCTGATCTCCAGCGGCTCCAGTTCGTTCTGGCATGTCGCCCGTGAATTTGCCCAGGAAGCGGTGCTGGGCGCCATCGTCGGCGTGATCGGCGGCCGTCTCGTGGTGCTGGGGCTCAATCGCGTGGCGTTGCCGCAGGGCCTGCATGCGCCTTTCGTTGCCACCGCCGCGCTGGTGATCTTCGGTGGCGCGCAAATCGCCCATGCCTCGGGATTTCTCGCGGTCTATCTCGCCGGCATCATCATCGGCAACCGGCCGACGCGGGCGCACAATTCGGTGGTGACGTTTCTCGATGCCGCGACCTGGCTGGCGCAGATCGTGATGTTCGTGCTGCTCGGCCTGCTGGTTTCGCCGCAACGGCTGGTCAGCAGCGTCATTCCGGCGGTGGGTGTCGCGCTGGTGTTGATGCTGGTGGCGCGGCCGCTCGCGGTGTTCCTGTGCCTGGCGCCGTTTCGCTTCAACTGGCGAGAAAAAGTCTTCATCGCCTGGACCGGCCTGCGCGGCGCGGTCGCGATCTTCCTGGCCTCGATCCCGATGCTGGTGGGGCTGTCAAAAGCCTATCTGTATTTCGATGTCGCCTTTGTCGTCGTCCTGATCTCGCTGTTGCTGCAGGGCTGGACCCTGGCCGCGGCCGCGCGGCGATTGCATGTGGCGCTGCCGCGCGCCGAACGCGGGCCGCGGCGGGTCGAGCTCGATCTGCCGGGCCAGCTCGAACAGCAACTGGTCGGCTATCCGGTGCGTCCGAAAAGCCTGTATCTGAAGCGTGGGCTGATTCCGTCCTGGTCGAAGCCGACGCTGGTGATCCGCGACCAGCGCATTCTCTCGCCGGTCGAGGCCGATCCCGTCGCCGCCGGCGATTATATCTATCTGCTGGCGCCGCCGGAAAAAGCCGAAGCGCTCGATCGCTTCTTTGTCGACATGCTGCCGAGCTCGGCGCCCGATCCGCATCTTCTGGGTGATTTCACCGTCTCCGCCGAACACACGCTGGGCGAACTCGCCGAGATCTATGGCGTGAAAGCCAATGACGACGACCTCAAGCTGACCCTGGCGGATTATTTCGACATCCATCTCGATCACGCCCCGAAGGAAGGTGCGGAGCTGACGCTCGACATCATCGTGCTGGTGGCGCGCAACATCGGCGGCGGCCGCGTCAACGTGGTCGGTCTTCGTTTGCCGGAGGACGAAGACAAGCCGGTGCCCGAAACACGCAGGGCGTCATTCAAGCGCAAGCTGTCGGAGATCTGGTCGTCGGTGGCGGGGATTTAGAGGGACGCCTTAGCAGTCGCAGCGATACTTTTTTCCCCTAGCCCCTTGTGGGAGAGGGTGGCTCGCATCGAAGATGCGAGACGGGTGAGGGGTCACGGCCTCTCGTTATGTTGCGACCCTTCATCCGCCTTCGCGGAGCCTGTCATCGGGCGGCGCTTCGCGCCGACCCGTTGGCGAAGGCACTTTCTCCCACAAGGGGAGAAGGAAAAACAAGATGAGCCAGTCGTGACAGGCACTACGGCGTCAACACCTTGACCCCGCCGAATGCGGTGATGCGGCCGCCTTTCAGCATCACGATCTGGGTGGCGAGCTGGCGCAACTCGGCGGCGTCGTGGCTGACATAGACCATGGGAATGCCGGCTTCGTCGCGCAGCCGCACCAGATAGGGCAGGATCTCCCGCTTGCGGTCCTCGTCGAGCGCGCCCAGCGGCTCGTCCAGCAACAATAGCTTCGGCTTTGACAGCAGCGCGCGGCCGAAGGCGACGCGCTGCCGCTCGCCGCCGGAGAGCTTGCCGGGGCGGCGATCGAGCAGTCCGCCGATATCGAGCAGCTCGATCACGCGCTGGCGCTGCGCCGGATCGTCGGCGAGGCCGTTCATGCGCCGGCCGTAGTCGAGGTTTGCGCGGACGTCGAGATGCGGAAACAGCCGCGCGTCCTGGAACACATAGCCGATGCGGCGGCGATGAGGTGAAACATGCACGCCCGCCGCGCTGTCGTCGAGCGTCTCGCCGTCGAGCGCGATGGTGCCGCGATCGGGCTTCACCAGGCCCGCGATCATGTTGATTAGCGAGGTCTTGCCGGCGCCCGATGCGCCGAACAATCCGGTGACGCGGCCTTCGCTGGTGAAATCGGCTTCCAGCGTGAAGTCGCCGAGTTGCTTGGCAATGTCGACCCGCAGCATGATCAATTCCCATGCAGCCGTTGCGTGGCGCGCCGCGCGAACAATTCGGAGGCGAGCAGCGCCGCGGTGGCGATGAAAATCGAAACCAGCACCAGCCGCAACGCCGCGGTGTCGCCATCAGGGGTCTGGATCAGCGAATAGATCGCCGACGAAATGGTCTGGGTCTCGCCGGGAATATTCGACACGAAGGTAATGGTCGCGCCGAACTCGCCGATCGCCTTGGCAAAGCCGAGTACCATGCCGGCCAGCACGCCGGGCAGCGCCAGCGGCAAGGTCACGGTCAGGAACACCCGCCACGGCGCCGCGCCGAGCGTCGCCGCGGCCTGCTCCAGCCTACGATCCACCGCCTCGATCGACAGTCGTATCGGGCGCACCAGCAACGGAAACGACATCACGCCGCAGGCCAGCGCCGCACCGGTCCAGCGGAACGCCAACACGATGCCGAGATGATCCGCCAGCCACGCACCGACCAGGCCGCGTCTGCCGAAGGTCAGCAGCAGCAGATAGCCGGTCACCACCGGCGGCAGCACCAGCGGCAGATAGATCAGCGCGTCGACGAAAGCCTTGCCCCAGAAGTCGCGCCGCGCCAAAAGCCACGCGACGCCGATCCCGATCGGTGTCGCTACCAGTGTCGCGATGGTCGCGACGCGGAGCGACAGCAGGATCGCGGTCCACTCCGTCGGGGAGATGTCGAGCACGTCTTACGTCGTCGGGCTGACGAGGTAAGTGAACCCGTATTTCTCAAAGATCGCCTTGGCCGCCGAGGTCTTCAGGAAGGCGAGATAGCCGGTGGCATCCGGCTTCGCAGTCGAGGTCGCCGCGACCGGATAGATGATCGCCGGATGCGAATCGGCCGGGAAGGTGCCGATGATCTTGACGCCGGGTTCGACCTTGGCGTCGGTGGAATAGACGATGCCCAGCACGGCTTCGCCGCGCGCCACCAGCGCCAGCGCCGCGCGCACGCTCTCGGCCATCGCGAATTTCGGCGCCGCCGCCTGCCAGGCGCCGAGCTTCTCGAGCGCGGCCTGCGCGTATTTGCCGACCGGGACCGCCTTGACGTCGCCGGTCGCGATCTTGCCGTCGCCGGCGAGCTTGGAAAGATCGAAACCCGGTCCGATCGCGACGTTGTCGATCTTGGAGTCCTTCGGGGCGATCAGCACGATGCTGTTGCCGAGCAGATTGACGCGGGTCGGCTCGTTGATGTTCTTCTTGGCCGTCGCGTAATCCATCCAGTCGGTATCGGCGGAAACGAACACGTCGGCCGGCGCGCCCTGTTCGATCTGCTTGGCCAGCGTCGAACTCGCGGCATAACTCGCCGAAATCTTGACGCCGGTCTTGGCGGTGTAAGCCGCGTCGACTTCATCGAGCGCGTTCTTCATCGAAGCTGCGGCGAATACCGTGAGACTGTTATCGCCGCTCTTGTCTTGCGCCTGGGCGGGCGACCAGAGCGATCCGAACAGGATCGTGAAGGCAACGAGAGAAATTCCGGCAAGACGATGCATGTGGGTGCTCCCATCCGCGTTCGCGGCGCCAAGCGCGCGCAAACCGGGCGTTGAAAATAACGGCCTGCGACAAACGGAAGCACCTTCCGTCAATCCCGAAAGGCTTACGGCCGATCGGGATATCGCGGTCAAAATATAACAGGCTGAGGGTGAGCCTAAAAGGCTTCCTTCGTCTACTCGGACGGCAGGATCGCCACCGATACGGCATTCTCCCTGGCGCCGCTGATTTCCAGCACGAACGGGCTCGCCGAAAGTTCGTATTTCATGGTCTTGCGGATGCCGTCGCAATCGGTGGCGCCGCTAAAACCCTTGGGCTTCAGCGCGTGTCCGTCCTGGACCACGTCGATCCAGGCACCCGCCGACAGGCTGATGGTGTAGAGACCGGCCTTCGGCGCGCTCTTGAAATTGGTGAAGCCGGCGAAGGTGCCATCCTTGGGCGCGCGCTCGGGCGGGGTCGGCAATTTGGCCTCGGCCGGCGTCAGCAACGCCAACGTGATTCCCGTGGCCGGCACCGCGGCGACATCCGCGCCGGACGCGAGCTTGATTCGGTCCGGCGCGGTCAGTGCAGCGCGCTCATGCTCGATCGGCCATTTGAACTTGTCGCAGCCGCTCGGCTCTTCCGCGGCCCATGCGGAAGTCGAACCAAGCACGACAAAACCGATCAGCAGAGCATGTCGCATGTTCAATCCACCGCAATCATGACGTCGGAAGCCTTCACCACCACGGTGACATGGCCCTTGGCCTTGATGCCCAATTCGTCGACCGCTTCATTGGTGATCGAGGAGGTGACGATCTGGCCGTTGCCGATATCGACGCGAACGTGCGAGGTGGTCGCACCCTTCGTCACTTCGACGACGGTGCCCTTGAGCTGGTTGCGTGCACTGATGCGCATGATGAATCCTTCAATATTTCCTGGACACGACAGCGGCCGTCAAACGACGCCGTCCGTTGATCGGGAATAGATTAAGACCAGTAGCCCTGATCCGAAGCTTCGCCTGCGCTTACGGCGCGGCGATCAGGCATATTACCGCGTTTCCAGGCCCAATCAAACCACCCTGAAACCACCCTTGAAACGACCCTTTGCACCGCTTCATGGCTTGGCGTCTGGCGCCGCCAGCACCTGGCGGCAATCCGGCGGCAATTGTGCCAGCGTGATCGGATGGCTTGGCTTCGGCGGTTCTGTCGGCGGCTTCGGATGAATCACTGAATCCTGGAACCAGTAGGCGAAGTCGGCCGCGCTACAGCCTTCGCCGTCCGCCGGCGGCGGTTGCGGCTCGCATTGCTTGGCGTCGGCGGGACAGGTGATGCGGATGTGGAAGTGATAGTCGTGGCCGTACATCGGCCTGATCTTGGACAGCCAGCTACGATCGCCCTTGGCGTCCCGGCACAGCGCCTTCTTGATCGCCGCGTTGACGAAGATGCGTTGCACCCGCGGCTCCTGGGCGGCGTCGCGGATCACGGCGAGATGGCCCGGCGTAAAGACTTTCGGGTCGACATCGAGCCGGTCGGAACGCACCATCATCACCGCCGACTTGTCCTCCCGCTCCTCGCGCGACAACCGGTGGTCGGGCATCGGGGTCAGCCAGACATCGGCATCCAGCCCGATCTGGTGGCTGGCGTGCCCGGTAATCATCGGACCGCCGCGCGGCTGCGCCATGTCGCCGATCAAGATCCCGGGCCAGCCGGCATCCTTGTGCGCCTTGGCCGACAACCGCTCCAACAGCGCGATCATGTCGGGGTGCGCCCAGTTGCGATTGCGTGACAACCGCATGACCTGCCAGGTGTCGCCATTGATCGGAAGCGCTTCGGCGCCGGCGATGCAGCCTTTGGAATAGAAACCGATCACCCGCGTCGGCATCGCCGCGGGCAGGATCTTGCGGCCGAACAATTGCTTGGCGCCGACCGTGGGATCGTTGGGGTTGGCCAGCGGCGGCAGCGGCTTTGGATCGAGGGTGCCCTTGTCCTGCGCCGATGCGGCGCCGGCACTGGCGACAAAGGCTGCGATCACCAGGGGGATCAGAATCAGGCGTGGGTTCATGGGGTCACTCTATGGCCCGAGCCTAGCATGTAAACAGCCGGCGCGAATGATGGCACCGGTCGCAATCGCTTGATCGGCACGATGGCGCGTCGCCGGGAATGCGTCTCGCGCGCGGTCGCTGCAGGTTAAGCCTAACGGCACGTGGGTGCCCGCCTTCCGTCATCGCTATTTACAACAACCATCTGAAAATCAGATGATGACTCCGGCTGAGTTTTCAGGTGTCGGGGGCGTCATCGTGCAAAGACTAGCGTCAATACGGCCGATATTCGCGGCCTTGGCCTCAGTCGTGGTTCTGTTGTCGGGATTGGCGCTGACGCCGGCGCGGGCCGAGGTCGTGGTGCAGATCGACAAGTCAGCGCAGCGGATGGCGGTGAGCGTCGATGGTTCGATGCGTTACAACTGGCCGGTCTCGACCGGCCGCGACGGCTACGGCACGCCGAACGGCACCTTCCATCCGCAATCGATGGCGCGGCGTTATTTCTCGCGCAAGTACTACAATGCGCCGATGCCGCATGCGATCTTCTTCTATTACGGCTTCGCCATTCACGGCACCAACGACATCTCGCAGCTCGGTGGTCCCGCCTCTCATGGCTGCGTCCGGCTACACCCGTCGCATGCCGCGGCGCTGTTCGCGCTGGTCGAGCACAGCGGACCGCGTAACACGCGCATCGAGATATCGAACTAGCACGCTTGTCAGCATCCTTGGGCGCGGCACCTTAACCGTCCGATAACCCTGTCGATGATTGTCGAATCTTCGGGCGCGACGTCGATGTCGCCGCGCATTCATTGGGCAATCGCAGCCGGCATCAAACATCGATCATGCAACGCGGTGGATTTTGCCCTGCGCGGTTGCAGCCCGAGCCGGTGCGCCGGCGCGATCCCACACGTGTCGCGCGAATTCGCCTGTTTAACAGGCACAAGAAGGCATCCGGCCGCCATCCGAAAAGTCGGCGCCGCGATCATCGGGAGGCAGAAGATACCAATTTTTCAGCTACTTGTCGGAGAACTACCACGCAGAATGCGAGCGGGGCGCGACAATGCCGATAGGCCGGCCGAAGAAGACGAAGAAAACCAGGAAGCTCAAGCGCGCGGCGATTGCAGTCCGCGCGCCGGTCAAGCGCGGCAAGCTCCCGGTTTCCGAGATCGGCGCGACCGTGCGCATGCGCGCCGAGGCCGCGGCCGCCATTGCGCAGGCGCGGACATCCCACGAGAGGCTGCGCCAGGCCATCGACATCCTGCCGCAGGGCATCGTGTTTCTCGATGCCGACGGCCGCTATATTCTCTGGAACAAGAAATATTCCGAGATTTACAGCCGCAGCTCCGACCTGTTCGAGCCGGGCGCGCGCCTGCAAGATACTATCCGCATCGGCGTCGAGCGCGGCGATTATCCCGAGGCGATCGGCCGCGAGGAAGCGTGGATCGCCGAGCGGCTCACCAGGCTCTATCAGCCCGGGGAACGCCATGAGCAGGTGCTCGCCGACGGCCGCTGCATTCTGATCGAGGAACGGCTGACCGAGGATGGCGGCGTCATCGGCCTGCGCGTCGATATCACCGAACTGAAGCAGCGCGAGGCTTCGTTCAGGCTGCTGTTCGATTCCAATCCGGTTCCGATGATCGTCTGCGCGCTGGACGACGAGCGCATCCTGGGCGTCAATGACGCGGCGATCGCGCATTACGGCTATAGCCGCGCGGAATTCGAAAAGCTCACCATCGGCAACGTGCAGGCCTTCGACTCCCAACCGCCCTGGGCCGGCGACCATTCGAGCGACGAATTGACCGCCCGCACCTGGAAACATGTCAGGGCCGACGGCGCCCTGATCGATCTGGCGATCTATTCGCGGCAACTGGTGTATGGCGACCGACCCGCCGTGCTGCTGTCGCTGATGGACATCACCGAGCGCAAGCGCGCCGAGGCGCGGCTCGCCTTCATGGCGCAGCACGACGGCCTGACCGGGCTGCCGAACCGCGGCCTGCTGCGCCAGGAGATCGATGAGATGCTGCAGCATACCAGGCGCAGTTCGGACAAGATGGCCGTGCTGATGCTTGGGCTCGACAATTTCAAGGCGGTCAACGACACGCTTGGCCATGGTGTCGGCGACAAGCTGTTGCGCAGCGTCGCCAAGCGCCTGCGATCGACCCTGCGCGAGCAGGACACGCTCGCCCGGCTCAATTCCGACGAATTCGCGATCATCCAGAGCGGGCTGGCCCGGCCGGAAGATGCCGTCCTGCTGGCGCGGCGGCTGTTGGAGGCGATCGGCGAACCTTATTTGCTGGATGGCCATTCCGTCGTGATCGGCGCCAGCATCGGCATTGCGATGGCGCCCGGCGACGGCGAGGAGTCCGAGAAACTGCTCAAACACGCCGATATGGCGCTTTCCCGCGCCAAGAACGATTCTCGCGGCACCTTCAGCTTCTTCGAGTCCGGCATGGACGCGCGCGCCCAAGGCCGTCGCAAGATCGAGATCGATCTGCGCGACGCGATCCAAAGCGAGGTGCTGCGGCCGTATTATCAGCCGCTGATCGATCTTTCGAGCGGACGCATTACCGGCTTCGAGGCGCTGGTGCGCTGGCCGCATCCCGAACGCGGCATGGTTTCGCCGGCTGAATTCATTCCGGTGGCCGAAGAGACCGGCCTGATCAATGCGCTCGGCGGCCTGATGCTGCGCCGTGCCTGCATGGACGCCGTACTTTGGCCGGACGACGTCCGGGTCGCGGTAAATCTGTCGCCGCTGCAATTCCGCGCCGGCAATCTGTTGTCGGTGGTGATGGAAGCGTTGAAGCAATCCGGCCTGCCGGCCAAGCGGCTGGAACTCGAGATCACCGAGACGCTGCTGCTGGAAAAGAGCAGCCAGGTGTTGGCGACGCTGCATGCGTTGCGTGCGCTCGGGGTGCGCATCTCGATGGATGATTTCGGCACCGGCTATTCGAGCCTGAGCTATCTGCGCAGCTTCCCGTTCGACAAGATCAAGATCGACCAATCGTTTGTGCGCGGTCTTGGGACCAATAACGACGCCCAGGCGATCGTGCGGGCGATCATCAGCCTCGGCGTTGGCCTCGGCGTCACCATCACCGCTGAAGGCGTCGAGACCGAAGCCGAATTGGCCTGCCTGCGATCCGAGGGCTGCCATGAGGGGCAAGGCTTTCTGTTCAGCCACGCCCGGCCCAATGCCGAGATCGTCGCGATGCTGACGGCCCAGCGCGGAATCGATGGCGGGGCTTTGACCGCCGTCGCGAAGGCCGCGCGCGTCGCTTGACGTACATAACTCCGTCATTGCGAGGAGCGAAGCGACGAAGCAATCCAGTTCTTGCTTGTTGTCCTGGATTGCTTCGCTTCGCTCGCAATGACGGTGGAAACTATCGCGTCCCGCCGCCCTTCCGCTTGTTCAAATGATAGGTCAGCGCTAACGCCACGCAGTGGCGCAGCGCCGGTTCGGGCACCTCGTCGTCCGCGTTCAGGATGATGCTTCGATTGCCGCCATAGCTCAGTTCGGCCGGATACAGTTCGCGGAAGGTCTCGACCAGATTGGTCTGGCAATGGAAGTAAATCGCGTATTGGTTGGCCGATTTCATCCGGTCGATCCGGATCGTGCTGCCGCTCTTGGTCGTCGGCGTGAGATAGCTCGGCTGCCCCCATTTGAGGGTCTCCTGGAGCGGGCCGACGCCCTCGACGGTCCTTGCGGTGTCGAAGATCAGCCGGCGTAGCGCCAGCAATCTTGCCTTGAGCGGCTTTGGATAGGAGTCGAAAGCGGCCTCGACGGCCGGGTCTGAAAAGCCCGAGCGCGTCTTGTTTGGGGAATTCGTCTTGTTCGGGCTCATCGCGGGCTCACGTGACATCTGTACCGGCGCCGGGATCGGTCGCCAGGATGGCGCGGCCGACATCCTCATAGTGGGTATCGCGGGCCTGGATCTGCTGGGCGATCGCATGCATGTCGCGGAAGCGGCGCTCGAACGGGTTCGCGCTGAACACGGCGGTCGCGCCCGCCATGTGATAGGCGGTGTCGACCACCGAGGCCGATTGATGAATGGTCCAGGTCGCGGCGAGCCGAAGTGCGGCGCGATGCGCTTCGGTATATTTCCCGGTCCGTGTCAGGTCACCCCACACCTCGGCCGCCGTCGCGTAGAGATAGGCGCGCGCCGCGCGCCAATTGCCTTCGGAGCGGCCGATCAAGCCCTGCACCGCATTGTTCTCGCGCATCGCCTTGATGCCCTGGGGCGTCTTGCCACGCGCCAGATCGGTCGCGGCATCGAGCGTCGCGCGCGCGACGCCGAGCGCGACCGCGGCGAAGCCCATGCCAAAGGTGATGTGGGTCGTGAGCTGGTAGAGCGGGCCTTTTTCAAGCACCGCCGCCGGATCGTCCCGCCGCGCCGCGAAGCGCTCCGGCACGAACAAATTGTCGACCGAATAGGAGTCGGTGCCGGTGCCTCGAAGACCGATCACGTCCCAGACGTCGTACATCGTGGCGCTCGCGATCGGGAACAGGATCGTGATGATGTCGGGCGTGCCGTCGGCCTTGAGCCGCTTCTTGCCATCGGCCTCGACGACCTGGACATGGGCGCCGAGCCAGTTGGCCTGACGCGATCCGCTGGCGAAGTTCCAGCGGCCATAGGCGCGGTAGCCGCCGGGCACCGCCTGCACCTCGCCTGCAACCGCACCCCAGGCCAGAATGCTGTCGGGCGCGCCGAAAATCTCGCGCGCCGTCGCAGGGTCGAGATAGGCCGCGGTCATGGCGCAGACGCTGCATTGGCCAAGGCACCATGCCGTGGAGGCGTCGGCCTTCGCCACTTCTTCCTGCATCCGCATGAAGACCTCGAGCGGGGCCTCGGCGCCGCCGAGGCTCTGCGGCAGCAGCGAACGGTACAGCCCGTTCTCGATCAAGGCCGAGACCACCGGCGGCGTCAGCCGTCGGGTCCGTTCGATTTCGTCGGCCTCTTGCGCAATCAGCGGCGCCAGCGCTCGCGCGCGCTCGATAAGTCCGAAGCCGGGAAGCTTGTTCATGGGTTTCCTCGCCCCTTTGGCAGGGTGCTTGTTGAGTGAAGACCCATGGTGGGCCATCCGCCGCCACCGATCAAGATGGGCGGGACGGCGCGGGGCGGGCCTATGCGGCGTTGCGCAGCCCGGCCAGGAACGTATCGACGCTGGTGAACAGCGTCGCGGCGTGCTGGCTGAGTTCACCGGAGGCGACCAGCACGTTATCGGCCAGCGCGCGCGACTGATCGGCGGCCTGGCTCGCGCCCGCGACATTGAGTGAGACTTCGCCGGTGCCGGCGGCGGCCTGCTGCACGCTTCGCGCGATCTCACGGGTCGCCGAATCCTGTTCCTCGACGGCGGCCGCGATCGTGGTTGCGATGCCGCTGATTTCCCGGATCGTGGTGCTGATGTCGCCGATCGCGATCACGCAGGTGCCGGTGGCGGACTGGATCGCGCTGACCTGGCCGGCGATCTCCTCGGTGGCCTTCGCGGTCTGGCTGGCGAGTTCCTTCACCTCGGCGGCGACTACGGCAAAGCCCCGGCCGGCGTCACCGGCGCGGGCGGCCTCGATGGTGGCGTTGAGCGCCAGCAGGTTGGTCTGGCTGGCGATAGCGCCGATCAAACGCAGCACGTCGCCGATCTTTTCGCCGGCGGCGGAGAGGCTGCCGACCATCTCGGTGGTTTGCCCGGCCTTGACCACCGCGCCATCGGCGACCTGGCTCGAATGGGTGACCTGGCGGCCGATCTCGGCAACCGACGACGCCAGTTCCTCGGTGGCCGCGGCGACGGTGTTGACGCTGGCCGACGCTTCGTCTGACGCGGCGGCGGCCGCGGCCGCGCGTTGCGATGTGCCGTTGACGCTGGTGGTGATCTCGCTGGCGACGCGCTGCATATCCTTGGTCGCCTGCGCCACCGCCGAGACCACGCTCTTCACGTCGGCCTCGAAGCGGTCGGCCATCTGGCGCTGCAAGGCTTTCTTTTCGACCTCGGTCTGCCGTTTGGCGGCCTCCTGCGCGTCGCGCAGCGAATTGGCCTCGATCATGTTGCGACGGAATACATCGACCGCCGCCGCCATGCTGCCGAGTTCGTCCTTGCGGTCGCCGCCGGGAATTTTCACGTCGGTATCGCCGCTGGAGAGCCGATTCATCACGGCGGTGATCGCGGTCAGCGGCCGCGACAGGCCGCGGCCGAGCAGGAAGGCCAGCAGAACCGCGGCGGCCAGAATGATGACGGTGCCGATCATCAGATCGTGTTGCGAGCTGGCCGCGGCCGTCTCATAGGCGGTGGTGTCCTTGATGACTTCAAGTACCGCGACCGGCTGGCCGGCATAGTTCTTGATCTGGCTGAGATAAAGCGCGGCCGGATGACCGTCCAGGCTGGCGTCGCGCTGCAATGCTGCGCCATTGAACGCACTTTTCATCTCGTCCTGCGTCGCGATCACACGCTCGCCGAAGGTCGATGCCAGTGTCTTGAAGGTGCCTCCTTCGAGCCAGTGCACGGCAAGATCGACGCCGAAGCGCTGCTTGGCGCGGTCTACGAATTCCTTGCCGAAGGGCACGCCGATATCGACCACCGCCAGGCTCTTGCCGTCGCGCATGACCGGCGTCATGGCGAAAATGCTCAGCGAATCCCGTCCCGGCTCGACGCCGACGATCGGTTTGCCGGTCCTGTTCGACTCCACCACCGTGGCGCGGCGCGACGAGATGTCGTCGCCGAACGTCTTCGGATCATGAGCGCGGAAGAAGGCGATGGCAGGCGGGGCGTGGAAACTGATCAGCGGGATTCCTTGCGCCTTCAGCGCCGCCGATGTTCCGTGCAGCAGCGCGTCGAGCTTGTCGCGGTCGCCGTTGGCGAGGGCATCGCCCGTTGCGGGCAGGCTCGCGATGGTGGCGCTGACCGCGAGCGCGGCCCGCCCCTCGTAGTCGAGCGCGGCGATCACGCTGTCATATTGCAGTTTGAGCTGCTGCTCGAGCGCCAGCCGGGTCAGCGCGCGCTGCTGCATCATCGAAAAGGTGCCGAGAATGGCGCAGGCCGCGGCGACGGTCAGGGAAATCGCCAGAACGAGCCGGGCGCCGATCGATCGAAGCTTGAACATGGGATGCCGAAATTCCGCGAGAAAGAGGACTGCGGGAAAGTCCCAGAAACTCCTTAAGATTTACGCATGATGAGGGGCCGGCCGGCATTTCCGCAGGCATTCCGGGTCTGCGCTGCGCGCATCCCGGAAGGACGGAGCCAAGAGCTCAGCTATCGACCTTCAGCGCGGCAATAAAAGCTTCCTGCGGGATGTCGACCTTGCCGAACTGCCGCATCTTCTTCTTGCCTTCCTTCTGCTTCTCCAGAAGCTTGCGTTTGCGCGTGATGTCGCCGCCATAACACTTGGCGGTGACGTCCTTGCGCAGCGCGCGCACGGTCTCGCGCGCGATCACCTTGCCGCCGATCGCCGCCTGGATCGGAATCTGGAACATGTGCGGCGGGATCAGCTCCTTCATCTTCTCGACCATGGCGCGGCCGCGGCCTTCGGCGCGCTGGCGGTGTACCAGCATCGACAGCGCGTCGACCGGCTCGTTGTTGACCAGGATCTGCATCTTGACGAGGTCGGCCGGCTTGTAGTCGGTCAAATGATAGTCGAACGAGGCATAGCCCTTGGAGACCGACTTCAGACGGTCGTAGAAATCGAACACCACCTCGTTGAGCGGCAAATCGTATTTCACCATCGCGCGGGAGCCGACATAGGTCAGTTCCTTCTGCGAGCCGCGGCGGTCCTGGCACAGCTTCAAGACGCTGCCGAGATATTCGTCGGGGGTGAGAATGGTGGCCTCGATCCAGGGTTCCTGGATTTCGGCGATCTTCACCACGTCGGGCATGTCGATCGGATTGTGAATCTCGATCACCTGTCCGTCGGTGAGGCTCATTTTGTAGATCACCGACGGCGCGGTCGCGATCAAATTGAGATCGAACTCGCGAGACAGCCGTTCCTGGATGATCTCCAGGTGCAACAGTCCGAGGAAGCCGCAGCGGAAGCCGAAGCCGAGTGCGGCGGAGGTTTCCATCTCGAACGAGAAGCTGGCGTCGTTGAGCCGCAGTTTGCCCATCGCCGCGCGCAGCGTCTCGAAATCGTCGGCATCGACCGGGAACAGGCCGCAGAACACCACCGGGATCGCCGGCTTGAAGCCGGGCAGCATTTCGGTGACCGGCTTGCGGTCGTCGGTGATGGTGTCGCCGACGCGGGTATCGGCCACTTCCTTGATCGCGGCGTTGATGAAGCCGATCTCGCCGGCGCCGAGCTCGTCAACCTGCGTCATCTTCGGCGTAAAGAAGCCGACCCGCTCGATATCGTAGGCGGCGCCGGTGCCCATCATGCGAATGCGGTCGCCCTTCTTGATCGTGCCGTCGACCACGCGAATGAGCACCACCACGCCGAGATAGACGTCGTACCAGCTATCGACCAGCAGCGCCTTCAGGGTCGCGTTGCGGTCGCCCTTCGGCGGCGGCAGGCGGGTGACGATGGCCTCCAGCACGTCGGGCACGCCGAGGCCGGTCTTGGCCGAGATCATCACGGCTTCGGAGGCGTCGATGCCGATCACGTCCTCGATCTGCTGCCTGACCTGCTCGGGTTCGGCGGCTGGAAGATCGACCTTGTTGAGCACCGGGACGATCTCATGGCCGGCGTCGAGCGCGTGATAGACGTTGGCGAGCGTCTGCGCCTCGACGCCCTGGCTGGCATCGACCACCAGCAGGGAGCCCTCACAGGCCGCCAGCGAGCGCGAGACTTCGTAGGCGAAGTCGACATGGCCCGGCGTGTCCATCAGATTGAAGATGTAATCCTTGCCGTCCTTGGCGTGATATTTGAGCCGGACGGTCTGCGCCTTGATGGTGATGCCACGCTCGCGCTCGATATCCATCGAATCGAGCACCTGCTCCTTGCCCGCCATTTCGCGATCGGTCAGGCCGCCGGTCATCTGGATCAGGCGATCCGCCAAGGTCGATTTGCCATGGTCGATATGGGCGACGATGGAGAAGTTGCGGATGTTGGAAATAGGGGCAGTTGTCATGGGCGCGGGATAGCATTCGCACCCCGCTGCGGCAACCGGAATGCGGCTTTTTAGGGCCATATCCCGATCAGGTGGCGGCGGATTCCCGCTCGGAACAGACGCTTTCGCGTTTGCCCGGAGATGGCCTGATTCAGCGAGGTTGAATTAGAGTTGTTGTTGCCCATCTTCACGGCAAGCTGATTCCACTTGGCGCCAAAACACGCTACGCACAGGCCATGTCGACTGCATCCATTTTACCCGCGACGTCGCGTGCGCGCCGCAGGCCCAGTGTCCGGCGATTGGCGGCCTTGCTCACCGCCTCGGCGTCGAGCCGCAAGGCGGGCCCGTGGCTGGTGGTCGGTTTCGCGCTCCTGCATGCGATGCTGTGGACGTTGATCCTGATCCAGCTCAAGGCGGCGCAGGACATTCATTTCGATGTCGCCGAGGCCTATGCCTGGGGGCAGAAATTCCAGCTTGGTTACGGCAAGCATCCGCCGTTGTCGGGATGGGTTGCGGGCCTCTGGTTTCAGGTCTTTCCGGTCGCCAACTGGGCCACTTACGCGCTGGCGATGGCAACCGTCTCTACCGGCCTCGTGATCTCGTGGTTCATTGCGCTGCGCGTGGTCGATCGGCGCCGCGCGTTTTTCGTGGTGCTGATGCTGGCGCTCTATCCGATCTTCAATTTCAAGGGCTTTAAATACAATCCGGACCTGCTGCAGTTGGTGACGCTGCCGCTGGTGGTGCTGGCCTATCTGCAGGCGTTCGAAAAGCGCACCGTGCGCGCCGGGCTGTGGCTCGGGCTTGCCGGCGCGCTGGCGCTGATGACGAAATACTGGGTGCTGACCATGATCGGCGCGGTCGGCATCGCCGCGCTGATGCATCCGGACCGATGGCTGTTCCTGCGTTCGCCGGCGCCGTGGGTCGCGATCGGCACGCTGGTGGTGGCGATGCTGCCGCATCTATGGTGGCTGAAACAGGTCGACTTCGCACCGCTGTCCTATGCCGGCGACATCTATTCGCTGACCGACCGGGCGCAATGCCTTCAGCTTGTCATCGGCTATGTCGCTCACAATCTGGCGCTGCTCGCAGCCCCGATCGCGCTGGCGGCGCTGCTGCTGGTCCTGACGCCGGGGTGGTGGACAAGTTTCAAGCGTCAACCGTCGTCACTGGTGACGCGGACCTGGTCGCGGGGACCGAACCAGGCCGTCAATATTTCGCAGGCCCTCAATGTCTGGATCATCCAGATCGTGGTCGCGATCGGGCCGGCGCTCGGCGCGCTCGCCTTCATCGTCTATTTGAAGACCGACTGGGGGATATCGCTGTTTTTTCTGACGCCGCTGGCGCTGGTGGCGATCCCTTCGCTGCGCATTCCGAAGATCGCAGTGTTTTACCTGGCCGCGACCTGGCTTGTGATCACGCTCGCAACGCTGGCGGCGGCGCCCCGGATCGCGGCGCTTGAAATCGCCGATAATCCCAACGGCGCGTCAGGCTATAGCGCCCGTTCCGAGCTTGCCCGCGAGCTGACCCAGACCTGGCACGAGCGCTTCGGCTCGCGCTGGCCCATCGTCGCCGGCACCACCGAGATCGGCGAGCCGATGACGTTCTACAGTCCGGATCATCCATTGCCGTACACGCCGGGCGAGACCTGGTCGTCGGGATTGACCTCGCTCGAGGAGGCGAGGCGGCTCGGCTTCATCGGCATCTGCGATAGGTCGGATTACCGGATCAAGACCTGCGAAGCTTGGATGGAGGCGAATGCCGCCGGCGCCGAGAATCTCGTGATGATGACGCAGCGATTCTTCCACGGCCATTCCGGCCCGTCGACCACCTGGAAAGTCTATATCGTGCCGCCGGGAAAATAGAGCGTTTTCCAGCGAAGTGGACACCGGTTCGCTTGAAGAAAACGCGTCAAAATAAAAGTCTCTAGCGGTCAGGTGTGGCGTCGCCAGCTCTTGCGCCGGCGACCGCGCCGGTCACATATTTTCTTCGTGGAATTTGTCGGCCACCAGTTGGGTGATCGCGGCGAGCGCCGCTTCGGCTTCAGGGCCGGCCACGGAGACCGTGATCGATGTCCCCGGTCCCGCCGACAGCATCATCAATCCCATGATCGAGGTGCCGCCGACCGTCTCATTACCGCGGGTGACCCAGACCTCGGCTTTGAAGCGTTCGACCATCTGAACGAATTTTGCCGAAGCGCGCGCGTGAAGGCCGCGCTTGTTGATGATGGGGAGTTCTCGAGACAGCGCATCCGGCGGGACAATTGGCCCGGCATTATTTTCGGGCGGCGCGTCGTCCTCGCTCATTTGCCGGCGAGCACGCGGCTGGCGATGGTGACGTATTTGCGTCCGGCTTCCTGGGCCATCGAAATGGCGTCGGGAAGCGAGCGCTCTTCGCGAACCTTGGCAAGCTTCACCAGCATCGGAAGATTGATGCCTGCGAGCACTTCCACTTTCGGACGGCTCATACAGGAGATCGCAAGGTTCGACGGCGTGCCGCCGAACATGTCGGTCAGGATCGCGACGCCATCACCACTATCGACGCGGTTGACCGCCTCAATAATATCGCTTCGACACAAATCGGAGTCGTCTTCGGCCCCGATCGTGACAGCTTCAATTTGTTTTTGCGGACCCATGACGTGTTCGAGCGCCGCCTTGAACTCGTCGGCAAGGCGCCCATGGGTCACAAGCACTAGACCAATCATCGGAAACTCCTCGTGGGTGCTTTTTGGTGCACCGCACGAACGCGCCACTTTGACCATCCAGAGCCCCCGCGCAAGAGGGGATCTTTGCGTTTCTCCCGGAAATTGGCCTTGCAAGGGGAGGCTGCGCCGGTCATTCGGTCGCGATACTGGGCCTGATATGGTTACTAATTCCCTTCACGCAATCGGTCGAAAGCGAGGAGGTCGGGGTACCTTCGGTTGTCGTCAATGCCGCCGCAATCAGTGGCAGCGCTGTTAAGCCCGATCCAACCGGTATTCGTGGTATCTTGACACCTTTAATGCTGATTTGGAGCGCGTCCGGCGCTGGCAGGCGCTCGGCATCGACGGCCGCCAGGTCGACCACCAGGCCGACGATGGCCTGCGCGGTGAAGTCGCAGCGGCGGATGCCGAGCCCGCGAATCTCGATCAGGCCGGCCAGCTGCGGCACGGGCTGGACCAGCAATTGTCCGTCGCAGGCGAGGAGATGAACGCGGTCGTCGCCGACCAGTACCGCGGCGGGGATCTGCCCCGAACGCCCGGCCAGGATGAGTTCGAACGCCAGCCGCGATTTGCCGGCCCCCGACGGCCCGCGAATCAGGACCGCGCAATCACCCACCAGCACCGCGGATGCGTGGACGCTGGCTGCGCCGGCGTCCGTCATGGCGCCGGCAGCCGGACCACAAAGCGTGCGCCGGCCACCGTGGCCTCGCCATCGGGATCGGCGGGGCCGGCGCGATTTTCCGCCCAGATGCGGCCGCCATGGGCTTCGATGATCTGTTTCGAGATCGAAAGTCCCAGTCCGGAATTCTGCCCAAAGCCCTGATGCGGCCGGTCGGTGTAAAAGCGCTCGAAGATCCGCTCCAACGCATCCTCGCGGATACCTGGCCCGTCGTCGTCGACGACGATTTCGATTTCCGCTCTGACGCGGCGGCAGACGATGCGCACCTTGCCGCCGGCATTGGAAAACGACTGGGCGTTGACCAGCAAATTGGAGATCACCTGCCCGAGCCGCGAATCATGGCCGGGCACCGAGAAGGTATCGCCGGGACTGCGCCCTTCGAAGCGGATCTGGACGCCGACATCGTGGCCGAGCTTGGTTTCGTTGGCGACCGTCGTCAGGGTGCCGAGCAGGCGTCGAACGTCGACCGGCGCCATATCCTGCCGCTGCAGTTCGGCGTCGAGCCGGCTGGCATCCGAAATGTCCGTGATCAGCCGGTCGAGCCGTTTGACGTCATGCTCGATTACCGCGAGCAGGCGCGATCGGCTGTTCTCGTTGCGCGCCAGCGGCAGCGTCTCCACCGCGGAGCGCAGCGACGTCAGCGGGTTCTTCAATTCATGGGCGACATCGGCGGCGAACATCTCGATCGCCTCGATGCGATTATACAACGCGTCCGTCATGTCGCGGAGCGCGCCGGAGAGATGGCCGATTTCGTCGCGGCGGCGGGTGAAATCGGGAATCTCGACACGGGTACGGATACGGCGGCGAACCCGCTCGGCGCTGTCGGCGAGCCGGCGTACCGGTCCGGCGATGGTGCTCGCCAACAGCAATGACAGCACGATCATGACCGCCGCGGCGACGCCGCCGACTTTCAGGATCGCGAGCCGCTCCGCGGTGACCATCGCATCGATGTCGCCGCCCTGGGTCGACAGCATCAGCGCGCCATAGACTTCGCGGAAGCGCTGCACCGGCACCGCGACCGAGACGATCACCTCGCCGCGCTCGTTGATGCGGACCTGGCTGCCCTTCTGGCCATCGAGTGCCTCGGCGACCTCGTGATAGCCCTTGCCGTTTTCCAATCCGAGATCGCGGTAGATCGGCAGGTCGCCGCGATTGAGCCAGGTCCGGATCGCGATCATGCTGCGTTCGAGAAGGCCCGGCCGCTCTTCCGGCAACGCCGGCAGCTCGAAGCGAAACACGTCGCCCTTGCCGTACAGGCTGCGGCTATCGAGGATCATCCCGCCATCGCGGTCATAGATTCGGGCGCGGGTATTGGTCGGCGACACCAGCCGCCGCAAGACCGGCGCCACCCGCTCCGGATTGATCGGAAAATCCAGCCCGGAATATTCGTCCGGAGCGCCGTAGGTTTCGCCGGTCTTCAGGTCGGATAGCCGGTCGGGATCGATCGTGATGGTGTTGGTGTCGACGGTCGCGGACGCCGCGATCGCGCCCGCGATGATCTCGGCGGATACCTGCAGGCTTTGCGCCCGGGCGTCGATCAGGCCGGCGCGGAATTGCGAGAGGTAGAGAATGCACGCCACCAGCGCGACGAGGCCGGCGAGATTGAGCGATACGATGCGGCGGGTCAGACTGGAAAACGACAGCGCCAGGAAAAACTGACCGACGCGGCCGAGCCAGCCCAACAGCATTTGCAAGCCCCGGGGGCGCGGGGCGTCAACGGCAGCCGGATCCGCGGCGAGCGACGCGGCTGCGTCCTCGTCATTCAAATTTGGATCAGACAGCGTTCGATCGAGCAATGGCTGAACTGCCGGTTGTTTCGAAACGTCCCCGCGGCGCGCCTGGCGCCTCGCATCTTGCCGCGCATCCTATCCGAGACGGACCGCGGCGTCAGCCGGCAATGCGCGCGGCCTGCGCGCGCAAGCCGTCAGGTTTCTTGCAAGATCAGGTTTCCTTGAAGCGGTAGCCGACACCGTACAGGGTTTCGATCATCTCGAAATCGTCGTCCACGACCTTGAACTTCTTGCGCAGCCGCTTGATGTGGCTGTCGATGGTGCGATCGTCGACATAAACTTGATCGTCATAGGCCGCATCCATCAGCGCGTTGCGGCTTTTCACCACGCCGGGCCGGGTGGCCAGCGCCTGCAGGATCAAGAATTCCGTCACCGTCAAGGTCACGGCTTCGTTCTTCCACGTGCAGGTGTGACGCTCGGGATCCATGCGCAACAACCCGCGGTCCAGCGCCTTGGCGTCGGTCTCCTTGGGTGCCGCGGTCGGATCTTTCGGCGCGGCGCGGCGCAGCACGGCCTTGACGCGCTCGACCAGCAGGCGTTGCGAGAACGGCTTGCGGATGAAATCGTCGGCGCCCATCTTGAGGCCGAACAATTCATCGATTTCCTCGTCCTTGGAGGTCAGGAAGATCACCGGCAGATCCGACTTCTGTCGCAACCGCCGCAGCGTCTCCATGCCGTCCATGCGCGGCATCTTGATATCGAGGATGGCGAGATCGGGTTGGCTGGTGCGAAAACCATCGAGTGCGGAAGCGCCATCCGTATAAGTCATGATACGATAGCCTTCGGCTTCGAGAGCGATCGAGACCGATGTCAGAATGTTACGGTCGTCATCGACCAAGGCGATTGTGGGCATGAGCCTGCTTTCGAAAAAACGGTGTGGCCGGAACGGCGAGCTATCCAGCGATGCGCCGCATCAGTGGCTTCGAACACGGTCTACGAGCAATGCAAGCTGGGCTGAAGTGTGACCGAGTTCCACAAACGCCGGAAACCGTCCGGCACTTCCAGCTCAATGTACACTAGTTTAGCTCAAAAAGGGCTCGTTTTGCAATGAGATACCGAGAAGTGATCGATGCAGCCCCCAACCGACTTTAACCCTGTCAAACTGGCCCGATCCCTGCTCCGGCGCAGCCGGCAGGGGGCCCTGGCGACCCTGATGGCCGGCAGCGGCGACCCGTATTGTTCGCTGGTCAATGTCGCAAGCCACGCCGACGGCTCGCCGATTCTGTTGATTTCGCAGCTGGCGCTGCACACCAAAAACATCCTCGGCGATGCCAGGGTCTCGCTGATGCTGGATGAGCGGGCCGCGGGCGACCCGCTGGAGGGCGCCCGGATCATGCTGGCGGGCCGTGCGGAACCTGCAGGGTCGGAAGACGCGGCCGCGCTGCGCCGGCGCTACCTCAACGCCCATCCGTCGGCGCAAGCCTTTGTTGAATTTAAGGATTTTTCGTTCTTTCGGATTCGTCCCCTGGGCGCCCATCTGGTGGCTGGGTTCGGTCGGATCGTGGATCTCCAGCCAGCGCAGTTCCTTACCGAACTTTCCGATGCGGCCGCGCTGCTGGAGGCCGAGCAGGGCGCCGTCGAGCATATGAATGAAGATCACCGCGAGGCCATGAATCTGTACGCGACAAAGTTGCTCGGGGCGGCGCCCGCGGATTGGCATTGCACCGGGTGCGACCCTGACGGGATCGACATGCAAGCGGGTGACAAGACCCTGCGGCTGGATTTTCCGGAGCGCGTCACCAACGGCAACGAACTGCGCAAGATGCTGGTCCGGCTGGTGGGCGAGGCGCGCCAGGTTTTGAGCTAACGCTCGCGAAGCGCGTCCCGACCGGCTGTCGACCAGGCCGGAACATTGAACGGACGCGAAGGTTCACGCGACCCATCTCACGATCCAGGTAGCGCCCTCCGCGCCGTCGAATGTGAGACGAACCCCGCATGACATCCGGCAATCGGTTGGCTCTGATGACAGGGCTGGCGCTGATCACGAACGCCTGTCTCGGCACTTCGTCTTTCGCGCAGAAGAGCGACACCGCCGCGCTCAGCGCCCGGATCAGCGAACTCGGCCGCGCCGGAAAATATTCCGAAGCCATCCCGTTGGCGCAACGCCAGGTCGCAGACCTCGAGAAGTCCTCTGGCCCGGTCAATCGCGACCTCGCGGGCGCGCTGAACAATCTGGCGCTGCTCTATGGCAACCAGGGTCAGGACGGCGACGCCGAATCGCTCTACAAGCGCGCGCTCTCGATCCTGGAAAAAACCGATGGCCTCGATCGCGTCGGGATCGCGCCGGAACTGAACAATCTCGCAGCGTTGTATGAACGGCAGGGCCGCTACGTCGAGGCAGAGCCCTTGTTCAAGCGCGCGCTGGCGATCCGCGAAAAGGCGCTCGGGCAGGCCCATCCCGATGTCGGGCAATCCCTGAATAATCTGGCGACGCTCTACGAAAGACAGGGCCGCCATGCTGACGCCGAGCCGTTGTTCAAGCAGGCGCTGGCGATCTACCAGAAGGCGGCAGGCCCGGATCATCCGGCAGTGGCGACGCTGCTCAACAATCTCGGCCAGGTTTACAAGGTCGAGGGACGTGCTGGCGATGCCGAACCGCTGATCAAGCGCTCGCTCGCGATCCGCGAGAAGGCGCTCGGCCCCGATCATCCCGATGTCGCGCGATCGCTGAACAATCTCGCTGAACTCGATGAGCGCGTCGGCCGCCCGGCCGAGGCCGAACCGCTATATCAGCGGGCGCTCGCGATCCGTCAGCGTGCGCTGGGACCCGATCATCCCGATGTCGCGACCTCGCAGAACAATCTGGCTTCGTTTTATCAGGGCCAGAAACGAACCATTGAGGCCTTGCCGCTGGTGCAACAGACGATCGCCAGCGGACGCGCGCAGCTGCGCGTGGCGCTTCCGGTATTGTTCGACGCGTACGCGTGGCAGTTGGTCTCGGTCGAGAAGGCGTCGGACGATGCCTTGAATGCGATCCAGCGCGGGACCCAATCTTCAGCCGCATCCGCGGTCAACAAGCTGGCGGTTCGGCTCGCCGCCGGCACCGATCGCCTCGCCGAACTGGTTCGCAGGGATCAGGATCTCGCCGCGGAAGCCGAGGCGCTGGACAAGGCGATCGTATCGGCGGTCTCGCAAGGCGCGGCGAAGCGCGATGCTGCCGCCGAGCAGCGCAGCCGAACTAGGCTCGCTACCATCGCAACCGAACGCGCTGGCCTGCAGAAAACCCTGGCAGCCGAGTTCCCCGATTTCGCGGCGCTGTCCAACCCGTTGCCGATGACGGTCAAGGAAGCGCAGTCGCTGTTGTCGCCTGACGAAGCCCTGGTGCTGTTCGCTGTGATCGACAGCGAGAGCTATGTTCTGGCGATGACCCGGGATGGCTTCGCGTGGCGGCGGTTGCCGCTTGGCGCGGAAGCCATGTCGCAGAAGGTCGCTGCGTTCCGTCGCGGGCTTGATCTCAACAAAATCGGCAAAGGCGATCCGTCCGGCCGTGCCGGACTATTCGATCTGACGCTCGCCAATGAACTTTATGCGGCGCTGCTGGGCCCGGTTGAAGCCTTGGTCAAAGACAAGCGCGGGCTTCTGGTGGTGCCCTCGGGAGCACTGACAGCGCTGCCATTCTATCTGCTGGTGACGGAAAAGCCGCCGGCCGCGATTCCGGAAACCTTTGACGGTTATCGCGAGGCGGCCTGGCTGCTCAAGCGCCAGTCGGTATCGGTGCTGCCGTCGGTGGCGAGCCTGAAGGCCCTGCGGGCGTTTTCGCGCAAGGATCAGGGCATCAAGCCGATGATCGGCTTTGGCGATCCCCTGTTTAATCCAGCGCCGGGCGGGACCGGCGATCAACGTGCCGCGACCACACCGGATACGAAGTCCGCCACCCGTAGTGCGACGTCGGCTGCCTACACCGATTTCTGGCAAGGCGCAGGCGTCGATCGCGCCATGCTAGCGCAAGCATTGCCGCAACTGCCTGATACGGCCGACGAGTTGAAAGCGGTCGCGAGGGATCTCGGGGTCGCCGCCTCCGACATCCATCTCGGTGCCGACGCCAGCGAAACCACCGTCAAGCATGCGCCGCTGGCCGATTACAGCATCATTTATTTTGCTACCCATGGCCTCGTCGCCGGTGACGTGAAAGGGCTGGCCGAACCGTCGCTGGCGCTCAGTATGCCGGAACATCCTTCGGAACTCGATGATGGCCTGCTGACGTCGAGTGAAGTGGCGCAGCTAAAACTCAATGCCGATTGGGTCGTGCTGTCGGCCTGCAATACGATCGCGGGCGACAAGCCTGGTGCTGAAGCCCTTTCAGGCCTGGCGCGCTCTTTCTTTTATGCGGGTGCGCGGGCGCTGTTGGTATCGCATTGGGCGGTCAGTTCGGAAGCGGCGACGCGGCTTGCAACGTCCACGTTCGATCGCCTCAAGGCCGATCCGAAAATGGGCCGCACCGAAGCGGTGCGTCAGGCCATGCTTGGCTATCTCAACGACAAATCGTCGCCGCGGAATGCCTATCCGGCATTATGGGGGCCATTTGCGCTGATCGGCGAAGGCGCGGCGCGTTAGAGCATGATCCGGAAAAGTGGAAACCGGTTTTCCGAAAAGATCATGCTCAAACAATAGACTAGAGCGGGATGACGATTCGAAGATAAGTCATCCCGCTCTAAGGGATTCGATTGTGCACAGCAGCAAAGTTACCCGGGCGTGACGGAGTGTCGCGCGGCCCGGTAGATGCGTACGCCGGGCACCGCAGCAAGCATTTCTGCGGCATATCCGGGCTGCGCTGCAATAAACCAAAACTCGAGGGATCGGCTTGGCAAGGACGGCGTTCATCAGTATTAGGTCGCCGGACCGTAGCCGGGAGGCTATATTGATCGATGATCACCGCGACAGGAGCGCGTCTAGCTGCATTCGCGCGATCGAGATACGCGGGTTCGAGGAGGTTCTACGTGCAAGAGACGGGCGTGCATAACGGTGCCTTCGGTGCCGACAAATTCGGCTTAAAGAATCTCAAGGGCGTCAATTGGAATTTAGGCGCGCCGCAGCTCACCGAGTATTCGGTGCGAGCCGGCGAAGCCGTGCTTTCGGCCGATGGCGCGCTGTGCGCCGATACCGGCGAGTTCACCGGCCGCAGCCCAAAGGACAAGTTCACCGTTCGCGACGCCACCACCGACAAGAATATGTGGTGGGCCGGCAATCAGTCGATCACCTCGGAGCAGTTCTCGACGCTCCATGCCGATTTCCTGAAACATGCCGAAGGCATGGAACTATTCGCGCAGGATCTCTATGGCGGCGCCGATCCGACCCATCGGATCAAGACCCGCGTCTTCACCGAGCTTGCCTGGCATTCGCTGTTCATCCGCACGCTCTTGATCCGCCCCGAGGCGTCGGAACTTGCGAGCTTCGTGCCCGAGCTCACCATCATCGATCTGCCGAGCTTCAAGGCCGATCCCAAACGTCACGGCTGCAAATCCGAGAACGTTGTCGCAATCGATTTCGCCCGCAAGATCGTCCTGATCGGCGGGTCTTATTATGCCGGCGAGATGAAGAAGTCGGTGTTCACGACGCTGAATTATTACCTGCCCGAAAAGCGCGTGATGTCGATGCATTGCTCGGCCAATGTCGGGCCCAACGGCGATTCCGCGATTTTCTTCGGCCTGTCCGGCACCGGCAAGACCACGCTCTCGGCCGATCCCAAACGCACGCTGATCGGCGACGATGAGCACGGCTGGGGTGAGGACGGCATCTTCAACTTCGAAGGCGGCTGCTACGCCAAATGCATCAAGCTCTCCGCGGAAGCCGAGCCGGAGATTTACGCCGCCAGCAAGCGTTTCGGCGCGGTGCTGGAAAACGTGGTGCTGGACAAGCACACCCGCACACCTGATTTCGACGATGGCTCGAAGACCGAAAACACCCGTTCGGCCTATCCGCTCGATTTCATTCCCAACGCCTCGCGTTCCGGCCGCGCCGGACATCCGAAGAATCTGGTGATGCTGGCCGCCGACGCCTTCGGCGTGATGCCGCCGATTGCCAAGCTGACGCCGGCGCAGGCGATGTACCACTTCCTGTCCGGCTACACCGCCAAGGTGGCGGGCACCGAGCGCGGCCTCGGCAACGATCCCGAGCCGGAATTCTCGACCTGCTTCGGTTCGCCGTTCCTGCCGCGCGATCCCAGCGTGTACGGCAACCTGCTGCGCGACCTGATCGCCAAGCACAACGTCGATTGCTGGCTGGTCAACACCGGCTGGACCGGCGGCAAATACGGCACCGGCAAGCGCATGCCGATCAAGGTGACACGGGCATTGCTGTCGGCGGCGCTCGACGGTTCGCTGCGTAACGTGGAATTCCGCACCGACAAATATTTCGGCTTCGCGGTGCCGACCGCGCTGCCGGGCGTGCCGGCCGAAATTCTCGATCCGGTCAAGACCTGGGCCGACAAGGCCGAGTTCGACAAGACCGCGCGCGCGCTGGTCGGCATGTTCCAGAAGAACTTTGCCAAGTTCGAAAGCCACGTCGATGCCGATGTCCGCGCCGCCGCGCCGGACGTCAAGCTCGCGGCGGAATGACGAAATAGGAAAAAGGGCGGCTCTGCGAGCCGCCCTTTTTCTTTGCAGGTCATCCTGCGCGTTTACTAAGCGGCTGAATCGTCGATCGCGGCTTGGCTTCAACTAAGAATTATATTCATTCTAAATTTTGATTAGATCGATTCCAGTCGTGCTTTTGAAGTGCGACGGAATACCGCGCCTCCGCGTTGGTTCTCATGCTGTCGGAGAATTCGATCTCCGCGGTTTGGGGGACCTATGTCGGCGTTTGACGCTATCTCTGTCGTAAAAATTGCATCCGGCGATTGTCGCCCTTGTTCGGAGCTGATCGTCTCCCGCGCGGCGACGACAGCGTTGCCATTCAACCATCACCGACGCAGCAGCAGGCCGTATCAAAGCTCGGCGGCCGTTCTCACGCCAATGATCGTGGCGGGTTTGCTATATCTCGTGAATCCGCACGCCGCGATGGCGCAAGCCGATGCTACGAGCGACCTGCCGCCGGTCGTGATCGCCGATCCCGGAAAAAAGCCCAAGCGTGAGGTCGCCAAACGTGTCGTTTCAAAACGCGCGGTCGCAAGTCGTGGCGTCGGCCGCACCAACCAGCCTGTGCAGGAGGCGCCGGTGGCCGGGGCGGGCGCTCCCACGCCGGCTGAGGCGGCGCTGGATCGAAAGATGCAGGGCTTCGATCAGTCGCGGGATCATATGCTGCCCAAATTGGGCGCGTCGTCCTACACGATCGACCGTGCCGCGATCGAGGCCGCGCCGCAGGGTGATAATACCCCGGTCGACAAACTGGTTCTGCAATTCCCCGGCGTGAACTACGATTCGGCCGCCTCCAATCCAAACTTCCACGTTCGCGGCGAATACGCCAACGTCCAGACCCGGATCGATGGCTTTGTGCTTCCGGAAGGCGTGTCGGGTCTCGGTCCCGTGATCGACACCAATTTCATTGGCAGCCTGTCGCTGCTGACGGGCACGTTGCCGGCCCAGTATGGTGGCCGCACCGCGGGCATCCTCGATATCACCAGCCGAAGCTTTTCCACGCCCGGCGGCAGCGTCAGTATTTATGGCGGCAGCCAGGGAACGATTACGCCGAGTTTCGACTATGGCGGTGGCGTTGGCGGCACGCAGTATTTTTTCTCCGGCCGCGGCAACTGGAATAACCTCGGGATCGAAAATCCGACCTCGTCGATCAATGCGATCCACGATCACACCGATCAGGGCAAGTTCTTTGCCTACGTGTCGACCGCCATCAACGACACACAGCGGGTGAGCGTGATTTCGGGAGCCTCCTACAGCGCGTTCCAGATACCGAACAATCCCAATCAGCCGGTATTCCCGGATTCCAACGGCATTTTGCCCAATGGTCTCGGTTTGACCACCCTGAGCAATCTCGCAAATACTGCAAATTCGTCAAACCTCAACGAGCGAGAAATCGATCAGTACTATTACAATATCGTCGCGCTTCAATCGCATGGCGAACTGATCGACAGCCAAATCTCGGTGTTCTCCCGCTATGCCAACGTTCATTTCATTCCCGACGTGACCAACGACCTCATCTTCAATGGTGTTGCCTCCGATGTCACCCGCGCCAGCCAGATGTACGGGACGCAATTCGACGCGTCGTACGATGTGAACAGCGCGCACACGTTGCGGTTCGGTTTCATGGTGACCGCGGAGAAGACCGACGTTTCCAACATATCGACCGTATTCAATGTCGATCCCGACAGTGGTAACCCCACGGGAGCTCCGTTCACCGTTTCCGACACCAACAAATTGCTGGGCTGGAACATCGGCACCTATGTGCAGGATGAGTGGAAGCTGACCAATCAGCTGACCTTCAATTACGGCATTCGCTTCGATCAATTGTATCAGTTCGTCGACGCCAACCAGTTCAGTCCGCGCGCGGCATTCGTGTACAAGCCGTTCGACGGCACCACCCTCCATATCGGTTACGCCCGTTACTTCACGCCGCCGATGCAGGCGCAGGCGACGCAATCGAACCTCGCGCTGTTTGCCAACACCACCAACCAGCCGGACCAGACCAATAACGATCCGGTGCTCCCGGAGCGTTCGCATTATTTCGACGCCGGCATCGACCAGACGGTGATTCCGGGCCTGACAATCGGCTTCGATGCCTACTACAAGATCGCCACCGATCTGATCGACGACGGCCAGTTCGGCCAGGCCGTCGTCCTCACCCAGTTCAACTGGGCCCATGCCTATAGCGAGGGCGCGGAAGCCAAGGTCAAATACCAGAACGGCAACTTCAGCGCCTATGCCAATATCGCCTTCAACATCACCAGGGCGACCGATCCGGTTTCGAACCAGTATCTTCTCGACAGCGATGAATTCGCTTTTCTCCTCAACAATTATCACTACACCGACGACATGCAGATGTGGACGGGCTCGGCGGGTGCGGCCTACCGCTGGAACCAGATGCTGTTCTCCGTCAACATGAAGTATGGCAGCGGGCTGCCGACGGGTTTCGCCAACTCTTCGTTCGACGAGCCCTACACCACGTTCAATCTCGGCGTCGCGCGCGAGATTCAAGCCTTGCCCGGGGCCAAGCCGCTGACGGTGCGGTTAGATGTCGTCAATCTGTTCGACAAGACCTACGAGCTCCGCGACGGCAGCGGCATCGGCGTGTTCGCGCCGCAGTTCGGCGCGCGCCGCGGTTATTATGTCGGCCTGTCGCAGAAACTATGAAATGCGCGGGTCGCGCGGCCCAATGGGCCTTCACCCCTCGTCCGGCAATATCGCGTTGCTGGGCGTCGGCCGGTCGGTGATCTGGTCGCCGAACAGGCTGCCGATCAGTTCGACCGCGACCCGCGCGGTGCGGCCGCGTTCGTCGAGGAACGGATTGAGTTCGACGATATCAGCCGATCGCACCAGGCCTGAATCGTGCAACAGCTCCATGATGAGATGGGCCTCGCGATAGGTCGCGCCGCCCGGCACCGTGGTGCCAACCCCGGGTGCTACCGCGGGGTCCAGGAAGTCGACGTCGAAGCTGACATGCAGGA
Source organism: Bradyrhizobium sp. S69 (assembly GCF_009766005.1). Lineage (GTDB taxonomy): Bacteria > Pseudomonadota > Alphaproteobacteria > Rhizobiales > Xanthobacteraceae > Bradyrhizobium. Next base: position 4,818 of record NZ_LMUK01000023.1, on the reverse strand, counting down.
CGCCGTTGCGGGCCTTGACCCGTTCGATCACCTTTCGGATCAACACGCCGACGCCGAACTCATCGATCGCGCGCATGTCGGCGATCGCAACGCGGCGATCGCGCACCAGGTTCTTTTCCAGAGGGTCGATCGAGCGGACCCCGAACAAATCGAGTTGATCGGGCGTGATCGAAGCCCGCGGCTGGTCGCCGAGCAGCCCATCGAGGCCGGGCTCGCCGCACAGGAACGCCGCCGACATGCCGTGCATGTTGCCGGTGATGGTGGTCGCCGGCGTGTTGTAGTCGGCATGGGCATCGACCCACAGCACGAATAGCGGCCGTTGCTGCTGCTGCCAGTAGCGCGCGACGCCGTTGACCGATCCCATCGACAGGCTGTGATCGCCGCCCATGAAGATCGGGATCGCACCGCTGCCCGCGATCTGAAAGGCGCGCTCGCTCAGTGCGCGAACCCAGGCTTTGATCTCGTCATAATATTTCGCGTTCGCGGGCGATGGATCGCTAGGTGAAACCTGGGTGGCGGCTTTGCCGGGCGTGGCCAGATCGCCATGGTCTTCGACGGTCAGGCCCAGTTGCTCGAGCACCCGCGCGATCCCCGCGGTGCGCAGCGCCGCAGGTCCCATCAAGGTGCCGGCCTGCGACGCCCCGATCTCGATGGGGACGCCGAGCAAGGCGATCGTGGGATTATTGTTTGTGTCGGCGTCAGGCATTTGTATGAACCGGCTTTACGCCTTGAAATACGCGATCTGCGTCGTGGTTGCCAGCAGGCGTCCGCCCGGCGACCATAATTCGCCGTTCTGGTCGCCATAGCTCCGATGGAAGATCTTGGCGTCGGCGACCGCGAGGACGCGGGTGATGTCCTCCGCGGCGAGGCTTTCCAGATCGGTGTGGAAATAAGTCGTCAGCGAGACCGTGCCGAACGGCACCAGTTCGCTTCGGACGTGGAAGATGCGGGCAAAGAACGCATCCGACATCGACATCAGTGACAGCGCGTCGATCTTGCGCGGCGTGCGGTCGCCGATCCACAATTTGGACTGTGCGCTGCCCTGCGGGGCCGGCGACGAGGAGCCGAATTTCGGCTCGCCCTCGACAAAGCGGAAGTCGTATTGCTTCACCCACGACGCTGCGATTTTTGAGGGATAGGGCAGCGTTTGTTCAAAGGGGCTCGCCTGCGGAAGCGTAGCCGGCTGATGCGACCACGACGGACGGCGTTCGGCGAATACGGCGGTCGCCAAGGTCACGACGCCGGCGCTGCCTTGCGTCATCTCGACCGACCAATGCTGCGAGGAGCGGTTGGCCTTGACCAGCCGAATGTCGAGGTCGAATGCGCCTTGCACGACCGGCGCGCAGTAATTGACGGTGAGGGCCAGCGGGTCGCCTGCGCGTTGCGGGTGATCGATCAGCGCCCGCAGGATGGCGGCGGCGGTAGCACCTCCGAACTGGCCGACGAACGCCCAGTAATCCTCGCCCGCGCTGCCCTGCCAACTGGAATCGCCAGCGGTGATCCGGGTGGCGTCGTCGAACAGATGTGGAGCTTTCGTCAGCATCGGAGGTTCCGGGGGGCATGGGCGTTAGTCGTCATTGCGAGCGAAGCGAAGCAATCCAGGGGCTGCAAGCAGGAACTGGATTGCTTCGTCGCTTCGCTCCTCGCAATGACGGATTATGATTTCACCGCGTCCCGCGCTGCGCGGTGGGCTCGTGCAAGGCTGCGGGCTGTGTCCCGTTCACCGGCACGTTCCAGATCTCCTCGGCATATTCGCGGATGGTGCGGTCCGACGAGAACCAGGCCATCCGCGCCACATTGAGAATGCTGGCCCGGGTCCATGCCGGTACCACCTGCCAGCGCGCGTCGATGCCGCGCTGCGCCTCGTAATAGGAATCGAAATCCGCACTGACCATGTAGTGGTCGAGATAGCGCAGCGCGTGCGCGATCGATTCGAACCGGCCGGGATCGTCGGGCGAAAACTCGCCGCCGCCGATCGCGTTGATGGCGCGCGAAAGCTGCGGCGAGCGCCGGATCACGTCGGTCGCGTCCAGGCCTTGTTTGCGCCGAACCACCACGTCCATCGCTTCCATGCCGAAGATTGCGATGTTTTCGGCGCCGACGTGATCGCGGATCTCGATATTGGCGCCGTCGAGCGTGCCGATGGTGAGCGCGCCGTTGAGCGCGAGCTTCATGTTGCCGGTGCCGGAGGCTTCCATGCCCGCGGTCGAGATCTGTTCGGAGATGTCGGCGGCCGGGATGATGATTTCGGCGAGGCTGACATTGTAGTCGGCGAGGAACACGATCTTCAGGCGCCCGGCGACCACTGGATCGTTGTTGACGATTTCGGCGACGTCGTTGATCAGCTTGATGATCAGCTTGGCATAGCGGTAGCTCGCCGCCGCCTTGCCGGCGAAGATTTTCACCCGCGGCACCCAGTCGCGCTGCGGCTCGTCGCGGATCGCCTGGTACAGCGCCACCGCTTCGATGATGTTGAGCAATTGGCGCTTGTATTCGTGGATGCGCTTGATCTGGACATCGAACAGCGCCGCCGGATCGACCCGTACGTTGAGGCGCTCGCCGATCAGCCGCGCCAGCGCGATCTTGTTGTGATATTTGACGGCGCGGAATTGCTGCTGGAACACAGCGTCGCTGGCGCGCGCTTCGAGCAGCGAAAGCTGCGAGGGGTCGTCGAGCACCGCCTCGCCGCAGGTCTGGCGCAACAGGTCGGTCAGCTTCGGATTGGCCAGCGTCAGCCAGCGGCGGAAGGTGATGCCGTTGGTCTTGTTGGTGATGCGGCCGGGGTAGAGATGATTGAGGTCGTGAAACACCGTCTCTTTCATCAGGTCGGAATGCATCGCCGAAACCCCGTTGATGCGGTGCGACCCGACAAAGGCGAGCTGTCCCATCCGCACCTTGCGCCCCGACCTCTCGTCGATCAGCGAGACCGAGGCGCGGAAATCGATGTCGCCGGGACAGTGTTGTTCCGCCAGCGCCAGATGCGCGACATTGATGCGGTAGATGATGTCGAGGTGCCGCGGCAGCAGGCGCTCGAACAATTCGATCGGCCAGGTCTCGAGCGCTTCCGGCAGCAGCGTGTGGTTGGTGTAGGACAGCGTCGCCACCGTGATCTGCCAGGCCTCGTCCCAGCGAAAATTATGCAGGTCGACCAGGATGCGCATCAGCTCGGTGACGGCGAGGCTCGGATGGGTATCGTTGAGCTGCACCGCGGCCTTGGTCGCCAGGCTGCGCAATTGTCCGTCCGAGGCCAGATGGCGATCGACCAGGTCCTGCAGCGAGGCCGAGACGAAGAAATATTCCTGGCGCAGCCGCAGCTCGCGTCCGGCCGGGCTTTCGTCGTTCGGGTAGAGGAATTTGCAGATCGATTCGGCGCGGGCTTCCTCGGCGACGGCGCCGAGATAGTCGCCGGTGTTGAACACGTCGAGCTTGAGCGGGTCGGGCGAGCGCGCCGACCACAGCCGCAAGGCGTTGACGTGCTGGCCGCGCCAGCCCACGATCGGTGTGTCATAGGCGACCGCCTGGATGGTTTCCGCCGGATGCCAGATCACGCGCTCGCGGCCCTTGGCGTCGGTGACGCGTTCGACGCCGCCGCCGAAATGGATGTGGTGGATCACGGCCGGCCGCTGGAATTCCCAGGGGTTGCCGAAGCCGAGCCATTCGTCGGGATATTCGTGCTGCCAGCCTTGCGCGATGATCTGGCGGAACAGCCCGAAATCGTACCGGATGCCATAGCCGATGGCGGGGATCGCCAAGGTCGCCATGCTCTCCATGAAGCAGGCGGCGAGCCGCCCCAGGCCGCCATTGCCGAGCGCCGCATCCGGCTCGCATTTGCGCAAGTCCGACAACGCCACGCCGAGATCGCCCAATGCGGCCTCGAACACCGGCAACAGGCCCATATTGTTGAGCGCATCGGTGAAGAGACGACCGATCAGGAATTCCAGGCTGAGGTAATAGACGCGCTTGCGCCCGGCGTCGTAGCTCTTCTTCTCCGCGGTGAGCCAGTGGTGCACGATGCGGTCGCGCAGCGCCAATGCTGCCGCCTTGTACCAGTCGTGCCGGGTGGCCATGCCGGCGTCCTTGCCGATCGCCAGCCGCAGCTTGGCCAGGATCGCGCCCTTGATCTCGGCCAGCGCCAACTCATCGATGGGCTCGCCGAGCGCCGGGAAATGTACCGGGGGAGTTTGATCTGACAAACGCTCGATCCCTTGAACTGAAGTCTCGTGAACCTGAAGTGCCCCAAACCCGAAGCACCTCTTCGAAATGATACGCGTCTTGCATCGGGATCGAAACCCGCTACAGGTCTCGTTGTGCAATGCATGCATGGTTTTTATGCAAATACCGGGCCGATTTACCACCATCTGCGTCTGCCGCTTTGATGATATAGACCCGTAGCAAGGCCGCGATATCGCGCGATAATTCGGGAGGCTTGGTTCAGGGAGGTTTGCGCATGAGATTGATCATCGAGATTGCCGCCGCCGCACTGCTGGTATGCTGCATCAGCGCCTCAAGTGCTGCCTTCGCCACCGGTGGCAAGATCGGCCGCAGCGCCGACGGCCTGAGCTGCGCCTTCAGCGTTCCCGCCAACGCCTCCCCCGCAGCCCGCTGCGCCGCGATCAAGCGGCAGTGTGGCGGAAAATTTTCGGCAAATTATTGCGGCGACAGACTGCTGTCGGCGATGTGAGGCGCGGGTCTAAATTCATCGTCGTCCCGGCCTAGCGCGCGATTGCGCGTAAGGGGCCGGGACCCATATGTGGACGGCCCCCGTGCCACAAGAGTTTTTTTCAGGGTCTGATCGGATCGCTTGCATCCATATGTCCG
>NZ_LMUK01000022.1 GCF_009766005.1 Bradyrhizobium sp. S69 | reverse complement strand
CTTGACGCGCTTGGGGTCGAACCAGGATTGCCCGTTGCGCATGTCGAATTCCCAGCCATGCCAGGGACAGCGCAGCATTTCGCCGGCCCGGGAGCGAGACGCCAGCCAAAGTGCTATAGGTTAAGCGCTGGAAAAAACGCTGGATTTAAGACGTAGATCAGCGACTGCTCATGCTTGGAAATCAAGACCTTTAGCAGTTTCATGTCATAGCCAACGTCAAATATATAGCGAGAGTTTTCGCTCCCAACCTTGATCCCCAGAAAGCCGTAGTAGAGCAGGAACTCAATGACCGAGCCGATACTCTCTGCCAGGATGTCTGCTCCCTTTAAAATCGCACCCAAGCGCGACCGATCAAAACGATCGCCTTCGCCAATGAAATGATACAAAAGCGCGGTATCACTCCCAATGATGTCGGTTAACTCTTGATCCGCTTCTGTAATAAGATCCAGCGAGTATGCTTTCAGACCTTTCTCAAGGTCCGCCTGCTCAATTCGCTCTCTTCCGAGATTAACAGCAAACCCTCGGCAATGCGCCAACATTTTCAATAGATTGCGCGGTCGCATAAGCGATCGATCGATTAAGTATTGCGACGTTTCCTCACCACTATATTGACTTATGCAAACCTGCGCCCAGACCCGCTCGAACGCAGTATCCTCTGGGAGACCGTTCTGAATCATTCTTCTTCTAACCAATTCTCTGAGAAGATCAGAATCGGTCCAATCCAGCGTGGCCCGACTCTCCTTCCCATAATCGGCGGATGTCTCCACTAGAAGTTGATACACATCATTGCGTACGAAAACTACGCAATGAAAGTCGTGACCATCCCTTTGCACTTCTCTTTGAATTTTCCGTGCTGCATCGATTAAACTGCGAAGAATTAGAGTATCGTTACCTGTTATTCCGTGCGACGACCAACCCTTATCGAGATTGTCGAAAAGAACCCACACTGCATTTTTGAATTTCAAGTAAGAAGAAAGCGCATCTCGAATTTCGCGGATATTGTGCTTGTAAATCAGTTCAGTTACTTGTTGAGCCGTTAATCGCTGATCTTTTCCCGTCCCAAAGCCTTTTTGAAATTTTGCCGCCAATTCCCTCGATAACGCCAGCAACCGCTCAGAGAAATCGCCCTCACCGGCGTCTCCCGCACTATATGCATCCAAAAGTCGGCGGTAAGGTTTGTACAGCCGCCCATCGCGAGTGTGCCGCTCCTTATCTTTTTCAAGTACCTTGTAGCAAATCTCCAAATACAAAACATACTCGAAAAATGCTGTAATCAGGTGCGTTTTGGCGCCTTCAGCGAGAAAAACTAGAACATCCTCCTTGAGCCTGATGAGTTGATAACCCTCAGGTTTCAAATCAACTACAATGTTTTGAGAGTTCGCTCTCTTCTCGTTCCGCAGCTGAGAGAACAAAGCTGTCTTACCAGCGCCTTTTCGACCGACAACTAAATTCACTTCGCCACGCGAGGCACGACCAAACTCGTCCGTGCGCAAGAAGTACTTTGCAAGAGTCTGAAATTCGTTCTCGGCGATGGGATCACCAAGAGAAAGTTGAGCAAGGAAATTTCCCGCGGGAATGGGTAGCGGCTCGACTGCTTGTAGCCTTTCTGTAACATCGAGAGCCAATTCACCTATTTGGTCGGCGATGTCTTCTGCTCGCGTGTATGTTTTTACGATATCGCGAACGTCTAGCGGAGCGGGCCCATTCGACGGTTGCAGGATCACCGTCGCTTTTCCCATCGCGAGAGCTACGCCGGCAACAAATGCGGCACGAATGTTGTGGAGGTCAGCGTCAGCAAAGTCCTTTGATAGCAGCGGGACAACCACACCCAAGGAAGCCGCAATATCGTCAACGGCCTTGATGGCGGACAAACGCGGCTCTTCCTGGGGAAAAAAGTTTCTAAAACCCAGCCTAGCCTTCTTGACGCGTGAAACAATCCCCAGCATCGCCTGACCCATGGTCGGCGTATTCAGAACATAAATCGGAGCTTTGACGTTAATAGCCGAAGTTAATCTAATCGCTCCCTCGTCGCTGGCATTAAGCAAAAGCCCCGCGAGATCCTCCTCATTTGAATACGGTTCAAAACCCAGAGTATCGAATATTCCGATTCTATCTATTAGCTCCACTTCTCGGCGGAAGTTACTATTACGCGTAATGTGCACCCGTTTCCCAAGGCCAATTGCGTAGCCGATTTCAAACGTAACGTTGAAATTAAGGGCTGTTACGTCCGCAAATAGAATGTCACATTGATTTATCTGTTGAAAAATAGGATCGGTTAGCGGTCGACCAGCGATGTCGTTCTCGACCCAGAGATGCAATTCTACGTTATTGCCTCGAGTGGCAACCAGGCGTCCTGCTCCGCTAATGGCTTGCTTCACCTCTATGAGTGCCGCCGGGTAAGCGAAAAATATCTTTCTTAAATCCATGCTCGAAAACTCGTCAGCGGGAGATTCGCTAACATACTACATTTCACCGAATCTTTCACCAATAGTTGTAGGACACCGCCGTCGCACGCGTGCTGCACTAATATCCTTTGGAAGCGCCGCTCAGGTCTCGACGATGACGTAGCTGTCCTCGATATGCACCGGAAAGGTTTCGGCCACATAGGGGCCTTTGGCCATTCCTTCGGCGAGCTCTTGCGCAAGTTCTTGCGCAAGTTCCTGGCCACTTTCGACCGCGACCGGAAAAGAGCGCACCTTGACGCGCTTGGGGTCGAACCAGGATTGCCCGTTGCGCATG
>NZ_LMUK01000021.1:64002-105355 GCF_009766005.1 Bradyrhizobium sp. S69 | reverse complement strand
ATAATCTGGCTCACGGACGGCTCCCTTGTCTGAGATCTCAACAACCTCATTCTGGCACAACTGATGCCGTAGGGGGCCGTCCACACCATCACGCCGCGTCCTCTCATTTGAGCAAAGTGGCGGAGGCGTTCTCTAAACATCAACGCCAGGGTTATGGGTCCCGGCGTTCGCCGGGACGACGCAGATTTTGTTCGTCCGCCCCGACAGCCCGTTCAAGCCTCACGCATCGAACATGATCACGCTGCGCACGGTCTTGCCGGCCTTCATGTTGGCAAAACCTTCGTTGATCTCGGACAGCTTCAATTTGGCCGAGATCCAGTCCTCCAGATGCAGCTTGCCGCGCATGTAGAACTCGATCAGGCGGGGCATGTCGACGCGGAAATGGTTCGATCCCATCGACGAGCCCTGGATCCTGCGCTCGCGCAGGAAGTCAAAGCCGTGCAGTTCGATCTTCTGACCGAACGGGATCATGCCGACAATGGTCGCGGTGCCGCCGGCCGCCAGCATCGCGAAGGCCTGCTCCGCGGTTTCCTTGCGGCCGAGCACCTCGAACGAATGATGCACGCCGCCATTGGTGAGATCGCGCACCTGCTTCACCACGTCGCCATTGCTGGGATCGACGATGTCGGTCGCGCCTAATTTGGTGGCGAGTTGCAGCTTGGCCGGGTTGGTATCGATCGCGATGATGCGGGCCGCGCCCGCAATCTCGGCGCCATTGATCGCGGCCATGCCGACGCCGCCGCAGCCGATCACCGCCACGGTTTCACCGGCCCTGACGCCGGCCGTGTTCACCACCGCGCCGTAGCCGGTGATGACGCCGCAACCGATCAAGGCCGCCAGTTCCAACGGCATGTCCTTGCGGATTTTGACGATCGCATTTTCGTGCACCAGCATCTGCTCGGCGAACGACGACAGGTTGAGAAACTGGTTGAGTTTTTCGGAGCGCGCCCACGACAACCGGTTGGATTGGCCGGGCAGCATCTTCACGGTGGTATCGGTGCACAGTACGGTGCGGCCGGTGGTGCAGTTGTCGCAGGTGCCGCAAAACACCGACAGGCACGTCACGACGTGATCGCCGGGCTTCACATAGTGCACGTCGGAGCCGACCTTTTCGACGACGCCGGCGGATTCGTGACCGAGCACCGCGGGCAGCGGATGCGGATAAAGCCCTTCCATGAAGTGCAAATCAGAATGGCAGAGCCCGGCGACGCGGGTGCGGATCAGGACTTCGCGCGGACCGGGATTCGGCACGCTGACATCCTCGATCACCAGCGGCTTGTTGACTTCATGCAGGACGGCGGCCTTCATCGGGGTCTCCCTAAATGTCTGCTTTTTTTTGCGTGGGCCGCAGCCTACGCCGTCGAAAGCAATTCGCCAACCTCGGCCATGCCGACGTCGCGATCGCCAAGCAGATGGGCCGTGATCGCGCGCTGGGTATTATTTTCCGTGAGCCGGAATGGATCGCCTGTCGCCACGCGATGATCGACCACCATGCGCGACAACAACAGCCGCTTGGCGTCGCCGCGCATTTGGTGAATACGTCCGCCCTCCCAGGCAAGCTGCACGGCACTGGCGACATGATACAGCAGGCTGGTGGCGCGCCGCGCCTCGGCCTCATTGTCGGCGCGGCTTGCGACCTCGCGGGCAAAGCCGATGGCGCGGTCGGACAGACCACGCAGCCGGTCGCGCCAGGCCTGCGGCACATTGGCGCTGTCGTCGAGGCGGGCATGCAGGTCCGCAGCGAGTGCTGCATCCGCGCCGTGCCGGCCGACCGCGCGTTGCAGCGTATCGATCGCCACGATATTGCCGGTGCCTTCCCAGATCGAGCCGAGATGGGCATCGCGCAACAGCCGCGCGGTGGCGAATTCCTCGATATAGCCGATGCCGCCGCGCATCTCCAAGGCATCGCCGCAAACCTTGCGCGCATCGCGGGTGGCGCGGAATTTCAATGTCGGCGTCAGGATGCGCAACAACGCCGCGGCATCCTGGCTGCCGGCCTCGGCACGGTCGAGCGCGTCGGCGGTCATGAAACTCATCGACAGCGCCTGTTCGGTGGCAAGCATGATCTTCATCAATTGGCGCCGCGCCAGCGGCAGATCGATGATGCGCTGGCCGAACACCACACGATTTTTCGCCACCGTCATCGCGTCGTGATGCGCCCGGCGCATCAGCGCGGTGGATTTGACGCCGTTGGAAAGCCGCGATGAATTGACCATCTCGGCCATCTGCACGAAGCCGCGATCGAGCTTGCCGACCGCGTACGCGATCGCGCCCTCCAGCTTGATCTCGCCCGAGGCCATCGAGCGGGTGCCCAATTTGTCTTTCAGACGAACGATCCGGTAATGGTTTTGCGAACCGTCCTCGAGCCGCCGCGGCATCAGGAACAGGCCGACGCCACGCGTGCCCGGCCCCGCGCCCTCCGGCCGCGCCAGCAGCATCACCACTTCGGCGTCGGCATTGGAACAAAACCACTTCTCGCCGGTGAGCCGCCAGTAATCGCCATCCTGCACCGCGGTCGACGTCAGCGTGCCGACGTCGGAGCCGCCCTCTTTCTCGGTCATGAACTGGCCACCCTGGGTCAGCCTGTTCATGTCGGTCTGGGTCAGGCCGTCGAGATAACGGGCCTTCAATTCCTCGCTACCGAAATTGTTGAGCAGCTTGGCGCACCCATCGGTGACGTTGATCGGACAACCCAGGCCGAACTCGGCCTGGTTGAACAAAAACGTAAAGGCGTGCTTTGCGACGACAGGATATTTATCCGGCCAGCCCAGGATGCCCTTGCGCACCGACATCGCGTGAATGCCGAATTCGCCGAACGCGGCCTTCTCCAACTCGCGATAGGCCGGGTGATATTCGATGGTCTGGGAATCGCCGCCAAAACGGTCGCGCTGATGCAGCACCGGCGGGTGACGGTCAGCCAATCGCGCGCATTCGTCGAGATGGCCGCCGGCAAGGCCACCGAGGCGATCGAGATGCGGCTCGATATGGCGAAACAGCGCATCCGGCAGATGCAGGCGAAGCAGATCCGTCAGCGCTGGATCGGCGCGATAGAAGTTCATCCCCGTGGTGTCAGGCGCGAGCAATCCCGACTTATTGACAGGTTCGGTGGCGCGGTTGTGCTTGAGTGGCTGCATGATTAGCTCTTGTTCGTTTCCTCGTTGCCTGACTATCGCATATCGGGTGCCGGGGTGTCGCCCTGCCCACGCAGGGCACGACTGCTATTTTCGTCACCCAATCGAGGAAGACGCGCATGGAAATACCCAAATACAAGACCGCCCTCATCGTCGGCGCCGGCGAGGGCCTTAGCGCCTCGCTGGCGCGGCTGTTGGCCCGCCAAGGCATCAAGGTCGCACTGGCCGCGCGCCAGATCGAGAAGCTCGGCGCGCTCTGCACCGAGACCGGTGCCCGCGCCTTTGCCTGCAACGCCACCAACGCCGACGAGGTCGAGCGGCTGTTCGGCCTGGTCGAGCGCGAGATCGGAGCGCCGGACGTGGTGGTCTATAACGCCAGCGGGCGGGCACGCGGCGCATTCGCCGATCTCGTCCCGGCGGAGGTCGCTGACGCCATTGCCGTATCGGCCTTCGGCGGCTTCCTGGTGGCGCATCAGGCGGTAAAGCGGATGTTGCCCAACAAACACGGCGCCATCCTGCTCACCGGCGCGTCGGCCAGCGTCAAGGGCTATCCGCAATCGGCCGCGTTCGCGATGGGCAAGTTCGCGCTGCGCGGCATGGCGCAGAGCATGGCGCGCGAGTTGTCGCCGCAGGGCATTCACGTCGCGCATTTCGTCATCGACGGCGGGATTCGCAGCGCGGTTCGGACCGAGCCCGCCGACAGACCGGACTCGATGCTCGATCCCGACGCGATTGCGTTGAGCTACTGGAACGTGCTGCAACAGCCGCGCAGCGCCTGGACCTGGGAACTGGAGGTACGGCCGTGGGTGGAGAAGTTTTAAGGGGCAAAGCCCTTACAGCCCATCCATCAGCCGTCATTGCGAGGAGCGAAGCGACGAAGCAATCCAGCCCTTCCTTGCGGCCCTGGATTGCTTCGCTGCGCTCGCAATGACGAAACAAATACATTTGGGGGAGACAAACAATGACCACCGAAACCAAGATCGACACCGGCACCGATGAACTGCTGTGCGTGATCCGCGACCGCGTCGCCGTCATCACGCTGAACCGGCCGGAAGTCCGCAACGCGATGTCGGACAATCTCACGCCGGCCTTGCGCGGCATGATCAAGGCCTGCGGTGAAAACCCTGACGTCGGCGTGCTGCTGTTGACCGGGGCCGGCAGCGCGTTCTGCGCGGGTGGCAACGTCAAGGGCATGGGCGCCCATCGCGACAAGAAGAAACTGGAAATGTCCTATGACGAGAAGGTCGCCGATTTGCAGGAGCGGCAGCGCCTTTTGACTGGCGCGCTGATTTCGGTGCGCAAGCCGACCATTGCAGCACTTCCGGGCGCCGCGGTCGGCGCGGGCCTGGCACTGGCGATGGCCTGCGATATCCGCATCGCGGCGCAATCGGCCTTCATTTCCACCGGCTATCTGCGGGTCGGCCTCAGCGGCGACTACGGCATCGCATGGCTGTTGACGCGGCTGGTCGGGACCTCGCGGGCGCGCGAATTGATGTTCACCGCCGACAAGGTCGACGCGGCGAGATGCGAGGCCATCGGCCTCGTCAACCGCGTGGTGCCGGACGACAAGCTTCAGGCAGAGGCCTTTGCGCTGGCAAAGTCGATGGCCGAAGGCCCGACGCTCGCGCTGCGCTACATGAAGGACAATCTCGACGAAGCGCTGCTGTTCGATTTTTCGACCGCGAGGGATCACGAGGCTGAACGCCTGGTTCGCCTCACCACGACCGCCGATCACCGTGAGGCGGTGCAGGCCTTTATCGACAAGCGCAGGCCGGTATTCACCGGGAGGTAGCGCGATGGCGGCACTGAGGCCAAACGCTCAGGGCCTCAGTGCGCCGCGACAGCGCTCAGAGCAGCGTTCGCCGCTGCGATCCGCCAGCTGGCGCAAGGGATGTCCCGCGCCGCAATGTTGATGCGCTTTTCAAAACGCACCAGCTTCCAGTCGTCGGGGTTTGTTACAAAGGCGTAGCCCGACTTGCGGGCCAGCCCCTGCATCGCGTCGTTGGAGCGCAAGGTATCGCCGAACAGCCGCTCGGCGCCGAACGCCGCAGCACGGCATTCCAGATTCCGCAGCAGTGCCGCACCGATGCCCTGGCCCTGCCAGCGGTCGTCGATCGACAGGCCGAACTCCAGGCTTTCGGGTTCGGCATGAAACGCGTAGCGGGCCTCACCGACCAATGTTTCAAATCCATCGACCTTGATCGTTGCGACGACGCTGAATTCATCGCGCTCGCCGACATGGATGAAATGATCGAGCACGTTGTGCGGCAATTCGCTCATCGCGCCGAGAAAACGGTTGTAGCGGGAGCGGCTTGAGAGCGAGCGGAAATAATTTTGCAGTTCCTCGGCGTCGCGCGGCTCGACGAAACGCACCGTGACTACCCTTCCGTCGCGCGCACGCAGAACGTCCGAATATTGCTTTAAATCATCGAGCCGCAGAGCAGTCATGACACGTCCCTTCAGCCTCGAAAGAATCGCAGCCTCGAAAGAATCGGAACCCTGAAAAGAATTGGCCGGCGTCCCTCCTGAGAGGCGACGCCGGCCAGGCTGCATTTCATGCCCGCCAAAACGGCTTTTCAGTCTCGTGAATGACGTCGCTGCGCGAAACCCCGACATCATGCAGGTCGCGGTCGGTCCACTGAGCCAATTCCCGGCGCTGGCGCAGCCGCTCGCCCCAGACGTGGATGGTTTCCTCGACCTGGCTCCAAAACCCAGAACCATGATGATTTATCATCGGTTGATGCGAATAAATGGACATTTTTATCTCCTGAATCTAAGCTGTTGCCGCGAATGTGTGCCCGATTGGGGCCTTCCACAAACGACACTTTGTTCCACTTCAGATGAGATAAATTCATGTGTGGACCGGCCCTGAGATGACCGCCAGGCTGCCCTCGCTCAATGGATTGCGGGCCTTTGAAGCGGCCGCCCGGCACCTCAGCTTTACCAACGCGGCGACCGAGCTCAATGTCACGCAAACCGCGATCAGCCACCAGATCCGGCGGCTCGAGCAGGAACTGGGGATCCGGTTGTTCGTCCGGCAGAACCGTTCGCTGGTGCTGACGCCGGAAGCCAGGGATTACCTGCCGGGTGTTCGTGCCGCGTTCAACGATTTGCGGCTCGCGACCGACCGCTTGCTGCGCAAGGACAACGACCATGTGCTGACGATCTCGACGCTGGCCTCGATGGCGGCGAAATGGCTGCTGCCACGGCTTTCCGCCTTTCAGGAAGCCCATCCCGGGATCGATGTCCGCATCACCACCTCAAGCGCCCTGGTCGATTTCAAGGGCGGCGACGTCGATGCCGCGATCCGCTATGGCCGCGGGCGCTGGCCCGGGCTGCGCGCCGACTGGCTAACCGCCGATGAACTGTTTCCGGTGTGCAGCCCGGCGCTGCTCGGCGGCAACCGGCCGCTAAAGTGCCCGGAAGATCTGGCCCACTACACACTGCTGCACTCGAGCGGCAGCTATGACGACGACTGGCGGTTGTGGCTCACCGCCGCCGGGCTGCCGATCAACATCTCCGAGCAACCCGGGCTGACCTTCGACTTGATCCTGATGACGGTGCAGGCCGCGATCGACGGCATCGGGGTTGCGATGGGCCGGACCTCCTACGTTGAAGCCGACATCGCCAAGGGTCGCCTCGTGGTTCCCTTCAAAATCACGCTGCCGACGGACGCAGGCTTCTATCTGGTCTCACCCGAGGCGCGCGCCGATCCGCCAAAGCTGGCGGCCTTCCGGCAATGGCTCGGCGCATCGGCGCAGAACAAGCCCTGAGCGACCTCGCACTGCGGTATCCGATTTGACCGGTGTTTTCCGGTTGGTCGCGCCGCGCCGGCATGGCAGATTGAAGAAAACACAGTCGGCTGGCGAGAGACCTTCCGTACCGGCCACGTCCAGGGAGGACCGAAATTGCCAAACGCCAAGGGCATCGCGCCCGTTTTGCCGGGCGAGACTTTGCAGAACAACACGTCTTTGCAAGACAACACGACGGCATTCTGGCCCAAGGTCTGGTGGTCGATCGTCGATTACAAGATCGGCATCATTCCGCTGCCGATCTTCCTGATCCTGTTCGCGGTGATTGCCGGATTCGCGCTCACCGGAAAGGTGCCGTCCGACATCCTGATGTCGATCGTGCTGCTCTCGATGGGCGGCTTTACCTGCGCCGAATTGGGCAAGCGCATTCCGATCATCCGCAACATCGGAGCGGCCGCGATATTCGCCACCTTCATCCCGTCTTATCTCGCATTCCATCAATTTCTGCCCGCCTCCATTCTGGATTCGGTCAGAGAATTCACCAAGGATTCGAATTTTCTGTATCTGTTCATTGCCTGCATCATCGTCGGCAGCATCCTGGGGATGGACCGGGCCGTCCTGATCAAGGGCTTCCTCAAGATATTCATCCCACTGGCCGCGGGCTCGGTCGCCGGCGCCATCGTCGGAACGCTGGTCGGCGTCCTGCTCGGTCTTGGCGCCTACCACACGTTCTTCTTTGTCGTGGTCCCAATCATGGCCGGAGGCATCGGCGAGGGGGCGATCCCACTCTCGATCGGCTATGCGCAAATCCTTCACCAGCCGCAAGGCGATCTGTTCGCGCAAGTCTTGCCCCCGGTGATGCTCGGCAGCCTGACCGCGATCCTGCTGGCGGGCACGCTCAATTATGTCGGCAAGAAGTATCCGCATCTCACCGGCGAAGGGCGCCTGCAACCGGGCGAGAACGAAGAGCTTGAAGGTGAGGAGGAAGCAGCCGAGGCGCGCGTCGACACGGCGACCATCGGCGCAGCCGTCGTTACCGCGGTCACGCTGTATCTGATCGGCGCGCTGGCGCAGCGGCTGCTCGACTTTCCCGCGCCGGTGGTGATGCTGATGATCGCGGTGGCCCTGAAGCTGACGCGGGCGGTTTCGCCATCGCTCCAGGTCGGGGCCTTTCACGTCTACAAATTCTTTTCGACCGCGGTGACCTATCCGCTGCTGTTTGCGATCGGCGTTGCAATGACGCCGTGGGACAAGCTGGTGGCGGCTTTCACGTTGACGTACGTCATCACCATCGTCTCGGTCGTGGTGACGATCATGACCACGGCTTTTTTCGTCGGCGGCTGGCTGAAGATGTACCCGATCGATACCGCGATCGTCACCGCCTGCCACAGTGGGCAGGGCGGCACCGGCGACGTCGCCATCCTCACCGCGGCCAACCGGATGCAACTGATGCCGTTCGCGCAAATCGCAACCCGCATCGGTGGCGCGCTCACCGTGACCGTGGTGCTGATCGTGTTGACCCAGATCGGCTGATGCGCAAGGCCCACGGCGAGCCTTGGCGCCGGGCTACCGTCCAACCGGTGGGATCCCGTAGTATCCGATTTATCTAGTGTTTTCCGGTTGGTCGCGCCGCGCGGACGTGGCAGATTGACCCTCCAAAAAGCAGCCGGCGGCGGGCGAGAAGCCTTTCCGCACCGGCCATTTCGAACACGGGGGAGAATTCGCTTTGCAACCATCGACATCCCAGCCGCCGGCGATCAAGTCGCGCCTTGGCGCCATTCTGCGCGCCACCAGCGGCAATTTCCTCGAGCAGTTCGATTTTTTCCTGTTCGGCTTTTATGCCAGCGCGATCGCCAAGGCGTTCTTCCCGGCCCAGAATGACACGGCAGCCCTGCTGAACACCTTCGGCGTATTCTGGCTCGGCGCGTTGATGCGCCCGGTCGGCGCGATCGTACTCGGCGCCTATATCGACCGGATCGGCCGCCGCAAGGGATTGATCGTCACACTCGCGATCATGGCCGCCGGCACCGTCGTCATCACGTTCTGCCCGACCTACGCCACCATCGGCATCGCCGCGCCGATCATCGTGCTGGCGGGCCGGTTGTTGCAGGGATTCTCCGCAGGCGTCGAACTCGGCGGCGTGTCGGTCTACCTGTCCGAAATCGCGACCCCCGGCAATCGGGGCTTCTATACCTCGTTGCAGTCGGCAAGCCAGCAGGTCGCGATCGTCGTCGCCGCCATTATCGGCTTCGCACTCAGCGAAATGATGCCGGCCGATACGGTCGCGGCATGGGGCTGGCGCATTCCGTTCTTTATCGGTTGCCTGATCATTCCCGTCATCTTCGTGCTGCGCCGAACGCTGGAGGAAACGCCGGCGTTCCTGGCGATGAAGACGCACCCGACCACATCGGAGGTATTCTCCTCGGCAGCGGTGAACTGGCGCATCATCGCGCTCGGTATGATGCTGACGGCGATGACCACCGTGACGTTCTATTTCGTCACCGTCTATACCCCGACCTTCGGCAAGAACGTGCTGAAGCTCTCCGGCCAGGACGCCCTTCTCGTGACCATGCTGGTTGGCATCGCCAACTTCATCTGGAATCCGGTCGGAGGCGCGCTATCCGACCGGGTCGGCCGCAAGCCGGTGCTGCTGGCGATCTCGGGCCTGTCTTTCTTGACCGCCTATCCCGCGCTGCTCTGGCTGACGGCTGCCCCGACCTTCGGCAAATTGCTGTCGGTTGAGATGATGTTCTCGCTCTATTTCGGCGTTTACAGCGGCGCCATGCTGGGCGCGCTGGTGGAAGTCGTGCCGGCGCATGTCCGCACCACCTGCTTCTCGCTGGCCTTCGCGCTGGCGGCGGCCCTGTTCGGCACCTTCACGCCGTTCGCATCTACGATCTTGATCGACCGGACCGGCGACAAGGCATCCCCCGGCTTCTGGCTGATGTGTGCCGCGGCCAGTGGTTTTATTGCAGCGCTTGCGATTTATCGCGGCAGCGCCGTCGAAGCCCGCGAGGCCGTCACCGCATAGGCCTCTGTGCGTCACGCGTGCAGCAATCGGCTGCGGCCGATTGCTTCTTCGATGCAAAGAAGACAATAAGAACACATGGTTGACCTCGCCCAGAAGTTCGATGTGCTGGTGATCGGCGGCGGCAATGCCGCGTTATGCGCCGCGATCAGCGCGCGGCGATCCGGGGCATCGGTGCTGGTGCTGGAAGGCGCGCCGAAATTCTATCGCGGCGGCAACACCCGCCATACCCGCAACATGCGCTGCGCCCACGACGCCGCAACCGAAATCCTCACCGGGCCCTACACCGAGCAGGAATTCTGGGACGATCTGTTGCGCGTGACCGGCGGCCAGACCGACGAGGAACTGGCCAGACACATGATCCGGGAGTCCAAGGACATCCTGGGCTGGGTGGTCGAACAGGGCGTGCGCTGGCAGCCTTCGCTCGGCGGCACGCTCAGTCTCGGGCGCACCAATTCGTTCTTCCTCGGCGGCGGCCGGGCGATGCTCAACGCGCTATATCTCACCGCCGAGCAGATCGGCATCGCGATCGCCTACGATGCCGAAGTGACCGACCTCAGAATCGAAGACGGCATGTTCCTGTCGGCAACGCTGAAGCAGCCGATCGGCGGCGCCACCGAAATCCGCGCCGCGACCCTGGTCGCCGCGGCCGGCGGGTTCGAAGCCAACATCGAATGGCTGAAGCAATATTGGGGCGAGGCCGCCGACAATTTCCTGATCCGCGGCACGCCCTATAATCGCGGCTCGATCCTGAAGACGTTGCTCGCCAAGGGCGTGCAGGAAGTCGGCGATCCCACCCAATGTCACGCGGTCGCGATCGACGCGCGCGCGCCGAAATTCGACGGCGGCATCATCACGCGCCATGATTCCGTGGTGTTCGGCATTGTCGTCAACAAGCACGCGCAACGCTTCTATGACGAGGGCGAGGACATCTGGCCCAAGCGCTATGCGATCTGGGGCCGCCTGGTCGCGGCCCAGCCCGACCAGATCGCCTACATCATTTTTGATTCGACTGTGCTGAACAGCTTCATGCCGACGCTGTTTCCGCCGATCAAGGCGGATTCCATTGCCGAGTTGGCCGGCAAGTTCGAGCTTGATGCAGCCGTTTTGGAAAAGACCGTCACGGAATTCAATGCCGCGGTGCGACCTGGCACCTTCGACCACACCATTCTCGACGACTGCCGCACCGAAGGGCTGACGCCGCCGAAGACCCATTGGGCGCGGAAGATCGAGACGCCGCCTTATTACGCCTATCCGGTGCGGCCCGGCATCACCTTCACCTATCTCGGCACCCGCGTGAACAAGCAGGCCCGCATGGTAATGAAGGACGGCAAGCCTTCGGCGAACATGTTCGCGGCCGGCGAGATCATGGCCGGCAATGTGCTCGGCAAGGGCTATGCCGCCGGCATCGGAATGACCATCGGCAGCGTATTCGGACGAATCGCGGGACGGGAAGCGGCGCAAAATGCACGGAACTAGAATTCTCGAGGAAGCCGACCGGCTGATGACGGTCTGCAATTCCTGCCGCTATTGCGAAGGTCTCTGCGCGGTATTTCCGGCGATGGAAATGCGCCGCTCGTTTTCCGACGGCGATCTCAATTACCTCGCCAACCTCTGCCATAGCTGCGGCGCCTGCTACACCGACTGCCAGTTCTCGCCGCCGCATGAATACAACGTCAACGTTCCCCAAAATTTGGCGATCGCGCGCGCCGAATCCTATGCCGCTTATGCCTGGCCGCGCGCCTTCTCCGGACTGTTCGCGCGCAATGGACTGGCGATCAGCGTGATCGCGGCGTTGAGCGTGGCGGCCTTTATCTTCGGCTTTGCCGCGTTCAATGATCATCAGGTGCTCTACGGCATCCACACCGGGCCGGGCGCGTTCTATCGACTGATGCCGCACAATGCGATGGCGTTGCTGTTCGGCGCAGCCTTGCTCTACGCGATCATCGCACTCACCATGGGCGTCCGCGCCTTTTGGCGCGATATCGGCGAACCGGTCGGCGGACGCGTCGATGCTGGCTCGTTGTTCCAGGCGATGCGCGATGCCGGCGAGTTGCGCTATCTCGACGGCGGCGGCGTCGGTTGCTTCAACGAAGACGATCACCCGACCGACCGGCGTAAGATCTATCATCATCTGACCTTCTACGGTTTTGGGCTGTGCTTCGCCGCGACCGTGGTCGGAACGCTGTATCATTATCTGCTGGCACGAGAGGCGCCCTACGCCTGGTGGGATTTACCGGTGGTGCTTGGCACGCTCGGCGGCATCGGTCTCTTGATCGGGCCGGTCGGCTTGCTGACGGAGAAATGGAAGCGCGATCCGGTGCTGGTCGATCAGGCGCGCATGGGCATGGATGTCGCCTTCATCGCGATGCTGTTCCTGACCGCGCTCACCGGCATCGCCTTGTTGTTGCTCCGCGACAGCGCGGCGATGGGACCGCTATTGGCGTTGCATCTCGGCGTGGTGTTCGCGCTGTTCGTCACCATGCCCTATGGAAAATTCGTCCACGGCATCTACCGCTACGTCGCGTTGGTACGCTATGCGCGGGAACGGCAGATGATGGCGCATGGGGCGGCAGCCAAGTAGTTGACGTCATCCCCGGGATGAACGCAATTGCGTTCACCCGTGAGGTGCGAGCCTCGAAGAATGGCCGCAGGCACGATGCTGAACACCATCCTTCGAGACGCGGCGAAGACGCCGCTCCTCAGGATGACGTCGGGAGATAGCTTCACACGCTCTCGGGATGACGGCGCCGATAACTTCACAAATCCACCACCACGTAATCGCTTTCCACCGACACCGAGAGCGTCTCGGCGACATACGGGCCCTTCACGACGCTGGAGCCCGGTTCGACATGCGCGGGGTAGGCTTTGACGCGAAAGCGCTTGGGGTCGCAGTAGGACTGGCCGGTGCGGATGTCGAATTCCCAGCCGTGCCAGGGGCAGCGGATGATCTCGCCGAGCTTGGTGTATTCGATCTCGCCGGGATCGGAGGATTGTGCCAACCCGATCAGCGGCCCCTCGCACAACGCCGCACCCTGGTGCGGGCAGCGGTTCATCAGGCCGAAGAATTCGCCCTTGATGTTGAAGACCGCGATCGGCCGCTCATCGATGGTGAGGAATTTGCGTGTGCCCGGCGGTAGATCAGCCACCGGCGCGATGACATGACGGGCCATTTCAGTTCACGTCACCCCGTACAACTTGCGCGCATTGCCGAGATAGAACGCCTCGCGGTTGGCGTCGCTGACGCCCGGCGGCAGCACCCGCGACGGCTCGTCATAATCCCAGTGCGGGTAGTCGGTGGCGAACAATAATTTATCCCAGCCGACCCAATCGATCACGTCGAACAGATGATCGCGCCGCTCTGGATCCTCCATCGGCTGCGTGGTCCAGAAAATGTGATCGCGGATATATTCCGATGGCGGCCGCTTGACGTGCGGCACCTCGCTGCGCATCCGCTCCCAGCTCTTGTCGAGCCGCCACGACAGCGACGGCGCCCAGCCGAAGCCGGCTTCGATCATCACCATCTTGAGCGTCGGGTGGCGCTCGAACACGCCCTCCAGCACGAGGCTCGCCAATGCGGTCTGCTGGCACTGCGAATGGCCGACCATTTCCTCGATGTAGTAGCTCGGCCAGCCCGACGCCGTGATCGGATTGCCGCCGAAGCCGAAGGCATGGATGCCGATCGGAAGCCCCGCTTCCGCCGCGGCCTGATAGATCGGCCAATAGCGGCGCTGGCCCAACGGCTCGACGTTACGGCTCAGCAACAGCACCTGGACGAAATTCTTGTCGCCGGCGCGCTTGCGGATTTCGGCAGCCGCCGCCGGACCATCCTCGTTGGCTACCACCACCGAACCCTTGAGCCGGCTGTCCTTGCTGGTCCATTCCGCGATCTGCCAATCGTTGACCGCGGTCGCCAGTGCCGCGCTGAGATCCTGGTTGCGGATGCCTTGCCCGGTCTGCAGCGGGCACAATACGCCGAGCGCCACATTGTTCGGATCGAGGTGCTGCTGCTGCATGAACGACAGCGACGAGCCCTGTTGGCCGCCTTCCGGCGGATAGGCATCGCGGCGCGACGCATTGGGCTGCGCTTTCGGATAGGGCGGCCCTTCCATCATGCCCTGATAGGGATGCTTGCCATAGGTCTCGAGATGCTCGTGCCAGCGCTTTGCCATGTAAGGATAAAGATCCTTCAGGCTTTTGCGCGCCGGATGGATGTCGCAATCGGCGATCGCGGTCTTGACGGAGGTGCTCGGTGCAGAGCCGGGACGAAACTGGACGTTCATCGCGTGGTCTCCTTTTCTAGAGGCATGATCTTATCCGAAAACCGGATTCCACCCATCGGGTCGTGGCCCGAGGGCATGCTTTTCGGGATCATGCCGCTACCGATTGCTTCAGGCGCGGATAGGTCGCGTGCGGATTGTCGATCATGATCTTGCGCACGAGATCGGGTGAGATTCCTTCGGGCAGCGCCAAATCGCCGTCGAATTGCCAGTGCGGATAGTCGGTGGAAAATAATAGCAATTCGTCCGACTGCATATGGTCAAACAGCCGATTTAATGTTGCGGGGTCCGGCGGCGCGTCGACCGGCTGCAGCGAAAAGCGGATGTTGCTACGCACAATTTCCAGCGGCGCGCGATCCAGCCACGGCGTTTCCATCCGGGTGCCGCGCCAGAACTTGTGCAGCCGCCACAGATAAGACGGCAGCCAGGTGAAGCCGGATTCCAGCATCACCATTTTCAAGGCGGGATGCCGGGCGAACACGCCTTCGACGATCAGGCTTGTCATCTGGGTCTGGAACGCCTGCGCCTGGGCGACGTAATCCTCGATGTGATAGGAGCCCCAGCCAACTGAAGTCGGCGGGTTGTGATAGTTGCTGCCGGCGTGAATCCCGATCGGCAATCCCAGCCGCTCGGCCGCCGCATAGATCGGCCAGTAGGCGCGCTTGCCGAGCGGCATGTCGCCCATCACCAGCATCAGTACCTGAACGAAGCGCTTGTCCTGCGCGCAGCGTTCGATCTCCACCACCGACTTCTCGATGCTCTGCACCGGGATCACGATCGAGCCGCGCAGCCGTGCATCCTTGTCGAGCCATTCCTTGACCAGCCAGTCGTTCAAGGCGCGGCAGAACGCGTCCGCCATGTCCTCGCTGAACACCATCTGCACCCCGTATAAGGGATTGCAGATCGCGTAACTCACACCGAACGGATCCAGCGCCTGGGCCTGCATGTCCAGGAGGTTGGACCCCGGCTTGCCTTTGGATGGCCGCCAGTCCGGCCGCGAGGTGATGGGCGAATTCGCCGGATAGGATTGCGACACCAGATCGACCATGCCCCGGGTCGTGACCTGGTCGCGCCAGTAATCGCTAAGATAGGGCAACAGGCTGGTCAGATGAGGAACGGCCGGATGCAGATCGCAATCCACGCCTCCCGCGATTGGTGACGTCATGTTGTTTCCTCACAGGCGGCCCTGCCCACAGCAGTCACGGGCCGATCCCTCGATTGTTGGCGGTATTCAAGCAGGCCTGCCCGCCGGTCGCAACTTGCGTAATCGGTGTTCTCGTGTGTTAGGACAACATGGACCAGGGCACAGGAAACCTGAGGGAAGGAAAATCCATGAAGGAACTCGTCGCGATCGCCGAGAAAATAGCCGTGAAGTTGATCGAACGGCGCCAGACCATCGCGGTCGCGGAATCTTCCACCGGCGGCCTGATTTCGGCTTCCCTGCTCGCGGTGCCGGGCGCCTCGGCGTATTTCCTCGGCGGCGCGGTGGTCTATACCCGCGATGCGCGGC
The DNA here is from genome assembly GCF_009766005.1 of Bradyrhizobium sp. S69. Taxonomy (GTDB): domain Bacteria; phylum Pseudomonadota; class Alphaproteobacteria; order Rhizobiales; family Xanthobacteraceae; genus Bradyrhizobium. The sequence goes on along the minus strand of NZ_LMUK01000021.1, from coordinate 89,654 downwards.
GGATCCTGATGGACATCCCGGACGATGCGATGAAAGGGATACGCTCGGCATCGGAGCCCTACGCCAAACTGCTGGCGAGCCAGATGCGCCAGCGCTTTGCCACCGATTGGGGATTGTCGGAGACCGGCGCGACCGGACCGACCGGCAACCGCTACGGCGACGCCGCCGGCCATAGCTGCATCGGCATCGCCGGCGCGGAGGCATCGGCGATGACGCTGGAGACAGGCAAGAGCGACCGGTTCGACAACATGCATGTGTTTGCGAGCACGGCGCTGAATTTCCTGTTGCAGAATTTGTCGCGATAGCGGCAGTCTCTCGTCGTCCCCGCGCAGGCGGGGACCCATAACCCCTGGCGTTGATGGAAGCGCGAGGCGCCTGCCACACTGCCGAAAACGAGACGACACGGCGTATGGGTCTCGGCGCGAGGCCGGGACGACGTAGACGGATAATCGGCATCCGATCAAACGCACACACCTCCACGTTCTCGCGACGCACTGCGCCCGAGGTTTGCAAATTCGTTTGCCCTCAAAAAGAGAAGAGGGCGCAGGGAAGACCGGGTGCGCGCTGCACCCGCGATCTCGTGTGCAAAGGTAGCAAACAAAAACGCACACGAGCATACAGGTTCAGCGGAAGCAGTCCGGCCTTCCCTGCGCAATGGTTTTACAGCTTATATCGTGCTCTCCCCGGCGAGACCTTGGCTTGTTTGTCACCGTCACTCCCAGGAAGCGCGAGCTTCCCAGGAATTTGACACCGGCCATTGGGGCGTCAGGACCACACGACTTTGCCGTCCGCATCAGCCACGCTCGTCAGTCGCAGCTTTCGCGTCCACCGCTCCCCGCCCCAACGTCAGTGACGATGGCCAACGCCCCCTCTCTCGGGACGGGATGGCAAGAAATAAGCATCTGATTTGGGTCACGAGTCAAGAACAATTTCGGAAAATCAGAAATGTCGAGCGCGGATGAACTAAATCGCGTTCATACCGGGGATGACGTCCGAGATGGCTTCACAGCTCCTCAGGATGACGGCGAAGCGGCGGCTGCGCCGGGAAGGCGGCCTCATCGCTCGCGGAACGCGCGCATCAGTTGGTCGCGCAGCGGCTTGATCAGATAGGCCAGCATGGTGCGATCGCCGGTCTGCACGAAGGCTTCGACCGGCATCCCCGGGATCAGCTTGACCTCGCCGAGACGCGCGACCTCGGCCGGCGGCATCGAGACGCGGATGGTGTAATAGGACTGCCCGGTGCGCTGGTCGGTGGTGACGTCAGGCGAAACGCGGATCACGACGCCATTCAGTTCCGGCGTGGTGCGCTGGTTGAAGGCCGATAGCCGCAGCAAGGTCTTTTCGCCGATCTGCAATTTGTCGATGTCCTGCGGATTGACCTTGGCCTCGACCTGGAGATCGTCGGCCTGCGGAACGATCATCATGATGGCGTCGCCGGCCGTGATCACCCCACCGACGGTGTGGACCGTCGATTGCTCGACCATACCGTCCTGCGGGGCGCGGATGTCGACCCGCCGCAATTGGTCTTCGGCGGTCACCTTGCGTTCGACATATTCACCGATCTTGTCGTTGGCCTCGCGCAGATCCTTGGAGACGTCGCTGACCATGTCCTTGTCGACCTGGATGATCTGCAACTCGGTTTCGGTGATCTTGCCCTTGGCCTGTGCCATCGTGGCGACGTATTGCGCCCGCTCGCCGGCCATCCGGGCGGCGTCGCGCTCGAGCGTCGTCAAGCGCGTCAACTGCACGAGGTGCTGATCATAGAGCGAGCGAACGCCGACCAGTTCCTTTTCCACCAACGCGATCTCCTGGTCCTTGGCCTGCTCCTGCGCCTGCGTGCCGGAGATTTCCTCGTTCAATTGCTTGATGCGTTCACGCAACTGCGCCTTTTGTCCGATCCTGCCGGTGGTGCGAACCTCGAACAATTTGGCCTCGCTCGCCATCACGTTCTTGACGTCGGGATCATTGGTGCGATCGAGCAGCGAAGCCGGAAATACGATTTTGTCGAGACCCTGCTGCTCGGCCTGAAGCCGCGCGGCCCGCGCCAGCGTGCCGTCGAGATTCTTGGTGACGATCGCCAGATTGGCCTTGGTCACGGTATCGTCGAGCCGCACCACGACATCGCCGGCCTTGACCAGATCGCCGTCATGCGCGCGCACTTCGCCGACGACGCCACCGGTCGGATGCTGGACCTTCTTGACGCTGGATTCGACCACGATCGATCCCGGCGCGATCAGCGCGCCCGAGATTTCAGCCGTCGACGCCCAGCCGCCAAGGCCGCCGGCCAGCAGGACCACCACCGTCAGTCCGACGATCAAATGCAACCGGATCGAGGCTTGCGCGCCTGCGGGTTTGTCGCCGCTCATGATTTGGCAACCCCACCTTCGGAAACGATCTTGATCGGGCTTGGCGGCGCGACCCGCTGCAACACCTGGCCCAGCACCGTCTCCTTGGGGCCGAACGCCTGCATGCGGCCGTCCTTCAACACCAGCAATTGGTCGACCGCCTCGATCCCGACCGGCCGGTGCGCCACGACCACCACGATAGCGCCGCGCTCACGCGCGCCGCGGACGGCCCGGGTCAGCGCCTCATCGCCCTCGGTATCGAGATTGGAATTCGGCTCGTCGAGCACGATGAGAAACGGATCGCCGTACAGCGCCCGCGCCAGTGCCACGCGCTGCGCCTGGCCGGCCGACAGCGCGGTGCCCTGCTCGCCGATCTGGGTATCGTAGCCGTCGCGCATCTTGATGATGAGCTGATGCACGCCGGCTTCCTTGGCCGCAGCAATGATGCCGCCCGAATTGGCATCGGGATCGAAACGGCTGATGTTCTGCGCCACGGTGCCGGCAAACAGCTCGACATCCTGCGGCAGATAGCCGATGTGGCGTCCGAGCACATCGCCCGCCCACTGGTCGAGCGCCGCACCGTCCAATCTTACTTTGCCGCGGAACGGCTGCCACACCCCCACCAGCGCACGCGCCAGCGACGACTTGCCCGAGCCGCTGGGCCCGATAATCCCCAGGCCATGTCCGGCCTCGAGCGCAAAGCTGACGTCCTGGACGATGAGCTTCTGATCGCCCGGCGGCACGATGCTGACCGCCTCGACGGCGAGCCGGCTCGACGGCGGCTGCAACAGCATCTGCTCGGCGCGTGGCGGCAATTGCTCCAGCAACCGGTTGAGGCGATGCCAGCTCTGGCGCGCGGCAACAAAACTTTTCCAGTGCGCGATCGCGAGGTCGACCGGAGCCAGCGCCCGTGCGCTCAGGATCGAGCTCGCGATGATGACGCCCGCGGTGGCTTGCTGGTTGATCACCAGATAGGCGCCGACTGCGAGCACCGCCGATTGCAAGGTCATGCGCAGCACCTTGGCAATCGCGCCGAGACCTCCGGTGATGTCGCTGGCGCGCTGATTGCCCGCCAAATAGTTCTGGTTGGCGTCGATCCAGCGGCTGGTGAGGCGCCCGGACATTCCCATCGCCACCACCACCTCGGCATTGCGCCGGCTGCTGGTGGCAAGATCGTTGCGCCGCGCGGCAAGCCCGGTCGCTTCGCGTGCGGGCTGGCGCGACATGTATTCGGTGACGACGGTGAGGCTGACCAGGATGATGGCGCCGATCAGCGCGGTGAGCCCGATCAGGACGTGAAAGACAAAACAGATGGCCAGATAGAACGGCAGCCAGGGCAGATCGAAGAACGCCCCGGGCCCGGCGCCGGACAGGAACGAGCGTACGTTATCGAGATCGCGCAGCGGCTGCAGGCCCTCGTTGCGATTGCCGACGATCAGCGGCAACCGCACCATGGTGTCGAACACCCGGCGGTTGAGGGCTTCGTCGAGCGCGGTCCCGATACGCCCCAGGATTCGTCCGCGAATCAGATCCAGGATGCCCTGAAAGAAGTACATGCCGGCAGCCAGGATCGCCAAGCCGATCAGCGTTGGGACGCTTCGGCTCGGCAGCACGCGGTCATACACTTCCAGCATGAACAACGAGCCCGTCAGATAGAGCACGTTGATCATGCAGCTGATGACGCCGAGACCGATGAACGCCTTGCGGCAGGTGCGCAGCGCATCGCCGAGTTCGGAACGCCGGACTAACGGAGCGGCTGGCATCGGTCTGGTCTCTTCATGTGCGGTCTAAAGTCCTGATTTTACTGTAATTTCTAGCGATGACCCATTTAAGTCACGTTAAGATCAAGTCAGGTTCAAATGAAACGCCGATAGCCCCGAACCGTGCGGCATGGGCCCGCTGTTTGGCGGAACCTAATGGGCGCCAAAGCGCTTGTATCATCACCTTAACAGACATCTTTGGGAGTTCGAATGATCCGCCATCTTATCGGAATTACCGCCGTGGTTGCCACATTGGCGCTGCCCGCCATGGCACAGGCCCAGGGCGTCCCCGGCGGCGTCGAGCATGGCTCCCGGGAGGGCGAACGCGCCGCCGGACCGCTCGGCGCGGTGGTCGGTGGCGTTGTCGGCGGGGTGGTCGGCGGCGTCAGCGGCGTGCTTGGCATCGACCAGCGTCCGCGTTTCCGCAGCTATGTCGTCGAGCAGCGCCGCCCGTCCTATCAATATAGCGGCGACGCCGGTGTTGGCGTGGTTCTGCCGGAATCCGGGGTCACCTATTATGACGTGCCGCAGGAATATGGCGTGCACGATTATCGCTACACGGTCGTCAACGGCCGCACGGTCCTGGTCGACCCGCGCACCCGTCGGATCGTCGAAGTCGTCGAATAATCGCACTCGAAGACGTCTTGAAAATCAAATGGGGCCATCTTCGCGGATGGCCCCATTCTCAATCGGACGAAAGCCGCAGCGTCAGAAGCGGCCTCGAAGCAGCCGCACGATCAGCAACAGCAAGACCGCGCCGATCGCCGAATAGATGATCTCGGATACGATACCCGACCCAAGATGAATGCCGAGCCTCGGAAACAGCAGGCTGACGATGAACGCGCCGGCGATACCGACGATGATGTCGCCAATGATCCCAAAGCCGGTGCCGCGTACGATCTTTCCGGCAAGCCAGCCTGCAACCAGGCCAACGAATAAAATGACGACGATGCCTTCGTTGGATAATACCATAACCATTCCCCCTGTTGGTACGCGCGATGCCGCGCGCTGGCGAGAACCTAACCATAATTGGGTGACGTGACGACCCCATGTGGGGGGGGGTTGGTGGGGAGTTTTGCAGCCCGGCCGGCATTCTTTCCCGCCGATGAGGCGGTTCACCATCACCGACGAAACTTTCGGTCGCGGCCGGCGTTATGCTGCCATGACTCAAATCGATATCTGGTACGTCGCCTTCGGGCCGGACAAAACAGTAAAAACGGACGTTCGCGTCATGGGCAGCGTCCGATCGACCCGTACCTTCAAAACCGAAGTCGACGCCAAGCTGTTCGCGATGCAGATCCTCGCAAAAGGATGGTCGGCCAGCGCCGGCACGCTCAACCCGCATCAGCCCAAAAAGATTGTTGGCCCCTCCGAGGTGGAGCAATGGGCTGAACGAACCGCGGCGATATGATTAGGTAATCGTCACGTCGTCCGCGCGACCGCCGTGACACACCGGAACCGTCATCCTGAGGTGCGCGCCGTCTTCGGCGCGCCTCGAAGGATGTTGTTCAGCGCAGTACGTGCGGCCATCCTTCGAGGCTCGCCCAAGAGGCTCGCACCTCACGGGTGAACGCAATTGCGTTCATCCCGGGGATGACGTCCGAGATAGATTCACAGGCTAGAACGCAGGGACGACGCGCTTCAGCGGCAGGCGCTTTACGTCGCTGCAGCGACACTCTCGACGCGCTCCGCCAGGATGCATCTGGCGCTGCGGTCAGGCCCGAGCTTCACCTCAGGCGGCAACTGCTCGGTGCAGCGGGCTTCCGCGAAACCGCAGCGCGGCGCGAACGCACAATTGACCGGCGCCTTGTCGAGCGACGGCGGCGTCCCCGGAATGGTTTCGAGCCGCTGGCCTTTTTTCGCGCCGTGGACGGTCGAAGCCAGCAAGCCGCGCGGATAGGGATGGATCGCCGAACGCACGATCTGGCTCAGCGTACCCTGCTCGACGATCTGACCGGCATACATCACCGCGACCCGGTCGCAGATTTCGATCGCCACACCGATATCGTGGGTGACGAAGATGACGGACATCCCGAATTCGCGTTGCAGTTCGCGCAGCAGCAGCAATATCTGGATTTGCACCGTGGCATCCAGCGCCGTGGTCGGCTCGTCCGCGAGCAGGATCTTCGGCTTGCAGGCCAGCGCCAGCGCGATCATGGCGCGCTGCCGCATGCCGCCGGACATCTCATGCGGATAGGCATCGAGCCGGCGTTTGGCGGAGGGAATACGCACCACTTCCAGCATTTCCAGCGCGCGGGCCGTGGCATCACGCTGGCTCTTGCCTTCGTGACGCATCACGCTTTCGGCGATCTGCTGGCCGATGGTGTAAACCGGATCGAGCGCCAGCGCCGGCTCCTGGAAGATCATCGAAACGGTCTGGCCGCGAAACGCCGAGAGCTCCTCGTCATCGAGCGCCAGCACGTCACGGCCGAGCACCTCGACCTTCCCGGAGATTTGCGTCCGCTTCTTCGGCAACAGCCGCATCAGCGCCCGCAAGGTCACGCTCTTGCCCGACCCGGACTCGCCGAGCAGGCCGAGCACTTCGCCCTCGCCGAGCGACAGGCTGAGATCGTTGACGGCATGAACCGTGCGATCGCCGGTGAAGCGAATGTTGAGGTTGCGGATGTCGACGAGCTGGGTCATGCGAGTTTGGGCACCCTGGCATGGAAATCGGTCGCGCGCTGGAATGCGGCGCCAATCCGCAACAACGTCGCTTCATCGAAGGAGCGGCCGATCAACTGCATCCCGACCGGCAGACCGCTGCGGGTGAACCCGGAAGGGATCGAGAGCGAGGGAACGCCGAGATAATTCACCGGCCGGGTGAAACGCGTCAGCCGCTGGATCAACGCTTCGGCGCCGGGGCCGCCGCCGACGTCGCTCTCGGCGATGGTAGGGGCCGGGATCGGCGACACCGGCGCGATCACCGCGTCGATACCGGCCACGGCGGCATTGTGCGCCGACAGAGCCGGGCCACGCCAGCGCATCGCTTCGAGATAGGTGACCGCGGGCACCGCAAGCCCGTTCTCCAGACGCATCCGCACCTGCGCGCCGTAATCCTCCAGCCGCTCGATCATCCAGCGCTTGTGAAACGCGGCGGCTTCGACCGCGAGCACGAGCTGGCTCGCCGACGAAAGCTGGCGCTGATCGGGCAATTCGACCTTGACGATTTCGGCGCCCTCGCGCTTGAGCGTGGCAACCGTCTCGTCCAGCACCCGGGCCACTTCAGCGTCGAGATCATCGACATAGAACGCGGTGGGAACGCCGATGCGCAATCCCTTGAGCGAGCCTTTGGTGGCCGCGATGTAGTCCGGCACCGGAAGCGTCACGGCGGTGGGATCCTGGGGATCAGCGCCCGCCATCAGCCCCATCAGCAGCGCGCAATCTTCGGCGGATTGCGCCAGCGGCCCCACGGTGTCGAGCGACTGCGACAACGGCATCGCGCCGGCGCGGCTGACCCGGCCCACGGTGGTCTTCAACCCGGTCACGCCGCAGAAATGCGCGGGCATCCGCACCGAACCGCCGGTGTCCGAGCCCAGTGCTGCGAACGTCAGCCTGGCCGCCACCGCCGAACCAGACCCCGACGACGAGCCGCCGGTGATATGATCGACATTCCACGGATTATGCACCGGACCATAATGCGCGTTGTGCCCGGTCGGCCCATAGGCGAACTCGGCCATGTGCAATGTGCCGAGCCTGATCGTGCCGGCATCCTTGATGCGCTGCAGGGCGGTCGAGGTCGTCGTCGCGACGAAATCGCGCCGGATTTTCGAACCACAAGTTACGACCTTGCCGGCTTCGTAATACATGTCCTTGTGCGCCAACGGCACGCCATGCAGCACGCCCCTCGCGTTGCCTTTCGCAAGTGCGGCGTCGGCCTCATCGGCCGCCTTCAGCGCCTGCTCGGCTTCGAGCGCCATGAACGCATTGAGACGCGGCTGCCATTGCGCGATCCGGTGCAGGCAGGATCGCGTCACCTCGTGCGACGATACGGTTTTATCGGCGATCGCCTTGGCGACCGCGGTCAGCGACATCAAAGCCGGTTCGGTGCTCATTTCGAAACCTTTGCGGTCTGCGCCAGAACAAAGCTCGCGGGCTCCAGATCGAACGGCAGCGTGCCGGCTATCGCTGCAAAGCCGTCAAAGGACGGGCCGATCGAATTGCCGATACGTTCGGCGGTCTCGGCGGTCACGGGCAGGCCCGCGACCTCTGCGATCACCTTGATCTCTTTTGCACTGGGTCTTGTCATATAGCGTTTGCTCCTTGTGCCGGCGCGCGGCTATGCCCCGAACCGGGAATCGCCATGTAGCACGCCGCCTGATGACCCATTGTATCGAGTGCCGTCAGTTTTGGTGTGGCATTTGCGCAGAGCGGCTCCGCAAATGGACAACGGGTGTGAAACCTGCAACCCGACGGCGGGTCGATCGGATTGGGCGGATCGCCGGAGATCGGCGGCGTTTCGGTGCGGTGGTCGGGATCGGATGACGGCATCGCCGCCAGCAACGCCCGCGTATACGGATGCGCCGGCGCGTCCCACACCCGATCGACCGGGCCGAGCTCGACGACTTCGCCGAGATACATCACCAGCACCCGGTCCGAGATGTAGCGCACGACGTTGAGGTCGTGGCTGATGAACAAATACGTCAGCCCGAACTCGCGCTTGAGATCGACCAGCAAATTAAGCACCTGTGCCTCGACCGACTTGTCCAGCGCCGAGACCGCTTCATCAAGGATCACCAGGCGCGGCGACAACGCCAGCGCGCGGGCGATGTTGACGCGCTGACGCTGGCCGCCCGAGACCTCGTGCGGATAACGATTGGCAAAGACTTCCGGCCGCAGGCCGACCTTGCCGAGCAGTTCGCGCGCCAGCGCACGCGCCGGGGCATCCGCCATGCCGTGGACCTTGGGGCCGAAGGCGATCGACTGCTCGATGGTCAGGCGCGGATTGAGCGAGGCATAGCTATCCTGGAACACCATCTGCATGCCGCGGCGCAGCTCACGCAGCGACAATGCGCGCCCGACCGTCATGCCGTCATAGATGATGTCGCCGGAATCGCGCTGCATCAGGTGCATCAAGAGCCGCGCGGTGGTCGACTTGCCGCAGCCGGATTCACCGACGATTCCGACGGTCTCGCCCTTGGCGATGGAGAACGAGACGTCGTCGACCGCGCGCACCGTCTTGCGCGCGCTGAACAGATCGCCGCGCACCGGAAAGTGCTTGGTCAGCCCGTTGACCTGCAACAGCGGCTGCGCGGCGCCGCCGACATCCTCGATCGGCGGCAGCATATCGGTGGGTGCGTCGGGTTGGTTCATCGCATCAGTTCCGGATATCCATGGCGCTGCGCATGCCGTCGCTGAGCAGGTTGAAGCAGATCGATACCGCAAAGATCATGCCGCCGGGCAGCGCTGCGACCCATGGATTGACGTAGATCGCGGTGCGCAGCGTATTGAGCATCAGGCCCCATTCCGGCTCCGGTGGCTTGGTGCCGAGGCCGAGGAACGACAGGCCCGCCGCCAGGATCATCGACACCGAGATCAGCCCGGTGGCGTAGACGAAGATCGACCCCAGCACATTGCCGAGCATGTGCACGCGCATGATGGTGAAGGGTCCGGCGCCGGAGGCGCGAGCGGCTTCGACGAAATCCATGTTGCGTACGCCGGTGGTGACGCTTTCGGCAACGCGGGTGATCTGCGGCACAAAGACGATGGTCAGCGACACGATGGAATTGACGATGCCGGCGCCGAGCGCGCCCGAAATCGCGATCGCCAGCAGCACCGACGGAAACGCGTAGAACACGTCCACCGTGCGCATGATCGCGGTGTTGACCTTGCCGCCGACGTAACCTGCGACAAGGCCGAGCGAGGTCCCGATCAGGAAGCCCAGGATCACGGGAAGAATTCCGATCACCAGCGACAGCCGTCCGCCATAGATCAGGCGTGCCAGCATGTCGCGGCCAAGTTCGTCGGTGCCGAGCGGATAGCCCGGCGTACCGATATGACGAAGCCTGCGGATCATCGAGCCCTGATAGGGGTCCGCCAGTCCGAGCCAGGGCGCCAGCACGGCGGCGATAAAAATCGCGACCAGGATGAAAGCGCAGGCCATGCTGACCTTGTCGCGCCTGATTCGGCGACCGACGGTCGCCCAATAGCCACGCGCCTTGTCGGCGGGGGCGGCTTGCAATGCGGCGTCTGTGATCGCGCTCATGGATTGATCCTCATCGGCCTTAGCTCCGCTTGATCCGTGGATCGATCGAGGCCTGCACGATGTCGACGATGAGATTGAGGAGGACGAAAAACAGCGCCAGCACCAGGATCGTGCCTTGCAGCAGCGGCAGATCGCGCTGGAAGATCGCCGAATTGAGCAACAACCCCGAGCCCGGCCAGGAGAACACGGTTTCGATCAGGATCGAGCCGCCCAGCATATAGCCCAATTGCAGGCCCATCACCGCCAGCGCGGTCGGCGCGGCATTCTTGATGACGTGACGGAAAACATGGGTCTCGTGCAGGCCCTTGGCGCGCAAGGCCTCGACGAAATCCTGGCTCAATATATCGCCGGTCAGCGCGCGGACGGTGCGGGTGATGATTCCCATCGGGATTACCGACGTGGTGATCGCGGGCAGGATCAGATAGCGGATGTGCTCCCAATCCCAGCCCCAGGCGCTGGAGCCGCCGGGGCCGGCGCCAACCGCCGGCAGCCAGTTGAGCTCCACCGAGAAGATGATCACGAGCACCATGCCGAGCCAGTAATGCGGCACCGAAACGCCGGCGATCGCGATCGAGGTCGCCACCTTGTCGATCCAGGTATCGCGGAAATAACCGGCGATCAGGCCGAAGAACAATCCAAGCGAAAACCCGATCATCGCCGCGGCAATTGCGAGCGTCACGGTATTGCCGACCGCGCGCATCACCTCGGATAGCACCGGACGTCCGGTGGCAATGGAATGACCGAGATCGCCATTGAGCGCCCTCCACAGCCACAGCCCGAACTGCACCGGCAGCGGACGATCGAAGCCGTAAGCGGCGCGCAACTGGTTTGCGAGTTCCTGCGAGGCGTCAGCGGGCAGGATCGCCACAAGCGGATCGCCGGGCGTGATGTGCACCAGCATAAAGCACACCAGCGCCACGCTGAGCACGATCGGGATCACATAGACAATGCGCCTGGCAACATAGACGAGCACGGATCACCTTCGGTTAGTTGCTCGCGGCGCACCCGCGAGCAATACTTGATCTCACAGATCCCTCGTTCGTCATGCCCGGCCTTGTGCCGGGCATCCACGTCTTTGCTGAACTTAAGCTGGAAAGACGTGGATGGCCGGGACAAGCCCGGCCATGACGGTGAGATGGAGCGCCTACGGCGTCATCGATACCGGCGAGAAATCGACGAACCAGCTCTTGGCCTGCACAAAGCCTTTGATCTTCGGGCTCAGCGCGCGCGGGCCGACGTCGTGGGCGACATAAAGGAACGCCGCATCGTCGACCGACGCCGCATGCAGTTCGGCCAGTAGCGCATCGCGCGCGACCGGATCGAAAGTCTGACGCGCCTTGGTCACCAGCTCGTCGAATTTCGGGTTATTGATGAAACCCCAATTATTCGACAGCGGCGGCGCCATCCCCGATTGCAGGAAGCGCACCATCGCGAAGAACGGATCCATCGCCGCATAGGTCACGTTGGTGGCGTTGGCGCCGTTGGCCGACTGATCCTTGGCGCCTTTGCGCCAGTTGGTGAGCAGCGTATTCCATTCGATGACGTCGAGCTGGACATCGAAATAACATTCCGCCAGCGCCTGCTGCAGATATTCGTTCATCGGCAAGGGCATCATCTGCCCGGAGCCCGAAGCCGAGGTCTGGATCTTGACCGACAGATGCTTGTTCGGGCCGAAGCCTGCTTCCTGCATCAGCTTCTGCGCCGCCGCCTTGTCATATTTGATCTCAAAGGTCGGCTTGCCGCGCCACGGATGGCCCGGCTCGAAGGTGCCGGTCGCCGGCACCATCAGGCCGGCGAGCAGGCCGTCCTTCAGCCCATCGCGATCGACGCAGAGATTGGCGGCCTTGCGAACACGGATGTCATTCCATGGCGAGCCTTCGATCCGCGAGAACTGCCACGGCCAGACGTGCGGCTCCTCATTGGCATAGATGATAAAGCCACGCTGCTTGATTTCGGCGACCGCATCCGGCGCCGGCGCCTCGGCCCAGTCGATCTGGCCGGAGAGCAACGCCGCGGTTCGGGCATTTGCCTCCGGCATCGGCAGCAGCAGCATCTTGTCGACCTTGGGAATGCGCGCCTTGTTCCAGTAATTCTCGTTCTTGACCAACTCCAGCCGTTCGCGTGGCGTGAAGGCCGACATTTTCCACGGACCCGTGCCCGATGCGTCGCGCGAGAAGGCGGTCCATGCGGCCTGCGATTTCGCCTTGGCATCCGCACCCTGGGCCGCGTCGAACAACTTCTGCCATTTCGCCGGGCTTGCCATGAACAGATTGGAGAGGTTGAACGGCAGGAAACTGTCCGGCTCGGTGGTGGTCAACTCCACCGTCATGTCGTCGATCTTGCGCGCCGAGGCCAATGTCGGCATCCGCGAGGCGGTCAGACCGACCTGGCTCGGATCGAATTGCGGCGCGTCCTGCTTCAGAACCTTTTCGACGTTCCAGACCACGGCGTCCGCATTGAACGGCGAGCCGTCGTGAAATGTGACACCGGGACGAAGCTTGAACGTCCATTTCTTCTTATCGGTAGCGTCGACCGCCCATTCCGTCGCAAGGCCGGGAATGAGGGCGCTCGCTTTGTCGGCGGATGACAGATCCCACATCGTCAGCGCGTCATACATGGTGAGGCCAGTGAAGCGGTTGCCCTCAAAACCCTGATCGGGCTGGCCCACCGTGCGCGGAATATCGGCCGCGGTCATCCCGATGCGCAGAATGGTTTCAGCGCCGGCGTTCCGTGGCAGCGCTGCCATGGCGGTAACCGCCAGCATGGCGAGCACGGCGGCCCGGCTTTTTCCAAATCTTGCAGCACGCATCGATCGAATTTCCTTATCGTTCTCGGTGACTAATTCTTATGCAAACATATGCAACGGGCGTGCCAATGGCGGTAATCATTCGCCCAATTGTGATTGATGGAGCAAATCCTTGCGCGTTGGCGTGACGAACGGACGCGGGTGCCTAATCTGGCATCAAGCTTGCAACAGTTTGAACGTGGCATACCGGATACGCCCAGTATCTGTTCAATGGAGCTTAGTGCATGCGCGTTCGAATTTCGATGCTTCTCGCCGTCCTGGCGGTGGCTCTGTCAGCCATTTCCGCGCATGCCGAGTCCGTCGTCCGCTACGGCATTTCGATGGCGGATATTCCGCTGACGACCGGTCAGCCGGATCGCGGCGCGGGCGCCTATCAGTTCACCGGGTACACCATTTACGATCCGCTGGTGTCCTGGGAAATGGACGTGTCGGACCGGCCAGGCAAACTGGTGCCGGGGCTCGCCACCGCATGGAAGGTCGACGACACCGACAAGACCAAATGGCGCTTCACGCTGCGCCGCAACGTCAAATTCCATGACGGCAGCGATTTTTCTGCCGATGCGGTGATCTGGAATCTCGACAAGGTCCTGAACGACAAGGCCCCGCAATTCGACAAGCGGCAGAGCGCGCAGGTGAAGACCCGCCTGCCCTCGGTCGCAAGCTACGCGAAGATCGACGACTTCACCGTCGAGATCACCACCAAGACCATCGATTCGTTCTTCCCTTATCAGATGCTGTGGTTCCTGGTTTCGAGCCCCGCGCAATATGAAAAGGTAGGCCGAGACTGGGACAAGTTCGCCAGCGATCCCTCCGGCACCGGGCCGTTCAAACTGACAAAACTGGTGCCGCATGAACTGGCCGAACTGTCGAAGAATGCGGATTACTGGGACAAGAAGCGGATTCCGAAGGTCGACAAGCTCGTCCTGATTCCGATGCCGGAAGCGTTGACGCGAACCAACGCGCTGTTGGCGGGACAGGTCGACCTGATCGAGACGCCGGCGCCCGATGCGGTGCCACAACTGAAATCCGCAGGCATGCGGATCGTCGACAACATCACGCCGCATGTGTGGAATTATCACCTGAGCGTTTTGCCGGGCTCGCCCTGGACCGATATCCGGCTGCGCAAGGCACTCAACCTCGCGATCGACCGCGACGGCGTGGTCGCGTTGATGAATGGGTTGGCAAAACCCGCCAAGGGCCAGGTCGATCCGTCGAGCCCCTGGTTCGGCAAGCCGACCTTCGACCTCACATACGATCCGGCGGAAGCCAAAAAACTGGTCGAGCAAGCCGGCTATTCCAAGGAAAAGCCGCTCAAGGCGACCTTTATCATCGCGCAAGGCGGCACCGGGCAGATGCTGTCGCTGCCGATGAACGAATTCCTGCAGCAAAGCTTCAAGGAAATCGGCATCGACATCGATTTCAAGGTCGTCGAACTCGAGACGCTGTACACCGCGTGGCGAAAAGGCGCCGCCGATCCAAGCAATGCCGGCATCACCGCCAACAACATCGCCTATGTGACGTCGGATCCGCTCTACGCCATCGTCCGGTTCTTCGCCTCCGATCAGATCGCGCCGGTCGGCGTCAACTGGGGCGGCTACAACAATCCGAAAGTGGATGCGCTGATCAACGAGGCCAAGCAGACCTTCGATCCCGCCAAACAGGACGATCTGATCGCCCAGGCCCATGCGCTGATCGTGGACGACGCCGCGCTGGTGTGGGTGGTACACGACACCAACCCGCACGCGCTCTCGCCGAGAATCAAGAAGTTCGTGCAGGCCCAGCACTGGTTCCAGGACCTGACCACGATCGGGGTGGAGTGAGGTGCGGGTAGAAAGGCGCTTGACCTAGAGCGCACTCTAGTTCGTACAAGACCGGCTGTCCCTCTTCCAAGGAGCAGCCATGAGCACCGCAGATAACAAGATACTCGTCCAGACCATCATGGAAGCGCGGTCGCGCCTCGACCCCGCGCCCTTCATCGCAGCCATGGCCGACGACTTCGTCTGGCGAATCATCGGGTCAACCGCATGGTCCGGCGAATATGTCGGCAAACGCGACGTGCGCGAGCGGCTGCTCAAGCCGCTGTACGAGCAGTTCGTCGCGCCAACGCACATCACGCCCACGCGTATCCTGGCCGACGGCGACCATGTCGTGGTCGAATGTCATGGCGACGCCACCACCGTCTCCGGCGAACGCTACGCCAACACCTATTGCATGGTCATGCGGTTGGCGGACGGACAATTGCGCGAGCTGACGGAATATATGGACACCGCCCTTGTCGAGCGCGTGCTGAAGCCACCGCGACTTCCTACATAACGACAGCTTTGCGAAGCACTTAGAGCGTTTTCGAGCGAAGTGGACACCGGTTCGCGTCAAGAAAGCGCGTCAAAACAAGAGTCTAGAGCCCGGTTCTGATTCCATCAGAACCGAAAAAGGCTCTAGAGCCGACCGGCGGCCTGAAGCGCCCGTACCGCGTTGGGCACACGCTGATGCGGCGTGACGACCGGCCTTGTGCCGTTAGCCATCCATTCGTCGTAAAACTCGACCTTGGCATCGACCAGGGTCAGGGCTTCGCTCCAGCGGGCAATGCTTTCCCGCACCCGGAGTTGGTGCTTTGCAAGCAGTGCGCGACGCCGAGGCAGCGCCGCGACTCCCTGCTTTGCGAGCGTGGTGTATTCGCGCATCTGCGTGATCGACATTCCGGTGCAACGAAGCCGTTCCATCAGATCGAGCCAGCCGATATGATGCTCGCCATAGACACGCCGACCGCCGGCGTCGCGGGCGACACCGGGTAACAATCCCTGCGCTTCATACCAGCGGATCGTATGGACGCTGCGCCCGGTCCGGTTCGCCACCTCTCCGATTCGCAAATCCTGTGGCATACTTCGCGCTCCCGCTTCGCCGCCATGCACGACGGACCAACGTCAGATAGGCGGCCCACTCGCGACGATCCAGACCGGTGCCGCCAACTATTTCGTCAGCAGCGCGAACGCCCCGTTCCAATCTTCCGGCGGTGGGTTCTTCTGATAATCGCGGATCCGCGCCTCGTAGAGCTGGTAGAGTAGTTCGAGCGAGTGGGCTTCTCCGGTGCCGCGGCCGCGCTCGATTACCGCGAGCGCGCCATCCCAGTCACGGCCGCGATAACAGGCCAGCATCTCGATGGTCAGGTTGCGCAAGCGTTGAAAGCGGCCGGACTGCGCGATGTCCTCGCGGCCCGCGACGGCATAGATGACCTCGGGCTCCTTCTTGCCTTTGACCATGATGAAATCGAGTTCGAGAATGGCGAACTTTTCCTTGACTGCGAGCGCGGTCGTTGAGCCGACGATGATCGGGAAGCCATATTCCTTGGATTGGCCTTCGAGCCGCGACGCCAGATTGACGCTATCGCCCAACACCGAATAATCGAACCGCAGGTCGGACCCCATATTGCCGACGACGCAAGTGCCGGTATTGAGGCCGACGCCGACGTTGAGCGGAATGTAAGCGTGACCGCCGTGCTGCGCCTCCGTCTCACGCTCCTTGTTGAGTTCTTCGATCCGCTCCAGCATGTCGACCGCGGCCTGGCATGCATTGAGCTGATGTTGCGCATCGTCGAGCGGCGCATTCCAGAACGCCATGATCGCGTCGCCCATGTATTTGTCGACCGTTCCCTTGTGCGCGAGGATCGCGTTGGTCAATGGCGTCAAGAACCGGTTCATCAGTGCGGTCAGGCCCTGCGGATCGTGTTTGTAGGACTCCGAGATCGCGGTGAAGCCGCGGACGTCGGAGAACATGATGGTCATCTCGCGCTCCTCGCCGCCAAGCACGAGCTTTTCCGGCGAAAGCGCGAGTTGTTCGACCAGCGCGGGCGATAGATATTGACCGAATGCCGAGCGGATCTGCCGCCGCTGCGCCTGCTCCCTGACAAAGCTGGAGAAGACCAGCGTCAGATAGATCGCCGTGGTCGACAGCAAAGGATAGGTGAAGTCGATCAGCAAACGCTGCTGCGCATAAAAATACCAGGAGGCCCCGATCAGCAACGAGGCAAACAAGCCACCGATAACGACAAGGACAACCGGCCCGAACATCGGCGCGAACGTGATCACCAGAAGTCCGAGCACCAGCGCCGCGGCGAATTCGAGGACGATACCGTAAGGCGGCTCCGACAGCAGCGCATTGGCCAGCGCGGCCTCGAGCACCTGGGCGTGAATTTCGACCCCCGGCATCGCCGCCGACACCGGCGTCGTCTTGATGTCGTTAAGTCCTACCGCTGATGTCCCGATCAGCACCAGTTTATGATCGATCATTTCGGGCGCGATGTTCCCGTCGAGCACGTCGGCGGCCGAGACATAAATCGAACGATCCTGTTTGGCGAAATGCACCCAGAGCTGGCCATTGCGATCGGTGGGGACTTCCAGGCCGTGGAGACCGACGCTCTTGATTCCGGCCTTTTCGGATTTGATGATGATCGTGGACGTGCCGGTCACCACCCGCAATATCTCAAAGCTGAGCGACGGCATCATCACGCCCTGGGCCCGCAGCATCATCGGCACCCGGCGGACAATGCCGTCGCGCTCATTCCTGATGGTAAACAGCCCGCGCCCCGCGGCCGCCGCTTCCAGCGTATCGACGTTGCGCAGCAGGCCCGCAAAATCGAACAGGAAACGCTGCGGATCCTCGCCAAGCGTGGCCACCCCGGTGACCGGAAGCGCCTTGTCGAATAGCGGATTGGCCCCGGCAAGGCCGGTTTCGCCCAACACCACGCGCGAGCGCTTGATCGCGTCGGCGAAGATCTGATCGTTGCTCGGCAATGTCCGCAGCCTGCTTTTGGTCTCCTCGTCGAGGTACCTCATGGTGTCGGCCACGGCGTTGGGATTGAGGCGGTCGGGCTCCGCGAACACGATGTCGAAGCCGATGGCAACGGCGCCGAGCCTGGTCAGGTTGACGATCATGTCGGCGATCCGCGTCCGCGGCCACGGCCATTGGCCGAACTTGGTCAGGCTCTTTTCGTCGATGTCGACGATGGTGACCGGCCTTGCGGTCTTCACGCGCGGCTCGAACCGCTGATAGGTATCGAAGGTTCGTACGCGCAATTCCTGGATCGGAGCGAAATCGGCGATGCGAAGCGCCGCGACCCCGACCAGGATCGCCAGGCAGATCAGCCTCGCATAGCCGAACTTTCGCCCGAACCAGCGTCGCAATACCCTCAATCGCTTCATGCTGTCCGGATATCAGGTTTTGGCAATTTGTTCACGCTCGCGACGGTGTTTTTCATGCCTGCGCCGGCCACCACAATGTCTGGTCCGGCGCCAAGCAAGTCGACCGGCTCCGGCTGGCGCGCGTGCTAAACGAAGTGGAAGTCTCGCTAAACGAAGTGGAAGTCATGGGCGTGCAGCTGCGCCTTGATGGCTGCGATCGTCGCCGGTTCCGGGCTATCGAACGCGGACGCCGCGTGGCCATGCCCGTCATCATGATGCTTGTTCAGGTCCGCTTCCGCGTTCACGAATGTCTGGCCGTCGAAGATGTGGGTGTCGCCGGCCGGATGAGCGCCGTTCGCGATGTTGCCATGCTCGGCAAAGTTGAACACGAAGCCATGGGTGGTCGCGGTCACGGTTTGGGTCTTCGCGGCCGAATGATCGGGGACCGGCGGATCGTAAACGATCGTGCCGCCGGCGTTGTCGGTGGTGAAGCTGAAATTCGCGGCTTGGTAGATGCCGTTGAAATGCAGCACGGCGCTGTTGGTGCCGTCGCTGACCGACAGCGTATCGTTGGTCGCGTTGTAGCTCTCGGTGAAGGAATGCGAATTGTAATCGATCCCCTTCAGATCGATATGATCCGAACCCGACAGCGTGCCATTGCCGGTGAAGCCGGAGACGACACCGGTGAAATTTGCGGGATGGTCGAGCGTCAGACTGCCGGTGGAACCCTGGAACGTGATGTTTTCCGTGGATGCCGCCGTTGAAATCTCCAGCGATGAGCCGGTTGCGATAGCGGCGGCAGCCGGCGCCGGCGGATCGGCAACATTGACGCCGCCATGGCCGTCGTCGGTCACTGTCCAGGTAGATCCAGAATAGTCTCCAACCAACGTGAGCCCCTGAATCCCGTGGGCCGTGTCGATAACACCTAAGCTCGTTGTATTGGTCGTGCTGTCGTAGCTGCCGCTGCCGGTGACCGCCGTCGTGGTCGATGCCGTGAATCCAGGTATCTCTATGACGTCGCCAGTCCCCGAAATCCCGGCGATTTCACCGCTAAAGGACGCATGCTGAACGAGGTCGAGCGTGCCGCTGCCAGTAGCAAACGCAATGGTATCGCCCGTGGCCGTGCTGACCGTGTAGGTCGCGCCGTCCGCGATCGAATCCGCGGGCGTAACGGCTATGCTGACTTCCTGGGTGGTCGACAGCGCTGTGCTGGTCGCATTGTGACCCTGGTCGTTGACGGTGATCATCAGCGTGTCGGAGCCGGTGTAGTTCGCAACCGGATCGTAAACCAGGCCATGGGCCAGCGCCGCATTGATCGCCGCTTGCGAGCCGAACAACTCGATCGAGCCCGTCCCGGCGCCGACGATCGAATCAAGACCGCTGCCGCTCTCCAGCACCAGCGAGCCATGGCCGAGCGCGAGCGTCACTTCGATTTGCGCCGAACCCGCCGCGGCCGCGGACACGGCAATGCTGCTAGTGCTGACCGTCCTGTCTTCGACGGTCGTCATCGCCGGGCCACCGATATCATATGTTACAAGAATCGCCTGATCCTGGCTGACGCTGCTGCCGTATACACCGGCGACGAACAGATGTTGGCCGTCGGACGCGATCGATGTGAAGGCGTTATATAGCCCGGGATCAGAAGTCAGAGTCGAGATCACAGCACCGTTCGACGCATTGATCTCCATCACCACGCCTTCGGTGACACCCCCAATGGACTCCGAGCCAGCGACAAACAGGCGGCCATTGATCTCCACGATTCCGTTCAACGTGCTGATGGCGCCGGCCGCACCGAACGTGTCACTCCAGGCCACCGAACCATCGTTATTGTACTCGGCAATCAGATAGTCCTGCCCACCGTCGACATAGGCAGTGCCGGCGGCGTAAAGCAGGCCGCCGATCGTGGTGACCCCGTTGAATATCCCCGCGCCACCGATGTTGTCCTCGTGAATGGAGACCTGGCTGAGGTCGTAACTGAAGGTCCACACCGTCGGACTGGCGTACGCTTCGCTGCCGTGCTGGGAACTGCCGACCGCCCAGATAGCGCCTTCCCAATCGACGGCGCCATTGGCCGAAGAGCTGCCCGGTACACCGCCCGGATCGGTGGCCGTCGCCAAAAGCGTGCCGCTGCTGTTGTATTCACCGATGATGTAGCCGCCGTAGCTATTTGGCTGGCCAAACCCGAAGGCATAGATCGACGTATTCTCACCGTGCGTGGTGACAATGGCGTTCTGAAAACTCTCGACGCCGCTGTAGGAATAAAAGGTGTGTGCGGTGTCGCCGAAGGGTTCATTGAAGGATGACGTGGCATTCGTGTCGAAGCGGACAAAGATCGATTTCGTCTCGACGCCGCCGATATCATCCGAGGTCAGGCCGTCACCAGGATTGCTTTCACCGACCGCGTAGATTTGGTTGCCATCCGCCGCCAGGCCGAAGAAGTCGCCGTAGTTCCAGTTAAAGGCGAAAGTAAATCCGGATATCCCGCTCGGCTCGGTGTTGAAGCCAACAACGGTTGCGGTGTCGCTCGTACCCTCCGTCTCCGGGCCGTTGTTGTAGCTCAGATAGAGATGCCCGTCGGCATAGGTGATGGCCGCGCCTTGATGTTCACCCTCGTCACCCCAAAGACTTGCAGCGGCCAGCGCGACGTTGGCCGTGGTGATCGTCGGCCCGTCATTGAAGTTTACCGTCGGCGCGATCGCCGAGCTGGCACTGATGCCGTCGCTGGCGAAGATCGAAAAACTCGGCGGCGTCGTGCTGCCGTCCTGGACGAATTCAACCTGGCCGGCTGCGATCTGCGCCGTGGTGAAACCACCGGTGGGAGCCGAGACCCAGTTGTTGCCGTTAAAGACCTCGAACTGGCCGCCGGTGACGTTGCCGACCGTATACAGGAAACTCGAGCTGTTGGGATCGGTGACGCTGAAGTCGGCGTTGGTCAGCACATCCGTGCCGCCTTGCGCGACGGTCAGCGTCATGCTGTGGAGCACCGGGGGGAGAGGTGTAACGGTGATGGCGGCGGTGGCGGTATTCGAGCCGAACGTTCCGTCGTTGACTTCGAAGGTCAACGTATCGGGGCCGTAATACCCGGTGGTCGGCGTGTAAACCAGGCCGCTGGTCAGCGCGGTGTCGATATCGGCGAGTGTGCCGGTCAGGATAAACGGCGACGCGCTGGTGCCGGCGCCGCTCTCGCTGACCCCCACCATACTGTCGAGCGCCAGCGTGCCGTGGATGACGTCGAGCGTCACGGTGAAGCTGTCGCTGCCGGCATCAGCAAACGATGCATGAAGCGTATTCAGCGTCAGCGATGCGTTCTCGTTAATGGTGGTATCGTCCGCATTGATAACGACTGAAGGCGGCGCGACTACCGCGCCGGCGAGCGCCGTGACGTGCTCGGCGCTGCCGTCGGTGAATCCCACGACGACATCGAGCGTCTGGCCGGCCGCAGTTGGCGTATAGATTGAGCCAGTCGCAATCTCCGTGCCGTTATCGAGCCACTGATAGGTGACACCGCTTGCGTTCAGGTCGGTCAGCGTTGCGTCAAGGGCAAAACCCTCGACCGCATTGCCGGCATGATCGAGACCGCTTACCGATGCCTGCGCCGGACTCAACACCACCTCGGTGTCACCGTTGCCATCATTGGTCAACGCGAAGCTGTTCTGGTCGTACGAACCCGAGAAGATGATGTTCGAGCTTTGCGTGCCTTCGGTGATCGTCAATGTGTGGGTGAGGCTGTTCCAGACGTCGGTCTCGCTGGAGGAGTAGGCAAGATCGGTCAGGTCGATCTTGTCACCCGTGACAAATCCGCTGACTGTGCCGCCATAATGCTGCGAATTGTCGAGTTCGAGCGTACCGGATCCGGAGAATGTCGCGTTCAGGGCAAGCGTCTGCGTCGCAGTGCCTACGAAATCGGCCAATCCGTTGCCGGTGATCGTAACCGTCGTAAACGCCGGGGAGCCGCTGATGCTGGCATCGGCGCCGACGACGAGGGTGCCTCCGTTGGCCTCGATCGTACCGCTGTTCGTGACGTTGCCGTCGATCTGCAACATGCCGCCGCTGGTCGCTTCAAGCAGGCCGGCATTTGTTACGCTACCATCGAGCGTGACCGCGGCCCCGGCGGTGCCGTGAACGACATCGAGGACGCCAAACTGGTCGATTGTCAGCGTGCCACTGGAGATCGTGACACCATCATCAAGCGTCAGCGTGGCGCCGCCGCCAATCGTCAAACGGCCATAATTCAGGCTCGCGCCACTAATCGCGCTGTCGGCCGTGACATCGATGTTGCCGCCGGTGCCGTCGGCCGTGCCGTCGTTGATGGTGCCACCGGTGATATGAACACCCGACAGCGTCAGCGTGGTGCTGTCATCGACCTGGATGACGCTGCCGCTGGTCGTGTCGGTAAAGCTGGTCCCGGTCACCGTGTCGTTGTCGAGCGTCAGCGTCACGCCACCGAGCGTCACGGCGCCATGATTCAGGTTGGCGCCACTGATCGCGCTGTCGGCCGTGACATCGATGTTGCCGCCGGTGCCGTCGGCCGTGCCATCGTTGATGGTGCCACTGGTGACATGAACACCCGACAGCGTCAGCGTGGTGCTGTCATCGACCTGGATAACGCTGCCGTCGGCCGTGTCGGTAAAGCTGGTGCCGGTCACCGTGTCGTTGTCGAGCGTCAGTTTCACGCCATTGAGCGTCACGGCGCCATGGTTCAGGTTGGCGCCACTGATCGCGCTGTCGGCCGTGACATCGATGTTGCCGCCAGCACCGTCGGCCGTGCCATCATTGACGGTGCCACCGGTGATATGAACACCGGACAGCGTCAGCGTCGTGCTGTCATCGACCTGGATGACGCTGCCGTCGGCCTTGTCGGTAAAACTGGTGCCCGTCACCGTGTCGTTGTCGAGCGTCAGCGTCACGCCGTTGAGCGTCACGGCGCCATGGTTCAGGTCCGCCTGGCTGATCGTGCTGTCGCCGGTAATGTCGATGCTGCCGGTGCCGTCGGCCGTGCCATCATTGACGGTGCCGCCGGTGACATGAACACCCGACAGCGTCAGCGTGGTGCTGTCATCGACCTGGATGACGCTGCCGCTGGTCGTGTCGGTAAAGCTGGTGCCGGTCACTGTGACATCGTCGAGCGTCAGCGTGACGCCTTGCGAAATCTTGACGCTGCCATGGTTCAGGTTGGCGTCGCTGATCGTGCTGTCGCCGGTAACGTCGATGGCGCCGCCAGCACCGTCGGCGGTGCCGTCGTTGATGGTGCCGCCGCTGATATGAACACCCGACAGCGTCAGTGTATCGTCGCTGTCGACCTGGATGATGCCGGCGCTGGTATTGGTCAGCGTGTCGTCGAGCAGCGTGGCAGGTCCTGCCACTTCCAGCGTGCCGTTGTTGGTGACGACACCCAGCGTCTCACTCAACGTACCCTGAATGCTGGCGCCGCCGCTCAGCTTGACCGTGCCGTCGAGTTCGATGCCGGCATTGTCGTTGATCGTCGTTCCCGACACCGTGACATTGTCCAGCGTCAGCACGGCATCGACCGTCACGATGCCGTTGTCGAGCGCCGCGTTGCCGTCGATCTTGCTGGCGCCGGTGACGTGGATGGTGCCGTTGTCGGTGATGGTACCGCCGATGATCTCGGTGCCGTCCAGCGTCAATGTCTGGCTGCTGTCGACGGTCAGTTGGTGATTGTTCAGCGCGTCGTTCTCGATACTGCTCGAACCGACGATTTCGATGCTGCCGGAATTGGCGATCTTGCCGCCGCTAATCGCGACGTTGGCCAGCCAAATCCCGTTGTTCGCATCGATCTTGATGGTGCCGTCGTCGGTGATCGTGCTTCCGGAGATGTAGACGCCGACTGGATCGACGGCCACGCCCGGGGGTTGCGTGATACCAACCGCACCTTCCGTGATCTCACCCGGCAGGACCACAAAGCTTCCCGTGAGGGAGGTGCCGTCGAGGGTCAGGGTCTGGCCGCTCTCCACGATCAGCGAACCACCAATCAGCGATGCGCCGGTAATGGTGCTGTCGCCGGTGACGTCGATCGTCCCGTTATCCGCCACCGCGCCACCGCTGATCGTGGCGCCATTCAGCGTGAGCGTGCCGGTGACGTCGATCGCATCGTTGAAGACAGTAGCAATTTCGAGGGTAAATATGCTGCCGCCCGGCCCCGGGTCATCGAAGAAGGCATTGTTCACGACTGGCTGCAAATTGTAGAACAGGGCAGGAATGGACAATGAGCCGTTATAGATGGTCTCGTTGACGAAGGCATTGCCCGTGCCGCTAACATTGACTTGATTGACGTTGTAGAGCGTGCCGTTCGTCACTACGGCATTGCCGGTCAGGTCGAGCATGCCTCGGTCGATAATGGCGCCACCATCGATGGTGGCATTGTTCAACTTCAGGGTTGCATTCGAATCGATCGCGACCTGGCCGGCATTGGCGATATCGACCCCGACGTTGAGCGTGCCGCCGCCTACCTCGATCAAGCCCTTGCTGGTGTTCGTGATCGTGCTGTGGCCGCTGAAGTCGCCACCTTGCCACAGCGCAATGCCGCCGGAGTTCAACAACACGCTGGTATTCAGCACCTCCATCAGGCCGCCGACGCTGACGGTGCCCGAATTATGCAAAATCGAATCGGCGCTCATGTCGAACGCGCCGCCGACGGCAAGCGAGCCCAGATTGATCAATTCCGGGGGCGAGGTCCCGTAATCGTTCATCGTGACGCTCTTGGCCGCGGCCGCGGTGTTGGCGTCGATCGTCACCGGATAAGACGGCGTCAGGCCGATCAGCTGATCGGTGATGATGATGGCGTCATCGGTGGCGGTCGGAACGGTGCCGGTTTCCCAGTCCAGCGCGTTGCTCCACAGCCCGCCCGGCGGCGAACCGGTGGTCGTGGTCGCGATCCAGACCACCGCGGGGGTATCGGTGCCGGTAATCGTCACCGTGATATCCTGGGTCGCGGTCGCGCCCTGCGAATCCGTCACGGTCACCGCATA
The DNA here is from genome assembly GCF_009766005.1 of Bradyrhizobium sp. S69. Taxonomy (GTDB): domain Bacteria; phylum Pseudomonadota; class Alphaproteobacteria; order Rhizobiales; family Xanthobacteraceae; genus Bradyrhizobium. The sequence goes on along the minus strand of NZ_LMUK01000021.1, from coordinate 64,381 downwards.
AGTGAGCGTGATGGTTTCACCCTTCGGGATGAAATCGCCGAGATAAACCGGAAGGTCCGCAAGCTGCCACTTGATCGTACCTAGTCCGCTACCGGTGCTGTCGGTCGCAATCGACGCGGTCAATGCATGCTCGAAGATCTTCAACGGCGTCGGCGGCAGATCGAGCCCGTCCAGCAACAGTTTGACCGAAACCGTATGCGTATCGGTGAGATCGGGATCGTCGAACGCGATCGTTCCCGAGGTCGGCACATGGGCCGTCAGGTCGCCGCCAGGCACGCTGGTGCCGCCGGAGAACGCAATCGTTTGCGGCACGCTGGAGGTGATGACCGGAACGTCGTTGGTGCCGGTAATCGTGATGGTGAACGTCGCGGTGCCGGTC
>NZ_LMUK01000021.1:48655-63887 GCF_009766005.1 Bradyrhizobium sp. S69 | reverse complement strand
GAGCCGTTGTTATTGTTGCCGGGGACCGTCTGCAGGCTGATGCCTTCGACCGCCGCGATCGCCGCCTTTTCCTGCGGGGTCAGCGACGCACTGATGTCATTGTGCTGGGCGGTGCTGTCCTGGTAGGTGAACGAAGTGAACTCGACCGTCGCCGTCGGACGATCGCCGCTATTCGGATCGGTGAAGGTGATCGGCGCGGACAGGGTATGGGGCGCGGGGCTGCCGGTGACGCCAGGAATTTCGACAAAAGCCTGGTCGAAGATGGTCACATCCGGCGCGCCATGAATGTGGTGAAGGCCAGACGTCACGCCACTCGGGGCGGAAGGCGGCGAACCAAGGGGGTTCGTCGCGAGCAACACGATCGGAGTCACGGTGACCCCGCCGGGCAGGTAGACCGGCTGCAACGACTGCGGAATAACCGAATCCGTAAAATGATCGAACAGCGATTTGGTGTTGCTGTCGCCGAATTTCGTCGTGAACAAATCGGTGATGAGCTTTTGCTGATCCGACGTCAGCGGCGAGCCGGCCTCGAAACTGACGACGCCTTGGCTGATTTTGGTTAGCGTTCCAGCGGTATTGACCGTCGCCAGCGGCGCCAGCGTGTTCTTGTCGAACAGGATGTAGGATCCGGTAGAGCCGTCCGGTTCGACCAGGACCTGGAAGTTCGCCGAGGGCGCGCCGTTCTGGCCCGGAACGTCGAAATCGATCTCGACCAGCACCGCGGTGCCGCGGATGCCCATGGTTGCGACCGGGGTATCGACCTTCATGTCGCCGTGCTTTGCGGTCTCGCCGGCGACAAAGGAGATGGTGCCCGCAACCAGGCTGAGCAGCGAGGAATTGTTCGACCCGTTGGGGTCGTAGATCATCTCGTTGACCACCATCCTCGCATTCGACGACAGGCCGAACACGGTGCCGTCGATGAAGGTGACGCCGAGCGCCGAATCCGCGCCGGACTGCAGCACGTCGCCTTTGTCGATGTTGTCACCCTGGTTCAGGATGATCGAGACGCCGTTGCGGATCGCGGTCGCGGTGCCCGTCAGCTTGGTGACATGACCGACAACGACGGCGGCCGCGACAGCGCCGTCGGCCTGGGCAACTTCGACATGGCCCGCGAGCGCGTTGACGAGGTCGCCGGTGAGGTGGGCGCCATCGGGCGACGCCAGCGCGACGCGCTTCTCGCCCTTGAAATAATCGTGCAGCACGAGTTCGTGGTGGTCGTCGGACAGGACCAGGTCGACGCCGGAGCGCTTGAACTCGCCGCCGAACAGCAATTGGGCGTCTGGGACGATAATGGCATCCGACGGAGCGTGCGCGGACGTGCCATCGACATGCGCATGCATAGCGGAGTGCGCAATCGGGCCGTCAACAGGCAGCTTGGCGTCGAATTTGCCAACGAAATTCAATGGGCCACCAAAAAAGGTTAATAATTATGTAATTTTTCTAATCTGCACTTTGCATACCATCACGCAGTGCATCGCGAAACCGCTTCCGCCGCGTGTACAAAGGCCGCGTAAGTTGCTCGTCGCGCCGTGGCCGCGGGCCGATTTGCGCCCCTTGACGAAACAGGAAGCATCCGTAGCGTAAAAGCTGGTATGGCTTTCCGCCATGCCAGGTCCTTTGCCAAGTTCTTTGATGTAAGTCGATGTATAGAATCAACCACCAATACTTGCCTCATCTTCAGCGGACATTTCGCGGCACGACGGTGCACTAATTTCCGGCGTAAGACTGTGATCTAGATGACAAAAACGGCTATTCCCGCGAATTAGCCATACCCCGTGGAATTGCTGCAACAGTCACGGAAATACGCGTCATTCGGCCCGGCTCAACCATCCCTACCCGGGAAAACGTGAAATTCCGTAAAATTTTCAGCAAACTAGCGACCCAGATTTTAGTCTGTTCCACGCTTCCCTGGTTCAAACCGCCGCCTTTAAACCGAATAAAAGCCCCCGCCCCTCATCCTCCCATCCGAAAAGATCCGGTCACGAGCAGGCCATAGCCTCGCCGATGCCCGGACGGGGGTGTCAGATGGGGACTTTCAGTCGCTTGCACGCGTGGCGCGGCCTTGTGCTCGCTTGCGGCCTGGCCTGGTTCGGGTCAGCCGCCGATCTTGAGGCTGCGACGCTGCTGACGCCGGGCTCGGTGGCTCCAGCCAGGAATTCCAGCGAGCCCTTCGGGACGCCCGCGGCCGTTTTGACCTATGGCGGTTTGCGGGACAAATGGCTCGGTGTCGAACGCAAACTGGACGATGAACGGGTGCAACTGGCGCTTTGCGACGGCGACCGCGAACGCTGCGCCTCTCCGGCCGCGCTCCAGCTTCTCGCCATTGTCGACAACGCACGGGCCCGCGAAGGCCGCGCCCGCATCGGCGAGATCAACCGCGCGATCAACCTTGCGATCCGCCCGATGAGCGATCAGGCTCAGTACGGCCAAGCCGACGTGTGGAGTTCGCCGCTCGTCACCTTCGCCCATGGCGCCGGAGATTGCGAAGACTACGCGATCGCCAAGCTCGTCGCGCTGGGCCTGGCCGGCGCCTCTCCCGACGATCTGCGGATCGTGGTGGTGCACGATACCCTTAGCGGCGAGGATCATGCCGTCGCCGCGGCACGGCTCGATGGGCGCTGGTTGACGCTCGACAATCGCCGGATGGCGATGGTCGAGGACGCCGACGTGCGCAACACCCGGCCGCTGTTCGTGATCGATCAGCACGACGTCATGCGATATGTCGGCATGCCATCGCTGGCCAATCTGCGGGATCGCGATCCGCTGGTGGCGCTCAATCTGACCGGCCAGCCGGCCTCGATCTCCTCGTCCAACTAAGATACGCCGCCTGATGCATCCTCGCGAAAATTTCGTTTCTTCATCGCCTCCGGGACGCTAGCATCGCTATAACGAGAATTTTGTGCGATTTCGCGGTGCGGGGATAGCAAATGCGGGCGATCGTGCTGGCTGTCATGATCATCCAGCTTGGACTGGGCTATCCTGGCTATGCCGAAGAGCCGGCGGCTTCCGAACCGCCAATCGGCGCAACGCTGCCGCTCTTTGAGAAAAATCACTGCGTCAACATCAAGGATCCGGCCGATCGGCTGTTTTGCGGAGATCCGCAACTCAACGATCTCGCCGGCAGGCTGAACGACGCGATCCGGGGCAGGCTCGACCGGCGCTCGGACCACCGCCTTGCGATCGCGGAGAACGCGGAATGGATCACCAACCGCAACTCAAGCTGCAGCATTTTTCGCAATCAGAATATCCCGAGCCAGAACGTCGGCACCATCAAGCAATGCCTGGTGAAGGAAACCGAAGAGCGGATCGCGCTCCTGAGCGATCCGAACTTCGATTGCCTGGCGGCGAATACCGCGGCCGGGTCGCTGATATGCAGCGACCCTTCGCTGGCGATCGCGGAGGCCGATCTCAACGACCATGCACTGGCGCTGATCGCCAAGCTGAAAGAGGACGAGGCGAGAAACGCGCATGACGAATACGCAAGGTGGATCAGGAGCCGGGACCGAAAGTGCAGTCTGGTCGGCAAGGAGAACGTGCCGCTGGAGGACGTGTCGTCTTCCGAGGATTGCCTCGCCGACTTCATGAATGGAAAGACCGCCGAACTGATCGCAGCCAAGGGCGATCCCAAGCGGGTTTTTGGCCGCCATCCGCTACCGGCGGCGCCCGATGCCGATGCCGTCGATCTATGCGTCGCGCAAATTCACGCCGCCAATGCTTGCGGGGATTTCCTGTCGGTGAACCGCGTCATCCAGATCGACAGCGATATCCAGCCGCAGAGTGCCAGCGTGCTGGCCGAGATCGAAATGGTGGTTCTCTCTCCGTTCGCGGTGTGCAGCCCGATCGCGTCGGGTTGCACCGGCACCTGCTGGGACTTGAAATCCGGACAGGCCCAGCCGTCGCAGCCCCGCAGCCGGGACAGCTTTGCGGTGGCGCATCGATTGCGGATCGAAAAGTCGTTCGAGTTTCAGAAAGCCGATAGCGGCGGCTGGCGCTGCGGTTCGGCGACACTGCAGCCGATCGCGAAGGGTATTTCGATCGGCCGAGGTCCCTGAAGCCTTTTTGGTTCCGACCGGACAATTCGCCCGTATTGACGGGATTTGCCGTCGGCCGTTCACCGCGCCGCAATCTCTTGGGTTCATGGTCCGCGCTGGAACCAGCCAAATCTGAAACTGACAAAAAAATTGGCAAATCTGAAATTGGCAAATCTAAACTGGCAAATCTGAACTTGGATCACCCCGCATCATGAACCCCGCCGAGCAACCATCCGCACTGCAGGTGCGAGGGTTAACGAAGCGTTTTGATCGCCTTGCCGTCGACGCGCTCGATCTCACCGTACGTTCGGGCGAATTCTACGCGCTGCTCGGGCCCAATGGCGCCGGCAAGACCACGACGCTGCGCATGGTCGCCGGCCTGCTGCGGCCCGACGCCGGTTCGGTTTCGGTGCTCGGGATCGACGCGCTCGCCGACCCGATCGCTGCCAAGCAGATCACGGCCTGGGTATCCGACGAGCCGATGATCTACGACAAGCTGACCCCGCTGGAATACCTCGCCTTCGTGGCCGGTCTCTGGGGTGTCGATCCCAAACGATCCGAGCCGTCGGCGCGCGAGCTTTTAGTCTCGCTCGGGCTTGAACCGCATCTGCACGAACGCTGCGAAGGCTTTTCCAAGGGTATGCGCCAGAAGGTCGCGCTCGCCGGCGCGCTGGTGCACGATCCGCGGCTGATCATCCTGGACGAACCGCTGACCGGCCTCGATGCCTTGTCGGCGCGTCACGTCAAGGGCCTGCTGGGCGAGCGCGTGCGCGCCGGCTGCACCGTGATCATGACCACGCATATCCTGGAAGTGGCCGAGCGCATGGCCGACCGCATCGGCGTCATCGCGGCAGGCCGGCTCGTCGCCGAGGGCACGCTGGCGGAATTGCGCCAGCAGAACGGTCAGAACGATACCAGTCTCGAAGACATGTTCATCGCGCTGGTCGATGTCGAGGCCGCCGCCGCATGAGCTCCGCCGAAGCCCTGACCTGGTTTGCCCGGCACGAAATCCGGCTGGCATGGCGCGAATGGCTCGCGATGATGACCGGCGGCGGGCGTAAACGAAAACGCGCCGTCATCGGCTTGATCATCTTCGCCGCCGTGCTGCATCTGCCGGCCTATGCCGTGATCGGCCGGTTTGCCGATCTGCGGATGCCGATAGATAAATCCTCCCTCATCGTCATCACCGCGACCATCTTCCTGGCGTGGGCCTTGATGCTGTCGCAGGCGATCGAATCGGTCACGCGGGTATTCTATGCACGGGCCGATCTCGATCTCATCATGTCGTCCCCGGTCTTGCTGACCAACGTGTTCTCGGTTCGCATCGCCGCGATCGCGCTGTCGGTCACGGCGATGGCGCTGCTGCTCTCGACGCCCTTCGTCGACGTTCTCGTGATCGGCGGCGGAAGCCGCTGGCTTTCGGCTTATGGCGTCGTCGTCGCGATCGGCCTGTCCGCAGCCGCCGGTGCGATCGCGTTCACGCTCGTGCTGTTCCGGCTGATCGGCCCGAGCCGGACCCGGCTGGTCGCGCAAATCCTCGCGGCGGTCATCGGCGCCGGCTTTGTCATCGCGCTGCAGATCGCCGCGATCATGTCCTATGGCACGCTGTCGCGCTTCGCGGTCCTCACCTCGGATGCCGCGGCGGCCTGGGCGCCCGACGCCGACAGCATCGTCTGGTGGCCGGCGCGCGCGACACTTGGCGACAGCGAGGCCCTGCTGCTCCTGCTGTCCTTTGGCCTGATGCTGCTCGGCGTCGTGATGGCGATTTTCTCGCGCCAGTTTGCCGAGACTGCGATCCGCGTCTCGGCGAATACCACGCCGACCCGGCAAGGCTCGCGCGCGGCGGTATTTCGCACCGGTTCGCGGCAACAGGCGCTGCGCTGGAAGGAATTCGCGTTGCTGCGCCGCGATCCCTGGCTGGTGTCGCAATCGCTGATGCAATTGTTGTATCTGGTGCCGCCGGCGCTGATGCTGTGGCGAAGCTTTGCCGACAGTTCGACGGCCATCGTGCTGATCACGCCGGTCGTGGTGATGGCCGCGGGCCAACTCTCCGGCGGCCTTGCCTGGTTGACGATCTCGGGCGAAGACGCCGCCGACCTGGTGGCGACCGCGCCGCTATCGGCCTCGCGCGTCACCCGCGCCAAGATCGAGGTGGTCTTGATCGCCATCGGCATGGTGTTCGCGCCGCTGATCGCAGCACTGGCATTCGCCTCGCCGCTGCAGGCTGTCGTCACCGCCGTGGGCGTGGCGATTGCGACGATCTGCGCCACCGCGATCCAGCTCTGGTTCCGGGTCCAGGCCCGGCGCAGCCAATTCCGCCGCCGCCAGACCTCGTCGCGGATTGCGACCTTCGCGGAAGCCTTTTCGTCGATCGGCTGGGCCGCGACCGCGGCCTTGGTGCTGGCGATCCCGGTCGCCGCGGTGATCACCGGCCTGATGACGGCGGCGATCATCGCGGCAACCTGGAAGATCAGCCCCCGCCAGCGATGAGCGTTCGGCCATCGAACTGTGACGCTACGCCCGAATCGTTTCGGCGTTCGTGGGCGACGTCTCCTCACGCGAGGTGCGTTTACCGGTCGGGATTGTCCCGACCGCGATGCCGCCCAGTATCATCGTCATCGCCACAATCAGCGATGCGTCGATCGGCTCTCCTAATGCAATCGCGGAGCTGACCACGCCGATCACCGGCGTTGCGAGAATACCCAGTGACGTGGTGACGGCCGGCAGGCTGCGATTGACCATCGCCATGGCCCAATATGCCAGTGCCGTCCCACAGATTCCGCCGTAGAGAAATGCTCCCGCAAGCTTGGGGCTCCAATCGATCTGTGGCGCGCCGTCGACCACGAACGCCATCGCGGACAAGATCAAGGTCGCCAGCAGCGTCTGCCAGAACACCAGCTGGAACGGTGTCGATATCCATTTGTGTGCGCGGACATAGAGGATGTTCGCGGCCCAGAAAAACGCCGCCAGCAGGATCAGGCCATGTCCGATCAGCGAATTTCGATCGCTCGAATCGAAGGCCAACGGGTTGAACATGACGATCAGACCGAGCAGGCCTAAGCCGATCCCGGCCATCCGTGCCTTGGTCAGCGGTTCTCGCAGGAACAGCCACGCGCCGGGCGCGACCCAGAGCGGCGTCGTATAGCCAAGCACGATCGATCGGCCGACCGGGACAAATTGCAGGCCGTAGGCGACCAGCGCCGAGAACGCCACCATGTGCAGCACCCCGATCGCGATGATCACGGGCACGTCGCCGCGGCGCGGAACGATCAGCTGCCCGCGCGCGAGCAGCAGGAAAAATAGGGCCACGGTGGCAACGGCGGAACGGATCGCGGTCGCCCAGAGCGGGTGGACGCTATGGACGATCGTCTTGGTCACCGCCCAGTTCAGGCCCCACGCCACGACGACCACAGCGAACAGCAACAGCGCCTTATGGCGGGGCAGAGGGTGATCCATCGAATAATCCGTCATCCTTCATTCCGGGATACCGAAGCGGTACTGGACAGACGGCCGATCATAGATTTAACTGGCTTTATAAAAAGGTCCATTTCTACAAAATTGATAGAGCCAGTTTGGATGCGCGACGCCCTATCCGGCTTGATCGATGTCGAGCTGCGGCCACGAAGCGGCGAAACGCTCTCGCGGCAGCTCTACCATCAGCTGCGCCATGCGATGTTGAAGGGCCTGCTGCCGCCCGGCTATCGGCTGCCATCCAGCCGGGATTTCGCGCTTCAGCTCAAGATCTCGCGCAACACGGTATCGAGCGTGATCGACCAGTTGGCGATGGAGGGCTATCTCGACATTGCGAGAGGGCGACGCCCAACGGTGGCCGCCTCGAAGCCATCCCTGATGCGCGGCAAGGCGAACGCGCGCAGCGCCGCTGCCAAACCGTTGATGTCGCACTGGGCGGAACGTCTTCGCAAATCCGATTGGCCCGTCAGCAACGAGGGCGCGCCACGGCCGTTTCTTCCGGGCCTTGGGGACGCACGGGAGTTTCCGCGCGACCTGTGGGCGCGTTGTCTGCGGCGCGCCGCGCGCGGCATGCCTGTGCTCGGTGTGCCGGCGCTGAACCGTCCGGCGCTTCAGGCGGCACTGCTCCGGCATTTGGTGGAGCATCGAGGCGTCAAAGCCGGCGCGCGGCAGATCATGATCCTGCCTTCGGCTCAGGCAGCGATCGAACTTATCACGCGCGTCATGCTCAATGCCGGCGATCTCGCATGGCTGGAAAGTCCCGGCTACGGCGGCGCGCACGCCGCGCTCGAAGCCGCGGGTGCGCGGGTCTGCGGCGTGCAGCTCGATCAAAGCGGGTTGTCGATCCAGGGCCGGCGAGACCGGCCGCGATTGATCTTCGTCACGCCCTCCCATCAGTATCCGACCGGGCGGTTGATGCCGGTGCATCGGCGCCAGCAGCTTTTGAGTTTTGCGGCATCGGCCGGGGCAACGATCGTCGAAGACGATTACGACAGCGAATTTCACTATGACGGACGACCGGTCGCGGCCCTGCAGGGGCTGGATGAGACCGGCCGCACGATTTACGTCGGCACGTTCTCAAAATCGACCTTCATGGATATTCGCGTTGGATACATCATCGTCCCCGAAAGCTTCGTTGACGTCTTCGAGAAAGCCCAACGTCACAGCGGCCAGATCGCATCGGCTCCGGTGCAGGATGCGCTGGCCGAATTCATCGAGGACGGTCATTTCGCGGCCCATATCCGCAAGATGACGCGGCTCTACCGCGATCGGCGCGATCATCTGGTGCGGGCCCTCAACGCCGTTGCCGGCGATCGGCTAACCGCCGCTGCACCGAGCGGCGGCATGCAGTTGACCGCCTATTTCAAGCCGCGATGCGAGGACCGCGCCGTCAGCAGCTATCTGTCGAAAATGGGCGTGACGGCACGGTCTCTTTCGCCTCATTTCATCGGCGGGACCGCCGAACACGGCCTATTTCTCGGCTTCGCCGCCTGGAACGAACGCGAGATCGATGCGGGTGCCGATATCATCGGCGAGGTCATGCGAAGATGGCCCGATTCCTGACTGGCGCTCTAGAGCCCCCGTTCCGATAGAATCGGAACAAGGCTCTAGGTTTTTGTTTTGACGCGTTTTCTACCGCAGATAAGTCTACGCAATCTGCGCAGATTGCTATGCGAACAGGTATCCACGGAGCCTGTCATCGGGCGCGCACATTCGCGCGACCCGTTGGCTCGAAAACGCTCTATCCCCTCACCAGCTCCATCACCGCCGCCGCGAACGCTTCGGGTTCTTCCTGCGGCAGATTGTGGCCCGCGCGCGGGATCACATGATGGCTGCGGCGGCCGGTGAATTTCGGTGCGCTGGCGCTGCCGTCGGTCACAACGGCCACGCCATCACCGGCGCCGTCCAGCGTGATGGCCGATACCGTGATCGGCGGCAGCGCCGCCAGTCGGCGTTGCAGCCCGGCATATTGCGGATCGCCCTCGGCAAGGCCGTAGCGATGGCGGTAGCTGTGGATCACGACATCGACATAATCAGGATTGTCGTGCGCGACCGCCGTCCGCTCGAAGCAGGCGTCGTCGAACTGCCAGTTCGGCGACCATTGCTGCCACAAGATCTTCGCGATCCCCCGCCGATTGGCGGCGAGCCCTGCCCGGCCGCGTTCGATCTGGAAATAGTACTGGTACCAGAGCGGCACTTCGCGCTCCGGCCGCGCCGGCGCCATAGCCCCTGCAATGTCCTGGATCAGATAAGAGTTCACGCTGACGAGGCCGATGCAGCGCTCCGGCCACAGCGCCGCGCCGATGCAGGCCGCGCGGCCGCCCCAATCGTAGCCGGCGAACACCGCGCGCTGGATGCCAAGCGCATCCATCAGCGCCATCATATCGGCGCCGACCGCGGCCTGCTCGCCCGAGCGCGGCGTGGCCTTGTCGCGGAAGCGCGTCGGCCCGTAGCCGCGCAAATAGGGAACGATCACGCGGCAACCTTGCGCGGCGAGCCGAGGCGCGACGTCCACGAAGGAATGGATGTCATAGGGAAAGCCGTGCATCAGCATCACGACCGGACCATCCGCCGGGCCCGCCTCGTAATAGGCGATATCGAGCACGCCGGCATCGACGTGACGAAGCGGTTCCAGCCGGTGCGAAGACGGCGCACGCACGCCCGATGATGTCCCCGACGTCAATTCCATGGCTGCGTCTCCTGACGATCTGTTGATCCCGACAAAATAGCCCTCTGCGGCGTTCGGCGATACATTGTCGTCGTCGGCATCAACGAAAGATGGATCCTTCATGCTGCGATCGCTTGTCGCCAGCCTTGCCTTGCTTGCGCTGATCGCCCCGTTGTCGATCTCGCCGGCCGCCGCCCAGCAACCCGCCCGCAGCGAATGCTTGGCGATGTCCAATGCGGCGCCGCGCGCCACGCCGGTCGCGCTGCGGCAGGCAGCGGCGGCATCGGACGAGGTCGCGATCACCTATGCCGGGCACTCGACCTATTTTATCGACACCCCCGGCGGCGTGCGGATCGCGACCGATTATAGCGGTGCCTATCAGGTCGGCCGTCTGCCCGATGTCGTCACCATGAACCGCGCGCACTCGACACATTACACGCTGTTTCCGGATCCGCGCATTCCCCATGTGCTGCATGGCTGGGGTGACGGCGGACAGCCGGCGCATATCAATGAGCGGATCGGCGACGTCTATATCCGCAACGTGACGACCGACATCCGCCGCTATTGGGGCGAGGATGCCGGCGGCGAGATGATCCGGGACGGCAATTCGATCTTCATCTTCGAGGTCGCCGGGCTCTGCATCGGCCATCTCGGACATCTCCACGTCCCGCTCGACGACAGCCATCTGGCGGCGATCGGCCGGATCGACATCCTGATGGTGCCGATCGACGGCACCTACACCATGTCGCTCGACGGAATATCCGACATCGTCAAGCGCTTGCGCGCCTCGGTGGTGCTGCCGATGCATCGCTTCGCCACACCGCTGGAGGAATTCATGCAGCGGATCGGCCAGCAATTCGCGATCGACGTTCGCGCCGAGCGCACGTTGCGGATTTCGCGGGATTTGCTCCCGGGCACGCCAACGGTCATAATCCTCGACGGGGTTTGAACGCCCCCTGCGGGAAACAATAATCTCGACAAAGCAAAAAGCAGAAAAAAAGGGAGTGACGATCCATGGTCTCTGGCAATGCCGCCGCATCAAAGAGCGGGCTCTACGCCGATCCGCGCGAAGACTGGCTTGCGCAAACCACCGAAGAAATCATCGATCCCACGCGGCCGATCGTCGACCCCCACCATCATCTGTGGGATCGCGGCGGCCTGCGCTACATGATCGAGGAAATGTCCGACGACATCGCGTCCGGTCACGCCATCGTCGCCACCGTCTATGTCGATTGCCGTTCGATGTATCGCGCCAGCGGCCCGGAAGCGTTCCGCCCGGTCGGCGAAGTTGAATTCGCCAACGGCGTCGCGGCGATGGCTGCCAGCGGCGGCTACGGCCCGGCGCTGATCTGCGCCGGCATCGTCAGCCACGTCAATCTCTTGCTCGGCGACGGCGCCCAGCCGGTTCTGGAGGCCGAGATCACCGCCGGCCAAGGCCGCTTCCGCGGCATCCGGCATTCATCGGCCTACGATGCCGACCCCGATATAGCCCACATGTACGCGACGCGGCCGCAAGGCCTGTTGCTCGATTCCACCTTTCGCAAAGGCTTTGCCTGCCTCGCGCCGCTCGACTTGAGCTTCGATGCGTGGCTGTTTCATCCGCAGCTTTCGGAATTCGTCGATCTGGCCCGCGCATTTCCCGACACAAGGATCGTGCTCGATCATTGCGGCGGCCCGGTCGGGCTCGGTCGTTTCGCCGGCCGGCGCGAAGAAACTTTCGCGGTGTGGAAGGCCTCGATCCTGGAAGCCGCCAAATGCCCCAATGTGGTCGTCAAGCTCGGTGGCCTCGCGATGCGGCTGCTCGGCTTCGATTTTCACGAGCGCGATATGCCGCCATCATCGGAACAGGCCGCCGCGGCATGGCGTCCCTATATCGAAAGCTGCATCGAGGCCTTCGGTCCCGCGCGCTGCATGTTCGAAAGCAATTTTCCGCCGGATAAAGGCCAGTGCAGCTATCAGGTGATCTTCAACGCCTTCAAACGCATCGCCGCGCAATACAGCGAAGCCGAGAAGACCGCATTGTTCTCGAAGACGGCCGCGGATTTCTACAGGCTGAAGCTGGGGTGATTCGTCGTTGCGATTTTGTCAGGAAGAGCCCATCAGGCTCGCAGGCTGGCGTTCGCTGGAAGGCAGGAAGATCTTCTTCAGCTTCAGGACCACCCGCAACGCAAAGCCGAGCCAGACCGGCTGGGTCTTGCGGCAGAATGCGAGCTTGCGGACGCGATCCTCGATATGCCATCGGGCATGCGCGCCGTCCTTGAAGAAGATGACGTCGCCGGCCGCGTAGCGCTTCGACGGCAGGGTGTCGCTTTCGAGGACGATCGAGCCTTCGAGGATCAAGACGGTCTCGTCGAAATCATAATACCAGTTGAACTTGCCCGCGCTGCACTCCCACACCATGGTGGAGGCCAGTCCGTCCGCGCTTTGCGACAGCACGCACCATCGCGCATCCGGCTTGCCCTCGATGATCCAGGACGGCTCGATCGGCCGCGGCGTGAGGTTGACAGCGAGATTGGTCGTTTCAATGAGGGCGCGGGACATCAAGAACCTCAAACGCGTAAATGAAAAAGCTTGCGATTTGACAGAAAGCAGCGGTGCGGGTTTGACGCCAAAACTAGTGGTAATCTTTTAAACGTTCCTTACGGCAACATGTGCAATCCACGGCAATCGCCGCCGGCCAAAACCTCGCCGACGCGTGCCATCCACGGGCCCCGGGCGCCGCGGGCGCACCTGTCGGAAAGGCTTCGAACCCTCATAACGCATCAAATTCAGTGGCGCAGGCCCCGCCTTCCAATTAATATTCGCGCGGGGCATGGCGGGTCATCAGAACACGCCGGCCGAAGGGGGGCGTCATTTCATGCTACATCCGTTCAGTCTTCTGTTTGAGTGGCCGGTCAAATCGTCGCACTGTGACGATCTGGCGATCGTCGCGGCCTGCTGATTGGCGGGCGCTCCGCTCGCATCCTCTCCTCCTCACCCGAAAAGCTCACATGTCCTTGCAAAGCTCCGTCGCTGCGCGCAGCGCATCCGCCAATAGCCGTCCAGACGTCCCTGCGAAAATCACCTGGGAGGAAAAGAAGGTCCTGACCGCGACCTTGGTCGGCACCACCATCGAGTGGTACGATTTCTTCGTCTACGCCCAGGCCGCCGGATTGGCGTTCGTGCCGCTGTTCTTCTCGCCGATGACCCAGAACAATCCGCTGCTGGCGCAGATCATCTCGTTCGCGACCATCGGACTGTCGTTCCTGTTCCGGCCGCTCGGCGCCATCGTCAGCGGCCATATGGGCGACCGCTTCGGCCGCCGCGGGGTACTGGTGATGACGCTGATCCTGATGGGCAGCGCAACCGCGCTGATCGGCCTGTTGCCGACCTATGCGCAGATCGGCGCATGGGCGCCCGCGCTGCTGATGTTCCTGCGCATCCTCCAGGGCTTTTCGGCCGGCGGCGAATGGGGCGGCGCGGCGCTGATGTCGGTGGAATCCGCGCCGGTCAACCGGCGCAGCTTCTTCGGCTCATTCCCACAGATCGGCACGCCGCTCGGCATGATCCTGGCGACCGGCGTGTTGTGGGCAATGACGGCGGCGCTCGGCAAGCAAGCCATGCTGGAATGGGGCTGGCGGCTTCCATTCCTGTTTTCGATCGTGCTGATCGTGATCGGTGCGGTGATCCGCCGTTCGGTCGAGGAATCGCCGGTCTTCAAGGCGATGCACCAGCGCCGCAAGGAATCCTCCGCGCCGTTGCGCGAGTTGTTCCGGCATCACAGCGGCAAGATCTTTCGCACCGCTTTGACCTTCATGGCCAATAACGCCGCCGGATACATTCTGATCGCTTTCATTATCAGCTACGGCCTGAACGTGCTGAAGATGCCGTCGGACCAATTGCTGCTGGTCTCGACGCTGGCGGCCGTCAGCTGGTTTGCGTTCACGCTGTTGGGCGGCCTGATGGGCGACTGGATCGGACGGGTGCGCAGCTTCCAGATCGGCTACGCCATCATGGCGGTGTGGGCGGTGCCGATGTGGTTCCTGATCGATTCCAAGAGCGCGGTGCTGTTTTTCATTGGCGCGCTGGGCCTGACGATCGGGCTCGGCCTTTCCTACGGCCCGCAGGCGGCGCTCTACGCCGAGCTGTTCCCGGCCGAAATCCGCTATTCGGGCGTCTCCGTCAGTTATGCGCTCGGCGCCATTCTTGGCGGCGCCTTTGCGCCGGCGATCGCGCAGTGGATCATCGGAACCTACGGCGAGTCCTGGCGGGTCGGCGTCTACATCGCCGTGCTCGCGGTGATATCGCTGGTGGCCGTCTCCACCATCAGGGATCCGCAGGGGGTGGACCTCAACGCCCAGGACCACGGCCCCAGCTAGAGGGGGACGCTGACGGTCGGCGAATCCAACCGCAATTGAATGAACTTTGCGCCGGCTGGTTGCGACCAAGGGGTATCGATAACGAACTGCCGGCGAAGCGAAATGCCCCTCAGCCCAGATGCATTGGCCGTGGATGTGGAAGCGGTGGAGCGGCTGTGCTGGTCGTTCGACTTCCGGCTTGAAACCGATCTCGATCAAACGGGGTGGTTCACCGTGGACGGCGCGAAAGCCTTCCGGCCGATCGGACGCGACGGCGCCGGCGGCGTATTTGCGCTGCTGCCGCCCGCGCAGCACGTGCTCTATGTGTCGTCCGAGGGCCAGGCCGGCGTCGTCGCCGCCGATTTCGACGAATTCATCCAGCTGATCGTGGCCTGTCCCTACTGGCAGGACCTGCTGAAATATTCCGCCGGCGGCAGCCTCGACGAGATGCGGCGCGCGGCGACCGCGCTCCATAGCGCGTTCGACGACGACGACGATATCAACGAGGCCCGCGACTACCTGATATCCAAAATCCGGCTGACACGGCCGCCCGATCCGGTCGCCGCCCTGCATCGCGCGGTATCGGCTTCCGCAGTCGCCGTACGCGCCCCCGACGGCGAGCCCTGCGCGACGCTGTTCAACGACTTTACGATCGATGACAACCCAATGCTGCGCGATGTGGTGGGGTAGAGCGTGATGAAATGAGGCCATAGCAGCAACGGGAG
>NZ_LMUK01000021.1:0-48527 GCF_009766005.1 Bradyrhizobium sp. S69 | reverse complement strand
ATTTGCACCGGACGATGCTTCGCATCGCCGGGAGCAAATCGACCTCTCCCCGGCGGGGAGAGGTGGGCTGAATGTCGGGCCGGACC
This sequence comes from Bradyrhizobium sp. S69, assembly GCF_009766005.1. Classification (GTDB taxonomy): domain Bacteria; phylum Pseudomonadota; class Alphaproteobacteria; order Rhizobiales; family Xanthobacteraceae; genus Bradyrhizobium. The sequence goes on along the minus strand of NZ_LMUK01000021.1, from coordinate 48,441 downwards.
GACTCGATTAAACGCCATTCGGCTCCAGCCGCCGATACGTCAGGCCCATTCGCCCTTGCGGAACACCGGCACGCGCCGGCCGTCGGCGTGGATGCCATCGATGTCGATCTGATCCGAGCCGATCATCCAATCGATATGGATCAGGCTCGTGTTACCGCCCTGCGCTGCGATCTGTTCCGGCGACAGCTTGGTGCCGTTGACGAAGCATTTGGAATAGCACTGGCCGAGCGCGATGTGGCAGGCGGCGTTCTCGTCGAACAGCGTATTGAAGAACAACAGCCCGCTTGCCGAGATCGGCGAGGAATGCGGCACCAGCGCGACTTCGCCGAGCCGGCGCGCGCCCTCGTCGGTGTCGAGCACCTTGTTCAGCACTTCCTCGCCGCGCGAAGCCCTGGCCTCGACGATCCGTCCACCCTCGAACTTCACCGCGATATTGTCGATCAGCGAGCCCTGGTACGACAGCGGCTTGGAACTGATGACATGGCCATCGACCCGGCGGGCATGCGGCGTGGTGAAGACCTCCTCGGTCGGGATGTTGGCATTGCAGGTAATGCCGTTATTGGCGGTCGCGGCGCCGCCCTCCCATTCGTGACCGTCGGCCAGCCCGATCGTGAGATCGGTGCCAGGCCCCGTATAATGCAGCGCGCCGAAGTGCTGCGCGTTCAGCCATTCGGTCCGCAGCCGCAGCGCCGCGTTGTGCTTGCCCCATGCGGCGACGGCGTCGTCCTGGTCGACGCGCGAGGCCGCGAAGATCGCGTCGGCCAGCTTGGCGACCGCGACATCCTCCTCGTCATCCGGGAACACCTGCCTGGCCCATGACGGACTAGGATAGGCGATGATGTTCCAGTTGATGTCGAAGGTGACGATGCGCTCCAGCGCCGGCTTGTAGGCAATGGAATTGGCCTTGCTGGCGCGCGCGACCCTGCTGGGATCTTGGCCGGAGAGCAGCATCGGATCATCGCCGACGATCGCGAGCCGCGCGGTGTTGGCGGCAAAGGCTTTCGACATCCCCTCATAGAGCCAGCCCGCGGCGCGGTCGAAGCTCGAATCATGGCCGAATTTATAACGCGACAGCGTGATCGCTTCGTCGGAAAGAATCGGCGTCACGATGCCGGCGCCGGCCTTGTAGGCATGTTCGGCGATCCGGCGCACCAGCGGCAGCGCCACCGTCGGCGCCGTCAACAGCAGATCCTGTCCGGCCTGCAATTGCAGCCCGACCTTCACGGCCACTTCGGCCAACCGGTCGAGTTTGACGGGATCGATCGGCGTTGAAAAATTGCGTTGATGCGCGGTCATGACAGGTCCTTGTGCAAGATCGGTAGCTATCCCCAGAGATAGGCGAATTGACGGCGCCGTTCAACGCTTCGCCGACGCCAAAACCCGATCGACCATTTCAGGCGCCAGACCGAGATAGTTCTTCGGCGACGTCAGCCGCTCGATGGTGGCGCGATCGATGTGTTCGGAAACTCGCTTATCCGCCGACAATGCGTCCGCAAGATGGATGCCCTTTTCGTTGGCGAGCCGGCAGGCGTCATAGACGACGTCATGCGCCTGCTGCCGGCCAATGTCGGGGGCCAACCCCATCATCACGGCTTCGGCGACGATCAGCCCACGGCTGATATCGAGATTCTCGGCCATCTTCTTGTCGTCGACGATGAGACCCCCCAGCGCGAATTTCGCCTGATGCAACGCGCCGGCGGTCAGCACAAAGCTTTCCGGAAGCGCCATCCACTCGGCATGCCACGGCCCGGTGGCGCGTTCGAAATCCTGCACCATTGCATCCAGCATCAGGCCGGCATGCTGACGTACGCCTTTGCACGCCGCCAGCATCAATTCCGACGAAATCGGATTGCGCTTCTGCGGCATGGTCGAGGACGCGCCACGCCCCTTGACGAAGGGCTCATAGAGTTCGGCGAATTCGGTCGAGGCCATGATCATGATGTCGAGCGCGATCTTGCCGAGCGAGCCCGTGACGAGGCCGAAGAAATTCACCACCTCGGCCAGACCATCCCGCGCGACGTGCCAGGTGGAGACGGGAACGCCAAGCCCCAGCTCCTCGCACAGCGCCTGCTGGACCTCGAATCCCTTGTCGCCGAGCGAGGCCAGCGTACCGGCGGCGCCCGCGAATTGTCCGACCAGCACGCGCGGCTTCAATTGCGCCAGCCGTTCGGCGTGACGGTCGAACATCGCGAGCCAGATCGCGGTCTTGTAGCCGAAGGTCACCGGCAGCGCCTGCTGCAGATGGGTGCGGCCCGCCATCGGCGTGTCACGATGTTTTATCGAGAGATCAGCGAGGACGCCGCGCAGCACCGCGATGTCGGCTTCGACAATGGCAAGCCCGTCGCGCACTTGCAGGACCACCGCGGTGTCCATGATGTCCTGCGTCGTCGCGCCCCAATGCACATAGCGGCCTGCCTCACCGCACTGCTTCACCATCTGGTGCACCAACGGCAGGATCGGATAGCCGACGATATCGGTTTCACCGCGTAACAGATCGAAATCGAATTTCGACACATCGGTTAGCCTGGCGATGTCGTCAGCGGCCCCCTGCGGGATCACGCCGCAACGTGCCTCGGCCTTTGCCAGTGCGATCTCGACCTCGGCATAGCGCGAGATCAGGCTGAAATCCGAAAACACCTCGCGCATGCGCGGTGTGCCGAAGGCGTCACGAAACAGGATGGAGTCGAAAACCGTGGTCGAGGTGGGGAAGCCAGCCATGATTTTTCCTTTGGTCTGACTTGAAGAGTAGCCAATAAAGTCAGGCCAACCAAGGCTTCGTCATGCCGAGAGCGATTCAGACACCCACACGTCTAATGGGTCGCCACCATATAATCGACGATCTTGCCGACATCCGCGTCATCGATCGGGGCGCCGTAGACCTTGATCATCTTGGTCACCTCGGCCTGCCAAAAATCCTTTTTGAATGCGGTGCCATGCGGCTGGGTCTTGATGTAATCGGCCGAATGACACGCCGTGCAATTTCCGAGCGCGGCATCCTGGTTCGGGCCCGGCCCGAACGCCGCGGTCTCCTCAGGCAGCTGGTAGGAGATCGGTTTGGCCGATGAGATGATCGGCACGGCGCCGAGCACGAGGATCGATGCGGCGAACCAGAGCGCGATTTTCAGATGTGACATGCGCATTCCTCCTCAAGCCGCCGTGACGGAAGTGGTCTCGATCACGTTGCGCATGTAGCCGGGCGGATTCCACAGCGGCTTGTCCGGCTGGGTCTGCCCGGCCTGATTGGTGGCGCGCACCTTGATGTCATGCGGACCGGCCGTCAGAGGAACCGACACTTGCCATTCGCGGAAGGAGTAGTTGCCGAGATCCTTGCCGAGCTGGCTCGCAAGCCAGGTGGCGCCGCCATCGGTCGAGACGCTGACGTCCTTGATCCCCTTGCCGCTATCGAAGGCGATGCCTTTGAGCAGCACAGGTCCCGCCTTGAGCTTCGCGCCGCTGCTCAGGTTGGTGATGAACGAGCGGACGTTGAACTTGTTGATCGGGATGGTTGCCTTCGGCGAGGTGCCCGGCTCGACGCAAGCGCACTCGGTATCCGGAATGCGGTAGGCCGACTTCATCCAGAAGCCGTCGAACACGCTGTCGAGCACGGTGATCTCGTTGAGGTGTTTGACCCAATAGGTGCCGTAATAGCCGGGCACGATCAGCCGCAGTGGAAAGCCGTTGAGCAGCGGCAGATCGGCGCCGTTCATCGCATAGGCCAGCATAACCTCGCCGTCGCGGGCATGATCGATATCGAGCGCCTTGGCGAAATCGGGCGTCTTGTCGAACACCGGACCGTCCATGCCACCGAATACGACCTGTTTGGCGCCGGCCTGAACGCCCGCTTGATCCAGCACCGCCTTGAGCGGCACGCCTTTCCATCGCGCGTTGCCCATCGCACCATTGGCGAGCTGGCCGCCGGCGACGCGCGGCTCGGAAAATCCGCGACTGTTGCCCGAGCATTGATTGACCGCCACCAGTTCAACCGCCGGCATCTTCTTGATGTCGGCAAGCGACAATTTGATCGGCTTGTCGACCTTGCCCTTGATCTCGACCGAAAAGACATCGGGATCGATGTCATAGGGAATGCCGGCCAGATGATAGCGCACGAAAAACGCATCGTTCGGCGTGATGGCGCTTTCGTCGAATACCGCGAACGGGGTTTCAAGCTGAGGCGGCCGGCTGGTGAGGCCGATCATCGGCCGTTTCTGCGGATATTTGACCAGCGGCCGCTCGCCATTCTCGAACGGCAGGGTTACCGTATCAGCAGCAAACGCCCGCAACACCCCGAAGGCCGTACCGGAGCCGAGCGCGGCAAACGCAGCACCGGATCGCGTGATCAACTGACGCCTATCCATCATTCGAACCTCCCATAAAGAGTTCTTGTTCGTTCGCGAATACGCTTCCGAAGGGTGCCGCTTGCTCCGCATATCGGATCGGCGGCGAGAATCGTGTTCGCGGTTGGGGATTATGACGAGGCTATCGGGGATATGCAAAGCAGGCGACCGAAATAGACGAAAGAGCTCTCGTCGAACCGATCCGACGAAAGTCTATCTGCTGGCGCCGCCCTCGCCGGCCAGCACGGACCGCAGCCACGCGATCAAGGCGCGGCGAGACCGTCAACTCGCCGCGGTATGGCGCTCCGCTACTTCATCCCGGTGATGGAAGCGCTGACGGCGCGGGGATCTCGCGTCGGCCAGCGGCCGCTCTCGACCTGGGAGAGGAAATCGCCGACCAGCCGGTTATATTCTTCCGGTTCCTCGATGTTGATCGCGTGACCCGCGTTCGGCATCACCACCAGCGCCGATGAGGGAATGCTTTGCTTCATCAGGATGCCCGGCATCAGGCACGGCCAGTCTTCATCACCGGTGATCACCAGCGTCGGCACGGTGATGCGCTGCATTTCCTCGACCAGCGTATAGAGCGACGGCCGTTCCTTCTGGACCCCCTGCTGGGTGTTGGCCGATCCCACCGCCGAATGTTCAGCCAGCATCCTCTTGAACTCGGCGTGGCCGCGCGGGTCCTTGTTTTCATATTGAACGCGGGTCGGCCCGTAGGCGTAGCGTTCGGCGAAGGCCGGCATGCCCTCGGTCCGGATCATGCCCGCGATCACATCGGCTTCGGCCCGGAAGATCTCGCGCTTGTCGAGCTCGGCGCCGTAGCCGCAGCCGCCGATGCACAGCGAGCGCGCCCGCTCCGGGTGCCGCAAGCCGAAATGCAGCGTCGCGAATCCGCCCATCGAGAGGCCGATGATATGCGCCTGACGTTCGCCGACATGATCGAGCACGGCGAGAATATCGTCAGCGGCGCGGGCTTGCGAATACGACGAAACGTGCTCCGGCACTTCGGACGGCGGAAAGCCCCGCGCATTGAAGGCGATGGTGCGGTAGCGCTTGCCGAAATAACGCATCTGCTGCTCCCAGCTGCGCAAATCGCCAGCGAATTCGTGGACCAGGATCACGGGATGGCCAGATCCGGTTTCCTCGAAATACAGCCGTATTCCGTCATCCGTCGTCGCATGGGGCATGGTGGTCTCCTGGAATTCCTGGGCTCGTACTTTTAGTTAAGGTTGCGAAGCGGTACGCGCCGGCGCGTTTGGCCCGCGGCAGATAGCTGCCATAGCCCTTGGCGCCGACCAGCACGCCATCATCGACCACGACCTTGCCGCGCAGCATGGTCAGCACCGGCCAGCCCGTGACCTCGAGCCCCTCATAGGGCGTGTAGTCCGAGCCGTCGTGGATCAAATCGTGGCGGATCGTGACTTTTCGTTTCGGGTCCCACAACACGATGTCGGCGTCCGATCCAATCGCGATCGTCCCCTTGCGCGGATAGAGCCCGTAGATCTTGGCATGATTGGTCGAGGTAAATGCGACAAACGAGTTGAGGTCGATGCGGCCCTTGACGACGCCTTCCGAGAACAGGATCGGAAGCCGCGTCGCGACGCCGGGAATTCCGTTCGGCACCCAGCGGAAGCTGGTGCGGCCTTTCGGCGTCAACTTGCCTTGCGGATCGTCGTAGCGGAACGGGCAATGGTCGGACGAGAACACCGAGAACACCTTCTGCTCCAGGCCTTCCCAGCATGCTTGCTGGCTCGCAACGTCGCGCGGCGGCGGCGAGCAGACATATTTGCTGCCTTCCATGTTGAGCTGGTCGAGGTCTTTCTCGGTCAGCATCAGATATTGCGGACAGGTCTCGCCCATCACTTTCAGGCCGCGCTGCTGGGCACGGCGGATCTCGTCCATCGACTCGCGGTTGGAGACGTGCACGATCATGATCGGGACATCGATCAGTTCGGAGAGTGAAATCGCGCGATGCGTCGCCTCGCGCTCGACCGGGATCGGCCGCGATGTCGCGTGATAACGCGGCGCGGTGTTGCCGGCGCGCTCGAGCCGGTCGGTCAGGAAGCGAATCGCGTCAAAATTTTCCGCGTGCACCATCAGCACGGCGCCGGTCTCGCGTGCCACCGCCATGGTTTCGAGCAATTCGCGATCCGAGAGCGCCAGGCCCTCATAGGTCATGAACACCTTGAGCGAGGTATAGCCGTCCTCCACCAGCGCCGGCAGTTCCTGCCCCAGCACCTGTTCGGTCGGGTCGGTGACGATCAAATGAAAGGCGACGTCGATGTGACACTCGCCGTCGGCCAGCGAATGGTAATGCTTCAACGCCTCGCGCAGGCTCTGGCCTTTCTCCTGCAAACAAAACGGCAGCACCGTGGTGTTGCCGCCGAACGCCGCCGACCGCGTGCCGGTGGCGAAACCGTCGGCCATCACGATACCGTCGCCCGACGGCTGCGCAAAATGAACATGGCTGTCGATGCCGCCGGGCAAAACCAGCCGGTCGGTCGCGTCGATGATGGTGGCGGCCTCGCCGAGATCGTGTCCCAGCGCTACGATGCGTCCGTCGCGGATCGCGATGTCGCAGGCAAAGGTGTCGGCGGCAGTGGCGACGGTGCCGCCGCGGATGATGGTATCGAACGACATCAGATGGTTTCTCCTTTCGCATCGATTGGCCGCCGGTGCTCGATCCGCGCGGCCAACGGTTCCGTCAGCCCGATGGTCGGCTTCGGATCCGGACGACGGAACGTCCCGGCTGTGGCCTTGCGTGGCTTCAGCGCGACCAGTGTCTCGGCCTGCCGCACCGCCGCGGCGGTCGGATCGACGACCGGGACCGCAATGCGATCGCGGACCTTGTCGGCAAGGCCCGCCAGCGGCGCGCCGGAGAGAATGACGACGTCGGCGTCGTCCTCTTCGATCGCGCGGTTCGCCAGCGCCACCAGCATCTCTTCCTTCTCGGCCTGAACATCGGAGATCGATTTGAACGCGCCATCGAGCGTGCGGATACCGGCGCAACGCGCGTCCATGCCGTGCATGGTGACGCATTCCTGATACCAGGGCCCCAGCGCGCGGGCGAAGGTCACAATGGCGAACTTGCGGCCGAGCATGCAGGCGGTCAGCATCGCGGCTTCGGCAAGGCCAACCACCGGAAAATCAAACAGCTCGCGCGCTCCGAACAGGCCGGGATCGCCGAACGCGGCGATAATTGCGGCATCGATGCCGGGGCCGGCCGCCGCCAGCATTTCAAGCGCGATGGCGCCGCCGATCTGCGCTTCGGCGCGGGTCGCAATATACGGCACGCCACGCCGGGCGGTCACCGGGATGAGTTCGGTCCCCGGCGAAGCGACTTTCGAGCCAGCCGAATAGAGCAGATCCGTCACGGCGGCGGTGGTGTTGGGATTGAGCAGCAGGATTTTCACAGCCCGGCCTTTCGCTTCGCCGCGGCTCGGAGCTCGCGGGAGGTTTTCACGGCGCCGGCCTCGTCGGCCTCGAGCGGCAGCGTCCCGGCGACAACCTCGCCGGTACGACGAACATGATGTCCGAGCAATTGTCCGGCGCGGCCGGCGTCGCGCGCCTTCAGCGCATCCAGGATCTCCTGGTGGTCCCGCACCGACTCCTCCCAGCGCCCCAATACCGACAGGCCGAAGAAGCGCGCGCGCTCGGCGCGCGGCAGCAACGCGTCGTGGGTGGCCTTCAGCACGCTGTTGCGGGCAAAGCCGACGATGGCGCGGTGAATTTGCTGGTTGATCTCGAAATATTCACGCATCTCGCCACGGCTGTGATGCCATTCGATACGCCGTTGCATGGTTTCGAGTTGCTCGACATCGCGCGCCGCCATCCGTGTCGCCGCAAGCTCGGCGGCGCAACGTTCGATGCCGGCCAACGCCTCGAACAGTTCGACCAGTTCATCCTGGCGCAGCGGCGCCACGATGGCGCTGCGGTTCAGCCGCAGCTCGACCAGGCCTTCGGTCGCCAATTGTTTCAGGGCTTCGCGCAGCGGCGTTCGCGACACCCCGAGCGCGTCGGAAAGATCGGCCTCGAGCAATAGCTGTCCGGGCGCCAGATCGCCGCGCACGATCAACAGGCGAAGCCGCGTCGCGGCCTGCTCGTACAAACCCGCGCGTGGCACACGCAGTTGCCGTCGCGGCAGCGCCGTCACGGCGCGGCGCGGCTTGGCGGCGTTCTTGAGCGCGCTCTTGGCTTGAGCCTTGAGCTTGATCCTGCCTGCGCTCGATTTCGAACGGTTCATGAAGAAGACCTCTGGGTATCCCCGCCCGCGCTTGCAAGAACCGAATCAGTGAACAGCCCGCCCCAGCCCTCGATACGCGCCGGATCTATTCCGGTCGCGATCAAGCACGCCCATAGCGTCACCGCAATCGAATCGAAGACGGGTACGCCGAGTCTCGCTTCGAGCACCTCGGCCGGGCCGGCGCCACGCATATTGGTGCAGAGCACCGCCACGGCGTCGCAGCCTTCGCGCACGACTTCTTCGATCAGGCGCGCGACTTCGGCCTCGGGCACTTCGGCGAACGAAAAATTGTCCTGCAGCGACAGATGCCGCTCCACGACACAGTGCAATCCCTCGGAGCCCCAGACGGCGATGATCTTTTCCTGGACGTCCTTGCGATAGGGCGTCACCAGCCCGATCCGTTTGCTCCCGGTGCGCTGGAACAGATCGCGATAAGCGAGCACGGTGGTTCGCGCCTTGATGCCGGTTGCCGCCGTGATCCGTTCGCACAAACGTTCGTCGCGATCGAAACCGAGCCAGCTCGCCGACGTGCCGTTCCAGGCGATGACATCGACTTTGGCGTGCGCCAGAAGCTCCGCTGCGCGCAAGATCTCGCTGTCGTCGAATTGCGCCAGTGCTGCCTCGGACAGCGCGATTTCGGTCACCTTGAAGCGGGAGAAATGTACCGAGACATCCGCAATGCCGGCCAGCATCGCGTTGGTGATCGGCTCCAGCGCGGTGTTGGATGAAGGGGTCAGCATGCCGAGCCGGACTTGTCGTGTCGTCATTTGGAGCCTCATAAGAGAAGCAGGGATGGACGCGACGCATCGCCGCGTCCATCCTGTGTCGTATCAGACCGGCAGTTTGCGACTGTAATCGATCAAGCTCGAACAGATCAGCAGCGCCACGCCGGCGCCGGCAAAGAACATCAACGCCAGGAAGTAAGATCCGGTAGCCTGGACGATGAAGCCGACGATCAACGGCGTCAGCACGCCCGCGATGTTGCCGCCGAGATTCATGCAGCCGCCGAGGAAGCCGGCTTTTTCGCGGCCCGCGAGCGCTGCAGGTATCGCCCAATACATCCCGCACCAGCGCAGGAAGAACAGCGTGGCGGACAGCAGCACCACGACGGCGACGGGGTCGGTCACATAGGCCACCGAGAAGATCGACACCGTCGCCATGATCGCGGCTATGCCGAACAGCGTGCGGAACACCAGATTGGGTCCGCCGCCATGGCTGCGCCAGTAGTCGCCGACCCAGCCGCCGACCAGTTCGCCGACGAAGCCCGAGAAGAAGATGATGAAGGAAGCGCCGCCGAGCGTCTTGATGTCGAAGTTGTGGACCTTGAACAGATAGGTCGGCATCCAGGTCAGCAGGCCGTAGAAGGCGGTGTTGAAGAACATCCAGCCCAGGCACATGCACCACACCGAACGAAAGCGGAAATAAGCCGTCCAGCTGGCGCCGCTTGATGCGGGCATGCCTGCGTCTTCCAGCGCATGCGCCTGCTCGATGTAGCGTGCCTCGGCCTCGTTGATCGACGGATGCTGTCGCGGAGAATTGCGGATGTAATACCAGGCGAGCAACCCGCACAGCATGGTTCCGACACCGGCGATGACAAAAGCCATGCGCCACGAATTGAAGGCGGCGATCAACCACGCGATGATGATCGATCCCAGGGCCGCGCCGAGCGGCGCACCGCCGTCGAGCAGCGTCGCGCCACGGCCGCGTTCGGTCTGCGTCATCCAGATGCCGTTGAGCTTGCCGCCGGCGGGATAGATCGGCGCTTCAGACGCGCCCAGGCCAAGCCGCGTCAGCAGCAGGACGGGCCAGCTGGTGGCCACGGCCGCGATCGCCTGGAAGGCGCCCCAGAAAATCGTCGCCGACGCGATCACGACCCGCGGCTTGAAACGGTCGGCCAGCATGCCGCCCGGCACCTGCATCAACGCGTAAGTCCAGAAGAACGAGCTAAGGATCAATCCCTGCATCGCCGGATCGACATCGAACTCCTTGGAGATCAGCGGCATCGCGACCGATAGCGAGGCGCGGTCGACATAGTTGATCGAGACCAGGAACAGCATCAGAAGAAAAATCTTCCAACGCACACTGGTCGGCTTGGCGGTGTCGGTCGCTGCGATGGCTGAGACGGTATCGCTCATGGCTCTCTCCAATTGCCGGCGACGCCAAGTCTGGGGCATTTGGAAAGAAGCAGCAATAATTTTTTGTATTTTGCATGCAAAATTACATAAGATACTGATATTACATAGCATATTTGTGTAATTGCGGTGCTTGATTTAGCATGCCGGCCGTTCGCACGCTCAGCCGTTCCACTTTTCGTTCGTCGCGTTGAGAATCTTCACGAGGCTGGAATCTTCCTGTAGCCCGCCATGTTTTTCCCGCCATTTCGGCCCCGGGCCGCGCATATAATGCGCTTCCGGAAAATATTGCTTCGACGATCCGCCCCACAAAAACATCAGCAGCCGTTCCACCGCGTGGTGCATCGTCTTGCGGACCGGCGCACGTGCCTGCGCCTCTGTCGTATGGTGCATGTTCAACCTCCGCCGTTTCCTGGCGATCCAGGACAGCCGGAACTGAAAATGCGGATTGCGGCATAGGAAATCGATATGGCTGGACCGCGGTTGTTATAAACGCGAGATAGCCGTCAACCGCTTGCCATGGCATGCGGTTGACGGCGGTTTCGTTGACGGCGGAAGCCGCGTAAGCATCGAAATCCTCAGGCCGCGACATTGGGTTTGTAGCGTGCGGCCGGAGCGCTGCGCGACAGGTTAGGCAACAGTTTTTGCCGCGCGGCCTCGTAGGCTTCCCAATCGGCCGCATCCGGCAACGACGGAATGGTCACGAACTCGCCTTGCTCAAAGCCGGCCAACGCTGCGTCAACCATGTCGTCGGCCCGCATCACGATCGCGGTCGGAAGATGTTTTACCGGCGTGCCCGCCAGTTCCCAGAAATCGGTCGCGGTGGCGCCGGGCAGCACCACCTGAATCTTGACGTTCTTGTCCTTGAGTTCATGACGCAGCGACTGGCTGAAGGCGAGCACGAACGCTTTGCTGCCACCATAAACGCCGTTGAGGATTTCCGGCCCGACCGCGACAATCGATGCGATGTTGATGATCGCTCCGCCACCGCGCGCGATGAAGCCGGGCACCGCGGCATAGGTCAGACGGGTCAGCGCGCTGACGTTGATCGAGATCATCTCCGCCATTTTGTCGATGTCGGATCCGAGCAGCGGCGCGGTCGCGCCGACGCCGGCATTGTTGACCAGCGTGGTGATGCCGGTGTCGCTGCGAAGCCGTGATTCGACCCGGGCGAGGTCGGCGCTGTCGGTCAGATCCGCCGCGATGGTTTCGACCGAACGGCCGGTCTCCTCGGACAGGCGCTTGGCGTGCGCGTTGAGGCGATCGCGATTGCGGGCGACGAGGATGAGGTCAAAATCCTGGCGTGCCAACCGGTCGGCATAGATGGCGCCGATGCCTGAGGAAGCTCCGGTGATGAGGGCGGTGCCTTTTGCTGAAGTGGTCATTTTCGGTCTCCTGGATGCTGCCGCCTGGACCGGCGCCAGCGATGTCATGGAGATAGACCCTTCCCTCCGCGTCTCAAATGTCATATAAACATCTTTCTAGGACATTCGCGGATACCGAGGAGCGCGCATGCAGGAAATTGGATTTGTCGTTTTCCCCGGTTTCCAGGTGATGGGGCTGTCGGCGATCACTGCGTTCGAGGTGGCGAACCTGGTGCTGGAAAAGCCGGCCTACGCGATGACCTTGCTGTCGGAAAGCGGCGGACTGGTGCCGACCTCGGCCGGCTTTGCCGTCCAGACCGAAGCGTTCAGCGATCGACGCTTCGACACCGTGATGATCGGCGCCGGAACCGAGATCGAACCGATGACGCCGGGCCTGCTCGCTTTCGTGCGGCGGTCGCTCAAGACATCGCGCAGGCTCGCAGCACCCTGCACGGGGGCGTTTGTTCTGGCCGAAGCCGGCATCCTCGATGGACGCAACGTCACCACGCATTGGTTCTTCGCGCGCGATCTGCAAGCGCGCTATCCCGGCGTCAAGGTCGAGGAAGACCGCATCTACATCATCGACGGCACTGTCTGGACCTCGGCGGGAATGACGGCCGGCATCGATCTCGCGCTGGCGATGGTTGAAAACGACCATGGCCGCGAGACCGCCCGCGCGGTGGCTCGCAAGCTCGTGGTCTACCATCGCCGCGCCGGCGGCCAATCGCAATTCTCGACCATGCTCGAGCTTGAGCCGAAATCGGACCGGATTCAGAACGCGCTGCACCACGCCAAGCGAAACCTGCGCAACACGCTGTCGGTGGAGGAGCTGGCCGACGTGGCGCGGCTGAGCCCGCGTCAATTCAGCCGTGCGTTTCACGCCGAGACCCGGCAATCGCCAGCTAAGGCGGTCGAGCGGCTGCGCGTCGAAGCCGCGCGACTGATGATGGAAGACGGCCGCCATTCGATGGATGCGATTGCGCAGGAAACCGGCTTTGCCGACCGCGAGCGGATGCGGCGCGCCTTCCTGCGCGTGCTCGGACAGCCGCCGCAGGCGATCCGTCGCAATTCCAAGGCGGCGGCGTAGTCGTTCACGCCGGCTGGCATCCCCGCAGGAACAGCTTTACGCAGGCGCGAACCCGCGCCTCGATTGCCGGACGCGACGGCATCGGGACGCCGCCGAAGATCGCGGCGCGCTGCGGCGCCGAGGACAGCATGCCGATCAACATGCCCGCGGCCTCATCGGCATCGTCGAGCACGATCAGCCCGCGCGCCTGCTGCGCGCGCAGCCAGTCGGCCAGCGCCGCGCCAGTGCGCCGGATGCCGTTCTTGTAGAACGTGCCCGCAAGGTCGGAGAATTTTCCGGTCTCCTGCAGGATCATCCGCTGTAGGGCGACGACATCCTGATCCAGCATCAGATCCGCAACACTCATCAGTGACGCATGCAGCGCTTCGGCAATGTCGGTGTGATCGGCGGCTTGCAGATTGAACTCGGACAGAAAGCGATCGAGCCGGTCTGACACCATGCCCTCGAACAACGACGCCTTGTTGGGGATCAGGCGATACAGCGTCTTGGTGGAGACACCGGCCAACCGCGCCACCGCCTCCATGCTGGTCGCGGCATAGCCGTTGGCGGCGAATTCATGCCGCGAGGCCTCATAGATGATCTGGCGCGTCTCGGCGTCCGGCCGTAGTTGCGGCCGCCCGCGGGCGCGATCCTGGGTGTCGCTCCGAGCCATGCTTTTAAATGATGCCTGTCATTCTATTGACAGTCCCAGTATGGGGACTATTTTGGAAAATATCAAGTTTCCTAATTGGCGTCCCGAGCACGGACAGGAGCGCATCGTTATGACCCAGCATTCCACCACCTTCGAAATCGAACGCGCGGTCCCCGCCGGCGCGGCGGTCGGGGACCTGCTGCAAGACAAACCAATTGCCCAGGTCCCGGCAAAAAAATTCAACGTTCGCAAAGCCTTGTTCACCGGCGCGGCGCTGGTCGCGCTGCTTGGCGCGGCCTGGTATGGCTGGGATTACTGGACCGTCGGCCAGTATCAAGTGTCGACCGACGACGCCTATGTAAAGGCTGACAACACCACCATCGCCCCCAAGGTCTCGGGGTACCTGCACCAGGTGCTGGTCGGCGACAATGAGCGGGTCCGAGCCGGGCAAACCCTGGCCCGGATCGACGACCGCGACTTCAAGGTCGCGCTCGACCAGGCCAAGGCCGATGTCTCCGCGGCGAAGGCTGCGATCGCGAGCAAGCAGGCGCAGCTTGAAGTGCAGCAGGCGGTGATCAACGCCGCCCAAGCGACCATCGACGTCGACGACGCCAATGTCACCTTCGCCGCCCAGGACAACAAGCGCTATTCGGCGCTCGCCACCTCCGGCTACGGAAGCGTGCAGAACGCGCAACTGTCGCAATCCAAGATCGCCGGCGCCGAGGCCGCCCGGGCGCGCGACACCGCCAATCTCACCTCCGCCACCAAGCAGGTCGACCTGCTGAAGGCCGAGACCGTTCAGGCCGAAGCGACACTGGCCCGCGCTCAAGCCTTGCAAGGCCAGGCCGAACTCAATCTGAGCTACACTACCATCACCGTCCCGATTGACGGCGTGATCGGCAACCGCACGCTGCGCATTGGCCAGTACGTGCAGGCTGGCACGCAATTGATGTCGGTGGTGCCGGCGCGCGGCGCCTATGTGATCGCCAATTACAAGGAGACCCAGCTCACCGACGTCCACGAGGGCCAGGCCGTCGAGATCGCCGTCGACATGTTCCCGGGCCAGCTCGTGCGCGGCCATGTCGACAGCATCGCGCCCGCCAGCGGCCAGGAATTCGCATTGCTGCCCCCGGACAATGCCACCGGCAACTTCACCAAGGTGGTGCAACGCATCCCGGTCAAGATCGCGCTCGACGACGGCAGCAACGCGCCGATCGCGCTGCGGCCGGGCATGTCGGTGATCCCGACCATCGAAACGCGCGACCCGGCGCCGACCCGCCAAGCCCGCGGCACGTCTGAAGCCCGCGGCACGTCGAACCATGTTTCCGCCACTACGTCCTTCAATGGAGCGTGCCATGTCCAATCGCACCCCGTCAGCCTCGATCGCAGCGCTTCCGACCTCTTCGACCAGATCTGAGGCGGTCGATCCCAACCGCGCCAGCGTCACGGTATGGATCGCGGTGCTCGCGGCCATGATCGGGTCGTTCATGGCGATCCTCAATATCCAGATCACCAACGCCTCGCTGCTCAACATCGAGGGCGGCATCGGTACCGGCGTCGACAACGGATCCTGGATTTCGACCTCCTATCTGATCGGCGAGATCATCGTGATCCCGCTGACCGATTATCTCAGCCGCGTGTTCTCGTTCCGCCGCTATATGCTGGCGAGCGCGGCGCTGTTCGCGGCATTCTCGGTCGCCTGCGCCTTCACCCATGATTTGCCGTCGATGATCGCGATGCGCGGCCTGCAAGGCTTTGCCGGCGGCGTGCTGATCCCGATGGCATTCACGCTGGTGCTGACGAAACTGCCGAAGCCGCAGCAGCCGGTCGGGCTTGCGATCTTCGCGCTGTCGGTGACCTTCGCGCCCGCGATCGGGCCGACCATCGGCGGCTATCTCACCGAGAATTACGGCTGGCGCACCATCTTCTTCGTCAACGTGATCCCGACCATCGCGATGGTCAGCGCGCTGTACTTCACGCTGGAGCGCAAGCCGATGCAGCTTGGCCTGTTGAGGGAAGGTGACTGGCCCGGCATCGCGACCATGGCGATCGGATTGTCGGCGCTGCAGACCGTGCTCGAGGAAGGCAACAAGGACGACTGGTTCTCCTCGCCCTTCATCCAGCGCCTGGCCGCCATCGCGGTGGTCAGCCTGTCGCTGTTCCTCTGGATCGAGCTCACCACCGAAAAGCCGTTGATCCGGCTGCGGCTGCTGAAGGGACGCAATTTCGGCTTCGGCACCATCGCGATGACGATGCTGGGATTTGCGCTGTTCGGTTCGGTCTATATCCTGCCGGCCTATCTCGGCCAGGCGCAGGGCTACAATTCCGAACAGATCGGTTCGGTGATGGCCTGGACCGGACTGCCGCAGCTCATTTTGATTCCGCTGGTGCCGCAATTGATGCGACGCTTCGACACCCGCTATATCGCCTTCGTCGGACTGATGATCTTTGGCTATAGCTGCTTCATGAACACGGCGATGTCGCCGGATTATGCCGGCGACCAGCTCTGGATCCCGAACATCGTGCGCGCCATCGGCCAGGCCATGGTGCTGACGCCGCTGACCTCGGTGACGACAGGCGACATCGCGCCGCAGGACGCGGCCGCGGCCTCCGGCATCAGCAACATGTTCCGCAACCTCGGCGGCGCGATCGGCACCGCGGTGCTTGCCACCGTGATCACCAAGCGCGAGCAATTCCACTCCAACATCATCGGCCAGTCGGTCACGCCCGGCCGCGAGGAAGTACGCGACCGCATCGCGCAGATGACCGATTACTTCATGGCGCGCGGCGTCTCCGATCCGGCGGCAGCGCATCAGCAAGCCATCGTCGCGCTCGGCAATGCCGTCAAGCATCAGGCGCTGGTGATGGGTTTCAGCGACACCTTCGCGGTACTGGCCGCGGTGCTGGTGCTCGCCGCGCTGGCGGTCACGCTGACCCGCAAGGTGAAGGGAAGTGGTGGGGCCGGCGCGCATTGAGCGAGTGCTTAGAGCGGGATGACTTTTTATTGAATCAGTCCCGCTCGACTGTTCAGCCCACCTCTCCCCATCGGGGAGAGGTCGATTTGCGCAGCAAATCGGGTGAGGGGCGCTTAACGAGAGGCCGTAACCCCTCACCCCGCCCCTCTCCCAACGGGAGAGGGAGCGCGTTTCCGTTGCCTTTATGACTCGACCCAATCTCATCAGGCGTTAGTCGACGATGAACAACTTGGCGCCGGTCGCGGTCGACGACCGGTGCGCGGCGTCGCCATGGTCGGACACCTGATAGCTCATGCCGGGCTTCAGCTTGAAGGTGCGGCCGTCGCGCAGTTCGGTATCGAGTTCGCCTTCCAGGACATAGAGCACGTGTCCGCGGTCGCACCAATGATCCGCCAGATAGCCGGCCGAATATTCGACATGCCGCACCCTGAGATCGCCGATATTGAACGTGCGCCAGATCGCCTGTCCGCTCTCGCCCGGATGAAGGGTCGGCGCCACGGCGTCCCAATCGGTCACGGTGAATGGCAGTGCGGGAATTTTCATGCGGTCGGTCCTCGATTGGTTGCGCAGATGATTCAGATCACGAAGAAGCCAGGGCTGCCGTCGCGGCGGAGCCGTTCGACCAGGCCATATTCCCAGTCGAGACAGGCCTGCATAAGCGGCGCGAAATCACGGTCGCCATCGGCCCGCCGATGGAACAGTTGGTCGCTGTCGGGGTATTTACCTGATGGGGACAACGCCGCTTCGCGGCGGCCGCCAAACACGGGAGAAGTCGATGGTTGGAGTTGCGCAAGGATTTGGACGCAAGGCGCTGATTTTGGGCGCGCTCTTGATGATGACGGCCGGCGCGGCTTACGCCGAGACCACGCCGGTGCGGGTCCGCGGCACCGTGGTGAGCCTCGAAGGCAGCAAGCTGGTCGTCCACCCCAAGACCGGTGATGACATTACCGTGATGCTGAACGACGATTACGGCGCGATCGCCGTGGTGAAGGCGTCGATGGCGGACATTAAGGAAGGCACCTTCATCGGAACCGCGACGGTGACGCAGCCTGATTCCAGCCTGAAATCGCTCGAGGTCGTGGTGTTTCCCGACAAAATGCGCGGCACCGGCGAAGGCCATTACCCCTGGGACCTCGGCTCCAAGAGCATGATGACCAACGCGACCGTCTCCAATGCGGTGAAGGGTGTCGACGGCCAAACCATCACGGTGAGCTACAAGGGCGGCGAGAAGAAGATCGACGTCCCTGCTGATGTGCCTGTTGTGACGCTGGTACCCGGAGCCGACAAGGCGGACATCAAGCCCGGCGCCATCGTGTTCGTGCCGGCGCAAAAGCAGGAAGACGGCTCGCTGCATGGCGGCGCCGTATTGTTCGGCAAGGACGGGCTGACCCCGCCGATGTAAACAGCGGATATCGAAGCCGGAACTCAAGAGTTCCGGCTCAAGCCGCGTGGGACAAAGCAGCAAGATCGCGCCACCAGGACTGGAGTGCGGTCTTGTCCGCCGGGACGACGGGCTTTCACACCAGCAAGCCATCTCAGATCACGAAGAACCCATGCGTGCCGTCGCGGCGGAGCTGTTCGACCAGGCCATATTCCCAGTCGAGATAAGCCTGCATCGCGCCGGTGTCGATATCGGTGCCCTCGTAGGGACGCCGGTAGCGGTGCGCGGGATCGGGTTTTGGCCACACCAGCGGCGGCGTGACCTCAAGCGCGCCGTCGTAGCCGCCGTCGAGCACGTAGGTTTCCCACCCCATTTGCGCCAGCCATGACGCGGTCATGTCGGCGCGCACGCTCCTGTTGTCCGTCAGCACGATGCGCGCGCCGCGCACGGGGGCTGCCATGTCGATCTCCTGCACCAATTGGCCGCCGGGATAATGACGGAAGCCGGGGATGTGACCGGCGGCATATTCCGAAGCATCGCGAACGTCGAAGCTATAGAGCGTGCGATGGGTTTGCGCCTGGAGTGCCGTCATCTCCGCCATCGTGAGGCGCCGGACGCCGGCGCGATAGGCGACGTCGCGGGCGTTGGACTCGGCGCCCTCGAAAGCGCCGATCTCGCCGCGCCGGCCGGAGCCGTGCTCGAGATTTTGTTTGGCCAAGGTCCAGCCGATCGTGCCGTTGCGCAGCGCCCGCACCTTGTTGCCGACGCCGGCATTGATCAGCGACTGGGTACCGATGATCGAGCGGGTGCGCCCTGCACAATTGACGATGATGGTGGTTTCAGGATCGGGCGCGGCGCGTCCGGCACGCAGCACCAGTTCGGCGCCGGGCACGCTGACCGAGCCCGGGATGTTCATGGTGGCATATTCGTCGAACCGCCGGACATCGAGAATCCTGATATTGGCGTTGCTCGCGATCAGCGCGGAAACTTCTTCCGCCGAAAGTGACGGCGTGTGCCGGCGATGTTCGACCAGTTCGCCAAACGCTTTGGCGTAAGAATTCACATCCGCAAACAACTCATAGCCCGCCGCCCGCCATGCTTCGAGCCCGCCATCGAGTTCGCGAACATGGCTGTAGCCCAGCGCCGTCAGGCGATCGGCCGCCTGCGCAACGAGACCTTCGCCGGCATCGTACACGACAACAGGTACATCCTTGCGCGGCAGCCGCGTCTCGGCTTCGAGCTCAATGCGGTCGGCGGCCATGTTGGCGGCGAACAGCGGATGGCCGGTGGCGAACATCGCCTCATGCCGGACATCGAGCAAAGCGATTTCGTCACGCAGCAACAGCGCGCTGCGGATGTCGAAGGGAGTGACGGTGGGGAGGGGCATGATGATCGTCTGGATGAGTTGCGGTTGCGGTTACGGCGGCACTGTGACCTCAAACGGCGTGTCGCTTCAAGGGCATCTGCTTCACCCTCCCCTGGAGGGGTCCGAGACGAGCGAAGCTCGCTCGTGGGTCGACTCGCATTGAGCGCAGCGAAGTGCGAGACGGGGTGGGGTGGGGTGGCGAAGCGGCGGAACGAGATCTCGCCTACCACCACTCGCTGCTTCGCCACCCCACCCCGCTCGCTACGCGAGCGACCCTCCCCCTCCAGGGGAGGGTGAAGCAAGCCCGCACAACTCCGCATTCTCGCGACGGCATTCGCCCGAGTTTTGTAAATTCGTTTCGCCCCCAAAAAGAAAGAGGGCGCAGGGAAGACCGGGTGCGCGCTGCACCCGAGGTCTCATGTGCAAAGGCAAAACAGGAAAACGCACATGAGCATACAGGTTCAGCGGAAGCAGTCCGGCCTTCCCTGCGCAATGGTTTTACAGCTTATATCGTGCTCTCCCCGGCGAGACCTGGCTTGCTTGTCACCGTCGTCCCCAAGAAGCGTGAGCTCCTTGCGAACTTGACACCTGCCATCGGGGCGTCAGGACCACACGACTTTGCCGTCCGCATCACGCGCTGTTCGTCAAAAGCGCATCCGCGTCCACCGCTCCCCGCCCCAACGTCAGTGACGATGGCCAACGCCCCCTCTCTCGGGGCGGGATGGCAAGAAGTAAGCATCTGATTTGGGTCAAGAGTCAAGGACAATTTCTGAAAATCAGAAATGACGCAGAGGCGAGAAAGGAGCTGGACACAACATCGTGTGATTTGCCCCGGCGGAAAAATCAATCCGATGATCTCGCGGGCCAATGCCATGCCGTGCGACACACTCGCCCGTCATCCTGAGGTGCGCGCTCTTTCTTGCGCGCCTCGAAGGATGGCCGCGAGCACAGCGCGGAACAACATCCTTCGAGGCTCGCAAGGGCTCGCACCTCAGGATGACGTCCGAAATAGCTTCACAGGCTCTCAGGATGACGGTGCCGTTGCCGCGAGCGGGCGCCGACCGGCCCGGCCATTGATGCGCTTTCTATATCGCGGGCGATCGGTTCGTCTCGTTTCTTTATGCCGTTCTATCTACCTCTCAGGTGCTGTTAACCGGACTTGAAGGGTGATGTCATGATTTCCACGCCTACCACTGCAACGGGCGATCGGATCATCGAGCCGATGATCGCGCTCGCCGGCTGCTCGAAGCAGCATCGAATTGTCGTCGCCGGCGCCAGAGGCGTCGAGCTGATGTTGGAGCTGCATCGGCGCGGCTTTGCGCGCGCGGCATCGACGGCGAATTGCGGCCATCCGGCCGGCCAATACGACGTCGTGCTGGTCGATTGGCGCCGCCGCACCTCCAAAACCCTGGAGACCGCGCTTGACTGGCTGGCGCAGCTGTTGAGCCCTGCCGGCATGCTGGTGGTCTGGGTTGATCCGCAAAAGCCCGCGGCGACGCAAGACCTTCGGCTCTCGCTGGAAATGCGCGGCTTTGCTATTGAGGCCGGAACGGTCCATGAATGCGGCTGCGCCGTTTCGGCGCGGCGACGCGACATGCATCCGCTCCGCAAGGCGGCGTAGGGCATGATCCGGAAAAGTGGATACCGGTTTTCCGAAGAGATCATGCCCCAACAATAAACTAGAGCGGGATGACGATCCCGCTCTGGCCTGCTTACAGGAAAATGCTCATCTCATGGAAACCAGACCGCCCATTCCACGCGCGATCCTGGTCGGCGTCCAGACCCCCGATGTCGACGACGTCGCGCATGCCGCGAGCCTCGAGGAGTTGGGCCGGCTGGTGAAGACGCTTGGCTACGAGGTCGTCGGCACCGTCTCGCAGAAGCGCGACGGGATCGACGGCGGCACCGTGCTCGGCAAAGGCCGGCTTGAGGAGCTCGCGGCGCTCACCGGCGGAACCGGAATTGTCGGATCGATGGCGCCGCCGCGCAAGTCGAAGGCGCGCGAACGCTTCGAACAGGCGGATGAGGGCAAACCGGAACCCGCGCAAGCGGAATCCGATGCGGATGCGTCACCGAAGCCGGAATTCGTCATCATCGATCACGACATCTCGCCGGGCCAGGCTCGCAACATCGAGCGTGCGACCGGCGCGCAGGTGCTGGATCGGACCGGCGTGATCGTGGAGATCTTCCACCGTCATGCGCACAGCCGCGAAGCCAAACTGCAGGTCGAACTGGCCCGATTGAAATACGTCGCGCCACGGCTGCGGGAATCCTCAGGCGGCGGCGGGCGGCGCCAGGGCCCCGGTTCGGGCGAGTCCGATCTGGAACTCGACCGCCGCAAGATTCGCGATCGTCTCGCCGAGTTGAAACTGCAACTCGAGGATATCCAGCGTGACAGCGATCAGCGCCGGGCCACGCGCGGCGATCAGCTCCGGGTGGCGCTGGTGGGCTACACCAACGCAGGCAAGTCGTCGCTGATGCGCGCCCTGACCGGCAGCGAGGTGCTGGTCGCCGACAAGCTGTTTGCGACACTGGACACCACCGTGCGCGCGCTGCACCCGGAGGCGAGGCCCCGCGTGCTGGTCTCGGACACGGTTGGCTTCATCAAGAAGCTGCCGCACGACCTCGTCGCGTCGTTCCGATCCACGCTCGCCGAGGCGCTCGAAGCCTCCGTGCTGCTGTTTGTGGTCGATGCTTCCGATCCGACCTACGAGCAGCAGCTCGAGGTGAGCCGCAACGTGCTGCGCGAGATCGGCGCGGACACGGTGCCGTCGCGCCTGCTGCTCAACAAGATCGATCGCGTCAGCGAGACCGATCGCGCCGCGTTGCGCGCCAAGCACCCCGACGCGATCCTGCTTTCCGCGCAATCGTCCGAAGACGTCGCCGCGCTGCGCCAGACCATCATCGCGTTCTTCGAAGCGTCGATGGTGGAGGAACGCCTGGTGCTGCCCTATGCCAAGCAGGCCCTGCTCAGCGACATCTTCGAGAATACGCGCGTGCTCTCCGAAGACTACGACGCCACCGGCCGGATCATGAACGTGCGCGGCCTGCCGGGCGCGATCGCGCGGCTGCGGACGACGCTGGCCGCGTCGTAAGTTCGCACCGAGCGGCACGGCCAACCTCGCGGGGAAACTCGACTCGGCGATCCTGTTCGGCTATCAGCCGCCGACGCGGTAGGATTACGCCGCCTCGAACCGCACCCGTCTCGCGAAAGAACCGATGGACAACGCCTCACGTTCGGAACGATCCCGCAAGGCCGCTTTGCAAGCGGCGCTCACCATCATCTCGCGTGACGGTCCGGCGCGGCTGACGCTCGACGCCATCGCGCGCGAAAGCGGCATGAGCAAAGGCGGCCTGACGCACCAGTTCCCGACCAAGGAGGCGGTGCTGAAGGCGCTGCTCGAACATCAGATCGAATATTTCGGGGATTTCACGGAGCGCTATCTGGCCGAGGCGGGCGCGGCATCCGCGCAACCGCAACTGGCCGCGCAGATCGCCACGCTGCGCGAAGCCATCACCCAGCCGCACTCGGTCGCGCTTGCCATTCTCGGCGCGCTGACCCAGGACCCGAGCCTGTTGTCGCAAATCCGGGCCGCCAGCGGGAAAACGGTCGATGCCATCAAGGCCGAGGCGGCCGACCCGCAATTGGCGCTGCTGCGCTGGGCTGCCGCCCAGGGACTGGTGCTGATGAGCTTGTTCGGGCTCAACCCGTTGGCCGATCAGGAGCGCGGGCAGTTGTTCGACCGCCTGGGGGATGACCGGCAATGGTCCGCCCTCGCGGAAAGCAATCCGCGCGCCGCGGAACCTGGGCGCACCCGAAAAGTAAAGTCCTGACAGCGACTTAGTGGCGATCCTCGGCTTCCTCTCAAGCCCTCCGATAAGCCTGACGACATAGCGCCCGCCCTCGTCACGGACGGGCCATCGCGGAAATATGCAGAAACTTCTTGCAAACCGACCAGTCGGTTTGTATAGTTCATATTGCGCTGCGGCACCGAGGGCGGACGCGGGCTTGAAGTCAACAGGAGTTCGGAATGGACGTTGTGACGCGCACGGACCGGCTCATGGTCCTGGCGATCTGCACGGTTTTGGCCGCGGGGGCGAGCCTGGCGGGTTGCGCTTCCGCGGCGCTCGAGACATCGGGATCGCTCGCTTCTTACGACGGACTCGCGCCGGTGGACGGCGTTACGACGAAATCACAGCTTCGCATCGACAAAGCGAACGTTCTGGCCGCGCGGAGCGTAGCGATCGCACCGACCTCATTCTCCAGCGCGGCTTCACGGGCCGAGCTGACGGACATGCAGCAACGCGTCATCGCCAACGCCGTCGACAGGTCGGTCTGCGTCGGCTTGAGCGATCGCTTTTACGTCGTCCCGCCCGGGCAAGCCGCCGATCTGACGGTTCACGCCACCGTCACCCATGTGACCGTGACCAACGTCGCCGTGGCCGGCGCCTCGAAGGTCGCCTCGCTCGCGCCGATGTTCATCAGCGCAGGGGCCCCGATCATCGTGCCTCGCATTGCCATCGGCATGGGAAGCCTCTCGGTCGAGGCCGAGGCCAGGGATGTTCGCGGTCAACAAAAAGCAGCGTTCGTCTGGGCTCGCGGCGCGGACATCGTGACCAGCAACCCGCGCGTCGCTGCATCCGGCGATGCCTACGATCTGGCCGGCGAGTTCGGCACGGATTTCAGCAAATTGCTGGTGACCGGTGACAGCCCTTTCGACAAGTCACTGTCGATGCCGAGCGCGCAGCGCGTGAAATCCGCGTTTGGCGGCAAGCCGAAATATGCGGCGTGTGACGCCTTCGGCCGTACCGGCACTGCGGCCTTCATCGGCGGAAAAATCGGAGAGCCTCCGGAGTGGAACGACGATGCAATGCCGGTCACGGAATGAGCCGAGGAGCCATTGAGATGATGCAGAACTGTCAAATTCCACACACTGGGGCGCGCGGACCGCGGTCGCCGGCGCCTTGTTCACCGCAGGAGCGGATATCATGCGAATGAAGAAGTTTTACCCGATGATCTTGCCGATGATCCTGCGGCTCGCGCTCACGGCCAGCATGACGATCCGGCCCGCGATCGCGGCGCCCTCCGACGAGCCGAGCGGCACCTGGCTCACCGAGGACGGCCGCGCCCGCGTCCGCGTCGAGCGTTGCGGCGCGAAGCTGGAGCAGGTCTGCGGCTATATCGTCTGGATGAAGGACCCGATGGATGCGAAAGGCCGCGCAGCGCTGGACGTGCAGAATCCGGATGCGGCCAAGCGCTCGCGTCCGGTGCTGGGCCATCAACTCATCCTGGGCCTGTCGCTGAGCCCGGACCAGCGCTTCCACGGCCAGATCTACAATGCGGAAAACGGCAAGTCCTACGAGATCACGCTGTGGCGCGAGGCGGCCGACGGATTGCAGATCAGGGGCTGCATGATGTCGATCCTGTGCGCCACCCAGACCTGGACTCCGACCACCGACGTCGCGCCGGGACAATTGGTCGGATTGACCGGCGACGGCAATGGGCCGAGGGCGGACAGAGAGTGGGCGCAAATCATTCCAGCGAAGCCGCCGAAGACCACGCGGGCCGCGAGATAAAGCGGCCGGTCTAGGGCTGATGCCGCTTCTGCTCGCCTCGCTTCCGACGGCTTTTGTCGGTGGCTTCATCATATTGGATGAGCACATTTACAAGACCGTAACCGAATCGTCCTTCCGTTCGCCGCGACGATGCTTGCTTGGCGTCGAGCTCGCGATGGAGAAATTGATCGATCAACCCCGTTATGGGGCGCCGAGAAATTGGAAGTGGGTCACTTGGGAGAACCGGCAGACGGGTTGAACAATTTTTGTCCGTTCACTTCAAAGGCGCCGATTGCCTGCTGTCCCTCGGACGAAACCAGCCAATCGGCGAAGACCTTTGCGGCGGCCAGCTTTGCGCCTGCATGCTTCTCGGGATTTAATTCGATCACGTCGTATCGATTGAGCAGGCGCGGGTCGCCCTCGATCGCGACGATCAACGATCCTCTATTTTTAAAGCTGAGCCACGTACCACGGTCGGATAGGGTATACGCGTCCATTGCGCTCGCGGCGTTGAGGGCTTGACCCATGCCGCCGCCGATGTCGCGATACCATTTGTCCTTGAGCGCATCCGGCGTCTGACCCGCCGTTTTCCAAAGCCGTAGCTCCGCCGCGTTCGTGCCGCTCTTGTCGCCGCGCGAAACGAACGCCGCTTGCGCCGATGCGATCGCCTTCAGCGCCGCGACGCTATCGCTGCCGCCCTTGACATGAGCCGGGTCGGCGGACGGGCCGACAATGATAAAATCATTCCATGCGATTTGCCGCCGCGTTGACCCATGACCCTCTTCCATGAACTGTCGTTCGGCATCCGGATCGTGAACCAGCAGGAGATCGGCATCGCCCCGCCGCGCAGTGTCCAAAGCCTTGCCCGTGCCCTGCGCGACGACGTTGACCGTGATGCCGGTCCGGGCCGTGAACTGCGGAAGGATGTTCGCCAATAGCCCGGATGCCTCGACCGAGGTTGTCGAGGCCAGCACGATGGATTGATCGGCGGCGGAACTCGCATTTATCGCTGTGAGGGCCGCGACCAGCGCCAAAATGTTTCGAAACTTGATCATGCTTCGTCACTCCCTGCCGTTCGCGCCTGTCCCGCCAGCGCGAAGACCGTCGCACTGATCGAAATGCTGATCCCGACCAACACCGCGCCGACCGCCAAAGCCAACGACAGGTCCCCCTGGCTCGTTTGAAGTGCAATGGTCGTGGTCATCGTTCTAGTCAAGCCGCGAATGTTGCCGCCGACCAGGATCACCGCGCCGACTTCCGAGACGGTGCGACCAAAGCCCGCAAGGACGGCGGTCACAAGGTCGGCCCGAATGATCATCAGAATTTGCGGAATGGCCTGCAATCGGGTCGCGCCATCTGCAATCAGTTCGTCGCCGTAGCGCGCCCAAGCCCTCTCGCTGGCGCGGTGCACAAGCGCCGTAATGATCGGGATTGCAAGGATGGTTTGCGCGATCACCATAGCGGACGGCGTAAACAGCAGGGCAAGGGAACCCAACGGGCCGGAACGCGACAGTGCGAGATAGAGAACGAGGCCGACGACAACCGGCGGTAAACCGAAAAAGGCGTTGATCAAAACGACGATCAGTCGTCGCCCACGAAAAGCGACGACCGCAAGGGCGGTCCCGATGGGCAGACTGATTGCCGTCGCGGCAGCCGTCGCCACCAAACTGACGCTGACAGATAGTACGACGATCTGAATGAAGTCGCCCAATCCGGTAGTCATTCTGAACGAGTAAGGATTGCCAACGCCCGCTCCGGGCAGGCGCCATCATATTGCAGGATACCCGTTATCGGCACGCCCTTATTCGCCGATTGACAAACACTCGAAAGCAAGCAAGCCCGCACCGATTTTGTCGCGCGCAAACGTTGTCGTATCCGCTTCATTTCGATGTCACGCTAGAAACATTCTGATGTCACGCGGCGAATCTATAACGCCGCAACCTGCAAAGGTCGCTTCTGTCTTTCAGACCAGAGGTGTTTTCATTTCTATTTCATCAGAACAAGAGAGCTCCATGCAACGGAACGTTAGCAGGGCCGCGTCTGCCCTTTGCCTGTCGATGGCGTTATTCGCCCAGGGCGAAAGCCCGGCGTTTGCCGGATCGCCGCAAGATGCGCTTCCAACCTCCACCCCGATCAAGCACGTCGTGGTGATCTTCGGCGAGAACGAATCGTTCGACCATTATTTCGGCGCCTATCCGACCGCGACCAATCCGCCCGGCGAGCCGGCCTTCACCGCCGCTCCGAACACGCCCGCGGTCAACGGCTTCACCCCCGCTTTGCTGAACAACAATCCGAACCTGAACGCCGCCAACGGCACCGGTGCGGCCAACCCGTTCCGTCTCGATCGCTCGCAGGCTCACACCTCGAGCCAGAACCACGCCTACGGCCCCGAGCAGGCCGCCTTCGACGCCGGCAAGAACGACCTGTTTCCCAAGAACACGGGTGCTGCCGGCACCGGCGGCACCGGCGTCTTCAACACCAAAGGCCTGGTGATGGGGTACTATGACGGCAACACCGTCACCGCGATGTGGAATTATGCGCAGCACTTCGCCCTGAGCGACAATTCCTACAGTTCGACGTTCGGCCCCTCCTCGCCCGGCGCCATCGACCTGGTCTCGGGACAAACCAACGGCGCGGTGGGTTTTGCTGCCAGCAACGGCACCAATCCCGGCACCACGACCAACAACCTCGTCGCCGACGGCCAGGGTGGTTTCACCATGTACGGCGACAGCGATCCGCATGGCGACCTCTGCTCGTCGACCACGGCCCCCACCACCGAGTTGACCGGCAAGAATATCGGCGATCTCCTGAACGCCAAGAACATCACCTGGGGCTGGTTCCAGGGCGGCTTCAATCTCCAGGCCGTCAACGCCAATGGCACCACGGGCTGCACGCGCAGCACGAGCTCGGTGACCGTCGGCGCCAACGAGACCGACTATGTTCCGCATCACGCGCCGTTCCAGTATTATCCCTCGACGCGCAACCTCAGCCACACCAGGCCGCTCTCGATCGCATCGGTCGGCACCTCGGCCGACGGCGGCGCCAACCACCAGTATGACACCAGCGACTTCGTCGCCGCGGTGCAGGCTGGCAACCTTCCGTCGGTCAGCTTCCTGAAGGCTCCGGCGATCCAGGACGCGCATCCCGGCAACTCCGATCCGCTCGATGAACAGACCTTCGTGGTCAACATCATCAACCTGCTGCAGCAGAGCCCGGAATGGAGCAGCACCGCGGTGATCCTCGCCTATGACGATTCGGATGGCTGGTACGACCATACGAGCAACGTCATCAATCCGTCGGCCAGCGTGCAGGACGCCTTCAACGGAGCAGGGCTTTGCAATCCGCTGCCCGGCACCGCCGGCGCATTGTCCACGCCGCTGCCCGGCGTGAACGGCCAGCCGGTCAACGGACGCTGCGGCTACGGCACGCGTCAGCCGCTGCTGGTGGTTTCGCCGTTCGCGAAGCCGAACTTCGTCGATCACACGCTGACCGATCAGTCCTCGATCACCCGTTTCATCGAAGACAACTGGCTCAGCAGCCAGCGCATCGGTCAGGGCTCGTACGACACGATCGCCAACCCGATCAACAACATGTTCAACTTCACCCAGGCGCCGAATCCGAAACTGGTGCTGAACGCGAGCACCGGCAACAAGTAACAGCCGAACGCTTCCAAACTTCGAGACCGGGACGGGTGGAGAAATCCATCCGTCCCGATTTTGTCATTCCGTTGTCCCTGATCCGTACCGGGTTTTTCGATGAAGCGTGTTTTGCAAATTGAACCGACCGCATTCCGTGGCCGGTCGATCCGGCTTGCGGTGTTATCCTGCGCCATGCTGGCGATGCCGTTGGCCGTCGCGGAGACCGTCTTGCCTGCAAACGGCCCATCGGCGGAGCCGGTGGCCGAACTCTCGGCGGTCGCGCAGCTCGGGCGCAAGATGTTCTTCGACCCGTCTCTGTCCGGCTCCGGCCAATTATCCTGTGCGTCGTGCCATAGTCCCGCGCATGCCTACGGCCCCCCGAACGATCTCGTGGTGCAGTTCGGCGGGCCGGACCTGAAACGGCCAGGCGTCCGCGCGGTGCCGTCATTGCGCTATCTGGAGCACGCGCCGAACTTTTCCATCGGTCCAAGCCCCGAGACGGCGGACAACGATCCGCCGCCGGACGACACCGCCCAGGCGGCCGCGACACCGGCGGGCCAGACCAAGGTCGCATCGGTCGCCAAGGCCGACGCCAACAAAGTGGCACTTGCCGCCGCCGAAGCCAACGTGCCGCGCGGCGGGCTCGACTGGGATGGCCGGGCCAACACCTTGCAGCTTCAGGCGCTGGGGCCGCTGCTCGATCCGAACGAAATGGACAATCACAGCGCCGACGAATTGATCGAGCGGCTCGAACATGCCGCCTATGCCGACGACCTCAAGAAACTGTTCGGCGCAAACGTATTCAATCAGCGCGAGCTGGCGCTGGACGAAGCGCTGTTCGCGCTGGCGCGATTCCAGACCGAAGATCCGAGCTTCCATCCCTATGACAGCAAATACGACGCCGTACTCGCCGGCAAAGCCACGCTCAGCGAAGCCGAAGCGCGTGGCCTGAAATTGTTCGACGACCCGAAGAAGGGCAATTGCTCGTCCTGCCACATCGACCGGGCGACCCTGGACGGCGTGTTCAGGCCGGCCTTCACCGATTTCCAGTTCGAGGCGCTCGGCGCGCCGCGCAACCGGGATATTCCGGCCAATAGCGATCCGCGCCATTATGACCTCGGGCTGTGCGGACCGCAGCGCACCGACTACGCCACCTCCACCGCCTATTGCGGCCTGTTCAAGACGCCGACCTTGCGCAACACCGCGACACGCAAGGTGTTCTTCCACAACGGCGCGTTTCATTCGCTCGAACAAGTGATGCACTTCTATGTCGAGCGCGAAACCGAGCCGGCCAAATGGTATCCGCCACGCGCCGACGGCACGCTCGATCGCTACAATGATCTGCCGGCGGAAGTTCGCGGCAATGTCGATGTCGTCGATGCCCCGTTCGACGGCAAGCCCGGCGATCCGCCCGCGCTCAATGAAGCGGAAATCGCCGACATCATCACGTTCCTGAAGACGCTGAACGACGGCTATCAGGCCGAACAGAGCTCGGCGGCGAACGCACATTGAAGCGGCAGTCCGGCGGGCGCTTCGTAGAGTCCGACTCCAGAGGTCGTCATGCCCGGGCTTGTCCCGGGTATCCACGTCTTTGCTGAACTTAGGCAAGGAAAGACGTCGATGGCCGGGACAAGCCCGGCCATGACGAAAGTGATTCATGTCGCTTGGACGGTATTTTAACCCAGCGCCTGCTTCAGCTTCAGCACGGCGCTGTCCGGTGTCGTGACCACCGGACGTCCCGACATTTTGGCGACCAGCGCCGCCGCGGGCGCCATGCTGTATTGCGCGAGCGCGATCAGGTCGCAATCGCGCAGATCCCGTGAGGCCACCGCCACCAGGCGATCATGCTCGGCGCGGTCGCCGCGATCGAGCGCGGCCAGCGCGCCTTCAGCCAGTTTCGGCACGATCTCGACCGAGCCGGGAAACTCCGGCGGCATCGACACCAAGGTCGGCGCGAAGGTCGAGAGCAGGCCGATCCTGCAGCCTTTTCCAACGAGCTGGCCGACCGCCTGCTCGATCATCGCCTCATTGGGCTTGAGCACCGGCATCGGCGCCTGCTCGCGGGCGACGGCCTCGATGCAGGCGCCAAAGGCCGAACAGGTGAACAGGATCGCATCGGCACCGGCGCCCTTTGCATAACGCCCCAACTTCAAAAAGCGCTCGGTCATCGCCTCGGTGATCCCGCCGTCGCGCGCCACGTCGGCCGACAGGCTGTCGTCGAGCAGGTTCATCAGACGAGCTTCGGGCCAATGGCTGGCGAACGCCGCCTCGATCGGCACGATCGAATGCTTTAGGGCGTGGACAAGGGCAATGCGCATCGTGACAGGTCCTGTCGGGAGGCCGCGAGGGACGTCCCACGTTTCGGTGTCGGCCCTTCTAGTTCAATTTTGACGGGCTGCAAACCGCGCCACCACCCATCAATCCAGATCCAGCCATCAATCCAGGTGCCGGCTCTCAATCCAGATGCAGTCCAGCCTCCTTGATCAGCTTCGACCATTTGCTGTTGTCGATCTCGAGCTTGTCGGTAAACGCGGCGCTGCTGCCGCCGAGTACGACGCCGCCTTCCGCCTGCACCTGGGCGACGATCGCGGGTAATTTCAGCGCCGCGTTGCCGGCCTCGTTGAGGCGCTTGACGATTGCAGCAGGCGTGCCGGCGGGGACCAGCAGGCCGTACCAGGTGCCGGCATTGAAGCCCGGATAGCCTTGCTCGGCGACGGTCGGAACGTCGGGCAATACCGGGGTGCGCGCCAGCGCGGATACCGCGATCGCGCGCAACTCGCCACTCCTGATCAAGCCAAGCGCGGTCGGGATCGACGACAGCATCAAGGGAATGCGGCCGGCCGCGACATCGAGCAGCGCAGTATTGGCGCCACGCGAGGGAATGTGGCGCAGCTTGATGCCGGCGCTGCGCGCGAACAGTTCGGCGGTCAGGTGCGAGACGGTGCCTATGCCCGGCGTCGCGAAGTCCATGCCGTCGGGCATCTTCTTTGCCGCCGCGACGACATCGGCGAGCGATCGATACGGCGAGGACGCCGGCACCACTACGACGTTGGGCGCGTCGGCGAGCAGCAGCACCGGCACGAAATCCTTGATCGGATCGTACGGCAGATTGCCGTACAGCGAGGGATTGATCGCGAGCTGCGAGGTCTGCCCGAGCACCATGGTGTAGCCGTCGGGCGCCGACTTCGCGAGTTGATTGACCGCGATATTGCCGGCCGCGCCAGGCTTGTTCTCGACCACCACCGGCTGCTTCAGGGTTTCGCCGATGGTGTTGGCGACCATCCGCGCCACCGCATCCATGCCGCCGCCGGCCGCACCCGGCACCAGCAGGCGGATCGGATGATCGGGATAATCGCCAGCGGCGGCATCGATCGCGCCCAGCATCAGCACCGATGCGACGCCGACCGCGATCCGCGCCGCGATACGGATCGGTCTAGTGATGAGTCTTGTCACGGGTCGCTCTCCCTTTTGGCTTTTATGGTCGCGACTTTTATTATTCGTGCGCGTCGTCAGACCTTGGCGGGCGCAAGGCCGGTTTCGGTACCGGACTCCGGCACCGAGCTGCCGTAGAGCAGTCCCTCCTGAAGCCTCGGCATGGTCTTCGGCACGTTCAATATCGGCAGGCCATGGGTCGGCGCGATCGCTTTGACGTCGAGCCGGTCGCACAGCCATTGCAGGCGATCGACATAGAGCTTCATGTCGGTGAACTTGGTCCAGAACAGCGCGCGGTCGGCGAACACCGCCGAGACATCGGCGAGATCGAGCGAGATCGCTTCCTCGGCGAGCAGGCCGCAATGGCCGTCCTCGTGATAATGGCTGTAGGCAAAGCCATCGCCCGGAAACAGCACGCGCTCTTTACTGTCAAAACCCCACCACGTGGTGCGCAGGTCGCGGATCACCGGCTCGACCGCGACAAATGTACGCCCGCCGAGATCGATCTCGTCGCCCGAGATCATCGGCAACATGCGGTCGGCGAATTGCGGAAAGGCGAGGTGATAGTCGCTCATGTCGCCGCAAAGAATAGCTTCCGGATAACGCGCCAGCACGCGGCCGAGCCCGCCGGAATGCGGCGTCTCCTGATGGGTGACGAACAGATATTTCAGCGGCGCCCGGCCCGCCAACAGACCCCTGAGCTGCCGCTCGATGATCGGGAAATCCTTGGGATGCCCGGTTTCGATCAGCATTGAGGCCTCGGTGCCGCACAGCAGGAAGGCCGCGTTGTAGCTGTGATAGATCTTGCCCTTGGCGCGCTGCTCCAGGCAGTCGCCGAGCCAGAATACGCCGTCGGCCAGTTCGCGCGGCATCGGTTTTGCGGAATTGGGCATCGCTCACCTCACCTCGTCGCGGTCGACATATCGGGGCGCGATCACGCTCTGGTCGAGCCGCGCCAGGACCTCGTCGAACATCTTGTATTGCCGCTCGACCAGCGCGCGGCCGCGCAGTACGCGGCCATACCCCGGCGCGATGGTCTCGATCGGATATTTGTCGAATACGGCAGCGAGCTTGCGGCGCAGTTCGGTGGTCTTGCCGCCTTCCATCCACCAATAGCGGGTGTTGAGCAGGAAGCTGCGGACGTGGTCGGCCGTCGTGTTGCACTCCTCCGCCGAGATCGACCACGGACCGTCCGGATTGTCGCTCCATTCGTGCGAGAAGCTGTCCGACGTGAACAAGGTCCGGGTGTCCTGGTCGAACATCCAGCGGGTGTTGATCAGGCGGATCGGCGCCTGGAACACGTCGATCGGCCTGGCGTCGCCGACGCGCAGGGTTTCGGCGCGCGACACCAATGTGGTCTTGAGCGAGTAAGGACGGCCATCATTGGCATCCGAGCGGCGGCCGAAATCGACCCATAACGCTGCGTCCGGATTGCCGGAGTAACACTGCTCGACATTGAAGTTCTGCGCGATCGCCTCGACGTTGCAGACCGACATGTATTCGTTGATGCGTAGTGGAAACACTGACAGCAGCGTGTCCGGTGTCGTCAGCGTGCGGATCTGCGCGATGATCGAGGCTTCGTGCGCGGACAGGCCGCTGTCGAGCAACAGCGCGCGATCGCCCTGTTTGATCAGATAGCAGTTGGAGACCGAATAGCCGCGCGCGTTGGCGGGATAGGCGCTGACCCGGCCGTCGAGCTCCAGCACATTCTGAAGCGCGTAGAGCTTGCCGTCCGCGATGGTCTCGATATGGCTCTTTTCGATGGTGCTGCGGCCAACCGGAAAGACCGGCCGCGCGGCCTGTGGTTTTGTCTGTAGATTCAAAGGCCTGTCCTTCCGCAGCGCATCACTGAGCGCGCCGATCAGACGAGCGGCCCCTTGCCGGGTCAAACGAGTTATTGTCTAACCATTGTGAGAAAAATGCACAGTCAGGCCAACTGATGTCGCTGCCACCGCTGAACGCCATCAGGGCCTTCGAGGCCGCCGGCCGGCTGGAGAATTTCTCCAGGGCGGCGGCCGAACTCAATGTCACGCCCGGCGCGATCAGCCGGCAGATCAAGAATCTGGAGCAGCACCTCGGCATCGACCTGTTCGCGCGGGTCGGCAACGAAGTGCGGATCACCGCGGCGGGAAGGCTCTATCTCGGTTACGTCAACGAGGCCTTCGCCAAGCTCGAAAGCGGCACCCGCGCCATCAGCGTCGACCGCGGCAGCCAACCGCTGCACATCTGGGGCTCGCGTTTTTTCATCCGGCTCTGGCTGCTGCCGCGGCTGCCGGACTTTCATTTGCAGTTTCCCGATCAGGAGGTGCTGATCACGACGGTGCGCCCCGACGAGCCGCTGCCGAGCGAGTTCGACGTCGCGATCATGCTCGGCAAGGGCAGCTGGAATTCGATGGGCGCAGAGCTGTTGCTGCGGCGGGTGCTGATGCCGGTGGCAAGCCCGTCTTATTTGAAGTCAGCGCCGCCGCTGCGCGCGCCGGCCGACCTCGAACAGCACACGCTGCTGGAAACTTCCGCTGGGCTCGATCAATGGGACCAGTGGTCGAAGCATGCGGGCGCCGGATCGCTGGCGCTGGCGCGGCGCATCACCTTTACCAGCACCGATCTTGCCTTCAGCGCCGCGCTCGATGGCCTTGGCATCGTGCTGGGACGGCGCGGCTTCGTCGAAAACGATCTGCGCAAGGGCAACCTGATCAAACCGTTCGAGCACACCGTCGATGCCGGCGACGGCTTTTACCTGATCACGCCGGATCGCGCCCGGGTGCCCGCCAAGGTACGCCAGTTCAAACGCTGGATCACCGGTCAGCTCGCCGCGGAACAGGCTTGAGGTAAAGCTGTCGTCGCCACAAGACTATTGTAGTTGCCACCAAACGGATATGGTTTCAAAAAAACGGGAGAGAACAATGCAAGAGACCGCGGCGCGACACGCGGCCGAAATGCTGCTCGCCGAGCACAACGCGAACACGCAGTTTCGGCCATTCGACCGGGCGCAAGGGCCCGCCACCATCGCCGATGCCTACGACATCCAGCGCCAATTTGTCGGGCTGCTCCGCGCCGAGCACGGCGACCCCATCGGCTACAAGGTCGGACTGACCTCTGAGCCGATGCAGAAATTCTGCGGCATCGATCATCCGATCGCCGGCGTGGTTCTGGCCAAACGCGAGCATCGATCGGGAGCGACCATCCGCCGTGCCGCATTCGGGCGGCTCGGCCTCGAATTCGAAATCGCCGTCCGCATCAAATCGGACGTGCCGGCAAATGTGTCGCCGATGACGGCCGAGATGATCGCGCCCTATATCGGCGGCGTTTGCGCCGCGATCGAACTGGTCGACGATCGCGCCGCGGATTACACCGGCCTCGACGTGCTCGCGCTGCTGGCGGATAATTCCTGGAACGGCGGTATCGTGCTTTCGGAACTGGTCACGCCGTGGCCGGACCTCGCGAACGTGCTCGGCAAGGCGACGCAGGACGGCGCGGCGATTGGCGAAGGCCATGGCCGCGATATCCTCGGCCACCCCTTCAATTCGGTGGCGTGGCTTGCCGCGCATCTCGCCGCGACGGGCGAAAGCCTCAAGGCCGGACAGATCGTGATGACCGGAAGCGTGATGAAGACCATCTTTCCCACCGAGGACGCGGCTTACGGATTCTCAATGGATGGGATCGGAGATGTCAGCGTCATCGTGCGGTGATCTTGAGGGCGACTGCAATGCCTGCGAGCTTCAAAGACATCCAAGAGGCTTTCGATTTCGCCGACACGCGTGGCGACTTCGGCGAGAATCGCGCCTTTCTCTGCCGGCGGACCGGCAAGGTATACTGGCACTCCGACTATTCCGACTTCGACGAACTGAATGATGAGCTGCCGGACGACATCGAGGATGAGGAAAAATATCTGACGATCCCGAACAAACGAGAGCTCGGTCTCGGCAAGCCACTGGTGCTGGACTTTGCACGCGAATATCTGCCGGACGATTTTGACGAGGTTCGCTACATCTTCAACAAGAGCGGCGCCTACCGGAAATTCCGGGCGCTGGTGACAAGGCGCAACGTCCTCGAACTCTGGTACGCGTTCGAAGCCAAGGCGACGGAACGCGCGTTACGCGATTGGTGCGAGCTCAATTCCATCATTGTGACGGACTGATAGCTGCCGCGCGAGGCCTCTCAGCCTCGCGACATCTGGCGGTCAATACGGCGGCTTCTTGCGCTGTCGCTGCATGCTGGCCGCTTCGACCCACCACATCAGATCGTCGGCGAAGCGCGGGAACGCCGCTTCGAGAGCCTTGCCGGCCTCGCCGATGGGCGCACCATCGGCCGTGAGGGCATGTCCGATGCCACCAACGGCAATCGTGCTTGAAACCACCACCATTCCCATCTCGGAGAGCGTGCCGTGCCAGGCGGTCGAGGCCCGTGCGCCGGACAAACGTCCGGCCGAATAGCTCGCAATCGCGGCCGGCCGCCAGAACCATTCCTCCAGAAAATGATCCGTCAGGTTTTTCAGCCCGGGCTGAATACCCCAATTATATTCGCCGGTGACGAATACGAAGCCGTCCGCATCGCGAATCTTGCCAGCCAATTGCGCCAGTTGCTCGGGGGCTTCTCCCGGAGGATATTCCTTGTACATTCGATCGAGCATCGGGAGGTTGACCGCCTTGGCGTCGATCAGTTCGACCGCCTCGCCTCGGCGCCGCAACCGCTCGACCACGAATTCAGCGAGGCGGATGCCCATCCGGTCGGACCGATATGAGCCGTAAAAAACCAGGATTTGATGGCTCATGGCGGTTTCCTCGGCGGCCACACGCTGGCAGCGCCCAAAACGAAACTGTCGCGCCCGCCTGCTTCACGCGGTTCGGCCAGACGAAACTTGCCGCACCATCTTATGTGCACCGTTGCCAGTTGCAAAGATATGCCCGCCCCCACGAACCAGCTCACACATGGAGGACTTCACATGCGATCCGATATGGCGCCGGGAGTTATTTTTCCCGACTATGAACTGGCCGACCATACGACGAAGCATCGAAAGCTCTCCGAGCTGCAGCAAGAGCAGCCGATGGTGCTCGTCCTGAGCCGCGGCGGGTTCTGCCCGAAAGATCGCCGTCAGGCAGAAGGGCTGTTGCAACTGCATCGCGAGATGGAGGTCGGCTATTGCCGGCTGGTCACGATCAGCACCGACAATATCACCGAGACCAGCGAAAATCGCAGCGGAATAGGCGCCCACTGGCCGTTCCTGTCCGATCCCCGGCGCGTTGTTCAGAAGGATCTCGACATCGCCGAATACACAGATCCCCTCCACAATCCCATGATCCCGCATGTGATCGTGCTGGAGCCCGGCCTTGTCATTTACAAGATCTACAATGGCTACTGGTTCTTCGGGCGGCCGACCATGGAAGAGCTGCGCCAGGACCTGCGCGCCGTCAGCAGGAAGTGCCGGCCGGATTGGGACATCACCACGCCCGAACTCAAGGCGGCCTGGCAGCAGGGCCGCAAGGAACAGTTCTATCCGTACGGCAAAACCTATCGTCAAACGCTCGGCGAACAGGATTAGGCGAAACGGCCGGGCAACCGATTGAATGTCGATCTGCTCGCCGGCAGGCTGCGGTCGCGGCCGGTTCGACTGCGTGCCGCCTCCTCCTAGAGCCTCTTCGGTTCTGATGGAATCAGAACCGGGCTCTAGACTCTTGTTTTGACGCGTTTTCTTGACGCGAACCGGTATCCACTTCGCTCGAAAACGCTCTAAAGGATGACGCTGGTGGCCGCGCTCGGAAATATGGAGCTCGCTAACACGCCGGCGCACAATATCCGCGGTTAGCTTCGATACGACGGCTCCTCGATATCGAGTCTCCTTTTGATAGACTCCAAATGCAATCTACCGGATTCAGCATCGCCGTCACGCATCTGCCTGGCTACCGCGGCAGCGATACTGGTTGCCACGGGCGTGACCTTACGGCCGGTCGACAGCGCCAACGTTTGCACCTGACAGGCTCTCTCGAGGTAATAGATATCGTCCCATGCTTCGGCAATGCTACGGCCCAATACCATAACGCCGTGGTGCTTCATAAAGAGAACATCCGCGTCGCCGATACTGCTTGCGATACGGTCTCCTTCTGCATTGTCCAGCGCCAGGCCACTATAGTTGCTATCGACTGCGGTACGGCCATAGAACTTTAGCGCTGTCTGGCCCGCAAACAAAAGCGGCTCGCCTTCAGTCATGGATAGCGCCGTTGCGTATGGCATGTGGGTATGAAAAACGGCTCTTGCTCTCGGCAGCCGATCATGGACACGCGCGTGGATATAGAACGCCGTTGCCTCAGGCGAACCGTCGCCGGAGACGACCCGCCCGTGAAAGTCACAGATGAGCAGACTGGAGGCCGTTATCTCGGCAAAAGCTTTTCCATACGGATTGACGATGAAGAGATCGTCATACCCTGGGACCAACACGGAGAAATGGTTACAGATCCCCTCTTCCAGGCCCAATCTCGCCGCCATTCTGAAGCATGCGGCCAGATCCATACGTGCCTTCATAACTTCGGGAGCATCGAGCGGTGGACGATTGGAGATGACCTCGACGGTGGCGTCGGGCTTCTGCGTGGGCATGGAGTGGGCCAAGGCTTGGATCCTTCAAAAAGACGCGGGGTAGTCTAGGCGGCGTGGCCGGGCTTGTCTGCCGTCACGAGGTCGGCCACGATTTGCGCCGTCGCCGCGGATAAAGTCCAGCCCAGACGTCCGTCCTCGATACAAGCGGCCCCCGCCGGCCGGCCGCTTGCCGAAATATAGAGTTCGTTAACACGCTAGCCCTAATTCTTAGACACGTTAGTCCTTGGACACATGGGCAAAGGACGCATGGGCAAAATCCCGGAATGCTGCCGCAACATCAATGAGAGATGAAGCAGACCATGCGGCCGCGGCCCTGTCGGATGCGGTTCGCGTGCGCCTCTACGACCAGGCCTTGAATCACGCCCGCATCGGCGCCTGGGAATGTGACCTCGAGACCGAGCGCCTGACCTGGACGCCGGGCGTCCACGACATCTTCGGCTATCCGATCGGCAACCCGCTGCGGCGCGCCACCATCGTCGATCTCTATGTCGAGGAGTCGCGGCGCAACATGGAACTCGCGCGTGCCGAGGCGATCCGGAGCGGCCGCGCGGTGACGCTCGATACCGAGATCAGGACCTGGCGCGGCGAAAGGCGCTGGATGCGCCTCTCGATCAACACGGAGGGAAACAACGGGCGGCCGAGGCGGATCTTCGGCGCCAAACAGGACATCACCTCCGACCGACAAGCCATGGAGTGCCTGCGGCGGCAGGCCGAAACCGATTCGCTCACCGGGCTCGCCAATCGCTCGGTTTTCCAGGCCCGTTATCGCGAGGTCGTCGGCGACAGCCTGAATCATGGCTTCGCGTCGGCACTGGTCCTGATCGACCTCGATCGTTTCAAGGACCTCAACGATACGCTCGGCCATTCGGCCGGAGATGCGTGCCTGTGCGAGGTCGCGCGGCGGCTGGGGCAAGCCTTTCACAAGGCTGGTCTGGTCGCCCGGCTCGGCGGCGACGAATTCGCGATCATCCTGCGCGCGCCGACAAACCCTGCCCGGATCGCGCATGTGCTGCGGCAGACCGTCGCGATGTTGAGCCGACCGTTGTTCTGGAATGGTCTTCGCCTCGAGGTCGGCGCCTCGATCGGCGTTGCTCTGGTCGGCCGCCCGCATCGGCGGCGGATCACCGAACTATTCGCCGAAGCCGACATCGCGCTCTATGATGCGAAGGCCGCCGGCCGCAACAAGGTCCACCTGGTCGGCGACGACGGCTACAGCCGGGCGGCGTAGGCAATCCTGGCCAGCCGGAACGGGGCCGTTCCGGGTTCGAAGATGAGTACCAAATGGCGCGCCATTCAGAATAAAACTACAAACTTTTATGTAATTGAAATTATTTCATAAATCGTCTTTGTCAAACCGCCCGCCGGCACGTTTTGCCACCACCGTTACCGTCCGCTGCCAGCAAACTCGCTGAGCAATTATCGCGATTGATCAATGCGACAATATCTTGTCGAGGAATAGTCGCGCTCGATCGGAGCGGGACTGCGGGTGACTGAAAAACGCCTCGGTCGAGCAATCCTCCACCACTTCGCCCATATCCATAAAAACCACGCGGCTGGCGACGCGGCGCGCAAATCCCATCTCGTGAGTGACCACCATCATGGTCATACCGTCGGCCGCGAGCGCCGTCATGACGTCGAGAACCTCATTGATCATTTCGGGATCGAGCGCCGATGTCGGTTCGTCGAACAGCATGATCTCGGGATCGAGCGCCAGCGCACGCGCGATCGCAATGCGCTGCTGCTGGCCTCCCGACAGATTCATCGGATACGCCGCTTCTTTGTCCTTCAGGCCGACCCGATCGAGCAGACGCCGGGCCCGCTCTCTCGCTTCCTCAGCGTGGCGCTTGAGGACAACGCGCTGCGCGAGGCAAATATTCTCGATCACACTGAGGTGCGGATAGAGTTCGAAATTCTGGAACACCATGCCGACCCGCTGCCGCAAATGGGTGGCCGATCGCGCTTTATTTCCGACATCGATGCCATCCACAAGAATATGGCCATCCTGGTAGGGCTCGAGTGCGTTGACGCACTTGATCAGCGTCGACTTGCCCGATCCGGACGGTCCGCAGACCACGACGACCTCGCCGCGCGAGACCGTCATCGTGACATCGCGAAGTACATGGTTTGCGCCATAGTATTTGTTGACGTGTTTGAACTCGATCATCGGGCGAATGTCCTTTTCAGCTTTTCCACACCGGCTGTCGCTGCAAGGCAGATCAGGTAATAGACGAGACAGGCAAACGCATAGGCTTCGATCAGCCGCCCGTCCCGGTTGGCGATGATGGTCGTCGCGGTCAGGAAGTCATGCAGCGAGACGACAAAGACCAGCGAGGTATCCTGAAACAGGATGATCGCCTGGGTCAGGAAGATCGGGATCATGGCGGCAAAGGCTTGCGGAAAGATCACGTAGCGCAGTGCCTGCGCCCGGCTCATGCCGCCGGCGAGCGCCGCGTTCAATTGCCCCGCGCGAACGCTCTTCAGGCCGGCCCGCAGGATTTCGCTGTAGTAGGCACCTTCGAATAGCGTGAAAGCGACGATCGCAGAGGTCCAGGCGCCGACCGGTCTCCCCAGGATCAGAGGCACCATGAAATAAAACCAGAAGATCACCAGGATTAGCGGAATCGCGCGAAACACGAAAACGTAAGCGTCGACCGCATAATTGCCGATGACGCCAGTGAACAGCCGGACCAGCGCCAGGGCGGTACCGACCGCAAGCCCGCCGATAACACCGATCAGTGTCAGGGTCAGACTGAGCAGCAGACCGTCGAAGAGAAAGCTGGCGTTTCGTACAATGAACGAATAATCCGGCATCGGAGTTACACCGCAACGGGTAAGGCCAGGGTCCGCTGCAGGCAGACCATGACCAGGTTGAGGACGAGCGCGACCAGTACGTAGAAGGCCGTCGCGGCACCAAATGCTTCAAAGCCGTGAAAGGTGAAATTTTCGATTTGCCGGCTCTGCGCCGTCAGTTCGAGCACGCCGATGGTCAAGGCCAGCGACGAGTTCTTGACGATGGACATAAATTCCGAGGTCAGCGGTGGCAGGATGATCCTCAGCGCCTGAGGCATAACGACGTAACGCAAGGCCTGCGCCCGGTTCATGCCGGTTGCATCGGCGGCCATCCTCTGCCCGCGCGGAACGGCCTGCAGCCCGGCCCGAAATAACTCCGCCAAGCGGCCGGAGGTATAGAACCCGAGCGCCAGCACGGCGGTCCAGAACTCGGGGGCCGGCAGATCCCGCTTGAACCACAGACCGAGCTTGGCGGGCAGTAATTCCGGCACCACAAAGAACCACACGAACATCTGCAGCAGCAGCGGAATGTTACGAAACACGGAAACATAGAAGCCGGAAAGTCGCAGTACCCAGCGCGACGATGACGTGCGGGCAATGCCGATCGTGGTTCCGAGTGGCAGCGCGATGAGCCAGCCCGCGATCGACAGCGCGACGGTCCAGCCAAGCCCGGTCAGCAGCCAGCCGGCGTAAGGCGCTCTCAGCAGAAGACCCCAATTCCACTGATAGTTCATGACGCAGCGCCTCGCGCTTCGATCACCGACAACAGCATCACGCCCGCGGGCCTATTTTTATTCGGCAATGGCTTCGATCTTGAACAGAGTGTCGACCTCACCTTCGATCGGCACGCCATAGGGCGTGATCCATTGGTCGTAAAGTCGATGAAGTTCACCGCTGGCGAGCAGCCGGGCAATCGTCCCGTTGACGATGGTCAACAGGCCGGAATTGTTTTTTCCGACCATGAAGGCCACCTGCTCGAACGACAGCGGCTTGCCGACAATGGCCAAGTCATCCTTGTTCGGCGCCGTGCGGAGCACACCGCCGAGCAAAACCGCATCATTGACGAATGCATCGACCCGCTGCGAGTTGACGGCGAGCAGCCCTTCCGCGTTGTCCCGGACTTGAAGCACCCGGACGTTGATCTTATTCCGATCCAGTGCAGCACGCACGTAGCGCTCGGCCGTGGTGCCCGCGGCAAGTGCTACAATCTTGCCATTGAGATCCGACAGGTCCTGGATGCCCGACGTCTTTTTCACCAACAGCCTGCCCTCGGCGAGCGCAACGGCATAGCTGAAGTCGACCTGCTCCTGACGGCCCAATGAATTGACGGTGGTTCCGCACTCGATATCGACCGTGCCGTTGGCGATCAGCGGAATCCGCGTTTGCGGCGTCA
Organism: Bradyrhizobium sp. S69; assembly: GCF_009766005.1. Taxonomy (GTDB): domain Bacteria; phylum Pseudomonadota; class Alphaproteobacteria; order Rhizobiales; family Xanthobacteraceae; genus Bradyrhizobium. Next base: position 5,528 of record NZ_LMUK01000021.1, on the reverse strand, counting down.
CCGGCACATACCTGGTCTCGATGTGGGGGATGTTGAGCTTGCGGCCGATCTCCTGGGCGATCCTGTTGCAGATGTCGATAGAATAGCCGCTCGCCTGCTTGCTCTCGTTGAGATAGGCGAATGGCGCCGCACTTTCGCGAAATCCGATGGTGACGGCTTTGTTCTGCTGAATACGCGCCAGGGCGGTATCGGCTTCTTGCGCGCCGGCCAGCGCCGGCAGGAGAGCCGCCACGACGACGGTCAGCAGGCTGATCTTTCGAACGAACATCACACGCTCCTCGTTGCATTGCTCTTAGATGTGGACGACGCTGCTCAGGGATTGAATATCCGGGAAAATGAAATCCGGGCGTGGGACGGAAGCGTCGAGCGCTATCTGGCGACGGTTGATCCAGGCAATGGTCAATCCAAGCGGCTTGCCGCCGACGAGATCGGTGAATTGCGATTGCCCGGAGTGCAGGATTTCGTCCTTCGCGACGCCCGCATTTTCGATCAGGTAGCGAAACAGCGTGCCGTCGGGCTTGTAGCCCTGGGCTCGCTGCGCGGTACATACAAGGTCGAAGTTTCGCTTCAGTGGCGTCAACGCCAAAAGATCATCATCGATGTTGGACACCACCGCCAGTCTGTAATGGCGCGACAGTTGATCCAGCGTGCGGACGACATCGTCGTAAAGGAAGAAGCGCGGGAAGGCCTCGAAGTAGCGATCGATCAATCGGCTGTCGCCCACCACCTTGAAATGCTCAAACGTTTCGGCAAGCGAGAGTTCGCAGATCTCCCGATACGAGCGATATGGGCCCCAGTAATGCGCGATATTCCGATGTTCCCAATGCTCCCAGAACGCCTTGATGTCGAGATGACGCGCGCCGGCATCGGCCAGGATGCGCTCAAAGGCGCTATAGGAACTGTCGCGAACGCTGATCAGCGTTCCGAAGACATCAAACGACATCAGCTTCGGCCGCAGGCGTGTCGGGTGTATTTCGCTATTCATTAATCGAATTCCAGAGGATGCTTTGATTCTGAACGAGTGCGCGCCGCCGCACGCACCTTTGCTTCATCGGACGGCGATAGCTTCGAGTTCGATCAGGTAGCCGTGATGTAGCGCCGGAACCGGCACCACCGCGCGCGCCGGTCGATGATTGCCCAAGACCTCGGCATAGATCGCGTTGAACGCCGGCCAGTATTCGACGCCGACGAGATAGGCGGTCACTTTTGCGATGCGATCGCGGCCGAGGCCTGCTCCCTCAACGATCGCGATGATGTTGGCGAGCGCCTGGCGGGCCTGAACCTCGAAAGGTTGGTCCGCGAGTGACGCCCCATCGGCCCGCGCGGCGAGTTGGCCTGAGACGTACACAACGCCCGCGGCCTCCGCCGCCTGCGCGTAGTGCCCAAATGCTTGCGGAGCCGTTTCAGTTGCAATGGCCTTGATTGGGTTCGACATCGGATCACCATCCATAAATACGAGGCCAGATCGCGGACACGATCCGGTCGTGGTCGACGACGTAGTAGCGGTCATGTTGGGCGCCGGTGGCGCAGGCATGGTTGGGAAAGATCCGCACCATCGCGCCCACCGGAAGTTTCGGCGGAGACGATTGAGCGCCGGGGCGCGCAGCCAGAATGCCATGTTCCTGATTGGCGTCGATCATGATCAGATCCGGAATCGGATCGCCCGTGAGATCGCAAACCACGCCGTAGCCCTGATCGACCGTGAGACGCGCGGTGCCACGATCACGCGACATCGCCATCCAGCCGGCATCGACGATGATCCAGCCCTTGTCATGCTGATGTCCGATCACGGTTGCGAGTACCGAGAGGGCGATGTCCTCGATATCGCAGACGCCGATCCCCGCCATCACCAGATCGAAGAACATGAAAACCCCGGCACGCACCTCGGTGACGCCGGCGAGGTCGCGGGCGAAATGCGCGGTCGGCGTGGATCCCACGCTCACCTCCGGACATGGTAATCCCGCGGCTCGCAGCGCGGCGGCGGCCGCTACGATGCCGGACCGTTCCTGCTCGGCCGTCGCCTCGAACGACGCCTGGTTTTGCAGGCTGTAGGAACTGCCGGCATGGGTCATCACACCGCGAAGCACGGCACCGCCCGCGTGAAGCGTGCGCCCAACCGCGACGAGGATACTGTCCGGCGGCTTGATTCCGGACCGGTGGTCGTCGGTATCGACCTCGATCAGGACCGGAAGCGGATCGCGCCGTTCGGCGCTTTTTGCCGCCACCAGTTGCGCGGTTTCCAGATTGTCGAGAACGATCGCCAGATCGGCGCCGCGCCGGCGCAGGTCGAACACGTGATCGAGCTTGTTCGGGGCGATACCCACCGCATAGAGCAGATCCGTGACGCCGTGACTGAAGAAGTATTCAGCCTCTCTCAGCGTCGAGACTGTTGCCGGCCCTTGTGCGCCATCCATCACCAGCCGGGCGACATCAATGCTCTTGGCGGTCTTGAGATGCGGGCGAAGCCTGACGCCCAACGGTTGCAGATGCCGCTTCAGCCGCGCGACGTTCGCAACCAGCCGGGATTTTTCCAGCACCAGACACGGCGTCTCCAGAACGTCGAGCGCTAGACCGATCTCCTGGCGTGAGTAGGCGCCGGCGGATGACATGGCCGATCAATCCACGCGGCCGGAGATTGAAGTTGCGATAGCGATCGGACTACGCGCCGCAGATACGCCGATGCAGATCCGGCAAAATTGCATATTATATATAATCTTAAACGACACCGGCTTTGCCTTTTCCCTCTCCCATTGCACGGGCTACAGGATTATATATTATATGTCAAATTGAATTCGAGGAGATGTCCTTGCCAGGCGCAACCAGACCCAAACCGATCGGTAGCACGGAAATGATCGCCGACGCCCTACGCGGCGCGATCTGCAGCGGCGAGATTGCCCCCGGCGCACCGCTGAAACAGGATGAGATCGCCGCAGAGTTCAGCGTGAGCCATACGCCGGTGCGCGAGGCGCTCAAGGCTCTGGTCGCGGAGGGGCTTGCCATCTTGCATCACAATCGCGGTTGTTTCGTCTCGGATCTGTCGAGCACGGTCGCACGTGAACTGATGGAATTCCGCGCCATTCTCGAACCCCGGCTGGCCGGCTGGGCGACAGATCATCTGACCGAGCGCGATATCGAACACGCCCGCCTCATCATGGCGAAGATCGACAAGACCAGCGATCCGGCGCAGCGCTTGCGGCTCGCCACCGAATTCCACACCGTCATATACACGCGCGCCAACCGGCCGTTCTTTCTCGAGCAGGTCAGCCGCGCCCGCAACAATCTCAATCGCTATTGGCGATTAGCATGGGGTGACCAGACGTTCCCGGTCAGCACCCAGAACGAACATCAAAAAATATTGGACCTTTGTATTGCCAGGGACCGAGCCGGCGTGATGGCGTTTATCGAGCAACACATCATGACTTCAGGGGAAGTTGTGTTGCGGTACCTGCAAAAAATGGAATCAGATCAGACGGCACGTCCGTGAGATTGGCGAAGTAAAGTTCGCCGTTTTATTTTGGATGGTGGAAGTTTTGGCGCGCCACGACCGATGAAGATGGGCACTATTGCTTCGTCGTAGCGCTACGTTAGAACCGGCAGAGCTAACCCGGCGCGCGCCACGCGGTGGAGGCTGGAGCCGCTGCCACATCAGACGCGCCAGCTTTCGAACGCGCGTGCCACAGCGTCCGGGTCTGGTGCGATGACCGTTAGCAGCACTTGCGCGGCCTTGTCGGGACGATGCCTCGGCAGAAACGTCAGCTTGTTTCGTTGGCAGATTAGATCGAAACAACGCACCTCGCGGTTCAGTCGCGGTCGCCCACAACCGCCCTCCAAGCGCTTCGATCCCAATATGCTCTATCGAACGGCGACGCCTGACCGCACGAGCGACCTCATTCCTTATGATGCTGTAGCAACGGAGGAGGACTTCGTGAGCGCCCAGTTCGAATGCACGATGCGCCATTGGCCATCGACAAGACGATAAACCTCCGTCGTATTCCAAGCCTTGCGTAGCTTGTCGCCACCCGCTTCGTCCGAGTTAAAAGTATTGAGGTTGTAGCTCAACACTGCAAGATCGCCGCCATCGCTGACAATCACATGCGGGTTGAGATATTCGCTCCGCACGATATGCGGATTCTTATAAATCTTCAGGAGATGCTCGACCACGGACTCACGGCCAACAAGGATCCTCTCGACGACGGGGTCGAAATAGCTGATATCGTCGTGGTAGTTGTCGAGATAGCCGTGGCAGTCTCCTGCGCTCCAGCGCTCGTTGAGCGAGCGCTCCAGTTCGAGAATCGCCCCGCCGATCTTCTTCACATCCACCGCCATCTTTGCTCCTTCCAACACGATCAAGGGAATGGCTATTAGCGGCCAACTATGCGTCAATTAAAGGCATGAAACGGGCATTTTCTGATATAATTCGGACATATCGCCCGGACTCGTCAACCTAGACGACGCGGAAAGAGCTTGGAAATGACTCCGATCTCCCGACGGAAGGTCAATATCGAGCGCCTCAGCTATCAGCCCTCAAAGCCCTACCACTACGACTTGGAAATCTTTCGTGTGTCAAACCTCAAGCGAAGAACCCGCGCAGAGGCAATGCACCGGACCTACAGCTATGAGTTCTACATGCTGATCTGCATCACCCAGGGCCGCTGCATTCAGCTATTGGATTTTGAACCCGTTTCATGCAGTGCCGGGACCTTGCTCTTGCTGCGGCCCGGCCAGGCTCACAATTTCGGACTTGACGAAGGCTGGGATGGATGGATTATTCTGTTTCGCCCCGAGCTTCTTTTGCCGGCTGCTTCGTCACCTCACGATCTACGGCCAGGCTTCAATCTTGACCGTTTGCCTGAACGCCTCAGCCTGGACAGCGGGCAACTGAATCGAGCAACGGCTGCGATCCGTCGGATGAGCGACGATTCCATGCTCAACACCTTCTTGCGATCAAACATTCCTTCATCGGAGAATGTCGACCGCACTAATGAACTCACGGCCGATGTTCATGCGTTACTGCGCTATCAGTTCTACGCATTCGTGACCTGGCTTACGGTTGTTCACGGCCAGCGGCGGATACAGGAGCCGCGGCATTCGGGCTCCATGCAGCGCTTCAACCGCTTTCAGAGACTCGTCGAGAAGCACTTCGCGGAGTGGAACCAAGTCAGCGATTACACAAGGCACCTTGGCTGCACCGAGAGGAGCCTGACGCGCGCCACGACGCTGGCCGTCGGCATGAGCGCAAAAGCCCTCATTTCGAGGCGCATCAATCTGGAAGCCAAACGCCTACTGGTTCACACGGACTTGCCCGTGGGCGTCATCGCTGAAAGATTAGGATTTCAGGAAGCCACGCATTTCAGCAAATTCTTCAGGCGCGAGACAAGCTGCACTCCGAAGGAATTTCGAGCAAGGTCCGATGCAAAATAATCTGGAGCCTTGGGAATTACGGTGATGGGGTGGACGGCGCCCCGACCGGCATCGATGTGCCAAGATGGTCGTTGTCACAACCCATCTGAGGAGAGCCGTCCATGGGC
>NZ_LMUK01000001.1 GCF_009766005.1 Bradyrhizobium sp. S69 | reverse complement strand
GCCATCGCCAGCCCCTGCTTCGCGCTCAGGGCAATCGAATCACACCCCAACCGCCCTGGCAAATGCTCGTGGCCGAAAGATTCTCCCGCTCTGAGGAGCGGCGTCTTCGCCGCGTCTCGAAGGATGTTGTTCAGCTCCGTGCTTGCGTCCATCCTTCGAGACGCGCGCAAGGGCGCGCTCCTCAGGATGACGGCCGAGGTGCTTCACAGGCTCCCTGAGCCGGGCTTTTGCTTGATCTCAATCCGGATAAACCCGCTTACGCCGGCGCGTTCACCGGCGGGGATGGCTCGGCCTCCGCCGCCACCGAATGATCGGCGGCCAGCAGGATGTAGAACGCCGGCACCACGAACAGCGTAAACAGCGTCCCGATCGAAAGCCCTGACGCGATCACCAGCCCCATGTTGAACCGCGATGCGGCGCCGGCGCCCGATGCCGTGATCAGCGGCACCACGCCGAGCACCATCGCGGCCGTGGTCATCAGGATCGGCCGCAGGCGGATCGATGTCGCCTCGATGACGGCGTCACGCTTGGAACGGCCGGCGTGCTGCAATTCATTGGCGAATTCGACAATCAGAATACCGTGCTTGCTGATCAGCCCCATCAAGGTGACGAGCCCCACTTCGGTGTAGATGTTGAGGCTGGCGCCCTTGACGCCGAGCATGATGAAGATCAGCGCGCCGGCAATCGACATCGGCACCGAGACCAGGATGATCAGCGGATCGCGAAAACTCTCGAACTGCGCTGACAACGCCAGGAAGATGATGATCAGCGCAAAGCCGAACGTGGCGGCGAAACCCGAGGCTTCCTGCACGAACTGCCGCGACTGCCCGCCATAGTCGACGGTGTAGCCGACCGGCAGCATCCGGCCGGCGATCTCCTTCATGGTCGCGAGCGCCTCGCCGGTGATCACACCGGGGGCGGCGACACCGGAAATGGTCGCGGCATTGATCTGCTGAAAATGGTTCAGCGATTCCGGCACCGTCGTGGTGTTCAGCGACGCCACCGTCGACAGCGGCACCGCCGTGCCGTCGGACGTCTTGATATAATAATCCAGCACCTGATCGGCGTTGAGGCGGTAACGCTGCTCGACCTGGGGGATCACCTTGTAGGAGCGGCCGTCGAGGCCGAAATAATTGACATAGCCGCCGCCGAGCAGGGTGCCGAGCGCACCGCCGACGTCGCTGAGCTTCAGCCCGAGTTGCGCGGTCTTGTCGCGATCGATCACGACAGAGGTCTGCGGCTGGTCGATCTTCAAATCATTGTCGAGAAAGATGAACTTGCCGCTTTTCAGGGCTTCCGCGGTGAACGCCTTGGCCACGCCGTCGAGCCGGTCGAACGGATCGGTAGTCTGGATCACGAATTGAATCGGCAGGCCGGAGGAGCCGGGCAGCGGCGGCTGCTGAAACGCCACGATCCTGGCGCCGGCCACGCCCGCCATCTCCTGCTGCACCACCGGCTGCAGCTCGGCCGCGTTCTTGGCGCGCTCATCCCATGGCTTGAGCACCCAGCCCGCGATCGAACTGCCGATCACGTCGAGCTGAAACACGCCCGCGGTTTCCGGATGCGCGGCGAAGCGCCGGTAGACCTCGGCCGAATACAGCAGCTTTTGTTGCAAGGTCGCGTTCGGCGCCAGGGTCGATTGCGTCAGGATGATACCCTGGTCTTCCTGGGGCGCCAGCTCGTTCTTGGAATTCGAATACAGCCAATAGATGCTGGTCAACACCAGTGCTGCGAACACCACCGTGACGGGGATGGTATGCAGGCTGGCTGCCAGCAGCCGCTGGTAGCCGTGCCGCAACCGGTCCATCCGTGCATCGATGAAGGTGACGATACGGTCATCCAGCGTCGGCTTGTCCTTGTTCGGCGGCCTGAGAATAAAGGCGCAGCACATCGGCGTCAGCGTCAGCGCGATGATCGCCGACACCGTGACCGCGCCGGCGAGCGTAAAGGCGAACTCGGTGAACAAGGCGCCGGTCAGGCCGCCCTGGAAACCGATCGGCACATAGACCGCGATCAGCACGATGGTCATGGCGATGATCGGGCCGGCCAGTTCGCGGGCTGCGGTGAGCGCGGCCTGCAACGGCTTCATACCGTCCAGAAGATGGCGGTTGACGTTCTCGACCACGATGATGGCATCGTCGACCACAAGTCCGATCGCCAGCACCATCGCCAGCAGGGTCAACAGATTGATCGAGAAGCCGAGCGCCAGCAGAATGGTGAAGGTGCCGACCAGCGACAGCGGTATCGCGATCACCGGAATCAGCACCGAGCGCCAGGAGCCGAGAAACAGGAACACCACCACCGTGACGATCGCGAGCGCTTCGGCCAGCGAACTGATCACCTCGTGGATCGAGCTGTTCACGAAACTGGTGGAGTCGTAGATGATCTCCGAATTGAGCCCGTCCGGCTGCTGCGCCTTGAGCTCGGGATACACCGCGCGCACGCCCTTGATGACGTCGAGCAAATTGGCCGCCGGCGCGACCTGGATGCCGATATAGACCGCGCGCTTGCCGTTGAAGCCTACGGAAGAATCATAATCCTCCGAGCCCAGCGTGACATTGGCGACATCGGAGAGTTTGATGTTGGAGGTACCCGCCTGCTTGATGACGAGATCGCGGAACTCCTGCAGCGATTTCAGGTTGGTCGCCGCGGTCAGGTTGACCTGCACCATCTGGCCCTTGGTGGTGCCGAGCCCCGCGATGTAGTCATTGCTCGACAGCGCCGTCGACACGTCGGTCGCGGTCAGCCCGTAGGCTGCAAGCTTGATCGGATCGAGCCAGGCGCGCAGCGCGAAAGTCTTGTTGCCGAGCAGTTCGGCGGTCTGCACGCCCGGCACGGCCTGTAGTTTCGGCTGCACCACGCGGATCAAATAATCGGTGATCTGATTGGGCGCCAACACGTCGCTGTTGAAGCCGAGATACATCGCGTCGATGGTCTGGCCGACCTTGACCGACAGCACCGGCTGCTGCACGCCGCTCGGCAACTGGTTCAGCACCGAGTTCACCTTGGTGCTGATCTCGGTCAGCGCCTTGCCGGAATCGTAGTTCAGCCGCAGATTGATGGTGATGGTGCTGGTGCCGGACTGGCTGGTCGAGGTCATGTAGTCGATGCCGTTGGCCTGGGCGACGGCGTTTTCGAGCGGCGTGGTGATGAAGCCGGCGACGATCGCGGGATCGGCGCCGTAATAGGTGGTCGACACGGTGACGATCGCGTTCTGGGTCCGTGGATATTGCAGGATCGGCAGCGACGTCATCGATTTGAGACCCAGCACCAGGATCATCAGGCTGACGACGATGGCGAGCACCGGGCGGCGAATGAAGATATCCGTAAAAGACATGACCGCTCCGTCTACTGATCGACTGGCGTCGGATTGGCGTCGTTCGCGACCGGAATGCTGTTGTCGACTTTCAGCAAGGTGCCGTTGCGCAGCTTGATCTGCCCCGCCGTCACCACGGTCGCGCCCTGCTCGACGCCCGACAGCACCGCGACCTGATCGCCGCGCGTCGCACCGGTCTTGATGAAGGTCTGATGCGCCACCAGCCCGTCTTTGCCGGCGTCGCCCTTCACCGCGAGATAGACCGAATTGCCGTAGGGGTTATAGACAACAGCGGTTTGCGGCAGGGTGACGTAGCGCGCGGCCTTGCCGGTCTCGATGTCGATCAGGACAAACATCCCCGGCAGCAATTTGCGCTCGGCATTGTCGAAGATCGCCCTGACCTGCACGTTGCGGCTGGTTTGATCGACCTTGGAGTTGAACGCCTGCACCACGCCCTTGAAGGTCCGGCCCGGAAAGGCGTCGAGACGGGCGTTGACGGCCTGGCCGACCGCAACCTGATCGACTACCTGCTGCGGCAGCGTGAAATCGACGTAAAGCCGATCGAGCGCCTGCAAGGTGACGATGGTGGTGCCGGCGGTAAGATACTGGCCGACATCGACCTGGCGAACGCCGATACGCCCGGCAAACGGCGCTTTCAGCGTCTTCTGATCGACCAGCGCCTGCTGCTGGTCGACCAGAGCGAGCGCGTTGCGCCGATTGACGACATCGGCGTCAACCGTGGCCTGGCTCACCGCGTTGATCTTCAACTGGCCCTCATCGCGTTTCAGCGTGATCGCAAAGCCGTCGGCGGTCGCCTGCAACGATTGCAGCTTGGCGACGTCGTCCTCCTTGTGCAGGTCGAGCAGCACCTCGCCGGCTGCGACGTCCTTGCCGGACTCGAAGTGGATGGTATCGACGATGCCGGCGAGCTGCAGCGACAGATCGGCGCCGTTCACCGCGCGAAAGCTGCCGACCGCGGTCAGTTTCGGTTGCCAATCCGAGACGGCGGCGGCGGTGGTCGACACCGTCTGCGGCGGATCGGCCAGCGATGCGAGCACCTTGCTGATCATGCCGGCGCGGAAATTGACGAACCAGGAGAGCGCCGCGAACACGGCCGCGACGACACCCAGCATGATGATCATTCGTTTCAACATGGTCTTGAACTCCACGCCTTCAGGCGTTGCATCAGTTGGCGGGGGTTGCGGGCGGTGTCGGCAGCGCCCCGGCCGGCACGAAGAAGGCGGCGATGCCGGCCGGCTTGACTTCGGAGGCCGGCGTTTCATCGATCCTGTTCCACCAGCCGCCGCCGAGCGACTGGAACAGCGCCACTGTGTCGGCGTAGCGCGAGGCTTGCGCCTTGACCCGGTTGGTCCGCGCATTCAACAGCGTCTGCTCGGCGTTGAGCACGTTCAAATAGGTGGTGGAGCCCGCCTTGAACTGCGCCTGCGATATCTTGAGGCTGTCGTCGGCGGTTTTCTCCGCATCGACCTGGGCCTTCAGCAGACTGGCGTCCGACTGGATCGCGCGCAGCGAATCCGCGACGTTCTGGAACGCCGTGATGATGGTCGAGCGATACTGCGCCGTGGTCTGCTCGAGCGCTGCGACCTTGGATTCCTTGGTATGAAACAGCGAGCCGGCATCGAAGATCGGCCCGGCGACGCTTGCCGCAGCACTCCACGCCATGGTCTGCGGCCCATAGAGCGCCGAGAACGCCAGCGCCTGACTGCCGCCGGACGCCGACAAGGTCAGGTTCGGCAGCATGTTGGCGGTGGCGACGCCGACATTGGCGCTGGCCTGATGCATCTGGCTTTCCGCTGCCCTGATGTCCGGCCGCTGACGCACGAGCAGCGACGGCACGCTGACCGGCAGGTCACGCGGCAATCGCAGCGCGTCGAGCCTGATTGATTCGCCCCTGTCCTGACTGGGAAGCCGGCCGAGATAGGCCATCAATTGATCGCGGCCCTGGGCGCGCGATTTTTGCAGCGGCGGCAGCAGCGCGACGCTCTGGGCCAATTGCGCCTTCTGCGACAGCACGTCGGCGCTGTTGACCGCGCCGAGCGCAAATTGCTGCTCGAGCAGTTCGACTTGCTTGCGCTGGCCTTCGATCAATTCCTGCGTCACCCGGATCTGCTCGGCATAAGAAGCATCGCTGATCGCGGCGGCGACGACGTTCGATGTCAGCGTCAGATAGGTCGCCTCCAACTGGAAGCGCTGATACTCGGCGCTGGCGCGATCGGCCTCGATGCCGCGCGCCTTGCCGCCGAAGATGTCCGGCGTAAAACTCACCGGCACCGAAGTGTTGTAGAGCGTGTACAGCGAGGCAGGCCCGGTCAGCCCCCCCGCCGCGGCCGGCACTTGTTCGCGCGTGACGCTGGAATTGCCTGTGATCGACGGGAACAGCGCGCTGGTGTCAGCCGCGGCGACCTCGCGCGCCTGGCGCAACGCGGCCTGCGCCGCCACCAGATCCGGATGATTGGCGACGGCCTCGCTGACGAAGGCATCGAGTTGCTTCGATCGAAGTGTCCGCCACCAGACCCCCGAGACATCCGCGCCGTTGGCAAAACGCTGCGACGCACCGCCGGAGGCTGCTGCCGCGTCCGTCGAAGTCAGCCGCCCCGCCGTATAGCCGCTGACGCCGGGCGCTGCAGGTTGCACGAAGTCCGGACCGACCGCGCAGCCGGTCAGCGGAAAGACAAGACCGAGCACGAGCGCGGCCGCCTGAAACAGCGGGGCTTTTGCCAGTATCTGAATACCAATCAGCTGGATTCGAAGCAAAAATCCCGGCGGCATGAAGCAACTTTCTAAAAACTGAACCGTTCAGTACTTGGCAACAGCGCTAAATGGAGTCAAGCAGTACTGAACTGTTTAGTTTTATTACAAGGTTGGCTGCGCCTAATTGTTGCCCCAAATCGTTGCCGCGCTTCTTATTTTCCGCCGAAGCAGGCAAGCTCGTCACCAAGCCAGGGAGGATTCCATTGAACGACATCATCGAAGCCCCCGCGCTGACGCGGCCGCCCAGTTCGGCGGGCCGCAAGATCGAGGCGGTCAGAGACGCCGCCCGGGCGCTGTTTCTGGAGCACGGGTTTTCCGCAGTCAGCACCGATGCGATCGCCAAAGCGGCCGGCGTTTCGAAAGCTACGCTCTATGCGTACTTCCCGAGCAAGGAAGCACTGTTCGCATCGCTCATCGTCGCCGAATGCGAGAGCCTGGAGCGCGCTTTGCCGTTGCCCGATCTATCGGAGGGACTTTATCCGGCCCTCCATACATTCGCGCACCAATACGTGCGTGTCTTCATCGAAAGAAAAGACATTGCCTTCGTCCGCACCATCGCCAACGAGAGCGGGCGGTTTCCGGAACTGGGCCGGCTGTTTTACGAAAGCGGACCGCACGCCACGATCCGCCGGCTCGCCGGGCTGCTCGATCAGGCCAAGGCGAAAGGCTGGCTGGAATTCGAGGATTCCATCACCGCCGCAACCCAATTTCTCAGTCTGGTCCGCGGCGAGCGTCCATTGCTCACGGTGCTTGGGATCGCCGGCAACGATCAGGACGCCTTCGATCGGGAAGTCGAATCCGGACTTCAGTTGTTTCTGAGGGCGTGCCGGCCGATCGGCCGCTAGAGCGTTTTCGAGCGAAGTGGACACCGGTTCGCGTCAAGAAAACGCGTCGAAACAAGAATCCAGAGCCGGGTTCTGATTCCATCAGAACCGGGCTCTCGACCGCCTCAAGATCGTGGTCGATTGGGATCGCGCCTTCGCCAGTCAAACGAAATACGAAATGTGATTAGGCCGGCTTCCCGAATGCCGCGATGACAAGGAAGCAGCCTGTGGTGCACATACGATCTGCTGGATAAAGCTCGCTTCGGAATCACGCGAATCTATCGGTCCCGGATTTCACTGCGCGCAATCCGCGCTACTTGTTGATTATAACCGCCCGAGGAGATTCATCTTCGAGTTGTAGGTGCCCCACCGATATCGCAGGCGCTCGACACCTTGCAAACTGCTATGCAATCTCCTATCTTACCTTTGTCTTACCTTGGAGTTGGGTGTCCATGAGTGCCGCCGAAAAGCCAACAACGGTGGTTTCGACCAAGGGACAGGTGATCCTGCCCAAGGCAATCCGGCAGCAGCGCCGTTGGGGCGCGGGTACACGGCTGCTGGTCGAGGACACAGCGGAAGGCGTGCTGCTCAGACCGGTGCCGCTGTTCCACCCAACGAAACCGAAAGATGTATTTGCGTCGCTTCCCCATAGCGGAGCGCCCAAAAGTCTTGAGGAAATGGAAGCAGGAATCGCCGCGGAGGCCAGACGTCGGCATGCTCGCGGTTGATACCAATCTGATTGTCCGCTATTTGACCGGCGATCATCCTAAACAATCCGCGAAGGCGCGTGCCGTGATCGATGGGGAGGATGTTTTCGTCGGTACCACGGTCATCCTGGAGACCGAATGGGTGTTGCGAAGCGTCTACAGCTATCATCCAACGCAGATTTGCGCGGCGCTGCGCGCCTTTGCCGGGCTGCCTCGCGTGTCGCTGGAGGATCCAGCCCTGGTGGCGACGGCGCTGGATCGCACCGAGTTGGGCCTGGATTTCGCTGATGCCTTACATCTTGGCCGGGCGGAAGATTGCAGTGCCTTCGTGACATTCGACCAGCGGTTTATCAGCGCCGCACAAACCGCAGGTCTCGTCAATGTGCGGTCGCCTTAAATGCGGATGAACGTATCCATGCAGCGCGCAGGACCGCGCGAACGGACATAAGCGTCGCTTGCGCGACAAGCCCGCGAACTTGAGCGCGCGTCGCTTAAAACGATCTTGGCCAGCGGTCCAACCAGACCGCATCAGCAGGCCGGACATATGGATGCAATCGATCCGATCAGACCTTCAAAAAATCTTGCGGCACGGGGCCGTCCACATATGGACCCCAGATCAACGCCGGGACGACGCGTTGAGAGACTTTGCGAGATCGCCATCAAAAACAAAAAAAGCCCGGTCTTGCGACCGGGCTTTTAAATTCAATCCGATAAGACCGCTTACGCGGCCTCGTCGGCGACGGCGGTATCGCCATCGCTGTCATCATCGGCGTCGGCCTCGCCTTCGGCGCCTGCTTCGGCCTCGGCCTTGGCGCCGCGGCGCGGGCTCTTGGCGAGCTGGCCTTCGATTTCCTTGACCGCTTCGGTCTCGGTCACATGCTGCACGACCGCGATCTCACGCGACAGCCGATCGAGCGCGGCTTCATAGAGCTGGCGTTCGCTGTAGGACTGCTCGGGCTGCGATTCGGAACGATAGAGGTCGCGCACCACTTCGGCGATCGCGACGATGTCTCCCGAATTGATCTTGGCTTCGTATTCCTGCGCGCGGCGCGACCACATCGTGCGCTTGACGCGGGCGCGGCCCTTGAGGGTCTCCAGCGCGCGTTTGACCAGCGCCGGCTCCGACAGCTTGCGCATGCCGACATTGGCGACCTTCGCGGTCGGCACCCGCAGCGTCATCTTGTCCTTCATGAAATTGATCACGAACAGCTCAAGCTTGGCGCCTGCGATCTCCTGGTCCTCGATGGCCAGGATCTGGCCGACGCCATGCGCCGGATAAACCACGAATTCGTTGGTCTTGAAGCCCTGGCGCTGGGTCAGCACCTTCTTCGGCTCTTCGACGCGCGGCGCCGCGGCGGCCACGGGCTTTGCCGGCGGCTTGAGCGGGGCGACGACAGGCTTGGCGGCGACGGCCGGCTTGACCGCAACGGGGGCGACGGTCTTCGGCGCAACCTTCGAAGCGGCGGGCTTCGGGGCAGGCGCTTTCACGGCAGTTTTTGCAGTCTTGTTGGGCATTGCGCTTCTTTTGTTCTTAGAGGATTTTGCAGCCGTGGCCTTGGTGGCGGCCCGGGTATCCTTGGGGGAAGTCCGGACACGGCTCTTGGTTGCACCACGGCTCGCCGCAGCGGCTTTTTTGGAACCCTTGGAGACACTCTTTTTACGCGTTTTCTGTGACACAGCCTGCGCGCGGAACTGCCACGCCCCTGTTTGATGTTTCACGGGAACCGCTGACGCCAAAGGTACGCATGGCTGGGTTCGGCTTGTATTGTGCCTAATATAGCACATTTTCCGTGAAAATCAATGATTTAGGGGATGCAGAAGCACCTTTCGGCCCGCTTCGGGCCTATCAAGCAGGATTACGGTTAAGTCAAATGGTGACGGCCATCCGAAAATGGCACCAAAACGTGACCGTAGTCAGTCACCAGTCCCCGGCGCCGGAGAAAAATATTTCTCGAACTTGCCTTCCATGCCCTCGAAATCCTTGGCGTCGGCCGGGGATTCCTTCTTCTGGGTGATGTTCGGCCAGCTCTTGGCATACTCAGTGTTCACCTCGAGCCACTTCTCGAGGCCCGGCTCGGTATCCGGTTTGATGGCGTCGGCCGGACATTCAGGCTCGCAAACCCCGCAATCGATGCATTCGTCGGGATGGATGACCAGCATGTTGTCACCCTCGTAGAAGCAGTCCACCGGGCAGACTTCAACGCAATCGGTATATTTGCATTTAATGCAGGCTTCCGTGACGACGTAAGTCATCGAGTGCAGTCTCCGAGGCTCCGAAACGGTTCAATTTCAGCGGTTTGCGTAGCGCATGAACCCCGCAGCCGCAAGGGAAGGAGCAGCCCCCCGGCAGGCGTTTTTGCGCGATCCTGTTGCTTAATTGCAGATAGCTATCCAGGGCGGATCCGCAAAACTCAATCGCGCTGATCCGGATCTTTGGAATCTTTATGCTTCAGATCCTCGTAGAGCAGGCGCGCCGCGGTCGCATCGCCCCGCCGGTCGGAAAATCCAACCACTTTGAGGATGCGGACGCTGTGATCGAGCCCGATCGTCAGCACGTCACCTTGTTTCACGGCGTGGCCAGGTGACCTTTCCCGCTCGCCATTGACGCGGACATGACCGGCCTCGACCAGCGCGGCCGCGCTGGTGCGGGCTTTCACCACCCGCGCATGCCACAACCATTTATCGAGACGCTGGCGTTCCAAACAACACCACTAAGAAAACGCTGTTGGCTAGTCCTTGCGGCCGGCGGTCAGTTGCTCCTTGAGCGCGGCCAGTTTGGCAAACGGCGAATTGGGATCGACCGGGCGATCGCGTTCGCGCGGCGCGGCGCTGGTCGCCCACTGGCGATGCGACGGGCCGCTATCGCGCTTGTCCCGTCCGCCCTTGTCGCGGCCACCGAAATCGCGTCCGCCGCGATCCTTGTTGCGATCGCCGCCTTTGTTGTCCCGATTGCCGTCACGATTTCCCTGGAACTTGTTGGGGCGGTCGCCCTTCTCGCGGTCCTTGCCCTCAAAGCCCCCGCCAGAGCGACGTCCACGGTCATTGCGCTGGTCGGGACGCTGCTCTTGCTGCGCCTCGGCAACCGCGGGCGCACCTTCCACCGGGGCTGCCGTGGCGACCGCAGGCGTGTCGGTGCGGGGCTTACGAAGATCATTGTTGCGGCGTCCACGCCGATGGTGCTCGCGCTTTTCACCGGCGCCGGCTTCGCCGACAGCAGTGACTTGCGCGCCGTCCTGCGCGGCAGGCTGCTGGCCCTGATTCCGATGGCGGTTGCGATCGTGACGGGGACGGCGATCGTCCGAACGTCCACCGGGCCGCCAGACTTCGACCATTTCCGGAACGGCGGGCGTGGCAGGCTCGGCGCCAGTTGCGGCTGCTTCAGCAGATGCGACTTCAGAAGATGTGGCTTCAGAAGATGTGGCTTCGACGGCGGCCTGATCCTGCGGCGCCGGCTCGGTCGGGGCTTCAACAGAAGGCTCCGATTGCGGCAGAGTTTCCGCAGGCGCAGCTTCAACAGCCGCAGCTTCGGCAGGCTCGGCTTCAACAGCTTCAGCCTCAACAACTTCAGTTTCGACCTGGGCCGGCTGTTCGGCGGGCGCCGCGAACGCCACCTCGGGCAGCATCGCAACCGACGGAGCCGCGGCCTCTTCGACCGCCGGCGCATCGTGGATGACATCGCCAGTCGGCGCAGCCGCGACAGGCTGTTGCGCGACGGGATCTTGCGCGGCCGGTTCCGATAGGGCGGCTTCCGACGCCGCCAGCATGGACAACACGGCTTCTTCGGCGGACGCCGGCTCCGCGTGCACTGTCCCTGAAGACGCTATCTCTGAAGATGCTGTCTCCGCGGGTGCGGCTTCAGCAGGTGCCGCTTCGACCACCACCGGCTTCGGCGGCAACGGCGCACGTTTCTCGCTGCGATAGCCGAGCGCGCGCAGGATAGAGGCAAAGTCCTCGCCGGCCGAACCGGTCAGCGAGGTCATCGCCTGCGTCACCACAAAACCGCGGCCATCGAATGCGCCGGCGGGCTTCTCACCCGGCGACGTTTCGCGCCACGACAGCGCGGGACGAATCAGATCGGCCAGCCGCTCCAGAATATCGACGCGCACCGCGCGTTCGCCGCACTGCTTGTAGCCGAGCACGCGATAGGCATCGCGCGGCAGCGCCTTGTCGACCGGAAACGAAGTCCGGCCGCTGCCGGCCAGATGCTGCGCGCCCGACAGCGCCGACAGATCGACATTGTCCAGCTTCTGCGCCCACAACAGCGAGGCCAGCGCGCGCGCCGCAGGCTTCAGCAGCGGCGGCACATAGATGTGATAGGCACCGAACCGCACGCCGTATTTGCGTAAAGAAGCGCGCGAGGGCTGATCGAGATCCTTCATCTCGGCGGAGATCTTGGCGCGCTCCAGCACGCCCAGCGATTCGATCAACTGAAACGCGATGCCGCGCGCGATGCCGGTGATGTCCTCGGCCTTGTTCAGATCGAACAGCGGCCCGAGCAGCTTTTCGATATGCGTCTTCAGCCACAAATCGAGCCGGGTCTGCACCGCCTCTCGCGCGGCGCCATTGAGCCGGTCGTCGGAAACGATGCGGACACGCGGATGCAGCGCGTCGTCGGCTGCGACCAATTTGGCCACCGCATCGCCGGTCCAGCGCAGGGTACCGTCGGAGGCCAGCACGAACTGATCATCCGGCGCGGCGGCGCATTTCTCGGCACGCGTCTCGATTTCGCCGGCCAGCGCCTTCTGCGCGGTCGCCTGCAACGCCTTGGCGTCGGACCCGGCCTCCGCCGCATCAGGCGCAAAGGTGAATCCGTCGAGCCGGCCAATCACATGGCCTTCCACGATCACTTCGCCGGTCTTGCCGATTTCCGTATTCAAAACACTGTTCTCCCGCAGGCGGCGCATCAATACACTGGTCCGGCGATCAACGAAACGCTCCGTTAGCCGTTCATGCAGCGCATCGGACAATTTATTTTCGACATCACGGGCGATCCCCTGCCAATGTTCGGGGTCGGCCAGCCAGTCCGGGCGGTTGGCGACGAAGGTCCAGGTCCGGATTTGCGCGATCCGGCCCGATAGCGTGTCGATATCGCCGGTGACATTATTGGCCTGATCGACCTGGGCGGCGAACCAGGCGTCCGGAATCCGGCCTTTTTGCATCAGAAAGCCGAACAGGGTCGTCACCAGCTCGGCATGGGCGGCCGGCGCTATTTTGCGGTAATCCGGAATCTGGCAGGCATCCCACAGCCGTTCCACGGCGGCAGCCCCCACCGCCATCTCGCGCACATCGGCGTCGCGCGCGGCGTGATCGAGCACGCGCAAATCCTCGGCGATCGGCGCGCGGGTCAGCGCCTCGTGCGTGGGCGACAGCGCCAAAGAGACCTGCAACGCGCCAAGCGAGGCGAAATCCAGCTTCGAATTGCGCCATTGCAGCATTTTCACACTCTCGAAGGTGTGATTCTGCAACGCATTGACCAGTTCGGGCTCGAACGGCGCGCAGCGCCCGGTGGTGCCGAAGGTGCCGTCGCGGGTGGCGCGCCCGGCACGCCCGGCGATCTGGGCGAATTCGGCCGGATTGAGCCGGCGGAACTGATAGCCGTCATATTTGCGGTCGGAGGCAAACGCGACGTGGTCGACGTCGAGGTTGAGCCCCATGCCGACCGCGTCCGTCGCCACCAGGTAATCGACGTCGCCATTCTGGAACATCGCCACCTGCGCATTGCGGGTGCGCGGCGACAGCGAGCCCAGCACCACGGCAGCGCCGCCATGCTGGCGTTTGATCAGTTCGGCGATGGCGTAGACTTCATCGGCGGAGAACGCCACGATCGCGGTGCGGCGCGGCTGCCGCGTGATCTTGCGGTCGCCGACGAATTCAAGCTGCGACAACCGGGGCCGGGTGACGATCGAGGCGCCCGGCAACAGCCGCTCGATGATCGGGCGCATGGTGGCCGCACCCAGCAACAGCGTTTCGTCGCGGCCGCGCCGGTGCAGGATGCGATCGGTAAACACATGCCCGCGCTCCAGATCGGCCGCGATCTGGATTTCATCGACCGCGAGAAACGAAACATCCAGATCCCGCGGCATCGCCTCCACGGTCGACACCCAATAGCGCGCCTTGGGCGGCTTGATCTTCTCCTCGCCGGTGATCAGCGCCACGGCATCGACGCCGACCCGGTCGACGACCTTGTTGTAGACCTCGCGCGCCAACAGCCGCAGCGGCAGCCCGATTACGCCGGACGAATGCGCGACCATCCGCTCGATCGCAAGATGGGTCTTGCCGGTGTTGGTGGGCCCGAGCACCGCGGTGACGCCGGCGCCGGGAGCCCTGTCTTGCGAGAAGAAGGGCGAAGAAGACGAAAAGGCCATGATTTCAGGTAGTTTCTGCGTCGCTTGCTTTGAAGAGGTGTTTCATAATGCGACGCGCTTGGGCCGCGGTTTAAGCTCTGGAACGAGTCCGGAACGAATCACGCCCGAATCGCTGACTCAGTCCCACTCCTGATCCGTTCACCGCAACATCTCGTCTTGATGACCCATGGCGACACTAGATCAAGTTTGACACGGGGCGACAAGTGACGGTTTTTCGGCGAAATTCATGAAGATCGCGCGAACGCGGAGTCGAATCAGAAGTGGCAGAGAGTCAAGCGCGATTCCTGTGGTTGTGGTTCTTACCTCTCCCCGCCGGGGAGAGGTCGGCGAGGAGCGAAGCGACGAGACGGGTGAGGGGCGGTGGCTCCATTGCGACGGCAAGAACCCTCACCCGCCGCGCCTTCGGCGCAGCGACCTCTCCCCGCCGGGGAGAGGTGACCCGTGCCCGTTGCAGCCGTCTACCCATCACTCCGCAGCGTTGAACAGCCTCAATTCGTCTTCGCGACATGGGTCGCGGTGGCGATGAACTGGGTGGCTTCCAGCATCGCGGTGCCGAGCGGGGTCGGCACCGTCATCCGGAACGGCACCAGGATGCGGGTTCCCGCCAAGGGCGCGAATGCGATTTCCATGTTGCGCTGGGCCGACAGATATTTGATCACCGGGCGATCGGGGATGTAGCCGGAGACCGGCGCGAAATACAGCGCACAGACCACCACCGGGCCCTGATAGCCTTTTTCCGCCTTCACGGTTTCCATCCGCTTGAAGTCGAGCTTCAGCTCGTAGCGCATGCGGCCGTCGAACACCGGGGCGCCGGTGCGGCAGGCATCCGGGGTCAGCAATTCGCCTGACCCCGGCACCCGCAGCATCGCGCCGGTCATCGGATCATAGACGCCGTGGCGCTGCGCATCGGTCACCGGAATGCGATCGGGATCGACCGGGGGCTCCGGCTCGATGGCGAATTCCTTTACATAGCCGTTGACCAGCGCCATCCGGATCGCTTCGGATTTCTTCGAGGTCGTGGTCGAGGCGGTATAACCGGTCGCGATCAGCGCGCCATTCACCACGCGGCCCTGCGAGGCGCTGGTGCCGGAACCGCCGGCGAACGCCTTCAACAGTCCCGCGGTGCCGCCGGTGGCAGACGCGGTGAACTGATCGTCGGTGATTTCGATGGTCCAGGCGCCCTTGCCGACGGGAATGCCGGCCAACGTGGCCTCATACCGCGCATCGAGCCTGCCTTGCGCCGATGCCGAATGCGGCGGCAGCAGCAACATCATCACGCCGGCGCACAGGCCGCCCAAAACCCGCCACCCTGATCGGGCAATGCGGGGCGAATGCTGGCGGGGGGTGGTCACGGAACGGCGGTCCTCAACTACAATCAGGCGCGATCGTTGCTTCATGGCGGCAATCATATCCGGCAGACATAACAACCGGGGCGCTCTTTTAATCCAGTTTAATCCGACCGGGCGCGCATTCCGGCGCTGGGCTCGCAAAAAACCGGCCAACGGTGGTTTCGGCGTGGAATACGCCCTTTATATGATGGACTTAACGGAGGTTTACAACATTGGGAACACTGGCAAAACCACGCTTTCCCCGGATGCTTTCGAACCCGAAACCTTGACGCCCAAACCTTGACGATCCAAGCCGCAGCCCCTATACGTCCGCGGTTCCCGAAACGGACATGATTTTGGACCCCCGCGCCGCCCTGTTTACCAGGGAGAGTGAGTGGCGGGGATGTAAGAGGATTTACGACGATGTCGCGACGCTGTGAACTGACGGCCAAGGGGCCGCAGGTGGGTCACAAGGTGAGCCACTCGAACACCAAGACCAAGCGCCGGTTCCTGCCGAACCTGTGCAACGTCACCTTCATCTCGGACGCGCTCGGCCGCAACGTGCGCCTGCGCGTCTCGACCAACGCGATCAAGAGCGTCGATCACCGCGGCGGCCTCGATGCCTTCCTGGTCAAGGCCAAAGCCGACGTGCTCTCGCCCCGCGCGCTCGACCTCAAGCGCGCCATCGAGAAGAAGCTGCCGAAGGTAGAGTTTGTGAAGAAGCCTGAGCGGGTGGCGAAGGCGAGCTGAACTTAGTTTCAGCACTGAGATTTTTGAACGGCCGGATCGAAAGATTCGGCCGTTTTTGTTTTTGGTGGGATTATCGTGTCCCGGACGCGGTGCGGCATGTAATGCCGCTCCGCAGAGCCGGGACCCATCGTCGCGAGTCCGACCTTGCAAGTCGTGGACCCCGGATCAGCAGCGCATCACGCCGCAGACGGCGTGCTGCGCAGCATCCGGGGAACGTGCGGCATCGGCGCCGGCGCCTTTGTGGGTCCCGGCTCTGCGGAGCAGCGCCAAAAGCGCTGCACCGCGTCCGGGACACGAGTCACACCTCCGCCCTCAGCTCTTCACATACGGACATCCACCTTCCGCCAGCGGCCGGAACGCGTCGTCGCCTTTTACCGTCGTCTGATATTCGTAGAGGTCCCATTTGCTCTTGGACTCCTCGGGCTTCTTGATCCGCATCAAATACATGTCGTGGACCATGCGGCCGTCCTCGCGGACCACGCCGCCTTGGGCGAAGAAATCGTTGACCGGGGTTTTGCGCATCTGCGCGATCACGGTTTCCGAATCCACCGAGTTGGTGGCCGCGACCGCTTTGAAATAGTGTCGCAGCGCCGAATTGACGCCGGCCTGATACGCGGTCGGCATCGCGCCATGCCGCTTGAAGAATTCCTCGGCGAACACCCGCGTCTCCGGCGTGCGATCCCAGTAGAAGGAATCGGTGAACAGCAGATCATGCGCGTGCGCCAGCCCCAGCGCCGGCACGTCGGTCAGCGTGACCTGCAATGCGACCAGCTGCATGCTCTGGCGGATGTTGAACTCATCGGCCTGCGCCACCGCGTTGCGGAAATCCGAGCCGGCATTGGCCAGGCCCAAGATCTTGGCGCCGGAGGCCTGCGCCTGCAACAGGAACGAGGAGAAATCCGCGGTATCGAACGGATGGCGCACTGCGCCCAGCACCTTGCCGCCGGCGGCCGTCACGGCCTTGCTGGCATCGCGCTCCAGCGCCTGGCCGAAGGCATAATCGGCGGTGAGGAAGAACCACGGCGTGCCGCCGCGCGCCACCACCGCTTTCGCGGTCGCGTTCGAGGAGGCGTAGGTGTCGTAGGTCCATTGCACCGAGGTGGGCGAGCATTGCTTGCCGGTGAGATCCGACGAGCCGGAGCCCGAGATCAAAAACAGCTTCTTGCGCTCGCGGGTGAAATTCTGGATCGCCAGCGCCACCGCCGAGTTGACGCCCTCGGCGATTACGTCGACGCCCCTGTTGTCGATCCAGTTGCGCACGATGCCGACCGCGACATCCGGCTTGTTCTGGTGATCGGCGGAAATGATCTCGATTTTGCGCCCCGCGACCGTGCCCCCGATCTCCTCCGCCGCCATCTGCGCCGCGATCACCGATCCGGTGCCATTGCCGTCGGCATATTGCCCGCTCATGTCGGTGATGATGCCCACCCGCACCACGCCGTCCTCAGCCCGCACCGGCGCCGCCGCCAGCAACGCCACGCCGAGCGCGACCCAACATCCGGATCGCGCAGCCTTGATCGTTCGCATAAACTCTCCCGCAAGATTTTGAATTGATTGAGCTATCCTGATTGCAGGGATTTTGCGTGAGGGCAACGGGCAATCAGGCATGGGTGGGAGTCGCCGGGGCGACGGCGCAGGCAAATTTACAGATTTAGCGTTTGGACCGGCTGGGCTGGACGATCGGGCCGCTTTTTGTGTTTTTAGTGCCGGCAAGCAACCCAATTCACAATTAATTCGGCCCCGGACTTGCGTTAAGGAGCGCCGAATACATGGAAGCAACGTACGGCTGCAGCAGCTTGTCGACTTGATCGAAATCTTGAACCTTAAGAAAATGGTAAGGCTCATCAAGCTCGATGACTTGATCGAACGATTCTTCGGTTGGTGTTTCTATCCCCAGAATTACTTGCGCGCTCTCGGGCAACTCGCGCGCAATATACTTGATCATCCGAGGCAAGTTTTCCTCGTCTTGGCCCAACTGCTGCGGCGAATCGATAACTAGCGGGATCGAGTATGACCCATATGAGCCCAGGGAAGCTCGCCACAACGCCGAGTAATAAGCCAATATTGCCCTGGGTCCACCACTGCCAGAGACATTCGGTCGACCCCCAAGTCTTACCTTCTTAGTATCTATCGCCGGTAGATTCAGCGCTACTATCGCAGATGCGTAGGCACCCCGAAACAGCGAAAGAATTTCTTTCGTCCTCTTGGCGCTGGTCAACTCCGCCAGCTTACCTGAGAAGACTTCGATTTGACTCAACGCCTCATCAATCTTTGTCTTTAAGGCTGCAAGCTCAACTTCAAACGCTTCAAACGCTGCCTCCGCCCCCATACTGCGAACCACGTCTCCAAACTGAAGATCGCCCCGGCGCGTATTGAGTATTTCGGATACCGCGTGATACCGTCCCTCTAACTCGCTGAGGCGGCCTCGAGTTTTTCCATACTGAGCAGTTGCAAGCTTTGCGTCTTCTTTTAAGCGCACCACTAGCTCTCGTAAAACACGAGCGTCCTCTGCGTACGTGAGCATTTCCATGAAAGATTTGTCGTGCTCCGCTCCGCACGTTGGGCAAGTCAAGGTTTCATGCGGCTCAGTTCGAAGATATGAAGCGTCGCTATCGTACTGCGACAACGTATCTACGGCCAATTTTACTTGAAGAAGCGCACTGTTGAGCGCTTCTTGCTCACGAACCGCGAGGTCTCTAAGTCTTTCTTGTTCAGAATTTAATGCAGATACTTCCTCAGCAAGACGATTGATGTCTTGTTCAAAAACTTCGGGAATGATCTTTGGCCCACTCAGCGAAATGGTTTTCCCGAATCTTTCTCTGAATTGAGAGACTAAGCGATACTCGCGTTGCAGTTCCTCCAAATTTTTCTGGACCAGCGCCTTTCTCGAATTGATCTCATACCACTCTGGCGGCTTGACCCCGGTAAAATACTCCAAAACAGCCTGTATCGGAGCCTTGTACTGCTGCAAACCGGTAAAGGTATCCCACTCCGACAGCCAGCTCCCATCTTGATTAATGTAAAAAGGAAGAAAGAAACACCGCGAATCCGCGGCGATGGAATTACCCTTTTTATCGGCAAGAATGAGATTAAAGCCCGTTACGGAAGAAACTGCATCAGTCCAACCTAAATGGTTGCTTGCTGCCGCTACAAGCGTCCCATCTTCCGCGAACAGAGCGCGATATCCACTCTGATGAAGAGCACGGAATTTCTTCTTATCAACGCTAAACTCTAAGAGAGAGATTGCATCTTTGTCCCACGCGGCGAGGGAGCCTTTGGGCGTTGCACCCAGCGACGCGAAAATCGACTTAATCAGAGTCGATTTTCCCGTGTGATTTAGGCCCACGATCAAGTTTGTGCGGCCGAATTTGACCGCTCTTGCTCGTTGCTCCTGCCGTGACAGAAGCCAAATGTTTTCGAATCGAAAGTTTTTCATAAGACTTTGTCCTGAGACTTCTAACAAGTCGCCTTAGATTTGGACCGCGCATTTTATCGCTCTCAATGCAAAGTGGGCCTGAAGCATCGCGGAATTTAGATACGGAAAGCCGATTTTTAGCTCGGTCAACGCCGTGATAAAAAATGGTAAAAGAGCTTGGGGATCCTCTTTGTCGGCAAGCCAAACATCACAAGCCTTCGCGACATCTCTGTCCTCCGGCAAATTGGCGCCCATGACTTGGCGACGATATATCGACGCTGCTGCGGCCCGAATGCCGATAATTTCCATAACTCCCATTCCTTCTGAAGCGAGCTTCGAAAGCCATATGTCTAGATGCTGAAGAAGGTCCGGAATGCTCTGAAGGTTGGCAAGCGCTGCAACGAAATCCGATCGAGCGTAGCCGCGTTGAGCTCTCATCTCTTCGAACGTGGTGCACGAGACCGTCTTCGCTCCGAGCGGCCCCACCTTAGCAAGAAGGGTTTCGACCAAAGCACGAGCTTGACCAGCGTGAGGGGGGCTGCGAGCGAGTAAGAAGGAGTGAGCAACGCCTACAGTAAATGTAGCGCAGTCGTCCACCGGAACATTGACCCGCTCAACATAGATTCTTGAAAGATCAGGCGACGGCTCACCCTGAGCATGAATTGATTTGAAGCTTTCGGAGAGCAAGCTTCGGAGATGGTCCGGAAGATTTGCCATAGCGACCGGCAGAGACGTTGCCGCATTGGTTCCATCCGCCATGGCAAGATCACAGCCGGCATTTGAAATAAAGCGGGCGGTCCCGGTTAGCTCCTTAAAAGCGCGGAGAGCGCGATAGAGCTTCCCCATGGGACTGGAAAAGACCCCTTTTATAGGCTTAGGCTTCTTTGTCGGCTTCCCCAATTTCGGCGTATGCAGATTGGTTAGCTCAGCCCAAGTCCACTCATTGCGGTCTTTCTTCTTTACTTGATATATCTCGATTTTAGTTGGAGCCGAATTCGAGTCGACGACAGCCACATCTTGTATCGCTTCAAATAGTACCAGAAAGTCTGGCTGCTCCTGGCTTTCGAGTTCGAACATTCGAACCAGCGCCCAGTTTCGTTGAAACTCGACGCCTTTTTGGTTATGGGCCCCTCCGGTTTCGGAGAGTTCCTTATCATTCACTATTTGTAGTATCTCGGTAAAAGCGTCCGGCACCATACACACGCGCTCTAGTTGATTGGGCACGATAGCGACACAATTTCTGCTCAGTCAATGGTTCTGCATAATCGGTCCCCTTTCCTTCCGATCAGCGGCATGCAGAACTGTATCATCGTTCGCTCGGTCGCTTCGCCTTTAGCAAACGATTACGATGTGTATCGCTGGCAGTCGCGGGCGCACCGCCGTGATTGCCCGAGTCTACTATTTTGGGCCTGCGAGGGATCAAGGTTTACTCCTGCTGCGCCGCACTGCTACCTCCCCTTGCCACTCCCTCCTCATACTGGTCTGCTTGGCCCCCATCGACGCCTCCGCCCCTCGCGCCGCCTTCGATCCAAATACAACAAGCAAACGCGCCCCACGGAGAGAGACGGATGAAATGGCAAGCGCTCGCCGCCGTACTCCTCATCTCTGGCACCGCCGCCGCCCGCGCCGAGCCGGCCACCGTGTATTTCCCCAGCAACGACGGCCAGACCCAACTGGTCGGCTATCTTTTTGCGCCGGCGACGCCGGGGCCGCATCCGGCGGTGGTGATGCTGCATGGCCGGGCCGGGCCCTATTCGGCCAATGACAATGAGGATTGCACACGCGTCGCCAAGGGCGTCGATTCCGATTGCAATGCCTCGACCCTGTCGAAGCGGCATCTGGCGTGGGGCGAATATTGGGCGGCGCACGGCTACCTCGCGCTGCTGCCGGACAGCTTTGGGCCGCGCGACAAGGGTCACGGCTTTGGCCGCGGCACCCATGGCGACCCCGACCGTGACGACGTCAACGAGCGCACCGTGCGGCCGCTCGATGCCGAGGGCGCGCTGAAATTTTTGCAGGCACGCCAGGATGTCACACGAGCGCAGATCTATTTGCAGGGATGGTCGAACGGCGCCTCTACGGCGCTCAACGTGATGTATCGGCAGGCGCCATCTGCGGCGCCGGGCTTTCACGCCGCGCTGGCGTTCTATCCGGGCTGCGGGCCGCGCGCGCTGATCTCGCAGAAATACAGGACGGCTGCACCAATCACGGTGTTGCTCGGCTCCGACGACGAGGAAGTGTCGCCGATCGTGTGCCATCGCGTGCTCGATGCCGCCACGGGCAAAGGCAGCCCGATCGCCGTGATCGACTATGCCGGCGCCACGCATGATTTCGACGACCCCGGCAAAAAGCGGCAGTCGGTGCCCGGCAACGTGGCCGCGCGCGAGGATGCGCTGCGGCGGGCGGCGGAGGTTTTCGGGAAGTAGTGAGGGGGAAAGTACCGCGTGCCCGCACGAGAGGCCTTTGGGCTTGATGCGATCGCCTCAACGAGTCGTCCCGGCGAACGCCGGGACCCATACCCCCCGATTTCGCAAGTAAGAAAGGGCCTCTGCCACAACGGCTAAGACGAGAGTCCGCGCCGTATGGGTCCCGGCTTTCGCCGGGACGACCGGCGGAGAATGCGTGCGCCCAAGAAAGACGTGGATGCCCGGGTCAAGCCCGGGCATGACGAACTCGGCTCACACAAAATTCGTCAATTCACGCTATGCTCGCCAAGATTGCATCCCTGGGGGCCCCTTCATGAGAAACATCGTTATCTGCTGCGACGGCACCGGCAACGAGATCAGCGAGAACATCTCCAACGTCCTGAAGTTCTATCGCTGCCTGCGCAAGACCGACAAGACGACGCCGCATCAGGTGGTGTTCTACGATCCCGGGGTCGGCACGCTGACGCGGCCGGACCCGTGGCACAAGCTGCGGCAGGATTTTTCCGCGATCCTCGGGCTCGCCACCGGCTATGGCCTCGATGAGAAGGTGCTGCAATCCTATCAGTTCCTGGTCCACAATTATCAGGAAGGCGACCAGATCTATCTGTTCGGCTTTTCCCGCGGCGCCTACACCGTACGCGTGCTGGCGGGCCTGATCCACAAGGTCGGCCTGATCTCGCCGGAGCAGGCCAATCTCGCAGGCTCCGGGCTCACCGCCTACAAGCAGCTCTCCGGCGACGATCCGCCCGTGCCAGGCGTCGATCTACAGGCGCTCACCGACGGCGGCGACAGCGAGGGGCCGCTGCCCGCGACCAAGGACGACCAGGCGGCGCAGTTCGCGCGCATCCTGTCGACGCGATGGCCGACCATCCGGTTTGTCGGGGTGTGGGATACGGTGGCCAGCGTGATCGTGCCGCGGCCCGATCGGCTGTACTGGCCGAGCATCGAGGAGCTGGCCTACACGCTGCATAATCCCAGCGTGCAGATTTTTCGCCAGGCGATCTCGATCGACGAACGCCGCTGCATGTTCCGCCTCAAGAAATGGGACGCGCCGCAGACCTTTGCGCATAACCGCTTCAACGATGCCAAGGCCGAGCCGCAGGACATCTTGCAGGTGTGGTTCGCCGGCGTGCATTCCGATATCGGCGGCGGCTATCCGGAGGCGCAAAGCGCGCTGTCGAAATATCCGCTGATCTGGATGATCGACGAAGCGGTGAAATGCGGCCTCAGCGTCAATCCGGCCACCGTCCATCAACTGGCCTGGGGCACCCAGCGCAAGGCCAGCCCGTTCTCTTACGTCGAGCCGAGCGTTAAGGGCCAGTTGCACGATTCGCTGACCGGGGCGTGGTGGCTGCTCGAATACATCCCGAAGGCCGCGAAATACCGCGAGTGGCCGCGGCGCGAAGTTCATTTCGGCTTCTACATCCCGGATGGCGAGCCGCGCCCGATCCCGGAAGGCGCCGTGATCCACGAATCGGTGGTTGAGCGGATGAAGGAGATTCCGGATTACAAGCCGGTCAATTTTCCGCTGAAGTTCGAGACGTTCCCGATGCCGACGCCGCCGGTGCGCGAGAGCAATGAGACGGCGTGAGATTCAGGGCGAGGGCGCGCGTTCTTTTCCCTTCTCCCCTTGTGGGAGAAGGTGCCTTCGCGCAGCGAAGGCGGATGAGGGGTCTCAGCCTCTCATTATGTCGCTACCCCTCATCCGGCGCTTCGCACCACCTTCTCCCACAAGGGGAGAAGGAAGAAAGTCGGATGCGGCGCAGCGCCATGGCGCGTCGAAGACACGCGTCCGCACGCTGCGCCACGTCGGAGACGCGGGCATTTGGGTAGGCGTAACAAAATTAAATTAAGTCAGGGAGCGAAGATATTTGACGCCGAGCTACTCAAGGTTCGCAGGGAGTTTCGTTTTCCCACGGCGCGGTCGCAAACGCATCGACGCGCGGCGCGGCGACGCAGGGACGACCGTTGACGTAGTGAGGGGCCGCAGGAGCATTGACCGCAACGCCGTCAGCGAGCACGTGATGGAGATGACGGACGTGGTGGTGCTGCTTGGCGAGGACGGGGGTGGTCAACATCGCGGTGGCGATCACGGCCATCGCGAGCGGCTTGAAGTTTGTCATGCGTTTCTTCTCCATTATTTTTGCAGAAGCCAACATTGCGTTGCCTCCTGAAGTCAACGTGGCCCAAGCACGCGGTCATTGACAGAAACATTTACTCACATTCGTTCACTGACGCGCGATCACCTCTTGCGGTAGCGATTCTGCATGGCAGACATCGCGCGGCGTCGTGTTTGATGAACTAATTTTAATGGTCGGGATGGTCGGGATGTATCGCGGCAAACACAACGGCACCGTCATCCCCGGGATGAACGCAATTGCGTTCACCCGTGAGGTGCGAGCTCTTGCGAGCCTCGAAGGATGGCCGCACGCACTGCGCTGAACACCATCCTTCGAGACGCGGCGAAGACGCCGCTCCTCAGGATGACGGTTGAGTTGTTGCACGGGATAGCGTTGGCGCGTGGAAATCGTCTGCCCGACGGGCAACTCACCTTCGCGCGCCGAATCCTGTCCAGCCCCCTTCGCAAAAATATTTTTGTTTCCTTCCAAGGCAAATCACCTGCTTATTAGCTCCCATCCCGTGCCCCATGAGAGGGGCGTTTCGCGAATCGTCACGGACGTTGGGCGCGGGAGGCGGTGGACGCGGAAGGCTGCGACTGACGAGCGCGGCTGATGCGGACGGTTAAGTCGTGTGGTCCTGACGCCCCAATGGCCGGCGTCAAGTTCGCGATGATGCTTCGCATCACGCGGGCGACGGTGACAAACAAGCCCTGGTCTCGCCGGGGAGAGCACGAAATAAACCGTAAACCATTGTGCAGGGGATGCCGGTTGAAACCGGTGAGCCTGTGGCGACTACCCCGTGTTTTTTACACGGGACCACGGGTGCATCGGACACCCGGCATTCCCTGCGCCCTCTATGTTTGAGGGCCGGCGATTTTCTTCCAACAACTCGGGCGCGATGCGCGGCGAGAAGGCGGAGGTGTGTGCTCTCTCTTACCCTCCCCTGGAGGGGGAGGGTCGACGCGAAGCGGCGGGGTGGGGTGGCGTAGAGACTTCGCCCTGAACTTCACCCCACCCCGGCTCACATTTCGCTTCGCTCAATGTGAGCCGACCCTCCCCCTCCAGGGGAGGGTGAAGCGCGCCTCGTCATCGGGAAGATGCGCCCCTAACGCGGCGCAGCTCCCACCGGTGGCGGCGCGGCGGGCGGGCGTTGCAGGAAGGTGATCGAGGCGAACGCGCCGATCCAGGAGCCGGCGGCGGCGAACGCGACGTAGATCCAGTTCTCGGTGTAGCTGATCACCGCATAGGACGACAGCAGATACCAGAAACTGCTCCAGGTCGCGGCGGGGACACGACGCCGCGCGACCACGGCGGAGGTGAACATGACATAGACCGCGTCGGTTGCCGCGGTCGCGACCATAACACCGGCGGCTGTGAGGGGATTGATGGCGGACATCTTAGACCTCCGGGGTAAGCTCATAAAAATGCTATAGCGCTTTCGAACCGGAGGATAACACATGAAACGATTGATGATCCTGAACGGCCCCAACCTCAATCTGCTCGGCGTGCGCGAGCCGCATATCTACGGCACCACGACGCTGGAGCAGATCAAGGCCGACTGCGAGCAGCATGCGGCAACGCTCGGCCTCGAGCTAGCGTTTCATCAGTCGAACCACGAGGGCGAGCTGGTCGACTGGATTCAATCAGCCCGTGAGAGCGCCGACGCCATCATCATCAATCCGGCCGGCTATTCCTTCACGTCGATCGCGATCCTCGACGCCATCAAGGCGTTCGACGGCCCGGTGATCGAAGTCCACATCTCCAACATTCACGCCCGCGACGAATATCACCGCCACTCCAAGATCTCCTCAGCCGCGACCGCCGTGATCTGCGGCCTCGGCCCCCACGGCTACATCGCCGCGATGCACGCGGTCGTGACGATGGAGAAGAAGGGGTGAAGCGCTTGTCCCTTCTCCCCTTGTGGGAGAAGGTGGCGCGAAGCGCCGGATGAGGGGTAGCAACATAACGAGGCGCTGTGACCCCTCACCCGCCTCCGCTTCGCTTCGGCACCCTCTCCCACAAGGGGAGAGGGGAATCATCGGCGCTGCGACAGAACAAAAACGCTCTACGCCGCCTTCACAAGGCTCGCGTCGAGATGCTTCGTATCCCTCCGCCAAAGGCCGTCTTGTTTGAGGGACGCGAGGGCTGCAGGTCCTAGGGGTAATCCTAGGAGAAGCGCTATGACGATTTCGCGGGC
>NZ_LMUK01000020.1 GCF_009766005.1 Bradyrhizobium sp. S69 | reverse complement strand
GCCCGCGAAATCGTCATAGCGCTTCTCCTAGGATTACCCCTAGGACCTGCAGCCCTCGCGTCCCTCAAACAAGACGGCCTTTGGCGGAGGGATACGTTGCTTCATGATAGGCATCAAGACAGGCATGATGGGGAGAGCTACCGCCGAATCGAACTGATCAGCGGTCGCAAACGCCGGCGGAGCTGGTCGACGGAGGAGAAGGCTCGGATCCTGGCCGAGAGTTTCGCGGAGGGAGCCAATATCTCCGAGGTGGCGCGACAACATGGGATCAACCGCGGCCTGCTGTTCACGTGGCGGCGGCAGGTGAACGCCACGATAGCAGGCCACCACTGCGAAGTGACCGATGCTGGGGCAAGGTCCCAGCCAGCATTCGTGCCGATTGTTGAGATCGCGGCGAACCCATCGCCAGAACCGATCTCGTCGCCGCAAACGGGCGTCATTGAGCTTCGGATCGCAGATGTGCATCTTGTGCTGTCTGGCGCCGTCGATGCTGCGACATTGCGGGTGGTTCTGTCTGCATTGCGTGTCCCTCGGTGATCGTTGTCCGAGCTGGGTTGAAGATCCTCGTTGCATCGCAACCCGTCGAGTTTCGCAAGGGGATAAACTCGCTCGCAGCGCTGGTGAGCCAGGCGTTGAATGCCAACCCGTACTGCGGCGACGTCTTCATCTTTCGTTCCAAAAGAATGGACCGGCTCAAGCTTCTCGCATGGGACGGGACCGGCATGGTTTTGATGACGAAGTGGCTCGAGGAAAGTCGTTTCATCTGGCCGCCGATCCGCGATGGCGCCGTTCATTTGTCGGCGACCCAAATGGCGATGCTGATCGATGGATTGGATTGGACCCGCGCACCGCCAAATGTCGTGAAGCAACCCACTGGAGTATTGTAAGAAGTGGCCGGTTTTACTGGCGATTCGAGCGAATGTGTAGTATGCATTGTGGATGGTCCTTCGTCTCGAAGATCTTCCCAGCGACGCAGCTCGGCTGACCGAGATGGTGGTTTCGCTCGACGCCGAGAATGAGCGTCTGCGGACCATCGTTGCAACGTTCAAGGATATGGTGTTCGGCTCGCGATCGGAGAAGGCCGCTGTGGTCGCCGCCGATCAGTTTGCGCTCGATCTTGCGGATGTCGTGACGGACGTGACGCCAACGGCTGCAAACGACGACGAAGCGCCGAGCCAACCGGTGATCCTCGCCAACAAATCCCGCAACAAGGCGCGGCGCAATATCGGCGCGCTGCCGAAGCATCTGCCGCGTTGTGAGCAGTTGATCGAACCCGAGACGACGGTCTGCCCGTGCTGCCAGGGCAGCCTGCACCGGATCGGCCAGGATGTCAGCGAGGTGCTCGACCTGATCCCGGCCATTCTGCGGGTCCTTCGCATGATCCGACCCAAATATGCTTGTCGGGGCTGCGAGGGCACTGTCGTGCAGGCCAAAGCGTTGCCGCGACTGATCGAGAACAGCATGGCATCAACCGCCCTGGTGACCCATGTGGTGGTGTCGAAGTTCGCCTGGTTTTCGACCTTGTATCGTCAATCGCAGATCCTGGCCGGTCACGGCATTCGCCTCGATCGCTCCACACTGGCTGGCTGGGTGCGGCGGACAGCATGGTGGTTGAAAGGGCTCTACGATCTTCAACTGCAAACCATCCACGCCGCGCCATTGGTCTTTTGCGACGAGACGCCGATGCCGGTGCTCGATCCCGGGCGAGGCCGCACCAAAATCTGCCAGTTTTGGGCTCACGCGATCGATGACCGTCCCTGGGGTGGGCCATCGCCACCGGCCGTGGCCTACGTGTTCGCGCCAGGTCGCGGCAAGAACGAGATCGCGGCCCAGTTGATCGACTTTGCCGGCACTTTGCAGGTCGACGGGTATCAGGTTTACAAGTCGCTGGCTGCCGACAAACGGCCGGCCGGCACGATCCAGCTCGCCTTCTGTCTCGCGCATGCACGGCGCAAGTTCGTTACCGTGTACAAGGAGACGAAGTCGCCGTTCGCCCATGAGGTAATCACGCGCATTGCTGCGATCTACGCGATCGAGGCGCGTGTCCGTGGGACCAGCGCCGAGATCCGGCTTGCCGCTCGCCAGAACGAGACCGCGCGGCTGCTGCAGGACCTGAAGGAGCGCATGACCCAAGTGCGCGATGGCATCTCGGCCCAATCCTCACTGGCGGAAGCGATCCGATATGCCCTGCATCATTGGGACGGGCTGACGCTGTTCTTGAGCGACGGACGAGTGGAAGTAGATTCGAACACGGTGGAGCGTTCGATGCGCCCGATTGCTCTTGGAAGACGCAATTCATTGTTCTCAGGCAGCGAAGGCGGCGCCGAGAGCTGGGCTATCCTGGCATCGCTTCTCAACACGGCAAAGCTCAACGATGTCGATCCGCAGACCTATCTGTGCGACGTCCTCGAACGCATCGTCTCGGGTCGCACCAAGAGCCACCAGTTGCACGAGCTATTGGTCTGGAACTGGAAGGCCGCCCGCGCGATGCCTGCTCAGGCCGCCGCATGAGCACGCAGCGGCATTCGAAGCCCTCTCCTATAAAGCACCCGCCGATGACGGCTGTGGCCATGCCGCTGGAAAAGCTTGACCTATGGCTACAAAGCCGAACTGGCGCCGCCGCCACGAATTTGTCTATGCTCGACGGCTTCGTGACCGCGGTTGTAGCTGGACCGGTGTCGATGGATCCGCCTGAGTGGATCTGCCCTCTGCTAGGCATCGAGGTCGACGCCTTCAATCATGGCGGCACGCCCGAGTTCGCGGCGATTTCAGCCGTGGCGGTCCGCCATAATGCGATCGTTGAGACGCTTACCAACGCACCAAAGACCTTCGAACCGATCTTCGTACGCAAACCGAACCGCGACATCGATGCGGGTCCTTGGTGCGAGGGCTTCTATGCCGCTATGAAGTTGAGACTATCGGCCTGGGCGCCGCTCCGAAATCTTGCCGATATCAACCACGGTCTGTTGTTGCCGATCCTGTTCCACTGCGTCGACGACCAGGGGCGCCCGATGCTCGGACCGCCCAGGAATGGACCGGAAACCGAACAGTTCCGGCGAACGGCCTACAAGGATATTCCGCCCGTCGTTGAAAAGATGCGTCAGTACTGGATGCCTTCACGCTTCAAGACCCGTCCATAGCCCCGGGCCGACGTGGAAGCTCGCACCGCTTACTGTTGGCCGGAACGGTCGCCGGCGCTACGAGGCGGCATCGAAAGAGCGTCTTGTCACGGCCTGCCTTGAACCTGGGGTTTCGGTATCGAGGCTTGCACTCGAACATGGGGTCAACGCGAACCTCCTTCGGAAGTGGATCAAGAAGCACACCGCCACCAGGTCGCTGCCGCCGTCCTCACGCCCGGCGTTCATCCCGGTTCAGCTTGAGGGGTCCGCCGATCGAGCCCTGTCGCGGCAAGACAGCGTGGCGACGGTGGATTTGCCGGCGACTTGCGATGAAGTGTGTGGTTCGGAACCCAAAGGGACTCCGGCTTTTTGTTCTCCGGCCAAAGTGAGCGTGTCGCTGCCGAATGGCGTGAAGCTCGCGCTGGAATGCGGCGATGTGGATGCATTGACGGCGATCATCGGAGCACTGGGCCATGTTCAGACTGGGCGGTGACCTGCAGGTCTATGGTCTATCTGCACCTTGAGCCGATCGACTTCCGGGCTGGCATCAACAGCCTTGCGGTCCTGGTCCAGGAGACGATGGCGCTCGATCCATTCACTCCGGCGGTTTTTGCGTTCTGCAATCGCCGTTGCGACCGGATGAAGTTGCTGTTCTTCGACCGGTCCGGCTTTGTGCTGGTCTTGAAGCGGCTGACCGAGGACAAGTTCCGATGGCCACGCCGCCAGGAGGCGGTCGTCACGCTGACGACCGAGCAATTGCACTGGATCCTTGACGGCATCGATATCGATGCGATGGTCCGCCATCCGGTGCGGCAATATCAGGTTGCCGGCTGAGTTCTCGAGTTGAGCGGTTGACGCGTCGGTACGGTTCAGATTCAAGATTCCGATGAATCGAACCGGCGATCCGAGTGTGGAAGTGCTGTTGGCGCATTGCTGCGCTGCAGGCGGAGAACCATCAACTCGCCGACCGCGTCGTCAAACTCGAGGAAGACTGGCGCTGGCACGCCTGCATCGTTTTGCGCCACGCAGCGAAAAGCACGTCGATCGTCTCTTCAATGAAGCTGAGCAGACCGCCGATGAGGATGACGCCGGCAGTGAAACGAACAATATCGCTGAACTTCCGGACACAGGCTTGCCCCCCGTCGAAAACACAACGGGAAAGAAGCGCGGCCGCAGGCCGCTGCCGGCGAACCTGCCGCGTGAGCGCGTCGAGTATGACCTGCCCGACGATCAGAAGGAGTGTCCTTGCTGCCGAAAGATGCATCGCATGGGCGAGGCTGTCACCGAGCAACTTCATATCGAGGTGAAGGCGAAGGTTTGTAAGCGCTGTTCTGGGATCACCTTCCGGCTGATGTCCTGATCTGCGAGTCTGCGGCTTGTGCTTTGACCGTTAGGCTTAGAATGGACACAGTGGATAATGCTATCACTTAAGCCGGCACGCCGGCTGGAGGTTTTCACCGGTGCGGGACGCCGGCGGACCTGGAGCGACGAGGACAAGGCGCTGGTGGTCGCCGAGATCGAGAGCAGCGGCGACTCGGTTTCCGGCGTGGCGCGGCGACACGGATTGTCGCCGCAGCAATTGTTTGGCTGGCGGCGGCAAGTCAGGAAAGCTCAGGCGGTCATTTCCAAGGACAACGAAGTGCGGTTCGTGCCGGCGGTGGTAGATTCGGCACCGCCCGGTGCCTCGGGACATCTGCAGCGCAGGGCGCGGCGACAGCATCGGGACGAAGCACTCGTCGGAACGATCGACGGTGCGACAGTGCGCATCGGCGCTGGCGCGCCGGCTGACAATCGCGGCGGTGTTGCGGGCGTTGAAAGCCGGCGCATGATAGGCCCGACCGGCGCGGTGCGGGTGATGGTGGCGACCAAGCCTGTAGACTTCCGCAAAGGCGCCGATGGACTGGCGGCACTGGTGCGCGAGAGCCTGGCGGCGGATCCGTTCTCGGGTGCGGTCTATGTGTTCCGCGCGAAACGGGCGGACCGGATCAAGCTGGTGTTCTGGGATGGCACGGGTCTGTGCCTGTTCGCAAAGCGACTGGAGGATGGCATCTTCCGCTGGCCGAGGGTCGAAAACGGCGTGATCCATTTGTCGGCCGCGCAATTGTCGGCGCTGCTTGAAGGGCTGGATTGGCGGCGTGTCCATGCAGCGCGTGAGACGGTGACGCCGGCGCAACCGGGGTGATCTTGTTGCTGCGGCGAAGTGAATCAGCCGCGTTGGGATCGTGGCAAAATGCCGGAGAATGTGATCTGGTTTGATCATGCCGAGCGACGCGTTGCCCGACGATCCCATGATGCTGAAAGCGATGCTGCTCGCCGAGCGGGTGCAGAACGAGCGGCTGCGTCAGATCATCAGGGACCTGCAGCGCCACCAGTTTGGGCGCCGGGCGGAGACGTTGCCCGAAGACCAGATGCTGCTGGGTTTGGAAGACGTCGAGCAGACAGCTGCGAGTGATGCTGCTGGTGCGGAGCAGGCGACGCCGGCGGCGCGACAGGCCGGAGCTGCGAAGCGGCGTGCCAACCGCGGCGCGTCGCCGGCGCATCTGCCGCGGATTGAGACCACCATCGACCTCGATGATAAGACTTGCCTCTGCTGCCAGGGCGCGTTGCACCGGATCGGCGAAGACAGGAGCGAACGGCTGGATATCGTGCC
Organism: Bradyrhizobium sp. S69; assembly: GCF_009766005.1. Classification (GTDB taxonomy): domain Bacteria; phylum Pseudomonadota; class Alphaproteobacteria; order Rhizobiales; family Xanthobacteraceae; genus Bradyrhizobium. The sequence goes on along the minus strand of NZ_LMUK01000020.1, from coordinate 23,142 downwards.
GGCGCAGTTCCGGGTGCTGGTCACGATCCGCCCAAAATACGCTTGCCGCACATGTGAGGATGGCGTTGTGCAGGCCCCGGCGCCGGCGCGGCTGATCGAGGGTGGGCTGCCGACCGAAGCCACCATCGCGCAGGTGCTGGTCTCCAAATATGCTGACCATCTGCCGCTGTACCGCCAGGCGCAAATCTACGCCCGGCAGAGCGTCAATCTCGACCGCTCCACACTGGCGGACTGGGTGGGACATGCCGCCTGGCATCTGCGTCCGCTGCACCAACGCCTGCTGGACAAGCTCAAGCAGCGGCCGAAGCTGTTTGCCGACGAGACGACGTTGCCGGTGCTGGATCCCGGCCGCGGTCGCACCAAGACCGGGCAGTTGTGGGCCTATGCCGCCGACGACCGACCATGGGGCGGATCCGATCCGCCAGGCGTTGCCTATGTCTACGCCTCAGACCGCAAAGCCGAGCGGCCGATTACCCATCTCAACGGCTTCAAGGGCGTCTTGCAGGTGGATGGCTATGCCGGCTACCGCAGGCTGGCCGAGCGCGGCGACGTGCAGCTCGCGTTCTGCTGGGTCCATGTGCGGCGTAACTTCTATAAGCTCGCGACTCCCGGTCCGGCGCCGATTGCCAGCGAAGCGCTTCAGCGCATTGCTGCACTGTATGCGATCGAAAAGGACATCCGTGGCCGCAGCGCCGATGAGCGTCGGATCGTTCGGCAGCAGAGAAACCGCCCGCTGATCGACGCATTGGAGCAATGGCTACGCGCAAAACTCGGGCTGATCAGCCAAAAGGGCAAACTCGCCGAGGCGATCAACTACGCCCTGTCGCGCTGGGAGGGCCTAACTCGCTTCCTCGACGATGGCCGCATTGAGCTCGACAACAACACCGTCGAGCGTTCCATCCGCCCGATCACGCTTAACCGGAAAAATGCTTTGTTCGCTGGCTCTGATGGCGGCGCCGACCACTGGGCCACCATCGCTACGCTGATCGAGACCTGTAAACTCAACGACATCGATCCGCTCAGCTATCTCACCGATGTTCTCGCCAGGATCGTCAACGGCCATCCCAATCGCGATATCGACGCGCTATTGCCGTGGCCCTACCGAAAGCAAGACCTCAGAGCCGTGGCCTGAGAACATCGCTTACGAAGGTTTTACAGAACGTACGCTTCAAATATGCGTGCCGCCATTGCGATCGCACCGGGATTAACGCCCCTGTCGTGACCGCGCCGATGCCGACGCAACCGGGGTGACGAAGGGAGGGCGTAGCCCGACCGGAGTTACCCCGGCAGCGGCGTCGACGCCAGAAGGGGCCTCATTTGGCGGTAACGGCGGCTGGTAAGGGATCGGCTTCTCCTTCGAGAGGACCAATTCTTTGGCCGGCCGGCATGTCACCGATCAACAAATAAGGCTTTTCATGAGCTTGCGTCGTACCCATTCTCCGGCTGTCGCCGGGGCAAAGGCCGGTTTCAGCACCTCCGCCGCCTACCGGTTCGAAAAGGATCCCCGGCTTCCCACCCAGAAGAAGTCGCCCCGCGAACGTCGCCGGGCTGATCCATTCGCCGATGTCTGGGAGAACGACGTCCTCCCCATGCTGAAGGCCGCCCCTGGCTTACGGCCGATCTCCGTGTTCGAGGAACTATGCTGCCGGCACCCGGAACTGGGTTCCGGGACGCGGCGGACGCTTGAGCGGCGCATTCGGGCATGGCGGGCAGTGAACGGCCCGGATCGGGAGGTGATCTTCCGCCAGGAGCATCCGCTGGGCCGCATGGGCTTGTCGGACTTCACCGAGGTCGCCGATCTCGGCGTTACCATCGCCGGCCAGTTGCTGGACTGCCGGCTCTATCACTTCCGTTTGCCGTTCTCCGGCTTCGAGCACGCCCATGTCGTGCTCGGCGGCGAAAGTTTTGTCGCACCGGCGGAAGGGTTGCAGAACGCCCTGTGGTCGCTGGGCGGGGTTCCCGAGCAGCACCGAAGCGACAGCCTCTCGGCCGCGTTCCGCAATATCGGCGCCGAGGCCAAAGAGGATTTGACGACACGCTACGAGGCGTTCTGCGGCCATTACGGCATGACGCCGACCCGCAACAATCCAGGTGTGCCGCACGAGAATGGTTCGATCGAAAGCGCACATGGCCATCTCAAAGAGCGCTCGCAGATGCCCTGCTGCTGCGCGCCTCGCGCGACTTTGACGATCTTGCGGCCTGGCGGGGTTTTGTTGATGAGATCGTTGGCCGCGGCAACGCGCGCAATGCCAAGCGCATCGATCAGGAGCGGATGGCGCTGAAGAAACTGCCGGTCCGCAAGACCGCCGACTATGAGGAGGTCAACGTCGACGTCACGACATCCAGCGCCTTCACGCTGCGCAAGGTGTTTTACTCGGTCCCATCCCGCCTGATAGGTCATCGGTTGCGCGTGCGTCTTTATGACGACCGGCTCGAATGCTTCCAGGGCGCCACGCAAATCGTCACCTTGCGGCGCGGGCGAGCGCTGCCAAACGGCAAACATGGCCATGTCATCGACTATCGCCATGTCATCCATTCCCTGCGCCGCAAGCCGATGGCGCTGCTCAATCTGGTCTATCGCGCCCAGCTCTTCCCCCGCCGCGCCTACGCCCTGGCGTTCGACGCCTTGCTCGCGGGACTCGGCGAGAGATCCGCCTGCCGCGCCATGGTTGGCCTTCTGGCGCTCGCACACGAACGCACCTGCGAGGCCGAACTCGCCGTGGCGCTGCAAGCCGCTCTCGACGATGGCATCCTGCCGGATCTCAAGGCGCTGATCGAACGCTTCCGCCCGAAGAGCATGGCACTGCCGATCGTCGTCGTCACGCTGCCCTCTCTGGCCATCTACGACCAGATCGCCGCGACCGTGGGAGAAGCCGCATGAACGCGACCGTCAAGATCGACGCCGCCCGTGTCGAGCTGCTGCTCAGCGAGCTGCGCTTGCCCGGTATCAAGCTGATCAAGGCCGCCTTGGCGGAGACCGCCGACAAGGAAGGCTGGCCCGCCGCACGCTTCCTGGCCGCGCTGGCCGAACAGGAAATGGTGGAGCGAAGCCGGCGCCGCTTCGAACGTCACCTGGAAGAAGCCCGCCTGCCGCCAGGAAAGACCCTCGATGCGTTCGACTTCGATGCCGTGCCGATGGTCTCAAAGGCGCAGGTGCAGGCGCTCGCCGCTGGCGACGCCTGGCTCGAAAAGGGCGCCAATCTCTTGTGTTTTGGCCCGCCTGGCGGCGGTAAATCGCATTTAGCGGCGGCACTCGGCATGGCCCTGATCGAAAAGGGATGGCGCGTATTCTTCACCAGAACCACTGATCTCGTGCAAAAACTCCAGATCGCGCGCCGCGATCTCGTGCTCGAAGCAGCGATCGCAAAACTCGACAAATATCATCTGCTCATCCTCGACGATCTCGCCTATGTCACCAAGGATCAAGCCGAGACCAGCGTGCTGTTCGAGCTGATCAGCGCCCGCTACGAGCGGCGATCGATGCTCATCACCGCTAATCAACCGTTCGGTGAATGGGGCAAGATCTTCCCGCATCAAGCCATGACGCTTGCGGCAATCGACCGCCTCGTCCATCACGCCACGATCCTCGAAATGAATGTCGACAGCTATCGCCGGAAAGAGGCTGTCGAAAAGGCCCGTGGAGCAGGACGACCGCCAACGCGCGCGACAATCAGAGGCTCATCCTGATTGTCGCTCCGCGACAATCAAAATATCTCTTGCGTTATCGTTGGGCCGCGACAATCATCCTCCTGCCGCGACCGCCGAAATGGCCACCTGATTGTCGCTGTGTTCCCATCCAGATTGTCGCGCTACACTCCCGCATCTCAGACGCCCTGAAGCTGCGGCTCAGATCGCAGCCTCTCATCCATGGCGACGAGACGACGGTTCAGGTCCTCAAGGAGAAGGACAAAAAGGCCACCAGCACATCGTATATGTGGGCTTATCGCAGCGGCAAGGGCAGTCACGAGCCCATCGTTCTTCTGGATTATCAGCCGGGCCGCGGCCAAATCCACCCGCAGGCCTTGAGGGTCACCTTGATCCGGACCGCGGTCGTTTTGAGGCTCACGCCGCCAGCCTCGGACCGTATGCATGCATAGTGTAAGTCGATGCCCAGGGAAGCAGTTCATCCAGTCGCACTGCAGGCCAGCCATTGACGAGCTTGGCGAGGACGTCGGAGAGCCAGTGCTCGGCGCTGACGCCATTGAGCGTTGCACGTTTCAATGAGTGAAGCCAGTAATGCCCAATTCTCGGCACCCTCGTCGCACCCAGCGAACAGGGAGTTCTTCGCGCTCAGCTTGATCGGCCGCATCGCACGCTCGACCGCATTCGTATCCATCTCGATGCGCCCGTCATCAAGGTAGAGCGTCAGGCCGTCCCAATGGCGCAGCGCATAACGCAAAGCCTTCGCCGTGTCGCTCTTCTGCGCAAGGTGATCAAGCTTTGCCTCAAACCACTGTTTCAAGGCTGCGGCCAGAGGCCGGGCATGCGCTTGCCGGCCCGCGCGACGCTCGGCATCAGATTGGCCGCGGAAGGCTTTCTCGACCGCGTAGAGCCGAGCGATGCGCTCGAGGGCCTCACGGGCAACCGGAGCGGGCGCCGGCGAAGCTTCGCGCTCGATCTTCACAAACTGGCGCCGCAGATGCGACCAGCAGAACGCGAGCGTGCCGGACAAGGCGTCCGCACGCGTCTCTCGGGTCATGGTCTTGTAAACCTGGTAGCCATCGCAGTGGATAATGCCGCGATAGCCTGCGAGCAGCCTCAAGCCATGGACGGCCCCGCGGCCCGGTGCATAGGCATAGACCACCCCGGGCGGATCAGGCCCGGCCCAAGGCCCTGTCATCGCGCGAGAGCGCCCAGAAGTAGCCGGTTTTGGTCCTGCCGCGCCCCGGATCCAGTACCGGCGTTGGCGTCTCGTCGACACAGAGTTTCGCGGAGGCGAGCAAAAGCTCGCGCAGACGGTGCCATAGGGGTTTCAGCTCCTGGGCGGCATAGCCGACCCAAAAGGCGAGCGTGGAACGGTCGATGGCGATACCGTGGGTCGCCAGCATCTGCGCCTGCCGGTAAAGCGGCAAATGCCAATGATACTTGGCGTCGATCACATGTGCGACGAGCCGCTCGGTGGGCAACCCACCCCTGATTAATCGTTCCGGCGCGGCGTGCTGAAGGACGACGCCATGACAGGCGCGGCAGGCCAGCTTGGGCCGGCGGGTGACGATGACGCGATACTGCGCCGGTACGACGTCCAGCCTCTGGCTCTCGTCGTGGCCTATCTCAACGAGATCGCCTTTGCAGGACGGGCAGCAGGTTGCTGCAGGCATCAGCGTTTCGACGAAGCGTGGCAAATGCTCCGGCAGCTGCCACGGTTGGCCCTGCGCGCGGCTGCTCTCCTCTCGCGTGTTTTGGGAGCGGCGCGGTCCTCGGCTGCTTCGAGAGCGGCGACGGCCTGATCGATATCCTCCAGAACAAGCTGGAGCTGATCAGCGTCCAGTTTCTCCGACGATCGACCGAACTGCGCGTCTTTCGCAAGCTTGAGCAACCGCTCTAGCCGCGCGCAGCGATCCAGCAGAGCCGCGGCAAAGACACGCAACTCGGCTGGGTCGCTCGGCAGCTCATCAGGCAAATCACTCATCGACCCAAGTCTGCCATGCTTCGCGCGCCGATGCAGCGAAGATTTTATTTTCTACGCAAGTGCTTTCGGCTGCGGGACTCGAGGCGCATGCATACGTGTCCAATCCATGCCGGCCAGAAGCGCCGACAGCTGCGCGGCATTCATCCGCATCACGCCGTCAACGACCGGCGGCCACTTGAAGGCGCTACCCTCAAGCCGCTTCCAATAAAGCACAAGGCCACTGCCGTCCCAGACGACAATCTTTACCCGATCGGCGCGCTTCGCACGGAAGACCACCGCCACGCCCTTCATCGGATCATGGCCCAAGGTCTCCTTCGCCAGGAGCGCCAAGCCATCCGCGCCCCTTTCTGAAGTCCACAGGTTGCGTCGCCACGTAAATCATGAGGCTCGCGGGTGGCGTCAGCATGAGCGTGTCCGTCGAAGCGCTATGAACACATCGCTCAACACAGCAACGCCAGGCGTTCCGCGTATCTCAACTCGTGCCCCCTGGAGCTCGACCGTCACAACGGCTGCTCCCGGCGACACGGAGGACTCCGTGGACGCCGGGAGCGACGATTCCGAGACCAAAGGCACAAACGATAAGGTATTCGCTGAAACCGGTAGCACCAACTGGCCCAAACGCGCTCGACGCCGCCAATCATGCACCTGCTGGGGCCGGCAGCCATGGCGGCGGGCAACATCTGTGACAATCGCGCCAGGCTTGAGGCTTTCCGCAGCAATCCGCGCCTTCAAATCGTCCGGCCAGCGCTTTCGACCCGCGCCAGTATAAACTTCAATACGTGGCGACGGTCGTCTTATGTCGTCCGAATGGTCGTCCATTGTGAGCACCCTTGCAGAAGATGACTCTTCTTACGGTGCTCACAAGATTCCGCACAAACAATCTCAAGGGCCTCGGCGCTACGCTTACGGTTTGCTCGGCCCAGCCGAGGATCGCGTTGCTGGTCAGTTCGGTCCCATTGTCGCTGACGATCGTCCTGGGCCGGCCGCGCCTGGCGATCAGAAGATCGAGTTCGCGGGCCACCCGGCGGCCGGACAGCGAGATGTCGGCTACGGCTGCAAGGCATTCCCGGGTGCAATCGTCAAAGATCGCAAGGATGCAGAATCTGCGACCGCTCGCCATTTGATCGGAGACGAAGTTGAGCGACCAGCGATCATTAGGCAACTGCGGCGCCGCCATCGGCGCCCTTATCCCGAGAGCCCTTTTGCGACCGCCCCGTTTGCGTACCATCAGACGTTCCTCCCGATAGATGCGTCTCCCTCCGGTGTGGGCCGCCTTGTTGGGTTAGGTCGATTGCGCTGTAACAGTCCTTATGGATGTCGATAAGCACAGTACTCAGACTGAACGGTTAGAGGTCGTCGAGACGGGCCGGCGGCGGCGCTGGTCCGACGACGATAAGCTTCGCATCGTGTTGGAGAGCTTGGAGACGCCGCGTGCGATCTCGTCGACAGCCAGGCACCATGGCATTTCGCGGTCATTGCTGGTGACGTGGCGGCGCGCCTTCCGCGCCGAGCCTGGGCGCTGGCATACAGCAGACCGGCTTCGTGCGGGCGGTGGTTGCTACCGCTGAGACGGTCGCAGGGGAATCCAGCACGTTGACGACGGGCCGCATGGTTATCGAGATCGGGAAGGATCGTCGCGTCATTGTCGATGCCGGCGTCGATGCGGCCGCACTGGCGCGGGTACTTGCCATTCTGGAGCGGCGATGATCCCGGTCGCGGCAGGTGTGCGGATCTGGATTGCCAGCGGCCACACCGACATGAGGAAAGGGATGAATGGCTTGGCGCTGCTGGTGCAAGAGGGTCTCGGCCGCGATCCGTTCGCGGGCGACGTCTTCGTGTTCCGCGGTCGCGCGGGTTCGTTGATTAAAGCCCTGTGGCATGACGGGATCGGGCTGTCGCTTTACGCCAAGCGGCTCGACCGTGGACGGTTTGTCTGGCCGGCGACGGTGGATGGCGTGGTGGCGCTGAGTGCGGCACAGATGAGTTATCTGTTGGAGGCGATCGACTGGAGAAACCCGCAACACACCTGGCGACCGCAGAGCGCGGGCTAAAAAAGTTCTGGGGTGCAGAAAAAAGTCGCCGCAAATCGCTGATTTTGTGATTCCATCGGTGTCATGGAAGGCGGCCTTGAACCTCTACCCGATGATGTCGAAGCGCTGAAAGCGGCCTTGATTGTCGCGCGCGCGGAGGCCGCCGCGGCGCGGGCTCAACAATCCGACGACCAGGCGCTGATCGCCCATCTGAAGCTGCAGATCGAGAAGCTGAACCGAGATCGCTATGGCCCGCGCTCGGAGCGTACCGCGCGGCTTTTGGACCAGCTCGAGTTGACGCTTGAGGAACTGGAGACCGCAGCGACCGAGGACGAACTTGCCGCCGAAATCGCAGCGGCCAAAACCAAGAACACAACCACCACCGTGGCGTCGTTCACGCGCAAGCGGCCGTCCCGCCAGCCGTTCCCGGATCATCTGCCCCGCGAACGGGTGATCGTGCCGGGGCCTGTGGCCTGCAGCTGTTGCGGCGGATCGCGGCTGTCCAGGCTCGGCGAGGACGTCACCGAGACACTGGAGGTCATCCCAAAGTCCTGGAAGGTGATCCAGCACGTCCGGGAGAAGTTCTCCTGCCGGGACTGCGAGAAGATCAGCCAGCCTCCGGCGCCGTTCCACGTGATTGCCAGGGGCTGGGCCGGACCCAGCCTGCTGGCGATGGTGTTGTTCGAGAAGTTTGGCCAGCACCAGCCGCTCAACCGACAGGCTGAGCGCTACGCCAAGGAGGGCGTGCCGATCAGCCTGTCGACCCTGGCCGACCAGGTCGGCGGCTGCACGGCGGCGCTGATGCCGTTGTTCAAGCGCCTCGAGGCCTACGTTCTGAGTGCCGAGCGATTGCATGGCGACGACACCAGGGTGCCGGTTCTGGCCAAGGCAAGTCCGATACCGGCCGGATCTGGGTCTACGTGAGGGACGACAAGCCGTTTGGCGGGCCGACGCCGCCGGGGGCGGTGTTTTATTACTCGCGCGACCGGGCCGGCAAACATCCGCAGGCTCATCTGGCCAACTACACTGGGCTCTTCCAGGCTGACGCCTATGAAGGCTATGGCAAGCTTTACGAGGGCGGCCGCGCGTCTGGGCCAATCCTGGAAGCCGCCTGTTGGGTCCATGTCCGGCGCCCGTTCTTCGTGATGGCGGATCTGGCCGAGAACGCCCGTCGCAAGGCACAAGGCAAGAAGCCGGCGGCGATCTCGCCGCTGGCGCTGGAAGCGGTCCGCCGGATCGATGAGCTGTTCGAGATCGAGCGGGCGATCAACGGACAAAGCCCCGAAAGGCGCAGGGCCGTTCGACAGGAGCTCAGCGCACCGCTGGTCGCCAATCTGGAGGCCTGGATGCGTGAGCAGCGCGCCAAGCTCTCGCGCGGCAACGACGTCGCCAAGGCCATGGACTACATGCTCAAGCGCTGGACCGCGTTCACGCGCTTCCTTGACGATGGCCGCATCTGTCTGTCGAACAATGCCGCCGAACGCGGTGTGCGCGGTATCGCGCTGGGGAGAAAATCCTGGTTGTTCTGCGGCTCCGACCGTGGCGGCGAGCGAGCCGCGGTGATGTACAGCCTGATCGTCACGGCCAAGATGAACGATATTGATCCGCAGGCTTGGCTCGCCGATGTCCTGGCTCGCATCGCCGAGCATCCCGTCCAAAAACTCGACGAATTGCTGCCGTGGAATTGGCGCCAGCTAAACGTCAGAAACCGTCACGCGGCTTGACGGCACGCGAGCAACCCCGCCACGGTCCTCACCGGGTGCTAACATAGATGCGGAAAAGCCGTTTGTGGTTCACGATAAAACCTTCCCGACGGAGGAAGATAAGAAGCCGCAGGTAGCCGAACCGCCGGCGTTCTCGTGCAAGCGCCCGCAGCCGTAAAGCCGTTCGCGCAAGGTCGGATCATCCGGGCGCCGGGAGCGATAGCGCACCGTCATCCGCTGGCAGCCGATCAGCCGACACGCCCGCCGCTCGCTCATCTCGTGTTCCGTCCTGAGATGTGCGACCGCCTCTCGCTTCACAGCGGGCGTCACCATTTTTTTGACAGAAGATCTTTCAAAGCCGTATTGTCGAGCATCGCATCGGCCAACAGCTTCTTCAGCTTGCCGTTCTCGTCCGCAAGCTGCTTGAGCCGCTCGGATTCGGACACGTCCATCCCGCCAAATTTTCTCTTCCAGTTGTAGAAGGTCGCCTTGCTGATCCCGTGCTTGCGGCATAGGTCGGCGGTCTTGGCGCCCAACTCGTGCTCCTTCAAAACCCGAATAATCTGCTCTTCCGTAAACCGCTTCCGCTTCGTCCTCTGGTCCTTCCCTAAAGGGCCAGACTCCAGTTCAACATGGATTAAACCGCGGGGGCAACGTCACCGGCACGAACGGCATTAAGTGCCGGCACCGGCGACGTGGTGGAGCTGCGCGGCCTCGATATCATCGGAACGGTCACCACGCCGGGGCTCAATGGCATCGTGTTCAACACCGGCCAGGCGCTGCATATCGACAAGCGCACGATCCGCGAATTCCTCAATTCCTATCGGCGGGTTCGTTTGACGTCTTGGCCCACCGCCGCCAGCAGCCTGTTCGTCACCGATACCAGGATCATCAACAACGGATCGGGCACCGGCGGCGCCGTCAGCATCAAGCCGTCCAGCGGCGGAAGCCTCCACGGCACCATCAGCGGCGTGTTCGCGTTCGGCAATGTCAACGGGATCGTCGTGGACGGCACCAACGCCACCGTGGAAACAGCGATCTATGTCAACAATACGGTGTCGGCGGGCGCCGCGGTTGCCGGCATTTCGGCGATAATACCGACTAGCGGAGGTGCTGCGGTGGGGTGAGCTCCGCCGGCCCCAAATCGTTTGTGTTCATGTCCAACAGCAGCGTGTTCGGGAATTCCATCGGTCTGGCTCTGGCTCCATCCGGCGGCGCGATCATGTCCTACAAGACCAACAATATCACCGGTGGCAACAGCGTCTCGGATGGAACGCCTACCAGCACCCTGCTGCAGGAGCGCGGCAACGGCCGCGCCACTTGCGACACGACACCAAGGCCCGCCCACGCCGGCGGGCCTTCCGTACCGCGCTCCAGCCATGACGCGGGAATGCTCCACGGATGTCATCCCCGCGCAACGGCTCCGCCGTTGTCGTGTTTGAGAGGGCTGTGAAATGCAGTGAGTATCGCAGCTCCGCCATCCGCCGGGTCGGCAACGGCGGCTGGCCCGCGCCATCGTTGTAAACGGCGCTGAATTTCTCTTCCAGAAGTCTCCAGTCGACCGTCCGCGCCAGCTTCAGCAATCACAACCGGCTGAAATCACTCAGCTTCTTTTTGAGTCCGGCTCATAGACGCGCCACCGTGGCACAGCAGGTTGCGACCGGCCCGAATTCTAACCTGACGCCGCAAAATGTGATTTTGCGGCGACCCGTCGTCGCGATTCAATACTCACAGGTTGCGCCGGTGCATAGGCTGACGTAGTGAAGTGGCTAACACTTTGCTCATAGGTCACAGAAATGATTCGCCGAGCGGGCTCGGCGGTATTGGAATTGACGGAAATGAACCTATCCTGGAATTGCCTTATCGGTTTGCAAGGGGGATAGATTGTGCAAGACCTCTCTCCATTCTCTCGGCGGAAGGTCATGATTACGGGCGGGCTGGGGCTGATCGGATCGGCCTTGGCTCGTCGCCTTGCCGATTTTGGAGCGGACGTTGATGTGCTGCTCGTCGATAGCTTGAACGAGAATTTTGGAGGCAATCTCTTCAATATCGAAAATATTCGCGATCGCGTCCGGATCAACATTTCCGACATTCGCGACACCCATGGGTTGCGTTATCTGCTGCGGGATTGCGATTTCATTTTCAATCTCGCCGGCCAGACCAGTCATATGGATTCGATGAGTGCGCCGTTCGAAGATCTGCAGATCAATTGTCTGGCTCAGCTGTCCCTGCTCGAGGCTTGCCGAGAGATCAATCCGTCCGTCCGGATCGTTTATGCCAGCACGCGCCAGGTCTATGGCCGGCCTCAATATCTCCCGGTCGATGAGAAGCATCCGATACATCCAGTCGACGTCAACGGGATCAACAAGGTGTCTGGAGAGTCATATCATCTCCTCTATCATCAGGCCCACGGCATCCGCAGCACGGTGCTACGGCTGACGAATACTTACGGTCCGCACATGCGGATCAGGGATGCCCGCCAGATCTTCTTGGGGATCTGGATCAAGAATGTGATTTTGGGACAGCCGTTCGAGGTGTGGGGTGGCGAGCAGGTGCGCGACTTTCTCTACGTCGAGGATGCCGCAGATGCATTCATTGCGACCGCGCTGAGCGACAGCACGATCGGTAAGGTGATAAATGTGGGCGGCTCTGAAGCTGTGAGTCTGGCGGAGTTGGCTGGGCTTCTGGTGGATGGAACTCAGACCGCGGGCTTTCGCGTCTGCGAATTCCCAGCGGACCGCAAGCGCATAGACATCGGCAATTATTTTACCGATGATAGCTTGTTTCGGAGATTGACCGAATGGCGGCCGCAAACTCCGTTGCGAGTGGGTCTCGAGCGGACCGTCGACTTTTATCGCGCGAATTCCCGCCACTATTTGTAGCCGCGGAATATCGTGATCTATTAGTCCGCTTGGTAAAGGCTGACGTCACCATGAAGCAAATTCCCCTCAACGATCTGAAGCGCCAGACGCTCGAACCACAAATCCTTGCGGCGATGAACGAGGTGGTTATCAGCGGCAGTTTCGTGTTGGGCGAGCAGGTCTCCTCGTTTGAAGCGGAATTTGCCTTTTACACAGGAACCCGTGATTGCGTCGGCGTTGCTAATGGAACGGACGCTCTGGAGCTGGCTCTGCGGGCGCTGGGCTGCGGTCCTGGCAGCGAAGTCGTGACCGTCGCCAATGCTGGGATGTATGCGTCCGCCGCCACCGCGGCGATCGGGGCGACACCCGTGTTCGCAGATATCAACCCCGCGACCATGACCATGGATCCAAATTCGCTCCGGCGCTGCATGACCTTGCAGACCAAAGCCGTGATCGTGACTCATCTGTACGGCCAGCTGGCTGCGATCGAGGAGCTTACAGAGCTGGCTGCAGGGCAGGGGGTATCGGTCGTGGAGGATTGTGCGCAGGCGCATGGCGCCGAGCGAAACGGGCGCCGGGCAGGGAGCTGGGGAGCGGTCGGCTGCTTCAGTTTCTACCCGACCAAGAACTTGGGTGCGATCGGGGACGGAGGCGCGATTGTGACGAACGGCGAGCAAATCGGAAGGACGCTGCGGGCGCTTCGCCAGTATGGCTGGGCGAGCAAGTATGAGGCTGCGTTCCCCTATGGGCGGAACAGCCGGCTGGACGAGATTCAGGCCGCGGTCTTGCGGGTCAAGCTGCCGCATCTCGACAGATGGAACGCGCGCCGACGCGAGATCGTCCGACGCTATGGGGTTGCAGCAGCGCCCGAGATCAAGTTGCCTGATGCGCTAGACCCAGCCTATGTGGCGCATCTGTGCGTTGCCCGTACGCGCGATCGTCAGGCGCTTCGGGATTGGTTGGCAAAGAACGGCATCTCGACCGGCGTTCATTATCCGGTTCCCGATTATCAGCAAGTCGCGCTGCAGGGGATTTTTCGGTGCCCGGTTCCGCTGGCGGCAACAGAACATGCGACGCAGGAAATCCTAACGCTGCCTTGCTTCCCGGAAATGTCCGAGGACGAGATCCTCCGGGTGTGCGACGCACTGCATACTTTTTCGGTGAACGCTTGATGACCGACAAGCCTGACATCGAGTGGAGCAAATTGACTTATCAGAGGTTCGCTCAGCTCGCATCTGACGACCGGCTGAGCAAGTATGAAAAGATCGGCTTTCCGAATTCCTATCGCGAGGGATTTGAGCAGCACATTTTCCACGATATTTGCCAGAAGCTGCCTCGGCTCGGCGAACGCAAACTGCAGATCTTGGATATCGGTCCAGGGTGCAGCGGCATTCCAGAGATGCTTTATGGCCTCTGCGAACTGCAGGAGCATCGCCTTCACTTGGTGGACTCGCCGGAGATGCTGGCGCAGCTTCCGGATAATGGCTTTGTCGAGAAACATCCCGGCATGTTCCCGGACTGCAAGGAGAGCCTCGGCGAGCTTAAGGGAAAAGTCGACGTCATTATTTGCTATTCGGTTTTTCACTATGTCTTTGTCGACGGAAATCCGTTCCACTTTATCGATACTATCTTGGATTTCATGGCACCCGGTGGCGAATGCCTGATCGGTGATATCCCGAATGCTTCCAAGCGCTTTCGGTTTTTTTCGAGCGAGGCAGGCATCGCCTTTCACAAGCAGTTCACCGGCAGCGACGCGCTGCCTCCATCGCGTCCGAATGGGCCGCTGCCGGGGACAATCGATGATGCAGTTTTAACCGGGCTTGTTTTACGGGCGCGTGCCGCGGGGGCGGATGCCTATCTTATGCCGCAGCCGCCATCACTGCCGATGGCGAACCGGCGTGAAGACATTCTCATTCGGAGGCCCTGATGAATTCGCAAACGAGGACAAAGTTCAAAAACCTGGTCATCATCGGCGACAGCGCGTTCGCGGAAGTGGCCTGTGAATATTTCACCCGTGATTCCGAATACATCGTCGTCGCCTTTGCCGTTGAGCGCATCTACCTCAAGAGCGAGTTGCTGCTGGGCCTACCAGTCGTCCCGCTTGACGAGATCGCCGTTCGATTTCCTCCGACTGATCACTACGCCTATGTTGCTATTGTTTATAGCCAGCTTAACCGTCTTCGCAGCCGCCTGTTGCGGGCGGCGGAACAGATCGGTTACGCGATGGCTAGCTACGTCAGTAGCCGCGCCTTTGTCTGGCCCAATGTGACGCTGGGAAAACACTGCTTCATTTTTGAAAACAATGTTGTCCAACCGTTTGTGACAATTGGCGACAATGTTGTGCTGTGGAGCGGCAATCACATCGGCCACCACTCGCACATCGCCGACAATGTCTTTGTCTCGTCCCATGTCGTTATCTCGGGATTTTGCAATGTGGGCTCCAATTGTTTCCTCGGCGTCAATGTTGCCGTTGGCAATAACGTGTCCATCGCGCGCGATTGCTGGATTGGTCCCGGCGTCGTCATTACCCAGGATACCAAGGAAGCCGAGCTCTATCGCGGGCCGGCGGCCGAACCTTCCAAAGTAAGCGCTCTTCGTTTTTTCAGGGTGAAGGACTAGGACATGGCGTGGAGCAAGCTTGGTCTATGCGCCATCCGGCGAGAATTTCGTTTCGACCTTGGAGACGGTTTGATGCCTTGCCCGAAATATTCAGCATGATCGGGTTCAAAAGTATGCTGGAAGAGGCTGAACACTCATGACCACACAGGTCTAAAAAGTACTCTCGTTGGTGGTTCCAGTTACTATAACGCGAAATTGATCCTGGAACTGCATAAAGAGATCGAGAATCTTGAGCGCCTGCTCGACGCGCGCGTAGCTTCTTCTCAGGCCTGATATTGTTCATGTTCGGTGAATAGCGGTGTGTTTTCGACGCGGGGAACAACAAACCGGAAGCCGTCGTCGAAGACGTGTTTCTCCAGGGTATATCGGTTCATGACCATCGACATACGGCTTTACAGCGGCGAGCTGCGTCTCGCCTGGGACAGCTTCGTTGCGACGAGCAAGAATGGAACATTCCTGTTTTGTCGAGACTACGTCGAGTATCATCGAGACCGGTTTGTCGACCACTCGCTTGTTGTGTTCGATGGCCAGCGGATTCTCGCGTTGCTGCCGGCCAACCGCGTCGATGACCAGCTGCACAGTCACGGTGGCCTGACCTATGGTGGTTTCATCACCAGCGAGGCCATGACGACGCAGTTGATGCTCCAGATCTTCGAGGCGGTTAGCATTTATCTACGGGATGCAGGAATTCGGAGCATTCACTACAAGACCATCCCGTCGATCTATCATTCGGTGCCGGCCGAGGAGGATCGCTACGCGCTCTTCATCGCAAACGCATCGTTGTACCGGCGCGACGTGCTTAGCGTGGTTCGTATGAGCCGTAGGCCCAAGCTTCAGGAGCGGCGCCGCCGTGGGGTTGCTAAGGCCGAGCGTGCCGGGGTGACCGTCGGCGAATCCGACGACTGGGTAGGATACTGGTCGCTGCTGTCCGGCCATCTGGAAAGTCGCTTTGCGACCAAACCGGTTCACTCGTTGCAAGAGATCCGATATCTGAAGGGGGCTTTCCCCGGCAATATCGCGCTCTATACCGCTAGCCTTGGCGACGAACTTCTCGCAGGCGTCGTCATCTATTTCTCAACCGAAGTGGCGCATGCGCAATATATCGCCTCGTCGGAACGGGGGCGTGAGCTGCACGCGCTGGATTGGCTATTCGTTCATCTGCTGAGCCACGCGTGCGGGCAACGATCGTGTTTTGATTTCGGAATCTCGAATGAGCAGCAAGGACGCATATTAAATCGCGGGCTGATCGCGCAGAAGGAAGGCTTCGGGGGACGCGCCGTCGCGCAAGATTTTTACAGGATTGATCTGGACACGGTTTGACGATGAAGGATGCGAGTTTGCGGCACGGCCTCCGACAGTTCTCACGATTTCTATTTGTCGGCGCCATCAATAGCGTTGCGACTTTCGCCCTCTATCAGCTCTTGCTTCTTGCGGCGCCATATAGGGTCGCGTTTACGCTGTCATTTTTCGCTGGGATTATGTTCAGTATGGTCGCGAGCGCGCACATCGTATTTGGAAGGAGGCTACATTTCGTTTCCGCCGCTAGTTTCACCATTTACTATATCATCAGCTATGGCTTAAGCTTATTGATCTTGACGGCTGCGGTTGATCGGATAATGGTATCGCCTCGAATAGCGCCGATCGTGGTCCTTGTTATTATGGTTCCGATCAATTTTCTCGGCAGCAGATTGGCCTTGCGGATGGGGTCTCGGGGATTATCAGTGTAGTGCTAGCTAGACCATCGATCAGTGTCGGCCTACGTCGTTCGGGGTTGTCACGATAGAGTTCACAGACAATATCTTCGAAAGCTTGGCTGGCGCATACAAAGCGGCTCCGTCATGGAACAGATAGATCACACGATCCGGTCTAAAGTCTGAGAAAATTGCCTTGCTTAGGTTGGCCTGGTTGATCGGATCGCCAGAAACATTAATGAGGCTGTTGACGTTGAGGTGCCACACCTCCGAGAAATACTGCGAAAACCAGACAGCGATGGCGGCGCCGAAGGAATCGGTGACCATCAGAAGCTTCTTGCCGGCACCATTGTTAGACCGAAAGCGGCTGACATCAGCCAGTTGTTCGGCAAGTTTGCCGATTTCCGGAAAGCACGCCGGCCCGAAACACGGTCGAACACCCGCCGCCGCATAATCGGGCTCGGGGACCTCCACCCAAAGGGGAATGCCCGGTATGAAGCGCTGCAGGTCAGATTGTGCCACAACCGTGTGCGTTCTAAAATTCAATATTTTGGTCAAACCAAACGTCTTTTCTGAGATTTGCTCAGAAAGAATCCTCGGCATCTCACCGGCCCAATGAAACGACTGTGACGGATAAACCGGCACGCTTGTTTTCAGAGCCAGCATTTCCTCGAGAGGATAGTCAAGCATTGTCGCCAACTCCGGCTCGCCCAGCAACTGTCTTTCAATAAGGATTGCCGGCGGGGTCGCAGTCCGGCAGCGCTCGTCAAGCCAGGTCGGTAACAGCTCGGGATAAATCGGGGCCTTTGTGGGAATGATCACCAACGTGCTGGCCGGATTTATGCCGTGAGCCTGCCGCAAAAAAGTTCTTACTTGATCGGCCGCGGCTGTGACGTCGGCAGCTGATAGGCCGATACCGCAACTCGTGGCAATTAGTGAATAGGGATATTTAGCGGTGTGCGAGTTGAAGAAGAGCGTACCATCGCGGCCGCGCGTCACCTGGACCGAGGGGCTCTCGCGCAGTATGTACCACACAAGTTTATCGTGGATACGCAAGGCAAGGCGACGCAGCCCGAAGTGATCACGCAAATAATCATCGGCCTCGGCCGGGAGGCTTACCGCTTGGTTCAAGCTGCTCGGAAAAGCGATCAGTTTGGCGAGCGTCCGATTCTCCTCAAGCGGCTGCCCGGGATCGAAGCCAATGAGCTGGGCCGTCATCGGCGCTAGGATCATGCACGCGAACGTCGCAATGAGGAGAATGTGGGCTGCTCGCATCGGTCAAAATCGAAAATAGATGAATGGAGAATAGGACGAGTTCGCGACGCCGAGCGCCGCAAGCGCGAGACAGACCATTGCGAGCGCGGAACCCATTGACGTTGCCAAGTACGGGCGTCGGGTGGCGAGCCAGCGCTCAACGGTTGCAAGTGCAGGTGTAGAGCACACCGCGCCCACCGTGAGCGCGAGTATGACGCCATGACTGAGAAAGCGATCGGGAGGATTCATATCATTAGTTCCAGTGCCTAGTCCCAAGAGCGTTTTGTAAAAATAAGCCGCGTGATCGAGGCTGGTGCAGCGGAAGAGCACCCATCCGAGCGCAACAGCAATCAACGTATATGCATGTGCGAGCGGCCTCCATATGGACTGCAAGAAGGCTTGTCCGGCCTTCCGCTCCCACGCCAAGAGCGTTCCGTGATAGGCGCCCCAGACAATGAAATTCCAACTCGCGCCATGCCAAAGTCCACATAGTAAAAACACCGTCCATAAATTGACGTATGTCCGAATGCGGCCTCGGCGATCGCCGCCGAGTGGGATATAGACGTAGTCACGAAACCAGGAAGACAGCGAAATGTGCCATCGACGCCAAAATTCCGAGATCGACTGGCTGATGTACGGAAAATTGAAATTTTCGGGGAAAGTGAAACCTAGCATATGCGCGAGGCCGATCGCCATATTCGAATAGCCCGAGAAGTCAAAATAGATCTGCAACGTGTACGACACGAGCCCTAACCAAGCCGTGGACGCGATTAGTTCAGATGCCGGAAGTCCGAATACCTGATCGACGATTGATGCCAGCACATCAGCGATCAGAACTTTTTGACCGAGGCCGATTGCAAACAGGCGGATACCGAGTGCGAATCGTTCGAGGCTGACGGCGCGGTCCGAAAGTTCGCGAAAGATATTTTTGTACCGAACGATCGGCCCGGCAACGAGCTGTGGGAACATTGAAATGTAGAGACCAAGCTGGAGCGGATTTCGCTCTACCCTCGCATCGCCACGGTTGATATCGATTAGATAGGAGATGGCGTGGAAGGTGAAGAATGATATACCTAGGGGCAGATGTGGAGGGTTGGCATCCAGGGAAGCAATGCCGAACTGAGCTGCTAGGAATCCAGCATACTTGAACCACGCGAGGATCAGGAGGTTAAAGGCTACCGCGAGGGCCATACGCAGCGAACCACCCTTGCGGTCGCGCTTGGCAGACAACCAGAGACCAAACGAATAATTCGCCAATATCAAAATAAGCAGCAAGGTGACGAAGACAGGCTCGCCCCATGCATAAAAGAAAAGACTTCCCACGAGCAGCGCAAGATTACGCGCGGAACTGAGATAATATAGAATCAAAAAGGTAGGCAGAAAATAAAACAAGAAAGTAATCGAACTAAACCCCATCGTAGACCGCCACCTTACGTACGATTAAGACCGTGACCATTAAACAAGCAAGCCAAAGCTGCGTCAGTTTAGTTTAACGCTGCTCATGATGACGTTTCGTGTCGCGCATCGCAATTGGTTTTCTCAGGGAGACAGGTGCCGATATGCCGTGTCGCATAACGGTTAGGCTGCTCCACGTTGACATCTTGAAATTGACGCTCGTTGAGGTATGCCTGCGTTGAGCAATAATGCCGCGCAGTGCACGACGATGTTGGCGTCATTCATGGCCCTGGCAATTGTCGCGGTATCCTGTACAAAGCCGATGAAAATCGCCTCACGCGGCAGGGCGTTGAGCCGATCGGATCTTCCGGCCGAGCGAGCCCCTTGACGTGAAAGCCATCCTGTTGCAGCACACGGCACATCATTCGGCTAAGGCCTCCGGCTGCGCCTGTCACCAGGACACGCTGCTGTGTCTATCGGTCATTTGTAAACCCGCGGTATGAGCGATATAGGGAACTTCTTATGACGTGCTTGCAAATCGCCCAGAGACCTTCAGGTTAAGTAATCATTTCCGGAGCAGCTCTCGCACGTTGACAGTATCACACGCTCATTCGCTCCTCCAGCTCATTCGGCAGCAACCGCGCTGATCAGATCGTTCCCCGCGTGGGTGTTATACTTGGATATCGAGATGAATTCAGTTTTGCAAGCTTCTCCCTGGCGAACAAAGTGGTTTGGGGCAAGAAAGTTCGGACCAACGGTCGCGCCGACTTCCGAGAGTTTCCAGGAGACGCTCATCGTCGTTGGCATGTGCGCCGTCGTTCTTTATTTTATGAACAGGCCCGCATTTGATGCGTACTTCCTAGGAGAAGATTTCAACGCATGGACGTTGTATATCAATGCCGACAGGAATTTCATAACGGCGATATTTACACCGATTTTCACGTTTCTCCGGCCGTCGGTTTATGCCGGAATTCTTTCCTCGCAGCTGCTGTTGCCTTGGGACCCGCTAGTGCATCACTGGCGCAATTTTCTTATGCTAGTCGGATGCGTATGGATTCTCTATCGCATCATGCTTCGCCTGACGGATAGCAGGTCCGCACGCTTGATGGCAGTAGCGTTTTTCGTCATCGCGAGAATCAATTTTAGTACAATAGGCCTCATCAACGTCGTCGAATTGCTGTTCACGGTCGCTTACGCTCTGGGCACATTCCTTTTTTTGTTACGTTATTTTCAAGGGGGGCGAACGGTCGATTACTGCATCAGTCTTGTCCTGTTTGCGCTGTGCGCTTTCGCCCGAGATGCCAACGTCATGTTTTTCTGTGTCGTCGTGGCCGTGTTCGCCCTCCACGCCTTGGAGCTCCGGCGGAGAGGTGAGCCGGTGCGCATTCCCGTGATGGTACAGTTGATGCCATTTTTTTTGTTCGTCGTGGCGTATGTTCTTGTCAGAATGAAGCTCGGAGTACCGTCTCCGCCCATCGGTGGGAATCACCCATACGCGCTGCATTTTGAATTTTGGCATATCGCTTCGCGTTTTTATTATTTCCTGGGCAATTTGGGCAATCTGTCTTTCGATATCCCGTCGGTGTCAGGTCAGGGCGATCTTGCGACGTGGTTGCACTTTTCCGATCCAATTCGGTACGGCTACTACGCCGTGTTAGTAGGTATGGTCGTTATCACCTTGCTGGTGGCGTTGATCACGTGTCTGGGTTCTGATATTTCAGTGCTGATCCCTCTGATCTGGGCCGGTGCGCTGTTGGGCCCCACCCTCCTGATTGGAAATCGCCAGCCGTACTATGCTTTCGAGCCTGTTCTTGCGTTGACCTTGGCGATGGCGATCGCGTTCGATCGCAGCATTCCGATCAAGCCTAAGCTTGTTCCGATCTGGCTCGTCTTGTTGGCGTTGATGGGTGTTAATGGTGCCGTGGCCAGCACAAGCGGAGGCTACACATGGCTATGGGTCACCGAACGCCTGGCGAGTATCCACAGAGATGTTATGGTGCCGCATCGCGGCGAACCCGTTACTAATCTTTTCATCGTCGGCGACAGCGATTCCGATGTTGCATTGCTATCCTACATGGTCAATCCGCTCGGGCCGTTTTTTCCGAACATGAAGAAGGTGCCTGTTCTCAACGCGCTGATGTCTCCAACTATTGAGACATACGGGGCCGTAAAATTCAGCCAGCTTTCACTTAGCCAAATTCTTCAGCGTCCAGGACGAAGTCTCGTTTATCGGCAAATCACAGCAGAGGACCGTTATCAGGAGCTTACCAATCGAACTGTCGTCATCGAGTCGGTCGTCGCTGAAGGCAGCGCGGTGCCCGGGCATGAAGCAGACAAGTTGTTCGATAGGATCGCATCCGGGGCCGGAGGCACTTCATGGATATCGGACGAGGCCGTGCGGGCTCACGTTATCGATATAAAATTCGCGGCGGTTACTCAGCTCGGGAGCATAAGGGTGATCAATTCGGGAAATTCGCGGCTCGGCGGGTTGGATGTTGAGGTAATGTCGGATGGTGCCTGGACCGCGGTCTACTCGAAAAGAGATCTGCAAAATGAGTCAGAAATTAACGCCGAATGGTCCGACCGAGAGACGAGTGCCGTGCGGTTGATAATTCGTAGCGAGAATCCAATGAGAGCCGAGATAGAAGAAGTGATGTTTCCTGAGAACAAAACGAGCATTTTAGCGGCCCCTCGAATGTAACTTTTAGAGACTTGACTGATTGCCGGTGGTCGAGCTTGAGGTGGTCCCGGTTTCCGGGACAGTTTGGCGGCAAGGCTAAGATGGATTCCGGGTTGATTATGCCGCCAGTTTCTCCTCAGTTTGCTGCATAGCATAGACCTCGTCGGGCATCCTGCCGCCAAACGTCGAGTGCGGTCGATTGGCATTGTAGTATCCGATCCAGCGTCCGATGCCGGCTCGTGCTTCGCTGCCGGTTTCGAAGGCGTTCAGGAACACGCACTCGTACTTGAGCGAGCGCCACAAGCGCTCGATGAAGACATTGTCCATCCAGCGACCACGACCATCCATCGAGATGCGGATGCCGGCCTCCCTCAATGTGTTGGTGAAGGCAAAGCTCGTGAACTGCGAGCCCTGATCGGTGTTGAAGATGTCAGGCTTGCCGTAGCGGACAATGGCCTCCTCCAGCGCCGCAACGCAGAAGTCGGCCTCCATCGTGTTCGACAGCTGCCAGGCCAAGACTTTGCGGCTCGCCCAGTCCACGATGGCCACAAGATAGAGGAAGCCGCGACGCATCGGGATGTAGGTCACATCCGCACACCACACCTGGTTCGGCTGTTCGATGGTCAGATGCCGAAGCAGATACGGATGGATCTTATGCCGCGGATGCGGCTCACTGGTTTTGGGATGCTGATAGATCGGTGCCAAACCCATTTTGCTCATAAGCCGCCGGGCCCGATGACGGCCAATGCACCAGCCGTTGCGCCGCAGATGTCGGGTCATCTGACGCGAACCGTACCACGGTGTCTCCAGGAACTGCCCGTCGATCAGGCGCATCAACCTGAGTGTCGCCTCGTTCTCCATCGTGGGAGCACGATAGAACGACGAGCGGCTGATCGATGCCAGCTCACACTGACGTACAATCGAGAGCCGTGGATGATCCGGTTCGATCATTGCCTTCCTCCGATCCAGGCTCAGCGATCGAAGGCTTTGGCCAAAAAATCTCGCTCCACAACAAGCTGACCGATCTTGGCGTGAAGCTTCGTGACCTCGGCGTCGCGGTTGGCCTGAACCTCAGCGCCCTTGTCATCGAACACCTTCGCCAGCTTCTCGATCGCCTCGCGTTTCCACGCCGTAATCTGGGTGGGATGCAACGCGTGCCTGGTCGCCAACTCTGCAACCGTCTGGTGGCCCTTGATCGCTTCCAGAGCAACCTTGGCCTTGAACTCAGCCGTAAACCGTCTGCGTGTCTTCATGATGGATCATCCTCGTCATCAAATCCA
>NZ_LMUK01000019.1:13105-89337 GCF_009766005.1 Bradyrhizobium sp. S69 | reverse complement strand
TCGTCCGCATACGCCCGTCGCTTATGCTTTACCATTCGACACCTCCTGGCTCTTAAAGCCTACTACAGGTGTCCACTAATTCGGAGGAGGTTCATGGCCGCGAGCACTGAGCTGAACACCATCCTTCGAGGCGCGCCGAAGATGGCGCGCACCTCAGGATGACGGTGGAGCTGTTGCGCGGGAGGATGAGGTCCGAGTGCGCCTACTTCCTCACATATTTCTGCACGCGCCAGTTCAGCGTATCCGCGACGAAAATCTCGTCGCGCGAGCTCACCGCGATGTAGTGGGCCTCGCCGTATTTACCTGAGGTTTTGCCCGGACCCGCGCCGTCCATCGAGCCCACGACGTTGCCGTTCAGATCGAGCTTCATGATCTGGCCGGTGTGACCGTGCGCCAGCCAGATGTGCTGATCGGCGCCCATGAACAGCCCGCAAGGCGTGCCGGGATGTTGCGACTCGCGGATGTAACTGCCGTCGGCGTCAAACACCTGGATGCGGGCGTTGTTGCGATCGGCGATGTGGAGCAGCCCCTGCGCGTCGAACACCAGCGAATGCGGCAGATCGAATTCGCCCGGCCCCTTGCCCTTGCCGCCCCAGGCCTTGATGAAGTTGCCGTCGCCATCGAACTTGACTACGCGCGACTCCGCCTTGCCGTGGCCTTGCAGCACGAAGATGTCGCCGGTCGGTCCGACCACCGCCTCGTTCGGTTCGTGCAATAGCCGCAGATGCCCGTACGGGTGCCACTCGCCGCTGTGGCCCTTGACGCCCAACACCATTTGCAGCCGCCCGGAGCCATCGAACTTGTAGACCAGGTTCGCGGCCACGTCGGTGGCCCAGATGTTGTCCTGCGCATCGATGCGCAGGCCGTGCGCCCGTTCGAACAGCCCGTCGCCGAAGCCGCGGATGAAATGGCCGTCGGGATCGAATTCCATCACCGACATCGGGCCGCGATGAATGACGAAAATGTTGCCCTTGGAATTGAAGGCAACACCCGATGTGCCGCGAAAGTTCATGCCCGGCGGCAGCTTGAACGATTCGGCGACGGCGACGTAGGGAAGGTGTGGAACTTCGATTGGCATCCGCGATTATCACACCCGGAAAATCAGGAGTCCATCGCGCGCGCATCAACTCTTATCGCCTTGACTGCGCGCTTTCAGGATTTCCGCTGATCCACGGTGAACACGGTGCGCCGGGTGCTGTCATCTTTCGGCCAGGCCTGCTCGACTTCCGATAGCGGGACGGGATTGGCCGCGATCTTGAAGCCGCCGGGAAGTGTTGCTTGCAGCAATCCGCCGACGGCCTTGACCAGGCGTTCGAGCGGGATACTGCCGATCCCGCTGCCCATCAGCTCGATCGACGAGGAACGCAGCACGGCGCTTGGCAGCGTGATGTCCGCCCCGCTCACCGAACCGATCTGGACGAACCGGATCGGCACGCCCTCCGCGCCGGCCTTGGCACCGGCGATCAGAAGGCGTTCGGCGCTGTTGCCCCAGAGATAGTCGATCACGACGTCGACGCCTTCGGCGAACTGTTGCTTGAATTTCTGCTCCAGCTCGGCGTCGCTCCCGACCAGCGGGATCGTCACGTCGGCGCCCAACGCCGCCAGCGAACGCAGCGCGTCGGCGTTGCGGCCGGTCGCGATGACTTTTTTCGCGCCGAAATGTTTCGCAATCTGCACCGCGAGCCGCCCGGACGTTCCCGTGGCGCCATTGACCAGCACCGTCTCGCCCGCCTTGAGCTTCGCGCGTTCGGTGTAGGCCGCCCATGACGACATGCCGGGATTGGCAATCGCGGCGGCCGTCACGTCATCCAGTCCATCGGGCAGCGGCAGGCAGTGCGATGCCGGCACCACGGCGCGCTCCGCCATGCTGCCGTAGGGCGCTTTCGGCAGAACGAAATACACCCGGCTGCCGTCCTCGAGCCGCCCCACGCCGTCGATGCCAACGACAAAGGGAAACCGCCCCGACGAGCTGTAGTGCCTGCCGGAGGCCCGGCCTTTGACGACCTGGCTGATGGCGGCGGCGGTCACCGCGATACGGGTCTCGCCCGCGCCAGGCACCGGTTCCGCGAAATCCCCATAGACCGGAGCTTGCCCGGATTCTCGAACGATGGCGGCTTTCATGATGATTTTCCTTTCGTCGCGAAGGCAACAGGGCCGTATGGCGGAAAAAAAATCCGCTGTCGTCGGTCCTCGAATATGTGTACTATGCACTTAATTGGAGAATGGACCGGTGTCAAGAAATAAAGTGCAAAATACACATATCGGCGCGCAACTCCGGCAATTGCACGGCGCGGTGCTGGATATCGTCGGTGTTATCAACGAACCGCAGCGCGATGAATTCCTGATCAGAAAAGCCGGGATTCCGCTCGACCGCGCGCTGTTTCCGTTGCTCGTTTACGTCGAGCGGTTCGGCCCGATCGGCGTCGTGCAACTGGCCGGCCGCGTCGGACGCGACTACACCACCGTCAGCCGTCAGGTCGCCAAGCTCGAAAGCCTTGATCTCGTGAAGCGGCAGGAAAGCGCCGGCGATCGCCGCGTGCGCGAGGCGGCCGTTACCGCAAAGGGAAAGGCCATGACAGACCTCGTCGACGCCGCGCGCGAGAAGGTTGGCCGCGCCATCTTCGCAACATGGGACGCCCACGACATCGACGAACTGGTGCGCCTGATGCGAAAATTCGCCGACGCCATCCAGCAGGAACCACCCGCGGGGGCGTAAAGGAAGTACGGCCTTTCCGAAGTTCGAATTATATCAGCTACTCCCCGACCTCATCCTGAGAGGCGGTGAAGCTATCTCGGACGTCATCCTGAGGTGCGAGCTCTTGCGAGCCTCGAAGGATGGCCGCAAAGCACAGCGCTGAACACCATCCTTCGAGGCTCGCCGAAGGCGGCGAGCACCTCAGGATGACGGAAGTTACCACCCTTATCCTGAGGAGCATCGCGCAAGCGATGCGTCTCGAAGGATTGCCGCAAATGACGGCCGTGCAAGCTGCCATCCTTCGAGACGCCCGCCAACGGCGGGCTCCTCAGGATGACGGCGGGGAGCGTGAACCGATCTGTTCCATGGAATCGATCCCCTACCCCACCAGCCCCTTCATCGGCTTGGCCGCGGCGCTGTCGGGAAACACGTTGTCGGCCAGTACGCGCTCGCCGAGGCCGAGATGATCGTGCAGCACGCCCTTGAGCGCGGCGCGCAAATCGGTGGTCGGCGCGAGGTCGCGGGCCTGGTAAAGATTGGCCGGCTTCAGGCCGGGCCAGTCGGAAATCACCCGGCCGCCTTTGATGGCGCCGCCGGCGAGCAACGCCACGGTGCCGGTGCCGTGATCGGTGCCTTCGGTGCCGTTGATGTGCGCGGTGCGGCCGAACTCGGTGGCGACCACAATCACCGTGTCGCGCCAGCGCTCGCCCAAGCCTTGCTCGAATTCAGCCAGCGCGCCGTCGAGCCCCGACAGCAATTGCGCGAGACGGCCGACCGGTCCGCCTTCATTGGCATGGGTATCCCAGCCGTCGAACGCCAGCGCCGCGATCCGCGGACCGTCGTCGGCCGCCATCAGCTTGGCCGCGCCGCGCGCCACCAGCCGCATCGCGCCGGCGCCGTTGGTGCCGGGTTTTGGCTTCATGTCGTCGCCTTGCGCCGATTTGTCGAGCTGCAAGCCTTGCGACAACGCCGAGGCCAACGCGGGATCGCGATGGCTGTAGAGCTCGACCAGCCGCATCGCGGTGTCGTCGGCGGCTTGCGGCAGCGCGACCGGGGCCCAGCCGACCGTCGGCGCCGCGCCGCGCAGCACCAATGGCGTGGTCGGGCCGACCGCCAGCGCGGTGGTGACGCGGTCGCCTCTCGGCAAGGCCTCCAACGCGCGGTTGAGCCAGCCGGATTGCACCCGGCCCGGACCGGCAAAGCCGCTTTCGAGCACATCCTGACCGTCGAAATGCGAGCGGTCGCGATACGGCGTCGCGACCGCATGGATGATCGCGGCGTGTTTCTCGCGATACATCCGCGCGAATTCCGGCATCGCCGGATGCAGCGCAAAAAACGAATCCAGCATCAAGGCGGCATGAGGTCCGTCCGGCGTCAGCGCGATCGAGCCATGCAGGCCGGCGTAATCGGGATCGCCGACCGGTGCGACGGTGGCAAGGCCGTCCAGCGCGCCACGCAGGATCACCACGACCAGCCGCGGATCGCGGCCGTCGGCGGCGCGCGCGAATTTCGGCAAATAGGCCCAGGCCGCGAACGACGCGCCGCCGAGCAACAGCGAACGACGCGATGTGGCCGATGATTTCAGGCTCTCAGGGCAATCCATTGTGGTTGCTTTCGATGGGCTTTCCATGGCGGTCATCTCCTCTGGAATTCCGGCGACATCAACAACAGCGCCAGCGCCTGCTGCCGCGACTCGGCGCGCTCGATGGTTCGCCGCGTTTCCGGCGACGCCGCGTCCGCCACGGCAAGCTCCAGCAGGTCGCGCGGATCGACGTTGTCGGCAAGCCGTGAGGCCACCTGCGCCGAGATATCGAGCCGCAGCTTCATGCCCTCGGGCGCGGCCCATGCGGCATTGGTATCGGCAAATCCATTGGGCCCGGCCGGCGACCACAGCGGCTGGCCCAAGAGATTGAGTCCGCCCAGATAACGGCTCGGATCCTGCGGCATTTGCGACAGAAGACGACCGGTCGCCACCACGAATTCGTAAGGGCTGCGCAGTTTTGTTGGTGGCGCCTGCCAGGCTTCGTCGGAATCCAATAGCGCGATCGCGAGCGCCTTGAGGTCGCCGTCGGTTTTGCTGAACACATCCCGCAGTCGCGCCACCAGCGCCGGCGGCGGATCGTCGCTGACGAAATGGCGGGCGAATTTGGTCGCGACGAATTTCGCGGTCGACGGATGGCGCGCGATAAAGCCCAGCGCCGCCTCGCCCTGGGCGACGCCATTGTCCTCATAGAGCTGGCCGAGCAGCCGCTGCGGCCCCGGCTCATGCGCGTTGGCATTGAAGACAAAGACCCCGGGCGTGCCGAGTTTTCCCTGCCGTCCGGCAAAGGTCCAGCCGGTGATGATGCGCGCCAGCGACGTCACATCGTCCTGCGAATAGCCGCCGCCGACACCGAGCGTGTGCAGCTCCATGATCTCGCGCGCCAGGTTTTCGTTCAGTCCGCGGTTACGGTTCTGCCCGGCGCGGGAGTCCGGTCCGAGCGATTGCTGATTGTCGAGAAAAAACAGCATCGCCGGATGCTGCTCGACCGCCTTCAGCATGTCGGCAAAACGCCCGAGCACATGGGGGCGGATCGCTTCGCGTTCGAATGAGCCGGCCCACATCCGCGCCAGCCCGCCTTTGTTGGCGGAGATGCAGAAATGATTCGACCAGAACACCACCAGCCGTTCGGTGAATCCGCAATCGACCAGCGATGCGCGTTGCAGGCGCGCCAGCGCTTCGGCGCGGAAGGTCTTCTGGATGACGTTGAGCGGCGACTGCGGCGGCTTTTGCGCGTTGGGCTGCATCGCATCGGCCGGCGTCATCGCCGCATTGGCGTTTTCCGCCGATGCTTTCGCTGGCTCCTTTGCAGATTCTTTCGGCGACATCTCCATCGCCATGCGGTCGAGCGACAGGTTTCGCCGCTGCATCTTGTCATCGGCCGCCGACGGCGCCGGATTGGCCTCGGGCGGCGGCGTCGCCGTGCCAGACTTCGCGGCGGCCTCGCGCGCCTGCTTCTGCTCCAACTGATAGGCGAAGACTTCCTGGGCCAGCGCCGGCGTCGATTGCAGCCCGGGCGCTTCCAGCAGCGCGCCATTGGGCCGATCCAGTTCGGCCTTGACGAAGCCGCGCGGATCGGAGGCGGCATTGACAAAATCGCCCGACGCGCCGCCGCGCGCGCCAAGCCCGAAACGATTGAGCGCCACCAAAGCTGCTTGCGAATCGCGGGCCATCGGATTTCCCTTTAACGTCGCGGCGGCTATATTGAACGTGCGCATCATACCGCCGTTGGGGATGAACCCGACATGAAAATCACGGCCAAGGTTTGGTTTGTTTCATGACAAATCGGTTAGAAAATCCGCTGCCGCGCCGCCTCGCCTGTTCCGGCTGCGGGACCGAATTTTCATGCAGCCTGTCCGGTAGCTGCTGGTGTGCCGAGGAACCCGCGAAGCTGCCAATGCCGGTCGACGGCGGCGATTGCCTGTGCCGCGATTGCCTGCGTCAGGCGGCAATGCAAAGCGTGAGCACCGCGACCCCGTGACCGACCGATGGACCATCAAGGCCGTCCTCCTCGACATGGATGGAACGCTGCTCGATACCGAAAAGCTGTTCATGGACAGCCTGGTCGCGGCGATGGGCGCGTTCGGCTACACCGATGATATCGCAGCACTCTGCCACGCCATGGTCGGCCTCACCGGCGCGCAGTGCGACCGCATGCTGCTCGATCGCTACGGCGCTGATTTTCCGATCGCCGGTCTCAACGAAGCCTTCCGTGCCAATCGGGACGACATCTTTAGAGCTGGCATACCGCTCAAGCGCAGCGCCACGGACCTGATGGATGCCGTGCAGCAGCAGGGCTATCCGATGGCGATCGTGACCTCCGCATCTCGTCGTGGCGCGGAGAACCAACTCACCCTGGCTGGAATCCGCCACCGCTTCGACGCGGTGATCACCCGCACCGACGTCGCGCACGCCAAGCCCGCTCCCGATCTCTATCTGCTCGCGTCGGCGCGGCTTGGCGTCGCCCCGGAACTCTGTCTTGCCGTCGAGGATTCGAATCCCGGCGTCGCCGCCGCGCACGCCGCCGGCGCCATCACCATCATGGTGCCCGACATCGTGCCGCCCACGGAAGCCTCGCGCGGCAAATGCATCGCGGTGCTGCCCAATCTTGGCGCGGTACGGGCC
This sequence comes from Bradyrhizobium sp. S69, assembly GCF_009766005.1. Classification (GTDB taxonomy): domain Bacteria; phylum Pseudomonadota; class Alphaproteobacteria; order Rhizobiales; family Xanthobacteraceae; genus Bradyrhizobium. The sequence continues at coordinate 82,477 of NZ_LMUK01000019.1, read as the reverse complement.
ATGCTGCAAAAGCCGGGCGAGCTTGTCCTCCCGTCATCGCCTGACGCGCCTTAGAGCGCGTCGTCGGAGAGGATGGCCGCCGAAGTTACCCGGCGGTCCGCCACATCAATGGAACACGTCGCGCGGCTTTTGCGCCGGGCCTTGCGGACCTTTCGGGGCGTCGCCCGCTTTGATCTCAGCCGCCGTGACACGGCAATCGCCGTTGGTGTCATACCGCATGATGAACTCGCTCTGCTTGCCGACGAATTCGGCGCGGCTGATCTTGCCGTCCTGGTTCTCGTCGAAATAGCCGAACTCCGCCTCCGGCAGCACCGAGGCGGTGGCTTTCTTGGCGGTCACGAATTCCGACTTGTCGAGATTGCCGTCGCGGTTGCGATCGGCGAGGGTGAAGATCCGGTCGAGATAGCTCTTCCATTCCGCGCAGGTGTAGACGCCGTCGTGATTGGCGTCCCAGACCTCCGGCCCGCTCATGGCTCCCGGGGAGGGAGATTGCGCCAGCGCGATGGGTCCGCCCACCAGCCACAGCGTCAAGGCGACGCCCATTCCGCAAATGGAATTCCTGTACGACAAATCTTGCTCCTGTCTCTGCAAACACAAACGACTAGAGACCGAAGTTATTATACGTTGCGTGAACAGGTTGAAACCCTTGCGCACTTCACAACAACAGCATTCCGCGTGGCTATTATTTCTATATTTTTCCGCGACACCGATGCGCCAACTTGTCTGCGTCAGCAGAGCGAGCATCCGGTGACGGCGCTACACATCGTACCCCGGTGACTTGCGCGCCATGCCGTCGAAGGCGTCAAGCAATCTTTCGCGCCACGCATGGACCGGATCGTTTTCGGCGAGCAGTTTGAACGGGCTCACCACGCGCGCCCATTGGAAGCCGCCAAACACGATGTAGTCGGCGTAATTCGGACTGTCGCCGCCGAGATAGGCTTGCGTCTTCAACGTCAGCCGCATCGGATCGAGCGCGCGGCGAAAACCTTCGACGGATGTGTCACGGCCCGCCACCACCTCTTGCAGCGGCTTGCCGAAACGCGCCTCGCGGGACTGGTGGAAATAGACCGAGTCTTCCGGCTTCAGAAGGTCCGGAATATCAGCCACGATCAGCGGAGCGATACCGCCGACGATGGCGACATCGCCCCACCCGTTGATCATGCGCCCCATGGCGCGGCCGCCCTCGCCGCCGAACAGCGATGGCCGCTCCGGATAGGTGTCTTCGAGATACTTGGCGATCTGCCAGGAATCGGCGACGGACGTCTCGCCGTCGAGCAGCACCGGGACCTTGTCGGATTGATGCGGCGCGATCGCCTGCTTCTCGGTAAAGCACCACGGGATCGTTTCAGCCGTGAGCCCCTTATGCGCCAACGCCATCCTGGTCCGCCAGCAATACGGGCTGAACGGACGCGCCGGATCGGCACCCACCAGTTCGAAGAGTTTGAGGGTCATTGGGATTCCTGCGGCGGTTTATTCCAGATCGTCATTGCCGGACTTGATCCGGCAATCCATCTTTCTCAAACGATGGATACGCGGGTCAAGCCCGCGTATGACGGCCGGTGTGTTTTGCCGCCTGGCTTCGCTACTTCACCACCGCCGCGGTCTGGCCGAACAATATCTTGCGCTCTTCTTCGGTGCGGTTCACCGGCTGGCCGAAATTCGGATTGACTTCCCTGGCCTTGGCGTAGGCGCGTTCGGTCGCGGGCCGGGCGCGGATGGTCTCGAACCAGCGCTTGAGGTGTGGAAAGTCGTCGATGTTCTGGCCCTGGTTCGCGTAGCCGACGACCCAGGGATAGCTCGCCATGTCGGCGATCGAATAATCGCCGGCGACGAATTCGCGGTCGGCGAGCCGCTTGTTGAGCACGCCGTAGAGCCGGTTGGTCTCGTTGACGTAGCGGTTGATGGCGTATTCGATCTTTTCCACGGCGTAGTTGCGGAAGTGATGGTTCTGGCCGGCCATCGGCCCGAGCCCGCCCATCTGCCAGAACGTCCACTGGATCGCATCGGTGCGGCCGTAGAGGTCGGTGGGCAGGAATTTGCCGGTCTTCTCCGCCAGGTACAGCAGCATCGCGCCGGACTCGAAGATCGAGATCGGCTTGGTGCCGCCTTTCGGTTCATGATCGACCATCGCCGGAATCCGGTTGTTCGGCGCGATCGCCAGAAACTCCGGCTTGAATTGCTCGCCCTTGCCGATGTTGACCGGGAAAATCTTGTATTTCAGTCCGGTCTCTTCGAGAAACATCGTGATCTTGTGGCCGTTCGGCGTGCTCCAGTAGTGCAGATCGATCATGGTGCGTTCCTGTCCTGCTGACGGGCGGCATCGCTTTTAGCGTGCAGCCCCAAATTGGATGCGATTGCATGAAGTTCATCGCATCGAGGACATCAAGTCAAGGACGGGCGCTGGGCATCCCGGCGAAGTGATCCGGTCAGCTCGCGCGTTTCCTGCCTTTGTTGTGCCGCCTGCGCAAACCGGATTATTGTGCCATGCACCAGTTTTCCTGAGGGTCGGGCATGCGGCGGCTATTGTTTCTCAACGGCATCAAGGCGTTCGAGGCGGCGGCGCGCAGCGGCAGTTTTGCCGGCGCCGGCCTCGAACTCAACGTGTCGGCGGCGGCGATCTCCCGGATGGTGCATCTTTTGGAACAGCGGCTCGGCATCGCGCTGTTCGAGCGCAAGGCCAACCGTCTGGTGATGACGCCGGCCGGGCGCGCCTATCAGAGCGGGCTGACGCCGATCTTCGACGCGCTGGCGAGCCTGACCGCGCAGGTCACCGCGCCCTCCGGGGTCCGGGTCCTGACCATCGGCGTCGGTCCAAGCTTCGCGATGCGATGGCTGATCCCGCGGCTGGCGGATTTCCGCAAACAAGAGCCCGACATCGAGGTGCGGATCACCACCGGCGGGATGGCCGCCCCCTTTGCGGATGATTGGAGCTGCGGGGTCCAGCTCGGCGACGGCGCGTGGCCGGATCTGGTCGCCGAGCCGCTGTTCGCCGCCGACCTGTTGCCGGTCTGCGTGCCGCGGCTCGCCGCACAGCTCAAGCGCCCCAGCGACCTGAAAGGCCCGAGCCTGTTGCGCGTGGCGCATTCGCCCGATGATTGGCCGCGCTGGCTCAAGGCTGCCGGTGTCGCGCGCGTCACCGCGCGTGGACCGGAATTGCAATATTACGGCCAGGCGTTGCAGGCAGCCAGCGACGGGTTGGGCATCGCGATGGGCATCCGGCCCTATATCGACGACGATCTGGCCGCCGGACGGCTGATCGCGCCGTTCGCACTCGCGGTGCCGAAGGGGATGCGATGGTATCTGGTCTATCGCAGCTTCCGCACCGACCAGCGCGATTTCGCCGCGTTCCGGCGCTGGATCATCCGCGCCGCGACCGGCTCCGCCGATCGCCCGCCGCGCCGATGATTTCCGATTTCCGGCGCGCGTCTTTAAGTTGTAATATTGCCGCATAATATCCCGACAACATTTTTGGCGGAGACATCGCGATGGCACGAGCGCCCCTCACAAAACTTCCGCAACCGGTGTTTCACGAGCCGATTTTCGGCGCCGACGGATCGCTGCCCGATCCCACCGGATTTTCCACGTCCCATGGCAGCGACGACGCGCTGTACAAGCAGATCGGAGACCTCGCGACAAAAGACGTGGTCGCAATTCCGAAATCGCGGATCGGCGACGACGCGATGTTCAGCCTGGCGGAGGCCTATGGCCATCACGGGCCCGAGATCGTCAAGCAGATCACCCACGCCGGCAAGATCGTGTTCCATGCGCTCGGCGATTCCGGCGCCTCGAATGCCGGGAAATATCCCAACGAGTTGCGGGTCGCCGATCAGGTGACGCTGGATTGCGCCTCCTCGGCGGAGGCCGACCGCGCCGCGTTCCTCTATCATCTCGGCGATGTCGTCTATAATTTCGGCGAGGCGCGCTATTACTACGATCAGTTCTACGACCCGTTCCGCAATTATCCCGCGCCGATCTTTGCCATCCCCGGCAATCACGACTCGTTCATCGTGCCGGGCACTCGGCCTGCCGACGCGCCGCTGAAAACCTTTCAGCGCAATTTCTGCTCCAAACAGGTCGTGATCACGCCGGAAGCCGGCTCGTTGCGCCGCACCGCGATGACCCAGCCCGGCGTCTACTTCACGCTGGACGCCCCGTTCGTCCGGATCATCGGCCTGTTCAGCAACGCGCTGGAGGATCCCGGCGTGATTTCAAATCTCGACAAAAAGAGGAAATGGCCGGTCTCGAACATCCAGATCGATTTCCTGCGAGCGCAGCTGCGACGGGTCAAGCAGCAGAAATTCGCCGGCGCGCTGCTGCTGGCGACCCACCATCCGGCGTTCAGCTATTCGCCGCCGAGCAAGGCCGATGGCACCGGCGGCAATCACGGCTGCAGCACGGCGATGCTGCGACAGATCGATACCGTCTGCCAGGAGGAAGGGGTTTATCCGCACGCCTTCCTGTCCGGTCACGCCCATAATTATCAGCGTTACACCCGGATCATGGATTTCGGCGGCAACGAGATCAACGTCCCCTTCATCGTCTGCGGCGACGGCGGGCATAACGTCAACGCCCTGGTCCGGGCGCAGCGCGGCAAGACCGCCGTGGAGCCGGTTGCCAGCGCCGATGTCGGCTACCTCGATCAAAGCGGCGTTGCCAAGGTCAAGCACCTGTTGCTGGCGAAATATGACGACCATAATTACGGCTACCTGCGGATCCACGTCGACAAGGATTATCTCAAGATCGGCTTCCACCAGGTCGGGCTGCAATCCCTGGCGCAGTCCCGCTACGACATGGTCACCGTCCGGCTGGCGGACCGCCACATGGTCGCCAACTGAGGGCGGTGAAGCCATTTCGGACCTCGTCCTGAGGGCTGTGAAGCTATCTCCGCCGTCATCCTGAGGTGCGAGCCCTTGCGAGCCTCGAAGGATGGCCGCAAAGCACAGCGCTGAACACCATCCTTCGAGGCTCGCCGAAGACGGCGAGCACCTCAGGATGACGTCGGAGAGTGAAGTCCGAAACTAGGCGCTAATTCGCCGCGGCCGGAAAAAAGGCGGCAAATGTGAACCAGATCACATTTGCTTTGGCGGAAACATGGTCGGATCGGGTTCCAGCGTAGCTCAGGGGGAACTCCGCATGGTCCATCTCTATGACGGTTTTGACATCGAATCCTTCGAGGCTGGCCGCAATCTGTGGCACGCCCGGATCAGGCGCGCCGATGCAGCGCCGGTCGTGATCGATGGCGTGCTCTTTCCGGTCCTTGAGCTCGGAGTTGCGTGGTCCGATTCCGACGCCGCGATCGCGGACGCGAAAGGCCATATCGACCATTTCGGCCGGCGATATGCGGCGGCGACCAAGTCGCACGCCGAGCGCCAAGCCCTCTGACTGTAAAGCCGTCTAACCGTAAAGCCGTCTAACCGCAAAGCCCATCCGACCGTACCAAAGGCGCCAACGACCATGCTGCAAATCGTGCCGAAGACCCCCGCCCCTTCCACCGCCGTGCGATCGCATTGCCCGGACTGCAATGGCGATCTCGCCGTGCTGAGCGTGATCGCGGGGCGCGCCAAGCCGAGGTCCAGGTCGGAATATTGGGCGATGCGCTGCACCGACTGCGGCGGGGTCCATCTCGATATCCTGAACGCCCCGCCGCTGGCGCATCCGGCCCGCGCGCCCGAAGAGCAGCCTGCCTGAGAGCTTGTTGTCTCGTCGCCGGTCGTCTTGTTCCCCTTGCGATGTCAGTTGATGGCAGCAGCCGGGCGTGATGGAACGCGCCAGACTTGGAGCATGATCCGGAAAAGTGGAAACCGGTTTTCCGAAAAAGATCATGCTCAAACAATAAACTAGCTAAGGGCCTTTGCCCTTTTCTCGCCGCCGGACTCGCCCCATATTCCGGACATGGCGAAGAACCCGGACACTCCCAAAAAGCCCGTCAAAACCCCGAAATCCAAGGTCCCTAAATCCAAGGCCCACCGCCCCGACGTCCAACCGATCGGGCCGGCGCTGGCGGAGTTGCTCAATCCCGCGATCAATCGCGGCGAAAGCGGCATGGGGTCCGGCACGGGATTGAAGCCGCCGCCGGATAATTCGTGGGATCGCCGCGCCGGCGGCGAAGCCGCCGCGCATCGCGCGCGGGCGTCGACCCCGAAGAATTTTCCGCAAGACGGCGCCGATCCCTATCCGACGCCGCTGCGGCAAAATCCGCAGCCGGCGGGTGGAAGGAAAGCGAAGGGCGATGCTGCAACAGGCACTGACTCCTTCTCCCCTCCCCCTCGCGGGGAGGGGTCGGGGGTGGGGGGAGCAACAAGCACTTCGCCCGTAGCTACCCCCACCCCTGACCTCGAGAGCGAGCTCCGCTCGCCTCGGACCCCGCAAGGGGGAGGGGAAAAGGCACCCGGCTTCGCCGAAGCGCCGCAATCAGAATTCGCGCCGGCCAATTACGGCACCTCGGCGACGATCCCGACGCTCGATCCGGAACTGGCAAAACAGCTCGGCTTCACCACCGAGGAGGAAGACGCCGCCGCGATGGCGCGGCCACCGCGCAACAAGATGGAGGCGCTCGGCGTCGCCGCCACCGCGGACGCGCTGGATGCGCTGATCCGCGACGGCCGTCCCGAATTCAAGGGCGAAGGCGGCGAGGTGAAAGTCTGGACGCCGCACCGTCCGCCACGCCCGGAGAAATCCGAAGGCGGCGTGCCGTTCGTGATCAAGTCCGAATACGAGCCGAAGGGCGACCAGCCGACCGCGATCAAGGAATTGGTCGAGGGCATCAGCCGGCAGGACCGCACCCAGGTGCTGCTCGGCGTCACCGGTTCCGGCAAGACCTACACCATGGCCAAGGTGATCGAGGCGACGCAACGCCCCGCGATCATCCTGGCGCCGAACAAGACGCTAGCCGCCCAGCTCTATGGCGAGTTCAAGAGCTTCTTCCCCGACAACGCCGTCGAGTATTTTGTCAGCTATTACGACTACTACCAGCCCGAGGCCTATGTGCCGCGGACCGACACCTATATCGAGAAGGACTCCTCGATCAACGAGCAGATCGACCGCATGCGCCATTCGGCGACGCGCGCGCTATTGGAGCGCGACGACGTCATCATCGTGGCGTCGGTGTCGTGCATCTACGGTATCGGCTCGGTCGAGACCTACACCGCGATGACGTTCGCGCTGAAGAAGGGCGAGCGCATCGACCAGCGGCAATTGATCGCCGATCTGGTGGCGCTGCAATACAAGCGCACCCAGGCCGATTTCACCCGCGGCACCTTTCGGGTGCGCGGCGACGTCATCGACATCTTCCCGGCGCATTATGAAGACCGCGCCTGGCGCGTGAACCTGTTCGGCGACACCGTGGAGAATATCGAGGAGTTCGATCCGCTCACCGGCCACAAGCAGGACGAGCTCGAATTCATCAAGATCTACGCCAATTCGCATTATGTGACGCCGCGCCCGACCTTGGTGCAGGCGATCAAGTCGATCAAATCCGAACTGAAGATGCGGCTCGACCAGCTCCACAACCAGGGCCGCCTGTTGGAAGCGCAGCGGCTGGAGCAGCGCACCACCTTCGATCTCGAAATGATGGAAGCCACCGGCAGCTGCGCCGGCATCGAGAACTATTCGCGCTATCTGACCGGACGCCGCCCCGGCGAGCCGCCGCCGACACTGTTTGAGTATGTCCCCGACAACGCGCTGGTATTCGCCGACGAAAGCCACGTCACGGTCCCCCAGATCGGCGGCATGTTCAAAGGCGATTTCCGGCGCAAGGCGACCCTGGCCGAATACGGCTTCCGCCTGCCCTCCTGCATGGACAACCGTCCGCTGCGGTTCGAGGAATGGGACATGATGCGCCCGCAATCGGTCGCGGTGTCGGCGACGCCGAGCGGATGGGAACTCAACGAGTCCGGCGGCGTGTTCGTCGAGCAGGTGATCCGTCCCACCGGCCTGATCGATCCGCCGGTCAATATCCGTCCCGCGCGCACCCAGGTCGACGATCTCGTCGGCGAAGTCCGCGCCACCGCGCAGGCCGGCTACCGCAGCCTGATCACGGTACTGACCAAGCGGATGGCGGAGGACCTCACCGAATATCTGCATGAGCAGGGCATTCGCGTGCGCTACATGCACAGCGATATCGACACCATCGAGCGCATCGAGATCATTCGCGACCTCAGGCTCGGTGCATTCGACGCGCTGGTCGGCATCAATCTGTTGCGCGAGGGCCTCGACATTCCCGAATGCGCGCTGGTCGCGATCCTCGACGCCGACAAGGAAGGTTTTTTGCGCAGCGAGACGTCGCTGATCCAGACCATCGGCCGCGCCGCGCGCAACGTCGACGGCAAGGTGATCCTCTATGCCGACCAGATGACCGGCTCGATGGAGCGCGCCATCGCCGAAACCGACCGCCGCCGCGAAAAGCAGGTCGAATACAACACGCTGCACAACATCACGCCGGAGAGCATCAAGAAGTCCATCGGCGACATCATGAACAGCGTCTATGAGCGCGACCATGTGCTGGTGGAAATCGGCGACGGCGGCATGGCCGACGACGTGATCTCGATCGGACATAATTTCGAGACCGTGCTGGCCGACCTCGAAACTCGCATGCGCGAAGCCGCCGCCGACCTGAATTTCGAGGAAGCCGCCCGCCTGCGCGACGAAGTCAAACGCCTCCGCGCCACCGAATTGGCCGTGGTCGACGACCCCACCGCCAAACAGCGCACCGTGCAGAACAAGGCCGGCGCCTATGCCGGAGCGAAGAAATACGGCGAGTCGGCCAACCTGCCGCGCGGCTCGTCAAAGCGCGGCGGCAACAACACCCCGCGCGCTGCCACCAAAGTCCACAAACCCCATCTCGACGAAATGCACGGCCCGGAATCCCTGCCCTTCCGTCCCGAGGGCGCAAAACCCGCAAAACCGTTCGGCAGCACCAGCAAGGTGATCCAGCCCACCGACTCCCGCCAATCCGGTCCCGAATTCGGCCCCTCCCCGCGATCGAGCGGCGGCGCGCCGGGACATCGGGGTGGGTGGAAGAAGCGATAGACTCACAGTCAGCAAATTCGACTTTTCGAGACGAACCCACCTAGCTAGCACTCGCCAGACGGCAAACATGACAATTGATCAAGCTCGCCAGAAGCATGAAGAAGAACTCAAGGAAACGGCAGCCGTCTTGATGAAAATACCGGGCGGCCCTGAATTACTCAAGTGGTGCGATGGCGCCCCCGAATTCGGAGATGGTGAAGTCGTTTCGTTAGTCTTGGATCGTGCCGGCTCAAGCTGCCTCAGCATACGCTTGGAACGCCTAAGAAAGTCAGCGATCGTTAAGTTCACCTTGGCAGCCTGGATCGATGTGGCTGTTCGAGGTTTTAGCCACCAGAATGTCATTGGCGGCTTGAAATTATCGCCAGCGGGTGACCGGCAAATCGAATTATGGGAACAGGGCGTTGGCTGCACACCTGGAGAATTGGAGATCGAATTAGAACCTTGCTTTGGGGCCTACGGGACCATCCGAGCGAATGTCACCTCCATCACGATCACTCCTGAATAGAATCAAAGACTGACGCCACTGAGCAGCGTCAGCTCCGACTATTCCCTGAAAGTAGTCATCCCGGTTCGATCCGTCATACGCGCCGGACTTCATGCAGCAGGCTTTGAAACCTGCGTCCGGAGCCGCATGGGCATAGATCGTTGCGGCCGAGTTTTCCGGTCAACTCAACGTCGCCGTGAACGAAACGCCGTCCACGCTTGACATGAGTTTCCGAGGGGAAGGACTTCCGCCGCTTACGCGTGACGCTGAAAGCAGGGGAGGTTTTCGATATCGCGATGCTTGCGCATGGCACACCTCCGTTGGTTCAAACACGGCTGATTGCCGCGCCGGCTGACTATCACGACTTTCGCAGTTCCGGAAGCCGCGCGGCGCGGCGACTAAGCCGACATCGCCGACATCGCCGACAGGCAAGCCACTGATTTGCCTGTCCACACCCTCGCCGCCCATTATTTCTGATTTTCAGAAATTATCCTTGACTTCTGACGCAAATCACCTGCTTATCAAGCCATCCCGTGCCCCATGAGAGGGGCGTTTCGCGATCGTCACGGACGTTGGGCGCGGGGAGCGGTGGACGCGGATGCGCTTTTGACGAACGGCGCGTGATGCGGACGGCGAAGTCGTGTGGTCCTGACGCCCCGATGGCAGGTGTCAAGTTCGCGATGATGTTTTGTATCACGCGAGCGACGGTGACAAGCAAGCCAGGTCTCTCCGGGGAGAGCACGATATAAGCTGTAAACCATTGCGCAGGGAAGGCCGGACTGCTTCCGCTGAACCTGTATGCTCATGTGCGTTTTGCTATTTCCATTTGCACATGAGACCGCGGGTGCAGCGCGCACCCGGTCTTCCCTGCGCCCTCTGTATTTTGGGGGCCGATGAATTTGCAAAACTCGGGCGGGTGCTGTCGCGGGAATGCCTACGTTCGTCATCATCCGCGAAGGCGGATGATCCAGTATTCCGCGACGCTGGAAATTGATCCGTAGCGCCTCGTGTTACTGGATACCCGCCTTCGCGGGTATGACGGCGGAGGATGGCGCATCGTCATCAACGTCATTGAGAGGAGCGAAGCGACGAAGCAATCCAGCTCTTTGCTCGCGGCCTGGATTGCTTCGCTAACGCTCGCAATGACGGACTTGAATGAATGGGCTGTCTGACAAGTGAATCACGGACCACCGATGGGCACGCGCGTGCAGCGCTTGTCTCGTTTCCGGAATATGCGTCAACGTCATTGCGAGGAGCGAAGCGACGAAGCAATCCAGGGCGGCAGTGGAGCCGTGGATTGCTTCGCTACGCTCGCAATGACGGAAGAAACCCTACAGTTTGCCCTGGTCGATGGGCGGCTGGCCTGGCTGCTGGTCCTGCTGTTGCCGCGCCTGCTCCTTGGCGCGATGCCGACCGTAGGCGCAGCCGGCGATGGCGCCGACCACGCCGTGATGGCCGGCATAATGACCGGCGACGCCGCCGACCACGGCGCCCTTGATGCAGCCCTTGGCGTCGGCGGCGTTGGCCGCCAGCGTCAGCGCGGCAATGGTGAACAAGGTGGCAATGGTTTTCATGGCGGCAAATTCCTCTGCGGACTTTCGTCTCGGCCTTTTCGTCGATGCGACGTGGTTGGATAACTGCGCAACCGGCGATCCGGTTCCATTCCGCATCGACCGAAGTCAGCTAGGAAGCCATCGCCACCATTCAAGTGCGACCCAGCATGCAGAGAGCGCGTGAAAGAAGCGAGAAGCAGCGGCGTACTGGATCCCCCGGTCCTCGTGCACAATTGCGCATGAGGCCGGGAGATGACAACCGAGATACACGTTTCGGTTGCGGCAATCTTCGGCTCGGCCGCCTGGTTTGAACGATCTGGGCGATTGATCCTACCAAGATTCAGTTCAAGATGGTCCGGTGATGCGAGTCGGGTCCAACGCCGGCGGAGAGCAGGGAAATGACCGAGGATCTCAATCGCCAAAGCCTGCTGAAATTTCTCGACGCGTTCTATGCCGGCGACGCCGAAACCGCGACGGCGTGCTGCGATGAGGCGATCGACAGCATCACCTATGCGCCGATCGAGTTGTTTCCGCATCTCGGCCACAAGCACGGCAACGGCTGGGTCACTGAGGCGATCCGGACCCAGCAACAGCGCTACTCAAGCCGGAAATATGATCTCAAGTTCATGGCCGTCGATGGCGACAAGATCGCAACGATGCAGTTTCTCAGCCTGCGCAAACACGATGACGATCGGGTCGTCCATCTCGAAAGCGCCGAATTCTTCACCTTCCGCGCCGGGCTGATCCTGATGCACCGCTCATTTTTCGACTCGTTCGATTTCGTCCAGCAATTGCTCGGCCGGGACCTGACCGATTCCTTTGCCGCCAGCGTGCGCGACACCCTGCGGCGCTGAGCCGATCGCGCCCGCACCTCGCGGCTTATTTTTTCAGCCGCGTTGAACCTCGATGTGTCGGGCCGCGACTAATGTCGAGCTATTGCGCCTCGCGACATCTATATTTACGAAAAATATTGTCATGAAAATTGCGTTGCTTGCGCTGCTGGGTCTTGTGCTGGGGGCGCTGGGTGGCGCCGCGCTGGGTATCGGCGCCGGACTGGCCTGGACCGAAATCTTCAAGACCTCGAATTTCGAAGGCTATAGCGGAATGCTGGTGTTCTTCACCTTCATGCCGCTCGGCGCCGGGCTAGGCGGACTGGCCGGCGCGCTGTTGTTCGGCGTGATGGCCGCGCGCGACAACGAGATCGCGATCGAACGCGAGCCGATGCAGCGGCACGACCGGTAGCGGTGCGGGATTATTATTGATTGAATCGGTCGCGATTTCGCTTCACCTCTCCCGTTGGGAGAGGTGAAGCGAAGCTCCCCGCATTTGTGCAATGCAAAATTGCAGATTGCATTCCGGCCAACTGCGTCTATTTGGACTTCTATAGTGAAATTCAGCAATCGGCCGCGGCGTCGCGAATGACGCTTGGACGGCTGTTTGCGCATTTGCAGATCAAATTCAGGATCTTGACCAATGACAGAGCATAGTCTCTGGCGTTTCTCACGCGCGTTGCATCGCGCGATCAACGAACGCCATTACGCCGATCTCTCGGGCCTGATTGACGACGACGTCGATTGGACGGTCTACGGCCCGATCGACATGTTTCCGTTTCTTGGCGCGCGCCGCGGCAAGGCCGCGGTGCTGGAGGTGATCCGGCAGATCGCCGAGAATGTCCGGATCCATCGCTTCGATCGCGAGTCGGTGATGCTGGCGGAGGATTCCGCGGCGTCGATGATGCGCTATTCATTGACCGCGCTCGACTCCAACAAGCCGGTCAGCCTGCGGCTGGCTCATTTCGCCAAGTTCAGGGCCGGCCGGCTGACCAGCATTCGCGTGCTCATCGACACCTTCGATCTGGTCGAGCAGACGCTCGGGCGTGCGATCCATCTGCCGAAGATGGTCGCGGTATAGAGCGTTTTCGAGCCAACGGGTCGCGCGAATGCGCGCCCGATGACAGGCTCCGTGGGTACCGGTTCGCGTGAAGAAAACGCGTCAAAACAAAAGACTAGAGCCCCGTTCCGATTCCATCGGAACGGAAGAGGCTCTAGCCTCGACGCCCACGTTGCGTCCGCCACAATTTTGCGCGGGTTGAGACGCATCTTCGCGCGCAAGGCATGCGGGCGGGATTATGACTTCGACACGACGATACGGGCTATGCGGGCTGCTGATCCTGGCGGCCGGCATCGGCTTGGCTGCGATCGGCCCTGCGGGCGCGCAGATCTGGCCCAAGGATATGAAGACCGACCCGCCGGCCGCGCAATCCGGCACCGAGCCGGATGATGCCGATGCCGACGCGGCTGACCCGGAGACGCCCGCCGCGGACAGCGCCGCCGCCAAGGACGGCGAGACCAAGGATGCCGCCGTCAAGGACGCCGACGGCAAGCCCCTCGAGTTCGACTGGAGCCAGCTCAAGGTCGATCCATCGACGCTGACTTGGGCCCCGGCGTCGAAGGCGCGGGTCGCCCCCAAGCCAGCGCCCGGCACCGACGCGGCATGGTCGGAAAGCAACAAGCCGAATGGTTCGTCCGACGTCTCGGTGAAGCAGTCTCTCTCGGCCTTCCTCGACGCCAAGGTCGGCGCCGACATGACCGTCACCGGGCCGCCGCAGACGCTGAGGAAGCCCAGCTGTTGTCCGCGCGGCTGGCGAACGGCGGCAGCCTGCCGCAATCCTCCGGCACCGCATGGGCGGCGATCACCGCGCCGGGCGCGGGCCCGATCTGGGACAAGACGTCGGTCGAAGCGCGGGTCGATCCGTCGCAGGATCAGACCAGGCTCGGGACCTCCTTGAGCAAATCGCTGCCGTTCAGCGAGCGATATTCGCTGAGCCTGGAGAATGGCTACAATCTGATCGAGCAGGGTGTCGTGCCGGTGCCCGGCATCATCGGACGTCCGGCGCAGAATTACGCCACCGATCAATCGGCGAAGCTGAGCATCGCAGACACCGGCACCAGTTTCAGCGCCGGCCAGTCGCTCTCCTCCAGCGACGACAAATGGCTGCGCAAGGTCGGCGCCGAGCAGAAGCTGTTCGGCGGCGTCAGCATCTCGGGCTCGATCGGCGAAACCCCGCTCGGCACCACCAACAAGAGCGTCACCGCCGGCTTCAAGCAAAGCTGGTAACCACGGACCTGATGTTTTGTTTGGTCGCGCGAAAGATCGACCATTGCCGCATATTGGCCCCGATGCGGTCAAAATCGATCGCCCTGATGGCGACACTTCAACTTTCGTCGTGCGGGGGACAATCCGCGCTCGCTTAAACGCGCAAAGGGGTACGACCGATGAACGCTATCACTCGTTCTGAAAAAACTGAATCAACTTCTCCCGACGTGGACAGCAACCTGGCCGCCGTCTCGGAAGTCGAGGCCGGCATCCGCGACTTCGTGCGCAACGACGTCGCCTATCTTCGCCGCCCGGCAACAACGACGGGTGCGGTGAGCACCGCCGGCGGTACCACCGAGACCGCGCTGGAGCCCAGCACGGAAGCCACCGTCAACAACGTCAACTCGCTGATCCAGCGCGTCGCCGGAACGTCGCTGGCGGAAATCGAGAACCTGATTTCCGAGCTCGAAAGCCTGCGCGACCTGCTGCATGCCGAGGGACAGCGGGTGCAGCGGGAAATTTCCGGCTATGCCCAGCTCAGCCAGGCCGCGATGAAATCCACCCGCATGATCGCCGACAACGTCACGCAGTGGAAACGCGCCGCCGACGGGTTGCGCAACAGCTGATCGCCTAGATCTTCCATTTATCATCGCCGCCGCCCTCCCCGGCCGGGGAGCGCGGCGGCTATATTTTAACCAATTTGTATTGAACTTAACCGACCTGATTCGCGACCAAGACAGAGCGCTATTGCGGCGCTAGGCGCGGTGTGGGGGGAAGAGTTTCATGCAGACTATCAGGCCGGATAATGCCGATCCGATTCCGCTGCGGAATGATGCGCCTCGGATGGGCACCATCATGATCCGGTTTGTCGGTCTGCTGGTGCTGGCCGTGATCGTCCTGGCGCTGGCCTGGAGCCGTTAAGCGCTAGCGAGCCGCAATGGGGTGGCCCAGGCTCGCATTGGTCTCCAGCGAATAGGCGCCGTCGGCATAGCCCTTCACCACCATCCCGGTGGCCAGCATCACCGCCAGGGTCACGGTTGCGAAGATAAAGCCAAGAAATTTCAAGCCGCTACGGTCCGCCATCGTGTTCCCCTGCCCGTCCCCCGTGGATCGACTATGCGGGCACAGGGTTAAGATGCGTTACCAGAAGGTTGCCTCTCGCAGGCGCATTTGATGCAAAATGGTTTACGAAAGACTGCGCCGGCGCTGCCTTGGCTAGCCGGCACTGCGCCGCGGCACGAAGGCCGTCGCCAGCAACGAGAACACCGGTTCGCCGCGCTGGTTGGCGCCGCTGTTGCGGGCCTGCGCGATCCCCCATTCGGGACGCTTCTCGGAGGTCCGCAGCGTTTCGATTGCGCTGGCGAAACTGATGGTGTCGCCGGCCAGCACCGGCTTGATCCAGCGCAACTCACGAAACCCCGGCGACGGCCCCCAGACCGCGACCTTCTCGCCGCGCGCGGCCGCTTCCGCGGACTGACGCTGCCCGTCGGCCACCAAAAGCTTCATGCAGACCGACCCGACATGCCAGCCCGAGGCGGCCAATCCGCCGAACAGCGAGTTACGCCCCGCTTCCTCGTCGAGATGAAAGCGCTGCGGGTCGAACTCTGTCGCGAATTTCCGGATCAGTTCCGCGCTGAAGGTGAACGATCCCAGTTCACGCCGCTGCCCGATCTCGAGGTCCTCGAAGAAACGCATCAGCCTGGTTGCTCCGCGGCCGCATCGGCGCGGCGTTTGACGATGATCGGCGTGACGATCTCGCACAACGCCAGCCCGGCGGCGTTGTGGACCACGCCATGGAACGTCACGATCCCGGTTTGCGGGCGGCTCTGCGAAACCCTGGCCTCGGTGACGTCGATGTCCAGCGTCAAATCGTCTCCCGGGCGGAATGGCGCCAGCCAGCGCAACTCATTGACCCCAGGCGATCCCAGCGACGCGGTACGGCCGATAAAGCCGTCGAACATCATCCGCATCATGATCGAACAAAGATGCCAGCCCGAGCCCGCCAGCCCCCCAAGCAACGAACGCTTCGCCGCCTCGTCGTCGAGATGCATCGGCTGCGGATCGAACTCGGCGGCAAACGCCAGAATTTCCTCGCGCGTGACATGACGCGGTCCGAAACTGCCGAAATGGCCGAGCTTAAAATCTTCGAGGGTCAGCGTCATCATGGGGATTGCCGGAGGGAGGCCTGATTGTGGCCGTTATTTGCAGCAATCTCAAGCCATCGATGAGCATGGCTCGTGTCCGCGGGCGGACATCGCCCGTCGGTCCGGTCCGTGACTTGCCCTGTCTTGCCGGTCCTTTGCTCGACTTGCTCAAGACGGCGTTCGGAGCTAGGCCCTGTGCCATCAGGAGCCGGATTGGACGCCAATCACATTCGACTTGCCGGGAGAACGAGCGATGTTTGATTTTCAGGATCTGTTTCAGTGGGATCGCTTCATCACGCCCACCATCATCAAGACCTTTTACTGGCTGGTGATCGCATTGATCGTGCTGTTCGGCATCTCCGGCATTTTTTCCGGTCTCGCCATGATGGCGATCAGCCCGTTCGGCGGATTCATCATGTTGTTGTCCGCCATCGCCGGCGTGATCGTCGGCGTGATCTTCTCGCGCATCGCCGCCGAATTCATCCTGATCGTGTTTCGCATCAACGAACACCTCGGCGCGATCCGCGACCAGGGGCAGGGACACTAGGTTTCAACAACCCCACCATCATCCTGAGGAGCATCGCGCAGCGATGCGTCTCGAAGGATGGTGTTCAGCGCGGTGCTTGCGGCCATCCTTCGAGGCTCGCAAGAGCGAGCACCTCAGGATGACGCCGAGAGTGAGGCGGGCGCTGCTCTGATTTCTAAGTATTAAACCGGAAATGCATCACATCGCCGTCGGCGACGACGTACTCCTTGCCTTCCAGCCGCAGCTTGCCGGCATCGCGGGCGCCGGCTTCACCGTTCAGCGCGGCGTAATCGGCATAGGCGATGGTTTCGGCGCGGATAAAACCCTTTTCGAAATCGGTGTGGATGACGCCCGCCGCCGCCGGCGCCTTGGTGCCGCGATTAATGGTCCAAGCGCGGGCTTCCTTCGGCCCGACGGTGAAATAGGTGATGAGGTCGAGCAGTTGGTAACCGGCTCGGATCAAGCGGTCGAGACCGGCTTCCTCGAGGCCAAGCGTATCGAGAAACTCCGCGCGCTCCGCGCGTGACAGCGTCGCAATCTCGGATTCGATCTTGGCCGATATCGCCACCGCGACCGCGCCTTCCTTCTTGGCGTGCTCGAACACCTGCTTTGAAAAACTATTGCCTTCCGCGGCCGAACCTTCCTCGACATTGCAGACGTAAAGCACCGGCTTGGAGGTCAACAGCCCGAGCATGCCGAAGGCGCGTTCTTCTTCCGGCTTGCGGGTGAGGAACCGCGCCGGTCTGCCCTCACGCAACAGCACCAGCGCGCGATTGACGAGGTCGAGTTGTTCCTTGGCTTCCTTGTCGTTGCCCTTGGCCTTCTTGGTCAGATTGTCGACGCGCTTTTCCAGGCTGTCGAGATCGGCCAGCATCAGCTCGGTCTCGATAGTCTCGATGTCCGCCAGCGGCGCGATCTTGCCCTCGACATGGGTGATGTCGGAATCCTCAAAGCAGCGCACCACATGGGCGACCGCGTCGACCTCGCGGATGGTCGCAAGGAACTGGTTGCCGAGGCCCTCGCCCTTTGAGGCGCCACGCACCAGGCCCGCGATGTCGACAAAGGTCAGCCGGGTCGGGATGATCTGGGCTGATTTGGCGATCGCCGACAATCTGTCGAGCCGCACATCCGGCACCGCGACCTCGCCGACATTCGGCTCGATGGTGCAGAACGGGTAATTCGCCGCCTGCGCCGCCGCCGTCTCAGTCAGCGCATTGAACAGCGTCGACTTGCCGACATTGGGCAATCCGACGATACCGCATTTGAATCCCATCGCGTTTCTCGATCCTTCGCGACATCGCGCGCGTGAATTTATTCGGGGCCGTCATACCCGGGCTTGACCCGCGTATCCATCTTCTTCGAAAGATGGATCGCCGGATCAAGTCCGGCGATGACGCGTCATGCTTTATCTTCCTGTTCGAAAAATCCCTTGGCCTGCATCGCCAGATGCACCTTGTTCTGGAACGTCGAGTCGCGACGCGCCACCAGCAGTCCGGCGTTGTCGGCCACCGCCTCGCACAGCGCCTCGACCCAGGGCCGGTCGCTCTTGGCAAAGTCCGACAGCACGTGACTATGCACCAGTTCCTTGACGCCGGGATGGCCGATCCCCAGCCGCACCCGGCGATATTCATTGCCGATATGGGCCGAGATCGAACGCAGGCCATTGTGACCGGCAATGCCGCCGCCGACTTTGACGCGGACCTTGCCCGGCGGCAGCTCGAGTTCATCCTGAAACACGGTGATCTCGCTCTCGCCGAGTTTGAAGAAGTTCGCGGCGTCCTGAACCGCGCGCCCCGACTCGTTCATGAAGGTTGTCGGGCGAAGCAGCACCACCCGTTCGCCGTCGAGCGTGGCTTCGGAGGTCTCGCCGTGAAAACGACGGCGCCATGGTGCGAAACCATGACGCCGTGCAATCTCGTCGACGGCCATGAAGCCGATATTATGCCGGTTATGCGCGTACTTCGTGCCGGGATTGCCGAGACCAACAAAGAGACGCATGACGCGGCATCCCGCGCTTCGTTACTTCTTCTTGTCGCCACCGGCAGGCTTGGCGCCGGCCGCCGGCGCCTTCGCGGCCGCAGCGGGAGCTTTCGCACCCGCAGCCGGAGCAGCACCCGCCGCCGGAGCGGCACCGGCCGCCGGAGCAGCCGTCGCAGCGGGACCTGCCGCGGCAGCAGCCGCAGCCGCCTTGAGTTCTTCGGCATAGCCGGACGGCGGCACGATGGTCACCAGCGTGGCATCCTCGCGCGACAGCGATCGTACGCCGGTCGGCAGCTTGACGTCGGACAGATGCAGCGAGTGGCTGATCTCCAGAGAGCTGACGTCAACCTCGATGAATTGCGGAATGTTGTCGACCGAGCATTCCAGATCGAGGGCGTGGGTGACCACGTTGACGGCGCCGCCGCGCTTCACGCCCGGTGCCGATTCGGCGTTCTGGATGTGCAGGGGAACGCTGACGCGGATGGTGGCGCCTTCGCCGAGCCGCATGAAGTCGACATGGATCGGGAAATCACGCACCGGATCGAGATGGAAGTCGCGCGGAATCACGCGGTGCTTCTTGCCTTCCAGATCGATGTCGTAAATCGTGGTGAGGAACCGGCCGGCCAGAATACGCTGGCGCAATTCGGCATCTTCGACCGAGATGGTCACGGGGGGCTGGTTGTTACCATAGATCACTCCGGGCACTCTGCCGGCGCGACGCTCTGCCCGTGCGGCCCCCTTGCCGCCTGCCGGACGTGTGGTCGCCTTCAATTCCTTGACGGTCGCCATTGTCTTAAGTCCTTGTTTTTCAAAAAGTTAAAGGCCGCATCGCGGCCCGTTGAGCGCCGCAGCAAGCCTCCAGGGGTGCGGGGGCTGCGGACGTGGCGGGGTTCTAGCCCCAAAGTCCGGAAATGACAAGGAAATGAAGGGATTTTTGTAGGGTTTTGAGCCCCAGACCGTCATTGCCGGGCTCGACCCGGCAATCCATCCGCTTTGAAAGAGTCTCTGAAAATGATGGATGGCCGGGTCAAAGGCAAGCGGAAGCGACGCCGTCCTTTAGATGGCTATGCCCGGCCATGACGGAATTTCAAATGGCCGAGCCCGAAGCCGAACCGCCCAGCTTGGCTTCCAGCGCCGCGATGCGGGTCTTCAGCGCCTCGTTTTCCTCGCGCGCCAGCCGCGCCATTTCCTTGACCGCCTCGAACTCCTCGCGCTTGACGATATCGAGGTCGCGCAGGATTTTTTCGGCCTGATTGCGCACCACCGTATCGACTTCGCGCTTCACCCCCTGGGCGGCGCCGGCGGCGTCATTCATCAGGCGGCCGATCTCGTCGAAAAACCGATTGCTGGTCTGGGTCATCTGGGACGCTCCGGTCGTTGCAGTGGGGTGGCTTGAGGACGGCTTGGCAGAGGGACGGCTTGCCCCTCCACAATGGCGATCCCGGCCCGATGGTTCAAGGCCGGAATGCCCAAGCAAAGCCTTGATCGGCAAGCCAAGTCATCTGCGAAGTCACCTGCCAAGTCGTCTGCCAAGTCGTCTGCCAAGTCAGCTTGTCATGTTGCGGTTTCCTTGCAATCGTAGTGAGCGCCATCCGGCCAAGCCGAAAAATCACACCAGAAAAAGAAACGCCCATGATCGACCAGCAAATCGACATTCCGACCAAGGACGGCAAGACCACCACCTTCATCAGCCACCCCGAGCGCGGCGGCCCGTTTCCAGTCATCATTTTCTACATGGATGCGCCCGGTATCCGCGAAGAATTGCGCGACATGGCGCGCCGGCTGGCGACCTCGGGTTACTACGTGATGCTGCCCAACATGTATTACCGCGCCGGTGCCATGGAACTCGGGCCGATCAATCCCGATCCGGAATCGCCTGAACGCAAGCGCATGTTCGAGCTGATGCACTCGCTCACCATCCCGCTGGTGATGGAAGACACCAAGGCGCTGTTGGCCTACGCCGAGACGCAGAAGGCGGCGAACACCGGGATCGTCGGTACGGTCGGCTATTGCATGAGCGGACGATATGCCGTCAACGCCGCGACGCATTTTCCGGCGGTCAAGGCCGCCGCCTCGATGTACGGCGTGAGCCTGGCCACCGACCAGCCGGACAGTCCGCATCTTGCCGCACAAAAGACCAAGGCCGAGTTGTATTTCGGCTGCGCCGAGACCGATGTCTACGCGCCGATGGAAGTGATCGAGCAAGTCAAAGCCGGCATGACGGGATCCAACAACGAGGTCGAGATCTATCCCGGTACGCATCACGGCTTTGCGTTCCCCAAGCGCCCGGTCTATCACCGCGACGCTGCGGAACGGCATTGGGAGCGGCTCCTCGCGCTCTACCGCCGCAACCTCTCTGCCTGAGCTCTTTAAGGACTAAATGCCCTTTCTCACCATCGCCTTTCCGGTCTTCAATCCGATCGCGATCTCGATCGGGCCCATCGCGATCCGCTGGTATGCGCTGGCGTATATCGGCGGCATCGTGCTGGGGTGGATCTACGCCCGCGCGCTGCTCAAGAACGAGCGGTTGTGGGGCGGCCCGGCGCCGATCTCGCTGCTGCAACTCGACGATTTCATTCTCTGGGTCACGGTCGGAATCATCCTCGGCGGCCGCACCGGCTATGTGCTGTTCTACAATCTGCCGTTTTTCATCGCCCATCCGGCCGAGATTCTCGAACTGTGGAAGGGCGGCATGTCGTTCCACGGCGGCTTTCTGGGCTGCGTCGCCGCGGTGATGCTGTTTTGCCGCAAGAACGACCTGCCGATTCTCTCGCTCGGCGATATCACCACCGCGGTCGGGCCGATCGGGCTGTTCCTCGGGCGGCTCGCCAATTTCATCAACAGTGAGTTATGGGGCCGGCCGGCCGACGACAGCGTGCCCTGGGCGATGGTGTTTCCCAATGGCGGCCCGCTGCCGCGCCATCCGAGCCAGCTTTACGAGGCGACGCTTGAAGGTATCGTGCTGTTTACGCTGCTGGCGGTGCTGATCCGCATGGGGGCGCTGAAGCGGCCGGGCCTGATCCTCGGAAGCTTTATCGCCTTTTACGGTTTTGCGCGTATCATCGGCGAACATTTTCGCGAGCCGGACCCGCAGCTCGGATTTTTGTGGGGCGGGCTCACCATGGGTATGCTGCTGTCGGTGCCGATGATCATTGCGGGCGCAATCATTTTCGTGATGGCATGGCGCGGTAAATTTCCGAAGCACGTTCCCAGTTCCGTTCAAGGCACGCCGTGACCGAAACTTCGCCGCTGCAGTCCGAACTCAAGAAGCTGATCAAGTCGTCCGGGCCGATGCCGGTCTGGCGTTACATGGAGATGTGCCTGACGCATCCCCAACATGGCTATTACATCTCGCGCGATCCGCTGGGACGCGAAGGCGATTTCACCACCGCGCCGGAAGTGAGCCAGATGTTCGGCGAGTTGCTCGGGCTGTGGGCGGCCTCGGTATGGAAGGCGATCGGATCGCCACCGGTGCTGCGGCTGATCGAGCTTGGGCCCGGCCGCGGCACCATGATGGCGGACGCGCTGCGGGCGCTGCGGGTGTTGCCGCCGCTATACCAGGCGCTGAGCGTTCATTTGGTCGAAATCAATCCGGTGCTGCGCGAGAAGCAGAAGGCCGCGTTGTCGGGCGTGCGCAACGTCGCCTGGCACGACGGCATCGACGACGTGCCCGACGGCCCCGCGGTGATCCTCGCCAACGAATATTTCGACGTGCTGCCGGTCCATCAGGTGGTGAAGCGCGAGACCGGTTGGCACGAGCGCACGGTGGAACTCGACGTCAACGGCAAATTGGCGTTCGGCGCCGCCGCCGAGCCGATGCCGCGCTTCGAGGTGCTGCTGCCGCCGCTGGTCCGCGCCGCCCCGGTCGGCGCGGTGTTCGAATGGCGGCCCGACGGCGAGATCATGAAGCTCGCAAGCCGCGTCCGCGACCAGGATGGGGCGGCGCTGATCATCGATTACGGCCATTTGCGCAGCGATGCCGGCGACACCTTCCAAGCGATCGCCCGCCACAGTTTCACCGACCCCCTGAAAAATCCGGGCCAGGCCGACGTCACCGCCCATGTCGACTTCCAGGCGCTGGTGCGCGCCGCGGAGGATTTGGGCGCGGCGGTCCATGGCCCGGTGCCGCAAGGCGAGTTTCTTAAGCGCCTCGGCATTGAAACCCGCGCGGTTGGCCTGATGGCGAAGGCTACGCCGGAAGTCTCCGAGGACATCGCCGGCGCACTGAAGCGGCTGATCGGCGGCGGCCGCGGCGGCATGGGCTCGATGTTCAAGGTGCTGGCGGTTTCAGAACCCCGCCTCACCTCTCTGGTCGGCTTCAACGATGAAGAGCCGGCGGCACGGGCTGACACCGATGACGCCTGATTCAGACATTCTTGATTCCATGACTCTTGCGTCCCCGCTGCTCTCGGCGATACCCGGCCTGCGCCACGCTTTTTTCACCCGCGAAGGCGGCGTCTCCGGCGGCATCTACCAAAGCCTCAACGCCGGTGTCGGCTCGCACGACGATCCCGCCAATGTCGCGGAAAATCGCCGCCGCATGGCAGCGCGGGTCGGCGTCCCGTCGACGCATTTTCTCACCTTGCATCAGGTCCATTCGCCTGACGTCATCGTCGCCACCGAACCGTGGGATGCCGGATCGCGACCGCGGGCGGACGCCATCGTCACGTGCATCGAGGGGCTCGCGATCGGCGCTTCCGCGGCCGATTGCGGCCCGATCCTGCTGGTCGATCCCAGTGCCCGCGTGATCGGTGCGGCGCATGCGGGATGGAAGGGCGCGCTGACCGGCGTGCTGGAATCCACCATCGCGGCGATGGAAAAACTCGGCGCCGAGCGCAACGGCACCATCGCGTCGATCGGCCCGCTGATCCGGCAGCCGAGCTACGAAGTCGGCGGCGAATTCGTCGAGCGGTTTATCGAAGCCGACGCCGAGAACGCGCTGTTTTTCATTCCGTCGGTGCGTGAGGGCCATTCGATGTTCGACCTCGCCGGCTTTATCCGGCGGCGGCTCGAAAACGCCGGCGTGTTGATGATCGACGACCTCGGCATCGACACCTATGCCGACGAGAATTTCTTCAGCTACCGCCGCTCGGTACATCGCAAGGAGCCGGACTACGGCCGCCACGTTCATGCGATCGTCCTGGAGCCTTGAGTTCGACCGAACTGTTTCAACTTGAAGCAGATTTTCTCGATCGGAGCGCGCCACACCGGCCCGCCCAGCGATCTTTGTAATATTCCCGCCCTAGACCTTAATGCGTTTTAACGATATCGCTCGGGGTAATGAGGGAAGCGTCATCAGTTCTGTTCCGGGCCAGCCGGACCTGTTCGCGTGCGGCCGTTGCGGCAGCACTGCTGGTGGTGGCGTGCGCGCTTGGCGGCTGCGCCGCCGGCGGCGGCCCGAACAACGCTTTTGCGATGGCCGGTGCTGGTGGAAATGGCGCGACCGTCGCCTTCGAATCGATCGATGGACCGCCGCCTCAAGTGTTCGACCGCATGGTCGGCGTGCTGGACAGCGAGTCAAAGCTGCGCAACCTCTCGATCGTATCCCGCGAAGGCCAGGCGGCGTACCGCGTGCGCAGCTATCTCGCGGCCCAGCTCTACCACGGCCGCACCACCATCGCATGGGTCTGGGACGTCTATGACGCCAACCAGCAGCGCGCGCTGCGGCTATCCGGCGAAGAACCGGCCGGCAAAGGCGGGCGCGGCGATACATGGGCCGCGGCCGACGATCTGGTGTTGCGGCGTATCGCCCAGGCCGGCTTTGCCGGCCTGGCCGCCATGGTCAACGGAACCGCGCCGGCGGACCAACCGCTGCCGGCCACGTCCCCGGCGCCGGACCGAGGCGGCCCGGCGGTGGCGAGCGCGGAGCAGGCTGCGCCGGCGGCGGATGCATTCAACGTCAGCTCGCTAAGTTACAGCAGCACCCGCTGACGGCGAAATTAGCTTTCGTTTAGCCTTCTGGGGCGCATCTGGCCTGCATCACGATTTTGCGCAGGAAAACCGGGGGCTATGGGTTGCCAGCCGCGCCACCTCCTTGATATCACCTCGCTCGTCGAAGGCGCCGGTTCCGTGGGTATTCCGATATGCTGAACATCGTATCCAGCAAGGCGCGAGGAGAAGCCTCGATGTCGGCCAAAAACGGCTCCATCAAGCTCGTCACCGGCAATTCCAATCCCGCGCTGGCACAGGATATCGCTGCGGGACTTGGCCTTCCTTTGACCAAAGCCGTGGTCCGGCGTTTCGCCGACATGGAGATCTTCGTCGAAATCCAGGAAAACGTCCGCGGCTCGGATGCCTTCATCATCCAGTCGACGTCGTTTCCTGCCAACGACCATCTGATGGAATTGCTGATCATGACGGATGCGCTGCGCCGTTCGTCGGCGCGCCGCATCACCGCGGTGATTCCGTATTTCGGCTATGCCAGACAGGATCGCAAATCCGGTTCGCGGACGCCGATTTCGGCCAAGTTGGTTGCCAACCTCATCACCCGGGCCGGCGTCGACCGCGTCATGACGCTCGACCTGCATGCCCTTCAGATCCAGGGCTTCTTCGACATTCCGACCGACAATCTCTTCGCCTCGCCGGTGATGGTGCGTGATATCAAGGAGCGCTTCGACCTCGGCAACGTGATGGTGGTGTCGCCCGACGTCGGCGGCGTGGTCCGCGCCCGCGGCCTTGCCAAGCGCATCAACACCCCGCTCGCCATCATCGACAAGCGCCGCGAACGCGCCGGCGAATCCGAGGTGATGAACGTGATCGGCGACGTCGCCGGCTATACCTGCATCCTGGTCGACGACATCGTCGATTCCGGTGGCACCCTGGTGAACGCGGCCGACGCGCTGCTCGCCAACGGCGCCAAGGAAGTCTACGCCTATATCAGCCACGGCGTGCTGTCCGGCGGTGCCGCCGCACGCATCGCCTCGTCGAAGCTGAAAGAGCTTGTGATCACCGACTCGATCCTGCCGACGGAAGCGGTCAACAAATCGGCCAATATCCGCACGCTGCCGATCGCGCCGCTGATCGCGGAGGCCATCAGCCGCACCGCCGCCGAAGAGTCGGTGTCGAGCCTGTTCGACTGAGGCTGCGGCCTCGTTATCCAGACATCGTTTCGTCATTTCGCAGGGTGGGCAAACAAAGGCGCGCGTGCGCCGTGCCGTGGCTTGCACGAACGGATCACCAAGGGACGATGCGGCCGAGATAGTCGAGATATTGCAAGCCGGGTTTCCCCTGTTTTGCAATCAGGACATTCACCAGGTTCGGCACGCTGTCTTCGATGCTCAAGCGTGCGTCTGGTCCTCCCATTTCGGTGCGGACCCAGCCGGGAGCCATCAGCACCATCGCGCGCGCCGTCCCGGAGTGGCGAGCTGCGAAGCTCCGCATGTACATGTTCAGCGCCGCCTTGCTGCCGCGATAGACCTCCCGCATGCCGGTCTCGTTGTTGCTGACGCTGCCTTGCCCCGATGACATCACGCCGAGCAGGCCCGTCGCGGCGACGCATGGCTGCAGGCTTTCGATCACCCGCATCGGGCTCAGCGCATTGGTGACCATGACCCTGATAAACTCATCGGTCGTCACTTCCGCGATGGTTTCCTTTGCGTCGTTGGTGACCCCGGCGTTGACGAACAGCATGTCGAACACCCGGCCTGACAGGCGGTCGCGCAGCGCTGCGAGTTGATCCGGCTCGCAGATATCCAGAGCCTCGATCTCGACGCGGCCTGCAAACGCCTCCGCGAGGTCGTGCAGCCGTGTTCGGCCTCCGCCTCGAACCGTGCCGACGACGTTCCATCCTTTCGTCAGAAACTCGGCCGCCATGGCGTGGCCGAGACCGCGTGATGCGCCGATCAGAAGGATTGTCGGAGTGGCCGCGTTCAAAATCGCTGGGGGCATGGGCGCAATGTCTTTCGCTGATTGGGTTGACCACGAACATGAGCATCCCGAATGACTGGCGCTATACGCATCAAATGAAAGATATAGTTGCGTTTGACGCTAGGTCTGGTGGCCCGGGTGGGCTAGGCTCGGCGTCATGGATAACGTGGACATGAACCTGCTCGCCGCGCTGGACGTGTTGCTCGCTGAAGGCAGCGTGACCGGAGCGGCTCGCCGCCTCGGCTTGAGCTCGTCGGCGATGAGCCGGACTCTGACGCGACTGCGGTCGGCAACAGGCGATCCGCTGCTGGTGCGCGCCGGACGCAGGCTGGTCCCGACACCTCGCGCGGCCGAACTGCGCGACCGCGTCCATGAACTTAGCCGGGACGTGCGCGCGGTTCTGCGGCCGCAAATCGCTGATCTGGACATAGCCGCGCTCGAATTGACCTTCACCATTCGCGCCAGCGAAGGCTTTGTCGAGTTGCTTTCCGCTCCGCTGGTCGCAGCCGTCATGCAAGCGGCGCCACGCATCCGCCTCCGCTTTGCACCCAAGCCCGACAAGGATGCGGGTCCGCTGCGGGAGGGACTGATCGATCTGGAGATCGGCGTGCTGGGCGTGTCCGCGCCGGAGATACGCACCCAATTGCTGTTTCGCGACCGGTTTGTCGGCGTGGCACGGATCGGGCACCCGCTTCTGGCAGACCCCGGAGTGACGCCCGCACGATATGCGGCGTGCGATCATATCGTGGCGTCACGCAACGCGGATTTCACCGGACCGGTCGACGATGCCCTCGAGAAGCTCGGCCTTAGCCGGGCGATACGCGTCGTCGTGCCTGGATACCCGGATGCGATGCGGATCGCGCGGCACTCGGATCTGATCGCGCTGGTGCCGCGTTCGTGCCTGGGTAACAGCGAGGCGAGCGACCATGCCGCGACGTCGGGTCTTGAAAGCTTCGAACTGCCGGTCTCCACGCCGGAGATCACGATATCGGCGATGTGGCATCCTCGCGTGGATGCCGATCCGGCGCATCGCTGGCTGCGCGACACCGTGACGTCAGTATGCCGGACGGCCTATCCGCGAAGATGAAGATGGGAGGATGTTATGGAAATAAACGGTGTTGCCCACACGTTTATCACGGCTGGAAATTTTGCAGCCGCCCGCGCATTCTACGCGCAGCTTTTGCCGTTTCTGGGTCTTACGATCGTGGCTGACACGGTCAATACTTTCTATGGCGTCGGCGGCCGCACCGGTTTCGGAATTCATGCACCGGCCGCGGAATATGCCGGCCAGCGATTCCGACAAGGCTCCGTTGGATTGCATCACCATTGTTTTCGCGCGCGCGAGCGAGCCGATGTCGATGAGGCCCATGATTTCCTGAAAAAGATCGGGGCGCACATCGTTCACGGACCGAAGCAGGACAGTTTTGCGCCAGGTTACTACTCGGTGCTGTTCGAGGATCCGGACGGCACACGACTGGAGATCAATCATGTCCCGGGAAAAGGCCTGCTGGCCGCCGACGGCATGCAGATCGGCGGTGGTTACGCGGACGGCACGCAAAACGGTTAGAGCATGATCCGGAAAAGTGGAAACCGGTTTTCCCTCGGGACAAACGCGAAGCGTTTGCCCGGAGATCATGCTCAAACAATAAATTAAAAGCGAAACGATATGCCCGAATAGACCTGCGCGGTGGGTGCTGCTTTATTGAGGCCGAGATTGAGGCCGACATCGAGGATCGCGTGCTGGTCGAGCTTGAAGTTCATGCCGAGATCGAACGTATAGACCGGCGGCGTCGCAGGGTCAGTGCCGGTCGAGGCGAATAACTCGACCGTCGCGTTGACGGCATCGAAGCCGGGAACCGGATGACTGACGCCGATGAGGTTGACGAAATTGGCATACCTGCCGTCGCCGACCGCCGTCTTCAGCACATCGACCTCCGTCATCAAGGTGATGATGAAGTCATCGGGCCGCAGCGCGAGCGGCGCGATCAGGCCGCCCTCGACCGCATTGTTGCTGATGACCGGGGTCGATGACGGCAATTTAACGTAAGGGATCAGGGCAAAACCGGCGGGGCCGGAATCATTGCCGAACAGATTCATCTTGGTCCTCAGGAACACATCGCCGAAGCCCGCGCCGTTGAGGACCTCGTTGCCCGACGCAGCGTCGAACGACCGCGAAGACTGCAGGCCATTGAACTGGACCTCGAAGTCCATCCAGTTCGTCAATCCGAGTTTGACGGTCGGGTCGAGGGCTTCGATGCTGCGGGTGACCGTGCCGCGATCGTTCGAGGTGGTATAGTTGACGATGTCGGTTTCCAGTTCGAAATGCCCGGCGTCGATGGTCCGGACCGAGAAACCCTTGGCCGGACGGTCGGGCGTGAATTTCCGCATCTGGTTATCGGGGGTTGGATTGAAGAGATTATAGCCGCTCTTGTCGGGCGCAGGGTCGGACGAGGCGGTGGTAGTAGTGGTCGTTGTAGTGGTCGAACTCGTGGTGCTGTCGGCCGCGTGAACCGCAGACGAACAGGCCACCGCGCCGATCGCTGCGCCTGCAAGCCAAGCTGCGAGGCGCGAAGTGGCGAGGCTTCTCCAGATCACGACGTGCACCACCGACGCTCGCCCTAGCTACGCTTTGTCGCCTGATATGACCTGA
Source organism: Bradyrhizobium sp. S69 (assembly GCF_009766005.1). GTDB lineage: Bacteria > Pseudomonadota > Alphaproteobacteria > Rhizobiales > Xanthobacteraceae > Bradyrhizobium. The sequence goes on along the minus strand of NZ_LMUK01000019.1, from coordinate 53,151 downwards.
ATTTCCTATCCGAGATCTGACGCAACGGATGCGGCCGTCCCGGTCTCCTGACCGATTCGACCACACCCCAAAGCGCAAAGCAAATAGCTTTTATGGCTATCAAAAAGCCGTGCTGAGACGGACGGGCGCGTCCATCATCTTGATGTCGCCTTCTCAACACTTTTTGGACTTCGAGCGGCTTTCGCCGCCTGCAACGCTTCAGGTCCCGGTCAGCTTGCTGATCCAGCTCTTCGAACCGGCATCTGCTGCTGCCGCACCGGCGCTGCCACCAACCACCGCCGCGAACGACGTGAAGAACTCACCGGCGAGTTTCTTCGCGGTCGAATCGATCAGGCGCCCGCCGAGTTGCGCCAGCTTGCCGCCGATCTGCGCATCGACTGCGTAATGCAGGATCGTGATATCTGAGCTTTCGGCCTCCAGCCCCACGCTGGCGCCGCCCTTTGCGAACCCGGCGACGCCGCCGGAGCCCTCGCCCGAGATCCGATAGGAGTTCGGCGGATCGAGATCGGACAATGTCACCTTGCCGCCGAACGTCGCCTTCACCGGACCGACCTTGAATACCACGGTCGCCGTCATCTCGGTCGGCGACGACATTTCAAGCGACTGGCACCCCGGAATGCACTTCTTCAAGACTTCCGGATCGTTCAGCGCGGCCCACACCTTCTCTTTGGATGCCGGGATACGCTGGCTGTCGTTCATCTGCATAATTGAACTTCCTCAAGTCGCGATATGAGTGGAATTGCGCTGGCCGCGGCGGCGCTCGATGGTGATTTCGGCCAATATCGACATCGCGATTTCTTCCGGCGTGATCGCGCCGAGATCGAGACCGGCGGGCGCCTTGACGCGATCTAGCGCCGCGGGCGCGACGCCGGCGGCAACGAGCTTGTCGTGCAACACCGCCATCTTGCGGCGGCTGCCGACGAAGGCGTGATATTGCGCATCGATGGTAACCGCCGCGCGCAACGCCGCCTCATCGCCCTTGCCCTGCGTCGACACTACGATAAAGCGCCGGGTCTGGGTGAGCTCGCCCAGCGCATAGCCATCGACCAGCGTGTCGGTGTCGGGGATGACCACGAGATCGGCCGAGGGTGCGGCCAAGGTGACGTGATAACCCAATTGGCGCGCCTGCGCGGCCAGCGACATCGCGACCGGGCTGGCGCCCAGGATCACCAGCGAGGGATGCGGCAGCACCGGCTCCACGAAGATATCCATCGTGCCCTTGCTCGGGCACATGTTGGAGGCGAAGCGCACGCCGTCCTTGGCCTCGCCCGGCTTGACGCCGAGTTCGGCGAGCAAGTCTTCCGGCTGCACCGAGACCATGCGCGGCTCACCGTCGGCCAGCGCCTCGCGCGCCGCCTTCAGCACCGCGCCTCTGGCGCAGCCACCGCCGATCCATCCCGCCACGATGGTGCCGTCGGGACGAATGATCGCCTTGGCGCCGGCTTTGGCGGCCGTCACCGACACCGTGCGCACGACGGTGGCCAGGACGAAAGCCTGCTCGGCGGCTTTCATCCGCGCCACCAGATCCATCACTTCGACATGAACGGTCATCGGCGTCTTCTCCTTCACCTCTCCCCGCCGGGGAGAGGTCGCTTTGCGTCGGGCGATGCGAAGCATCGTCCGAAGCAAAGCGGGTGAGGGGGCGCTGTTCGCACGAGGGAGCGTAACCCCTCACCCGCGCCGGAGCCTGTCATCGGGCGCGCCTTTGGCGCGACCCGTTGGGCGCGACCTCTCCCGATGGGAGAGGTGAAGAAAGCGTCGCGGCTCAATTTCATCTCATCCATTCTCACAGTCTCGCCAGATAGGGTTCGAGCGCGATCAAGCTGTTCAGCGTGTTGGCCGGCGCATAGAGATCGACATGCGGCAGCGCGGCCTTGATGCCGGCAGCCTCGGGCGCATAGCCCTCCCACGCCATCATCGGGTTGAGCCAGGCGATGCGGCGGCAGCGTTTTGAAAGTGCTGCCATCTCACGGCCCAGCAACATGGCGTCGCCGGTCTCGTAACCGTCAGACACGATCATCACGCAGGTGCGCGAATGGATCACGCGGGCGGCGTGCCAGCGGTTGAAGGTTTGCAGGCTCTCGCCGATCCTGGTGCCGCCGCCGGCGCCCTGCGCCATGATCGAGAGGCGATCGAGCGCCCGCGCCGCGTCCTTTTCCTTCATCGCATCGGAAACATGCGCGAGCCTGGTGTGAAACAGGAACGCCTCGGCCTGCCGGAACTCGTCCAGCACGCCGTGGATGAAGCGAAGAAAGACACCGGTGTACATGCTCATCGAGCCGGAGGCGTCGAGCAGGATCACCAGCCGCAGCGGCTTTTCCTTGCGCTGGCGCTTGACCAGCGAGATCGGCACGCCGCCATGGCTGATATTGCCATGGATGGTACGCCGCAGATCGAGCCGATAGCCGCGACGGCGCGCCAGATCGCGCCGGGTCAACCGCGTGCGCATGATCCTGGCCAGCCGCGCCGCGGCGGCGTGGGCTTGCTCGATCTGGCCGGGCTCGGTCATTTTCCGGAAATCGATCTCGGCGATGTTGGAGGCCGTGGACGCGCCCTCCATGCGGCCTTCGCCGGCGCGGTCTTCCGGCGCTTCATCGGCTGACGGAATCTGGTCCATCGCACTGTCGCCGCCGGCGCGCGGATCGCCGGGATTGTTCGGCAGGCTTTTGAGTGACGGATTGTTGGCGGCCTTCGCTGAACCCATCGTCGTCGAGCGCGACCTCAGGCGCTTGCCGAGCCAGAACGCATCGAACAGCCCGTCGAACTTTTCCCAGTCGGATTTGCGCGCCGAGAACAGATGTTTGAACGCCGAACGCAAAAGGCCCGGTTTGGCGGCATAGCCTGATGTCATCAAGGATGCCGCGTCCTGCCCTTCATGCAGCCCGACGGCAAAACCATTGTCGCGCAACGTCGCCAGAAACGCCGCCAGCCGGCCCGCGACGAATCGTGAGACCTCGTCGATCTCGTCGTAATTCGCGCCGGGGCCACAGCAGCTCATGCCACTTTCCCCAACAATCGTTCCGTCACCTCGCGCGTGACCCGCGATTTGTCTTCGTGGGTCTTGAGCAGGCACATCAGCGTGTCGTGCACGATTTCCGGCGCATCGTGCAGATCGCGGACGTCGATGCCGACCAGCGCGGCCGCCCAATCCAGCGTCTCGGCGACGCCGGGCACCTTGCGCAGTTCCTCTTTCCTGATGCCTTCGACCATGCGCGCGATCTGCAGCGACAGCGAGGTGCTGGCGCCATCGATCCGCGCCATGATGATGCGGGCCTCGCGGTCGACGTCGGGATAATCGACGTAGTGATAGAGGCAGCGGCGGCGCAACGCGTCGGACAATTCACGGGTGCCGTTCGAGGTCAGGATCACGTGCGGAATCGTCACCGCCGCGATGGTGCCGAGTTCGGGAATCGACACCTGGAAGTCGGACAGCAATTCCAACAGAAACGCCTCGAACTCGTCGTCGGCGCGGTCGATCTCATCGATCAACAGCACCGGCGCCTTGTGGCGGCGGATCGCGGCCAATAACGGCCGCTCCAGGAGATATTTCTCGGAAAATATCTGATCCTCGATGCCCTCGGCCTGTTCACCGCGATGCGCCTGGATCGCCAGCAACTGGCGCTGGTAGTTCCATTCATAGAGCGCTGCCGATTGGTCAAGGCCCTCGTAGCATTGCAAACGTATCAACTCGGTCGTGTGCATTTTTGCCAGCGCTTTTGCCACTTCGGTCTTGCCGACGCCGGCTTCGCCCTCCAGCAGCAGCGGCCGCTTGAGCAATTGCATCAGCGAGACCGCGGTAGCCAGTTCGCTATCGGCGATGTAGCCGCTAGCTGCGAGGCGCTCTGCGATCTCGTCGCGGCTTTTCATTGCTCGTGTGCCTTACGGTTCGCTTGAATCATTGCAGCTCCTTCTGCCGCCTCATGGTGATCGTCATCCTGAGGTGCCCGCGCTCTTGCGCGGGCCTCGAAGGATGGCCACGAGTCCGTGCGTGTCACCGTCCTTCGAGGCTCGCTTCGCTCGCACCTCAGGATGACGCAGCGATTCAAGGCAAGCGCCGTGAGCAACCGAACTACGCCGCGAACACGCCCAAATTCTTCGCCGCCCGCCAGTTGCGCCAGAAATCATGCGGCATCTGGATATGGGTTGACCCCAGGAACGAGAACGCATCGTTGACGGCGTTGGAGAACGCCGGCACGCCGCCGACATTGGGGCTTTCTCCGACGCCCTTGGCGCCGATCGGGTGATGCGGTGACGGCGTCACGGTAAAGTCGGTCTCCCAATGCGGGGTTTCGACCGCGGTTGGGATGAAGAAGTCCATGAACGACCCGGTCACAACGTTGCCTTCGTCGTCGTAGCGGATCTCCTGGCCCATCGCGATCGCGAAGGCTTCGGTCAGGCCGCCATGGACCTGGCCTTCGATGATCATCGGGTTGATACGGGTGCCGCAATCATCCAGCGCGTAGAAGCGGCGCACCTTGTAGACCCCGGTATCGACGTCGATGTTCATGACGCAGATATAGGCGCCGAACGGATAGGTCATGTTGGGCGGGTCGTAATAGCTGACCGCTTCAAGACCCGGCTCCATGCCCGGCGCTACCGAATTATACGCAGCCCAGCAGATGTCCTTCATCGACATCGATTTCTCCGGCAGGCCTTTGACGCGAAAGCCATCAATATCCCATTCAAGATCGCCCTCGTGGACCTCGAGCTTGTAGGCCGCGATCATCTGCGCTTTCGCCTTGATCTTGCGCGCCGCCATCGCAATGGCAGCGCCCGCCACCGGCGTCGAACGCGAGCCGTAGGTGCCGAGCCCGTAAGGCGCGGTATCGGTGTTGCCTTCTTCGACCATGATATCGTCGGCGGGAATGCCGATTTCGGTGGCGATGATCTGCGCCCAGGTCGTCTCATGGCCCTGACCCTGGCTCTTGGAGCCAACCCTGGCGATACCCGCGCCGGTCGGATGCATGCGGATTTCGCAGGAATCGAACATCGCTATCCCCAAAATATCGCAATTCTTCGAGGGGCCAGCGCCGACGATCTCGGTGAAGAACGACACGCCGAGGCCCATGATCTCGCGGGTCTCGCCACGCTTGAACGCCGCGCGCTTTTCCACCTGCTCCTTGCGCAGGCCGGCGTAATCGACCGCCTCCATCATCTTGCGCATCGCGGTGTGGTAGTCGCCGGAATCATATTCCCAGCCCAGCGCCGAGTGATACGGGAATTGCTCGGCCTTGATGAAGTTCTTCAGCCGCAGTTCGGCCGGGTCCATCCCGAGCTTCTGGGCCAGAATATCCATGCCGCGCTCGATGCAATAGGCGGCTTCCGTGACGCGGAACGAGCAGCGATAGGCGACGCCGCCCGGCGCCTTGTTGGTGTAGACGCCATCGACCGAAAGATGCGCGGTCGGGAAATCGTACGAACCCGTGACGATGTTGAAAAAGCCTGCCGGCCATTTCGACGGGTCGGCGCAGGCATCGAACGCACCGTGATCGGCCAGCACGTGCACGCGCAAACCGGTGACCTTGCCTTCTTTAGTCGCCGCGATTTCCGTGGTCATGTGATAGTCGCGCGCGAATGAAGTCGCGGTCAGGTTTTCGATCCGGTCTTCCACCCACTTTACGGGTTTGCCGGTGACGATCGACGCCACCGCGGCACAGATGTAGCCGGGATAGGCGCCGACCTTGTTGCCAAAACCGCCGCCGATATCGGGCGCGATGACATGGATCTTGTGCTCCGGAATCTTGGCGATCAATGCCACCACGGTGCGGATTACATGCGGCGCCTGAAAGGTGCCCCAGATCGAAAGCTCACCCTTGATCTTATCGAACGAGCAGACGCACTGGCAGGTTTCCAGCGGCGACGGATGGGTGCGATGATAGGAGATCATCTCCTTGATCGAGACTTCCGCGTTGCGGAAGGCAGCGTCGGTGAGATCCTTGTCGCCCACGACCCACTCGAAAATGTGGTTGTGATGCTTGCGCGGGCCGTGCGCGCCTGACGTCTTGCCGGCAAGGTCCTCGCGCAATACCGGCGCATCCGGATCCATCGCCTTGAACGGATCCATCAGCGGCGGCAGCGCTTCATATTCGACCACCACCTTGTTGATGCCGTCATCCGCCGCATAGCGGTCGGTCGCGACCACGAAGGCGACTTCCTGATTCTGGAACAGCACCTTGCCGTCGGCCAGCACCATCTGCACGTCGCCGGCCAGGGTCGGCATCCAGGCGAGGTTGACGGTTTTGAGCGTTTCGGCGGTGATGACCGCGAGCACGCCCGGCACTTTCAGCGCTTCTTCCGAGTTGATGGATTTGACGCGCGCATGGGCGTGCGGCGAGCGGACAAAATCGCCGTGCAGCATGCCGGGCAGTTTGACGTCGTCGACGTAATTGCCACGGCCTTGGGTGAAGCGGATGTCCTCGACCCGCTTACGCTTGCAGCCCATGCCTTCGAGTTTGGCTTCGCGTTGTTCCCGTGTGGGAGTCATGTCGTTCATTCCGCAGCCTCCTGGAATTCGACGCCATTGATCTTGGCGGCGGCGTACTGGATCGCCTTGACGATGTTCTGGTAGCCGGTGCAGCGGCAGAGATTGCCGGCGATGCCCATCCTGATTTCAGCCTCGGTGGGTGACGGATTTTCCGTCAGCAGCCGCTGCGCGCGCACGATCATGCCCGGCGTGCAGAAGCCGCATTGCAGCCCGTGCATCATCCGGAAACCTTCCTGCAACGCCGACAGCGAGCCGTCGGCGTTGGCGATGCCTTCGATCGTGGTGATGTCGGAGCCCTGGGCCTGCACCGCGAACATGGTGCAGGACTTCACCGACATGCCGTCGATATCGACGGTGCAGGCGCCGCAATGGGTGGTCTCGCAGCCGATATGGGTGCCGGTGAGCATTAAATTTTCGCGGATGAAATGCACCAGCAAGGTGCGCGGTTCGACGAGGCCTTCGACCTCGGCGCCGTTCACTTTCATGGTGACGTGGGTTTTTGCCATCGGTCTGTTCCTCTCAGGCTGCTTTTGCAAACGCGCGCTGTAGCGCCCGCATCACCATGATGCCGCCGACATGCTTGCGGTATTCGACCGGGCCGCGGGCGTCCGCGGCCGGTGACATGATCGCGCTGGCGGCAGCCGCGGCGTTTTTCAGTGTGGCGTCATCGAGGCTGGTGCCGATCACGAGCTTGGCGGCGGCGTCGGCCGAGAGCGGCGTCTCCGACAGATTGGTGAGGCCGATCGCACATGTCGCGACCTTGCCATTGGCTTTGGTCAGCATCACCGCAGCGGCGGCGGTGGCATAGTCGCCAACCTTGCGCTTGAGCTTCTCATAAGCGTGGCCGTGGCCGGCGGCGGGAACCGGGATCAGGATCGAGGTGAGGATTTCGCCGGGCTCGAGTGCGGTGAAGTAGGCACCCTGGTAGAACTCGGAAGCCGCGATGTCGCGCACGCCTGACGCGCCTTCGAGCCGGTAGCTGGCGCCGAGCGTCAACATCAGTGCCGGCATGTCATTGCCGGGATCGCCATTGGCGACATTGCCGCCGAGCGTGCCGCGGTAGCGCACCTGGGGATCGGCGATCAGCAGCGCGGTTTCGTGCAGGATCGGCAGCGACCCCGCGATCTCGCTGGAGGCGAGCAGATCATGCTGGGTGGTCATGGCGCCGATCACGATATTGGCGCCGTCGCGGCGGATGCCTTTCAGCCCGTCGATGCCGTGCAGATCGATCAGATGCTCCGGCGTCGCCAGCCGCAACTTCATCATCGGCACCAGGCTGTGGCCACCGGCCAGCGGCCGGGCATCATCGCCCAAATCCGAGAGCAACTTGATCGCATCGGCGACAGTCGCCGGCCGGTGGTAGCTGAACGGGCCAGGGATCATGGGCTTCCTCCATCGTCTTTGGGCGCTCTTAACGAGGCACCAACGTTGGAGGGACGCTTATCCCGCAGCCGTCCGGCGGCAATGGCTGGGTCACAGAAGCGGAAATTTCGCACGAAATGCGCCTTCTCGCGCACGAAATGCGTCAGGTTTGGCGACCTAACGGAGTCGAGCGGCTTATTTCGTCGTCCCTGCGCGCGGGACAAGTCGAATTAAGCTGGCTTTCCCGCGCGGGTATTGCGCTGGGCCTCAATTGCCTGGGAGCGCGATTGCCGAGGCGGGTTACGCCGCACCTTCGGATCCGGCCGCCGCAAGCTGGCGTCAATCTCTCGGAATCCGACTTAGCATACCCTTGCCAACACCACCCGAGTTGCCGCAGCAGCGAAAGGGCGGGAAAGGTGCTTTTCATGAAGCGGGTTAGGGAGGCAATAGCATCTGAACCATCTACTTTTAGTTGTAAAACTATGAGATTTACGTAAAAATTGCCCGATGGGCATCGAGGGAGATTGCATTGATGAGAACGATTCGAGGCGCTGCGGCATTCGTCATGTTATTTGGTGCGTCTAATTTTCCACTTGGTGCGCATGCTACAATTGTTTCGTGGAAAGTCTTGAATAACAATCGTGTTTTTCTAAACGAAGACAATCAGAAAAAATTTCAACAGGAGTTGTGTCGCGCACGCGAGTGCTCCAAAGAGAATGAAGACAGCGATCATCTCTGCCAGCCATACAGGGATGTTCTGAAGGGCCAATATTGCGCGAAAGACCGTCTTCGTAAAAATGATGGCGTCTCATATTGGATCCCCCTGCCAGAATCGCTTCCGACAGCGTGGGACGAGTACACGGCAACCTACGGACCGAAAGCCGACTACATTTTTTCAAAAATTCGCAAAATAAGAGGGCGCGCGCACGATTTGCCGGACAATGCCTCGTGCCGCTGGGAACTGATTCCCCCGGGCCCAAACGCGCCTGAGAACACAAATTGCGCTGAGTTTATTGGCAAGGTCGAGCTTGATGTTCCTTACAAGCTCACGATCCACGTCACGAAGCCCGACAATACCATCGAAGACACCTCACGCGACGTATTGGTACATGACATTTTCGTAGTTGCACTGGGAGACTCTTATTCTTCAGGCGAAGGCAACCCGCACACGGTGCGTGGCATTCTAGACCAAGGCCCGTACAAGTCGATGCAGCTCGATACATGGTGGGACCGACGTTGCCATCGATCGCTGTTCAACTTTACTTCTATGGCCGTGGGCCTGGCGGCGATTCAAAACACGCTTTTAGATTCACCCAAGCACACCTTCACATATTTGAACTACGCCTGCTCCGGAGCTCAGGTAAAAGACCCAAGCCCGGCAACGCAAGGTGAAGGCGGCCTGCTTACGACTTACGCCGGGCGCGAGACGCTGGATCAAATCTCTTACTACGAAAAATTATTTTCGACCGATCTCGGCCTTGGTAAACGCAATGCTGCTAGCGATTCAAAATTTCTGCCGGCGCAAATCGATCAGTTGAAGGCGATGATCTGTCCCGAAGGCGCCTTCAAAAAAGACTGCGAAAATATGCGGAGGCCTGACTATGTCATCATGACGATCGGCGGAAATGACGTCGGCTTCGGCGACATCATCCGGCAAGCCCTCCTGATGTGCAATTCCACACTTTCTAATCTTGGCCACGCACTTGGTGTCTCCGAGCAATGCGCCATTGATGCAGTCAAAGGCCGATTGGATCGGCTCGCGAGAGATTTAGGATCGCTGGCCACTGTGCTGGAAGATGTCAAACCCAAGAAGGTACTGCTATCCGAGTACGTCGATCTGACGCACAACGAAAAGCGGGTATCATGCGACGATTTTAATATGGATCGCACTCTCGGACCCGCCGATCTTCGCATCGTCGGCGTAGGCATCACTCGCGAGGCTGCCGAAATAACATACCGCACCGTGTTGCTTGAGCTTAACAAGGTATTGAAAGCAGCTGCCGTAGCTCACCGCGATCAAGGCTGGAAATTCGTTTCAGGTATTGAACGCCGATCCGAGATAAGAGGGTGGTGCGCCAAACCAAGCTGGTTTGTGACGTGGGCCGATTCTTCATTCAAGCAGGGGTTTCTTCCTGACAGCAACAGTCAGCTTTCGCGCACCCTCACAACCGGCATAGCACACCCCAACATCTTCGCTCAAAACTTCGCCGCCTGGCGCATTCGGTGCGAGTTCGACAAAGACGGGCTGATTCCAGCCGGATTCTCACAATTGCCGGTTGATTCCAAGGCTTCTTGCGAACCCTTACAGCAATAACGCGTTCCGGTGGCGAGCGCACAGTGGCGAACTAAGCACGCCGAAGACAGGAGTAGCTACGCTTAGAAAAACACTTTGGATTGCGTTTCACCTTGAAGCCGGTGATCTGGTAAGGACGGCGTCGGCCGTCGCTGTCCGTCGATCAAGCGGCTAGGTGTGCCTGCCGGCCAAGCCCAATCGCGCCTTGACCTCGGCGATCTTGGCACGGCTGACCGGCACCCGATGCGGCGAGGGGCCATCGAGTTCGACCACAGCACCATCGCCTTCCTTGCGCACGAAGGTGACGTGCGGGATCGCCACGATGTGGCTGCGGTGCACCCGGACGAACAGCCCGGGGTCGAGCTGGGCTTCGGCCTCGGAGATCGACCACGGACACATCCGCTCGCGGGTGCCGTCATGGACCTTGGTATAGTGGGCGTCGGCGCGGACGCTGCGCACATCGGCGGTATCGATGAAATGGGTGCCATCGGCGCCCTCGACCGGAAGCCGCGGCGCCGGCGCGGCGCGCGGCGGCTGGCCGATACCGCCGAGCGGCGTCGGCCGCAGCCGCGAACCGGGCGTCGCCGCAAGCTCACCAGCCGGGAGGGCATCGGCCTCAAGGCCAGCCGCTTCCACCAACGGGACGGCTCTATCGTCGGGCGCTTTGCGGCGCGGCTCCGGCACCAGCGACAGTAAAAACCCCGCTGCGATCACAAAACACAGCAGCGCCACCACCAACGACAGGATCTGCGGCGATGCGGCGAGACCCTCGATGTGGTGGTGCGCGCCTTCGGACGCCGGAACAAACTGCATGCCGGCCATCGCGGTATAGTGCATGCCCGATACCGCGATCCCGAATGCGACCGCGCTCAGGATCAACTGCACGCCGCCCTGCCGGGCCAGGAACGCGCGCAAGCCGCCATAGGCCGCGGCGATCGCGATCAAGGCCGAGAGCACGACCATCGCGCCCTCATGCTCCATCGCGAAGCCGCCGGACAGGCCGTGCATGCCGACATAATGCATGCTGACGATGCCAAGCCCGAGCAGCACCGCCGAAGACACCACCCGCAACAGCGAGGGCTCGCCGACGCTGACAAAGAACAGCGAAACCCCCACCACCAGGGCGCAGATCAGGAACGATACGATGGTCGGCAACACCAGATAGACGGTGCCTGACGGCAGCGGCGCCGCCAGCATGCCGACGAAATGCATGGTCCAGATGCCGACGGCAAGGAAGCCCGCGGCGCCGGCCAGCAGCACGCGATGGCTCACATCCGGCGTCCCGCGGATACGTGCCGCGAGGCCGAAGCCGGTGTATCCTCCCAGAATCGCGATCACCACCGAGAGCGCGACGAGATAGGGATCGTGTCCTACGAACATGATCGTCTCGGCCACCCGTCTCCACGGATGTGCCTCCTCCCGCCGCCGAGTTTACAGGTGCGGCGGCGGGAATGACAATCGGCTGATAGGCGCTACGGCAGATAGTTTACTAAACAATCCCCGCCGCCACCTGGCCGCGCAGCCGTTCCAGGCTGTGCAGCGTGTTGGCGCAGGCTTCCGCGACCTCGATGCCTTTGGTGGCAAAATGCTTGCGGAAGAAATCGAAATGCGCCGCACTTTCGTGGAATTGCTGCGGCGTCAGCACCGCCGAGAAGATCGGCACCTCGGTCTTTAGCTGTACATCCATCAGTGCCTTGATCACGGTGTCGGCGACGAATTCATGGCGGTAGATGCCGCCATCGACCACGAGGCCGGCGGCCACGATCGCGGTGTAACGCCGGGTCTTGGCCAGCAACTGAGCGTGCAATGGAATCTCGAACGAGCCCGGCACCTCGAACACGTCGACCTGCGCCGGCGCGATATGGCGTGCCTCGATCTCGGCCAGGAATGCGATACGGCATTCCTCGACCACCTCGCGATGCCAGGACGATTGCACGAACGCGACCCGCTGCGGTTTTGTAAAACGCGGATGCGCCGGCGCCGGAGGAAGATCCGGCGTTTCGGGAACGTGGCTGGTTTGGGTTATTGCTTGGGAGACTTCTTGGGAGACTTCAGGCTCTTGCAACATCTGATTCATGGCTTTCCTCTTTCAGGACCAGAATCAGGGCACACGGAACGAGACAGCCACGCGCCAACGCGCGGGACCTTTCGCAACCGTTCTCTTTCATCCGGACTATGACCGTCGGCTTCGGAATCACACCGAATCTGCTGACCCTTCATTTTCAGTTGCCTGAAGCAGAAGGCGCTCGCGGGCTTGGGCTTCGTCACCCTTACCGCCGGTGGGGATTTTCACCCCGCCCTGAGAACATCGGCCGCCCGGAATGGACGACCTGACGGGAACTATGACGAATCACCGGCGGCCCAGCAAGCGCCTTGGCTCCCGGAAATCTGCATGTCCCCATGCCGCCAGAGCAAAGTCCGCGCGGAAAGTTCCGTGAAAAGAGTCACTTGCGCCGGATTTCCGCGCGGCGGCTGAGGTCGCGCCAAAAGTTAACGAATATGGCGCGGCACGATCCGATTCCGGTTTGTTCTCATCTTAATAATTATGGCGCGCGATGAGCTGTGGACGACGGCGTTTGTCTTGTGGACGGACTCTAGGGTCGGTTGCGCGGATTCCGCAAATCACATCAGTTGATCCTCGCAGGCCCCAATTGTTCCCAGGCGTTCGGGGGATTGCAGTCGGCAACGACGCACCGGTTCTCGCGCGGGCCGGACCCCGTATGCGTATCAACAGAATCAAGAAATAAGGTCGAGACGGAAATGTCCCTCCTCGAAGGCATGATCGATTCCCGGAACAACCCGCTTGCGGTGGTCGAGGATATCGCAGCCGACAATAACTGGTCGTTCGAACGCTCGGGCGAAGACGAAGTGACGATCGTGTCCAAGGGCGACTGGACCGATTATCAATTGTCCTTCACCTGGATGAACGAGATCGAGGCGCTGCATCTGGCGTGCGCCTTCGACATGAAGATTCCCGAGCCGCGGCGCGCCGAAGTGCAGCGGCTGATCGCGGCGATCAACGAGCAATTGTGGGTCGGCCATTTCGATATCTGGACCCACACCGGCATGATCATGTACCGGCAGGCGCTGGTGCTGCCAGGCGGCATGACCGCCTCGACCGCGCAATGCGAGACCATGCTGGTCAGCGCCATCCACGCCTGCGAACGTTATTACCCGGCGCTGCAATTCGTGGTCTGGGCCGGCAAGACCGCCGCCGAGGCCATGACGGCGGCGATGTTCGATACGCAGGGCGAGGCGTAGGGTTCGCGCTCCACATTCAGCGTGGTCCCGGCGCAGGCCGGGATCCATACGCCGTGTCACCGACGTTCAAGCAAGATGCTTGTGGCCTTTCTTGCGTTTTACTAGAAACGCAGGGGTTATGGGTCCCCGCGTTCGCGGGGACGACGCAGGAATTTGCTTCTAATGTCTTCAACCACCACCAGCTCGCTAAAAAATCTTTCTGGCACCATCGCGCTCGCCGGCGCGGGAAAGATGGGCGGCGCGATGCTGGCGGGCTGGCTGGCCGGAGGGCTCGACGCCAAACAAGCCGTCGTGATCGAGCCTCAGCCTTCGGACGACATCAACGCGCTGGTCAAAACCGGCGTTCGCCTCAATCCGCCGACCCAGGATGTCGGCGCCGTCGAGACGCTGGTGATCGCGGTAAAACCGCAATCGTTTGCCGAGGCCGGCGCCAAACTGAAACCGCTGGTCGGACCATCGACGCTGGTGGTCTCGATCATGGCCGGCGCCACCATCGCATCGATCTCGCAGATCTGCGGCGGCGCCGTGGTTCGCGCCATGCCCAACACGCCGGCCGCGATCGGCCGCGGCATCACGGTCGCGGTAGCCGCCAACACTGTCAGCGCCGCGCAGCGCGCGACCACCGACGCGCTGTTGCGCGCCGTCGGTTCGGTCGAGTGGGTCGATGACGAACAATTGATGGATGCGGTGACCGCGGTCTCCGGCTCCGGTCCCGCCTATATCTTTCTGCTGGCCGAAGAACTCGCACGCGCCGGCGTCGAGGCTGGCCTGCCGGCCGAACTTGCAACCAGGCTGGCGCGCGAAACCGTCGCCGGCGCCGGCGAATTGCTGCGCCGCTCGGAAGCCTCCTCCGCGACCTTGCGCCAAAACGTGACCTCGCCCGGCGGCACCACCGCCGCAGCACTTGAAGTGCTGATGGGAGCGGGCGGCATGCAATCGCTATTGATCCGCGCGGTCGCGGCGGCGACGAAGCGCTCGAAGGAACTGGCGAAGTAGGTTTTCTTTCGGCCGCCAACTAAATAAAAGCCGTCATCCTGAGGAGCGCGCTCTTGCGCGCGTCTCGAAGGATGGCCGCACGCACGATGCTGAACACCATCCTTCGAGACGCGGCGAAGACGCCGCTCCTCAGGATGACGGTTGTTATGTGACGGGGTCAGCCGGTGGCGGCTTCAGCCACAGTGATGCGCGACTACTTCTTGCCGAACTGCGCTGTAAAGCTCGCGAGATTGACCAGGCCGCGGGCGTGGCGGCCTTCGCCGATCCGGCGCTTGTCATCGAAGGCTTCGACCTCGAAGCGGATCACCCGGCGTTCCACCGCGACCACCTTGGCGGTGGTGCGTACCGTGGCGCCGACCGGCGTCGCCGCGAGATGGCGGATATCGACCTCGGTGCCGACGGTGATCCAGCCTTGCTCCAGCACGGCTGCGATGGCGTCGCCGGACGCCATCTCCATCTCCAGGATCATCATCGGCGTCGCATAGACCATCGGCATGTGCGAGACGAAATGCCCGACCGTCCGCTCGGGCGGCACCACCAGCGTGCGCTCCGCGCTCATGCCGACCTTGATGACGTCGCGTGCGTCCATCGGACCCTCTATCAGCGTCGTCCCGGCCTTGAGCCGGGACCCATACGCCGAGGAATTCGCGTTGGAACGATGAGGCTAACGCCTTCAACAACACCAACGCGAGGGGTTATGGGTCCCCGCCCCCCGTGCGCAATTGCGCACTAGGCGGGGACGACGAGAAACCTACTTCTTCGCGGCAGCCGCGCGTTCGACAAAAGTCTTGCCGCCCTTCATCTTGTGGGCGAGCGGCGCTTCGTTGATCTGGATCACGACCGCATCGGCGTCGACGCCGAGGTTTTTCACCAGCGCTTGCGTGATGTCGCGCATCATGCCGGCCTTCTGCTCGTCGGTGCGGCCGGTGGCCATGCTCACGGTAATCTCAGGCATTTTGTTGCTCCCTTTGCTCTTGCTACGTTACTCGCCAGACCGTTGTTGCCGGACATAGCCGTCTGAAGGACGGCGTCTCTCCCGTTCGCCTATGTCCGGTAATCCATCATTTTAAAGATGGATGCGCGGGTCAAGCCCACGCATGACGGAATTACTATCCCCACTTCACATCATGCCGCGCCAGCACTTCACGCACTTTTGCGACCAGTTCGTCCTCGCCGCAAGAAAACTGCGCCGGACGGGTCTCGCGCCATTCCGCGTTGGAGGCAATCGCGGCAGCCGCCTTGGCGCCCTCGATCAAATCTTTGATCTGCACCTCGCCGCGCGCCTTTTCGTCCGAGCCCTGGATGATCACGCAAGGCGAATGGCGGCGGTCGGCATATTTGAGCTGGTTGCCCATGTTCTTGGGATTGCCCAGATAAAGCTCGGCGCGGATGTTGGCGTTGCGAAGTTGCGCGACCATCTTCTGGTAATCGGCGACGCGGTCGCGATCGAACACGGTGACGACCACCGGCCCAAACACAGGCGTGGTGTCGATCTTGCCGAGCATCGTCAGCGCCGCCTGCAGCCGCGACACGCCGATGGAGAAACCGGTCGCCGGCACCGGTTCGCCGCGAAACCGCGAGACCAGCCCATCATAGCGCCCGCCGCCGCCCACCGAGCCGAAGCGGACAGGACGGCCTTTTTCGTCTTTTGTCTCCAGCGTGAGTTCAACCTCGTAGACCGGGCCGGTGTAATATTCGAGACCGCGAACCACGGAAGGATCGATGCGGATGCGATCGTCGCCGTAGCCGGAAGCTGCGATCAATTTCGCGATTTCTTCCAGTTCGCTGACGCCCGCTTTGCCGGTTTCACTTTTCGCCAGATAGGTCTCGGCCTGCGCGACCGCTTGCTTCCAGTCGTCCCGCTTTTGCGTAACAGCCAGAACGATGTCGGCATCCGCCGCACTCAGCGCAGCGCCTTTGGTAAAATCACCTTTACCTTCTTCACCGCCGTCCCATCGTCCGGGACCAAGCAGCTTGCGCACTTCATCGGCCGGAAATTTATCGAGCTTGTCGATCGCGCGCAGCACCGTCAGTCGTCGGCCGGCATTTTCGTCGCCGGAGAGTCCAATCGCCTCCAGCACCCCATCGAGCACCTTGCGGTTGTTCACCTTCACCACATAGCTGCCGCGCGGAATGCCGAGCGCTTCCATCGTATCCGCCGCCATCATGCACATCTCGGCGTCCGCGGCGGGTGACGCACTGCCGACCGTATCGGCATCGAACTGCATGAACTGGCGGAAGCGGCCGGGGCCGGGCTTTTCGTTACGGAATACCCAGCCGTGACGATAGCTACGATACGGAAGAACCAGGTTTTCGGTTCCGTAGTTTTCTCCGACGTAGCGCGCCAGCGGCGCGGTCAGGTCGTACCGCAGACTGATCCACTGCTCGTCGTCGTCCTGGAACGAGAACACGCCCTCATTGGGCCGGTCCTGATCGGGCAGAAACTTGCCGAGCGCGTCGGTGTATTCCATCGCCGGGGTTTCGACCGGCTCAAACCCGTAGCGCTCATAGACCTCGCGAATCTTGTCGGTCATCGCCCGCGTTGCTGCGATCGCGGCGGGGCCACGATCCTCCAGCCCGCGCGGCAGCCGGGCTCTCAGTTTCTGCGGTTTTTTGGGTTTGTCGGCCATGGCTGGTTGGTACCAGCGTGGGCGCGGCGCGGCAACCCGGTTCGATGTGTCGCCACAGCGCCTAATGCCTTAGCGGCTCCATCTGCGCGCGCATGGCGTCGGCTTCTTCTTTCGGCATCGACTTGAGGAGGAGTTTGATGGTCTCTCCGCCGACGACCTTTCCATTTCGGATGAACAACCAATCGGTGATATCGGCCTGTTTGAATTCGACCTGATCGCCCTCGTTCTTGTCGGGCAGATCGCTCGGCTGATTAGCGAACCGGCCGGAAAAATTGCCATCTGGAAGCTTCTCCACCTCGCTCATCCAGATGTGCTCAAAGCGGTGGGGGCCGACCGCAAATCGAACTTTCAGCCCGTGTCCGGTTTCGGATGGCTTCGGCGCATCAAAGGATGCCCAGAACATGGGAAGCGTATCGCGAGCACGCGCGATCGCAGCGTTCATATCCACGTCGGCGCTGGTAATTTTGACAATCGGTGGGTCTTCGGCCATCTCGTAAGCACTCCCCCACGAATTATATGACCTTCCTGATCCAGTCGTGCGGGTCGTTGGTGCGGCCGTACTGGATGTCGACCAGCTTTTTGCGCATGCCCATGGCGACGGGGCCGGCGACGCCGCCGCTGATCAGGAAATCGCCGCTCGCCGAACACACCTTGCCGATCGGCGAGATCACGGCGGCGGTGCCGCAGGCGAACGCCTCTTTCAGCCGGCCGCTGGCGGCATCGGCGCGGAACTGATCGATCGTGTAGGCCTCCTCGCGCACGCGGGTGCCGGAATCCTTGGCCAAAGCGATGATCGAATCCCGCGTGATGCCCGGCAGGATGGTGCCGAGCGGCGGCGTCAGCAGCGAACCGTCATCGAACACGAAGAAGACGTTCATGCCGCCGAGTTCCTCGATGTAGCGGCGCTCGACCGCATCGAGGAACACGACCTGATCGCAGCCATGATCGATGCCCTCGGCCTGCGCGCGCAGGCTCGCGGCATAGTTGCCGCCGCATTTGACGGCGCCGGTGCCGCCGACCGCTGCGCGCGTGTAATTCTCCGACACCCAGATCGACACCGGCGCGGGTCCGCCCTTGAAATAGGAGCCGACCGGCGAGGCGATCACCGCGAAGATATATTCGGAGGATGGTTTGACGCCGAGGAACACCTCGCTCGCGATCATGAACGGCCGCAAATAGAGACTGCCCTCGCCGCCCGGGATCCAGGCGCGATCGATCCGCACCAGCTGCTCGACCGCTTCGATGAACACCGGCGCAGGAATCGGCGCCATCGCCATCCGATCGGCCGAATTGTGGAAGCGCTTGGCATTGGCGTCGGGGCGGAACAGGTTCACGCCGCCGTCGTCGCGGGTGTAGGCCTTGAGGCCTTCGAAAATCTCCTGCGCGTAATGCAGCACCGCCAGGGCCGGATCGAGCGGGAAATTGGCGCGGGATTCG
Source organism: Bradyrhizobium sp. S69 (assembly GCF_009766005.1). Lineage (GTDB taxonomy): Bacteria > Pseudomonadota > Alphaproteobacteria > Rhizobiales > Xanthobacteraceae > Bradyrhizobium. Next base: position 34,688 of record NZ_LMUK01000019.1, on the reverse strand, counting down.
ACGCGCGCGCCATGCCAGCCCTTGGCCTGATTGTAGCGGACGATCGCCATGTGATCGGTGAAGATACGGCCGAAGCCGGGATCCACCAGCCTTGCCGCGCGCTCCGTCTCGGGCGTCGGATTGGCCGTCGGCTGGATTTCGAATTTCAAACTCATTGCTTTGCTTTCTGCGGTCTGAGCCGGCGCGGTCTCCGGTGCGGGCCCATCTCGCCGGGCTTGCAGGACAGATGTATCCAACGAAACTCCCATGGGCTCTCTCCCGGATCGAAGCGCCTTCCGCGCCTATTTGCGCGGTGGTGCGGTTTATTATGCCTGGGCACCTCCGCGCCAGCCCCTGCGGCTGGTTGCCGCTTCGCCTGTCCGAGGACATGCTTTTGCCAACGGCGGAAGTCCAGTATGTTTGCCGAAATGCCGCTCGACAATGTTACGGTCAACAAGTGCCGCGGCGATCGCCGCCAAATCTCAATCTGCCTGGCTTGCTCCGGCCATCGGCAACGTATCCGCCGCACAGCAACGACTTAAAATTTCGCCGTGACTGACAGTTTTGTAACATTGAACCCAAGATACGTCAATATGGCTGACATAAATTTCTCAAATCCTACCCGAGACCCTGACGTCAGGGGAACAGACCGCCCGGCTGCGCCGCGCTCCGGCGACCTGCGCTGGGACATCATCGAGCTGTTGTTCTTCGCCTATCGGGACTTCGTCGGCGACGCCGACAATGAACTGGAAGCGTTCGGTTTCGGCCGCGCGCATCACCGTGTGCTGCATTTCGTCCACCGTTACCCCGGTTTGAAGGTGGCCGATCTGCTCGACGTGCTGCGCATCACCAAGCAGTCGCTGGGCCGGGTGCTCAAGCAATTGCTCGATGAAGGGTATATCGTGCAGCGAACCGGCAATAACGACCGGCGGCAGCGCCTGCTTTTTGCGACCCCAAAGGGTGAGACGCTGGTGGCAAAGCTCGCAGGGCTGCAGACCGATCGGATCACCCACGCGCTGCGCGACATCAACCCGGCCGGCATCGACACGGTCCGCCAGTTCCTGCGCGCCATGATCGACCAGGACGATCCCGACAAGGTGCTGGAAGTGATCCTCAAGCCGGCCGGCGCAACCGCGAAGGCATGAGGAATAGAAAGGCGAAGGAATAGATCTTGGCCCAGGCCGCAACCCTCGTTCAGGCACCGCCCCGACCGGCCGACGACGCGCCGCATCTCTTGCTGGTCGATGACGACCGCCGCATCCGCGATTTGCTGTCGCGCTTTCTGTGCGGCGAAGGCTACCGCGTCACCACCGCGGCGAGCGCCAAGGACGCCCGCGCCAAGCTGCTCGGACTGCATTTCGACATGCTGATTCTCGACGTCATGATGCCCGGCGAAACCGGCTTCGACCTCGCCCGCTTCATCCGCACCTCCTCGTCGGTACCGATCATCATGCTGACCGCGCGCCACGAGGCGGAAAGCCGGATCGAGGGCCTGCAGATCGGCGCCGACGATTACGTGGCAAAACCGTTCGAGCCGCGCGAACTGGTTCTGCGCATCGGCAACATCCTCAAGCGCACCGCGCCGCCGCCGGTCGAGACATTGGAGTCGGTCGCGTTCGGACCTTACGTCTATCATCTGGAGCGTGGCGAACTGCGCCAGGGCGATGAGGTGATCCACCTCACCGACCGCGAGCGCGACATGCTGCGTATCCTGGCGGCGGCGCCGGGCGAAACCGTGCCGCGCGGCGCGCTGACCGGCGGCGACGGCTCGGTCAACGAGCGCGCGGTCGACGTGCAGATCAACCGCCTGCGCCGCAAGATCGAACGCGATCCGGCAAGCCCGTTGTTCCTGCAAGCGGTGCGCGGCATCGGCTATCGCCTGGTCGCATCGCCGTGAACAAACCCGAGATGAAACCGGCCTCATGAGCACGATCGACACCGGCCTGACGCTGATCCGCACCGCCGCCGGCCGCGTCTCCGCGATCAATGGCTGGATGGGCAACGCGTTCAAGGGCTGGATGCCGACCGGGCTCTATGCCCGCGCGCTGTTGATCATGATCGTGCCGATGGTGATCCTGCAATCGGTGGTGGCGTTCGTGTTCATGGAGCGGCACTGGAACACCGTGACGCGGCGGCTGTCGGCCTCGGTGGTGCAGGACGTCGCAGCGCTGATCGACGTCTATAACGGCTATCCGCAGGACAAGGACCGCGCGCAGATCCGCCGGATCGCGCAGCAGCGGCTCAATCTGGTGGTCGACTTCCTCGCCGTCGGCGACATGCCGCCGCCCGGCCCGAAGCCGTTTTTCTCGCTGCTCGACCAGTCGCTCTCGGTACAACTCGGCCGTCAGATCGGCAAACCGTTCTGGATCGATACCGTCGGCAAGTCCAATCTGGTCGAGATCCGGATCCAGCTCGACGATTCCGTGATGCGGGTGTTCGCGCAACGCAGCGCCGCCTACGCGTCGAATTCGGAAATCTTCCTGTTCTGGATGGTCGGGACCTCGTCGATCCTGCTGATCGTCGCGGTGTTGTTCCTGCGCAACCAGATCAAGCCGATCCTGCGGCTGGCCGATGCCGCCGAAAGTTTCGGCAAGGGCCGCGAAGCGCCGAACTTCCGTCCGCGCGGTGCGCGGGAAGTACGCCGCGCCGCCGGCGCATTCCTCGAAATGAAATCGCGCATCGAGCGCTCGATCGAGCAGCGCACCGCGATGCTGGCCGGGGTCAGCCACGATCTGCGCACCATCCTGACCCGCTTCAAGCTCGAACTGGCGCTGATCGGCGACAGTCCCGAACTCGAGGGCATGCGCAAGGACGTCGACGAAATGTCCGGCATGCTGGAGGCCTATCTGGCGTTCGCCCGCGGCGACGGCGGCGAGCACGCACAACCCACCGACATGACCCAGGCGCTGGAGGATTTGCGCAGCGACGCCGAGCGCAACGGCCACACCGCGACGGTGCAATTCCATGGCCTCCCCGTGGTCACGGTAAAGCCCGCCTCCTTCAAGCGCTGCCTCGGCAATCTGGTGTCGAACGCGGCGCGCCACGCCGACGCCATCGCGATCACCGGCCACCGCGATCACCGTTATTTGACCGTGACGATCGACGACGACGGGCCGGGCATTCCGCCCGACATGCGCGAGGAAGTGTTCAAGCCGTTCCTGCGGCTGGACGACGCCCGCAACCAGGATGAGGGCGGCACCGGTCTCGGCCTAGCGATTGCCCGCGACATCGCCCGCTCCCATGGCGGCGACATCATGCTCGGCGACAGCCCGATGGGCGGGTTGCGCGCCACGGTACGGATCCCGGTTTAACGGGTTCTAGAGCACGATGAGATGAGGTTCGATCACCGACTAGGCCGTCATTGCGAGGAGCGACAGCGACGAAGCAATCCATTCTTCGTTTGACGCCATGGATTGCTTCGCGGAGCCTGTCATCGGGCGGGCATTCGCCCGACCCGTTGGCTCGCAATGACGATGCAACTGATCCCATCATGCTTCAGTTTTGTTTGAGCATCCCTTTGGGAATCAAGCTCTTCAGCTTGTCCATGTCGTGGATGTTCATCTTCATGCCGCCGGGCATCACAAAGTCACCGGGCTTCTGATCGGGTTTGCAGGCGCCCAGCCACTTCGCTTCGACCGTCGTCACGTGATCGCCCTTCATCGCCGCGGTGCCGCCCTCGCTGTGAGAGGTCGACATCATGGTGTAGGCAGAGTTGAAATCGCCGGTGATTTCGGAATGCGACGTGATGGAGACGCCGGCGACGCCGCACACGGAATCGCTGACATAGCCGGTCGCGGTCTTTTGAATATCCCTTTTGGAGCAGATTTCCTTGGCCAGTGGCGTGGCCGCGGTGCTCATCTCCTTGTCGGTGGTCTCATCGGTGCACTGCTGCATCGTCATCTCGGGCATCGGCGAATTGCTCCGCTGCATCTTCATTTCCCACAGCCCGGGCTTGCGAATCGGAAGCTCGTCGGCGCCGGCCGGACCGGCCGGCAGCAGCGTCAGCAGGCAAGACGCCAGACCAAATGACAAAATCCGCCGGATCATCATCAGCGCGTTCCCTTGCGTCTCGTCGAATGTACGGGTGCGAAGTACCGGGCGCCCGTCAGTAGCGGGCGCGCAGCGGCCGATCGACGGCGGCGTACGGCAACCAACGGCAGGAGAACGAGATGTAGCCGCCATAATGGGCCTCCACGGCCAGGAATTTCACGACCTTGCCGTAAGACGCACAATGATTGATCGCCAGCGCGCGGATATCGATCTGGCCGGTCAGCGGATAGGCGATGATGCCGCCGGTGTCGTTGCCTTTGAACGGCGGCACGGTATCGGCATCGGCCCGCGCCGGCGTCAACGCCAGCATCCCGCATCCGGCAACCAGGCCAGCAGCAAACAGGCTCTTGGCAACCAAACGCTTGGCAACCAGGCTCTTCGCCCCAATCATTCGCATCGCAGTCTCCATTTCGCTGGAGCGCACCTTAAAGCGCATCCGCCGCCATGAAAAGAACGGCTGGCGCTTCGCCGCCGGGTTATCGGCAGGTGTTGCCGCGTTGCACTTGACCTTATCCGGGCTTCACGGCACCGTCCCCGCTTCAGATCATCGGGCGGATTACCCATGCACGACCTCGTACCATCCATCAAAAAGGCTGGCCTCTCACGTAGCAGCCTTGGTCGTAGCAGCCTTGGTGCCGCGCTCGGCGTCCTGATGGGGCTGTTCGCGTTCGGGCAGGCGGCCGAGGCGGCCAACCCGTTCGAACTGAATTTCTGGCTTTCCGGTCCGCGATATGATGGCCGTGTCGCCCCTTGCGAAGCCGCGCTGTCGACGATCTCTTCGGAGTTCCGGGAAAAAGAAGGCAAGTTCTGGAATTCAGACCTACAGATCACGGGCTTTGGCGATATTCGCGAGACCGCGTTCCGGCCCTGGCAATCCGACAATATTCCGCGCCGCTATTGCAGCGCCGCCGTCATGCTGACCGACGGCAAGCCGCGCACCGTGCATTACTCGATCGTCGAAGATGGCGGGTTTGCCAGTATCGGCCAGGGCGTCGAGTGGTGCGTCACCGGGCTTGACCGCAACTGGGCTTACGGCCCGGCCTGTCGTGCCGCCCGCCCCTGAATTGTCGCGTCACTTTCCGTGGTGACGCTTTTCGTGATGGCCGTTCTATAGCCTCGCTCTGGCTCTACTTGAGCTTTCCTTGAGCTTTGATCGGCTTCCCGCTATTTTGTTCTTGAAATGTTCCGATCGCCTGCTAGGCTTCCGGACGTTTCGGGTATGGGAGCGTTTGTGATGTCTAATGTTTCACGGAATTGGGGCTCGAGACTGAGCTCCTGCGGCCTGATGGTCTCTTGCGGCCTGATGATCTTGGCGTCGCTGATCGGAACCGGCGCGGCATCGGCGCAGGATCGCCGCCAGAATAATCCGGGCGAGTTCGACTATTACGTATTGTCGCTGTCATGGTCGCCTTCATTCTGCGAAGAGGCCGAGGAGCGCGGCAGTGGCGGGCGCTCGCAGCAGCAATGCGGCGGACGGCCGTTTTCCTTCGTGGTGCACGGGCTGTGGCCGCAATATGAGCACGGCTTCCCCGAATATTGCGATCGGTCCTCGGAATGGCTTGATCGCAAGATCATGACCTCGATGCTGGACCTGATGCCGGCACCCGGGCTGATCTTCAATGAATGGAAGAAGCACGGCACCTGTTCGGGCCTCGAGGCACGGGCCTATTTCGAAACCATCCGCAAGGCGCGCGCCGTGGTCAAAATCCCCGAGGAATATCTCCAGCTCTCCGAGACCAAGACGGTGGCGCCGGCCGATATCGAGGCCGCCTTCGTCAAGGCCAATCCCGGATTGACCACCTCGGAGATGGGCGTCACCTGCAACCGGAGCCGGCTCAGCGAAGTGCGGGTATGCTTGACCAAGGACCTGCAATTCCACCCGTGCGAGGAAATCGCAAATCGGAGCTGCCGGCGCGACCAGGTATCGATGCCGCCGACGCGGGGCGGTTAACCTCGGTCTTTGCCGTCATGCCCGGGCATAGCCGTCCGAAGGACGGCGTCGCTCCCGCTCGCCTATGACCCGGGCATCCACGTCTTCCCTGTTTTTTGGCTAAAGACGTGGATGGCCGGGACAAGCCCGGCCATGACGGGTAGAAGACGTCGGATGAACTACCGTCACGCCTTCCATGCCGGCAACTTTGCCGATGTCGTCAAGCACATCGTGCTGGTGCGCATTCTGACCTACCTGCAGGAAAAGCCGGCGGCGTTTCGCGTCATCGACACCCATGCCGGCGCCGGGCGCTACGACCTCACCGGTGAGGAGGCGCAGCGTAGCGGCGAATGGCTCACCGGCATCGCGCGGGTGATGCAGGCGCGATTTTCCGAAGCCGCAAGCCCCCTGGTCGCGCCCTATCTCGACATCATCCGGGCCTTCAACCCGCCACGCGAACTCAAGGCGTATCCGGGATCGCCGCTGATCGTGCGCGCGCTGCTGCGGCTGCAGGACCGCCTCACCGCGTGCGAAATCGAACCGAAGGCCCGCAAGCACCTGATCGCAGCGCTGCGCCGCGATACCCAGGCCCGGGTGGTCGACCTCGACGGCTGGATGGCGTTACCGGCCTTCGTGCCGCCGAACGAGCGGCGTGGGCTGGTGCTGATCGACCCGCCCTACGAGGAAAAGGACGAATTCGCGCGGATGGCTTCCGGCTTCGCGGAAGCCTTCACGAAATGGCCGACCGGCAGTTATTTGTTGTGGTATCCGGCGAAAAGCCGCCGCGCCACCGACGAGCTGGCGCGCCATGTCGCCTCGGTGGCCGCCGGCGGGCCATCGCCCGGAAAGTGCCTGCGCCTGGAATTCAGCGCAGCACCCCAGGCCGCGGACGGCGCCCTGGTCTCGGCCGGCCTGCTGCTGGTCAACCCGCCCTGGAGCCTCGCCAGCGAACTGAAGACGATCCTTCCCGAGCTCGAAAAACCGCTCGGCCAGGGCGGCGCCGGCCGATTCAGGCTCGAAGTGCCCAAACCTTAAATCCGCCCTGGAGCCCACGGCCACACCCGTATTTGCCCCGGTGTGGAAGTCCATTTGAGCCGTAGGCAATTGGCGGAAAACCGTATTATGCTCCCTGCCATTGGGACTGGCTTTACGTTCCGCTTCCGCGAATGGTAGCGGCGGAGTGATTAGGCCTCGAATTTTTTTCAAGACGGATCGGCGACCCCGCCTAATCCGCAACAGATGGCCAAGCTTTCCGGCAGCGAATGTCCGGTCGGCCGATACGCGAGGTGCGTAGCGGCGGAGCAATGCGGGGGAGTTTCCCGATGGCCATGACGGGGACGGTCAAGTTTTTCAATGCGGAACGCGGCTATGGCTTTATCAAGCCCGATGACGGGGGTCGCGATGTGTTCGTTCACGTCACCGCGGTCGAGCGGGCAGGATTGAAGGATCTGATCGAAGGACAGCGCATCACATTCGAGGTCGAACCGGACAAGAAGGGCAAGGGCCCCAAGGCGGTCGATCTGGTGATTTCGTAAAATCTGACTGTTGCCGCTCAAGACGCATGTACGCGTTATCGGTGCGGGCTAAGCGCTTGAGACATTCCCCGGATGCTGCGCAGTACGCCGCATCTTGCGGCGTGGTGCGCTGCTGATCCGGGGTCCGCAGTTCAGGCTTTGCCGTAGTCTGGGTCCCGGCTCTGCGGAGCAACGTTTCACGTTGCACCGCGTCCGGGACACGATGGATCGCGCCATCGTCCATAAAAAAATCCCGGCCGCGACGCGGCCGGGAGGTTGTTACGCGAAGTTTCTTGGTGTTCAGAAGTGATAGTTCACGCCGGCGCGCACGACGCCGAACTGGTAGCCGTTCGACGCGCCGGTGATCGAGAAACGCGAGTCCGAGAGATCGACATAGAGATATTCGATCTTGGCGCTCCAGTTCTGGGCCAGGCCGAATTCCGCGCCGACACCCGCGGTCCAGCCCGCATTGGTGTGGGATTCCGACAGACCGAAGGTCTCGCCGCGCAGCTCGCCGAACGCCAAACCGCCGGTGCCATACAACATGATGTTGTTGAAGGCATAGCCGACCCGGCCGCGCACCGTTCCGAACCACGGGTTCGAGAATTTCCAGGGCGCAAAGGTATCGTCGGCGGCGGTCGCCTGCAGATCGCCTTCAAGGCCGAACACCATTCGACCCGATTGCCAGTTGTAGCCGGCCTGAACGCCGCCCTCGAAGCCGGACGGGTTGGTGACATTGTTATCGACCGAGCCCCAGTTATAGCCGAGGTTGGCGCCGAGATAGGGACCGGCCCAGCTATAGGCATTGAGCGGCTGATTGACGGTGTAGGGAGCGTAGGGAGCGGGCGCTGCATAGTCGGCCGCCTGCGCCGACGCCGTCCATCCGGCTGCGATCAATACGGCGGCGCCCCAAACGATCCTGCTCATCTTTACTCTCCACTACGCAACTGCCGTAATCGCCGACCGGCAACGCTGGTTGCGGCTTCGGATGGTTACGGAATTCCACTTTTTACTGATAAGATTTATCGAGACTTTTAAGTTAAAGGGTTGTTAAGGGCCGCCGGCTGCCGATTCTCATTCTTAAGAAAGCGTTACGATCGCGGTTCCGGCGCCCCCGCCCACCGACCGCGCGGCAGTTCCGCTACCCCCGCCGCACCGCTGGCGATGCGGTCTCCAAGCCCTTATTTTGAGCCCATGGATAGCGACCCGACCGACAGCCCCAGCAGCGCGGACCTGCAACCGGACGCCCGGACCGCCCGGCGCGGTTCCGAATTGGCGCCCGAACGGGCGGATGTGCCGTCGAAAGGGTTGTTGCAGCCGGATTTGGCATCCCAAAATTTGGCACCCCAAGATCTGGCACCCCAAGATCTGGCCTCCCAGGATCTTCCAGCAGGCGACACCGATCCGGCGACGGCCGCCTCCGAGGACGATGACGAGGCGCGGCTGCCCGATCTGGCCGAAGAGACCATCGAGCCGATCCCGGAAGGCCGGCTCGCGGTCGGCCACGCCGCGATCGAAAACGCGATGCGCCTCGCGCCGACCTCGCCCGGCGTCTACCGCATGCTCAATGCGGCGAGCGACGTGCTCTATGTCGGCAAGGCCAAGAACGTCCGCAAACGACTGTCGTCCTATGCCCGGGTCTCGGCGCCGCAACCGGCGCGCATCCTGCGGATGATCGCGGCCACCGTCACCGTCGAGATCATCTCGACATCAACGGAAACCGAGGCGCTGCTGCTCGAGGCCAATCTGATCAAGCAGTTGCGCCCTCGCTTCAACGTGCAACTGCGCGACGACAAATCGTTTCCTTATATCCTGATCACCGGCGATCACTGGGCGCCACAGATCCTCAAGCATCGTGGCGCGCAGTCGCGGCCCGGGCGTTATTTCGGGCCGTTCGCGAACGCCGGCGCGGTAAATCGCACCATCACGGCGCTGCAACGCGCCTTCCTGATGCGCTCCTGCACCGACCCGTTTTTCGAAAGCCGCAGCCGGCCCTGCCTGCTGTATCAAATCCGGCGCTGTTCGGGGCCCTGTACCCGCGAGATCGATTTTCCCGGCTATACCGAACTGGTGCGCGAGGCGACGGATTTCCTGTCCGGCCGCAGCCGCGCGGTGAAGCGGGAACTCGCCGGCGAGATGGAAAAGGCCTCGGCCGAACTCGAATTCGAAACCGCGGCGCTGTATCGCGACCGGCTTGCGGCGCTGTCGGCGATCCAGTCGCAGCAAGGCATCAATCCGCGCACCGTCGAGGAAGCCGACGTGTTCGCGATCCATCAGGAGGGCGGATATTCCTGTGTCGAGGTGTTCTTCTTTCGCACCGGACAGAACTGGGGCAACCGCGCCTATTTTCCACGCGCGGAGAAAACCTTCACCCCGGAAGAAGTACTGGCTTCGTTTCTGGCCCAGTTCTACGACGACAAGCCGCCGCCAAAACTGATCCTGCTGTCGCACAAGATCGAGGAAGGCGAATTGTTGGCCGACGCGCTGTCGGTCAAGGCCGGCTTCAAGGTGGAAGTCTCGACGCCGCAGCGCGGCGAGAAGAAGGAATTGATCGGCCACGCTTTGACCAATGCCCGCGAGGCGCTCGGTCGCAAGCTCGCCGATACCGCGACCCAGAGCCGGCTGCTGCAGGGCATGGCAACCACGCTCGCACTGCCGAAAGATTTGCGCCGGATCGAGGTCTACGACAACAGCCACATCCAGGGCACCAACGCGGTCGGCGCCATGATCGTGGCCGGGCCCGACGGCTTCATCAAAAACCAGTACCGCAAGTTCAACATCAAGTCGGAAGGGCTGACGCCGGGCGACGATTACGCGATGATGCGCGAGGTGCTGCAGCGCCGTTTCAAGCGGCTGATAACGCCGGCGGTCGAGGGCGATGCCGCCAAACCAAAACCCGACGACGATTCGTTTCCGCAATGGCCCGACCTGGTGATCATCGACGGTGGCCGCGGCCAGCTCAATGCCGTCAGGGAGATTTTCGAGGGCCTCGGGTTGACCCAGGTGTCGCTGTTGGCGGTCGCCAAGGGGCCCGATCGCGACGCCGGCCGCGAAACCCTGTTCATGCCGGATCGCGAGGCCATCAAGCTGGAACCGCGCGATCCGGTGCTGTATTTCATTCAGCGGTTGCGCGACGAGGCGCACCGTTTCGTGATCGGCTCGCACCGCAAGCTGCGCAAAAAGGACATTCGCGAGGCCGGTTTGCAGGAGATTCCGGGGATCGGCCCATCACGGAAGCGGGCCTTGCTGCATCATTTCGGAACATTGAAGGAGATCGAACGGGCCTCGATCGCCGACCTCGGCAAGGTTCCCGGCGTCAGCGCGGAAAGCGCACGCAAGATTTTCGAGTTTTTCCACGCCCAACCCAATTAGAGCGTTTTCGAGCGAAGTGGGCACCGGTTCGCGTGAAGAAACGCGTCAAAACAGAAGACTGGAGCCCCGTTCCGATTCCATCGGAACGGAAAAGGCTCCAGAAGCAGGCGGCTGTTTGAGCATGATCTTTTCGCAAAACCGGTTCCCACCCCCGGGTCATGCGCTGGACAGCGGCTGGCGTTACATTTAGGTCATCTCCCACGGATCATGTGCCTCGCCCGGTTGACGTAACTGCCCCAGCGGTATTGGTAAGACGGATGAACATCGCGACCAACAAGGCCCAGGCCAAGGGACAGCCAAAGAGCCTGTCGCTGCCGAATATTCTGACCTACGCCCGGATCGCCGCCATTCCGGTGGTGGTTGGCTGCGTGTTCGAAGAATCGATCATGGAAGGCCCGTTGTGGCTTCGCTGGATCGCTTTGGCCGTGTTCATTGCCGCCGGAGTAACCGACTATCTCGACGGCTATTACGCGCGCATCTGGGACCAGCAATCCGCCTTCGGCCGGATGCTGGATCCGATCGCCGACAAGCTGTTGGTCGCCTCCTGCCTCTTGATGCTGGCGGCGGACAACAGCATCCATGGCTGGACGCTGTGGGCCGCGATCGTGATCCTGTGCCGCGAAATCCTGGTGTCGGGACTGCGGGAATATCTCGCCGCTTTGCGCGTCAGCGTCCCCGTCACCAAGCTTGCGAAATGGAAGACCACCCTGCAACTGGTCGCGATCGGGTTTTTGATCGCGGGCGAAGCCGGCGAGCAGATCCTGCCCGCGACCACGCTGATCGGCATCGTGTTGCTGTGGACGTCGGCGCTGTTCACGATCTACACCGGCTGGGACTATTTCCGCTCCGGCATTCACCATCTCATCCAGGAAGATGAGGGATGAAGGTCAAGTATTTCGCTTGGGTGCGCGAACGGATCGGCAAGGCCGAGGAAACGCTCGAGCCGCCGGCCGATGTGCGCACCGTCGGTGAACTGATCGGCTGGCTGGCGCAGCGCGGCGAGACGTATGCGTATGCCTTCGAGACGCCGCGGGTGATCCGCGCCGCGATCGACCACACCCATGTCAAGTCCGATGCGATGATCTCGGGCGCCCGCGAGATCGCTTTCTTTCCGCCGATGACCGGGGGTTGATACCCCTCATGGCCGCCAACGCAACCATCCGCATCCAGCAAGCCGATTTCGACGTCGGCCACGAGATCGCGGCGCTGACCAAAGGCCGCATCGATATTGGTGCCGTAGTCAGCTTCTCCGGCATCTGCCGCGGCAGCGAAAACGGCGAGCCGATCGCGGCGCTGACGCTCGAGCATTACCCTGATATGGCGGAAGCTGAAATCAAGCGGCACGCCGATGAGGCGATATCGCGCTGGCCGCTGAGCGGCCTCACCGTCATTCATCGCGTCGGCCGCATCGTGCCCGGCGAAAATATCGTGCTGGTGCTGGCGGCCTCGGCGCACCGGCAGGCGGCGTTCGAGGCGGCGGAATTCCTGATGGACTACCTCAAGGCCAACGCGCCGTTCTGGAAGCGCGAGGAAAGTACCGCGGGCACCAGCTGGATCGAGGCGCACGACCACGATGACGCCGCCGCCGCGCGCTGGACCAAATCCTGATGGCCAAACGCGCCACCAAAGCCGCCAACAAGGCTGCCAAAAAGGCTGCCAAAAAGGCTGCGCCGCGCCGTCGCGCCGGATCGAAGGTCCCCAAGGTCGCCAAGGTCGCGGCCGGCGAGTTGCTGACGCTGCTCGACTTCGTCCGCTACGCGGTCAGCCGCTTCGTCGAGGCCGATCTGGTGTTCGCGCATGGCACCACCGATCCGGTCGCCGAGGCCGCGTTTATCGTTTGCGAGATCCTGCATCTGCATCCCGACCAGTTCGAGAATTTCGCGACCGCGCGGGTCACTGCGGCGGAAGCCAAATCAATTCTCGATGTGATCGCGCGCCGGGTTTCGACCCGAAAGCCGGCCGCCTATCTCGTCAACAAGATCTACATGCGCGGCCTGCCGTTTTATGTCGACGAGCGCACCATCGTGCCGCGCTCCTTCATCGGCGAATTGCTGGACCAGCATTTCGGCGGTGCGACCGATGACGAAGATAGCGCGCTGATCGACGATCCTTTGTCAGTGGAAAGCATGCTCGACCTCTGCACCGGCTCGGGATGTCTTGCGATCCTGGCCAGCCGGAATTTTCCCAATGCCGAAATCGACGCGGTCGACATCTCAAAGGATGCCCTCGAAGTGGCAGCGCGCAATGTCGGCGATTACGGCCTTCAAGACCGGCTGACCTTGCACCGCGGCGACCTGTTCAAGCCGCTCGGCGGCAAGCGCTACGATTTGATCATTTCCAATCCGCCCTATGTCGATGCGGAAGGCATGGCGGCGCTGCCGCGCGAATGCCGCACCGAGCCCAAAATCGCCTTCGACGGCGGCGCCGATGGGCTCGATATCGTCCGCCGCATCCTGAACGAGGCCGGGCGGCACCTGACGCCGCAGGGCGGCCTGTTGTGCGAGATCGGCCGCGGCCGCGGAACGGTTGAGGATGCCTTTCCGCAACTGCCGCTGTTGTGGCTCGATACCGAGGACTCCGACGGCGAAGTGTTCTGGATTGCTGCCGCCGATTTGTAAGTGGCGCCACCCCTCGCCCGGGTTCGCTGCGCCGCAAATCCGGGACGCGAGGCTAAAGCGATGGGCCGACCCAGCAACATTTAGCAACGATCGGTCCCCTGGATTGCACACCCGGGATGGTTCCGGCCGCCCCGCAAAGAACACTAGCGTTCCGAATCAACATTAATGCTATGGTTGCAATGCTTTGGGGGAGCGTTGCGCGCCGCATGATCCGCATTTCCACGATTTTCATCGCCATTTGCATGGTGCTGGTCGCAGCCTCGCTTGGCCTCGTTTTGTATTCGATGGCGGGTGTCAGCGGAACGGAATCCGCGATCGTGGCGCTGACCGCGCTGACCTTCCTGATCCTCTACAACGCCGTGTCGATGCGGCTGCGCGATCGCACCGACGTCGGCAGCCAGATCGCCGACCTGTCGCGCGGCACCGCCGACCTCGCCCGTCAGGTCGCCGAATTCGGGCGCCGGCTGGCCGCCGTCGAAGGCCGCGTGACCTCGGCCAATTCGATCGGGGCGGACCGCATCCAGGCCGTCGTCGGCGAGATCAATGAGTTGGGCGGGCTGGTCAAGCAACTCGCAGCCTCCGTGGCCACCCATGACGACCAGCTGTCATCGGGCGCGCTGATCGCGGCGGCGCCGGCCAACAACGCCGAAAGTGGCGGACAACATGAACTGCCGCCGCCCGGTGTCGAGATCGGCACGATGGCGGCCACCGCCGCGCCGGCCGCCATCATCGCCGAACCCGCGGCTTCCCCAAGCCAGGCGCAAGTGCTGGCGGCGGTGAAAAGCGCGATCGAGGAAAACCGGCTCGATCTTTATCTGCAGCCGATGGTGAGCCTGCCACAACGCAAGGTGCGCTTCTACGAAGCGGTCACCCGGATGCGCGACGGCAGGGATCAGATCATCACCGCCGACGATTTCGTCGGCATCGCTGAAGCGGCCGGGCTGATCGGGCGGATCGATCACATGGTGATGCTGCGTTGCGTGCAGGTGCTGCGCCGGCTGATGGTGCGCAACAAGGAGGTCGGGGTGTTCTGCAATGTCGCCGCGGCGACGCTGGCGCATCCGGCCACCTTCGCGCAATGCCTCGATTTCCTGGAAGCCAATCGCGCGCTGGCGCCCTCGTTCGTGCTGGAATTCAAGCAGGCGACGTTTCGCAATCTGGGCCCGACCGAGATCGAACATCTGGCGGCGCTGGCGCAGCGCGGATTCCGTTTCTCGATGGACCACGTCACCGACCTGCGGATCGAGCCGCGCGAACTGGCCGATCGAGGCGTCCGCTTCATCAAGGTGCCGGCGGCGCTGCTGCTCGATCAGCGCCAGAGTTCGGCGTCCGACATCCACCCTTCCGATCTTTCCGACCTGCTCGGCCGCTTCGGCATCGATTTGATCGCGGAGCGGATCGAAGGCGAACGCGCCGTGGTCGACCTGCTCGATTACGACGTGCGGTTCGGACAGGGCTTCCTGTTTGCGCCGCCTCGGCCGTTGCGGCCGGAGGGAGCATCTGCTACCGGCGGGGCGCCCGCCGGCAACGGGCAGGACGCGAAAATCCAGAACTCCTTCAAAGAAGACTCTTCCAAATCTCCTGACAGGGCTCCCGATTCCAATGGCACCGGCAAGAAAGCTTCGATCGATGCTCCGGCCATCGATACTCCCAGGGCATCCGGGGTCGCCGCCTTGGCGCGCCGCATCGCCGGGCCGGGCTAAGCGGCGACAGCGGCGATGACAACCCTTCGGTTTGCCGAGCAATTGCGCGATCTGGTTGCCGGCGTCGATGTGCTGCTCAGCGACATCTGGGGCGTGGTTCACAACGGCCTCGTCGCGTTCCCGGAAGCCTGCGAGGCGCTGCATACTTTTCGCAGCCGCGGCGGCACCGTCATTCTGATCACCAACGCGCCGCGTCCGGCCGATTCGGTGCAGCGGCAATTGCGCAAGCTCGGCGTCGCCGACGACACCTATGACGCCATCGTCAGCTCCGGCGATCTGACGCGGCAATACGTCGCCGATCATCCGGGGCGGAAAGTGTTCTGGCTCGGCCCGGAACGCGACAATTCGATCCACCGCGGGCTCGATCCGGTGCTTTCACCGCTGGAGCAGGCCGACTACATCATCTGCACCGGCCTCTACGACGACGAGACCGAATCCGCCGAAGACTATCGCGGCATGATGCTGCAGGCGCGCGAACGCAAGCTGACGCTGATCTGCGCCAACCCCGATATCGTGGTCGAACGCGGCGACCGCCTGATCTACTGCGCCGGCGCGATCGCCGAGCTCTACCGCGAGCTCGGCGGCGAGGTGATCTTCTACGGCAAGCCGCACCGGCCGATCTATCAACGCGCGATGCAATTGGCCGCCAAGCATCTCGGCCGTCCGGCAGAGCTCAGCCGCGTGCTGGCGATCGGCGATTCGGTGCGCACCGACCTGGCAGGCGCCCATGGTTTCGGGATCGATTGCCTGTTCGTGACCCGCGGCATCCACGCCGAGGATTTCGAGGGCGTCGATCAACTCGATCCCGCCTCGGTCAAGGAACTGTTCGGCCACCCGCCCCGCGCGCTGACGCGGGAATTGAAGTGGTAGGGCGATCGACGCCGAAACGTAGACCTTCACCACTTTAGATCATCATGATTTCATGACCGTCATGGCCGGGCTTGTCCCGGCCATCCACGTCTTAAAACCGTCACCGCACCAAAGACGTGGATGCCCGGGACAAGCCCGGGCATGACGAACTTTGATGCTTGCCACTTGGTAAGATCAGGCAGCGCGCCTTACGCGCTCGCCATGTCGGGGAAGACCGCTTCGATCTTGGTCTTCAAGGTCGCGGCGTTGAACGGCTTGACGATGTAATTGTTGACGCCGGCCTTCTTGGCCGCGATCACGTTCTCGGTCTTGGATTCCGCCGTGATCATGATGAACGGCGTGGTGGCGAGATTGGGATCGGCCCGTACTTCGCGGAGCAGGTCGTAGCCGGTCATCGGCTCCATGTTCCAGTCCGAAATCACCAGGCCGTATTTCTTGCCGCGCATCTTGTTCAGCGCCGCCGAGCCGTCACTGGCATCGTCGATATTCTCGAAGCCAAGCTGCTTCAGGAGATTCCGGATGATGCGGATCATGGTGTTGTAGTCATCCACCACCAGAACCGACATCGACAAATCAACCGCCATTGGATCCCCCACACGACACTACGCGAACAAGCCTGCATGGGACCGAGATGCCCCGCAGTTCGCCTTCAGCAGTAGCATCAGCCATTAAACAGCCCGTTAACCGGCCATCGGCCGAATGCATTGCTGCCCCGAGCCGGACGCCGATCCGGCGGCGGCTTGACTTCGCGGGGGCCGCCACGTCACGGTCTTCCCCACCCGTCCGACTTAAGTTGAAGAATCCCGAAAATGACGCCTGATTTCATGGTTATCCGCGATTCGACCGCTGCCGCCGCGATCCCCAAGGGGACTGTGGTCGCGATGGGCAATTTCGATGGCGTTCACCTCGGCCACCGGGCCGTGATCGAGGCCGCCCTGGCAATGGGGCGCGCCCACGGCAAGCCGGCGCTGGCGGTGACGTTCGAGCCCCATCCGCGCAGCTTTTTCAGCCCGAATTCTCCCCAGTTCCGGCTGACCGACGAGGCCGGAAAGCTGCGGCTGCTGGCCGGGACCGGCCTGGCCGGCGCCGTGGTCATGACGTTCGACAAGGCCCGCGCCGGGACCACAGCGCAGGATTTCATTCACCATGATCTGATTGAGCGGCTCGGAATCAGCGGTATCGCGGTCGGATATGACTTTCATTTCGGCAAGGGCCGGGTCGGATCGCCGAGCCTTCTGGTCAGCGAGGCCCCCCGGCTCGGCATCGAGGTCGATGTCCAGCCGCATATCGATATCGCGGAGCGGCCGGTCTCCTCCAGCGCGATCCGCATGGCGCTGGCCGAGGGGCAGATCGATGACGCCACCGCGATGCTCGGCGGCCCCTGGTTCGTCCATGGCGAGGTGATCCATGGCGCGAAGCGCGGCCGCGATCTCGGCTATCCCACCGCCAACATCCGCCTCGACAAGAATTGCGGTCTCAAGCAAGGCATCTACGCGGTGCGGGTTGGCCGCGGCCAGGGAAAGGATCAGGTACGGTTCGACGGCGTCGCCAGTTTCGGCCGCCGCCCGACCTTCGACAATGGCGCGCCGCTGCTCGAGGTTTTCCTGTTCGATTTCAAGGGCGATCTCTATGGAGCGGCACTGGACGTGGCCTTCATCGGCTTCATCCGCGAGGAACTGAAGTTCGACAACATCGAGGCGCTGGTGCGCCAGATGGACGACGATAGCGCCCGCGCCCGCGCCGCGTTGGCGGCTGCCCCGGGAGCTTTCCCGAGGCTTGGAGCGATCGCCTGAGCAGGGGCAGACGGTCACCCGAAATACGGCCCGGCCGCATTTGACGACGTCATCCTGAGGTGCGAGCCCTTGCGAGCCTCGAAGGATGTTGTTCCGCGCAGTGCGTGCGGCTCATCCTTCTAGGCCCGCCGAAGGCGGCGGGGCACCTCAGGATGACGTCAATACCCCTGCGGCGGCCCTTTGCGCTTCCCCCGGCCGGCTGCTATGGAAAGCCCCATGTTTGCGCGGCGCACCATAAGCATTAGCGGCCCGGCTTCTGCCTGAGCTTCGGCTCGGCGGAAAACCGGGACCTGCCCCATTCATCCGCGATTCCCTCGCGTTCCAGCGCCCTTCGAGCCAAACCAGAGCATTCATGTCCGACAAGCCGCAAAAATCCGACGCCAAAAAATCTGAAGTCCAGAAATCTGAAGCTCACGACTATTCCAAGACCCTGTTCCTGCCGCAGACGGAATTCCCGATGCGCGCCGGCCTGCCGCAGCGCGAGCCGGAAATCCTCAAGCGCTGGAACGAGATCGGCCTCTACGACCGCCTGCGCAAGGCTGCCGCCGGCCGTGCCAAATTCGTGCTGCATGACGGGCCGCCCTACGCCAACGGCAACATCCATATCGGGCATGCGCTGAACAAGATCCTCAAGGACGTGGTGACCAAGAGCCAGCAGATGCTGGGCTTCGATTCCAATTACGTGCCGGGCTGGGACTGCCACGGCCTGCCGATCGAATGGAAGATCGAGGAGGAGAACTACCGCTCCAAGGGCAAGCAGAAGCCGGATTTCCGGGATTCCGCCGCGATGGTGGCGTTCCGCCGCGAATGCCGGGCCTATGCCAACCATTGGCTCGACGTGCAGCGCGAGGAGTTCAAGCGGCTCGGCATCATCGGGGACTGGGATCACCGCTACGCCACCATGGATTATTTCGCCGAAGCCCAGATCGCGCGCGAGCTGATGAAATTCGCGGCCAACGGCACGCTCTACCGCGGCTCCAAACCGGTGATGTGGAGCGTGGTGGAGAAGACCGCGCTCGCCGAAGCCGAGGTCGAATACGAGGACTACACCAGCGATACCGTCTGGGTGAAGTTTCCCGTCACAAATCCGGCGCATGGCGCGCTGGCCTCCGCCTCGATCGCGATCTGGACCACAACGCCGTGGACCTTGCCGGGCAACCGCGCCATCAGCTTCTCGCCGAAGATTGCCTATGGCCTCTACAAGGTCACGGACGCCGCCGCCGACAACTGGGCCAAGCCGGGCGATCTTCTGATCCTGGCGGATGCGCTGGCGGAAAGCGTCTTCAAGCAGGCGCGCGTCACCGCCTATGAAAAGGTTCGCGACATTCCGGCCGACACCCTCGATGTGGTCGAATGCGCGCACCCGCTGAAGGGTCTTGATGGCGGCTACGAATTCACCGTTCCGCTGCTTCCCGGCGACCACGTCACCGACGATACCGGTACCGGCTTCGTGCACACCGCGCCCGGCCACGGCCGCGAGGACTTCGACGTCTGGATGTCGAATGCGCGCGAGCTGGACGCGCGCGGCATGAACACCACCATCCCCTACACCGTCGATGAAAACGGCGCGCTGACCAATCAGGCGCCGGGCTTCGAAGGCAAGCGCGTCATCAACGACAAGGGCGAAAAGGGCGACGCCAACGAGGCGGTGATCAAGGCGCTGGTTGAGCGCGGCATGCTGCTGGCGCGCGGCCGGCTCAAGCATCAATACCCGCATTCGTGGCGTTCCAAGAAGCCGGTGATCTTCCGCAATACGCCGCAATGGTTCATCGCGATGGATAAGGATATTGCCGATGATGGCAATGCCAAGTCCGGCGACACCCTACGCGCCCGCGCGCTGCAGGCGATTTCGGTGACGCAATGGGTGCCGCAGTCGGGCCAGAACCGCATCAACGGCATGATCAACAGCAAGCCGGATTGGGTGATCTCGCGCCAGCGTGCCTGGGGCGTGCCGATCGCGGTGTTCGTGCGCGAAAAGGGCGATGGCTCCGCCGAAATCCTGCAAGACGAGGCCGTCAACGCCCGCATCGCCGATGCCTTCGAGAAGGAGGGCGCCGACGCCTGGTACATGGACGGCGCGCGCGAGCGCTTTCTCGGCCCGCACGCCAATGAGGAATGGAAGAAGATCGACGACATCTGCGACGTCTGGTTCGATTCCGGTTCGACCCATGCTTTCGTGCTCGAAGACCCCGTGCACTTCCCGGGCCTTGCCGGCATCAAGCGCAAGGTCGATGGCGGCGGCGACACCGTGATGTATCTGGAAGGCTCGGACCAGCATCGCGGCTGGTTCCAGTCGTCGCTGCTCGAAAGCTGCGGCACCCGCGGCCGCGCGCCGTTCGACGTGGTGCTGACGCATGGGTTCACGCTCGACGAGAACGGCCGCAAGATGTCCAAATCCGTGGGCAACACCGTCGAGCCGCAAAAAGTAATGAAGGATTCCGGCGCCGATATCCTGCGGCTCTGGGTTTGCGCCACCGACTATGCCGACGACCAGCGCATTGGCGCGGAGATCATCAAGAACACCATCGAGACCTATCGCAAGCTGCGCAACTCGATCCGCTGGATGCTCGGCACGCTGCATCATTTCAAGCCGGACGACGCGGTCGCGGTCGCCGAGATGCCCGAACTGGAGCGGCTGATGCTGCATCAGTTGGCCGAGCACGCGGCGATCGTGCGCACGGCCTATGCCGAGTTCGACTACAAAACCGTGGTCGCGAGCCTTGCTGCGTTCATGAACACCGAACTGTCGGCGTTCTATTTCGACATCCGCAAGGACACGCTGTATTGCGACCCGCCATCGTCATTGGCGCGCAAGGCGGCGCTGACCACGATCGACATGATCTGCGATGCGATCCTGAAATGGCTGGCGCCGGTGCTGTCGTTCACGACCGACGAGGCCTACCGGATGTACCGGCCGGACGCCGAACCCTCGGTGCATCTGACCTTGTTCCCTGAGGGACTCGAGGCATTCCGCGATGACGCTCTGGCCGCGAAGTGGGAAACCATCCGCAACGTCCGCCGCGTCGTCACCGGCGCGCTGGAAGTCGAACGCGCCGCCAAGCGGATCGGCTCGTCGCTGGAGGCCTCGCCGCTGATTTACGTTTCGGACCGGGCGATTTTGAGCACGCTGTTCGACGTCGACGTCGCCGAAGTCTGCATCACCTCGAATTACGAAGTGAGAGAGGATGAAGCGCCCACCGATGCGTTCCGGCTGAAAGATGTGCCCGGTGTCGCCGTGGTGGTCGAAAAGGCCGTCGGCATCAAATGCGCGCGTTCCTGGAAGATCCTGCCTGACGTCGGCGCGGATCCCGAATACCCCGATGTCTCGCCGCGCGATGCCGAGGCACTGCGAGAATGGAAGGCGTTGGGAGTTTCGGTTTGAACGCTCACCTCCGCCCCGGCGTGATTGCCGCCGTCGCCGTGCTGGTGCTCGACCAGCTGACCAAGCTCTGGCTGCTGTACGTGTTCGACATCGCCCATCGCGGCGCGGTGACGGTCACGTCGTTCTTCGACCTGGTGCTGGCATGGAATCCGGGGATCAGCTTCGGCTGGTTTCAGAACGACGGCACCACCGCCCAGATCGTCCTGATGCTGGTCAAGGCGGTGGCGGTGATCGTCCTGGCGGTCTGGATGGCGCGGTCGCGAACCCTGTTGGCCACCCTGGCGCTCGGCCTGATCATTGGCGGCGCCATCGGCAACGCCATCGACCGTTTCGCCTATGGCGCGGTGGTCGATTTCGCCCTGTTCCACGTCC
>NZ_LMUK01000019.1:0-12920 GCF_009766005.1 Bradyrhizobium sp. S69 | reverse complement strand
TGGGGGTACCCGCCGCAAAAGCGCCCTGATCCCGGCTGATACGGGCCCCAAGCGGAACGTTGCTTGCTGGTGCGGAGCCGTGAGGTGCGAGGCTGTGCCCCCGATCGGCGATCCGCTGGAAATTTGAACAGGAACAGCATGATGCGCGACACCAAGACCCGTGGTTGGTTTGTGCAGAATTCCTCTGCTGCCCCGATGCGCGCAGTTCGGATGGCCGCCGTCACCCTCGCCGTCGGCTTCGTCATGATGGCGGGCGCCGCGCGCGCCCAGGAGGAAGACGAAGGCAAGACCTTCGAGGAAAAGATGATGGACGGCATCATGGCCGGCATCGGCGGCACCAACATGGACAACCGCGGCATCGATTATCGCGAGCGCTCCCCGCTGGTGGTGCCTCCCAGGCTCGATTTGCCGCCGCCGCAGGCCAATACGGCCGCAGCCAAGCCTCCTCCGAATTGGCCAAAGGATCCCGATGAAGCCCGCCGCAAGGCGGACATCGCCCGCCGCAAGAAGGAAAACAAGGATCCGGTCGAAGCCGCTCGCATCCTGTCGCCGAGCGAACTCAATGTCGGCCGGACGGCGCCGCAGACGTCCACCGCCGGCGAGGTCAACCAGCCGGGCGAAGGCGATCCGGGCAGGAACGCCATCCTGAACCCGTCGCAGCTCGGATTCGATAGCAGCAAGTTGAACATCTTCGGCGCCAACCACATGTTCGGCGGTAACAAACCCGAGATTGCGCCGTTCAAGGGCGAGCCGACCCGGGATTCCCTGACCCAGCCGCCCGCCGGATACCAGACGCCGTCGCCGAATTTTGCCTACGGCACCGGACCGAAGGAATCGCTGAACAAGGAATACAATCCCGCCCAGGGCAAATATGGCGAATAGTTAAGACGCCCTCTCGGCTTCGTGACGTTCAGCGGCCGGCACGCGGTGTACGCTGCAACATGATCCGGGAAGGCACGTTTTCAGCTCGATACCGGTTTTCCCTAGGGCCGACGCAAGGCGTCTGCCCGGTTATCATGCTCAAATAATGAGATGGAGCTGGATGGCGATTAGAAGACAAGCCGCCACGCTCCAGAATAGTCACGCTCCAGCCCCGCGATTCCTTCCAACGCTTTTTCCGAACGCTTTTGTTCGGGCCTCCAGACAGGTCATGATGCGCTCACACCGTTCTGCTGCCTTCGTTCTCGTCGCGCTGGCTTCGACGCTGGCTTTTTCCGCATCCGGCGCCCTCGCCCAGACCACGGTGACCTCGGACCCTCCCGCGAGCTTTACCCTCGGCAACGGCCTGAAAGTGGTGGTGATCCCCGATCACCGTACCCCCGTCGTCACCCAGATGATCTGGTACAAGGTCGGCTCCGCTGACGAAACGCCCGGTAAATCGGGCCTTGCGCATTTTCTCGAACATCTGATGTTCAAGGGCACCGCCAAGCATCCGGTCGGCGAATTCTCCCAGACCGTGCTTCGGATCGGCGGCAACGAGAACGCCTTCACCTCCACCGACTACACCGGCTATTTCCAGCGCGTGCCGCGCGACCAGCTGGCCAAGATGATGGAGTTCGAGGCCGATCGCATGACCGGTCTCATCCTCAAGGACGAGAATGTGCTGCCCGAGCGCGACGTCGTGCTCGAAGAATACAACATGCGGGTCGCCAACAATCCGGAAGCGCGGCTGACCGAACAGATCATGGCGGCGCTGTATCTCAATCATCCCTACGGCCGCCCGGTGATCGGCTGGCACCACGAAATCGAGAAGCTCGACCGCGAAGACGCGCTGGCGTTCTATCGGCGCTTTTATGCGCCGAACAACGCGACCCTGGTGATCGCCGGTGACGTCGATGCCAACGACGTCCGCCCGATCGCGGAACAGACTTTTGGACAAGTCCAGCCGCAACCTGCGATCCCGGCACAGCGCATCCGCCCGCAGGAGCCTCCGCCGATCGCGCCGCGCACGGTGACGTTTGCCGACCCGCGCGTCGAACAGCCGAAGGTGATGCGCTATTACCTCGTTCCGTCCGCCACCACCGCGGCAGCCGGTGAAAGTGCGGCCCTCGATGTGCTCGGACAGTTGATGGGCAGCGGCAGCAATTCCTATCTTTATCGCGCGCTGGTGGTCGACCAGCCGCTCGCCGTCAGCGCCAGCGCCGGCTACCAAGGCACCTCGCTCGATCCAACCCAGTTCTCGATCTCGGTCTCGCCACGGCCCGGCGTCAGCTTCGCGCAGGTCGAGCAGGTGGTCGATCGGGTGATCGCGGATGTCGCGCAGAACACCGCCAAGTCCGAGGATCTCGAGCGCGTCAAGACGCAACTGATCGCGGAAGCGATCTACGCCCAGGACAACCAGGCGACGCTGGCGCGCTGGTATGGCGCGGCCCTGACCACCGGCCTGAGCATCGAGGACATCCGAAGCTGGCCGGATCGCATTCGCGCCGTTACCGCCGAGCAGGTCCGCGACGCCGCGCAAAAATGGCTCGACAAAAAGCGATCGGTGACCGGTTATCTGATCAAGGATGCGGCGGCAAAACGCGAGGAGAAGCGCTCGTGATCGACTTGAAGGTTAGCGCGCAGCGCATCGCATTGACCGTTGCCGTGGGTTTCGCGGCCATCTCGCTGGCGGCGACGCCGTCGCATGCCGCGGCCAAGATCCAGCATCTGGTGTCGCCCGGCGGCATCGAGGCCTGGTTCGTGCAAGACGCCACGGTGCCCTTGATCGCGATGGAATATGCCTTCGGCGGCGGCGCCTCGCAGGATCCTCCCGGCAAGCCCGGCGTCGCCAATCTGGTCGGCGATCTGCTCGACGAGGGTTCGGGCGACATGGATTCCAAGACCTTCCATGAGCGGCTCGACCGCCGCGCCATCGAACTGAGTTTTCAGGCCAACCGGGATTATTTCCGCGGCTCGCTGCGCATGCTCAAGGATACCCGCGACGAGGCGTTCGACCTGTTGCGGGCGTCGCTGACGTCGCCGCATTTCGACTCTACCGATGTCGAGCGCATTCGCTCCCAGGTGATTTCCAATCTGCAAAGCGACACCGCCAGCCCGCAGGCCTTGGCCGGCCGCAAGTTCCTGGAATTGGCCTATGGCGACCATCCCTATGGCCGGCCGGCCGACGGCAGCCTGGAAAGCGTGCCGAAAATCGAGATCGCCGACCTCAAGGCCTATGTCAGCCACGTGCTGGCCAAGGATACGCTGAAGGTGGCCGTGGTCGGCGATGTCGACCCCGAAACGCTGGGCAAGCTCCTGGACAAGACCTTCGGCAGCCTGCCGGCGAAAGCCAACCTGACGCCGGTCCCCGACGTCGTGGCCACCAAGCCGCCGCAGCGCGCGTTCATTCCGCTCGACGTGCCGCAGACCGTGGTGACCTTCGGCGGCCCCGGCATCGGGCGCCATGATCCGGATTTCATGGCCGCCTATGTCGTCAACCACATTCTCGGCGGCGGCTCCTTGTCATCGCGGCTCTACCACGAAGTGCGCGAGAAGCGCGGCCTGGCTTATTCGGTCTATGAATCGCTGTTGTGGATGGAGCATTCGGCGCTGTTCATCGGCAACACGGGCACCCGCGCCGACCGTGCCGGCGAGACCGTCGAGGCCATCAACAAGGAAGTGCGTCGGATGGCCGAGGACGGCCCGACCCAGCAGGAGCTGGACGAGGCCAAATCCTATCTCAAGGGCTCGCAGATGCTGGCGCTCGACACCTCCTCGAAGCTCGCGCAGGCGCTGCTGCAATACCAGCTCGACAAGCTCCCGATCGATTATATCGAGAAGCGTAACGCCATCGTCGACGCCGTGACGCTCGACCAGACCAAGGCCGTGGCCAAGCGGCTGTGGGGCCAGGGCCTGCTCACCGTGATCGTCGGCCGCGCCCCGCAAGCCGCCGCCCAGCCCGCCGCCGCGACCCCGCCACCGACGGCGAACTGAGCGTTAGCCTTCTTCCGGATTTCTCCGCAAACACTGCCGTCATCCTGAGGCGCGCTCTTAGCGCGCGTCTCGAAGGATGTGCTACACACTCATCCTTCGAGGCTCGCTAAACTGACGGCGCTATGCGCCGTCAGGCTCGCACCTCAGGATGACGTTTGCTATGTCTGGAGAAACTGTCTCCCGGTGACGCCATGCTGCGGATTTCCCGCGATCTCTCCATCGACGAAAACGACATCGAGATCAGCTTCGTGCGCGCCTCCGGCCCGGGCGGGCAGAACGTCAACAAGCTGTCGACCGCCGCGCAATTGCGTTTCGACACAAGGCGGATCACGCTTGCCGAGGATGCTGCATTGCGGCTCAATCGATTGGCCGGCCAGCGCATGACCAAGGACGGCGTGATCGTGATCCACGGCCAGCGCTTCCGAACCCAGGAACGCAATCGCGCCGACGTCATGGACCGGCTGCTCGAACTGCTGCGCGAGGCCATGGTGCGGCCAACGCCACGCCGTGCCACCAAGCCGACCTTCGGCTCGAAACAGCGCCGGCTCGAAGGCAAGAAGCGCCGCGGCGACGTCAAGGCCAAACGCGGTTCAGGCGGTTACGACGACTAGAGTCTTTTTTTGACGCGTTTTCTTCACGCGAACCGGTGCCCACGGAGCCTGTCATCGGGCGCGCATTCGCGCGACCCGTTGGCTCGAAAACGCTCTAAATCTCGCACTGCACGCCAGGCTTAAAACAGCCGGCTACTACCACCGCGCGTTCGCACCGACCTAAGTTCGGCGGCATGGGAACGACGCGTGCGATACTCGCGATAGGCCTGGGATTTTGCGGCGCGATATCGGCGTTCTCCGCCGCGTCGGCGCAAATGCCGTTGCCGGCAGCCAAGCCGCCCGATGCGGCCGCGCTGTTCAAGCAGCAATGCGGCACCTGCCACACCATCGATCCCTCGGAGCCAGTCCGGCAAGGTCCGCCGCTTAACAAGGTGGTCGGTCGACAGGCCGGCAAGGTCGAGGGCTTTCATTACTCGCCGGCGTTCGCCAAGGCGGATTTTGTTTGGGACGAAGCCAAACTGGATGCCTGGCTGAGCGATCCGCAGGCGGTGATTCCCGGCGCCGTGATGGCCTACCGCCAAGCCAAGCCTGAAACCCGCGCCGCCATCATCGCCTATCTGAAGGAGCTGAACTGATGGCAAAGCCGGTTCACTCGATGATCCGCGTCCTCGACGAGGCGAAAGCGCTCGACTTTTACGCACGCGCGTTCGGCCTGGAGGTCGCCGACCATCTGAAGTTTCCGGACTTCGCGCTGATCTATCTGCGGCATCCTTCTTCGCCGTTCGAAGTCGAGCTCACCGTCAATTTCGACCGTAAGCAGCCCTACACGCTCGGCGACGGATACGGCCACCTCGCCGTCGTCGTCGACGATGTCGATGCCGAACACGCCCGCTTCGAGCGCGAGAGACTGTTCCCGGGACCGCTGCGGGATTTCAAGCATGACGGCGCGACCCTGGCGCGCTTTTTCTTCGTCTCCGACCCCGACGGCTACAAGATCGAAGTGATCCAGAAAGGCGGCCGCTTCGGCTGACGCTCTTGAACAAAAAATATTCGAAGAAACATCCATTGGAGGAGAAAGCCATGAGAGAAGTCGATCGTCGCGGCAAATACAGCCGGCGTATTTTCCTTCAGGGCGCCGCCAGCGCGGTTCCGGTCGCGGCGGTAGCCGCGAGCACAGGCCTCGGCATCGAGGATGCGTGGGCCGCTGATGCCACCACATTGACGCCGGCGACGTTGAAGACGTTGGTCAAAGTCGCGCGCGATATCTACCCGCACGATTTCCTGGTCGATAGCTATTACATCACCGCGATCAAGCCGTGGGATGGCAAGGCGGCCAAAGATCCGGCGATCAAGACGATGCTCGAAGACGGCGTTCGGCGGCTCGATCAGGACGCGAAGGACCACCACAAACTTAGCTACGCCGAAGTGCCCTGGGAAGCCGACCGGGTGGTGCTGCTGCAGGGCATCGAGCAGACCGAGTTCTTCAAGAAGATCAGGTCCGATCTCGTCGTCTCTCTCTACAACCAGGAAGAGCTGTGGCCGAAGTTCGGCTACGAGGGCTCGTCCGCCGAACATGGCGGTTACATCAAACGCGGCTTCAACGACATCGATTGGCTGCCGAAGGTCTGAACGCTTCGCGCAAAATGTAATTGGCAGGATTTTAGTTGAGAGGACTTCATCATGGCGAAATTCGATCTGAACGACGACAGCCTGGTCGTCATCGTCGGTTCCGGCGCCGGCGGCGGCACGTTGGGTAACGAACTCGCCCAGAAGGGCATCAAGGTCGTGATCCTGGAGGCCGGTCCGCGCACCGAGTTGCAGGACTTCGTCAACAACGAGTGGGAAAGCTTTACGCAACTGGCCTGGACCGACATGCGGACCACGTCGGGCAACTGGCGGGTGGCGAAAGACTTCGCCAATCTGCCGGCCTGGATCGTCAAGTCGGTCGGCGGATCGACGGTGCATTGGGCCGGCGCGTCGCTGCGGTTCGACGAGCATGAATTCCGGGTCAAGAGCACCTACGGCAATCTCGCCGGCGCCAATCTCCTGGACTGGCCGATCACGCTCGCCGAGATGGAGCCGTGGTACGCCAAGGCCGAAGACAAGATGGGCGTCACCCGCACCAACAACATTCCGGGATTGCCGGGCAACAACAATTTCAAGGTGCTGGAAGCCGGCGCCAAGAAGCTCGGCTACAAGGAGGTCCACACCGGGCGGATGGCGATCAACAGCGAGCCGCGTGACGGCCGCGGCTCCTGCCAGCAGATCGGCTTCTGTTTCCAGGGCTGCAAGTCCGGCGCGAAATGGTCGACGCTGTACACCGAAATCCCCAAGGGCGAAGCCACCGGCAATCTCGAGGTGCGTCCAGGCTGCATGGCGCTCAAGATCGAGCATGATGCCTCGGGCAAGGTCACCGGCGTCGTCTATGCCGACGCCGACGGCAAGACCCAGCGCCAGAAGGCCCGCATCGTCGCGGTCGCCGGCAACTCGATCGAGAGCCCAAGGCTGTTGCTCAACAGCGCCTCCAGCATGTTCCCGGATGGACTTGCCAACTCATCCGGCCAGGTCGGGCGCAACTACATGCGTCACATGACCGGCAGCGTCTATGCGGTGTTCGACAAGTCGGTCCACATGTACCGCGGCACCACCATGGCCGGCATCATCCGCGACGAGGCCAAGCACAATCCCTCGCGCGGCTTCATGGGCGGTTATGAGATGGAAACGCTGTCGCTGGGACTGCCCTTCATGGCGGCGTTCCTCAATCCCGGCGGCTGGGGGCGTCCGTTCACCTCGGCGATGGAAGGCTATCCGCGCATGGCCGGGATGTGGCTGGTCGGCGAGGACATGCCGCAGGAAACCAACCGCATCACGCTCGACCCCGTCGCCAAGGACAAATTCGGCCAGCCGGTCGCCAGCGTGCATTACGACGACCATCCCAACGACGTCGCGATGCGCGATCACGCCTACAAACAGGGCGCAGCGGTCTACGAGGCCGTCGGCGCCACCGTGACCTATCCGACCCCGCCCTACCCCTCCACCCACAACATGGGCACCAACCGGATGAGCGCGAAAGCCAAAGACGGCGTCGTCAACAAATTCGGCCAGACCCACGACGTCAAGAACCTGTTCGTCTCCGACGGCAGCCAGTTCACCAGCGGCGCTGCCTGCAATCCGACACTGACCATCGTGTCGCTGGCAATCCGCCAGGCGGATCACATTGCGGGGGCGATGCAAAGGAAGGAGATTTGAGAGGCGGGATGGGATGACATTGGATTGAGTTATATTGAGAGCGGCCCCTCCTGCTCCCCTCCCCCTTGCGGGGAGGGGTCGGGGGGTGGGGGTCTCCACGCACTGAGCTTGTGGCCCCGCGCCCCTACGGCAGTTGCACGATAAGAATTAACCCGATTCAATCCTATCTCATCATGCTCCAGCGACGGGATGGCGTTGAGCGCGCGCTTCTCTGGCCATAATCATGCTAGGTTACCCACCCAAGCATGATGACTGCCTTCCATGAGCATCTTCGACGACATTCCCCGGGACGATCACGAACCACCCCTGCCGGATGAGACGCAGTTCTCCTATCTCAACCGGTCAGGGCGGCCCGAAGCCGCACGAGTTCGCGAACAGGTGGACGCGTGGTTTGCGGCCTATGCCGAAACGCATCGCGCCGTACTGGTAAGCCGTTTCCGCTCCACGATCGATGATCAGCACCGTAGCGCGTTCTTCGAACTGTTTCTTTATCACTTCCTGTTGGCGCGCGGGTGCAAGATTGTCGTCATCGAACCGAAGCTGGAACACACCGACAAGTCTCCGGACTTTCTTGTCGAAAATGGCAAGGGCGAACGCTTCTACGTGGAGGCTGTGCAAGCAAGTGGGCTATCCAACCAAGAGGTTGCCGCCCGGGCGCGCCTCAACACGGCCCTCTCGGCCATCGACATCTCGCCATCTCCTTTGCACTTCCTCGACCTCAAGGTCACGGGTCTGCCGACGAAACCCCTTTCCATCAAGAAGCTAAAAACCGCGCTCACGTCCTGGATCGCTTCCCTGCCGTCGGATGAAACTGCGCGGCAAGCTGCTCCTTTTGTCTGGGAAGAACATGGCGCGAAGATCCAGCTCACCGCTTGGACCCGATCAAGGCCAGGTGAAAAGGGGCGAGCGATTGGCGTGCGGCGGTCTCCCGCCACCCGTATTGATCCGAGCCAAGAAATTCGGCCCGCTCTCAAGAAAAAAGCGTCGCGATACGGAAAGCTCGATCATCCCTATCTTGTCGCGCTTAACGGACTTTCGACACACCATCGCGAGTCCGCCGTGACAGAGGCGTTGTTCGGCACGCCCTATGTTGAGATTTCCAAAGGGCCAAACGGCGAGGAAATCGTGCGGGATTTGAACCGGCCCGATGGTATCTGGTACGGGCCGCCGAATGGACAACCGCGAAACACGCGTCTAAGTGGCGTGCTGGCGTTGATGAAGATTGACCCATGGAATTTTGCAAGCAAAACGGGCTTGCTTATTCCGAACCCTTGGGCGGAAAAGCCGCTTCCCGAAATCGGCCTCGGCATTGCCGAATGGACCGTTGTTGGCGATGAGTTAAAGCGCAAGGATGGAAAACCGATGCACGAATTAATCGGTCTCCCTGCGGCTTGGCCCGAAGAGTAACCTCACGGGCGAAAGATCAAGTCGCAGGCCTTGCCGCCTTTGCTTCTAAATTCAGGACCGTAGGGCGGATTAGCGCAACGTAGTCCGCCGTTAAAGCCGCCGAGTTGGCGGATTACGCTTCGCTAATCCGCCCTACGAGCTGTATAGGGTTTCAATGGCGTATTCCTCCAATAACTTGGTACCGCACCATGGCGATCCCACCTGTCAAAATGCACCGCCGCTGCTACATCAGTTCTCCGGTGCTCTTAAATACCGAGCCGCTCAGAAACCTGCTGCGTGAGATGTTGGTTGACGTCGGTGATGTCGAGGAAATCCCCCCTGCCGGCGAAGTATCCGTCTCTCAACTCGAAAGACAAATACGCGCGGCTTCTTTTATATGCGGGGTGATTTCCACGAAGATTGGGTCAGGATCAGTTCTATTTGAGATCGGGGTAGCCGTCGGACTCGGCAAGCCTGTGTTCCTCATCGCAGAAGACAAGAGCGATTTGCCGGTCACGGTCAGAACCCTCCCGTTTGTTGAAACGTCGATCGCTGACACCGACACTATCCGGTTTCACCTCGAAATCTTTGTCGCCAACCTTGAGCTTCCGCGAAAGACGTCAAGCGTGAAAGAATCGCCGCGGTTTTATGGCGGCGGAGAAAGTTATCCAATTGCAAGTCGGGAACAAATAAACACCTTGCCTTCGACGGAAGGGAGGGTTGCCGTAGCGTTCGAACGCGCCGGAGCCAGTGTCACGCTCTCTCCTAGATTCGGAAATGACGCCGAAGCCGACATGATCGCATGGCTGCCAGATCTAGATATTGGCATTGGTCTGCCAACTTTGGTCGAAGTAAGGTCCTCAGCGCGTGAGCAGTTTCCGCCAAGAGCGATGGACCTCATCCGAAAATTGCTTGTACGATCTCATCTAAAGTCCGCGATCATTGTAACTAATGCGCCAGATGATGACATCGTTGGAAGAATGTTTGGGAGCGGTTATGTCTTTTCTATCTCAATCAACGGATTGGAAAATCTCGCCCAGACTGGTCAATTTGTTTCGGGTTTAAAGAGGGCGAGAAATCGGCTGGCTCACGGGCTCGATTGATATGGCCCGACTGTCCAAGAGAAGAATTGAACGTTTTTTCATCGAGGGGGATACTGCAACAACAGCGGCTGCCCGAGGCCGCTCGCTGGAAGATCTTCTGATCTATCTTTTTAGCAAAATTGAAGGCGTGAGATTAGTACGTCGTAATGCTCTCACCGAAGATATAAGTGGCGAAATTGACCTGATTTTTTGGAATGATCGCACCACCCTCGATTTCCTGCCAAACGTGCTACTATTCGAGTGTAAGAACTGGAGCAGTCGAGTCGATAGTGCCGCAATTGCGTTTTTCATATCAAAAGCCACTAACCGTCATCTCAGCCACGCCTTTCTCATCGCATCAAATGGCATTACGGGAGATGCCGATCAATTGCGAAGCGCCCATGCTCATATGCACAGTGCTCTCGTCCGAGACGACTGTAAGATCATTGTTCTTGAAAGGGCGGAGTTGTGCGCTTTGGGAAGCATCGAGCAACTGATGATCTTAATTGTCGACAAGATTTCGAGCCTGTATCTGCTAGGGCCTTAGCTTATCCAATCGTTTTTTCGATGCCTTGGCCGGCCAAGCCAAATGTCGCCTGAACTCGCCGCGGCGGAAGACACTCGCGCCCAGAAGTAAGCGAAACAAGGAGCGGGGGAAGTTTTGGGGGTGTTTGTTGCGGGTCCCCGCAACCAAGCCCGTAGGGCGGATTAGCGTTAGCGTAATCCGCCATATTGTCTTGCAGTGAGCGTCCCCTCCACTCCCTGTAACACCTCCGGCACAGCAATGGCGGATTACGCTGCGCTAATCCGCCCTACGGGCTGCATCGCCGCTGTTCTTTCTCATTCAACCTGGAGTATAACCCAGCTTTCACAGGTTGAGAATCATGACTTCATTGCCCGAAGATGACTTTAGGGACCACCACGTTAAAAAGAGCGCCTTTAGCAAGTTCTTTCGCTTCCTTAGAGGTCACGTAGTCGCCAGATACACTGTTTATTCGTTCTCTCTGGCGTCGCTTTCTATTCCCGCCTTTGTTTTGTCTTACCGAGAAGAATTAGGAACCTCTAATCCTTTTCTTTTCCTATTTCTGTTCTACGTCAGCACATGCGTGTTTATTGGAATCTGGGGATCTGTGGTGCTGTACTCGGTCATTTCCCTGAAGCATCTCTATACACTTCCCGGCTTCGACGGAAAGTACGAAGCTAAATTATACGGAATAATACCGGTGCGCATTAAGTTATCGCCTAAAGGTGTACTCCGCATGGCATTGTGGAGTTATGCAACGACGATTTATGGATTTTCGCTGATCTACGAAATAGTCGACAGGTTACAACCAAGTTCATTTTCTCAGCGAATGGACGGCCCCATAACCGCCATCTACTTCAGCGTCGCCACCATCGCAACAGTTGGCTATGGAGACATCGCTCCAATAAGGCCAATTGCGCGTGTCTGCACCACCGCGGAAATTCTGCTTGGTGTTTTCTACTCGGTGTTCATATTTTCCATCATCGCAAGTTTTATAAAGCAGCAGCCAAAAAAATTCCTTTGATCGCTATTGGCAAGCCTTTCAACCATGAGCGATTCTATATGCACGTTTATCCGCTCTGATCCGTCTGGATGACAAGCACGTTTACCCCGCCGTCGTCGTCGGGTTTAACCGCAACGGGCGAGTCGGGCGGAAGCGCAGAGCCCGATTGGGCCGTAAATAACTGCAAAACTCGTCCGCCCATGCGGGACATATCGCCCACATATAGGCCATGTTGTTTTCCTTTGTGACGAAGAGCCCGGAACGCGGTTAGCCGCAACAAATCCCATACCGTCGGCGACCAGTCATATTGTGAAGACTGATAGACTTGGCGACCATATTGAGATGTCCTGCCCGGCTGATGCGGATTCATATCGTAGAGCATTGCAACCAGAAATTCCGCGAGGCTCTGAGTGCTTGCTGATACAGCACTAAGTGGCTTGGCCGGAGGCAGGACCAGCCAGCCACTATTCGACAGCAGTCCGTATCGCCCCGAACGCTGATCAGCATTGAAATCACGCGCCCGCCGATCGAACTTCGGAGACGAAATCGAAAAGTGTGGCCATCGATTGTAAAGCCAGAACTGCGGCTCGTCCGGCTTGATCGCACCTGAGCCTGTAACGATTTTTGTCTGCATGAGAACCGCGCGCCAGTATTCCTTCCCAGCAGAGTTTATGTGCGAATGAAGGATAAGAAGATCGGCCAACTCGCAACTTGTCGTAGGCACTGGATACGGCGGATTGTCAGAGATCGTCACCTTAGGAGATTGGTGGCAAAAAACGCCTGCCACGCATACCTTAATCTTTCGGCCAAAGATTGGCTGCCAAGCGTTGTTGATTGCATCAGCGCCGTTCTCGATCAGCGACGCGACAAAATCAACTTCGATCTTCGGCGGTCGCTTCATGTGGCCCAGTTGGTTCTGACAAACGTCGTCAACGACAGTCTGCGCAGCAACAATCAGGTCCAGTCGGATGTGCGTTGGGAAAATGACAGGAACTGGCATGAACATACTACACTATCGGTAAGGTTGAGGCGTTCCAACCTGTATTAAAGCGATCATGCCTTCGGACAATTTCTGATTTTCAGAAATAATCCTTGACTCTTGACCCAAATCACCTGCTTATTCTTCGCATCCCGTCCCGAGAGAGGGGGCGTTGGCCATCGTCACTGACGTTGGGGCGGGGAGCGGTGGACGCGAGAGCTGCGACTGACGA
>NZ_LMUK01000018.1:83861-87568 GCF_009766005.1 Bradyrhizobium sp. S69 | reverse complement strand
GATGGCGTCGCGGATCGCATCCGTGTCGTGGCCGTCGATCTCCTGGACGTGCCAGCCGGAGGCGCGGAAGCGCTCGATCTCAAGATCGGAGACCGCGAGGCGGGTAGGGCCGTCGATCGTGATCGAGTTGTTGTCCCAGAACGCGATCAGGTGGCCGAGCTTGTAGTGGCCCGCCATCGAAATCGCTTCCTCGCTGATGCCCTCCATCAGGCAGCCATCGCCCATGAAGACGTAGGTCCAATGCTTGCAGAGGTCGTCGCCGAACCTGGCGTTGAGAATGCGTTCGGCGAGCGCGAAGCCCACCGAGTTTGCAACACCTTGTCCGAGCGGCCCCGTCGTCGTTTCAATGCCGTCGGCGTGCTTGTACTCAGGATGGCCGGCGGTTTTGCTGTCGATCTGACGGAACCGCTTCAACTCATCGAGGGTCATATCCTTGACGCCGGTGAGATAGAGCAGGCTGTAGAGGAGCATAGAGGCGTGCCCGTTCGACAGCACGAACCGGTCGCGGTCGAACCAATGCGGATCGGCTGCGTCGAACTGCACGAAATCCCTGAAAAGGACAGTCGCGATGTCGGCCATACCCATGGGTGCGCCGGGATGGCCGCTCTTGGCCTGCTGCACGGCATCCATCGACAGAAAGCGAATGCAGTCGGCCATGTCCCGCAAGTGCTGGTCACGGGGCTTGGGAACCGTCTTGACGGCCGGAGTTGGCGCGACGTCAGCCATGATTGTCGATTCCTGTTTCACTGGATCGATCTGATATCAGAGGTCGTCTCGCGGTTGCGAGACGACGAGTCAAAGCCGAAGGACTCGGATTCGTTCCGGGGAGGCCATATCCGACAGGTCGTTATTTTGTTTGGAGTTGGTACCGCGGGAGCTTGTCGACCGCGTCGCGGGGCGCGCAGGGGGCGCTGGACGGCTTCGTATGGGAGGCCCGCGCTCTTTCGCGCGACATTTCGGGATGCGATTGCGGCGCCTGACCACGAAGACCTAGAACATTTAAGCGTTGTCCGGTTGCTTGGCTTCCCGCTGGGCCAGTTCTTCTTCGAGCTCGCGCTCGGCCCGATGGTAGAATTCCTGATCTTTGCCCTCAGGCTTGCCCGAGTCTTCCCAAATCTTGTAAGCGCGGCGAACGATCTCAATGCCGGGAACGCGTCCCATTACGGTCTCCTGAGCCAATTCTGCCAAGGGGTCGGCAGACCAATCCGCGTATTGCCAACTCACGTCGGGCAGACAACGCGCAGTCCCAACCCATCCATTAACCTCCACTTGTTCCGCGCCGTAAAACGTCGCAGGAAGGGCCTTTGTTCCCTGCCGCGATCAGGCGCGTTGGCGGATCGGGACGACCTTGCGTCGTGACTCCTGGTACTTGATGATCGCCATATTTGCCAGAAACATCCGATTGCGCCGGCCTGTTTGATCATGGCATCAACCTTGTCCGTCAGGAAACGCGCCGCGACGTATCCGTCGCCCAGCTCGCCGCTTCTCTGCAGGAAGACTCAGGCGATGGCGACCGACTCTTCCAGCAATTGAGACTCGCTCACAGAACGCACTCCAGAGAAATTGTCAGCATGGACGATACAAACAGGCCTCAGGATGAAGCCAAAAGGCTTCAACTAAAACCCGCGCTTCGTCGAAGAGTTCCTACGTCCAAAATCGGATGTAGCGCCGAAGTTGGCACGTACGGGACTATTGCAATTGTCTTATCGGGTTGACCTGATAATCAGACTTGGTAGGCTTCGGCGCATGGGTATCTTTGGCAAACCGCGAGGCACTCTCGTCCCGATCCACTCAGACAACGCCAACACGAGGGATTGGCTTGTTCTGTTGGAAGGCGGCCACGATCGTCGGCCATGAGCGCGAGCGGCTGAGGGTCGCACTCACGACGCAGGAAAGAAGGCTTGTAACGAAGCGTAAAATATTCGGAAAAGCGCAGCATTTCCTCGTCGTAGACGGATACGATCCACGGATACACGCGTTATATTTTTGTCCCCAACTCTACAAGAACGAGGATGGCTCGCTCGTCCCGCTGAGCGGAGAAGAAATCGGACAACTGATGGCGCAAGCCCTTGAAAAAGGGGCGATTGAGAAAGCGCCGTGGTATGCGCCCGCCGACGGTGCGCCGAAAGAGCCCATTATCAGGGCTTCCGCCGAGATGGAGTTCGACAGCCTGGTCGTGGATGCCCCGGGTCCGAAAGCGAATAAGCCGACCGCGCTGCGCGCGGTGGCTGTCGCCGACAAGGACAAGGGAAAGACCTAGGCAAGCTGGTTGCAGTGGCAAATTGAGCGAAATCGCCGTCTGGAGGGTCAGTCCGGCCAGACGGTCTCAGCGCGGATTTCGAGGGCTTGCAAAACTATCGATATCACTGCGCTCCAAGAGATAATTCAGCCCGCCGACGCGGTACCATCGGTATCCATATCCTTCGAGCACCAGTTTATGCCGGCCGCTGCCGCCGGCCTGGCTGTGATCCTCGGACAGCAGATTGATCAATAGCTTGCCGGCTTCGCCGGAAACGCCCGACGCAAACGAGATTTCGCGCGGCGTTTCGTCGAGATTGTGCACGAATAATACGGAATTGTTGCGCCAATCATAGCGGATGATCAAAACGGCCGGATCCCGCGCGGCGATCACCTTGAAGTCGCCCCAGCCGATCTCCGGTACCTCCTTGCGCATCCGGATGATGCGTTCGGTCCAGTTCAGCAGCGAGTCGGGATCGCGGCGCTGCTTTGCGACATTGACGTGTTCGAACCCGTAAGGGCCCTGGTCGATCACGGGTGAGCACGGCCGGTCGCTTTCCGTGAAACCGGCATGCGGTTCGGTTGACCATTGCATCGGGGTGCGGGCGCAATTTCGCTCGGGCAAATCCAGCCTGTCGCCCATGCCGATTTCGTCGCCGTAGCGGATCACCGGCGTGCCGGGAAGCGTACACATCAGACTGTAGGCGAGTTCGAGTCGCCGTCGGTTGCCACCCAGCATCGGTGCCAGGCGACGGCGAATACCGCGGTCGTAAAGCTGCATGTTCTTATCGGGACCGAAGCTCCTGAACACCTTTTCGCGCTGCACTTTGGTTAGCCGACCGAGATCGAGTTCGTCGTGGTTGCGCAGGAATAATCCCCATTGCGCTGTGGCCGGACGCGGCCTTGTAGCGTTGAGCGCCTTGGCGAGTGGCCGGGAGTCGGCCGCTGCCAGCGCATAGAACAGATGCGGGTTGACGTGGAAGTTGAACATCATCTGCATGCGCTCGCCGTCGTGGCCGAAATACCTCATATCGGTCTTCGGCCGTACGTTAGCCTCCGCCAGGACGATGGCGTCGCCCTTCCGCCACTGCAGGAATTCGCGAAACGACCGCAACATGTCGTATTGCCCGACCGGCGTTTTGACGTTGGCGCCCTTGGTTGCGATTACGAACGGGACTGCGTCCATGCGAAAGCCGGATACTCCGAGCTGAATCCAGAATCCCATGACCTTGAGGATCTCCGCCTGCACCTGTGGGTTCGACGTGTTGAGATCGGGCTGAAAATCGTAGAAGCGATGGAAGTACCACGCCCTGGCTTCCCTATCGTGGCTCCACGTCGATTTTTGCACGCCGGGAAACACCACACCCCTGTCGGCGTTGGCGGGTTTCTTGTCGGCCCAGACGTACCGGTCACGATAGTGCGAATCCTTTGAGCTTCGCGCGTCGCGAAACCAGGGATGCGCATCGGAC
>NZ_LMUK01000018.1:46580-83851 GCF_009766005.1 Bradyrhizobium sp. S69 | reverse complement strand
CGTGCCGTAGCGCGGATCGACGCCGTAATAGTCCGAGATATCGTAGCCGTCATCCTTGCCGGGAGATGGTTGGAACGGCATCAACCAGATTGTTGTAATGCCAAGCCCCTGTATATAATCGAGCCGTCGCAGCAAACCCTTGAAATCGCCTATGCCGTCGCCATTGGCGTCCATATAAGTTCCTACGGCCAAACAATAGAACACGCCATTTTTGTACCAGAGATCATCGATCATTGATAAATCGCCCCTCGGTCGGCCTTGAGGTTTTTCGCTGGTTACGTGGCAAGAGCATAAGTGGCGGGGTGAGCACGGGTTCCCGCGCAGCGCTTGCTTGGAGCTACGGGAGTTGGCGACCGTCGCCTACCGACACGAAACAGGCATGCCACCCGAGCCCCGAAAGTGTTGCTTTTTGACTCGACGGCGACCGGGCCGGTCCATCCGAAAGTTTGCCCGAATGGGTGAACGCGAAATGGCGTTCTATTTTATTGGACCGGACCGGCGGCTTGCTCGCGGCTCTTGATCGAGCCTTGATATTTGGCGAAAGCGTAAGTGATCTCGGCGCCCATCAGTATTATTTGCGACGAATAGTAAACCCAGATCAAGACGACAATGATTGATGCCGCCGCTCCGTAAGTGGATTCTAACCCTTGTTTGCCGATATAAAAGCCGATGGCGGACTTACCGAGTTCGAAAAGTGCGGCGGTAATACCAGCACCCAGCCAAACATCATACCAGTCGACCGGAGCGTCGGGGAGCGATTTGAACATCATGGCGAAAAGCAGCGAGATGATGCCAATAGAAGCTATGATGGTTGCGAGGTGTAAAATCCATTCTTGGACATACGGAGCCGCGTATTTCCCGAAGGCTGCCAGGGCCGCGGTAACGATTAGAGAGACCAGGAGAAGAAATCCGAGGGCGAGAACCGCAGCGAGCGAGACGATGTAACTGCGTAGAATGCCATATGCCGTTGCCCGGCAACTCGCCGACCTCCCAGACCGTATTCAAGGCGTCCTTGAGCTGAACCACGACCCCTACGGCCGCGAAGAGTAGCGCTCCCAGCCCAAGCAATGTCGCAATGAGGCCCTGTCGGGGCCGGCCGGCATCCGCAAGCATAGCCTGGACGGCTTGGGCGCCTGTGTCGCCGAGCATGTCCTTGATAGATGACGCCACCTCTCCATTTACCGCTTCGCGGCCGAAGAAGAATCCGGCGATTGCGATGGCGATGACGATGACGGGTCCAAGCGAGAATACGGAGTAATAGGCGAGGGCGGCCCCTTGGCGGGAGTCTTTGTGTTCAGACCAATTCTTGGTCGCCTCTTTGACAACCGTCCATAGCATGGCATCCCACTTTCGCCGATCATACCGACGGTTCTCGATGCGACAAACCTGGGTGCCAGGGAAAGGACACTGGGTCGGTCGTTTGTCCAACGGATAAAGCAGGCGAGTAGAATTTGGTTCCTGAGCGAATTCCGCGCCTGTAGGCGCTTGTCCGATCCCGCGTTGGGGACTTTGTTCTGGACGGTTGCGAGCGGAATGTCGCGATACGCCGGGTCAACGAAGGATCAGTTCCTTTATCCGCGCAGCGAGCCCGTCCATTGCGAATGGCTTGGTGAGGATGGCCATTCCTCTATCCAGGCCATCCATTCCCATGGCTGCCTTCTCCGCATATCCGGTAATAAACAGGATTTTCAGGGTAGGCCTTGCGGTTCTTCCGTAGTCCGCCAACTGCCGCCCGTTCATTCCGCCCGGCAGCCCCACGTCAGTCACGAGTAGATCTATACGGGTGCGCATTCGTCACGAAACGCGGGTCGGGGAGCGATGGACGCAAAAGCTGCGACTGACGAGCGTGGCTAAAGCGGACGGCAAAGTCGTGTGGTCCTGACGCCCCAATGGCTGGTGTCAAATTCCTGAGAAGCAAGCTTCTTCAAGCTCCTTGGGAATGACGGTGACAAGCAAGCCAGGTCTCGCCGGGGAGAGCACGATATAAGTCGTAAACCATTGCGCAGGGAAGGCCGGACTGCTTCCGCTGAACCTGTATGCTCGTGTGCGTTTTTTTGTCTACCTTTGCACGCGAGACCGCGGGTGCAGCGCGCACCCGGTCTTCCCTGCGCCCTCTCTTGAGGGTCGCCTGCGCCCTCTATTTTTTGGGGCGAATGATTTTGCAAAACTCGGACGCAGTGTGTCGCGGGATCGCGGAGTTGCGTCCGCACACCACATCTCCACCGTCATCGTCCGCGAAGGCGGACGATCCAGTATTCCGGGGCGTTAGTGATGGAATCGAGAACTCGCGGCGTACTGGATACCCGCCGGAGCCTGTCATCGGGCGCGCATTCGCGCGACCCGGTGGCGGGTATGACGGCAGTGGGTGGAGCGTTCTCATCAACGTCATTGCGAGGAGCGAAGCGACGAAGCAATCCTGCTCTTCCCTACCGCCCCTGGATTGCTTCGTCGCAAGTGCTCCTCGCAATGACGGACGCGATACCCGACGCGCGCCGTCGTTACGATTGCCGCTAGAATTGCGTATGCAATCGCGTGGCGACGACCGAGGCTGGACCGCGATCGCGATTGTAGCCGGGGTTGACGACCAATTGGTAATCAAGCGTCACGCGGCAGAACGAGAGCGGAAAGCTGTAATAGGTCTCGAGGATCTGCTCAGGCCCCGGATGTGGAAGCTGGCCGTCGCCGACGAGGATGCCGAGGCCGCCCGCGTTGAGGAAGGCTTCGTGCTCTCTGGTGATGCCGTTGACGACGCCGGCGATCCCGAAGACATCGTCGGGCCGGCCCCATCGTTTGCCCTGCACCGAGAGCCCCGCGGCGGCGGTGCGATCGATGTCCGTGAACTCGTAGGGTTCGATGTCGCCATTGGCGAGGCCGGCGCGCGCGAACAAGCCGACATCCGGGATGATCTGCTGTTCGACGTTGATGCTGACGCCGCCCCGGCTGCGATATTCACGCACCGCCGCGATATCGACCGCGCCGCCCGTTTGTTCGGCGAGATTGATGGCATCCGCATAACTCCCCATGCGGCCGCGCGACAGAAAGCCGGTGACCGCGACCTTGCCGGGCTGCCCCCACAGTTCGTGGCGATGCTCGATTTCCCCGACCCATTGGAACTGTCCGAATTGCGGGTCCAACTCGGTGCTGTTGGGGACGATGGACATATCGAACACGCCGCCGCGCAGTGTCCAGTCGCCCTGATACCATTCTGCGGCGGCTCCCACCGAAAAGCCCCAGGCGTCGGCGGCATAGTCGAACGTGCCGGTGTCGATGACCGACCAGTTGAGAAAATCGGCGCGTGGATCGTGGGCGTATTTGTTGGTGTCGAAGATATCGCCGACGCTGAATTTTCCGACGGTGAAGACCAGGCGGTCGGCGGTCTGGCTTTCGGCAAACTGGTTGATCCCCGCATCGACCTTTTGCGTCTCGCCACCGAGATCGATGGTCTGCCGGATGAAGGCGCGTTGCAGCCGCGCATAGGGATATTCCGCGCCGGTCTTGTAGGCTTCTCCGCTGGTGAAGCCGGCAACGCCGAGCGTTCCGCTCAGCCCAAAGCCCTGGTCGATCTCGGGATTGATCCAGGCCTCCGCGCCGTTCCAGAGTCGCAGGCCGAGATAGGCCGTGGCGTCCCAGGTTTCGCGGCCGGCATTGGCGGCAAGGCTGTTCGGGCCGCTATAAGGCGCCGCGAACGGCGCGGCATATTGGCTGACGAACGTCGACTGGCCATGCA
Organism: Bradyrhizobium sp. S69; assembly: GCF_009766005.1. Lineage (GTDB taxonomy): Bacteria > Pseudomonadota > Alphaproteobacteria > Rhizobiales > Xanthobacteraceae > Bradyrhizobium. The sequence continues at coordinate 80,124 of NZ_LMUK01000018.1, read as the reverse complement.
CCGCCCAGATGTCTTGCGCCGGCGCGGGCGGCGCCTTGGCGATCAGTTCCGGGGCGCTAGTCGCCGGCGTGTCGTCGAACAATTTGTAGTTCAAGCCGAACCTGACCTGATGCAACGACAAATTGGAATCGAACGTTTCGGGTGTCGCGGCGAATGTGCGGCTTTGGCTGCCGAAGCCGGCATAGAGATATTCCGCGCGCGCGCTCCAGTTCGCGGCGACCGGAACCTCGACACCGGCGCCCGCGGCCCAGCCGAACCGCCACAGCAACGCGCTTTCCTCCGTGCCGGCCGGCAGCGTGCCATCAACGACCTGTGTCCGTTTCAACTGGTCGTAGGACCACGCCAATCCGCCGGTGCCGTAGAGCAGCCAATGATTGTCGAAGACATAGCCAACGCGCCCACGCACGGTGCCGTCATAGAGCGCGGTGTCGCCGTAACTCGCGCTGCCGGTGCCCGTGACGGTCGTGCCTGCAACCGAACTGGGAAACGAGGTGTCGGCCTCGACGCCGAGCAAGACATGCTGCGGCAGCACGAAATTATATCCGCCCTGAAGTCCGCCAAAATAGCTGCCATTGCCCTTGAACAGGTCGAATCCGTTGGTGAGATCGGTTGTGCCGGTGAGCGGCGCGCCGCCAGGCGGATTGGCCGACCAGTCGGACCGGCCTGCGGTGGTGCCGACATGGCCGCCGACATACCAGCCGGACCAGTCAAAAGCGGGGCTTTGGGGGGCGGCGGTTTTGGTGAAGGGAGTCTGGGGGAAGGGGGGCTTGGGCAGATCCGCGGCGCTCACCGATCCGTCCGCGGCCAACCCCGCCAAACACCCCATTACGCAACACACCCGTACCATCGCACCGTCCTTCAGTCTGCTATTGCAAGTCAGTTGCAAGAAAGATTGGCCGGAGAACGGAGTTCTGTCAACCTATTTGCAACTGATTATCAATTGCGAGACGGATTTGCGGAAATCGTGCTGGAATCGAAGATGGCGGGCAGTTCGGTGGCGAGGAGCGTGGGGCCACAGGTCGCTCTCGACTCGACAGTGTTAGCGAGGCTCGCGGATCAGGCTGGGTTGGAGGGCGGATTCGCATTCCGCATTGAGGTGACGCCTGCGCTCGCGATGTTCCGGCCGTCGCGGCAGCGACGTCGTACGGTGAGCTGGCGGCTAAACTTCTGATCTTGAGCGTGGTGACCGCAACACGATCGGCTTCACGATCTCGCGGCGAGTGCTGTCGTGGCGCGGATCGTCGCGCTGTTCGGCGCCATCCGGAAAACCATAGCCGGCATCGTCGGCGGCGAGTTCGGGCCGCGTTCCAATATCGCGCGAAGCCCATGTTAACTGGCGAGCTTCGGTTTACCAAACGAACGCAAAAGATGCGCCGAGGGCTGAGATACTTCACATTTGCGCTCTATGATGGGCGCCTGCAATTTAACTAGAAGGCGAAACAATCCATGACGGTAAGGTTAAAAATCATTTCGGCGATGCGCCAGATCGCCGAAGAACAGAAGGTCACTCTGCCGCCGCTCGATGATACGCTTTCGCTGCACGCAACCGGCTTCGATTCGCTTGCCTTCGCCATTCTGGTGGCGCGCCTGGAAGACGATCTCGGCATCGATCCGTTTACCATATCGGAGAACGCGGCATTTCCTCTCACGGTAGGCGACTTCATCGGGGCCTATGAAAATGTCCCCGCGTGAAACCTTCGCGCTTCGTGATTATCTCGGTCCGAACTTAAAGGGCCGCGCGATCTCGGATGCGCAACGGGTTGTCTCGCTGACCGACATTCTCGAATACACCTGCCTCGCAGATCGCATCGGAGAATTATCCGGGCGATCGGTGCTGATGGCGGTGTCGGACCAATTGATATCCGGCCTCGTGATGACGGAGATCGACGGCGTGGCGCGGCGCATGCTGCTGTGTCCGCCCGATCTCAACGCCGATCACCTGCAAAGCCTGATGGATGACGCCGACATCGATGCGGTGGTCACCGACCATCCGGAGCGATGGAGCGAGAGCGATGTGAAGCTCGTCGTCCCGGCCGGCCCGCCGGCGCGTGCCGCCTTGCAGATCAAGACCGAGCGGGCGACCGAATGGCTGATGCTGACCTCGGGCACCTCAGGTGTGCCGAAGATCGTCGGCCATACGCTGGAGGCGCTGACCGGTGCGATTGTCGCCGATGGTCCGGCGCGCAGCGCCGCGGTCTGGGCGACCTTCTACGACATCCGCCGTTACGGCGGCCTTCAGATTTTCCTGCGCGCCATCGTCGGCGGCGGCTCGATGGTCTTGTCCTCACCGCATGAGGCGCTCGCCGATCATGTGGCGCGGCTGCAAGCACGCGGCGTGACACATATTTCGGGCACCCCGTCGCATTGGCGCAAGCTCTTGATGAGCGGATCGACATCGCAGTTTTTCCCGCGCTATGTCCGCCTGTCGGGCGAGATCGCCGATCAGGCCGTGCTGGATGGGCTCGGCGCGGCATTTCCGGCAGCCTCGATCGGCCACGCCTACGCGTCGACCGAAGCCGGCGTCGGCTTCGCCGTGAACGACGGCCGCGAGGGCTTTCCCGCCGACATCATCGGGGTTAATCGCGATGGCGTCGAAATGAAGGTCGAAGACGGCTCGCTGCGGATCCGCTCGCGAAGAACCGCGCATGCCTATGTCGGCCGCAACGCCGCGGAGCTGACTGACCGCGACGGCTTCGTCGATACCGGCGACATGGTGGAACGGCGCGGCGATCGGTACCATTTCGTCGGGCGGCGCGGCGGCATCATCAATATCGGCGGCCTCAAGGTGCATCCCGAAGAGATCGAGGCGGTGGTCAATCGGCAGCCGGAAGTGAGGATGTCGCGCGCCAAATCGCGCCGTAGCCCGATCACCGGCAGCATCGTGGTTGTAGATGTCATTCTGGCCGAAGATGCCGACGCAAGCCGAAGCGATGAAATTCGCAAACGGATCCTGGCCGACTGCAAGGCATCGCTGGCGCCGCACAAGGTGCCTGCCGTGATCAAGTTCGTGCCGTCGCTCGATATCACGGCGGCCGGAAAGCTGGCCCGGCATGATGCATAATGTTCTGGTCACCGGCGGCAGCCGCGGTATCGGCCTTGCCATCTCGCGAAAGCTGGCTGGTGCCGGCTATCATGTCATCGCGGTGGCGCGCCACGAAAGCGACGAGCTGAAAGCAGCGATCGGCGAGATCGTCAAGCAAGGCCGCGGTGGCCTTCGCTTCAGGGCGTTCGATCTCAGCGAGGTCGACGCGATCCCCACCTTTGTCAAGGAACTGCGCGACGAATTCGGCGCCATCTATGGCCTGGTCAATAATGCGGGGATCGGCACCGAAGGGCTTCTCGCCACCATGCACAACAGCGAGATCGAAGCGTTGCTTCGTCTCAACGTGCTGTCTCCGGTCATTCTGACGAAATATGTCGTGCGGCACATGATGGCCGATGGCGCCGGCCGCATCATCAACATGTCCTCCATCATCGCGACGACGGGTTATAACGGCTTGTCGGTCTACGGCGCGACCAAGGCGGCCGCGACCGGCTTTACCAAGTCGCTCGCACGCGAGGTCGGCAAGCTCGGCATCACCGTAAACGCGATTGCGCCCGGCTTCATCGATACCGAATTGACGCAAAGCCTGTCGGACGACCAGCGCAAGCGCATCGCGAACCGCAGCGCGCTGCGCCGCTTGCCGGAGCCTGACGATGTCGCACGCATGGTGGAATATCTGCTTGGCGATGCGGGCCGCAATATCACGGGGTCGGTGATGACGATCGACGCCGGTAACACGGCCTGAGGCGCGGGGTCAGCCGCGCGACCTTCGCGCGGCCATGATTATTCGCTCGATCGTCCTGAAAATGCACCAAACTCTGACGTTTTTGGCCACAATCCGAAACGACGATTACCATGCATACGTTGGCCGTCATTTCAATTCTGGCGCTGATCGCGATCGGTGGGGCAGCTTACTCCGATCAGGTGTTGACCAGTCAGCAGATCGCGCAAAGGGCGGATTGAAGTCGGCTTTCGCAGGCTATCTTGTCGGTTGCTTGGGGGACAAACAAGCATGCTTTCCGTGGATCAATTTCTTAGGCTGATCAGCGTGCCGGCTGTCGTGGTCGCATTCTTGATCGCGTCGCAGGTTTCGGGCGCCGGAATCTTCCATTCCGCGCCGACGCACATATCAGGCGAATAACGCTTGATGGATGGCCTGTCTTGCTGAGGGCGATGGTCACATCGCCTTGAGGAAGCTTTCACCGGTGTCGCATGGCACGCACTGGTAGGTCAGCAAATCGAAACTCTGGTTTCGCGGCTCGATGAGGGCAAGCCTCATCGGTTCTCCGCATTTGATGCATGGCATTTCAACGCTGGACTCAAAGCGCGTGCATGTCGGCGTCGGCCGGAGTGGTCGCAGCATCGTGTCCCGATATTTCCAAAAGGAGCTGGTGTTTGCAGGGAGGCGACGCAACGCAACCGCTTAAAGCAACCGAACCGAATCAACTATGTCTGATTTGGGGCATGAGGGGAAGCAGTCCGGACACCCGTAATGAACCGGGTCTGCGGTCCAGGGGCGGTTCCGCGCGACATCAATCCTTCAGCGTGAACTTCTTGCGTAGTTCGGTCGCGATCTTGTCGGCGAGTTCCTGCGCATTCTTGGTGTGTTTCGGCGCAGTAACCACCGTCGGGCGCCAACCGAGAATTGGATCCCGGCGCACCGATACGAAAACACCACCGATTACCAAACGCTGGAGGATCATGTCTTCCAGTTCAGTGTCGGTCTTCTCTTCCTTGCCCATTGCGTAACCTTCTGACGGGTCATCAAAAGCTACGACTAAAATAATATCACGTTCTAAAAAAGCGATCACAAAAGCGAGATTTTAACGTTGACGCGAAAACGCAAAAGCGCCGGAAAATCAAGCGAAAGTCGCATCTCCGCATGAAACACGCGGCGCGCGCCGGTTGCTAGTGATAGCCGGCATCCGCCCGGACCTTGCCGCGAAATACCCAATAGGACCACCCGGTGTACATCAGGATCACCGGCAGCAGTGCCAATGTGCCGACCAGCAGAAATGCCTGGGTGCGCTCGGAGGAGGCGGCTTCCCATAGGGTGAAGTGGTAGGGCACGATCATCGGGTAAAGGCTGATGGCGATGCCGATAAATGACAGGACGAACAGCAGGACGGCCCCGGCGAACGGTATGGTTTCGGCGCGGCTGCCAAGCGCCCGCCACGTCATGAGTGCGGCAGCGGCGGTTGCGATTGGAACCGGCGCCAGGATCAGGATATTCGGCCAGCTGAACCAGCGTGCGGCCACAATCGGGCTGGCGACAGGCGTCCAGATGCTGACCACGGCGATGGCCGCCAGCACGCCGATCAGACAGATGCGGCCATGGCGACGCGCGGCGGCTTGAATGTCACCTTCGGTCTTAAGAATAAGCCAGCCCGCGCCAGCAACCCGTAGCCGAACAGCAGCGCCAGCCCTGTCATCAGCGAGAATGGTGTCAGGAACGCCAGAGAACTGCCGGCGAATTGTCGGCCGTTGACCTCATATCCCTGAATGAAGCTGCCCAGCACGATGCCCTGCGCAAAAGTCGCGATCGCAGACACCGGCGGCCGCTGATCGGCCGGAAAGTCCTTGAGACCCTTGACCTGGCCATTGAGCTCATGGGTCAGGAGGAGACTGCCGAGATGCGGCAAGTCGATCGAGAAATGGTTGGTCTCGGCCTTCTCGTCGGGGATGGCGAACAGTGTGATCGGGATGTCACGTCCGGTTTCCCAGCGCGACTCGATCGCCGCGAGCTTGGCGGGCTGATGTTCGCGCGCGTTGAGCCCATGCGCGTCGCCGAGCAGGATTTGCAGCGGCACCAGCGCGGTGAGCAGCCACAGCGTCATCGACACCATGGTGCGGCCTTCCTCGGCAAACTTGCCGCGGCGCAGGAAATAGGCACCGACGCCCAGCACGACGAAGCCGGTGGTGATGAAAAACCTCACCACGGTGTGCCCGAGCCGGAATGGAAAAGACGGATTGAAAATGACCTGCAGCCAGTCTTTTGGAAAGAAGCGGCCGTCGATCAGCTCATAACCGGCCGGGGCCTGCATCCAGCTGTTGGCCGCCAGGATCCAGAACGACGAAAACAGCGTGCCGAGCGCCACCATCAGGGCTGCGACGAAATGCGCCCAGGCCGGCACCAGTTTGCGCCCGAACAGCAGCACGCCGAGAAAGGCCGCCTCAAGGAAAAACGCCGTCAGGCCTTCATAGGCAAACAGCGGCGACAGCACATTGGCCGTGGCATCCGAGTAGCGGCTCCAATTGGTGCCGAGTTGAAATGGCATCACGATGCCGGTAACCACGCCCATTCCGAACGCGATCGAAAAGATCTTGATCCAGAACATCGAAACGCGGAGATAGACATCGCGTCCGGTAAAGAAATTGAAGCCCTCCAGCACGGCGATGAACGCGGCCATGCCGACGGTGAATGCCGGAAGCAGGATGTGCCACCCGATCACCCAGGCGAACTGCAATCGCGACAGGAAAACGGGATCAAAGCCCATCGCCACCTCCGGCCGCGTGATGCGGAAACCTGGCGATGAGACCGCTGAAGTTCCCCCGATGTCGATTGCGTAGAAGGCAGTCATAGAATGCACGCGGTGCAGTGCTACGCGCAAAGATCAGAGAATTTCCATCAGATCTGGCGTCCATGGAAAGACGCCACGCATTCGGCTTTTCGCTGACGGATCAAGCCGCGAACGCTCAGGCAGTTTAGGACCCCGAGTGCGCGGGATCGGAAGCAAGCGCAGCCGGATTGGTAACGACCGGTGCAGGCTGGACGGGCGCGGTTGGGGCGGTCGCTTTTGCGGCAGGTGCGGCCGCGGCGGGCGGCTTCGCGATCAGCAGATTGTCAGTGCTGTTCGGCGACAATTCGCTCGAGGAGCTGTCGGTCAGGAAGTTATCGAGAGCTTGCTGGATCTTCTCCTTGACGGAGTCAGGGCCGCGGTCGCTCATCTGGGTATGCTGGAACGGGGTCTTGATAATATCGATGCCGTCCTTGACGGCCTGCGCGGTGCTGGGCAGCACGCCTGGATCGGTCTTGAAATTCGGGTCGTTCGAGCGGAACGACAGGATCTTCATTTTGTCGCTGGTCACGAACGGCACCCGTAGATTATCCAGTGTGATCACTTTCGCCACCATCTCGGGATGATGCTTGGCATAGTACATCGAAATGTCGCCGCCATTGGAATGCCCAACCATCGTCAGATGATCGTAGTCCGCATTGGGTTTCAGCTTTCTAAGTTCGCCCAGCACGAACAGAATATTGGATTCGCCCTTTTCATAGACCTCGCGACGGCCGACATAAGGCTCGCCAGGTTTGGTCATCAAGGGTGGATCGCTCGGCAAATCCTGCTGAATGCTGGCGACGAGATAGCCCTTGGTGGCAAGCGCGTTGGCCAGGAACGAATATTCAGTGTTCTTGACGGTATTGCCATTGCTGATGATCGCGACCGGCAGCTTCCAGAAGCCGTCTTCGGCCTTGATCTCATAGTCCCGGCGCACGGCCAGATCGACGGCGACGGGCCGCTGCCGCGCGGCGTCGAAGAGATCGAGCGTCTCATGCCGAATGCCCCACTTGCTGATGGCGAAATAAACGCCGGCAGCAAGCAGACACACCCCGACCAGGACGGTTATCCCTCTCTTCATCGCTTCCTCGATCACTTTTGATTTAGCAGATGGTGTACAACGCTTATTAGTCGAGGGCGAACCCGCTCCGGTGAAATTAATTTTCAGCCAGATTGCTGCGTTGCAGCAGGATTATTATTACCTGAACCTATTGTTTTGCGCCGGTCATGAACAGGCTGGCGGCACGGCCAACGCCGTCACATCGTTGCCAGATGGCGTCGCGGTATTTTCGCTTTGGGAATCCGGGGCCGACCTAGCGCCGGCGCGCCACGGCAACCCCGAAAAGGAACGCCACGAACAGGCTTGCGAGCGGCGCTTCCCTTGTGATGGCGCTGATGGTCGAGAGCGGCTGTCCCGGCCGCCGCGCAGCGGCGATGGCGTCGCTTAAGCGCTCGACCGCTGACCGAAGTGCTGTTGTGACGTCCGTGATGGTGCGGGACACATCGGCGGCGGTGTCGATGGCGCGCTCGGCGATACCCGGTTGCGGCGGCATTTGCGGGGGTTCAATGCTCACATCATGCTCGCTTGTCGATGCCTTCGAAGCAGCGTTCGCCTTGCCTGGGCGATGAATGAAAGAGGCCGCCACCATGGCTACCCGCGACAGGCGCCGCTGTGAGCGGCGGGCCTTGCGGCCTTTGGCTATCCGCGACAGGCGCTGCGTTAAACAGCGGGTGGCGGCCTCATCAGACAAATGCGGGGCTGTGCGGTTTGTTCCCGCGCTCGGCCACGCCGGGAGCAGAAAATGCTTTCGCCTTGAATATTTTGAGGATTGCCAACAACTTCATGGAAATGTTCCATGCTCCGCTTCGAATGGAGGATATCGGATGACTGAGTCCGCAGATCTCGACGATGATCGAGCCGTGACATCGCGCCGGCGCTTTCTGCGCGAAAGTGGTGCCTTGATAAGCGGGGCCGTCGTAGCGGGTCTAGCCGACGGCACCGCGCTAGCGGCTGAGCCCGGTTCCGAGAACGTGCCGCCCAATGTCCCGGAATGGATGAAGGCGCCCGGCGATCCCATGGGCAGCCAGCTTTACGGCACACCGTCACCGTTCGAGAAGAACGTCGTTAAAAACATCTCGAAGAATTTGCCGCAATATATCTCCGCCTCCGGACGCACTCCGATCGGGGATCTCGACGGCATCATCACGCCGAACGGGCTGTTCTACGAGCGCCATCACGGCGGTGTTCCCGCCATCGATCCGGACCAGCATCGGCTGATGCTGCATGGCCTGATCGACCGCCCCATGATCTTCACGATGGATGATCTCCGCCGCTTTCCGTCGCAATCGCGGATTCACTTCCTCGAATGCTCCGGCAATCCGGTCTACACCAAACCCTACGGCAAGACCGCCTCTGATCTGGTGGGCTTGTTGAGTTGCGCGGAATGGACCGGGGTCAGTCTCAAACTTGTGCTTGAAGAGGCCGGACTTCGCCCCGAAGCGAAATGGCTGGTGGCTGAAGGCGCCGATGCAGCTGCCTTGACGCGCAGCATCCCGATCGAGAAATGCCTCGACGATGCCATGCTGGTGTATAGCCAGAACGGCGAGCGGCTTCGCCCTCAGCAGGGCTATCCGCTGCGACTGCTGCTGCCCGGCTTCGAAGGCAATATGAACGTGAAGTGGCTACGTCGCCTGAAGGCTGTGCCCGAACCGGCCTATTCGCGCGAGGAGACCTCGAAATATACCGATCTGATGCCGGACGGCGTCGCGCGCGAATTTACATTTTACATGGAAGCCAAGTCCATCATCACGCGGCCGTCGGGTGGACAGAAGCTCAAGCAAACCGGTTTCCATGAGATCACAGGCCTCGCCTGGAGCGGGCACGGCAAGATCAAGCGGGTCGACGTCTCGGTCGATAGCGGCAAGAATTGGCTGGAAGCGCAATTGCAGGAGCCGGTACTGACGCGTGCACTGACGCGATTTCGGCTGCCGTGGCAATGGGACGGCCAGCCGGCCGTGATCCAGAGCCGCGCCGTCGACGAGACCGGTTACGTGCAACCGACATTTGCGGAATTGCTGGCGGTTCGCGGCGAGAATTCCTTCTACCACAACAACGCGATTCAGCCGTGGCGCATCGACGCGCAGGGTCAGGTGACAAATGCCAATTCCTAAATCCGCTTTGGCGGTTCTCGCACTGACGATCGTCGCATCATTCGCACGCGCCGAAACGCCAGGGCACTATGGCATCGGGCGCACGGCGACGGACGCTGAGATAGCCGGCTGGAATATCGACATCGGCCGCAACGGCGAGAATCTTCCACCGGGCAGCGGCACTGTGGCCCATGGCAAGGAAATCTTCGCGGAGCAATGCGCCGCGTGCCATGGCGAAAAAGGCCAGGGCGGCGTGGGCGAGCGGCTTGTTGGCGGGCAGGGCACCATCGCGACGCCCAAACCGATAAAGACCGTCGGCAGCTTCTGGCCCTACGCCCCGACGCTGTTCGACTATATCCGCCGCGCGATGCCGCAAAACGCGCCACAGTCGCTCAGCAACGAAGATGTTTATGCGGTCTCAGCCTATATCCTCAACATGAACGGCCTGCTGCCCGCGGATGCGACGCTCGACGCCAAGACGCTCAGCGCAATCAAAATGCCGAACCGCGATATGTTCACCGGCGATCCTCGCCCCGACGTCAAGAATCCGGCCTGCGAGAAGGGCTGCTGAAAACAGGCTTAAGGCCGCCCAAGATGCGAAACCGCGGTATGTAGGGGATTCCCGGACGGATGGGTGTTGAATCAGGGTGTGCGGGCGTCAGGGCCGCTTGATCTCGAACGATCCGAAGAAATCGTCCTTCATGCCGGCTGCCTGCTGGCGCGATGCCTCGGGGAATTGAACAACCAGCATATATTGCGTGGCTTTCGCGCGGATCAGGCGGAAATAAGTGCCGCCTTTGGCATCGGTAAGAGAAAAGGACTGGATCTCGATCCCGTCCTTTTGCTTGTGATCGATATCCGAGACGGAAGCGCCGGGCCGCTTCCTGGCGGCCTCCATAAAACCATCGATTGGCAATGGCTGTTCCGGCAGCGGCGTTTCCGTTGCTGAAAATCTTAGGCCCTCGCCGTTTATGCCCGACAGCATCCGCACCACCAGGGTGGGAGCGCTGGGATCATCCGCTCTGATTTCGATGTCATTGAAAGCAACCGGGAAGCGAATTGAAAACGATCCGTTGGTCGGCGTGGCTTCACCGGCGGCAACGGCGGTCCGATGCATGATAGGTTCGGCTTGCGCTGGCGCCGTACCGACGAGGAGGACGAGGACGACAGCGGCAGCAGCGCAAAATGCTCTCACAAGAATTCCCATCAAAAAACAGGCTTTATTTAAGCACACTTGCGGAGGCCTGCCGTAAGAGAAATGAGGCCTGGGCTTCCGTCGGCTGATATCAGGCCGTCAAATCGGCCCCTGAAATCAGCCTCTGAAATCAAACATGGACCTGACGGCGTTTGTTTGATTACGTTGTTTCCATCATTGAACGCCATGCCAGGACATCCTTCATCGTGACCAGAACCGACGCTATCGAACGCATCAGCCAGCATCTGCAGTTCGGCGAATTTCTCGGCGAACTCGGACGCAGGGTCGGCTATCCCACCGAGAGCCAGAACCCTGGCCGCCACGAGGTGCTGCGGGCCTATCTCGAAGCGGAGCTGCAACCGGCATTTTCGGACATCGGCTTCACGACAAAAGTGATCGAGTCCGCGCGCGGAAAGCATCCTTATCTCGTGGCGGAATATCGCGAGAGCGCCTCGGCGCCGACGATTCTCACCTATGGGCACGGCGATGTGGTCGACGGCATGGAGGGGGAGTGGCGCGACAATCTCGATCCCTGGAAGCTGACGCCGAAAGGCAATCGCGTTTACGGCCGCGGCTCCGCCGACAATAAAGGGCAGCACAGCATCAACCTGTCGGCATTGCGTGCCGTTCGCGACGCGCGTGGCGGGCGGCTCGGTTTTAACGCTAAAGTCATCATCGAGATGGGGGAGGAGATCGGGTCGCCCGATCTTGCCGAGGTCTGCGCTTCCCTGCGTGACGAACTCTCGGCCGATGTATTTATCGGCTCCGATGGGCCGCGGTTGTCGGCGGAACGCCCCACGATATTCCTCGGCTGCCGTGGTGGATTGCGAATCCATCTCGACGTCGAGCTGCGCGATGGTGGCCATCACTCCGGCAATTGGGGTGGCGTACTGGCTAATCCCGCGACCATCCTTGCCAGTGCGATCGGCACGCTGGTCGATGCGAAGGGACATCTCTTGCTCGACGAGATGAAGCCGCCGCGACTGTCGAACCAGATCAGGTCGATGCTTGCCGACGTCAAGGTCGAGCCGACGGCTGATGAGCCGGCGCTGTCGCCGAACTGGGGTGAGGATGGGCTATCGCCGGCAGAACGGCTCTATGCCTGGAACACGCTCGAAGTGCTCGCGATATCGTCCGGCAATATCGAGAAGCCGGCCAACGCGATTCCCGGCCGCGCCAACGCCGTGCTGCAGCTTCGTTTCGTGGTCGGCACGCAAATAGACCAGGTCGTCCCCGCCATTCAGCGTCATTTCGACAGAAGCGGCTTCTCGATGATCAAGGTGCGGGCGACGCAGAGTTTTGCTGCCTCACGCACCGATCTCGGCAGCCCCTGGATAAATTGGGCGGCGGAATCGATCCGGCAAACCACCGGCAAGGATCCCGCGGTGCTGCCGAATTTCGGCGGCTCGCTGCCCAATGACGTGTTCTCCGACGTGCTCGGGTTGCCGACGATCTGGGTGCCGCATTCCTATCCCGGCTGCTCCCAGCATGCGCCCGATGAACACATTCTTCTGTCGGTGACGGAAGAGGCGTTGCGCTTGATGACCGGCCTGTTCTGGGATTTGGGCGAGATGAAGCAGCCGCTATAACGCGGCGCTCGCCACACGGGGACATCGAGGATGACATTATCGGCACCCGTAGTCTCGCCGGCAGCCATCCCCGTGCGGTCCCCAAATAAGCCGATCGCCAGGCTCGTGATCGCGACGTCGGTCGGCAACGCGCTCGAATGGTACGATATCGCCGTCTACGGATATTTCGCGGTCTATATCTCGAAGGCTTTCTTCCCGAACAGCGATCCCACCATTTCGCTGCTGCTGACGCTGGGCACGTTCGCGCTGTCGTTCCTCACGCGTCCGCTGGGTGGCGTGATCCTTGGCATCTATGCCGATCGCCACGGCCGCAAGGCCTCGCTGATGATTTCGATCCTGCTGATGACGCTCGGCACCCTCGTGGTCGCGTTGATGCCGGCCTATGAGAGCATCGGCGTTGCGGCGCCGATAGCGGTTCTCGTCGCACGGCTGGTACAGGGATTTTCCGCCGGCGGCGAATTCGGCAGTTCGACCGCGTTCCTGGTGGAGCATGCGCCGGAGCGGCGCGGATTTATCGCAAGCTGGCAATTTGCCAGCCAGGGCCTGGCCAATCTGTTCGCGTCGGCGTTCGGCGTCGGTCTTACCTTGTGGATGGCGCCCGCCGATTTGCAGTCCTGGGGCTGGCGAATCCCGTTTTTGTTCGGGGCGCTGGTCGGACCGGCCGGCCTCTATATCCGCAACCATCTGCAGGATGCCACCTCGCCGCCGGCAGAAAAGACGCTGTCGCCGATTAGGCAAGTGCTTCGTTACCAGAAGGTCCGGGTGCTGCTGGGTATCGGCGCGCTCGCGATCTCAACCGCGATCAACTATCTGATCCTGTATATGCCGACCTATGCCGTCAAAACGCTGAACCTTCCGGCATCGGTCGGATTCATCGCGACCTTTGCCGGCGCTATCGTCGTGACTTTTCTCACGCCTTTCGCCGGCATGGTCTCCGACCGGATCGGCCGCACCACGCACATGATCACCATCAATGTGCTGCTGTTGATCTCGATCTTCCCGGCTTTCCTGCTGCTGACCAACGTGCCGACGCCGACCGTCATCATTGTCGCGGTGTTCTGGATCGCAACACTGAAGTCGCTGTATTACGGGCCCCTCGCGGCCTTGATGTCCGAATTGCTGCCGGCGGAGACGCGGGCAACCGGCCTCGGGCTCGGTTACAACATCGGTGTGATGATTTTCGGCGGCATGGCTCCGGTCACGATGGCATGGCTGGGGAACTTCCCCGCCATCGGCGATCTCGCGCCGGGCTATTACCTGACGACGATCGGTGTTCTGAGCCTCGTTGCGTTGGTCGTGATTCGGCGAACCGTCGCGGATGTCGTGTAAGCTTCGCGTAAGTTTCGCACCCCGCGCTGCTTCATGCAAAGCATCCCATCGCGGAACCTTCGCCGCTGCGGTTGTTTATATGCAATTCGTTCAGAGCCCATTCATGGGGATTAGGTCAGAGTTGCCACCGGGAGCCAGGCGCGTCCGTATCCTCAGTTCTGCGAAATCCGGTCAAACCAATGATTGAATCAGGCCTTTCGAAAAAGCTCGGGCGCTCCTGGATGGTCGTTGCGGTACTCCATGCTGCGCCGGGCATGCTTAATGGAATCTTGATCAGCGGAATTTTGGGCGCCGGAGTCTTGGGTAGCAACGTGGCGCGCGCCGCCGAGCTTGCGCCGCATGACATGGCGCTGCTGGACCGGCTGACATGGGGCATTAATGGTTCGAGCGCGGCGCATCTGCAGGCGGTCGGCGTTGAACGCTGGTTGTTCGAACAATTGCATCCGGCGCCGAATGACGCCTTGCCCGCGTCGGCCCAGACGCAGATCGAAGCGATGCCTGACGTCCATAAATTCCCGTTCGATATTGCGGTCGGATTCGAGCAGCAGGGTAAATCGGCCAATCAGGTCACCGATCCCGACCAGAAGAAGGCCGCGCAGCAGGTGTACCAGCAGGCGATGAACGATCGCGGCAAGCAGGCGGCGGCGCGCAGTATCCTGCGCGCGCTGTATGCGCCCGATCAATTGCGCGAGCGCATGACGTGGTTCTGGTTCAACCATTTCAACGTGCATCAGTATAAGGCCAATATCCGCATCCTGGTCGGCGACTACGAGGATCGCGCGATTCGTCCTTTGGCGCTTGGCAAATTCCACGACCTTCTTACCGCCACGCTGTATCATCCTGCGATGCTGCGTTATCTCGACAATGCGGATAATGCGGCAGGCCATCTGAACGAGAACTACGCCCGCGAGATCATGGAATTGCACACCATGGGCGTCGGCTCCGGCTATACGCAAGCGGATGTCGAGGCGTTGGCGCGCATCCTGACCGGCGTGGGCATTGACCTGAAGCCGGAAGATCCAAAACTCAAGCCCGAGCTGCAATTGCAGCTGGTGCGCGAGGGGGCGTTCGAATTCAATCCGGCCCGGCACGATTATGGCGACAAGGTTTTCTTAGGACATGCCATCAAGGGCCGTGGCCTCGCCGAAGTCGATGAAGCCGTCGATATTCTGGTTCGCCATCCCGCGACGGCGATGCATCTGTGCCGGCAGATCGCGACTTACTTCGTCGCGGAAAATCCGCCGGAAGCGCTGGTGCAGCGGATGGCGCAGGTCTTCAAGTCCACCGATGGCGATATCGCCGCTGTGCTTGCCGCGATGGTTCATGCGCCGGAATTCGCCGATTCGCTTAAGTCCGGCGCCAAATTCAAGGATCCGGTGCAATATGTGTTCTCGGCGGTGCGGCTTGCCTATGACGACAAGATCATCCTCAACACGCTGCCGATTCAAGGCTGGCTCAACCGGATGGGCGAGGGACTGTTCAATCACGAGACGCCGGACGGTTATGCGATTACGCCTGCGTCGTGGAACGGGCCGGGACAGATGATGGTGCGGTTCGAGATCGCCCGGCAGATCGGCTCCGGCTCCTCCGGTCTGTTCAAGCCCGATGTGCCGAATGCAGTCGATCAACCGGCCTTCCCGCTGATCGCGAATTCACTCTACTTCAATGGCCTGCGGCAGACGCTCGGCCCTACGACGCTGGCGGCCCTCGATCAGGCCATCTCGCCGCAGGACTGGAATACGCTGTTTCTGTCGTCGCCCGAGTTCATGCGCTAGCCACCGTCACCAAGGGAACCGCATCGATGAATCGCCGTGAATTAATCAAAGCGTTCGCCTCGCTGGTTCCAATGACCGTTGGTGGCCGGGTCTGGGCCGCGCCGGCAACCGACGCGCGGCTGTTGGTGGTGTTCTTGCGCGGCGCCTATGACGCCGCCAATGTCGTGGTGCCGGTGTCGAGCGACTTTTATCACAATTCACGGCCCACGCTCGGCATCGCCAAGCCCGACGCCGGCAATCCGAATGCGGCGTTGTCGCTCGACGCGGAGTGGGGGCTACACCCGTCGCTGCGCGACAGCATCTATCCGTTGTGGGCAAAACGCGAGATCGCGTTTGTCCCGTTCGCGGGTACTTCCGACGACCTGACGCGGAGCCATTTCGAGACCCAGGACACGATCGAACTTGGCCAGTCGGCCGGTGGATCGCGCGACTATCGCTCGGGCTTCATGAGCCGGCTTGCGACCGAATTGTCGCGCGCCAAGCCGATCTCCTTTACCGACCAGCTTCCGCTGATCTTTCGCGGCAAGTCGCAGATTCCTAATATCGGGCTCAACAGCGTCGGCAAGCCAGGCGTCGACGATCGGCAGGCGCGGTTGATCAAGGACATGTATGCGCAAAGCGATCTCGGCTCGTCGGTGTCGGAGGGATTTCGAATTCGCGATGACGTCTATCGCTCGATCTCGGAAGAAATGACGGCGGCCAATCGCGGCGCGGTTTCGCCGCGCGGGTTTGAACTCTCGGCGCGGCGCATCGGGCGATTGATGCGCGAGCAGTTCAATCTCGGCTTTGTCGATGTCGGCGGTTGGGACACCCACGTCAACCAGGGCGCGGCCACCGGCTATCTGGCCGATCGTCTTGGCGAACTCGGCCGGGCGCTGGCCGGCTTCTCCGAGGAGATCGGGCCTTCGGGGTGGCGCGACACGGTGGTCGTCGTGATCTCCGAATTCGGCCGCACCTTTCGCGAGAACGGCGACCACGGCACCGACCACGGCCATGGCAGCGTCTATTGGGTGATGGGCGGCGGTATCAATGGCGGGCGGATCATCGGCGAGCAGGTGAAGGTCGACCAGCCGAATCTGTTCCAGAACCGGGACTATCCGGTTCTGACGGATTATCGCGCGATGTTCGCCGGGCTATTCCAACACATGTTCGGGCTGCAAGATGCGAGCCTACAGCGGATCTTCGCGGGCACGCATCCGGCCGCATTGGGATTGGTGTAGGGCAGCCGCTCGTCGCCAAACCTGATGTGCCAAGCCTAATTCGGGACTTCCCGGACCACGGGCCCTCGTGGCGCGGCGGGCGCTGCCGGGGTTTGCGGTGTTGGTGGGGGTGATGCGGCGGCCGGTTTAGCCGCCATATGACTGCTCCCGACGGGCACATAAACAAAGGCAGCGGCAAGTACCGCCGCGGCGACGATTACGCCCAGAATTGTGCCTGTTCTTTCCGAACTCATTTTTTCTCCTTCCGGTCAGGTTACCAGATGTTGGGGTTCGGAAACGACCTTGAAGTCCGGCAGTCGTCGATATCTACCAGCAGGGCGGGCGACGCGGCAACTATGGGATAAAGCGGCCTTTTCATGTCGTGTGGACGTCGTAATGCAAAGCGATATTCGTTTTGGCGGCCGACGCCGGCCTATCGTGTTATGGACCTTTCTGGCGGTCTGGCGGTTGAGACATTCCTGAGATCGGGCATTTAAATTGATCGCAAATTCAACGGCTGAGGCTGGCATCGAAATGAGGCAGTCGCAGAAAGGCAGCCTGCCGGTTTTGGGGCTTACCGCACTCGGCATCGTATTCGGCGATATCGGAACGAGCCCGCTTTACACCTTCAAGACCATTCTCGGCGCCACCGCGACGCCGTCGGACCCGGCGACGGTGTTGGGCGCGTTGTCGCTGGTGCTATGGACGCTGTTTATCGTCACGACGGTCAAATATGTGCTGTTCGCGATGCGCGTCGACAATGACGGCGAGGGCGGCATTCTGGCGCTGATGGCGCTTCTGGGCGTGAAGAAGCAGCACCGTCCGACCATTATTGCCGTCGGCCTGTTCGGGGCGGCGCTGATCTACGGCGACGGCGCGATCACGCCGGCGATTTCGGTGCTGTCGGCGCTCGAAGGCCTTGAGATGGCGACGCCCGCCGTGCAGCCTTACGTCGTTCCCGCGGCTGTCGCGATCCTGCTCGTGTTGTTTGCGATTCAGTCGCAGGGCACCGCCAGGATCGGTCACTTCTTCGGTCCGGTGATGCTGCTCTGGTTCGCGGCGATCGCGGTGATGGGGATCTACGGCATCGCGCAGCATCCAGCTGTGTTCGCAGCGCTCAATCCGGTCTACGGGCTGTCCTATCTGGTCTCCCATGGGGTGACCGGCTTCCTGGTGCTGGGCGCGGTATTTCTCTGCGTCACCGGTGCCGAAGCGCTCTACGCGGATATGGGGCATTTCGGCCGGGGACCGATCAAACTCGCCTGGTTTGCGGTCGTGTTTCCGAGCCTGATCCTGAACTATGCGGGACAGGCCGGGCTGGTACTCGAGGGCGCGCCGACCGACGGCAATATCTTCTTTCGGCTGTGTCCCCCTGTTCTCTTGATTCCGCTGATCGTGCTGGCGACGGTGGCGACGATCATCGCCAGCCAGTCGATCATCACCGGGGCGTTCTCGATGACCCGGCAGGCCATTCAACTCGGCTGGCTGCCGCGGCTGCGGATCAAGCAGACCTCTTCCGAGGGCTACGGGCAGATCTATGTCGGCGTCGTCAATTGGCTGTTGATGATCGTGACCGTCGCCCTGACGATCGGCTTCGGCAAATCGGACAATCTGGCCGCGGCTTACGGCATTGCCGTGTCGCTGACCATGCTGATGACATCGGCGTTATTGTTCATTGCGATGCGCGAGATTTGGCACTGGAGCCTGCCGGTGGCGGGTTCGATCGCGGCGTTCTTCCTGGTCATCGACAGCGCTTTCTTTCTCGCCAACCTTACCAAGATCGCCGAGGGCGGCTATGTGCCGTTGCTTCTCGCCGTTTCCGTCTATGCCGTGATGTGGATCTGGCATCGTGGATGGGCGGCGGTGATGAGCCGGCTGCACGAAGCGCTGATTCCGATTCCGCAGTTCATGCAGATCATTCAAACGAAAAATATCCCCCGCGTACCGGGCACCGCTGTGTTCCTGACCCGGGCCGAGCGCGATACGCCGCCTGTGATGCAGTGGCACGTCAGGCATAATCGCGCCTTGCATGAACATCTGTACGTCCTACGCGTGGAGATCCTTTCGGTACCTTGGCTTGTGTCCGGTGATCGCGTGACGATCGAGGAAGTTGTTCCAAATTTCTGGCGCGCCGAAGCGCGTTTCGGCTTCATGGAGCGCCCGCATATTCCGGAATTGCTCACGACCAGCAAATCGCTGGGCTGCACGGTCGATCTCGACGATGTCACCTATTACGTCGGCCATGAAACGGTGATCGCCCGCGAGGACGGCATGGGCCTCCCCAGATGGCAGGAGGCCTTCTTCGCTGTGATGGAACGCAACGCGATCCATGTCAGCGATTTCTTCAGCCTCCCCACCGATCAGGTCGTGGAGATCGGGCGGCAGGTCTCGATTTGAGGCGAGCCGCTCCGGGCAAAAGCCCGTCCGGCCGCTCCTCCGGTATGTTCCCTGTAGCCCGCATATGGCAGCGTCTTTCAACAGGTTTGCAACGTTGGAGCAAAAAGGCAACCGCAAGTCCGTTGTAATCCGCGGTAGGTCGGATGTAAGCTTGGGGTGCGTCTTGCTTCAGGCGCGCCCGGACGGGACTGCCTTGGCGGGGTCCCTTGGCGGTGTCTTGGCCCAGGCAGCATTGTGGTGTCTGTGAAATTGCGCGGTAGAAGGGCCGTCTCGTAGCGTTATGCGTTATCTATATTCTCGGCATCTTGACTGGAGAGTTAGTGCCGGGTCTTTGGCCAGCTCGGGGGAGCCCCAATGCATAAGCGGCATCAGCATCTGAACATTCCAATGGAGATCGTGCGCACCGTTGTCGCGATCTCGGAGACCGGCAGTCTGTCGAAGGCGGGTGAACGGCTCGGCCTCAGTCAGCCCGCGGTAAGTTCGCAGATCCACCGGCTGCAGAGCCTCGTTGGCGGCGCGCTATTTTCGAAAACGGCCAATGGAACCACCACCACGGAGCTGGGTAAGCTCGCGCTGCGTCAGGCACGAAGAATTCTTGAAGCCAACGATCAGTTATTGCGGCTTGGCGGCAATGTCGAGGGACCCCAGCCGCTGCGGCTCGGCCTGACCACGCTGTTCCTGGAGAAATTCCTCAAGCATCAAAATCCCGATACGCTCAGCGATATTTTCATCGAGGCCAATCACTCGATCGAAATAGCGAAGGGTCTGGTTGACGGATATATCGACGTCGGTTGCATCTTCGAGAACTCGGCATTCCATGCCGGTATCGAAGAACTTGTTGTCAACGAATGTTACGATCCGCTGGTGTGGGTACGCGCCAAGAATTTTGTCATTAGTCCGGGCGCGCCGCTGCCAATCCTGACGTGGCCCGGAGATGACTGGACTATCCGTACCCTGACCAAGCACGGCATCGCCTACAAGATCGTATTCAACGGCGCCGACTTTCACGCCAAGCTCGCCGCCGTGGAAGCTGGTATCGGCCTCGTCGTGATGCCCGAAAGTACGGTCCCGCCGAACCTCGTAAAAGCCAAGGAATATTATCTACCGCCGCTTCCAGCCATCAAGGTCCTGCTGTGTGTTCATCTGGGACTTGAGACGGGCCAGGCGCTGGCGCTCATGAAGCAATTGTCGGGGCTATTTTTTGAAAAGCCCGGTCTCCGTCAAGGCGAGTTGAGGCCGGAGGTTTCGATTTAGCGCGAATCGCGCGGGCTCCCGCTTGCGTCCGGGGCAAGGCCGCGATAGTGGCCAGTCCGACGAAATCGGACCGATCGCCCGCCTTCATGCTCGCCACCCCGCCGCAGTAATGCCCGACGAGCCCCGCCGGGCTTTTCTGCTGAGCGACCATCTTCCGGGTGCGGTCGGCATCCTTCGCAAGCGAGGGGCGGGTTCTCGACGGCAGCGATGGAATCATATCCGATCCCTGAAGGCCGAAATCGCTTGCGCCGCGGCCCATTTTAGGATCGAAGCCGAATTGACACTCTCTCCAGTTGTAGTTCTGACCGCCGGGAGCGGGACTGATCAATGATGCGATCGTCAATTAGAAGCCAGATTCTCGGTATTGCTGTCGGGCTGATTATCCTCATGGTCATCGTCTCGGCGCTGTCGACCGTGATGACGAGAAAGGTCGCCCATCAGCTCGATGAGTTGACGACAAAATACGTCGAAGCCAACAACCACCTGGCGCGGATGCAGACTCAGTCGCTTGGGCGTTCGCTTGAGCTTCGCCGCATGGTCATCGCCAAGATGCAATCGCCGCCCGACGAAGCAGGCTTTGCCGAGCGCAAGCAGCGCTATGAAGCGGCCGGCGTCGCGATCGAACAGGAGGCCGGCGCGGTCCATGGGCTGATCAATGCCATCATCGACGACCTCGCCACGGACTCGGATAATGCGGCGCTGGGGCGGATCGACAGCCGGATCGAGGATACCAGCAGGGATCTCCTTCATTACCTCGACGAAGAGCACGACCGCCTGTTTCCGCTGCTGGAGGCGAAAACGCAGGATTTTGCTGAAATCAGGCGAAGCCTGACCCGGATCGATGCGCTTCGCGACGAGCTTAACCAGCGGATCGATGGCATTCGCACGGATATGATGGCGCAGGTTCGCGCTGACGCCGCCGTGACGATGCGGGACCAGCAGCGGACCATCGCCATCTCGGCGGTTTTGACCGGGCTGGCTGCGATACTCGGCTTGACGTTCTCGCTGTTCGTCAGCTCGGGCATCACCCGGCCGGTGCGACGCCTGCTCGACGGCACCCGCGCGGTCGAGGCCGGGCGGCTCGACGGCTCGATCGACGTCACGACCCATGATGAAATCGGCCAGCTCACCACGGCTTTTAATGCCATGCTCGCGCAACTGCGTCGAAACGAGAAGATGCGGGAAACCTTCGGCCGATACATTGATCCGCGGGTCGTGGAAACGCTGATCGATCGCCCGGTGCTGGCCGCGACCGATGGTCAGCGGCGCGTGATGACGGTGCTGTTCTGCGACATGAAGGGATTTACCGCTCTAAGCGAAGGCATGACGCCGCAGGGGCTGGTCAAGGTGATGAATCACTTTCTGACCGCGATGTCGGAACAGGTTCGAAACAATCACGGCGTGATCGACAAATATATCGGCGATGCGATCATGGCCTATTGGGGACCGCCCTTCACCGAGAAAGGGGAAGACGCCCGGCTCGCATGCCTTGCCGCCATCGGAATGCTTGGGCGTGTTGCGGCACTGCGGACGGAATTGCCTGAATTGCTTGGCGTGCGCGCTGCCGGCTCTGCCTGCGACATTCGCGTCGGCATCGCGACCGGGGAGGTGTTGGTCGGCAGCATCGGCTCGGAGTTCATGATGAGTTACACCGTCATGGGCGACAGCGTGAATCTGGCATCGCGTCTGGAGGGGGCGAACAAGGCGTATGGTAGCCGCTGTCTGATTTCCGAAGCGACGATGATGGCCGCCGACGACGCGATCGAAACACGTGAGATCGACCGGATAGTGGTGGTTGGTCAGATTCATCCCGAGGCGGTGTTTGAGGTCATGGGCGGCAAAGGTGACCTTGCGCCGGAACAATTGATATTGCGGGCTCGCTATGCCGAAGGGCTCGCAGCCTATCGCACGCGTCGCTGGGACGAGGCACGCCGCGCCTTCGAGGCGGCGCTCGAAGCCGTCCCCAGCGACGATCCGTCGAAGGGTATGATCAAGCGCATCAACGATTTCGTGACCAAAGCTCCGCCTCACGATTGGGACGGTGCATGGCGTTTCGACTATAAATGATCGGCGTGGCCGCTGGCTCGCATCCGGCCATCAAGAAATGCAATGAGGTAAAATGGAACGCAGGAAATTGTTGTTGGTGGGCGCGACCGCCGTGGCCGGCGCGATGACTTCGAACGCCCTGGCGCAAAACACCACGTCATCTCTTCCGGATCGGTTTGCGGCTGCGCTGAGCGCCCATGATATCCATGCGTTTGCCGACCTGTTTGCCGAGGACTATGTCAATCATCAGTTCAGCGCGGCGGCTCCGGCCCCGGCTGCCGGAAAATCCCAGAAGCAGGCCAGCGTCGATTTCTTTGCCGGCCGGATCGCCGGCATGCCCGACCTTCAGGTCACGGTCGAGACCTCGGTGATCTCAGGCGATCGGGTCGCCGCGAGCTTTGTCTATACCGGAACGCACGAGGGCACCTACCTCGGTGTGCCGCCGACCCATCGCAAGCTGCGATTCACCTCGTGCGACATATTCTCGGTCAAGGACGGTCTGCTGAGGGAGCATTGGGGCATGGGCGACATCGCCGGCATTTTGGCTCAATTGCGCGCCTAGAGCCTGATCGTTTCTGATTCTGGACAAGCCCTACGTTCAGCCGATCAGCGACGAGCCGATCAACGCGATCACGGCCAGGGCCATCAGCGCGGTGCCGATCCAGCCCAACGCGATCAGCCAGGATTTGGCCCTGAACCGGCCCATCAGCCTTGAGTTGGCGACGATCACCATCATCATCGCCATGATCGGCACCGCGACGATGCCGTTGAGAACGGCGCTCCACACCAGCATGTGAATGGCGTCGATGCCGGTAAAGCCGAGCCCGAACCCGATCACGGTCGCCGCTGCGATAATCGTATAGAAACCGACGGCATCCGGCGCCTGGGCCTCCAGCGTCGCCGGCCATCCGAACGCCTCGGACACACCATAGGCGGCGGAGCCTGCCAACACCGGGATCGCCAGCATGCCGGTGCCGATGATACCGAGAGCAAAAAGAAGGAAGGTGAAATCACCCGCCAACGGTCTGAGCGCTTCCGCGGCTTGTGTTGCCGAATTGATGTTGGTGACGCCATGGGCATTCAGGACGGCAGCGGTGGTCAGGATGATGGAAAAGGCAATCACGTTGGAGAAAAGCATTCCGACAATGGTGTCGATCCGAATACGGTGGAGCTCTGGATCACCGCCCTTCCTGAGTTCGCGAAGCGGACGGGACAGCTTGCCCTGATGCATTTCCTCGACCTCCTGCGAAGCCTGCCAGAAAAACAGATACGGGCTGATCGTGGTGCCGAGCACTGCTACCACCATCATGAAATAGTCCGCGTCGATGGCGGGCTTCGGCCACACCGCCGCGAGCAGCGCGGTGCTCCACGGGATTTTCACGGTCAGCGCAGTCACGACGTAGGCGAACAGCGTGAGCGTCAGGAACTTCAATACCGGCGCATAGCGGCGATAGGGCACGAAGACCTGCAGCAGGGTCGATGTCGCGGCAAAGATCAGCGCGTGCTCGTGATTGAGTCCGCCGATCACCAGCGAGAGCGATTCTCCCATCGCCGCAATGTCCGCTGCGATATTGAATGTGTTGGCGGCGACCAGCAGAAACACCAGCGTGAGCACGAGCCAGCGTGGCGCCAGCTCCATCACATTGGCCGCGAGGCCCTTGCCGGTGACGCGGCCGATCCGCGCGCTCACCAGCTGAATGGCGATCATGAAAGGCGTGGTGAGAAATACCGTCCACAACAGACCGTAACCGAACTGCGCGCCGGCCTGTGAATAGGTCGCGATGCCCGACGGGTCGTCATCGGCAGCGCCGGTCACGAGGCCCGGGCCCAGCAACCGAAGCACCATGTTGCGGGGCTTTTTGGCAGGCGGAGCGCTGCCGGGCTTTTTGACGTCCGGCCTGCTGGATTCCGTCATCAAATGCCCAAATGTCCAGAACGGGTTGAATGGCAGGCGTACGAGCTACGGCATTGTCTTGGAAATGACGATCGTTCTGCAAAGCAAGCGCTGCCGCGGCGCAAAGTTCCCGGCCGACCTCAACTGGCAAGCACGGTGTTTGGTTTTGCACGGGGATGAGCAGGGGATGAGACGTTCATAACAACGTCCGGATTGCCCGGCCCGATAAAATGAAGGAGGCCGCCGAGCGCGGCGGCCTCCTGATTTCCTGTATTAGCGTTCCCACCAAAACCACTCGGTGTGAGCTCTGCGCCAATCGGCACCGCGCTGTTCGTTCCTGCCGATGAGAATGCCAAAGCGGATGCAGGCTTTACGGTCGCCCTTTTCGCAAAGCTGATGGAAGCCGATGATCTCTGCCTCCACGTTTTGCGCATGAGCGGGGGTTGCGACCATCGCCGTCGTGGCGGAAATCCCGACGGCGATCGCCATCGCTGCGACCAAAGGCCTTAAAATCATGCTGTCTCCTGTTAAAATGCCAGCCCCGGCGAAACCTATGGCCTGAAATCTGAACGCAATCTGAACCCGTTCGGGTGACGGCTGGAATCGTGCTGTCGACGGCGGTGCCGGCCTTTTGCGGGTGCTGGGATGTGCTAGTCTCCGGCCTGCTTTCGATCGCGCTGCCACCATGATGCAGCGAGCTTAACAAGAACACACGGGGAAAACGCCATGCGGAAGCGCAACTGGTCTAGACGCGACGTGCTCAAGATCTCCAGTGCGCTGACGGCCACGGCATTGTTCGCCGGGCGGGTGAAGGCCGCGGCACCGCCGCCATCGAGCGTGACGCCGGAATTGATCGACGCCGCCAGGAAAGAGGGCAAGATTTCCTACTATTCCGCGCTGGAGCTCAATGTCGCGGAACGACTGGGCAGGGCGTTCGAAGCCAAATATCCGGGAATATCCGTTCACGTCGAGCGCTCCGGCGCCGAGCGGATCTATCAGCGCATCGCCCAGGAGCAGGGCAGCGGTATCAACGCGGTCGACGTCGCCAATAGCACCGACCCCGCGCATTACCTTGACTGGAAGGGCAAGGATTGGCTCGCGCCTTACCTCCCGGAGGATGTCGTGAAATATTTCCCCACCGATCAGTTCGATGCCGATGGGACCTATGCGACCTCGTGCGCCTGGATGGAGGCCATCGGCTACAACTCGAGCCTGGTGACGCCGGAGGAGGCGCCAAAGAGCTATGCCGACCTGCTCGATCCGAAGTGGCAGGGCAAGATCGTCAAGGGTCATCCCGGCTATTCCGGCGCGATCATGACGGCGACCTTCGTGCTGTCGCGGGATCTCGGCTGGTCGTATTTCGAAAACCTCGCCAAACAAAAAGTGATGCAGGTGCAGTCGGCGGCCGACCCGCCCAAGAAGCTGCTGCTGGGCGAGCGCGCGATCATGGCCGACGGCAACGACTATAATTTGCTGCTTGCCAAGGACGAAGGCAAACCAGTCGAGGTAGTCTATGCGACCGAAGGCTCCCCGCTCATCATCGTTCCCAGCGCCGTGTTTCGCGGCGCGCCGAACCCGAATGCCGCGCGGCTGTTCCAGAGCTTCTTTCTAAGCGCGGAGGGGCAACAATTGCTCGTCGAAAATTATGGCCTTCGTTCGTTCCATTCGCAGATCAAGGAAAAGCCCGGTCATCCGCCATTGGCTTCGCTGAAATTGCTCAAGTCTGATCCAGTCGCGGTGCTGGCGCAAAGCGAGGACATCAAGGCGCGCTACGCCAAGCTGTTCAAGGTGTGATCTATCGAATGTGAGAGCTGGCGACGGAGAGCAGGCAACAAAAAGGCCCGCTCGAGGGCGGGCCTTTTATCTAGTGGCAGATCGCCGGGTTAGATCGCGACGCCGTAATAGGAATTGATGGATGCCGCGCTGGCGGGGTCGTTCCAATTCCAGGCATTGTCGTTGCCGTATTTCGGGGCGCCGTTGAGTTGGGTCTCGGTAATGGCGGTCCGGTAACCACCAAGCTCCGTGTCGTATTTCAGTGATTGCCAAGGCAGCGGATAATGATCGTCTCCGATGCCCAATATGCCGCCAAAGCTCAACACGGCGTACGAAACACGGCCGCTCTTCTTGTCGATCATGACACGTTCGATCGACCCGATCTTGGTGTCGTTGGCACCATAAACCGCGGTTCCCTCGACCTTGTCGCTGCCGATCAGTGTGCCGGTTTCTCTTGCTTCGGTAACCATGACCTTACCTCCTTGAATTGAGTGCAAACAACAAACTCGCGCGCCCAATTGTTCCGGCAAAACCGGCTTGGGATCGGGGAGTTCGGGGAACCTTCGGCTCGGATGCGACTTAATTCAGCAGGCGAAACAGCAAGGTAAGGCCATTCCATGAGCCAACATCACTCGATGTGGACGCTTCGCAGCCCGCTCGTCGCCGCGATCGCGGTCGCCGCGCTCGGCGTACTGGGCATGTTGCTGGTCGATCATGGCCCGTGGAACAAGCCTCATTTGCGAACCGCGGAAGTTCACTACCCCTCGACCAAGGCTGCGGCTAAAGCGGTCGGCGCAACGGTGACGCCGACTACGCCGAAAGCTGCGATTGAACCCGATGTTCCTGGCCCAAAGCCGGCGCAACCGGCGAATCCCGTTTCGCAATAAACAAACTCGGGGTGGGCTTGGTAGCGGGCAGGCGGCTTGTTCAGCGAACGCTAACGAAGCCGCCCCACAGCGCGGCGAGGATGGCTCCGACCAGAACATAGACCGGACTATCGCAAAACGTGCTGCCATATCGGCACACCTCGACGCCCCAGCCGCCGATTTCATGATTGCCGGCGGCGTAGAACAGCCCTGCAAGCACGGCGAGCATCGCGGCCACGAAATACATCGGACATTCTCCAGCTCGATCAGGTTCGGCCGAACGGGATGATACCGGGCCTAAATTCGAATTCGCTGAAAAGAAGGCTTCTAATTTAAGATAAATTGGTGGCATTCGACGCCGATCCATCGCTGATGCGATCGCCAGGATAGCATCGCTACTGGGTGCCTTTGGTATCGGGCAACCTTGGGAATCAAGACAACGTCGGAGCGTCGGGACCTTTTTCGATGTCCGAGCGGACCTTTGTCAAAACCGAATTGAAATAGGCTTCGCGCTCGCGGTGGAAGCGATGCTGGTGGGCCTGAAAAGCCGCGACCCGGGTCTGGATTTCCCTTCGCACTTCGCTGAGCGCAGGCGGCCGTGGGCTTAGCGCGGGCGGCGATGGCAGGTCGTCGGTTTGTTCGGCTCGCTCGATCGGTTCGGCCGCGACGGATGTCTCGCTCGGTGCGGTATTCGCGACGAAGTCTGAGACAAGCTCTGCGAAAGGCTCTTCGATTGGGGCAGCCCCGACCGATGCCGGCTGCGGCGTGAGCTGCTGTTTTCCGCCGTTTACGGATTGAACGAATGCTTTTGTTTGCGCGATCAAATCGTCGCGCATCTTCGACCACGTCATAAGATAACCTTACTCAAAATTAGTACAGCAAAAATGCCCTGGATAAATCAGCTACTTAGTAGCACGAGACCGGCGTCGCGGAAAGGGCGGCGCCGGCGGCGAACGGGGAGCTTGCTCAGACCGGGATGGCATCCAAGCACCGCTTCGATCGCAGCCTCGCACGATTTCCACGAACCCGTTCAAAAAAAGCTTGCAACGTCGGGCAAATCACGTCCTTATATCCATCGCCGGAAGAACTAGCCCGCGGCCCGGAAACGGCCCGCGGGCTTTTTCAATCGCGGGAACGAAAGCTCGATCTCGCGAAATACCCGGAGCGGTATGAGCACGTATGGGAAGGCGTCTACGCGCGCGCGTTCGAGGGTGCGTATTTCGCGGAAATGATGCCCGAAGCGCGGGCGCAGGGCCGAATTGGAGAAGTCTCCGCCGATCCGCTGCTGCGGCTGCGCGCCTTGATCGACATCGGCGGCTCCGGCGCGCGGGCCGATGCTTTTACGATCTGGATTGTGCAGTGGATCGGCAATGAAATGCGTATCTTGGATCATTACGCGGCGGTCCGCCAGGTGCTGGCGTTTCACGTCAACCGGCTGCGCAGCACAGCTACGCGCAAGCCATCCTGTATCTGCCGCATGACGGTATCAACGCCAACAACGTCACCGGCAAGCGCTATGACGAGCATCTGAGCGACGCGTGTTTTAATGTCGAGCCCCCGGTGAAGAACCAGGGCAAGGGCGCCGCCATGATGCGCATCGAGGCATTGCGCCGATTGGGCCCGCAACTCTGGTTCAACGAGGCCAGCACCTAGCCCGGCCGCGACGCGATCGGCCTTTATCACGAGCGCAAGGACGACGTGCGCGACGTCGGTCTCGGACCGGAGCATGATTGGTTGAGCCATGCGGCCGATGTGCTGGGGCTGATGGCGGTTTGCTATGAGGCGCCGGGGAGGGTGGGGGCGTTCAACCGGCCGATGCGGTATCGAGAGCAGGGGTGGGTGTGAAAAGCGAGTTCGGTGATTACGAATTTCGCGACTAGCAAAAGTCGAGATTAACCTGGCCGGGAAAACTCCCGCGCGCACTCGGAAGCAGGAGTAAAGCCCTATAGGCCGCAGTCCGTGTCGCGTTGCGAGTGAGGAACGGCAAGGCGGTGATTGGGGGGTAGCCTGCACGGCCAGCAGCTGCGCGCACGGGCGGCGGATGCAGTAGTTGTCCGGTCTGCGGATTGATCGTGGCTGGATCGTTGAAGAACTTGCCGGAGTTCTTCTGTCCCATGATCCGCGTCAGTTCGGCCGCGGTATTATAGAGCTGAAGGGTCGCCGACCAGATTGGTCTTGCCGCCGGACACATCTCCTTCTACACATTCGCAATCAGGCGAGGCTTGCGGATCGTGTTGTGCGGTCGCGCGAAATCGATTTACGCCGTCGCCTTTGACCAGATCTCGTCGAACTCCGCTTTTGGTATCGTAGCCGGCTCGAATTCGGACTCCTCGGCGATCTGCCCAAGCGACGGCACCGGCACTAAGCCTAGTTCCGCCCCCCATAGCTACTCCAGGCCCGCATACCCCATCCTGCCGCCCGGAAAGGCTTCGACCTTGCGAATCTCACAACGTTCGCGATCCAACTCACTGTAAAGAAGTATGGGTTCATCAGGAAACGAGTGGCTCCATTTCACCTTGATGTAAATCATTCGCTCGGCACCTTGCCGCTGCTGATAAACCCTAACCTCGTGGCTTCGGGCTTTGAGCTGCACCCGGTTCCGAAGACACCGAGTTAGGTGTTTTATGGAACAGGAGGTGCGTCATGGAGAGAAGGCAGTTCACGCGGGAGTTCAAGCTTGAGGCGGTCCGGCTGATCAAGCAGCGCGGCGTGTCGTATGCGCAGGCGTCAAAAGACCTTGGAGTTCATCCGACACAGTTGCGCAATTGGGTGAAGCAGCTTGCGGACGACCCGCAGCACGCGTTTCCAGGTCACGGCCAGATGAAGCCAGAGCAGTTGGAGATCGCGCAGCTCAAGCGCGAGGTTGCCAAGCTCAAGGCCGAACGAGATATCCTAAAAAAAGCCGCGGCCTACTTCGCGAAGGAATCGACGTGAAGTTCGGTTTTGTGGCGAAGCACCGGGGGATATGGCCGGCGGACTGGTTGTGCGAGGCGCTCGGTGTCTCGCGGGGTGGGTTTTATGCCTGGCTGACACGACCGCGCAGTCGGCGCAGCCAGAGCGAAGAAGAGCTTGGCGCGAAGGTTCGTGCCAGTTTCTTGGCGAGCGACCGGACCTACGGCGCCAGGCGGGTGTGGCACGACCTGCTCGCCGAAGGGGTATCGTGCGGGCTGCACCGGATCGAACGATTGATGCGGCTGCAGGCCCTTAAAGCGCGCCCGCGACAGCGTCGACTGCCGCCCGATCTGGGGGAGCGGCAGGTCGCCGCCGTCGCTCCCAACGTGCTCGATCGCAGCTTCGAAGCGCCCGCTCCCAACCACAAATGGATTGCTGACTTCACTTATGTTTGGACGGCGGAAGGCTGGCTCTATGTGGCCGCAGTCGTTGATCTGTTCTCGCGGCGGGTGGTCGGCTGGTCGATGAGTACAGCAATGACGGCACAGCTCGTCACCGATGCCCTGGTGATGGCGATCTGGCGACGCGGCAAACCGGATGCGCTGCTGCATCACTCCGACCGTGGCAGCCAATACACCAGCGAGCAGTTCCAGCGGTTGATGGCCGATCACGGCGTGGTCTGCTCGATGAGCCGGTCAGGCAACGTCTGGGACAACGCGGCGGTGGAGAGCTTCTTCTCGTCATTAAAGACCGAGCGGACTGCGCGCAAAATGTATCGAACCAGGGACGATGCCAAGGCCGACGTCTTCGATTATATTGAGCGCTTCTACAATCCGAAACGCCGGCACTCGACGATCGGATATTTGAGCCCTATGGAGTTCGAGCGGCAGGTTAGCTTAAACGGGTGTCAACAGAACCGGGTGCAGCTCACTTTTAGCATCAGCAAGGCGAGAATATGCCATCTCGGCGGCCAGCCTCATCAGGGAGATGGGATTAGAAGCGACGGCAAAGTCATGTTCTCGCCATTCACAGCAAGCGTAACCCGACACCCAGTCCAAAGCCCCACAGTGAGATAGTTGAGGTCCGTCACCACTTCCAGTAAACCCTCCCTGTCGCAGAGGACCGTCAGCAACAGTGAAGAATCCGATGAGAGGATAACCTCCTCAGCCCAAGGCTCCACGATCACCGTCAACGGCTCGGGGTTGCGGTTAATTATGAGATACTTTGCGGTCGTATCCGTCATTGGAAGCTCCTCAAGATGTTTGCCAGCAAGGCGCGGTGAGCTGCCGAAAGGTTGGTTGGATCCTGGCTCGCTGCATTCTCATAAAAATTCTGGAAGGCAGCAACAGTTCGCGAGGTAATCCCGGCGGACGTGAGATTGGATATTACTTCAGCAGTCGCTTCGGTGGAAGCCTCTCTTGATGTTGTTAGCCCTTGAGCGAAACCGGCAAGTCGCCGAAAATCGTCTGGCGTTATTTCCTTGGGTAAGGTGGCTACCGCTTCGCTGATAGCTTGTGTGGCAGGGCTGCGCGCTGGCGTACCTACCCCTGAGATTGTTGGGCCGGCGAGCCCATCAGCAGCCGCAGATTCGCCCAGACCTGCTCTAAATGGACCGAGTCCCTCAGCGCCCGCGATTGCCAGTGGCGGAAACAGCAGCTAACCGAGTCCAATCGCTCCTTCAATCTTTGCAGCGGCGGGGTTATTCCGCACAAAATCGGCCACCCCTTCCGATTGAGCGCCCTCAGGTGCCGCCAACTTATTGAAGAAATCTATGAATGGCGAAGCTGACCAACCTTCGGCCGCAGATTCAACAGGTACAGTTGGCCTTGGCTGAGCCGACGGCTCGGGTTGCGACTGGCTTTGCGGTTGGAGCTGCCGCGGTTGCGCTCAAAGCGGCGCAGTAACATGTGGACCGAAATCAAGGCCTCCTGCCTTCACTCTTTGACGATGGCGTGGGGTTATTGCTTCGCCGTCGTCGGCGTTGCGATGCAGGGGGTCGATGTGCTCGCCGAAGCGCTGGGCGATCCAAACTTGAGAGACCAGGTATCGGCGGCGGTCGGCGATACCAAGATGGTCGGGCGCATCCTGCTCGGCGTCTCGATCATCACCATTGTCGCGCGGTTGCGGACAGCTCGAAAGGTCAACGGATATGTGGCTGGCGATCCTCTCATTTCTCGGCGGACCTGTCATCAAGGGACTAATCGACGCATATCAAGCCAAATTGAAAGCGGGCCACATCGATAGCAAGATAGCGGCCGATCTGGCCGGGAGTGAGATCGCCGCGCAGACACTTGAGACGCAATCGCCCACTCAATTGAAGATGGCCGAGATCGGGCATCCCTGGGAGCCTGAAAAGTTCGCCTTCTATGTCGTTTTAGCGTTCTTTGCCAAATGTGTCGTGTGGGACACGATCTTGGGTCTCGGCACGACGCCATCCTTGAAAGGCGACGTCAGCATCCGGGCCGGCCTCGTTATGCCGTTCTATTTTAGTACGCGCCCATTCGGAGACGTCGTGCGGATCATCAAGCGTTGACGGCTGGAACACTCAAGCGATGACCGCAACGCGCGACGATCATATTCGTGCGGTGGTCGCGGAAACGATGGCCGAACAGCAAAGACTTCACCACGAGGATATCGACGCCGTGGTCCTAAAAGCCGTCGTGGCCATTCTGACTTCGTTCGGGGTAGAAGACGACGATCGCCGTGAGCTACGCGCAGATCTCCAACATCTGCGACGGTGGCGTAAGAGTGTCGAACAGGCGCAGAGCTACACATTCAAAGCCGTGATCACGATTGTCGTTACCGCCTTTGTTGGAGTAGTGGGGCTCGGCATCAAGGCCTTGCTCAGCAAATAGTCAGAAGCGGCAGCTACATCGGTTGGCATCGCAGTAAAGCGGAGCTTCAGGGAGGCTGGTCGATGTACAGCATTCGGGAGCTTGACGGGTTGGACGACGAAGTTGGGGATGTTCTGACAGAGCTTCACCGGCTTACATTCTTTGATGGCGCCCCGATTCCGAAATTCGATCAAGGTTATTGGTGGCTCGCGTTTCGCGAGGCGGCGCCGGTTGGCTTCGCAGGTGTCATTCCGTCCACGCGCGCCCATAATGCCGGCTATTTTTCACGCGTCGGCGTGCTGAGGAAGCACTGTGGCCATGGTCTGCAGCTGCGCATGATGCGCGCGACGGAATGCCGTCCTCGCAACAACGGTGGACACTCCTTGGTCTCTGACGCCACCGATAACATCGCCTCGGCAAACAATTTTATTCGCGCGGCTACCGTTTGCATCAGCCGCGAAATCCATGGGCATGGCCGAACACATTGTATTGGAGAAAGTCCATCAAATGACGGCGTCATCGTCGTTGATGGAAATGTTTAA
The DNA here is from genome assembly GCF_009766005.1 of Bradyrhizobium sp. S69. GTDB lineage: Bacteria > Pseudomonadota > Alphaproteobacteria > Rhizobiales > Xanthobacteraceae > Bradyrhizobium. Next base: position 46,786 of record NZ_LMUK01000018.1, on the reverse strand, counting down.
ACGCGCCGGCACGCATCGTATCCGTCCGAAATCCCTCATCTCGCCCGTTGGCCATATGGCCATCGGGCTTTTTTTCGTTTCTGGGCACGAAGATGCGGAGCCATTGTTTCTCGCGTCTTCATGCCTTATACGACGCAGAGGGGGCATCAAATGACGTTGTTGAACAAGGTTTTTACGACCAGGACGCTGGTGCAGATCATTCTTGT
>NZ_LMUK01000018.1:10260-46388 GCF_009766005.1 Bradyrhizobium sp. S69 | reverse complement strand
CGGGTCGGGGCCGTAGCTGTTCAATCCACCGGTCCCCGGCAGGCAGCCGATTTCAAAAAATCCCCACGTCGAGAGCGCAAATCCAGCCAGCGCCAGGATGGTGTACAGCGTTGAGCCCAGGGCGCCCGGGAACGAAGCGATCCTTGCCACGGGACCTAGCAGCGCGGGCAGCCCATAGAATACCAAGAGCCACCAGGCACTCTTATCGCGGTCATGCAACCGTTCCGTGTGAATGACGAAGCCCCAGGTCAGCCACGGGATCAAGACGACCACGAGCATGGCGACAAAGAGCGGCGCGGCGATGCCGGCAGCGGTGAACAGGATGACAGCCGCAAACAGCCCCGCAACGCCGAAGATGACGAGCGAGCGCCAGTATTTGGCGCGGTTGATGCGCCCGGTGGCGTTGAACAGGAATTCGAACAGATCTTCCATGAAACCATAGGCCAACGTTGCCAGCGGGCAGGGCGCAACTGGTACGTCGCGATAAAACGAAGCAAGGTTCATTTCGTCCACCGATCCGGCTTGCTCGTTTGGCGCGATCAGGTCCGAAGGACCAAGACCCCCGAGCCTTGCTTCGCATGAGCCCGTCGTCGCAAATCCTTCATATGCCGCCTATACTTGGGTCCGCCATTGGTATTGAAATCGGTGTCTTGCGCAATATCCCTCTTTGAACCCGGAGTTACTCTCCATGAAGGCTGCCCGTTTTGTCCTGGCGTTGCTCGCGCTGTCAATGTTGGCACCGTTGCAATCGGCCAAAGCTGCCGACGTGGTGTGCTACAATTGCCCGCCGGAATGGGCGGATTGGGCCTCCATGCTCAAGGCGATCAAAACCGATCTCCACTACGATATTCCGCACGACAACAAGAATTCGGGCCAAGCGCTTGCCCAGATTTTGGCGGAGAAAAGCAACCCGGTCGGTGATATCGGCTATTTCGGTGTCACCTTTGGGATGAAAGCCAAGGCCCAAGACGCTCTGGAGCCCTATAAGCCCGCGCACTGGGACGAGGTCGCCCCGGGTTTGAAAGATCCGGATGGCTATTGGACTACGATTCATTCAGGCACGCTTGGTCTGTTCGTCAACAAGGATGCGCTGGGCGGCAAACCGGTGCCGGCTTGCTGGAAAGATCTCCTAAAGCCTGACTACCGCGGCATGGTTGGCTATCTCGATCCGTCGTCGGCCGCCGTCGGGTACGTAGGTGCAGTGGCAATCAATCTGGCACTGGGCGGCTCGGCCAGTAATTTCGATCCCGCGATCAATTTCTTCAAGGAGCTGAAGAAAAACGATCCGATCGTTCCCAAACAGACATCTTATGCGCGCGTGGTCTCGGGTGAGATGCCGATCCTTTTGGATTATGATTTTAACGCCTATCGAGCCAAATATTCGGAAAAGGGCGATTTCGAGTTCGTGATCCCGTGCGAGGGCTCCGTGGTATTTCCCTATGTCGTTGGTCTCGTCAAGAATGCCCCAGACAGGGAAAAAGCCAAGAAGGTGATCGACTATCTTTTGTCCGACAAGGGGCAGGCGATCTGGACCAACGCGTATCTACGGCCGGCTCGCTCTATTGAACTGCCTGAGGCGGTCAAGGCGAAGTTCCTGCCCGACAGCGACTATGCCCGCGCCAAGGCGGTCGATTGGGGCGAGATGGAAAACATGCAAAAAGGTTTCGTCGACCGCTATCTCGCCGAGGTTCGGTGATGCAATATGGTGTCCTTACTAAGGGCACCGTTGTCTTCATGTCGCACAAATCGTTCGTCTGGCTCTGTTTGCTGCCATTGGCCGTGGTCACGACAGCGTTCTTTCTGTTGCCGATGGCGCGGTTGGTCGTGGTGGGTGCTGAAGGCCCGCAGGGACTGGCCGGATACCTCGCTATTTTGACCGAGCCGCGCTATCGTGCGACCCTGATCAACACCATTGTGCTCGCCGCAGCGACCACCGTCGTGACACTTATCATCGCGACAGTCGCAGGAATGTTCCTGCAACGGCATCGTTTTCCCGGACGTGCCGTGCTGATCGCGATGCTGACCTTCCCATTGGCGTTTCCCGGCGTGGTTGTCGGCTTCCTGATTATCCTGCTCGCCGGGCGGCAGGGCTTGATCGGCGATCTCTCCAATCGCCTGTTCGGTGAGAAGATCGTTTTTGCCTATTCGATCTACGGGCTTTTTCTGGGCTATCTCTATTTTTCGATCCCTCGCGTTATTCTTACGATCATGGCCGCGGTCCAGAAACTGGATGTTGGCCTCGAGGAGGCCGCGCGTTCACTCGGCGCAAGCCCCTGGGCCGTACAACGCGACGTCGTGCTGCCGGCCCTTGGGCCTGCGTTCGTGGCCTCCGGCGCCATCGCCTTTGCGACCGCGATGGGCGCGTTTGGGACAGCCTTCACGCTGGCGACCAACATCGACGTGCTTCCGATGCTGATCTACACCGAGTTCACCTTGGCGGCGAACTTTGCGACCTCGGCCGCGCTATCGGTCGGGCTCGGATTCATCGCGTGGGCCATCCTGGCGCTGGCCCGATCATTTAGCGGCGGCACGGTCGCGGCGGCCGGATGAAGGCCATGCGCGATCGCCTGATCTTCACCGGTCAATTGCTATTTACGCTGACGGTAGCGGCGTTTCTGGTTGTGCCAGCCATCCTGTCCATTTCCGCTGGAGTGACCGTCAATTATTTTCGCGGGATTTCCTCTGGTGTAACGCTGCAATGGGTATTTCAGGTCTGGGATCTGTATGCCGGCACCATCCTGCTGTCCTTTGTGATCGCATTCGCGACCCTTGCCGTCACGCTGCTGGTCGGCGTTCCCGCGGCTTATGCGCTGCACACCCATGGCGGACGTTGGTCGCGCATTGTCGAGGAAGTCATCACATTGCCGATCGCGATTCCGGGCCTTGCGATCGCACTGGCATTGATCCTGACCTATGGCGGATTCGGCGAGTTTCGTCGCTCATGGCTCTTCATCCTCACCGGTCATGTCATCTTCACGATGCCGTTCATGGTGCGCTCGGTGATGGCGGTATTTTCCACCGTTGACATCAAGACGCTCGATGAAGGGGCTGCCTCACTGGGGGCTTCACCTGTGCGGCGATTCCTCGGCGTAATCGTGCCCAACGCGGTGCCGGGAATCCTGGCGGGCGCTCTGATGGTGGTCACGCTGTCGCTCGGCGAGTTCAACCTGACCTGGATGTTGCACACGCCGTCGACCAAAACGTTGCCGATCGGACTCGCTGACAGCTACGCCTCGATGCGGCTCGAAGTGGCGTCAGCCTATACGTTGATTTTTTTTGTCATGATCATTCCGCTTCTTGTCGCGATGCAGATGTTTGCGGATAGGGAGCAGGGCAGATGAATGTGATCGGGGATCACGGCGCCTCGGTGCGCGTCGAGACGTGCGGCAAGACATTTGTCGACGGCACGCGTGCACTTGAGCCCGCGACGCTCGACATTGCACGCGGCGAGACGCTGGTGCTACTCGGGCCGTCCGGCTGCGGGAAAACCACCATGCTGCGCATCATCGCCGGGCTCGAATTGCCGGATGTCGGCGGCAAGGTGCTGTTCGACGGCAAGGACATGACGTCGGTGCCGATCGAGAAGCGCAATGTCGGCATGGTATTTCAGTCCTATGCGCTGTTCCCCAATATGACGGTTGCGGACAATATCGGTTATGGTCTGAAAATCCGCGGCGTTGGTAAGCACGAACGCGCCTCGCGCGTTGCGGAGCTGGTGGCGCTGACCAATATCACCGGACTTGAAAATCGCCGCATCACCCAGCTTTCCGGTGGTCAGCGCCAGCGGGTGGCCTTGGCGCGCGCGGTCGCGATCCGGCCGGGTATCCTGCTGCTCGACGAGCCGCTGACCGCGCTCGATGCCGCGTTGCGTGACCGCCTGCGCGGCGAGCTCAACCGCTTGCTCCGGGCGCTCGGCATCACCACGATCTATGTCACGCACGATCAGGCCGAGGCGATGGAACTCGGCGACCGCGTCGTGGTGATGCAGAAGGGTGTGATTGCCCAGGTTGGAACGCCGCGCGAGATCTATTTTGAACCGAATAGCCGTTTCGTGGCCGAATTCATTGGCGCGGCCAACATCATTGAAGCGCCGGTCGAAAATGGCCAGTTGCTGCTGCCCGGCGGCCGGCAACCGATTGGCGGCGATGCAAACCTCACGACGGCGGTGGCGATGATCCGTCCCGAAACGATCGGAATCGTGGCGGCAGGAAGTGCGCCGCTGTCGGGAACCATCGATAGCGTCAGCTTCATTGGCGACCGTCAACGCATGATTATCGGTGGCGCATCCAGTAAAATTATCGCGGTCGATGCGCCAAACACAATTACGGCCAAGGCCGGTGAAAGGGTCGGGCTTTTGATCGCGCCGGACGCCGTGCGTCTGCTGCCACCAGGAAACTAGAGAAGCTCGATGTCGTCAAAGCCTGTTCGTATTGCGCAGATTTCCGATCTTCATATCAAAACGCCGGGCGCACTGGCCTATGGCCGCGTTGATACCGCAAAAGCGTTGGAGCGCTGTGTTGCTGTCCTGAATGAATTCAAACCGGCGCCGGACTTCGTGGTGATTTCAGGCGATCTCGCAGACACGCCCACCTCGGAAGAGTACGACTATCTCAAACGCCTGCTGGCACCGCTGAAGCTGCCGTTCGCCGGCATTCCTGGCAATCACGATTCGCGCGAGCTGATGCGCGCCGCATTTCCGCAAGCGCCATATGCGGCGGCCTCCGGACCGCTCGATCAGCATGTCGAGATCGGCGGGCTCGATTTGGTCCTGTTGGATTCCAGCGTGTCGGGCAAACCCTATGGCGAACTCGAAGCGCCAACCCTGCAGTGGTTGCAGGCGACGCTGGCGTCGTCCGCCGATCGGCCCGCCCTGCTATTCCTTCACCATCCACCGTTCAAGACCGGCATCTGGCACATGGACCGCCAGAACCTGCTCAATGCGAGCGATCTCGCCCCGATCGTGCGCCGCCATCCGCGCGTGCGACTGATCGCGACCGGTCACGTCCATCGCGCGACCTTCACGATGTTCGCGGGTGTGCTAACCACGATCTGCCCGGCTCCCAATCATGCGGTCGATCTCGACCTCGAGCAGTTACGTGAGCCGTCGTTCAAGGTCGAACCGCCATCGTTTCACCTCCACACCTGGTTTCCAGGAGAGGGCTTTGGAAGCGTCGTCACCCATCAAGTCCCGATCGGTGATTTTGACGGCCCGCACCCGTTCTTCGGGCCGGATGGGAAGCTGCTGTAGCCCGATCGGCGCCAAGCGTTCGAGAACAGGTGGCGTGTCCTAGGCTTCCTTCAATCCGAACAGGCGTGCCGCGTTGCCGCCGAGGATGGCTGTCTTCTGCCTGTCGGTCAGGGTGGTGGTGGCGAAGACATGATCGACCGGGTGCTGTTCCCAGGGGATCGGATGGTCGGTGCCGAGCACGACCTGGCTGGCGCCAACCTGCGCCACCAGATGCCGCAGGCCTTCCGGCGTGAACACCATGGCGTCGAAATAGAGCTGGTTCAGATACTCGGAAGGCGTCTTTTTCAGCACGATATTCGAATTGCAATTCTGCGGTGACACGAAACAAGCGTGGTCGTCGCGCGCGGCGTAGGAGCCGAGATAGCCGCCGCCATGCGCGGCAAGCACCTTAAGACTCGGGAAGCGATCCAGCGTCCCCTCGAAGATCAGGTGCTGCAGGGCAATTGTGGTGTCGAGGGGATTTCCGATCGTATTCGAAAGCCAGCCGTTACCTTTGAAGCGTGACGCGAGTTGCGGCGTGCTTTGCGGATGGATGAAGAGCACCGCGCCAAGCTCTTCGGCCTTGGCCCATACCGGGTGAAACGTGTCGTCGGAAAAGTCCATGCCGAGTACGCTGCCTCCGATGGCGGCGCCGCGCAGTCCTTGCTTCTTGAGCGCGATTTCAAGCTGCTGAACTGCGAGATCGGGAAATTGCAGGCTCAGCGAGGCAAAGGCCGCAAAGCGGTCGGGCCGCGATCCGCAGAGTTCCGCGAGTCGTTCGTTCTGCACCTTGACGATCGCGGCGGCCGTGTCGCGGTCCTTGCCGTACCAGAACGGATTGATCGACAGCACCTCCATATCGATCGCCATCGAATCCATCTCCTTGAGACGCTGCTCGATGGCGATGAAATGCTCAGGAACGCCTTTGACCGGCGGCAGTACTTTGTCGGCTTCGTCACCCATCAGATTGATGGCTTCGTGAAAATAGCAATGCGCGTGCGCGTCGATCGTTATGACGCGTTTGCCGCCGACTTTGACCGGCAACCGCGGCGGCCCCGGCTGCACGCGTGCGGCGTCCGATATGCCGCAACCGCAGAACGAGATTCCGGTCGCGGTAGCGCCCTTCAAAAAATTTCTGCGGGTGGTCATCTGCGTTCTCCTGGCCGATAGGTCGAGGCGTCGGCCTGCACTTGCAATTGTTCTTTCGGCACATTGCCAAGGCGGAAGGGATCAAGCAATCATGCCGGATAAGGATTGCGGCCGGTCGCCCGGATACGTGATCGGTCCGGTCAGGGAGAAATTTGATATGCGTTTGCTGCAATCGTTGGTCCTGGCGCTGGCGCTGCTGGTTGGCTCCAGCGCAATGGCGCAGCCGGCTTATCCAGACCGGCCGATCAGGATGATCGTTCCACTCGCGGCTGCAAGCGCCGTCGATGTCGCGGCGCGGATCGTGACGCAGAAAATGGCTGAGAACATGGGCCAGCAAATCGTGATTATCAACCAGCCGGGAGCATCGGGGCTGATTGGCGCAGAGCAGGTCGCGAGAGCCACGCCGGATGGGTACACGATTGGCGGATTCAACGACAGCGTCATGACCATGGTGCCCAATCTGTATTCCAACATGCGCTGGGACATTCTGAAGGATTTCGAGCCAGTATCGCTTGTCGCTACGGTGGAGTGGGGACTGATCGCCAGTAATCAGACCAGCTACAAGACGGTGGCAGATCTGATCGCTGCCGCGAAGGCTGCGCCCGGCACGATCAATTATGGCTCGGGAGGGCCCGGCAGCCCGCAACATCTGGCAATGGCGTTATTTGCCTCAGAGGCCGGGATATCGCTGACCCATGTGCCTTATAAGGGCGCCACCCAGGCCGCGACTGACGTCGCTGGCGGCCAGATTCCGGTCGCCTTTCAGGGCCTCGGCACTGTCGCCGCGCTGGTGCGCGGCGGCCAGGTCAAGCTGCTCGGCGTCTCCACAGAAAAGAGGTTGCCGCAATTCCCGGACGTCCCCACGGTCTCGGAATCCGGTCTGCCCGGGTTCTTGTTCAATTCATGGTTCGCGATCCTGACGCCGGCCGGTACGCCGAAGGACATCGTCGAGAGGCTCAATGCCGAAGTCCTGAAGGCCCTCGCGGATCCTGAAGTTCGCGGCAAACTGGAGGAGGTAGGTCTCGCGCCGCGCGGGAGTTCCGCTGAGGAGCTGGCCATCATGACGCGCAGTCAGCTCGCCAAATATGCACGCGCGATCAAGCAAATGGGCATCGTCAACGAGTGAAATGGCCTGAATTGGCTATAACGGGTGCCGGTCCGGTGGACGCGGCGATCGCCATCGTTTGGTAGTTAATTAATATGACGTCAACCGTCGGTCGAAATTCTGGCCGACAAGGCGTTGGATCACCTTGGATAATTCAGTCATTTCTTGCTGTGCGCACGATGCCGGCGTATAACGCGCGCGGTCGATAGAGGATGCTCATCAGCCATTCAGCGTGAACCCTCGGATGGCGGACAGCGCAATCATCAGATGGTTATAGCCGGCGTGCCCCAGGACAAGAATGCTGCGCCTCGATCGGTGGCGCGCAGCACTTTGTTGGTGCTGCGCAATCATCCGATTTTCTGCGATCTTGAGCCGGAAGCGCTCGATCAGCTCTGCCGTTACGCCAAGCACTCGACGTTGAAGCGAGGGGGTGCGATCTTTTCCAAGGGTGACCCCGGCAACTGCCTGTTTGCGGTGATCAGCGGCACCGTGAAGATCAGCATCTCCTCCGCCGACGGCCGCAGCGCGATTTTGAATCTCATCAGCGCCGGAGGGATCTTCGGAGAGATGTCGGTGCTCGATGGGCAGGCACGGTCGGCTGATGCCACGGCGAATACCAATTGTGAGATATTTGCTATCGACCGCCGCGAGTTTCTTCCGTTCATGCGTAGCCAGCCGGCGCTGGCGATGAAATTCATCGAGTTGCTTTGCACGCGACTGCGATGGACCAGCGATCAGGTCGAGCAAATTATTCTTCAGAATCTTCCGGGCCGACTCGCCGGCGCTCTCATTCGTTTGACGGAGAAAGACAAGCTCGCGCCTGCGGGCCGGACGATCGCGATTACGCAGCAGGAAATCAGCGAAATGGTCGGCATGACCCGGGAGAGCATCAACAAGCAGCTGCGGGTCTGGGCGGCCCGCAACTGGGTTCGACTCGAGCACGGGGCCATCGTCGTCCTCGATACCGTCCCGCTTCAGGCTTTGGCCGAAGCCGGCTCGGAAAACGAAGGCATTTAGCGCGTCGATAGGCGGGCCATATTTCTCGAATGTTTATCTCCGGGAGTGTGAGGCAGATTACATCCGCCGCGGCTGCCTTGAGCTAGTCTACGGGTGGGTGGAGATCCGCACCGTGGAGGCATCCATGCATGGTTCTCTCGATCGTTCAGATGAAAAGCGAAGCCGTACCGATCGCAGCTGGAGTATTGAATTTTTTGCGCTGCCGGTGCTTGTCGTAATCATGCTGGTTGCCTTGGCGATCGTCAAACCGGCCGCGTCGACCTGGATATCGGAGGCTGTCCAGGCTGAGTTCGTCGGAATGACGTCGCCAGGCGTTGTTCCGAAGGAGTTGGCGCAACCGGCCATGCATATCCGAACGGTCAAGACCTATTGACCCATTGTTCGGCTGTTTCGCCTGACCGGCCTTCACTCCAGCGGTACGGTCAGGCGAAGCTCACTTCCGAGCGCACGCTTCTTGCGACACCGCCGTCTTCTCTTGCGACACCGCCGTCTTCACCCGCCGCTTCATCCGTCGATGATCGCCACCGCCCGAGTCCAGCCCGCTGAGGCTCGCTCGATCTTGACCGGAAAACACGAAATCATGAATCCGGTCGACGGCAGCTGCTCCAAATTATGCAATTTCTCGATATGACAGTAGCCGATGTGGCGTCCGGCCTTGTGGCCTTCCCAAATAAGGCTTGCGTCCTTGGTCTCGACGAATTTCTTCGCTGTGTAGACAAAGGGGGCGTCCCAGCTCCAGCCATCGATGCCGGTGAGACGCACGCCGCGTTCCAGCAGATACATCGTCGCTTCATAGCCCATGCCGCAGCCGGAATTGACATAGTCCTGCTGGCCGTATTTGGCGCCGGCGCTGGTGTTGACCACGACGATCTCCAGCGGCGAAAGCGTGTGGCCGATGCGCTTGAGCTCGACCTCGACATCCTTCGCAGTGGCGACATAGCCGTCGGGAAAATGGCGGAAGTCGAGCTTCACGGCCGGCTGTAGGCACCACTCCAGCGGCACCTCGTCGATGGTCCATGATCGCTCGCCACGATTCATGGTCGGATGGTAGTGGTAGGGCGCATCAAGATGAGTGCCGTTATGGGTCGAGAGCTTCACTGTCTCCATCGCCCAACCTTGTCCGTCCGGCAGATCCTCAACTTTCAGGCCTTCAAAGAAGCCGAGCATCAGCGGCAGGCTCTTCTGGTGATCGTTGTATTCGATCACCGGGTTGATGCCTGGTGGATCGGCCGGAACGTCGTTTTGCAGGGCAACGGAAATATCGATCAGTTTTCGCGCCATGGTGCTGCCTCCGATGTTGGGTCTTTTGGTCAAGACGAGATTGATGCGATCAGACGGGCTTGATGCCGGCTTTAGCGATGATGTCTCGCCATTTTGGTACTTCGTCGTCGATGCGCTTTTTCATGCCGTCGGGCCCATTGGCGATGACTTCGAAGCCGTTGTCGGCTAATTGCTTGGTGATCGCTGGGCGCTTCAGGATTTCGATCGACTTCCTCGCCAGCAAGTCGATCACGGCTGGAGCCGTCTTTACGGGCGCCAGAAAACCCTGGAATGTATCGGAGATGAAATCCTTGTAGCCGAGTTCAATCATCGTCGGCACGTTAGGCAGATCGAACCAGCGACGCTGGCCGGTGACGGCGAGCGCCTTTAGCGCACCGGATTCGATATGAGGATGCGCCGGCGGTAGCGCCGCGAAGGCAACCTGGGTAGTGCCGCCCAGAATGGCCTGGATCGCCGGGCCGGCGCCGGCGAACGGCACATGCGTTATCTGGATAGCGGCGATGATCTTGAATAATTCGGCCGATAGTTGCGGCGTGGTGCCGACGCCGGGGCTTGCGTAATTAAGCTCGTCGGGGTGCGCCTTGGCGTACGTTACGAGATCGGCAATCGAATTCACGGCGAGCTTGGGGTTCACCAGGATGACATTCGGCGACGTTCCAAGCTCGGCGACCGGCGCGAAATCCCTGTAGGGATCGTACGGAATGCGCGTGTAGAGGCTGGGATTGACGACATAGGCGCTTGAGGTGACCAGGAGCGTGTAGCCATCCGGCTCGGCGTGCGCCGCCGCACCAATCCCGATATTGCCGCCGGCCCCCGGCTTGTTCTCGACGATGATGGACCCACTGATGGCTTCGCCGAGAGGGGTGGTGAGGATGCGCGCCATGATGTCGGTCGGACCGGAATAGGCGAATGGCACGATGATCTTGATCGGACGTTCGGGATAGCCTGCTGCCCGTGCGGGCGTTGACGCGAGGCCGGCCGTTGCGGCCGAACCCATCATGAGACCGGCGGCGCGCAAAACCGAGCGGCGCGATAGCGTTGATTTGTTATTTGCCATTATATTCCTCCCGAGATGCAGGCCGGTTTTGTCCGGTCTTTTTGGTTTGGTCCCGTGGCGCTCGTGATGTCTACATGTCGAATACTGCCACGGCGCGGATCGGCGAAGCTGTACCATCACGCCATTTCATCGGCAGGCCGATAAAGGTGAATTGGCGCTTGCCGATCAACGCTTCCAGATTACACAGGCTTTCGATGTGGGTGATGTCGAGGTCGAGGCACGCCTTGTGGACCAGCGAATTCACCTTGCCTTCGGGGCCGGGTCGCATCGCGTCTATGCCGAAATGCACGACGCCCTGTTTCGCCAGCCATTCGGTCGCCTCGACATTGACGCCGCAATTTTCAGTCGAATATTCCTTGCGCGGAAAAGTGCGCTCGTGGTGACCGGTGCAAAGCAAAACCGTACCCCCCTTTGGCACCGGTACACCAGCTTGCTTCACCGCCGCCTCGAGCTCGGAAGACGAAATCTCCGCGCGCGGCGCGATGTGCCGCAGGTCGACACAAATGCCCGGCACGATGCATTTCTCCAGCGGGTATTGATCGATCGGGATACCGCTCCTGCCGAAATGCCTGGGCGCGTCGATGTGGGTGCCGGCGTGATCGACCATCGAGATGAACATCGAGGAGAGACCGTGCACATTTCCGGATTCGACGAACGAATCCTCGTGGCTCTTCCAGATGCCATGGATGGTTGGAGGATGGCCTGGATAGCTGGGGGTGCGGTGGTAGAGTTCTCGACTGAGATCGATGATCTTCAAGGTTGGCCCCCTTTTTGTTGACGGAAACGGCTAATCGAGGCGTTTCGATCATCATGCTGACGTTTTTCCGGCCCGTCTGCAAGACGGCCACGGGTCATGGCGCGGGCGCTTTAGCAGCGCGTGCAAAACAGAAGAGTCAGGGGTAAGTATAATTCCTTCGAAAACGAAGAGCTCGAGCGGGTAGCAATCGCTCGTGCTGCCGGTGCATCTCAGAAGACGTGGAATTACATTCAGGTTACGGGAGGCGGGGGTATGGCAGCTTTCCATTTTGTAACTCTCGTTTGATGAAATCTGTGCCAATCTGCGTACGCGCACGCTGAAACCCTTGGGGAAACCGTGAATGTGGTCGCGGTGAGCGCAATATTTAGGCCGAGTTTCGGTGTAGATGGCCCTGTTGAATGCCGCCTTCGGCAAAATGAATTTGTCGGCCTGGTCACAGATGCGAGGGCCATGCGATTTTTTGCGTGTGAATTTTTCTCCGGCAATGTCCTAGTCAGGGATCGAAGGGTAAGGATTGATAGATGGATAAAAGAGGCTTCTTTGAACGCCCCTTGGGTCTGACGGTCGGGCAGATCGTTTCACTGACGGGTGCCGAACCCCGCGATGCGACCCAACTCGCGCGCCTGATCAGGGATGTCGCTCCGCTCGAACTCGCGGGCCCCAAGGATCTCACGTTCATCGAAAGCAATAAATACGCTGATACCCTCGCGACGACGCGTGCCGGGGCTTGCCTGATGCCGGAGCGCTTTGAGAGCCGCGCACCCGACCATCTCATTGTCTTGTGCACTCCCGAGCCCTATCGCGCTTTCGTCGCCGTGCATAGTGAGCTGTACCCGCAGTCCCTTCGTCCAGCCTCGCTGTTCGAGGCTGTTGACATTGCACCTGGCGCAACCGTCCATCCTTCCGCCCTACTGGAGAGCGAAATAGCGATCGACCCGGGCGTGGTGATTGGGCCTCGCGCTGAAATTGGATCGGGCACGATCATCGCCGCGAATGCGGTAATCGGGCCCGACGTCAAGATCGGCCGTGGTTGTGTGATTGGCGCGGGTGCATCAATCATGCATGCGTTGATCGGCGACCGCGTGGTGATTCATCCCGGCTGCCGCATCGGACAGGACGGCTTCGGCTTCATCACAGGCGGCAAGCCGGTGAAGGTCCCGCAAACCGGCCGCGTCATCATTCAAAACGATGTCGAGATCGGCGCTGCGACCACGATCGATCGTGGCGGCATCAGAGATACCGTTATTGGAGAAGCGTCCAAGATCGATAACCAATGCCAGATCGGTCACAACGTTGTGCTTGGCCGCCATTGCCTTGTCGTGGCTCAATCGGGGCTGAGCGGTAGCGTGACGCTTGAGGATTACGCCGCCCTTGGCGGTTCGGTCGGCCTTGCGCCGCACGTCACGATCGGCAGAGGCGCACGGGTCGCCGCGCGCTCGGGTGTCATGAACGACGTTCCGCCGGGCGAAGTCTGGGGTGGCTATCCCGCGACGCCACGCAAGCAATGGATGCGCCAGCAGGCCGTACTGGCCCGTCTCGCGGTCCCCGGCGCCAAAGTTGCGGGATCCGCAAAGCCCTCCGGTGAGAGCTGACGTGCCGATCTGGCCGCGATCAGCGCGACAGCAAATTGGTCTTGGCCAGGTCGAGAACCTCGTCGCCACGGCCGCTCATGACCGCGCGAAGCACCCACAGACTGAAGCCCTTGACTTGCTCGGCCGTGATCGTCGGCGGCATCGATAGTTCCTGCGTCGCGGTGACGACGTCGAGCACCGCGGGGCCGTCATGGGCCAGCACGTCGCGAATCGCATTTGGCAGCTCGGCAGGATCTTCGACCCGAATTGCATGGATACCCATGGCACGTGCCATCGCCGCGAAATCCGGATTTTGCAGATCGGTTCCGGTCTCGACAAAGCCGGAGGCCTTCATTTCCAACGCCACAAAGCCAAGCACGCCGTTGTTGAAGATCACGACCTTCACCGGCAGTTTCATCTGGGTCAGCGTGATGAGATCGCCCATCAGCATGGCAAACCCGCCGTCGCCCGACATCGAAATGACTTGACGTCCTCGCTGCGACGCTTGTGCCCCGATCGCATGGGCCATGGCATTGGCCATCGAGCCGTGAACCCAGGATCCAACGATGCGACGGCGCCCATTCATGGCGAGATAGCGCGCCGCCCAGATCGTGGGCGTACCGACGTCGGCGGTGAAGACCGCATCATCAGACGCTTGTTCGCTGAGTAGCCGTGCGACATATTGCGGATGGATCGGCCTTTTGCCGGGCGTGCCTTGAGCCAGTTCGTCAAGTCCCGCGCGGGCCTTCTTGTAGTGGGCGCGGCTGGCATCGAGATGTTTGCTGTCGTTCTTCACCTTCAGCTTCGGCAGCAGCGCCTCGATGGTGGCGCTGACGTCTCCGACGATGCCGAGGTCGAGTTTACAGCGGCGGCCCAGATTTTCCGGCCGGATATCGACCTGGGCGATCTTGGCGTCGGTGGGCAGAAACTGTTTGTAGGGAAAATCGGTCCCTAGCATCAGCAGCACGTCGCACGCATGCATGGCGGCATAACCGGAAGAGAACCCGATAAATCCGGTCATGCCGACGTCGTAGGGATTATCGTATTCGACGTATTCCTTGCCGCCGAGCGCATGCACCATCGGACTCTTCAGCATTTCGGCAAGCTTGATAAGGACGTCGTGGGCGCCGGCACAGCCGCGGCCGCAGAATAGCGTAACGTTCTTGGCACTGTTCAGGAGTTCGGCCAATGCGGTCAATTCCCGTTGAGCCGGCCGGACGATGGGTGCTGCCGGCAGCAGCCCGGCGTTCGGCGAGATGCCGCGTTTGGGTGAGGACCTCAGCGCCACGTCGCCCGGGATTACAAGGACGGCGACACCGCGGCGGCCCACTGCCGCACGTATGGCGTTTTCCAAAACATAGGGAAGCTGCGCTGTATCCGATACCAGTTCGCAATAGTGACTGCATTCCCGGAATAGGTCCTGCGGATGGGTCTCCTGGAAATAGCCGCCGCCGATCTCGCCGGAGGGAATTTGCGCCGCGATTGCCAGTACCGGGGTGCGACTGCGATGAGCATCGAACAGACCGTTGATCAAATGGAGATTACCGGGGCCGCACGACCCCGCGCATACCGCGAGTTCGCCCGTGATTTGCGCCTCACCGGCGGCGGCGAAGGCGGCCACTTCCTCGTGCCGCACGTGAACCCACTCGATCGTCTTCCGTTTGCGCAGCGCCTCGGTCAGGCCGTTCAGGCTGTCGCCGACGACGCCGAAGATGCGCTCTACCCCGGCCTGAATCAGTGTTTCCGCGATGAGGTCGGCGACATTCTCGATCCGCATGATGGCTCATCCTTCTGGCGTGCCCCGGAAGTCGGTTTCTACGGGAACAGGGCATGATGTTCGAGGCCGCGCGGTCGCGCAAGTCCAAAGCGATTAAAACATTCGCGATCGATGGCCTATCAGAGAACGGTTCGCCTATCAGCGCAGCACATGTTGCGGCAGCCACAGCGAAAGTGCAGGCAAATAGGTGACAAGCATCAGGACCACGAACATCACGGCGTAGAACGGCCAGATTTTTCGCATCACCTGCTCGATCGGGACCTTGCCGACCGCGCATCCGACAAACAGAATCGATCCGACCGGCGGATGACACAATCCGATACCGAGATTGAGCAACATGATCATGCCAAAGTGAACGGGATTGACGCCGAAATTCTGCATCACCGGCAGCAAAATCGGCGTCGCGATCAAAATCGAGGGCGCCATGTCGATGAGGGTGCCGAGCACCAGCAGCAGGATATTGATCAGGAGCAGGATGACGTATTTATTGCTCGAAATCGACAAGAAGAAGGCCGTCATCTTCGCCGGCATTTGCGTCAGCGCCATTACGTAGCCGACGCTGGAGGCGCATGCGATCAAGGTCAGCACCATCGCTACGGTGCGCAGGGTCCGATGCAACAATACCGGCAGGTCGCGCCAGCGATAGTCGCGATAGACGAACATCGTCACGAAGAAGGCCCAGATGCAAGCGACTGCACCTGCTTCGGTCGCGGTGAAGATTCCGCCGAGAATGCCGCCGAGAATGATCACCAGCGTCACAAGTCCCCAGGCGGCATCGATCGTGATCCTGAGTGCGTCCCGGGCTGGTGCGCTCCGGCCTTGCGGATGCTTGTCGCGATAGGCGATCACGAGACACAGAATGATCAACGCGAAGCCGAGCAATAGGCCGGGAAATACGCCGGCCATGAACAGGGCGCTGATCGAAATCGTGCCGCCTGTCGCCAGCGAATACAGCACTGCATTATGACTGGGTGGCACCAGCAGCGCTTGAACCGAGGAGGTGATGGTGAGGTTGGTCGCGAACACCCGCGGATAGCCGGCCTTTTCCATTTGCGGGATCATCACCGAGCCGATCGCCGAAGTATCGGCGACGGCGGAGCCGGAGATGCCACTGAGGAAGGTGGTCGCCAGCACGTTGACGATCGACAAACCGCCACGCAGACGCGTAAATCCGACCAGAACGTCAGCGAACGCTACCAGCCGCCGCGCCATTCCGCCTTCGGCCATGATGGCGCCCGCCAGCACAAAAAACGGAATCGTGAGCATTGCGACCTTGCTGACGCCGTCGGAGATCTTCAGCATCACCGCTTCCAGTGGAATTCCGATCCACCACGCGCCGGCAATGGCTGCAAATGCCAGGGCATACGCGATCGGCATGCCGATCAGAAAGCACAGCAGCATGGTCGCTAGCAGAACGAAGATGTCCATCGTGTGCTTGCTCCGGTCAGTCGACCGGCGTCACTTCCGCTTCCTGAGGCAAAGCCTCCGGCGGAAGGCCGAGAAAAATGCGTTCGATAATGAACAGCAGAAGCAACACGCCGCCGATCGGGATCGGCAGATACGTGACGCCGACGGACAGGAACGGAAAATCCGCGATGGTATTGTGCCAGGTGACCTCCGCCAGCCGGGAGCCCCACACGATCATGAAGGCGGCGATGAGCGCCATCAGCAACTGCACAACGAGATCTAGCAGGATGCGGAATCTGGCGGGCAATTTGTCGGCAAAGAACGAGACATTCATGTGCAGGTTGAAGCGATACGCCGCAGCGGCGCCGATGAAGGTCAGCACGATGGTCAACAGCACCGCCATCGGTTCCGGCCAGGAAGCTGCGCTGTTGAGTACGTAGCGGGTGAATACCGCCCAGGGAATGATCGCCGAAATCAGCGCCAGCGCGGTGCAGCCGACGATGACGCAAAGCAGGTACAGATAGTCCATCATTCGACGAAACAGTCCGGCCATCCCCGAGATTCCTGTCATTCGACCACGAATATCGTGGCGGCTATGCGATGGCCTGAATGCGGCTGATCATGTCCTGATATTTCGGGCCGTATTTGTCCCACACCGGTTTGACCGCGTTCTGGAACGGCTTCTTGTCGGCGATTTCGGTGATCTGGCAGCCCGCCGCCAGCGCTTTGTCCATCGCATCTTTTTCGTATTTGTTCCAGAGATCGCGCTCTTCGAGCTGGGATTCACGGGCTAACTTCCTGATCAAGGCTTGGTCGTCGGCTGAAAGTGAAGCCCAATTCTTCTTCGAAAACACCAGCACTTCCGGAATGATGAGGTGCTCGGTCAGCGAGAAATACCTCGCGGCGGTATAGTGATTGCTGAAGACATAGCTCGGGGGGTTGTTTTCGGCGCCATCGATCACGCCGGTCTGCAGCGCGCTGAACACCTGATCGTAGCCCATGGCGACACCGTTGCCGCCAAGGGCGTTCATCATGTCGATGAAAATGGGATTGCCGATGACACGGAATTTCAAGCCCTTGACGTCCTCGATCGATTTGATCGGTCTCTTGGTGTTGTAGAGGCTTCGTGCGCCGGAATCCATCCAGCACAGCCCGACCAACCCAGCGTTGGCGTTGGCCGTGATCCTGTCGAGCAATTCCTGTCCGAGCGGCCCATCCATCATCTTTTCGGCATGCGCGGTGTCGCGGAACAGAAAGGGCATGTTGACGACATTGATTTCATCGACAATGGGTCCGAGGGCACCAGCGCTGACCCGCAACAATTGGATGGCGCCGATCTGGGTCTGCTCGATGGTTTCCTTCTCGCCGCCAAGCTGCATCGAGGGATACATCCGGACCGAAAGCCGCCCGTTGGTGGCCGCCTCGAGCTTTTTTCCAAAACTCTCGGTGGCCGCTACGGTCGGGTAGCCAGGAGGCTGAACGTCCGAGGCTTTGAATACCGCTTTTGTCTGGGCCGATGCCGGCGAAGGGTGCGTCAGGCCTGTCGTCAAAGCTGCGCTGCCGAGACCGGCGCTTAGCTTGAAGAAATCACGGCGTTTCATGGCAGATCCCCGAGGAGCGGTGTCATTTTATCTTTTCGCCGAGACTACACGCTGCAGAACTATCCTTTGTGGTATTTATCCACGATCTCGCGGAATTTCTTCACGTTGTCCTCGCCGGCGTAGTCGGCGATCCGCTTGTAGGCTGGTTCCATCTTTGCGCGGAACGGCGCGAGGTCGGGACGCGTCACCTGCATCCCGGCTTTTTGCAGCTTGTCGATCTGATCGGTCTCGGCGTCCGCGATCAGCTTGCGCATCAGTTCGCCGGAGCTCTTGCTCTCCTCGCGGAAAATCGTCTGCTGTTCCGATGTCAGCCGCTTCCAGCTGTTCACGCCGACGGTGTGAATCATGTTGTTGTAGACATGCTGGGTCAGCGCCAGATGCTTCTGCACCTCGGCGATCTTGTTGAAGTAGATCACCGCGATCGGATTCTCTTCACCATCGACCACCTTTTGCGACAGCGCCAGATAGAGCTCCGGAAATGCGATCGCCGTCACCACCGCGCCCAATGCCTCCATTGAGGCCTGAATCTGCAGTTCGGGCGGGGTGCGGATCTTCAGGCCCTTCATGTCGTCCGGCGTGTTGATCGGTCGTACGCTGTTGGTGACGTTGCGGAAGCCGTATTCCCAGTTGCGCAACAGTACAAAACCCTGCTTTTCCGCCAGCGGCGCCAGCCATTCCATCGCCGGGCCATCGAGGATCGGAAAGGCGTCTTCGCGTCCGTTGAAGATGAACGGCAATTCGATGGTGGCAAACGCCTTGTCGTATTTGTCGAGCTGTCCCTGGGTCGGCAGTCCCATGTCGATGGTGCCGAGCTTGATCTGCTGGGCCTGTTCCGGCGGTCCGCCGAGCTGGTTGTTCGGAAAGATCGCTATCTTGATCGCGCCATCCGTGCGTTTTTCGATTTGGCTCGCGAACTGCTTGGCCGCGATATTGGCCGGATGGCCTTCTTCGGCAAAATGCGCAAAGCGCATCGTCATGGTCGCTGCACGGGCAATATAGGGCGCGGCGAGCGTTAGGCTGGTGGCGCCGGCCGTGGTCTTCAGGAAATGTCTGCGGTCCATCTGGTGTCCTCCTGTTGTTATTGCCCGCGTGATCGCGGATTTTAGCCGTGGAAGCCGAAATAGTGGGGCAGGGCCAGCGTGAACCATGGCACGAAAGCCACTATCAGCAATCCCGCGATCAGCATGATGAGATAGGGCAGCATGGCGCGGGATGCGGTCTCGATGTCGCAGCGCATGACGGCGCAGCAGACATAGAATCCGACCCCGGCGAACGGCATGAAGCCGCCGATCCCCATGGCAATGATCAGCACCAACGCATAATGCAGTTCGCTCAATCCGAGTTTGCCGGCGATCGGAATCAGCAACGGTGCAAGAACGTTGAGCGAGGGTAGTCCTTCGAGCAGCACGCCGACCACAATGAGCAGGAAGATCGAGCAGATCATGAAGATCGCCTGGCTGTCGCCGACCGATTGCAGCAACGACACCAGCCGCTGCGGAAGATAGGCGACCGTCAAGGTCCAGGAGAAACTCGACGCGGCGGCGAAGATGAACAGCAAGACGCCGGTAAGCGCAGCGGTGTCGATCGCGATCCGAATAAAGCTGCTAAAGTTCATCTCGCGATAGAGCAGGCCGGACAGCAGCAGGCCGTAGACCACGGCAAGTGCCGCGATTTCAGTCGGCGTGGCTACTCCGAGCAAGATGCCCGCAAGCAGTGTTCCCGGCATCAACAGTGGCAGAATGGCGCCGAGCCCGGCACGCGCTATCACGTAGCCGCTGGCACGCGGCATCTGCGGGGTTCCGCTGGCGCGGGCGCGCACGTAGATCAGAATCATCAGGCAGATCGCCATGATGGCAGCGGGAACGAGCCCTCCGATGAACATGGCGCCGACCGATACGCTGGTGATCGAGCCGACGATCAGCATTGCGATGCTGGGCGGAACCGTCTCGCCCATCACGGCCGCGGCGGCCAGCACAGCAGCACCCTCGGCTGCGCCATGGCGCTCGCTTAATTCATCACGCATCACAGTGCCGACGGCGGCCACGTCGGCAGGCTTCGAGCCGGACAAGCCCGAGACGACGTACATGCTGGCGACGGTAACCTGGAGCAGGCCACCCTGCAGATGGCCGACCAGTGCATGGATGAAGCGCACCAGCCGGATGCTGATGCCGCCGCGCTCCATCACGAGGCCTGCGAGAATGAAGAAGGGCACCGCGAGCAGAATGAAATTGCCTGTGCCATTGACCATGGTCTGCGGAAGCACCACGAGCGAGGCAGTTCCGGTTCCCCAAAGATACGTCGCGGTGGATAGCAGCAGCACAAAGCCGACGGGAACGCCGGCGAGGATCGCGACGAAGAACAGGCCGAGGGCGGCGATGATCGCGGCGTCGTCGCCGAGCAGGGGTAACCACACGTCGCGTGTCAATGCGGCCATCGCGATGGTCACGGCAAACGCGGCGCCGGTCCAAAGCGCCATCATGCCGTGATCGCGCTTGAGATTGATCGCGGCGTAGAGCATCAGCAGCAGCATGCCGATCGGCAATGGCAATGCGATCAGCGCGGCCGGCATCTGGAAGATCGGGGTGTATTCGCCCCAGCTCGAGCCAAGAAATTCGATCGAGGCGTAGCCGGTGACCCCGGCCACGAACAGCACGATCACGTCGGCGAGCGCCAGGCATCCCCGTTCGCCGCGCGAGGGAAGCCGGCTGAGGATCACGCGAACGAAGGCATGATCGCGCCGCCGGTAGGCGACGGCACCGCCGACAAAGGCGAGGATCGACAAGGCCAGGCGGGCGACTTCATCGGTCCACAGAAAAGAGCGCGCGAAGTAGACGCGCGCGGCGACATTGGCGAGCACCAGCACGAGTTCGCCCAGCAGCGCGGTAACGATCAGGCTCTCGGCCGCGAGATCGATAAACCGCAGCGCCGTCACCTCGCGTCGCGTAGGGGGCGGAGCGTCCACACGCGACCGCGCTGCCGGCGCTCCCTTGTCGTCCGAGAGAATCTCGATGGCGCTAGCGCGCATCGGGTCGCAACCCAATCGAGGACGGACAATCCAAAATACGGCTCATGCTTACCTCCCTTGCATCTTCCTGATGCGTCTCTTGGCGCGGCTTTTGTTCGCAGCCGCGTCCTTTTTCTTTTTTGTCAGTCAGTCTTAATCAGCCTGGTTCGTCGAAGAACTCCGGGTTTAAGCTTTGCGTGGCGGTGATACTGCCGAGAAGCCCTTCGAGATGACGGTCCATGGCGATCCCCGCACCGGAGCCGTCACGGGCCTCGATCGCAGCCAGGATCGCCTCGTGCTCCGCGATCACTTGGGTGATCCGTCCGATTTGCGGCAGCGTCAGCCGCCGGTAGCGGTCGACATGTACTTTCACCTGCTGGATCAGCTTCCAGATTCCGGGATGTCCAGCGATTTCCGCGATGGTGCCGTGAAACACCTCGTCCGCCTGATGGAAGGCGCCACTATCCCTGGCGGCCTCGGCCTCGCGCTGACGTTCCAGGATGGCGCGCAGGACCAGAATCTGGCTGGCGGTGGCGCGTTCGGCCGCGAGCCGCGCGGTGGTTTCTTCCAATGCCTTGCGGATGATGATCGCTTCCGGCAATGCCGCCATTGGAATGCGCGAAACGATGATGCCCGACTGGGGAAATATCTCCAGCAGGCCCTCGTCCGATAATTTCAGGATGGCTTCGCGAACCGGCGTCCGGCTCACCCCATAAGAGAGTGCTATTTCCGCCTCGGAAATGGCTTCGCCGGGGCGCCTTTGCAGCGACAACAGCTCGGTTCGCAGATCGGTATAGATCTTCGAGGCGGCCGTCGCTCCGCGGGGCCGGCCGATACGCCGCTGGCCGCCCGTCACGGAGCGCGCCTCTATCTTGTGTGTCATGCGCGTTGGCATATTTGCTCGCAAGCCGAATTGATATATTAGTATATAAAGCGTTCTTGGCAATGATAATCGCAGCCGAAAGGGAGCCTCGTGCGTGACGGACTATCGCAAGCTTTTCGACCTCACCGGGAAGACCGCGGTGGTGCTCGGCGCGGCCTCGGGCATCGGAAAATCCTCGGCTGAGGCGCTGGCATCGCTCGGCGCTGACGTGATGTGCGCCGATCTGGCGGCCGATGGTGCGGAGGCGACAGCCGCCGGCATCCGGGCAAACGGTGGCTTGGCGGTTTCAGCGAATTGCGACGCGTCCAGTGCTTCGGATGTCACAGCACTCGCGGCCACCGCGATGCAGAAGTTTCCTCGCGTCGATATTGCGGTCACGACACCGGGACTGAATATCCGCAAGACCATCCTCGATTACACCGAGGAAGATCTCGAGCGCGTCATCAACCTCAACCTCAAGGGCACGGTGCGGTTCTTCCAGGCTTTTGGCCGCATCATGACCAAGCAGCAGGGCGGCAGCCTGATCGCGTGCTCGTCGGTCCGTGCTGTCACCATCGAACCCGGGCTTGCCGTCTATGGTTCGACCAAGGCTGCGATCGGTCTGCTGGTAAAAGGCTTTGCATCCGAGGTCGGACGGTTCGGGGTGCGCGTCAATGCGATTGCGCCGAGCATCACCGAGACCGCGCTGACGCGGCCGATCACGGAGCGGCCCGAAATCTACAACCTTTATGCCGGGCATACCGTGCTCAATCGCTGGAGCCATCCTGACGAAGTTGCGACCGCCGTCGCCTATCTGGCCTCGGACGCCGCGAGCTACGTCAGTGGCAGCACCTTGTTTGTCGATGGTGGTTGGACCGGAATCGACGGGCCGCCGACCGGCCTGACGCAATTGGCCAAATAGGCGCGGCCGCCCAAATGGGGCATGGCTAGTCGCGGCCATCGAGAAAGCCCGCCGCGACGCGCAATTCCTGCTGATCGGCGCCGATCAGCAAATCAATCAACGCCTGTGCCTCTCGCGTATGGGCAGCCGTCGTCGTTCCGGCTGCGGTATACATGGTCGCGAGATCGTATCCTTTGGGCAACGAGCCCGACAGCAGCACGCCTTTCGTGCTGATGATTTCGGTCGACTGGGTGCAGCCAATGGGCCTTGAGGCGCCGGACGCCGCCAAATGGCGCATGGCGGTTGCTCCATTTGGATAGATCTTCAACCGCGCTGCGACTTCATCCGATATCCCCAATTGCTCCAGCACTTTCGCGACGTGGATTCCAGCCGTCGACGCCTTGGTATCCGGCACGTAGATCGCGTCGGCGGCGAGAAATGCCGCGCGCAGCGCAGATGCGTCGGTCACCTCGACCCGCGGATCGGCTGAGCGTACCGCGAGCGCGGTCTCGACCAGGCCGACATCCATGATAGAGGCGCGGACTACCAAATTTTCGTCCGCGAGTTTCGCGACGAGTGCCGCGGTCAGGATGACGATGTCGGTGGGCATGCCCTGGCGCAATTTGTCGGCCATGGCACCGACCGCACCGAACTCGCCGTCGATATCGAGGCCGGTCAGCGCCTTGAATTTTGCGGCGAGGCTTCCGACCAGGCCCTGCGCGGCGCCGCCGCTGAGAATATTCAACGCGTTCATGAGGTCCCTTTCGTAGCAGCTCATTGCGGCTTGTCGGCGAATTGCTTCACGACATCAGCCCATTTCACGATGTCGCCGCGCAGATATTGATCGAACTCCTCCGGCGTCATCGACATCGGAAGCGCGCCTTGTTCGGCCCAGAGCTTGACCACGTCCGGCCGCTTCACAATTGTATTCACTGCCGCGTTGAGCTTGTCGATGATCGGTTTTGGCGTGCCTGCCGGTGCCATCAGTCCGAGCCAGATCGTGGCCTCGTATCCGGCGACGCCGGCCTCCGTCACGGTCGGCACGTCAGGCAGCGCGCCGGAGCGTGTCTTGCCGGTGGTGGCGAGCGCTCGTACCTGACCGGCGCCGACATTGGGTGCCATGGTCGTCACCGCGTCGATCATCATCTGGACCTGGCCGCCGATGACGGCGCTACGGGCATCGCCGCTGTTGCGATAGGGCACGTGCACGACATCGATCCCGGCCATGCTCTTCAGCAACTCGGCGGCCATGTGATAGGGCGTGCCCTGGCCGGCGGAGGCATAGTTCAGTTTTCCTGGCTGCGCTTTGGCCAGCGCGATGAATTCCCGCAGCGTTTTGGCCGGAACCTGCGGGTTCACGGCAATGACAAGGTCGGAATAATTGACCGGCGCGATCGGAACCAGATCGCGCATCAATTCATATTTGCGCTGCGGCACCAGCGATTCATTCGTGGTTTGCGTGTTCGATATCATCAGCAGCGTATAGCCGTCCGGCGTCGATCTAACCGCTTCGAGTGTGCCGATCACGCCGCCTGCGCCGGTATGGTTCTCGATCACGAAAGGCTGACCGAGGCCTTGCTGCAGACTGTTGCCGATCAGGCGGGCGGTGACATCGGCGGGACCCCCAGCTCCAAAGGGAACGATGATCCGAACCGGCCGGGTCGGATAATCCTGCGCCGGTGTCTGCGAGCAGAAGAGAGGTGTCGCCAGCAGAGCTACGGTCAATGCCAGCGCGAACTTTGACCCCACGTTCCCACTCCCTCTATCGGTATGTTGTTATTCTCAGATGAAAGCTTCCGGACCAAGATCGGAATAAAAGGCCGTGAGCAGCGCCAGTGGGCAGATGCTGAGTTAGTGGGTATTTTTTGGAATGTCGGCTCTCGCCGCGCCTTTTTGGCGCCTCGGCGCTGATTTCGCCGCTTTGACGGGATCAATCGGATTATCATCGGTCGGCGTATTCATCGCGCCGACCATGTTGTCCAGCACCAAACTGTAATCTTCTGCGGCGTCCAGGCAAGGTTCGGTTTGCGGGATATCGCGGGATACTTCGCGTGCGGCGGCTGGTTGGACGGCGTCTGGATCGAACCGAACACGCTCGAGCCTTTGCCCGACGAACCACGCACAAAGGATACCTGTTATCTTGTCGTCGTCGAAAATGTCGGTGTTGACCGTATCGACCGTCATGGTCGGCCCGCCAGATTTGAGCACCACGAGGTCGCCTGATTTGAAGACAGCCATGGCCGAGATCCTCGAAAAATCAAACGAATCAAATGTGGTTGCATCGCAACAATAGCAAACCGGCAGCTTTGCTTCATCCCCCGTTGGCAGGCATTAGACCTAGTCGACGATAGGCTAAGGGGCCATCATCGGAATAAAAGGTAGCATCGGGTGTACCGGACTTGAGTTTGCGAGCGGATCGAATGCGTGAAATGAAACATCGGACATTATCCCGCCGCCATTTGCTGAGGGCATCAGGTGTGTTACTCGCCGGCGCGGCGTTCTCGACCCGCGTCGTCGCGGCTGCGCCGCCGGCCGAACCGGTCACACCGGATCTGATCGCGGCGGCGAACAAAGAGGGGCAAGTCATCTATTACACCTCGACCGATCTGCCGGTCGCCGAACGGCTGGCGAAGGCGTTCGAGGCGAAATATCCGGGCATTGCCGTGAGGGTCGAACGCACCGGTGCGGAGCGCGTGTTCCAGCGCATCGGACAGGAATATTCCAGCAACATTCACGCGGTCGACGTAGTGAATTCGTCGGACGCCGCGCATTTCATCGTCTGGAAGCGCGACGGCATCCTGGCGCCATACGTGCCGGAGGATGTTGCGAAATTCTATCCACCCGAGCACAAGGACGTGGACGGCCAGTTTGCGAGCTGGCGCGTCTGGCTCAGCATCATCGCCTACAACACCAGCCTGGTGAAGGCCGAAGACGCGCCGAAGAGTTTTGCCGATTTGCTCGATCCCAAATGGAAGGGCAAGATCGTGAAAGCGCATCCCGGTTATAGCGGAACCATCATGACCGCGACCTACCAGATGCAGCGTGATCTCGGCTGGAATTATTTCGAGCAGCTCGCGAAACAGAACATCATGCAGGTGCAGTCGTCGGCCGATCCGCCGAAGAAGCTCGATCTCGGGGAACGCGCCGTGATGGCCGACGGCAATGAGTACAATATTTTGCAGATGAAGGAGGCCGGCCGTCCGGTCGAGCCGGTTTACGCCAGCGAAGGCTCGCCGTTGATCATCGGTCCGAACGGTATCTTCAAGGGCTCGCCCAATCCGAACGCGGCGAAATTGTTTCAGTCGTTCTGCTTCGGCCGCGAGGCGCAGCAATTGATCATCGATACCGGCGGCCTGCGTTCGGTGCATCCGGAAACCCGGGAGAAGCCGGGACGGACGCCGTTCAAGGATATCAAGACCATGAAGGACGATGCCGCGGCGGTCGAAAAAGTGAGCGGGGCGATCAAGAGCCGCTACAGCAAGATATTTCATGTCTGATTTGCCCGATCCTGATTCCCCCGTGTTTGATCCTTCAAGCGCCTGATCCTCAGAACACCTGCCCCTCGAGAACGAGCGAACATGACATCGGAACTGCCGAAAATTTCCGTCGCCGAGACCTTGGCTCGCAAGATCGTGGCGCTGAAGGCGGGCGACCTGCCGGCGACAACCGCGCGCAAATGCGAGGATTTGCTGATCGACGTGGTTGGCTTGTGCGTCACGGCGCGCAACCAGGACTACATCGCAAGCGCCCTGACCGGCTGGGACGATGACGGCCCCTGCACCGTGATCGGCCACGCGCGAACGCTTAACGCCTCGGGCGCGGCCTTCGTCAACGGCACCGCGGCGCATGGCGAAGATTTCGACGACACGTTCGAGGGCGGTCCGGTGCATGCCGGCGCGGTGATCGTGCCCGCAGTGCTCGCCGCGTGCGAACGCCATCAACCCGACGGCCGTATGGCACAGCTCGGCATCGCGGTCGGCACCGAGGTGCTGTGCCGGTTGAGTCTGGTGGTGCCGAAGGCGGTCCACAAAGCGGGGTTTCACCCGACCGCGATCTTCGGTGCGATGGGTGCGGCCGCCGGTGTCGGCACCGCGCTCGGATTGAACGCCGCGCAAATCGTCGATGCGTTCGGCATCGCCGGCAGCATGGCCGGCGGCATCATCGAATATCTCGCGGAGGGCGCCTGGACCAAGCGGCTGCACGCGGGATGGGCGGCGCAATCGGGGATCCGGGCGGCGTTGCTGGCGCGCCAGGGCTTCGTCGGTCCGCGCACGGTGTTCGAGGGCGTCCATGGGCTGTTTCACGGTTTTGCGCATACCACGACAGGCGACTATGACGCGCTGACCGGCGATTTCGGCAGCCGCTGGGTCACGGACACGCTGGCGTTCAAGCCTTATCCGTGCGGGACCATGGCGCAGCCCTATATCGATTGCGCCCGCAGCCTTGCTGCGCGCGGGGTCAAGTCGGAGGATATCGCCGAGATCGTCTGTGAGGTCGCGGAGGGGACGGTGCACCGGCTGTGGGAGCCGCTCGCCGACAAGCAGCGCCCGCGCAATGGCTATGCCGCCAAATTCGCGGTGCCGTATCTCTTGGCAACCGGTTTTGTCCACGGCGGCGTCGGCTTGAGCGCCTTTACCGAAGCTGCGATCGGCGATCCGCTCGTGCTCGCGTTGGCGGCGAAAGTGAAATTCGTCATCGATCCCGACAATCCCTATCCGGCCAATTACACCGGCCACATCAAGGCTACGATGAACGACGGCAGCGTGATCGAGCAGCGGCAGCCTCATTTGCGCGGCGGTGCGCAGGAGCCGCTGACGCGGCAGGACGTCACCGATAAATTCCTGCTCAATGCCGCGCATGGCGGCTGGGACAAGCCGCAAAGCGATGCGACGCTGAAACTGCTGGCAGGATTGTATCAAGGCAGAATAGATTTGAGACCATTGCGAAACTAGCATCGATCGCATCCAGCACATTGAGGAACCATGTCAGAGCTGATCCTGCATCACTACGCGATGTCGCCCTTTTCCGAGAAAATACGGCTGATCCTTGGTTTCAAGCAGTTGGCTTGGCGCTCGGTTTTGATTCCGCCGGTGATGCCCAAGCCGGACTTGATCCCGCTGACCGGTGGTTATCGCAAGACACCGGTGCTGCAGATCGGCGCCGATATCTACTGCGACACCGCATTGATCGCCCGTGCGTTGGAGGCACGACAGCCCACGCCGGCGCTGTATCCGGCCGATGTTCCGCTGGCGGTGCCACTGGGGCAGTGGGCCGACAATCATTTGTTTCTGGAGTCGGTGGTGTGGGCGATGCAGCCCGCCGGTGCGCCGGCGGTGCTGGCCGGCGTGTCGCCGGAGCAGGTCAGGATATTTGCCTCCGACCGCGCGGCGATGCGGGGCGCCTTGCCACGCCCGACGCTGTCTGACGGCACCGCGCAGTTGAAGGTTCATCTGTCGGCAATCGATGCGCAGCTCGCGGAAGGCGGGCCGTGGTTGTTTGGTGCGACGCCATGCATCGCCGATTTCTCCGCCGCACATTGCCTTTGGTTTATTCGGCTCGCCGGGCCGGTGGCCTCGTTGCTCGGTAATTACCCGGCGTTGAGCTCCTGGCTCGACCGGACCCTGGCCATTGGTCACCACATCCACCAGGAGATGAGCGGCACCGATGCGATTGCGGTTGCAGCGGCTGCCTCCACTCATGCGCCGACCGGTGTTGCTGCGGGCCAGGGCTTCGAGCCGAACGAGGCCGTCACCGTCGCCGCGACCGACTACGGCACCGATCCAGTGGCGGGCACGCTGATCGGATTGTCGGATACCGAATCCGTGATCCGGCGCGTCGACCCTCGCGCCGGCACTTTGCATGTTCATTTCCCGCGCTTCGGCTTCCAGATCAAAAAGAGCATTGCGGCGTAGCAGGAACGGGAGAGGATACATGACCACCACGGAATTCGGCGGCAAGGTTGCGATCGTTACCGGCGCCGGCCGCAACATCGGCCGCGCGATCGCGCTGACGCTGGCGGAGGGCGGCGCGTCCGTCGTGGTCAATGTGCGCGGCAACCGCGCCGAGGCCGAGGCCGTCGCGCGCGAGATCGAGGCCCATGGCGGCAACGCGCTGGTCCATCTCGGCGATGTCGCCGATGCGGACGCTGTGCAGGCGATGGCGGATGCGACCGTAAAGCACTTCGGCCGCATCGATATTCTCGTCAACAACGCCGCGCTGCGGCGCGAGAAGGCGTTCGCCGACATGAGCTATGCCGAATGGCGTGAGATCATGGATGTCACCCTCGACGGCACCTTTCATTGCGTGAAGGCCTGCCTGCCTGCGCTGCGCCGATCCGGTGCCGGCACCATCGTCAATATTGGCGGCCTCAGCGCACACACCGGCGCCAGGGACCGCGCCCATGTGGTAACGGCCAAGGCGGGGATCGTCGGTTTCACCCGTGCCTTGGCCCACGATCTGGCTTCCGACGGCATCACCGTGAATTGCGTGGTTCCCGGCCTGATCGGCACGCCGCGCCCCAGGGACACGCCGGAGCCCGCGCATCATCTGACCCATCAGACCATCACCGGCGAGCGTGGCACGCCGGAACAGGTGGCCGCCGCCGTGCGCTTCCTGTGCGGCCCCGGCGCGCGCCACATCAATGGCCAGGCTATCCACGCCAATGGCGGGGCTTATCTGGGCGCATAGGGTGCATGCGCCGTACGCAGTTTTGCGCAGGATTGCTGGATAAATGCGCTGGCCGTCCTCGGTTTTGATGCTAACTATTGTGGCATGAACCAGCACGCCAAGATCGACATTAGGCACTCCACCTGTCCGCATGATTGCCCGTCGGCCTGCGCGCTCGATATCGAGGTGATCGATAAATCGACCATCGGCCGTGTCCGCGGTTCCAAAGCCCAGACCTATACGGCCGGCGTGGTCTGCGCCAAGGTCGCGCGCTATGCCGAGCGGATCCACCATCCGGATCGGCTGATGTACCCGCAGTTCCGGGTCGGCCCCAAGGGCTCCGGCAAGTTTGCGCGTATCTCCTGGGACGACGCGCTGGACGAGGTCGCCGCACGCTTCGACCAGGCGGAGCGCGAATTCGGCTCGGAAGCGGTGTGGCCTTATTATTACGCCGGCACCATGGGCCTCATCATGAAGGACGGCATCAACCGTCTGACCCATGTGAAGAAATATTCCCGCTTCTACGGCACTATCTGTTCGACCATCGCGCGGGTGGGATTTGCTGCCGGCACTGGCCGGGTTTCCGGGGTCGATCCGCGCGAGATGGGCGTCTCCGACCTCGTCGTGATCTGGGGCACCAACCCCGTCAACACCCAGGTCAACGTGATGACGCATGCGTCGCGCGCCCGCAAGGAACGCGGCGCCAAGATCGCGGCGATCGATATCTACAATAACGACACCATGAAGCAGGCTGACATCAAGATCCTGCTGCGCCCCGGCACCGATGGTGCGTTCGCCTGCGGCGTCATGCATGTGTTGTTCCGCGAAGGCTATGCCGATCGCGATTATCTCGAACGCTACACCGATTGCCCCGCCGAGCTCGAGGCGCATCTTGCGACCCGCACGCCGGAATGGGCGTCCGCGATCTCGGGCGTGCCGGTGGCGGAGATCGAGGCGTTCGCGCGCGCGGTCGGGCAGACCAAGCGCACGTTCTTTCGTCTCGGCTATGGTTTTACCCGCAGCCGCAATGGCGCGGCGCAGATGCATGCGGCGCTGTGCATTCCCGCGGTCACCGGCGCCTGGCAGCACGAAGGCGGCGGCGCGTTCTTCAACAATTACGCGATCTGGAAATTCGACGAGTCGGTGATCGAAGCCCATGAGGCGATCGATCCGTCGATCCGCGTGCTCGACCAGTCCAAGATCGGGCGCATCCTGACCGGCGACGCGGCGGCGCTGAAGGGTGGCCCGCCGGTCAAGGCGATGCTGATCCAGAACACCAATCCGATGACGGTGGCGCCGGAGCAGGCGCTGGTGCGCCAGGGTTTTGCGCGTCCCGACCTGTTCACGGTGGTGCATGAGCAGTTCATGACCGAAACCGCGCAGATGGCGGACCTGGTGCTGCCGGCGACGATGTTCATGGAACACGACGACCTCTATTACGGTGGCGGCCACCAGCATATTTCCGTCGGCGCCAAATTGATCGAGCCGCCCGGCGAATGCCGCTCCAACCACGAGGTGTTTGCCGGTCTCGCCCGCCGCCTCAAGGCCGAGCATCCCGGCTTTGAGATGTCGGCGCGCGAATTGATCGACGTCACCTTGAAGAAGAGCGGCCGCGGCAGCATCGAAGAACTTCAAGCCGACAAGTGGCGCGATCTGCAGCCGGACTTCCGCACCTCGCATTATCTCGACGGCTTCGCGCATGCCGACAAGAAATTCCACTTCAAGGCCGATTGGGCCCACGTGCCGGTCGGCAATGCTGGCATGATGGGCGCCTGGGATCAGATGCCGACGCTGCCCGACCATTGGGCAACCATCGAGGAGGCCGATGAGGCCCATCCGTTCCGGCTGGCGACCAGCCCGTCGCGCAGCTTCCTCAACACCAGCTTCAATGAAACGCCATCGTCGCAGGCCCGCGAGGGCGCACCGAGCGTGATGATCCATCCGCTCGACGCTGCGTCGCTCGATATCGCCGAGGGCGATGCCGTGACGCTCGGTAATCCGCGCGGCGAGACCACGCTGATCGCGAAATTGTTCGAAGGCGTTCGGCGTGGCGTGTTGATCGCGGAATCGGTTCACCCGAACAAGACCCATATCGGCGGGCGCGGCATCAATATGCTGACCGGTGCCGAGGCCGTAGCCCCCGTCGGCGGCGCGGCGTTCCATGACAACAAGGTCTGGGTCAAGAAGGCCGTTCCAGCGATTCCGACGCCTTAATTCGCCGCTGAGCGGGAGAGCAGGGCCATGACCGACAACAGCGTCCTATTGGAAAATCGCGGGCAGGCGTTCTGGATCACGATCAACCGGCCGGAAAAGCGGCCTGCCGGAAGTGAGGATCGGCGTGTTCCTGATGCAGACGGGCAAATAGCTCGGCTAACCCAGCGCGCAACTGAGCCTTGGAGAGCTCGCAAACTGAATCAATGATCTAGTCTAGGACGCGTGTTGGGTTATTAATCCAACACGCGACCAAGTGTCGCTTTTGTTCGCTCCACACGGCGCTTCTTGGTGCCTGAGATAAGCTGTCTACGCGTACGCTTGGCATAGGTTGGCAGTTGTTGTGAGGATCGATGGCGGGCCGCGGCGCGCAACTCAGCATCTGTGAGATCGCTGTCGGCACCTTCGGTGAAGCCACCATGGCGGAAGGAGGTAAATGATAGTTCACTTCGAAGCCCAGCTGCCGCGACTATCTTTTTTACGACACTTCGGAGATAACGCAAATCCTTGCGTTCCGTAATCCATGGAAGCGGCGCACGCGACCTACGATGCTCATGATCGCGCCGGAAGGCCAAACCCGAAACCATCGTTTCCTTGATGGCATCGAGCTCCGTCATCAATTCGGGGAAAAGGGGCTCGCCGGTTTCGTCGAACAAGGGCCACCAGGCTTCTTCGCCATTCTTCGGATGCACGATTTTCACGCTATTCGGCCGCTCTTTTGGCCGATAGTGCGAGATTTCGAAGGCGCCGAAGACGTGTTCTTGCCGCTGCAACCACTCCCAGGTCAACAACGCGGCTGTCCCGACAGAGCAGTATCCGAGCTTGTTTGCGGCCTCCCAGCGCTTCAGTGATGCCGACCATACTGCAGGTTATCGAGGTTGCCGTAACGCTGTATCGCAGCTTGAGCACCTCCTACGAGCCGACCGAATCAGTTTGACGCGCTGAGTCGCGTCACCAATGATTTGACGCAGTGGATCAGTTTCGGTGGGGTAATTAGCGGCTCGCGATTGACGAAACACGCGATCCAAGCGAATTGCATCCCTGGAGAGGTGCGTCAGCTGCGTCAAATTTAAAATTGACGCGCTGAGTCATGTGACGCAACATTTTTGACGCACGTGACGCAGCAGGGCTCCGCTGGCCGATTGGGCATCGGAGCACTTCGAGCGCACCTCAATAGGGATGCCTGTTTGGCTGATGCTCGTAGCTTGCTCCGAGCATGCTTGAAGGTCGCCAACAAGGTGGTGCGGTCCAGCGCGCTCCTACGTCGTTGCCGTTCGAAAGCTCGTCAAAGGCCACAAATCCGACGATGCTTCCGCAGCGGACCGGATCTGAAACGGCCGCCGTGCCGGTGTAGCGATTGAACTTGCGCAATGCGTTTTACGCTCCAGCGAGCGGGTCGCCGCGCCGCTGCCAACCTTGTGGCTGCATTGCCACAGCATGCGAGATTCGGCGGAAATATCTTGAAACGCTGAGTTCACGGTAGGCGCGATAAAACGAGCCGTTTTAAGATGTCGCGGCTTGCTTTCCGGGTCGAGTGGGCTTCGACATTTGCGCAGCGATATTGCCGCTGCGAGCAAGGCACACAAGTGACTTTGAGATCAGATGCTGAACTTAGCCATCACGGGCGGTACCACCGCTCCTTGCTCGGTAGCACGGTCCTCCCTGTCGTCTCGCTTCTCTTAGCCTGGATGCTAGCGACGCCAGCTCGTGCAGACGGCGGATCGGGCGGAGCCGGCGGTGTAAATGGCCTTGGCACCGGCGGGGAGGGCGGCACCGACAATTTAGGACCCGGTCCAGGGGGCGCTGGAACTGCGGGCATCTTCGATCCAGCTGGTGGGGGCGGCGGCGGAGGCGGTGGCAGTGGGGGCGTTGTGGTTGGGCCAGCCGGAAATCCAGGCGCAGGGGGCGCCGGTAGTGGCGGTGCCGCAGGCGGACTGGCGTCGACCTCCTTGGCCGCTCCAGGCGGCGCCGGCACCCCTGGGGCCAATCCCCAAGACGGTGGTGGTGGCGGTGGTGGCGGGTTCAACGCTACGGTGGACATTACAAGTGTAACCTCTGTTGGCAATTTAACAGCGAGTGCCGGTGGCGCTGGCGGCGGCGGCGAGACCACCGGCGGCGGCGGCGGTGGTGGCGCCGGCGGCGCTCAAT
This sequence comes from Bradyrhizobium sp. S69, assembly GCF_009766005.1. Classification (GTDB taxonomy): domain Bacteria; phylum Pseudomonadota; class Alphaproteobacteria; order Rhizobiales; family Xanthobacteraceae; genus Bradyrhizobium. The sequence goes on along the minus strand of NZ_LMUK01000018.1, from coordinate 12,647 downwards.
TTTCGTTCACTGCTAATGCTGACTACAGCCTCATCAACGCCATTCGGCGGATCGGCGGAGCCGGAGGTGTCGGCGGGACGAGCTCAAATGGGTTTGGTGGCGCCGGGGGCAGCGGCGGGGCCGGCGCGGTTTTTCTCGCCGGCGGATCAGTCAACGTCGGGGCCGGAAGCCTCCTAAGTGGTGGCGCCGGCGGCGCCGGTGGGGTGAGCGGTGTTAGCAATGGCGCGAACGGCTCCGGCGGCGTTGGCATCGTTGGCGCCAACCTCACCGTCACCAACAATGGCACCATCAGCGGCGGCCTGAGCGGTGATGGCGTAACCCTCGCCAATGCGATCATGTTCACTGGAGGCACCAATTTTCTGACGCTGTCGTCGGGTGCCACGGCCGGCACGCTGACCGGCGGCATCGGTATCAGCGGATCGCTGACGATCGATCCGGGCCCGGTGAACGGTGCCAGCGCGACGCTTGCCAACGTTATCAGCGATGCGACCGGCGGCCCCGGCTCGATCAGTGTCAATACCACCCGCACGCTCACGCTGACCGGCGCCAACACCTATTCCGGCGGCACCACGTTGACGGCGGGTACGATCTCCGTTGGCAACAGCTCTGCGCTGGGCTCTGGCACCTTGTCGATGGCGGCCGGAACGGCGCTGTCCTTTGTCAGCGGCATTGGTGTCAATATTGGCAACGCCATTACGGTTGCCGGCGATCCCACCTTCACCACCACGCCCGGTACGCCGCAGACCATTTCGGGGACAATCACGGATGCGACCGGTCCGACGACGCCGGGCGCGGTTGTCGTCAATGGTGGCGGCGTACTGACGTTATCGGGGCAGAATACCTTTTCGCTGGGCACCACGATCTCAGGAACCGGGACTACGGTGGTGGCGACTAACTCCACTCCCAACACATCGTCTTCCATCGGCACGGGCACGCTAACGCTGGATGGCGGCACGCTGCAGCAACTGACGGGCAACAGCCTCGCGTTCAGCAATGGCATGCAGATCAACTCGACCGGCGGCACGCTCGATGCCACCAATGGCACCCTGACGTGGACCGGTAGCGTCACCAATGGCACCGGTTCTCCCGCGGGCACGCTGAACATTGTCAGCAGCACCGGCGGCGGTACCGTTGTTTTCAACCCTGGCGTGGCGGGCTCGAACACCTATTCAGGCGCCACCATCATCGGCGACGGAACCAATTCCGTCATTCTTGCAGGCGGTTCGGCAAATGCGTTCAGCGCCAACTCGGCACTGACGGTGAACGCCGCCAGCACCGTCGACCTCGGTGGTTTTAACCAGCAGGTTCTGTCGCTGGCGGGCGTGGGCAGCATGACCAACGGCGGCAGCTCGGCGGCGACGTTGACAATCGGTGCGGCGAGCGGTGTCACCGCGACGTTCTCCGGCACCATCAGCGACGGCAGCACCAACACGCTGATGCTCGCCAAGTCTGGTGGCTCGACACAGATTCTCGCGGGGGCCAACACCTATTCCGGCGGCACCGTGGTTTTCGGCGGTACGTTGCAGCTCGATCACGCCACCGGCGGAATCATTGATGCGGCGGGGACCAGCGCCATCGGCGTCACCACCGGCGGCACGCTCGAACTGGCGGTATCCGGCACGCTGACCAACGCCATCGAGATCGGCGGCACGCCGGGAGGCACGATCGCGGCGACCTCAGGCACGACGGCCGCGCTCACCGGGGCGTTTCAATCAATTGGGGGTAACGCGACATTCGGTTCGACGACGGATACCGGTACCATCGTGTTGGCTCCGAGCACGATCATGGCTGGGCCGCCGCTGACGACACTCGAAGTCGCGGGCGGCATCCTGCAGGCCGGCAGCGGCAACAGCGGCCTGGGCACGCTGACCGCGAATGCCGCCACCACGCAGATCGACGGCGGCGCGCAACTCGACTTCAACGGCAACAGTGCCACGATCCTCAATCTGCAAGGCGCCGGCAAGCTGAGCAATGGCACCAGTGCCACCACGGTGGTCAATTCCGGCTCCTTCAGCGGCGTGATTGCCGGCGCCGGCGCGCTCGAGGTCTCGGTCAGTACCGGTCTGGCCGTGACGCCGACCTTGACGCTATCAGGCGTTAACACCTATACCGGCGCGACGACGGTTGATGCTGGCACCACCCTGGCACTCAGCGGCGCAGGTGCGATCGCGCACTCTTCCGGGGTCGAAGTCGAAGGCACGTTCGATATCAGCGCCGCGAGCGGCGGCACGTCGATCAAGGCGCTGGATTCGTTGACCACCTCCGGGCAGGTCAATCTCGGCGCCAACACGCTCACTTTGACCGCCGCCGACGGTGTTTATTCCGGCACGCTCGGCGCGGTAGGCGATACCGGCGGCTTCGCTGTCGTGGGCGGGACGGCAATTCTC
>NZ_LMUK01000018.1:0-10171 GCF_009766005.1 Bradyrhizobium sp. S69 | reverse complement strand
ACCCGCCGCGACGCTGGCGGTGACCGGCTCGGGGAGCTTCGCCAACTCGATCGTGACGGTGAGCACGACGGGCACGTTCGACCTCACCAACGCATTCAGCACGCCGGTCACCTCGCTGGCCGGTAGTGGCAGCGTGATGACAGGCTCCTTCGGTCTGGTGGTCATGAACGGGTCGACCACCTTTTCGGGTGTGATCAGCGGCGGCGGCGGACTCGAAATCGCCGGCGGCGTCCAGACTCTTTCGGGCATCAACACCTATTCGAACGAAACCCAGATCGACAACGGCGCCAAGCTGGCGCTGAAGGCCAATGGCGCGATCGCCAATTCGAGTGTCGCACTTGCGGGCGCAGCTACGCTCGACATTTCGCAGACCACTGGCACCAGTGTCGGCGGGCTGTTCGGTACCTCGTCCTCAGGCAGGGTGTCGCTTGGCGCGCAGACCCTCACCATCACCAACGGTTCGTTCTTCGATGGCGTGATCCAAGACGGCGGCATTGCCGGCGGCACTGGCGGCGGGCTGACCATTGCCGGCAATGCTGTCCAGCAGCTTGGCGGCGTGAACACCTATACTGGTCTGACCACGATCAACTCCACCGGCGAACTCGACCTGATCAACAGCGGCGTTCGTAGCGGCAGCATCGCCACCTCGAGTGCCGTCGTCAACAACGGCATTTTCGACATTTCCAATCTGGGTAACGGCGTCACGCCGGTCAGTACCTCGATCCAATCCCTGTCGGGGACCAATACCGGTGCCGTCGTCTTTCTCGGCGTCAATCAGCTGGTCCTGACCAATGCCAGCGGCACTTACGGCGGCAGCATCCAGGACGGCCTCGGAGGAGCCGGCGGCTCGCTGGCGCTAGCCGGCGGCATGGAAACGCTGACGGGCGCCAATACCTACTCTGGTGGCACCACGCTCACCGGCGGTACGCTGCAACTCGGCAACGGCGGAACGAACGGTTCGATCACCGGCAACGTGCTCGATAACGCGACATTGGCCTTCGATCGGTCAGACAATTACAGCTTTAGCGGTTTGATCTCCGGCTCCGGCGGCGTCAACCAGATCGGTACCGGCGCGACCACGCTGACCGCCGCTAACACCTATACCGGGCCAACAAATGTCACTGCCGGCACGCTCGCAATCGCTTCGACCGGCAGCATCACGTCGAACGTCACCAACAGCGCCACCTTCACCACGTCTGGAACAGTTACGGGGAGTCTGACCAACACGGGCACCGTCAACGCCAATGGCGGGGCGATCAACGGCGCTGTCGTCAACAATACCAACGGGCTGTTCAATGTCGGTGGCACGGTGACGGGTAATAGCACCTTCGCCAATGCCTTCGGCGCCACGCTGGCGATCGGAATCACCGGCGCCTACACCTTACAGGGAATGCTCTCCAACAGCGGCGTCGTGACGGTCGCGAGCGGCGGCCAGTTGACCGCGATTGTGGGAGGCATCATCAATCTTGCGGGCGGCACGGTTACGGTAGCGACCGGTGGTACCGTCAGCGACGATCTCAACAATGCGGGCACGGTGACCAATGGTGGCACCTACAATGCCAATATCGCCACAAACACCGGCAGCATCACCAACAACGGCACCTGGACTGGCAACGTCGCGGCGAACGCCGGCACCATCACCAACAATCTGACCTGGACCGGCACGATCGTCACGTCTGGCACATTCACCAATACAGCCGGCGCGACGGTGTCAGGGCTTGTGAGCAATAGCGGCACGGCGAGCAACGCCGGCACGTTCAACGGCGGCCTTACCAACACGGCTGGAACCTTTAACAATACCGGCACGATCAACGGTAGCACCACGATCTCCGGTGGGTCGCTGTTCGGTACCGGTTCGGCCGGCAATCTGACGATCGGCAATGGCGCGGTGTTCGCGCCGGGCAACGGCACGCCGGGCACATCGATGACCGTCAACGGCAGCCTGGCATTCTCGCAGGGTGCCTTCTACCAGGTGGCTATCAATCCGCAGACCGCCTCATTCGTCAACGTCACCGGGACGGCCACGCTCGGCGGTGCTTCGGTCCAGGCCTTCTTCAGCGCGGGCAGCTACGTCAGCAAGCAGTACGCCATCGTCAGTGCGGCTGGCGGCGTCGGCGGCACGTTCGGCTCTCAGGCCAACACCAACTTGCCGGCCGGTTTCAATTCGAGCTTGAGCTACGACGCAACCCATGCGTACCTCAATCTGGCGCTGAACTTCACACCACCACCAGTGACACCGCCGTCAGGGCCGAGCGCGCCGGTCAATAGCGGGTTGACGATCAATCAGCGCAATGTCGGCAATGCCTTGGTCAACTCCTTCAACACCGTTGGAACGATTCCGATCGTGTTCGGCGCGCTCAGCCCCGGAGGGCTGACGCAGGCTTCTGGTGAACTGCCGACGGCGACGCAGCAGACCACATTCGATGCCATGAACTTGTTCATGGGGTTGATGACCGATCCGTTCATGAACCGGAGCGGCGGCGCGGGTTCGGTGCCAGCAACTGGCTATGCAGAGGAGGGCGTTGTCAGCGCCCATGCCGCGACCAGGAAGACCGATGCGTTCGCGATGTTCACCAAGGCGCCACAAATCTTCGAGCAACGCTGGAGCACCTGGATTGCAGGCTATGGTGGGTCGCAGAGCACGGACGGCTACGCGGTGCTGGGATCGAACAACACCACCTCAAGCGTCTACGGCACGGCGGTCGGAGCCGACTATCTGTTCTCCCCGAACACGGTCGCGGGCTTTGCATTGGCTGGCGGCGGCACCAACTTCTCGGTGGCCAACAGTGGCAGCGGCCATTCCGACCTGTTCCAGGCCGGCGTCTATGTCCGCCACACCGAAGGGCCGGCGTATATCTCGGCCGCGCTGGCTTACGGCTGGCAGGACATCACCACCAATCGCACCGTGACCGCAGCGGGCTTCGATCAGCTTCGCGCCGAGTTCGATGCCAATGCTTGGTCCGGGCGGGTCGAAGGCGGCTACCGGTTCGTTGCGCCATGGACCGGCGGCGTCGGTATCACGCCCTATGCCGCGGGCCAGTTCACCACCTTCGATCTGCCTTCGTATGCCGAGTCAGTTTTGTCGGGCGCGGGCACGTTTGCGCTCGCCTATGGCGCCAAGGATGTCACGGATGCCCGCAGTGAATTGGGCTTTCGCACCGACAAATCATTCGTGGTGCAGGACGGCATCCTGACCGTGCGCACGCGCTTCGGCTGGGCGCATGATTACGATCCGAGCCGTTCGATCGCCGCGACCTTCCAGGCGCTGCCCGGCGCGGGCTTCGTGGTCAACGGCGCGGCGCAGGCGACTGACTCCGCGCTGACCACCGCGTCGATCGAGATGAAATGGAAGAACGGCTGGTCCGCCGCCGCGACCTTCGAGGGCGAGTTCTCCAACGTCACCAACAGCTACGCCGGCAAGGGTTTAGTCCGGTACGCGTGGTAGGTTTTCCAAGAAGCTCCACGTGCGGATCGCGCGTCGTTGAAAGTGCGTCTACCGCGTCTCAACACCCGCGGCAAATGCCCTTGATCTTGCGATCGAGAGCGATGTCCGCGGGATCGCGCTTTGTCTCAACCGGGATTTTGGCGTCGGCCTTCTTCGTCGCCACCGGTACGGCCGCCTTGGGCACCAGATGATGCGTTCGAGCATCAACAGTCTGTGTCGCGCAAAACGCGGGCACGATGATCGCCAAAAGCGTACAGATGGCGGATCTCACGAAACCCGCAGGTTTTCCGCGCTCTCCTTGCCCCGGTTCGCGACGACTTCAAACGACACTTTGGCGCCTTCGCGCAGCTCGCTCAGGCCAGCTTTCTCGACGGCCGAGATGTGGACGAACACGTCCTTGCCGCCGCCGTCGGGCTGGATGAAACCAAACCCCTTGGTCGCATTGAACCATTTAACTGTACCGGTCGCCATGTTCCGCCCTCAAGGTTGATCATTGTAGGTTCGTAGCCTAGTGCGAAGCCCCCTTGCCCGGCAAGCGAAACTAGCCGTAGTTGTGCCCATGAAGAAGATGAAGAAAAAGAAGGTAACACCGCGGGCGCCACCTGCGTTGACACCTATATCGGATCGCGGATGCGCGAGCGCAGAAACGAGCTTGGTCTGAGCCAGATGGCATTGGGCGAGCAGCTGGGCGTCTCATTTCAGTAAGTTCAGAAATACGAAAGCGGCGTGATCCGCGTGAGCGCCGCTCGCTTGTTCGAGATTTGCAGAGCTTTAAAGGTCTCACTCGCGAGCATGTTCGAGCGCGTAACCACCAGGAGGTTTTCCAGTGAAGATCGCACCACGATCCCGCCAACATCGTCGAGATCGCCGATAAGTACTGGATTTTGCCAGTTGGCACCGACAATAAATGATCGCAACGCCGCCTTCTCCTAGGCGGCCCGACTATCGATCAATCAGCGGCGCGGGAGGCAGCGGAGCGCCACCAACTGAGATGGGCCCTCCCTTGGGTGCCTGCGGTTTCTTGCGCTCGGCGATGACTGCCGGCTGTGGCCGACCGACGGGTGGGGCAGAGCTAATTCCGCGCCGGCAGGGCTCGAAGGGGCGGTGGGAGATAGGTCTTAATAGGTGCCGGCGCGGGCATTTGGAGGCCCTTCGTCCGACTGAGAGGTATGCTATGGGAATCCTTCCTGCAGATGGATAACGAGGGTTTATGTGTGACGAGTCTCGATATCGGAACAAAAATCTTTGGTAAAAATCGGTATGCCATTGTTTCCGCTAGGCATTGGGCCGCTGTCGCCTCGGCCTTTACTCTGCCATGGAGTACCAGCGGGCAAGCTATAACGGCCGCGATATTCGTCGTGCTTGCTCTCATCACGATAAAGCCCAGCGACTGGTTCTTGGCGCTGAGATCGCCGGCCTCGGCCGTTCCGATCGCGCTGCTCGGTTTATTGCTCCTCGGAATGTCATGGTCTTCCGATCCGACCGGTGCGGGAGGTATTACTCACTACTTTAAGTTGCTTTTTATCCCTATCCTGATAGCAACAGAGATCAGCCCTCGGCAGGGATTTCAGATCGCGTGCGGCTTCTTGACGGGATGCCTGATGGTCTTGGTGTTGTCACTGGCGTCCTTGACGTGGTCGTCCGGTCCATGGTGGTGGTTTAAGTCGGCCGGCATCCCCTTCAAGGATAACGCGGTACAAAGCGGCTGTTTTGCTCTTTGTGCTTTTGGGCTCGCTGTTTTAGCCACCCGCGCTGCTCATCAGATGAGAGTCCGATTGGCGGTTGGGTTGAGCGCCTTGGCGTTGCTGTTTTTTGCGGATATCTTTTTGATCTACGTTTCAAAAACGGGAATGATCGAGACGTTGGCTCTTTTTGGGCTGTTTTTGTTCTGGGAATTTGGTGGTCATCCGCGGGCGTTGCTATTGGCGATTCCAGTCGTCGTGATTGCGGTAATAGCGCTTTCATTTTCCGTTCCGGCCCAGCGCCGCCTCGCTGAAATAGCCACGGACGTTAGGGCGAACGATGCCTCGCAAGAGACATTGTCAACGGCCAGTCGTCGCGATTTCTGGCGTAAGGCGGTCGGCTTTATCGAGGAGGCCCCTCTACTCGGCCATGGCACCGGATCAACCAAGTCACTCTATGAATCGCTTCAGACGAGCGCGCCGTCGCCATATGGCGAGGCAGTCCCGGATCCGCACAATCAGTTCTTGGCGATCGCCATCCAGGTGGGCCTTCTGGGTGGCGCACTCCTGCTACTGATGTGGTGGGTTCATTTCTTCATGTTCTTCGACGGATCGCCAATATCGCTCATGGGGCGAGCGATCGTTGTTCAAAATATCGTTGGCTCGCTATTCAACAGCCACCTGTCCACGGTTACGCAAGGGACTCTTTATTGCGCCGCCATCGGCCTTCTCGGCGGTCTAGTAATCCGGAAATCGCATAGAAATTCGGATGGACAGTCATGAAAGCAGTCCGCCAGCTTGGCAATCTGCTGCATTTTTTTGCGCGATGCCTGAGATACCGAGTTCGGACGGAGGACTTGCAGATCAAAACACTTATGAAATTAAACCTCGGCGGCGCTACCGTTCTGGATATCGGTGCCAACAAAGGCATTTATTGTTTTTTTCTAGGCCGAGCCGTGGGCCGCAACGGAAAGGTCATCGCTTTCGAGCCGCAACCAGAATTGCGTGATCATCTCGAATGGTTGAAGAGTTGTTTGAAATGGAAAAACATCGAAATCCTAAACGTTGCCTTGTCAGAGGATAACGGAAGCGCGCTGCTTTCCAGAAAAAAAGTCGGCGACGGCAGCGCTTCGCTCGAGTCAGATCGACGATATTCTGACGGTGAGTCCATCGCGGTGGAAACCATGCGGCTCGACGACCTTCGCAACAGATTTTCCGATCTGGAATTCATTAAATGTGACGTTGAGGGGCACGAGCAAAGCGTCTTCCGGGGAGGCGAACAAACGATTCGTCATCACAGGCCGGTCGTTCAATTTGAAGGCGCGCCATCGGACGACGTCGATCAGAGTGTTTTTAAATTTTTTTGCAGTCTCGGCTACTCAGGTGTGATGATGATGGGAGGTAAATATCTGCACTACCTCAATCCAGATCGCGTGCCGCACTACAAATTTGGCCTTGGTGGCCATCGCGATTACCTTTTCTTTCCTCCGGAGGCGGTCGGAACAATCATTCCGATTGAGATGTTTAACTCGTTTCCGCCGCCGGCTCCTTAGCAGCACTTATACTGTGGTATCCAGATTTTGCTGATCAGGACGACTAGCAGCGCAATCCCGATTGCGATTGCTACTTTCCCCACGACTTTCGCCATTCGTTCAATTTTGAAGCATATGAAAAGATCATCAACACTCCTTTTTTGAGCCATGTAAGGCGTCTCCAGTTCACAGGAATAGCTCCACGCCGGCCTGGGTGAACTTGCGAACGTGCCCGGTCGAGATCCAGCCGCCCTCGATCGCCATCTTGAGCCCGGCGCGATCAGCTTGCGTGCTGCAGCTTCCGGGTCGGCATAGGGGCGGGCCTGGGCGAATTTCATTTCCGTCCCTTGATCGAAAGGCCGAGCCGCCGCGCCCGCTTGAGGATTAAATACGGCTTGCTGCCAGTTTTTTTGACAATGCCGGCAAGGTCCAGTTTCTTTGCCAACTCCACCAGCTCGCGCTGGGCAGCGTAGGATGCCCCTCCCTGTCGCTTCGGTTTGATGGCCATTATTCCTTCGGCTCCCTCAGGCGTTTCATGGTGAACTCGATATTGTAGCACTGCAGATCGCGCCAGCTCTCGACCTCGGTTTCGAACAGGTCTTTTGGCTATCGCGCAAAATAATCTTTCGCCTTCTTCCGAGTTTGGCTGACCTACCGGGTGAATTTTTCGCGGATGTAGGGATCGCGGGGCATATCCCATCAAAACTCAGGTCGAAGCGTCATGCAAACGGCACTACTGCTTGGGCTTGGAACGGGACGCGGCCGCTGTGGGTTCGAACAGCTTCTTCGTCCGTTCGTTTCCATACTCGCGCACGGCGCAGCGCAAGCATGGATTATCCGACGACGTCGCGCGCTCCATCACGCGCTTCAAGACCTCGTCCTTCGCCTCCGCAAGCTGGTCCACGTTGTTGACGAGATCGACCAGCAAGAAGTCCTTCGTCAGCGATTTTGGAAAACGCGGCTTCACGCGAAAGGAATATTTGCGTCGAACGAGTTGAAACTCGCCGTGGCGCTTGTGATTATAGACGACGGTTTTGTCGTAAAGCTGCGTCGTGCCTAGTCCGAGGCTGTTGTAAGCGTCAACAAGCGAAATTAGGCTTTCGCCGGGGCGAAAGTTTGATCTATGGCTTCCGACGGCTTCTGGTCGATCCTGCGCGCAATCCCAGACAGGTGCTGAACCGCGGAGAGTAAGGCCCTCAGTTCTGACAAGGTGATCGTCATCCCTGGACCACCGGAAGAACTCGCAGTGATAAGGTGCATTTTTCGGCTATACGTACGCGATCGGTTATCCGTTACTGAGATTCCAAGCGTCTTGCGAAGGTGGGCGTAAGGGGTTGCGGAGATAGATCCCTGAGCGGGTCGACCATCCGAAATATTCTTTCTAACGAACTCTGCATCGGGCAGATGACATACAACGTAAGGACACAGAGGTTGCAAGGCCGCGCGCTAGGAAATCCGGAGCAGTCGTGGACAAGGTTTGCGGCCTTCGAACCGATCGTATCGGTCGGAAGGCTCAGAAACGTGTTTCCCGCTTCCGACATTGGGAAAAGGAAGCGATAGCGAAATCCTTGCGGACCCTGCCTGCGCAGAAGGGACGTCTCTCACAGACATTAATCAATGAGGCGGAAGGCGTTCCCGCGGCGGAAACAGTCGTCAATCACTTCGGGTCACTTCATGCGGCGTATGCTGCGATCGGCTATGAGCCACTGGCCACAATTCCGTTTGGTATGAACGGGAAGTACTGGAGCAACGAGGCAGTCTTGCGAGGACTAAAGAAGCTTTACGCGGCCCAGGGACGCATATCGACGCGTCTTATAAATAGCTTTGCTGGCCTGCCTTCTGCCGTTCACATCCGGCGTCACTTCGGCTCCTTACCCGACGCGATCAGGCAGGCGGGCTTACCAGTATTATCGCATAGTCAGATTCCGAAGCGTTCATGGAACCGACGAAAAACGGCCGGATGCGACGAATACTATCTGGGGGTTCGCTGGACGGATTCGAAGCTTCTCCGGGCACACCGCAGAGACGCAGAAGAAGTAGCCCCCGGCATTAAACCAACCCATCCCATCCCCGACTGACGCTAGTCTAGATGTGCCTAATTATTATTTCGGCCCGCGCATGCCCAGCAAGGACAATAGCAGGACAGGGGGCCCGGAGCCCAGATGGAGTTGTCACGTTGCAGTTATGCAGCTGTTTTTAGCGCCGGATTTCCACAATCGGGGCGCTCGACCAGCTCAGGCGCCGCTTTCCCGGATCACCACCGCCAAAGCGAACCGCCACAGGCGCCGGGCAAGGCTGACCGCCTCGCCCCGCAGAATCACCTGCCCGCGCAGAATCCGGGTGACGGGAGCGGAATGGCCTTCGACGACGGCCAGCCGCACCCGGTACAGGGTCCGATCCGGGACCAATTCGTTCTGCTTTTGCGGCCGAACCGCGATGGGACCACCCATGGTCGATGCCAGCGCCGGATCGGGCAGTACCGTGGTGCTGGCCCGCGCGATCTCGGTCAGGCGCAGCGGAAATTCGATCCTGGTATCGGCCTCGGCGATAAAGCTGGCGGCATCGCCGACATTGATCCGGTCGAGATCGGCTTCATCGACATACGCCTCGACGGTCATGCTGGTAGGATCGATCACCGACATCAGCCGCGACTTGGCGGCAAGCCAGCTGCCGGGGTCCAGCGCTTCGGCGACATCGACGACCTCGCCCGCGATCGGCGTCGTCACGTCCAGCCGCGATTTCTGATCCTGCAGCGCGCGATATTCGGCACGCGCGGCCTCGTATTCGCGCTCGGTAACCTGGCTGCGCGCCAGCAGTTCCGGATTGGCGCCCCGCGCCCCGAGCTGCCATTCCGAAATCTCGATTTCGGTGCGGGCGCGGCCGAGGCGGTAGTCGAGGTCCGGCGAGGCCAGTTGCACCAGCGGCGCGCCCTTGGCGACGCTGTCGCCGTCATGGACGCTGATGCTGGCAAGCCTGGCGCCGAATTCGGGCGCGAAGATATCGATATGCTGCTGGCTCTTGAGCAGCGCCGGCGCCTCGACGGCCGAGCGCCATGGCACCAGCATCAGCAACAGGATCGCGACAGCCGCGGCCGCCGTCAGCGCGGTGCGTATGTTGAGGTGGATGTCGGCACGGCGACGCCACCAGGTCAGCGCTTCCCGCACCACCGGCATGACGACGAAATAGCCGACCTCGACCGCCATCATCGTAATGCCCAGGATCTTGACCGCGAAGTGATAGACGATCGCCGCGATGCCGAGGAACAGCGAGAACCGGTACACCCAGGTCAGGAACGCGAACACCACCAGCAGGCGGCGGCGATGCGGCGGCATATCCTCCGGCACCGGATCGCCGAGCTTGAGCAGCGTTTCGCGCAGCGACCATTGCGCCAGCGCAAACGCGCGGGTGTGCAGGTTCGGTACCTCGAGCCAGTCGGACAAGACGTAATAGCCGTCATAGCGCATGAACGGGCTGGCGTTGATCAGCACCGTGGTCAGCCAGGTCGAGGTCGC
>NZ_LMUK01000017.1 GCF_009766005.1 Bradyrhizobium sp. S69 | reverse complement strand
CTTGAATTCGAAGCCAACTTCGCGCTAGCCCTAACACCACAATGAAAACACCCTGTCACAGAAATTACCGTGTCTCACTTACGGGGTGCAGTCCAGTGCACAAAATTATTGTGAGTAACGACCCCGACGACGAGCTGTCGTCCGCGCGGAACATAATCGCATCAATGCATTGAGCCTGTTACGATGCCGCTTCCAATCATAGGTGAAGAAGTTTCGCCTGACGTTATGCCGGATAGCACCCGTTGCCCGCGCGCACCTACTTCTCAAATCCGACAAACACCGTCGCTTCCTCGACAGACTTCCGCTCCGACACGACAGCATTGGCCGGAAAGGTTTCATCCGGCCAGCCCAGCGCGATACTTTTCATGATGACCTGATCGTCGGATATTCCCGCGTGCTCGCGCACCACGGGGGATTGCATGATGCCCTGGCTGTTGATCACGGCGCCCAGCCCGCGAGACCAGGCGGCATTGACCAGGGCGGTCGCCACGGCGCCGCAATCGAAGGGCGTATCGTCGCTGCCGTCCAGCGCGCGGTCATAAGTCACGATCACGCAGACAGGCGCGTCGAATTGACGGAAGCCGCGCAGTACCCAGTCCTGGCGCTTGTCCTTGTTGTCGCGCTCGATCCCCATCGCGGAGAATAATTGCTTGGCGACGCCGACCTGCCGGTCGCGGTGCTGGCCTGCGAAGGCCTGCCCGGTGCGGAACTCGCGGGACTGCGGTATGCCCGCCACCATCCGCTCGGTGTTGCCGGCGCGGATCCGATCCAGCGGTTCGCCGGTGATAATGTAGAAATTCCAGGGCTGGGTGTTCATCGACGATGGCGCGCGCATCGCCAAACCAATGATTTCCGTAATCAGCGCCTTGGGCACTGGATCGGGCTTGTAACCGCGGATACTCCGGCGACCGAGGATAACGTCATCGAACTGCATCTGTGTGGGATTCCCTGGCAACTTCTGAATCAGCCTGGATTTTCGCGATTTCTGCACCCGTGCGCAAGCGACGAGCCGTCGCCTGCGTGCGCCCTTCAGTGCCCGTGGTCGTTTAGCGGATTTAGGGATGATGAAATTGTGCCGCTGATTTGCCCGACGTGTCAAGTTTTCGGTCCAAACGGTCGGTCGCGGCGGCCGCCGGCTACTGTGCATGGGGTTGTTTTCGATATTTTTGGTGGGAGCCGCGGCGACCCGGCGCGACGCGTAGGGCGGATTGGAGCCGAAGGCGTAATCCGCCATCCACCGACAACGAAAGCGGCGGAGGTTACGCCCTGATGTCCTTCGTGAGGTGTATCGAACAGGCGATGGATGTGGCGACGCCATCGGAACACGGCGATCAGTCGAATTCACCATGCGACGTCCTATCCTCGTTCGGTCAGAATTCCTTACGCAGTGGCGAGAAAAATATTTTGTGAATCCGCATTGCGGCGTGTGTTTCTCGCCTCGCCATAACGCGCCGCACAAATTCTGGAGCAACTCAGCTAATCCGCGAAACGCGCGCGAACAGGTTGCGCGGCGCCGGGATAGGATGATACGAGCGAACGGCGTTGGCGTCAGAAAAGAAAAAAGGAAAGCATATGATTCAAAATGCACGCGGCGCTCGCTGCCCTCTTTTTGGCCCAGTTGCGGCGCTGAACTTGTGTCATGGCTGAGCGCGGGCAGGGTGGTGCAACATCGGTTGAGGGTGTCGTCGCAGAACACGAGGCGTCGCCGTGCCCGTGCCAGACGCGGCGTGCGCTGATCCTGACGGCGCTCGCGACCGGTGCGTGCCTGGCGACGTCCTCGGTCGCTTCCGCGGATGACGATCAGCCCGGCAGTGACGAGCGGCCGCAAAAGGCCGACCTGCTGGTTTTCACCGAAGGCGATCATGCCGGGGAAGTCATCAAGCCGGGCGACCTGAAGCTCGGGGGGCCGCCGGTGCATGCCTGGCCGAAGGATCCGAAAACATCGGTGGTCCGCAAGGGTTCACGGTTGAACGAGGTTCTCATCATCAGGCTCGATCCTGCCGAACTCGATGACGAGACGCGCGCGCACGCGGCCGACGGTATTGTCGCCTATTCGGCCATTTGTGCGCATGCGGGATGTCCCGTCACGGCCTGGGTAAAGCAGGACGGCGGCGACAAGGATGTCTTTAAATGCGTTTGTCACAATTCCGAATATGATCCGCGGCACGGTGCGGAAGTCGTGTTCGGGCCGGCGCCGCGGCGTCTCGCGGCGCTTCCACTGGCGATCGCCGACGGCTCGCTGACCGTCGCCGCAACATTTATCGGAAAGGTTGGTGCTCAGCAGGCAGGTTGACGGTGGCGCCGTCGCATTGAGCTTCAACACAAATAAAAAAAATCAAGTGGGTGAAGAAACAAAACAGGAAGGTAGCGTCCATGACCAAGAAGCAGTGGCTATTGTCGAGCTTTGTCGCGTTCTCATGCCTTGTCGCACCAGCAGCCTTCGCCGGTCCGATCGAAAATTACAGTCCGGTGACCGATGCCCGTCTGCAAAATCCCGAACCCGGCAACTGGATGTTGTATCGCCGGACCTATGATGGGCAGGGCTACAGCCCGCTCGACCAGATCAATACCTCGAACGTCAAAAACCTGACACCGGTGTGGACCTTCTCCACCGGCGTCAATGAGGGCCACGAAGCGCCTCCGATCGTCAACAACGGCGTGATGTTCGTCGCGACCCCGATGGGACAGGTGATCGCCCTCAACGCCAAAACCGGCGATGAGTACTGGCGCTACAAACGCCAGCTTCCCGACGATCTCTTTCAACTGCATCCGACCAGCCGCGGCGTCGGCTTGTGGCAGGACAAGCTGTATCTGGCCACGACCGACGATCATGTCGTCGCGCTCGATGCCAAGACCGGCAAGGTGGTCTGGGACAAGAAAGTCCAGGACTACAAGAAGGGTCAGTACATGACCCTGATGCCGATGGTGGTTGACGGCAAGGTTGTCGTCGGCGGTTCCGGCGGCGAATTCGGTGTGCGGGGTTATATCGTCGCGTTCGATGCCAATGACGGCAAGGAATTGTGGCGCACCTTCACCATTCCCGGCGAGGGCGAGCCCGGCCACGACACCTGGAGCGGCGACGACTGGAAATCCGGCGGCGGCCCCGCCTGGATGACCGGCACCTACGACAAGGACACCAAGACGATTTATTGGGGCACCGGCAATGCCGCACCGTGGCCTGGCGCCAATCACCCTGGTGACAATCTCTACACCAGTTCGGTGCTTGGGCTCGATCCCGATACCGGCAAGATCAAGGCTTTCCATCAGTACCACCAGAACGATTCATGGGATTGGGACGAGGTGGACGCGCCGATGCTGGTGGACCTGCAACGGGACGGCCGCTCGTTCAAGAGCCTGATCCATCCAGGACGTGATGCGATCTTCTGGGTGCTGGAGCGCAAGCCGGATGCCATCAACTACGTCGCCGGCTGGCCGTTCGTGAAGACCAATGTCTGGAAAGGCATCGAGGCGGAAACCGGCAGGCCGATCGTCGATCCCGATCACAAGCCGACGCTGGGCAAGCGGGTCGAGTTCTGTCCGTCATTGTGGGGCGGCAAGGATTGGCCGTCGGCGGCCTACAGTCAGAACACCAAGCTGGTCTACGTTCCCGCCAACGACAATTTCTGCGGCGGCTTTACCGGCGAGAAGGTGCCGTTGGTTCCCGGTCAGCTCTGGCTCGGCACCAAGCCGGAAGATATCGGTCTGTCGGTGGTGCCCGGCGCCGATCATTATGGCGAACTGCAAGCGTGGGATCCGGCCACCGGCAAGAAGGCCTGGTCGCATAACTTCGCCAAGTCGCAGCTGTTTGGTTCGGTGACGGCAACCGCGGGCGACCTGGTTTTTGCCGGCGGCACCAATGACCGGATGTTCCGGGCGTTCGATGCCAAGACCGGCGAAGTGCTGTGGGAGCAGAAGACCAACTCCGGCATCATGGGCATGCCGATGGCCTATGAGGTGGACGGCACCGAATATATCGCGGTGCAGTCCGGCTGGGGCGTCGATGCGCAACGCATCCAGGATGCGCTGGCGGGAGATAATATCGGCATCGAAAGTAATGTGCCCCAGGGCGGTGTCGTCTGGGTGTTCGCCGTCAAGAAGTAAGCACAGCATCCGCATCCGCTCGTCGTACTCAAGGTTTGGCCGCTCCTAAGGAGCGGCCAAATCGTTTGGATCGGACCGAAGTTCGAGCGCGGCGCAAACGTCTCTCCCGCAAATTCAGCAAGCAGGATTCGCGCACCGGTTGTCTTCTTGATCGTCGGAGCAAATTCCGCTGCGCGAGAATCGCCGCTGCAACCGCGTTGCAGCCGCTGTAACTGCGTTGCAGCAATACCTCTTTTCGATTGACGGGTTCATTTTTCGGGAAGATTGTTAGCTGCTCTCGGGAAGTTTACTGACTTCGTTCGGGAAGACATACAGCGCAAAAATGCGCGAGAGTTCATTGGGAGGGATAAATGAAAGGTATAGCGCTGGCCGCTGGCCTGGCGATGGTGCTCGCGCCGATTGGCGTGCGTGCGCAGACGGCCGATCAACTCGTCAAGGGTGCGACCGACACGTCGAACGTCCTCAATTACGGCATGGGATATAATTTGCAGCGGTTCAGCCCGCTGACCCAGATCAACAAGGAAACCGTCAAGAACCTTGTTCCGGTCTGGAATTACAGTCTTGCCGACGACCGCAGCGAGGAATCG
This sequence comes from Bradyrhizobium sp. S69, assembly GCF_009766005.1. GTDB lineage: Bacteria > Pseudomonadota > Alphaproteobacteria > Rhizobiales > Xanthobacteraceae > Bradyrhizobium. The sequence goes on along the minus strand of NZ_LMUK01000017.1, from coordinate 37,823 downwards.
CAGCCGATCATCTACCAGGGCGTCATCTACGTCAGCAGCAACAGCGCCACGATGGCGGTCGATGTAAAGACCGGAAAACAGATCTGGAAGACCAAGGTCGAGTATCCGCCGGAGACCCCGCGTATCGTTTGCTGCGGCATCATCAATCGTGGCGTCGCGATTCTCGACGGCAAGCTGTTCCGCACCACGCTCGACGCCAATGTCATCGCGCTGGATGCCAAGACCGGCAAGGAATTGTGGCGTGAGAAGGCCGCCGATATTAAGGAAGGCTATTCGATGACGATGGCGCCTCTGGTCGCCGACGGCGTCGTGCTGACCGGGGTCTCCGGCGCAGAGTTCGGCACCCGTGATTTCATCGACGGATGGGATCCGGCAACCGGCAAGCATCTGTGGCGCACCTACACGGTTCCGAACCCGGATGAACCGGGCGGCGACACCTGGAAGGGCGACACCTGGAAATTCGGCGGTGGATCGACCTGGATCACCGGTTCTTACGACCCCGAATTGAATACGGTCTATTGGGGCGTCGGCAACCCGGGGCCCTTCAACGCCGCGGGACGTCCGGGCGACAATCTCTACACCTGTTCGGTACTCGCGCTCGATGCCAAGACCGGCAAGATCAAATGGCACTATCAGTTCTCGCCGAACAATCCGTTCGACTATGATGCCGTGGCCGAGATGGTGCTGGCCGACATCAATATCGACGGCAAGCCGACCAAGGTGCTGATGGACGCCAATCGTAACGGCTTCTTCTATGTGCTCGACCGGACCAACGGCAAGCTGCTCGCCGCCAATCCCTATGTGAAGGTGAATTGGGCTTCCAGCATCGACATGAAGACGGGGCGCCCGGTCGAGACGGATGTCACGAAAGACGCGCGCGAGGGCAAGAAGGTGGTGGTGTATCCTTCGATCCTCGGCGGCAAGAACTGGGAGCCGATGTCCTATAATCCGCAGACCGGCTTGGCTTACGCCAATACGCTTGCCTTCGGCGGTCACTACAAGACCGAGCCGGCAACCTACAAGGCCGGCGAATGGTATGTCGGCATGGATCTGACGGACGTTTGGGAGTGGGGTACCGGACCGCGCGGCCATCTCACGGCGATCGATCCCATGACCGGCAAAGCCAAGTGGGAAGCGCCAAGCGATATCCCGCGCTTCTCGGGCGTGCTGTCGACCGCGGGCGGCGTCGTGTTCTCCGGTCAGTTGACCGGCGAGTTCGAGGCATTCGACGCCAACGACGGCAAGAAGCTGTGGCAGTTCCAGACCGGCTCCGGCATCGAAGGTCAGCCGGTGACGTGGGAGCAGGACGGCGTCCAATATGTCGCGGTGACCAGCGGCTATGGCGGTGTCTACTCGCTGTTCTCCGGTGACGAGCGCCTCGCTCAGATACCGACCGGCGGATCGTTGTGGCTCTTCGCCGTGAAGAAATCGCAATAGGTAGCGCGCGAGTGATCAAGCGACCTTTCAACTGGGCGGCGGCGTATTTCGCCGCCGTCGCAACGATAGCGACGGCAAATGCGCAGACTGCGACGCAAGTTGCTGCGACTGGGGACGGCGGCGATCAGGCACTGATCGACCACGGCAAAATGACCTATGCCGAGAAGTGCTCGCATTGCCATGGCCCCGGCATGCTGAACGCCGGCACGATCACGCCCGACCTGCGTAGATTTCCCGACGACAAGACACGCTTCTTCACCACGGTGAAGAACGGCAAGAATGGCAAGATGCCACCCTGGGGCGACCTGTTGGATGACGACCAGATCGGTGCGCTATGGGCCTACGTTTCGAGCCAAAGGAAGCCATGAGAATCCGGTCGTATGCAGCAGCAGCTGTTGCCTTGATGACGATGGCCGCGATGCCGGCGATTGCCGCCGCGGACGCGCTGCGGGTTTGCCTCGACGAAGATCTGCCGCCGCTGTCGGTGCATCATCGCGGCAAGCCGGCCAGCGGCTTCGATGTCGCGCTGGCGCAGGCGGTCGCGCAGCGACTCGGCCGGTCGCTGGAAATCCAGTGGTTCGAAAGCAAGCTCGACGAAGATTCGTCGCCGGCGCTGGAAACCAACGCGCTGCTCTCGGACGGCCGCTGCTCCCTTGTCGGCGGTTATGCCCTGACCACGGATTCCCTGGTCGTGCCGGGCCTCAAGACCGCGAAGCTGCCGGATTTCGAAGGTGCCACCGGCCCGGACCACCGGCGCCGTGTGCCGCTCGGTGTGCTGACGCCGACCGATCCATATATCTATTCGGCGCTGACTGTCGTGCTGGGGCCCAAGGCGGCAGAGCGGCACATCAGCGGTATCGGCGATCTCGCGGGGCTACGCATTGGCGTGGAAAGCGGGACGTTGGCCGACGCGCTGTTGATGACCTTCGATAAAGGCAGGCTGATCGACAACATCACGCATCTGGTTCCAACCCGCGACGATCTGTTAGGCACGCTTGAGCGCGGTGACCTCGACGCGAGTTTGCTCGATCTACGCAGATTGGACGCCTATCGCGCCACCCACACGGACACCAAATTGACGGCCTCCGGTTATTTCTATCCAATCGGTGTCAATCGCGGCTATGTCGGTTTGGCGAGTAGCCCGGCTCTGTTGGCCGAGGTCAACACGGCGTTGTCCGCGTTGCAGTCCGACGGAACCGTGGCCAAGCTTGCGGAAGCGGCGGGCGTCAGCTTCCTGCCGCCGCGCGAACCGATCGTGCTGGGCGACGCGATGATGAAGGCGTTGCAACAGAAATAGGCTAAAGCGTTTTCGAGCCAACGGGTCGCGCGAACGCGCGCCCGATGATAGGCTCAGTGGGCTCCGGCTCGCGTGAAGAAAACGCGTCAAAACAAAAGACGAGAGCCCCGTTCTGATTCAATCAGAACGGAAAAGGCCCCAGAGGAGGCGCGGCATGAGCCTTTCGATACGCGATGTAAGTCTCTGCGCCGTGGTGGCGATGACGGCGTGCTGGGCGCAGCCTTCCCGCGCATTGGACCCGCGTTACCCGGACTGGCCATGCCAGCAGCTGAAGGTCCCGGGAATTGCCGTCGCAAGCGTGTGGAACGGCCCTTCGATCGAGGGCATCGACACCAAGCCGGCCGACCCCAAGGAAGCCGACCTGGTGACGAGGTTGGCTGCCCGCCGCACGCCGATCGACGACGCCAGGAAATTGATCGCGGATTACCTGGTCGGAACCGATACGGAAAAGCAGGACAAGGCAAAGAAGCTTTTCGCCGAACTATATTCGACGCTCAACGCGCAGCGCGACGAGGTGATGAACGGCATCGAGCGCTTTTCCCGCAAGCAGAAGGCTGCCGCCGACGACATCCGTGCGGAAGCCCAGAAGCTGCGGGACATGCAGGACAAAGCCAGCGCCGATCAGGCCCAGACCGAGGACCTCGTCAGCCGACTGGCGTGGCAGACGCGGATCTTCGAGGATCGGCGGAAGTCGACATCCTATGTGTGCGACGTGCCGGTCCAGATCGAAAAGCGTCTGTTCGACCTGGGCAGCGCGATCCAGAACGTTTCAAGCGCGGATCCGGCCAAGAAATAACAATCGAGAAATAAGACTCGATCTCGCCTACTCGTCGGGACGGGGTTCCGGGTTGGCTTCTTCCAGTGGAAGGCCGGCGGCAAGCCAGCCGTCTGTTCCTTCGCGATACCACGCGACGTCAGAATAGCCGATCTCTTGCGCGCGCCTGGCGGCATTCCACGACATCCAGCAATCGGCCAGGCAATAGAGCACAACCAACCTGGCACGATCGCCATGCGTCGCTTTCTCCAGGCCCCTGACGAAATAGCCGGCCATGCTGGGCGCCAGTTCGCCATAGCCAGTGTCGGGCAGCCAAATGCTTCCCGGAATATCGGGGCGCGGCTTGTCCCGCCACAGCGTGCCCGCCGGCAGATTCCGCGGCCGGGGCGGTCTCGGCAGCACATCGACAAAGGATGCGGTATGGCTGCGCCAGAGCTTTTCTGCTTCTTGCGTTCCGATCACCTTGGCGCCGCGCAACGTCGCCGGCGTCGGCGCGCGATAATCCTCAAGGCGATAGCTTTCCGGCTCGGGCACATCCGCCGCCCGGGTTGCCGCAGCAGCAAAGATCGTTGCTATCAGCGCAAGGTAGACGGCGGCCCTGGAGCCGTTCCGATGGAATCGGAACGGGGCGCCCGTCTTTTGTTCTGACGCATTTTCTTCCCGTGAAGCGGTGCCCACGGAGCCTGTCATCGGGCGCGCATTCGCGCGACCCGTTGGCTCGAAAGCGCCGCGGTCATGGCCGCTTGGACAGTGTCTCGGCGGTGATGGGCGCATTGGCGTCGTCGAGGATCGGGATGTTGTAGCTGATCAGGAGCTTGTTGATCTCGGCCTGGTTTTCCGTAATCAGCTTGTTGAGCGTGCGTTTCCAGTCCTGGTCCGCCGCGCGTACCGCCATGCCGATGCGGTAAGTCATTTGCGGTCCCATCGTCTCCTTGACGAGCGGCACGACGACCAGAGGCGGGGTAGCCTTTGCCGCGAAATAGCCCGCCATCGGGCCCCATAAGATGCCGCAGTCGATGTTGTCCTGGTTGAGGTCGTCGATCATGGCCTGAGCTGAGGAATCCGCGCGCGTATCGATAAAGAGCGGATAGGACTTGGCCTTGGCGAACAGGCCGTTGACAGCCATGTTGGTGCTGGGCGGCGTCTTCGCGACGATGCCGATCCGTTTGTCCTTCAGCCTGGGATCGTTGATCGCGGTGACATCTTCAAGACCGCTGCCGCGCTTGGTGATCAGCGCATAGGTGGTCCGGTAATAGGGGACGGTGGACTGCGCCTGGTCGTCGCCTTGCGGGAATCCCATGATGACATCGCAGCGGTAGGAACCCAGCGTCATCTTCACGAAACCGGTGGCCTGCGGGAAATAGGTGTAGCTGAGCTTCTTGCCGAGCTTGGTCGCGAACAATTCGGCGAGCTTGTTTTCAAAGCCCTCGCTCTTGTCGTTGGAGAACGGCAGGTTGCGCGGATCGCCGCAGGCGCGAAACACGTTGGGATCGACAAGCTCCAGCGAGCCGGATTCGCTACCTTGCGTGGGCGCTTGCGCTGTGGGTGTTTGCGCAAGGGCCTCGACCGGCCGTAAAGCCACCAGCCCGCAGGCCAGCACGCCGAGCAGCCATGCGATCACGATTGCCGGCGGCTTCGATGGTCGATGCAAAGGCCGCGTCGCGTTTTCGATATGCTGTGCGTTCATTATTCCAGCGATTGTTGGAGACGGACATTGCCAAGGAAGGCAAAAGTCCAAAAAAGACTAGGTAACTCTCCCGGCATAGGCAAGTTATGATTTGGTGCAAGGCGATTGTCTCTTGCGCCGCAATGTGAACGGGAACCCGAAGATTGGTGACATCGCATCGGAACGCCCACATGGACAATAAACCGGCGGCTCAGCGTAATCCTTTAACGTGTCGGGCTATCCGCGGTTTCTGTTTTCATCGGCGCAGCGCCAAAGTTCTTCGCTTGGTCGGTATTGTTCTCGCCGTGATCTGCGCTTTAGTTCTGGCCCCGGACGATTGCAGTGCACAACAGAAGAATCCGACGCCGCCGCTGCCGATCTCCGAGATCGCGCCGGGTGTCTACGTTCACGTCGGCAATATCGATATGATGACCGAGGCCAATGAGGGTGATGCGGCCAATGTCGGCTTCGTCGTCGGCGACGATGCGGTGGCCGTGATCGATACCGGTGGCAGCGCGCACGAAGGCGCGCGCCTGCTTGCGGCGATCCGCGCGGTGACGCCGAAGCCTGTTCGCTATGTCATCAACACCCATGTTCATCCCGATCACATTTTCGGCAACGCGGCGTTCGCACGCGAGGGGACGGTTTTTGTCGGACACAAGAACCTGCCGCGCGCGCTGACGGCGCGGGGCGAATATTATCTCAAGTCATTTCGCAGCGTGCTGGGTGATGCCCTGATGGACGAGGTGAAGATCGTGCCGCCCACGCTGCTGGTCGACGGTGAACTGCGGATCGACCTTGGCAAGCGTGTGCTGACGCTGAAGACGTGGTCACCCGGGCATACCGATAACGACCTTACGGTGTTCGACGACACAAGTTCCACGCTGTTTGCCGGCGATCTGCTGTTCGTCGAGCATCTGCCGGTCATCGACGGCAGTATCCGCGGCTTTCTGGCCGACCTTTCGGAACTGTTGCGCCTTCCCGCCGAGCGGGTTGTTCCCGGACATGGACCGGTCGTTTCCGATTGGCGTGGCGCCGTTGCCGACGAGCAAGGCTATTTAGAAAGCCTTGCCAAGGAAGTGCGCGGTCTGATTGCCCGGGGCGTACCGCTTGCCGAGGCGGCACAAACGGCCGGACGCAGCCAGCAATCGCACTGGAAACTGTTCGACGAATACGGTTCGCGCAACGTCATCGCGGCGTATGGCGAACTTGAGTGGGAATGACCGCGCCTTGCTGCACAGGGCGTTTTCGGATAGATTTTGTTCCTCTCTCATTGTGGAAATGGAATTCGACCATGTCGATTTTTCCAAAGGCGATTGTCCCGGCCCTGATGGCGGCGCTGTGTCTGGCGGGACCGCTGAACTTAGCTGGCTCGTCGCGGGCCAACGCTCAGGCCGCCGCCACCCAGGACCAGCCGTCGGAAGAAACCTGGAACAGCATCAAGGGCGACATCTTCAAGGACCGTCCTGTTCTGGATGGCACCGGCCTTGTGATTCTCGATGCGCCCCGCCGTGCGGAGGACGCCGCTGTCGTGCCGATCGGCATGCATGTCAACTTCTCGCCCGACGACAAGCGCACGCTGCAATCGCTGACGCTCGTCATCGACGAAAATCCCGCACCTGTCGCCGGTACGTTCGCAATCGGGCCGCGTTCCGGCCTGACCTCGATTTCAGTACGTGTACGGGTCAACACCTATTCCTATGTTCGGCTCGTCGCCGAACTCAGCGACGGTAAGCTCTATGGCGTCAAGACGTTCGTGAAAGCATCGGGTGGCTGCTCGGCACCGGCGTCCTCGAATGCCGACGCCACCAGATCGGTGCTCGGCCAGATGAAATTCCGCACGTTCCGCTCCGAGGCCAGTCCGACGCCGGAGGCCCAGATCATGCTGCGTCACCCGCAGAATTCCGGATTGCAGATGGACCAGCTGACCCGGGGATACATCCCGCCGTTCTTTATCGATAATTTGAAGATCTGGCAGGGCGACGAGCTCATGGTCACGATCGATGGCGGCATCGCGATCTCGGAAGATCCGAATATCCGCTTCAACTACAAGCCCAACGGCGCGGCGGATTTCCGCGTCGAAGCCGTCGATACGGACAAGCATGTGTTCAGGGGCGAATGGCCGATTGAAAAGTCGATGCTGTAACGAACCCGGATTTCTCGCTTCGGCATTTCTCTCTCAGGCAAGAGCCCCGTTCCGATCGAATCCGAATGGGGCTCTAATCTTTTGTTTTAATGGGTTTTCTCTGCGCGAGGCCGGCGTCCTCCGCGCAGGAAGAAGCTGCGGGCTGATTTCTCTCTCAGACAAGTCTTGCCCGGACAAGTCGTGCAGTCTTGTCCAATCGGAAGTCTTGTCCGATCAGAAGCAGCGAATTTCTGCTTCCGCCTGTGCCCGACGGAATTCCTGCAGCGACAGCCTGGCGGGTTCGGTCGATCGAAATTCGGAGCCGACCGGGCCGGAGACCTGGGACATCGAGAGAATTGTTTCAGCCGCCACGTAGCCATCATATGGAATGATCGAGGCAATCACGTCGATCGAGCAGGAGCATTTCTGCAACAATTCCGGCGTTTCACCGTTGGCCTTCATGCACCCGAAGACATAGTCCGCGCGCGCCGACGTCGGATAGTCGTTGAGATCGTCAGCCTTTGCGCGCGCAGCCGCGGCGACGACCAGGATCGCCACCAGGACACAGGATTGGAACAAGGGGTGCATGCGAACCATCGTCAGCGCCTTTCGTCGCCCAGCACGCCAACGCAGCGAAATTTTGCGCTTGCCGGTCCGATCACGACTTCTTGCCGTCGGCCCCGAATTGCTTGAGATAGGCGATGGCATTGTCGATGTCGTCGTCCTTGGTCAAGCCGGGGAAGATCATCTTGGTTCCGGGAACCTTGGCGCGAGGGTTTTTCAGATATTCCTTCAGGGTGGCCTCATCCCAGGTAATGCCGGAATTCTTGTTGGCATCGCTGTAGGAATAGTCCGGATAAACGCCAGCCTTGCGGCCCACCACGCCGTTCAGCACCGGGCCGACCGCATTCTTGGCGCCTTCGCCAATCTGGTGGCATGCCTTGCATTTGAGGAACACCTTCTCGCCAAGCGCTGCATCCTGGGCGTTTGCGGCGCCCATCGAACCCAACAACGCCAAGCCGGACACGGACCATGCCGCGAAAAAATAAACCCGAAGATTTGTCACCCGGTCTCATCCCTTGGTTTTGTGTCTGGACGAATGTTCACAACAGTCATCGAATAATTTGTCAGGATCAACAAGGGGGGTCAAGCTCGGCTGCGACAGGGCATCGGCAGATGACGCTAGCTTTTCGTCGTAGCTCACAGCACGACGCGCCTTTGCCGACAGACCTTGCCGCGGGGAACACAGTGGGTTAAATGGCCAGCACCGAACTTTCGAAGTTCGTGCGGCGAAGATGATCGGCATGATGCAATGCAGCGACGGTCGGCAACGCGACACATGAGGCTCTGATATGTCGGCCCGCCGGAGTCGCGGATGGCGACGCGGCTTTTGGCAATGGTCATGAAACCATTCGATCCCAATCAGACCCCGGCGCTTGAAGTCGATCGCGTCAGCCATCGTTATGGCGCACGGGTCGCACTGAACGATGTCAGCCTGACCGTTCGGCCGTCGTCGTTTACGGTGCTGCTGGGATTGAACGGCGCCGGAAAGTCGACCTTGTTTTCGTTGATCACGCGCCTCTATGCCATTCGCTCGGGTCAAATCCGGATTTTCGGTCATGATGTCGCGAGCGAGCCGGGCGCGGCCCTGAGCAAGCTCGGCGTGGTGTTTCAGTCGCGTGCGCTCGATATCGATATTTCGGTTCGCCAGAACCTGATGTATCACGCGGCGCTGCACGGCATCGCCAGCAAGCGCGCCAACGAGCTTATCGCCCAGGTGCTCGATCGCGTCACCATGGCCGACCGCAGCACCGACCGGGTCGGAAATCTTTCGATCGGGCAGATGCGCCGGATCGAGATTGCGCGCGCCTTGCTGCACCAGCCCCGGCTGCTTCTGCTCGACGAACCAACGGTCGGCCTCGACATCAAGGCGCGCGCCGATATCCTCGACCATGTTCGCCGGCTATCGATCGACGACGGCATCGGCGTGCTCTGGGCGACGCATCTCATCGACGAAGCAGGAGCGGGTGATGATGTCGTGGTGCTTCACAAAGGCAGCGTGCTCGCGCATGGCCCGGTCAGCGATGTCGTCGGCCGATCCGGCGGCGCCGATCTGCGCGAGGCGTTCAACCGGTTGACCGGCGGCGCCGATCTCGGCGAACTGGAGACGGCCAGATGACGGCTATCGTTCAGACGACGGACCAACAGGTCACCGGCAGGCACCGCTTCTCGCTGGCGCAGTATTTCATCTGCCTCAAGGGCATCGTCTGGCGCGAAGCCTTGCGTTTCATCCACCAGCGCGAACGTTTCATCTCAGCGCTGGTGCGCCCGCTGGTCTGGCTTTTCATTTTTGCCGCCGGGTTTCGCCAGGTGCTGGGCGTCTCGATCATTCCACCCTACGAGACTTACGTGCTGTACGAGGTCTATATCGCGCCTGGCTTGATCGCGATGATCCAGCTTTTCAACGGCATGCAATCGTCGCTGACGATGGTCTATGACCGCGAAACCGGCGGAATGCGGACGCTGCTGGTCAGCCCGTTCCCGCGCTGGTGGTTGCTGACCTCGAAACTTCTGGCAGGCACGCTGGTCTCGGTGCTGCAGGCCTATGCCTTCCTGCTGATTGCGTGGTTCTGGGAAATCGAACCGCCCCATCTGGGTTATCTGGCGCTGTTGCCGGCGCTGCTTCTCAGCGGCTTCATGCTGGGCGCGCTGGGAATGCTGATCTCGTCGCTGATCAAGCAGCTGGAGAATTTCGCGGGCGTCATGAACTTCGTGATTTTTCCGATGTTCTTTGCCTCGTCCGCGCTCTACCCGCTATGGCGCGTCAAGGAATCCAGCCCGCTGCTGTATTACATCTGCGAACTCAATCCGTTCACCCACGCCACCGAACTGATTCGCTTCGCGCTGTACGAGCAGGTCGCGTGGGTTTCGCTAGCGGTCGTGGTCGGTTGTACCGTGGTGTTTCTGTTCGGCGCGATCCTGGCGTACGACCCGGGCCGTGGCTTCCTGGCCCGCCGCGGCGGCCCGGCGGGTTGACCGCCGGGACGCTCTCTTAATGCCGCTTTAGAACGTGACCTTCATGCCGGTGTAGAAAGCGCGCGGCTGCGCCGGGCTGAGCGAACGCGGGTCGCTGAACGATGCGCCGCCATTGGCGAAGTTAGGCAGCGCGCCGGTATCGAAGAACGTTCCATAGCTCGCATACAGATTGTTGAGGACGTTGTTGGCGCGCGCATAGATCTGGACGTTCTTGGTGACCTGATAGGACGCATGCAGGTTGACGACAGTGTAGGACGGCAACTGCGGGAATTGGTTGGATTCATCGCCAACGAAATACTGGCTGCCGACGTAAAGCACATCACCGCCGGCCCTGAACTGGTCGGTGAAAGCATAGTCGATGCCCGCTTTCAGCCGGTTGCGTGGGACAGCCGGAATTTTGTCGCCGGGCATCACCTGGATGTTGCCGTTGGCATCGGCAAAGGGGCTGTTCGAGCCAAGTTGTACGGCATTGAGGAAGCGCGCGTCGACGAACGTGTAGCTGGCGTTGAACTGCAGCTTGTTCGACTTCAAGCTGAACTCGGCCTCGATACCCTGCCGGCGGGTCGAGCCGACATTCTGGAAATAGCCGAACCCTTGCAGGACTGTGCTGGGGATGTCGAGGATGTCATCGGAATTGTCGGCGCGGTACGCGCCCAGTTTCCAGTTGATGGTGCCGAGGCTGATCTCGTCGGTGCCGCGGAAGCCGGCCTCCACGGTGTGCGATACGACCTGCTTCAATGGCGGGTCGGAAACCAGGAACGAGGCGATGATGCAGGGATTCGCCGGATCCGCGCATCCCAATTCGAGCGGGGTCGGTGCGCGATTTGCCTCGGAGTAGCCGGCATAGGCCGTCAGTCCGGAGGTGATCTTGAGGGTGCCTCCGATGATCGGATTGAAACGGGTGTAGGTGTCGCTGCCGTTCAGCGCGGTGCCGAGCTGGTCCTGCAGATTGATATTGGCCACGTTGAAACGACCGCCGCCCGTGATCGCGAACCTGTTGGTGACGTCAAAGGTGTCGAGCGCGTAGACCCCGGTATATTGGTTGGTGCTGCGAAGATCGACCGGACCGTCCGAAACCGGAGAGCCGGAATCGCCGAGGAAGATGTTGGAACCCGCGAGCACGTAGTTGGATTGGATCGTCCCCAGCTCTGCGCTGGCGAGGAAATGCGAGGAGCTATAGTCGTAGCTGGTACCGATCACAAAGTGGTTGTCGTGTCCAAATAATTGGTCGGTATTGGTCGCCTGTACCGAGAATCCAAACGTCTTGGTATAGGTCGACGTTCGATCGTTTTCTCCCAGCACGGCGCTCGGGTCGAACGGGTTCGCGAGTTGCGCTCCATTCAAGCCATTGGCCGGCGTGCTGCTATCACCAAAGCAAAGCAGCGTCGGATCGTCGCAAGGCTGCGCTCCGGTCGGATTGCCGTCCTGGGTGTGTTGGTCGAAGATCCGGACATGCGCGACGCCGTCGACCGTCCAGGTCGGCGAGACCTCGACCTTTCCGGTCAAATTGAGATACTCAACCTTGTTGCTTGAGGTCTGTGGCGTGGTGTAGGTCGCGCCCCAGAATTGCTGCAGCAGTTCGGCCGGCACGGTCGCGGCGGCGCCGAAATCATTGGCGGCTGCGCCGATATTCATATGAAATTCAGCCTGATCGTTTCTGTAGCCGATGTCGCCGTAGAAGCGCCGGATGTTAGAGGCCGAAAAATTGCGAAAGCCGTCATCGTGCACGCCTTCGAGTGCACCATAGACGGAATAATCACCGTACTGCTGGCCCCATTGCGCCGAACTCTGCACGCGTCCGTTCGAGCCGCCCATGAGATCGATTTCGGCGCCGTGATAGGTGAAACCATCCTTCATCTTGACGTCGATCGCGCCACCGAGGGCGTTCAACCCGAACGCCGGATTGTTGGTGACCAACGTGACCGATTGAATAGCGGCGGTCGGAATCAAATCCCAGTTGACGGTGTCGCCGAACGCTTCGTTGATGCGTACGCCATTCTGATACACCGCCAATCCCTGCGGTGTGCCGGACACCGGAGAAGCGACAAAGCCGCGAAATTGTATGTCGGGCTGGAAGGGATTGCCGGCCACTTCGTTGACGATGATTCCGGGCACGAATTTTACCAGCGAGTCCGTGATGCTGAGCGATCCGGTCTGTGCGATCTGGCTGGCGTCAACGGTGTTGGAGGTGGCGGGAGCCTTGTCGGTTGCGATGTCGCCGCCCGCCAGCGGCGTGGTCGGATACACCGGGACGGTGGGTGTGGCGTGAACCCTGCGCGTCGCAGTCTGGTCCCGTCCGCGCTTAACGCCGGGCCTTGTGTCGGTCACCGTGACGGACGGCAGGGCCTGCGCGGCGCCGGGCGCGTCTTGGGCATACGCGCCTTCATTATTCACCCCAAGCAGGCCGATCGATATCGAAGCGACCAATACGTACCGAGCACTCATCTCTTACTCCCCAGCCCACCGGCTGTTTTCGCCGGTTGGGTACAGGAGATTATCGGTGCGCGGGCTGGAAACAGCCAGCTACAAAAGGTCCAGACTTCACTTGCCAATTATCCCGAAAAGATCGGGAAAATTTCCCGATCCGCGAGACTGGAGCAGAACAGAGCGCAATTGGTCGCCGCAACGCCTTCTAACTTCCTACTATCGCAGAAGCCGCAACAGCGCCTTGCCGGCCGGACTATTCAATTCCTTGGCATCCAGCGTCCCATCATGATCCGGATCGGCGGCGCTGAAACGCTGTTCGACGAGGGCCAGATATTCATCCTTTGTGAGCGTGCCATCGTGGTCGGGATCGGCCGCGGCCAACTCCTTCGCCGACAATCTCCGCACCAATTCGTGTTTGTCCAGCGTGCCGTCCTTGTCGCGCTCGAGCTTGTCGAACAGGGCGGAGGCCGCGGCCTTCGCTTCGCCAAGATCGACGGTGCCGTCGTTGTCGGTGTCCAGCAGACGTATCAGGCTCGATTTAGCCATTACCGGCAATACGGTGGCGAGCAACGTCCCGACCGCCAACGAGCCAACGAATGTGCGTCGCGTGATCATGGTGCGTGACCTTTCCCGATTGCGATGGGCACAGCGGACATCCCGCTGAGAATAATGAGATATTCATCCCGTGCGTTCACGGTAATATTCCCATATCTCCAGGTCAATGCAGAGCGGGCGCACGGCTACAGGGACTGCGCGGCGTGGAACGGCGGGATGCCGCTCGGCACCAGGGCTTCCACGGTAACCCCCTGATTCGTCGACAGGACGGTCATGGTCCCGCCCAGCGCCAGGACCCGTTCTCGCATCCCGATCAGGCCGAACCCCTGTTTGTGATCGGCGGGCAGCCCGGCGCCATTGTCGCGCACGCTCACGACACTCGCCTGGCTGTCGGCCGGAGCCGCGCCCGGTCGGCCAGATCGCGCCGGCTCGACAACGATCTCGACCCGTGTCGCGCCGGCATGCCGGAAGACATTGGTCAGGGCCTCCTGGATGATGCGATAGATGGTCAATTCCGCCGTCTCGCCGGTCTCGCCAAGCGATTCGGAAATCGCGGTTTCGATGACCACTTCGGGATGAGACGTGCTCCACAGGCGCAGCAGGGCGCCGATCGCTTCGGAGAGACCGAGTTCCGCCAATCCAACCGGCCGCAGCCTTTCAAGTACCCGCCTGTTGAACTGCTGCAACGCGTTGATCTGCTCGAGCAGGACACTGCCGTGCTTTCGCAAAGCTTCCCTGTTCAGTTCGCGCGCATCCGCGATTCGCATCAGCGAGCTGCCATGTGCCCGCAATGCAAACAGATAGGGTCCAAATTCGTCATGCAGCTCGCGGGCAATTTCCTTGCGTTCGGCGTCCTGCAACGAGACGGCGCGTTCGGCCAACTGCCGTTTCTCCTCGACGGCTTCTCCCAACGTGGCCGCAAGATGGTTCAGCTTGGAGCAGATCGCCGCGAGTTCCGGTGAACCTCCAGGCCTGACGCGGGTGCCATAGAAGCCGGCTTCGATCTTCGTCATCGCCCCGGAAAGCGACTGGATTGGCGCAAGCGCGCGGCTGACCACCACCATCGTCACCAGGAACAGCGTGATCGCGATCGCGGAACCAACCAGGAGCTGGGTCACGATCCCGTCCCAGATTTCGTTCATCTCATCGTCCGGATGCGATGTGATGACGAGCGATCCCGGCCTGCCATGGATCGTGATTGGAACATTGACGGCGGTCTTTTCCGGATGAACCAGTGCGACGAACCACGCCGGAACCGAAGACGGGTCATCACCATCGTCGTCGAGCGCGGCCGCCGCCGGGGGCGTGACCTCCGCCGTATCCTGCTGTCGCGTAATGCTGACGTGGCGCAGCCGGTTCAGGTCCTGGATCACCTTGGTCAAGCGGGCATCGGGGTCCGGGGTGTCATTCAGACTAACGACCAGCGTCTCGATGAATTCCCGAGCCAGTCGTATGACGCTTTGATCCTCGGCCTGAACGCGTGGTCCGGCCTCGAGTACCAGTCGCGTGACATTGATCGCCAGGCCCAGCAAAAGAATCAGCGCCAGCAACGCGTTGAGCCGGGCGCGCAAAGATAATTTTTGCCACATTGCATTTGTCCAGAAACATGCCGCGCCAAATGCCCGACATAGGAGCGTTGACAGCGAAAAGGCGCGGCTATCTAATCCGAACCGTACAGCAGAAGTGCCCGAGATGGGCAATGCGGTGCGGGTGGGAAGTTTTCCCGTTCCGTTTGATGCAACGCAACAAGAAAAACCTGGGCTGGACCAGCGCCGATGCGTGTTCTGATCGTCGACGATCATCCTATTGTGGCTTCGGGTTGCCGGACATTGTTTGCCGGCGACGATGATATCGTGATCCTGGAGGCCTCTGACGCGGAAAGCGGCGAGCGGGTCTTTGCGGCCGAAGAGCCCGATGTCTGCGTGCTCGATATCAACCTGCCGACGGTTTCAGGGTTTGAGCTGGCGCGGCGAATTCTCGCGCTCGACAAGTCGGCGCGAATCATCATGTTCAGCATGAATGACGATCCGGTATTCGCCGCGCGCGCGATCGAAGTCGGCGCCAAAGGCTATGTGTCGAAGTCCGGAGACCCTTGCGATCTCGTCGAGGCGATCAAGGAAGTGGGTGAGGGCAAGGTCTATCTGCCGGCGGCGATCGCGCGGCGCCTTGCGTTCGCGGGACCCGCAGTCGCTCAGAACCCGTTGTCGAAATTGACGCCCCGCGAGATCGAGATCTTGCGGCTGCTGAGCGTCGGCAAAAGCCTTTCCGAGATCGCCTGGCTGGTGCATTCGTCGTACAAGACGATTGCCAATACGTCTTCGATCATTCGCCAGAAGCTCGGCTTGCGCTCAGCTTCCGAACTGGTGCGTTTTGCGATCGAGAGCCGGCTGGCTTGAGTTCCAGAGCGTTTTCGAGCGAAGTGGATACCGGTTCGCGTCAAGAAAACGCGTCAAAATAAGAATCTTGAGCCCGGTTCTGATTCCATCAGAACCGGGCTCAAGCGTCAGCTTTGCCCGCTGCGGGCCACGGCCTGCGCCACCTGCGCCCGCATTTCCTCGCTGATCTCTGTGACGAGGTCTTTGCTGCGCGTGCCCCGCGGCGGCGGCAATGTTTTCTCGAAAAGAATCTGTGCCGGCCGGTCCGACAGAAAAAACAGGCGATCCGCCAATTGCACGGCTTCCGCCAGATCATGGGTCACCAACAATGTCGTTACCCGCGTTGCCGTCGTCAGCGCCACGAGTTCGTTGCGTAGTCGGATAGCGACCGCTTCATCGAGCGATACAAAGGGTTCGTCAAGCAGCAGGAAATCCGGCCGGATCGCAAACGCGCGGGCGATCGCTGCGCGCCGCGCCAGTCCCAGCGATAATTCACCCGGATATCGCGCCAGATGCGAACCGAGGCCGAGAGTCCCAAACAGGTCCGCCAGATCGACGTTGGCCTGATCGGCGGGAAGCGCCAGGCGGATGTTGTCTTCGACCGTGCGCCACGGCAACAGACGAGGCTCCTGAAAGACGATCCCGAGACGCCCGGCTCCGGGGGTGCGGAGCCGACCCTGGAAATCGGCATCGAGGCCGGCCGCGATTTTGAGGATCGTCGTCTTGCCGCAACCGGAAGGACCGATCAGCGCACCGAACGATCCGGCCTCGAGCCGAAGTTCCAGGTTGCGAACGACCTCGACCGCCGTGCCGTCGCTCGACAGAAAGCGCTTCGCATCGATGCGAAGCTCAAGCGGGGCGGCGTCTCCAGCGGTTTGCGCGTCGTTCAAGCGGCTGTACCAAAAAGCTTTCGATCACAAGCATGAGCAGGATGAAGCAGATCGCATAGCTCAGTATCCTGGCCATGTCGAACAGCGAGAATGCCGAACCCAGCACGAACCCTACGCCGTTTGGGCGCCCGATCAACTCGACCACGAGCACGATCTTCCAAACGATGGACAGGCCGGAGCGCGAACTGGCCGCCAGATAGGGCGCGAGTTGCGGTATCACGACGTGACGGAGCCTTTTGAATGCGGTGAATTGAAAGGCTTTCGCCATCTCGTCGATCTCCGGATCGAGCGCGCGGGCGCCCTCGCGCACGACGACGACCACATTCGGCAGTTTGTTGATGGCCACGGCCAGGATCGCCGCGGTTTCGTTGAGGCCGATCCAGATGTAGGCAAAAATGATGACGACCAGCGCCGGCATGTTGATTAGCACGATCAGCCATGAATCGGCGAACCTGTCGGTGGCTTTCGACCGCCCCATCGCATAGCCCGCGATGGTGCCGAGCAGCATCGCGATCGCGAACGAGCCGATCACGCGTCCGAGCGTGCAGGCCATCTGGAACGGCAATTCGCCGGAACGGATCTCGGCCAGCGTCGCCCGGCCGACCGTCAGCGGATCGGGGAGCAGCCGCGATTGAGCCAGCGCGGCGGCAACGGCCCACACCACGATCAGCGTAGCCAGCGAAAAAATTCTCGGCAACAACGCTCAATCTCCGTGCGGGTCCGGTTGATAGTAAAGGCCCGGATCGAGTTCTTGCGAGGGGCCTACCAGTTCGGCGCCGCCGGTGCTCGCGAGTGCCTTGAACAGCGCGCTGGCATCGGCCGCTTCCGCGGCAATCGTCCGCTGTGGCATGCCCTCCCGGGTGCGGTCGCGATAGGCTTTGAAGGTATTGTCATCCCCGGCATTCATCAGCGGGCGCAGCGCGTCCCACTCCTGGTCGGAGTGCCGCATGATGTCGTCGGCCTGATGTGCGATCGCGATGAAGCGGTCGATCGTGCTGCGGTGCTGGGCTGCGAATTGCTCGGAAAACACGTAGCCGATCAAGGCGACCGGTTCGGTCAACCCAAGTGCGGCCTCGGCGTCGCGCACCTCGAAGAGGCGGCGGTAACCCTGCGCTTCCAGGCTGGCGCAGAAATTCCAGAAATTGAGGCTCGCGTCGGCTTCGCCCTGCTGCAGCTTTTGCGACATCAGTGGCGGCGCGCCATAGGCAAGGGTCGTGTCGTGCTTGAGATTGATACCCTGGCGGGTCGCGGCGGCCTGCACGATCAGCCAGCTTTTGTCGAGCGGGCCGCCCGCTATGCCGAGAACGTGCCCCCTCAGATCCGCAATGCCGCGCAACGGCGAATCGCGCTTCACCATGATGGCGCCGACGGCACTGGAATAGGGATAGAACAACAGTTTCGCGCCGAGAGCCCGCGCCCGGGCGACCCAAAGCCAATCGACGACGGCGAGATCGACCGAGCCGCCGTTGATCGCGAGCTTGCCGGCATCCGGCGAAGCGAATTCGCTGATTTTCAAATCCAGCCCGGCATTGTCGGCAAGACCGTGGCGGCGGATCACGTCCAGTTGCCAGGCGAATGTGCCGGTGCTTTGCAGGCCGATGCGCAAAGTTTCCGCGGCCGGCGCTGGAGTGGCTCCAACCGCGAGGCACAGCGCCACGAGAATTCCGGATATTGTTCTCACTTCCGCATTCATGCGGGAAATTATCCACACTGTCTATCCGCCAAAGCAACAGCCAAGTTGCCATTAACTCCCATTGCTGTTCGGGATGAAATGGCAATTCCGATGCAGAATGGTAAGCTCGGTTGGGATCGATTTGAGTGCAGTGCGGCAAAGCCCACGCGCGGGCGGGATGCTTCGATGGCGGTGTCGCAGACATCGGGACGGCTTGTTTCGGCAGCGCAGCGGCGACGTACCGCGGGATGCTGGCTGTTGCTTGTGTTTGCGCTGGTTCCGGGCGGCGCCCGCGCCGAACCGATCGAGACCGAGCATCTGTTCGGCTTCACCATCGGAAGCGATGTGGGCAACGTCGGCGAAAAAGAATTGGAGGGATCGGTAACCGGACGATTTTCGAAGCAGACCGGGACCTATGATGCCGGTTCCAGCACGATGTCGATGGAATTCGTGCCGATGCCGAAGCTGCGAACCGAAATTACCGGCACGGTCAATTCTTATGACATTACAGGCGTAAGCGGGTTTGCCGATCAGCACTACACCGCGTTCGGCGGGTTTTCTGCCGACATCCGCTACCAATTCCTTGATCGTGCATCTGCGCCGTTCGGCTTTGCGATCGGCGGCGAGCCGCATTGGGGGCGGGCCGACGACATCACAGGTCAACCCGTCAACCAATATGGCGTCGACTTCGTCGCGGCGGCTGACTGGGAAATCATTCCGGACCGCGTCGTTGCGGCCTTCAACCTGCTTTATCAACCCGACACCATGCGTACCAACCTGACCGGAACCTGGTCGCAGGAATCCACGGCAGGGATTGCATTTGGTGTTATGGCGCAGGTCTCTTCGGGAATTTTCGTTGGCGGCGAAACCCGCTATTTGCGCCAGTATGACGGGTTCACGCTCGATACGCTGGCCGGACAAGGCTTTTTCATGGGGCCGACGCTTTACGTCAAATTCTCCGAGCGTGCGTGGATGACGCTGGCATGGAGCGCGCAGATCGCCGGTCATGCCACCGCGACCGCCGGCTCGCTCGACCTCGTTGATTTCGAGCGGCAGCAGGCGCGCCTTTTGTTTGGCGTCAATTTTTGAAGGGTGCGATAGCGGCTATTTGGCGCAGTCCTTCAACTCCTTTTCATCGATCGAGAAGATCGCACCGGCCTTGATCGGAACGTTCGGGACAACGCAGGTCCGTCCGCGCTTGTCGACAAATTTGACGTCGTAAATTCCGGCTTCCGTGCCGGTAATTTTCAGGCGCTCGTCATGGTCAACCGTATGATCGTTATCATTGTCGGTCTGGTTGCGGCCCCATTCATTCTTGCCGGGCGGCGAAAGCTGCAGCGACGTAATCGTGTTGGCGGTCAGGTTCCAGAACTGGGTGTCCTTTGCCGAGGCGTCCATCGGCACCAAAGCCAAAATGAAAGCTGCTGCTGAAATAGCTGCTTTAAGAATAGCCGCTTTGGCCATGTTGCGTTGCTCCCTGAATATGCCGCGCGGTCAATCGGAAATGCCGCCGATGCCACGGCTTGACGTCGGTGTTAATATCAATCCGCGATCCCAGCCGCAATCGCGCGGGCCGAAGAGAGACCATGATGCGTTTTGGAACGCTGGCGCGGATTTCTGCCGTTGTTTTCTGTATCCCGACTTTGACAGGCGTCGCCGCTGCCGCGCCGGCTACGGCGATCTTTCCCTTCGAGATCTATGACACCAGCGGGCGAACCGCCGCAACCCGATCCGACCGAACGATTGGCGATGGCGCGATCATCGGTTCAATCGCGCGGCGTGCCAGCGGAGATGGTCTTCCATGAATGTCGATACGAAGTAATAGCTGTGGTCATAGCCGGCCTGGCGGCGAAGGATCAGCGGAATGCCGGCCTGCTCGCACGCGGCTTGCAAAAGCTCGGGGCGAAGCTGTTCGGTCAGGAATTGATCGGCGTCGCCGTAATCGACCAATAAATCGGAAAAGCGCGCGCCGTCCTCGATCAATGCGACCGTGTCGTGCTTGCGCCAGGCCGCGCGCGCATCGCCGAGATATCCGCCCAGCGCCTTGATCCCCCATGGCACTTGGGATGGCGCAACGATCGGCGAAAAAGCGCTGGCGGCGCGATAACGCCCGGGATGGCGCAAGGCAATCGTGAGCGCGCCATGACCGCCCATCGAGTGACCGAGGATCGATTGCCGCCCGGTATCGACCGGAAAATGCCCGGCGATCAATTCGGGAAGCTCTTCCGTCACATAGCTCCACATCCGATAATTGTCGGCAAATGGCCGTTGCGTGGCGTCGACATAGAAGCCGGCGCCAAGTCCGAAATCATAGGCGCTGGCGGGATCGCCAGGGACGCCTTCGCCGCGAGGGCTGGTGTCCGGCGCAACAAACACCAGGCCCAGCTGGGCGCAGGCCCGGCGAAATTCACCCTTGTCCGTGACATTGGCGTGCGTGCAGGTGAGGCCCGACAGATACCAAACCACCGGCAGCTTGGCGCCGGCTTGATGCGGCGGCACATACACCGAAAAGGTCATGGACGTCTTGGTTTCGCGGCTGGCGTGCTTGTAAACGCCCTGCACACCTTCATGCGACCTGTTCAGCGAAACGGTTTCGAGGGTCATGATTTTCAAGCTCCAGCGCTGCAAGGACGCGATGATTATCAGAGGTCAGGGTGGCCTACGATAGACAATCGCGGGCGTGATGACGAAGGTATGGAACCGCGGAACGAGAAATTCATTGCCGAAATTCGAGACGCGAGCGCGAATCCGGCGTAACATTTTCGAGTTTCAGCTCGAGGGCACTGGGAATGATCGAAATCATCCTGACGGTCTGCGCCATCGCCAACCCGGCCAATTGCGAAGAAAAATATCTCCAGTTCACCTTCGACGGTTCGATCCAGCAGTGCATGATGGCTGCGCAGCCCTATATCGCCGAGTGGATCGGCAACCATCCGGAATGGATGGCCAAAAAATGGAGCTGTGACTACCCCGGCCACGAGAAGCGGCGGATCTAGTTCGGGGAAGCATCTGCGATTCCTCAATTCGGTCCGAAGGCTACGCCCCAGGGTAATTCGCCGACCTGAATCGATTTGATGACCTTCTGAGCCGCGACGTCGATCACCGAGACGTCGTTCGAAACGCCGTTGGCGACCAGCAGGTATTTCTCGTCGGGCGTAAAGGCGCCGTGCCAGACGCGCTGTCCGACCAGCAGGTATTTCAAGACGGCGTGGGTCACGCCATCGACCACGGCGACCCGATTGGCAGGCCCCAGATCGATGAAGCCGAGTTTGCCGTCCTTGGTGATATTGATGCCGACCGGCTGGATCGCCTCGGACCGCAGGCCGGGGATTTCAAACGTGACGGTCTGCTTGAGCTGCCGCGTCGCCGGATCGATGATGGCAAGGCCGCCGCCGATTTCCGAAGTGACCCACAATTCCGATCCGTCGGCCTTGTAGGCGGAGAAGCGTGGCCGCGAACCGACAAGCAGGTTGCCGACCACTTCGTGGCTCGCGGTATCGATGAAATGAACCATGCTGGTCGTCTCGGATGTGCATACCAGCATCTTGGAATCCGGGCTGACCGCCATGCCCTCGGGTTCGGTGCCGACCGATACCTGGCCGACGGCGGTGCGCTTTTCCATGTCGATGATGGTCACCATCGCGTCGTTTTCGTTGGCGACGTAGAGGAACTTTCCGGCGGGATCGAGCGCAAACTGCTCGGGATCCGGGCCGGACGGCAATTCGCCGGCATCGTCGCGGTTCTTGGTGCCGAACATCTCGATCTTGTCGTCGTCGCCGAGCGCGACAAAGACGAATTTGCCGTCGCGGGTGACTTCGATGCCGCGAGGCCGTTGCCCGGTCTTGATGGTTGCGACCGTCTCCATCTTGTCGGTATCGACCACCGAGATCGAATTACCCTTCTCATTGGAGACATAGGCGAGGAAGGCAAAGGCCGGATCGAACGAGAATAGGAACACGAACAGGGAAAGAATGGTTGCCGCGATCCGGTGCAAATCCAACATATGGCGTTCTCCAACCTGTCAGGTCCAGTTTGTGTCGATCGAATCTGAACGACGTTACTCTGGCGGTGTTATTTCGTGATCTATTTGACGCCTTTGCGCGCAATAGACAATCGTAGCGCTTAGAACCCAGCGACGGATTTTTGCCGACCGATTTTTTGCCTTCCTTGCGTCGGACGATAAATAGGGTAGCCTGAAAGCTCAAACAGGACGACATGACCACAGGACGACATGACCGGCGATGCTGCAGCGCAATCGAGTCATTGGTGCTATTCATCGTCAAACGTCCGAACGTGGCATTACCGAACGTCGCATTGGAGGCTTGATTTGCTTCGGCTTCTGATCGGTGTCTTTGCACTCATCGCCTTGAGCGGAACCGCGTTGTCGGATCAACCGCTGGAAATCAAGATCGGCTACCTTCGCCAGGCGCCTTCGCGGATCCGGATATCGTTGATCGATGTGCCGGCCGCCAATGACGGGCTTGCCGGCGCGCAATTGGCGGTCGACGACGACAATACGACCGGCCGCTTCCTCAATCAGCGATATACGCTGATCGAGAAACTGGTCGACGAGAAAGAGGATCCGGTCGCGGCCATGAACGCGCTCGCCGACCAGGGAGCATCCTTTATCGTCGCGAGTCTCGATGCGGACCGCCTGCTGAAGACGGCGGATGCCGGCAAGGCGCGCGGCGTGACCTTGATCAATGCGCTCGCGCTCGACGAGCGCCTGCGCGAACAGGATTGTCGCGCCAATGTGATCCATGTCGCGCCCACACGCTCCATGCTGGCCGACGCGCTGGCGCAATATCTGGTCTGGAAAAAGTGGCGCAAATGGATGCTGATGACGGGTTCGCACGAAAACGACGCGCTGTTCGCCGACGCGTTGCGCCATGCCGCGACACGGTTCGGCGCCAAAATCGTCGAGGAGCGGGTATTCAAGGATAGCGGCGGCGCGCGTCGCACCGACAGCGGTGTCGCCGAGATCCAGCAGCAGATGCCGGTGGTGACACAAGGCGCGCCGGACCACGATGTGTTGGTCGCAGCCGACGAAAGCGAGGTCTTTGCCGGCTATTTGCCGTACCGGACCTGGGACCCGCGTCCGGTCGCGGGCTCTGCCGGACTGGTTCCGACCACCTGGGATGCGGGCTTCGATCAATGGGGCGCCGTGCAGTTGCAGAACCGTTTCACCAAGACGTTCCAGCGTTCGATGACGGCGCACGACATGCAGGTCTGGACAGCGGTTCGCATGGTCGGCGAAGCCGCGAGCCGGGCCGGATCCGGCGATCCGGCCAAGATGCTCGCCTACATCAAGAGCCCCGAATTCTCGGTCGCGGCTTTCAAGGGACAAAAGCTGACGCTGCGCGACTGGAACCTGCAGTTGCGGCAGCCGATCCTGCTGTTCGACGGCAGAAACACCGTATCGGTGTCGCCGCAGGAAGGCTTCCTTCATCAGGTATCGACGCTCGATACGCTCGGTCTTGATCGTCCCGAAACCAAATGCTCGCTCAAATAAATAAAGCATTCGCTCAAACGTCTTCATGAGGCCGACGTCGAGGCGGTTTTATGTTCGATCGCATCAAGGTTTGGGCGCGTGCGTTGAAACGGGACGTTTACGCGGTCTATCTGGCCGCCCGCGATCCCAATACGCCCTGGTATGTGAAGGTTCTTGCGGCCGTTGTCGCCGCCTATGCATTCTCTCCCATCGATCTCATTCCGGATTTCATTCCGATCCTCGGATATCTGGATGATCTGATTCTGGTGCCGCTCGGTATCTGGCTGGTCGTGTCGTTGATCCCGGAACCGGCCATGGCCGAATATCGGGCCAGGGCCAGCGAGTTCATGCAGCGCCCGCACGGCGGCAAGATCGCAGCGGCCGCCATCATCGTGATTTGGGTATCAGGCGCGGCGCTATTGTGTTGGTTCGCGCTTTCGCGCTGGAATAGATAGAGCGGCTATTCGGGTTTTTGTTTAGATCAGCCCAATCACCCGGTGAGTGCCTTGTCTGAGAGAGAACTTGCCTTGTTCGAGAGAGAAATGTCGAAGGCGTGCGTAGCCCTTGGGCATTCAATCTTCAATCGCGAGCACTTGCGCGATGTCGGGCGTGCTCCTAGGTTCGGCTCCGGCGTGACGTTCGCGCCAAATTACTTCGGAGGATACTGATGACCTGGAAGACTCCTAAGATTGTCGAAGTGCCGGTGGGCATGGAAATCAACATGTACGCCTGCGCGGCGCGCAAATAGACGACGTCGAAACGATCTGCCCGGTTCGGTCGGCCTTGCCGCATCGCGCCGGGCAGACGTCCTTTGAAGGCCTCACACCGAAAACCAAGATCCCAAAACCAAGATCCCAAAACCAAAACCTCAAAACCAAAATCTTAAAAACCAGGACCTCAAAAATATTGCGGCGTCCGCAACAGGTTTGATGGGCCGCCACGGACTCCAGCCTATGCTGCTACGCAGCATGAACGTGCCCCGGGAAAAGCGGCAGCGCCGCTGAAAAAATTCATTTTATTTCGCTCCGGGGCAAACGACTTCCCTCTCGGGCAAGTTTTCCAGTTCGAGACCGGGTAAAAATCCCGATGAGCAATACCGAAAAGTGGACCGTTCTAGCGGAACCATCGCTCGCAACCGGGAGGAATAATGATGCGCAAGGTGCTAATCGCGACAGGTCTTGGCGTTGCGGCGCTCGCCGCGGGAGCCGTCAGGGCCGACGAGGCCTTGGACCAGTTGGCCAAGGATCCGAAGCAGTGGGTCATGCAACAAGGCGATGACGCGAACACGCGTTATTCGAAGCTCAACCAGATCAATTCATCCAACGTCAAAAAGCTTCAGGTGGCCTGGACCTTCTCGACCGGCGTGCTGCGCGGGCATGAGGGCGGCCCTTTGGTGATTGGCGACACGATGTATGTGCACACGCCGTTCCCGAATACGGTCTATGCGCTCGACCTGAACCATGAAGGCAAGATCATCTGGAAGTACGAGCCGCGGCAGGATCCCAACGTGATCCCGATCATGTGCTGCGACACGGTCAACCGCGGCGTCGCTTACGCCGACGGCAAGATCTTCCTGCATCAGGCCGATACCACGCTGATCGCGCTCGACGCCAAGACCGGCGCCAAAGTCTGGTCGGTGATGGACGGCGAAGCCGGCAAGGGCCAGTCCGGAACGGATGCGCCATTCGTCTACAAGGACAAGGTTCTGATCGGTGTATCCGGCGGTGAATTCGGCGTTCGTGGCTGGGTCAGCGCCTACAACATCAAGGACGGCAAGCTCGCCTGGCGCGGCTTCTCGGAAGGACCGGATGCCGACACGCTGATCGATCCGGAAAAAACCACGTCGCTCGGCAAGCCGGTCGGACCGGACTCGTCGACCTCGACCTGGCAGGGCGATCAATGGAAGATCGGCGGCGGCGCGACATGGGGTTGGTATTCCTACGATCCCAAGCTGAACCTGGTCTATTACGGCTCGGGTAATCCCTCGACCTGGAACCCGGTGCAGCGCCCCGGTGATAACAGGTGGTCGATGTCGATCTGGGCACGCGATCTCGACACCGGCAAGGTCAAGTGGATCTATCAGATGACGCCGCACGACGAATGGGATTTCGACGGCGTCAACGAGATGATCCTGAGCGATCAAGAGATCGGCGGCAAAATGCGCAATATATTGACGCATTTCGACCGCAACGGCTTCGGCTACACGCTGGATCGGGCCACCGGCGAATTGATGGTCGCAGAAAAGTTCGATCCGGTGGTGAACTGGGCGACCAAGGTCGACATGGACAAATCGTCCAAGACCTATGGCCGTCCGCTGGTGGTCGATGCCTATTCGACTCAGCACCAGGGCGAAGACACCAACTCGAAGGGCATCTGCCCGGCAGCGCTCGGCACCAAGGACGAGCAACCGGCTGCCTATAGCCCGGAGACGCAGTTGTTCTACGTCCCGACCAACCACGTCTGCATGGACTATGAGCCCTACAAGGTGGCCTACACCGCTGGTCAGGCTTACGTCGGTGCCGCGGTCGCGATGTATCCGCCCAAGGGCGATACCAACATGGGCAACTTCATCGCCTGGGACGGCAAGACCGGCAAGATCGCCTGGTCCAACAAGGAGCAGTTCTCGGCTTGGGGCGGCGCCCTTGCAACGGCCGGCAACGTCGTGTTCTACGGCACGCTGGAAGGCTATCTGAAGGCGGTCGATGCCAAGACGGGCAAGGAACTCTACAAGTTCAAGACCCCGTCGGGCATCATCGGCAACGTCATGACCTATGAGCACGGCGGCAAGCAATATGTCGGCGTCCTCTCCGGCGTCGGCGGTTGGGCGGGTATCGGTCTTGCGGCCGGCCTGTTGCAGCCGGAAAACGCCGCGGCGTGGCATGGCGCGGTCGATCAGGGTAAACTGCCCAGCAAGGAAAAGACCGTCGATACCGCGGGCCTCGGCGCCGTCGGTGGCTACGCGGGTCTGGCCTCCTATACCTCGCTTGGCGGAACGTTGACGGTGTTCGCGCTGCCGTCTGAATAACGGCAAGGTGAACTGACAATCGATCGGCGCGCCGCAGTTCTGTTGCGCGCCGATTTCGTCTCAAGGCTCCACGAGGAATGTTCGCGTGAATATCAAGTACTGGAAATTTGTGCTCGCAGTCGCGGCGAGTGTGTTGGCGAGTGGCGTCGCCCGCGCGGACGGATCGGGTGATCCGGCGATCGTGTCATCCGATAACGGCAAGTACATGGATAAGGACGGCAATCCCACTTACAAGATCAGCCCGGACGGGATGGTCGACTGGTACACGTTCTCCGGCTTCCGCCGCTATCACTCGGATTGCCACGTGTGCCATGGGCCCAATGGCGAAGGATCGACTTACGCGCCGGCGCTGGCCAATTCGCTGAAGACGCTGAGCTACAGTGACTTTATCAATGTCGTCACCAACGGCCGCAAGAACGTCGACGCCGCCAACGACAAGGTGATGCCGTCGTTTGCGACCAATGTGAACGTGATGTGCTACGTCGACGATATCTACGTGTATCTGCGCGCACGCGCCAACGATGCCATTCCGGGTGGCCGGCCGCCTACCCACGAAGACAAGTCCGAGGCGGCCAAGCAGGCCGAATCCAGTTGCACAGGTATCAAATGAACGCATTCGCGATGCTGAAGAACGCTACGGGAGTATGAGATGAAGACACGTGCCGCAGTGGCGTTTGAAGCCAAGAAGCCGCTAGAAATCGTCGAGCTCGACCTGGAAGGCCCCAAGGCCGGCGAAGTGCTGGTCGAGATCAAGGCCACGGGCATTTGCCACACCGATGCCTACACCCTGGATGGCCTGGACAGCGAGGGCATTTTCCCCTCGATCCTCGGCCATGAAGGCGCCGGCATCGTGCGCGAGATCGGACCGGGCGTCAGCTCGGTGAAGCCGGGCGATCACGTGATCCCGCTTTACACGCCGGAATGCCGGCAGTGCAAAAGCTGCCTCAGCCAGAAGACCAATTTGTGCACGCAGATCCGCGCCACCCAGGGCAAGGGCGTGATGCCCGATGGCACCTCGCGCTTCAGCCACAACGGCAAGCCGATCTTCCATTATATGGGCTGCTCGACGTTTTCGAATTTTACGGTGTTGCCGGAAATTGCCGTCGCGAAGATTCGCGAGGACGCGCCGTTCGACAAGAGCTGCTACATCGGCTGCGGCGTGACCACGGGCGTCGGCGCGGTGGTCAATACCGCCAAGGTGACGCCGGGCTCCAACGTCGTCGTATTCGGCCTCGGCGGCATCGGGCTCAACGTGATCCAGGGCGCCAAGATGGTCGGCGCCGACAAGATCATCGGCGTCGATATCAACGATTCCAAGGAAGAGTGGGGCCGCCGCTTCGGCATGACCCATTTCGTCAACCCGAAAAAGGTAGATGGCGATATCGTGCAGCATCTGGTCGGGCTGACCGACGGCGGCGCCGATTACACCTTCGATTGCACCGGCAACACCACGGTGATGCGTCAGGCGCTGGAAGCCTGCCATCGCGGCTGGGGCGTCTCGGTCGTGATCGGGGTCGCGGAATCCGGCAAGGAAATCGCGACCCGTCCGTTCCAACTGGTCACCGGCCGGGTCTGGAAGGGCTCGGCGTTCGGCGGCGCGCGCGGCCGCACCGATGTGCCGAAGATCGTCGACTGGTACATGAACGGAAAAATCCAGATCGATCCGATGATCACCCATGTGCTCAAGCTCGAAGACATCAACAAGGGATTCGAGTTGATGCACGAGGGCAAATCGATCCGTTCGGTCGTCGTGT
This sequence comes from Bradyrhizobium sp. S69, assembly GCF_009766005.1. Classification (GTDB taxonomy): domain Bacteria; phylum Pseudomonadota; class Alphaproteobacteria; order Rhizobiales; family Xanthobacteraceae; genus Bradyrhizobium. Next base: position 9,298 of record NZ_LMUK01000017.1, on the reverse strand, counting down.
TCTAAGCATGATCGGTAAAATTGGGGCACCGGTTTTCCCACGGGACTGACGCGAAGCGTTTGCCCCGGAGATCATGCTCAGATGAAGAGATGGAGCGGGATGGCCATTCGAACAAGGCTCATCGCGCTCTAAACGTAGCGTTCCAAGTCAAGAGCTTCAAACACAAGGGAGGATCGGCCTATGACTGTGCATCTCCATCCAACGATTGATAGTGGCGTCAAGAAAGGCTCGGGCAGTTTTGCCGGCGGTACGCTGGTCTGCAAATGCAAGGATCATCCGGTCAAGGTCGGCGTCAAGGGCGATGTCGCCCACAATCACGCTTGCGGCTGCACCCAATGCTGGAAGCCCGAGGGCGCCACATTTTCCGTGGTAGCCGTGGTGCCGCGCGATAACGTGACCGTCCTTGAAAACGGCGACAAGCTTCACATTGTCGATGCCTCGAAGACGATCCAGCGGCATGCCTGCAAGGCGTGCGGGACGCATATGTACGGCCGCATCGAGAACAAGGGCCATCCGTTCTACGGCCTGGATTTCATCCATCCGGAACTGTTCACCGAAGGCGGCTCGGAGGCTCCGGGATTTGCGGCGTTCGTATCGTCGGTGATCGAATCCGGCGTCAAGCCGGAAGAGATGGGGGCCATCAGATCGCGCTTCAAGGAAATCGGGCTTGAACCCTATGATTGCCTGTCGCCGGCGCTGATGGATGCGATCGCCAGCCATGTGGCGAAATCCAAAGCTGCCTGATCGCGTTATTTGGTGACAAACTGCCGGCGGTCATGACCGTCGGCAGCTTCATAACCATGTCCCGACCCGATGCCTAGAGCGGGATGATATCGAGGCTATCCGCGCGCTTCCCTTCACCTCTCCCCGGTAGGGAGAGGTCGATTTGCGAAGCAAATCGGGTGAGGGCTCTTATACCGAACGAGGGGCCTTAACCCCTCACCCGGCGCTACGCGCCGACCTCTCCCAATGGGAGAGGTGAAGGGAAATCGGGGCCGATTCAATCAATAGTCATCCCGCGCTAGGCCGCCGCGACCTTCCCGATCTGCTCCGACAGCAGCGTGCGGATCTGCGCGACCGGCAGCGGGCGGCTGAACAGGAAGCCCTGCATTTCGGTGCAGCCGAGATCACGCAGCACCTCGCGTTGCGGATCGGTCTCGATGCCTTCGGCCGTCGTCGTCATGTTCTGCGAATTGGCGATATTGATGACGGCTTGCACGATGGCCGAGGCGCCATCGGCGTCTTCGATGCCGTCGACGAAGCAGCGGTCGATCTTGATCTTGTCGAACGGGAAGCGCCGTAGATAGCTCAGCGAGGAATACCCGGTGCCGAAGTCGTCGAGCGCAATCCGCACGCCGATGTTGCGAAGGTGCTGCAACAGGGTCAGCGCAGCGTCGTCGTCGCGGATCAGTACGGCCTCGGTAATCTCCAGCTCGAGCCGCCTTGCCGCGAGACCCGTCGTCGCCAGCGTGTTGGCGACCTTGAGCGAAAACGCGTGGCTCCTGAACTGGACCGGCGACACGTTGACCGCGAGCCGGATATCCGGCGGCCAGTTCATCGCCTCCGCGCAGGCGGTGGCCAGCACCCAGTCGCCGATCTCGCAGATCAGCCCGGTCTCTTCAGCGACCGGGATGAACTCGGCCGGCGATATCATGCCGCGAACCGGATGGCGCCAGCGCAGCAACGCCTCGCAGCCAACGATCTCGTTGGACCTGAGATTGACGACCGGCTGGTAGTGGACTTCGAATGTGCCGTCGATGATGGCCTGGCGCATGTCCAGTTCGAGCGTGCGGCGCGCCTTGACGCGCGCATCCATCTCGGCCTCGAAGAAGCGGTAAGTCCGGCGTCCATCGGCCTTGGCGCCATACATCGCGAGATCGGCGCTTTTCAGCAGCTGATCGATGTCGGTGCCGTCGTGCGGCGCCAGCGCAATACCGATGCTGGCGTCGGTCGCGACCTGGTGCCCAAGACATTCATAAGGCGCGCGGATGACGTCGTAGATTCGCTTGACGAGCTCCATGACGTCGCTGGGTTGCCCGATCCCGGTCTGCACGATGGCAAACTCGTCGCCGCCGAGCCGGGCGACAAAATCGGTCTCCCTGACACAGTGCCGCAAGCGAGAAGCCACCGCCTTGAGCAGTTCATCGCCGACGTGATGGCCGAGCGAATCGTTGACGGCCTTGAACTCGTCGATGTCGATATAGAGCATGGCGAGTTGCTCGCCGCGTTTGGTCAACTCGAGCTCGCGCTCGACCCGCTCGCGAAATAGCACGCGGTTCGGCAGGTCGGTCAGCGCGTCGTAATGGGCCAGGCGGGCAATTTTCCGCTCGGCGCTCCGCCGCTCGGTGACATCTTCCTGGGTCCCTACCCATCCGCCGTTCTTCATCGGCTGGACCATGGTTTCGATCGAACGGCCATCGTCGGTTTCAACGACATTGTGGCTGACCTGATTGAGGTCGACGTGACGCAGGACGTTATAGCAAAACGCGTCGACGTCGCCCTTGAACGATCCGATGGATTTTCGATAGGCCATCAGATCGCGGAAATGCATGCCGGGCTTGACGATCTCCGGGGACAGATCGAACATGTCGAGATAGCGCTGGTTGCATAGCACAATCCGGCTGTCCCTGTCGTACATCAACAGGCCCTGCGCCATGTTGTTGATGGCGGTGTCGAGCCGCTCCTTTTCGATCGCGAGCCTTCGTTTGGCGCTGCGGTGTTGCGCCGAAAGTTTCCGCACGATGAGAAACAGGGTCAGCGCGATCACTATGGCCGAAAGCGCGGCCGCGCCGATCAGGAAGCGCGTTTGCTCACGCCAGTCGGCCAATGCGCTGGAAACCTTCATCGCCGCGATGATCGAGAGGGGGAATCCGTTCAGGGTCCGCGCCGCGGCCAGCCTGTATTCGCCATCGACAGGACTTAGCAAGCGCGTCGTTCCGGAATCCGTTCCCCGCAGCAGTTGCTGGACCGGGGCGGTGCTGAGATTTTGCCCGATCATGGCCTCGACATGCGGATAGCGCGCCAGCAGCGTTCCATCGCGATGAGTCATCGAAATAGCAGCCCCGGCGCCAAGCGCAAGCGATTCGAAAAATGTCTCGAAATTGGCCGGCGACATGCCTCGCGAAACCACTCCGAGAAACGTGCCGTCCGCGCCGGTAATCTTGCGCGCGATAAGTGTGGTCCAGCCCTCGGCAAACCGGCTGTGGACCGGCGTGATGATGAGATCGGGCGACGCTGGGTCGTACTTGAATAGCTTGAAGTAGTCGCGCTCGGCGATGCTGATCGCGGGTACCGGCCAAGCCGCCGATGAATTGATCAACTCGCCGTTGGCATCGAATACGTTGAGACGGGCAATCTCCGGCGCCTCGTTGACGAAGGCTTTAAGGGCTTCGTGGGCGTCTTCGCCGGACATTTTCCGGTCGAATGCGTCGGGCGTCCGGATCCCGGCCTGTTGTACGCGCGTTACGAAGTTTCGCTGGATCGCGTCATAATTGCCGAGTTCGCGATCGAAATGGCGGGCCAGCAGCAGAACGGTGTTTTGCAACTCGCGCTCGCTATTCTCCAGAGCGCGTTGCCGGAAGCTGACGATGGTGAAGGAGGTACCGATCACAATGGCGGCGATCAACAAGACCCCGCCGAAGATCAGGAGGTTTAGCGGGTTACGTTCGCGGACCGGCGCAGGATCATCGTAGTGGCTGCTCACCGTGTCGGAGATTTTCTGTAGCATCGCCCTCTCCTTGGACGACTTGGATACAATGCGAGGGTGGATGAACCCTTGGGAATCAGGGTTAACGAAATCTGAATCGTGGTAAAATACTGGAATCATGGACTCCAGCGACGCGCGCAGGTTGTCCTTTGGTCTAAGGCCGCCTGCGGCCAACCGCTGATTCGATCAACTCGCCGTGCCGTTGACCAGTTCGATCAGCTCACGCCCGTAGCGTTCGAGCTTCTTGTCGCCGATGCCGGGAATGTCGCGGAGCGCTTCCGGCGTTCTCGGGCGGGAGGCCGCGATGCCCTCGATCGTGGCATCGTGCAGCACCACATAGGCTGGCACACCGCGCGTGCGCGCGACTTCGGAACGCCACGCCCGCAGCACGCCCAGCAGGTTGGCATCGGTGGCTTGCCCGGAGTTGCCGGGCGCCGGAGCCAGATCGCCGCGCCTTGATTTGGTCCGGCTGGGCCGATCGCGGCCCGAGGTCTGCTCGCGCAGCAGGATCTCGGTCTCGCCTTTCAGCACGCCGCGCGCGGTATCGGTCAGCTTCAGCGCGCCGAACGCCTCGCTGTCGGCCCGCAGATGGCCCATCGCCACCAACTGGCGCATCGCGGCGCGCCATTGTTTTTCATTGAGTTCGCTGCCGATGCCGAACACCGACAGCCGCTCATGCCCGAATTGCTTGACCCGCTCGGTCAGTCGGCCGATCAGAACGTCGATCAGATGCATCGCGCCGAAGCGCTGCCCGGTGCGGTAGGCGCAGGACAGCAGTTTTTGCGCGATGACCTTGCCGTCACGAACCAGCGGCGGCGACAGGCAATTGTCGCAATTGCCGCAGGTCGCGGCCTGCGGGCTTTCGCCGAAATATCCGAGCAGGCGGCTGCGCCTGCAGTTGGCGGTTTCGGCAAGGCCGACCAGCGCATCGAGCTTGCCGATCGACACCCGCTTGAACGCCTCGGCGCCGGTGGACTCATCGATCATGCGGCGCTGCTGCACGATATCCGACAGGCCATAGGCCATCCAGGCGGTGGAGGGTTTGCCGTCGCGCCCCGCGCGGCCGGTCTCCTGATAATAGGCCTCGATGCTCTTTGGCAGATCGAGATGCGCGACGAAACGCACATCCGGCTTGTCGATCCCCATGCCGAACGCGATCGTCGCGACGATCACGATACCGTCCTCGTTGAGGAAGCGATCCTGATGGCGGGCGCGCCGGCCGGCGTCGAGCCCGGCATGATAGGGCAGCGCCACGATGCCGGCTTTGGCCAGCGCGATAGCGGTTTCCTCGACCTTGGCGCGCGACAGGCAATAGACGACGCCGGCGTCGCCGGAATGGCGTTGCTGGATGAAGGCCTTGAGCTGGGTTTGGGCGTTTTGCTTGTCGACGATTTCATAGCGGATGTTGGGCCGGTCGAAACTCGCGACAAAGCGCGGCGCGCCGGCAAGGGCGAGGCGGTCGGTGATCTCCTGCCGGGTCAGGTCGTCGGCGGTGGCGGTGAGCGCGATGCGCGGTACGTTGGGGAAACGTTCGGCGATGACGGACAGGCCGATATATTCGGGGCGGAAGTCGTGACCCCATTGCGACACACAATGCGCTTCGTCGATCGCAAACAAGGCGATTTTCGCGCGGCCGAGCAAGGACAGGCAGCGCGGCGTCAAGAGCCGTTCCGGCGCGACATAAAGCAGGTCGAGATCGCCCGCCAGCAGCCGCTGCTCGACCGCGGTCGCTTCCTCAAACGACAGCGTGGAATTCAGGACCGCCGCCTTGACGCCGGATTCCAGCAGGCCCGCGACCTGGTCGCGCATCAGCGCGATCAGCGGCGAGACCACGATGCCGCAGCCCTCGCGCAACAGCGACGGTAATTGATAGCAGAGCGACTTCCCGCCGCCGGTCGGCATCAGCACCAGGCAATTGCCGCCATCGGTGACATGCCTGACGATCTCCTCCTGCGCGCCGCGAAAGCCGGGCAGGCCGAACACGGAATTCAGCACGGAGAGCGCGTCGGCAGTGGCGCCGGCCCCACGCTGGCGCGCCGGGGCAATGTTGGTAGCGGGCATGCGGCGTCAATCCGGGCTAAAGCATGATCCGGAAAAGTGGAAACCGGTTTTCCGAAAAGATCATGCTCAAACAATAAACTAGAGCGGGGTGACGATTCGAAGATAAGTCATCCCGCTCTAAGTCAACGGTCGCGACAGGTCTAGCCCAGATTCGCGGCAACGCATATCGCTTCTGGCGGGTATCGACCGGGCGCTAAGCGCCTATGCACCGGCCAGTTGCAGTGCATTTGCAACGCTCATGGCGGGGATTTTGCGGCGGGCGGCCGCTTCCAGCGCATGGCGCAGCAGCGCCGGCGTGCAGCCGTAGGGGCTAGGCTCAGCCTCCACGTCGTGGCCGTAGAAAATCAGCCAGCCGTTGGAGGCTACGGCTTCATCGAAGGCGCGATCGATCCCGTCACGGTCGATCAGGCAATCGACCAGCGGCGTGGCGCGCAGATATTGCAGGTCCACGGTGCCGCTGTTGACGCCGGGCAGGATGCCGCGCGAGGACCGGAAGGCTTTGCCGAGCTGCCCCTTGCGCAGCAAGGAACCCGTACCATAGGGATAGGCAAAATTCTCGATCCGGATCGAGGGGTCGAGCGCCAGCAGATAGCGGCGATTTTTCTCCAGCTCCGCCGCCATCGCCGCCGAGGTCAGATCGGTCGCGCGGGTGTGCGAGAACGTGTGACAGCCGATTTCATGTCCTCGGTGGTGAAGATCGGCGACATCGTCGGCACTGACGGTGTTCCAGTTGCCGGACCAGCTATCGGCGAGCCCGCCGGCGACATAGAAGGTTCCCCGCGCATCATACTCCTCGAGCATCCCGGCGCCGCGCGTCGCGGCACTGATCGGCGCATCATCGAAGGTGAAGCTGACCATCGGGCCATTGTTGCGCAGCCTGAACGGCTGGGGCCGCAGATGCCGCGCCAGCCTGTTGCCGATGCGCGCTTTCAGGGATGACCACGCCGGGTGCATGCTATCGGTGCTTTCGCTGGATCGGATATTGGTCGCCGGAAATGGGACGGCTTTCCGGCCGGATCATCGTCTATTTGAATCACTCAACCCGCGGTTTCATGCAAGCGCCGTTCGCCATTAGTCATAACGGGGAACCTGTTTGAAAAATCATATCACGCCGGTTCGCGATTTAACGCCGTCGGAAAGATATTCGAGCCAGTTGCGAAACAGCGCCGCCGCCGCCACGCCGACGGCAAGATCGGGACGAAGCGTCAAATGAGGCAACTCGACACTCAGCGGTATCTGCCGTTCGGCGCATGCCCGCTTCCGGTAGTGTGCCAGCTTGTTTTCGGTTTCGGTCTCAAAATAGCCTGCCGGAAACGCCGGAAAGGCATCGCGCTGGCGTGACAGGAACCGGGTGATATCGCGCAGATATTCCCGCTGCAGCGACAGCGCCTCGTATTCCGGATGCCCTTGGAAGAAGATGAATTGGCTGCCCAGCCGTTTGGCGAAGATATCGACGCCAGCTTCCGGCGATTCGGTCAGCACTTGATATCCGCCGGCTGCAAGGTCGCTGTTACGCAACGCATTGACGCGCGAATGCGCGACCTTGAGCGGCGAGTTGATGTCCCGCGTCAGCCAATTGTCGGTCACCTTGGCGCAGTCGTAAACCCCTGAGCATTTGACGTCGAGCGGTTGCCGCTCGATGCCGTCGAGATGCAGCACCGCGGCGTGGGCGGCAAGGCACGACCAGATCGCCGAACGGGTATTGTCCCGCGCCCAGTCGATGATCGCCGTGAGGTCCTGCCAGAACGGCTCCTCGGGAAGGGTGGCGGCGTTCGGTTCGGCACCGGTAACGATCAATCCGTCGATCCGCAGCCGGCCGAGATTCGTGATATCGCCGTATCGGCCCTCCATCGATTGCCTTGCCTGCGGCGAGCGCTTCACCGACGGCAGCGAAAAGCAATGCAGATGGACACGGGTGTTTCCGGCAGCAGCCTGCAGCAGTTGGGTAAACTGGCGCTCGGTGGCCTGCAGTGCGGAATCCGGCATGTTGTTGATCAGGCCGATCGTGAGTACCGAATCGGCGTCTTGCCGCCGTTCGGTGTGATCGGCCTCGTGCAGCTGATCGGGTGCCAGCGCCGGGCTGACGATACGCCGATGTTTGTCGAACAGCACCGCCATGGGATGTCCGGTCTATTCCGCCGCCACCAGCGGCTGCTGCCGCGCGCTGGCCCGCGCGAGAGCCTGATCGATGTCCTCGATAATGTCGTCGCTGTGCTCGATCCCGATCGAGAGCCGGATCGTCTCCGGGAGAACGCCGGCCATCCGCTGCTGCTCCGGCGACATCTGGCGATGCGTGGTCGACGCCGGATGGCAGGCCAGCGATTTCGCATCGCCGATATTGACCAGCCGCGTGATCAGGTTAAGCGCGTCATAAAAGGCCTTGCCGGCTTCGAGGCCGCCGTTGATGCCGAATGTGAACAGCGACGAGGCCTGACCGCCGAGATATTTCTGGACCAGCCCGTAATAGGGGCTGTCGGAAAAGCCGGCATAATTGACCCAGGCGACGCGCGGATCCTTGCGCAGGAAGTCCGCGACCTTGCGCGCGTTCTCGACATGGCGCTCGATGCGCAGCGCCACGGTCTCGATTCCCTGCAACAGCAGGAATGCGTTGAACGGCGAGAGCACGGAACCCATGGTGCGCTGATAGACGCTGCGCGCGCGCTGGATATAGGCGCTGGAGCCGAACTGCTTGGCGTAGACCATGCCGTGATAGGATTCATCTGGCTCGTTGAAGGTCGGAAATCGCTTGGCGTGATCCGCCCAGGGAAAACGGCCGCTGTCGACGATTGCGCCGCCGAGCGTGGTGCCGTGGCCGCCGAGGAATTTCGTCAGCGAATGCACCGCGATATCGGCGCCGTAATCGAAAGGCTTGAGCAGGATCGGGGTGGCGACCGTATTGTCGACGATCAGCGGCACGCCGTGACGGTGCGCGACTTTCGCCAGCGCCTCGATGTCGCAGACGTTGCCGGCGGGATTGCCGATCGTCTCGGAGAACACCGCCTTGGTATTCTCGTCGATCAGCCGCTCGATCGCATCGGGTCTGTCACTCTCGGCGAAGCGGCCGGTGATGCCCTGGCGCGGCAGGACGTGCGAGAGCAGCGTGTGCGTCGTTCCGTACAGCTGCGGCACCGAGACGATATTGCCGCCGCTATCGGCGACGTTCACAAAGGCGAAATGCAGGGCGGCTTGTCCGGTCGCGACCGCGAGCGCGCCGACGCCGCCTTCGAGCTCGGCGACACGCTTTTCGAGCACCGCGGTGGTGGGGTTGGCGATCCTCGAATAGCGATAGCCCTCGGCCTCGAGGTTGAACAGAGCGGCGCCGTGATCGGCGCTGTCGAAGGCGTAGGCGACAGTTTGATAGATCGGGACCGCGACCGACTTGGTCGCGGGATCGGGGTCGTAGCCGGCGTGAATTGCAAGGGTCTCGTTGCGCATGGTCCACCTCTGCTTTTTGGCGGCACGCATTTCATCATGCGTTTTATTTTACCCCATTGCCGCATCCCGGTTGTAGGGGCGGGCCGTCAACGCAGC
>NZ_LMUK01000016.1:49354-122844 GCF_009766005.1 Bradyrhizobium sp. S69 | reverse complement strand
TCGAACTCGGCGTCACTCCGCCATCAACTATATCAGCCCGATCGAGATGGAGCTAAAAGCAGTTTAACCCTGTCCACTTTTTTGGGGGAAGATCAGGGTCGCAAGCACGGTGCCGAACAACATCCTTCGAGGCTCGCCGAAGACGGCGAGCACCTCAGGATGACGGTGCCGTTGTTGCGCAGGGCCGTAGGGCAAAGACCGCGTTACGTCCGCCGCCGGTACAGCTTGCGCCATTCGGGAAGCCGCTCGGCATAGGCAGCCGCGAGGGCAGGCTCCGGTTCGAATGTCTCGATACGCCGAGGCGCTGTGCAGACAGCTTCGATCGCCTCCCCCGTGACGGCCAGGCGTCCCAGCCTCGCCGCGCCAAATGCCGCTCCCGTTTCACCGTCGGCAAATCGATGAATCGGAATATTCAGAACGTTCGCCAGCACCGATAGCCAGAAGCGCGAACGTGAACCGCCGCCGATCGCATCCGCCTGCGAGATCACGATCCCGGTGTCGGCAAGCGCGTCGCGACAATCCGAGATCGCAAAGGCGACACCCTCGAGCACGGCCTGGACGATGGCGGCACGATCGGTGCCGTGGCTCAGCCCGTCGAGCATGCCGCGTGCCTCGGGGTCGTCGTGCGGCGTCCGTTCGCCGGACAGATACGGCAGAAAGTTGACATGCGACGGCGCCTTTGGGCGCAAACCAAGCGGCTCCAGCAACTCGGCCTCGGAGGCCCCAAGCAGACGCGCGATCCAGGCGAGGCTCGCCCCCGCCGACAGAATAGCTCCGGCCTGAATCCACATCGCGGGGACGGCGTGACAGAACGTATGCACGGCGCGCTCAGGGTTGGCCGCAATCGCATCGGTCGGTGCCAGCAATGCTCCGGAAGTTCCGAGCGAAACAAACGCGGCTCCCGGCCGTATCGCACCGATGCCGATGGCGCCCGCCGGATTATCGCCGGCGCCTCCGGCGATAACAGGTCGTTTGGTCATTCCCCAGCGAAGCGCCAGCTCGCTGCGCAACCGCGCCGCCGGCGCACACCCCTCGACGAGACGCGGCATCTGGCTGCGCGACAGACCGGTCGCGGCCAGCCCCTCATCCGACCAATCCCGTCGCGCGACATCGAGCCACAACGATCCGGATGCATCCGAGACATCCTCGATCGCCTCACCGCTCAGTACCAGTCGTAGATACGCTTTCGGGAGCAATACGAGTTTGGTGGCCGCGAAGATCTCCGGCTCGTGTTTCGCAACCCATAGCAATTTCGGAGCGGTGAATCCGGGCATCGCCTTGTTGCCTGTCGTCGCACGCAAGGCGGGCCAGCGCTGCTCCAGTTCAGCGCATTCCGTGGCGGACCGCCCGTCATTCCACAGAATGCAGGGCCTCAAGGGCTTGAAGTTCGCATCGAGCAGTGTAGCGCCATGCATCTGGCCCGACAGGCCGATGCCGTCGACAGCGGCCAATTCGCGCGGATGATCCGCCTTCAAGGCATCCAGCGTGGCAAACGTGGCATCAATCCACTGCCCGGGGTCCTGTTCGGAATAGCCGTGATGCGGAGACGCCACCGTCAGCGGCCGGCTTCGGCTTGCTACCACGCGTTGTTCGTGATCGACGAGAACGGTTTTGACCGCTGACGTGCCGAGATCGATACCGAGATACATCATCACCTTTCGCCCGCCGTGCGACGCAAGCTGCGTGGTTCAACGCGCATTCCGGCATGTCGCATTTCGGGCCACGCCGAGATCATCATGGAATTCTCATGTGTCGGCAAGTTCCGCTCCGAATGTCCGTTTTGTGACAAGCGGACTCATGCACCGCAACAATTCGCCGCGTCACGTCTCCCCGACGAACAGGTGTTGGACGACGTAATGCCGTTTTTCCATGGCACGCATCGACTGCGACCGAAAGCGGCTCTCGCAACCCGGCGCGGACCGGATTAGCCTCAGGGCTGCTTGGCTGGATCAACCGGCCGGCGCATAGATTGGGAGGATGTGATGACACACGACGTGCAACGCGATCCGGAAAAGACAATCTCACGGCGAACGCTGGTCCACGGCCTGGCCGCCGCGGCCGGTGCCACCGTGATCGGGAGCAGCGGCGCGCTGGCCCAGCAGGCCAGCCAGGTGGGGCCACCGACGACGATCACCAGCCCGCCGCGCGACTTCGGACCTCACGGCGCCCCGACCACCTATTTCTGGGACCCTGATATCATCGCGGTCGATCCGTCGTTTAACGATCTCGCCCAGCCTAACGCCACGATCACGCGCCTCTATACCGGGATGCTGTGGGGTGAAGGCCCGGCCTGGAGCGCCCAGGGCCGCTATTTCCTGTGGAGCGACATTCCCAACAATCGGCAGATGAGATGGTCGGAGGACGACGGCCGCGTCAGCGTGTTCCGCTCACCGACCAACAACTCCAACGGCAACTCGTTCGACTTCCAGGGCCGCCAGCTCTCCTGCGAGCATCTCACCCGCCGGGTCGTGCGCTACGAGCATGACGGCACATCGACGGTGCTCTGCGATAATTTCAACGGCAAGAAGCTCAACTCGCCCAACGATGTCGTCGCTCACCCGGATGGCAGCACCTGGTTCACCGATCCGCCCTATGGCGGCCAGCTCTACGAGGGCGAACCGGATGCTCCGGGCGGCTCCACGAATCCTGGTGGCAAGCTCAATCCACGCATCGGCCAGCCGGCCGGCTTCGTGCCGAGCAAGCGCGAGCTGCCGACCAACTGCTATCGCGTCGATCCCACCGGCCGTGTCGACCTCGTGCTGAGCGAGGACCAGGTGCCGGATCCCAACGGCCTCGCGTTCTCGCCCGATTACAAGAAGCTGTACGTCGTCAGTACGGGCAAGGGGCCAGGCGATACCGGTCCGGGCGGCAAGGGCGACGTGTTCGTGTTTGATGTCGGCGCCGACAACAAGCTCACCAATCAGAAGCGATTCAGCGACTTCGTGATTGACGGCGTGAATTGCGGACCGGATGGCATACGCTGCGATGTCAACGGCAATATCTGGACCGCGAGCAATGCCGGTCGCCACGTCGGCTACAACGGCGTGACGGTATGGAATCCAGACGGCAAGCTGATCGGCCGCATCCGCCTGCCCGAGGTGTGCGAAAACATCTGCTTCGGCGGCCCCAAGCGCAACCGCCTGTTCATGGTCGCGAGCCAATCGATCTACGCGGTTTATACCGCGACCCAAGGCGCAGGACCGGGCTGACCCGTTCCGCCGTCGCTTGATACCGCAAACGAGGTGCCGGCGTGATCCGCCGGCACCTCGCGGCGCGGGTGGGTCAAATAGAGAAATTGTGCGGAGCGAGTAACGTTTGTGCAACGCCGGAGCGAAGCCACATTATCCGACTATGCCAAAATTGGCATAGTCGGATAATGACGGAAGATCAGGTGACGATAATGGCAAAATCAGTATTCCACGACCTCTTCCCCGAGGAAGAAGCCGCAGAGCTTGAAATGCGCGCCAAATTGCTTTCCGGCATCAACAAATGGCTGAACAAGTCGGGATTGACCCAGACCGAGGCGGCGGCACAGCCTGGCGTTACTCAGGCTCGGGTATCGGAGATCAAGAACGGAAAGATCAACCGGTTCAGCCTGAGCATGCTGGTCCGGCTCGCGCAGCGAGCCGGGTTGCGCCCCGGGATCAAGCTACAGAAGGCGGCGTGACGAACGTCGGCGGGAGAGACGCGCTTCGCCACGTTACAAAGAACTCTGCACAAAAACGTAGTGATTTCAATGCTGAGGGTGAGTTTGTGGTGCGCTCGGAGGGACTCGAACCCCCACGATTTTACTCACTGCCACCTCAAGGCAGCGCGTCTACCAATTCCGCCACGAGCGCTTGTCTGGATCGGTCCTACAGTGATGCCGGACCGGATCAACGGCGCGGGATGTAACAAATCGGGGATGCAGGGACAAGGCCTGCCCTAGAGTCTTTAAGGGGGTTGTTTAGGGGGTGTTTTGGCCGGCTCAGAGAGGCTAGAAAAGGCTCAGCGGACGCCCGGCTGACGTGGCAGCATTTGCTTGACTTCGACCGCGATCCGGTTGCGATCGACCAGCACCACGCCGCTGGCGATCGGCAGGTTGTTGGCGAGGATCTTGACCTCGTCGGCCTCGGTGGCGTCCAGTTCGATGATGGCGCCGCGACTGAGGCGCATGACCTGATGGATGGGCATCGACGTGGTCCCGAGGACCACCATGAGATCGACGGTGACTTTATCGAGCGTTGGCACTGGAACCCAGACTTACAAATGCAAAATTGCGTGGTTCCAGATCACCACGTTATGGTTAGCCAATGGTTAATGATCGCCAAAGCCTCGATTTGACGACGTTTGCGCAGCCTCTGCCCGGAGGCGACGTCGAATGGCGGATATCCGACCAGCCGATTCCCTACCTGGAAGCCATCGCCTTGATGGAATCACGGGTCGCGGCGATCGCAACCGGCGACGCACCCGAGTTGGTCTGGCTGCTGGAGCACCCGCCGCTTTACACCTCGGGCACCAGCGGCAACGAAGGCGACCTGCTCGAGCCACGTTTTCCACTGTTTTCCACCGGGCGCGGCGGACAGGTGACCTATCACGGTCCCGGCCAGCGGGTGGCCTATGTGATGCTCGACCTGAAGCGCCGCAAGCCGGATGTGCGGGCCTATGTGGCCGGCCTCGAGGCCTGGATCATCCGGACGCTGGCGGCCTTCAACGTCCGCGGCGAGCGGCGCGAGGATCGCGTCGGGGTCTGGGTCAGCCGCCCGGACAAGGGCGTGGGCTTTGAAGACAAGATCGCCGCCATCGGGGTTCGGCTGCGGCGCTGGGTCTCGTTCCACGGTATCTCGATCAATGTGGAGCCGGATCTGTCGCATTTCGACGCCATCGTGCCCTGCGGCGTGGTGGACCCGCGCTACGGCGTCACCAGCCTGGTCGATCTCGGCCATCCCGCCTCGATGATGGATGTCGATATCGCGCTCCGGCAGACGTTCGCCGAGGTGTTTGGCCCGATCACGACGTCCCTGCCGGAGACGATGTGACGATCGCTTGCAGTAAGCCTCAGAGGATGGCTTCGAAGGCGCTGCGCAGCGTTTCGTGCCGGAACACAAAGCCGCTGCTCAACGCCTTGTTGGGAATCACGCGTTGGCCGCCCAGCAACAATTCGTCGGCGAAATCGCCGGCCGCGTGATGCAGCAGCGTGGCCGGTATCCGAAATATCGCGGGCCGCCGCAGCCGCCGGCCGAGTTCCTCGGTGAACTTCCGGTTGGTGACGGGGATCGGCGCGGTCGCGTTGATCGGGCCGGATATGCCGGGCTTGGCCAGCGCATGGCCGATCAGGCGAACCAGATCGTCGCGCTCGATCCAGGACATCCATTGCTTGCCCGATCCCATCGGACCGCCGAGGCCGAACTCGAACGGCGTCAGCATGCGCGTCAGCAATCCGCCCTCGGTGCCCACGACGAGGCCGGTCCGCAGATAAACCACCCTGACGCCGTAGTCGCTCGCCCGCCCCGCCTCCTGCTCCCAGGCCGCACATAATTCGTGGCTGAAACAGGCGTGGGCTTTGGCCGATTCGGTCAGCGGCTGATCCTGCCACAGGCCGTACCAGCCGATCGCGGAGCCGCTGACCAGAACGCTCGGCCGCTGCTGGAGGCGCGTGATCAAGCGCACGACATCGCCGGTCATGCCGATCCGGGAATCGATAATCTTGCGGCGCTTGGTGTCGGTCCATAATCCGTTGCCGATCGGCTCGCCGGCGAGATTCACAATGGCATCGATTTTGGCGTCGTCGGGAAGCTGATCCAGGCTGGTGAGCAATGTGATCGGCGCGTGCAGTGCATCTACCTTGGCTGGATTGCGCACCAGCGCGATCACCTGATGTCCGGAATCAGTCAGCGCCGCAACCAGCCGGCTGCCGACGAATCCGGTCGCGCCGGTGACGAGAATGGTCTGGCGTCCCGACAATCCGGCAACAAGGCCGGTGACCGTCCGGCCGTTCAACCTTGCAAGCCGTCGGGACGCCGCAAGGTCGCGCAGCCCGAACAGGCCGACGCCAACGGCCGATGCCGCGGCAAGAACACTCCAGACGCCATGAAACGCCGGCGTGACGGCGGTCGGTTGTCCCGCCCATTCGATCAGCACCGGCACTAACAAGACGAGGATGGCGCCGTAATTCAACGCCAGCAAGGTGTGGTTGATGCGCTCGCTCGCCGGAAGTTTCCGGCTGATATCCTCTTCGACGAAGTCCATCAGCGTGATGACGATTTCGGCGGCGAGCACGACTGTTATCGCCACCGCCAGCAGCCCGTGAACTTCCAGCCAACCGAGCACGAGAAACAGCGCGGCATAGAGCATGTTGCGCACGCCATGGAGTTGCAGTTCGTGCCGTTGCGACGGACGCCACGCCAACCGCTCCGTCATTTCATGATGATAGAATGTGTCGAACGCCCCCATCGCGATCTGAATGGCGATCAGGCTCCAAAGCAGCGGTGACGTCATGACGTGGCCTCCCGAAACACCGCTGACTGCCGAATCAGCCGGCCAAAACGCGGATGAATGATTTCAAGCGTGAAGCGGAACTGGTCGCCGCCGAGGTCGGCGTGGGTGACGGTGAGAGCGCCGGGTGTCAGCGATGCCGGCAGGGGCAGCCTCATTTTGCCGATCTCGAGAAAGTAGCCGGCGCTGCAAAACTGCAGCGCTTGGCCATCGACGCGAACCTGCAGCGCCATCGCGATGCCACACCCGACATATTCCTCGAGGCCGGTGGGTCCGCCAAAGCGCTTCGCCGAATGAATGACCTGGGGAAATCCGTGGTGGCGCGCGTAAATGCGTGTCCAGATCTGGCCACCCGATGCGGCATCTTCGGTCACGGTGACGATGGCCGGGACGTTGCAGTCGGCCGCCGTCGGCAGCGGTCCGCCGATCAACCGTGCGAGTTGAGCCAGCCACCAGCCGGCGCCGCTGAATTCGGCCTCCTCCACCTCGCCGACATAGACCACCGTCTTGCCATCGGCGAAACGCTTGGAAAAGCGCCGCCAGATCGCCAGCGGCAAGCGCCCCCAGTCGTCGTCCGACAGCAATGCGCGAAAGCGATGATCGTCGAGGAGTTTGTCGCTGGACGGCGGGGCTGCTGGAAATTTCGAAATCCTGCTTGCTGACGCCATGGCACACTCCAATCGGGCTGCGCTCTATCTGGATTTTCCCACGGGCAAGAAACTGACGATCTTCTCGCCAAGCCGCATCAGGGCCATCAGCCGCGGCCTCGGCACGTTGAGCATTTGCGAATACCAGCGATCGACCAACTCGGTGAAAGCCAGCATTTCCTTCAGCCGCTTGCTGGCGACCGGGCTGATCGTCGAATCGTCGGCGGCATCGACCACGCAGGCGCGCAAGGCTTCCACTGCGGGATCGATCTCCCGCACCTTGCGGCCCGCGGCGATGCGCGCGGCGACCTCCCAAATATCGGTCTCGGCCTCATAGTGATCGCGGCGATCGCCCATGATCGGAACCCGCCGGATCAAATTCCACGACAACAACTCCTTGATGGAGTTGGAGACGTTGGAGCGCGCCATGCCCAGGGTGTCCGCGATATCGTCGGCGGTCATCGGGGCTTCGGACAAATAGAGCAGACCGTGGATCTGGCTCACCGACCGGTTGACGCCCCACTCGTCGCCCATGTCGCCCCAATGCAGGACGAAGCGTTCGACGGCGGGAGGCAATTTCTTCTTACCTGTAATTTCTGTCATGACAGAAATATCTGACAATACGGGCAGGATGTCAAGCGCGACATGCGAGCGGGCGCCGCCTCACAGCGCCATAAATCCGGCGGATCGCCGATATCCTGCTGTCATGCGATGTTCATGAGTCGGCGATCAAACTGCCGTTCGCTCCACGCGGGGGGCGCACCACCGAAAGAAATAACGCCGTGCCAAGCTCCACATTCGTTGTCGCCAGCAGGCCCAGGTCGGCCGCGCACAATTCAACCACGGCGGCTGCAGCGGCGCCGCCGCTCAATTCTCTCGTCAATACGGTTGCCACCATCGGCGTCATCGCCGCCGGCGTCGCCCTGCTCGACCTGGCATTGATTCCCGGGATGGTGATTGGCGGCGCCGCCGTCCTGGTGCCGAACCTGCTGCCCAAGCTCGGTCGCCGCTTGCGGCCGATGCTGCGCTCGGCCCTTCAGCCGCGACCCGAGCCGAAGGTTGCCGCGCCAGGCACGGCACTGATGGTCGTCCCCAACCGTTTCACGGTCAGGCAGGCCATCGCCAAGACGATTACCTTTCGGATTATCGTCACCAGTCTCGATTTCACTGTCAACTACGTGGTGTTGGGCGAATTCGCCACCGCCGCCGGTTTGTCGGCGTTTGCGCTGGTGGTCGGTCCCTTGTTCTATCTGGCCCACGAAACCGTGTGGAACCATTTCGGCGATGCCAACAAGCGTGTCGACCTGACAATCTTCTTGCGACGCCCCGATGCCGACGAGCAACCCGGATCTCGCCGCGCCCTGACGATCAGCCGGGCTCTCGCCAAGACCATCACCTTTCGTACCATCGCAACGACGATGGACTTCGCCGTCAACTTCGTGGTGGTCGGCGATCTCGCGACCGCTGCCGCCCTCTCGGCGTCCGGGTTCATCCTGGGACCGTTCGTTTATTTCGGCCACGAGTGGGCCTGGGATCGTTACGGCTCGCCCGCGGAAGGCGCGGCCCAATTTGAGGCGCCCCTTGCGCTGTTGCCGAGGCCCGTCTGAGGGCTAGTCCAGGGCGTGCACTCACAAATCGAGGCTCGTGAGCGAGTTCGACCCCATGTCCGCGATCGGGCGTATTGCAGACTCAAACCGGACGGCGCCTTAGGTCCGAAAAGTGCCAGAACCCGACCTTGCATCAATGATTAGTCGGGCGCCAAAGATAGAGCCCGGATGAGGTCGACTCCGGACGAGACCATCAGACTACAGAGGCCGCTTCTGAACGGCGCCCTAGATCGTCACCCCGACAGGGACCATGACCGAGCAAGGGGGCCTTCCGAAAAGCGAACATGCGCTGCATTACGCTCATCGGGTTCCGATTGGTGATGATATCGGTACCCGTTCCGCCCTAACAATGGGCTATGAGCTTCATGCTACAACGTCATCTGAAGGCTGAGCATATATGTCCTTGGCGTACCGAGGTAGGCGGTATTCGCACCGGGACTTCCAACGATGTTTCCGTCGGCGATTGACGAATAGTAGAACGTGTTTCCGATGTTGAGCACCTGAAAGCGCCCCGTAAAGATGTGTTTGTCGACCGTCGTAGAATACCGAACACCCGCGTCGAATGTGGCGTAGGACGGCGCGAAAGAGTTGTTGAGATTGGTTGCTGCTCGCTCGCCTTCCGCGTGAACGCCACCCGTCAGCGCGAAACCGCGCCAGGCGCCGGGGTGGAAGTCGACAGCCATATCGGATTTGAACAGCGGAACGCCCACGACCAGCCCGCTGTCGGTCGAAGCGACTCCCGTATTTATCAGCCTGGCATCTATGTAGCTGATGCCACCGAAGACGGTTATGTCTTGATACACATCACCCTGGAGAAAGAGTTCTGCTCCATTGTTGCGTTGGGTGCCGACGACCTGGAACACGTTTGTCGCGGCGAGCGTTTCTGCAAGCGGCCGAGTCATATGAAACAGCGCGAAGGTGGCGAGCAGACGCGGCGTAACGGCGTATTTTACGCCGACTTCGTATTCTTCGTCGGTGTAGGGCGAGAGAAATGCGTTGGCGTTTGCCGTGCCGGCCGGCGCCTGATCGCTCTGTTCGACACTGTTGGCCCAAGTCGCGTAGGTCGTAATCTTGTCAAATGGCTTATAGATCAGGCTCACCGTCGGACTGACGACTCCATCAGCGGACTGCTGGCTCGTGACGGCGCCGCTCGTCGCCCAACTCTCGGAATGGAGGAAGGACGTACTGACGACGCCTTGCACCGCCCACTGGTCGTTGAAGTGGAAAGTGTCGCCCGTGATGATCGTCTGATCCTGTAGAATCGCAGACTTGTATTGTCCGCCATTGCTCGGAATAGGCTGTGTGGGCAGGACCGTGGGATTGGCCAGATTTCCGGTGCCGAGCGTGGTGGTGATCGAATTGCGGTAAGAATATTGGCCGTTGAAGAAGCCGTTGGTCCCGATCGTCAATTCATTCGTAAAACCGAACAAATCGAACTTGCCGTTCAACGAGGCCGTGTTGCTGGCGATGGTGAAATGAGGCACCGCGGCGAAGTTTTTGGTGACCGTGTAGTTCCCCTGGTTGTCGGTCACCGTGTTGGTGATGCCGAAAAGATTGCGGACCGCGTCCTGATAAAGACCGCCGATCTCAAAATTCCAATCGTTATTGAACTCATGTTTGAGCTTGACGAGGCCCGTGTTGGTGATGAGGTCCGTACCGGCGCCGGGTTGTCCATAACCTAGCTTTGTGGGGTCAACTGCCGCCGGGAGTACGGGAAATTTCGGACCTCCAAAATAGACGATGCTGCCCGGCAGGCCGGTCGTATTGGTTTCGTAATGACTGAAATTCGTTTCGAGGACGGTTCGATTGCCGAGGTAGAAGTCCAGAGCTCCACTCGCCAATGTCCTGTTGGATGCACTCTCAGGCGCCCAGCTTTCTCCTTCGCCATGAACCGCGTCTATTCGGTAACCGACCTTTCCGTCAGGCGTGCGCCCGCCCGCGTCGATATTCTCGGTGAAAACAGAATTCGAATCAAAGCCTTGGGTATAACTCGCATACGGCGTATCGGTCGGTCGCTTCAGGACGTAATTGAATACCCCCGCTGGGGTGGCCGGCCCGTAGAGCGATCCAGCCAGGCCATTGAGCACCTGAATGCCGGAGAGGTTTTCGGCCGGGATCGCCGTCGTCCCGATAACGTTCAAACCGTCAAGCCGAGTGTTTTGAACGATGGTGCTTTGAAACCCGCGTGATTGCGGACGGGAAACTTCGAGCCCCTGCTGATTGCGGATCTCTACGTCAGGCAGGTATCGAAGCGTGTCGTTGACTGTTTTCAGCTGCAGGTTTTCCATGAAATCTTGCGAGACGGTAGTAATTGAGAACGGCGTGTTGAGAACATTTCGGTTCCCCAAGGGACCGACGCTTACCGTTCGAACGTCGTAACTGGGGTTGCTTGCTCCATTGTGGAAACTCCCCGAGCCAGCCAGCGCCGGCTCAACGCTGACGGCAGGAACCGCTGTCGGGGTCGATCGACTTGCTGACTTTTTCCTTTTATGGATCGCTCCGGTCTGCCGAGCCGGCTGTTGGTCTTGTTGGCGATTGCTTCCCGGTTTTGGAGGTTCTACCGTGACCGCCGGCAGCGGCCCTTGCTGGGCCTGAGCTACCTGCACCCAATCGCACGTCAAACCCGCCAGCAAGACGCCGGCAACCGCCCCATACTTCATTCCTCTGGCCCCCGCTAAATCTCTCTGGGATCGACGTCGATCCCGAAGATATTTTATCGTTATATTTCTAGAGATATAACGTCGTATAATTAGACACTTTTGTGCAACACTTGAAATCTAATTGAAATCGCGGTGGGTAATTCGGAATACAAATAAGGCGATCAAAATGAAAAATCGACGTAACTTGGTTCGCGCCTGCGGTTGGATTGCCGTCGCGGCCATGGTTTGGATGCCCGCACGTGCCGATACATTGAAGGTGACAGCCGCGGGCAGTTTGCGCGCGGCGATAGGAGATCTGCTGGAGCACTTTCCACGACAGTCCGACGACATCGGCGTTCCGGAGTACGGCGCCTCCGGACTGATGCGGCAGAAGATCGAGGACGGGGCGCGTGTCGATGTTTTCGCATCAGCGGATGTCGAGCAGCCCCATAAACTAGCCGAAGGGCATCCCGAACGTTTGGTCATTCTGTTCGCACGGAACAGCATGTGTGCCCTGTTTCGTCCCGATCTGGAACTCAACCAAACCAATTTTTTGGACCGCCTCCTGGATCCAACGGTCAGGATAGCGACTTCCACGCCTGGCTCCGATCCACTGGGTACCTATAGCTGGGAGGTGTTTGCGCGCGCCGATGCCGTAAAGCCGGGCGCGCGCGCGACGCTGGAAGCAAAGGCAAAAAAGCTCGTGGGCGGGGGCGAGAAAACGCCGCCATTAGTGCCAGGAAAAGGCGCGGTTGAAGGTATTTTCCTGTCCAAACAGGCGGATGTGATGCTCATTTATTGTAGCGCCGTTGCAGGTATTCAGAAGGAATTGCCGACCCTGGCCTCCATCAAACTGCCGCCAAACTTAACAGTTCAGCCCGCGGACGGATTGATTATCCTCGACGACAAACCCGTTGCGCTACGTTTCGTTGCGTACGTGATGTCGGAGGAAGGGCAAGCTACGCTGCAAAGGCACGGACTGGAGCCGATAGCCTCGGTCGACTCGAAGCGCTGACGCTCGGAAAACTCATCGGAACAATTCATGGCATATCGGTCAGCGCCGGTCGCGGCGGGGCGCCGACAGATTGCACTTATGGCCCACTCAAGCCGCGCGGCGTGCCGAGGTTCAACGACCGACGTGTCCTCAACGGCATCGTCTGGATATTGCGGTCAGGCGAACCATGGCGCGATTTGGCTACGCGCGTATGAGTCCATGCGCTAGAGCATTTCCGGTTCTGATGGAATCAGAACCGGGCTCTAGATTCTTGTTTTGACGCGTTTTCTTGACGCGAACCGGTGCCCACTTCGCTCGAAAACGCTCTAGATCGTCGGCAACAGCGAAAACCCCTCGCCGGCTCGCCGCAGGTTCAAGGCATCGATGCCGGCCGCCTCATCCGTCACCGTCTCGACCCGCGCCGAGGATGGACCACGGCGGCAGAGTGCGACCATGCTGGCGACGGTTTCCGCCGGTCCTGAAAACAGCGCTTCGACGCTGCCGTCGCGGCGGTTGCGGACCCAGCCTTCCAGCCCGTGCGTCCGCGCTTGATGTTCGACCCAGGCGCGGTAACCGACGCCCTGCACCTGGCCCCGGATCACGACTTGGCGGATCGTGCGATCCATCTATTTCTTCAGCCCAAGTTCTTCAGACCAAGGAAGTCGGCGCTGCGCTGCTTCATCTCGGCGTCGCGCATGACGCGGCCGGTCAGCTCCGAGGACGCCAAGCCTTTCAAGCTCTTCGGCGAAGCGCCGTCTCGCAAAGCTTTCAGCGTGTCGTAGACGGCTTGCGTGGCCGCCGCGAACGGCGCGTGGCCCTGCAATGCGATCCGCACGCGCTGGCCGCCGAGATAATCCAGAGCGCTCATGTCTTCCGGCGCGCCGCCGAGCACGATCGGCAGCGTTGTCGCGGCGGCGATCGCTTCGAGCTCGGCGTGGGACTTGATGCCGGTGAAGAACAGCGCATCGACGCCGGTGGCTTCATAGGCCTTGGCGCGTTTGATCGCGTCGTCGAGCGAGGTGATCGACGCAGCCCCGGTACGCGCGATGATCACCAGCGAGGGATCGCCGCGGCCGTCGAGCGCGCCCTTCATCTTGCCGACGCCTTCCTCGAGCGAAATCAGTTGCGGTTTTGCCTCGCCAAAGGCCTGTGGCAGCAGCGTGTCCTCGATGGTGAGGCCGGCCGCGCCCGCCGCTTCCAGTTCCTGCACGGTGCGGCGCACATTGAGCGCGTTGCCGTAGCCGTGATCGGCATCGACCAGCACCGGCAAGTCCGCCGCGCGCGACATCCGGCGCATCTGTTCGGCCAGCTCCGTCAGCGTGATCAGCGTGATATCGGGATCACCGAGCACCGCCAGCGAGGCCACGGAACCGCCGAACATGCCGACCGCAAAACCCAGATCCCTGGCAATCCGGATCGAGGTCGCATCATAGACCGAGCCAGGGTGAATGCAGGACGATCCCGACAGGATCGAGCGCAGGGCATCGCGGCGCTTGCGGAAGGCCATGGAGAAACTCCTCAAGTTCTTGAGGTCATTGCGAGGAGCACTTGCGACGAAGCAATCCAGTTCTTTCTTGTTGCTATGGATTGCTTCGCTTCGCTCGCAATGACGGGATCGGGCTCTTACGCGAACTCCAGAATCAGCGCATCCACCGCCAGCGTCGCGCCGGCGGAGGCGTGGATTTTCTTGACGGTACCGTCGCGTTCGGCACGCAGCACGTTTTGCATTTTCATCGCCTCGACCACGGCCAGCGTCTCGCCGGCCTTGACCTCTTGCCCTTCGGTCACCGCGATCGAGACGATCAGGCCTGGCATCGGGCACAGCAGTTTCTTGCCGGTATCGGCCGCGGTCGCCACCGGCATCAGCCGGGCCGAGGCCGCTTCGGCTTCGGTAAAGACGTAAACCGGAACCTCAAATCCCTGATGCGCAAGGCGAACGCCATTGGCGATCGGACGCACCTGCATCGCCACCATTTGGCCGTCGAGGGTGCCTTGCCAGACCGCCTCGCCCGGCGTCCACGACGAGACCAGGAGATGCGGCTTGCCGGGCGTGCCGTCCGCGTCGACAAACCGGACCGCGATGCCTTCGCTTTCGCGGGCAATGTCGAGGATGATCTCGCTACGCTCGAGCCACACCGCCCGGCGGCCCTCGCGTTGTACCGGCCGTCCGATCAACTGACCGGAAATCCGCCGCTTGCGTTCGCCGAGCACGTGATCGATCGCAGCACCAACCGCGGCCAGTCGTCGTGCGATCTCGCCCTCCGGCGTGCGCGCGGTAAATCCCTTGGGAAACTCCTCGGCGATGAAGCCGGTCGACAGATCGCCTTCGCGCCAGCGCGGGTGGCTCATCAGCGCCGACAAGAATGGAATGTTGTGGCGGATGCCGTCGATATAGAACGCATCGAGCGCGCGGGACTGCGCCTCGATAGCGGCGGCGCGCGACGGCGCATGGGTCACGAGCTTGGCGATCATCGGATCGTAATAGATCGAGATTTCGCCGCCCTCCTGCACGCCGGTGTCGTTGCGAACGGTGACGCCGTCGCGGCTTGTCTCCGCCGGCGGACGATATTTCACCAAGCGCCCGATCGAAGGCAGGAAGTTACGGAACGGATCCTCGGCATAGACCCGCGATTCCACCGCCCATCCGGTCAGGGTGACGTCCTTTTGCGCCAGCTTGAGCTTCTCGCCTGCGGCGGAGCGGATCATCTGCTCGACCAGATCGATGCCGGTGATCAATTCGGTCACGGGATGCTCGACCTGCAACCGTGTATTCATCTCCAGGAAGAAGAAGCTCTTGTCCTGCCCGGCGACGAATTCGACGGTGCCGGCGGAATCGTATTTCACCGCCTTGGCGAGTGCTACCGCCTGCTCGCCCATCTTGCGGCGGGTGGTCTCGTCGAGCAGCGGCGACGGCGCCTCCTCGATCACCTTCTGATTGCGGCGCTGGATCGAGCATTCGCGCTCGCCGAGATAGATCACATTGCCGTGCTTGTCGCCGAGCACCTGGATCTCGATGTGGCGCGGATCGACGATGAATTTCTCGATGAAGACGCGGTCGTCGCCGAACGAGGACTTGGCTTCGGCCTTGGCGAGGTTGAATCCTTCGGCGACCTCGGATTTCGCATGCGCGATCCGCATGCCCTTGCCGCCGCCGCCGGCGGAGGCCTTGATCATCACGGGATAGCCGATCTCGTCGGCAATCTTCACCGCGTGCTTTTCGTCTTCGATGACGCCGAGATGGCCCGGCACCGTCGAGACGTTGGCCTTGGCGGCGGCCTTTTTGGATTCGATCTTGTCGCCCATCGCGGCGATGGCGCCGGGGTTGGGACCGATGAAGACGATACCTGCCTTTTCCAGCGCGCGCGGAAACGCTTCGCGCTCGGACAGGAAGCCATAGCCGGGATGCACGGCTTCGGCCCCGGTCTGTCGGCAGGCCTCGACGATCTTGTCGATCAGAAGATAGCTTTCGGCGGCAGCCGGCGGCCCGATCAGGACGGCCTCGTCGGCCATTTCGACGTGCAACGCATCACGGTCGGCCTCGGAATAGACGGCGACCGTCTCGATCCCCATACGACGGGCGGTCTTGATGACCCGGCAGGCGATCTCGCCGCGATTGGCGATCAAAATTCGTTTGAACATGTTGTTGTTTGCTTAAACCTTTTGGGCGGGATCCCCCGTTTCCAATGTGGCATGGACCGAGGGCGGTAACAATTCGTCCTACAGCAAAACGGGCCGGAGGCAACGGGTTATGTCGGCCAAAACCGGCCTGGAGCCTCCCGAATCTGCCGGGGCCCGCGACATAGCCCCCCGACTTGGCCGGCAACTTGGGCCCTCTCCCGGGCGCAAACATAACCGGTTCAAAGCCCCAGGGCCGTTCTTGTCCCACGGCCCCGGGTTCCCTAGCATGCCCTAAGCTTGTCTTGAGCTTATCTTGGGGGCAGTGCGACGGGGGCCGATCATGAAGCACGACACGAACTTTGGCGTTCTGACGGGTAACAATATCGACACGCAATTCTTCAAGGCCGGGACCGTCATTTTCCGCGAGGGCGACGAGGCCCACGAACTGTTCGTCGTCAAGAGCGGCGAAGTCCGAATCCAGATCGGCAACCGGACGGTCAGCGAGTTCTCGGCGGACCACATTTTCGGTGAGATGGCGCTGATCGACAACGAACCGCGCAGCGCCACCGCGATCGCCGTGACCGATGTGGAGCTGGTCGCGGTCACCGAAAAACAATTCCTGTTTCTGGTCGGCCAGACCCCCTACTTTGCGCTGAAGGTGATGCGCGTTCTCGCGCAGCGCTTGCGGGTGACGAACAAGACGTTCGGCTGAAGGCAACGTTGGTACGGTTTTGGCAGCGACGAGACCCGTGCCAGGTTCGTCGGATGTGCATAAAGGGGGTCGTTCGAGCCGTGCGGAACCACTGTAACAATTCTGTCACACAGCAAAACTAGACAAAACTGGACAGGGGCCGCGACCGCGGCCCATCCGCCACCCAATTTGCCGTCCCGGGGGAATTTCAATGCGCCGCTCACTGATGATGCTGTCTGCTGGCCTTGCCGCGCTGTCTTCAGGGGTTGCCTTCTCAGGGACCGCCGCCTTGGCGCAAAGCGTGCCCCACAACATCATCCTGTTCGTCCCGGATGGCCTGCGCGGTAGGATCGTCACGCCGCAGAGCGCGCCGGCGATGGCTGAGATCCGCGACAAGGGCGTCCATTTCAAGAATTCGCATTCGCTGTTTCCGACCTTCACCACCGCCAACGCCTCGGCGATCTCGACCGGGCATTACCTCGGCGACACCGGCGATTTCAGCAACACGATCTATACCGGCTATCCGGTCGCGGCCGCGGCCGGCACCGTTACCCCGTTCCTCGAATCAGATCCGGTGCTGCACGATGTCGACGAGCACTTCGGCGGCGACTATCTGAACGAGGAAACCGTGCTGAAGATGGCCCGGATCAAGGGCTACAGCACCGCGGCGATCGGCAAGCTCGGTCCAACCCTGATTTTCGATCATAATGACAAGATCGGCGCCGACGGTTTGCATTCCATCGTGATCGACGATTCCACCGGCTCGAAGAACGGCGTGCCGCTGTCGGACGAAATGAAGGCGGCGCTGGCCAAGGCCAACCTTGCGCTGGAAACGCCCTCGCGCGGTGAGAACGCCAAGGCCGGCGATTCCAAGACCGCCGGGACCACGGTGCCGAACACCGGCCAGCAGGCCTATTTCACCGATGTCGCCACCAAGGTGGTGCTGCCGATGTTCAAGGCGCGCAACAAGCCGTTCCTGTTGGTGGTGTGGTCGCGCGATCCCGACGGCAGCCAGCACAATAACGGCGACAGCCTCAACACCGTGACGCCCGGCATCAACGGTCCGACCTCGATGGCCGGCATCAAGAACGCCGACGACAATCTGGCGCAGTTGCGCAAGGCGCTCGACGATCTCGGGCTTGCGGCCACCACCAACGTCATCATCACCTCCGACCATGGCTTCTCGACGATTTCCAAGGAGAGCAAGACCAGCCCGTCGGTTAAAAACACCTACCCGGACACGCCGAAGGATTTCCTGCCGATGGGTTTTCTGGCGATCGATCTCGCCAAGGCGCTGGATTTGCCGTTGTTCGACCCGAACGACAAGAACGCGGCCGTGGCCGACAATGCCTATCCCAAGGCCGGTAACGGCCTGCTCGGCAAGGACCCGACCAAACCTGATCTGGTGGTCGCGACCAATGGCGGCTCGGACCTGATCTATCTGCCGAACCGGGACAAGAAACTGGCGGAGCGCACGGTCAAGGCTCTGCTCGACCAGGATTACGTCAGCGGCATCTTTGTCGACGACAAGCTCGGACGCTTCCCCGGCACGCTGGAAATGTCGCAGATCAACCTCAAGGGCAAGGCAGCGACGCCGACCCCGTCGATCGTGGTCAATTTCCGCTCTTACGCCAGCGGCTGCGACCAGCCGACCAACTGCTCGGTCGAAATCGCCGACACCGTGCTGCGGCAGGGCCAGGGCATGCATGGCAGTTTTGGACGCGGCGATACGCTGAATTTCACCGCCGCGATCGGACCGGACTTCAAGGCCGGCTATGTCGATGCACTGCCGGTCAGCAACGCCGATGTCGGCATGACGATCGCGCAACTGATGAACCTGCGCACTACCGCCAATGGCGGCCTGCTGGGCCGCGTGATGTCGGAAGCCTTGCCCGGCGGCATCGTCCCGAAGGCGGCCGACGGCTCGATCGTTTCCAAGCCGGCTGCGAACGGGCTGAAAACCGTCGTGAAATACCAGCGCGTGCTGTCGCAGCGCTATTTCGATGTGGCGGGCTTTCCGGGCCGGACCGTCGGGCTCGACGCCGACGGCGGCAAACAAAAAACGGCGGGAAAATAGTCCCGCTGCTTAAGCTGCAACACGGCTCGGCTTCACCAATAGATCAGCGGGGATTTTCCACGTTTCACTAATCTTGTGGATCATCTCGACTGTCAAAGGGCGCCGACGATTGAGCAATTCGGATGCGCGCGATCGGGAGCCCAGCAGTTCGGCAAGCTCGGCCTGCGAATGTCCCAACTCCTCGATCGCATAATTCAAAAGGTCGATCGGATCCGAGGCGTCGATATTGGGCCAGCGCTGGTCCTCATATTTTTCAACAAGCGTTGACAAAATATCGAGCTTGTCGCCTTCCTCGGTCCCGTCGGCCGCGCCCCAAAGTTTCTCGATTTCCCGGATCGCCGCGGCGTGATCATCGTCGTTTCGTATCGGATGAATTTCCATATTGCGCCTCCTAAAATAGCGAAACCGTCAAGGCATTGATCCTGTCGTACTCGGCGTGCGTCCCAATGAATTTGACGAACGCGATACCTCTGCCAAAATCGAAAGCCACGATCATCCGAAAATTGCCCCCAGCGATTTCAAACCGCGCACGTTCGCCATTCAAAATTTTTGCATTCGGCGCGGCAAAGCGGACATCATCCATCGACTTCCATCTGGCGGCCTTGAGCAGCGTTCTCCATCGATGAAGCGGGGCCTCTGTTTCCGGGTGCCTTTCGGCGTACGAAGCCAACACGCTCCAGGCGATAATTCTCATGCCAACCAATATGTTCCCAAAATGGGAACAGCGCAATGGCCCAGACAAAACAAAAACGGCGGGACAATAGTCCCGCCGTCGTAAAGCCCGTGCATTGCCGGCCGGTTACATGCCGATGTCGAACACGTTCGGCAGGTGAACCAGCGGCAGCGAGGCCACGCCGACCAGGGTCGCAACCAGCCTCATCAGGGTGCGGTTGCTGCGGTGCTTGCCGCGCATCTGGCTTGCGATCCACTCCAGCACTTCGGTATTGACGCCGACCGACCGGGTGGGCGCCCAGCTTTCGATCAACGTTTCCGGCGACAGCGCAACGGTGCGCGGCGGCACCGGCAGGCCCGACGCGGAAGCTGCGTGGTGCACCACGGCCTTGGCCAGGAGGTCGTCGAAGCGGCCATTGTCGCTACGCTCGGCCGCGGCATCGTTGATCTCGAACAGGGCTTCGGCTTCGGCGCGGCTGACCGGCTGATGCTCGACGGCGGTCGCGGTCAGGATGCGGGCGCACCAGGCGGCGTCGGCGGCGTCCAGTTCGCGGGAAAAATGAACACGGCCCTTGGTGGTGGGGCCTTCTCCGGTGATGACGCCATCGCGCACCACGCCCAGGGCTTGCGCCGCGGTATCGCGGCAGGAAATCTTCGAGGGTTCGACAGCGGAGACGGGTTCGACAAGTTCAACAAACGGGGCGGACATTGGAAGTTGCTCTTTTCAGTTTTTTGTTCTGGGCCAGCATTTCCATGCGGGCGTAAACGAGTGGTTAACGATTCGAAACTTGGATCGCGACTTTTTTAAATGGTTGCCAATTGGTCGCTGTGATCTCTGTCACGGTTCATTGCTATAGTAAGCCGGCCGGTGGTGATGGGCGGCATAAGCGGCGATATCGGGGCATATCGCCGTTTTCGATCCATTGTGGCCATTTCGCCGCAGGCGGTCCGGACGACAGGAAGACGCCAGGAACACCCTGCCCCGGAGAAGGATTTTATCCTTTTTGAGAAACCGTTCCGTTCGGCGGTATCTCCCTCTATAATCGAGGCGCCGATTTTACCTGTAACTTGAATGACATGAGGACAACACATGGCTCTGCAGATAGGCGCGATAGCCCCGGACTTCGAGGCCGAAACCACCGACGGGAAAATTAAATTCCACGACTGGATCGGCGGCAGTTGGGCGCTGTTGTTCTCGCATCCCAAGGATTTTACCCCGGTTTGCACCACCGAACTGGGCGCGCTGGCCAAGCTGAAACCGGAATTCGACAGACGCGGCGTCAAGCTGATCGGATTGAGCGTCGATCCCGTCGAGCGACATTCGAAATGGTCGGAGGACATCAAGGAGACGCAAGGCACAGCGCCGAATTACCCGATGATCGGCGACACCGATTTCAACGTATCGAAGCTCTACGACATGCTGCCGGCCGCCACCTCCGGCGACGCCGGGACGCGTACCGCGGCCGACAACCAGACCGTCCGCAATGTCTTCATCATCGGGCCGGACAAGAAGATCAAACTGGTGCTGGTCTACCCGATGACCACGGGCCGCAACTTCCAGGAAATATTGCGGGTGATCGATTCCCTGCAGCTGACCGCCAAACATCGGGTCGCCACCCCGGCCGACTGGAAACAGGGCGAGGACGTCATCATCGCCGGCTCCGTCAGCGACGACGAGGCCAAGACGATCTACCCGCAGGGGTGGAAATCGCCGAAGCCCTACATCCGGATCGTGCCGCAGCCGAAGTAGGGATTCTTCATCGTCATTGCGAGCGCAGCGAAGCAATCCAGAGCCGAGGAAAGGACTGGATTGCTTCGTCGCGGAGCCTGCGCATTCGCGCGACCCGTCGGCTCCTCGCAATGACGGGTCACACCCTCGGCGCCAGCCAATCGGCAATCAGCAGCCCCAGCGTCGACGCCACCGCCGTGACAAACGTCCCCCAGGACACGTCGACCAGCACGACAGCCCATGTCCAGTGCTTGAGCAGCGACAACGATGTCAGCTCGAACGTCGCATAACAGAACAAGCCAAACAGGGCGCCGTACAGCAGGGTCGACGGCCAGGCGGCCGTGACCGAACCACTGACGAAGACCAGGATGCCGGCCACATACAGCAGGTAAAACAGGATCGCCGGCGCGAGCCTGATCTCGCCCAGCATGTCGCCGACCTGCGAGGTAAAGAAGCCCTTGGCGACCAGCCCGAGAAACAGAAAATCGATCGGGATCAGCACGATCAACGTCGCCAGATAGAGCACGACAGTCCGGTTCAATGTGGCCTCCAGCCGTTTCTGTTGGTGACCTCATGTAGTACGTCTGAGGTCTGTCGGAGTTGCAACGTCTCCCCGGGCGCATGGACCCAACCCGCGCCAGCCGAGTTAACCGCCTGATGCCCAGCCAGTCCTCCCCTCCCTGCATCGTCTGGTTTCGCGACGATCTCCGCCTTTCCGACCACCCTGCTCTGCATGCCGCCGCCAAAGTCCACGCGGAGACCGGCGCGCCGGTGATCTGTCTTTACGTGCTCGACCAACCTCAAGGCCCCAACGCGCGTCCGCTCGGCGGCGCGGTGCGCTGGTGGCTGGCACAATCGCTGCGGGCCTTGCAAGCGAGCCTGCAGGCGATCGGTTCATCGCTGGTGCTGCGCCAGGGGCCGGCGGCCAGGATCATCGCCGCCCTGGCGCGGGAGACCGGCGCCCAGGCCGTCTACTGGAACGACATCGCGCAGGCGCCGTGTCAGGCGCAAGCGGATCACGTGGCCGCTGAGCTGGAAGCGATCGGCGTCACCGCGCAGCGATTTCCGGGCGACCTGCTGGTGTCCCCGCTCCACATCCGCAACAAGGAAGGCCGCGGCCTGCGGGTGTTCACGCCGTTCTGGAAGCGGGTGCAAGCGTTGGGCGATCCGCCAAAGCCGCTGCCGGCGCCGAAGCGACTGGGGTCCGCGTCAGACATCCCAAGCGATCGCCTCGAAGACTGGGGCCTTGAACCCCGGCGTCCGGATTGGGCGGGCGGCCTGCGCGAGCATTGGACCCCCGGCGAGAAGTCCGCGCAGGCCAGCCTCAGCGCCTTTCTGAAAAGTCACGCGGCGGGCTATTCCGGCAATCGTGACCGGCCCGACCGCCCCGGCACCTCGGGCCTGTCGCCGCATCTGCGCTTTGGCGAGATCAGCCCCCGCCAAATCTGGCACGCCGCCCGCTTCGCCGCCGCCGAGCGGCACGCGCTCGCCGGCGATATCGATAAATTCCTCAGTGAAGTCGGCTGGCGCGAGTTCTGCCGTCATCTGCTGTTCGACGTGCCCGACCTCGCAACGCGGAACCTGCAGCCGTCGTTCGATGCGTTTGCCTGGAAGCAGGACGACGCGGCGTTCGCGGCGTGGCAACGCGGCCGGACCGGCTACCCTATCGTCGATGCCGGGATGCGCGAACTCTGGCACACCGGCGTGATGCACAACCGGGTGCGCATGGTGGTGGCCTCGTTCCTGGTCAAGCATCTCCTGATCGACTGGCGCGAGGGGGAAAAATGGTTTTGGGACACGCTGGTCGATGCCGATGCCGGCAGCAATCCCGCCAATTGGCAGTGGGTCGCGGGCTGCGGCGCCGATGCGGCGCCGTATTTCCGGGTGTTCAATCCGATCCTGCAGGGCGAGAAGTTCGATTCCGATGGCGCCTATGTCAGGCGCTGGGTGCCGGAGCTCGGCTCGTTGCCCGACAGCATGATCCACCAGCCATGGAGTGCGACCCCGCTCGAACTCGCGAGCGCCGGCGTGGAACTTGGCAACACCTATCCCCTCCCGATCATCGATCACAGAGACGGTCGCGCGCGAGCGCTCGCCGCCTACGCCAAGGTCCGCAACGCGTGAATTGGACACGTCTCTTTGGCGCGTCTGTTTGACGTGCGAAAAAATCTCGCTATCGTCATGACTTCGTAAAACTCTGGGGGATGACATGGACGACGATAAACCGGTTCTCGAGCACGTCACCGAGGCGACCGCTGCACCTGCGATCACCGAAGCCGCCAAGCCGGTGGTCAAGAAGGCGAAGAAGAAGGCCGCCAAAAAAGCCGCGAAGAAAACCGCCAAGAAGGTGACGGCGAAGAAGGCCAAGACAGCGAAGAAGGCCAAGAAGGCTGCGAAGAAATCAGCCAAGAAGGCCAAAAAAGCTGTGAAGAAAACCGCCAAAAAGACCGCGAAGAAGGCCAAGAAAAAGAAGGCGAAGAAGTCGAAGCGCTAAGCTCTGACGCGCGCAAAAGCCTCCGGCTAACGGCCCGGAGGCTTTTATTTTGCAGTCGGCTGCTGCTGGCGTCGAAGTCGGGCTCCGGCATAGGCCGGTCAACCCGGTTGATTCGCCCGCAAGGGTGGCTCTGACGAAGGGTGGCTCCGACAGAGGCTGCCCGGGGCAATGCCGAAAAACGGCTGTTAGAAAAACTCTTGCGGACAGGGATCGACGATCTTCCAGAGATCAATGCCGTTCTTGATCTTCTTCATGTCGGTGGTCAGGCCGCCGTTGCGGCGAATCCAGTCCCGTACCGTGTCGGGGTAATAGGACATCAGATCCGCCGTCCCCTCGACGCTGGTGACCTTGATGCCGAAGGTGAAGGCCTTGTCGTAATAGGCCTGGTGGAAGCCGACACTGGCGCGCGGCGTCACGCAAATCTTGTTCAGCGGCACGATGCCGAACACAAGGGTGCAGGCGGAATTGCAGACGCCGTCGATGATGACGCGCTCGTGGCGATCGCGGATGCGCTGGTATTTGGCCTTGTACTCTTCGACGTAACCGCCGTGATCGCCGGTGATATGCAGGTCGGCGCGTGCCGGCGTCACGTTAAGCCAAGGCAACGACAGCGAGAGCAACAGCAGGGCGGCAGACGTGATGCGCATGTCGATCGGGGAACCGGAGAGAGCCTTCGGGGACACTGAACGGTCGGTTGAAGGACCAGACGGTACGACTCTGGCCATACTGTGTTTGAAATCCGTTAAGCATCCGAATCCGGGCAAAATCCGGCTGCGGGCGGTAATTGTCGGGGCCTTCCCGCCCAAATCCGCGGGCCGCGGCCTGAAAGACCTGCCCAACCCGGCCCTGCCCGCGCCCCGCGGCCCCGCGGCCTAGAGCATGACGGGTTGGGGTTGAATCGATCGCCGTCAGCGCCAGCCAGCACAGCCGATCTGGATGCTCCGGAGGGGCCAAACACAAAATCGCGAAAACAACCCCATGCAAAGTAGAATGGCACGCGAAAAAGGGCTCGACGTCGCTACCTAACCCAATCTCATCATGCTTTAGTCACCGCGCCCGGCGTACCGCTGTTTGCACGCGCCGGCCGCGGTCCTTTATTTCAGCGCTGGATTGGCGACGCGCAATCGGTGTAGCACAACCCGTGACTTGCGAATTTATCAAGGTGGGAAATGGCTGAAGCAGACCTGGACGTCCTGATCCGATCGATTGCCAAGAAGGCGACCAAAAACCTGATCGATGCCGCGAAAAAGCGACGCGGCAAATACATGGCGATGGCGGCCAAAGCCGCCAACAAAGACACAAGGGAACGTCACAAGCTGACGGCGAAGAACACCCTGGAGTTCGCGACCGCCGCCGCCAAGCGCATCCAGAACTCGGCCGATAATGCCGCCGACAGCTACCTGCGGGCCATCAAGCATGCCGCCGAGCAGCCGCTGCCCAAAAAACCCGCCAAGAAGGCCGTCAAAAAGAAGGCCGACAAGGCGCCCAAGGCGTCCTCCTGAAGGCGCCGTTCCGCCGCCCCGCGCGCGCGCGGGATGAAAAGTTCGCGGCCAAATGCCAACAACTGGCGCCGCGACGCCGTGGTCGTTACCAAGCCACCTACGGCGCTGGCGACCAGCCCATCGCCAAGCTCGTGGCCACGAAGGAGAACACGAACAAGGCGGCGAGCGCAGCAAAGGACGCGCTGCTTAGCGTCCAGGACATGCTCGCCAAGGCCCGCGCGGAGGTAATCAGGCTGGAGGCGGTGAAGTTCGACGCCGTGATCGTGTATCTGAAGACAGGCGCACGTGACGAGCACACGAAGTACAACGACGCCTTTGCCGAACTCTCGCGCTCGTACGACGCGCTCTGCGGCATCGCGAACGCCCTCGTGGCGACGGGGCACGCCGACATGATGACGACCGGATTGCCCATCCCGATCACGGCGCCGGGTTTTAACGTGAGCACCGGCCCCGCCCCTGGTCCGAGCGAGTTCGTCACCATGACGCACAACGTCACCGAGACGAGGATCGCGCGCTCGAAGTTCTGGATGCAAGGCGCGAGCGGCCGGAGCGGGATCCCGATGCCAATCTCGACGACCTGATCGACCTCAAATCTTAGCGTGGGTCGGACCGCAACCTTCAGCCCCTTCG
This sequence comes from Bradyrhizobium sp. S69, assembly GCF_009766005.1. Taxonomy (GTDB): domain Bacteria; phylum Pseudomonadota; class Alphaproteobacteria; order Rhizobiales; family Xanthobacteraceae; genus Bradyrhizobium. The sequence continues at coordinate 97,070 of NZ_LMUK01000016.1, read as the reverse complement.
GCTGTGCAGATCAGTGGCGTCACCGTTACGCAGCGTCACTCCAAGCACGGAAAGCTAACAGGAAGTTAATCCTGTCCCTAAACGCTCTGTAGAGAAATATCCCCTAAGGGTTGACCGACTCGAATGTTCTTATTATGTTCTCATCTTGCATTTACCTACCAAGGGAGCAACCACCATGTTTGAGCTTCCGAAATGCAGACACTGCGGGCGACATTGGAAACCACGCCTCGGCGTCGTTGCGGACCAATCCTATTGCAATCATTGTCGCAAGAATCGCAAGGAGCTTGCAAAGCAGAAACTCGGTCTTCGGACTTTGAAGGACACGGATTTCAGTGGACCATACCTGTTGCCGCGCCGATTGAGGAAATCCGGCTAGACGTTCGCGAGCTTCGTCGCGAAGAGCCTATTCAACTCTCGTTCCGCGGCGCCGTAGTCCAAGTTTTTGGATTTGCCGAATGAGCGCCGATTGCCCTGTCCAACGGGCTCACTCCAAGCCGCCCAGTCGTATTTCCTTGAACTAGTTTCTGTCCAATCAACGAAATAGTTGCGTCCCTTTGCTTGGTGCCGCCACGTTATTTGCCCTGGCCTAACACTGCATTGCCATTGGGGCGTAGTGACGAGCCGGGCAAAGGCTCTAAGCACACCACTCCCATTCTGATATCGCGCCCCCGGATCGTCATTCATCATTGTTCGGATTACGGTACGCCAAGCTTGCGGAATATGTGGAAGCCAAGGCAACGATTTTGCAAACCCACCCTTACCTACAACGTTCCGGGGAGGAAAAGGTAATTTTGAATACCATTCACTGCCGTGCAGCAATCTGTACATCGTCATACCGAGAGCCCAAATGTCTGATTTCACGCTTGTGCCTCCACCGTTGAGCACTTCGGGCGAAAGATGATCGGAATACCCAGTGGCTGAGCCGTAACCTAATATGATGTTGTCGGTGACGAGGCCGAAGTCTCCAATCTGCGCCGTCCCTTGTCTGTTCAGCAGAATATTTCCTGGCTTAATATCGCGATGTAGCATTTGCCGTGAGTGCAGCGCGACGAGGCCCATAGTGACTTGAGTTGTATATTTGCGCACCTCCGCTAACGACATAGGGTCAAGCTCGAATCGGCTCTGCAGCGAACCACCGGGGCAGAGGTCCATCACAATCAACACTGCGTCGCTCGCATCATCCTCAAGTATCGTGTGTATCTGCACAACATTCGCATGTTTCGCCCGGCTCAATCGCTGGCCTTCGGCCAAATGAGAGTTTCTCCGCAACTGCCAATCTGCATCGGCCTCGAACGGCAGTTTACCTTGAATCTTTACAGCGACAGTGCCATGGGCGTCATCGGTCGCTGAAAAGACCTCGCCAAAAAAGCCGGCGCCAATCGGGGGTCCGATTTTGAGGTTCGAACGCAAGGTCATTTTGGTTTCCTTGCGGCCAAAAGAACCATGGCCGCCTCACGACTGCCACTTCGCAATTGTCCGACGCATTCCTTTTGCCAAAAGCCATCATCTTTGACATAGGCATCGACCTTGCGTTTGCCGAACGTTTTGCTGATCACGCCTTTCGATCGAAGTTCAACGTTTGTGATCGTACCAAGAGCCGCCATCACAACGCCGCGCAGTTCGGCGGACTCCAAGTGCGCTTTTTTCGTCCCTCCAAGGCTCACAGCGCTCGCTTTCACGACCGCGAGCTTGATGCGGTTCTCAGTTACATAATTTGAGACCTGTTGCGCCATTACCACGTAGGCAGGCACACGCTCGCCTTGTTGCAGCGGCCAAGATTCATCGGCTTGAATAACGAGAGGCCCTGTATCGGGAACCTCCGCGTCGACAATAGTGACCTTGTCGCCCGACACGACGACACCCAACCAACGACTGGCCATATTCCCCCCAATTTGCGTGATTCGTGACTGTATATCAGTGGTTGTGATTCAGCGACAAAGACTATTACGTGACTCGCGCGTTGATCGTGATCGATGAAGGCTAGAGAGGATAAAGGGCGCCTTGCTCCATGAGAACAGACCAAGCACGACCTCTGATGCCGTCAACACGGATCACCCAACGTGCACTAATCCAGTCGGTTGACGAAGGTGCATGTCGATCAGGCCATAGCGGCGTGCGGCGGTGATGGGCGCGCGAGGCGGTCAGGGCGCTGATCGCTACCAACCACATTCTTGAGACCGACATGGAGAGGTTGCGCGCTGCGGTCTCCAGGGGATATGCGCGCGGGCGGCTGCTGGAGGCGGTCAAGACGCTGCCGCCTGACCGGAAAGATTGGTACGACGAATGAGGCGGCGGCCACGATCTGACTTATTGACAAAACAACCACAACTCGTATCGTTTATCTCTACACGTCAAATTAGAATGCGGGAGGGCTCTTTTGTGCAACGCTATCTGGAAGTGTTTGTCAGCCTGATCGCGGGACTGGCGATGGTTGATCCCGCTACGGGACAATACTGTAATCCCGCGACGACAAGGTGCCCACCGCGCAGCGGTGTTTCCAAACAACAACAACTTCCCCAGATGCCCGCGCAAGTCCCAGGACAGCAGCAATTCCCACAGCAGACGCAGCAATTCCCTCCCCAGTTTCCTCAACAACAGTTTCCCCAACAGCAATTTCCGCAGCAGCAATTTCCGCAGCAGCAGCAGCAGCAGCAAAATTTTCCTCCGCCGCCTGTTTGCGTAACGCAAGCTGGTAATTGCCCCACCGTTGAATATTCCGGTTCAAACTGTGCGTGTACGGATGGAATCGGAAATACTTACTTTGGAACAGCGCAATGAATTGGAGGATGACGTTTTGGGCTTGCCTTTTAACCGCAATAGTTGTCGCAGCCGTAACGTACCTAAGTGCTTCTCTGCTGCAAGAAAACAGGTCGCGAAGCTCATCTCCTGAGCAAAATGTCATTTCGGACTGCATTGAAACATATAGGGAAAAGAAAGCAACGCCTGCTGATCTTGATGCCTTAAATAGATTGAATGGCTTTTGTTATAATTCAACCAGATCGCAATTGCTCGTCGACGAAGAAAATATCCGAAAAGACAATTTCGTTTTTCAGAGGCGTGAGAATATCATCTTGCTCTTTATGGTCGTAGTGATCACGCTTTCGGGCGTTGCCTTGGCCGGTCTTCAGTTGCTCGCGTCATATAAGCTTGCAGTTTTAGGAAGAGGCGAACTGTCGGGAGGTGGGGAAATCTCGTACTCTAAAGACGCAGTGAGTTTCAAATCCTCCGTAGTGGGGCTCGTGATACTTTTTGTTTCGTTCGCTTTTTTTATGGTTTTCGTCCTCGATGTGTACACTCTCAGAGAAACGACATCGTCGACCGCCTCGCAGCCCGGTATTGCCGCTTCCGAAACTCCACAAGTCAGAACTCTTTATCCTGCTCAAGTGCCGCAAGCAGGTGCTTTGAGTTCACCAACTCCACAACAGAAACCTGTCAAACCGAACGCCGAACCCAACCCGTCGACCCCGTCGCCACAGCCATGAAGATAGCAAGACGCTGACGCGGCCAGTCCACAACCCGGCCCGAGCACGTACCCACCCAAGGCTCGCAGGATCAGCCCTAGCGCACTGCCGGTGCGTCTGATCTCCTAGGCCTAGGGCGAACCACCCTCTACAATCCCGCACGCATCCACGAGCCCCCTCGTTGACGGGCCGCCCGCACTTGCTCTAATGACGCCCTACCCCGCCCGGATCGGCCTTCGTTTACTCAACCGTTTACTCAGGCCCAAATTCGTGTCAGATTTCAAGGCGGCAGATCGGCGGTAAGTCGCTGATTTTACTATGGAAGCGCTCGTAGCTCAGCTGGATAGAGCATCGGATTTCGATTCCGAGGGCCGGGAGTTCGAATCTCTCCGAGCGCGCCAGCCCCTTCCCCCACGACAACCTACTCGCCACCCTCGTAGAACAGCTCCAGCGGCAGGCCGACGAGCGATTTTCCGATCCAGTCGCGTGCGATGACGTTGGAAGGGCCCATCGCGATCGCCGCGCGCGCGTCGCGATAGGACCGCTCGATCGGTCCGCGACGATAGCCGTAGCCGCCGGTTACGGTGAGTGCTGCGGCCGCAACCTTGTTGGCGACCTCCGCCGCGTGAACCTTGAACTCCGTCAGCGGAATCAGAATCTCGCTTTGCGGCTTGCCGGCACGCCAGAGATCGTCGAGTTTTGCCGCGAGTTCGTTGCGCCAGGGACGCAGCGTTTCCACCAGCACCTTCGCCGCGCCGAGTTCCTGACGAATCGCCTGATAGTCCGACAGGCTCTTGTTCTTGTCCTTGTGGACAAAGCTCGTGGTATGCGCGACCGCTGCGTTCAAGGCACCACGGGCAACGCCCTCCCAGACCGCGCCTAGCCCGATCAGATACACCGGAGAGACGCCGTCATAGATGATTTCCTTGCCCTGCCCTTCGGCGCCGAGCCGGTCCGCGGCGGGGACCTTCACGGCGTTGTAGCGGATCGCGCCGGAATGATTGGCGCGCACGCCGAGCGCATCCCATGCGCTGGATTCGATCCCCTTTGCCTTCCCGTCCACGATGAAAAAGATAATATCGGTTTGGTCCTTGGCGCCGGGCGCGCGGGTCTGAACCAGGTAGAAATCGGCTTGGCCCGAACTCGTGGTAAAGGACTTTTCAGCATTGACGACGTAGTCCGCGCCATCGCGCCCGGCTTCGGAAAAATTGTACCACCAGTGGCCGCCGGAGGCGCGCTCGCTGGTCGAATAGGTGCCGAGCAGCCCGCCGTTGTTCGCCTTGAGCCATCGTTCCTTCTGGTCGTCATTGCCGAAAAGATTGATCGTCTGGGCCGCGCCGACATGCATGACATAGATCAATCCGGTCGATGCGTCAGCCTGCCCGATACGGTATGCGGCTTCTGCAAAATCGACATGTGAGAGCCCGAGCCCGCCGAAACGAGGCTCATTGAGCACACCGGTCCAGCCGGCGGCGGCGAGCGCGTCGAGATTGTCTCTGGGAAAGCGGCCTTCGAGATCGTTACGGTCGGCATTGGCCTTCACCGTGCTCTCGATGATGGCATCGAGCCTGGAATAGTGATCCTCATCGACTACGCGCGCGAGATTGTCCTTGGTCATGGTAACCCTCCTGTTGATCTGAAAATCAGGCAACCGCCCTGTTGGATGAAGATGAAACACGTGCAGCGCTCTCGCTCGGGCTTCCGAGATAGAGCGCCTTGATGTCGGCGCGCTGGCGCAACTCCAGCGCCGAGCCGCCGAGAACCGTCCGGCCGTTTTCGAGAACCGTGGCGCGATCGGCGAACCGCAGCGCCACCGTCGAATTCTGTTCCGCGACGAGGATCGACAGTCCCTCGCTCACGTTGAGTTGTTTCAGCGTGCGAAAAATGCTTTCGACCACCAGCGGCGCCAGGCCCATCGACGGCTCGTCCAGCACCAGCAACCGCGGGCGCGACATCAGCGCGCGCCCAATCGCGGTCATCTGCTGCTCCCCGCCGGAGGTGAACCCGGAGAGAGACTTCCGCCGCTGCTTCAGACCAGGAAACAGCGCATAGATGCGGTCGAGATCGCTCGCAATCTCACTGCGACGCGCGTCGCGCCCGATCGCACCGACGATCAAATTCTCTTCGACGGTCAGCGAATGGAAGCAATGGCGGCCCTCGAGCACCGGCACCAGTCCGCGCCGCACCAGGTCCGCGGACGAAATGGTGGTGACGGCACCGCCATCGAAATGAATTTGACCTTCCGTGATCTGGCCGCGCTGGGCGTACAGCAGATTCGACACCGCCTTCAGCACGGTCGACTTGCCCGCTCCGTTGGCACCGAGCAAGGCTACGATCTCACCACGCCGCACCGTGAGCGAAACGCCCGAGAGCGCCCGAATGGCATGATTGTATGTCGCCGCCAGAGCTTCGACCGAGAGAAGCAGATCGCTCATGCATTTATACCCGTGAGGTTTGATACCGGCGGAGGAGCAGGCCAAGCCATCTCCTCCGCCTTTGCCATAAGGTCGCTACTGACTGAGCGGAGCGTCGTCGGATGTCCGGATCTTGATGTTGTGCTCGGCCGCGTAGGCGGTTGAGGACTTCTCGATGATCGGGCGCAGGAACGCCCAATCCGGCGATATCCAGTCGGAGACGACCTTCCATTTTGTACCGTCCCACTGCTGGAACGTGACGCGGCCATCGCCTTCGTGATTGTCCCAGGTGACGTTGATCGAGTGGAACAGGTCCTTTGCGCCCAACGCCTCAACCCGCGCCGGATCGAGCTGGAGATGCTCGAAACCCCAGCGCACCTCGTCGCCCGTCAGCGTGCGATGGCCGAATTTTGCCTGCGCGATCCGGATGGCTTCGACGTTCAGGATGCCGTTAACGATTCCGAGGTTGTGGTAGACGCTGCCGATGCGTTTCTTGTCGTCCAGATTGCCCTTGCCCGCGCCATAGACGGTCTTGATGATCTCCTGGAGCACCGGATACTGGGCGCCCGACGCCTGCGTCGTGATCGCGACATAGCCTTTCGCCGCGTCGCCCGCCGGAATGACGTCCTCTTCAGAATTGGACCAGACATTTCCGACGATGTGATCGACCGGGAAACCGACCTTCTGCGCTGTTTTCAGCGCCACCGGGTTCATCACGCCCCAACCGCGCAGCACCACATAGTCGGCTTTCGCCCGGCGGATCGACAGCCATTGCGATTGTTGCTCGTTGCCGGGATGCGGCACCTCGATCTGCTCAAGCTCAAAGCCGAGCTTGTCGGCGAGCAACTTGTAGATCGGGATGGTTTCCTTGCCGTACGGCGAACCGTGATAGAGCACCACGATCTTCTTGCCCTTGAGTTTCTCGGGGCCGCCCTCGCGCGTCGCGATATAGTTCACGATGCCCGACGTTTCGCTGTAAGGGTTGAGCAGCAGCGGGAACACGTAGGGAAACACGCGGCCGTCGGTGGAGTCGGTCCTGCCGTGGTTGATCGTGATGAGTGGCACCTTGTCTTTGGTGATGCGGTCGATCATGGCATAGGCGATGCCGACCGACAGCGGATTCCACGCCGCCACGCCGGGACGATTTTTAAGGCGCTCGTAGACTTCGACGCCGCGCTCGACCTCGTATTGGGTCTCGCCCTCGTCCCACGTCAGCTTGACGCCGTTGACGCCACCATCGCGGATATTGATGAGATTGAGATAGTCGATGAAGCCGCCGAAGAAACCGGTGCCGCCGGCCGCATACGGCCCGACGCGATAGCTCTGTAGCGGAAAGAATTGCTCGTCCGCTTTCGCGGGAAGCAGGGAGGCAATGGCGATGGCCGAGGCCACCGCCGCTAGTCTAAAAGGCTTGAATATTTTCATCACATGACCCCTTTGGTTGACGATGGTTCGATGGCTAATTTGGTTGCTGATTGGCGTGCCGTGGTTTGCGAAAGACCCTGATTGAGAAGCGGTCCAGCAGAGCGATCAGCCCGCGCGGTTCTGCGATCAGAAGTCCGATGATGAGACCGCCGATCACGATGCGCTGGCTCATCTCCAGCACTCCGGAATCAAACACATTCCCCAAAAGTGCGGCACCGACACGCGACAGCAGCAGCGGAAATACGACAATGAAGGCTGCCCCCAAAAACGATCCCCTGATCGATGCCAGGCCGCCGATGATGATGATGAAGAGGATCTGGAAAGAGCGATCCAGGTTGAAACCGGCCGGCTCCACAGTGCGCAGATAAGCGAACGCCCACAGCACGCCCGCAATGCCGATCAGGAAGGACGAAATGCCAAAAGCAAGCAGCTTGGTCCGCAACAGCGGAACGCCAATGACCTTGGCGGCGATCTCATGATCGCGAACAGCGATGAAGTTTCGCCCCGATTGGGACGCCAGCAGCCGAACCGTCAGGAACGTGGCGATCAGCACGATCGTCAACGAGAAGACATATCGCCGCTCGGCTCCCGAAACCGGAATGCCCGCGATGTTGAGCGTCGGCGCATCGATCACGCCTGACGGATTGTCGTTCGAGAACCATCCGAATTTCGTCAAGGCCCATTGCACGAAGAACTGCGCGGCGAGTGTCGACACCGCGAGATAGAATCCACGCAGGCGCAGGCTCGGCAGGCCGAAGACGAGACCCACCAGCGCCGCGACGAGGCCGGCCAGCAGCAGGCTGACCAGAAACGGCAGTTCCGGAATCCGCAGGTTGAAGTTGTAGGCCGCATAGGCGCCGACCGCGAGAAACGCAGCCGAACCGAGCGACACCTGCCCGGCATAGCCCGTGAGCACGTTGAGCCCGACCGCGGCCAGCGCAAGCGCCAGGAACGGCGTCAGGATCGCGTCCAGCAGATATTCCGACCCGGTAAAGGGGACGATGCCATAGGCAACACCGAGCAGAAGCGCGATGCCAATGTGGTTCGACGTCAACCGGCTCGCTCTGATGGATGGCGCGGGCATACTCAAACTCTCTCTACGAGTTTCTGGCCGAACAGGCCCGATGGCCGCACCAGCAAGAAGCCGAGGGCGACGACGTACGCGGCCCATGCCTCGATGCCCCCGCCGAAGAACGGTCCGACATAAACTTCAGCGAGCTTTTCGATCGCACCGATCAGCAGGCCGCCAACGATGGCGCCTGCAATCGAATCGAACCCACCGAGGACCAGTACGGGCAGCGCCTTGAGCACAATCAACGAAAGCGAAAACTGCACACCGAGCCGCGCCCCCCAGAGCAAGCCGGCAACGACCGCGACGATTCCCGCCGCTGTCCATACCGCGGCCCATACCCGCGGCAGACGCAGGCCGACCGCGAGCGCGGCAAACTGATCGTCAGCGACGGCCCGGAACGCCAGCCCCGTGCGCGTGTACCGGAAAAACAGCGCAAACAGCGCCACCAGTGCGCCGGCGACGGCGGCGGCGAACAGGTCGAACTGGCTGATGAGGACGCCCGCGACGTCGAATGGCGTGTCGCTGATCCCCAGATCGAGACCGTGCACCTGCGCGCCCCACAAGAGCTGCGCCGCGCCCTCGATCACGTAGGACAACCCCAGCGTCGCCATGAAAAGTGTGATCGGCGGCTGGTTGACCAGCGGCCTCAGCACGAACCGCTCGACCGCGATGCCCAGTACAACCATGACCGCAAGGGTCGCCAGCAACGCCAGGGGAAACGGAACGCCGCGTTCGAGCAGGCTGACAAACGTGAGCGCCGCGAACAAGATCATCGCGCCTTGCGCGAAATTCAGAACACCTGATGTCTTGTAGATGAGCACGAATCCGATGGCGACCAGCGAATACATCACGCCGGACAACAGGCCGCCGACCAGAACCTCGATGAAAAACTGATAATCGAACATCAGCTCGCCAGCTCCGTTTCGTCGCCATGCGCCACCCCGAGATAGGCGTCGATGACGGCCTGGTTGGCGCGCACCTGATCCGGCGTGCCGTCGGCGATCTTGCATCCGTGGTCGAGCACCGTGATGCTGTCGGAAAGATCCATCACCACGCCGATATCATGCTCGATCAGGACGATCGTGGTACCGTAGCTGTCACGCGCATTGCGTATGTGGCGCGAGAGCTCCTGCTTTTCGGTCAGCGTCATGCCGGCCAACGGTTCGTCCAGCAGCAGAAGCTTCGGACGGGCGACAAGAGCACGGGCCAATTCGACCCGCTTCTGCAAGCCATACGGCAGTGTTCCGGCAATCCGCTCGCTCGCTTCCGTGAGATGAAGGAAGCCCACGATCTCCTCCGCGGCGGCACGATTGGCCGCCTCCTCCCGCCGCGCCCAGGGCGTGCCGGCGATCTGTTGCAGGAAGCCGGCACGCCGCCGGTGCACCAGGCCCATCATCACGTTGTCGAGCACCGACAGACCCTTGAACAACGCCAGATTCTGAAAGGTCCGCGCCACGCCAAAACCTGCGAGGCGCGATGTCGGCACATGCGAAAAATGCCTGTCGCCAAGCTGCACACGGCCGCGATCCGGCCGATACAATCCGCTCACGACGTTCAGAAGCGAACTTTTGCCGGCTCCATTCGGGCCAATGACCGCCCGAATTTCACCCTCCGCGACCCGCAGATCGACATCGCGCAACGCAACTACGCCGCCGAAACTTACCGAGATATCCTCCAACGCCAGCACCGGAACAGCCGCACGCAGCGCGGCACTTGCCGGTCTCCATCCGGCAACCGCTGGAACAACCCGCGCTTCTTCGACACCTTCGCCCGTAAGAGGCAAGGTTTTAGCATTGGCCGTTGCGACCGCACTCATCGGAATCTGCCCGCGCCGCGCCTACTCAGCCGCCTCAACTCGCAACCCAACCTTCTCTTCGAGCGCGCGGACCAGCGGAATCACGTGCTTTCCGAAATACTCGACCTCTTCCTGGAAATGCAGGAAGCCAAGGAGGATGAGGTCAACACCGACATCCTTCAGCGCGACAATGCGCTCGGCAATCTGCTGAGGTGTGCCGATCAGGTTGGTCTTGAAGCCATCATTGTATTGAACGAGATCCTCGAAGGTCGACTTCGCCCAATTTCCCTGCCCCTCCGGCGAAGCCTTGCCGGCGTTCTTGACCTCATGGGCGAACGCGCCTACGGCATCGGGATCGGCCTTCTCGATAATCTCACTGAGGACGCTGCGCGCCTCGGCCTCGGTCTCTCGGGCGATCGCAAACGCGTTGACGCCGATCTTGACGGAATGCCCGTTGGCTTTTGCCTTGGCGCGGATGTCATCGACCTGCTTCTTGATCTCTTCAGGCGAGTTTCCATTGGTGAAATACCAGTCGGACACCCGCGAAGCCATGTCACGCGCAGCGCGCGAGCTTCCTCCCTGGAAAATTTCGGGTTGCGGATCAAGCGGCTTCGGTTTCAGCGTATAGTCGCTGAAGCGATAGAAATCGCCGCGGAATGTAAAATTGTCCTGCGACCAGATTCCGCGCAACGCGCGAATGAATTCCTCGGATCGACGATAGCGTTCATCGTGATCGAGCCACGGCTCGCCGATCGCCGTGAACTCTCCGCGGAACCACCCGCTGACGACGTTGACGGCCACGCGCCCTTCGGAAAGATGACTGATCGTTGCGATCTGCTTGGCCGCAAGCGCCGGATTCCATGGTCCGGGAAGCAGCGCAGCGATGACTTTCAACTTCTTCGTCGCCGCGAGCAGCGCGTGACTGAAGGCGACCGACTCGTGCTGGAATTCGGCACCGTAGCCCGCTGTGAACCGGATCTGGCTCAAGGCGTAGTCAAAGCCGCTGTCTTCGGCGATCTGCGCCAGGCGCCGGTTGTAATTGATGTCCCAACCGGTGCGTTGTTCTATCTTGCTGATGACAAGCCCGCCGGACACGTTCGGAACCCAGTAGGCAAACTTGAGCTGATCACGCAATGCGGTCATGGAACTTCACCTCGGTGTTAAGAGAAAGCAGGACAGTGCGATCGGCGAATCCAGCGCGCGTGGACTCGCGGATCGTCGTTTACGCTCTCGATGGCGAGGCGCATCGCAGATAGCTAATTTACGTCAATGATTTACCGGTCGGTTTGAAGCGGTCGACTCACGCGCGTCAAATCAAGTAGCTCGACGGCTCCGACAGCGCTCGATCTTCTCCGAAGTTCGCGCGCTTAACGAGACCGGCACCGCGCGCGCGGCCGCGTCTGACCAACACTCAGGCAGGCTATCACGTTTCATTGGGCCCTCGCGAGAAGCGACATCGACAATCGATGAGCAAGTTTCGCAGAACTGAAAGAATGAGCGAGTCCAATACCGACTGTTTTTCACAGCAAGCGAAGAATTAGGTTGTTTATTTTTTTGATTGGCGCGCCGCTTATTTTTTCTGACCGTCACGGCCTATTCGTGAGGCCCGCGGTTTTGCGTGCGAACGCAGCAGGTCACGGAACTTAGTTCCACCCGCGGCAACAGGTCGGCGTCGGAACGCGCTGCCCTTACATCATCGTTGCATTTTCGCTGCGAAAAAATTTTCTCCGGAGATAAAATTTCCAATTCCACCTACCGGATGCGACACATTTTCCAATGATCTCGAAGGGTCGGCGCTTTCAACCGCGCTTGCCAGCCGGCTAGAGATCAATTCGTCTCTCTCCGAGCGCGCGATCGATCAGGCTTGTGAAGCGCGGTCTTTCCGGCTTTCGCTTCGCTGGTTTGATCCAAGCCGAGATGGTTTAGTCTGCGTCGGCGCCGGTTTTGTTCGACGGCTTTACCGAGGTGACCGTCTTGGCCGTGGAACCAGAGGCCTTGGGCGTGGACGCCTTGGCAGCAGCCGTCTTGGAAGCTGCCGTCTTGGAAGCAGCCGTCTTGGCCGCATCTCCAGTGCGAACGTTGCCCCATGCATCGACGGACGTCTTGGGGGCGGCTTCCGGTACTTGCTGGTGCGATTGCTGTTCTTTGGAGAACTTTTCCCTTAGCTCCTCGTCGGCCTTCTGCTGGGGCGTCTTCTGATCGAAGCTCTGTATCAACGTCTGTGCGCAAACCGGCCCTGTCAGCAGCGCAAGAATGGCCGCGACGCGAAGAACATGCATGGGGTGCTCCCTTTAGTTTCCCCGATCTATACCACGCTTGTGCCCGCAAAGAATCCGAGACGTACGATATTTTGCGGGCCGCCCCCTCTCCGCCTCGATACAGCGATCCCCCGCATCACCGCCACGTTAGTGGCACGGGCCTGCTCGCATCATTAATTGTTGGCCATTCACGGATGGATCTGAGCACGAGATGTTTGATGTAAGCCTGGTGTCAGGATTTGACTGAATCTTCGCCTTGCGACTCGCGGATCGGATCTTAGGCTATGCGTCAGGTGGCGTCTCCCCAGACATGCCGCTTACTCCTGAAATGAGTGGCCCCGCCCCTTGATCCCCATCGGGCGGGGTTTCTCATGGACAATAGGGCAAGGCCGGTAACGCGGCGTGGCTGGTTAGACCGAGGACGCCGGGCAAGCCATGGAAAGCGCCCGTGCCCGAGGGTTACCAAGGCTTACAAGCCGTGCCGCTCCGAAGCCATTCATCGAGCTGTGGGGATGGGGGCTGAAGGGAAAGCAAAAATGAAGTTCGGTGTTTTGGTTGCCGCATTTTCCGTCGCCGTGGCCGGCTCGGCCAGCGCTTCCGGCGAAGTTCGCATCGAGCAGGCGTCCGCCGGAACGCCTTACGACATGGTGGTGCACGTCGCAAACGTCCCGACCTATGGATACAATCCGGAAGTCTCCGACGACCGCAAGCGCATGGCGCTGCGGGTGATACGACCGCAATGTCCTGCCGCGCGGGTCATCGGGCAGAACACCATCAACACCGAGATTTACGGAATAACCAGCAGCAAGCCGGACTATGTGGTTTTGGTGAGCTGCAATTCGCAACCCACTCGCACGCAGCGGTAGCCCGCGACGCCGAATTTTCGCGAACGAAGAGTGGTCGGTGGGAGCGGTTTGATGACGGAGCAGGAGTTTGGTCTACTCGTGGAAGGTCGGCGGGGGACGCGCCCTGGCGTGGTGCTGATCCTGATGCTGCTCGCGGCCTCGAGCGGCGCCGTTGCCTGGAATTTTTACGGCGACGAGCTTCGTTCCCAACTCGGAATGTCCCGCGAAGAGGAAGCACCAAGGTTCTCCGCGAACGAGTTCCCGTCCGCGACGCCGCCCAACGACCAGCAACTCGCTCTTATCAGGGATTTGCAAGCTTCCGAGAAACGAACGTCGGACCAGCTGGACACGGCGCTTCAGGTGCTGATCTCGTTGCAAACGACCTCGAAGGCTCTTTCCGACGCGGTGGCGGGTCTCGCCGCCAAGGTTGACGCGCTGCCGCGTCCTGCTGTGCCCGTCGCGAGAAGGCCGCCGCCCGCAGCGTCGCGCAAGCCGCCCGCGGAAGCGCCGCAGCCGGCGGAAACGGATCCGGCACCGGCCGATCACTAACAGCTAGAACGACGCCAGCCCTCGAGCGTCGAAAACCGTTTGCGAGAATCACTTACGCGGACTCGATTCCGGCATAATTTCAAGCATTGAACTTTGACGATTGGGGCGTCAGCCTTCCGATATCGAACGGTGGGTGATTCTCGTTATGACCCAGATTGGCCTGTCAGAGATTCTCAGGTGGCACGCCCGTGCGGGACAAGCCCGCCGGATAGCCGGCATGTTGTCTCCACGGGACGCCGCGCTCGTTGAAGCCTATGCTAGGGAATGCGACGACTGTGCCCGCGCGGCCTCGGCCGAACACAGCGGCGCCGCCTATAACTATCGTTCGAGCCAGTCTCAGCAACTCCAGGACCAGGCACTGGGATCGCCGGACGGGCGTCGATTGCCCAAGCGAGCTGCCTGAAGTCATCCTCGCCGAGGTGCTTCGACGTGACGCTTCAGCCGTGAGCGAAAGGCCGCAAGATCGGCGAACAGGGGCGGTCTACTACATTTCCGTCGAAACAGCCGCCGTCCTCGCCGATCCCCGAAATCGCGAGCCCGAAGGTTTCATTGAGCCAGAACGCGTACCATTGCAGCGCACGATAGTTGCTGCATCCCATCGGCCGTCTACAGGGTTGTTCGCTCCACATGTCCAGCCAGGATGCGCCCATATAGCGCAACCGGTAAGCGCCGATCAGTTCGCCGGTGCGATCGCAACCGCCACTGCAATGAACGTAGAACACGCACGGCAAATCGGGTTGCGGCCCAAACGGCAGCTGAGACGTCTCGAGCCATTGTCGCAGCGTGGCGACGCGCCAGATCAAAGGATCGCCCAGCCATTGATCAAGCGTTTTGACCAGGCGATCGCGCTCGGCAGGTGCACGATCGAAACAACAGAGCTCCGTGCCCAGGGTGTCCCAGAGGTGGATCTCCCCCGGATTGTTCTCGAAATATCCGAGCTCAGCAGCGATGTCCGGGCTATCGTCGGAGTTGGTGTGCAGCAGGCAGATCACGACAAGATAATATTGCGCCGGCATCATCCCGTCGTAAGCCGTTGCGAGCGCGGCCTTGAGCGCCGGGTCGAACGCACCGTTGGTGATCGGCTTGCCGCCGCGAAACAATAAATTCTGGCCGACCTTGTCGACGAAGCGCAGCGAGCCGGTATCCATTGTCATTTGCTCCGGCGCTGACATCTAGGGAAGGAAATGGTTGAAGGTTGGCGCTCACGCTCCGCTCTTTAACCTTGCGCGGAACGACACAACTTAAGATCGAATATGTCAGCAGTTCACGGCGATATCAATGGTGCCGCAGCGACCGATGCCAAAAATGCCGCCGCCATCATCCTCAGATTGCGGGCCTGATCAGGCCGACCCTCATATCTTTCGCAAGATAGACGCATGCGTCATCCGCAAATACCCGGCCGTTGGCAATTCCAAGCGCCAGTCTGCCGCGCCTTACCTGGCGCATATCAACTTCGTAACGCACGCGTCTGATGTCCGGCGTGATATGCCCCTTGAACTTCACCTCACCCACGCCGATGGCGCGGCCCTTGCCCGGCGAACCGGACCAGCCAAGCCAGTAGCCGATGATCTGCCACATCGCGTCCAGGCCGAGACATCCCGGCATCACCGGGTCGCCGGGAAAGTGACAATCAAAGAACCAGAGGCTCGGCGTAATGTCCAACTCGCCGATGATATGGCCCTTTCCGAATTCGCCGCCGTCCATGCTGATCTCGGTGATGCGGTCCATCATCAGCATCGGCGGCGCCGGCAGCTGCGCATTGCCCGGGCCGAAATAGCCGCCTTCGCCTGATTTGAGCAGATCTTCCTTGGTGTAGGACGATTGCGGCGTGTGAAAATCGTGTGGGTTTGACATGACAACTGACCTCTGGCGATGTGCGATTAGCCGTACCGCGCTTTTTCGAGTCAACCCGCTTCTTTCCGCAACTCCCAATTGACTCAGGAGCCGGCGTGGTCCTGAGATCATACCTGCAATTCCCGGGTTTTTGGGAGGTTAATCTATGCGTCGTCCCATCGATGTCGCGACCATGTTTGGAGTCCTGTGGCTGTTGGGATCGATGGTCATCGACGTTTTGACGCCCAAGGAATTGACGGTTTACATGATCGCCGCCGCCACGGCGCCGGCCGCGGTCGTTGTCGGCCTCTGTTATTATTTGCAATTTCCGATGATCGATTTTGCGATGATATTGGCGACGTTTTGGCTGGCAGCCGCGATTGCGATCGGATGGATATCGCCGAAGCCGTTGCCTTCTTTCATCATCGCCGGGGCATTGGCGCCTGCACTGATCGCCGGTGCCGTGCTGCATTGGCGCCGTTATCGTTCCGGCGAGAGTTGGCGAAAATTGGCGTATCCTTTGTCGGCGCGAAGCCCGAACCCGAGGTCGCGCGCCCCGCTGGGCAGCACCGAAAAGCAAGATCAGGCGTCGGCGCATGCAACGCCGCTTTCCGACCAGGACAGCGCGACCGGAACAACAATGTGGCCCATCAACACGTTGACGGACCCCGAGCGAAACGGTTGAAGGCGCCAGCGCTGTAAGCGCCAGCGCGGCATTCCAGCGGTGGCATCACCCACCCGCTGACGCGGCAATTGTGGATAAGGTCGCCTCCGTTCCATGCAAGATCATTCTGGTGCCGGCAAACGCACCCCATCGTAATCTTGCTGTCACACTCCTGCGACAAGACGGCGGACTGGGATGCAGAACGGTTCTGCCAACCGAATAATATGGAACCTAGTGGCTTCAACGCATGGATCGCTACGGATACTCGATCTTTTGTGACGATATTCGCAACGAGGCGGGCGGCAAACTCAGCTTCGTCGGTTGCTACAACGGCGTGATTTTTATTTCGGAAACCTTCCCGCTGGTGCTGCCGAAATTATGCGTGCACATCCATATTCTCTCGCCGGCCTCGCGTCCCTTCAGTTCGATCGACGTGCGATGCTATCTCCCCGGTGACGACAAGCCGTTTTCCGAGGAGCCGGTTGAAACCCCGGAACGTCACGACCAGACCGAACTGGTAGCCAATCTGAAGACCGATACCGATGCGCCGCTGATTATCGTCGCGGCCACCAGTTTGATCTTCGCACCGTTGAAGCTGCGCAGCCCGGGGCTGATGCGCGTTCGGGCCCTGATCGATGCCGATCAGGAATTGCGGCTCGGCTCGCTGCGTATCGAACAAGCTTCCTGATCGACAGACCGATCTGCCGTTGACGATCGCGCGCGCATATACGTGCGCGCGACTCCGTACCCCGCGCGCGCGTAAACGTTAACAAACGCTAAATCAAAACTGTCATCCGCCCGTTAGGTTAACAGTGTTTTAACGCGCGCCGAGGGCGGCGATACCCGCCGGCCCCGCTTTGGAAAACAAAGAAAGACCTTTCCATGAAAATGATGACCGCTTTGGCGCTCGTGCTCGCGAGCGCGCCGGCTGCCTATGCCGCCGGCTCGAACCTCAACGAGTCCTTCATCGAGCAGATCGGCACCAGCAACACCGCAACGGTCGGCCAGAAGAACGGCAACAACAACCAGGCGACAGTGCAGACCGGTCAGTTCAACTCGGTGTTGAGCGCGCAGAACGGCGCCGCCGCCGGTGCCACGCCGAACAACTCGGCCAACGTCCAGATCGGCAACGACAACACCGCGGCAATCTCCCAGAAGAACGGCAGCAACAACCAGGCCACGTCCCAGACTGGCCGGGCCAACGCAGTGGTTACGTCGCAGGTCAGCAAGCTTCCCACGGGCCAGAACAACTCGGGTAGCGTTCAGGTCGGCGACTTCAACACCGCCATGACCACCCAGACCAACTCGGCGCCGAATCCGCTTGCGACCAGCGTCAGCTACGCCAACGACTCGCTCAGCGCCCAGTACGGCACCGGCAACACCGTCAACGCCAAGCAGACCGGCGGCCAGAACAACCAGAGCGCGGTCCAGGCCGGCGACGATAACCTCGCGACGGCCACGCAATCCGACAAGGCCATCACTCCGGCGGTCGGCCCGGTGGTCGGCGGCGCCAACACCTCGTTCACGGGGCAGTACGGCGACAACAACATCGTCACCACGACGCAAAAGACCGCCGACGTCAGCGGCGGATTCGGCCCTCAAGATGGCTATGGCAACACCTCGGCTTCGCTGCAATACGGCACCGGCAATATGGCCACGATCAAGCAGAACGGATCGGCCAACACCGCCGATGGCACCTTCAACGCCTCCGCGACGCTTCAGATCGGCGACAGCAACGTGGTCTCGGTCAAGCAAGGCGGCAACACCGCGGGCAATTTCGGTGCGACGACGGCAGCGCAGGCCGCCAACGATACCAACGGCTCGTATGTCAGCCAGACCGGCTCGCAGAACGGTGCCAATGTGAACCAGGCGAACGGCGGCAACACCCAGGCGACCGTCCAGGTCGGCTCCCTGAACACCGCCACCGTCAACCAGGCCACGCAGACCTTCGGTACCGGCGGCGGCAACAACAACGCTGCGACCTCGCAGACCGGCACCGCGAACAAGGCGACTGTCAATCAGGCGATGGCGGTGCCGTTGGCGCTTGGCAACAACAACTCGTTCGTCACCCAGATCGGCGGGTCCAACGTCGTCAACTCCGCACAGACCACCGGGCAGCAGGCGAGCGCTGGCAACAACACGCAGGTCGCCCTGCAAGTTGGAACCGGCAATATCGCCACGGTCGGCCAGGCGACCGGCGCGAACGTCTCGAACACCTCGGTTACCGCGCAGTACGGCTCGCACAACGTCGCCGTGGTTTCGCAGAAGTAATCAATTCAGGCGGCGGGCCCTGCCCGCCGCCTGCTTTTTCGCAGCATTTTCGCAAGCCGGATTCTCGTAAGTCGGATTTTTTCGTAAGTCGGATTCGCTGGATCGACCCGGACCTACTCTTCCGGGCTTTTCGGCGCGATGATCCGGATCGGCTTGTGACCGATGGTCGACGTCTGCGGCGCGATATTCTGTCCCGCCGCTTGGTCCGGACGGCGCAACTCAAAAGTGATCTCACGATCCAGCGCCCACGCCAGGTCGGCAAGCGATCGCAGGGTTATCTCGGCCTCACCCGACAATTGTCGATTGACGTTCGAACGCCCGCTCTGAAGCCGCCGCGCTAGTTCCTGCTGGGTCAGCCCGGCCTGCTTTTCTTCCGTTACGGCCCGCAGCAGTTCCCGGCGTACCCGCCCCATCAGCCTGCCCGCGGTTCGGGATCGCGCGCCGATATCAAACCGAAAGAACGTCATCAGGCGCAACTCCCCTCACACACAACGTCGCATCGATATCCAACTCGCGCCGCAACCGCCGGATTGCAATCCGATACCCTCGGTAGAGATCATGGTCCTTGATGATGTCAGTCCAATTGCCAAACACGGCTACAAAGCAATCCTTCGCCATGAACCACCCGAAGATCCGGACGTCCGGCGTCTTCAGTTCCCAGACGGCGTTCTCTTCCGCCCGCACCGCGCGAAATTGCCTTGTAAAGACCAGATGCTCTCCGCTCAAGAACGAATGAAAGAGATCGTCGATTTGCTCCGCGGGCGAGGGTTGGCCAAGCAGCCGCGCCGGCCCGGCGCCGTCGAGAATCTCCTGCAACCACGCAATGAACTGCGGCGTGCCGTAGAGCAACCGAAGCGGTTGGTCATGCGGTGCAAGCTCGACGTCGATTTTTACTATCGCGCCATTGTTCACGAGATCTGTAATGGTCGGCATGGGCTGAACGATCATCGTTTTCAGGAAAAACACCACACTCGCTGACGGTAGTTGTTATGCAATTTCATTGTGATCGGCACTGTTACACAACTGTTACGAATGCTCTCTAGATGTCTGATCGCAGCAACTGAAGATGCCATCGCTGTCACAAAAAACAGAGGCACACCCGTACCGAAGAGACGAACCCGGAACTCCTACGCAAGACCTGATTCAACGATTGCCTGGCAATCGTCCGATCCAATGACGACCTAGAACCGAATAAAATGCCGATAACTCCCGTCGCAGTAGAATGTGTGATTCGCGCTCAACCGGAAAAGGATTTCCTCCGGCTTGAGGCCGTCGTGCGATCCGACGCGCCGGTTTCGGGACAATACAGCTTCGTCATCGCCAAGCAGAGTTCCACCGGCAGCACCAACAACACGCAGAGCGGCAGCTTCGCTTTGCAGAACGAGCCTGAAAAGGTTTTGACGACCCTCATTCTGGATCGCTCGGCCATCGGGCACTATCGCGCCGAGCTATCACTGCAATCCGACCGCGGGAGATTCACATGCACCTCACCTTGAAATCCTTGATGTCGCTGCAAGCTGGTTTGATCGGCGCATCGATGTTGGCGGCGTCTGCGCCCGCATCGGCGCAGAGCGCCTACATCACGCAAGCGAACCCGAATTCTTCCGGCTTCACATCGACAGCTTCTCCGTCGATCCAACTGATACCGGTTTCGCAAAACGCGCCGCGCCAAACGGCCTTCGTTCCGACCCCGGAAACCGCTCAGACGGCGCGCAACGGCAACATTGCACAGACCCTGGAGATCGGCAGCTACAACCGGGTTCTGCAGTCGCAGTCCGGCGGCAACAATTTCTCCAATGTCGGTGTGGTCGGCGGCACCAACAATAATGTCGGCGTGTTTCAAGGCGGCAAGGATCAGTCGAACATCGGCCTGATCAATATGCAGGGATATTCCGTCGGCGTGTTTCAGCCCCCGGGTGCAGCGCCGCTCAACATGCTGATCGCAAAACTGCCCAATGGCAGCTTGCTCATCAAACGATAAGCCACCGTCATTCGAATCGAGGTACCAGTCATGAGCAAGCGATCTTGGACAATTGCGGCGATCATCGCGATCGGCGTCACGGCATCGGCGCCTGCCTTCGCTTCCGAGCTGGTCTATCACCCGGTCAATCCGACCTTCGGCGGCAATCCGCTCAATGGAAGCTTTCTGCTCTCGACCGCACAGGCGCAGGGACAAGGCACGAAATCCGGCGCGCAGTCGCCGGATCTGTCGGGTCTGACCAATGCGTTGAGTAATCTCGGACAGACGATCGTCGTCAGCCCCAACAACACGGGCACCGGTGGCGGCGGCAACTAAGCTCGCCTGGATTTCAAACAATGAACAGATACCTCCGGAGCATCGCGGGGATTGCGATGCTCGCGCTAAGCTTGGGCGGCTGCATCACAGGATCTGCTGACGATCCAATGGCGCACGCGGCTACGCTCGTTCCCAACACCAAGACTGGGATCGTGCTGGACAGCCTGCCCGCGCCGCGGCGCAAGCTCGACGTTTCGGTCTACAATTTTCCCGACCTGACCGGCCAGAACAAGCCGAACGACAACTTCGCGGAATTCTCACGCGCGCTGACTCAAGGCGCCGGCGCCGTCCTGATCGACGTGCTGACCAAAGCCGGCGGCGGCGCGTGGTTCGACGTGGTCGAACGCAACGACCTGCAACCACTGCTGCAGGAGCGCCAGATCATCCAGAATACCCGCACGGCCGCCGAGGGCGACAAGGCGCCGAGCCTGCCACCGTTGCGCTTTGCCGGCATCTTGCTGGAGGGCGGCATCGTCGGTTACGACAGCGATGAATCTACCGGCGGTATCGGCGCAAACTACCTGGGAGTTGGCCCCAACATCCAATATCGGCAGGATATCATCACGGTCGCG
Source organism: Bradyrhizobium sp. S69 (assembly GCF_009766005.1). Lineage (GTDB taxonomy): Bacteria > Pseudomonadota > Alphaproteobacteria > Rhizobiales > Xanthobacteraceae > Bradyrhizobium. The sequence continues at coordinate 75,615 of NZ_LMUK01000016.1, read as the reverse complement.
CTGCGGGCCGTCAGCGTGCAAAGCGGCCGCGTGCTGGCCTCCGTGACGACCACCAAGACGATCTATTCACTCCAGATCCAGGGCTCCGCGGTCATGTTCGCCGCGGTCGACGAGTTGCTGCAGGCAGAACTTGGGTTCACCAAGAATTCGCCGGCCACACTGGGAGTCCGGGAAGGCGTGCAACTCGCGGTCTATGCGCTGATTTTCGAGGGCGTGAAGAACAATCTTTGGCAGTTCAAGGATCGAGCCGCGGGAGATGCATTCATGCATGAACTCGAGAAGCAGCGAAAAGCCAGCTTCATCCAGGCCAACGCGCAGGATGCGCCGAAAACCTGAATGGCATAGCGAAATTACCGCGCTCCCGGCCGCGCTTGCTGGGTCGCGGTATAGCAGGCTTGCGATGATGCATTCTGGGCATTGCAGGTTACCGGAGCCGTCGGGCCTGTTGCGGCCGGAGCGACAACCCCCGTCAATTCCGGAGTTACCTTACTCGGGGTTCTGGTGCCAGCCCCCACGCTGCCATGTGACTGTTGAATATAGACGTCGGACGCGGCAGGCGGCGTTGCCGACGGCGCGGATTGCGCGATCGCATGATCCGAAAACGCCGCCGGCAGCACCGCGATGGCGAGCCATATCCATGATCGTGTTCTCATCGCTCGGCTCTCTGTTCGAAAGATACATCAACGCAGAAGGTATCTACCAAATCCGCTTTACACAAAATAGCTGCCGTGGCGATAGCGGATTTTGCCGGAGACGCAAACACGATCGCGGGCCAAGCCATCGTCGTGTCGTCATACGCGCGCCATCGGCGGTGTTCGCCACCTTGCTCGCATCGATCCTATGTTCGAGCACCAGCTTCTCAAAGCCATCGCATATCGGCGGCGGCGAGGTTTCGATTGCGCAGGTACCTCCGGGCACGACGTTGCGTTTCAAACGGCGCCAGCAAACCGTCGCTGTGATACACTCACACGCGGAGTCGGATTCCACGCTCAGGAAAATGGCCGAGGACGCTGCGACAGCACATACGTTGCCGATCGACTATTTCCTGCGGCTGATCCGGCAAGAGAGCGGATTTAACCCGAACTCCGTCAGCCGGGCTGGCGCGCAAGGCATTGCCCAGTTCATGCCCGCCACGGCCTACGACCGTGGCCTGAAGGATCCGTTCGATCCCGCCGAAGCCTTGCCGAAATCCGCCGAACTGCTGAACGAGCTCAGGGATCATTTTGGCAATCTGGGCTTGGCGGCGGCCGCCTACAACGCCGGTCCCGAACGTGTTCACCAATGGCTCACCGGCAAAAGCCAATTGCCTCAGGAGACGATCGACTATGTCCGCGTGATCACGGGGCATGACGCCGCGGACTGGGCGAGGTCGAACGATCTCGCGATCAATCTCAGCGCAGACGCGCTTGGGTCGTGGTCCCAGCTACGTCCGCGCGTCAACCGCCTGTCCTGGGAAGCCCAGCTACTGGCAACACTTCAAGCCGCATCGACAAACGGATCCGCCGTAGCGGCCACGCCGGTTTTACGTCCAAAAGCCGGCGAAGCGTCGTTGTGTTCACAGTGCATCCTGCAATCGGCTTATTAGATCAGCACCGGAACCGTGGCCCGGTGTGATCTGCTTCACATCGGCTACGCGAAATGAAGGCTACATCAGCGACACCGCCCGCTTCCCGCGGGCCCCTGAATTTGGAGGTCGCTAATGGCTGCCATCGTGAGGGTTCTCGCACGCGCTCTTCCCAAAGAGTCGATCGAGATCGAAATCCTCAAACAGCTGGCGCTATTTTGCGGCGCCGGACTGTTGGTATCGCTGCTGATGATGACCTATGGCCTGGATCTCAGCCCAGGACTTTTCTGACGACGACTTTTCTGACGACGACTTTTCTAACGGCCGCCCCGTCGCGCGGACCGCAATTCGCGGGCCGGCGCTGCCACGGCGACGACTATGACATCGAGGCCGCGTCACAGGATCGCGGCCGATCGCTCAACATGAAAATCAAAAGATACTGTTGAAATGGTTTGAAAGCCGTTGCCGAACGCGAGGCAAACGAGCCCGCCAGCGCCAACCGACCTACCACCAGCGCCAACCGACCTACCAGATGTTGTTGGCGAACAGCCCAAATTGCGGACGCTGCGCGACCAACATCGTTGGCGCGGTTGGCGGGACAACGCGCCGCTTCGCGACCTTGCGCTTTTGCTGAGGTTTCGGGCTGGGCTTTTTCAGATCGGTCGGCACAAGCTGAGCGAATGCATCCCGCGCCGTCACCTTGATCGAGGCGTCGGCCACTGTCACCGGAGCTGCAACGCCGGCTTCATTCGTTGCTATGTGTGTCTGGGCGGGAACGATTGTCGGGGCGCTGGTATCGAAAACCACCCGCTCCGGCCATTTGCGGTCGGTGTGGATCCGGATCATCGGCACATCAGCCGCCGTGTTGGCCGCCTCGGCTACCGGCGCCACCGGCAACGTCGGAAATGCCTCCCCAGCAACAAACAGCAACGCGAGCAGCGCCGCGCCGACATAGAGAAAGTATCGCATTAGGGGCATTTCTGGGTCGCTCCATCCGCCCTGTCGCGCGGATCACACCTTCACAACTGGTTGTCATGTAGTTGGTTCCGGCCGCCACCGTTAGGTTCAACGCCGCCTCAATCGCTTCTTTGTGAACGTGATTTAGCTAAATATGGCTGGCCGTCACCGGTGCGCACCTGGCCCGATCGGCGTTAACGTTGACGAAGCCGACATGCAGGTGGGCGAAGGTCTTCCGCCCCTTCCGCGGGACGGTGTCGTGGATCACCCGCGTGCGGTCGGTCAGATGGCTTCCGTCTCCGCGGCTGAAAGTGCAGGAAATCTCGATGTCCCTGACCGCGTAGTCGTTGCCGTTGCGAAGCGTGAAGGTGACCAGGGCATTCGACCCCAGACCTCCCCGCCGCCAGTGCTGCGATGATATCTTCAGGCCGTCGGCCGGTGGTACTTCGCGGGACACGGCCTGCGTCTCCGGCAATGCGCCCTGTTGCGCGCCGGCCGTGGCAGCCGGCAACACGCTTTCCGGCACGGCGGCCGTCGCCAACTCTACCGGCTCGCCCTCGGCCGCTCCTTCGCCATCCTCCGACCAAGCCATCCAGCCGCCAAAGCCGGCCACCACAACCACCGCCAACCCAAGAAGCCCGAGCCTGGGATAATTCGGACGGTCGGCCGCGGCTTTATCCGGCCTATCGGCAAAACGGCCACCGAACGCGGCTAGCCTGGTCAGGTCGAGGCGATACAGCCCGGTATTCATCGTGACCCCATCGCGTTGCGCCGCGTGGCTCCAACAACGAGCGCCAATGGCGGGTTTCCCCGTCAAATTGCATAATCCGTCAAATCGGAAATAGTTGCAGCCACCCACGACAATGTTGGCGGGCCGCGGGGATCGGTCGGCGGCACTGGGGGATGGTCTTGCTGGAACGGGGCCGCTAAATTGCGCGCGACAGGCGAACGCCAGAAGCGTCGCGACAAGCGACGCGTAAACCCTCAAGGGGAGACCGACGATGCCGACAGTTACCTGGGACCATGTCCATTTGCGCAGTCCCGACCCGGAAGCGATGGCCGCCTGGCTCGCGGATATCCTGGGCGGCGAGATCATCCGCGGCCCCGGGCGAATTGACGTGAAGCTCGGTGGCGCCAATGTGTTCATCGCGCCGGTCGCCGCAGGCGACGGCGTCCACACCCCGCCGGTAACGCCCTATCAGGGGCTCGATCATTTCGGGCTTACGGTGAAGGATATCGACGCGGTGGCTGCCGAGATCAAAGCCAAGGGCGTGGAGTTCACCAAGGAGCCCACCACCATCCGACCGGGCGTGCGCATCTGCTTTATTCGCGGGCCGCAGGGCATTTCGATCGAACTGCTCGAGCGCGACAAGAAATACGCCTGAGGCACGCGGTCTCACCGGCGATGGCTGTCCGCTGTGCTTGGACACCAGACGCCCCGTCCTAGCCGATGCCGCCGCGGGCATAGCTGCCTCGCCGGGTCATGTCATGTTTCTGTCATACGACAGATATGGCCCGGAAAAGCCTGTGCGCGAGGCCGCAACGCGTACCCGAGCCGTCGCCGAGGGCAACCTGTCGCGTTGACGCCGCGTCAAACTTTGGCATAACAGACAGCGATCCCGTCGGGACAACGGGATCGTCGGGACACGATGAAAAACGGTCTGTATTCGATACACGTCACCTTGCAGGACGGGCGTTCTGGCAAGGGCAGCGGTGTTGTCATATTCCGGGATGGCAAGATCCTCGGCGGCGACGCCTACCTGTTTTACATCGGCAGCTACACCGTCAAGGGCGATACCTTCAAGGGCGAGGTGCTCGTCCAGCGCCATACCAGCAGCCCCGACGCCAATCCGCTGTTTGGCGGGCCGAGCCCGGTCGGCGTCGGCGTTTCCGGCACGTTCACCGACACCAGGGCCGTCATGGACGGCACGGCGCTGGTCGGCAAGGCCAGCCAGATCTTCAAGGCGACGCTGCGCTTTCTGGCCGAGAGCGACTAGCTAGCCAGACGGCTGTCGACCGACGTCTATTGGCGTCTATTCCGCCGCCTGCTCCAGCGGCGCCACCTTGGGAAGGATGATCTGGATTCGCGTCCCCTTGCCGGGCTGGGATTCAAGGTCGAGCCGGCCGCCGAGGCGATTGGTCACGATATTGTAGACGATGTGCAGACCGAGCCCGGTGCCGCCCTGGTCGCGTCGCGTGGTGAAGAACGGGTCGAAGGCGCGACGCCGGACGTCGAGGCTCATGCCGCAGCCATTGTCCGAAAAGATGATCTCGACATTGTCCGTGCCGGCTTCCCTCACCAGAATATCGACCGCTCCGGGCCTGCCTTCGGGGAAGGCGTGCGCCACCGCGTTGAGGAAGAGATTGGTGAGCACCTGACCGTAGGGGCCCGGATAGCTGTTCATGGTGAGATTGGGTTGGCAGTCGACATTGAGCGTCAGATGGTGCTTTCGCAATCCGGGCCGCAGGCTCATCACCACCTGCTCGGTCAGGTCGCCAAGATCGAAGCTGCGCTGATCGGAGTAATTCCGGTCGGCGGCCACCTGCTTGAAGGACTGGATCAGCTCGGCCGCGCGGTTGAGGTTCGCTACCAATTGCGATGACGCATCGCGGCTGGTTTCGAGAAAATCGGTCAGCCGGGAGCGCCTGAGATCGCCGCGCTCCACTTCGGCGGTGAAAATCGCCGTCTTGCGCTCCAGCGACGAGGCCACCGTCAGGCTGATGCCGACGGGGTTGTTGACCTCATGGGCGACGCCCGCCACCAGCCGTCCCAGCGCGGCGAGCTTTTCCGCCTCGATCAGCGAGTTCTGGGTTTCCCGCAAGTTGCGCAACGCGGCTTCGGCGGCATCCTTGGCTTTGCGCATCTCCTGTTCGCCGCGCTTGCGTTCACCGATATCGAGCGCGACGGTGACGATGCGTTCAATCTCGCCTTCGGCGTCGAGCAGCGGCAGCTTGTTGACCAGCCATTGCCGCATACTGCCGGCGGCATCCATGTATTCCTCCTCGTAGAATCCGAGCCCCCTGCTGGTCGCCAACACCCGCTTGTCGTTCTCGTCGGTCTTTTGCGCGCCGTAGCGCGACATCAGATCGGAGGTGGTGCGGCCGATCGCGTCCGCCTGCTCGATGCCGAAAATACCGGCCATGTAACGGTTCATCAGGACGTAACGCAGTTCCTTGTTCTTGACGTTGATCACGGCGGGCACGGTGTCGATCACCTGCTGCAACAGCCGACGGCCTTCGGCGATGGCGTCCTCGGCCCGTTTCTGATCGGTGATGTCGCGGATCGTTCCTTCATACCGGACTACCTCGCCGGTCTCGTCACGCACCACCGTGGCGCTGTCGGATATCCAAAGGATCGCGCCGCCACGCTGGCGCACCTGATATTCGAATTCGCGCACCATGCCGTCACGCGCCATCAACGCGCGATACTGCTCTCGCGCCTCCGGATGCACGTAGATGTTGTGGGAGATATCGCTGACCAGTCCGATCAATTCTTCCGGCGTGCCGTATCCCATCATCCGCGCCAGCGCCGGATTGGCGTTGAGCAGCGCGCCGGCGGGCGTCGTCACATAAATTCCATCGACCGAGCCCTCGAACAGCTTGCGATAGCTTTCCTCGGCGAGCCGCTGCTCCCCAAGCGCGTGGATCGCCGCCTCGCGCGCGGCGTCGGCATCAACCAGCGAACGGCGGAATACCTCGGCGGCGCGGGCGATGTCGCCGATCTCGTTAGCGACATCGGTCGCCGGGATCGAAGCATGTTTCTCGCCGCCGGCGAGCGCGCGCATGGATCTGGCGATCAACTTCAGCGGCCGAACGGTCCGGCGCACCACGAACAGCGCCGCGGCAAGCCCCGCCAGCACGCCTCCGATACCGAGGATGATGCTTTGCCATTTGTCGTCCCGCAGCGTCCTGGCGAAATCGTTGGCCAGGACACGGCCCCTGCGCGCACTGGCGTCGCGCAGCAGGTCGGTCACCCGTCCGATCTGCCGGCCTTCATTGCCGAGCACGTCCTTGTCGAGTTTGGCAATCTCGGCTTCCGCATCCGAAATCGAACTGATCGCATCGGCGTAGCCGTCGGTTGCCGAACGAAGCGCCGGACTATCGATCGCCAGCGCCCGCATCTGCCGCGCCGACCGCTCGGCGGAAACGGGATCGTGTGCCAGCAACGCCGACGAGATTTGGTTCTGCGCCCGAAACAGGCTTCCGGCGACGAGCCGATCGGGCTCCTCCGGAAGTGCTGCTTCGAACCGCTCGCGCAGCGGCGACAACGCCGCGACAAGTGCGTCGCGGCGCGCAATCAGCGCGCCGACATGCTCGATGCCTTCGCGATAATTCGCAAAGCGCTGCGCCACGCCGTCGATCATGTCCTGCTGCTCGGGAGCCAGTTCCAGCCGGGTCTTTTTCAAGAGCGCGCTCAACGCTGAAACCGCCTCGCTGACCCGATCGGACTGCGCGTTCGGATCGGTCACAAAATCGCGGGCGGCGAGCCGCAGTTCCGCGACCCGGCGGTCGATCTCTTCGGAGAGATCACCGACATCCTGCAGCCGCTGCAATTCGCCGAAGGTCGCGTCGATATGGCGAATGGCGATCACGCTGGCCATGCTGGTCGCCATGATGACCACCAGGACCAGCAGGAAGCCGCCAAAGGTCAATTGACCGATCGATAGCGAGAACGACCGTATCCGTTGGACGATAGCGGCAAAGGGCATGGGTTCGTGACCGGCTCCGGGCAGCCCGCTTTATACGCTGGAATCGGTCCCAAGGGGAACAAGCGGCTCCCCCGGGCGAGCCCTTCACGAGGCGTTCACAAGACTTTCGCCAGCCCTGGGCCAGAGCCCGCTTCCGCCCCCTCAATCTGGGGGGATTCCGGCGTCTCTGACGACCTTCGCCCACAGCGCGACGTCATTCTTGATGATCCCGGCGAACTCCGCCCGCGAGGCCGGTTTTGGCGGACATCCGGCGAGGTCGAGCTTCTGCTGCACGTCCGGCGCCGCCAATGCCGCGTCGAGCGCCTTGCTGATGCGATCGACGATCGGCTCGGGCGTGCCGGCGGGAACCACGATGCCGAACCATGGCGTCACCTGGGCGCCGGGATAGCCCTGCTCGGCCATGGTCGGCACGTCGGGGAAATATTTCGACCGGCCGTCGTTGATCGCGCCGATGATCCGGATGGTGCCGGTCTGCACCTGCGCCAGCGCCTGGTTGGCGGACAGGAAGCTCGAGGTGATCAGACCGCTGGAGATATCCGCCACCATCTGCGGATAGCCGCGATAGCCGATGCCGGGCACATCGATGCCGGCCAGCCGCTTGAACAGTTCAAACCCCAGATGCCCGGTCGATCCCTTGCCGGGATGGCTGTAATTCAGCTTGCCGGGCTTTTCCCTGGCCAGCGCGACATATTCCGCGACGTTGTTCACCGGCAGCGTCGTCGGCACGATGAAGAAATTCGGCGCACCGCAGATTTGCCCGATCGGGGTGAAATCGCGCACCGGATCCCAGCGCAGCGCGACATTGAGCGACGGGCTCGCGGTGAAGAACGTCGTCACCATCAGCCACGTGTATCCGTCAGGCGCCGCGCGTGCGACCTCCTCCGCGGCGATCGAACCGTTGCCGCCGGATTTCGATTCGCTCAGAATCGTCCCCTTCCACTGCTCGGCGATGTTTTGCGCGACGATGCGCCCGAACACGTCGACCACGCTGCCGACCGAATAAGGAATGATCATGCGGATCGGGCGGTTGGGGAAGTTCTCCTGCGCCCTGCCGGCGTCGGGCGCAGCGAGCCATATCAAGCATGCGCCGATGAGAACGCCGATGCGTCCGATCCTCATGATGCGTGCCCTGCCATGTCTTTTTCGGCGCCGTTGCGGCGCTCGGATTTGACGACAGGATGCCGGGATTATTCCGATACAGCAAGGGCACGAGGGTTTTCAGGCCATCGCGGCCTTGCGCGCCGGAATCGTCATCGCCGCGACACCGGCGACCACGCAAGCGAGCCCAATCCACGCGGTCGAGGTCAGGCTTTCGCCGAGGAACACGACGCCGAGTGCGACCCCGATCGGCACACGCAAATAGGCCTGCGCGGTGGTGCCCACCGATCCGACGGTCTGGATCAGCCGGAAATAGATCACGAAGGCGCAGGCGGTGGAGAATACAGAAAGACCGAGCAGCGCCAGCAGCGAGCCCGTCGATGGCGTAATCGTCCAGGGGCGATCGATCACCAGGCTCATCGGAATCAGGATCGCCGCGCCAGAGATCAGCGAGCCCGCCGCCGGCGCGATCGGATCGAGATTTCTGAAACCGCGGCTGAAGATCGCCGCGCCCGCGTAGCAGATCGCGGCGAGTACGATGACGATCTGCGCGGCCAATTGCTCGCCGAGACCGGACAAGGCCTGCACGCCGACGATCAGACAGATGCCGGCCATTCCAGCGGCAACGCCGAACAATTTTCGGGCCGTCGGCGCTTCGTGGCGGGCAACGGCGAGCGTGAGGAAGAAGGTGAAGATCGGTGACGTCGAATTCAGAATCGTCGAAAGCCCGGCGTTGAGCGAACGTTCGCCCCAGGCCAGCATCGTCCAGGGGACAACGCTGTTGAGGCAGGCCTGAAACAGGAAGCGCCGCCAGGTCGCAGCGTCGCGCGGCAACCGAACACCCCGCCAGCGCATGATCGCAAGCAGCAACCCCGCGGCAATCGTCGTCCGCGCTGCGATCAACGTAATCGGCGGGATGGTCGCGACGCCAAGCTTTATAAACGTGTAGGACGCGCCCCACAGCGTTGCGAGCACGAGCAGTAGCACAAGCTCGAAAGCCAAGTTGCGAGGTCGCACGTCAGATTCGCTCATCCGGATCGTTCCCTTCCCGATGCAGTCGGGAAACAAACCTACACGGCTGGAGAACCAATATACTTCGTTACGTAACGAAGTGTGATGTCGTCAAAGACCACCATGACGGAGGACAGGCCCGCTAGGACTCTCAGCCGAGCGCGCCGACTTCAAACAGCTCGCCGTCGTAACCAGCCTCTTTGGGAATACGCAGCTGACGGCCGCCATTGAGTTTTGTCATCACCGGCATCACCGTGACGATTGGCTTGCCCTTCATTTCATCGAGCGCGGCCTGGACATTGGGCTGCTTGCCGAGCCGGATCAGATTGCGCGTGGTTGGAAATGGCAGCTTGAACCGCCCGCTCTCGCCGCCCTCCAGCGCCTCGCGTGGCGACAGCCAGATCGAGTCGGTGGATTCCTTGCCGTCATGCGCACCCAGCTGCGCCGGCGGCGCGGACGCCACGAAGAACCAGGTATCGAACCGCTTCGGCATGCCTTCCGGCGTGATCCAGTGCGCGTAAGGCACCAGTTCGTCGAGCGCCAGCGACAGTCCGCTGTCGGCCAGCACTTTTGGAAAATTCGTCTTGCTCTCGCACAGCGCGGCGCGATGGCCGGCCTCGATCTCGGCGGCGCGCTTGGCATCGACCAGCGCGGTCGCTCCTTGCGGCCGCGCCAGCAGAATGCCGCTTTCCTCAAACGTTTCACGAACCGCCGCGATGCGGAAGCTTAAGTCCGCGGCATCGAGCCCCTCGCCGCCGGAATAAAGCTCCGGCCGCGCGATGATTTCCTTGTCGCTCGCGTCGACGCTGCCGCCGGGAAACACCAGCGCACCCGAGTTAAAATCGATCTCGTAATGGCGCACCATCATGAAGACCTCGATTTCCTTCCGCGCGGCATTGTCCCGCAACAGCAGTATCGTGGACGCCGGACGCGGGGCAGCAGCTTCAGCCATGCAATCACTCCAACAAACATCTCATGGTTCGAGACGGCGCTAACGCGCCTCCTCACCATGAGGTCCACCTCATCCTGAGGAGCGGCCTCTTGGCCGCGTCTCGAAGGATGAATGTTCAGCTCTCACGGTTCGAGGCGACGCCGCCGGACAGCGCAAGAGCGCTGCGGGGAGCGCGCCTCCTCACCATGAGGATCGTGTTACTCCGCCGCGCTGGCTTGCGGCTGCAGATTGGCGCGCTTGTCGACGCGGGCGACTCGCGACAGCAGATATTCCACCTCGGCCTTCGCCGCGGCGGTGATGGTCGCGCCCGGCTTGCGCTGCGCGCTGGTGGCGATGATGCCGCGCTTCTGCAGCACGTATTTGCGCACCGCCAGCCCGGCGCCGGGCTGCTGCTCGTAGCGGATCAGCGGCAGATGGGCGTCGAACAGATCGTGCGCGGCATCGCGCTTGCCGGCCTTCGACAGTTTGACCACGTCGATCAAAAGCTCAGGGAAGGCGTAGCCGGTCATCGCGCCGTCGGCGCCGCGCTCCATTTCGAAATCCAGGAACAGACCGCCATTGCCCACTAAAATCGACATCGGCTTCAGCGAGGCGTCCTTCTGGTATCCGCGCAAGGTCGAGATCTTTTCCAGCCCCGGCCAATCCTCATGCTTGAGCATCACGCAGGACGGTGAGTCCATCACGATCTTGCGGATCACCGCGGGCGTGAACACCACCGACAAGGTCAACGGATAATCCTGTAGCACCCACGGAATATCGTCGCCGATCGCTTCCTGGGCCTGCTTGAAATAGCTGATAATCTGGTCATCCGTGCGCAGATGCGGCGGCGGCGCGATCATGACGCCGGCAGCACCGGCATCCATCGAGGCCTTGGCCAGCGAGCGCATGGTGGCAAAGCCCGGCGCCGACACGCCGACGATGATCTGCATGGTCTTGGCGCGCTTGACGAAGCGGATCGCCACGGCCTCGGCTTCCGCCGCATCGAGCTTCGGCGCCTCACCGAGAATGCCGAGCACGGTCACGCCGTCGCATCCGACCTCGGCGTAGAAATCGGTCAGCCGGTCGATCGAGGTATGATCGATGCGGCCGTCCTCGTGGAACGGCGTGGGCGCAATGGCGAAGGTGCCGGCGGCTTGTGCGGTGAGTTTTGTCATGTGTGTCTCTCTCTTCGTCATTCCGGGACGCCCCTTTGGAGCAAACCCGGCGTGACGGCTTTATACCCGCACCACGGAATTACGGAAGCGTCAGAACCGCCGGGCGCCCATCTTGATCTGCTCGTCGGAGAAGAAAATCTCCTTGGCATGCTCGACCAAGTCCTGCGCCTTCCAGCCCGAATGCGGCGGCTTCCAGCCGTCCATTTCCATCATCTTCATCTCGCGGACGCCACGGGGGCCGGAAACGCCCAAAACCTTGCCGGTCTGGTCGCCCGAGAGGTCGCTGACCATGTACAGCACGGCCGGCGCGATGCCGTCCGGTCCCAAGGCCAAGCCGGGATTTTCCTTGTAGCGCGGCAGGTCGGCGGTCATCCGGGTCAATGCGCCCGGGGCGAGCGTCCAGATCCGGATGTTGTATTTGCGGCCCTCGATCGCCAGCACATTCGACAGTCCCCAGATACCACCCTTGGCGGCGCCGTAATTGGTCTGGCCGAAATTACCGATCAGGCCCGAGGTCGAGGAGGTATTGACGATGACGCCGCCGCCATTGTCACGCATCCAGCGGAACACCGGCTGGGTGCAGCAGAACGTGCCTTTCAGATGCACTTTTATCACCTTGTCCCAATTGGCCTCCTTGGCCTTGGCAAAGGTCTCGTCGAGCAGGATGCCGGCATTGTTGACCAGGATATCGGCGCGGCCAAAGTTCTTGATGGCGTCGTCGAATACCGATTGGCCGCCCGCCAGGGTCGAGATGTCGGCGCCATTGGCCACCGCCCGGCCGCCTTCGACCTTGATCGCCTCGACGACTTTCTGCGCCATGCTCTGGTCGCCGCCCGAGCCATCGCGCGGGCCGCCGAGGTCGTTGACGACGACCCCCGCACCTTCGCGTGCGAACAATTTGGCATAGGCCTCGCCAAGCCCTCCGCCCGCGCCGGTGATGATCGCAACCTTGCCGTCGAGCAATCCCATGGTGGTTTCTCCGTTGACCGGTTTTCTGTTTATCCGCCGTCATGGCCGGGCTTGTCCCGGCCATCCACGTCTTACTTCGCCTCACGAAGGAAAGACGTGGATGCCCGGCACAAGGCCGGGCATGACGAAACCCTCAGTTCGCTCCCAGCGACGACTTCACCCCAGCACCGTCCGGCCGCTCTTGATCACGGTGACGTCGCGCGATTTCACCTTGGCTTCGAACGAAATCACATGGCCGTCCTTCCACAGATCCATCGTGACGGTCTCGCCGGGAAACACCGGCGATGAGAATCGCGCGGCGTGTTGTTTGAAGGCTGTGGGATCGTAGTCGGCATAGGTCTGCAACACGCCGCGGCAGGTGATGCCGTAGGTGCACATGCCGTGCAGGATCGGCCGCGGAAAGCCGGCACGCTTGGCGAATTCGGGATCGGAATGCAACGGATTGCGGTCGCCGCAGAGCCGGTAGATCAGCGCCTGGTCCGGCCGGGTGGTGATGTCGACCGTCCTGTCGGGGCTGCGGCTCGGCACCTTGTGCGGTTCGGGCTGGCCTTCGGACGGCCCGCCAAAGCCGCCGTCGCCGCGCGCAAAACGCGAGGCAATCAGGGTTGCGAGCTTCTCGCCCTTGTCGTCCTTCAGCACGGTCTGATGACGGATCACCGCGCCCTTGTCCTTGCCCTTGTCGAAGGCATCGAGCACGGTCGAATCTGCGGTGATGTGGGCCGCCACCGCGAACGGCTTGTGGAACGTGATGTCGCGCTCGCCATCGACCACCATCACGCGGTTGAGATTCATCTCACCGGGTCCGGCCCCCCAGGCCGCGACCGAAGCAAACGTCGGCACCACCTTGAGCGGACGCGGCGTCGCCGTGCCCTCATTGACGAACGCCAGTTCCTTCTCATCCATCGGGTCCGCGCCCAACCCGATGCCGTACGCGTAGAGCATCACTTCGCGATCGGTGTAGGCGTATTTCTGTCCGAGATTTTTCAGCGCCATCAACTCGTCGTACTTGATCGGCATCGCGATCCTCCCGTTATTTTTTTCAGCGCCCGTTACTGCGCCCTCTCCCCTTGTGGGAGAGGGCTGCACGGCACCTGCAAAAGACGTTGCTCGGTGAGGGGTCGGTGCAGAGCAATACCCCTCACCCGGCACGGACTTCGTCCGCGCCACCCTCTCCCACAAGGGGAGAGGGAAAAAAATTACGCCGCCGTAAAGAACGGCAACGGCGCGCCTTCGGTCGGCTTCCACACCAGCTTCACCTTCTGGCCGATCTTGAGCTTGTCGATGTCGCAGTCGACGATGTTGGTCTGCAGCGACGGGCCTTCCTTCAAGGTGACGTAGGCAATCGCAAAAGGCCCGGTCGGGGATTTGCGCATCAGGCTGAAGGTGTAGATCGTGGCCTCGCCCGAGCTCTCCTCCCACACCGTCTTGTCGGAAAAACAGAACGGGCAGATCGAGCGCGGGAAATAATGCGGCTCGCCGCAGGCGGTGCAGCGCTTGATCATGAACTTGCCCTGCTTGGCGGCTTCCCAGAACGCAGCGCTTTCGGGATTGCCTTGCGGCGCCGGATATTTCTTTGCTTCAGCCATCACACGCGCTCCAGAATGCAGGTTGAGGCGGCATGACGCACGCCGAGCAGTCCGCCGGTGCCGTGGGCGATCGCGAGATCGCAATTCGGCACCTGCACCTTCGGATGCGCTTCGCCGCGCAACTGCCGCACCGCTTCGAGGATTTTGGTCATGCCACCGCGGTTGACCGGATGGTTGCTGCAAAGGCCGCCGCCATCGGTGTTGAACGGCAGCTTGCCGACGCCGGAAATCAAATTGCCGTCGGCGACGAACTTGCCGCCCTCGCCCTTTTTGCAGAAGCCGATATCCTCGAGCTGCATCAGCACGGTGATCGTAAAACTGTCGTAGATCGAGGCGTATTTGATATCCTTCGGCGTGATGCCCGCTTCCTCGAACGCGCGAGGTCCGGACCAGACGCCTGCGGAATAAGTCAGATCGAGATCCTTGCCGCCGCGCGGCCCCTTCATCGCTTCGCCATGGCCGATCAGGCGCACCAGCGGCTTCTTCAGGCTTTTCGCGATCTCGGGCGTGGTGACGATCATGGCGCCGCCGCCGTCGGTGACGACGCAGCAATCCATCCGGTGCAAGGGATCGGAAATCATCGGCGAGTTCAGCACATCCTCGACCGTGACGACCTCCTTGAGCATCGCATGCGGATTGTACTGCGCATGATGGGAGGCCGCGACCTTGATCCAGGCCAGTTGCTCGCTGGTGGTGCCATAGTCGTGCATGTGGCGCATGGCACACATGCCGTAGACGTTATGGGTGGTCGCCCCGTAAGCCAGTTCGAAATCGGCCTCGGCTCCGGCGCTGCGCGGCGGCATCGCACCGGTGCGCGGCTTGCCAGCCAACGTCACCAGCGCGATCGAGCACTTCCCCGCGGCGATCGCTTCGGCGGCGTGGCCGAGATGCACCAGATAGGAACAACCGCCGGTATCCGTGGAATCGAAATGGCGAACCTTGAGGCCGAGGTAGTCGACCATCGGCATCACCCCGCCTGGCGCATCGCCGGCGCAGAAATAGCCGTCGATATCGGCTTTGGTCAGCCCCGCATCCTCGATCGCCCCCTTGGCGACCTCGGCGTGCAGCTGGGCTGTGGATTTATCGGGTGCGTGCCGGGTCGGATGTTCATAGATCCCGGCAATGTAGGCCTTGCCCTTGATGGTCAAATTGATCTCCGCTGGCGTTTCTTATTTCCAGCCATTTTCTCGCCTGTCGGGGGCGGCTTGGCAAGCGCGGAAATATTCCGTCCCGCGAGACGGCGCATACCTCCGCATTCTCGCGGTGCCATTTGCCCGAGTTTTGCAAATTCACGTCGTCGTCCCGGCCTTGAGCCGGGACCCATACGCCGTGTGTTCTCGTTTTAGCACTGGAGCAGATGCCTTCTGTTACAATTGACGCCAGGGACTATGGGTCCCGGCTCAAGGCCGGGACGACGACCGGATGCGACTTCGCATTCTCGCGACAGCATGCGCCCGAGTTTTGCAAGAACGATGCCCTCTAAACAGAGAGGGCGCAGGGAAGACCGGGTGCACGCTGCACCCGCGGTCTCATGTGCACGGGTAGATAGAAAAACGCACATGAGCATACAGGTTCAGCGGAAGCAGTCCGGCCTTCCCTGCGCAATGGTTTGACGGCTTATTCCGTGCTCTCCCCGGTGAGACCATAGCTTGTTTGTCACCGTCGCCCCCAAGAAGCGTGAGCTGCTTGCGAACTTGACACCTGCCATCGGGGCGTCAGGACCACACGACTTTGCCGTACGCACGACTATCGCTCGTCTGGCGATAATCTTACGTCCACCGCATCCCACCGCGCGTTTCGTGACGTGCGCAACGCCCCTCTTGTCGGGTAGGACGCACCGAATGCGCAACTGATTTGGGTCAAAAACAAAGCGGAATATTTTTCGCTGACGGGCTGGACAGGATTCCGCGCGCGAAGGTGATTTGCCCGTCGGGCAAGCGGTTGCCGGAACCCGCGCTGCCTGAACCTGTTATGAGCATCACTCGACATATGCATCGTGACCATCCGAGGCACCCTCACGGAGGCTGCGGCATGCTGCCGTATGGCCGATCGCGAATGGCTCGGTATTCTGCAGCCCATGTGGGGGGTGTGGCCGTGAACATTCTCGGCATCAACGCGGTCTATCACGATTCAGCCGCGGCACTGCTCGTCGATGGCGTGCTGGTCGCAGCCGTCGAGGAAGAACGCTTCAATCGCATCAAATACGGCAAGCTGCCGGACGTCGACAACCCGCATCAATTGCCCGAGCGTGCGATCCGTTTCTGCCTGGATCATGCCGGGCTCACCGCCGACGATATCGATCACGTCGCCTACTCGTTCGACCCCCGGCTGCGCCAAACGCGCTACCGCGCGGAGTGGTGGCCGGACCCGCGGGCCGAAGAGGTCTTCCTGCTGCGGCTCGGCCAGGTGCGCGGTGTCGCCGACGAACTTTTCCGGCGCAAGCTGCGGCAGACATTTCACTTCGTGCCGCACCATCTCGCCCATGCCGCCTCGGCCTATTTCCCGTCCGGCTTCGATCGCGCGGCCATCCTCACCGTCGATGGCATCGGCGAGGCCGCCGGTTCGACCTTGGCGAAGGCTGTGGGCACGCGTATCGACCAAGTCGAAACATTCGAGTATCCCCACTCGCTTGGTTTCGCATGGGAAGTGATCTGCGCTTATCTCGGCTTTGCCGTGTTCGATGCCTCGAAGCTGATGGGGCTCGCGGCCTACGGCAATCCGAAAACCTTCCGTCGCCAATTGCAGGAGATGATCCACGTCGGTGAGCAGGATTATGCGATAGACCCCGAGGCGATCGGCTTTCTATCGGCTAGGGAACCCCGGATAGAGAGTTTGCTCGGTCCGCCGCGGGACCCGGATGCAGAGCTTCAGCAGCGCGATGCCGATATTGCCGCCGCCCTCCAGGAAGCCACCAGCGCGGCGGTGATGGCGCTGGTCCGCCGCATCAAACGCAAGGTACCGTTCGACCATCTGTGCTTTGCCGGCGGCGTTGCGCTCAATTGCGTGACCAACGATCTGGTCCGGCAATCCGGCGAATTTTCCGATGTGTTCATCCCTTCGGCCCCGCATGATGCGGGCACCGCGATCGGCGCCGCCTATGCGGTGCATTGCGCCAAACAGAAAACGGCTCCCGAGCGCGGCAACGCCACGCCGTATCTCGGGCCGGCGTTCAGCCGTCGCGAGATTCTCGCGGCGGTCAAAACCGCCGGTCTCACCGCCAGCATCAGCAAAAACCCGGCGCGCGACGCCGCCGAGATGATTGCCGCCGGCAAGATCGTCGCCTGGTTTCAGGGCCGCATGGAGTTCGGGCCGCGGGCGCTGGGCAACCGGTCGCTGCTGGCCGACCCGCGCCGGCCGGACATGCGCAACATCCTCAATCAAATGGTCGAGCACCGCGAGGATTTTCGCCCCTTTGCGCCGAGCGTGATGGCCGAACACGCCGACGAATGGTTCGAGATCGGCGCCCATACCAAGAGCCATGAATTCATGCTGTTCGCATCCGCCGTCAAGGCCGGCTTGCGCGATCGCATCCCCGCCGTGCTGCACCACGACGGCACCGCGCGGCTGCAACTGGTGCGGCGGGAATCAAATCCGCGCTTTCACGAGTTGCTGTCCTGTTTCCATCAGCGAACCGGCGTGCCGATGGTCGTCAATACATCCTTCAACGACAGCGAACCCATCGTCTGCACCCCCGCCGACGCCATCGTCACCTTCCGCAAATCCGGCATCGACGCGCTGTTCATGGAGAATGTGTGTTTGACGGCGGAAGGCTAGCGGGCGGCTCGTGCTGAGGGCTGCAGGCCGCGCAAAGCGCGGCCCGATGATAAGCTCCGCCGTCATCCTGAGGTGCGAGCGCAGCGAGCCTCGAAGGATGGTGTTCAGCGCAGTACTTGCGGCCATGCGCCGCGCAGAACAACATCCTTCGAGGCTCGCAATGGCTCGCACCTCAGGATGACGCCTGAGATAACTTCGCAGGCTCTGAGGAGCGGCCGCGTGGCCGCGTCTCGCAGGATGGCTTCCTCGAACATCTCGCTATCCGTCATGGCCGGGCTTGTCCCGGCCATCCACGTCTCGCTTGCTTGAAACTCCCAAGACGTGGATGCCCGGGACAAGCCCGGGCATGACGAAATCTTCGAGCCTACTCCGCCGCGATCTGCCGCAAGCAGGGCGAGGTGACGAACTTGCAGATCCGCCGATCGGGCTGACCGCGCGGATGTGCCTACTTCTTGTCTGTGACCAATTGCTGTAATCAAAGCGGCAATGGGTTTGACGAGAACAGTTCCATTGCATCGAGAAGAGCGCGGCGCTCAATAATGCTAAGGGGCAGGCCGTAGGGAGCCGGCTCCCCTCCGTAACGCCGATCAATCTCCAACAAGACATCTCGAATCTCACCAGGCAGGCGATAAACCGAGTCGATGGTACAAATTGCTCCTCTTATCGATTGCGCCCTCCCGAAAACTCGATCAAAAGAAAAAATTTCCTGGGTCGTAACTGCCCTTGCCATCACAGCCGCACTATTCACCGACGTCACAATGCACATTCTTACCGCTTCATTTGAAAACGAAGCGTGAAACATATCTCCCACAGCCAGCTTTGAAATGAGTTCCTCGCGATCCGTTGTCATTGGCCAATCCGGAAAGGTTTCAGAATTGAAATGATTTCTTTTCGAGGGCAACCACCAACTCCGGCAATTCGAAACCGATCTGCCCGTTGAAACTCCCCGATAACGCCGCCGATTTACTCCGCCGCGATCTGCCGCGGTGCCGGCGGCGGGTTGGCGAGGTCGGCGGTCAGTTGCGTGTGGCGGGTCCTGGCGTCGTGCGCGGCCTTTTCCTTCACCGGGCCGTAGCCTCGGATGCGATCGGGCAGCGACAGCAATTCGATCGCGGTATCGAGCGTGATCGCCGACAGCGCGACGAGCACGGAGGCGACATCCTTTTCGTAAGCCGTGATCAGCTCGCGCTCGAGCTTGCGGTCGGGGCTGTAGCCGAAAATGTCGAATGCCGTGCCGCGCAGGTTGCGCATTTTCGCCAGGTTACGAAACACCGGCATCATCCACGCGCCGAACGCGCGCTTCTTCGGCCGCCCCAGCGCGTCGGTGCCACCGCCCAGGAGCGGCGGCGCGAGGTTAAAATTGATCTTGAAGTCGCCGTCGAACTGGTCGCGCAGTTGCTTTTCAAATCGGCCGTCGGTGTAGAGACGCGCCACCTCGTATTCGTCCTTGTAGGCGAGCAGCTTGGCGTAGTTGATCGCGACCGCGCGCGGCAACTCGTCGCCGAAGCCGAGATCGGTCGTGGCGCTGCGCACCTGCGACACCAGCTTGCGATAACGGACGCTAAGCTTTTCGTTCTGATACTCGGTCAATAATGTCGAGCGATGCGCGATGATGTCATCGAGCGACATTGCATCCAGCGTCTTCGGCGCTACCGTCTCGTCCTGGCCCTTCATCATCGAGGCGAGCCGCGTCGGATCGGCCGCCGCCAGACGCCCCAACTGGAAGGCTTGCATGTTCATCTTGACCGCGACGCCGTTGACTTCGATCGCCTGCTGGATCGATTGCGCCGACAGCGGCAGCAGCCCCTTCTGATAGGCAAAGCCCATCATCATCATGTTGGTGGCGATGGAATCGCCGAGCAGGGTTTCGGCTGGTTTTGTGAAATCGAAGAACGAGGAATCCTTGCGCAGCGCGGTCTCCAGCACGTGATTGACCTTGCGCGCCTGGAAGTTGAAATCGCGGTTCAGGATAAAATCCGCGATCGGAATCAGATGCGTGTTGATGATTCCGGTGGTGCGGTCGGATTCGCACAGCGTGATGGTTTCCTTGGCGGCGGCCACCACCTCGTCGGCCGCGAGCACCAGATCGGCGGTGCCGGTGACGATGCGCGAACAGGTCACGTCCGCAGTGTGCTCCGAGAGCCGAACGTGGCTCAGCACCGCGCCGCCCTTTTGCGCCAGCCCCGACATGTCGAGGATCATGCTGGCCTTGCCCTCGATATGGGCGGCCATGCCGAGCAGCGCGCCGATGGTCAGGACGCCGGTGCCGCCGACGCCGCCAACCGCGACGTTATAGGGACGCTCCAGCGACGGACGCGACGCCGGTTCCGGCAGTTCGCCGATATCGCCGACGCCGGCCGGCGCGCGCTTGCGCAGCTTGCCGCCATCGACGGTGACAAAGGAGGGGCAAAAACCTTTGACGCAGGAATAATCCTTGTTGCAGGTCGATTGGTTGATGGCGCGCTTGCGCCCCATCTCGGTCTCCAGCGGCTCGACCGAGATGCAGTTCGACTGCACCGAACAGTCGCCGCAGCCTTCGCAGACCGCCGGGTTGATCAGCACCCGGCGCGCCGGATCCTCCATGGTGCCGCGCTTGCGGCGGCGACGTTTTTCGGCGGCGCAGGTCTGCACGAACACGATAGCGGAAGCGCCCTTGACCTGGCGCAACGTCTTCTGGACCGCATCGAGCTCATCGCGATGCGCGGTCTTGGTGCCGGGCGCGATCTCGGAGGCCGGATAGGCGTCGGGATTTTCCGACACCAGATAGATGTCGCGGATGCCCTCGGAGTGAAGCTGGAAGGTGATCTGCTGCGGCGAGAGTTCGCCGTCGACGTGCTGGCCGCCGGTCATCGCGGTCGCATCGTTGTAGAGGATCTTGTAAGTGATGTTGGCCTTGGAGGCGACCGCCTGACGGATCGCCAAGCTGCCGGAATGGAAATAAGTGCCGTCGCCGAGATTGGCGAACACGTGCTCTTCCTTGGTGAAGGGCGCGACGCCGACCCAGGGCACGCCCTCGCCGCCCATATGGGTAAACGTCTCGGTCGAGCGGTCCATCCACAGCGCCATGAAATGGCAGCCGATGCCGGCGAACGCGCGGGATCCTTCCGGCACCTTGGTCGAGGTATTGTGCGGACAGCCCGAGCAGAAATACGGCGTGCGGGTGATCGGCGCCACCGCCTGCATCTGGCTGGCCTGGCGGCCGTTGAACCAGTCGGCCTTGGCGCGCAGCATGGCTGCGATTTCGGGATTGAGATTAAGTCGAAGCAGGCGCTCGGTCAGCGAGCTCGCCAGTGACGCCACGCTGAGTTCTTCCGCGAAGGGCAAAAAGCGCTTGTCGTGATCGTCCATCTTGCCGATGATGCGCGGGCGGACGTCGTCGCGCCAGTTGAACAATTCCTGCTTGACTTGATTCTCGACGATCTCGCGGCGCTCTTCGACGATTAAAATCTCTTCAAGGCCGACCGCGAACTCGCGCACGCCTTGCGGCTCCAGCGGCCAGGGCATGCCGATCTTGTAGAGCCGCAAGCCGATCTTGGCGGCGACTTCCTCGGTGATCCCCAATTCGCGCAGCGCCTGGCGGATATCCTCGTAGCTCTTGCCCGACGCCATGATGCCGAAGCGCGCGTTCGGCGAATCCATGGTGATACGGTTGACCTTGTTGGCGCGCGCGAACGCGATCGCGGCAAAGCCCTTGTAGTCCTGCAAGCGCCGGTCCTGGTCGTAACGGTCGTCGGGCCAGCGCAGGTTCAGGCCACCCGGCGGCATCTCGAAATCGGTCGGAATGATGAAGGGCTTCATCTCGTCGGAGAGGTCGATCTCCGCCGTGGTCTCCACGGTTTCGGTGATCACCTTCATGCCGACCCAGCAGCCGGAATAGCGCGACATCGCGATCCCGAGCAGCCCCATCTCGATCATTTCATGGATGCTCGAGGGATAGAGATAGGGCATCAGCGCCGAGATGAAGGCGTGGTCGGACTGATGCGGCACGGTGGAGGATTTGGCACCGTGATCGTCGCCGGCCAGACACAGGACGCCGCCATTCTTGGCCGAGCCCGCCGCATTGCCGTGGCGGAACACGTCGCCGCAACGATCGACGCCGGGGCCCTTGCCGTACCAGATGCCGACCACGCCATCATGGTTGGCGCCGGGCGACAGATTGAGCTGCTGCGAGCCCCAGATCGCGGTGGCCGCGAGGTCTTCGTTCACGCCGGGCTGGAACTTGACGTTGTACTGTTCGAGATGTTTCCGCGCGGCGAACAATTGCTGGTCATAGCCGCCGAGCGGCGACCCGCGATAGCCGGAGATGAAGCCCGCGGTATTGAGGCCTGCGGCGCGGTCGCGGCGGATCTGCGCCATCGGCAGCCGGACCAGCGCCTGAATCCCGGTCAGGAAGACGTGGCCGGAGCCCTGGGTGTATTTCTGATCGAGACTGATCGGACCTTGGTTGATTCCCATTCCACCCTCTTTAAACCCGGGCAAGCAGCGGCCGCTTGCGGGTTTTTATGTAATTGTTCAATTCCTTAGAACCAGTCTATGTCGGTTTTCGCAGGCCGCGCATCAGAAATCTGGGCAATGGAGACCCGCAGGAAGCAGATCGCAATTTCGTGCCGGGAATAGCGGCGTTTTATTTCGGTTTGTGTCGTAACGGCGCTTGGCCACGAAATGGCGTGGCGCGATCGTTCGTCCCGGTTTTGCGTTATAATGAGGTTTGGGAGATTTTATTGGTGCAGCGACGATACGGTGCGATGCGAGCGATTCTGCCGGCTCTGCTTTTGTGCACTGCGTTCGGCACGAAGTTCGCCTTGGGCGAAGCCCGGGCCCAAGCCGCTCAGGCCCAAACCTCCGCCGACACCCTCGCGCGCGGCAAGGCGCTGGCCACTGCGGGGGATTGCGCGGGCTGCCATACCGCCGATCCCTTAAAACCGTTCGCCGGGGGCAAGCGGATCGAGACGCCATTCGGCGGCATCTATTCGGCCAATCTGACGCCGGATCGCGCGACCGGCCTCGGCGGCTGGAGCGACGAGGACTTCTATCAAGCGCTGCGTAACGGCGTGGCGCCGAACGGTTCGCGCTATTACCCGGCGTTCCCTTATCCCTATTTCAGCAAAATGACCCGCCAGGACATTCTGGCGATCAAGGCTTATCTGGCGACATTGGCGCCGGTCACGAACGCACCATCGCCGCCGCAACTGCGCTGGCCGCTGAACTATCGCGTGGTGATGCGCGGCTGGGACTGGCTGTTCTTCCAGCCCGGTATCCTCCAGCCCGACCAGCACAAGAGCGCGGAGTGGAATCGCGGCCGCTACCTGGTCGAAGGTGCGGCCCATTGCGGCGCCTGCCACACCACCAAGGACGTGTTCGGCGCCGACAAGCCCGCCCGCGCGCTCAGTGGTGGACTGGTGCAGGACCAGTTCGCGCCGCGGCTCGATGGCGCGGAACGCAGCGGACTGAAATCGTGGAGCGTCGACGATATCGTCGAGTATCTACAAAGCGGCCGCAACGGCCGCAGCCATGCCGGCGGATTGATGGCCGAGGTCGTGGTCGATTCGACCTCCAACATGAGCGATGGCGATGTTCGTGCGATGGCGGTCTACCTGAAGGATTTGCCGGCCGGCGCGCCGGAGCCGAATGTCGTGCCGCCCGCGGCGACGCAAATGAGCGACGGTGCGCGGATCTACAAGCGCGCCTGCATCGCCTGCCATGAAGTCGATGGCTCCGGCGCGCCGCGGATCTATCCGCCGCTGCCCGGCAATGCCAATCTGCAATCGGCGATCCCCGCCAA
Source organism: Bradyrhizobium sp. S69 (assembly GCF_009766005.1). Lineage (GTDB taxonomy): Bacteria > Pseudomonadota > Alphaproteobacteria > Rhizobiales > Xanthobacteraceae > Bradyrhizobium. The sequence goes on along the minus strand of NZ_LMUK01000016.1, from coordinate 52,059 downwards.
CACGCTGCGCATCATCCTTGAGGGCGCGCAGACCGTAACTACGCCGCGCGCGCCCAATACCGGATCGATGCCGGCTTACGCGAAGGATTTGTCGGATCAGGAGATCGCCGATGTCGCGACCTATGTCCGCAATTCCTGGGGCAACTCCGCCTCCGCGGTGACGGCTTCGCAGGTGGCGGCCGCGCGCAAATGACCGTGCCCCCTTACCGCCCGTCCTCGTTGAAGACGAATTTCGGCATTTGCCATTTGTAGCGGATCGCCAGCAGGCGAAACGACAGGCCGAGCACAAAGGTCAGCGTGGTCCAGGTCTCGTCGTTCAATTTCAGTCCGAACGCGGTGGCGTAGAACAGCCCGGTGACCACGGAGACGCTGGCGTAAAGTTCGGAGCGAAACAGCAGCGGCACGTCGTTGCACAGGATGTCGCGCAACACGCCGCCGGCGCAGCCGGTGATCATCCCCGACACGATCACGATCGTCAGCGGCTCGTTCATCTGCCAGGCGACATCGCAGCCGGCCATCGTGAACACCACAAGCCCGATGGCGTCGAGCACCAGAAACGCCAGGTTCAACCGATGCACCAGCCGCGCGACCAGGATGGTCACGAAGGCGGCAAGCCCGGTCAGGGCGAGATAAGACGGGTTCTCCACCCACAGCAGCGGGTAATGCCCGAGCAGGACGTCGCGGATGGTGCCGCCGCCGAGCGCGGTGATCGAGCCCAAAAGGCAGACGCCGACCCAGTCCATGCTGCGCCGCCCCGCAGCCAGCGCCGCGGTCATCGCCTGTGCCGCGATCGCCACCAGCGACAGGCCGTAGAGAACGATATCGCCCGGCGGCAGAGCCCGCATCGCAATCCCCCAAGAGCTTGGAACTGAGCTTGGAACTGAGCTTGGAACTGAGTTTGGAACTGGAGCTGGAACTTACGTCGCGGGTTCCATCCTGAACAGGCCCGGAAATCGGACGCGCTCAGGAACCTGGGGCGGGCCGCGGCCGTTAGTAACGGAAGCCAACGGAGGAACCCATCGATGGCCAACCAACGCATTCCGGACGAGCTCATGCGTCCGCCGCTTGCCGGCGACGATTTGCGCGACCCCACGCGCCTCGACAATCGATTGCAGCCTGATCCCGAACTCGCGGAGGGCCGGGCCAGCGGCGGCAAGATCGCGATCTTCGCCGTGGGCATCGCCGTCGTGCTTGGCGCGGTATTTTATGGCTTGAACAATTCTTCGGTCGAACAGGCCGGCACTACGCCGGTCGCCGCGACGGCGCAGGACAATACGCAACCGCCGCCGGCGCCTCCGGGCATGCGTGACGTGACGCCGCGCGCCAACTCCGCGCCGGGTGTCACCACGGGCGCTGCCGCCAATCGTCCGCCGCCGCCGAGCCCCACCCCGAGCGACACGACCCAGAGGGCCAACCCCTTCAATCACTCGGAACAGCGGTAGCGGATAAGAGCCGCCTGAATTGACGCAGCGGGCGTTTCACCGCCCGCCGCGCTGTTGTGGACGGCGTACTACTTGAACATCTTGTTCAATTCGCCGCCGGAATAGCCATTGGCAAGCTCGGCGAACGTCCCATGCTCCGCCATCTCGCGCGCCGCGCGCATAAAACCGGCCCACGCCGTGCGCGCCAGCGAACCGCCGACGCTGATGCGGCGCACGCCGAGTTCTTCGGCCTGCTTGACCGAGAGACCGGACGCGCCGATCAGAAGATTGACCGGCTTCGGATGCACCGCCTTCACCACCGCCGATATCTGTTCTCGCGTCTTGATGCCGGGCGCGTAGAGGCAATCCGCGCCGGCCTCCGCATACGCCTTGAGCCGGTCGATCACCATGTCGAGATCGTCGCGGCCGACCAGAAAACCCTCGCAGCGGCCAGTCAGCAGCACGCCGCTCTGGTCGGCGTCGATCGCGGCCCGCGCCGCCTTGATGCGCGCAATCGCGAGTTCGCGCTCGTAGAGCGGCTTTTCGGCATCGCCGGTCGAATCCTCGATCGACAATCCGGCAACGCCCGTCCTGACGGCGCGCGCGACGTTGATGCCGACCTTGTCAGCCTCGTGCGCGAAGCCGCCCTCGAAATCGGCGTTGACGGGCAGATCGACCGCGCCACAGAGCGCGTCGAGATGCTGCAACACATCCTCGAGCGTCACGCGGTTGTCGGATTTGCCGATTGACCAGGCAAAGCCCGCACTGGTGGACGCGAGCGCCTTGAAGCCCAGATGCTGTAAGGCCAAAGCGCTGCCGACGTCCCAGGGATTGGGCAGCACGAAACATCCGGATTGATGCATGTTGCGGAATGTCGCCCGCTTGTCGGCTGTGGTGACCGCCATGGCTTTTTCTCCCTTGTTGTGATCTGCCCGCCAAGATAGCGACGCGCGGCATCGGGCGCCAGCGCCGCGCTATGCGACGACCTTGCGCAAAAACGTCCGCTCTTCCGCCAGGATGAATTGATGTTCCTCGGCAAAGGCAAAATTCGCCATGCCTTCGCTGTCGCTGCGCAGCCGCGCGCGGTAGCTCTCGTAAGCCGCCAGGCTTTCGAAGGAAATCAGCGCGAACGCGATGTTGTTGGTGCCCTCGTGCGGCATCCAGTAACCGAGCAGATCGCCACCCGCCTTCGGGATGATCGTGAGCCAGCGTTTGGAATATTCCTCGAACAATGCGCGCTTGAACGGATCGATCTGGTAGCGGATGAAAACGGTGATGGTCACG
>NZ_LMUK01000016.1:0-49237 GCF_009766005.1 Bradyrhizobium sp. S69 | reverse complement strand
GGACCCGGTGACTCCTCGCAATGACGAAACCAATCTTCCAATTCCCACCCTAGCAGCTTGATCGACGCCAATGCTTCGGCTATGATCGAACTATGAAAGCAGGCCCCGATATCGCGATGATTGCCGCCCTGGTCGGCGATCCCGCGCGCTCCAACATGCTGACCGCGCTGATGACCGGCCGCGCGCTGACCGCGAGCGAGCTGGCGCACCAGGCCGGCGTCACGCCGCAAACCGCGAGTTCGCATCTTTCAAAGCTGGAGGCCGGCGGACTGGTCGAGCAGGAGAAACAGGGCCGCCACCGCTATTTTCGGCTCAGCGATCCCGATGTCGCCGCGGTGCTGGAGGGCCTCGAGGGCCTTGCCGCGCGCGCCGGTCATATGCGGGTGCGAACCGGGCCGAAGGACCCGGCGCTGCGCCACGCCCGGGTTTGCTACGATCATCTGGCCGGCGATCTCGGCGTGCAGATGCTCGACAGCATGAAGCGGCAGCGCTGGTTGCGGCAGCGCAAACAGGACATCGAGCTGACCGCCGAGGGCCAGCGTTTCCTGACCGACACCTTGCAGATTTCGGCTGATGCGCTCGCCCATCCGCGCCGCCCGTTGTGCCGGGCCTGCCTCGACTGGAGCGAGCGTCGCCATCATCTGGCGGGCACGCTGGGGGCCGCGATCCTGACCCGCTTTAGCGAGCTGAAATGGGCGACGCGCGATGCCGCCCCCGGCAGCCGCGTGGTCAATTTCACCCGCAATGGCGAGAAGCGATTCGCGGCGCTGTTCGGCGAGGCCTAAACTTTTGTTTGACGCGCTTTCGCTCGAAAACGCGATGATAGACGCCCTCACGAACGTTCATTTTACATTCAGATCGCCGCGACTAAGTTCGCGGCACGCCGCATGGCGGCTCAAAATCGGAGGAAATATGAAATACCTTTTCGCGGCAGTTTTGGTCGCCAGTTCGTTCGCTGGCTTTAGCGCCGCCAATGCCGAAGGCGGATGCGGTCCGGGCATGCATCGCGGCGCCTATGGCCACTGCCGCCCCAATGGCGGCCCCGCTGTCGTGGTGGTACCGGGAGCGGTCGTGGTCGAGCGCCCGGTGGTGGTGGGGCCCGGCCGCGGCTGTGGCCCGGGCTTTTTCTGGCGTGCCGGCCGCTGCCGCCCGATCTGAGCGCAGCGTCACGGAATACGACAAAGCCCCGCTCGCGCGGGGCTTTGTTTTGCGTGGTTGCGCGCCGGCGCTTAGCGCCGGTGATGATGATGCCGATGATGACCGTGCCAATGGCGGTGATGCCAGCCCCCGTGACGGTGATGCCAATGGTGGTGGCGCCAATGATGACGGTGCCCGTGGTGACGGTGCCAATGATGGCCCCAGCGGACCTGCTGCGGCTTCAGTTGATCGACCTCGGCCTGCGAGACCAAAGCGGGCTGCGCGGCTTGCGCCTGCGGAGCCACGATTTGCACCGAAGAGGCCGGTGCCAGCGGCGCGGCATTGGCCACGCCGACAAGCGCCGCAGCGCCCGCGGCCATTCCGATCGCCAATTTCAAAACAGAACGAAGCAGCATTCAATTTTCTCCCTTCACGTCATGAGTCAGGAAGGAGAGGTTCGCTGTGTGGAGATGAATGGATTATGAACCGAAGCCGGCCAACACCCATATAGAAAATCACCCTCGCCACATCGCGTCGGCGAGAAAGTCCAACCACAAACGCGCGGCGTCATGCGCTCGTCATTCCGGGGCTATCCGCGCGCTTCACTTCACCTCTCCCTGGCGGGGAGAGGTCGATTTGCTCCCGGCGATGCGAAGCATCGTCCGGCGCAAATCGGGTGAGGGCTCTTACAGCAAACGAGAGGCCCTAACCCCTCACCCGGCGCCATGCGCCGACCTCTCCCAACGGGAGAGGTGAAGGGAAATCGCGGCTGATTCAATCAATAATCAATGTGCTCCAGGGTGCGCAATTGCGCCTCCTCAGGATGACGCCGAGATTGCATCACAGGCTCTGAGATTGACGGCGTGCCAGCGAGTAACAAACAAAACAATCAATTCCCTTATTTTTGTTTCTGCCGCTCGAGAAATTCCTGCCCCTGCTTCAGCATCTTCTGCATCTTCTCGTTCGCCTTGGCGTCATCATCGTCGTCGCTGTCGGCGTCATCTTTGGTCGTGTCGGCTTTGGTGGCTGCCGGCGGCGCCGCCGGGTCCGGGCAGTTCGCTTCGGTTTCCTTTACCCTTGTATAGGAATGGCCTTCGGCGGCGACGTGGGTGCACATCACGAAATCCTTCGAGCCGACCGGCACCGGCTTGACGCAGACCACCGTCGCGAAGCCGTCGGGCACCGCCATGTCGCAATTCACCTCACAGGCCATCACTTGCGGATAGGGATTGCTCGCGGTCACCGTGACCGTCTTCTTGTCTGCGCTGAGCGTGCAGGTTGCGACATTGGCCGCAAGCGCCGGCCATGCGACGACCAGCATCGTCGCCGCACCGATCCATTTTTTCATGAAAATCCCCTATCGCGCCACCATCGGCTCCATTGGTCGCGGCGCGGTGGAGATAGGTTCAAGGCGAGAAGATACTCGTTCCGGGGCATCGCGAAGCGATGAGCTAGGGTGTCCAATCGCGCATCTGAGAGCCTGCGAAGCTATCTCTGCCGTCATCCTGAGGAGCGGCGTCTTCGCCGCGTCTCGAAGGATGCTGTTCGGCTCGGTGCTTGCGGCCATCCTTCGAGGCTCGCAAGAGCTCGCACCTCAGGATGACGGCAGAGATAGCGTCACGGGCTCTGACAATGACGCGCTCACCCCGCCCCAAACTCCTCCGCCAGCACCAGCGTCTCGCGGGTGCGCGTCACGTCCGGCCAGTCGCGGTTGAAATCGGCGATCAGGCGTTTCATCTCCGCGCCACCGACAGCGCGCTCGAGCGAGGCTTCACCCGTGAATTGATACATCGCCTGATGCTGGCTCGGATCGGTGACGCTCCAGAACCGCCACGCTTTTGTCACCCCGAACGATTTGGTCGCGTCCGGCAGATGCTCGCTTGCATACCAGGCGTCAAACGCCTTGCGCTTGGCGGGATCGGCGACGGTGGCGCGAACGATGAAAACGGCTGTCGGCATGTTGTTTTCCTTGATGCTCATCGCACTTCGTAGGGTGGGTTAGGCGAAGCCGTAACCCACCGATGGAAGTCCACACACAAAGATGGTGGGTTACGCTGCGCTAACCCACCCTACGCCACGTTGCGTCCCAGTACCCAGCAATTCCGCCTCGATCAGCGCATCCCTAATCCGCGCGATTTCCGGCTCCGTGATCTTGACCAGCGGCGGACGCACCACCGCGCGCGGCAGCTTGCCGAGCAGCACCAGCGCTTCCTTCATGCGGTTGTGCATGTCGACGAATGGATCGGCGTAGAAGGCGCGCGCCAGCGGATAGATCCGGTCATTCAGCCGGCACGCTTCGGCGAGATCGTTGGCCTTCACGGCGCGATAGAGTTTGGCCTGGAGGTCGGCGATGACGCTGCCGCTGCCGGACAGCAGCCCGTTGCAGCCGAGCACCAGCGAGCTCAACAGCCACGCGCTGTTGGTGGAGAGCACGTTGATCGGACGCTTGCGCGCTTGCAGCGCGCGGATCTGGCTCTCGTGTTGCGGCACGAGTGGCGTCCAATCCTTGATGGCGCGGATGGTCGGCACCTCGTCGAACAGCCGCTCCAGCGTCGCCGCCGGATAACCCTGCCCCGTCGCCAGCGGATATTGAAACACGATCAGCGGCAGATCGCTCGCATCCGCAATGGTCTTGAAATGCGCCAGCGCCATCGCGGCCGATTGCCCCAGCGTGAACGGCGCCGGCGGAAACACCAGCAGCGCCGAAGCCCCGCCGGCCTGCGCCTCGCGCGCGATCCGCGCCGCCTCCAGGCTGCCGTCCGCCCAGATGCCGTGAATAACAGGCAATTCGCCGCCGACTTCCTCGCCGGTGATCTCCATCACACGGCGCTGCTCGTCGCGAGTACAGGAAGCGACCTCGGTGGAGTGCGCATTGATCGTGATCGCTGACAGCCCCTGCACATCAGCGACATCGCGCAGATGCGCCCGAAAGCTCTGCTCGTCGATCGACAAGTCCTCGTGGAACGGCAGCAGCACCGCCGGGATGACGCCGTGAGGCACGAAATCAGGATGGCGGGGCATGGGGGCGGCTCCCTATTTTTGTTCTTGTCTACGAGTTCCGTAGTGGAGATCAGCCTAGGCCCGTATTTCGTAGGGCGGGTTAGCGTAGCGTAACCCGCCGCAGTCGTCACCCGGTAACATGGCGGATTACGCTGCGCTAATCCGCCCTACGCTCTCATAAAGATCGCGTATCTGCTCGACCATGGGTGAATCGGCGACCACCTGCGGCGACGAATACCCGTCCCCAAAAAATGACGAAATATCGAAATACAGTTCTTTCGTCGTTCCGTTTCTTTGCCGGATGACCAGCGCATCAAAGAACACCACGCGTTCTCCGCTTTTTGCCACATTGATCGCCCGGAGCGATTGCTCGACCTTGATGCTCCCCCGATGTCTTCGACGCATCCACTCGTATTCCGCGGCAACGCCCAGATGGTGAATGTGAGCGTCGATCTTGATCACATCATGCGTGGCGCCGTGCATCAATTCCTTCATAATCACCCGCTCGCCCTCGAAGCTTAGCTCCAGAATGGTTCGGTCGGCTGTCCATTGTGCTTTTGGCGTTGCGTTCGCACGCCAACGCTGCAATGCATAAACGGATGCCAAGCCGATAATCAGCCAAAACAGCACCACGAGGAAGCCGGGCTGATTTTGCATGACCCGTCGCCTAATTAATGATTGCTACAACGGAAAATTGTCGTGCTTTTATCGTCGGCATTTTCGCCTTCTTGTCTTTCAGCATCGTCAGGCGTGTAGCCCGCATGAGCGAAGCGACATGCGGGTATCAGCCTCGATCGTAGTCCCCAACAGTCAGCCCCGGATATCGCTACGCTCATCCGGGCTACGTCTCGCTATCTGTTCAGATCTTCGATCTCCGCAACCCTCTGCGTCACCAAGATGAAATTCTCGAACAGTCGACGGACGTCCTTTCGGCTGAGGTCCGCGACCTGCTCGGTGCCGCTCGTCCGAATCCACGCTTTGTCAGTTACTATCTCAACGTCAATACTGCCCCCCAAAGAAAGTACTTCGGCAAACAACGCATTGACCCTTTGATTGGTCGGTTGAGACGGTCCTGGATTGCGGTAGTGCGCAAACCTCCTTTGAAGATTTTCCGCTTCACCAACGTATACAGCTCTTGAGCCATCACTTCGATGGACCAAGAATCGGTAGACGCCACATCTGCTCCCAGCTGGAGGAAATTGGATTTTCCCGTCCAAATCTTTCCGAATTGAACCAAGGGCGGCCCAAGCCAGTCTTAATTCGCAAGTGATTTCGCCGGCCGCCATCTCACAACGGCAAATTGTCGTGCTTCTTCGCCGGCATCTCGACCTTCTTGTCCTTCAGCATCGCCAGCGCCCGTGCGATCCGCTTCCTGGTCGAATGCGGCATGATGACGTCGTCGATGTAGCCGCGCTCGGCGGCAATGAAGGGCGACAGAAAGCGGTCTTCGTATTCCTTGGTGCGCGCGGCGATTTTTTCGGCGTCGCCGATATCGCTGCGGAAGATGATTTCCACAGCACCCTTGGCGCCCATCACCGCGATCTGCGCGGTCGGCCAGGCGTAATTCATGTCGGCGCCGATTTCCTTTGAGGCCATCACGTCGAACGCGCCGCCATAGGCCTTGCGCGTGATCACCGTCACCAGGGGGACCGTGCATTGCGAATAGGCGAACAGCAGTTTGGCGCCGTGCTTGATCAGCCCGCCATATTCCTGCGCGGTGCCCGGCAGGAAGCCCGGCACGTCGACGAACGTCACGATCGGGATGTTGAAGGCATCGCAGAAGCGCACGAAGCGCGCCGCCTTGCGCGAGGCGTCCGAGTCGAGCACGCCCGCCAGCACCATCGGCTGGTTAGCGACGAAACCCACCGTGCGGCCGGCGATGCGGCCGAAACCCGTGACGATGTTCTTGGCAAAAGTTTCGGAGATTTCGAAGAAATCGCCCTCGTCGACGACCTTGAGAATCAATTCCTTCATGTCGTAGGGCTTGTTCGGATTGTCGGGGATCAGCGTATCCAGGGACATATCGACCCGGCCGATATCGTCAAAGCTCGGCCATTCCGGCACGCCGTCGGTGTTGTTGGACGGCAGGAAGTCGATCAACCGGCGCATCTGCAACAGCGTCTCAACATCGTTCTCGAACGCGCCGTCCGCGATCGAGGAGCGCGTCGCGTGCACGCTGGCGCCGCCGAGTTCCTCGGCGGTGACGACCTCGTTGGTGACGGTCTTCACCACATCCGGACCGGTCACGAACATGTAGCTGGTGTTCTTCACCATGAAGATGAAGTCGGTCATCGCCGGCGAATAGACGTCGCCGCCGGCGCAAGGGCCCATGATGACGGAGATCTGCGGGATCACGCCCGAGGCGATGACGTTGCGGCGGAACACATAGGAATAGCCCGCGAGCGCGGCGACGCCTTCCTGGATGCGCGCGCCGCCGGCATCGTACAGACCGATGATCGGCGCCCTCGCCTTCATCGCCATGTCCTGGATCTTGACGATCTTCTGCGCGTGAGTCTCCGACAGCGAGCCGCCGAACACGGTAAAATCCTTGGCGAAGACAAAGGTCTTGCGGCCGTTGACGGTGCCCCAACCGGTGACGACGCCATCGCCGGGGACCTTGTTCTTCTCCATGCCGAATTCGGTCGAGCGGTGCTCGACGAACATGTCGAATTCCTCGAACGATCCCTTGTCGAGCAACAGCTCGATGCGCTCCCGCGCGGTCAGCTTGCCGCGGGCATGCTGCGCCTCGACGCGCTTTTCGCCGCCGCCAAGCTTGGCGCCGGCGCGCCGGTCTTCAAGGGTATCCAGGATATCTTTCATGTCACTCGCTTCCCGCTCGATTTGACCGGGTTCTAACACGGCCTTTTCCCGGCAGGAAACCTGCTTTGCAGGGGGCTGGAGGTCATCGATTCGAGGGCGGTATGGGGTACAATGACCGGGGAATCCGAAGGGAACCGGACATGAATGAGCCGACTGATGCGACCGCGACCGAGGCCACCGGCGCCGTAACCGGGGGCTTGCGCACCATGCTGCGGCTGGAAGGGCTGACGCTGTGTGCCGGAATGACGCTGCTTTACGCGGTCTGGGGCGGCTCATGGTGGATCTACGCTATCCTGTTCTTCGTGCCGGATATCAGCTTCGTGGCCTATCTTTCGGGGCCGAAATTCGGCGCCATGATCTATAACGCCGCGCACAGCTACATGGCGCCGATGGCACTGATGATCTCGGGATTTGGCATGGAAGCCCCGCTGCTGCTGTCGATCTCGATGATCTGGCTCGCCCATATCGGCTTCGACCGCACGCTCGGCTACGGCCTGAAATACTCTGCCGGCTTCGGGTTCACCCATCTCGGCCGAATCGGCAAAGCGGCCGCATCCGCGCCAAATTGACTTGCCGCCGATCGCTTGTTCTACGTCCACTATAGCGTTTTCGAGCGAAGTGGGCGCCGGTTCGCGTGAAGAAAACGCGTCAAACAAAAGACTAGAGCCCCGTTCCGATTCCATCGGAACGGAAAAGGCTCCAGAACAAAATCACGGGGATGAGCGATGCCGAGGAGACCGCTTTCGCGCCGCGCGCTGCTAGCCGGAATGGCTGCCGCGCCGTTCGTCCCGCCTGTCCGCGCCCAGGCCATTTGGCCGAACCGCCCGGTGTCGGTGATGGTGCCTTATCCGCCGGCCGGCGGCGCCGACACCACCGCGCGCATCCTCTACGCCACGGTCGGCAACTTGCTGGGCCAGCAATTCGTCATCGAAAATCGCGGCGGGGCCGGCGGCACCATCGGTGAAGCGCTGGTCGCGAAGGCCACGCCCGACGGCTACAGCATCCTGCACGACGCCACCGCCTATTCGGTCAACGGCGCGCTCTATGCAAACCTCCCGTTCGACTACGACAGGGATTTCGATCCGGTCGCCCTGGTGTCGCTGGTGCCGAATATCCTGGTGGTGACGCCATCGGTGCCGGTGAACAATTTGGCCGACCTCATCGCTTACGCCAAGGCGGCCCCCGGCGGCATCGACATGGCATCGTCGGGCAACGGCACGCTGCAGCATCTGTCGCTCGAGCTTTTTCGTTTCATGACCGGCGTCAAGGTCAACCATGTGCCCTATCGCGGCGGCAGCCTGGCGCTGAACGATGTGATCGCAGGCCAGGTGAAGTTTTTCTTTTCCAACGGCTCGTCGGTGGTCGGCATGATCCAGAGCGGCCAGCTCAAGGCCATCGCCCACACCGGCAAGGGCCGGCTGAAAAGCCTGCCGGATATTCCCGCGGTGTCGGAGACGCTGCCCGGCTTCGAGGCCTATGAATGGAACGGCGTGTTCGTGCCGCATGGCACGCCGCCGGCCATCATCGCCACCCTCAACGGCGCGATCAACCGGGCGATCGCTTCGCCCGAGGTCAAGGATCGCTTCGAGCAGCTCAATATCGCGAGCCGGCCAACCACGCCGGAACAATTTTTGGCGTTTGTCCACGAGCAGACCGAGCGCTGGGGCAAGGTCGTGAAGCAAGCCAACATCAAGATCGGCTAAGTCAATGGTTCAGGAACCGCCGCGCATCGCCGGGCCGGTCGCCCATCCAATCAATAATCGGCAGCATCTTGGAATGTGATGCCCTTCAGAGCCGATTGCTTGCACGCATCCCTCAGTTCCTGATCGCAGATGACCTGTGGCACCAGGTAGCGCATTCGAAAGATGTGGGCGGGCCCAACAACCTCTTCTCTAAAAATGAGACTGGCCCCGCCGAGCAGACTGTAACCTTTCCATGGCTGCCCTTGATAAGATCTCTGTTCCACCTTGACCCGAGATGATCCTTCGTCGACCGCGTCCCGAACCCGCACGACGTCACAGAGCCAGTAGACCGGTCCCTCACTCCCATCGCGATTCCGAACATTGCATTTGACGAAGACGACTCCAGCGGGATCAACTGCTTCAAGCGTCATCTTTAGTTTGTCGGATACGAGCCAATATTCATGATACTGTTCCAGGTCTCGAAGATTGCGGCCAAGAGATTTGTCGACCAGGACTTTGGGTACCTCATCGAACTTGCCGAAACCTCGTTTGCCAATTGGCGAACCAAGGACTCTCCTGCCATCCAGCAAGGCCGCCAGGTTCTGAACCTCAAAGCCGGCCTTGCCGCCGATCCTGAAGTTCTGGCTCATGAGGTAGTACTTTCGCGCCTTGGCCTTGCGCGCTCGTCTCTCGGTCGGGGGATTGCTCATATCTGGTCCCTCTCCGGAACTTCCGGGGGCGTGCTGCGCCTCAGCGAATCCGCCCCGATAGCCGCAGCACGAAGATCAGCACTTCGGCCACCGCCTTGTAGAGTTCGGCCGGAATCTCGTCGCCGATCTCGACATTCGACAAGGCGCCCGCCAGCACCTCGTTTTCCTCGATCGGGATGCCATGTTCCTTGGCGACCTCGATGATCTTGGCGCCGAGGGTGCCCTTGCCCTTGGCGACCACCCGCGGCGCGCCGGTGCGGTCATAATGCAGCGCGACCGCGAGCTGTCTTTTGGCCGGTTCGCTCATAGCGCGCGATCCAGAAAATGCCCGGCCCTCGCCGCGGCCGGCTGCGACGGCGCGCCGTCGCGGATCACAATGTCGCCCGGCTGCAGTTCGGCGCGGCTGAGCGCCTGGCTGAGCAGCGTGACGCCGGCGCGCAATTGATCGGCGGTCGCCGGCCGCTCCGCCCACATCCGCACCGATGTCTTGTCGCCGTTCAGCGACACCAGCGCGTGCACCGGGCCGGCCGGTTCGACATCCAGCGTAAACCGCGCCCGCCACGCCCGCTTGGCAGCCTCGGATTCGGTGCCGCCGCCGTCGCGCGAAATCTCGAACTGCGCCATCGCGGTGCCCTGCGGCGTCAGGAACGGAATTTCAAAATTCCAGCGCTGCGCCGCGGGATCGATCCGCCCGGTCGAGGGGTCGACCTGATCCGGCAGCGAGGCCACTTGCAGCAGCGTCTGCCGCGCGATCGCCCCGTCAGTATCGGCGAGCAGGACATGCATCGCGGTCTCGGGCGGCGAATGCGAGGCCAACGTCGCCGCCATCACCGGCTGCGCCGCCGGCAACGCGCCGTTGATCGGCGGCGGCGGCACGTTGGTGCGGGCAAAGCCTGATGCGTCGGTGTTCGGCAGCCGGGCGCCGGCCACCGCCGGAAGCAGCGACAGCATCTGGCTGTTGTCGAACATCAGCCCCGATGCACTTGCCGCGGCGAGCGGGCTGGTCAGCGGACCAGCCTGAACGGCTTCCTGCAACAAATTGAGCGCGGCGCTGCTCGCGGCGGTACGCGCCGCCGCATCGGCCGGCGTCGCAGCCGGCGCGATGATCGAGCCCGCCGCGCTGAACTCGAGAACGGCTTGGGAAATCTCCGGCGCCTCGGCTTGCAGCAGCGCGCTCGGGGTCGTGCCTCCGGACGTCGGCACCAGCGAAGGCGACGTTGTCTCCGGCTCGGCGGTGATGACGATGGACGGAGTTGCAAGGACCTGCGCTGCGCCGCCAGCGCCCTGCTCCAGCACCAGGGTCGCCGCTGTCGCGCTTGCCGGCACCGCGCCGGGTGTTGTCGTGGCCGGCTGCCCGCTTGATGGCACCAGCGTTGCCGCGGCCGTGGTGTTTTCGCTCGCCGATGTCAGCGCCGATGTCAGCACCTGGCGCAGCACGATCAGCGCCGCCTTGAGGTCAGGCGAGCCGGACGATGCCGATCCCTGGGCCAGCGAGGCCTCCAGAAACAGGCCGGAGCTCTGGAACGCCTGCTTGATGTCGGTGCCGCTCAGGCCCTGATCGAGGCTGGTGCGCTGCGCCAGCACCGCGCTCGCCGCTTGCTGTACCGACGCCGGCAGGCCTCCCGAGTTGGCGGCGACGCCGAGATTGGCAAACAGCGGCGCCAGGCTGGTCTGCTGGGTCGCCGCGGTCTCGGCCACCGCCGACACCGCGAGCGCCTGTAGCACCGTCAGTTGAGGCTGCGGCGCAGCTGCGGCCGTCGTGGTCGTGGTCGCAGCGATCGCCGATGTCAGGGTGACCGCATCGGAGGTGACATTCGACGCCACGGAACTTGCGGCCGGCTGGCTCGCCGGGACGCCGGCCTGCTGGTTGACGACCGCGAGGTTGATCGTGCCATCGGGGGCTTGCGAGACCGCAAGCTGCAAGGTCTGGCCGGCCTGCAGCGGAACCTGCGAGGCCACATCGAGCGACTGGCCGCCGATCGCGATCCGCACCTGGTCGTTGCCGAGCAGCTGCTGCACCTGGGCATTGATCACCGTTCCCGGCTGCAGCACGATATTGGACGTAACGCCCTGCGCTGCGACCAATGGGACGGTCGGATTGATCGTGATCGACATGGGCAAAGACTTCAGTTCAAGACTTCGGGATCATGCCCGGCCGAACCTATCCCGCTGTCCTGAACCTCTCGTTAACCGAGCCGATCAAACCTGCGCGGCGGCCGCCGTTAACGATTTGAGAATGTCTGCGGCAGCCTTGAAGTCGACCAGCCGGACGGCACGGCGCGCGGCGACCTCCGCATCGACGCCCCATTTTTCGCTGTTCCAGTCCTCGTCGACATGGGCGGCGGCCCAGACCTGATCGGCATCGAGTACACCGTGCTGGAGCGCCAAGGCGAGCAGCGCCGAACCGGTCAATGTCGTGATCACGTGAAGGGCGGCGATCGACCAGGGATCCACCGGCAGCGCGCCGCGGGCCGCCGCGATCGCGGATTCCGGCTGGCGGACATGCACGATGCCTTCGGCCAGGATAAAATGCGCACCCAGCGCCTCGGCCGCCCAGAACACCACCGGATCCCACAGCGCGGCTTCCCGCACCACCAGCGCCTCCGGATGACCGGCGCGGTAGAACAGCAAATCCGTGCCGAGATATTTCGCGACGTCTTCGGCCACCGCGTCGACCCGGTCGACCACGGCCTCGCCGACCGTATTGGCAAAGCGCGTCAACGGCATGGTCAGGGGATTGATGGTCTCGACCTGCGCATTCCATTCCGCTGCGATGCCGTCGGCGATGTCCCTGCTCGGCGCCAGCAATGGCCGCCCGGACGGCGTCCGCACCTGCTTGCCGTCGAGGATAATCGCAAAACCCTCCGGCGTCCCGCTGACGTCAACCTGCTTGTAAAAGCGCTTGCGCTGCGGCACCCGCGTGGTGCGCCTGACCGCCTCCTCGGGGTCGAGCCCAGATTTTCCGGCTACCTCGTCGAATAATTCACGCATGCTGATATCGCCGGTCCATCACTGATAAAATCGATCGAGAATAGGATAAGATCGCCCGCGGATAAAGCGAGCCTGCGGGGTTGAGAATTTTAGCGGCCATTCTGGGTCTATTGGCCGGCTTCGGCATCTCGACGCCGCAGGCCGGATTTCGTTCGCCGGAATCGGTGGTGCGGAATCTCTACGCTTATTACGGCGACTGCTCGTCCGCACTCTCGAGCGGGCTGCCGCGCGACGGCGACACCGCGCGCCAGTTCTTCGATCCAGGCCTGCGCGAGACGTGGCTTTCGTTGAAGCGGCAGCCTTACGATTTCTTCGTGCAGAGCCCGACCTGGAAGCTCGGCGGCATCTCGATCTCGATCCTGCGCCGGCAATTCGACAAGACCTATGTCGCGGCTTCCTTCGACAACAATGGCCGCGCGGTGACGCTGAATTTCATTGTGGTCGATGGCCCCGATGGCTGGGTCATCAGCGATGTCGAAAGCCCGCATGATTCACTGCGGATGTTCCTGGCGCAGTACGGGAGATAGGTTCGCGCTTCACTCTTCCGGCGCATTCTCGATCGGATCGAAGCGATCGGCTTCGAGACCCAGCAGATTCCACGATTGCAGCATGTGCGGTGGCAGCGGCGCGGTGGCGTCGATCACCCCGCCGCGCGGGTGCGGGATCACGATCCGACGCGCCAACAGATGCAGCCGCTTTTGCAGGCCGCCCGGCAATTGCCAATTTTCCTTGTTGAAATATTTGGGATCGCCGACGATGGCGTGATCGATATGCGCCATATGCGCGCGCAATTGATGGGTCCGGCCGGTGACCGGTTTCAGCGACACCCAGGCCAGCTTCTGCGCCGAGGTTTCAACCACCGCGTAATAGGTCACCGCGTGGCTGGCGCCCTCGTCGCCATGGGCCGCGATCCGCATGATGGTATCGTCCTCGCCCTCTTCCTTGGCAAGATAAGTCGAGATGCGGCCCTGCTTCGGCTTCGGCACGCCGGCGACCAGCGCCCAGTAGATCTTGCGGGCCGAGCGATGGCGGAACGAACCGGTCAGCGCGGTGGCTGCGAAACGCGTTTTCGCAATCAACAGACAGCCCGAGGTCTCCTTGTCGAGCCGATGCACCAGCCGCGGCTTCTGGCCCTTCGCGTCGCGCATCACTTCCAGCATGTCGTCGACATTGCGGGTGACGCCGGAGCCGCCCTGCACCGCAAGCCCGGCCGGCTTGTTCAGCACCATGACGTCGGCATCCTCGAACAGGATCATGTCCTTGAGCGTCTGCAGCGTCTTGTTCTCGGCCTCCGACAGATGGCCCGCGACCTTGGGCGTATCCAGCTTCAGCGGCGGGATGCGGATGCTCTGGCCCTCTTCGATCCGGTCCTTGCTATCGGCGCGCTTACCGTTGACGCGCAACTCGCCCTTACGGACGATGCGCTGGATGTGGGAGAACGACAGGCCGGGGAAGCGCGCTTCCAGGAAGCGATCGACCCGCATGTTGTTCTCGTCCGCGGTCACCACGAAGGTCTGCACCTTGGTCGGCAACGGCGGCAGCTCGGCAACGACCTTCTCCGGCTCGGGAACAAAAGGCACAGGCTTCGGCGCGCGCGGCGCCGAGGCCGCAAAACGCGGCGCCGGCTTGCCACCCGGACGAGGCGACTTCGACGGTGGGCGCTCGGCCTGCGAGCCCCGGTACGGGCGCGCGCCCTTGGGGCGGTCGCCCGCTGGGCGCAGAGGTCTCTTGACGCGACGGCTCATGCTGTATGTCCAAACTTGCGCGTAGTCGAACGCGTTACACGGCGGGGTAAGGCAGCGATTTGACTTCCGACCTCGCCTTCCGCCAAGCGCAATTCGTAAAGCTGCTGCAAATTCATCCAGAATTGCGGGCTGGTGCCGAACCAATGCCCGAGGCGCAGCGCCGTATCGGCGGTGATCCCGCGCTGGCCGTGAATGATCCCCGTAATCCGGTTGACCGGCACGTCGATCTGGCGCGAAAGCTCCGCCGCGCTGATGCCAAGCTCGCGCAATTCTTCCGCAAGATGTTCGCCAGGATGAATGGGGCTACGGGTCATAACGATATAACCTCAGTGATAATCCACAATCTCTACGTCAACAGGGCCTGGTGATCCCTTGGGCCATGTAAAACAAATCCGCCATTGATCGTTGATTCGAATCGAAAACTGGCCGGCACGATCGCCCTTGAGTTCCTCGAGCCGGTTGCCAGGCAATGCCGCCAAGTCAGCCAGGCTCGTCGCCGCCTCAAGTCGATCGAGGCGCGCCTCCGCTTGCCTCGCAAAGCCGGAGAACTCCTTGACATGTTGGCCGGGCGCAAACCTTTCAGTGCGTCTGTTTCTGTAGCCAACGATCATGATCGAGAATGATAGCTCGATTTACGACTTACGTAAACAGTAAATGACCCGCTTGAGCTACTGATAAGACCCGGATCTCTACTTCACCACCCGCTCCTTGCGCAGCTTCGCCCAATAGTCCAGCCGCCGACGAATCTCGCGCTCGAAGCCGCGGTCGGGCGGATCATAGAAGGTCTGGCGGCCCAGCGCTTCCGGAAAATAGTCCTGCCCGGAAAATGCTTCCGGCGTGTCGTGGTCGTATTGGTAGCCCGCGCCATAGCCTTCCGACTTCATCAGGTTGGTCGGCGAGTTCAGGACGTGTTTAGGCGGCAGCAGCGAACCGCCCTCTTTGGCCGCGCGCATCGCCGCGCCAAACGCCTTATAGGCGGCGTTGGATTTCGGCGCGGTGGCGAGGTAAATCACCGCTTGCGCGATCGCCAGTTCGCCTTCGGGAGAGCCAAGGAAATCATAGGCCTCCTTGGCCGCGTTGCAGATCACCAGGGCCTGCGGATCGGCCAGACCAATATCCTCGACCGCCATGCGAACCACGCGGCGCGCCAGGAACAGCGGATCCTCGCCGGCGTCCATCATCCGCGCTAGATAATACAAAGCGGCGTCGGGATCGGAGCCGCGCACCGATTTATGCAGCGCCGAAATCAGGTTGTAGTGACCGTCCGCCGATTTGTCGTAGATCGGCGCACGGCGCTGCAGGATGTCCTGCAATTGCTTGGCATCGAATGTTTCGCTTTCGCGCGCCGAGCGCCAGACCTCTTCGGCCAATGTCAGCGCGGCGCGGCCGTCGCCGTCAGCCATCCGCACCAGCACGGCGCGAGCCTCGGCATCGAGCGGCAGCTTTTTGCCCTCGATCGCTTCGGCATGAACGAACAGTTTTTCCACCGCGACCGGATCGAGCGAATGAAACACCAGCACCCGCGCCCGCGATAACAGAGCGGCGTTGAGTTCGAACGAGGGATTTTCTGTGGTGGCGCCGACCAGCACCACGGTGCCGTCTTCCATCACGGGCAGAAACGAATCCTGCTGGGCGCGATTGAAGCGATGCACCTCGTCGACGAACAGCAGCGTGCCCTTGCCGGTTTCGCGCCGCGCGCGGGCGGCGTCGAACGCCTTCTTCAGGTCGGCGACGCCGGAAAATACCGCGGAGAGCTGCTCGAAATGCAGTTCGGTGGCGTCCGCCAACAGCCGCGCCACCGTGGTCTTGCCGGTGCCCGGCGGTCCCCAGAATACCAGCGAGCCCAGCGTCCGCGTCGCCAGCATCCGGGTCAGCGCACCGTCCGGGCCGAGGATGTGATCTTGCCCTACGACCTCCGACAGGATGCGCGGGCGTAGCCTGTCCGGAAGCGGATGCGGCGCGTCCCGCTCCATTCCTGCCGCTGCGAACAGCGTTGCGGTTTCGCGTGGGCGCTTCGGGCTCATCCGCCGAGCGTGACGTTGATCTGCTGGCCGCCACGCACCAGCGTGATGCGCCAGAGCCGCGAAGATGCTTGCGCGACCTTGTCGAGGTCGCTGGTCTTGGCGATCTTCTGGTTGTTGACGGCCACGATGATATCGCCCTTCTGGAATCCGACACTGGCGGCGGTGCCGTCATCGGCGAGATCGGTCACCACGACGCCTTGGGTGTCGGCATCGAGATGGAGTTCATCCGCCACCGCCGGCGAGATGTTGGCGACCTTGGCGCCCTGGAACGGCGAACGCGACGTGATGACGATTTCGCCGCGGTTGGTATCAGGTGCGGTCTCGAGCACGATCGTAAGCTTCAGCGACTTGCCGGCGCGCTGCACGTCGATCTGCGCCGTTCCGCCGATCGGCCGGGTCGCAAAACGATAATCGAACGCGTTGGGATCCTCGATGGTCTGCCCATCAATCCCGACGATGAGATCGGACAGCTTCAAACCGGCCCTCGCCGCCGGACTGTCGGCCACGACGCTCGCCACTAGCGCGCCGTTGGGAAGCTTGAGGCCCAATGTCTCGGCGATCTCCGGCGTCACCGCCTGCAATCGCGCACCCAGCCACGGCCGCTTGACCGCCTTGCCGCCGCTCTTGGCGGAGGCGACCACGACGCGCACCATGTTGGCAGGGATGGCAAAGCCGATGCCCTGCGAACCGCCGGAGCGCGAGAAGATCGCGGTGTTGATGCCGGCGAGCTTGCCGGTCATGTCGACCAGCGCGCCGCCGGAATTGCCGGGGTTGATCGCGGCATCGGTCTGGATGAAGAACTGGTAGTCGGTGATTCCGACTTGGGTGCGCGCTAGCGCGGAAATGATGCCGTGGGTCACGGTCTGGCCGACACCAAAGGGATTGCCGATCGCGAGCACGACATCGCCCACCATCAGCTCGTCGGAATTGGCGAAATCCAGCGTTGGGAATTTCTCGTGAGTGTCTTTCAGGCGCAATACCGCCAGATCGCTTCGTGTATCCTTCAGCACGATCTCGGCCTCGAATTCGCGCTTGTCCGACAGCGACACCTTGACCTGATCGGCGCCCTCGATGACGTGGACGTTGGTGACGACGAGACCGGACGGATCGACCATCACGCCCGACCCCAGCGAACGCTGCATCTGCTCGGGCTGGTCGCCAGGAACGCCGAAGAAGCGGCGGAAGATCGGGTCCTCGAGCAGCGGATTGCGGTTCTGCACCACCTTGGTGGCGAAGACGTTGACCACCGCGGGCTGTACCCGCTGCACAATGGGTGCGTAGGACAGCCTGAGCTCAGCCGGTGAGGCCGGCGGCCGGCGGTCCTGGGCGAGTGCCTTTCCGGCGCCGGTGACCGAGATGATAGCAAGGACGGCGATTGCCGCCGCAGCACGGAAATATCGGAACATTGAGCCCTCTCAAAGACATGGCCGGATTATAGGCTGTTCGGCGCCGCAATAGAAGGGTTCGCCCTCGCCTTTCCAGAGGCGTTTGCCGCATCAAACGGCGCGATCTTGCCCAGCCGGCGAACCGGCCGATTTCCGGTCATGCCCGGCCGGCATCACGGACCATGTCTGGCCGGCATCAGATGACGATCATCATATTGTTGCCGCTAAGTCACACTCGCCGCCAACCTGTCCAAGGATAATAGCTAATCGCCCAATAGTCGTAGATCATCCCGGCGTTTCCAAATGTTTCAATCGTCAATGGCGCGGGCCATTCGATCGAAAGACGGTCTCCCTGCGGGGCAAAGTGCGTGGGGGATCGCGTGCAGCTCAACAAGTGGGGTCGATCATGTCTAGAGCAAAGTGGATGGTGGCTACGGCGATTTGTTTAGTTGGCATCGCAATAACATCACGCGCCGAGGCGCAGTCAGCCGGCGGACCGGATGCCGAAATCGCGCTGTTGAAACAGCAACTTAAATTGATGGAGCAGAAGCTCGACAAGTTGCAGGCGCAAACCACGGCAAACACGACCGCCGCGGCGAACGCCAACGCGAAGGTCGACGCCAAAGCAAAAGCCGACGTCAGGACGGTCGACCTCGCCAGCGCCAACGCGGCCTATCCTGTCAAGGGTCCGGTCGCGACGTCCGGGGTCGTCGTGACGATGCCGAACAACCGGCCGACCATCTGCACCGCAGACAATCAAAGCTGCATTGCCATCACCAGCCGTATTCATTTCGATGTCGGCGGCTACGACTACCACCCCAACAGCTCGGCGACCTCACCGCAGAAGCTCGACGATGGCGAAAACCTGCGTCGCGCGCGGATCGGCGTGCTCGGCAAATTCTTCGGCGACTGGAACTACGCCCTGATCTACGATTTCGGCGGCTCCTCGGACGGTTTTGCAAGTACCGCAAGCACTGGTGCGGCCCCGGGCGTCGGCGGCACCAGCGTCGGCTTCCTTCCCGGCGGCGCCGTCTCCGGAGTTGAGAACGCCTATCTGAGCTACACCGGCTTCAAACCCTTCGGCGGCAAGCTCGCGATCGAAGGCGGTATCATGGACCTGCCCTACACGCTCGATGAAGCCTCCAGTTCGAACGAGATACCGTTCATGGAGCGCGCGTCGTCCGGCATCATCGCGCAAAACATCGCGGCCGGCGACTTCCGCTCCACCGCCGGCGCACGCTGGTACGATGACAGGTTCTGGGCCGGCGCCTATGTGACGGGACCGGCCACCGGCGCCATCCACTCCGCCTCAAGCCTCAATCCCAATGGTACAACGGAGCAAGTCGGCGCATTCGCCCGCGCCGCCGGACAGCTCGTTAGCGGCAACGGCTACTCGTTCCATCTCGGCGGTGAAGGCGAGTGGCTGATCAAGGCGCCGCGTGACGAGATCACCGGCACGCAAACACTGACGCTGAGCGATCGTCCGGAATTGCGCATCGATCCGACCTCGCTGATTTCGACCGGCGCGCTCGCGGGCGTGTCCGGTGCGCAGGTCTATAGCGGCGAAGTGGCGGGAACCTATGGCCCGTTGTTCGCTCAGGGCGAATACTTCTGGTACAATGTCGATCGCGGCAACAACATCGTTCCGTTGTCGAGCGTGAAATTCGACGGCGGCTATGCGGAGGTGGCCTATGCGCTGACTGGCGAAACCCGCAAGTACAACCCGGCCGCCGCGTCGTATGGCGGCATCGTGCCGGCCAATCCGTTGTCGCTGACGGAAAATGGCTGGGGCGCGTGGGAAATCGCAGGTCGAGTCAGCACGATGAACCTCAACGATCAGCTCGCCACCGCGAACGGCGTCGCTGGCGGGCGGCAGACCGTCTACACGGCGGCGCTGAACTGGTACGTCAACGGCAACGTCCGCTTCATGTTCGACTATCTGCATGGCGATGTCGCCAAGCAGATCAGCGCGACCAATGCGGGCGATGCCGGCTCGAAGTTCAACGCGTTCGCGATGCGGACGCAAGTTGCGTTCTGAAGTGGCGTTCTGCTCAACCGGATTGACGTGTTGAGCGATTGACCCAAACAGACGGGAGCAGCCTCGGCTGCTCCCAGTCGTCAAATGACGTAAGATGCCGCCATTTTTCCGGCACTCGACACCTCATGGAACCGGAAGCTGTCGAGAATCATGTTGGCGGGCCAGTCATCCTTCGGCGCTGCCGGCGGGCTCTGGTACTGCGCAGTAGGCCTTCTTTGAATGGCCGGCGGCATACCCCGGTTCAGGCTATGGGTTCTGAGATACGCGTGATGGCTGGTTTTGTAGGCTGGCGTATGAGCGCTTGCTTGGGTCGCGAAAGTCGATACGAGCAGCAGCGCCGTCAGAAGATGTGTAATCTTCATTGTTCGCTTCCTTGATTAGGCCTCCATTGGCGGAGGCGCTTGTCTCAAAAAGGAAGACTGAGATCCGCGCCTGGATATTCCCGATCACGCAAAATGTGTGGCGGCGTGGCAAGTTGTCGCGATCCAAGTTGTCGCGATCCAAGGTTCTCGCGATCTCTGTCGCGAGCTGATCCAAGCCAATAGCAGCGGATCGGGATTGAGGGTTCGCTATCGCGGTTGCGCCGGCGCCAGCAGATGTTTCACGGCAGCGATCAGCGCGGGCTGCGGCAAAGCCTGCGGAACAGCGCACATCAGGCCGCGCGATGCGGCGCTGTGATGATTTCCGGCTCCGGCGCGCACGATAAATTGGCCCGATGGCTTTCGCCCCAGGCGCGCAGCGTATCGATCACCGGGCGCAGGCTTTCGCCGATCTCGGACAGCCGGTATTCGACCCGCGGCGGCACCTCGGCATAGACCTTGCGGATGACCAGATCGTCGTCCTCCAGCGCGCGAAGCTGCTTTGTCAGCATGCGCTGGGTGATGCCGGGCATCCGCTTGCGCAATTCACCGAACCGCTGCGTCCCGCCTTGCAGGTGGAACAGGATGACGCCTTTCCACTTGCCATCGATCAGATCGAGCGTCACTTCGACCGCGCAGCCGGGCCGATGCGCGAAATTTCGCCGTTTCATGGGGCTTTTTCCATTAGTATCCAAACAGGGACTATATCCCCAAATATACAGTACTTGCCAAATACGCGCCAGCGCGACAGTTAGGCGGAGAACGTTCTCAGAGCTGGAGACCATGAACATGAAAGCCGTCGGTTACAAAAAATCGCTTCCTCTCGACGCCGCCGAAGCGCTGATCGATTTCGAGGCCCCGAAACCGGAGCCGAAAGGCCGCGACATCCGCGTCGCGGTGAAAGCGATCTCGGCCAACCCGGTCGATTACAAGGTGCGCAAGCGCGCCGCCCCGCCGGAAGGCGAAACCAAGATCCTCGGCTATGACGCTGCCGGGATCGTCGATGCGGTCGGCCCCGACGTGAGCTTGTTCAAGGTGGGCGACGAGGTTTTCTATGCCGGCTCGATCCAGCGTCAGGGCACCAATTCGGAATTTCACCTGGTCGACGAGCGCATCGTCGGCCGCAAGCCGAAAAGCCTGACCTTCGCGCAGGCCGCGGCATTGCCGCTGACCTCGATCACCGCCTGGGAATTGCTGTTCGACCGGCTCGGCGCCGTGCCGGGCAAGAGTGTCGATCCGCGCACGCTACTGATCACCGGTGGCGCCGGCGGGGTCGGCTCGATCCTGATCCAGCTCGCCCGCCGCCTCACCGGCCTGACCGTGGTCGCCACCGCGACCCGGCCGGAATCGCAACAATGGTGCCTCGATCTCGGCGCCCATGCGGTGATCGATCACAACAAGCCCATCAAAGAGCAGATCGAGAAATTGAAAGTACCGCCGGTGGCGCTGGTCGCGAGTCTCACGTTTACCGAGCAGCACTACAAGGCGATTGCCGATGTGATGGCGCCGCAAGGAAAATTCGGCCTGATCGACGATCCCGCGGAATTCAATGTCAGCGTCTTCAAGGGCAAGGCGATCTCGGTTCACTGGGAATCGATGTTCACCCGCTCCTCGTTCCAGACACCCGACATGATCGGCCAGCACAACCTTCTGAACGATGTCGCCGACCTCATCGACAAGGGCGTGCTGCGCACCACGCTCGACCAGACGTTCGGGACGATCAACGCCGCCAATCTCAAGCGCGCGCATGCGCTGTTGGAAAGCGGCCAATCGCGCGGCAAGATCGTGCTGGAGGGGTGGTAGAGGTTAAGACGCGTACAGCGGCGCCATGGTTCGAGACGCGCGCAAGGGCGCGCTTCTCGAAGGATGTGCCGGAGCCGTAGGCCGCATGAGCGTAGCGATATGCGGGAAACGCCGAATCCCCGGATATCGCTTCGCTCATCCGGGCTACCCGCTCCACGCCTCACGCGATGGTCTGGACGATGCCGCCTTCGACGCGCAGGGCTGCGCCATTGGTGGCGGAGGCTTCTTTCGAGGCGACGTAGACCACCATGTTGGCGACCTCCTCGACGCTGGCAAAGCGTTGCAGCAACGAGGTCGGGCGGAACGTCTTCACGAAGTTCGACGCGGCCTCCTCGACCGACAGGCCGTTGGCCTTGGCCAGATCCTTGACAAAAACCTCGACGCCCTCCGACATCGTCGGCCCCGGCAATACCGAATTGACGGTGACGGCGGTGCCGCGGGTCATCTCGGCAAGGCCGCGCGACACCGCGAGCTGCGCGGTCTTGGTGGTGCCGTAGTGGATCATCTCCGTCGGGATGTTCAGTGCGGATTCCGAGGAGATAAAAACGATACGGCCCCAGTTGCGCTTCAGCATGTCAGGCAAATAGGCCCGCGACAGCCGCACGCCGGACATCACATTGGTTTCGAAGAAGCGGCTCCAGTCCTCGTCGGGAATATCCGCGAACGGCTTCGGCTCGAAGATTCCGGCATTGTTGATCAGGATGTCGGCCTGCGGCAGTGCCGCGATCAGCGCCTCGCATCCGGCAGCGGTCGAAACGTCGGCGGCGACACCGCGGACTTTCGCATTCGCCACCGCCCTGACGATCGAGACCACGGCTGCATCGACCTTGGCCTTGGTTCGACCGTTGATCACGACGTCAGCGCCGGCCGCCGCCAGCCCTCTGGCGATGGCGTGGCCGATGCCGGCGGTCGAGCCCGTCACCAGCGCCGTCTTGCCCGAAAGATCGATTTTCATGTTGAGTTCTCCAACGTTGCTACGCTGGATATCGGGTGCGGACCGGGCAACCGCAATCGGCCCTCACCGCCGAGTGATGCCTAACAAAAAAACGGCGCCCGGAGGCGCCGCTTTCGAAACCTGATGTGACGAAAGTTACGCTGCTTCCGCGGGCTTGTCCTGCACCGGGCCGGAATCCTTGCCCTTGGCATCGACGTCACGGTCGACGAACTCGATCACCGCCATCGGCGCGTTGTCGCCGTAGCGGAAGCCCGCCTTGATAATGCGGGTGTAGCCGCCCTGGCGATCCGCGTAGCGGGGGGCGAGAACGCCGAACAGTTTCTTGACCTGGTCGAGGTCGCGCATTTCGCTGATCGCCTGGCGGCGCATCGAAAGACCGCCCTTCTTGCCGAGCGTCACCAGCTTCTCCACGATCGGGCGCAATTCCTTGGCCTTCGGCAGCGTGGTGACGATCTGCTCGTGCTTGATCAGCGCCGCGCACATGTTGGCGAACATCGCGCGGCGATGCTCGGCGGTGCGGTTGAGTTTGCGATGAACCTTGCCGTGACGCATTGGTCTATTCCTTGAATTGAAGTTGGTCGCGACGGTTCGTCGGACATGTTCTCAGGTGGGCTGCCTGCGTTCGCCCAAGATGGCCAGTAGCGAATGGTGAATAGCGAGTGGTTTTCCATTCGCTATTCGCTACTCCCTATTCGCTCAGTAATGATCCTCGAAGCGCTTGGCCAGTTCGTCGATATTCTCCGGCGGCCAGCCCGGCACTTCCATGCCGAGATGCAGACCCATCTGGGCCAGCACTTCCTTGATCTCGTTCAGCGACTTGCGGCCGAAGTTCGGGGTACGGAGCATTTCCGCTTCCGACTTCTGCACGAGGTCGCCGATATAGACGATGTTGTCGTTCTTCAAGCAGTTTGCCGAACGCACCGACAATTCGAGCTCGTCGACCTTCTTGAGGAACGCCGGGTTGAAGGCGAGATCGGGGATGATCTCCTGCGCCACTTCCTTGCGCGGCTCTTCGAAATTGACGAACACGTTGAGCTGATCCTGCAAGATGCGCGCGGCATAGGCCACCGCGTCATCCGGCGAGATCGCGCCGTTGGTTTCGATCGTCATCGTCAGCTTGTCGTAATCGAGGATCTGGCCCTCGCGGGTGTTCTCGACCTTGTACGAGACCTTGCGCACCGGGGAGAACAGGCTGTCGACCGGGATCAGGCCGATCGGCGCGTCCTCGGGACGGTTGCGCTCGGCGGCGACATAGCCCTTGCCGGAAGCCACGGTGAATTCCATGCGGATTTCGGCGCCCTCGTCGAGGGTGCAGATCGGAAGGTCAGGATTGAGCACCACGACATCGCCGACGGTCTGGATGTCGCCGGCCGTGACGGTGCCCGGGCCCTGCTTCTTCACGACCATGCGCTTGGGGCCTTCGCCCTGCATCTTGATCGCGATGTCCTTGATGTTCAGCACGATGTCGGTGACGTCCTCGCGAACGCCCGCGATCGAGGAGAACTCGTGCAGCACGCCGTCGATATGCACCGACTGCACCGCGGCGCCCTGCAACGAGGACAACAGGATGCGGCGCAGCGCGTTGCCGAGGGTCTGGCCGAAACCGCGCTCGAGCGGCTCAGCGATCAAGGTCGCGAAACGGTTCGCGTCGGTGCCCGGAGTAACCTGGAGCTTGTTCGGCCGAATAAGTTCTTGCCAATTTTTCTGGATCGTCACTGTTTGCACCCATGCGGCCAGCTATCAAGACGACTGGCGTTGGAGATCGCGGATCAGTCCGCGGCTAACAAAATATAAAACCATCGCAGGCAGACGTGCCGCCCGCGGCCTTGAATCAAACGCGCCGGCGCTTGCGCGGACGGCAACCATTGTGCGGGATCGTGGTCACGTCGCGAATCGATGTGACGGTGAAGCCCGCGGCCTGCAGCGCACGAAGCGCCGATTCACGGCCCGAACCCGGACCTGCAACTTCGACCTCCAGCGTGCGCATGCCGTGTTCCTGCGCCTTCTTGGAGACGTCTTCCGCCGCGACCTGCGCGGCATAAGGGGTCGACTTGCGCGAACCCTTGAAGCCCATCGTGCCCGCTGACGACCAGGCAATGGTGTTGCCCTGCGCGTCGGTGATGGTGATGGTGGTGTTGTTGAACGACGAATTTACGTGCGCGATTCCCGAAGCGATGTTCTTGCGTTCACGACGGCGTACGCGGGTGGCATCCTTGCCCATTGCAAAACCTTTCTTGCGATATCAAACGCCGCCGTAGTGCCAGCGGCTACACCTAAAACGCCAATGGTGAGTAGCGAATGGAACCATTCGCTACTCCCCGTCAGCGATTCGCTAAATTTACTTCTTCTTGCCGGCGATCGACTTGGCCGGACCCTTGCGCGTGCGCGCATTGGTGTGGGTGCGCTGACCGCGCACCGGCAATCCGCGACGATGGCGCAGGCCGCGATAGCAGCCGAGGTCCATTAGACGCTTGATGTTCATGCCGGTCTCGCGCCGCAGATCGCCCTCGACGAGATAGTCGCGATCGATCACTTCACGGATCTGCAGGACCTCCTGGTCGCTGAGCTGCGACACACGGCGGTCTTCGGGAATCTTCACCTTCTCGATGATTTCGGCCGCGTTCTTCTGGCCGATGCCATGGATGTACTGAAGCGCGATCAGGACGCGCTTGTTGGTCGGGATATTCACGCCGGCGATACGGGCCACGGAGTTCTCTCCTGTTGCCGATCCCGTATGGACCGGCTGATTTGTAAGTTATTTCGGGCAAGTGTCCGCAAACGCGAACACGACGCCCTTCCCCTCGGGTTACTTGGGGCCCGGCATCGTCAGGATTTATCCGACTTGGATGGGGCTTATTAAAGGATTCAACTTGGTTTCGTCAACCGTTCCTATGCTTTAGCTCGCTTTTTCGTGACCTTTTTGGCGACTTTTGTACCCTTGGCAGCTGCCCTGCCCTTGGAACCCTTGGTGGCCTGCCTGGTAGCCTTCTTGGCGGCCTTTGGGGTCGCCTTGGCAGAGGTCTTTTTGGACCCCTTCTTGGGTCCTTTGGACGCCGTCTTGGCAGCTACGGTGGCCTTTTTGGCCACTTTGGCGCCCTTCTTGGCCGGCTTGCCGGCCGCCGCGGACACCTTGCCGGAAGCCTTCTTGGCGGTATTTTTGGCGGTCTTTTTCGCCGCCTTGGCCTCGTCGACCGCCCCGATCGCGCCGAGAATCCGGTTGATCTCCCGGGTGACGTGCTCGATCGTCATCATGCCGTCGACCGTCAAAAGCTTGCGCCGTTCGGAGTAATAGTGAATCAGCGGCTCGGTCAGCGCGCGGTAGCTCGCCAGCCGCTTCGACAGCACTTCGGGCGTGTCGTCGATTCGCACGTCCTCGCCCCGCGCCCGCATCTCGGCCACCCGCGTCTCGACCCGGCTGAGCAGCGCGCTTTCGTTGACGCGCAATTCGACCACGGCGTCGAGCTTGATGTGCTTTTTCTTGAGTAGTTCGTCGAGCGCCTCGGCCTGCGGCACGGTGCGCGGAAAACCGTCGAGAATAAAACCGTTCTTCATGTCCGGCTGATCGAGACGGTCGGAAATAATCCCGACCACGATTTCATCCGGCACCAGCGAGCCGTTCGCCATGATGTCCTTGGCCTGAAGGCCGATCGGGGTCTCGGCGGCGACCGCCGCGCGCAGCATTTCGCCGGTCGAAAGCTGCACGATGGCGTATTTCTGCACCAGCCGTTGAGCCTGTGTCCCCTTGCCGGCGCCCGGTGGCCCCAGAAGAATCAGTCGCATCTCGTCTCGCCCCCCGGCTCGGTGGGCGACTCAACCGCACACCCTTGTTTTTGGCATCCTATACCAGCGCGCCGCGCAACGTCAGCGGCGACGGCCCCGCAATTTCGACTTCCTGATCAGCCCCTCGTATTGGTGGGCGAGCAGATAACCCTGAACCTGGGCGACGGTATCCATCGTCACGCTGACCACGATCAACAGCGATGTTCCGCCAAAGTAGAACGGCACCGAGGCATAGGAAATCAGGATTTCCGGAATCAGGCAGACGATCGCCAGATAGATCGCGCCCAGCACCGTGATGCGCGACAGCACGTAATCGATGTACTCGGCGGTGCGCTCGCCCGGCCGGATGCCCGGAATGAAGCCGCCATGCTTCTTGAGGTTGTCGGCGGTCTCGGTCGGGTTGAACACGATCGCGGTGTAGAAGAACGCGAAGAACACGATCAGCGCCAGATACATGATTAAAAACAGCGGCCGGCCGTGACCGAGCTGCGTGGTGATCCACTGGAACCATTCCGGGCCCTTGCCGGCATTGAAATTCGCCACCGTGGTCGGCAGCAGCAGCAGCGAGGACGCGAAGATCGGCGGAATCACGCCCGAGGTGTTCAGCTTGAGCGGCAGATGCGAGGACTGGCCCTCGAACATCTTGTTGCCGACCTGGCGCTTTGGATACTGGATCAAGAGCCGGCGCTGGGCCCGCTCCATGAACACGATGAAGGCGATCACCGCGATCGCCATCACGATCACGACCAGGATCAGGCCGGTCGACAGCGCGCCCTGGCGGCCGAGTTCCAGCATGTTGGCAAGCGCCGAGGGCAGTTCGGCGACGATGCCGGACAGGATGATCAGCGAGATACCGTTGCCAATGCCGCGCGAGGTGATCTGCTCGCCGAGCCACATCAGGAACATGGTGCCGCCGGTCAGCGTGATCGCGGTCGACAGCCGGAAGAACATGCCGGGATCGGAGACGACATTGCCGGCGCCTTCGAGCCCAACCGCGATGCCGTAGGACTGGAACGCGGCGAGAATGACCGTGAGGTAGCGGGTGTACTGGTTCAGCGTCTTGCGGCCGGACTCGCCTTCCTTCTTCAGCGCCTCGAGCTGCGGCGACACCGTGGTCAGAAGCTGAATGATGATCGAGGCCGAAATATACGGCATGATGTTCAGCGCGAAGATCGCCATGCGGTGGATGCCGCCGCCGGCGAACATATTGAACATGCCGAGAATGCCGCCGGCCTGGGTCTTGAACACCTGCTCCCAGATGTTGGGATCGATGCCGGGCAGCGGGATATAGGTGCCGAGCCGATAAACCAATAGCGCACCCAGTGTGAACCAGATGCGCTTCTTCAGTTCGTCGGCCTTGGCCAGAGCGCCGAAATTGAGGTTTGCCGCCAGTTGTTCCGCTGCTGAGACCATGTTTGGCTTTCTCCCGCGCCGCTTCTCGCTGACATGCCCAAAGCCTGGGCACTCAGCAGACGCCGGACATTATTTGGTGCGCGGCTTCGATAAGTCCATCGTCTCGTTCGCCGATTGCCCGCCGTCGGCGGGCAATGACGCAGATGTTACGCCGCCTCGCCTTCGTCCTTTTCGACCGGCGCCAGGATCTTTACCGTGCCGCCGGCCTTCTCGACCGCTGCGATCGCCGTTTTCGACGCGCCGTGAACCTCGATGGTGAGCTTGGCCTTGATCTCACCGCGGCCGAGCAGCCGGACGCCGGCCTTCGAACGCCGGAGAACGCGGGCTTTCACCAGCGATTCCGCGTTGATGGTTTCCTTGACGTCGATCAGCTTGGCGTTGATGGCATCCTGCAACCGGTCGAGGTTGATCTCGGCGTATTCGACCCGGAAGATGTTGTTGAAGCCGCGCTTCGGCAGCCGCCGATGCAGCGGCATCTGGCCGCCTTCGAAGCCCTTGATGCGCACGCCAGAGCGCGCGGTCTGGCCCTTGCCGCCACGGCCTGCCTGCTTGCCCTTGCCCGAACCGATGCCACGGCCAACGCGCATACGCTTTTTGCGCGAGCCGGCATTGTCGGCGATATCGCTGAGCTTCATCGCGAAATTCCTTATCTTAGGAGCATGATCTTGACCGAAAACCGGTCCCCGCTTTTCGGGATCATGCGCCTCCTTGTTTCGATTACTCGCCGACGACGCGGACGAGGTGTTGAACCTTGGCGATCATGCCGCGAATCGAAGGGGTGTCCTGCAACTCGGAGACCCGGCCGATCTTGTTGAGCTTGAGGCCGATCAGCGTCTCGCGCTGCGCGTGCTGGCGGCGGATCGCGCTGCCGGTCTGCTCGATCTTGATCGTCTTTGCGGCCTTGGCCATCGTCATAACTCCGAAAGCGCTGGAAGCGCGTGTTGTTTATTCGGTAACCAGCTCGGCGTCGCCACCGACACGGCGCGACTGCAGCGTGGACACCTTGATGTTGCGGCGTGCCGCGACCGAACGCGGCGAATCCTGATGCTTCAGCGCGTCGAACGTGGCGCGAACCATGTTGTAGGGGTTCGACGAGCCGATCGACTTCGCCACCACGTCCTGGATGCCGAGCGTTTCGAACACCGCACGCATCGGGCCGCCGGCGATGATGCCGGTACCGGCCGGAGCGGCGCGCAGATAAACGCGGCCGGCGCCGTGACGTCCGGCGATATCGTGATGCAGCGTACGGCCTTCGCGCAACGCAACGCGGGTCAGGTTGCGCTTCGCCGATTCGGTCGCCTTGCGGATCGCCTCGGGCACTTCGCGCGCCTTGCCGTGACCGAACCCGACCCGGCCCTTTTGATCGCCGATCACGACCAGCGCCGCAAAGCCGAAGCGCTTGCCGCCCTTGACGACCTTCGCCACACGGTTGATGTGGACGAGCTTGTCGACGAACTCGCTGTCGCGTTCTTCCCGGCCGCCCCTGTGGCCGCCACCGCGTTCGCGTTCACCTGCCATGGTGTTTTCCGATCCTTAAAAGTCCCGCCTCGAAAGGCTAAATCCGTTTAATCCGCTTAGAAGCTCAACCCGCCTTCGCGCGCCGCATCCGCCAGTGCCTTGACGCGGCCGTGGTAGAGATAGCCGCCACGGTCGAATATCACTTCGGTGACGCCGTTCTTGACCGCGCGTTCCGCGACCAGCTTGCCGACCGCCTTCGCCGCGTCGATGTCGGCGCCGGTATTGCCGGCGTCGCGCATCGTCTTTTCCAGCGAGGACGCCGACGCCAGGGTTTCGCCCTTCAGATCGTCGATCACCTGTGCATAGATGTGCTTCGACGAACGGAACACCGACAAACGCGGCCGGCCGTTCGCCGTACGGCGCAACGACAGCCTCACGCTTTGCTTGCGCCGGGCATTCGTAATCTTGAGTTTCGACATGACCGGCTCCGTTACTTCTTCTTGCCTTCCTTGCGGAAGATGAATTCGTTGGCGTATTTCACGCCCTTGCCCTTGTAGGGCTCCGGCGGACGATAGCTGCGGATCTCGGCGGCGACCTGGCCGACGCGCTGCGAATCGTTGCCGACAATAATGATTTCGGTCGGCTTCGGCACCGTGATCGCGATGCCTTCCGGAATCGCATAGACCACGTCGTGGCTGTAGCCGAGCGCGAGCTGCAGGCTCTTGCCCTGCAACGCGGCGCGATAGCCGACGCCGGTGATCTCGAGCTTCTTCTCAAAGCCCTTGGTGACGCCTTCGACCAGGTTGGCGACCTGCGCGCGCGCGGTGCCGTACATGGCCTGCGCGCGGTTGGTCTCGACCCGCGGCGCGACCTTGATCGCGCCGTCCTCGAACTTCACCTCGACATCGTTGTGCACGATGAACTGAAGCTGGCCCTTCGGCCCCTTCATTTTTACGGTCTGCCCTTCGACGCTCGCCGTCACACCGGACGGGATCGTCACAGGCCGCTTGCCGACACGTGACATCGTTCTATTCCTTCTCAGAACACCGTGAAGAGAATTTCGCCGCCCACGTTCGCTTCGCGCGCTTCGTGGTCAGCCATGATTCCCTTCGGCGTCGATAACACCGAAATGCCGAGCCCGTTTTTCACGCGCGGCAGGTTCTTCACCGAGGCATAAACCCGCCGCCCCGGCTTCGATACCCGCTCGATCTCGCGAATCACCGGCTCGCCGTCGAAATATTTCAGCTCGATCTCGAGCTCGCTGCGGCCGCTAGAATGCTCGACGCTGGCATAACCGCGGATATAGCCCTCGGTCTTCAGCACTTCGAGCACATTGGCGCGCATCTTCGAGCCCGGGGTCGAAACCTTGGGCTTGGCGCGCATCTGGGCATTGCGGATGCGGGTGATGAGATCGCTGATCGGATCGTGCGTTGACATCTGACGACCCCCTTACCAGCTCGACTTCACGAGCCCGGGAACCAGGCCCTTGGAGCCGAGTTCACGCAGCGCGATGCGGGACAGTTTGTTCTTGCGATAGACCGAGCGCGGACGTCCGGTGATTTCGCAGCGATTGCGGATCCGGGTCGCCGACGAATTGCGCGGCATCTCGGCGAGCTTCAGCGTCGCCGCGAAGCGCTCTTCCATCGGCTTCTTCTTGTCGGCGATGATGGCCTTGAGCCGCGCCCGTGCGGGTGCTGCGTTCTTGGTCATCCGCTTGCGCCGGTTATTCTTCTCGATCGAACTCTTCTTTGCCATGCTTGGCTCCTGGGTTTCCGCGTTTGAGAGGCTTAGAAGCGTCTCACTGCCGGAACGGGAAATTGAATGCGGTCAACAACGCGCGGGCTTCATCGTCGGTCGCAGCCGTCGTGCAAACCGTGATGTCCATGCCCCACGTCTCCCCCATCTTGTCGAAGTCGATTTCGGGGAAAATGATGTGCTCTTTGATGCCGAGCGAATAGTTGCCGCGGCCGTCGAAGCTCTTCGGGTTCAGGCCGCGGAAGTCGCGTACCCGCGGCAGCGCGACGTTCACCAGGCGATCGATGAACTCGTACATCTTGGTCTTGCGCAGCGTGACCTTGCAGCCGATCGGCTGGTTTTCACGCAGCTTGAAAGTCGCGATCGCAACGCGCGAGTAAGTGATGATGGACTTTTGACCGGCGATCAACGACAGATCGGCCGACGCCAGTTCCGCCTTTTTGCGGTCGTTGACGGCCTCGCCGACGCCCATGTTGAGCACGACCTTGTCGAGGCGCGGCACCTGCATGACGTTGGCATAGCCGAACTGTTCGGTCAGCTTGCCGCGGATGCTCGCGTCGTATTCCGCGCGCAGGCGCGGGGTGTAAGCGGTCTCAGCCATCGATCTCTGCTCCCGAGCTCTTGGCAATACGTACCTTCTTGCCATCGGCCTGAATCTTGAAGCCCACGCGGGTCGCCTTGCCGTCCTTGCCGACATAGGCAATGTTGGACAGGTCGATCGGCGCCTCTTTCGAGATGATGCCGCCTTCCTGCGCCTGGGTCTGCTTCTGGTGACGCTTCACGAGGTTGACCCCGCGAACCAGCGCCTTGCCCTCGGTCGGGCGCACTTCGAACACCTCGCCGGTGCGACCCTTGTCGCGACCGTTGAGGACGATGACCTTGTCACCCTTCCGGATCTTGGCAGCCATCACAGCACCTCCGGCGCGAGTGAAATGATCTTCATGTGGTTCTTGGCGCGCAGCTCGCGCGGCACCGGCCCGAAGATGCGGGTGCCGACCGGCTCCGACTGATTGTTGATCAGCACGGCGGCGTTGCGGTCGAAGCGGATGACCGAACCGTCGGCGCGGCGGATGTCCTTGCGGACCCGGACCACGACGGCCTTCATGACGTCGCCCTTCTTGACCTTGCCGCGTGGGATCGCGTCCTTGATCGACACGACGATAACATCGCCCACCGTGGCATAGCGGCGCTTGGAACCCCCAAGCACCTTGATGCACATGACACGGCGTGCGCCTGAATTATCGGCCACGTCGAGGTTGGTCTGCATCTGAATCATTGATGCACCTCGTCCTCTTTCTGATGCGCTAAGTTGCGCCTAAAATTTCCTGAAAGCGTCGTTCGGTTTAACGAACGAGTCTCAGGCCGTTTTCTTCTGATCGCCCCGGACCACGGTCCAGCGCTTCAACTTCGAGATCGGCTTGCTTTCCTCGATCCACACCGTGTCGCCCGGCTTGAACTCGTTGTTCTCGTCGTGCGCGTGATAGTTCTTGGAACGGCGAATCGTCTTCTTGTAGATCGGATGGGTGAAGCGGCGATCGACGCGCACCACAACCGTCTTGGCCTGCTTGTCGCTGACGACCAGCCCTTGAAGCGTACGTTTTGGCATTTTAAGCCCCTTACTTCTTCTTCGCGCGCTGCTGCGCGGCGATGGTCTTGATGCGGGCGATGTCGCGGCGGGCTTCACGCAGCCGCGAGGTGTTCTCCAGTTGCCCGGTGGCGCGCTGGAAACGCAGATTGAAGCGCTCCTTCTTCAGATTGAGGACGGCGTCATCCATCTGATCGGAGCTCATTGCACGGACATCGGCGGTTTTCATCTCGGCCATATCGGTTACTCCGCGATGCGCGCGACGAAGCGCGTCTTGATCGGCAGCTTGGCGGCGGCCAGCGTCAGGGCTTCCTTCGCGGTCTGCACGGTCACGCCGTCGATCTCGAAAATCACCCGGCCAGGCTTGACCCGCGCCACCCACAATTCAGGCGTACCCTTGCCGGAGCCCATGCGGACTTCGGCGGGCTTCTTCGAAACCGGCACGTCCGGGAAGATGCGGATCCAGACCCGGCCCGCGCGCTTCATGTGACGGGTCAGCGCACGGCGCGCGGCCTCGATCTGACGGGCGGTGATGCGCTCGGGCGCCATCGCCTTCAGGCCGAACTGTCCGAACGACAACGTTGCGCCCGAAGTCGCAACGCCGTGGATACGGCCCTTATGCGCCTTCCGGAACTTCGTCTTCTTTGGTTGCATCATGGCTTACGCCCTCAAACCTTCTCTATTGCGCTCTTAAGCGGCG
Organism: Bradyrhizobium sp. S69; assembly: GCF_009766005.1. Lineage (GTDB taxonomy): Bacteria > Pseudomonadota > Alphaproteobacteria > Rhizobiales > Xanthobacteraceae > Bradyrhizobium. The sequence goes on along the minus strand of NZ_LMUK01000016.1, from coordinate 15,897 downwards.
TCGCGGCGCGGACGGGTATTATCGCCCTCGGCCATTTTCTTGTCCTGCGCCATCGGATCGTGCTCGAGGATCTCGCCCTTGAAGATCCAGACCTTGACGCCGCAGGTGCCGAACGTGGTGAAAGCGGTCGCCACGCCGTAGTCGATATCGGCGCGCAGCGTGTGCAACGGCACCCGACCTTCGCGATACCATTCCATCCGCGCGATTTCCGCGCCGCCAAGGCGGCCCGAACAGTTGATACGAATGCCCTCGGCGCCAAGACGCATCGCCGACTGCACCGCGCGCTTCATGGCGCGGCGGAACGCGACGCGGCGCTCGAGCTGCTGCGCGATCGATTCGGCGACCAGGGTCGCGTCGAGTTCCGGCTTGCGGATCTCGACGATGTTGATGACGACGTCGGAGGCGGTGATGTCGGCAACCCGCTTGCGCAGCTTGTCGATGTCGGCGCCCTTCTTGCCGATCACGACACCCGGACGCGCCGAGTGGATCGTTACGCGGCACTTCTTGTGCGGACGCTCGATCACGATACGAGCGACGGCCGCCTGCTTGAGTTCCTTGTGCAGGATCGCGCGGATCTGCACGTCTTCATGCAGCAGCTTGCCGTATTCGTTCTTGCCTGCGAACCAACGGGAATCCCATGTCCGGTTGATGCCGAGACGCAGCCCGATTGGATTGATCTTTTGACCCATCGTATTCTCCTGCGCTCTGTTTAAGCGCTCGCCTCGGCCTGCACCTGACGAACCACGATCGTCAGCTGCGAGAACGGTTTAAAGACCCGGCCCGAACGGCCACGGCCGCGCGGTGCGAAACGCTTCATCACGATGCCGTTGCCGACATGCGCCTCGGATACGATCAGATCATCGACATCGAGATCATGATTGTTTTCCGCATTGGCGATTGCCGATTCCAGGCACTTCTTGACATCGACCGCGATCCGCTTGCGCGAAAACTGCAGGTCGGCGAGCGCAGCCGAAGCTTTCCTGCCGCGAATCAATTGCGCGACAAGATTGAGCTTCTGCGGGCTCACCCGAAGCATCCGGGCGATCGCCTTGGCCTCGTTATCCGGGAGGGTCCGTTCGCGCTTAGGTTTGCTCATCGCTTAATCCTCAAGCCTAATCCTTTAAGCCTTCTTGGCTTTCTTATCGCCAGAATGGCCGTGGAAGGTACGGGTCGGCGAGAACTCGCCAAACTTGTGACCCACCATTTCTTCGTTGACCGATACCGGCACATGCTTCTGGCCGTTGTAGACGCCGAAAACCAAACCGACGAACTGCGGCAGGATGGTCGAGCGGCGGCTCCAGATCTTGATCACGTCATGACGGCCGGACGCGCGGGCGGTATCTGCCTTCTTGAGCAGAGAGCCTTCAACGAACGGGCCTTTCCAGACTGAACGAACCATGTCCGGCGTTCCTTACTTCTTCCGCTTGTGGCGGCTGATGAGAATGAATTTGTTGGTCGATTTGTTCGAACGGGTCTTCTTGCCCTTGGTCGGCTTGCCCCACGGGGTCACCGGGTGGCGGCCGCCCGAGGTGCGGCCTTCGCCGCCGCCGTGCGGATGGTCGATCGGGTTCATGACGACGCCGCGGTTATGCGGACGCCAGCCGAGCCAGCGGGTACGACCGGCCTTGCCGATCGAGATATTCATGTGGTCCGGGTTCGACACCGCACCGATGGTGCCGCGGCAACGGCCGTGCACCAGGCGCTGCTCGCCCGAGTTCAGGCGAACGATGACGTAATCCTGGTCGCGACCGACGATCTGCGCGTAGGTGCCGGCCGAACGTGCGAGCTGGCCGCCCTTGCCGATCTTCATCTCGACATTGTGGACGATGGTGCCGATCGGCATGTTGCCGAGCGGCATGACATTGCCCGGCTTGACGTCGACATAGTTGCCGGCGACCACGGTATCGCCGACGGCCAAACGCTGCGGCGCCAGGATATAGGCCTGCTCACCGTCCTGATACTTGATCAGCGCGATGAACGCGGTGCGGTTCGGATCGTATTCCAGCCGTTCGACAACGGCGGGCGAGTCGGTCCTCTCGCGCTTGAAGTCGACGATGCGGTAGGCCTTCTTGTGGCCACCGCCGCGGAACCGCACGGTGATGCGGCCGGTGTTGTTACGACCGCCCTGCCCGCGCTTGCCCTCGGTCAAAGCCTTGATGGGCTTGCCCTTGTACAGCGCCGAACGATCGACCATCACCAGCTGGCGCTGGCCCGGTGTCGTGGGGTTGAATGTTTTCAATGCCATCGTCGTATCGCCTTATAGTCCGGTGGTAACGTCGATGCGGTGGCCCTCTTCGAGGGTCACGATCGCGCGTTTCACATCCGACTGGGAACCGAACTGACCGCGGAACACCTTGGTCTTGCCCTTGCGCACCAGCGTATTGACGCTCTTCACCTTGACGTCGAACAGCTTTTCGACGGCTTCCTTGATTTGCGGCTTGGTCGCCTTGCTCGCGACCTTGAACACAACCTTGTTGTGCTCGGAAGCAAACGTCGCCTTTTCAGTCACGACCGGGGCGACGATGATGTCGTAATGGCGCGGATCAATATTCTTCATTTGAAGCGCGCCTCCAACGCATCGACTGCGGCCTTGGTCAGCACCAGCTTGTGGCGGCGCAGAATGTCATAGACGTTGATGCCCTGGATCGGCAGCACGTCGATGTTCGGAATGTTGCGGGCCGCGATCGCGAAACCGTTATGCAGCTCGGCGCCGTCGATGATCAGCGCATTGGTCAGGCCGAGACCCGAGAAGTGCCCGATCAGCGCCTTGGTCTTGGCAGCCTCGAGCTGCGCATTGTCGATCACAATCAGGCCGCCGTCCTTGGCCTTGGCCGACAACGCATGCTTGAGCGCGAGAACGCGAACCTTCTTCGGCAAACCGGTCTCATGCGAACGAACCACCGGACCGAACGCACGGCCACCGCCGCGGAACTGCGGCACGCGGGCCGAACCGTGACGAGCACCGCCGGTGCCCTTCTGCTTGTACATCTTCTTGCCGGTGCGCCAGATCTCGGCGCGCCCCTTTGCCTTGTGGGTGCCGGCCTGCCGCTTGTTGAGCTGCCACTGCACGCAACGCTGGAGGATGTCCTTGCGCGGCTCAAGACCGAAGATCTCGTCCGACAGCTGGACCGAACCGGCTTCCTTGCCTTCAAGGGTGGTGACTTTTAATTCCATCTCACACGCCCTCCTGCTCGGCGGGCGCTTCCGCAGCCTGCTCGCCGCCAGCAACCTTGAATTTGCCGGGCTTGGGAGCCTCCTTCGGCAGCGGCTTCTTGACCGCGTCACGCACCGAAATCCAGCCGCCCTTGGAGCCGGGAACGGCGCCTTCGACGAGGATCAGGCCGCGCACAACGTCGGTCTGCACCACGCGAAGATTGAGCGTGGTGATGCGATCGACACCCATGTGACCGGGCATCTTCTTGTTCTTGAAGGTCTTGCCGGGATCCTGACGACCACCGGTCGAACCGATCGAACGATGCGAGACCGAGACGCCGTGGGTGGCGCGCAAGCCGCCGAAATTCCAGCGCTTCATGCCGCCGGCGAAACCCTTACCGACCGAGGTGCCGGTAACGTCGACGAACTGCCCGACCACGAAATGGTCAGCCTGGATCTCGGCGCCCACCGGGATCAGCGCGTCTTCCGACACGCGGAATTCGGTGACCTTCCGCTTGGGCTCGACTTTCGACACCGCGAACTGGCCGCGCTCTGCCTTCGGCAGATACACGGTCTTGCGGGTGCCCGAGCCAAGTTGCAACGCGACATAACCGTTCTTCTCGGTCGTGCGGTGACCCAACACCTGGCAATTGCCCAACTTCAGCACGGTCACTGGGATATGTTCGCCGGCCTCCGTAAAGACCCGCGTCATCCCGACCTTTTGTGCGACCACTCCGGAGCGCATCGGCGTGCTTCCTGTTCTTTCTGTCCGCTAACTTCGGACGGATGCTTAAAAACTTAGAGCTTGATTTCGACGTCGACACCGGCGGCCAGATCGAGCTTCATAAGAGCATCGACGGTCTGCGGGGTCGGGTCGACAATATCGAGAAGACGCTTGTGGGTGCGCATCTCGAATTGCTCGCGGCTCTTCTTGTCGACGTGCGGCGAACGGTTGACGGTGAACTTTTCGATGCGGGTCGGCAGCGGAATGGGTCCGCGAACCTGTGCACCGGTCCGTTTCGCCGTATTCACGATCTCGCGGGTCGACGTATCGAGGATACGATGGTCGAACGCCTTGAGACGGATTCGGATATTCTGGCCGTTCATTGCCGTTGTCTTTCTTTAGTGAGTGGCGAGTAGCGAGTAGCGAATTTCCATTCGCCACTCACCATTCCCTATTCGCTTACTTACTCGATGATGCTGGCGACGACGCCGGCGCCGACGGTGCGGCCACCTTCGCGGATCGCGAAACGAAGCTTCTCTTCCATCGCGATCGGCACGATCAGGTGCACTTCCATCGCGATGTTGTCGCCCGGCATCACCATTTCGGTGCCTTCGGGCAGATGCACGACGCCGGTCACGTCCGTGGTGCGGAAGTAGAACTGGGGCCGGTAGTTGGTGAAGAACGGAGTGTGACGACCGCCCTCTTCCTTGGTCAGGATGTAAGCCTCAGCCTTGAACTTGGTGTGCGGCTTGACCGAACCCGGCTTGGCCAGAACCTGACCGCGCTCGACTTCCTCACGCTTGGTACCACGCAGCAGCGCGCCGATGTTGTCGCCAGCCTGGCCCTGATCGAGCAGCTTGCGGAACATTTCAACGCCGGTGACGATGGTCTTCTGCGTCGCGCGCAGACCGACGATTTCGATTTCCTCGCCAACCTTGACGATTCCACGCTCGACACGACCGGTGACGACCGTACCGCGGCCCGAGATCGAGAACACGTCTTCGACCGGCATCAGGAACGGCTGATCGATCGGACGCTCCGGCTGCGGAATATAGCTGTCCACGGCCTTCATCAATTCCAGGATCGCGTCGTGACCGAGCGTCTTGTCCTTGTCTTCGAGGGCGGCGAGCGCCGAACCCTTGATGATCGGAATGTCGTCGCCGGGGAACTCATACTTGGAGAGAAGTTCGCGAACTTCCATCTCGACCAGTTCGAGCAGTTCCGGATCGTCGACCATGTCACACTTGTTCAGGAACACGACCAGCGCGGGAACGCCGACCTGACGGGCGAGCAGGATGTGCTCGCGGGTCTGCGGCATCGGGCCGTCGGCAGCCGACACCACCAGGATGCCACCGTCCATCTGCGCCGCACCGGTGATCATGTTCTTCACATAGTCGGCGTGGCCCGGGCAATCGACGTGGGCGTAATGCCGGTTCGCGGTCTCGTATTCGACGTGTGCGGTCGAGATCGTGATGCCGCGCGCCTTCTCTTCCGGCGCCTTGTCGATCTGGTCGTACGCGGTGAACGTGGCACCGCCGGTTTCCGCCAACACCTTGGTGATCGCCGCCGTCAGCGATGTCTTGCCATGGTCGACGTGACCGATGGTGCCGATGTTGCAATGCGGTTTATTACGTTCAAACTTTGCTTTAGCCATTTGACTCTCCGTTCAGTCGTTAGTTGTCGCCAACGACAATCAGGCAAACTTCTTTTGGACTTCTGCCGACACATTCGCCGGCGCTTCCGCGTAGTGATCGAACTGCATCGTGAAGGTCGCGCGACCCTGGCTCATCGAGCGCAGGTTATTCACGTAACCGAACATGTTCATGAGCGGCACCATCGCATTGATGACGTTGGCGTTGCCGCGCATGTCTTGACCCTGGATCTGGCCGCGCCGCGAATTCAGGTCGCCGATGACCGAACCGGTGTAGTCTTCCGGGGTCACCACTTCGACCTTCATGATCGGCTCAAGCAGAACGGACTTACCTTTGGTCAGCGCTTCGCGGAATGCGGCGCGCGACGCGATTTCGAAGGCCAGCGCCGACGAGTCGACGTCATGGTATTTGCCGTCAACCAGCGTCACCTTGACGTCCACCACCGGGAAGCCGGCGACCACGCCCGAACCCATGACGCTGTTGAGGCCCTTTTCAACGCCGGGGATATATTCCTTCGGCACCGAACCGCCAACGACCTTGGATTCGAACTCGTAACCCTTGCCGGGCTCGTTCGGCTCGACCACGATCGACACTTCAGCGAACTGACCGGTACCGCCGGTCTGCTTCTTGTGCGTGTACTTGACCTCGGCCTTCTTGGTGACGCGCTCACGGAACGCCACCTGCGGCGCGCCAATGTTGGCATCGACCTTGTAGGTGCGGCGCAGGATGTCGACCTTGATGTCGAGATGGAGTTCGCCCATGCCCTTCAAGATGGTCTGGCCGGACTCCACGTCGGTCGAGACCCGGAACGACGGATCTTCCGCGGCGAGTTTTGCCAGGGCGACGCCGAGCTTTTCCTGGTCGGCCTTCGACTTCGGCTCGATCGCTATTTCGATCACCGGCTCCGGGAATTCCATCTTTTCGAGGATCACCGGCTTGTCGGGATCGCACAGCGTGTCGCCGGTGCGCGCTTCCTTCAGGCCCGCCAGCGCGACGATGTCGCCGGCAAAGGCTTCCTTGATGTCTTCGCGGTTGTTCGCATGCATCAGCAGCATGCGGCCGATGCGCTCCTTGCGGTCGCGCGTCGAATTGATGACGCCGGTGCCCGACAACAGCGTGCCGGAATAGATGCGGCAAAACGTGATGGTGCCGACGAAAGGGTCGTCCATGATCTTGAACGCGAGCAGCGCCAGCGGCTCCTTGTCGTTCGGGAGCCGAACGATTTCATTGCCGTCTTCATCAAGGCCCTTGATGGCCGGCACGTCGACCGGCGACGGCAGATAATCAACGACCGCGTCGAGCAAAGGCTGCACGCCCTTGTTCTTGAAGGCCGAACCGCACAGCACCGGGAAGAACGCGCCAGTCAGCACGGCCTTACGGATCATGCGCTTCAACGTCGCCTCATCGGGCTCGTTGCCGTCGAGGTAAGCGGCAAGAACCTCATCGTCGAGCTCGACGGCGGCTTCCAGCAGCTTCTCGCGATATTCCTTGGCCTTCTCGACCATGTCCTCGGGAATATCGATGTCTACGAACTTGGCGTCGAGCTTCTCTTCTTCCCAGATCACGCCCTTCATGCGGACGAGATCGACCAGACCCTTGAAATTATTCTCGGAGCCGATCGGAAGCTGGATCGCAATCGGCTTGGCGCCGAGGCGATCGACAATATCCTGCATGCATTTGTAGAAGTCGGCGCCGGTCTTATCCATCTTGTTGGCGAAGACGATGCGCGGAACCCGGTACTTGTCGCCCTGACGCCAGACGGTCTCGGTCTGCGGCTCAACGCCCTGGTTCGAATCGAGCACGCATACCGCGCCGTCGAGCACGCGCAGCGAACGCTCGACTTCGATGGTGAAGTCGACGTGGCCGGGGGTGTCGATGATGTTGAGACGCTTGCCTTCCCAGAACGCGGTGGTCGCAGCCGACGTAATGGTAATGCCGCGCTCCTGCTCCTGCTCCATCCAGTCCATCGTCGCGGCACCTTCGTGCACTTCGCCGATCTTGTGGCTCTTGCCGGTGTAATACAGGATGCGCTCGGTGGTCGTGGTCTTGCCGGCATCGATATGCGCCATGATACCGAAGTTGCGGTAGTTCTCTATGGCATGAACGCGGGGCATGGGTTGTTCCTTAAAATCCGTTGCTTCGCCGTTACCAGCGATAGTGCGAGAAGGCGCGGTTGGCTTCCGCCATCCGATGCACGTCTTCACGCTTCTTCACGGCGTTACCCCTGCCATTCGATGCGTCGAGCAACTCCGCCGAGAGCCGCTCCGTCATCGTCTTTTCGTTGCGATCGCGCGCCGCCGTGATGATCCAGCGAATACCGAGCGCCTGACGGCGCACGCTGCGCACTTCGACCGGCACCTGATAGGTGGCGCCGCCGACGCGACGCGACCGCACTTCGATGGTCGGCATCACGTTTTCCAGAGCCTGCTCGAACACCGGCAGCGGGCCCTGCTTGGTCTTGGTCTCGATGATTTCGAGCGCACCATAGACGATGCTCTCGGCGGCAGACTTCTTGCCGTCATACATGACCGAATTCATGAACTTCGTGATGATGATGTTCCCGAACTTCGGATCCGGGTTCACTTCACGCTTTTCAGCAGAATGGCGACGAGACATCTGGTCTGTTCCCGATTATTTCGGACGCTTCGCGCCGTACTTCGAACGGCGCTGCTTACGGTTCTTGACGCCCTGGGTATCGAGGACGCCGCGGAGGATGTGGTAGCGCACGCCCGGCAAATCCTTGACGCGGCCGCCGCGGATCATGACCACCGAATGCTCTTGAAGGTTATGGCCTTCACCCGGGATGTAACCGATGACTTCGAAGCCATTGGTCAGACGCACCTTGGCGACCTTACGAAGCGCCGAATTCGGCTTCTTCGGGGTCGTGGTGTAGACGCGCGTACAAACGCCACGCTTCTGCGGCGACTGCTGCAGCGCCGGCACCTTCTTGCGCGACTTCTGCACCGTCCGCGGACTTGCGATCAGCTGGTTGATCGTCGGCATGTCAGCCTTCACCCTTTAATTCACGCGAAACCGAACATCGGCTCCGCAAATTCCTGTCGGGACACGTCGTCCCGTCGAGCGCCCCGCACGAAACATTCGCGCAAAGCGAAATCGCGCCAACCACTCATTACTGAGCGGAAAGCGCTTCGACGCCACAGAGGACCGCAGTCTGAACCGATCAGCTTGCGCTGGTCAGTTGGCCACCGAGGTCATGCATCCGAAATCTATCTCAAGAGAACTTGCTCGAGAGAACCAAGATCGTCCTGGCATTGCCTAGCTATAATCGACAGCGTTTGAGCGGCATTCGTCGAGGTTGGTGCCCGTTTCAGGTTCAAAGGAGAACTGAAAGGGTGATCCGTTCCGACTCTTGGCGTCGCTCACCGCCTGTCGTCAAGTGCGCGGGTTGTATCCACGCTAGATAGTCAAGTCAAGACGAAACGACAATGGCAGAAACGCCTCTGGCGCAGATGGAATCGCGCGCTTCGTTGCGATTTGCAGAGCTCGTCCGAACGCCATCTTCGTTCGGTGCGCTCGCGAATCGACCGCCACCATCGCCGGGTATTCTTAAGGCCGATCGCTATTTTTACCCGGATATTATTAAGGAATCTGCATCTTTATTTCAAAGCGAGCCCCAGAGATAAAGCTTTATTTGCCTTTTCGCCCGCAAGTATAGCGGTTTGCGAGCCGGAATTATCGGATGAAGTATACCGACATCGCGATCATCGGAGGTGGCCTCGCCGGCTCGACCGCGGCTGCCATGCTCGGACGCGCCGGTATTCCTGCCATCCTGATCGATCCGCACCCGGTCTATCCGCCGGATTTTCGCGTCGAAAAGCTCAGCGGCGACGAACAAATCGACCGATTCCGCAAAACCGGCGTCGCCGAATCGGTACTGGCATCGGCCACGCATGACGGTGAGAACTGGATCGCCCGATTCGGCTACCTGCTCGACAGACGGCCGAGCCAGCAGTTCGGCATCATGTATGACGGGCTCGTCAACGCCATCCGCGCCGTGATTCCGCCGGCCGTCGAGCAGGTCCATGCAAAGGTCATCGCGATCTCAACCAGCGCCAAACGGCAAAAACTGACATTGTCCGACGGGACCATGATCTCCGCCCGGCTCGTGGTGCTCGCCAACGGCTTGAATGTCGGGCTGCGTCGCAGCCTCGGGATCGAGCGCCAGATCGTCAGCCCCTGCCACTCGATTTCGATCGGCTTCGATATCGCGCCGGTCGGCCGGCCGGCCTTCGCGTTTCCGGCGCTGACCTATTTCTCGGAACGGCGCAGCGACCGGATTGCCTATCTGACGCTGTTTCCGATCGAAGACAGGATGCGGGCCAACCTGTTCACCTACCGCGAGAGCGACGATCCCTGGATCCGCCAGTTTCGCAACGCCCCGGTAGAGACCTTGAATGCTTCGTTGCCGAGGCTGCACCGCATCACCGGTCCGTTCGAGGCCCGGGGCGATATCAAGGTCCGACCGGCGGATCTCTGCGTCAGTACCAATTTTCTGTTGCCCGGCGTTGTTTTGGTCGGCGACGCCTTCGAGACCACCTGCCCGGTCACGGGAACCGGGACCGACAAGGTGTTCACCGACGTCGAGCGACTGTGCAATGTCCATATCCCGGCCTGGCTCGCGACCGATGACATGGACACCGACAAGATCGCGGCGTTCTACGACGATCCGGTCAAGAAAGCCTGCGACGCCTGGTCATCGGCCAAGGCCCATGATTTCCGTGCCCTGACGCTCGGGGATGAAATCTACTGGAGCTCGCAACGCTGGGCGCGTTTTCTGGTGTGGTTCGGCCAAGGCCTACTGCGGCGGCTGATCCATCGGCGTGCCGGCCCGGCACTCCCCGATCACGCCTCGTCGTCGTCCTCATCCTCGTCTTCGTCTTCGTCATCCTCATCATCATCGCTATCGTCGGCGGCCTGATCGTTCGCTGGATGCGCGCTGTGGCTCTGGTCGTCCCAGAGCTTGCGGTACGCGCCATTGCCGGCAAGCAGCTTGGCGTGTGAGCCGCGCTCGATCACCTTGCCGCCTGCAATCACGATGATCTCGTCCATCTCGACCACCGAGGTCAGCCGATGGGTCGACCAGATCAAGGTGCGGCCCTCGGCAACTTTCAGCAGCGTACGGTTGATCGCCGCTTCAGTGGTCTGGTCGAGCGCCGACGTCGCCTCGTCCAGCAACAGGATCGACGGATTGCGCACAATGGCGCGCGCGATCGCGATACGCTGACGCTGTCCACCCGACAGGGTATCGCCGCGCTCACCGACCGGGGTGTCGTATTTCTTCGGCAAGCTCATGATGTAGCGGTGGATTTCGGCCTTGCGCGCCGCTTGTTCGACCTCCTCGTCGGTCGCGCCCTCCTTGCCGAGCCGGATGTTCTCCCGGATCGACATGTTGAACAGCATGTTCTCCTGGAACACCACCGCCATACTCCGGCGCAGGGATTCGCGGGTGACCCTTCTGATGTCGACGCCGTCGATGGTGACGCGGCCTTCATCGGGCACATACAGCCGCAGGATCAAATTGAGCAGCGTGCTCTTGCCGGAGCCGCTCGGGCCGACGATGGCGATGGTCTTGCCGACATTGAGCTTGAGGCTGAGATTGTCGAGAACCGGAGTTTCGCTGCCCTCGTACTGGAAACTGACGCGGTCGAAGGTGATGTCATTGGTGATGCGCGGCAGATCGGGCGCGCCCGGGCGATCATCCGCGCCCCTGGTCGGCTCGTCCAGCAACTCCTCCATGTGACGCACCGCGGCCGCCGACTGGATCGACACCGGGATGAAATGCATGATGTGGGCGATGTTGTAGGAGACTTCCCAGAACGCGCTCTCGAATGTGACAAACGTCCCGATGGTGATCTGGCCCTTGGTGGCGAGATAAGCGCCGAGCGCCAGCACCACGAGGTGCAGCAACAAAACCGAGATCGTGACCGTGCGCTCGACCATGGTCGACAGGAACGTCGCCGCGGCGATTTTGCGGCGCGCGTCGTCGTTGCGCAGCGTGAACCAGCCGAGCGTCTTGCGCTGCAGGCTGAACGCCTTGATCACCGCCTGGGCCGCGACGTTTTCCTGCACCATCCCGAGCAACGTGGACTCGTTGATCTTCTGCTCGTAGTTGGCCTGGACAGCCTTCGGCGTCAGTATCCGCGGGCCGATCAGCGTGATCGGGAACACCAGGAGCGCCACCGCGGCCAACTGCCAGTTCAGGAACAGCATCAGGATGATGCCGGCGATCAATTCGAAAAACGGCAACGCCGCGCTGTTGGCGAAGCTCTTGACGGCGCCTTCGAAGGCCGACAGGTCGATCGAAAAACGCGACAGGATCTCGCCGCGCTTGGTGCGCCCGAAATAGGCCGACGGCAGATTCTGCACATGCTCGAACAGCCGCAGCCGGACATCTGAAATGACCGAGGCCGCGAGGTTGGCATCCCAGCGCTCGTACCAGACCGCGACGATCGAGGTGACGATTCCGGCCACCGCGAGGACCGAGAGAATCCGCACCAGCGCTTCGAAGTCTTCCTCGCCGAGCGCGTCGTCGATCAGGAATTTCAAGCTCAACGGCATGATAACGTTGAACAGCGTCTCGACCAGGACGCCGAGGCCGACCAGGGTGATGACCTTCTTGTAGTTTTTCAGGAACGGCCGGACGAAGGCATAGACCGTCGCCAGCGCGCCGGCGGCTTCCTTGGCCGTGAAGACGACGAGTTCCTCATCGTCCTCGTCATCTTCCAGGTCAAGTTCGTCCTCATCGTCGTCTTCGTCGCCATCATCCAGCGGAGGCGATGCGGGCGGCTTGCCGGCCATGACGCGATCGGGCGCTTTGGCGCCACCAGCGAGGTTCTTCTCGAGCTCGGGCGCGGCTTTTCCAGCCGCCGCAGTGGCCGTCGGATCATCCGGCGATGAAGGCTTGGATGGAGGCTTGTTGGACGGAGGCTTGGAGGCCATGAAACCAACCGATACTGCACGGCCGGCACGACCGTAAAATCAGGGAATGCGGGCGGAAGTGCCACCGCGCCAACTCTAGAGCCTTTTCCGTTCCGATGGAATCGGAACGGGGCTCTAGTCTTTCATTTTGACGCGCTTTCTTCACGCGAACCGGCGTCCACTTCGCTCGAAAACGCTCTACGCGATCACCACGCATTCCGCAAAAATAATTGGCGATGGCCTCTCGTCAATCTTCCCGACGAATGCCGGGATGATTGGTTAATCGTCGTCCTCGACCTTGTCGAAGAACGAGTAGCGCAGGCTGTCGGAGTCCGCGTACCATTGTCCCGGCCCCTTGTTGGCGGCCAGTGTCGCGGCCCACAGCGCGTCGGTGGTGTCCTGCCGATGCATCGACAGGTCAAAGCCGTTGCTGAAGAACATCTCGGACCATTCCCACCAGGTGCCGAGCTTCTTCACGCCGCGCAGTAGGTCGTAGCGGTCGATCAGGGCCGGCGCCATATCCGACGTCACCGATCCGAACACCAGGCCGGATTTCACCACGCGATTCAATTCGCCGATGGCGCGGACCACCTGCTTTTTGCCGACATGACACAGGCTGGTCTCGAATACGAAATCGAATTCCCCGTCCTTGAACGGCAAATCGGCGATCGATCCGAGCTTGTTGAACTTTTTCAGCGCCTTTGGCGTCTTGGCGTGGATCGCGCGATTGTTCTCGATGCCCCAGGCATCGATGCCGCGCTCGCGCAGCGCGCCGACCAGCTCGCCGCTGGCAGACCCCGCGACCAGGAGCTTGTAGCCCTTGGCCCTGTTCCAGACGATCTTGATCTGATCCATCAGGTAGGCCGGATCGGTAAACCTGTTCCAGACTTCGCTGTAGGGACCGAGCCCGCGGTAATTCTCGAAATAATCGCGGTCGATCTTGTCGGAAGCGGGCTTGTTCGACGAGCCATTGCCGCCCTCGCCTTGCGCGCGGCGCAGCCGCATCATCTCGGTGACGACGATATCGGTGGCGGCATCGGAGGAATCGAGCAGCCCGTTCAAGGTCGAATCGAACAAATAGTCGCCGACCACGACCAGTCCGGGATGCTGCTTCGGCTCAGGCCGGTGATTGGTCATGACGTCGCGCGCCGGCATGCCGCCGGGAAGCGCATTCACCGACGACAGCCAGCGATGAATCTTGCCTTCCATGAAATGCGCGCGGGCGTCGCCGAGCGAGGCCGGCAGCGACTTCAGCGCGGCGTCGATCAGCTCCTGGTCGCTGAGATTGGCAAACGCCAGCGCGTCCGAGCCCGCGATCAGCCAGTTCAGGACGCCATGCTTGCCGACATCGTGACGCGCGCCTTCATTGTAAACGCAGCAGCCGCCGAACGCTTCCGACATGAACCAGGCGCCCGGGATCTTCTCGCCCCAGAACGGCGTATCGAACAGGATCGAGACCCGCAGATAGTGCGCCGGCCGATCGAAATAGGCGACGTGCTTGACCATCGACTTGCGCAGCTCTTCGCCGTCCCATCGCATGGTGGCGAGCCAGGAATGCGGCAGGCACATCAGCACCAGATCGAAGTCCCGGCTCTCCGGCCCCTTGCCGTTCATCATGTTGAGCTGATAGCGGCCAGCTTCGGTCTTGCCGACCTTGAGAACCCGGTGGTTGAGCTGAATGTCCGCATCGACTTCGGACTGCAGACACTCGATCAGTTGTTCATTGCCGTTCTGGATCGAATAAAGGCCGATATAGCCATCGACATCCATCACGAAGTTTTTCAGCGCGTTGAGCCCATTGGTGTTGTGGGTTTCGGTCGCAAGATCGGAGCGCGCCATCACCTTGAAGAAGCGCTTGGCGGTGGCGTCATCGACTTCCCGATCGAGCAATGCCTCGGCAGTGATGTAGGCCCACGGATGCTCGTTGTCGTGCGCGCCGACGCCTTCGTAATATTCGATCGGCGACACCATCTCGGCGCAACGCTTGCGGAACGCTTCGATGGCAGCCGCGGTCTTCGCCCCGTATTTGCGGCGCATGCCCGGCACGTCGTTGAGCAGTTCGCCGTCGAGCAGAACCTGCTCGGCATCCATCGGAATGGTTTGCAGGCCGAAATGCTGGATCATCTCGCGCAGCGGATCCGGGCCCGTCATCGAGTAGTCGTAAATCTCGGCGACGCCGGCCTCATAGGTCGCGGGCGCGGAATCGAATCTGCGCGTCAGCACTTTGCCGCCGACGCGGTTCGACGCCTCGAAAATGGTGATGCGGCAGAGCTCACCCAGTTTCTTTTTCAGATACCAGGCGCTCATCAGGCCGCCCGGCCCGCCGCCGACGATTGCAAGATCCAACATGTAATTTCCGCAAGTCTCCGGCTCCCCCCGAGGGAATCCGGTCTAAGTCCTCTTACCAAAAGCGCTTTTCACCCTGAAGGAAAGATGAACAAACCGGGGGGAACCGTGCCAAAAACTTGTGCAGATGAGGAAAAGGCCGGCTTTCGCCGGCCTTTTCGGTAACATCTTGAAACCGTGTTGCTTTATTCCGCGGGCGGCAACGCCAAAGGCTCGACTTCCGGCGCCGCGGGCACAATGGCGGCCTGCTGCTTTTCCCGTTCGTCGAGGATCAGCTTGTCGCGCTTGACCGCGACTTCGCGGATCTTGGCCATCGAGGCGCCGGTTCCCGCCGGGATCAGCCGGCCGACGATGACGTTCTCCTTGAGGCCTTCCAGCGGGTCCACCTTGCCGTTGACGGCGGCTTCGGTGAGCACGCGGGTGGTCTCCTGGAACGAGGCCGCCGAGAAGAACGAACGGGTCTGCAAGCTCGCCTTGGTGATGCCGAGCAGCACCGGCGTTCCGGTCGCGATCTTCTTGCCCTCTTCCTTGGCCTTGGCGTTGAGCACGTCGAACTCGATCTTGTCGACCTGCTCGCCCGAGATCATGTCGGTCTCGCCCTGGTCGGTGACTTCCACCTTCTGCAGCATCTGACGGACGATCACTTCGATGTGCTTGTCGTTGATCAGCACGCCCTGCAACCGGTAAACTTCCTGGATTTCGTTGACCAGATAGGCAGCGAGTTCCTCGATGCCCTTGATCGCCAGGATGTCGTGCGGCGCCGGATTGCCTTCGACGATGAAGTCGCCCTTTTCGACGATGTCACCATCCTGCAGATGGATGTGCTTGCCCTTCGGAATGAGGTACTCGCGAGTCTCCTCGTTCTTGTCGACCGGCTCGATCGAGATGCGGCGCTTGTTCTTGTAGTCGCGGCCGAACCGGATGATGCCGGAGATTTCCGCGATGATCGCGGCATCCTTCGGCTTGCGAGCCTCGAACAGTTCCGCAACCCGCGGCAGACCGCCGGTGATGTCGCGGGTCTTGGCGCTCTCGGTCGAGACACGCGCCAGGATGTCGCCCGGCTTGACCTTCGCGCCGACGTCG
>NZ_LMUK01000015.1 GCF_009766005.1 Bradyrhizobium sp. S69 | reverse complement strand
TTACAAAGCAGGCAGCGCAACAGACCAACCTGTAGGGGGTCAATTTTGGACGCCGATCCCCCGGCTTAGGGGGTCAATATTGCAGGCCGAATGACAATTCACGTCCTTCAGCGAATTTAACAAGGCCGAAGGCGGCGACGTATGGTTCGCCCTCAACGAGAGCCGGCCGCTTGCGGTCTTTGCCGGAATCTGGACCAACTGGACGTCGGTCCGAAAAGTGAAGGAGGGCGAGACCGCGAACGATCTGTTTGCGTTCCTGACCACCGAACCGAACAATGTCGTCGGCCCCGTGCACCCGAAGGCCATGCCCGTCATTCTGACGACACAAGATGAAATCGAGACCTGGCTGACGGCGCCGCCGGAAGAGGCGCTTAAGCTGCAGCGGCCCTTGCCGGATGACGCGCTGCGGATCGTTGCGCGTGGCACGAAAGAGGACGGCGGCGAAAGCTGAGGTCTGATGGGGGAAGCGAAACGAAGACGACTGGCGATCGAGAGCGGACCCTGCCGATGCGGCTCATCGAAGGCGGCGGGCTTGTGCTGCTTTCGAGATGGGCGCTGGCATAAACAACCCGCGGTGCTCGGCCTTCGCTCTCTGCCACCCGGATCGTCGGTTGATAAATGTTACATGAAAGAACTGGCCACTTGTAACGGTGGTGTTTCTCGTGAACACCTGATTTCTGAATCGATTATCCTGTTGCTCAAGGCAGATGGCGATTTCACAGTGTCGGGGGTGCCGTGGCTACCCGAAGGCGAAGCGAAGATCATCGGCTCCAAGGCGCTGACCGCGAACTGCCTCTGCGAAAAACATAACAGCACGCTTTCGCCGCTGGATTCTGCCGCGCTCTATTTCATCACGGCGCTCAAGTCGTGCTTGGACAAGGTTGCGACGGTTCCTCATTTTATTGTGTCGGGCCACGACATCGAGCGATGGCTGCTCAAAACAGTGAAGGCGATGGCTACGTCGGGAAATATTGCGCGCGGCCGGGAGCGCCTTTCCGGAGCGTTCACGACCGATGTTGCCGTATTAGAGATGCTTGACGATCCAGGTGCGTGGCCTCAAGGAGCGGGCCTTTACTGCGTCATGAATAGCGGTGATCTCACCGAGAACCACAATCGGTTTCAGCTTCAGCCGTACATGACCGCGCAAGACGAAATATGCGGCCTCGCCGTGGGCATCCTTGGACTCATTTTCGTGTTGATGTTGGACCCGCGCGAAATTGGGCAAGTAAAAGGGTTGAACGCGCAAAATTTTAGGCCGGGCGAAATTACTGTCAGCTATCCGGGATTTGTGAGCCATATTACGCTGAGCTGGAATGACACCAAGGCGCACAGGCCGTTTTCGCTCCAATATCTCCGCGACGTGCCGAGGCCCTGATTATTCTCTGGCGAAATCCGGATCACGGCCCTTCGTGCCGAGATGCGTGTAGGGATCAATAAAGGGCAACCGGTAAGCGTTCGCAGTCCCGCGCTCATTAGAGCGGCTGGGGACATGCTCAACATGGACCATTCCCACTGAAGCGAGAAGGCTGATCCCGGTCCTTATGCGTTGCCGGGCGATCCCGGTATATTGTTCAATTTTGTCGTAGCTGATATGCGCCATATTGGTGTCGTTCGAGCGGCGGCGGGCAAAAAGATAATAGAGCTTCAGCGCGTGCAACTCGTTCATCGTGCGCAGATGGAAATTTTCAAAGCCGATAATCCTGCCGGCGTTGTAAAGCCCTCGCGCCGGAAGTTTCGACCAACCACCAGCCTCGCTATAATTCAGAAGTTGAAACGTACTACGGCCCGATGGTGTCCTGTCGATCACTTCAAGCTTTTCGAGCACAGATAGCCCCGCTGAAATTTTCGCACGGCTTAGCCCGGTGGCGAGCGATAAGCGATCATACGTGCAGGCTGACACGCCCTCGTCATCGGCGTGATGGGCCAGGGGCGCCAGCACCATCAGCGCGGCGAGGTTATTTGACCCGCTGCCTTCGGCGCTTGTCCATTGAAGCTCTTTGAGCCTGCCCGTCTCGATCCATCGCGACGGAAGCCGGACCCATTCACGCATCTTCATCGCGGCGCTCCTTCGCGACAGTGAGAACAGCGTGGATCGCAAACGCCGCCAATCCAAACGCCGCCAACATCACCAACACAGCCAAGACGCCGCCCGACATGCCGCCGAACACCGCCAACCAATCCACCACGTCCTTCATCGAAGCCTCCTTCAGTTTTGAGCTTCGATTTTTTAAGGGGACGACCAAACATATATCTAGAGACAGTATAGGTCTTTAGGAAGGCTGGTGTGGGAAAAAGTTCAGCAAATAAAGCTGGTTATGGAATATTCAACTGGTTCATAAAAGGTCCCAAAACAGTTCATGGGCGAGGCTTTATGAACCGTTTAACCCGCTGTCTTACGCCCTCACCGGTTCTCGATTGACTCTAGCGGCAATGAGAACAAAGATAGAACATTCATTTTAGAGGAGACCCATGGATGGCTCAAGCCAGCCCGCCAATTCCTGTTGCCGAATTGCGCCGCTGGCTCGAGCGGGCGGAGCGGCGCGGACACGCGCCGGGTTTGCTTTTGCCATTCGGCGTGGGGGAACTCGACGGGCATTTGCCGGGCGGCGGGCTTCGCCTTGGCCATCTCCACGAAGTAGTGGAGGGAGGCGCAGCGGCGACCTATGCGGGCTTGGCGACGCTATTCGCCGCCGGCATCGCCGCGCGTCTGCATGGTCCTGTGTTGTGGTGTCTGCGAGGACGGGACCTTTTTGCGCCCGCACTCGCGCGTGTGGGGCTGCATCCTGACCGCGTCATCTATTGCGAGACGTGGAAAGACCGCGACGTGTTGCCCGCGATGGAAGAGGGCCTACGCTGCAAGGGCCTCGCCGCCGTCATTGGGGAAGTAACCCAACTCTCGTTGAATGCATCGCGCCGTTTGCAGCTTTGCGCCGAAGAGACGGGCGTCACCGCGCTCGTCATTCGGCGTTGGCGTAATACGAAAGAAAAGGGCCTTGCAGGCGAACCAAACGCTGCAAACTCACGCTGGCGTGTCTCGCCACACCCTTCGAACGAAGAAATGGAAGACATGGGGCGCCAGCAATGGCGGGTTGAGTTGGTGCGTGCGCGCGGGGGCGAGGCGCGGGAATGGATTATGGGGGCATGCGATGCGAAGGGTTATCTCGCTCTTCCTGCCGCGCTGGCCGAGCGATCGGCTGCGGCGGAAGGCGCCGGATATCGCCGCGCGGGATAAGCCTCTCGTGACGGCGATGATGGAAGGGCAACGGCGTATCCTTGCGAGCGTCGATGACGCCGCGCATCGCGCGGGTTTATCCGTGGGGATGACGGTTACGCATGCGCAATCGCTCGTTCCGGAACTCTGCGTCGTCAATGCCACGCCGCAAGAGGACGAGGCTGCGCTCGTCCGCCTCGCAATCTGGTGCATACGGTATTCACCGCTCGTAACACCGGACCCGCCCGATGGCGTCTTTATTGACGTGGCGGGGTCGGCGCATCTGTTCCAAGGCGAAGCGGCGCTTCTCGCAGACCTATGCGAACGGCTTAAAGCTCAAGGCATTTCGGCAAAGGCCGCGCTGTCAGATACGCCCGGGAGCGCCTGGGGCTTGGCGCGCTTTGGGCAGACCGTGCTTGTCTCGCCGGGCCGCGCTTCGGAAGCCATCGCAAGTCTGCCGATTGCAGCGCTTCGCCTCGCCCCCAGCGTCATTGCTTCACTGCATGAAGTCGGGATCGAGCGGGTTGCGCAACTCGCGAGCAAACCGCGTTCTAGCCTTCATCTGCGCTTTGGCGGCGATGTGCTGCTTCGTCTCGATCAGGCGCTTGGATCGCGGCAAGAGGCGTTGTCCTCCATCCTGCCGCCTGAGCTTCCCCGGACGGAATTGCGTTTCGCCGAGCCTATTGCCGATCCCGAAGACTTGAAGCGCGTCATCAACAAATTGAGCAAAGCACTATGCATCGAAATGCTGTCCCGCGGCATTGGCGCGCGCCGGCTCGATCTGGTGTTCTTGCGCGTCGACAATATCGCGCAGAGTGCCCGCATCGGCCTGTCGCGGCCTTACCGGGAACCCAAGCATCTTGTGAAGCTTTTGGCGGACCGGCTCGTCGTCATCGATCCCGGCTTCGGGATCGAGATTGCGTCGCTTACCGCATCATGGGTCGAGGCTCTGGCGGAGCGGCAAACCATTGGCGCGCATCTCGCCGAAGACGGCAGCCAGGTCGACGTAAGCCAGCTTGTCGATACGCTTGGCGTGCGGCTTGGATCGAAGAATGTCTATCGGCTCGCGCCCGTTGAAAGTGCACTGCCCGAACGCGCCATGCGACGCGTTCCTGCACTGCATGCCACCAACGGCGCGGCATGGCCGGAACACCTGCCGCGTCCGGCCCGGCTATTTGTGCATCCCGAGAAGATTGAAGCAATTGCGGCCATTCCGGATCATCCGCCGCGCTTTTTTATCTGGCGTGGTATCCGGCACATCGTCGCGAAGGCAGATGGGCCCGAGCGCATTCATGGCGAATGGTGGGTCGATGAGAAAGAAACCCAGCTTGTGCGCGACTATTACCGGGTCGAGGCTGAAGACGGTACCCGCTATTGGCTGTTCCGCGATGCGCCGACGCAAGATGGCGGTGCGTGGTGGCTGCATGGGGTGGGCGAGGCATGAACTACGCCGAGCTTCAGGTCACGACACATTACTCTTTCCTGCGTGGCGCGTCGTCGCCGGAAGAATTATTCGCCGCCGCCGCTCTGCTCGGTATCAAGGCGCTTGGCATCGCTGACCGAAACTCGCTTGCCGGTGTGGTGCGGGCGCATGAAGCGGCAAACACGACGGGTGTCCGCCTGCTAGTTGGTTGCCGCCTTGACCTGCAATGCGGAACGTCCTTGCTGGTCTATCCGACCGACCGCGCGGCTTATGGTCGTCTCTGCCGTCTCTTAAGCCTAGGCAAAAGTCGCGCGGGCAAAGGCGCATGCCATATCGACTGGCCCGATGTGCAAACCTGGAGCAAGGGTTTGCTGGCGGTGCTGCTGTCGGACGATACAAAAGCCGAATTGGCGGGGGAATTGGCGCGGCTGCACCGCATTTTCGGGGACCGGGCCTATTGCGCGCTGACGCGGCGCTTTCGTCCCAATGAAGCTTTGCGGCTACGCACGATCGCTAACGCCGCCTCAAAAGCGGGCGTGCCAACAGTAGCGACAAATGATGTGCTCTACCATTGTCCGACGCGCCGTCCGCTTCAGGACGTCGTCACCTGTATCCGTCTTCACACCACGATCGATAATGCAGGGTTCCAAAAAGAGCGCCATGCCGATCGGTTCCTCAAGGAGCCCGCTGAAATGATGCGGCTTTTCCCCAAATACGCCGAAGCGGTTCGGCGTACCTGGGAGATTGCCGGGCGCTGCCGGTTCTCGCTCGATCAACTCACTTATACTTATCCGACCGAAACGCTGGAAGATGGGCTCAACGCACAGGAACGTTTGGAGAAGCTGACATGGGAAGGCGCGGGGCGGCGCTATCCGGAAGGTTTGCCCGACACGGTAGCCACGCAGCTTCGGCATGAGTTGAACCTGATCGAGCGCATGGAATATGCGCCGTATTTTCTCACCGTAGAAACCATCGTCCGCTTCGCGCGCTCGAAAGGCATTCTCTGCCAGGGCAGGGGATCGGCGGCAAACTCCGCCGTCTGCTACGTGCTCGGTGTCACCTCCATCGATCCCGTCCGGCAAGGCCTGCTGTTCGAACGCTTTGTAAGCGAAGAGCGACGCGAACCACCCGATATCGATGTCGATTTCGAGCATGAACGGCGCGAAGAGGTCATCCAGTGGATTTATGAGACTTACGGGCGCACGCGCTCGGCGCTGACGGCGGTGGTGAGCCGTTATCGCGCGCGTGGTGCGGTACGCGAAGTGGGAAAGGCGCTCGGGCTTCCAGAAGATGTCACAGGCTCTCTGGCCCGGTTGATCTGGGGGTGGAGCACGGACGGCGTTGCGGAACGTGAAGTCAGGGAACTGAATCTCAATATGGAGGATCGGCGCCTTCGCCTGACGCTTGACCTTGCCAAGCAACTGATCAATACGCCGCGGCATCTGTCGCAACACCCCGGCGGCTTTGTTCTCACGCTGGATCGCCTCGATGAGTTGGTTCCGGTCGAGCCCGCTGCGATGGAGAACCGGCAAGTCATCGAATGGGATAAGGACGATATTGACACGCTGAAGTTTATGAAAGTCGATGTGCTCGGCCTTGGCATGCTCGGCTGCATGCGGCGCGCCTTCGACCTGCTCGATAGCGGGAAGGGGCAACGCCTTAACCTCGCAACCATCCCCGCCGAAGATCCCGCGACCTACGCGATGATTCAGAAAGCGGACACGATGGGCACGTTCCAGATTGAATCGCGCGCCCAGATGTCGATGCTGCCGCGCCTCAAGCCAAAAACATTCTACGATCTCGTGATTGAGGTGGCGATTGTCCGTCCCGGTCCCATACAAGGCGATATGGTGCACCCCTATATTCGTCGGCGGGAAGGGCGAGAGCCGGTGCATTTTCCAACGCCGGCGTTGGAAAAGGTTCTCGGCAAAACGCTTGGCGTTCCGCTGTTTCAGGAACAGGCGATGCAAGTCGCCATGGTGGCGGCTGGCTTCTCGCCAACGGAAGCTGACCAGCTTCGACGCGCCATGGCGACATTCAAATTTACGGGCGGCGTGAATAAGTTCCAGGACAAACTCATCAGTGGCATGCTCGATAATGGTTATACGGAAGAGTTTGCCGCGCGCACCTTCCGCCAACTCGAAGGCTTCGGCAGCTACGGCTTCCCGGAATCCCACGCCGCAAGTTTCGCACTCATCGCCTACGCTTCAAGCTGGATGAAATGCCACCATCCGGACGTTTTCCTTGCCGCGATCCTCAACGCCCAGCCAATGGGCTTTTACGCACCGGCCCAACTCGTCCGCGACGCACGGGAGCATGGCGTAGAGGTCCGCCCGGTTGACATCAACAATTCGGACTGGGATTGCAAGCTCGAGCCGGCGGCTACCGCGCTGAAAGCGGTCCGCCTTGGCTTCTGCACGGTTCGGAGCCTGAACCAGAAAGACGCCGAGCAACTGGTCGATCGTCGCACGTTCAACAGGATCGAGGGGGGCCGTGCTGACCGTGAGTTCAAGACCATAGAAGAGGTATGGCGGCGCGCTTCAGTGCCCGTTGCGACCCTTCGGCATATTGCGTCGGCTGACGGCTTCGCCGGACTAGGCCTGTCACGCCGGGATGCGGCATGGGCCATCAAGGCTCTGCGCGATGAAGCGCTCCCGCTCTTCGCGGCGGCAGATGATCGCGCCGGTATCCTTCGGCCTGAAGCAACCGAACCGGACGTCACCCTACCAGCGATGACCATGGGCCGCGAAGTCGTCGAGGATTACCGCAGCCAAGGTTTAAGCCTGCGCGGTCACCCGGTAGGCTTTCTTCGCGAGCGGTTACAGGAGCTTGGCTATCAAACCTGTAAAGCCGTGCAGAGCACGCCGAACGGCAAACGCATCTCTATCGCAGGCCTCGTGCTGGTGCGTCAGATGCCGGGCTCGGCCAAGGGCGTCATGTTCATTACCCTCGAAGACGAGGGTGCAAATGCGAACCTTATCGTTTGGCCGTCCGTATTTGAGCAGAACCGTCGCGCCATCCTCGGCGCCACCCTAATGGGATGCCGCGGGCGCTTACAGAGCGCCAATGGCGTGATCCACGTAATAGCCGAGCAAATCCTCGATCTATCAGGGGAGCTCAAGCGCGTCTCCGGCCTCGATGCCGCATTCCCGATGGTGTCAGGCCGCGGCGACGAAGCGAAAACAGGTGGGAGCGGCCTGGACAGCCGCGAAGCCAAAGCGCCCATGACACGGCCCCGCGATATGTACGTGCCCGACCTTCATATCGATACGCTAAGGGTGAAAACCCGAAATTTTCGATAAACGCCGGGTTCCAGTCATTCAATCATTGCGCTAGACTTATTTCATTCTCCCCTTTTTGGTGTGTTTGAGCGACCTAGGATTGCTGCATGACAGAGGGTATAGAGCGGATATTGCAAGAGTCGGTTGGCGCTCAGTTCGTTCGGGCCGACCTTCATATTCATTCGTTTGGTGGTTCTCACGACGTGCGCGATCAGACGATGACAGCGCAAAACATTGTCTCCACTGCGGTCGCCGAAGGTCTTTCGATCATCGCGATTACCGATCACAACGAAATCACAAACGTGGAAGCCGCACTGCAACATGCGAGTGGCACATCGCTTACCGTGATCCCAGGCATCGAATTGTCGACGCCGCAGGGGCACTTGCTCTTGTACACCCCGAGTTTGGCGGAACTTCAGCGGCTGCATGGTCAGTTGAAAATCGTCGATCGCGGCAAGCAAACTTCACGGTGCCAAAACGCGATCATGGAATGCCTTGACATGGTCGGCAACCTCAACGGCTTCGGCGTACTTGCTCACGTTGACATTCAGTCCGGATTTGAGATTGAAAATCCAGGCGCGAAGCCGCACAAGACAGACGTTCTTTGCCATCCGGCCTTGCTCGGCATCGAACTTAAGGTCGGCACCTCGCCGATCAGCTATTCCGACATCGATCCAGACGCGCAACGCGCGCGCATGGGTCAAGAACGCATCAAGCGTCTCGGTCTCGGCAGCAAGCAGTTTCTGGCCCGGGTGCTGAACTCAGATGCGCATTCCTTATCAGCTCTGGGCAGAAACGCCTCAAATGACAGGAAAGTTACGCGCCTCAAGATGGAAACCCCGTCTTTCGAGGGGCTGAAAATTGCCTTGGAAGATGCAGATGCTCGCGTGCGTATTGAAGACCAAGTGCCCGATGTCATCCCACGTATCATGGGCGTGACATTTGAAGGCGGATTCCTCGATGGGCAAACGATTCAATTTGGCCATAACCTCAATTGCTTGGTCGGAGGGCGAGGAACGGGAAAATCGACGGCGTTCGTTGCCGTGCGCTGCCTCTCCGGTGGCGCCGACGAAACCGGCGTCGTTGACTCTGAAGTGTGGCCCGACCTGCTCACGTTGTGCTGGGAAGATCAAAGCGGACAACAGCACACGTTAAGCCGAATGAAAGACGGCGAACTCCGAAATGAGGACGACGAAGACTTCGGACCTACTACTTTTGACATTGATTGCTTCGGCCAAGGCGAGGCGGCTAAAATTGCCTTGGAAGCAAAGACAAACCCGCTCGCACTGCTCGAATATCTCGACAAATTCGTGAACATCTCCGATGCCACCGAAGAAGAAGAGGCCCTCCGGGAGACCTTGCTAGCGCTTCAGACCGAAATCGAAAAAGCTGAGCAAAAAGTGGCGTTGATCCCTCAGTATGAGCGGTCACTCGCTACCACTCGGCAGCAATTGACGGCTCTGCAAAAGCCGGAAGTAAAGGAGCTGATTGCGCTTCAACGCGCATTGGCTGCCGAACGAGAAATTCGTCGGGAGGTGATCGATCAACTCGCGGCAGCGAAAGATAGCATGGACGGCACGACAGGTCGTGAGGCCATCGAAAGCATTCTTGGACTCGCTGATCCGGGCGAACTAACCGTCGGTGCGAATGAGTACCGCGCTATTGTTACGGGGGCCAACACCCTGAACAAAGCAATGGACCGCACCGAAGCGCAAGCCAAGACGGATCTCCAGGCGTTCGAAGCGATCGTAATTGCTCAGCTTGTTACGTGGAAACATAAAGATACCGAGGCGCAGAAAAAGATCGACGCGAAACGACGTGAACTTGAGGCGCTGAAGGTCACGTTTGATATGTCGTATATTGCCAAGCTTGCTAAAGATGAGGCGAGCCACCAACAAAATGTCAGCAATCTGCGATCGTGGATTCCGCACCTGGAAGCAAAGCGAAAGGAAAGGGCCGCCGCGCTCAAAGAGCGCTGGCGCGCGCGCGCGAAAGTCTACGGGCTTCGGGACGCGTTTGCGCGGAAGGCTTCCGCGACTTTGAAGGAAGCACTGACGGACCTCAAGGTAAGCTTGAAGTATTCTGAGAACGCTCATTCGCCGGAGGCAACAAATCAGATTATACAAGCTATGGGTTGGCGGACGAACCAGCAGCCGCGTGCAACTTGGCTTGTGGAAATCCTCACAGTTCCGCGCCTTTTGGAAGCGATCCAAAAATCGAGTACGAAGCCGATTACGGACATAAAGACAGATGAGGGCGTGCAGGTCTTCGATCAGGCCGAAGCGAAAGGCATAATCGAAAAGCTGAGTGAACCCGCAGTGCGATTTGCCTTAGAGCGGGTCAAAGTTTTCGATCTACCGCGTTTGTCGGTCACCCGTGAAGTTTCCGACGCCGGCGGGAAGAAGCGCTTCGTTGTTCGGGATTTTTCAAAACTCTCACTCGGCCAACAGCAGTCCGTACTGCTTGCACTTATTCTGTCGTCGGACAGCAACAGGCCGCTTATCATCGATCAACCCGAAGACAATCTCGACGGCGAGTTCATCTACTCAACGCTCGTTCCAGTCTTGCGTCGCGCAAAAGAGCGCAGGCAGGTGATTATCGTTACGCATAACCCGAACGTGGCAGTTTTGGGCGATGCCGAACAGATCGTCGTCATGAAGGCTGTGAATGATCACGGGACGATCGTATCGCGCGGCTCAATCGACCATGTCGCAACGCGAGATCATGCTTGCGCCATTCTTGAGGGTGCCCGTGAGGCGTTCTTACGTAGGGCCAAGATGTATGGAATCCGGATACAGTAGGGCTTCAATTGGCTCTCTGATAGGTTGTGAAACCTGCTGCAGCTCACAAGGCTGACCGAATAATATCAAGGACATTCTTGAATTTGCTTGAGAGATTACATGGCAACATCGATTGATGGCGGCTTCACCTCATTGAAGCAGAACTTGGAAATAACCGGGCTGCAATCTGCGACGGTATCCACTCGCCAACAGCGCGTTCGAGAGGCCATCGAAAAGGAAATAACCGTTCTTTCGTCGTTTCTTGCTGGTTCGTATCAACGCTCTACGATGATCGCGCCACTCTCAGAGGCGGACATCGATATCTTCATTGTGCTCGATCCGTCATATTTCGAAAAATACACGCCCGCAGCGCTGCTTGATCGCGTGCGCACGGTGCTGCTGAAAACCTACAACACAGGCACTCGGATTAGCCGCAACGGACAAGCGGTAACGCTGACCTTCTCCGACTTCAAGGTCGACGCTGTGCCTTGTTACAATCGAAAGGGCGGCGGCTTTCTGATTCCCAATTCGATCGGCGGGAACTGGATATCAACCAACCCTCCCGCCCACGAGGCCCATACCACCGCGTCCAACAAGGCCCACAACGGAGATATCGTGCCGTTGATCAAAATGATGCGCCGTTGGAACAGGGAGATCAACAGCGCTTTCAAGGGTTTTTACCTTGAACTGATGACCATCGACATTCTCAACAACATCACCATCACGGACTATCCGAGCGGCGTGCGGTATGTTTTGGATAAAGGTCGCGAGAAGATAAAATTTAAACAGATCGATCCCGCCGGCTATGGGGATCAAGTCAATCCGCTCGACAACGTCACGACTGTTGAAGATGCGGTGAGCCGTTTCACCACTGCCTATAATCGTGCAGTCAAAGCCGAAGGATTTGCAGCCAACGGCAAGATTCCCGCGGCTTTTGACGAGTGGCGAAAGATCTTCGGCGACTACTTTCCTGCTTACGGGTGATTCAAAGCTTGAGCGCAGATTTTATCTGATCCCACTCGCGGGATAGCGCGTCATTATTCTCGAAGAAGAGCTTGGATGAGAGAGCGATTCCGGCATTCGCCTTGCCGGTCTCGTAGAGCCCAAAGAGTTCGATGACCTTCGCGAAGAGGACCCTCTTTGATGGTGAGCTTTGAAACAGGGCGTAAGCCTGACTATAGACGCTCTGACATCGCATTCGGAACCATTCAAGACGTAGCCAGCGGGAAAGCAACTGCTCGCTGAAAACGGCTTGGGCAGCGGTAGACGCGATGGCGAGGTCGGTTTTTCGGTACAGCACGGCAGCCAGAAACAAAACCACATAGGCACCGATGCGCACTCGCTCCCAATGCAGCATCTTGAGGGCTATGGCCTTACTAAAATGGCTATTCTCCATAATGATGACGCCTAATCGGCGGATAGGGTCAGTCTCGGCGTTGTTGTAGTATCCTTCTGTCTTTTCGACCGTCAGCGCGACGTTCGATGCATTGCTGATCAATTCTGCGCGCCGACCGTCTTCGGCGGAGGGACGCCAGTACAACTTGATAGCGATGCCTGAGAAAAACACGGTCAGTACCGCGAACACGAAACCGATCTGGACCAAATCGTAGAGCGACGGGTGTTCGGCCTTTTCGATCAAGAGCGCGGCGAATGAAAGTAGCGCGGCAACGTAAAATGAGATGTCGGACACACGATCGGCGATTTCGAGCGGCCTGAAATGGCGCTCGCCAATGGGATCATGCCTCGTCGGCGGTGCATCGCTCATGACATTGTCTCGTGTCGTGCTTTCAATGTAACAGACGGCGATCGGTGATCATGTGCCAATCATATGCCATGGAGAAAAATGTAGCGCGAGGCAACAGACGGCAAAGACGAGGCGTATCTAACTGACACCAATAGGTTTTTCGATGTAACGGATGGTAGTGGGTGCGAAAGCACTGCAGTATATGAGAAAGCCCGCCAGAGGCGGGCTAATTCATTGATTTTATTATAGAAAGTGTGTAGGCTGCTAAGGTAGCGAAAGCTCTATCCAGTGGCAAGCGAGCAAACGGCTTCGATGGCGGTGGAGAAACCAGAGCCCTGTCGGCACCAGCGGTTGCTCCGAAAAATCTCGTGTTTCAGGACTGTGGGCTGGAGCGTAGCATGAGCAGCGCGGAGATGACTCAACTCCAGCGAGGCGATTTCGGTAGCGAGACTACGGCCTCAAGCCGCAACGAAAACGACATGGCGACGATAAAAAGGAAATCTTCACAAACAACCGATGCGTCCGTTCGCGAGGAAAATCCCGTATGGCTGACAGAGGAGCCGACAGGTCCGCGGTCGTTGCCGCCCGTGATGCCGCTTGCGGCGACCCTCAATTTCCTCGGCCTCGGATGGCCAGACTTCGAGCGCCTGTGTCGTCGTCTGGCGGCGAGCGCGGGCGACGTTGTGGCGGCGTGGGCCTACGGTTCTCAAGGACACAAGCAACTCGGCATTGATGTTCTCGTCCGTAAGAAGGATGGGACGTTTGAGGCGTGGCAAAGCAAGCGCCATCAAACGTTCGCCCCGGTTGACGTTTGCGATGCAATCGAGGCGTTTCTCGAAGCCGATTGGGCCAAAGTCGCGAAGCGGTTTGTGTTGGCGGTCGCGTGCGCCCCAACGCCAGGCGTGATCGACGAAATTGAAAAAGCGAGAACGCAGCTTGCCGAAAAGGGAATCGAATTTGAGCCCCTGTTCGTCGACGGACTGACGGATCGCCTGCGGCCTGAGCCTGAGATCGTTCACGACTTCTTTTCGCGTGAGTGGGTCGAAGTAATTTGTGGCAAGGATCGTACTGATCTGCTCAACGATCGCCTGTCACGGTTCGACATTGCAGACGTTCGGAAGCGGCTCCTGGACCTCTACAGCACGTGGATCGCGACCGTAGACCCAGGTCTGCCGCTCGCGGGCCACGACGTCGATGGCCGCCCAATTCCTGCGCCACGGCTCTCGCAGCGATACGTGCTGCCCGACATTCAATTGGGTCCGGCGGGCGGGGACTCCACACCTCAGGAGCAACCGCAGGACAGTCGCCCAAGTGGACCACAAGAGACCGGGAAGCGCGATGACCGCGTGAGTGGCGACAACGCCTCATTGCGCACGATTGCAATGACGCAACCCCGTGAAAAAATGATCTCGGTTGCGCAATTTCTCGCTGAAACGCCGAACGCGGTTATCAGCGCGGAAGCGGGTGCGGGCAAGACCACTTTTTTGCGATATGTCGCACTCGAAATTCTGTCTGATACGCCAATGGAGGCTCTGCGGATCCGATATGGCGGCCAAGTGCCAGTGTGGATCCCATTCGCCCTTTGGGCGCGAATGACGGAAGATGCCGGGCAGCCAGTTGCTATTGAAGATGCCGCGTGCCGGTTCATTACTGCGCTAGGAGACGCTGCGCTCGGCAACTGTGTGCGGCGAGCGATCGTCATGCGTCGTTGTGTGTTCCTTGTCGACGGTATCGATGAAGCGCGCAATCCCACCGTTGCAGGTTCGCTCCTCGTTGCGCTGACGGTGACATCAGAACGGCTCGGCGTTGGAGTTCTCGCAACATCGCGCCCCCATGGTCTCAAAGCATTGAGTGGCATAGGAGGAAATTGGGCGCGCGTGCGCCTGGCACCACTGTCGGACACGCAACGCGGGGCTCTGACAATGCTGTGGTATCGAATCTTGGAGCGTCAGGAGCTTGGCGCTTTGGCCGCTGATAGTGCCGTGGAAGTCGCGGCACAGCGTCGCTCGGACAATTTCATCGATGCGCTGGCCAAAGCCTCGGGCATCGTGCGCCTCGCGCAAACGCCGTTGTTTTTGCTCGCGCTTTTGAAGTTGCACCGGCTCGGTCACGATTTGCCGCGTAACCGGTTCGAAGCGAGCCGTGAGATCGTGAAGCAATTGCTCGATGACCAACCACGTCGCCGTGCCAAGGATGCGGGTCGCACCGACAGTCCCGTCATCGATTCCCGCGCCCGCGATCGTATCTTGGAGGACTTTGCATTTGCGATTCACTCTGGGGAACTGAAAGGCGTCGTCGCGGATGGGGCGCTGGAACAAGACGCGGTGGATCGCGCGACTGCCTTGGTGCAGCCTCGGGTCGGGACCCTTGAAGCGGCGGAAACGCAAGCCCGATCGGTTCTCAGCTTTTCCGAAGAGTCCACGGGACTTTTGGTGAAGAAGACGCCGGACCACTTAGGGTTTCTCCATCGCTCGCTCCAAGAATACTTTGTTGGCCGAAAACTAGCGCAGCTGACGAGCGCCGAGCGGGTCGCCTTCATCAAAGCCAACGGGTCGAATAGCCTCTGGTCTGAGCCCATTCTCTACTTGCTGAATCAAATCGAACAAGAGCAGGAGGTTGGCGTCCTTGTCGACGCAATTCACGCGGCCGATGCCACCAATGTGGCGAGCAAGACGGCGCGCGAGGCGCTCTTGACCGCCGCAATCTTTGCCGACTTCGCGCACGACATTCCGAAAGTTCGGGAGTTAGTACGCGCACAATTTGTCGAGCTTGAACTCTTCGCGTGGGGGGAGCGCCAGCAGCAACTCATTGCAGGCGTGACCGATGGGCTGTTCTCGCAGGCACTTACCGATCAATGTTCCGCCAAGATTTCGGAATGGGTGCCGGATTATCATGGATATGGCAGAGCCGGGGCCATAGGCGCGATCACCGGTTGGGACAAAGCGGGCCAGAAGGCTGCAATTCCAGCCTTGCTGCGCGTTATTGCAGGCGATCAGGAATACCTCAGTCGGGCGACCGCGCATGTGCTCGCTGCAATCGCCAAGGGCGATGCTGCAATAAAAGCACAGCTCCTTGAGTTAGTCAGGCTACCGCGATCGATCGAAACTCTTCATGCAGCTTTCCTCGCTCTCGGTCGAGGCTGGGGTCGCGACGGCGACGTCGGGGCACTCGCGAAGGAGTTTCGGCGAAGCGCTAGCGGAAGCCTTCAGATCGATGCCATCCGCGTTCGCGCCGACCGCGGCGAAGCTGACGAGGATGACTTCAACATCTTCGCAACGCTTGCTCTCGACTATGATCGATTTCAGGAAGGCATCACGGCTCCCGACCTGGTGGCGCATTTCGCGACGACGATGCAGCAGCAACTGGTGCACCGGATTGAGCGCGCTTTGTCACGGGCCGATCATCGTGGCAGCCAGCGTGCGCTCGTTGGCTCCTTGGTGCTGGCAGACCGAGCACACAAGGACATAGAACGCCATCTTAAAGACCTGCTCCAGCAAGACTACGTGTTCCACGAACTCTTTACCCGAGGCAGCTTCCCCGTGGATAGCGTCACGTGGACACCTGACCTGCGGGCAATCGTCGAGACGCACGTTGCGAAAAAAGAAAGGCACTTTGACTACGAACTGTATGGGGTAAGCAAGGTTCTCCCGCTGCCTTCAATCAAAGCGCAACTTCTAAAGTCGATGAGGGGTGGCGAGCCGGATTTCTGGACTTCCCGAGCGCTCGCTGAGGTTTGGGGTAAGAGCGATCCCGAAGTCGTCGCCGCGTTCGGGTCGTTGATTGGTGCCTCGGCTAATGTCCTGTCGATGGCGGGCGATGAGCTGCCGCTCATTATTGACAACGCCGCGCTATGCCGATCCGAGATTATCCGTGCGCTGCGCGAGAAGCCGCGGCGTTCAAGCTTCCTTCTGCATGGCCTCAAGCGTCTCGGCATTGCGCCATCCGACGAGGAAGCCGTCAGGGCGTCGCTAGAAGCAGGCGATCTCACTGGTCCAACATTCATGGACGAGGAGTGGCGCGCTTCCCTTGTTGATACATTTCCGCAACACCCAGAAGTGCGGGCCATCGCGATAAACGAGATCACGCGATACGACGGCAACCTAAGTGTTGTTGCCCGTCAGTATGGCCTAGAAGCCTCGATCCGCGACGCAGTCATCAAAGTCATCAGTCCACTATCGCAGCCAGGCCGAATGGCACTCGTTGCGATGCTTGAGCCAGCGGCTCAGTCGAGTGAAGTCGCATTCAAGCTATTGGCCGAGGCGCGCAAGGACGCCGAAGGCGCGGTGCACGGCGAGGCGGTCATGGCTTGGGCGAAGGCAGCTGTGACAATGGATCGCGTGTCAAAGAACGATGAGGCATTTCTCGCGACAGAACTCAAATCGATCGGACCTCAACTTGACCATCGGCGCGCCGCCGCCGTGGTCGCCCTCGGGATGGCCGACAAGCTTTCTCATTTCGTTGAACTCAAAGACTACAAGAAGGAGCCTGAGACTATTCGGGTTACCAGCGTCTCGTTCACGGGTGCCAGAGACCGCTATCTCGATCGCATGTTGCCACTTTGGGATCGCTTCTCTTCCGCACTAGGCGGGGACGAGCACGTGTTGGCGCGTCTCGAACTCAACCCAGAAGTTTCGATGAGCGCTTTGAACAGCGGCGTCAGAAACGCCGAGCATCTCTTCGCGTTGCTGAACAAAATGGTCCCCAGCTCGGTTCATGCGCGATCGGATGAACACATGATGGCGCTTGTGAAGTTCGCACCGGAGAGCGACCAACTTCGCGAAATGGTAACGGAGACGATACTTCGACGAGGGTTCGGGAACGACGGCCGGGGTTTGCGTTCGAACCGCGAGCAATGGCCATTCATGGTCGCAGCCGGTGTTTTCGCCGACCTGTTTAGCCGGAATGCTGCGCTGTTGCGCGAAGTGACCGAAGCCTTCGATCAGAGTCCGCAAAACGCAACCGCGGCTTCGGCACTTGCCGAAGTCACATTACGTCGTCCGGATGCAGCGATCGATGAGCTGTTGGCTACCAAGGCAGCAGGCGTGAGATACGATATGGTCAGTGCGTTCCGCGTAACCGCTGCCGTCGGCGACATGAAAAGCTTAATCGGCTTCATCAACGATCTGATGAAGAAAGACCCGCGTGAAACTTATAGCTGGAATGTCGGCTATTGGGTTCCTGCGGTGCTGCGCCGTATAGCAAGAGATCCGACTGCAGCCGACGCCATCATCGGTGCACTACCAAGTACGCCATCAAATTCGGCCCGGCTGTCCCTTCTGGCATTACTCGGCAAAGGTAGTGCCGACAGAGCCAAGGTTCAGCCCGTGCTTTTGAAGGCCTTGGCGGAGGATGAAATGTCTGATGTGCCGTGTTTCGGCTTCGACATCACGGCGGATCAAAGCCGCTTGTTAAGGCATGCCGTACGCGAGCTTCTCGCGTAAACGGTCATTTGGTCAGGATATACCGTTGGCGGTGCGCCGAATTGCGGTCGACCTGTTCGGAAAGAGTGATCAGACATCGGCTGTACATGGCGGCCTCACCCGGCCGCTTTCGCGAGAAACCATAGAGAAACGGTGGCTAACGCGGGTTGGAATGAGCTGAAGCTACTACTCGAATTGGTTCTTGTTATTATATTGGAAGAGGAAGCTTTAAGAGCGGCTGTTACTTTCCGACATGAAGCCAAAGCAATTATGAGCCATTTTGACGATTTACCGCGCCGTGACCGAAATCATGAGATCGAGGACGAGGCGATCGCCGCTTTCCTGAAGCGGATAACCGAGAGTGGCGCTTTTGTTTCGCAGGTATCGGACCGCAAGGACTATGGGACTGACTGTCAGATCGAGGCGCTGGACAGCGGGCAGCCCACCAATGCTCGTGTGCACGTCCAACTCAAGGGAACTGAGAAGGCGCTGAACGCCGACGGGTCTCTCAGTGTCGAGGTGCAACGCTCGAATCTCAACTATCTGCTTATGCAGACCTACAGCGCTTACGTTGTCTTTCATGTGCCGACGGGCTCTTTGCGCATCCGCACAGCGGAAAGCGTTGTTCATCAATATGAGCATGGCGGCAGAAATTGGACCGACCAGCAGTCATTGACAGTCTCCTTTGTTGAAGAGCTAACGGTCGAGCGTCTGGGCAGGCTCGCCGATATCGTACGTTCCGAGGCAAAATCGGCGCGCGATCGGCGGGTCGATCAGGTCGGCGTGGCTGCGGCGGACCTCTCCAGCCATGTTCTGAAGTCTCCGCCGGATGTTCACGTTCCGGAGGAACCGGCACTGGCGCGCCAGCTCCTTTTCCAACTCTACGAGAAAAATGCGGACGAGGCGATCAGCGCTGGTTTTACGAAATTCGCGGCGGTTCTTGGTGCTGGGAGTGAAGAAATGGGCATCTGCTACATGTCCGAAATCAATCTCGGCATGGATCGCATGAGCCGCCATCCAGAGCGGATCGAGGAGGCCATAAGCTTTTTCCTGTCAAGGCTCACTAGTGATCGTCCCACAGTCGGCGGCGTGCACTATACTATTGGTAACGCGTTCCACGCTCTCCGGAACGAAGAGGAAGCAAAACGCGCCTTCGAGGCGGCGCTCGCCGACCCGAAGCTTACTGCCTTTCCGGACCTTGCGGCTCAGGTCCACAAGAATCTCGGCTCCAGTTACGAGTTACTCGGTGATCTTGAACGAGCGGTGCATCATTACCACGAAGCTTTACGATTGAATCCCGACCTTGCGGAGGCCCACAACGCCTTGGGCAACCACTTTGTCCGCCTCGGCAAGTATGGCGACGCCTTGCACCATCTCGATCAAGTCGTCTTCTCGGATCAAAAACAGGGTCGGATTTCTGCGGTCACTGGCTGGCGCGCTAACGTCCTTTTCAACCTTGGCGACGGTCGTGCAGCCTTTCGCGAAATCAATGGTCTTGTGGCCCAAGCAGACCGCCTTCCTTGGATATGGCCATGGTGTGGCCGTCTGGTCGCCAGTTTCGGTCGCGCAAATGTGGACAACGCCCGGCAAGCTGCACCCTTCTGGCAGCGCTTTGTAAAGGCGAACCCCGAGCACTCCGCCTCGCGGCGGGAGCTTCTCATGACAACGTTCTATCTGCGCGGCAAAGGGGAAGATGTCGGCAAGAGCTACAGCGAGTTTCGCGAGGAATTCGATCACCACATCGCCCACATCGACGCGGAGGACGCCGCGCTACCCTGGGATCGTCTGGGCCATTGGGCACAGAAAGAAGGGGACTGGGCAGAAGCGGAGCGCTGCTTTCGCAAGGCCTATGAAGTGGAGGGCGGTGAGTACGGTTATTGTCTGGCGATCGCTCTCAAAGAGTTGAATCGGTTCGAGGAAAGTGTGCCGCTGCTGCTGGAGCAGGCCCAGACCGTTCAGCCAGACGCCATGAGCTGGTTTCAACTGGCATCGTCTTACGAAAACCTTGCCCGCTGGCCGGAAGCTTTCGACGCCTACCAGCGCGCGCTTGCGCTTGACCCAAACTATGCCGTAGCGAAGTTCAATCTCGGAGGCGCTCATTGGAATAGCGGTAACGCAGAAAAAGCCGTGGAAATTTGGACGGAGGCAATGGAGCTCTTTCCTGACCATGAACTCAGCGCCGTGCTCAAGCGCGATTTCTCATTACTATTTGATGATCCGGCTGTTGACGCTGACCCGAGTTAGACTCCAATTGTTCGGTGAAAACTCGCCGTTTCGTCTAACAAAAACGTCTAACATCGCGTCATACACATGCGAAATTTCTCTGCAGTGTGAAAAATCTTGGCCATTGATAAATGGTTGAAGTTACGCAGGAAAACCGATACTCTCTCGATCACTGGAACATCAACCAGAGGCTCCTAGGGAGCGCCAAGTCCTCGCTTGTCGTCAGCAAGAGACAGAGTTCCACACTCTCGCGGCAGCATGTGCCCGAGCATCTGGTCATTGCGCAGAGAATCATAAGGTTGAGTGCACTGTCGCCGTAACTCAAACCCTGTTCAACTGCGCTCTGCACATCGGGCATAATCAAGAACGGGCATCGAGGCCGATCAGTTCCGGCCCCCTATCTCAGGCCTCTGAGATCGCAGATGGCAGCACGAATATCTTGACGGACTTCCTAAATTCTTCGTGCAAGGCCGCGTCTCCATCGTGCCTGATAAACGGGACGCCGTCCGTGGCGGCCTCCGGTGTTACCTCAAGCAGGCCCCCTTCGGGTGGCTCGACCAAAGAATGAGCCATGACGATCCAGTACGGCTCGCCCGTCATTTGCGGCGACAGAACCAGGTAACCGAAGACGTGCTTTAGGGTATCCCTCCGCCAAAGGCCGTCTTGTTTGAGGGACGCGAGGGCTGCAGGTCCTAGGGGTAATCCTAGGAGAAGCGCTATGACGATTTCGCGGGCA
>NZ_LMUK01000014.1 GCF_009766005.1 Bradyrhizobium sp. S69 | reverse complement strand
TCTACCCAGCCTATCCGGGCAACCCTCGCTTGCGCATCGAGGGCGAGTCGCCTCAATCTGGGAAGGACATACGGTCTTCGCTCATCCGGGCTACAATTTCTCCTCGCAATGACGAACCCGCACCCCGGAGTGGACCGCGGACGTCCGCGACGCGAATTATGATCGCTCGGTGAATGTTGCTTCAATGATACGAGCTTTTTCCAGCATAGCTTCGCGGCAGGTCTTCTGCAGATTGTTCATGGCTTTTTGATCGCAGCCGCTTAGAGCTTCGTTGCAGTCATCGAATATTTTGACAAGAGCGCGATCAGAGCAGCTTGCTCGAAGCCGGTTGAGCCTGGACCGCATGGCGTCCAGATCCAATTGCGGCAGTTGGCCGGCCTCGACCCATCGCGGAGTCACCATCTTCCAGCCATCGCCTTTTTTGAGTTGATCGGGCTGCTCGTCAAAATCAATCATGCGACTGATCAGATTACTCTCGTTTTCGACCCCATGGCACAGGTCGGCGGCGTGTTCCAGAAAGCCGATGATTGCTGATGCCTGTTGCGGCGACCACAGGTCGGACCAATCCGCGTAGGCCTTCTTCATCTCTTCGTGCCCCTCCGACATGGCCGTGTAAATAGACCAACAGGACAGCAGCAAATCATTTTCCGATTCCGGCTTCCTTGCGATCGTGCTCCAGTCCGCGAATGAATTGCAAATCAGGCTAGTGCCATGTTCGATATCACGGAACGCGACCCGTCGTGCAGGCCGCCAATTGCGCGTCGTGTCCCACGCGACCCAGCGCGCCGTCAGTGGAGCCACAAGCAGCGCCGACGCAATTGCCCCCAACAGGGACTGGAAAACGCTCCTGAAAATGTCCCTGGAAAACCAAATGGGTGAGTTGGGGTCGTGAATGACGCTAATGATCCAATCCAACGTTGTGCTCCAAAATTCCAAGATTATCCAACGAACGACTGCGACCGGGACGGTTTGGCGACCATTGAGTCGGTCAAACTTACTCGGCAAGCATGGTTACGCGCACGGTGTGTGCATGCTCCCAAAGCTGTCGGTGTAATGAAGGCTCGTGAGATCGTTACCGATGCCGCCCGGCGCCATGGCAAGGTTACTTATCACCAAATTATCGAGAGGGTTTCCGAATGCTCGAACGCGAATGCGTCGTGCACTACGGCGGTGACTGCAAGCAAAAGGTCCAGTTGCGCGAAGCATGAATAATGCTTCGCGCAACTGCTATTCCGCATGCGGTGCGCAAGGAAAACGACTGCGGATGCAAACAGCTCAAGGCTTGTTGATCTGTAAGCGATCAGGAAGGCATCATAATGCTTCCCGATCTTGACGCTACCTTGGTGCTACGAAACAGTCCCCCAGAAAAGCGTTCGCCGCGAGCCAACTTCCGTTTCGCTCGAACAGCGCGCCTGATCGGCGCGCCCGTGCCTATTTGGAAGTTGGCAGCATCTAGAGCCGGCCAAGCCGAGATCACGCCAGTGCCCACACCGCCATCGCGACCACCCCCGATGCCAATACAGTGGGAATCACCAATCGTCTGGCCATCAGATATCCCGCGTCATCAGTTGATCCGTCAATAAGAGCTCCCAAATACGTCGCGCGGCGGCGTTGAGCCGTTCGCGAAATATCGGTTGATCTGATGTCTGCTTCGACCCGCTCGCAGTTCACATGTGCCTCCCAGCATTTAATGGAGCCACTGTGAACGGCGATTGTTTCAAGTCGTCTTCGTCAATCTCATAAAACGGCTTCGTCAATCTCAAGATTTGGTTTCATCAGAACGTGGGTGCATGGTCCGGATCAGGGCGCCGGCTTCATCACCCCCGACGATCGGCGTGCTGCTGGTGCTGTTCATCTGGAACAGGCTGGTGGCCAGCCGCGTGATTCCGGATATCGGGAAAAGTGACGGCGTAGCCTTAAAGTTCGTCATGCCCGGGCTTGACCCGGGCATCCACGTCTTTTGCTGAGCTTAAGACGTGGATGGCCGGGTCATAGGCGAACGAAAGCGACGCCGTCCTTCGGACGGCTATGCCCGGCCATGACGAGAGAAATAATGTACGCGCTCGCTTAGCGAAGGAGCGTAGCCCGGACGAACGAAGCGCGACATCCGGGACTGCGACATCGGGCCCCGGATATCGCTTGGCTCATCCGGGCTACGATTTTCGTGTCACGTAACCAGATGCGCGCCGGCGTCCATGCGAACGATTTCGCCGGTCATGTTGCTCGACGCCTGTGTGGCGAGGAAGCACACCAGTTGGGCTACTTCCTCCGCGGTCGAGGCGCGCTTGAGCGGTACTTTCGCCACCACGGAATCGCGAATCTTGGCCGCGCCCTCGACGCCACGGCCCTTGGTGAACCAGGGCGTATCGATGTAGCCGGGGCAAACCGCGTTGACGCGGATCAACGGCGCCAGCGCGCGCGCCAGCGATTGGGTGATGGTGTTGAGTGCGCCCTTGCTCGCGGCATAGGCGACCGAAGATCCGATACCGCTGATGCCCGCCACCGACGACACATTGACCACCGCGGAGGCGCGCCCGTTGGCCTTGGCGCCCGCTTCCAACAGCGAGCGCGCGGCCCGCACCATCTGAAATGGGCCGATGGTGTTGACGCCGAACAGCCGCTGAAAATCTTCCGCCGACAGGCCGTCGAGGTTGTCATGCGCCACATGCTTGGTGGTGCCGGCATTGTTGATCAGCGCATCGACACGGCCCCAGGAGGCCGCCGCGGCGACGATCTTCTTGCAATCTTCGTCACGCGACACATCGCCCTGCACTACGGCCACTTCGGCGCCCGCCTTGCGGCAGAGATCGGCGGTCTCTTCGGCCTCCTTCTGGCTGGAGGCGTAATTGATCAGCAGGCGCGCGCCGGGCCTGGCCAGGATGGCCGCACTTGCGGCCCCGAGGCCCGATGCCGAACCGGTAATAATCGCGCACAAACCATCCTTTGAACCACCTTGCGACATCCGCATTTCCTCTTCTTGATTTTGACCGGCCCGCTGATTGCGGTGCGCGGTCTACCATATCGCGGGGCGGATTGCCTGCAAATCCGCCAAAGTTCGCTATGCGGAATTAATCCAGTCGCGACCGACACTTATGCCGGGTTCGCAGGCTGCCCTGCGGCCACCGGCGCTTGTCATGTCACTGGCTTTTCCGCATCATGCGGCGCAAGAAACGCATCGCGCATGATGCCTGGCAGACCAGCCGGCAGGATGTGGCCAGATTGAAAACGAGGAACGCTGTGGCGGAGAGTGAAAACATTGTTGCCGAGACCGCGGAGAAGATATTCGCGGATCTTGCCGACGCGCAAACCATCAACAGCGACAAGAAAGGCGCCTGGAAAGCCCCGCTGTGGCAGGCGCTGAGCGAAGCCGGCCTGCCGCTGGCATGGGTGCCGGAGGATTGCGGCGGCTCGGGCGCGAGCCTGGCCGAGGGCTTTAGCGTGTTGAGCGCGGCCGGGCGTTTCGCGTTGGCGGTGCCGCTGGCCGAAACCATGCTGGCCGGATGGCTGTTGGCGCAGGCCAAAATCACGTCGCCCGACGGCGAGATGACGGTCGCGCCGGCGAGCCCGAAAGACCGCGTCACGCTCAACGCCGATGGCAGTCTGTCGGGCCGCGCGCGCGGCGTTCCCTTTGCGAAATCCGCCAAGCACATCGCCGTCCTGGTTGATGGCGCGAGCCACCTGTCGATCGCGCTGGTCAAGGCCGGCGACTGCCGGATCGAGGCCGGCCTCAATCTCGGCGGCGACGACAACGACACCGTGACCTTCGAGAAGGTCACACCGATAACCCTCAAGCCGGCGCCGAAGGGCTTTGACCACACCGCGCTGCTGTTGATGGGAGGGGTGGCGCGCAGCCTGCAAATCGCCGGCGCGCTGGAATCGATGCTCGATATCAGCGTGCGCTATTCCAACGAGCGCGTCGCGTTCGAGAAGAAGATCTCGAAGTTCCAGGCGGTGCAGCACAATCTGGCGCGGCTCGCCGGCGAATCGGCCGCAGCGCTGGCGGCCGCGACCTCGGCGGCGGATGCCATTTCCAACGCAACCTCGTTCGACGACGAGGTGTTCCTGGAAGCCGCGTCGGCCAAGATCCGCTGCGCGGAG
This sequence comes from Bradyrhizobium sp. S69, assembly GCF_009766005.1. GTDB lineage: Bacteria > Pseudomonadota > Alphaproteobacteria > Rhizobiales > Xanthobacteraceae > Bradyrhizobium. Next base: position 17,534 of record NZ_LMUK01000014.1, on the reverse strand, counting down.
GCGGCCGAAAAAGGCGGCGGCATCGCCCATCAGGTACACGGCGCGATCGGCTTCACCATCGAGCACATCCTGCATCGCTACTCCTTGCGCGCGCTGGCCTGGCGCGACGATTTCGGTTCGGAGAGCTATTGGGCGGTCGAGCTCGGCAAACTGGTCGCCGCCCGCGGCGCCGACGAATTGTGGCCGCTGGTCGCCTCACGGTGAGGCATGGACATGAGAAAGAACATGGAGCGCCCGAGTTCATCCACCTCTCCCATCGGGAGAGGTCGGATCGCTTCGGCGATCCGGTTGAGGGGTTACGGCCTAACGAGAGATCGTAACCCCTCACCCCAACCCTCTCCCAACGGGAGAGGGAGTTCGTATCCCGCCGTCGCGGGCCTCAGACTTTAAATACGAGATTCAACATGACCGCAGCCCTTCGTTTCGATCCGATCCGCCTACCGCCCGAATGCGAGACATTGCGCAAGGAAGTGCGCGCGTTCCTCGCCGAGGAGATCGCGGCCGGCACCTTCGATCCGCATAAGCCCAATCGCGAAGATACCGACGCGCCGGAATTCTCCCGCAGGGTCGGCGCCAAGGGCTGGCTCGGCATGACCTGGCCGAAGAAATATGGCGGCCATGAGCGTTCGTTCCTCGAGCGCTATGTGGTGACCGAGGAGATGCGCGTCGCCAACGCGCCGACCCGGCGCTTTTTCGTCGCCGACCGCCAGAGCGGCCCGGTGCTTTTGAAATACGCGCCCGAGCGCATCAAGATGGACATCCTGCCGCGCATTTGCCGTGGCGAGGTGTGCTTCTCGATCGGCATGAGCGAGCCCAATTCCGGTTCCGACCTGTTCGCCGCCAAGACCAAGGCGACCAAGACCGAAGGCGGCTATCTGATCAACGGCACCAAGATCTGGACCTCCTCGGCCCATATCGCCGACTACATGATCGCGATCTTCCGGACCTCACCGTCGACCAAGGAAAATCGCCGCCACGGCCTGACCCAATTCCTGGTCGACATGAAGACGCCCGGCATCAAGGTCAATCCGATCGGCCAGATCACCGGGCAATATGAATTCAACGAGGTGGTATTCACCGACGCCTTCATGCCGGACGATCACGTGCTTGGCGAAATCGACGGCGCTTGGAAGCAGGCAACCTCGGAACTCGCCTATGAGCGTTCCGGGCCCGAGCGGTTCCTCGAAACCTATTACGTACTGACCGAACTGGTTCGCGCGGTCGGCAACAACCCGGATACCCGCAGCGCCGAAGGCATCGGCCGGCTGGTGGCGCAGCTTCACACCATGCGGCGGATGTCGGTCTCGGTCGCCGGCATGCTGCAAGCCGGCAAGGAGCCGGTGGTGGAAGCCTCGATCGTCAAGGACATCGGCACGGTCTGGGAGCAACAATTGCCGCACCGGGTGCGCGATCTCGCCGCCTTCGTCGAGGAGAATGCCACCAACCGCGAGACGCTGGAAAATCAATTGTCGTTCGCGATGAAGACCGCGCCGAAGCTGACGATCCAGGGCGGCACCACGGAAGTGCTGCGCGGCATCATCGCGCGCGGGCTCGGTTTGCGCTAACTGCTTCTAACCTCTCCCATCGGGAGAGGTCGGATCGCCTCAGCGATCCGGGTGAGGGGTTACGGCCTAACGATAGGTCGTAACCCCTCACCCCAACCCTCTCCCGATGGGAGAGGGAGCCCGTTTCCATCGCGGCATAAACCGCGGCAAAACGCATCGAGTATTGGAGAGACCATCATGACAAAATACACGGACATCGGCGTCGAGCGCCACGGCCACGTCGGCCTGATCGAAATCCGCAGGCCGCCGCTGAACTTCTTCGATATTTCCCTGATCAACCAGATCGCGGACGCGCTGGAGGAGTTCGACAACGATATCGAGATCCGCGCCTCGGTGCTCGCCGCCCAAGGCAAGGCGTTCTGCGCCGGCGCCAATTTCAACGATCCCGCGCGCCAGGCGCAGGAGGCGCGCGAAGCCAAGGGCGATCCCGCCGACAGCCTCGGCCCGATCAACTCGCTCTACCTCCATGCGGTGCGGATCTTCCGCAACAAGAAGCCGATCGTCGCCGCCGTCCACGGCGCCGCGATCGGTGGCGGGCTTGGGCTGGCGGTATCGGCGGACTTTCGCGTCACCTGCCCCGAGGCACGCTTCGCCGCGAACTTCACCAAGCTCGGGTTTCATCCCGGCTTCGGCCTGACCACGACGCTTCCCGAACTGGTCGGCAAGAACAATGCCGAGCTGATTTTCTACACCAGCCGCCGCGTCACCGGCGAAGAAGCCACCAGGATGGGCCTCGCCAATGTCTGCGTGCCGCAGGATCAAGTGCGCGCCGAGGCGATGAAGCTCGCAGCCGAGATCGCCGAATGCTCGCCGCTCGGCTTGGTCTCGACCCGCGCCACCATGCGCGCCGGCCTCGCCGATCGCGTGCTGGCCGCCACCAATCACGAACTGGTCGAGCAGACGCGCCTGCGCGCCACCGAAGACTTCAAGGAAGGCGTCAAAGCCACCTCCGAACGCCGCGTCGCGAATTTTAAGGGGCGGTGAGGTCTCTTCCTTCTCCCCCTTGTGGGAGAAGGTACCTTCGCGAAGCGAAGGCGGATGAGGGTAGCAACACAACGAGAGGCTGCGACCCCTCACCCCAGCCCTCTCCCACAAGGGGAGAGGGAGCGCGTTTCCGTCGTTGAAATGACGTGACAACGCACGAACAAACTCTCGTCGTCCCGGCCTCCGCGCCGGGACCCATACGCCGTGTCCCGTCGAGAGCGCACGGTGGTAAATGCATTCTGCAATTAGAACCGCCAGGGGTTATAGGTCCCGGCTCAAGGCCGGGACGACGCGCGTTGCTATCGGCGGGCGTTAGCCGCCCGCACCGATTCTTCTACCCCTATCATTCCCGCTGTCGTTTCCCTTAACGCGGGAATCACCGAGAAAAGTTACGTTGCATTACCGTTAGTAGATCGTAACAGTAATGCATGCCGCCTGGCAGAATCCCTCCCGACAGGGCACCGATAAGAGACAGCGCGGGAAGGCGCCGTGGCTGGGGCTTGCGCTGATCGCGTCGGTGGTCGGTCCCGCGGTCGTCCACGCGGAAACCATCGACGATTCCATGAACTGGGCGTTGCGCTCGAGCTTCTCGGTGCAGGCCGACAATGAGCGGCAGGTTGCGACCGAGGCCAGGCTGCGCGGCAGCATCGATGCGTTCCTGCCGACCGTCTCCTGGGTGCAGGAGCGCATCCTCTCCAGCAATATCAGCTATACGCCGGACTTCACGATCCCGGATTCCAACGGCCTCGATACGGTCGCCCGACGCGAGCCGAATTCGAGCGGTATCCAGGCATCGCTGCCGCTGTTCGACGGTTTCCGGCGATACAACAATTACCGCTCCGCGCGTCTCGGCGTCGATGCCGGCAGATATTTGCAGCTCGACAAGCGGCAGCAGACCTACCTGGACGCCGCCACCGCCTATCTCGCCATCGTCAGGGACCGCAAGATCGTCGCGTTGCGCAAGCAGCAGGTCGCCGGCATCGCCCAGATTGCCGAACGGACCAAGGTCCGTCTCTCGATGCAGGAAGCGACCCTGACCGACGTCGACATCGCGCGCTCGAGATTGATCGCTGCCCAGGGCGCCGTCGATCAGGCCGCGGCGGATCTGCAGGCGGACGAGATCGAGTACGCGCGGATCACCGGCAGCCGGCCCGGCGACATGCCCGAGCCGCACGTGCCCAATGATTGCGTTCCGGCCAGCGTCGAGGAACTCACGCAGGCCCTGGTCGCGAACAATCCAAAGCTTCACGCTGCGCGCCTCGGCGCGGTCGCGGCCGGCTACGATGCCGAAGCCAAATTCGCCGACGTGTTACCGCAGGTCAATCTAGTGGCGTCCAGCATCGAGCAGACCGATATTTCCGCCGCGCTGAACCGGTTTCGCGACAACACCGTCAAGGTTCAGATGCGGGTGCCGATCTATGAGCCGGGCGCCTTTCCCCATATCCACGAGGCGGCGGCGCTGGCGCGGCAAAAATCCTGGGAGACCGCCGACAGCCAGAAGCAGGACATCGCGTCGGCGACCAGCCTCTATGCCAGGCATCAGTCGACCATCGCGCTGATCGGCCGCGCCAGCGCACGCGTCAAGACCATGCAGCGCGCGGTCGAAGGCTACAGAATCGAACGCGCGGCGGGATTCCGTACCGTGGTCGATATCCTCAACGCCCAGAACGAACTGACCGAAGCGGAGCTGGCCCGCGTCACCCTGGAATTCACCCGGGACACCCAGGTATTTTCCATCGCAGCGTTACTGGCGCGCCTTGGTCCCGGCACTGCGCCGGCGACGCAGCAAGCAGCGCCCCAGATGTCGCTGCTGCGCTAGCGCATGACGCGATTCTGATTTGATCGGTCGCGGGTTCCCTTCACCTCTCCCATTGGGAGAGGTCGGCGCGCAGCGCCGGGTGAGGGGTTGCGGTCTGTCGTTTAGCGCCCCTTACCTGATTTGCGCCGGACGATGCTCCGCATCGCCGGAGCAATTCGACCTCTCCCCAACGGGGAGAGGTGGGTTGAACTCCGCCCGCTTCCGTCTCGCTCACGCGCTGAGCTTGGGCCTGATATAGTTGACCGGCGCGAGCCTGCCGTCCACCACCTGGTAGACGCGGTCGACGTAACGCAGCAGGCGGTCGCTGTGGGTGACGAAGATCTTGGCGGCGGGAACTGCGCGCAGTGCCTGAACGATCTTGTCCTCGGTCTGCGGATCGAGGTTCGCGGTGATTTCATCGAGCAGCAGCAGCCGCGGGCCCCGTGCGATCGCGCGCGCCAATAGCAGCCGCCGGCGCTGTCCGGTCGACAGGATCGGGCTTTCCTTCGAGAGCGGCGTGGCGAAACCCTGCGGCAGGCGGTAGATCTCGTCGAGCAGGTCGACCGCGCGTAGCGCCTCCTCGATCCGGAAGCTGTCGATCTCAGGGGCGAACATCGTCAGATTATCCAGCACGGTGCCGCTGAACAGTCCGTCTTCGGCGAACACCGCGCCGAGATTGGCCCGGTATTCATGCAGGCCGAAGCTTTGCAGCGGCTGGCCATCGATCAACAGCCGCCCGGTGAACGGCGCATGCAGGCTGGCCACGACCTTCAGTAACGACGATTTGCCGGAGCCGGATTCGCCGATGATAGCGATCGACTCATGGCGCTCGACATCGAGCTGTAGATTGACGTCCTCCAGCAGTGGCTTGCTGCCGCGATCGAACTGGATATTGACGTTTTCGAGCTTGAGCGTCCGCCGGATCGCCCGGTCGATCCTGACCCGGCCGGCATTGGTCTCCGGGACTTCGTCGAGAACGTCGTCGAGCCGTTCGAAATGCGCCCGCATGATCGAGACCTGCAGCAAATTCAGGATCAGCGAATTCATGTTGGTGAAGAACGAGTTCCGCAGCGCAAAGAACGCGTACAGGATCCCGATCGAGGTCACGCTCTTCATGACGTCGGTGACGCCGATGTAAAGTGTCGAGACCGTGCCGAGCATGAACACCACGTGCAGCAGCAGATCCGTATCGATCGTCAGCTTCCTGGAGCGGAATCCCGCATTTGCGAATTTCGTGAAACTGTCGAACCATTTCAGGCAGAACAGCTCACCAGTATTATGCACCTTGAGCGCGGCGATGCTTTGCAGCCCGTCGATCAGCCGCGCCTGCTCCTCCGATCGCGCCTCCAGGGTCGCGGTGGTGTATTCGGCGATCCGGGGGTAGGTCATCAGGCGGATCGCTACCGCGATCAGAAGCGTGGCGACCGATGCGGCCGCCATCACCGGCGAATAATAGAACATCATGATCACGATCATCAGCGACATCGCGCCGTCGGCCACCGAGGACACGAACCCGCTGACCAGAAACGTCTTGACGTGATCGATCGAGGCCATGCGCGTCAGGAAATCGCCGGGATGCCGCAATTCGAAGAATTTGACGGGCAGGCGAAAGGCGTGGCCGACCACATTGCGCGTGAAGAACATCTCGAACACGGTCGATGACCTTAATGTCACGACGTCGCGCAACCATCGCGACAGCGCCTCGAACACCGCGAACAGCGCCATTCCGATCGCAATCACGGTCAGGAGATCAAGGTCGTATTGCGGGATCACGGTATCGAGCGCGATCTCCAGGAACACCGGCGTCGTCAGCGCGAAGATGCTCGACGCCAGCGAAAGAACCGCGATCACCGCGATGGTATGTTCGATGCCCCGGCAGGCGCGGAACACGCTCCAGAAGCGGGATTTCTTCGCAGCCTTGATCGCTTCGAACTTGATCCGCGGCTCGAATTCGAGCGCGACGCCGCTGAAGTGGCGTTCGATGTCCTCGGCCGCATAGATCCGGACGCCAAAGGCGGGGTCGTGGACGTGGAAGGCGCCGCGGACGATCTTTTCCAGCACGACGAAATGATTGCCGTTCCAGTGCAGCAGCGCCGGGCATTTCAGATTGGCGAGTTCGGTGACGTTGGAGACCGCGAGCCCCTGGGCGTCGAGATCGAGCTGACCGGCGAGTTCGACGATTTCGGCGAGATTCATGCCGCGCTGAGACAGCGGGAACAGCGAACGCAAATAGGAAAGGCTGATGTCGTGGCGGTGGAAATTCGCCAGCATCGTGAGGCAGGCGAGGCCGCATTCATTGGCCTCGCTTTGCAGGACGGTCTTGATGCGCGGCTTTCTGGAGGGGATACCGATCATACCCGACCCCTCATCGCGCGAATCGGATCGAGCACCCAGTCGATCAATCTGCGCCGTTCGACCACGATGTCGGCCGAGAGTGTCGAGCCGAGCGAGAGCTTCTTCTTCTCGCCATAGGCCTCGATCTCGCCATTGTCGGGCTTGACTTCCATCCGGTAGAGCGACTGCCTGCTGGCCGGCCGCGGATCGAGACCGCTGTCGCCTTCGGTCGCCGGCGCGCGGATCGCGGCGGACGAGATCGAGGTGACCGTGCCGTGCTGGATCCCGAAGGTCTTGAACGGAAACGCATCGTATTTCAGCACGACCTTCTGCCCGACCTTGACCAGCCCGATTGCACGCGCGGGAACGTCGAGCACCACCACGGGCTCGGCATCGACATCGCCGATCGCCGCGACGAATTGGTTGGCCTCGACGGAATCGCCGGGTTTGGCGGTGATCGCGAGAACCTGGCCGGAGGACTGCGCCTGCACCTGCAATGCCGATTCGGTCTTCAGGTAAGCCAGCCTGGCGTCGATGGTGTTGATCTGGTTCGCCGCATTGGCGCGCTGGCTTTCCTTTTCGGCGACCAGCGTCGCAAGCTCGCGCTGCTTTTCGGTATCCTGCCTTGTGTATTCCACGCGCTTCAGCCTGACCTCGGTCAGCTGGCGCTCATAGTCGAACTGCGAACGCTCATAGGAATCGAGCATGTCTCGCGTCGCGTAGCCCTGCTTGACGAGATCCTTGATGCGCTGAACCTTGGATCGGGCCTGCGTCAGGGCGTCCTGAACGCTTTTCTCCTGATTGTCGACCGCGGCGACAAGCGCGCGCTGGTCGCGCGCCAGCGACATCTCTTGCCCGGTTGTGCCCTCGAGGAAGGCGGTGGCCCGCTGCATTTCGGCGACCTGATTGGTCCTGGTCTGGGTCAGCGTCCTGGTTTCGGCGACGACCGCCGATTCGCCGCCGGAATTGGCTTCGTCGATCCCGAGCAGATAGATCGGCGTTCCCGCCGTCACCTGGTCGCCCTGCTTGACATAGACTTTCTTGATGAAGCCGGCCTTCGGGGCGTCGAGACGGGCAAAGCCGTGGGTCGCGGAAACGATACCGCGGGCCGATTCGGTCTTCGAGAAATGTCCGAGCCACAGTCCGGCAAACAACACGCCGACCGACGAGATCGCCAGCGATGCGAGGATCAGCACCGTCCGGTTCTGCCTCAGATCGATGGTGTGACTGATACGGGACGATTGCGCGGCCGCGGCGCGCGTTTGCAACTCGGACAGCAACGGCGCCGGCTCGGGGGTCGGTTCCGGCTCGACAATGTGTTCGACGAATTCGACCGCGCTCATCAGACCGCCTCTCCCAGCATTTCAGTGTCCAGGAATTCGTTGAAGCGCGGCCACATGTGCCATTGCTCCGGCGTTTCGCGAACGCTGTCCTCGATATGCCGCCGCATGATCGAGGCAATCCGGGCTTTTTCGGCCGGGCCTTTTTGATAACTCTCGAACGGACGGCCGATGTCGACGACGTCGCCGTCGACCGTCGAGTGCACCGCCATCGGGATCACGGTTGCTCCGGTCAGGCGCGCCAGCGACGTCACACCCATCGCAAGCTGGATCGGCTTTCCGAACAGAGTGACACGCTCGGGTCCGCCGTAGCTCGCGGGAAGGTCTGCGAACGAAACGATCACCGCGCCGTCCTTGGCAAAGCGGACGGCTTCGAGATATTTCTGCTTCTCATTGACATTGAGGAAGTGCATGTCGATGCCGATTTCGGATATCCGCTGCATCGCCAGCGTTTCATCCGGGCGATCTTCCCGGGCTCGAAGAATCAGCATGCGCCGGCTCTCGAAATGGTCGAGCATGATTCGGGCGAACGGCAGCACGTAGCAGCCCATATGGATCGGCGTGAAGATCACGGGCTTGCCGCTTCGCGACGCCTGTTCGAGCACGTCACGTTCCGGAAAATGGATAGATGCGGAGTCGCTTTCGAGGCCCTGCCAACTGCGCTTCAACACGGCGCCCCATTCGGCGCGCGCGATCATGTCCTGGTAGATGATCTCCTTGTCGATCCGCGCTGCTTCGGAATTCGAAAGATGCAGGACATATCTGAGAATTTCTTCCACGCCGTACACCGGCAATCTTCCGGTGAAGCGAGACGCTCTCCACAACACGCGCAGCGCTCGCCGCCTCACCTTCAGGGGCAGACGAGAAATGTCGGAGAGCATTTCGTAACCGGCCATCATGACTTCACGATAAGCCACACAGGTTAGGGGCCAATTAACCGTTCGCGAATCGTCCGGGGCATTCTGCCCCGGCACGATATGATCACTCGCGAAAACTTTGTAAGCGCCCGTAGGCGATTACGAGACCGAGACCGAAGCCTTGACGGACAGGATCGGTTTGAGAACGGGCGCATGATTACCACCACCGTGGTAACCACCGCCACCCGAGACGGTACGAAGCGTGCGCAAATCAAGTTTCGTCATGAAATTCTCCTGTTGAGCTTGCGCTGATCGAAGTTCGATCGACGGCGATTACGAGACCGAGACCGAGGCCTTGACGGAAAGCAGCGGCTTGCAGGGAGCCGGCGCGTAGTTACCACAGCCATGACCGCCGGAGACGGTGCGAAGCGTACGCAGATCAAGTTTCGTCATGAGATTCTCCTGTTGAGTTGCAATGTTCGAAGTTCGATCGACGGCGATTACGAGACCGAGACCGAGGCCTTGACGGAAAGCAGCGGCTTGCAGGGAGCGGGCGCGTAGTTACCACAGCCATGGCCACCCGAGACGGTGCGAAGCGTGCGCAGATCAAGTTTCGTCATAGTGCTCTCCTTGGGGACTGACGATGACCGCTATCGATCATCTGGGCGATACAACTTGCAAAGTCTTCGTCGGCAATCAAATGGTTTCGGATTCGTTGTCGCCTTAAGTTTAACTCTTCAGATCTGTGGCGGCGTTTCGCATCGCGTGGGCGCGCCTTAAAATTATTTATTAAATGCCGTTCGAGTTGCGCGGGCATGATCTTCTGCTCAACATCTCTTCCGATCAGGGAGAGCGACAATGGCTATCGGGCTTGATGGGAATGCAATCTCCGTCGCCGACTTCAGTGCTCAGCTCGGCAAACAAGTGGGAAGTTCCGCATGGCGACCGATAGCGCAGGCGCGCATCGATCGCTTCGCCGAAGCGACCGATGATTTCCAGTTCGTTCATGTCGACCGCGAACGCGCGGCGCGCGAGACGCCGTTCGGCGGAACCATCGCGCAGCGCCTGCTGACGCTGTCGATGGTCGGCACATTGGCCGAGGACATCCTGCCGGTCTCGCCCGAACTGATCGCCGCGGTGCTGATTGGCGTCGATCGGATCAAGTTCCTCTCGCCGGTGAAAACAGGATCGCGGATACGCGGCATCTTCCGGCTCGACCGCGCCGCGCGGCTTTCCCAGAGCAAGCTCGTGATAAGACTTCAATGCACCATCGAGAACGAAGCCAAGCCGGCGTTAAGTTGCGAGATGTCGTGGATGCTGGTGCTCGACGAGCCGTCGGCGGAGACCGGCAGCTCGGCATCGGCCCTTCAACCTGTCCAAGAACCTATCCGCGGTTGAACATGGCTTTCTTGCATTTGTCCCAAAGCTCGTTGTGCCAAATCTCGCACCAAGTCTCGTGCCGAGCCTCGCGGGTGCGCCGATGATGCGAGGCGTGACGTACGCGATTATCGTGGCGCTGATGCTCTATGCCGCGGCAATTGCCGCGCTGTATCTGCTTCAGGATCGGCTTTTCATCGTCGCCAGCAAGTTCGACAGCAGCCCCGCGCAAGCCGGCCTGCCCGAGGCCGCGGTGCAGCGCTTCAGGACCGCTGACAATATCGAACTGACCGCGTGGCTGATGCCGGGCGACGGCAGATTTCTGGCGATCTATTTCCACGGCAATGGTGGCGCGCTGCCGGAGCGAACCGAACGCATCAGGCAGTTGAACCGGCTGGGCCTGTCCGTGCTGGCGGTCGAGTACCGCGGATTCGGCGCGACCGCCGGCCGGCCCAGCGAACGGGGTTTTGCTCGCGACGCCGACGCCGCCTACGCCTATGTGCGCGGCCTCGGTATCAGCCCGAACAAGATCATCCTCTATGGAGAAAGTCTCGGCACCGGCGTCGCAACCGCGCTGGCCGCCCGAAGCGCTGTCGCCGGCGTCATCCTCGATGCGCCGTTTTCATCGGCGGTCGATATGGCAGCCGACCGCTACTGGATGTTTCCAGTGCCTCTTCTGATGAAGGATCAATTCCGCTCCGACCTCGCGATCACCAAGCTCGACATGCCCGTCCTGATCCTGCACGGCGAGCAGGATCAGGTCGTGCCGATCGAATATGGCCAGCGGCTGAGCGCGCTGGGCGGCGATAACGTCACGTTTGTGCCGATCGCGCAGGCCGGTCATGTCGTGCTCGGCGAGCCCGAAGCCCAGGACCATGTCAGACGCTGGCTGTCGGAAATCTCCACGTTGCCGGCGGCTCACGACAAAACCGAATTAAAGCGTGATGCGGAAACGCAAACGCCGGCTGGTCGGTAAATTCAGATTCAAACAAACCAAAAATGCTACGTATTGCGGACGCCCGAAGCGCAAGGTCGTGACAGTCTTTTCATTCACTTTCGTGATGCGGATACTTTGTACCCCATAAAAAACATAAAGCTGGGAGGAAACGCTATCTAAACGACAATGGGTAAACCTCCGCCGGCCTGAAGGTGGCGGCGAACGAAGATGTTGCCTGGCGCGGCAAAGGATTTTGTTGCGCAGGAACGTTGGAGTTACCACCTCAGCATGACGGGCCATGGTGGTGTGCGGAATTTTTGCGTATGAAAAGAAAACCAATCAAACGTAAGACGCGCAGGCGCCGCAGCCACGAGGCGTGGCTCACGTTGCAGGACGGGCATACCCGCGTCGAATGCCGCGTCGTCGACGTGTCGCAGGATGGCGCACAGATCACCTGCAACAGGGCTGACGCGCTGCATGATCGTCTCGTGCTGGCCTACGCGCTGACCGCCTCGCACAGCAGAACCTGCGAGATCGTCTGGCGACGGGGCAAGACGCTCGGATTGAAATACACCGACCAGCCGGCGCTCACGCAACAACACGGAATGTGACGCCGCCGAGATCGAAGCCGTCGCCCGAGACCTTGCACCCTCTGGCGCTCGCCGCCTCGCGCACGCGTGCTGGATCGGACACGCGGAACGTCAAGCCGCTCATCAGATCGCTGACGCCCTTCACAAAGTGGAAGCTGCAATTGGGAAGTTTCAGCTCGGGGACGCCGCGTTCGTCTTTGCCCGCAGCGACGCCGATGATGCTGCCCCAATGCTCGGCGAGAATTTCCGGCTCCGGACTTTCCATCTCGACCCCGATCAGGGCCTGCGTCACGTCCTTGGCAATCGATGTCGACCAGTCCGGCCCGGCCGGCGGATAGGGTCCCAGCACATCGTCGCTGCCGTCGGTGTGGTTGAACTCGATGAAGGCGGCGCGGCAATCGCGCGGGTGCAATTGCACGCCATGATAGGGCGGATGATCGATCACGTTCGCCGTGCGCACGCCGATGCTGCTGGCATGCGCGCCGCGCGCATCGGGATCGTCGCAGCAGAAGATCGCCATGTAGCCGCCGCGGCCGCCGGTCTTGTCGATGAAACGTCCTGCCGCGGTGCCGGGCTGGAACGGCGCGACCACTTCCAGCAAGATGGTGTCGACCGGCAGCAGTGCGTTCTCCAGGCCATATTTGGCGACGTTACCGTCACGGTAACAAACGCGGAGACCCATGATGGCCGCGATGTCGGAAATCACCGGCTCGAGATGCGGCGCGACCAGGCAGATCTGCCGCAGTCGGATGTAGTTGGCGTTCGTTTTGAGTTCGTCGGTCATCGAGATATATCCTCAGCAAGACCTGCACCGGCAGCGCGCCCCCTCTCCCACCCAACTCGGGTCTACCCGAGTTGGGCATCACATCTGTCGAAGTCGGATATATCCGACTTCGATCGGGAGAGGGTTGGGGTGAGGGGTCTCTGACTCTCGTTACGTTGCTACCCCTCATCCGCCTTCGCTTCGCGAAGGCACCTTCTCCCACAAGGGGAGAAGGGAAGAGGTCATCAATGCCCGTGAAAAACCGGCTTGCGCTTTTCGACGAACGCTTTAGCGGCTTCCTTGTGGTCGGCGGTCTCGCCGGCGCGCGAATGGTGGATCGCTTCGCCATCAAAACAGGCCTCCAGCGACAGGCTCTCGGCGTTGTTGATGTTGCGCTTGATGTAACCTAGCGTCACCGACGGGCCCTGCGCCAGTGACATCGCCAGCTCATGGGCCGCCGCACCGACTTCGGCGTCGGGAACGACCCGCGTCACCATGCCGAGCGCCAGCGCTTCCTGCGCCGTCAACACCGGCGACATCAGATAGAGCTCACGCGCCTTGGCGCTGCCGAGCATCTGGGTCAGGAAATAGGTGCCGCCGTAATCGCCTGATAGCCCGACCTTGGCGAAGGCGGTGGTAATCTTCGCTGACGCACTGGCGACGCGGAGATCGCAGGCCAGCGCGATCGAGAGCCCGGCACCCGCGGCCGCGCCATCGACCTGCGCCACCACCGGCTTCGGCAGCACATGCAACAGCCGGGCGACTTCCATACCGCGCCGCAGGTTGGCCATCTTGGCCTCGAACGGCAGCGGCGCGCGGCCCTCCGCCATCGACTTGACGTCGCCGCCGACGCAAAACGTGCCGCCGGCGCCCTTGAGCAATACCGCGCGGACCTCATGGTCCTCGGTGGCGCGGCGCGCCGCCTCGACCAGCCCGATGGTCATGTCCGGATTGAGCGCATTGCGCCGATCCGGACGGTTCATGGTGATGGTGAGCAAGCCGTTGTCCAGATTCTGAAGGACGATGTCAGTCATGCGTTTTCGCTTTCGTTGTTGTTGTTGATTTGTGGTTCGCCGTCATTGCGAGCAGCACAATGACGGTGCGACCGACCCTATTTCTTCACCAGCGGGCAACGCGACGCTTCGATCGGCTGGAACGCCTCGCTGCCGGGAACGGTCGCCAGCAGCTTGTAGTCATCCCAACGCCCCTTGGACTCCGACGGCTTCTTGACCTCGAACAGATACATGTCGTGCACCATGCGGCCGTCCTCGCGAATCCGGCCGTTTTTCGCGAACATGTCGTTGATCGGGGTGTCTTTCATCAGCTTCATCACCGCGGCCGGGTCGGTGGTGCCCGCGGCCTTCACCGCCTGCAGATAATGCAGCACCGATGAATAGACGCCGGCCTGCGCCGAAGTCGGCACCCGCTTGATGCGCTCCATGAAGCGCTTGGAGAACGCGCGGGTGTCGTCGTTGAGGTCCCAATAGAACGCTTCCGCCAGCAGCAGGCCCTGCGCGGTCTCCAGGCCAACGCTGTCGATGTCGGTGACGAAGGCGAGCAGCGGCGACATCTTCTGGCCGCCCTTGGTGATGCCGAATTCGGCGCCCTGCTTGATGGCGTTGATGGTGTCGCCGCCGGCATTGGCGAGACCGATCACCTTGGCCTTGGAGGCCTGCGCCTGCAGCAGGAACGAGGAAAAATCCGAGGTGTTGAGCGGATGCCGGACGCTGCCCAGCACCTTGCCGCCGGATTTAAGCACCACATTGGTGGTGTCCCTTTCCAGATCCTGCCCGAACGCATAATCCGCGGTCAGGAAGAACCAGGTATCGAGGCCGGATTTGACCGCGGCCAACCCGGTCACATTGGCCTGTGCGAAGGTGTCGAACACATAGTGCACGGTGTAGGGGCCGCAGGCTTCATTGGACAGCCGGATCGATCCGGGCCCGGAGAACATGATGATCTTGTTGCGCGCTTTGGCGATCTCGCCGGCGGCCAGCGCGGTCGCGGAGGCCGCGACGTCGAAAATCATCTCGACACCCTGATTGTCGAACATGTCACGGGCGATGTTGGCGGCAAGGTCGGCCTTGTTGAGATGATCGGCGACCACGATCTCGATCTTGCGGCCCAGCACCTCGCCGCCGAAATCCTCAGCCGCCATCTTGGCGGCAAGCTCGCTGCCGGGTCCGGTGATGTCGGCGTACAGGCCCGACATATCGAGGATGCCGCCGAGTTTTAAGGGAGGCTTGCTTTGAGCCATCGCCGATGTCGCGGCCAGCGCCAGCACCGATGCCAAAACGCCGGACAATACCCGTTTCATAAAACCTCCCTGTCGACGCGCGCTGTTGCGCGCGGCCTTGATTTCTGTGGCAGAATTATTATCGCGGCAATCATGCCGCAAGCCACCTATAGCGGCAAGCCGCGGGCAGCCTACGCTGCGGATGAGTTTTTCCGCTAAGCGGAATGCGTGGTTTATGAGAACATGAGGGGTATGCAGCCTCCGGCGAAAACGATCGAACTTGCACGCGCGCGCGGCGCCGCCATCACGCTCGCGGGTCTGCTGCTGATGGCAGCGGTCGATCCCGCGATCGCGGCCGGCTGCTCCTTTGCGCCGCAGGGCGAGGGCCGCGTCACCGAGATCATCGATGCGCGCAGCTTTCGGCTTGCCGACGGTCGCGACGTCATCCTTGCCGGCATCGAGCCGGTCGCCAGCAGCGACAGCAAGACGAACCCGACCGCGGCACTCTCGGCGATCGTCGCCGGCCACGACGTGACGCTCAGCGGCAACGACGACATGCCCGACCGCTACGGCCGGCAACCGGCTTTTGTGTTCGTCGATTCCTCGGACACGCCGGTGCAGGCGCAGTTGCTGGCGCAGGGTGCGGCACTGGTCGCGGCCAGCGTGACCGACAAGGATTGCGCCGCGGCGCTCGCGGCGGCCGAGGCGGCGGCGCACGACGCCAAACGGGGAATCTGGGCCGATCCCACCGTCATAAAAAACACCGAAAGTCCGGGCGATATTTTGGCCGGGATCGGGCGTTTTATGCTGGTCGAGGGCAAGGTGTTGTCCGTTCGGCAAGCTGGGGCAACCACTTATCTGAATTTTGGCCGGAACTGGACACGGGACTTTGCTGTGACTATTCCAAAGCGCATGATCCCCGTGTTCGAGGGTGCTGGAATCATGCTTAAGTCCCTCGAAAATAGACGGATTCGTGTCCGCGGCTGGATCGAGGCGCGCGGCGGACCCCGAATTGAGGCGCTCCGGGTGGGGCAGATTGAGCTGCTGGGCGAGAATTAGCTCGCGTCAAATCGAGAGATGACGGTGTCAGGGTGCGCGGGACGGCACGGGACCAGAATGAGCCGCCGGCTTTGGGCTGCGCCCGTTTGGCTGTGCCTGAGCGTCGCCTTGGCGGGCTGCGGCGATGTCGGCCGGTTCCAGAGCACCGCCAGTTCGCCGACGGCGCCCGGTCCCTTCATCAAGCCGAAAAGTACCGTTGCCCAGACCCCCGCCGCCGAGCGCGAGCATGAACGGATCCTGTCGTCCTATGGCGGCGCCTATGACGATCCGGAGCTCGAAGCCCTGATCGGCAAGACGGTCGACCGGCTGGTCGCGGCCTCCGATCGTCCCGACCAGGCCTACAAGGTCACCATCCTCAATTCCGGCGCGGTGAACGCCTTCGCGCTGCCGACCGGCCAGCTCTATGTCACCCGTGGCCTGATCGCGCTGGCCTGCGACACCTCGGAACTGTCCTCGGTGCTGAGCCACGAGATGGCCCATGTGCTGGCCAAGCACGCCGCGATCCGCGAGGACAAGGCCCGCGAGGCCGCCGTCGTCACCAGGGTCGTCACCGACATGAGCACCGATCCGGATCTCACCGCGCTGGCGCTGGCCAAGTCCAAACTGACGATGGCGAGCTTTTCACGCCAGCAGGAATTCGAAGCCGATAATATCGGCGTCGGCATTTCGGCGCGCGCGCATTTCGATCCCTACGGCGCCGCGCGCTTCCTGGCCTCGATGGAGCGCAACGCCGAGCTGAAAGCCGGCAAGACCATCGGCGATCCGCGCGCGCAGGACTTCCTGTCGTCGCACCCGGCGACGCCCGAGCGGGTGCAGAGCGCGCAGGCCTCAGCGCGGCAATATTCTTCGCCCGACGGCGGCGAGCGCGACCGCGAAACCTATCTCGCGGCGATCGACAACATCGTCTATGGCGAGGACCCGAGCGAAGGATTTGTCCGCGGTCATCGTTTCCTGCATCCCAAGCTCGGCTTCACCTTCACCGCGCCCGAGACCTTCACGCTGGACAATACCGCGCAGGCGGTGATCGGCGTGCGCGAGGGCGGCGCGCAGGCGATGCGCTTCGACGTGGTGCGGGTGCCGTCGGAGCAGACGCTCGGCGACTATCTCAATTCAGGCTGGATGGAAAATGTCGACAAGGCCTCGACCGAGGATTTGACCATCAACGGCTTCCCGGCGGCGTCCGCGACCGCGCATGGCGATCAATGGGAATTCAAGGTCTACGCATTACGTTTTGGCAGCGACGTCTACCGCTTCATCTTCGCGGCCAAGCAGAAGAACACCGAGAGCGAACGCAACGCGCGCGAAACCGTCAATTCGTTCCGCCGCCTGACGCTCGAGGAAATCCAGGCCGCGCGTCCGCTGCGCATCAAGGTGATCACCGCGCAGCCCGGCGACACCGTGGAATCGCTATCGCACCGCATGGCCGGCGTCGACCATCCGGTGGAGCGCTTCCGCGTCCTCAACGGTCTCGACGCCCGGGGCCAGATCAAGGCCCGCGACCGCATCAAGGTCGTGGTGGATTGAAACCATCGTCGTCCGCGCCTTGCGCCGGACGCAAATCTTTCGTCGTCCCGGCCTTGAACCGGGACCCACCGGAGCCGTCATCCTGAGAGTGTGAGAATGTTTCGTTCTGGCCCGCAGAATTTTGCATTTAATGGTCGGGAGGACACATCGACCGGGAAATTTTGGCTGAA
>NZ_LMUK01000013.1:14390-33175 GCF_009766005.1 Bradyrhizobium sp. S69 | reverse complement strand
CTGGCTCACGGACGGCTCCCTTGTCTGAGATCTCAACAACCTCATTCTGGCACAACTGATGCCGTAGGGGGCCGTCCACACCATCACGCCGTGTGTGCTCGTTTTGGCACGGGAGCAGATGCCTTCGATTACAATTGACGCCAGGGGCTATGGGTCCCGGCGCAAGGCCGGGACGACGATGTGCTGATGCGGGGCGGACGGCGACGCGAGGCCGCGAGGTTGAAAAGCTGTGTCAACAGGCCAGTCAGTCGATTTTAACGGCCGAACAGGTGCTGACATCCACGTCTCCCATCGCTATATCAAACCCGCCCGGCATCACGTCCGGGTTTTTGGCGTTGGATGGAATGACAAGATGACGGGATCGACACGATCGAGCCAGGGCCTCGATGACCGGCGCAAGCGGCTGTTGTTTCGCTGCTGGCATCGCGGCACCCGCGAGATGGATCTCATTCTCGGTCGGTTCGCGGACGCCGAAATCACCAATCTGAACGACGACGAACTGAGTGATCTCGAAATTCTCATCGAGCTGCCCGACCCCGATCTCTATGCCGCGCTGACCGGCGCCATTCCGCCGGCGGCGGAACATGCCGGCGTGCTGTTCGAGCGCATCAAGGCATTTCGCGCGGTGGATCACGACGCATGAAGGCGCCCGTTCAATCGCCGGCGCAATTGCTTGCGCCCGGCCGCGCGTTGACCTTTGCCAATGTCGCCGAGGGCGCCGAAGGTCTCGTGATCTCGGACCTCGCCCGTGCAGTCGCGGCGCGGCCCAAGCGGCCGGCGATCAGCCTTGCGGTGGTCTGCCGCGACGGCGCCCGGATGCAGCAACTGGCGCGGTCGCTGGAGTTCTTCGCGCCGGATTTGCCGGTGATGCAGTTTCCGGCATGGGACTGTCAGCCCTATGACCGGGTATCGCCGCATGGCGGTGTCCTCGCACAACGCCTGACCACGCTGGCGCGGCTCGCGCGACTGGCCGGCAGCGACAAGCCGCTCATCGTGTTGACCACGGTCAACGCCATCGTGCAGCGGGTGCCGGCGCGGGAAGTCGTCGCCGCGCAGGCGCTGTCGGTCGCGCCGGGTCATGTGGTGCCGATGGACTCCATCGTGTCGTGGCTGGAGCACAATGGCTATAACCGCTCCTCGACGGTGCGCGAGCCCGGCGAATATGCGGTTCGCGGCGGCATCCTCGATCTGTTTCCGGCCGGGCTCGACCAGCCGGTGCGGTTCGATTTCTTCGGCGACTCGCTGGAATCGATCCGCAGTTTCGATGCCGAGACCCAGCGCACGCATCTGGACATGCGCTCGCTCGATCTGGTTCCGATCTCGGAATTTCAATTGGTCACCGAGACCATCCGCCGTTTCCGGATGGGCTATGTCGCGACCTTCGGTGCGCCGGAGCGTGACGATCCGCTCTACGAAGCGGTCAGCGAAGGCCGCCGCCATCCCGGGATGGAGCACTGGCTGCCGTTGTTCCAGGAGCGCATGGACACGCTGTTCGATTATCTCGGCGACGCACCGGTCGCGATCGAGCCGCAGAGCGAGGATGCCGCGCGCGAACGCTTCAAGCAGATCGCGGATTATTACGATGCCCGTCGCGAGGCGCTGGAACATCGCGCCGGCGGCGCGCTCTACAAGCCGTTGCCGCCCGACCGACTGTACCTGACCGAAGACGAATGGACCAAATGCCTGGACGAGACGGCGCTGGCGCGGCTGACGCCGTTCGCCGTGCCGGAAGGCAGCGCCGGTATGGTCGATGCGGGGGCGCGGGCCGGGCGCAACTTCACGCCGGAGCGCGCCGACAGTTCCGTCAACGTGTTCGAGGCCGTGGTGGCGCATGTGCTGGCGTTGCAGGCCCAGCGCAAGAAGGTCGTGATCGCGCTATGGAGCGAAGGCTCGCGCGACCGCATGGGCAGCATGCTGCGGGACCACAAGCTGCTCAACCTCACCAGCGTCAACTCCTGGCGCACGGTGCAGGCGACACCGCGCAACGAGGCGATGCTGGCGGTGGTCGGCATGGAATCCGGCTTCGAGACCGACAACGTCGCCATCATCAGCGAGCAGGACATCCTTGGCGACCGTCTGGTGCGGCCGCGCAAGGCCACTCGAAAACTCGATAATTTTATCTCGGAAGTCACGAGTCTCGCCGCCGGCGATCTCGTGGTCCATGTCGAGCACGGCATCGGCCGCTTCATCGGGCTACAGACCATCGAGGTCGGCGGCGCGCCGCATGATTGTCTCGAATTGCGCTACGCGGCTGAGACAAAACTGTTTTTGCCGGTCGAGAACATCGAACTGCTGTCGCGGTTCGGCTCCGATCACGCCAATGTCGAACTGGATCGATTAGGCGGCAGCGGCTGGCAGGCGCGCAAGGCAAAACTCAAGAACCGCATCCGTGAGATCGCCGGCGAGTTGATCAAGATCGCCGCGGAACGGCATCTGCATGAGGCGCCGAAGATGCCGGTGCAGCCGCATCTCTATGACGAGTTCTGCGCGCGCTTCCCCTATGAGGAGACCGAGGACCAGCTGGGGGCGATCAACGCCTCCTTGAAGGACCTCGAAAGCGGCCGGCCGATGGATCGGCTGATCTGCGGCGACGTCGGCTTCGGCAAGACTGAGGTGG
Organism: Bradyrhizobium sp. S69; assembly: GCF_009766005.1. Classification (GTDB taxonomy): domain Bacteria; phylum Pseudomonadota; class Alphaproteobacteria; order Rhizobiales; family Xanthobacteraceae; genus Bradyrhizobium. The sequence continues at coordinate 30,558 of NZ_LMUK01000013.1, read as the reverse complement.
CGCTGCGCGCGGCTTTTGCCGTGGCGCTGGAGGGTAAGCAGGTCGCGGTCGTGGTGCCGACGACGTTGCTGGCGCGGCAGCACTCCGGGACCTTCACCGAGCGCTTCAAGGGTTTTCCGGTCAACGTCGCCCAGGCCTCAAGGCTGGTCGCACCGAAGGAAATGACGCAGGTCAAGAAAGGTCTCGCCGAAGGCGGCGTCGACATCGTGGTCGGCACCCACGCGCTGCTCAGCAAATCGATCAAGTTCAGGGATCTCGGACTGCTGATCGTTGACGAGGAGCAGCATTTCGGCGTCAGCCACAAGGAACGGCTGAAACAGTTGCGGGCGCAGGTGCATGTGCTGACCTTGAGCGCGACGCCGATCCCGCGCACCCTGCAACTGGCGCTGACCGGCGTGCGCGATCTCTCGATCATTGCCTCGCCGCCGGTCGACCGGCTCGCGGTCCGCACCTTTGTGGCGCCGCACGATCCCCTGATGATCCGCGAGGCACTGTTGCGCGAGCGCTATCGCGGCGGACAGGCGTTCTACGTGGTGCCGCGGATCGAAGACCTCGCCAGCGTCAAGGATTTCCTCGACAAGAACGTGCCGGAAATGAAGGTCGCGGTCGCCCATGGCCAGATGCCGCCGACCGTGATCGAAGACATCATGTCGGCGTTCTATGACGGCAAATACGATATCCTGCTGTCGACCACGATCATCGAATCCGGTCTCGATATCCCGACCGCCAACACGTTGATCGTGCACCGCGCCGACATGTTCGGGCTGGCGCAGCTTTATCAGTTGCGCGGTCGGGTCGGGCGATCGAAACTGCGCGCCTACGCGCTGTTCACCTTGCCGGCACAGGCGAAGATCACGGGGCAGGCCGAGCGGCGGCTCAAGGTGCTGCAATCGCTGGAGACGCTGGGCGCGGGATTCCAGTTGGCATCGCACGATCTGGATATCCGCGGCGCCGGCAATCTGTTGGGCGAGGAGCAGTCAGGCCACATCAAGGAAGTCGGCTTCGAGCTCTATCAATCGATGCTGGACGAGGCGATCCTCAACCTCAAGGCCGGCGTAGTCGAACCGGTCGCCGATCGCTGGTCGCCGCAGATCACCGTCGGCATGCCGGTGCTGATCCCCGAAGATTACGTCAACGATCTGGCGGTGCGGCTGTCGCTGTACCGGCGGCTCGCGGATCTCGACACCGACGACGAAATCGACAATTTCGCCGCCGAACTGCGCGATCGCTTCGGCGTGCTGCCGGACGAGGTGCGCTATCTGTTCAAGATCGCGGCGATCAAGGCCTATTGCCGTAGGGCCAATGTCGAGAAGGTCGATGCCGGGCCGAAGGGCGCGGTGATCACCTTCCGCGACAACAAGTTCGCGCAGCCGGATCGCCTGGTCTATTTCATCCGCCAACACGGCCAGGCCGCCAAGGTACGTCCCGACATGAAGGTGGTGTTCCTGCAGGAATGGGAAACCCCGGAAGAACGCCTGATGGGCACGACGGAAATCCTGCGGCAGTTGGCCAATCTCGCAGAGAACAAGAAGGCGGCTTGACTAGCGGTGACGTCATCCTGAGGAGCGCGTCTTCGCGCGTCTCGAAGGATGGTGTTCAGCACAGTGCGTGCGGCCATCCTTCGAGGCTCGCAAGGGCTCGCACCTCAGGATGACGTCGTGGTTGTGGATCGGATGCACGAAGTCGAATTCGACGTTAAAAAAAGCGGCCGCCGACATCGCTGCCGGCGGCCGCTGTTATACAGTCAGATATTCGAAGCTTACTTCGGATATTTGAACTCGGGGGCTTCCTTGAGCGCTTCCTTGGATGTGTTCATTGACGCCAGCCATTTGTCGTTCTTGCTGTCATAACGGACGTTGACCGACGCAGGCGATACCGCGACGTAGCGTTCGCCGACGCCGAGGAAGCCACCGACCGACAGGATCAGCGCATCGACCTGGTGATTCTTGATGGCGAGGTCGGTGATTTCGCCGACCGATTCATCCTTCTGATTATAGACGTTCAAACCCTTCAGCTTGGAGCTGAACATCTCATCCTTTGGGACGGTCGAGAACTTGGCTTCGGCCGGTGCGTTGCCGGTGGTCTTGGCGTCTTCGGCCAATACGGGTGTCGCCAGAATGGCAAGCGAAGCCGCGATCAGTGCAATTTTCTTCATGTCGTCCTCCAGTGCAGAATTAATGATCTACAATGCGGAGGTACAAAGCTTGTTCCGATATTTGTCGGAAACAATCAGGACGCCACACGCTCACTTTGCTCGGTGAGTCGGGCCAGCAGCGATCGCGCCGAATCCTGTGGCAGCATGGTCGCGAGCGTCACCACCGGCTCGGCGCGGCTGTCGCGCTTGCCGTGGCTGGTATGGCGCATCACGCTGGACAGCCGACGCGCGATCGCGTGAGCGGTGCGCAAATCGGTCTCGGCGAAGGCAACGACGACCGATCCATCCTGCTGCGCCGCGCCGAAATCCATCTGCCGCATCAAGCGGCCGATGATCCGCGCGCCGTCGAGTTGCGCGCGTGGATGGCTGGCATCGAACGCGAAGCGCGCGACCGTCAATGCGCCGCCCTGCGACAGCGTCTGATAAACGGCGGTGGCGAAATCGCGGGCGAAGGCGGCCGGCGTGAGCAGGCCGGTTCTCGGATCGAGCAGGCCGCCGGCGTCGATCGAGCGCAGCGTCCGGCTCAAATGGGCTTCGAGCGCGTGTTGCCGGATCATCGGCAGGGCGTTGGCGGCGACGCGCGACGCCTCGCCGGAGATGATTTCGAGATTGGGCAGATCGTAGGCCGGCGCCAGTTCGTCCGACGTCAGGATCACCGGCAGGTTGCGAAAGCGGGCATCCTCGGCGAGCACGGTCAGGAAAGCGTCGATCACGCGCGCGCTAAAACCTTCGCCGAGCACGATGCCATCGATGTCGCGCACATTGAGGTGGTTGGCGGCGGCCTCGATGCTGAGCGCGCCAACGACCCCCATTCGCTCGCCGAGCGACACCGACAGCGTCGGATAGGCCGCGCCCCGGCCGATCAACAGCACCGTGGCATCGCGGACGGGATCGGCGATGGAGACGGTCAGCGATGTCTGCGGATCGTCGTCGAGCCGACGCAGCACGGTGCTATGCAAGGTCCGCACCCGCAAGGCCGAGCGCAGCCGCGCCGTCATCCGATCGGACTTGTTGCCGCGTTGCGAGAATGGAATGGCATTCTCCGGCAGTAACGGCTGCGGATCGACCGCGATCAACGGCAGATAGGGTTGCCTGGCGGCGATCTGCCTGGCGAGGACGCTGAGGCGCGGTTCGATGTTGCCGGACATCGCGGCCACGACGGCGGCCGGTTGCAACTGCTCGACTGCACGCGAGGCGTCGGCCCAACTGGCGTCGATCACCGGAAATATCCCGGCATCGTCAAGCGCGGTCGCGAACGCCGGCCGCCCGGCGGCCGATACGAGAATAACGGGGCCTTGCTGCGACATGTGTTCGGACCAGCGATCGATGGAACGCGGAATCCTAATTTGCCGGCCTTAATGGCGCGTCAACGGCAGGCCATCGATTTGAAGCAGCCAGATCAATCAGGGCGTAGAGCGCTCGCGAAACGCTTCCACCATCAGCGGGTTAAGGCCGAGTTCCGCCAACGCCTCGCGGGCGCGGGCGTTGTCCTGGGCGCGGCCGGCCAGCCGATAGCCGCTCAAGCGATCGGGCAGGGCGGTCAATAGCGCGCCTTGTCCGAGCCGCTTGGCCCATTCCTGCAAGTCCTGCGACAGAAAACGGTAGCCGCCGACCGTCATGGTGCCCGAAGGTGGCGCGGTAATGCAGAGCGTACCGGTCGCACGGTCGAGCCGTGCGGCATAATCGGTGTCGACATAGTCGCGCGGCGGCGGCGCCATCAGCGAATCGCTGGTCGGAACCGGCGGCGCGTAGGCTGCGACTACCGCCATCGGCCCGCGCAGTCCGAGCGTCCCCCGCGGCGTGATCAGGGTTTCACCCGCGATCGACGAACCCTGGACCTGGCGCGGCGCGCCGTGCGGCCCGGGCAGGATCGACGCCGGCGTACTGTCGGCCGCGCGGCGGGCGCCGAACAGGCCGGCTTCGCCGAACAAATAAACGTCGGTGAGCGTAGCGTGCGGGACGTTCCACGACGGCGACACCGCGATCTGTTCCGGCGCCCGCCACAGGCCGATTACATTGCGCAGGCCCGGCAGCCGCGACGGCATGTCGGCCTCGGTCAGCCGCAACGCCAACGGTGCCGGTGCGATCAGCGTATCGCAGCCATCGTCGTTGACTTGCTGCTCGAAGCTGTCGGCGTCGAACGGATGATGCAGTGCCAGCGTTCCGCCGGACAACAGCCAGACCAGCAGCGAGCAGGCCAGGCCCGCAAAGGAGGAGGGCGCGAAGGCCGACATCATCCTGGCGCCCTGCGCCACCTCGCTTTCGAGGAAAACGGCGAGACCCCCGGCGATCAGATTGAGATGCGTGCGCGGCACCGCGCGGAAACCGTCCGGGGTCACGTCGAAGGAAATCACCGCGGCCTTGCGGCCGTCCTGGATGTAGGCCCGGGTGGTTTCCGACGGATGCGCCAGCACATGGTCGAGCGACGCCATGCCTTCGGGCAAATGATCGCCGAAGCCGCAGACATGACGGATCGAAAATGCCTCGGCGGCGGCGTTCATCGCGAAATCGGCGTAGCTGACGCCGTCGATGGTGCTCGTGGTCACAATCGCCCGGGCGCCGGTGCGATTGAGCGCCACCGTCAATTCGCCCTGGCGCCAGAGCATGGGCAGCAACGCGACGATCAGCCCGGCGCGATGCGCGGCCAGCACGGTGAGCATGAACTCGACGGTATTGGGCAACTGAACCGCGATCACGGAATTGGCCGGCAAGCCCGATTCGATGAAGTGGGCCGCGAGTGCCGAGATCGCCCGGTCGGCCTCCGCGAAGGTCAGCCGTTTGGGCGGCTGCCCGGTGACGCGCCGCTTGTTGATCGGATCGATCAACGCCAGCGCGTCCGGCTGACGAGCCAGGATGCGTCGGAACAATCCCTCACACGATGGAGACTGGCTGTTCTGGATCACGGAATCACTTCGCAAGGTTACGTCACAAGGTCAGTCACAAGATCGGTTCGTAAAATCAGTTCGAATTCGCCGCCGGCCGTTGCCACCAGGTTTCCGGCAGATAGCCCGTGAGCGCAGTGGCTTCAGGCCGTTCTATCCGATTCCAGCGTGCGATCCATTGCTCTCTGACGTTAAACAGGGGGATAGCGTAGAACCCCGACATCAAGGCCCGGTCGAGCGCCCGCACCGCCGAGACGAAATCCGGACGCTCGCGCGCCGCCAGCATCGCGGCGATCATGGCATCGATCGCGGGGGCTTTGGCTCCCATGTAGTTGCGCGTGCCCTCGCTGTCGGCGGCCTGGCTTCCCCAGTAGAACCATTGCTCGTTGCCCGGTGACAGCGACTGATCCCAGCGGTTCTGGATCATGTCGAAGTCGAAACCGAGACGGCGCTGATCGAATTGAACGCCATCGACCGAGCGCACCGTCACCTCGATCCCGGCGCGCTTGAGATCGCGGGTATAGGCCAGCGCGATCCGCTCCTGGTCGCGGGTGGCGACCAGAATCTCGAAGCTGAAGGGCTTCTCGGTCGAGCGCTGCCGCAACACCGTGCCGTCGAGATCGTAACCGGCCTGTGAGAGCAGCGTCAGTGCTGCCCGCAGCGTCGTGCGATCGCGGCCCGAGCCGTCGGTAACGGGCAGGCGATAGCTGCCGTCGAGAATGTCGGGCGCAATGTCGGCTGCGAACGGCTTGAGCAGTTCGCGTTCGCGGTCATCGGCGGGTCTTTCATAGGCCGATAATTCGGAGCCGGCGAAGAAGCCGGCGGATCGCGCATAGAGATCGAAGAAGTAATTGTGGTTGATCCATTGGAAATCGAACAGCAGCGTCAACGCCTGGCGCACGCGGATATCGGAAAACAGCGGGCGCCTGGTGTTGAACACGAGGTATTCCGACGGCCGCGGCACCCCGGGCTTGATGGTGTCACGGATCACTTCGCCATCGCGGGCGGCGGGAAAATCATATCCGTCGTGCCAGCGCAACGGTTCGGTCTCGTTGCGAAAATCGTACAGGCCGCGTTTGAAGGCCTCAAACTGGCCGTTGGCCTCGCGATAGAAATCGAGCCTGATTTCATCGAAGTTCCAGAAGCCGCGATTGACCGGCAGGTCGCGGCCCCAATAGTCGGGATTGCGCGTAAAGGTGACGCTGGCGCCGGGTTTCACCGCGGTGACGCGGTACGGACCCGACCCGATCGGCGGCTTCATCGAGGTTTGCTCGAAGGTCGCGGCATCGACCGCATGTTTGGGCAGGATCGGCATCAGGCCGAGGATCAGCGGCAGTTCGCGATCGGAGATGCCGCCAAAATCGAACCTCACCGTGAGCGGGTCGAGCGCCTCTGCCTTGGCGACTTTCGCGTAATATTGCCGATGGTTGGGACGGCCATGGTCGCGCAGCAAGGCCCATGAAAACAGCACGTCCTCGGCGCGCAGCGGTTGGCCGTCGGAAAAGCGCGCTTTGGGATCGAGATGGAAGGTGACGTAGCTTCGGATGCTATCGGTCTCCACGCCGTTTGCGAGCAGGCCGTAAAGCGTGAAGGCCTCATCGTCACCGCGGGCCATCAGGCTTTCGTAGACATAGCCCCGCTCGAATCCGTAGCCCCTGATCTGCTGTACCGCGGCACCGCGGACGATCAGGGGATTGAGGCTGTCGAAGCTACCGAGCAGGCCCTGAACCAGCCGGCCCCCCTTGGGCGCGTCGGGATTGGCGTAGGGCATATGGCCGAAATTCGCCGGCAGCGCCGGCGCGCCATGCATCGCAATCGCATAGCGAGGTTCCACCGAAACTTGATCCGGCTGCGCCGAAATCTGGCGGACATCCGTCGTGAAGAAAAGGCCAAGGGTGAGGGCGCCGCAGACCAGAGCCCGAATGCGCTGATATCTCGAACCCCGCAAACCTTCGCGCTGATTTGATTCGATATCCCTCACTTCGGCAGGTGTATCACAGGCGGCCTGCATTCGGCGCAGACGTGCATCAAAGATGCTTGTCGGCATTGATCTTTCCGCGCGCCGCTGTATGAAGACGTGCAATTGACCAAGGCGCTCGGCCTGTCACGTATCTGCCTTAATTGGCAGGGAGACAGCCGCCCCAAAACGGTCAGGTCTCCGGTGCCTGCGGCGGTTTCGGGCGCTTCCGTTCAGAAAGGGCTTTCTGCAATGAATTTCCGTATCTTGGCCGCCTCGGCCGGGCCGCGTGGGCGGGTTTTCGCCCTGTTGGCGGCCACCGCGTTGGCCGTGTCGTTTATCGCTTCCGAGGCGCAAGCCCAAGCTCCGGCCCCGGGAGCTCCGGCTCCGGCCGCGGCCCCCAAGGCCAAGCCGAAGGCTGCGCCGAGACCCGCTGCTGCGGCACCCGCGCCGGCTCCCGCCGCCCAGGCCGCACCGCCGGCCGCAGGCGCTGCGCCCGCGGCAGGCGCCGCCCCGGCAGCGGGCGGTCAGCCCGCGGATCAGCAGGTTCAACTGATCTATGCGCCCTGGACCAAGTTCTGCCTGAAGGGGCAGGATGCCAACGCCAAGCAGGTTTGCTTCACGGGTAAGGACGGACGCATCGAGTCCGGCCAGCCGGTGATCGCGGCCGTCATCATCGAGCCCGAAGGCGAGCCGAAGAAGATCCTGCGCGTCACGCTCCCGCTCGGCATGCAGCTGGTCCACGGCACCCGCGTGATCGTCGACAGCAACCCGCCGATGCAGAGCCCCTATGTGATCTGCTTCCAGAATGGTTGCATGTCGGATTACGACGTGACCCCGGAACTGATCGCGAACATGAAGAAGGGCCAGAACCTGGTGGTCCAGGCCATCAATTCCAACGGAGCGCCGCTGACCCTGCCGTTGCCGCTGGGAGAATTCGCCAAGGCCTATGACGGCCCGCCGACCGACCCGAAGGTGTTCGAGGAAACCCAGAAGAAGCTGCAGGAAGAGCTGCAGAAGCGCGCCGAGGAAGCCCGTGCGAAGCTGCAAGCGGCCCAGCCCGCGGGCGCCGCTCCGGCCACTCCGCCCGCCAAGTAACGGTCCGCGATATCAACAAAAAAGGCGCCGGATCCGGCGCCTTTTTCATTGGGGAATATTGAGCGCTTGGCGCGCACCGATTGGTGTAACCGGGCCTAATTCAACGAAGGGTTCCGCGGCCGATAGCCGCCGGCTTTATCCTTCACGAAAATCTCGGCGACCTGCGAATGCCGGATCGGCTCGCCTGAATCGTCGGGCAACAGGTTCTGCTCGGAAACATAGGCGACGTATTCCGATTCCGAATTTTCGGCGAGCAGGTGGTAGAACGGCTGATCCTTGTGCGGCCGCACGTCCTCAGGGATCGACAGCCACCATTCCTCGGTATTGTTGAATTCCGGATCGATATCGAAAATCACGCCCCGGAACGAAAAAATCCGGTGGCGGACGATCTGTCCTATCTGAAATTTGGCGGTACGCGTTTTTATCATATCTCGTCGAATAGACCATGATTGTGGCCGATGCTAGAGGCAAACGGCCGAAATAACCCTTGCTGTGGCTGGACCGTCCGAGTGTCGACCGGGGCAAAAATGATGAAAAAGACGCCTGCTTATGCTCGACGTTCTCAATCTCGCGCTGCCCTATTTCAGTCTGATCTTCGTTGGCTTTGCCTGCGGTAAAGCCAAGGGGCTGCCGGAAGCCGGGCTCGCCTGGATGAACTTCTTCCTGCTGTACGTGTCGCTGCCCGCGCTGCTGTACGGCATCATGGCCAAGACGCCGTTTTCGGAACTCAATAACCCCCCATTCCTGATCGCGACCACCTGCGCGACCGTCACCGCCTTCGCGCTGGCCATGCTGGCCGGCCGGCTGATCGGAAAGCTGTCGTTTCGCGAGGCGACGCTGGCGGGCCTGTCCGGCGGCTATGGCAATATCGGCTATATGGGCCCCGGCCTGGCGCTGGCCGTGCTGGGACCGAAGGCGGCGGCGCCGACCGCGCTGATTTTCTGCTGCGACAGCATCTTCCTGTTTTCGATCGTACCGCTGTTGATTGCGCTCACGGATCGTCGGCATCCCTCGCTGCTGCATACGCTGGGGGTGGTGGCGCGGCAGATCGTTCTCAACCCGCTGATCATGTCGGCTTGCGCCGGCACGCTGGCGGCGGCGCTGCACCTTCATCCGCCGGTCGCGGTCGACAACACGTTGTTGTTCCTGCAGAACGCCGCGGCGCCGGTCGCGCTGTTTGCGCTGGGGGTGACGGTCGCCTTGCGGCCCTTTGGCCGCGTGCCCTGGGAAGTTCCGGGCGTCATCGCGGTGAAACTCCTGATCCATCCGCTGGTGGTTTTCGGGCTGATGCTACTGGTCGGCCCGTTCGCGCAGCCATGGGCGGCGACCGCGGTCCTGATGGCGTCGTTGCCGCCGGCGCTCAACGTGTTTGTGATCGCCCGGCAAAACGACAGCTGGATCGAGCCTGCGTCCGTCGCCGTGTTGATTGGAACATTCGCCTCGGTCGTTACCCTCACCAGCGTGATGTGGCTGCTGCAGACCGGCCGGCTGGCATTTCCTTGAAACAGCGCTAGCTGGCGCGCGACCGCCACGACGGCGCAAGGCCCTCGCGCATCGCGAGCCGGCGCAGCGGGCCGATCGAACCGATCAGATGTAGGCCGGCCGCGCGCAGCGACTGCACGGGCAGGAAATCGCTGAGCAATGAACGGTTCGCGACATCGATCGCAAAAATCCGGCTCGCGACATCGGCGCGCCGTGCCGATTGATACCGCGCCAGCACCTGCGGCGAACCGGGGTCTTCGCCCAGCGACATTGCCTGGCCAGCGATTTCGGCGATATCGGCGGCGTCGCGCAATCCCATGTTCAGACCCTGCGCGCCGATCGGCGGTAGCACGTGCGCGGCTTCGCCAACCAGCGCCACGCGATGTTGGGCAAATTTTTCGGGCTGCTCGATCGCAAGCGGAAAAACATGGCGTCCGGGCTCGACGCGGACGCGGCCGAGGATCGAATGCGATTGGGCTTCCGCGGCCGCGGACAGCTCATCATCACTGATACCGAGCAGCCGCTCGGCCTCCTTGGGAGATGTCACCCACACCACGCTACAACGCTCGCCGGGCAGCGGCACGAAAACGCAGGGCCCGTGTGGGGTGTGAAATTCGGTGGAGATATTTCGATGCGGCCGGGAATGGCCGATGTTGAAGGTCAGTGCGGCCTGGCCCAGATCGCGGCGCCTGACGGTGATGTCGGCGGCTTTCCGTGAGGGCGATTGCCGCCCGTCGGCGCCCACCACCAGACGCGCCGATAGCGACGTGCCGCCGCGGGTGCGGACCGTAACGGCGGCTTCCTGGGGGCCGATCGCGTCAGCCTCATCGTCGAATCTGGCGAGGTTCGGAAGCTCGGCGGCGCGTTCTTCCAGCGCCACCATCAGCGCGCGGTTCTGGATGTTGTAGCCGAACTGGTCGAGCCCGATTTCCAGCGATGAAAACCTCACTTCCGGCGCACGGATCAGCCGGCCGGTATCGTCGACCAGACGCATCGTCTGCAACGGTGCGGCCTGATCCTGGCAACGCGACCAGACCTCCAGCCGCTGCAGGAAATCGACGGTGTCGCCGAGCAGGGCGGTGGTGCGGTTGTCGGCATAGGGCGCGCGACGGGCGATCAGGGCGGTATTGGCGCCGCCCTGCGCCAGCGCGATCGCGGCCGCGACGCCGGCAGGGCCGCCGCCGATCACGGCGACATCGAAGGGGGCCGGTACATCGTTCATACCAGGACAATTGACGTTCCCGGCGGCATTTTCAAGCCCGCATGATCCGTCGAAATGGGATTCGATTTTGCGCGGCGGAACGCCGCAAGCGGCGATGTGCAAAGACCTCCGATTCCTGATAGCACTGCCGGCAAATGGACCAAGCCAATCAGCAGGATTCGTCTCTGGCGTCGCCGCGAACCCGGGCGGCGGCCTTTTCCGTGCATATCTTCACAGCGTTAGGGGCGGGTATCGCGCTGATGGCGCAGCTTGAGGCGGTGCGCGAGCATTGGCCGGCGATGTTTGGCTGGCTTGGGGTCGCGCTGGTGATCGATGCGCTCGACGGCCCGATGGCGCGGCGGCTCAATGTCGTCGATGTCCAGCCCAACTGGTCCGGCGAGGTGCTCGACCTCGTCGTCGATTTTGTCACCTATGTCTTTGTGCCGGCCTATGCGATTACGGCGAGCGGCCTGCTGCTGCCGCTGGCAGCCCCGCTGCTCGGCATCGGCATCATGGTTTCGAGCGCGCTTTATTTTGCCGACCGCCGCATGAAGGCGGACGACAATCATTTTCGCGGCTTTCCGGCGCTGTGGAATGCCGCGGCGTTCTATTTGTTCCTGCTGCATCTGCCGCCAGTCCTGGCAAGCTTGGCGGTCGCCATCCTGATCGTGCTGACATTCGTTCCGTTCCACGTGCTGCATCCGGTGCGGGTGAAGCGGCTGCGCGGGCTCACGCTGTCGTTGATGGTCATCGCCGCCGTGCTGGGGATCTACGCGCTCGTCAACGACTTCGATGCCGGCCCCGTGACTACCGTCGCCCTCTGTGCGATTGCCGTCTATATCGCGGCCAGCGATGCGGCGATCCGGCTCCTGAGATCGTTGCGCAGATGATGGAATTGTGGGCGACCCCGGAAGCCTGGGCGGCATTGTTGACCTTGACCGCGCTCGAGATCGTGCTCGGCATCGACAACGTCATTTTTCTCTCGGTCATCGTCTCGCGGATTCCGTCACGGCAGGCCAAACGCGCCCGGCAGATCGGACTGGCGCTGGCGCTGGTGTTTCGTATCCTGCTGCTCAGCCTGCTGGTGTGGCTGATCGGCTTGACCAAGGCCGTCCTGACCGTGAAAGGCATCGCGTTTTCATGGCGCGACATCATCCTGATCGGCGGCGGGCTATTCCTGATCGCCAAGGCAACGCATGAAATTCACGCCGAGGTCGAAGCGCGCGACGGCGACAGCGATGCCGCACCGAAAGCCGGTGCGTTCTTCTGGGTGATCATCCAGATCATCATCATCGACATGGTGTTCTCGCTGGATTCGATCATCACCGCGATCGGCATGGCGCAGGATCTGCAAATCATGATTGCGGCCGTCGTCATCGCCTGCATCATCATGTACGTCTCGTCGGGCCCGGTTGCGCGGTTCGTGACCGACCATCCCACCACCAAGATGCTGGCGCTCGCCTTCTTGGTGCTGATCGGGGTGGCGTTGGTCGCCGACGGCTTCAAGTTCCACATCCCGCGCGGCTACATCTATTTTGCGATCGCGTTTTCCGCGGCGGTTGAACTCTTCAATGTGCTCGCCAAACGCAACCGCAAGAAGGCCCGGGGCTGAAAGCTGCGCGTAACCGGATGGAGGTGGGCCGCATCGGCGGCCCGGTTCTTGCTTGAAGAAAGGGACAGGCATTAAATAGGGATCGAAGGCATGCCCCCCGGTCGATCGCATCTGGCGCCAGCGCCGGAAAATAAACCCCAATATTCCCGGCAGACCCGTTCAACCGCTGTCGCCGGGCGCATTCGTCCGCCACGGCTCTATGTCTATTTCGACGCCATCATTCGCCATGGCTCGATCCGCGGCGCGGCCAAGGCCTTGCACATTGCATCCTCCGCACTCAACCGGCGCGTTCTCGATCTTGAGCAGGAGATTGGAACCATCCTGTTTGATCGGTTGCAAAGCGGCGTGCGGTTGACCGCGGCCGGTGAAGCCTTTGCGGCTCACGTGCGGCGAACCCTGAACGATCTCGATCGGTTCGGTGACCAACTTCGAGGTCTGCAGGGCCTCATGAGCGGGCATGTCGCTATCGGCGCCCCAGAGTCGGCCGCCGTTGATCTGGTGCCCGGCGTTGTCGCAGCATTTCAGCGCAAGCATCCCGGCGTGCGGTTCACCGTTTCGGTCGGCGTCCCGCGGTCGATGCTGTCCGATCTTCTGGAAGACCGCGTCGACATGATCCTGACCCACGAACAGCCCGATCATACCGACATCGTGGTGCTTGCGGCCGCGCCCAACAGCTTCTGCGCCCTGATGCATCCGGATCATCCGCTCGCCGCGCAGCCTCAGCTGCAATTGCGCGATTGTCAGGACTTCCCGATCGTTCTGGCGGATAGCACGCTTGCGGGCCGCGCGTTGATCGAGAGTTCGCTGGCTGGAAGTTCGTTGCAGTTCGCTCCGGTCCTCGTCACCAACATGGTTGAGGTGATGAAACAATATGTCCGCAACAGCCATGCGATCTGCTTTCAGTTTCGGACCGGACCGGCAACCGAGCAACGGGGCGACCTGGTGGCCAAACCGCTTACCGATCCCGAGCTGTCGAAAAGCAGTCTGATGCTGGCTACTCGCCGCGGCCGGGTGTTGCCGCCGGCGGCCGCTTCCTTCTGCGAGAAATTGCGCGCGTTGCTGCAGGAGACCGCCACGCTCTGATTTCGGCACCATCACGCGCTCTTTTTTGCGCTATCCGACCTTCGCGGTTTTGACGGATGCTGCGCACCTTCCAGGGAGATCCCAACATGCGGCCTATTGTCCAATTTCTTGTCTCGATCGGAGTGCTGCTTGCCGGCGCCGTGCCGGGGTATGCGGAGGAACAGGTGACCGTGCGCTTGAAGTGGCTGCACCAGGCGCAGTTTGCCGGCTACTACGTCGCCAAGGACAAAGGCTATTACACCGCCGCCGGGCTCGACGTCTCGATCCAGCCGGGCGGCTCGGATTTTCCGTCGATCCAGATGGTGGCCGGCGGCAGCGAGCAATTCGGCGTCACCGGTGCCGATCAGATCCTGATCGCGCGCAGCAAGGGCGTTCCGGTGGTGTCGGTGGCGGTGATCTATCGCGAAAATCCGTTCGTGCTTTTTGCGCTCAAGAAGTCCGGGATTACCAAGGCCAGCGACTTCAGCGGTCACAACATCGGTTATAAGATCGGCGGCAGCGACGAACTGATGTACCGCGCGATCTTGAAAGGCGCGAAAGTCGACAAGAGCTCGCTGCATGAAATGCCGGTCAAATTCGACATGTCGCCGCTGCTGACGGGCCAGGTCGACGTGTGGCCGGGCTATGTGATCAACGAGGTCATCGCGGCGGAAGAAAAAGGCTTTGATGTCTCCATCATCAGACCTGCCGACTACGGCGTGCGGATGTACGCCGACACGCTCTTCACGACCGAACGCATGCTCAAGGAGCATCCCGAACTGGTCAAGAAATTCGTCGCCGCCACCATCCATGGCTGGACGGACGCGCTTGACGACGCCGAAGGCGCGGCTCGGACAACGCTCAAATTCGGCAATAAACTGGAATACGCCCATGAGCTGGCGATGATGAAGGCGAGCATTCCCCTGGTGAAAGCCGGATCAGGCCCGATCGGCTTTTCGACGGAGGCGGACTGGGAAAATATGCAAGCCATGCTGATCGAAGCCGGGTTCCAAAAGAGCAAGGTCGATGTCGGCAAGGCCTTCACCAACGATGAACTGCCGAAGTGAATTTGCGCGCAGTGGGCCTGGATAGCCGCGCGCCCCAACCGGACGCGGGGCTGGTTGTTGCCGACAATGTTGTCATTCGATTTGGCGATGTAGACGCGGCGGGCCCGATCTCGTTTTCGGTGATGAGCGGCGAATTCATATCGCTGTTGGGTCCGAGCGGCTGCGGCAAATCGAGCCTGCTGCGCGCGATCGCGGGACTAATACCGATCGCATCGGGCCGACTGAGCATTGCCGGGCAGCCGCCCGGTGAAGCCGCGGCGATGCGGGTCGGTTTGATGTTCCAGAAGCCGTTATTGCTGCCGTGGCGGACCACATTGCAGAACATCGTATTGCCGGCGGAAATCGCCACGGGCAGCTCCGGCGCCATCGACCGTTCCGAACGCAGTCAGGCGCTCGAATTGGTGCGCATGGTCGGGTTGTCGGAGTTCGCCGACGCCTATCCGCACCAGCTTTCCGGCGGGATGCAACAGCGTGCCGCGCTGGCTCGCACGCTGATGTCGGATCCGGACATCCTTTTGCTGGATGAGCCGTTCGGCGCGCTCGATGAATTCACCCGCGAGGCGCTGAACGAAAAGCTGCTGTCGATCTGGAAGTCCGGCGCGACGCGCCTGAAGGCGGTCATCATGGTGACCCACTCGATACCGGAAGCGGTTGCCATGTCGGACCGCATTCTCGTGCTGAGTTCCCGTCCGGCTCGGCTACTGGAGGTGGTTCCAGTGCGATTGAGTCACCCGCGCGACCCGGCGAATGCGGATTTCGCCCGCATTCTCGGCGTTACCCGCGCCGCGGCGAGGCCATCATGACGCGCGCCTTTTTCGTTCCCTTCAGCTTCTTCGTCGGTCTGGTGATCGCCTGGCAAGTGTTTGTCGTCGCCGCCGCCGTTCCGGAATATCTGCTTCCGTCGCCGCTCGTTATCGTTGGCACCCTCGACAAATCGTTGCTGACCGAGATCGGCTACACCGCCGGAGAGGCGCTTTGCGGTTTCGCGATTGCCGGCGTGCTGGCGTTTACCGGCGCCATCCTGTTCGTCCGCTTCAGGACGATCGAGCAGGGGCTGTTTCCGATCGCTATCACCCTCAAGACCACCCCGATCGTCGCCATCGCCCCGCTATTGGTGCTGTGGCTCGGCACCGGCTGGTGGTCAAAGGTCGCTGCCGCAGCCCTGATTTCATTTTTTCCGGTGCTGGTGAATACCGTCAAAGGCCTGAAAGCGCCGGAGGCCGATTTCCAGGACTTGTTTCGCACCATGCGGGCGGATCAGTTCCAGGTCTTTCGCAAGCTAAGGATCCCGTATTGCCTGCCGTATTTTTTCTCGGCGCTGAAAATATCGTCGTCGCTGGCCATCGTCGGCGCCATCGTGGGCGAATTCGTCGGCGCCGAGCATGGGCTCGGCTATTTGATCGTGATTTCGTCTGCGCATCTGGAAACGCCGGCCGTGTTCCAGGCGATCGGTGCCGCCGCGCTGATTGGAATCTCGATGTTCTATACGCTCGAGTTTTTCGAAAAGCGCATCGTGTTCTGGATTCAACTCGAAACCGAGTAGCCGCATGTCCTATCGTACCGACACTTTCCGTATTGCCATGGCGAGGCCGGCGGATCTCTCCGGCCTGACCGGTCTGATCAGCGAGGGCGCGCTTGATCCGGCGCACATC
>NZ_LMUK01000013.1:0-14271 GCF_009766005.1 Bradyrhizobium sp. S69 | reverse complement strand
TGCGCCTTGCGCCCGCAGAGGTCGAGAGCCGCATTGCCATCGTGGTGTCCGGCGGTACCGAGGGCATCCTCAGTCCGCACGCCACGATTTTCGCGCGGGTCCCTGTCACCGAGCGTGAAAAGGACGAACGCGATGCCCCCAAACGTCTTGCGATCGGCGTCGCGGCGACCCGGGATTTCCTGCCGCAGGAGATCGGACGAAGGCCGCAGATCGAGGCGACCGCCGATGCCGTCAAGACGGCGATGCGTGACGCCGGCATATCGAGCGCGGCGGATGTCCATTGGGTGCAGGTCAAATGCCCGCTGCTTACCGCCGACCGGGTTCGGGAGGCCCGCCGCGCAGGGCATGAACCCGTGACCGAGAGTGCCTACAAGTCGATGGCCTATTCGCGCGGAGCTTCCGCGCTTGGCGTCGCCACAGCGCTCGGCGAAATCACAGCCGCGATCGCCGACGAAGCGGTGTTGCTCGATTGGTCGCTGTGTTCCGGCGTGGCCTCGGCGTCCGCAGGCATTGAGCTCAAAAACAACATCGTCATCGTGCTCGGTAATTCGACCGCGGCATCAGGCGACAGCGTCATCGCGCACGCCGTCATGCAAGACGCGATCGATGCCTCGGCGGTCTTGACCGCCGTGCAGAATGCCGGAGGCGAGGGCGTTCTCGCGACAACAGCGGGCGCATCGCGCATCGTCAACGTGCTGGCGAAGGCCGATCCGTCGCCGGACGGCATGTTGCGCGGCTGGCGCCATATCATGCTGGACGATACCGATATTTCCGCGACCCGCCACGCTCGCGCCGCGGTCGGTGGGGTGATCGCGGGAATCACCGGATGTCCCGCGGTGTTCGTCTCCGGAGGCGCCGAGCATCAGGGGCCGCCGGGCGGTGGCCCTGTCGCGGTGATTTTCCGGGTCTAGAGCCATTTCCGTTCCGATGGAATCGGAACGGGGCTCTAGTCTTTTGTTTTGACGCGTTTTCCTCACGCGAACCGGTGCCCACTTCGCTCGAAAACGCTCTAGTTCCGGCCCCGCCACTGAGTTGACAAGGCGGCCTCGATGGCTTTCGGTTCGAGTGAACCAAGGCCATTCCAGGGAGCAGCCGACATGACAAAAGCCGTGCGTGTGCACAAGGTGGGAGGCCCGGAAGCCCTGGTGTACGAGGCCGTGGAGGTTGCGGCCCCCGGGCCCGGCGAGGTCCGTATCCGCCAGCATGCCGTCGGCCTCAACTTCATCGACGTGTACTACCGCACCGGGCTCTACAAGGCGCCGGGGCTGCCGTTCATTCCGGGTAATGAGGCCGCCGGTGAAGTGGTGGCGGTCGGGCCGGGCGTGACCCATTTTCATCCCGGCGACCGCGTTGCTTATTACCACAATCTCGGCGCCTATGCGTCGGAGCGCAACATTCCCTGGGAGAAACTGGTCAAGCTGCCCGACCACATCACCTATGAGCAGGGCGCCGTACTGATGCTGAAGGGCCTGACGGTCTGGTATCTCTTGCACAAGACCTTCAAGGTCGAGCCGCATCATCGGGTCCTGATCCACGCCGCGGCGGGCGGCATCGGTCTTTTGGCGTGCCAATGGGCGCGGGCCATGGGCGCGCATGTGATCGGCACCGTCGGCTCAAAGGCCAAGGCCGATCTCGCGCTGGCCAATGGCTGCGATCATGTGATCCTCTACAACGAGGAAGACTTTGTTGCGCGCGTCAAGCAGATCAGTCGCAACGAGCTCTGCGACGTGGTCTATGACGGCGTCGGCAAAACCACATTCCCGGGGTCGCTGTCGTGCCTGAAACCGCGGGGAATGTTCGTGAGTTTTGGTAACGCCTCAGGCCCGGTGCCGCCGTTCGCGATTGCCGAACTCAACAACCATGGCTCGCTGTTCGCGACCCGTCCCAAGCTCAATGACTACATCGGCACGCGCTCCGAACTGTTGGAAGGCGCCGACACGCTGTTTGCCGCCGTCATCAACGGCAAGCTGCACGTCCCGATCAACCACGCCTACGCCCTCAAGGACGCCGGCAAGGCCCATATCGACCTCGAAGGCCGCGCCACCACCGGCGCTGCGATCATGCGGCCGTAGCCGTCACGTCCGTCATTGCGAGGAGCTCTTGCGACGAAGCAATCCAGCCTTCTCTCATGGCTCTGGATTGCTTCGCGGAGCCTGTCGTCGGGCGCGCATTCGCGCGACCCGGTGGCTCGCAATGACGGAATTGGTGGTCGTCAGAAAATACCTCAAGACTACGCGACCATACGTGCTGCACCGATGTTCATCAGTATCGCGTCGAGGCCATCGATCATTGCCGATATTTCCTCGCGGGTGACATTAAGCGCCGGCATGAAACGCAGCGCATCCGGCTGTGGCGCGTTCAGCAGCACACCGTCCGCGAACGCCTGCGCGACGATCGACGGGCCGATCGGAAGCTTGAGGTCGAGCGCCAGCAGCAGCCCGCGGCCGCGGACACAGCCGAGCCCGTGCCGCGCCGACAGCCGCTGCAATTCACGCTCCAGAAACAGCCCAGCGTCGAGCGTTGCCTTAAGGAAGGCGGGTGCCGCGACCTGTTCGAGCACGGCCAGCCCCGCGACACACATCAGCGGATTGCCGTTGAAGGTGCCGCCCTGGTCACCATGTTCGAAACAGGCAGCGTGTTCGGTCGCCAGCAACGCCGCCAGCGGCACGCCACCACCGATGCCTTTGCCGAGCGTCATGATGTCGGGTTCGATGCCGGCGTGCTCGTAGTGAAACAGCTTTCCGGTGCGGCCAATGCCGGTCTGGATCTCATCGAAGATCAGCAACAGGCCCTGCGCGGTGGCCAGCGTTCGCAATTCCTGCAGGAATTGATCGGTCGCCGGCCAGACGCCGGCTTCGCCTTGGATCGGCTCCAGCATCACCGCAACGGTCTTGTCGGAAATCAGGCGTGCGACCGAAGCCAGATCGTTGAGCCGCGCCTTGGGAAAGCCCGGGACTTTCGGCTCGAACAGCGGTTCAAAGGCTTTCTTGCCGGAAGCCGACATGGTTGCCAGCGTGCGGCCATGAAAACCGCCTTCGAACGTAATGATTTCATGCGCGCCGCCTCTATGCAGCGCGCCGTATTTACGCGCCAGTTTTATCGCGCCTTCGTTGGCTTCGGCGCCGGAATTGGCAAAGAACACTTGATCGAAACAGCTATGCTGGACCAGCGCACCAGCGAGCTTGAGGCTCGGCGCGTTGTAGAAAGCAGGGCTCGGGCTCAGCAATAGTCTGGCCTGTGTCGCGAGCGCCTCGGCGACGACCGGCGGCGCATGGCCGAGGCAATTGACCGCCCAGCCTTGCACGAAATCGAGATAGCGCTTGCCGCTGTCGTCCCACAGCCATGAGCCTTCGCCACGGACGAAGACGGTCGGCGGGCGAGCGGTGATGTCCATCAGCGCATCGAACGGATGGGGGGCGTGGGTCATGTCGAACTCCTCTGGCGTTGGGTTGAAAAGGCAGGCCGAAACGCGAGAAGGCCGCACTTTTGAGGGTGCGGCCTTCTCGAAAACGTTGCTGAATTTAGTTGTTCAGCGTTGTCGTCGGACACGGCGCGACCCATCATCGTCGATCGAGCGACGACGGAAAGTGGCGCGGAGTTGGGTCCGGGTGAACGTCATGACGCGGCCATACAGCCGAGCGGCAGGTTTTGTCAAGCTTTTGATAGACTGGCGCGGCTTTTCAAGGACTGATCTTGCGCTTGCGAACACGGAGTTCGGCGCGGGCGGTGGCGACGATCTTACCCTCGCTGTCCGTCAGTTCTGCGCTGACTTGCGCGGTGCGCTCGTCCTGATGGGTGATCCGCGCGCTCGCGATGACGGCTCCTAATGCCGCAGGCTTTAGAAACTGCGTATCCAGTCGGGTCGTGACCGCCGTCAAATGCGAAGGCAGTTTGGCCATGACGGCGTTGCCGGTTGCCGAATCCAGCATCGCCGCCAGCATGCCGCCCTGGACGGTGCCATGCCGGTTGGCGAATTCCGCTCTCGCGATAAATCGAAGTCTGACTTCGCCAGACTGCTGGTCGACGGACACGATTTCACGACCAAGAAGCAGTGCCGCTGGCGGCATTTCTTTCAGATGATCCGACATCTCTGCTTATCATGCCGCAATGCCGCGACGGCACGCTCCATCCTGAGTTTTTCAAAAACCCGCGACGCTGCCGTGCAGATCGTACTCGTCGGCGCGCTCGATCTTCGCGGTGACGATCTCGCCGACCTTGAGCGGTCGGCGGCTCGAAACATAGACCGCGCCGTCGATATTGGGCGCGTCCGCCTTGGAGCGGCCCTTCGAGACGGTGGGGCCGACTTCGTCGATGATGATCTGTTGCCGGGAGCCGACCTTGCGCTTGAGCCGGCGTGCCGAGATCTTCTGCTGGCGCGCCATCAGTGCATCCCAGCGCGCCTGTTTGATGTCGTCGGCGACAGCATTGCCGATCGCATTCGATGATGCGCCTGCGACCGGTTCATATTGGAAGCAGCCCAGACGATCGATCTCGGCTTCTTCGAGCCAGTCGAGCAGATAGGCAAAATCCGCGTCGGTCTCGCCGGGGAAGCCGACGATGAAGGTCGAGCGCAGCGTCAATTCAGGGCATTGCTCGCGCCACTTCTTGATGCGCGCCAGCGTTTTTTCCTGCGCGGCTGGACGCTTCATCGCTTTCAGGACTTCGGGGCTCGCATGCTGAAAGGGGATGTCGAGATAGGGCAGCACCTTGCCCTCCGTCATCAGGCCGATCACTTCGTCGACATGCGGGTAGGGGTAGACATATTGCAGACGGACCCAGGCGCCGAGCTCGCCGAGTTCTTTTGCCAGATCGAAGAATTTGGCGCGGACCTGGCGATCCTTCCAGGGCGACTCCGCATATTTGATGTCGACGCCATAGGCCGAGGTGTCCTGCGAGATCACCAGCAATTCCTTGACGCCGGCAGCAACCAGCCGTTCGGCCTCGCGCAGCACGTCATTGGCCGGGCGTGATACCAGGTCGCCGCGCAGTTTCGGGATGATGCAGAAGCTGCAACGGTTGTTGCAGCCTTCGGAAATCTTGAGGTAGGCGTAATGCCGCGGCGTCAGTTTTATTCCCTGCGGCGGCACCAGATCGAGATGCGGATTATGCACCGGCGGCAGCGCGCGGTGCACGGCTTCGAGCACGCTTTCATATTGCTGTGGTCCGGTAATCGACAGCACGCCCGGATAGGCGGCTTCGATCTGCTCGGGCTCCGCGCCCATGCAGCCGGTGACGATCACCTTGCCGTTTTCGGCCATCGCTTGGCCGATGGCGCCGAGCGATTCCTGCTTGGCGCTGTCGAGGAACCCACAGGTGTTGACGATGACGATATCGGCGCCGTCGTGCTTGCGCGCCAGCTCATAGCCTTCCGCGCGCAGCCGCGTAATGATGCGCTCGGAATCCACCAGCGCCTTGGGGCATCCCAACGATACAAAGCTGACTTTGGGCGCGGCGGCCTGCTGCATGTCTGTTTCTGCCTGATTGATGCGCAGGAGCTAGTCCCAATTGCTCATAATTACAAGGCTTTGAGCCGGCCTCCGGCGTGCTATGAAGGGCGCGCCGAAAGATGAGTGATCGATGAGCGCTGAATCGTCGCCTAAAATCGTGATTGTCGACGAGAGCCCGATCCGTGCCGCGATCCTCGAGGAGGGGCTGCGGGAGGCGGGTTTTACCAGCGTCGTCCATATCAGCGAAATGCAGAGCCTGCTGGCGCGGATTTACGCCCTCGATCCCGATGTCATCGTGATCGACCTCGAAAATCCCAGCCGCGACGTTCTGGAGCAGATGTTCCAGGTCAGCCGCGCCGTGCGCCGGCCGATCGCGATGTTCGTCGACCAGAGCGACGCCGCGTCGATCCAGGCTTCGGTCGATGCCGGCGTCTCGGCCTATATCGTCGATGGCCTGAAGAAGGAACGGCTCAAACCGATCCTTGATCTTTGCATTTCGCGTTTCAACGCGTTCTCGAAGCTTCAGGACGAACTCGATCGCGCCAAATCCGCGCTGGAAGACCGCAAGGTGATCGACCGCGCCAAGGGAATCCTGATGAAGCTGAAGGGCCTGACCGAAGAGGAGGCCTATGTGCTGTTGCGCTCCACCGCGATGCGCGAAAAAAAGAAGATCAGCGAGATCGCACAGTCGATCCTGACCGCGTCGGAGCTGCTTAAATGAGTACACCGCTTCACATCGGCTTCATTCCGCTGGTCGATGCCGCCGCCCTGATCGTCGCCGTCGACAAGGGGTTTACCGCGGCCGAAGGGCTGGACGTTACCCTGGTGCGTGAAGTGTCGTGGTCGAATGTCCGCGACAAGCTCAATATCGGCCTGTTCGATGCGGCGCATCTGTTGGCGCCGGTCGCGATCGCCTCCAGCCTCGGGCTTGGACACGTCAAGGTGCCGATCGTGGCGCCGTTCAATCTCGGCCTTAACGGCAACGCCATCACCGTCGCCCCGGCCTTGCATGCGGCGATCTTGGCGGAAATCGATGGCGACCCCTTCGATCCCATGGCAACCGCATTGGCGCTGGCGCGCGTGGTCGCTAAGCGGCGCAAGAGCGGCGCCGAGCCCTTGACCTTCGGGATGACGTTTCCGTTCTCGACCCACAATTATCAGCTCCGGTTCTGGATGGCGGCCGGCGGGGTCGACCCGGACGAGGACGTTCGCCTCGTGGTATTGCCGCCGCCCTACATGGTCGACAGCCTGCGCAACGGCCATGTCGACGCGTTCTGTGTCGGGGCGCCCTGGAATTCGATCGCGGTGGATTTCGGCATCGGCCGCATCCTGCATTTTGTCTCGGACATTCTGGTCAGCGCGGTCGAGAAGGTGCTCGCGGTCCGGCAGGACTGGTCCGAGAAAAATCCGGATGTCGTGGCCGCACTGGTTCGGGCGCATATCCGTGCCGCTGAATTCATCGAGCAGCCGCAGAACCGCGCCGAGGCCGCGCGCATCCTGGGGCAACCGGAGCGCATCGGCGTCGACCCGGAAGTGATCCAGCGTACCCTCGATGGCCGCCTGAAGATCGCGTCCGACGGCACGATGCGCGAGAGCGGTCGCTATCTGCTGGTGGGCAGGGAGGGCGCCGCGCGGCCCGATCCCGCGCAGGCCGCCTGGCTTTACGCGCAAATGGTGCGATGGGGGCAGACAGCCTTGCGTCCGGACGCCCTCAGAACCGCCATGGGCGTATTCAGGCCGGACCTCTACGACATTGCATCCGGGCACCAGGGGAAGGCCTCTGAGGCGTCGGACGCGATCGGCGCCTTTGCCGGGCCGGCCTTCAATCCCGAGGATATCGCCGGGCATCTGGCGGCCTTCAGGATCGGCCGCTGGAAGCCTTAGGCACGGACCGCTGAACCGATGTTAGGCAATCGCCTCAGCAGGCTAATTTTTGAGCGAATTGCCTGAATCTGGCAATGAATCCTTCTTCAGGGTTCCCGTACTTTCCCCATAACATTCTGATATAGCTTGATATTTTATTTTCATCGGTGTGGCACGCAACTTGAATGTTGCAACGCAGCCAGCCGTCGCAGATGCCAGTTGGCCAATGTCCTAGATGGATTTCCGCAGCAACGAGGCTGATCGGACCGTTCTTGGGAATTCAAGCCCGGCAGCTTCTTCGTCGAGCGAATTTCCAGGCGGTCACATCCCGATTTCGTTGACGCCACCGGTTGTGGCCGCAGGAGCTTCGTCGCCGACCATGAAAATCGAACCGCTCACCGTCGACTTTACCGACGAGCAGAAACGCTACCTCGAGGGCTTTACCACCGGTTTGCAGATCAGCCGGGTCGGACGCGGCCTGGGCGGCGCCGGCGCCGGCAAGGCAAATGCGGAGCCGACCGGACCCGACGCCGCGCATCTCAAGGCGCAGGACAAGGTCATTGCGTCGGGCAAGAAGCTCGCCGATCCGGAAAAATACAAACGCGAACAGCATCCGTTCGATGCCTATCCGCGGCTCAAGCAACAGGCCATCGACAATGCCCCGCCATCGCCGGCGGACAATTTCCGCTGGCGCTATTACGGCCTGTTCTATGTGGCGCCGGCGCAGGATTCCTACATGTGCCGGTTGCGGATTCCGAACGGCATCCTGACGCACGGGCAATTTGCCGGAATGGCCGATCTGGCCGAGCGGCTGTGCGGACCGTTTTGTCACGTCACGACGCGCGCCAATCTTCAGGTCCGCGAAATTCCGCCGAAGCACGCGGTGGCGCTGATCGAAGGAATCCAGGATCTCGGCCTGTGCTCGCGCGGCTCCGGCGCCGACAATATCCGCAACGTCACGGGTACGCCGACCGCGGGGATCGATCCGCAAGAATTGCTCGACACCCGCGAATACGCCCGCGAGTGGCACTACCATATCCTCAACGACCGCGCGCTGACGGGATTGCCGCGCAAGTTCAACGTCGCGTTCGACGGCGCCGGCAAGATCGCGGTGCTCGAAGACACCAACGATATCGCGTTCGCCGCCGTTGAGGTGCAAGATGGTTTCGGCGTTGAGGCCGGCATCTGGTTTCGTCTCGGGATCGGTGGCATCACCGGCCACAAGGATTTTGCCAAGGACACCGGAATTATCGTCAAGCCGGCCGACGCCACACTCGTCGCCGACGCCATCGTTCGCGTGTTCATCGATCTCGGCGATCGCACCAATCGCCTCAAGGCCCGCTTGAAATACGTCATCGACGGCATGGGCATGGACAAGTTTCTGGGGCTGGTCGAGGAAAAGCTCGGCTACGCCCTGACCCGCGTGCCCTCGGAAGCATTGGCGCCGCGTCCGGCCTTCGATCGCATGGCGCATATCGGCGTTCATCAGCAGAAGCAGGCCGGCTTGAACTGGATCGGCGTGTCGCTGCCGTTGGGCAAGGTGACCTGCGAACAGATGCGGGGGTTGGCAAAAATCGCTCAGGACCTCGGCGACGGCGATATTCGCCTGACGGTCTGGCAGAATTTGCTGATCCCAGGCGTGCGCGACGAGAATGTTGGGCTCGCGATCGCGGCGATCGAAGCCATTGGTCTTGCCGTCACGGCCTCGCAAATCCGCGCCGGACTGATCGCCTGTACCGGCAATCAGGGGTGCAAATTCGCGGCGTCCGACACCAAGCGTCACGCCGCCGAAATCGGCGATTGGTGCGAGCCGCGTGTCGCGATCGAAACGCCGCTCAACATCCATCTGACCGGTTGTCACCATTCCTGCGCGCAACATTACATCAGCGATATCGGGCTGATCGCCGCCAAGGTGCCGGTCGGCGAGGCGGACGACACCGTCGAGGGCTATCATCTGTTCGCGGGCGGGGGCTTTGGGCCGAATGCCGATGTCGGACAGGAAGTCTATCACGACCTCAAGGCCGAGGACGCGCCGCAGACCGTCGAGAAGCTGTTGAAGGCCTATCTCGCGCATCGCGCATCATCGGATGAAACCTTTGTTGGCTTTGCGCGCCGCCACGATGGCGAAACGTTGCGCAAACTCGCAGATGCCCAGATCTCTGACGCTCAGGTCTCCTCATGAACCAGATGACCCCGCCGCCGAAACTGGAAATCATTCCATCCAGCGCGCCGTTCTCGGAAGCGCAACGCTCCTGGCTTAATGGTTTCTTCGCCGGGCTGCTCTCGACCGACGGCCCGACCGCCTTGTCGGCGGAACAGGGCGCTGCCGTACTGCAAGGCGACGGCGATGATGGCGAGGCGCCGTGGCACGATCAGACCATGCCGATCGCCGATCGCATGAAACTCGCCGAGGGCCGTCCGATGCGGCGGCGGATGATGGCTGCGATGGCGCAGCAGGACTGCGGCCAATGCGGTTATAACTGCAACGACTATTCCGATGCGATCGCCAGCAAAGGTGAGGCGCGGCTGAATCTTTGCGTGCCCGGCGGCAAGGAGACCGCGCGGATGCTCAAGGCGCTGAACGAGGAACTGGAGAAGGCGCCGGCAGCCGCTCCAGGCCCGACGGCCACCCCCGTCGCGACGGCCGCGCCGAGCGCCGCTGAGGTCGGACGTTCACGCGATAATCCGATTGCGGCGACCTTTGTTTCGCGGCGCCTGCTCAACAAGGAAGGGTCCGAGAAGCAGACCTGGCATATCGATTTCGACCTCTCGGGTAGCGGCCTTGATTACGTTGTTGGCGACAGTTTTGGCATCTTCGCCAGCAACGACGTCGGTCATGTCGATCAGATCATCGCCTTGCTCGGCGCCTCGCATACGACGGAAGTCAACGGCAAGACCTTGCGCGAAGTGTTGCGCGACGACGTTTCGCTGGCGCCCGCGCCGGATTCCCTGTTCGAGCTGATCTCGTACCTCACCGGCGGCGCGCAACGTGAAAAGGCGAGGGCGCTGGCGCAAGGCGAGGATCCCGACGGCGACGCCGCCACGCTGGACGTGATGGCGGTGCTGCAGAAATTCTCCAACGTTCATCCACATCCGGAAGCCTTTATCGAGGCGCTGGAGCCGTTGCAGCCGCGGCTTTATTCGATCTCGTCGTCGCATAATGCGACGCCGGGCAAGCTGTCGCTGACGGTGGATACGGTGCGTTACGTGATCGGCAAGCGCAAGCGCCTGGGCCTCGCCTCGATCTTCCTGGCCGAACGCATCAATCCCGGCGACGAGGTCAAGGTTTACGTGCAGAAGGCCCATGGCTTCGCGCTGCCGGCCGATCCGAGCACGCCGATCATCATGATCGGGCCAGGTACCGGTGTCGCGCCATTCCGTGCATTCCTGCACGATCGCCGGGCCACCGGAGCGCCCGGCAAGAACTGGTTGTTCTTCGGCCATCAGCGTAGCCATTGCGACTTCTTCTATTCCGACGAGCTCAACGCGATGAAAACGTCGGGGCTATTGACCCGGCTATCGCTGGCGTGGTCGCGCGACGGCGACAAGAAATTTTACGTACAGGATCGCATGCGCGAGGTTGGCCGCGAATTGTGGAATTGGCTGGCCGAAGGCGCCAACGTCTATGTCTGTGGCGATGCCAAGCGCATGGCGAAGGATGTCGAGCGCGCGCTGGTCGATATCGTCGCCCAGTTCGGCGCGCGATCGACCGATGAGGCCATCAGCTTTGTCGCGGAACTCAAGAAGAAGGGGCGGCTCCAGCAGGACGTGTACTGAGCCGGTTCCGGATTGCTTCAAATCCGAACGAATAATATTCTCGCGCGGCCCATTGCGGGAGAATTTTAGACTCTCCGGGGAGTCCGGGAGAGCATCTGTATCGTTATTTCCGAGGTTGCCTTGCATCCGGCCGCGAACGGCATTCCATTGTGTTCGATGCTGCGTTGGAGAGCGACCATGCGCGAGATTTCGGCGGAAGCCCGCCTGCATTTATATGCGCGTTCCCTTTCCGGACGGACCAGCCGGGGATTGCACGCGGCGGCACTTTACGGCGCCTTCGCCGTGATCGCTGCCGTGGTGTTCGGCACGCTGTCGTATCATCCGTTTTAGGGCACAACCGTCATCCTGAGGAGCGCGCTCTTGCGCGCGTCTCGAAGGATGGTCGCGCATTGTTGCCACCCTTCGAGGCTCGCCGAAGAGGCTCGCACCTCGGGGGGACGAATTACTTTGTCTTGAACGGTGCCACGTCGATGCCGGCGTCCTTTAACGCCTGCCGCACGCCGCGGGCGATGTCGACGGCGCCGGGCGTGTCGCCGTGAATGCAGACGGTATCGGTGCGCATTTTGATCACCTTTCCGGTGACCGAGACCACGGCGCCGTCCTGCACCATCTTCACCACGCGCGCTGCGATGACCTTGGCATCGTGTAACACCGCGCCGGGCTTGCGGCGCGAGACGAGTTGGCCGTCATCCTCATAGGCGCGATCGGCGAATACTTCATGCACCATCGGCAGGTTGGCGGCTTCGCCGGCCTTGACCAGACGTGAATTCGCCAGCACCACGAAGATCAGATTGGGATCGACCGCCTTGATGCCGTTGGCGATGGCCTTGGCGGTCATGTCGTCGTCGCAGGCAACGTTCGACAGCGCGCCATGCGCCTTGACGTGGGTCACCTTGTGGCCGGCGGCGGTCGCAATCGCCTGCAAGGCGCCGATCTGATAGGCGACGAGGTTCTCGATCTCGGAGGATTTCAAGCCAGCAACCGGACGGCGTCCGAACCCGTGCAGGTCGCGATAGCCCGGATGGGCGCCGACGCTGACGCCGCGGGCTTTTGCCAGTTCCACGGTATGGCGCATGATATCGGCATCGCCGGCATGGAAGCCGCAGGCCACATTGACCGAGGTGGCGAGCTCGATCATGGCGGCGTCATTGCCCATCTCCCATACGCCAAATCCTTCGCCGAGATCGCAGTTGAGATCGATTGTTGTCATGTTGGCGGTCCGCTTTAAGTGAGAAGATCGTTGATATCAGTCGGGTGTCACCGTTTCCGCGGGAGATGGAACTTGCCAGGTTTGTGCGTCAACGGCGCTGATGGCGCTGCCTGCGACATTGGCATCTTGCAGCGCTTCGAGGTTGAGATCAAAACTTTCGATGTCGCGGAGACGGTCGGGCAGGGTGGCGATCTCTTTGACGAAGTTCCGCAACGCCTCCTGCGCTTCCGCCATGCCGATGGCCTTGAAGCGAAAGCCACGCCCGGCCGGGATTTGCGCGAAGCGGCCGAAATCGGCCGATATCACGGTTGCGATCTTGGGATAGCCGCCGCTGGTGCCGCGATCGCGCATCAGCACAATCGGCGAACCGTTGCCGGGCACCTGGATGCTTCCGTTGACGGTGCCGTCGGAGACGATGTTGTGGCCGTGCAAATGCCGGATCACCGCACCTTCCAGCCGGTAACCCATGCGGTCGCTGGTCGCCGATATCTTCCATTCGCTGTCCAGAAACAGCTTTTTCATGTCGTCGCCGAATTCATCGTCCTGCGGGCCGAGTAGCACCCGGATCGGGGCGTCCGCAACCGAGGCAAGATCGATCCGGCGCTCGGCCGCGCCGCTGGCATCGGCCACCCGCAATTCGTCACCGGCCTGTAGGGGACGCGGATAGGGACTGCCAAGGCCCGCGCGCGCATTCACGGCCAGGCTGCCGAACATCGACTCGCCCTGAACGCCGCCTTCGATCGCGAGATAACTGAACGAGCCGCCGCGTGCGAATCCGAGTGTCAGACTTTCACCGTCGGCGAGCGTCACGGAGCTGTCGAACGCAACCGGGCGCTTGGCGATATCGGCGTTGCGCCTCGCACCGGACAACGCGACGCGGACCGCACCGTCGCGTGCGGTCAAGGACGCGCCGAACGGACCGATTTCGATGGCTGCGGTGAACGGCGGGTTTCCAACCAGAACATTGGCGGCGGCGAGCGCCAGGCGGTCCATCGCGCCGCTCGGCACCAGCCCGTAACGCTGCGAGCCCGGCCGGCCGCCATCCTGGACGGAGCTCGCGGGCCCGATACTGGTGACAGCCAATCTGCTCATGACGCCATCAGCTCGGCGATGATTTCACCGGCGGCCGCGGCACGATCCTGTTCGGCGAACGTCTTGTGGTCGACCACCGAAAATGTCACGCGGTCGCCGGGCTCGAGCAGGAAGGTCGGCTGGCGATGCAATTGATAGGTTCTGACCGCAGTGCGCCCGAGCAGATGCCAGCCGCTCGGCCCGGCCAGGCATTGCACGCCGGCCTGCACGCCGCCGATGGAAATGGTCCCCGCCGGCGTCAGCAGCCGGGGATTCTGCAATCGCGGCATTTGCAGCGAATCTTCCAGACCGCTGAGATAGGACCAACCGGGCGTAAAGCCGATCATCGCGACGCGGTAATCGCCGGCGACGTGCCGGGCCACGATGTCATCGGGGGTCGCATTCAACGTCTTGGCGACGTCCTCGAGATCGATGCCATGCTCGCCGCCGTAGGCCACCGGAATGCGCCAGCGCCGCGTGATGGTCGCGGGCGGAACGGGCAGCTTCGCCAGCGCGGCGAGTTTCTCACTCAACGCGTCGAAGCCGATCACAAGCGGATCGTAATGCACCAGCAGCGATCGGTAGGTCGGCACCGTCTCGGTCACGCCCGCGATTCGGTCGCGCGCCAACGTGCGATCGAGCGCCAGCACCCGCTGGTTGGCCGCGTCGTCGACGTTGCGGCTGAATTCCACCGTGATGGCGCTGTCGCCGCTGGGCAGCAGGCGGCTCGGGGCAAGTGGCTTGGCCATGATCCTTAAAAACTCGGGCCGCACGAAATCGGGCCTCACAAGAGCGTAGGCGCGAGATCAAGCTCTAGCGCGTTTCGGGTCGAAGTGGAATCCGCATTGTCGAAATGAGCCTGCAAGTTCAATAAATTAAACGACACGCTGGTGATAAGATGGG
>NZ_LMUK01000012.1:20000-81656 GCF_009766005.1 Bradyrhizobium sp. S69 | reverse complement strand
GGATTATCTGTCGAGCCTCACGGTCAATTGGATGTCGTTCATCGGACTGCTGTTTGTCCTGGTGGTGCTGTTCTTCCCGCGCGGACTGCTCGGCTTCCTGCAACGGAGCAAGGCATGAGCGAAGTCATCAACGTTCTCGAAATCCAGAACGTGACCAAGCGATTTGGTAATCTGGTGGCGGTGCGCGACGTCTCGCTCAACGTCGCCAAGGGAGAAATGGTTGCGATCATCGGGCCGAACGGCGCCGGCAAGACCACCTTCTTCAATTTGATCAGCGGATTCTTTCCGCCGACCTCCGGCGCGATCCGGTTCGACGGCCGCGACATCACAAAGCTCGCGACCCATCAGCGCGTCGCCCGTGGCATGGCCAGGACATTCCAGATCACCGAGATCTTTCCCGAACTGACCGTGTTCGAAAATGTCCGCATCGCCGCCGAAGTCGCCGGCGGCTACCGGCTGCGTCCCTGGATCAATCGCGCGGAAACCGCGAAAGTTCATCAGCGCGTCGAGGAGACGCTCAAGCTGGTGTCGCTGGAAACCAAGACCGATCGGCTGGTCGGCGAACTCGCCCATGGCGATCAACGCGCCGCCGAAATCGCGATGGCACTGGCGCTGCAGCCGCATTTGTTGCTGCTCGACGAGCCGACCGCCGGCATGGGCGATCAGGAGACCTACCAGATCACGCAACTGATCCGCCGGCTGCACCGCGACAGCAACTACACCATCGTCCTGATCGAGCACGACATGCGCGTGGTGTTTCATCTCGCCGACCGCATCTGCGTGCTGGACCAGGGCCGGATGCTGGCGCAAGGCACGCCCAAGGAAATCGCCGACAACGAGACCGTTCAGGCGGCTTATCTGGGCAACGCCGCATGACCGCAGCCCTCACCGCCGAAGGCCTGCATACTTATTACGGCAAGAGCCACATCCTGCATGGCGTCAGCCTTGACGTCGAAGAAGGCAAGATCACCGCCCTGCTGGGCCGCAACGGCGCCGGCAAGAGCACGACCTTGCGCAGCCTGATGGGTTTGACGCCGGCGCGCGAAGGCAGGATCACGATCTTCGGCGCCGACACGACACGCTGGCCGACCTTCCGGATTGCCGCAGCCGGCGTAGGCTTTGTGCCCGAGGGCCGGCGCATCTTCGCCAATCTCAGCGTCGAGGAAAATCTCAAGGTGCCGCTGGAACGCGCGGGTCCCTGGACCATCGCACGGATCTACCAGTTGTTTCCCCGCCTGGAGGAACGAAAGGACAATCGCGGCCGGCAGCTTTCCGGCGGCGAACAGGAGATGCTGTCGATCGCGCGCGCCTTGCTGCTCAACCCGAAACTGCTGATTCTCGATGAGCCATCGCAAGGCCTGGCGCCGCTGGTCGTGCGCGAGGTGTTTCGTATCGTGCAGCAGATGAAGGCCGAAGGCATCTCGGTGCTGCTGGTCGAGCAGAATGCGCGGATGAGCCTGGAAATCGCCGACAACGCCTATGTGCTGGATGACGGCATCGTGGTCTATTCCGGCACCGCCGCAGCCCTCGCCGCCGACGAAGCGCGGGTGCGCTCGCTCGCCGGCGCCAGCGCCGAGGAATGGACGGTGTAAATCGTCGTTGCCGGGCTTGACCCGACAATCCATCGAGCGAAAGGGTTCTTCTTAGATGGATGCCCGGGCATAGCCGTCCAAAGGACGGCGTCGCGTCCGCTCGCCTAGGCCCGGGCATGACAAACTTTTGCCTCACGCCCGATAAGCGCTTTTCCCGGTGCCGCGATAGAGTACGCGCACCTGTTCTTCCGACACCATCGCGTGAAACGCCAGCGCTTCGGGCTCAAGGTCGCGCTTCGGCACATATTCAGGTTCGAAATGGCCGTAATCGTCCTTGCCGCGCACCAGCGTTGCCCAATCCCGCTGCCCCACCGCCTGCTTGAGATGGGTCGGGATGTAACGCACCGCGAGGCCGATGCGGCGGTCGTCCGAGCGGTTGGGCTCCGATCCATGAAACAGCAGCACGTGATGCAGCGAGGCCTGGCCCGGCTTCAACTCGACATGGACCGCCTTGGCCTCGTCGACCTCGACCGCGATCTCCTGGCCGCGGGTGAGGAGATTATTCTGGTCGAACGTATCGGCATGCTCGACTTGCCGCCGGTGCGTCCCGTCGATGAATTTCATGCAGCCGGAAATCCTGTTGGCCGGTGAGAACGCGATCCAGGCGGTCGCGACATCGGAAGAACTGAGGCCCCAATAGGTCGCATCCTGGTGCCAGGAGACGAAGCCGGGGTCGTGCGCCTCCTTGATGAAGAAGCTGGTATTCCAGCACAGGATGTTCGGCCCCAGCAGGTCCTCGACGGCATCGAGAATTCGGGGATGCCGCACCATCTCGTTGATCCAGGTGAACAGCACGTGGCTGCGATGGCGCATCTCGCCCTTGATCGGGCCGCCGCTGGCGGCTTCGTAGTCCTCGAGCTTGCGGCGAAAATCGGCCACTTCGCCCGCGCTCAGCACATCGACCGGGAAGTGGTAGCCGCGGTCACGATAGACCGCGACCTGATCCTGGCTCAGCAACTTCTGCATGGTTCCTCCGGCATTTTATTTTTCAACAAAGGTGATCCCGCGCTTCCGCACTGTCAAGAAGCGCACGGCCCCACCGGCATCCGGCCTTTCGTCCGATGGGCTTTGCCGATACACTCCGCGACCAGTGATTTGCGGCGCGCTCCGCGCAACGCTTCAAGGCCCGATGGCATCATGAAGGCACGAGCAAGCAATGTCGTGATCGGCGCCGTCACCTTGACGGCGATCGCGATCGCGTTCGGGGGCTTTCTCGGCTTGCGGAAAATTCATGCGGTCGCCCAGCGCGGCCCGCTTCGCATCGTGTTCGAGGGGTCGGCGGCCGGTCTGGTCAAGGGCGGCAGCGTCAATTTCGATGGCGTCCAGGTCGGCGAAGTGCTTTCGATCAAGCTCGACGGGCCGCGCAAGATCGTGGCCCTGGCAACAATCGAAAACAGCGCGCCGATCCGCAAGGACACTGTGGTGGGGCTGGAAGCGCAAGGCCTGACCGGTATCATGGCGATTGCGCTGACCGGTGGCGAGGCCGCGGCGGCGCCGGTACCGCTGGACGAAGACGGCATTCCGACATTGACCGCCGATTTGAGCGAGGCTCAATCGATCCGCGACACCCTGCACAATGTCGACCACGTCCTCGTCGACAACAGGGACCTCATGAGGGACAAGCTGCTCGGTTTCGAGACCTATACCGCGACGCTGGCCGGCAAGGGTGACGAGATCGACAGCGTCATGCGCAAGGCCGACACCGCCTTTGCCAACTTCGACGACGTGATGGCCAAGATCGACAACGCGATACCCGACCTCACCAAGGGCAAGGACGGCGAACTCTATCAAAAGCTCAAATCGATCCACGAAACGGCCGATAGTTTCAGGAAACGCTCGGTCGTCTTCCTCGACGAAGGTCGTCGCACGCTGCTCGACATCAGTGAATCCGCGATCAAGGTCACCCGGAAATTCGATCCGCCCGCTAGCGGCGGCGCGGCGCCGGCCGCAAGCTCTGGCCAGAAGCGGCAGTAGACGCGGCGCCAGAGCATGATGAGATGAGGTTAGATCGAGTTAATTCTTGCATCGCTGACTTGTCGCAGCGTTCTCCCTCCCCCCTTGCGGGGGAGGGTTGGGGTGGAGGGTGGCCACAAGCTCAGTACTAGGAGACCCCCACCCCCGACCTCGAGAGCGAGCTTTGCTCGCCTCGGACCCCGCAAGGGGGAGGGGAGCAGATGCTCTAGGTTCGGAAATCCATGCTGCGCAGGATGATGCCGGGCGGGGTGCCCTCGAATTCCCGGGCCTGGAATTTTTTCGACGCGCGTTGTTCGATTTGGCTGCGCAGGCGCAGGAACTGTTCTTCGCGCTGGTCCGGCTTGGCCCGCGGGCCGCGTTCCAGATCATCCATCGCCGAACTGCTGACGGCGCAAGCGACTTCGGTGGTGCCGTCCATCATGGAAAACAGCATCACCCCGCGGTCTTGTTCGAAACCTCTGACACTTCCGGTTTGCAGCGTCATCTGATCGGCCTCCTCGCTCATTTTCGTTTGCCCGGCTGGGGATTGATCTCGGCGATCTTACGAAGGCAGTCGGCTTCGGTATCATGCGGGCCGGAGACAAAAGTTCCACTGACCTTGGTCGAATACCAGCCGGATACCACGCCGAGGCGAAGCGACTCTTCGGTTTTGACGTGGCGCGGCGAAAGATTTTGCATGGGATGCTTTCAGTTGGTGTTCGAGGGCGCTCGAACGAAGGTTGAGGTTTGTAAGCGGGGACGAACGGCAGTGTCGTCAGCTTTCACCGGAGAGCCGGGCAAAGTCGGCCAGGACTGCCGCAACCAGATCGCGGTGGTGGGTATCGGCGGTGGCAAGTTCCGCGGCATACAGGTTCAGGACGTAGCGCGCCTTGGCCGCCGCCTCCGGCCACGAACTCGCCGGCACCGCAAGCAGCTCGATTTCGACGACGCCCTGACGGTCGCGCAGCAGCTTGGCGTTGGCTTCGACCTCGGCGAGCAGGCGGCGGATACCGGTGGCCTTTTGCGCCGCCATGCCGCGATGCTTGTCGAGGTCGACCGGCGTGTCATTCATGCGAGGCACTCGCATCGATGCGCTGCGCATCGGCCAGATCAATCGAGCCGATCGAGATCATCTCGGTCGCGGATTGCCGCGGTGCAGCGCACGGCACCATGATCATGGTGGCGACGCGGCGAAAGCTCGGAAACGACAGGCCTTCGATCATCTCCTCGTCGGTGACGACCTCATAGGCGCCGGGCAACAGCTGGCGATCGATGCCCTTAATCCGGAAAGGATGCTTGAAGTGAACCGTTTCCCGACGCGAGCGCGTGGTCATATCGACCGACCGGCGTTTCGGCGCGACGGGACATCAGAATGTGGAAACATCCCGCACCGTGCGCGCTTTCGAGGCAATTAGCCATCGCTTTCTGGCGCCATGTGCGCATTTGACCTGATACATTTGGCCGAATAAGGCCGCTGGCCTTGTGTTGGACGGCTTTCGTAGCCATTTTCCGATATAACCGGGAGCGTATTTCGAATGAAGATTCGTGTCGGATTCGAAATGCTGTACGAGTTCCCGCAACCGACGCCAATGATCATGGTGTTGGGGACGCATTTTACGCGCGCGTCCGACATCATCGTCCCCGATCATTTGACCACCAGCCCTTCGGTACCGATCGAGCCTTACCGCGATGTATTCGGCAATTGGTGCAGCCGGATCGTGGCGCCGAGCGGTCCCATGCGCCTGGCAGCCGACGGCGTGGTTCGCGACAGCGGCCTGCCCGATCCGGTGGTCAAGTCAGCCGTTCAGCATGCGGTGGAAACCTTGCCGGCGGACACCCTCGTCTATCTGCTCGGCAGCCGCTACTGCGAAACCGATCGGCTGTCCGACATCGCGTGGAAGCTGTTCGAGAACACGCAGCCGGGCTGGCCGCGCGTGCAAGCGATCTGCGATTTCGTTCATCGCCACATCGCGTTCGGTTATCAGCACGCTCGCGCCACCATGACGGCGTGGGAGGTCTACAATGAGGGCAAGGGTGTCTGCCGCGACTATGCCCACCTCGCCATTACGTTCTGCCGCTGCATGAATATTCCGGCCCGCTACTGCACCGGATATCTCAGCGATATCGGCACGCCGAAACCCTGGGCGGTGGGAGATTTTGCCGGCTGGTTCGAAGCCTATATCGGCGGACGCTGGCAGATGTTCGACCCGCGAAACAATGTTCCGCGGATCGGCCGTGTCCTGATCGCACAGGGACGCGATGCTTCCGATGTCCCGATCACCCAGACGTTCGGACCGAATACATTGGTCAGCTTCAAAGTCTGGACGGATGAGACCCCATGACGAATGATCGCCCCGTCGATCTAAGTCCGGAAGAATTTGATTCCCTGCGCGAGGTCGGCAACGGCGACGCCCAGCGCGAAATTCCGCAATTGCACTGGGAGCGTCTTGTCGCGGTGGGCTATGCGGTGCGACGGCTCGGAGAACTCGGCCTGACCGCATCCGGCGTTCGCCGTCTCGCGGCGGGCAAATAATTACTCCAGTTCGGAGCGCGTTCTTGTCCGCGTGGTTCTTTCGCGCAGAAAGAAGATCAGGCACCTGCCGGTCAATGCTGCGTTCTCTCGCCGCTCCATGGTGACGGGCGTGCCGGCGTCGCGGCGGCGCCGACCAGCGGACGACGGTTCCAGTCCATCACGGAGTCGTTGTGCACCTGTTTGACGACCCATAGGAAATAAATAGAGGCGGGGATGCCTATCAGGTCGAAGAAGAGCAGCGAACCGCTGCCCTGCGTCGTGGCATCGATGAAATGCATCTGGGCGCACGTGAAGAACACCCCCGTCAGTGCTACGCCTGATAGCGACCAGCCGCCATTGACGAGATAGCTGCGCACCTGGCGGTCGGCCAGATAGCAGCCAACCATGCCGTAGGCGATCACAACAAACATGTTGGCGAGGAACGTAACCGAGCCGTAATCGATCCCGCCTCCCGTGCCACGGTCCGCAAGGCCGGCCGACGTGCAGAGAAACTGGAACGCGAAGTCGGCGCCCGGCTGCGCGAAGGTCCAGGCAGCCAACACACCCGCGACGAGCGTGAAGGCCCCGACCAGCAACATCGCCCGGTGCGCCGAGACCGCGACCCACCGATCACCCTGCCCGCCCAACACCGTCTCGAAGCGCAGCAAGACGAATATGAGTCCGGCCGGCAACCCGATCAGGGTGGCGGCGAACATCGGATAGGAAATAGGCTCGCCCTGGAGTACGTGCCAGCCATGTACCAGATGATGCGGACCGCAGCTTGCAGCCATCAGCGAGAAGCCGATGCCGAAGCGCGACCAGCCGCGGTATCGGTGCAGGCTGATCGTTTCCCAGGCCGATAGCGAGCCAAGGCCCGCGTAAGCAAGCCCGATCATCAAACTACCGATGCCAATGACCAGGGACATCATGATGCGCCGGGGGCCTTGGTCCCCATCGGGGCGCCGATGTGATCGAGGAACTCGTCGATGAAATAGCGATGGCCACGTCGAACCTGCGCCTCGGTGAGAGGCGCGCTATGTTGCGTCCGTGGCGAACGGGCTTGCCAAAGCGCACCGGTCAGCAGCGGCGGGATCTGTTCGGCTGCAACGGGCCGCGAAAAGAAATAGCCCTGGGCGACCTCGCAACCCATGCGGAGCAGAAGCGCGGCCTGCTCACGCTTTTCCACGCCTTCGGCGATGGTGTGTTTGCCCATGGCGTAAGCCAGACTGAGGATCGATGAAACGATCGCCGTATCGCCAGTTTCGCTGCCCAAGCCGTCAACGAAGCTCCGGTCGATCTTCAGGACTTCGGCCGGCATGTCGCGCAGCCGAGACAACGAGGAGTGCTCGGTGCCGAAATCATCGATCGCGATATAGATTCCGAGCTGCGTGATCTGGTCGAGTAACCGGATGACCTCCGCAGGCGCGCTCATCATCGCGCTTTCGGTGATCTCCAGGCACAACGCCGTAGGATCGATGCCGGTGTCGGCGAGAACCTGCCGAAGCTCGGTGAAAAAGGCAGGGTCCGAAAGTTGGCGGGGCGACACGTTGACGGTCATGGCGAGCGATCGGCCCGGCGTCAGTTTGGTCCAGTCGGCAAGCTGGCGGCAGGATTTCTGCAGCACCAGCCGCCCGATGCCAATAATGAGCCCGCAGTCTTCGGCGACGGGAATGAAGTCGGCGGGCGGGACGATGCCGAACTTTGGATGCTTCCAGCGGACCAGCGCCTCCACGCCGACGACGCGCCCGTCCCTCAGGCGGACCTGCGGCTGATACTCCACAAAGAGCTGCTGCTCGCGCAGCGCCGCCCGCAAATCCGACTCGATTTGCATGCGTTTCTCGGCTCGCTCGTACAGCTCGTCGCTGAACGGCTCCAGCCGTGCACGGCCGCGGTCCTTGGCGGCATAGAGTGCGGTGTCCGCCTCGCGCAGCAATTGCGCGGCGGATTTCATGCCGGGCGTGCATAACGCGACCCCGACGCTCGCCGACACCACGACCTCCTTGCCGGAGACGAAGACCGGTTCGGCCAACGCGGTCAGTATGCGCGTGCCCAGAGCTACTTCAGAGCCGTCGGTCGCCCGCGGATGCAGGACAACCATCTCGTCGCCGCCGAACCGGCTCGCGGTGTCGTCCGATCCGATACAGCCACTGAGGCGCCGGGCCATTTCAGACAGCACCTCGTCGCCGCTTCCGTGGCCGAGTGAGTCGTTCACCAGTTTGAAATTGTCGAGATCGACGAACAGAACCGCGATTTTCGAGCCGTCGGCGGCGTCGCGTGCGAGTTCCTCGTCAAGCCGTTCGAGCAGCAGTTTGCGGGTGAGAAGCCCGGTCAGCGGATCGTGCGCCGCGGTATGCATCAACTGCGCAACAACGCTGCGCAGGCGCTCGACCTCGGAACTTGTCCGGGCAATCAGAGGCGCATCGTTTTCGGCCCCAGGATATGACTCCGCGGCCACCGCGCCCAGATGCGCTGATTTGTTCCGCCGCAGTCCAGACATGGGCTCGCCTCGCATGCAACCAGTAGTATCGGAAATGGTACCGCACGGAGGTTGCGAAAGGTTGCCGAAACACAATTCCCGGGGTGCAGGAAGAACCTTCCAAGAAGATGGTTAGCCATGGGTAACGCGCCGCGGGCAAAACTGAACGAGCATAAGAAGCTGAACTGATTTGATATCCGCTTTTGGGTCGAAAGCCGACTTCACGGCAATGTCCGCGTCGGCGCTAAGCGGACATTGCTCGAATGTCCACGTCAGCTATGGACGTCAACAGGCATGCCGAGTCCGGCTCGCAAGTTCCGCTACGTCTCGGTCGGCTTTATTGGCGCACGCGCTAATGCCCCTGCACCAGCCGCGGCACCGCGAGCGTGAACCAGGGCACAAAGGCCACCACCAGCACGCCGATGATCAGCACCGCCAGATAGGGCAGCATCGCTTTGCTGGTGGCCTCCAGGCGGCTCTCCGACACCGTGCAGGAAACATAGAAGCCGATGCCGATCGGCGGGATGAAGATCCCGACGCCCATCGCCAGGATCATGATCATGCTGTAGTGGATGATGTCGATGCCGTACTGGCTTGCCATCGGCATCAACAGCGGCCCCAGGATGATCAGCGCCGGCAGCCCTTCCAGCAGCGATCCCACCACGATCAGCAGCACGATGGATCCGAGTGTGAAGACGATACGGTTGTCGCCGATCGAATGCAGCACCATCGCGAGGTTGGCCGGCAGATTGGCCGCGGTCAGCGTCCAGGCGAACGAGAACGCCGCCGCGATGATGAACAGCACCATGCCCGCCAGCAGGCAGGATTCCACCGCGATCTGGTAGAGCGTCTTGAGGCCGACCGCGCGATAGATCGCGAACGCCAGGATCAATCCATAGAGCACGGCCACGCTCGACACTTCGGTGGGCGTAGCTACGCCGAACCGGATGCCGATCACCATGATCACCGGCATCACCAACGGCAGCACCGCGCCGCCGGTGGCGCGCAGCAATTCCGCCGCGGTGGCACGCGGCACTGATGCCATATTGTCGCGCCGCGACAGCACATAGTTCAGGACCATCAGCAGCGACGCGATGACCGCCGCCGGCAGCAGGCCGGCGATGAAGAGAGTGCCGATCGAAATCGGCGCCACCGATCCCAGCACCAGCATCGCAAGGCTCGGCGGGATGGTCTCCGACATCGCCGCCGAGGACGCCAGCACCGCGGCGCCCTGCTCGGGTCGGTAGCCCTGTTTCTTCAGCTCGCGACGCAGCACCGATCCGACCGCGACCACATCGGCGATCTTCGAGCCGGAAATGCCCGACACCATGTAGATCGTCAGCACCGCGACCTGCAACAGGCCGCCGCGCATGTGGCCGACCAGCGTCATCGCAAAGCGCACCAGGCGCAGGCTGATGCCGCCTTTCTCCATAATGAGACCGGCCCAGATAAAGAACGGCAGGGTCAGCAGCACGAAATTGCCGGTGCCATCGAAGGTATTCTGCGCCGCGGCGATCAGCGGCGCCACGCCTGAGATCAACAGGAACATCAGCGAGCCCAGCAGCATCGCATAGCTGACCGGAAGCCCCAGCAGCACCGCCAGCAGGAACGCGACCAGCATCACCGCAAGGGCCGTGCCATTATCGAAATGCAGCGACGGCACAACGCTGATCGCATAGACGATTCCGACCAGCAGCGCGACCATCACCAAGGCCGGAACGACAACGCTCAGCGCATGGAAATAAACCAGCCGCTCGATCGCAAACAACGCCACCAGCGCCATCCCGACCGTCAGCGGCAACACCAGCCATGCCGCGTTGATGTCGAGGATCGGCGTGTTCGACGTCGCCGAAATCGACAACAGGTCGAGCGATACATATCCCACCACGGTCGCTGCGACCAGGATCAGCGCGTCGATCCCGACCGCGACTGACGCCCGCCATCGCGGCGAAAAGCGCCCGGTCAGGAATTCGACGGTGGTGTGATGGCGGGCGCGAAACGCCAGCGCGCCGCCGACAAACGCGGTCAGCGACAGAAACAGCTTTGCAGCTTCATCGGCCCATAGCAGCGATTCGTCGAACCAGAAGCGCGAAACGATGCCGGTCAGCACAATCGCGAGCTGGATCACCAGCGCGATCACCAGGATCGCGCGAAAGCCGACATCCAGTCCGTTCAGCACGCCGCGGATCCGATCCGCGATTGGGCCGCGCCTCAATACGGCTGCGCCCGGATCGGTCGATCCGGGCACATGGTCTAGTTCCTGAGCAAGCTCGCCGTCGGAAAGCATCGCCAGCGTATCAGGCATGCCCGGCTTCCTTCAGGACCGCATCGTAAAGCTCGGCGCCGATGATGTCCTTGAACTGCGGGTAAACGCTTTCGGTGGCTTTGAGATAATGCTCGCGGTTGACCTCGACGAAGTTCATGCCTTTGGTCTTGTAGCGCTGGGCAATCTCGTCGCTCTTGGCCGCGACCGTGGTGCGCCAGTCCTTGGTGAGGTTGACGCTGGCGTCGCGGATCGCCTGTTGCGCGTCCTTGGGCAGCGCGTCGAACTTGGACTTGCTCGCCATCATCACGCCGACATTGTAAACCTGATTGGTCATGTTGATGGTGTTGACGATCTCGTCGTGCTTGGTCGCGGCCAGCGAGATCATCGGCGTCTCGACGGCGTCGATCACCCGCTGCGACAGCGCCAGATAGACTTCGGTCAGATCGATCGCGACCGGGCTTGCGCCCAACGCCTTGAAGGTCGACGCAAAGATCGCGCCGGGCTGCACCCGGATCTTCAATCCCTTCATCGCCTCCGGCTCGGGGCATTTGCGGTCGATCGTCGACACCACGCGCCATCCCCAATGGCCATAGCCCAGACCATAGATGCCCTTGGTCGGCAGCATGTCGAGCAGCTTGGCGCCGGTCGGTCCATCGAGCAGTCTTTCGGCCGAGGCGGAATCCGAGAACAGGAACGGCAAATCGACGACCTGGAATTTCGGAAAGATGGTATCGATGAAGCCCGACGTATGCGCGCAAAAATCGATGATGCCGGTCTGCAGGCCGGTCAGGATATTGGTGCCGCTGCCGAGCTGCCCGATGCTGAAGACCTGGATCTCGATAGCGCCCGAAGTGCGCTTTCCGACGTCATCGGCAAAGCGCTTGAGCACATCATACAGCGGATGGGCCTGGGTATCGGCAAAGGTCAGCTTGAGCGTGTGGGTCGGCGCCGCGGCCCATCCGGTCCGGCCGACAAACGGCATCGCCACCGACGCCGCGATCCCGGACGCGCCGATCTTCAGGAGCCTGCGGCGTTCGATCATGATGTTTTCTCCCTGACGGCCATTGTTCTTGTGCGCTATTGGCGTTCTTGCGCGTTATTGGCACGATTTACCCGTGCGCCGGCACGCCCAGTACCATGAGTTTTGCCCCATGCCTATTGTATCTTGGTCGACGCGCCGCGTCCGTTGCGCGCACACCCTCGACACACCCTTGGGGCGCGCTTGGTCCTCAAAGATTTAGCCTTCAAGATATCGCCGAGAGATAGCGCCGGACCGAGGCGTTGAACGCGGCCTTGGCATCGGTGGCGATGTTGCGATCCCACCAGGCGCCGTAGATCCGGTCGAACGCCAGGGGCTCGACCACGCCCGCGATCCGGCGAACGGACTGGGCGTTCTGCGGGATATTGTTCGGATAGCTGTACATGAAGCTGACCGAACGCCGGTCCATCGAGACCGTCGCGATATCGCCGGTCAACAGCGCGCCGCGCCCTTCGGCGCCCGCGCGCCAGTGCAACAGGGTGCCGCCGGCAAAATGCCCCCCGGCGCGCAAAATCAGAATGTCGTTGGAAAGCCGGCAGCTTTCGCCATACCACGGCACGATGGAGGGATGTGGCCGGGTGATCCAGGCGCGATCGTCGCCATGCAGATACACGGGAATGCCGCCGAACGCCTCGCTCCAATCGGCGACCGCGCCATAAAAATGCGGGTGCGAGATTGCGATCGCCTTCAGGCCGCCGAGCGACCGGACGTATGCGATGGCCTCGTTGGTCGCCAGCGGAATGCAATCCCACATCACGCAGCCATCGGGCTCCCGCAGCAACAGCGCGCGTTGCCTGATCGCGAATGGAGGCTCGACGCCAAGACCGGGGATGCCGAGATCGTCGCGCCACAGCACCCGGTGGCTCTTCGACAGATCCTCGCGCGACAGCCAGGCTTGGCCGTTCCAGTTGACGAATTGCCGCTCATCCTCGCAAATCGGGCACGATCGCGGCGGCGCGCTGCTATCAGGAAAT
Organism: Bradyrhizobium sp. S69; assembly: GCF_009766005.1. GTDB lineage: Bacteria > Pseudomonadota > Alphaproteobacteria > Rhizobiales > Xanthobacteraceae > Bradyrhizobium. Next base: position 68,844 of record NZ_LMUK01000012.1, on the reverse strand, counting down.
TGGGCGCCGCATTGTTCGCAGGTCCAGAACGGCATGGGACGTTGCTCCGGCTTGTTGTCTCGCGCATCGCGATTTGACGGCGCGGCCGCGAAACGGGATCATGGGCATAAGAGAATAGTTCAGGGCAGGACGGCAAGCATGATTGGACCGGCATCATGAAGGGATGGCGCGCAAGAATCGGATTTCTGGTGCCTCCGGGCAATCCCACGGTTGAACCGGAAATGGCCGAATTGACCCCGCCGGGGGTATCGCTGCACTTCACGCGCATGAGCGCCGAGGGTCCGGCCGGCACGCATGCCGGCCAGGAGGAACGCAACCGCAGCCAGGTCGAAAGCATCCCGGCTTGCGTTCGGCTGCTCTCGATGGTCGGTCCCAGCGTCATCGTCCTGGCGCATACCGCGACCAGTTATACGCTCGGCGAGGCGCGCGAAGCAGCCCTCGTCACGGCGATGGAAGCACTCGGCAACGCCCGGTTCGTCACCGCGTTCGGCAGCGTATTGGCGGCTTTCAAGGCGCTTGGGGTTCGGCGCATCGCCTATGCAACGCCCTACTCCGCCGACATGACCGCGCTGGGCAGGCTGCATCTGGAAAAATGCGGCGTGACCGTCGTCAATTCCGGCCATCTCGACAATGTCAGGAACATCTATGAGGAAAACAGCGAGCGCGCCTATGCCATTGCCCGGCAGGTCGATCGTCCCGACGCGGAGGCGATTTTCCTCAGCGGCGTGGGCATGCCGACGCTCGATGCGTTGCAGGTGCTGGAAGACGATACCGGCAAGCCGGTGATATCAGCGGCGTCCGCCATGATGTGGCACGCTCTGCGAACCGCCGGTATCCGCCATCCATTCTCCGGCTACGGGCGATTGCTGAGCGGCGATTTCTGACAAACCCGCCACAAACGTGACACAAATCACAGTTGTGATCCGTTCTCGCATTGGTTCCACGCCAAAATGGAAAATTTGGCACCCGCCGTGTGAACTTCGCGGCGGTTTGTGCCTTCTCATAGATGGAGAAATCTTAGGGTGCTGGCGTGAAACGTATCGGGAACGTGATCGTCTTTACGATCGCCATCCTCTATTTTCTGTTGGACGCTGTGTTTGCGACCGTGGCGGTGCCGCTCTCCCGGTGGATCGGCGCGCATTGGGCCTTTGCCCGGATTCATCGCTGGGTCTTATCGCTGCGGCCCTACCCCACGCTTCTATTGTTTGTTGTCCCGCTGGTCATCCTTGAGCCGGCCAAGCCGGCAGCGGCCTATCTGGTCGGGACGGGCCACGCTTTGTTGGGACTGGTGCTGCTGGCCAGCGCGGAAATTCTCAAGATTGTGCTGATCGAAAGGCTGTTCAGCGTCAGCCGCGACAAGCTGATGTCGATCCCGGCATTCGCCTGGGGCTATCGGAAATATTCGGCGGTCAAGGATTGGTTTACCTCGCTGGAGACGTGGCAACTCGCGATGCGATGGAGCTGTGCCGCGCGAGACGCGGTGCGCCAAACTGCGCCGAAGCGACCGGATTGTCTCAACCGCCAGACTTATCTTGCGGCTACGGCAACCACGGCGCGGCGCGAGCGGCGCTGAGGCTCTTCTCCCTCGCCCCGCTCTCGCGGGGAGAGGGTTGGGGTGAGGGGCTCTTGCATCGGGTTCTGACTCGCGGATAAGCCCCCTCACCCGATTTGCACCGGACGATGCTCCGCATCGCCGGGAGCAAATCGACCTCTCCCCGACGGGGAGAGGTGAAGTCAAGCGCGCCGACAATCCGGCTCAACCCGATCTCATCATGCTCCAAGGGCCTCACGGCGCGAGATATTGCAGCAGCTTTGGATCGGCACGGACCTCCTGCGCCGATCCCGTCAGCGCGACCCTGCCGCGATCCAGCACATAGGCGCGATCGGCAACCCTGAGCGCGAGATCGAGATGCTGCTCGACGATGACAACGGCAATATCCTTTGCCAGCAGGATCAATCGCTCGGTGATTTCTTCGATGACACCGATCCAGACGCCTTCGGTCGGTTCGTCCAGCAACAGCACCCGCGGGTCTGACAATAGCGCGCGTCCGATCGCGAGCATCTTGCGTTCGCCGCCCGATAGCGTGCCCGCCACCTGGTCCATGCGCTGACCGAGCTTCGGAAATATTTCCAGTATCCGGTTGACGGCCTGGCTGTCACGATTGGTGAGCGCACCCACCGCAAGATTGTCCCGCACCGAAAGCCGGCCGAACACCGAATGCTCCTGCGGGACATATCCGAACCCGAGGCGAATGCGCTGTTCGGTCGGCAGCCGCCCGACATCGCGGGCGTCGAGCGTGATGGAGCCACCCAGCAACGGCAGTTCGCCGACGATCGCCTTCATCAAGGTCGTCTTGCCGGCGCCGTTGCGGCCCAGGATGGCGACGCCGCCTCGCCATGGCACATTGATGCTGACGCCGAACAGAACCTGGCTGCGGCCATAACCGGCGTCGAGATCGCGGATATCAAGGTAATTGTCGTCAGGCACGGCGGAGATAGACCTCCTGGACCTTGGCGCTGGACTGGATCTGCGCGACCGAGCCGCAATCGAGCACGCTGCCTTGATCGAGCACCGTCAGCCGATCGCAGATATCGCGAATGAAGTCGAGGTCGTGCTCGACGATGACCAGCGAGCAACGCTTCTTGATCGGCTGCAACAGCTCACCGGTAACGCGCCGCTCTTCCAGGCTCATGCCGCCGGTCGGCTCATCCAGCAGCAGCAGTTTCGGATCGGGCGCCAGCGCCATGGCGATTTCCAGCCATTGCTGCTGGCCATGCGAAAGCGCCGAGGCCGGCTCCGCCGCATGATCGACCAGGCGAAATTGTTCGAGCATCGCCATGACACGGTCGTGCAGGATGCCGCGGGTCCGCGAAAACACCAGGCTCGGCAGCGAGGCCTGCGCTTGCAACGCCAGCAGGACGTTGTCGTACAGCGTCAAGGCCGGCAGCACGCTGGTGATCTGAAACTTCAGGCTCATGCCGGCGCGGGTTCGCTCCGAAGGCGGAAATTGCGTGATATCGCGACCGCCAAACTTCACCGTGCCGGTGGTCGGGGTTTCCGCACCGGCGATGCATTTCATCAAGGTGCTCTTGCCGGAGCCGTTCGGCCCGATCAGGCCGTGAAATTCGTTCTCCGCGACGGTGAGTTCGGCGCCGTTCAAGGCCGTCAGTTTGCCGAAGATCTTGGTGACGCCACGCGCCTCGAGCAGGGCCATGATGTCAGGCCTTTGGCGGACGGCCGAAACCGCCGACGCGTTCGCGCTCGCTGACGATCAGGCTGATCAGCCCGGCGGGACGAAACAGGATGACCAATAGCAGCAATACGCCGAGGATGATCGGCCAGATGTCCTGATAGCTGTTCGACAGCCAGAAGCTGACGGCCTCGATCACGACGGTGCCGATCACCGCCCCGATCAAGGTGCCGGCGCCGCCGAACAGCACATAGAGCACGACCTGCGTGGACATCACGACGCCCAGCATGTTGGGCCAGACAAAACCTTCGTGGAAAGCATAAAGGCTGCCGGCGAGGCCGGCGATGGCGCCCGCGACCGAGAAGATGATCGCCTTGAGGCGCTGCACCCGATAGCCGAAAAACGCGATGCGCTGCTCATTCTCGCGCAGGCCGGCAAGCGCCAATCCGAACTGCGATCCCACCAGGAAGCGGCACAACAGATAGACCAGCACCAGGATTCCAAGCGCGAAATAATAGAACACCGGGCCCTCGTCCAGATCGTAGCTGCCGAGGCTCATCGGCGGAATCGAGGGGATGCCGTTCTGGCCGCCGAGATAGTACCAGCCGCGCGCCAGCCGATCGAACGCGTAGGAACCGGTCAGCGTCCCTAAGGAGACGAAGATCACGCTCGATTGATGCCGGCCCAGCAGCAGGAATCCCCCGAGCAGAAGAGCGAAGGTGAGCCCGATCAACAGCCCCGCCGGCAACACGATCAGCATCGACGTCACGCCGAGATCGCGGGTAATCAACGCTACGCCGTATCCGGCCGAACCGAAGAACACCGCCTGTCCGAAGCTCATGATTCCGGCGTAGCCCCACACCAGATCGAACGAGAGCGCGAACAGGCAGAGGATCAGGACCCGCGTGGCATAGATCGTCAGATAATCCTGCAGCACGAGCGGCAGCAGCGCCGCGATGACGAGCACCGCGGCCTCCATCACCGGCAGCACCTGCCAGCGGCGAGAACGACCAACACGAACGGGAAGTCTCAATTCAATCGGCGTCGTTTCAGTCATCCAATTGCCAGCACATGAGCTCAGGAACCACCACGCCGCCTGCCGCAGCTTTCTCCCTCCCCGCAAGGGGGAGGGGAGCAGGAGCCGTTCTCGATACAACTCGCTCTAAGCTCATCTCATCATGCTCTAGCCGCGAGACGCTCAGCATTCCTTTGGTTCGACGAGGCCGGCACTGCGCGCGACGATCTCGTAATTACCGCCTTTGGCGACGGCGGTGTACATTTTCATTTTGCAATGCCGCTCGCCGGGAACCATTTCGGCCGGTCCGCCGGGGCCTTCGGCGATCTTGGCGTGATCAAGGGCTGCGGCGACCGCGTCACGGTCGACCTTGCCGGCCTCCTTGACCGCGGCTTCCCACAGCTTGAGGCCGCGATAGGTTCCGGTCGCCGCACTTCCCGCCGCGAACAGGAACGTGCCCGGAAACTGCTTGTCGTAGCCGGCCTGGATCTTGGCGCTGACCGGGTCTTCCGGAGTCAGTGCCTTGAAATAATCCAGGCAGCTCGCCAATCCCTCGATCTCGGCCGGCTGATTGATGCTCAGCGTGTTCTCGTCGTAATAGACGCAGGCGAGCCGGCCGCCATTCTTGAGGAAGCCTGCCTCGTAAAGCTGCTTGAAGAACGGCCCGACGCCCGGCGGAATCACGGTATTGAACACCACATCCACCTTGTTGGAGATGATCCGGTTGACGGTGGCGCTGAAATCGATCTGGTCGAGCGGATAATATTCTTCAAACACCACCTCGCCGCCATTGGCCTCGATCACCTTGCGCGCATAGACATTGAGCGTATGCGGCCAGACATAGTTGGCGCTCGGCAATGCGAATTTCTTACCGCCGTTCTTGATCAGCCAGGGAATGAATTCATCGCACTGCTGCGCCGGCGTGGGCCCGGTACAGAACAGATACGGCGTACATTCCTTGCCCTCGTAAAGCTGCGGATAGATATAGAGCGTCTTGCCGCGGGCGACGATCACGTCCTTGATCGCGTTGCGCATCGAACTGGTGATGCCACCGAGCACGAGGTCGACCTTGTCGCGCTGGATCAGCTTGCGGACATTGCCAACCGCCACCGATTCGTTCGATGCGGTGTCCTCGATGAACAGCTCCAGCGGCCGGCCAAGCAATCCGCCGGCATCGTTGATTTCTTTCACCACCATTTTCGCCACGTTGGCGTCGGCGTTGCCGGCGTAGCCGATCGGACCGGTCAAATCGGTGGCGATGCCGACCTTGATCGGGTCAGCGGCCGCGTTCGCCCATTCGGGACGGATGACCCAGCTTCCGACGCCGGTCGCAAGCGCCGTGCTTGCGAAGGCAAAATTGGAGAGAAAGCGCCGCCGGCTCTGTTGGTTGAGCTCGCTGGACATCGGACTAAACCCCTTTTCCTGAAACCAGGCCTTGCGGCCGGAATTTGATGAAGACGATTGCGATAACGAACACGAGGACATCGGCGATCACAGGCGGAATCACCCACGGCAGCGCCGCCGAAAGCGTTCCGATGACGCCAGCGCCGGCCACCGGCCCGGCAAAGGACCCGACGCCGCCGACCATCACGGCGACAAACCCCTGAATGAGAAAGCGAAGGCCGAGATCTGCGAATAGCGAGAACACCGGCACAATCAGCGCCCCGGCAAGACCCGCCAGAGCCGCGCCGAATGCAAAGGTCGCCCCGTAGATCGCGTTGGTGGAAATGCCCGATGCCCGGGCGAGCGCCGGATTTTCCAGCGACGCCCGGATCCGCAATCCGAACGCGGTACGCGACAGCAAGAGATAGCTTGCGACCATCACCAATCCGGTGATCAGGATGATCACAAGCCGCCATGACGAAAAATGCATGGCGCCGAGATTGACCGACCCGCCCACCGGTTCCGGCACCGAGATATACAGCCCGCCGATCAGGCCGCGCACGATTTCGCGGATGATCAGCCCGAGCGCGTAGGTTCCGAGCATCGCCACGATCGGCGCGGCGTAGAACCGGCGCACCACCAGGCGCTCCAGCACGAACCCCAGCGCGCCGACCGCGAACGGCGCGACCGCCATTCCGATCCAGACCGGCGCTCCGGCATTGTGCACGACATAGGTGATGTAAGCGCCGAGCAGAACAAATTCTCCCTGCGCGAAGTTGAAGATCCCCATCATGCTGGCGATAATGCCGAGCCCCAGCACGACCAGAACGACGATCGCGCCGAAACTCATGATCTCGAACAATGCGACAAAGAGATTAGCCATGCGGCATCACCGGTAACTCGTCTCCCGCTTACATGGTTTTCCAGTCGGCGGACTGTTCGAACGCGTGCGCGGCGCGATAGATCGTCGGCTCGTCGAAATGCCGGCCGATCAGCATCAGGCCCACGGGCAGCCCGTCCACCATGCCGCACGGCAGCGACATCGCCGGATGGTGCGTGATATCGAACGGCGCGGTGTTGGTGATCATCTCGAAGGCGCGCTGGACCACCTCTTCTCGGGAAGCCCCTGGCGCCGGCAACGGCGTTGCCTTCATCGGCGTCGTCGGCATCAACAACAGATCATAGTTCGCAAGCACCTTGTCATAGGTCGCGGTCAGGCGACGCGAGATGTTCACGGCCTTGCCGTAGTAGCGTGGGCCGAAATTGTTGTTGATGTAGGTGCCGAGCATCAGGAACAGTTTTGTCGTCTCCGACAGCGAGTCAGCCTGGCCGCGCCAGCCGCGATGAAACTCCATCAAGGAGGTCGAATACAAGTCCGAACGGCTCAGGCCGTAGCCGTCGCCGAACATCATGGTCTGGGCGATGCCCTCGGCTCCGATCGGCGTCCAGATCGCCGGCGCCACCAGATGCATCGGGATCGAAACCTCTTCGACCAACGCGCCCAGGGAGGCAAACCGCTTCGCCGCTTCCTTGACGCTTTCGTTGACCGCGGCTTCCGCGCCGACCTGTTCGTAGCCTTCCTTGACGATGGCGATCTTCATGCCCTTGACGCCAGCGCCAAGCGCCTTGGTATATTCCTTCACCTCGGGCGCCTTGATGCGCGGATCATAGCCGTCATCGCCCGCCAGCACTTCGAGTAGCAGGGCGTTGTCGGCGACGTTGGCGGTCATCGGCCCGGTGTGATCGACGTAAATTTCAATCGGCATGACGCCGGTATAGGGCACCAGACCCCAGGTCGGCTTCATGCCGTAGATGCCGCAGAACGATGCGGGCATGCGGATCGAGCCGCCCTGGTCGCCGCCGATTGCCATGTCGACCTCGCCAAGCGAGACCACGACCCCGCTTCCGGAGGACGAACCACCGGCGGAAAACCCCATTTTGTGCGGGTTATGCACCGGACCGGTCGAATTGGTATGACTGCCGCCGGAGATGCAGAACGACTCGCAATGCACCTTGCCGGCGATTTCCGCGCCGGCGTCGAGCATGCGCGTGACGATGGTCGCGTCGAAATCCGGCACGTAGCCCTCGAGCGTCGCGGACCCGTTCATCATGGGCACGCCGGCCAGCATGATATTGTCCTTGAGGGCTACGACCTTACCCTTGAGCTTGCCGCTTGCGGCGCCTTTGACGGTGGCCTTCCGGTACCAGGCATTGCGCGGGTTTTCCTCAGGGCCCGGCCGATAGCCCGGGGTCCGCGGATATTTGACGACCGGGACTTCGTCCGGCATCGCAGCGACGACGTTGTAGGCATCGATCGAACCCTGCATCAATCCGCGGAAAGAGCTGACGTCCTCGTCGGTCAAGGCCAGACCGCAGGCGTCTGCAACGTCGCGCAATTGATCTGGGGTTGGTAGCGCTACTGCTGGCACGGTGACTTCTCCTGTTTCCGGATGGCTGTCGCGCAAGGCCTTTCGGCAAAACGGCGACGTTGCCGACATCACTAGAAACGGAAATGTTTTCCTTTTCAAGTATTATTTTGCGATCAGGCATCTCGCGATGGTTGCGCCGCAGCGGCACCGACCTCATCCTGAGGAGCGGCGTCTTCGCCGCGTCTCGAAGGATGGCCGCGAGTCCATGTGTTGCCTCCATCCTTCGAGACGCTTGCTTCGCAAGCTCCTCAGGATGAGGTCCGTAAATCTTCCTCATCCCTGAGGAGCGATCTTGGCGGGCCGTCAGAATTGCTTGATCAGCCGGAAATCGAGCCCGTTGGCCGCGGCGAGATAGATCGGCATGCGGGCGTTACCGCGGCGAATGTCGATCCGGCCTCGCGCGCCCTGATAGTCGACATTGGCGGCAGCCGAGAGCAGCGGCTTGATCGCCAGCGAACCCGCGCGCGACGCGACCGTCTCCAAAAACCGCAAACCCTCGTAGTTCGACTGCCCGATGGAGCCAAGCGGAGGCGCGTGGCGGCCGAACGACGCCTGATATTGGTCGCGGAAGATGTCGTTGGCGCGCGTGGCCATGTCGATGAAATAGCCGGACGCGCAGTACAGGCCTTCGGTGTTGTCGGCGCCGATCCCAAGCAGCACCGTCTCGTCCATCGCGCCGGCCAGACGGAGCATCCGGGAGCCGAGCCCCTGCTCGGCAAAGGCGCGGTTGAAGAAGATACTGTCGGCGCCGATCAAGGTGATCAGAACCACGTCGGGCTTCGCGGCCCGAATCCGCGCCAATTGGCGGCTGTGGTCGTGTTCGCCGATCGGCACAAACTCCTCGCCGAGCACACACCCGCCGGCATCCTTGATGTACTTCTTGATCGACTTGTGGGAGAGCCACGGCCAGACATAGTCGCTGCCGATCAGATACCATCGCTGCGCGCGTTTGGTGTTGGCGAGCCACTCGATCGCCGGACGCCATTGCATTCCCGGCGTCTCGCCGATCGCCATGACGCCGGGCGTTCGCTCGCCGCCCTCATATACCGGCGTATAGAGGTAAGGAATATGTCCGGCGATCACCTTGCGCAGCGCCACCCTAACCGCGCTGATATGGGAGCCCGTAATGATGTCGGCGCCCTCCGACGCGACAAGGTCGGATGCGGTCTGCGTCACGTCGTCGATATCGCCGCCGGTGTCATGGAACGCGATCTCGATTTCGCGGCCGAGAATGCCGCCGCGGCGATTGATTTCGGAAGCCGCCAGCAGCGAGCTATTGATCGAGGCCGGGCCCCAGATTCCCGATGGACCCGACAGCCCGACAAAATTGGCAATCCGCAGCTTGCCGCGATCGCCACGTTCACGGAGCGGGCGCGGTGACTGCGCCGACGTCCCGGCGCCCGACGCCGAGAATCCCTTCAGCAGCCATTCCGGCGGCATCGACGGCCCGCCGAACTTTCCGATATGCGTGGGCGAGAGCAATTCGCTCTCCTTTTGGCTTTGTGACGTCCGGCGGCTATCACAGTACCATCGGCAAGGTGATCGGCAACAAAAATATCGTACTGGAAAATATTGAATATTCAACGATTCGCATGCATATAGAACTGGCAAGAGAGCCCAATATTCACCCAACACCCATTCTCAAAGTTCAGACCCTTGGCCAGATCGCCCAGCAAACCCATCACGGAACACCTCGCTTATCTGCTCGCGCAGGCGAACCGGGAGATCAATCGGCAGCTTGACGCCCGCTTTCGGACCGAAGGCGTGCCGGTGGAACAGTGGCGCATCCTGAAAGTCCTTTCGGACGGCAAGGGCCATTCGATGGGGGAACTTGCGGAAGCGGTGCTGCTCAATCATCCGACCCTGACCAAGATGGTCGATCGCATGGTGTCGGATTCGCTGGTTTACCGCGTCCAGGATTCCGACGACCGGCGCAAGGTGCTGATGTTCAGCTCCGAACGCGGAAAGGCGCTGACCCAGCGCCTGAATTCGCTGGCGCTGAGCCAGGAGTCGCACATCGCCGAAAGTTACGGCAACAAGGCGACGGCCGAATTGAAACGGCTGCTGGAAAGCCTGATCGAAAAAGCGAACTGAACGCGCGTATTCAACCGGCCTGCGAGAGCCCGGCGGCGGGCATCGCCGCCGCCGGTCGTACGATCAGCGAAAATCGCCTTTGGTTTCCGGGATCAGCACCGCGCCGATCAGGTAGATGGTAAAAATAACCGCGACGAAAATCGACAGCGACATTGGAATCTGCGCCGGTCCGGCGCTCGCCAGCGAAACGAATGTCGGCATCATGCCGCCGAGCGCGAAGCCGATGTTCCAGGATAAACCAGTGCCGCTGGCACGGATCGCGGTCGGAAAGCGCTCGTTGAGAAAGATCAGCACCGGCGCATAGCCGGCATTGCCGAGGAAGGCGATCGCCAGCGCATAGAACGCGATCGTGCTGGTGTCGGTCGTCTTGGCCATGTTCAGATAACACAGCGGCAGCAGCACCAGCATGCAGACCCCGACCAGCAGGAACGTCTTCTTGCGGCCGATGAAATCGCTGAGCGCCCCGACCAGAACGGCCGAGACCAGTGCCGCCAGGCTCGCGCTCATCAAAATGAGCGATGAGACGTTGTTTGGAACGCCGTTCACCACCTTGAGAAACGACGGAAGATAGCCGGAGGTCAAATAATAGCCGGCGCCGCCGCCGAAGGTGATCAGCAGATTGAGCAACAAAGTGTTCCGATGCTCGCTTGAAAACAGCACCTTCACCGGCGCCCGCGGCGCCTGGAAGGTGCCGGCCGCTTTCTGCTTCTGCTGCTCCTTGAAAAACGGCGATTCCTCGAGATTGCGGAAAATGAACCAGCCGAGCAACGAGCTCAGCAGTCCGGAAAAGAACATGCAGCGCCAGCCCCACACCGCGAACGCATCGCCGGGGAATATCGACGACGTCACGAGAAAGACGAACGACGCCAGCAACGATCCGATGCCGGCGCCGCCGCCGCCGATCAGCCCGGACATCGCGCCGCGCCAGGCTGGTTTGATCGATTCGGTGCCGATGGTGTGGGTCGAAGCCACCACCCCGCCGACGAAGATGCCCTGCACCAGACGCAATAGCAGGAACAGGACCGGCGCGATGAAGCCCGCTTGGGCGATGGTCGGCAGTAGGCCGAACGCGGCGGTGCTGATGCCGACACCGACGATGGCGACCAGCATCGCGCCCTTGCGTCCATGGACATCCGCATAGTGACCGAAGATCGCGGAGCCCACCGGGCGCATCAACAGCGTCACCGCGAACGAGGCGTACACGGCGGCCAATGACAATGTCGGGACGCTGGATGGGAAGAATAACGCTCCCACCGTCGGCGCCACGTACAATAGAATAAACAGATCGAACAGATCGAGCGACCATCCGAGAACCGACGCCACCATCGCATTTCGCATTTGTTTGGCTGCGACCGGCGGCGCCGTTTCAACGGCCTCAATATTCAGCGTTGTCATTTCATTCCTCCCCCGTTTTGCCCCACATGAATCTAGCGCCCGATGAATTTTGGCGGGCGCTTCTGGTTGAAGGCCTCGACGCCCTCCTTGAAATCCTCCGATTGACGCAACCGGCTGTAGCAGTGGCCTTCGAGTTCGATCGCGACCGTCAGCATCGAGTCTTCGGTGTCGTTCAGAAGCTTCTTGGCGGTGCGCTGCGCCAGCGGCGCAAAGGTACGAAGCTCGTCGACCAATTTGTCGGTGGCCTTCTCAAGCTCGGCATCCGGCACGCATTCGGTCGCGATGCCCCAATCGAAGGCCTGCTTGGCGGGAATCCGCTTCGAGCGCATCACGATGTCCTTGGTCCGGGTGATGCCGATCATCTTCTGCAACCGCGCCGAGCCGCCCGATCCCGGGATCTGGCCGAGCTTCTGCTCGGGCAGCGCGTACAGCGTCGTCTCGGAGGCGATGCGGAAATCGCAGGCCAGCGACAGTTCGAAGCCGACCCCGAAGCAATAGCCGCGATTGGCAACGATCACCGGCTTGGCGCAGCGTGTCGGCGAGGCGATATTCCAGGCGAGCTTGGAGACCTTCTCCGGCGTAGCTTCCATGAAGCCACCGATATTGCCGCCTGAGGAAAAATGTTCGCCGACCGACCTGATGACGATGATGCGGACCCGATCATCCTCGTCGAGCGTCTCGAACACCAGCCGCAATTGATCGCGCTGCGGCATCGAGACGACATTGTAGGGCGGCCGGTTGAGAATGATGTCGGCGCGTTCCCGCGCCTCGTCGATCTCGACCTCGAAACCGTCGAGCTTGCCGAGTCGGGAATCCGCAAAAGCGTAGGATGAAGCCATGTCATTTCCTTTCAGGGTGTTAGGCCGCGCTTGAGGGCGGCACATTTTCGTGTTGGTAGTCGCCTGCGACCAACAGGCGGCGCAGTAGTTTTCCGACCGGGGATTTCGGCAACGCATCGACAAAGACGAAGCGCCGCGGCCGCTTGAAATTCGCCAGGCCCGAGATCCGGCAAAACTGTTCGAGATCCTGTTCACTGACTGGCCCGCGGCGCTTCACAAACGCCGTGACCACCTTGCCCCATCGCTCATCGGCAAGACCGACGACAGCGACTTCGAGCACCGCCGGATGCAGCGACAAGCAGCTTTCGATTTCGACCGGCGAGATGTTTTCGCCGCCGCTGATGATCATGTCGTCGACCCGGCCGGTAACGAACAGGTCGCCGTCGGCGTCGACAAAACCGGTGTCGCCGGTGAAATACCAGCCGTCGCGCAGCGCTTTAGCGTCGGCGTCGGGACGCCGCCAGTAGCCCTCGAACGACTCGTCGCCCGCGAGCAGCGCGATGACCTCGCCCTCCTCATGGGGCTTGGCGAGTTCCGCCGCCGACGTGGCGTTCAGCCTGACCACGCGTATTTGCTGATTGATTCCGGCCTTGCCCGCCGATCCCGGCTTGGCAGGCGCGTTCTGATCGATCGTGAAGGTGTAGATTTCCGAACTGCCGTAATGGTTGACGAACAGATCGGGCCGGAACGCATCGTTCAGCTTCTTCAGCAACCCGTCGGTCATCGAAGCCCCGGCGAAGCCGAGTTTGCGGACGCTTGAGACGTCGGCCGACGCGAACTCCCGGGCGTGGACCAGATCGTGGTAAAGCGTCGGCACCAGATAGAGATTGGTGATCGCCTCCGCCTCGATCAACGCGAGCGCCTGGCTGGCGTCGTAGCGCGGCAAACAGACAAACGTCCCGCCGATCAGCGACATCGCGATCAGCGAGCGGACACCCATGGTGTGATACAGCGGCATCACGCCGAGCGTTCGTTCGCCGCGCCGATAGAGGTTCTGCGCGACGTGGGCGATGCCGGCAGCTCGCTCCGCGCGATGACGCCGCGGCACGCCCTTTGGCCGCGACGTGGTTCCGGAGGTATAGAGCATGACCGACCAGGCGTCGGCGCCGGCACGGGGCACAGCCTCGGCCGCGACCTCCGCCACCATCGCGTCGAATGCCAGGGCGCCGGCCACAGCATTGTCGCCGACGCAGATGCACGGCAGCGCCGGCGGATGCGTCGATGCCTCAACCGCCGGCGCGGACGCGGCCTGATACACGATGGCGCGCGCCTCGGAGTTTTCGAGGCAGAAATCGAGTTCGTCGGCCTTGGCGCGCCAATTCACCGGCGTGATGATGATGCCCGCCAACTGACAGGCCCAATGCAGGGTCGCGGCCGCTTCGCAGTTTTGCAGCACGCTGACGAGATGATCGCCGGGCTTCAAGCCGATGCTTTCAAGCGAAGCGACCAGCGACGAAATCCGCGCATACCATTGCGCGTACGTCAGGCGAACGCTGCCATCGACGATTGCCAGCGCATCGGGATCGCGCGCCACGCTGGCAACAAAGCCGGTTCCAAGATCAAGCATGGGTCGTCTCTCTGCTCACGTCGCCCGCCATTTCCGCCGCCGCCTCCAGCGCCGCGCGTATGATCGGCGCATATCCGGTGCATCGGCAAAGATGGCCGCTCAGAAAATCGCGAATCGTCGCCTCGTCCGGTCGCGGGTGATCGCGCAGCAAACAATCGAGCGACATCAGGATGCCGGCGGTGCAGAAGCCGCACTGAAGCGCATGGTTGCGCTTGAACGCCGCTTGCAGGATGCCGAGACGGCCCGCGGACGGCGCCAGGCTTTCCACAGTGCGCACCTCGCAGCCGTCGACCTGCGCGGCCAGCGTGAGGCAGGCCCGCGCCGGGCTGCCGTCGATGCTGACGGTGCAGGCGCCGCAGACGCCATGCTCGCAGCCGACATGGGTGCCGGTCATTCCGATCTGATGCCGCAGGAAATCGGTCAACAGCAGCCGCGGTTCGGCCTCGCCGGTACATGGCTTGCCGTTCAGCGAGAAGCGGACGGGATGGCGGCGGCCTGCCTGCAATCGGCTCATGGCAGCACCTCCCGCACCAGATCGCGGCCGATCAGGCGCACCAGGTCGCGGCGATACCGCGCGGTGGCATGAACATCATCACGCGCGTCGAGCTCGTAGGCGAACGCATTCAAGGCTTCGTCGAGCGCGCTGCCTTCGAGGCGCGGAAAATCCCGCGCCACCGGCATATCGGCGACGCCGCCGACCGCGAGGCGCACCCCTGCGGCGGTTTGCACCGCCGCCGCGGCGACGATGGCAAAATCGCCGTGACGGCGGGCCACTTCACGAAAGGCACAGCGTTGTTGGGCGGCTGGAAACGAGACGGCTTCGATCAATTCGTCTTCCGCGCGGACCGTCGTCATCATGCCGGCAAAGAACTCCCGTGCCGCGACGCGGCGGCGCCGTTTGGCGCTGCGCAGATGGACCTCGCCGCCGAGCGCTTGCAGGACCAGCGGCAATTCCGCGCTCGGATCGGCATGCGCGATTGATCCGCAGACGGTGCCCCTGCTCCGCGTCTGGGCATGCCCCGTCCACGGCAGCGCCAGCGCGACCAGTTGCAGGCTGCGGCCGAGCTCCGGCCACGCCAGCAACGCGGCCTGCCGCACGCCCGCGCCCACCACGATCGTGTCACCTTTGGCATCGATCCGCGCCAATTCAGGAAGGCGCATGATGTCGATCAGCGTCCTGGGTCTTGCCAGCCGCATGTTGAGCATCGCCATCAGCGACTGCCCGCCGGCGATGATGCGGGCGTCGCTTCCCTCCTGGCGCAGCACCTCCAACGCCTCGTCGAGCGTTTCGGCGCGCACATAGTCGAACGCGGCGGGCTTCATCGGCCGCCTCCGAACAGACGGCGCAGCTTCGCGACAAAGGACCCGCGCGATCGGTTCGGTGCAGCACCGCCCGCCTGGCGCGCCAGCGACGCAAAAAACTGCCCAATGATGACGCGGGCGGCGCCGTCGAGCAGGCGGCCTCCGATGCTGGCCACCTTGCCGCCGATCGCGGCTTCGTAGACGTAGTGGATCGAGGTGCCGCCGCTTGCGGTCGGAGCAAGCGTAATGCGTCCCTCGCCGCCACCGAATCCGAGCCCGCCTTCCGCCGAGCCGCCAAGCGTCACCGCATGCGGCGGGTCGAGATCGGATAATCTCACCTCGGCGCGATACCGTCCCTTCACGGGACCGATGCCCAATGTCACTTCGGCCCGGAAATGCGTATCGGAAAGTTTTTCGACGTGGTGGCATCCGGGAATCACGGCCTGTAGCGTCGCGGGATCCAGCAACATGGCCCAGACGCGCTCGGCGGATGCCGCAACCGTGGCTTGCCCTTCGCCGCGCAGACTGCGGTCACCGGTGCGCTTCGTGTCCGCGGCCCGGCCCGCCGGTGGAGCAGGCTCGGCCCCGCGCACGATGTCCGCGAGTTTCGCCGGCACCAGCGGCAGGTCGATGTCTTTGGTGGCGAGCGCGTCCGCGACCGCATTGGCGATGCAGACCGGCGTCGACATGCAATTGCCCTCGCCGACGCCCTTGGCGCCCAGCGGCGTGAATGGCGACGGCGTCTGCATATGGAGGATCAGCGGATCAGGCACCTCCATGGTGGTCGGCAGCAGATAATCGGCAAAGGTTCCGGTCAGGAAACTGCCGTCCGGCGCGTAGGCAAATTCCTCGTAGAGCGCGGCGCCCAGCGCCTGCGCGAAGCCGCCGCGAATCTGGCCATCGACCATCGCGGGGTGCAGGATCGTGCCGCAATCATGCATGGTGACATAGCGATCGATGCGGGTTTGCAGCGTAACGCGGTCGATCTCGACACCGCAGAAATCGAAAATGAAGCCGTGGCAGAGCGACGAGTTGATATGATCGGCATCGTCAGGCGCGGTCAGTTCGGGCGGGGTCCAGAACACGGTTTCGCGAATGGTTTGCCCGACACCGTCGGGCAGCGCGCCGGGCGACCAATGGCTCAAACCCGCAAGACGCGAGAACGAGACCTTGTTGTCCGGATTGCGCTTCGATCCGACATGGCCCGCGACGAACGCGATATCGTCGACTTCCGTGTTCAACTGGCTCGCGGCGATGCACGCCAGCCGCTGCGCGATGCGTTCGGCGGCGAGCTTGGCGGTGCCGGCCACGGCGGGTGCGAACCGGCTGGCGTAATTGCCCGAGGCGATCGACCAGGCGTCCTTGGTGGTGTCGAGCTCGGTGTTGACCCTGATGTCGGACGGCGTGAGGCCGAATACGTCGGCCACCACCTGCGACAATACGGTGCGATGGCCCTGCCCCTGCGGCACCGAGGAGACATGCACGCTGACACTGCCGACCGGGTCGATCGAGATCGTCGCCGTGGCCTGGGCGCCGTTTTTCGGACCGGCCTTGCGGCGCTCGGCCGGTGTCAGCACGGTCGTGATGTAGCCCATGTTGGACACGCTCGGCTCGACCACCGCGGTGTAGCCGATGCCGTAGAGCCTGCCCTGCGCGCGCGCGGCATCGCGGCGCGCTTTGAGTGCCGCAAGCCCGCCTTCGACGACACCGCGCCGGATCGCTTCCTGATAGTCCCCGGAATCCAACAGCGCCCCGCTCGCGGTGCGATACGGAAAGGCGCCGGCGGCAACCAAATTGCGCCGGATCACATCCAGCGGGTCGAGATTGAGTTCGACCGCGATGCGCTGCACCAGGCGCTCGAGCGCGAAATAGACCTGCGGGCCGCCGAAGCCGCGATTAAGGCCGGTCGGCGTCTTGTTGGTGACGACGACGCGATTGCGGACCTTGAGATGGCGGATGTCATAGGCCCCGGTCAGGTTGCCATGCATCCGATACAAGGTCGCGGGCTCCGGCGCCCTTAAATGCGCGCCGCAATCTTCGACCTGATCCCAGTCGAGCGCGAGTATCCTGCCATCGTCGCTCACTGCGGCGCTGAGCGTGGTGGCGCGATTGGTGGCCGAAACCGATGCGGTCAAATGCTCGAGCCGGTCTTCGATCCATTTGACCGGGCGGTCGGCCGCGCGCGCCGCCGCGGCAATCAGAACGATATAAGGAAAAACCCCCTGCTTGACGCCGAAGCTGCCGCCGGAATCCGGCGGCGTGCGCAAACGCAGACGATTGCCGGGCACCCGTAACGCGCGCGACAGCACCGCATGGATGCTGAAGGGGCCCTGGAAATTGGAGAGCACGTCATAGGCGTCTTCGCCGGCATCATAGTCCGCGACCACGCCGTAGGTTTCGATCGGCGTGCAGGAGTTGCGCGGATAGCGGATATCGATGCTGATGCGATGCGCCGCCGACGCAAAGGCCTGCTCCGGATCGCCATAACGAAACGTCCGGTCGCTGGCGACATTGCCCTTGAATCCGTCATGCAGGACCGGCGCATCCGGACTCAACGCCGCCAGCGGATCGCACACCACGGGACGCGGCCGATACTGCACGTCGATCAGATCGGCGGCGTCTTCGGCCAGGTAACGATCGGTCGCAACGATCACGGCGACCGGTTCACCGACATAGCGCACGCGTCCGACCGCGATCGGCCAGCATTCCACCGGCGCCTTGACCCCGACGACGAGGCTCGTGGTGAGCGACGTCACATCCTCGCCAGTGAGCACCGCGACGACGCCGGGCGATTGTTTGGCCGCCGAGATATCGATCGAGACGATGTCCGCGTGCGCGTGCGGCGAGCGCAGGATCGCGGCATGGAGCGTGCCGGGCCGGACGCCGAGGTCATCGATGAAGCGGCCGCGCCCGGACAATAGCGAGGCGTCTTCGACGCGCGGAATAGACTTTCCGACCCACGTCGATCCCGCTTCGTGATGGTCAAGCAGATGGCCAGCGGCGTCCGCCATCCAGAAGATACTCCCTGCGCGTTTTCAGGAAGCTATCTTCGGCCCACTCCGTCGGAAGCGGCCATACCGGCCGATCTCAGGACTTACCATCCCGTCTCATTTGATCGTCCGCTTGTGCGGCGCAGCATCAATTGGCGAACCGCGACACGCTGCGGAATTCACTGGGGCTGACGCCGGAATGGTTGCGGAAAAACCGCGTGAAATGCGCAGGCTCGGCAAAGCCGAGCTGGCCGCTGATATCGCAGACGTTCGCGCTCTGCGTCAGCACCGCGCCGACCGCCTGCTCCATCCGCACCACGTTCAAATAAACCCTTGGCGGCACACCGACGGTGGATTCGAACAGCCGGAAAAAATGCGCGCGCGATAATCCGGCTTCCTTGGCATAGGCATCGAGCCCGGCGTCGCGCCTGGTCGCGGCCCGCATCGAGGCTGTGACACGACGAATGCGCCAATCGCCCAACCGGGCGTTGGTTTCCCGGATCGACGCCGGGAAACTGCGCCACGGCGTGAAACGCTCGATCACCGCGATCATCAAATCGGACAATGCGACTTCATGCGCGGCGCGTGCCTGCGGTCGCGCCATCATGTCCGCCGCCAGATCCATCGAAAGGCTGCGAATCCGCGGGCTTACGCCCCCGGATGGATGGCTGAAAAAGCCGGGTGCGCCGCTCGCGGCCCAGCCCGGCCGAAAGGCCATCAGCCATTCCGGCTCGATATACAGCGCCAGGATGACCGTGCGCGGCTTGACCGGATCGTGGACGTAGGAATGCGGCTGCCAGCCATTGACCAGCACCGCGGTGTCATCGGTGAGCGGATAGACCGTGTCGCCGACGACAAACGCGGTGTCCGCTCCCTCCACCTTCAGCAGCACATGGCAGTGCGGGTGGGCGTGGCGCACCAGCGGCCGGTCCATATCCAAAAGCGCGACCCTGCCAAAGGCGCCGTGCGCAATCCTCAGCGCTGTCGACATCGCAATCTCTCCCGTAGCGATCTCCGGTTCGCGCCCGCCGTCGATCGATAGATCAATCGCTTGGCTTCGGCGCGCGGCCGTCAATCCCGTTTCCCGATTTCATCTCCTGGCTTCGGCCAGTGTGCTTTTTTGCAGCTAGTTTTTGCAGTCTCCTGCGGTCTCCAGCAGGTAATTTCTTAGCATACAGACCGCAACCTTAGCTCATCCGGTCACCGTCCGCAAAAAGGCCGCCGCCGGATCGTCCCGGAGCTGGTGGGCCAGATCGACGTCTTCGACGCCCTTGACGTGGATGCGCTTGAACTCCATCGGCTCGGTTGCCAGCGGCTTGGTCGCGTCAATTCCCATTTTGGCGCTGACGCCGTCGGCCGAAGACGGATCGAGCTTCGAGCCCTGGGCGCCGGAAACCACGATGAGGTCACGGTCGGCCTGGAACCGGGTCGCAATCGCCCATTCGATTTCGTGGGGATCGTCGATATCGACGTCCATGTCGACCACCACGACCTGCTTGAGGTCATAATGGCCGCCGAATGCGCCCATGATGATGTTCTTGGGCTCGCCGGCGCTGGCCTTCTCGATCTTGACCGCCAGATGATAACGGCAGGTCCCGCCGCGGGTCAGACGCACGTCGCGCACCGAGGGAAAGCTGCGTTGCAAATGGTCCAGCAGGGTTGCTTCGCGCGGAATGGCTCCGAGCAGCAAATGCTCGACCCCGCCGCCCACGATGGTGTGAAAAATCGGATGACGACGGTGCGTAATGGCGTCGACCTGAATCACTTCACGATCGGCGCGCGGGCCGTAATATTGCGGAAACTCGCCGAACGGACCCTCGGGCTC
The DNA here is from genome assembly GCF_009766005.1 of Bradyrhizobium sp. S69. Taxonomy (GTDB): domain Bacteria; phylum Pseudomonadota; class Alphaproteobacteria; order Rhizobiales; family Xanthobacteraceae; genus Bradyrhizobium. The sequence continues at coordinate 48,814 of NZ_LMUK01000012.1, read as the reverse complement.
GCGGATCTTTGGCAGGATGCGGCCCTCGATCACGATCTCCGCATGCGCGGGTACGCGAACCCGGTTGGTGCGGCATTTCACCATGTCGACGGCCTGGCCGAGCAGCGCGCCGGCGATTTCCATCTCGTCGCAATCGAGCGCGGCGATCGCCTGCGACGCCAGGATGCAGGCGGGATGTACCCCGATCACCAGCGCAATCTCCAGCGCCTCGCCGGCTTCCTCGGCCATCCGGAAATAATGTTTGGTATGCCGCGGCAGCAACAGGACACCGATGCGGTCGGGACCGCTGACCTGGCAGCGATGGATCGAAACGTTCTGAATGCCGGTGTTCGGATTGCGCGCGATCAGAAGCGCGGCGGTAATATAGGGACCGCTGTCATGTTCATTGTGTTTCGGGATCGGCAATTGCCGGAGCAGATCGACCTCGCGATGAACAATTTCCTGCACCGGCGCGGTGGTGACCTCGACCCAAGGCAGCGGATGGCGAACGGCGTGCTGGAACCGGGCTAGCAACTGGTCGGTCGGAACCTGAAGCGAATCCGCGATCCAGCTCCGATCGGCAAACAGATTTGCCACCACGGGAATGTGGTGCCCACCCGGCTTCGGAAACAGCACGGCCTGCTCCAGCTCGAGCTTTTTCGAAACCGCCGCCACTTCATCGATCAGCGAAACGCCGTCGCGGGCAACCGCGAGCCTGTCCGTTGCAACGAGCTGCTGCAACCAGCTGCGCAAGTCGGGACTGGCGTTGTGACCCGCCGTCGGCGCCGTTATAGGGGCTTCCATGCTGTTCTCCGTGGCGCTTTTGCATTCGTCGTCGCAAATCCGGTCAGGAGATCTCGTCACGCTTGACCGGGCGGCTGCGCAACTCCGGCTGCTCGCCCCAGCGGCTGACCACGCCGACGTCGATATCGAACAAATCGAGCGCGCGACCCACGGTGTGATCGACCATGTCCGCGAGGCTGTCCGGCTTGGCATAAAAAGCCGGGACCGGCGGCGCGATGATCGCGCCCATTTCAGACAGTGCCGTCATGTTCCTGAGATGGCCGGTATGCAGCGGGCTTTCGCGCACCATCAGCAGCAGCCGCCGCCGCTCCTTTAATGTCACGTCGGCGGCCCGCGTCAGCAATGTCGTGGTGACGCCGGTCGCGATTTCGGACATCGAACGCACCGAACATGGCGCGATGATCATGCCCGCGGTGCGGAACGATCCGCTCGAAATCGAAGCCGCCATGTCGTCGATACGATGGTGGGTGTGGGCCATTGCCTTCACATCCGCGATCTTGAGCGTGGTCTCGTAGGCGAATGTGATCTCCGCCGTCGCCGACATCACCAGATGGGTCTCGACGCCGGCATTGCGCAGCAGTTGCAGCAACCGGACCCCGTACATAACCCCCGACGCCCCGGAAATCCCGACGATCAGGCGACGTGGAACGGGCTCAAGGGAGTTCATTGGCGCACCGGTTCCTGTTGCAACGCACCCAACGCGCGACGCTCAGCAGCAGGTCAAACTAGGCGGCAGACGACATCAGAACAAATAATTGATTTTTATCCAAACCATCATCAATAATGATGGCTGATCGCGGTGCGGGAATGAGGCAAGCGGCATGGATCTCAAGCAGATGCAATATTTCCTCTGCCTCGCGCAGGAGGGCAACGTCACGCGCGCGGCGCGCCAGCTCAATATCGTTCAGCCGGCGCTGAGCATGCAGATCGCAAAGCTCGAAAAGTCGCTCGACAAGAAGCTGTTCTATCGCGGCTCCCGCGGCATGTCGCTGACCTCCGCCGGCGAGGCGCTGGCCCAGCGCATTGCGCCGATCATCGTCGACATCGACCGCGTCCGCGACGAGATCGCGCAACTCGATGGCGAGGTGTCGGGCCGGGTCAACATCGGAATGATCACCTCGGCGGCGCAGAGCACGCTGCCGGTGTCGTCGGCTGCGATCGCCGCCAAATATCCCCAGATCCATCTTCTGGTCTGCGAGGGCTATTCGGAGACCATGCTGGAGTGGGTCGCGACCGGGCAGCTCGACATCGCCATCGTCAATACGCCGGCGCCGCGGCTGCCGCCGACCGCGCGTCATATTCTGGATGAAGAGATGATGCTGGCTTACGGCGCCTCGAATAAAGTGGCGTTGCCGAAGGTCGTATCGTTCGACCGGATCGAAAGCCTCGACATCGTGATCCCGTCGCGCCGTCACGGGCTGCGGCGCATCCTGGACGACGCCGCGACCGAGGCGGGCTTCAGCCTGAAACCCCGGCTCGAGATCGACACCCTGTCGGCGATTTGCGAGGTGGTCGCGACCACCAATCTGTTCACCGTGCTGCCCGGCATCGCGCTGCAATCGGCGCTGGCCGCGAACCGCATCAAAGCCCGGCGGCTGCGCAACCCGGCGATCGTCCGCTCGGTAGCCTCCGTGACAAATCCGAGGCGCAACGTCACGGCCGCGATGTCGGCGGTGATGGACATCATCGCCGCGGATTTGACCCAAGCCGCAGCGTCGGCCTCGCGGCTGGTCCGGCGCTGAACGTCTAGATCATCTCTTCCAGTTCAAGTCCACGGGTCTCCTTGACCTTCGCGAGCACGAATACAAACGACAGCAGCGCCATCAGCGTATACGTGCCATAGGCGAGGCCGAGGCTGATGCCTGCGAGCGCCGGAAAGGTCTGCGAGACGATGTAATTGGCGATCCATTGCGCCGCCGCGGCGACGGCAAGCGCATAAGCGCGGATGCGATTGTTGAACATTTCACCGAGCAGCACCCACACCACCGGCCCCCAGCTCACGCCGAAAAACACCACATAAAGGTTGGCGGCAATGACCGCGACCACGCCGGCCGCGGCACCAAGCTGCGGTTCGGCGATGCCCGCGACCATCACGGTTGGCGCGGTGCCGAAAATCCAGCTCATGACGCCCAAGGTCAATGCCATGCCCAGCGAACCGATGATCAGCAGTGGCTTGCGCCCTATTCGATCGACCAGCGCAATCGCAACCAGGGTCACGATAATATTGGTCACGGAGGTGATGACCGTGATGGCCAGGGCGTCGCCCTGCGTGAAGCCGACCGCATGCCAGAGGGTTGCGGAATAGTAGAAGATGACATTGATGCCGACGAATTGCTGGAACACCGACAACAGGATACCGGTCCACACCACGGGGAGCAGGCCGAAGCTGGGGCCGGCCAGATCGCGCAGGCTGCGCCTCCGGTCGTCGCCGACGCTTTCCTCGATCTCGTGGATCTTCTGCTCGACCGGCGACCGATTGCCGCCGAAGCGGCGCAGCACCTCGGCCGCTTCTGCCAGTTGCTTCTTGAGCACCAAATAGCGCGGCGATTCCGGAATCATGGTGGCGAGGCAGGCATAGATGGCGGAAGGAATCGCCGCGGCGATGAACATCCACCGCCAGGCCTGCATCCCGAACCATAGTGGTTTTTCGGCGCCGCCGGCCGCGGTGGCTAATGAATAGTCACCCAGCAGCGCGACGAATATCCCGGTGACGATCGCCAGTTGCTGAAGCGAGCCAAGACGTCCCCGATAGGAAGCCGGCGACACCTCCGCGATATAAGCCGGCGCGATCACGCTCGCCGCGCCGATGGCGGTGCCGCCGACAAAACGGAATACGCTCAACGCCTCGATATTCCAGGCGAGACCCGTACCGATCGAGCTTACGAAAAAAATGGCCGCAGCGATTTCCATGACGGCAATTCGCCCGTAGCGATCAGCAAACGGACCTGCGAACCAGGCACCGACCGCGGATCCCAGAAGAGCGCCGGCCACCGCGAAGCCAAGCAACCAGGAGGCCGCACCCGACCACACCTTGATGGCATCGACCGCGCCATTGATGACGGCGGTATCGAAGCCGAACAGGAAACCGCCCATCGCCGCTGACGCGGCGACAAGCGCGATCCTGCCGATGGCGATGCCGTCCGGCGGTGATCCGGGCGCAGCGGGGCTCTTGCTATCGATGGTCGACATGGGGCGCGTTGACCGATGGCGTCGTTGGATGACGCCGCAGCCAATACGGGTGACCGCAGCATTTGGAACAGTAGTGTAGCACTTCTGGGCTCGGCTTCGTGTTGTGACGGCGCGAAAGCGCGCTATTTTTGCAAGCAAGTCATTAGCGTTGCTGCAATCGATGCCAGCGCCAAAACCACAGCAATCCATTGATACTGCTCTGGTTTTAACAACTTTGGCTACGGACATCGCCATAGCCGCCCCCAGAGACATCGCGGTGCGGTCAGAGGCGCGACTGGCGTAACTACAAGACCAGCAGCAATCCAGAAAATAGCAACATGGTGAGAATGATCCGCCGGAACGACGCTTCATTGACGGAGCGAAAAGCGAAAATCCCCAACGCCGCGCCGGCAAGCAGTGCCGGAATACTGGCGACGAAATCAACCAAGACCTTCGAAGACAAATCATTTTGTAACAGCATCAGCACCAGCGCGAAAATCTGCATAGCAGCAATGAACGGCTGAACCAGCCCGCGCTGCTCAGTTTTCGGCACGCCGTGGATGTCACACCATATGGTCGGTATTGCACCCGGCATTGCCGTTAACCCGCCGACAAAGCCGCCGCCGAAGCCGATTAATGCATTGCGTCCCACATTCATCTGCAGGCGACGAGAAAGCACCGGCCGGAATAACGTGTAAGCTGCATAACAGGCGATGGCGAAACCAAAGCTCTCTCTGAATATCCGCGTGTCTGCAGCTTGCAGCAACCAGACGGCGATCGGAACGCCAAGCAATCCGCCGCCGACCAATACCGAGCTCTGCTTCCAGCAGATACTTTTTCTCAACGCCCAAAGATTCGTGGCCTGCACGGTGATGCTGCAGGCCATCATCAGCGGGACCGCCTCCAGTGGTGGGAGAACGTGCAGGAGAATCGCGCCGGCCACCGCCGAAAAGGCAAAGCCCGCGAGGCCCGAGACGAAGCCGCCGCAAAATACGGCGATACTGAGCAGCCAAAACGACGCAACGTCGCCCATGAGCGAACTCTCCCGGTGGATAAGATCTGGAATAACGGCCTGGCGATTAGTCCCCGGACGACAGTCCGGGCGGCTCGGGCGCTGCCCCGGTGTCGCTCTGGCCCGCGGAGATCAATATCGTGGCCGCAAGGATGTGCAGAATGACAAAGCAGATGGCGATCGTTGCCAGCAGCCAATTCTCGCTTGGTGCCGAAATCTGAAGTTCGCGGTCGGACGACTTTTCACTGAGCGACATTGTCACGTCCTCCAACATCTGACCGAAAGTCAAACTGGTGCCACCTATTGTCGATCAGGTGACGATACTGTCGAAAGGTGCACTCTGCCTGCAGCCGTCGCGAATAATGCAGCGCCTGAAGGAGGCGCCCAAGCGAGCTTTCCTTTCGAGAAGAACTCTCGGAGGCCGCCAATGAATTCACTGAAAATGACGCATCACTCCTGGTTGAAGCTCTGCTGTCAAACAACGGTACGAAGGATGTCGCGATCGACTGAAACATCTTGTGAAACAACAACCCATAGAGCACGCTAGTGAGACCCCGTGCCTTTTCTTCCATGCGCATGACACGAACACCTTATGTGAGTGACTGGATGCGGCTGGAAGTATCGAACGGGACGCCGGGCCACGCTTTAGCGCGAGCTTAACGTGTCCTTATCGTTTCCTTGATTTTTGAAGGGTGTCCTTGATTTCAGGCCCGCGTGCCGGTTGAATATCCACCTCGCCCCTCCTGCGAAGGCATTGTTTTGCTGTATTTATTTGACGATCTCGTTCTCGACACCGACCAGCGGGAATTGCGCCGTGACGGATCTCCGATTCCGTTGCAACCTCAGGTTTTCGACCTCCTCGAGTATCTGATCCGGCACCGAGCCCGGGTGGTGACCAAGGACGATCTGATCGGTGCAATTTGGGGCGGCCGCATCGTCTCGGAGTCAGCGCTCACGACCCGCATCAACGCAGCCCGCACGGGAATAGGCGATTCCGGCGAGGCGCAGCGACTGATCAAGACCTTGCCGCGCAAAGGCGTGCGCTTCATCGGCACCGTGCGCGAAGCAGCCAAGAAGCTCGAGAGCGCAGTCGCACCTCCGAAGGTCGAGAAGATATCCAGCCTGGTGGTCGGCCGGACAGCCCCCTTCGAGACGATCGACCGGATGACGCGGCACGCATTGTCCGGTCAACGGCAAATGGCCTTTGTCACGGGAGAAGCCGGGATCGGCAAGACGGCCTTCATCGCCAAGGCGATCGAGCGATTGACGGAACAGGGCTTCGACCTGCTCTATGGGCGCTGCACCGAACGGTTTGGAACGGACGAAGTCTTCCTGCCACTCATCGATGCGCTGGTGAACCGCTATCGGGCGAACGGCCCGGAACTGATTTCGGCCGTTCGCGCCCACGCGCCCACCTGGATATTGCAATTGCCGGGTGCCATCGACGCATCGGAACGCGCAGCCTTCCAGGATGAAGTGTTCGGTGCGACGCGCGAGCGGATGCTGCGGGAGTTTTGCGATCTTCTGGAAGCGCTGAGCGCCGGCCGCCCGTGGGTCCTCGTTCTCGAAGATCTGCATTGGAGCGACTTCGCGACGCTTGACGTGGTGTCTCGCTTCGCGCGCGGAAACGGCACGGCGCGCGTGCTGGCCCTTTGCTCCTATCGTCCAGCCGACAGCGCCGCGGACGGGCATCCGATCCGTCGCCTGCATCGTGATCTCGAGATTCATGGATGTTGCAGCGAATTGCGCCTCGATCGATTGTCGCACTCGGAGGTCGAGCGCTATCTCGCATTGCGCTTCGACGACGCGGAATTGGCCTCGAGCCTGTCAAAGCCGGTATTCGAGCGGACGCTGGGGCACCCTCTGTTCGTTGCCTCGCTGCTCCAACACCTCATTGACCAGGAGTCGATCGTCGAAATCGACGGCCGATGGCGCCTGTCTTCGCAGGCGGCATTTGCTCGAGATCGCATTCCCGACAGCCTCTTGAACATGATCGGTTATGAGCTCGACCGCCTCACCGACAACGAACGACGTCTGCTCGATGTCGCCAGCGTTGCCGGCGAAGATTTTTCCGCCGCTCTCGTTGCAGCCGGCCTGTCCGATGATGCAATCGATGTTGAACGGGACATCGAAGCGTTGATCCGGAAGGATCATATCCTCGTTCGTTCGGGGGTTTCCGAGTGGCCCGATGGAACATATTCGGGATCCTACGCTTTCCGTCACATTCTCTATCAGAATATCATTTACCAGAATCTGTCGCCGGGGCACCGAACCCAAACGCACAAGCGCTTGGGCAAGAGGCTGGAGGAGGCGCATGCCGGCCATACCCCTGAAATAGCGCCCGCGCTCGCACTTCACTTTGAGCAGGGTCGCGAATTTCCGAGCGCGTTGCGCTACCTCCGGGAAGCGGCAGAGAGCTCGACGGAACGCCTCGGCCATGCGGAGGCCGCAAGCTATCTCACTCGCGCGCTTGGCATACTTGATCGTTTCAATGCTGCCGAGGAATTCCCGGTCCGGGTCGCGCTTCTGCGGCAGCGAAGCTGGGCTCTTCGCTCGTGCGGCGACCTCGTCGGCTCCATCCGTGACCTACGAGACATGATTGCCTGCGCCGAACAGGCGGGCGAGATCAAGCAACAGCTCAACGGCCTCACGGCTGTGAGCAGTCTCTGCTTGCGCGTGGATCGCCACGCCTGCCTTGAGGCCGCTGAAGACGTATTGTCGCGAAGCCAGGCCCTTGCGGACGACACATTCAAGGCTCTCGTCCAGGGCAGCAGCGCGAGCGTCAACCTGTTCCTCAACGGCTGGCGCAAACAGGACGCCGCGCTCTGCGACAGGGCGATCGAGCTGAGTGCGAGTGCCACGAACTATGGCATCTTGATCAGACGCAATGGAATATCCGGCATCGTTGATTGCTGGAGGTCGCGGTACCAGGAGTGCCGCCGCGCCGGCACGGAAGGAAAGCGATTGGCGCGCTTGGCTGGCGACGTTTACACTTTTGTTCTGTTCAACGTTCTTGAATCAATCGCGCTCATTCATCTGGGCGAATGGCGCGAATTGCGCCGTGAAATCACGGCCGGCCTCGAACTGGCCGTCAGGAACGCGAACGGCCCCAGCAGCGCATTGTGCCGGCTGACGCTTGCGTGGCTGCACGTCGAAGCGATGGATTTTGATGGAGCCCGGGAGCTCTGCGAAAGCGTCGACGATAGTCTGCTGGTCGGCGATCAGTCGACGTATTTCCACAAGCGGGCCGTCCTTGCGAAGGCCTATGTCGGCCTGAACGATCCGTCGGGAGCTCGCAGGCAATTTGACGATATTGAGCGCCGCAGGCTTGAAGAAGGCATCGACATCGAATTTACCGCTGCGACGCAGGTGTATCATTGCCTCGGCGAATATTACTTGCAGGTTGACGACTTTACGCAGGCTCAGAGCTGTGCACGCCAGCTCCACGACTATGTGGCATCGGCTCCAGATCTGAATCACCTGGCCCAGGCCCACGGACTGCTCGCGCGTACGGCGCTTGGCTTGGGTGATTCAGCGGAGGCTCAGGTGCAGCTGTCCCGCGCGCTCGAGATCGTCGACAATGCCGACTTCCCGATCGCTTCCTGGCGCGTGTACCGCACGGCCGCCGAGATCTTCGCGAAGTACGGAGACGTCGACAGGGCAGCGACGTATCGCTTGCGATTTGTCGAGACCGTCCGAAGGCTCGCGCAAAATTTCGAACCCGAGGATCGCCTGCACAAAAGCTTGCTCGCTGTGTTGGCAGCGCGAACAGCGCAACTGGAAGCGATGACCTCGCTGCCTTCGCGGCTCGCTTAGCCGGAAGCGCCGTCGCTGAGCTCTGCCGATGGCCGCGCGGCAGCGAAAGGAACGGCAGCAAGCACTCATCGCCGCTTTCGCGGGATCGTCGGCCAGCGGCCGTGACACCATTGCTCGGACCGAGTCCGCCACATCGCTGCACGCGCTGCGGCGCTTTATCGAGGCGCACCTTTACAACATGGATCTGAGGCCGGAGTTCATATGCCGGCAGCTTGGTATCTCGCGCGCGAAACTTTATCGGGCCTTTGAACCGATGGGCGGCGTCAGCCACCACATCCTTCAGCGTCGGCTCACGCTCGCTTATCGGATGCTCATCGACCCGGCTGACGCCGACCAACGCGTCGGCGCCATCGCTTCCCGCTGCGGTTTTGGCAACGTCTCGGTATTCAGCCGCGCCTTTCGCGATGCCTATGCCATGTCTCCGACGGAATTGCGCGATGCGTTCGAGCGCGACGAACTCGCCGATGTCAGGTTTTCCGGTGAGGCTGGTTTTGGGACGATGAGCCGTTGGTTGCTCGGCCTAGACGCGGCATAGCCTGTGGCTTTGAGCCGGAGGCGATTTTGCCTGACATGTGTCCGCTTTGGGTCATGAGTCGAAATCGGCCAAAGCGAGTGCGACGTCCGCTATGGCTCGATTTTGTTGAAAACCGGTGTTGGGATTCCCTATGCGGTCTGTGCCGCCCTTTTTGGCGGGACGGCTCCTGCCGTATCCACATGGCTTAACCAACGCGGTAGTCCGGCTCTGATCGCCTACTACGTGATGGGTATCTGCGTCCTCACGATCGCAACACATCTCTTTCTCACACCTGAAACACGCGGTCGTTCGTTAGACTAGCTCAAAACATACGTTCGGCCCGTCAATGCTCGTCGTACACCATCCCAATCAAGCAATTCATGATCCCGATACGGTATTTCGTACAGGGCAGTTCATTTCTCAGCCCGACCGCGCTGAGCGATACCGCATCTTCCTGAATGTTGCACGACACGAGGGATACGGAGTTACGGTGAGGAGTTACGGGGTGCAGTCCAGTGCACTCAACTTTCGCGACGCCCGCATCGACGATTGATCATGGCCAAGTGCCAATGGGGAATTAAACCCGCCGCAGTCGTCTCGTGAAGGCCTTCGCCCACGAAAAAACCCGGCAGACGAGGCCTGAGCCTGATCTACCGGGTCAATCTTGGTTGCGGGGACAGGATTTGAACCTGTGACCTTCAGGTTATGAGCCTGACGAGCTACCGGGCTGCTCCACCCCGCGATAAACCGTTGCACGCCTTCCAGAAAACCCGGTGCTGAAACGAACCGCCAACGCCTGGGGGCGCCGATCAATCCCGTCCGGAGGCTTCCTGAGAAGGCAACCCGGGCAAACGCCCTTGGGTGCGAGCGGTATGTACCAATGCAAGATGGCTTTGGAAAGGCCTGTGGGCGATCTTTTATCGATTTTATGACGCCTGGCCCGCCCCTTATCCCGCCAAATCGACCCGCGGGCGCGCGATCGGTTCCGACGGGCCGAAACCGGGCTTTCGGGGTGTTGTTTTGACGCGTTTTGTCCACGCAGCCCGGCCCTTGCCAGAAGCGGAACAAAGGCCCAGCCTTGGCCCCAAGAAAATTCCAAGGGAAACGCCGATGGATCAGCCCCTGATAAGCCCGGCGCAGCGCGCCGTGGCGGACGCCTTTGAGCGGATGTTCGAGCTGTCGCGGGCCCAGCCCGCGCCCGATCTGGCCGCGCGGCTGGACCGGTTGTCACGGCTGCGCGCGCTCGTCCAAGATAATGAATCCCGTTTCGAGGCGGCGATCTCGGCCGATTTCGGCCATCGCTCGCAGGTCGAGACCGCGATCGCCGAGACGCTGTTCGTGCTGGTCGAAATCAAGCACGCCACCAAGCACCTGAAGAAATGGATGGCGCCGCGGCGGGTCGCAACCGCGCTGCAATTCATGCCCGCCAAAAATCGCCTGATCCCGCAACCGCTCGGCGTGGTCGGCATCATCTCGCCGTGGAATTATCCGTTGCAGCTGACCCTGGCGCCGGCGATAGGGGCGCTAGCCGCCGGCAACCGGGTGATGATCAAGCCGAGCGAACTGGTGCCGCGGTTTTCTGCGCTGTTGCAGGAACTGATCGCGGCGAAGTTCGATGCCGGCGAGATCACCGTCACCGGCATCGAAGACGAGATCGCAAAATCCTTTGCCTCGTTGCCGTTCGACCATCTGATCTTCACCGGCTCGACCCGAATCGGGCGCCTGGTGGCGGAAGCCGCGGGGCGCAATCTGACGCCGCTCACGCTCGAGCTCGGCGGCAAATCGCCCGTGATCATCGATCGCTCCGCCGATCTTGATGAAGCAGCCGCCCGTGTCGCCTATGCCAAGCTGCTCAATGCCGGCCAGACCTGCATCGCGCCGGATTATGTGCTGCTGCCCGAGGGCAAGGTGCAGGAATTCGCCGACAAGCTCGACGGCCGGATGCGCGGCATGTACGGCACCAACCCCGACAATTCCGACTACACCTCGATCGTCTCCGACCGGCATTACGCCCGGCTCGAAGCGCTCGCGGCGGATGCGGCGGCCAAGGGCGCGAAAATCGTCCAACTGGCGAAACCGGACGATCCCGCGTGGAAGGCCAAACGCAAATTCCCACCGACGCTGGTGGTCGGCGCCACGCCCGACATGACCATCATGCAGGAGGAGATCTTCGGGCCGCTGCTGCCGATCGTAGGCTGCAAGGACGCGGGCGAAGCGCTGTCCTGGATCAACCGGCACGACCGGCCGCTGGCGCTGTATTGGTTCGGCAAGGATGCGGCGGCGCGCGACGAGGTGCTGGCGCGCACGGTCTCCGGCGGCGTCACTATCAACGACTGCCTGTTTCATTTCACGCAAGTCAACCAGCCGATGGGCGGCATCGGCGCGTCCGGCACCGGCGCCTACCACGGCGAGTGGGGCTTCAACAATCTCAGCAAGCTGAAGCCGGTGTTCTATCGTTCGCCGTTCAACCGGCTGGCCGATCTCTATCCGCCCTATGGCACGAAGATCGCGCGGCTGCAGAAGATGCTGCGATTCATGTCGTAGCGACGAGACGCTTCGCCACACCGTCATTGCGAACGCAGCGAAGCAATCCGGGCATCACAGCAAGACTGGATTGCTTCGTCGCTTCGCTCCTCGCAATGACGAAAAACAAAAAAACTCCGGGGGGACACGCGTGACGGATACATTCGATTTCGTGGTGGTGGGCGCAGGCTCCGGCGGCTGCGCGGTGGCAAGCCGGCTCTCGGAGGATCCGCAAACCTCGGTCGCGCTGCTGGATGCCGGCGGCAGCAACGACAATTGGGTGGTCACCACCCCCGGCGCGCTGGTGCTGATGGTCGCCGGCAAGCTCAACAACTGGGCGTTCGATACCGTGCCGCAGCCGGGTCTCAACGGCCGGATCGGCTATCAGCCACGCGGCAAGGGGCTTGGCGGCTCCTCCGCGATCAACGCCATGGTTTATATCCGCGGCCACCGCAGCGACTACGATCAATGGGCTTCGCTCGGCAATCCCGGCTGGTCCTATGCCGATGTGCTGCCCTACTTCAAGCGCTCGGAAGACAATGCGGAATTTGACGGCGACTATCACGGCAAAGGCGGCCCGCTTGCGGTCAATGCCTTGCGCTCGGGAAATCCGATCCAGCAGACCTTTCTGCAGGCCGCGCGTGAGGCGCAGTTCCGGGTTCGCGAGGATTTCAATGGCGAGGAGCAGGAAGGGCTCGGCATCTATCAGGTCACGCAGAAGAACGGCGAGCGCTGGAGCGCCGCCCGCGGTTACATTCATCCGTTCATGGCGACGCGATCGAACCTGCGGGTCGAAACCGGGGCGCACGCCACCCGCATCCTGTTCGAGGGCAAGCGCGCGGTCGGTGTCGAATACCGGCAGGGCAAGGAGCTGAAGCAGATCCGCGCCCGCCGCGAAGTCATCGTCTCCTCCGGCGGCTTCCAGACCCCGCAATTGCTGATGCTGTCCGGCGTCGGCGACAGCGCGGCCCTTGCCAAGCACGGCATCGAAAGCGTCCATCATTTGCCGGGCGTCGGACAAAATTTGCAGGACCATCCGGATTTCATTTTCGCCTACACCTCGGACGATCCGAACTTTACCGGCATCTCGTTTGGCGGCATCGCGCGGATTTTTCGCGCGATCGGACAATATAGACGCGAACGCCGCGGGCCGATGACGTCCAATTTCGCCGAGTGCGGCGGCTTCCTGAAAACCCACCCCGAACTCGGGGTGCCCGATATCCAGTTGCATTTCGGGATGGCCATGGTCGACGACCACGGCCGCAAACGCCATTGGGGAAGCGGCTTCTCCTGCCATGTCTGCCTGCTGCGGCCGAAGAGCCGCGGCAGCGTCACGTTGAAAAATGCCGACCCGATGCAGGCACCGCTGATCGATCCGAATTTCCTCGGCGAGGTCGACGATCTCGAAGCGATGGTCGCGGGTTTCAAGACCACGCGACGCCTGATGGAGACGCCGGCGCTGCGCGCGTTGCAGAAAGAAGACATGTTCACGTCGGGCATCGACACCGACGATGACATCCGCGCCCTGCTGCGGGCGCGGGTCGATACCGTCTATCACCCGGTCGGCACCTGCAAGATGGGCGTGGACGATCCGATGGCCGTGGTCGATCCGACCCTGAAAGTCCATGGCCTCGATGGCCTGCGCGTGGTCGATGCGTCGATCATGCCGACCTTGATCGGCGGCAATACCAATGCGCCGACCATCATGATCGGCGAAAAGGCTGCCGACATGATCCGGGCGGAGATGCGGGCGAGCTAGCGCGCCACGCGCGCTGCTGCCATCACCCCCACACGCCACCGTCATCCTGAGGTGCGCGCCATCTTTGGCGCGCCTCGAAGGATGGTGTTCAGCACCGTGCGTGCGGCCATCCTTCGAGACGCGCACAAGAGTGCGCTCCTCAGGATGACGGCGACCCCCTCGATCAATGCGCCGCCGTGCGGGTTCCGCCCGCTGCTATGCATTTCGGGCGGCAGGGAGCCACTACTCAGGGCCATCCGACTTGGCTAGTATGGCGCCATCACATTTGCAAAAAGCTTGCAAAAATCATCTGACGACATGGGAGTGAGACTGTGGATCTTGGGATCAAAGGCCGCCGCGCCATCGTATGCGCATCCAGCAAGGGTTTGGGACGCGCCTGCGCAATCGCGCTGGCTGCGGAAGGCGTGGATGTCACATTGACCGCGCGGGGCGCCGAGGCGCTGGCAAAGACCGCCGCGGAAATCCGTAAATTGAGCCCTGGCGTCACGGTGACGGAAGTGGTCGGCGATATCACCACGCCGGCCGGCCGCGAGGCCGCGCTGAAGGCGTGTCCCGATCCGGATATCCTGATCAACAACGCCGGCGGCCCGCCGCCCGGCGATTTCCGCAACTGGACCCGCGACGACTGGATCAAGGCGATCGACGCCAACATGCTGACGCCGATCGAGCTGATCAAGGCAACGGTGGACGGCATGATGGCACGCAAGTTCGGCCGCATCGTCAACATCACCTCCGCCGCGGTGAAGGCGCCGATCGAGGTGCTCGGCTTGTCGAACGGCGCGCGCTCCGGCCTCACCGGCTTTGTCGCCGGCATTGCGCGCAAGACGGTGATCAACAACGTCACCATCAACGGCCTGTTGCCGGGCCCGTTCGACACCGATCGCCTGCGCGGCGCCGTCGCCAAGGCCGAAGCCGAGAAGCGCGGCGTGACCCTTGATCAGATGATCGCCGAGCGCGGCAAGACCAACCCTGCGGGCCGCGTCGGTGACCCCGAGGAATTCGGGCTCGCGTGCGCGTTTCTTTGCGGGGCCAAGGCCGGCTTCATCACCGGCCAGAACATCCTGCTCGACGGCGGCGCCTACCCCGGCACGATGTAAATGAAGGTGATGTAAGTGAAGGCCCGGCGTGAATGAAGGCCGTCTGGTACGAGCGGACGGGTGCCGCGCCCACGGTATTGACCGTGGGCGAGATGCCGACGCCTGTGGCGGCTCGGGGCGAAGTGCGCGTGCGGCTGGAGGCCTCCGGCGTCAATCCCGCCGATGTCGGCCGCCGTGCCGGCAGCTATCGCGCGATGGAATTTCCGCGGGTGATTCCCAACAGTGACGGCGCCGGAATTATCGACCAGACCGGTGACGGCGTCACGCGGCTCAGCGTCGGCCAGCGCGTCTGGCTGTTCAACGGCCAGCGCAACGGCCGCGCCTTCGGCACCGCGGCCGAGTACATCACCCTGGCCGAAAATCTAGTGACGCCGCTGCCCGAAGAGCTTTCCTTCGCCGCGGGCGCGACGCTCGGCATTCCCTGCATGACGGCGTGGTGCAGCCTGTTCAGCGATGGGCCGATCACCGGCCAGACCGTTCTGGTCACCGGCGGCGCCGGCGCGGTCGGACACTATGCCGTGCAACTGGCGAAATGGGGCGGCGCCCGCGTGATCGCGACCGTGAGCTCGCCGGCCAAGGATATCGAGGCACGCCTGGCCGGCGCCGATCTCGTCGTCAATTACCGGACCGAGGACGTCGTCGCCAAGGTGATGGCGTTCACCGAAACCCGTGGCGTCGATCGCGTCGTCGACGTCGATTTCGGCGGCAATCTCGCCACCACGCTGAAGATCATGGCGATGAATTCGACCATCGCCGTCTATGCCACCAACGGCAATCGCACGCCGATGATTGCGATGCGTGACTTGATGGAAAAATGCATCGCCCTGCGGACCCTGGTGCTCTATGCGCTGCCGCCCGAGCTTTTGGCCGCAGCCCAGGCCGATATCTCGAAATGGCTGGCGGGCGGCCCGCGCATCCACAATATCGCCGCGCAATTCGCGCTCTCGGACACCGCGCAGGCGCACTTGGCGGTCGAAAAAGGCGACAAGCTCGGCACCGTCGTTGTCGACTGCGCGCGGTAGCCTAGCGCGGGATGAGATCGGATTGAGCTAGCGCTGTCCGCGCACTTTTCTTCACCTCTCCCCGGCGGGGAGAGGTCGATTTGCGAAGCAAATCGGGTGAGGGCTTCTTAACCAAGCGAGAGGCCTAACCCCTCACCCGGCGCTATGCGCCGACCTCTCCCAACGGGAGAGGTGAAGGGAAATCGCGGCCGATTCAATCAACAATCATCGTGCTCTAGCGCGGTGAGAACGATGCAACCGATCCGAGATAGGGTTTCGGTCGCGGGGGCGCATAGGCGCCGATCTTTGAGGTCTTGAGGCCCAGCGCGCCGAAGGCTTCCGCCAGCTTGACGGCGCTCGCGACCCCATCGAGCACGGGCAGACCATGACGCTGCGACAGACGTGCGGCCAAATCGGCCATGCCGGCACACCCCAGAACGATCGCTTCGGCCCGGTCCTCTTGTTTGGCGAGCTCGATTTCCGCACCGATCCGCGCGGCGGCATCCGACGCGGGATCGTCGAGCGACAGCACCGGCACCTCGCACGCCCGCACTTTGGCGCAGCGGCCGGCCAACCCGTATTTCAGCAGGTTGTTCTCGATGGCCGCGATCGAGCGCGAGAGCGTCGTCACGACCGAGAAGCGGTGGCCCAGCATCGAGGCCAGATGAAACGCCGCCTCGCCGATACCGATGACGGGCACCGGCGAAATACATCGCGCCGCCTCGAGACCCGTGTCATCGAAGCAGGCGATGATGTGGGCGGAAACCCCTGAGATGTCGCCCTTCGCGATTTCGGCCAGTAGCCCAGGCACCGAAAACGCCTCGTCATAATAGCCTTCGATCGAGACCGGCCCGTCCGGCGGATTGACTGCGATGATCTCGGTGCCCACGGCCGCGGCGGCGCGTGCCGCGCGGCCGATCTTCTCAGTCATGGCGGCGGTCGTATTCGGGTTGACGATGAGAATGCGCATGAAGCGGTTCTACACCATTCCCTTGCCCGCGTCAGACCCATGGCGTCGCTGCCGCGCCTGCAGCGCGAGAATGACGACCAATGCTGCGAAAATGACGAGGAAGGATACGCCGCTCGTCAATGTTCCCAGTGCATAGATGTCCGGCTTGGTCACGGTTGTGGTCAGGCCCTGCAATTCAAGCGGCAAGGTATTGACCGATCCGATGGCCTGGCTGGAACGCGCGAGTTCGTCCCACGACAACGTAAAGCCGAACAGGCCGATACCCACGACAGACGGCAATATGATCGGCAGCACGACGTGGCGAAATGTCTGCCAGGGTGTGGCGCCGAGATCGCGCGCCGCCTCTTCAAGCCGGCCATCGAACCGGTTGAAGATGGCAAACATGATCAAAAGCCCGAACGGCAAGGTCCAGGTCAGATGCGCGCCGAGGCCTGACGTGAAAAGTCCCATCGCCGTCGTCCAGTTGTCGGCGCCGCTCTTGATGATGAAATCGTCGAGCAACCGGAATTCCAGCGCGATGCCGAGCGAGGTGATGATCGACGGCATGATCAGGCTCGCAATGGCCACATAAAACAGGAAGGTCGCGCCACGGAAGGATTTGCGGAAGGCCATGCCGGCCGAAACCGAAAGCACGACCGTCAGCACCATGACGACCAGGCCGAGTTCGAGCGATCGCTTGAAAGCCGCGCCGATGTCGACGATGCCCGACCCCGAGAACACCTTGCCGAACCATACCAGCGAGACGCCATTCATCGGGAAAGTGAGGCCGCCGTCCGGGCCCTGGAACGACAGGATGTAGATCGCGATCATCGGTCCGTAGAGAAACAGCACGTAAGCGCCGAAGAACGCCGCCAGCACATAAAACGATCTGGACCGTTTCTCGCCCATTTCACAATTCCTTGCGGATATCGACGATCCGGGTCAGCGATGAAATGATCAGGATCGTGATGCCGAGCAGGATGACGGCGTTGGCGGCGGCGGCGGGAAACTGCAAGGCGCTGAGGCGCGTCTCGATGATCTTGCCGGCGGATGCGATTTGTTCGCCGCCCATCACGCCGACGGTGACAAAATCACCCATCACGATGGTGATCACGAAGATCGAACCGATCACGATTCCCGGCTTTGCCAGCGGAATGATGATGTTCACGAGGGTCTGCCAGCCGGTGGCCCCGGCGTCGTAGGCGGCTTCGATCAGCCGCTTGTCGATCCGGATCATCGAATTGAAGATCGGCACCACCATGAAAAAGGTGAAGAGGTGCACAAGGGCCAGCACGACGGAGAATTCGGAGAACAGCAGCCATTCGACCGGTTGCTGGATCAGCCCGATGCCCTCAAGCCCCTTGTTGACCAGTCCGTTGCGGCCGAGCAGCGGAATCCATGCGATCATGCGGATCACATTCGAGGTCCAGAATGGAATGGTGCAGAGCAAAGTGAGCACAATCTGCCAGGTTTTGGATCGCACGTGGAACGCGAGGAAATACGCCACCGTGAAGCCGATCAGAAGCGTCAGGCTCCAGGTCAGCAGGCACAATTTCAATGTCTTCAGGTAGGTCTTCAGGATGGTGCACAGATCCGGCAACCCGGCGATGCATCCCTCGAACGTATCGGTATAGCCGCGCAGACTAAAGGCGGGGATCATTTCATATTCATTGTAGTCCCACGCGCTGACAATCGTCACGAACAGCAACGGCAGCAGAAAAAACAACGTGAAGATCAGCATCATCGGCGCGGCCTGAAGCCACGCAACCAAGGATTTGCGGTCTTGAACCATGAAAAGGCCGATCTCTGTCAAATCGGAGCATGACTTGCCGGGCGCGTCGGCCCGGCAAGTCCCGAGATCGCATCAAGCGGCGATGAATTCATTCCACTTGCGCACCATGTAATCGTTCTCGTCCATGACAGCGTTCCAGCAGGCGACCGCGCCCATGCGGTCGTCATAGGAACCTCCGTCACGCGTGGCGCCGGCTTTCTCGAGGATGGTGCCGTCCGGCGCCTTGATATCGCCGATGGCGGCCTTGCCCTCCATCCAGTAGCCCCATTCGTCAGCCGTCATGTTGGCCTTGGCGGTGGAAAGAACAGCCGAGTAGTAGCCCTGACGATTGAGATAGGCGCCCGCCCAGCCAGAAAGATACCAGTTCACGAATTCATAGGCCCAGTCGAGCTTCGGACCCGAAGCTGCCTTTGATACGCAGAATCCCGATGCCCACGAGCGATAGCCTTCCTTGAGCGGCTGAAACTTGCAGGCGATTCCCATCGAGCGCACTTTGGTGACCGCAGGCGACCACATCGACTGGATCACGGTTTCGCCTGACGCCATCAGGTTGACGGATTCGTTGAAATCCTTCCAGAACGCGCGGAACTGGCCGGCCTGCTTGGCTTCGGTCATGATCTTCATGGTGAGATCAATCTCGGCCTTCGTCATGTTGCCCTTGTCGGCATATGTATGCTGGCCGGTAGCTTCGACCACCATCGCGGCATCCATGATACCGATCGAGGGGATGTTCAGGATCGAGGCCTTGCCCTTGAATTCGGGATTGAGCAGTTCGGTCCAGGACGTAATCGGCCGCTTGATCAGATCCGGCCGGATACCGAGCGTATCGGCGTTGTAGACCGTCGGAATCAGCGTCACGAATTCGGTCGGTGTCGTCGAGAACTTCTTGGAGTTCGCACCCTCCAGATAAAGCACCTTCCAGGGCGCGGTGCCCTGGCCGCCGATCTTCTTGCCGTTGGGCAACTGACCCTTGGTGAAGACCGGGGTGATATTGTCGAACTGCTTGATCTTCTTGGCATCGAGCGCAAAAATATTGCCCGATGGTACCAGCTTCTTCAGTGTGAAATATTCCGTATCGAGCACATCGAACGAATTTGGCTGGGTGATCACGCGCTTGGTCACGTCGTCGGTTGTCGCGGTGATGTACTCGATCTTGATGCCGGTATCTTCCAGGCATTTCTTCGAGATTTCATCGCCCTCGTTCACCGCGGTCCCGAGATAACGCAACACTTTCGGCTCGGCCGAGTGGACATAAGGGAAACCGGTGATGGCACCCGAACCCGCCGCGAGACCCACCGCTCCGGCGGTGCCCTTCAGCAAGGCGCGACGGCTGACGCCGCTGTTTGATTTCGAAGGATTGCTCATAATCGTCTCCTCGGGGGTCAAGCCGCCTTGTCGGACGGCGGGATAGCTACAGAACTGCTGGTCTTCAGGGGGCTCGCCTGCGCCGGGTCCCAGCTGGCGAGAACATGCTCGCCAACGGCGTAGTTGGTCGCGTCGAACTGACTTTCAGTGAGTTGGGCCGAGATATCCGTCCCGTCGTCAGCGGCAATCGCGACGCGGATATAGGTCCCCTGGTATTCGATCTCGCTGACGGTGCCGGCGATCGACGGACCATTGACGGCTTCGCCCGGCCTTCTCAGGTTGAGACGATCATCGCGAACCGCGAAGGTCTCGTTGCCGATAGCGATGACGTTGTGGCCGCCGATGAATTTCGCGGTGAACGCGGTTCGGGGATGGTTGAAGATTTCTCGCGGTGAGCCCTGCTGCTCGATCCGGCCGCTATTCATCAGAACCACAATGTCGGCCAGCGCCATCGCCTCGTCCTGGCCGTGCGTGACATGGATGAAGGAAATCCCGAGCTCGCGCTGCAGTTTCTTGAGTTCGGCTCGCATCCTCAGCCGCAAAAATGGATCGAGCGCCGAAAGCGGCTCGTCGAGCAGCAGAATCTGGGGTGAGGTAATCAAGGCGCGTGCAAGCGCCACCCGCTGTTGCTGGCCACCGGAGAGCTGCCCCGGGAGTCGCGCCGAATAGGCCTGCATGTCGACCAGTTCCAGCAATTTTCCAGCCTCGGCATGGCGCTCGGCTTTGGCGACGCCTTTCATTTTCAGGGCAAAGGCAACGTTGTCGATGACGGACAGATGCGGAAATAGAGCGTAGGACTGGAACATCATTGCCGTGCTTCGCTGAGCGGGCGGCAGGTCCGTCACATTCTTCGGTCCGACAATGATATCGCCGGATGTCGCGGATTCGTGGCCGGCAATCATGCGCAGCGTGGATGTCTTGCCGCAGCCGGAAGGCCCGAGCAGGCAACAATAGGAGCCCGCTGGTATCTTGAGGTCGATAGCATCCACGGCGGTCACGGTGCCGTATTTCTTGGTCAGTTTCACCAGTTCTAGCGCCGCCTTGATCGTCATCTGCACCAATCCGCAATGCCTTTTTCCAAGCGCCCGGGCGATCTTGGCGCCTTGCAACTCGTCGCGAAATAGATGCAACAGATGTGCCAAAGAATGCGCCAGACGATCCAAAAAAGGACCTCGTCAGTGCCGATTAGTTGAAGTGTTTGAGGCGATGTTGAAAAGCTGCTTCTGCATCGCAGCACCCCTGTTTTGCATGCCCGTCAATGCGCCAGAGCGCGGGCTGATCCATTGCGCGAGGCGTCGGAAACCAGCATCTTCCGCCCCAACAAACCAAGCTTCAGGGAAAACGCCGGATGCACTGGAATGTCGGCAGGGTCAGGATCACCAAGATCGTCGAGTTGGAGACGGTCGGCAGCACGCGATTTATCCTGCCGCTCGCCAGCAATGAGGAAATCCAGCGGCTGCCCTGGCTGATTCCGCATTTCGCCACCGAAGAAGGTCGCCTCAAGATGTCGATCCATTCGCTGGTGATCGAGACGCCCTCACGCCGGATCGTGGTCGATACCGGGCTCGGCAATGACAAGGAAGGCCGCAAGGTGCCGACCTGGAATAACCGGAAGGATCCATTCCTGGATACGCTGACCGCGGCGGGCTTTGCACCCGACAGCATCGACACCGTGCTTTGCACCCATCTGCATGTCGACCATGTCGGCTGGAACACCAGACTGGAGGCCGGCAAATGGGTGCCGACTTTTGTCAATGCCCGCTATGTCTTCGGCAGGACCGAATATGAGCACTGGCGCGACCACAGCGACGAGGACGATAAATCAGCGGTATTTAACGATTCCGTGAAGCCGATCGTCGATGCCGGCAAGGCTGACCTGGTCGCCGGCGATGCCAGGATCTGCGATGAAATCACCCTGATATCGACGCCCGGCCACAGCCCGGGCCATGTGAGCCTTCACATCACGTCGGACGGCGAACAGGGCTTGCTGACCGGCGATGTCGCCCACCACCCTTGTCAGATGGCCCATCTCGACTGGTCGTCCACCGCCGATTCCGATCCGGTTCAATCCGCTGTGACACGGCGCGAATTGTTCGCCCGCTTCGCCGACACCCCGACCCTGGTGATCGGCGGCCATTTCAACGCCGGCCGCATCCAGCGTGACGGCAGCGCCTTCAAATACGTCGTTTTGGGCAGTTGAATTTCGTCCCGCCCTGTTCCATGAAGCATCGAAAGTAACGAAAACCCTCGAAGGGAGTGATTAAAATGAAGCTTGTACGTTATGGCAACCTTGGCCAGGAAAAGCCCGGCCTGATCGATAAATCGGGTCAATTGCGCGACTTGTCCGCGCATGTGAAGGACCTCAATGGCGAGGCCTATGCACCGGCCTCGCTGGCCAAGCTGGCCGGCCTCGACGCCTCCAAGCTTCCTGCCGTCGACGGCAAGCCGCGGATCGGCGCACCGGTCACCGGCATCTCGAAATTCGTCGCGATCGGGCTGAACTATGTCGACCATGCCAAGGAAACCGGCAATCCGATCCCGGCAGAGCCGATCTTTTTCCTGAAGGCCAATACCGCGCTGAGCGGCCCGTACGACAATGTCGAAAAGCCGCGCGGCTCGACCAAGCTCGACTGGGAAGTCGAAATCGCCGCCATTATCGGCACCCGTGCCAAATACGTCAGCGAGGCCGACGCGCTCAATCATGTCGCCGGCTATTGCGTCTGCAACGACGTCTCCGAGCGCAACTTCCAGATCGAGCGTTTGGGCCAATGGACCAAGGGCAAGTCGCATGACACCTTCGGCCCGCTCGGCCCGTGGCTCGTGACCAAGGATGAGATCGCCGACGTGCAGAAGCTGTCGTTGTGGCTCGACGTCAACGGCAAGCGCTGCCAGACCGGATCGACCTCGACCATGATCTTCACGATGGCGAAGTGCATTTCCTACGTCTCGCAGTTCATGACCCTGCTGCCCGGCGACATCGTCACCACCGGCACGCCTCCCGGCGTCGGCACCGGCATGAAGCCGCCGAAATACCTCAACGTCGGCGACGTCGTCACGCTCGGCATCGAAGGTCTCGGCGAACAGCGCCAGCAGATCATCGAGGCGTAAGCCTCCTGGCGTCGGGCTTCGACGCCAGCCACGTCATTGCGAGCGAAGCGAAGCAATCCATTGGGCTACAAAGAATGGATTGCTTCGTCGCTTCGCTCCTCGCAATGACGGTTGAAAGCCAGTTCAAGGACATTCGCCATGAAACTCACCTTCTCCCAGGCCTCGCCGTTCGCCCGCAAGGTGCGCATTGCCGCGATCGAGCTTGGGCTGATCGATAAAATCGAATTCGTGCCGGCAAGCGTGGCGCCGGGCCAGCCCAACGAGGAATATTCGCTGATCAATCCGGTGAAGAAACTGCCGGCGCTGATCCTCGACAATGGCGATGTGGTGCTGGATTCCTACGTCATCGTCGAATATCTCGACGAACTCGCCGGTGGCGGCAAGCTGATCCCGGCGTCCGGTCCGACGCGCTGGAAGGTGAAAAGCGATCACTCCTTGCTGCAGGGCATGCTCGATTCGATGCTGCTCTGCCGTTACGAGCGGATGGTGCGGCCGCAGGGCCTGCAGTGGCAGGCCTGGTCCGACGATCACTGGAACCGGGCCTGGAAGGGCATGGCGCGCTTCGAGAACCATCCGGACATGCTGGCGCGGCCGTTCGACATCGCGCAGATCGCCCTGGTTTGCGTGCTCGGCTATGCCGATTTCCGCTTTCCCGATTGCGGCTGGCACAAGGCCTATCCAAAACTCGACGCCTTCCATCAGAAGATGCTGGAACGGCCGTCGGTGAATATCTCGGTGCCGCCCGCCGCCTGAATTGTAGGAGTTTACCATGAGCCTGAAACTCACCGCCGGCGACTTCACCATCCATCGCATCATCGAGCAGGAAACCACGTTCCTACCGGCGCTGGATATGCTGCCCGCGCTGACGCCGGAGCTGTTGGCGGAAAACCGCTCCTGGATGCAAAAGGCCGGCGCGCTCGACGCCAATGACGTGACGATCCTTTGTTTCCAGTCCTACATCGTGAAGACGCCGCATCACACCATTCTGATCGACAGCTGCATCGGCAATGACAAGCCGCGGCCGCTACGCCCGAATTGGAATATGAAGACCGACGACACCTATATGCGCGCGCTGGCGACCGCCGGCTTTTCGGTCGGCGACATCGACTTCGTGATGTGCACGCATTTGCATGTCGACCATGTCGGCTGGAACACGCGGCTGGAAAACGGCCGCTGGGTGCCGACCTTTCCCAACGCTCGTTACGTGTTCGGCAAGGGCGAGTTCGATTACTGGACCGAACAGAACGCCAAGGCCGAAGTGCCGCCGTTCGCCGACAGCGTGTTGCCGATCGTCAACGCCAACAAGGCCGAGATCGTGCGCAACGACTACGCGATCGGCGATCACGTCCGTATCCTGCCGACGCCAGGTCACACGCCCGGCCATGTCGCCTTTGCTTTCGGCAAGGGCAAGGATGACGCCGTGTTCGCCGGCGATTTGATGCATTCGCCTTTGCAGACGCATCACCCGGAATTGTCGGCCAAGTTCGACGTCGATCAGGCGGAAGCCGCCGCGACGCGACGCAGCTTCCTCGATCGCTATTGCGACACCGATACGCTGTGCTGCACCGCGCATTTCCCCTCGCCCTCGACCGGCAAAATCCGTCGCAAGGGCAACGGATTTTCATGCGAGGCGATCTAGGCAGGCCGGGAGCGGCTTAATCGAACAGGCTCGGCGTGTAATTGACCACCGCGCCCTCAATCTCCAGCATCTTGAGTTTTGTCACCACGCCGCCATTGGCGGAGAAGCCGCCGGGCTTGCCACCGGCGGCCAGCACGCGGTGACACGGCACCACGATCGGACAGGGATTGCGCCCGAGCGCCTGGCCGACGTCGCGCGACAGCTCAACGCCACCGAGTTTCTTGGCGATATCGCCATAGGTCAAGGTCTTGCCCGGCGGTATAGCGCGCGCGATATCGTAGACGCCGCGGTTGAATTCGGGAACGCCGTCGAGATCGAGGACGACGGCCGTCAGGTCTTTCGGCTTGCCGGCCAGCAACTCGACGATCCCCTCGATCGCCGCCTGCACCTCGGCGGGGGGCGGCGATTCCGTGATGTCGCCATAGCGCTGCCGAATCCGGGCGCGGGTCTTGTCCTCGGCGCCCATCGGCAGTTGCACCGCGTTGATACCGCGTTCGCTCCAGGCGAGGCCGCAGCGGCCGAGCGCGGTGTCGAAAATCGCAAAATATTGCCCGTTCATGGCGAGCTCCAAAACCTGATTTGAGCCGGTCTTCCCTCGCTAGAATCTAAGTATCAAAGCGGTTGCGGTCCACCCGGATTCCGGGGCAATTTGGCCGCAACAAGCCTGTGAAATCCCCGGATCGAACGCCGCGCCCGCCATGCAAACCCTTCCCGTCAACGGTTACGACATGGCCTATCTCGAGGTCGGCGAAGGGCCGCCCTTGCTGTGCGTGCACGGCTCGCTGTGCGACTTCCGCATCTGGTCTTGCGTGCTCGGGCCATTATCCGGGCAGCATCGGGTCATCGCGGTGTCCCTGCGGCACTTCTTTCCCGAGCTGTGGGACGGAAGCGGCGACAGCTATTCGATCGCGCAGCACGTCGCCGATGTCATTGCCTTCATCGAGCACCTGAAGGTCGGCCCGGTGGACCTGATGGGGCATTCCCGCGGCGGCCATATCGCGTTTCGGGTGGCGCAGCAGCGGCCTGATCTATTGCGCAAGCTTATCCTGGCCGAGCCCGGCGGCGAACTCGATGCCACGCTCGATCCGGACCATAAGCCCGGTCCCTCTCCGCTCGCCGCGAGGATCGCGACCGCGGCCGAAAAGATCGCCGCCGGCGATGTCGAGGGCGGGCTGAAATTCTTCTTCGATGCGATCGAAGGGCCCGGCGCCTGGACCCGGCTGCCGGCGGCGCCGAAACAGCAATTGCTGGATAACGCGGTCACCTTGATCGGGCAGGCCCGCGACCGCCGACCGCCGTTCTCAAAGGCGGACGCGGAGGCGATCGAAATGCCGACGCTGTTCATCGGCGGCGCCCGAACCAAGGGAACGCTGCCGCAGGTGCTGCACGGGCTCGCAACCCATGTTCGCAACTCCAGAACCGTGATGATCCCCAACACCACGCACCCGATGTTCGAACAGGCGCCGCAGAAGTTTTGCGAGGTCGTGCTCGAATTTCTCGGCGCGTCATAGGGAAGCCTAGCGGAAAATCCGATGCAAACCTTGCCCGTCAACGGATACGACATGGCCTATCTCGAAATCGGGAGAGGCCGGCCGCTGGTCTGCGTGCATGGCACGCTGGGTGATTTCCGGACCTGGTCGGCAGTAATGGGCCCGCTATCGAAAAAACATCGCGTGATCGCGGTCAGCCTGCGGCACTTCTTCCCTGAGCACTGGGATGGCGTCGGCAACGATTATCTGATGGCGCAGCATGTCGCCGATATGATCGGTTTCCTCGAAAGGCTGGGCGACGGGCCAGTGGATCTGATGGGGCATTCCCGCGGCGGCCACATTTCGTTTCGGGTTGCCCAGCAACGCCCCGATCTGTTGCGCAGGCTGGTGTTGGCCGAACCCGGCGGCGAGCTCGACGCCACGCTCGATCCAACCGCGGCTCCCGATGGCGCCGCGCAACGGGCGGCGCGGTTCGCGGCCGGGGCGGCGAAAGTGGCCGATGGCGACGTCGAGGGCGCGCTAAAGCTGTTCTTCGAGACGATCGAGGGCGACGGGGCGTGGGGCCGTCTTGCCGCCGCGCCCAAGCAGCAGTTGCGCGACAATGTCTTCACCTTGATCGGGCAGGCCGGCGAGAACCGGAAGCCCTATGCAAAGACCGAAGCGCAATCGATCAAGGTTCCGACCTTGTTCATCGGCGGTACCGCGACCAAGGGAAGCCTGCCCGCCGTGCTGCGCGCGCTCGCAGCCCAGGTACCCGGCGCCAAGACCGCGATGATCGAAGGCGCCGGACATTGGATGTTCGAGCAGGCGCCGCAGGAATTTTGCGAGATCGTGATCGAATTCCTGAAGGGGTGACGGCAGCGCCCCACCGTCATGCCCGGCGATAGCCCGGAAGCGAACTATCCTCGACGTCGGGCAGGTTGACCACGATGTTTTCAGGCGTGCGGCAGGCCAGCCACCACAGTTCCTCGGTGATGCTCATGTTGGCTTCGAGATGCGGCAGGAACGGCGGGACGAACATGAAATCGCCCTCCGCCAGCTCGACATATTCGCTGTAGTTTTTGCCGAAATAAATCCGGGCGCGGCCGGACAACAGATAGGCACCGGTTTCGGCCTCTCCGTGATGGTGCGGCAACGACCGAAAGCCGGGCGGATTGGAAGCCTTTCCGAACCAGAGTTTCGTTGCCGGCGTATGTTGCGGCCCGACGCCCGTGATCAGCTTCAATCCGCCGGACTGGGCGGTGTTGCCGTCCTCAAGGCCCTGCCTAGTGACCAAGGGCCGGTCATTTGCGCTCATCTGCCTGAACTCCGTCTCGGCCGCATCGGCGCGGCCCTCCTCGCCGCAGACTGGCGCCCCCAGACCAGATTCGCAAACGCCGGCATCTCTGGAATGGAGTCAAACCGGGCTGCTTGACCATATCCGTAAATTTGGTAGGTTTTGAATTCTGAATTCCGTATTCTAACCGGATAGGCCCATGACGCCCCTGGATCAGCTTCCCAACCTGATCGACCAAGTCTACGAGCGGATTCTGGCCGGAATTACCGACCGCAGCCTGCCGCCGGGGCATCGCATTCGCCAGAACGAGCTGGCCGAAAAGCTCGGGGTATCCCGCCAGCCGGTCTCGCATGCGCTGCATCTGTTGCACCGACAGGGCCTGGTCGCCGAAAGCGGTCGTAAGGGATTTGAGGTGACGCGGCTCGATCCGCAGCGGATCCGCCAGCTTTATGAGGTGCGCGGCGCCATCGACGCGCTCGCGGCGCGGCTTGCCGCGCAACGCGCCAAGGCCGACGCGTCGGGACGCGCGCAACTCGAGGCGGCGCTGCATGCCGGGCGGGCGATCGACCAGCGCACGCCGCTGGAGGAGCTGATCGCGCTCGACGTCGACTTTCACCGCGCGATCTATCATCTGGCGGACAATCCGGCGATCGAAGAGATGATCGGCCCGCAATGGCCGCATATGCGCCGCTCGATGGCGACCGTGCTGGCCGAACTCGATTACCGCGCCAACGCCTGGGCCGAACATGAGAGCATCGCCGCGAAGATTTTCGCGAGCGACGCGAACGCCGCCGAAGAGGCCGCGCTGGCGCATGCGATCGCCGCGGGACGAATGACGGAAGAGCGACTGAAGCGCGTTGACGAAGCGGCATAGCGAATAGACGTCCTCACCTCGCGAAGCCACGAAGCGGCGTCTCGAAGGGTGAACCAAGCGGCCCATGGTTCGTGACGCACAAAGATGCGCGCCCCACCATGAGGAAGAGAAGCAAAACCAAAGGAGGAACGAGCATGGAACTGACCCCAAAACAGATCGAGGATTTCGACCGCGACGGCTGGCTGTTTCTGCCGGAGCTGTTTTCACGCGAGGAAGTCGACCTCTTGGCCCGCGAAGCCGAGGGGATCTACGACACCAAGCGCCCCGAGGTATGGCGCGAGAAGAGCGGCGCGCCGCGCACCGCCTTTGCCGCGCATCTCTACAACGAGGCGTTCGGCCTGCTCGGCGCTCACCCGCGCATGATCGATCCGGTCGAGCAGGTGTTCGGCGAGAAGGTCTACATGCACCAGTACAAGATCAACGCCAAATCGGCCTTCACCGGCGACGTCTGGCAGTGGCACCAGGACTACGGCACCTGGAAACGCGACGACGGCATGCCGCAGCCGCGGGCGATGAACATCGCGATCTTCCTCGATGAGGTGATGCCGATCAACGGGCCGCTGATGCTGGTGCCGAAGAGCCATCACGCCGGCGATCTCAAGGCCGCGCACGACCTCTCGACCACCTCTTATCCGCTGTGGACGCTGG
>NZ_LMUK01000012.1:0-15000 GCF_009766005.1 Bradyrhizobium sp. S69 | reverse complement strand
AGACGAATGCTTTCCGTCGATTGTTGAGACGTTCCTCTTTCGAGGGAAACCGCACTCGATCAAAGTGGTGGGCCTGGGAAGACTTGAACTTCCGACCTCACGCTTATCAAGCGCGCGCTCTAACCAACTGAGCTACAAGCCCCTAACGACTAGAAGCATTGCTCGCTCGCGCGCATCAGCTCACGCCAATGCATCGCACAAGCGCAAGCTTCTGGCGCGTGTTCGTCCGCGAAGAAAGAGAAACGAAGACGGCGAAATCCCGCCAATGCAGCTCAACAATCCTGACGACTGTTGGCCACTGATGTTTCTAAAACGATCCGATAGATAGCAAGCTATCTGAAGGATCATCCTTAGAAAGGAGGTGATCCAGCCGCAGGTTCCCCTACGGCTACCTTGTTACGACTTCACCCCAGTCGCTGACCCTACCGTGGCCGGCTGCCTCCCTTGCGGGTTAGCGCACCGTCTTCAGGTAAAACCAACTCCCATGGTGTGACGGGCGGTGTGTACAAGGCCCGGGAACGTATTCACCGTGGCATGCTGATCCACGATTACTAGCGATTCCAACTTCATGGGCTCGAGTTGCAGAGCCCAATCCGAACTGAGACGGCTTTTTGAGATTTGCGAAGGGTTGCCCCTTAGCGTCCCATTGTCACCGCCATTGTAGCACGTGTGTAGCCCAGCCCGTAAGGGCCATGAGGACTTGACGTCATCCCCACCTTCCTCGCGGCTTATCACCGGCAGTCTCCTTAGAGTGCTCAACTAAATGGTAGCAACTAAGGACGGGGGTTGCGCTCGTTGCGGGACTTAACCCAACATCTCACGACACGAGCTGACGACAGCCATGCAGCACCTGTCTCCGGTCCAGCCGAACTGAAGAACTCCATCTCTGGAGTCCGCGACCGGGATGTCAAGGGCTGGTAAGGTTCTGCGCGTTGCGTCGAATTAAACCACATGCTCCACCGCTTGTGCGGGCCCCCGTCAATTCCTTTGAGTTTTAATCTTGCGACCGTACTCCCCAGGCGGAATGCTTAAAGCGTTAGCTGCGCCACTAGTGAGTAAACCCACTAACGGCTGGCATTCATCGTTTACGGCGTGGACTACCAGGGTATCTAATCCTGTTTGCTCCCCACGCTTTCGTGCCTCAGCGTCAGTATCGGGCCAGTGAGCCGCCTTCGCCACTGGTGTTCTTGCGAATATCTACGAATTTCACCTCTACACTCGCAGTTCCACTCACCTCTCCCGAACTCAAGATCCTCAGTATCAAAGGCAGTTCTGGAGTTGAGCTCCAGGATTTCACCCCTGACTTAAAGACCCGCCTACGCACCCTTTACGCCCAGTGATTCCGAGCAACGCTAGCCCCCTTCGTATTACCGCGGCTGCTGGCACGAAGTTAGCCGGGGCTTATTCTTGCGGTACCGTCATTATCTTCCCGCACAAAAGAGCTTTACAACCCTAGGGCCTTCATCACTCACGCGGCATGGCTGGATCAGGCTTGCGCCCATTGTCCAATATTCCCCACTGCTGCCTCCCGTAGGAGTTTGGGCCGTGTCTCAGTCCCAATGTGGCTGATCATCCTCTCAGACCAGCTACTGATCGTCGCCTTGGTGAGCCGTTACCTCACCAACTAGCTAATCAGACGCGGGCCAATCTTTCGGCGATAAATCTTTCCCCGTAAGGGCTTATCCGGTATTAGCACAAGTTTCCCTGTGTTGTTCCGAACCAAAAGGTATGTTCCCACGCGTTACTCACCCGTCTGCCGCTGACATATTGCTATGCCCGCTCGACTTGCATGTGTTAAGCCTGCCGCCAGCGTTCGCTCTGAGCCAGGATCAAACTCTCAAGTTGGACTTGAAACTTCAAACCGGCTGATCACAACGTTTTTGACGAGGTCCCACCATTTTTTGTTAGCCGAAGCCAACAAGCTGCCTGCGATTCACATCGCGGACAACGATGGTGTAACCTTTAAAACGTGTACCGCCGAAGTCTTTCGTCCAGTCCCGAAAAATCAAAAACCGAAGTTCTCAATCAATCGAGGCTCGCAAGGACTCCGCCGTCCACGTTTCTCTTTCTTCATCTTCACTTGTCAAACAGCCCGGGATCCGAAGAACCCATCTCCTACTTCTAGGAGGTCCTGAGCAACTCACTCGACGGCAAATAACAACCGATTACTATCGGCTGTTGATTCACTCATCGTAATGAGGAGCTTCAGAGGCGCGGAAGGTTGCCGTGGCCAGGGCCAAAGCACCGCCGCGCTCAGTGGCCGGGTTATAGGCCCCGCCGATCGGGGTTGTCAACGCCCATTGTCAACAAATCGTCGCATCACCCCTGAGAATCTTCTGCGGCGCAGAACCTTCGATTTTTAAGGACTTTAAGCCGTACTTGAGCCACAATCCTGCGACGTTCTGGCTATTAAGTAAGCGTTGAATCGTTGGTGCCAGTGGGGGCTGCCGGCGATTATCCACAGGGGAGCGGCGATCTCTCAAGAAAACGTCGCCTTCCCTTCCGGCCTGGAAACATCGAGAGACCTTCACACCGACGTTGTCTGAGATTCCGGCCATTGCCTCTGCCTTCTTCTAACGCCTTGGCCTTTCAACTCCGGACAGCCATACAAGCATGCCGCGATCCCGAATCCTCTCCACGGAGGGCGATCCTGGGTTCGGACTGAGCGAGGGTCGCAGCGAATGTTGATGGAAATTCGGGGGACGGTGGTTTGAACCACAGGACGTCACGCGGGGGCAGCTACGGACGCGAGACCGGGATCATCGATCTCGGTCACGAGCCGCCGCTTTCCGTTGATGGCTCCGAAGCCGCGGTGATTGATCGCCGCCGTGTCTCCGTACAATGGTTCAGCGGCACCATCCTGACCGGTCTATGCGGCGCAGCTCTGATCGGCGGCGCCGTTTTTGCGTCGCTGGACGGCGAAATGACCTTCGCCAAGGTGCCGGAACGGGTCGAGGGCGCGTTGCGGGGCGCCTTCGGCGCCAATGACCGAACCGCCAGCCTGCGCAAAAGCGATCGCCTGCCGCCGCCCGGCGAATCGACCGCCGCGCGGAACGTATTACGGGTTTCGACGGTCACCCGCGTCGGCAACCGCGATGTGATGCGGGTGCGGCCGTTCATCCGGATATCCGGCAATCTGTCGCTGACCACCAGCGACCTCAGCGCCAAGATCCCGCCCTTTAATGCCCAGCGCCTGCTGACCGATGTCGGCGATCCCACGCCCGCCACGACCGACGATCCGAATGCCGCCGATGCGGCCGAACCCGATGCCGAGGTTTCGTTCGTGACCAAGGACCTCGGACCGGTGCTGCCCAAGGCGAAAATCGCCGCTGTGGTGGCGCTCGACGATATCCTGATGCGGGTACGCGACGCCTCCAACTGGCACGGCAACAGCGGCGGCGTGCGCTACGCGGCGCTTGCCAGCGCTGCGGCCGACGTTACCGGCGCGCAATCGGACGCCAAGATGGCCTATGCGGCCGAGGGCAGCGCTGCCGACCCCTATATGGGCTTCGAAACCCGGGTGGTTCCGGAAAACGTCACGTTGCTGCCGAAGACCAAGGAACAGGCTAGCGGCGCCAATGCCGCCGGCGAACGCGTCCATGTGGTCAAGAAGGGCGATACCATCACATCGATCCTGCGCGATCAGGCCGCCACGCCGGACGAGACCAAGTCGATCGCCACCACGCTCGGCGCCCGCGGCCGCGACGGTGGCCTGAAGGAAGGCGAGAAGGTGCGCGTCCTGATGGCGCCCGCCGGACCCGGCCAGCGCCTACAGCCGTACCGGGTGATCATCGCCAATGATTCCGCGGTCGAGGCCGTCACCGCATTGTCCGATCTCGGCAAATATGTCGCCGTCGACGTCCAGAGCATGAACACGGCGACCGATACCGCCGAAAATAGCAGCGACGACGATGACGATGATGATGGATCCGGGGTGCGGCTCTATCAAAGCATCTATGAGACCGCGCTGCGCAACAAGGTGCCGCCGAGCGTCATCGACGACATGGTGCGCATCTACTCCTACGACGTCGACTTCCAGCGCAAGGTGCAACCCGGCGATTCCTTCGACGTGTTTTATGCCGGCGAAGACGAAGGTTCCACCATCACCGAAAAGAACGAGGTGCTGTTCGCCTCGCTCACGGTCGCCGGCGAGACCAAGAAATATTATCGCTTCCAGACCCCCGACGATTCAGTCGTCGACTATTATGACGAGACCGGCAAGAGCGCGAAGAAGTTCCTGGTGCGCAAGCCGGTCAACAACGCGATCATGCGATCGGGCTTCGGCAGCCGGCGCCATCCGATCCTCGGCTACGTCAAGATGCACACCGGTGTCGACTGGGCCACGGCCTATGGAACACCGATTTTTGCCTCCGGCAATGGCACCGTCGAAGTCGCCGGCCTGGAAGGCGGCTACGGCAAATACGTCAAGCTGAAGCACAATAATGGCTACGAGACCGCCTACGGACACATGTCGGCGTTCGCCAAGGGCCTCGAAGTCGGCAAGCAGGTTCGGCAAGGCCAGGTGATCGGCTTTGTCGGTTCGACCGGACAATCCACCGGCCCCCACGTCCATTACGAAATTCTGGTGAACGGCCGTTTCGTCGATCCGATGCGCATCAAGCTGCCGCGCGGCCGCTCGCTGGAAGGGCCGCTGATGACGAACTTCGAGAAAGAGCGCGATCGCCTCGATACCATGATGAGCAATCGCAACGGCACCGCCCGGATGTCGGATGCCACCGGCGGACCCGTACGGGTCCAGCAGGTCAGCAACCGCTGAGCCAAAAATACCTGAAATCTTCGGAATTCGATGGCACTGCCGAAGGCAGATCGACCCTCCCCGCACCGCGGAGAGGGTCGTATTGTCTTCGTCAGTTCAGCTTGCGCTTCGATACCGGCGCGTCGAACCGGGAAATCTCGGCGTTTTGCGTCGCGTTGCCGTTGAACGTCAGCACATTGCCCTTCGCCGAGATGGCGACGTGATCGCCATCCTTGACCTCACCGGCGAGGATCATCTCGGCCAGCGGATCCTGCACATGGCGCTGGATCACCCGTTTCAGCGGCCTTGCGCCATAGGCGGGATCCCAGCCCTTGGCCGCCAGCCAGTCACGCGCCGCGGCATCGAGCGTGAGCACGATCTTGCGCTCCTCCAATAGCCGCGTGAGCCGTCCGAACTGGATTTCGACGATCCGGCCCATCTCGCTCTTCTGCAAGCGATGGAACAGGATGATCTCATCGACGCGGTTGAGGAATTCGGGGCGGAAATGCGCCCGCACCATGCCCATCACCTGTTCGCGTACCTCAGAGGTATCCTCGCCTTCCGGCTGGTTGACCAGGAATTCCGAACCGAGGTTCGAGGTCATGATGATCAGCGTGTTGCGGAAATCCACGGTGCGGCCCTGACCGTCGGTCAGGCGGCCGTCGTCGAGCACCTGCAACAGCACGTTGAAGACATCGGGATGCGCCTTCTCGATCTCGTCGAACAGCACGACCTGGTAGGGCCGCCGTCGCACGGCTTCGGTGAGCGCCCCACCCTCGTCATATCCGACATAGCCCGGGGGCGCGCCGATCAGCCGCGACACCGAGTGTTTCTCCATGTATTCGGACATATCGAGGCGAACCATCGCGGTCTCGTCGTTGAACAGATACTCCGCCAGGGCTTTCGTCAGTTCGGTCTTGCCGACGCCGGTCGGGCCTAAGAACATGAACGAGCCCATCGGCCGGTGGGGATCCTGCAGACCCGCGCGCGAACGCCGGACCGCGGTTGCGACCGCCCGCACGGCTTCAGCCTGGCCGACCACGCGGTTGCCGAGGCTATCTTCCATCCGCAGCAGCTTGTCCTTTTCGCCTTCCAGCATCTTGTCGACGGGCACGCCGGTCCAGCGCGACACCACCTGCGCGATGTGGTTGGCCGTGACCGCCTCCTCCATCATCTCGCCGGCATTTTCCTTGGCTTCGATGTCGGCGAGCTTTCGCTCGAGCTCGGGGATCCGGCCATAGGCCAGCTCACCCGCGCGCTGATATTCGCCGCGACGCTGGGCGTCGGCGAGTTCGATACGCAAGCCGTCGAGCTCGCTCTTGAGCTTCTGGGCGTTGGAAAGCTTGTTTTTCTCCGCGCTCCAGCGCGACGTCAGCGCTGCCGACTTCTCCTCGAGTTCGGCGAGTTCCTTTTCCAACGTCTGCAGCCGGCTTTTCGAGCCCGCGTCGCTCTCCTTCTTCAGCGCTTCCTGCTCGATCTTCAGCCGGATGATTTCCCGGTCCATCGAATCGAGTTCTTCCGGCTTGGAATCGACCTGCATCTTCAGCCGCGCCGCCGCCTCGTCCATCAGGTCGATGGCCTTGTCAGGCAGGAAACGGTCCGTGATGTAGCGATTCGACAGCGTGGTCGCCGCCACCAAGGCGGAATCGGTGATACGGACGCCGTGATGCTGCTCGTATTTGTCTTTCAGGCCGCGCAGGATCGAGATGGTGTCTTCGACCGTCGGCTCGGAGACGAAGATCGGCTGGAACCGGCGCGCCAGCGCGGCGTCCTTTTCGACGTGCTTGCGGTATTCATCGAGCGTGGTGGCGCCAATACAATGCAATTCGCCCCGCGCCAACGCGGGTTTCAACAGATTGGACGCGTCCATGGCGCCATCGGCCTTGCCGGCGCCGATCAGCGTGTGCATCTCGTCAATGAACAGGATGATGCTGCCCTCGGCCGAGGTGACCTCCTGCAACACCGCTTTCAGCCGCTCCTCGAACTCGCCACGGTACTTTGCCCCGGCAATCAGCGCGCCGAGATCGAGCGACAGCAGTTTCTTGTCTTTCAGGCTCTCCGGCACGTCGCCATTGAGGATGCGCAGCGCGAGGCCTTCGACGATCGCGGTCTTGCCGACCCCGGGTTCGCCGATCAGCACGGGGTTGTTCTTGGTGCGGCGGGACAGAACTTGAATCGTCCTGCGGATTTCCTCGTCGCGCCCGATCACCGGGTCGAGCTTGCCGTCGCGCGCGGCCTGTGTCAGGTCGCGGGAATATTTCTTCAGCGCGTCATAGGCATTTTCGGCCGTCGCGGAATCCGCGGTGCGGCCCTTGCGCAGGGTCTCGATCGCGGCATTGAGATTTTGTGGCGTGACGCCGCCTTTTTTCAGGATGGCGCCGGCTTCGCCGTCCTTCTCGAGCGCCAACCCGAGCAGCAGCCGTTCGACCGTGACAAAACTGTCGCCGGCCTTGTCGGCGGCCTTTTCCGCGGCATCGAACGCACGCGCCAGTTCAGGCGCGAGATAGACCTGCCCCGCGCCGCTTCCGGAAACCTTGGGCAGCTTGTTAAGCGCGTCCTCGGTGGCTTTGAGGATCGCACGCGAATTGCCGCCGGCACGGTCGATCAGACCGCCCGCGAGGCCCTCGCTGTCGTCCAGCAGCACTTTGAGCATATGCAACGGCGAGAACTGCTGGTGGCCGTCACGCATCGCCAGCGATTGCGCAGATTGGATAAAACCGCGCGCACGCTCGGTGTATTTTTCAATATTCATCGGTAATTCCCTCAGCCTGCCGCTCAGCCCCGAAGGCACTGCCACGGCATCTTCATTGGGTTTCCGCAAGCCGCGCTGACGTTCCTCAACCCGCCAGCGCTCGTCGCCGACGCTTACGCCGGCTTGAAGCAAATGTGGGAACAGCCACCTGAAAACGGAAGAGGCGACTTCACAAATTCGTGCGTTCGG
Source organism: Bradyrhizobium sp. S69 (assembly GCF_009766005.1). Taxonomy (GTDB): domain Bacteria; phylum Pseudomonadota; class Alphaproteobacteria; order Rhizobiales; family Xanthobacteraceae; genus Bradyrhizobium. The sequence continues at coordinate 7,303 of NZ_LMUK01000012.1, read as the reverse complement.
CCCCGGGCGGGTGGCCTCTCCCCCGGTTGAGGAGAGAGGAACCGCTGATTCCTAGCCCGTCGGCATGACGTAGGCGTAGATTCGGCCGCGCGAGATCGGCGCTTCACGGACCCGGTTGCCGTTATTGCCCGAGATCATGATCGGATTTCCCGAGGCATCGATGCCGGTGATGATACCGACATGGCCGCCACCGCGCCGGCCCATCACGGCGATGGCGCCGACCTCGGGTCCGGAGACGCGCTGGCCGTAATGAGCGAAGGAAGCAGCCATATCCGAGCCGGTGCCCTTATAGCCGGTGCGCTGAAGCACCAAGTTCATGAAACGCGCGCACCACAGGCTGCCGCGGCTGGTGGGATTGCCGCCGAGGTAACGGCGCGCTTCGGAGACGATGTTCGATGAGCCAAAGCCGCCCGACGGCTCCATGCCGGCGGAAGCCGTGCCGGATGCAATACTGGCGTTGGCATTGGCGAAGCCGCCGGCTCGCATCTGCGCTACGCCAGCGTCCCAACGCGATCGCCGCGTGACGTGCCGGTAGTGGCGATACGCCAAATATCGGCCGGCATGATGCGCCGACGCGTGATGCCTGACGCTGTAGTGAGATCGTGTGCCGTGGTGAGACCGTGCGGAAGCCGGAGAGATTGATACAACGGCGAGAGCCATCGAACACATAGCCAGCGCGATGAAACGAAGCGACCGGCGAAACGCAAACAACTGAACCATACTTACTCGATCCTCTGTGACACACCCCCATTCCCCATCGCGTCCACGCGAGACGAATGCGGCGGCGGGTTTGAAATTTTTGGTGTGGCGAGAGGAAGATTTCATGCGGCAGTGCGGAAACGATTTCGGGGTCATTCCGCGATCATTTGATGACGGAAAAGAACCTGTTTCGCCGCATTGCAGACACGAGAATTAACTGCAAAATTCGGGGCGGCCCACGAGAACGAATGACAAATGCCCCATGCCATTACGAAAGATAATGTCCGTCTGCATTACGAGGAGGCGGGCAGCGGAACGCCGATCATTTTCCTGCACGAATTCGCCGCCGACCACACCAATTGGGAGCCGCAGATGCGATATTTTTCGCGCGGCCACCACTGTATCGCCTACTCCGCGCGCGGCTATGCGCCGTCCGACGTGCCACCGACACCAGAGGCCTACACCTACAAGCATTTCTACACCGACGCGCTCGCGGTGCTCGATCATCTGGGGATCGACAGAGCGCATTTCGTCGGCCTGTCGATGGGGTCGTATTCGTCGCTGCAGGTCGGCCTGCATGCCCCGGAGCGCGCGCGCTCGATGACGCTGGCCGGCGTCGGCTCGGGATCGGATCTCGACAACCTCGAAGCCTTCCGCAAGCAGTGCCAGCTCAACGGCGAGCAATTCGAGACCCTCGGATCGGCGGAAGTCGCCAAGGTGACCCGCGAGGCGCCGGGCCGGATTCCGTTCCTGGTCAAGGACCCGCGCGGACACGCGGATTTTTATGCGGCGCTGGCACGGCACGATTCCAAGGGCTCGGCCAACACCATGCGCGGCTTTCAGGGCGGCCGGCCCTCGATCTACACTTTGACCGAGGCGATCCGAAAGGTGCCGACGCCCGCGCTGATCATCTGCGGTGACGAGGACGACGCCTGCGTCGCGCCGAGTCTGTTCCTGAAGAAGCATCTCCCCGCGGCCGGCCTGACGCTGTTTCCGAAGTCAGGCCATGTGCTCAATCTCGAAGAGCCCGCTTTGTTCAACGAGATGGTCGAGCGCTTCATCGCGCTGGTCGAAGCCGGGAGATGGCCGGTGCGCGATCCAAGGTCGATGGGGTGATCGTCACCGCCCCTTCTCCGCGCGGCTCAGCAGGAACACGCCCTGCTCGCCGAACATGTTCCAGAACCACCACGGCAGATTGAGCCGCAGCGGGCGGCCGTAGAGATCGAGCGCTACCGCGCGCTCCATCTTGACGTTGATCTCGTCGCAGAGCTGGACGAAATCCTTGATGGTGCAAAAGTGGATGTTCGGCGTGTCGTACCAGGTCGACGGCAGGTTTTCGGTGCGCGGCATATGGCCGCCGACCAAGAGCTGCAGCCGCATTCTCCAGAACCCGAAATTCGGGAACGAGACGATGGCGCGCCGCCCGATCCGCAACAGATGCTCCAGCACCACCTTCGGCTGCCGCGTCGCCTGCAGCGTCTGCGACAGGATCACATAGTCGAAGGCATCGTCGGGATAATTGGCGAGGTCGGTGTCGGCGTCGCCCTGTACCACCGCAAGCCCCTTGGCAACGCAGCGATTGACGCCTTCGCGCGACAGCTCGATGCCGCGCCCGTCGATGCCCCGGGTCTCCAGCAGCCGCAACAGATCGCCTTCGCCGCAACCGACGTCGAGCACTTTCGAGCCGCGCTCGACCATTTCGGCGACCAGCAGATGGTCGCCGCGATAGGTGACCGCGGGCTCCGGCGCGATGCCGTTCAGCGGCAGGGCTTGTTGCTGTGCGGCCATATCAGCCTCCGGCCTTAGGGAGGCCGCGCGCCGCGCCGCCGGATTGCAGGAAGCCCCGCGAAATGTCGAAAAATTCGGGCACATCCAGCAGGAACGCGTCGTGGCCGCGATCGGTCTCGATCTCGGCGAACGACACCCGCGCGCTCGATGCATTGAGCGCGTGCACCAGCGCGCGGGATTCCGTGGTCGGGAACAGCCAGTCGGAGGTGAACGACACCACGCAGAACCGGGTCTGGATGCCGCGAAACGCCCGCGCCAGCACGCCGCCATGGTCGGCGGCGATGTCGAAATAGTCCATCGCCCGTGTCAGATAGAGATAGCTGTTGGCATCGAAGCGCTCGACAAAGGACGAGCCCTGATGGCGCAGATAGCTCTCGACCTGGAAATCCGCATCGAACGAAAATGTCGGCAGCTCGCGGTCCTGCATCCGCCGGCCGAATTTACGATGCAGGGCTGCGTCCGACAGATAAGTGATATGCGCCGCCATCCGCGCCACGCCGAGGCCGCGATGCGGATGGGTGCCCTGCTCGAAGTAGCGTCCATGGTGCCAGTCGGGATCGGCCATCACCGCCTGCCGGCCGAGTTCGTGGAACGCGATGTTCTGCGCCGAATGCCGCGTACTGCACGCCACCGCCAGCGCCGAGAACACCCGTTCCGGATAGGCCGCGGTCCATTGCAGCGCCTGCATGCCGCCCATCGAGCCGCCGACCACGCAGAACAAGGTCGCGATGCCGAGCCGGTCGATCAGCATGGTTTGCGCGCGCACCATGTCGGGAATGGTGATGATCGGAAAATCCAGCCCCCACACTTTGCCGGTCGCCGGATTGGTCGAGGCCGGCCCGGTCGAACCCAGGCAACCGCCAATCACGTTCGAGCAGATCACGAAATAACGGTCGGTATCGAGCGGACGGCCAGGACCGACCAGGGTTTCCCACCAGCCGGGCTTGCCTGTCACCGGATGAATGTTGGCGACGTGCTGATCGCCGGTCAGCGCATGACAGACCAGGACGGCATTGGAGCGATCGGCATTGAGCTCGCCATACGTCTGATAGGCGATCTGGAACGGCGTGAGATCGATGCCGCAATCGAGCTTGAGCGGCTGGTCCATGCCGAATTTCGCGAGCAGCGAACTCGGATGATCCGTCTCATGCGCGCGATCCTCGGGATGAATCGCCGGACTTGCTATCGACTGCACGTTGGCCATCACAGCACCAGACTCTTCCGGAGGTTTTGCACCTCCCAAAAAGCAGGCCATAAAAAACCCGGCCTGAACATAGGTTCGACCGGGATCAAAATTGTCCCCGGCCTGTTTAGCGAGTTGTTTAACGTGGCTGCAAGCCGGCCGGCTCAAATGACCACGGAACGCCCAAAAGATAGGCGCGCGCAGGGTTTTCGTCAAGGGAGGCCTTGGGTTAACGGGGGTGCTGGCTCTCGTTTGGCCGGCCGTCCCTGCATTGCAGACCTTATGGTGAGGAGGCGCACTTGCGCCATCTCGAACCATGGGAGAGAACACCATCCTTCGAGACGCGGCGAAGACGCCACTCTTCAGGATGAGGGCCCGTTTTCCCGACCGCTCCAACAAGCCATCGATCAGGTTTCCCGCATGTCGCAACCACCCCCCGCTCCGCCGTCGTTGCAGGAGCTGCGCAAAGAGATCGACGCCATCGACGAGCAGGTCCACCGCCTGCTGATGGCGCGTGGCGACATCATCGATCGGCTGATCCGGGTGAAGCAGACCCAGGAAGTCGGCTCGGCGTTCCGTCCCGCGCGTGAAGCCAGCATGATGCGCGAGCTGGTGCGGCGTCATCGCGGCATCCTGCCGCTCGACACCATCGAGAGCATCTGGCGCGTCATCATCTCGACGTTCACTTACGTGCAGGCGCCGTTCTCGGTGCATGCCGACGTGTCGGTCGGAGAATCCGCGATGCGGGATTCGGCGCGGTTTCATTTCGGCTTCGTGGTGCCCTATGTGTCGCATTTCAGCGCGCAGGCCGCCGTCGAGGCGGTGGCGAAGTCGAAGGGCGATCTGGCGCTGGTCTCGGCGATCTCGAGCCGGTCGCCGTGGTGGAACGCGCTGGAAGCCGATGGCGCGCCAAAAATCATCGCCCGGCTTCCGTTCCTCGAACGCGCCGATCATCCCGCGGCGCTGCCGGTGTTCGTGATCTCGCGCGTCGCCGACGACGCGATGGTGACCGAAGTCGAGATGTGGAGCATCCGCGTTTCCGGCTGGAACGCCGACACCGCTCGCGCACTGGCGCCGCTGGCCGACATCGTCGCGGTACCCGACACCGCCTTTGACGGCGCGGCTTTGCTGGTATCGATCGCGGGCTCGGGCCTCGAAAAGATCAAGAGCGCATTGATCGAGGCCGGAGCCTCGGTGCGCTCGTCGGCCCTCGTCGGCAGCCACGCAACGCGCTATACGGTGCCCCCGAACGGTTCGGCCAAAGCTTAACGATAGCCCAGGCTGCCTGATAATCCGGAGTTGAAGATGTCCCGTCCCGTGCCGAATCCCGGCATTCTCGATATTGCGCCCTACACCCCCGGCAAGAGCCCGGTGCCGGAGCCCGGGCGCAAGGTGTTCAAGCTGTCGGCCAACGAAACCCCGTTCGGGCCTTCGCCGAAGGCGATGGAGGTCTACAAGCAGGCGGCGACGCATCTGGAGGATTACCCGGAAGGCACGTCGCGGGTGCTGCGCGAGGCGATCGGCCGCGCCTTCGGGCTCGATCCCGACCGCATCATTTGCGGCGCCGGCTCGGACGAAATCCTCAATCTGTTGGCGCACACGTATCTCAGCCACGGCGACGAAGCTATCTCCACCACCCACGGCTTCCTGGTGTACCCGATCGCCACGATGGCGAACGGCGCCATCAACGTGGTCGCGCCGGAAAAGAATTTCACCGCCGATGTCGATGCGATCCTGAAACTGGTGTCGCCGCGCACCAAGCTGGTGTGGCTCGCCAACCCGAACAACCCGACCGGGACCTATTTGCCGTTCGACGAGGTCAAGCGGCTGCGCGCCGGCCTGCCGGGCCATGTGCTGCTGGTGCTCGACGCGGCCTATTCCGATTACGTGTCTCGCAACGATTACGAGATCGGCATCGAACTGGTCGCGACCACCGAGAACACGGTGATGACCCACACCTTCTCCAAGATTCACGGGCTGGCAGCGCTTCGGATCGGCTGGATGTTCGGGCCGGCCAATATCGTCGATGCCGTGAACCGGATCCGCGGCCCCTTCAACGTGTCGACGCCGGCGATGCTGGCCGCGGTCGCGGCGATCGAGGACACCGCGCATCAGCAGATGTCCAAGACCCACACCGAGAAGTGGCGCAACCTGCTGACGGACGAGGCGACAAAGCTCGGACTCAAGGTGACGCCGAGCGTGGCCAATTTCGTGCTGATCCATTTCCCGCTGGAGAAGGGCAAGACCTCGGCCGAGGCCGACGCTTTCCTGACCAAGCGGGGCCTGGTGCTGCGCGCGCTCAACAATTACGGCCTGCCGCATGCGCTGCGCCTGACCATCGGTACCGAGGAAGCCAACCGCCTGGTGCTGGACGGCTTGCGCGACTTCATGGCCAACAAGTGAGCGTCGCAACGCCGATCTTTGGCAAGATCGCGCTGATCGGCTTCGGGCTGATCGGCGGCTCGATCGCGCGCGCCGCGCGGGCGCAGGGGCTGGCGGGAGAAATCGTCACCACCGCGCGCTCGCCGAAGACGCGCGCGCGGGTCGCCGAACTCGGTATCGTCGATCGCGTGGTGGAGACCAATATTGAGGCCGTAGCGGATGCCGATCTCGTCATCCTCTGCATTCCGGTCGGCGCCTGCGGCCCGGTGGCGCAGGAAATCGCTCGGCATCTCAAGCCGGGCGCGATCATCTCCGATGTCGGCTCGGTCAAGGGCGCGGTGGTGCGGGACATGGCGCCGCACCTTCCGGCCGGCGTGCATTTCGTGCCGGCGCATCCGGTCGCCGGCACCGAGCATTCCGGCCCTGATTCGGGTTTTGCGGAACTGTTCATCAACCGCTGGTGCATTCTCACCCCGCCTGAAGGCACCGACCCCGCCGCGGTGGAAAGACTGCGCGCTTTCTGGGCCGGCCTTGGCGCCAGGGTCGAGATCATGACGCCGGACCATCATGACATGGTGCTGGCGATCACCAGCCATCTGCCGCATCTGATCGCCTATACAATCGTAGGCACGGCGGATGAGCTTGAAGGTGTCACGCAATCCGAAGTGCTGAAGTTCTCCGCCGGCGGCTTTCGCGACTTCACGCGCATCGCCGCATCCGACCCGATCATGTGGCGCGACGTGTTTCTCGCCAACAAGGAGGCCGTGCTGGAAATGCTCGGCACCTTCAACGAGGATCTCGCAAAACTCACCCGCGCGATCCGCCGCGGCGACGGCGAGGCGCTGTTCGAGCATTTTACCCGGACCCGCGCCATCCGTCGCGGCATCGTCGAGATCGGCCAGGATTCCGCCGCGCCCGACTTCGGCCGCCCGCATGCGAATTTGGCGAAGAAGCCGGAGTGAGAACGTTGCGTACGTCGTAGCCGGTAGCCCGCATGAGCGAAGCGACATGCGGGTCTGCCGCGGTCCCGCATATCGCTTCGCTCATGCGGGCTACGATCACCAAACACAACTCCGCATTCTCGCGACGGCATTCGCCCGAGTTTTGCAAAATTAGTTCGCCCTAAAAAGAGAGGGCGCAGGCGCGACCCTCAAGAGAGGGCGCAGGGAAGACCGGGTGCGCGCTGCACCCGCGGTCTCGCGTGCAAAAGTAGCAAACAAAAAGCGCACACGAGCATACAGGTTCAGCGGA
>NZ_LMUK01000011.1 GCF_009766005.1 Bradyrhizobium sp. S69 | reverse complement strand
GCCCGCGAAATCGTCATAGCGCTTCTCCTAGGATTACCCCTAGGACCTGCAGCCCTCGCGTCCCTCAAACAAGACGGCCTTTGGCGGAGGGATACGGCCGAGCGGCGCACGCACGATTATAAGCGGCACGGAACGACATCGTTGTTCGCGACGCTCGATGTGAAAGCGGGCACCATCGTCGGCAAGTGCATGGCCCGCCACCGCGCGAGCGAATTCCGCAAATTCCTGGATGAGATCGAGCGCAACGTGCCGGCCAACCTCGACGTTCACATCGTCATGGACAACTACGCAACCCACAAAACCAGGCCGATCCGTAACTGGTTCGCCAAGCGCCCGCGCTGGCATGTGCACTTCACGCCAACCTCAGCGTCATGGATCAATCAGGTCGAACGCTTCTTCGCCCTGCTGACCGAGCGCGCCTTGAAACGGGGCGTGTTCCGCTCGGTCGCCGAGCTCGAAAAAGCGATCAAGGCTTACATCGACGCCACCAATACCGATCCCAAACCGTTCCGCTGGACCAAGACCGCCGACGACATCCTGGCCAGCATCCAACGCTTTTGCCTTCGGACACTCGCCGCAAACGCCTAGAATGAAGCCGACTTCAGAATCGGGACACCAGCGTGACTCGAGCGGTACTTCCGGCTCAACCCAGTAATATTGAGAAACAGACCCAATAACCAGACAGGGATGTGTAAGCATGACTTCAGCATGTCGGACTAGCCTCCTCCTGGCGACACGAGCCGGACCCGGAAGAGCATTAGATTTTTAATGTCTGGGGTGTGTACATATATCACGCTGCCCAGTGACGCACGGCACAGAAGCAAGCGCCGGGGCGCGGCCCTGGGCGAGATCCCGCCCCATAAAATTCACTCCGTAGAACTATGGATACCATGCGAACCGTTTTGATCCCGTTTCTTTGTCTACTTGTCGGGGCGTGTTCTTCATTCGATGTAGCGCCACCGGAAGCGAGGCCGCAGCCCGACGCGACCCAACTGAATGCGGGGATCGCCGCTGGCATCAGAGATTCTCACTTTGCTAACCCCATCGAAATAACTGGTCTTCTTCAAGCACCTTCGAATTCCTTAGAACCATGGATGGTTTGTATCCGGAGTTCAGCGTCGGACGAGGCCAAGCGCCTCACGTACTCTGTCTTCTACGGCATAGATGCCGCTGGAAAAGACGGCCAGTATATAAAATCGCGTTTGTCTACGCTGTCCGACCAATGCATCACGCAACAATACCATAACCATCAATCATAGGCCGCCTCAAGTGAGGCGGTCCGGCGTTCTGCAATGCAGGTGACTAGGTCTACGGATACCTTCTGCCGCGCCGATGCGGCTAGCGGGAACCTAAGGTTGGATTAGAGATTGCTCTTGTTGCGCGCGAATACACGGGGCCGTACCCGCCCGGTCAGCACACAGATCTCTTACCTTTGTCGTCCGCGGCGCGCCTTGTGCCGGGCGGCAAACGACGCTACGGATATGCCCTCCTGACGAGCCTTCAGATCAAGATTACAGACGTGAGCGGTCAATGAAAAAAGAATTGGTTCTGGTGACTGCTATTTCGCTTGCTTTAGCCTTGGGCGGCTGCGGCATGAATGGCGACAAGGGTGAGAAAGGTGACAAAGGCGATAAAGGTGACGCCGGTGCTAATGGCGCCGCCGGTTCGCCCGGACCCCAAGGCCCACCTGGCTCTCCAGGGAAAGACGCAAAAGCCAGCGAGTCGTCCCTTCCTCAGTTTCGAGTTGTCCGATCATCCACCGACAGCAGCGCTGCAAAGCCGGCGATGTGCGAAACTGACGAAATGGTCGTGAGCGCGACCTGCATACCGGCGGCAGGATCGTTGAGCGAGAGCCCGACATTGCTGGCCGATAAGGGCGCAAGCTGCACCGCACGAGTTCCGCGTGGACCCGCCCCGATCGCCGTGATCCTGTGCGTAAAGCGGTAATATCGCTCTAAAGACGCGAGGCAAACCTTGCGTGTGCGAAGGCTTTCATAAGCGTGCACACTTGAATGCATCCGCGTGGGCGTTTGGATGCCGGATCCCCTCGAGCAGGATTGCCACCCTTGTGCCGACGGCGCGGCGGCGGGCCCGGCGCTTGCGCACGGTAAGACCTTCCTCCCGGTAGATCCGGCAGCCCCGGACGGCTCGCCCAGCTTCCGCAGCAGGACGAAGAGCCGGCGATAACCGAACCGCTGGCAGGCATCGGCAAGCTCGTGCAATTGGCCGCGCAGTTCAGTGTCTGGCGACCGGCACGACCGGTAGCGCATCATCTTCCGGTCAGCTTCGGAGTTAGCATCCGGTGTACGCATCCGACGAGCGCCGTCTTGTCTGAGGCATGGTATTTCGCGAAGCGTGTGACCTTAAGTCTAGCTTTAAGGTCATCAGGCGATGCGGGTCGAGGTTTTGGGTGGGTTGGAGCGGCGGCGGCGCTGGTCGCGGGACGACAAGGCGCGGATCGTCGAGGAGACGTTGGAGCCAGGGGCGAAGGTGACGGAGGTTGCCCGCCGCAATGGCGTTGCGGCGAGCGTGGTGTTCACCTGGCGCCGGTAGGCTCGAACCATTGAGCAGGTAGGACCGCGTTTTGCGCCAGTGCAGATCGCGGCCGCGGAAGCGGTTGAAGAACATTTGAAGCCAGCCTCGGAAGATGACCGACGGATACGGCAGGTACCGGCCGGCCGGAACGGACTGATCGAGATCGATCTTGGCAACCGGCGGCGCATCCGGGTGGATGCGCAGGTTGACCCGGAAGCGCTGGCGCGGGTCCTCGACGTGCTTGAACGCCGATGATCGCGATACCGGGCAATGTGCGGGTGTGGCTTGCGACTGGCCATACCGATATGCGCCGCGGATTCCCGAGCCTTGCGCGTCTGGTTCAGGAGGGCTTGAAGCGAGATCCGCACGCTGGTGATCTCTATGTTTTTAGGGGCCGCCGCGGCGACCTGATCAAGATCATCTGGCATGACGGCCAGGGTGCGTGTCTGTTCACGAAGCGGTTGGAGCGCGGCCGCTTTCTGTGGCCATCCCTGGCGGACGGCGTTGTCACGATCAGCGTTGCGCAACTATCCTACCTCCTGTCCGGAATTGACTGGCGGATGCCGCAGGCAACCTGGCGTCCGCAGGCTTCCGGTTAAGCTGTCGCTTTTTGACTCACGAAGGAAATCCGGCGGGATTTTTTACAGCGAATATGATTGATTTGTCGGTGTGACGACGCCCTCCGATCCGCTTCCCACCGACCTTGCCGCTGCGCACGCGATGATCCTTGCGCAGCGCGAGCAGCTGACGCTGGCGAAGAGTGAAGTGACCGTCGGCCGCCTGGAAATCGAACGGCTGAAGCTGATGCTGGCCAAGGCACGGCGCGAGCAGTTCGGGCAATCTTCTGAACGCGGCAGGCTGCTGGTCGAGCAGCTTGAGCTGGCCATCGAGGATCTTGAAGAGACCCAGGCCGAGCAGGAAACCAAGGCCGAGATCGCGGAACCAGAAGCCGCCAAGCAGAAGCGCGCGCAAAATCCGCGGCCGCCTCGACGTCCCCTGCCGGATAACCTACCGGTCGAACGTATCGTCGAACCCGCGCCTTGCGCCTGCGGTAAATGCGGCAGTGGGCGGCTGCACAAGCTTGGCGAGGTGGTCTCGAAGACCCTGGAATGCGAGCCGCGGCGCTGGAAGATCATCGAGCACGTCCGTGAGAAATTCTCCTGCCGGGATTGCGAGGCGATTACCGAGGCGCCGGCGCCCTCCCATCCGATCCCGCGTGGCTTCGCCGGACCGAGCCTGTTGGCGATGGTGCTGGTCAACAAGTTCCTGCTGCATCAGCCGTTGAACCGCCAGAGCAAGACCTACGCTCGGGAGGGGATCGAGATCGATGTCTCGACACTGGCGGATCGGGTCGGCGCCTGCGTGGTGGCGCTCGCCCCAATTATTGAGGCGATCCGGGCCCATGTCATGAGCGCGGAACGCATCCACGCTGATGACACGACGGTGCCTGTACTGGCGAAACTCAAGACTGTCACCGGCCGGATCTGGACCTATGTTCGCGATGACCGGCCGTTTGGCGGTCAAGACCCACCGGCGGCAGCGTTCCATTACTCGCGCAGTCGTGCCGGGGAGCATCCGCAAGGCCATCCTGCCGGCTATGTGGGCCTCATGCAGGCCGATGCCTTTGATGGATACAACCAGCTCTACAAGGCTCAAAGGAAGCCGGCTCCGATCCTTGAAGCGGCCTGCTGGAGCCACGGCCGGAGGAAGTTTGTCGACCTGGTGAAACAGGGAGAGGCGCCAATCGCCAGCGAGGCGGTGCGTCGTATCGACATGCTCTTCGAGATCGAGCGCAGCATTAACGGCCAGACGCCGCAGCAGCGGCTTGCCGTGCGCCGGGAACGATCGCGGCCGCTCATTGCCGACCTTGAAATCTGGATGCGCCAGCAGCGAGCGCTACTCTCAACCAAAAACGATACCGCCAAAGCGATCAACTACCTCTTCAACCGCTGGGCAGCGTTCACCCGCTTCCTCGACGATGGCCGCGTCTGTCTTACGAACAACGCCGCCGAACGAGCGTTGCGAGGTGTGGCGGTCGGGAGAAGGAATTGACCTTCGCCGGTTCAGATGCTGGCGGCCATCGTGCCGCCGCCGTCTATACCCTGATCGAGACCTGCAAGATGAACGACGTCGATCCCCAGGCTTGGCTTGCCGACGTGCTCGCCCGCCTTCCAGATCACCCTGCTAACAAGGTCGCTGATCTCCTTCCCTGGAATTGGAAGGCGAACCAACAGTCCAAGGCCGCCGGTCGCTGCCTAAGCGCTTCGCGGCAGACCATCGCGCTGCCTGGAGTGCTGGCCGGATGCGTACGGATCACAGCCAGCGTCATCAGAAAGTGCGCCGTCACCCTGCTCGACCGATTGGGGGCAGTTCTTACCTGTTCGCTGCACCCTGGTGGGAATCACCGGCTAAGATGATCTGGATACGCCGGACGCCGTCGTTTTGCGCTCCGAGCTCGGACCAAAGCGGTCGCGGTTCAGGTGCTCGATCTGGTCTTCGGATTATTGAGCAAGCGCCGCGGCAGCCACTGCGCGAGTGACAATCGAGGCCGCTTTCAGCGCTTCAACGTCTTAGGACCGGGCTTCGACTCCAGCCTTCATGAAGCTGATGGATTCGCAAAATTAGCGATTTGCGGCGACAGTTTTCTCGATGGGATGATACGGATCGCTCGAGCAGAAAAGCAGTTCAGGTTGTCCATTCAATTCTTTCTGCGCGCTCGCAAGGCGTCTTCATAGATGACGTTCATTCGGGCACGAAAGACGGATTGATCGAATTCATTCATCGTCCGTTCCCGCCCCGCGGCGCCGAGCCGGTGGGCTAGTGCGCGGTCGTCGAGAATGCGGCTCAGCGCCAGCGCCAGCGCCTGGGAATTATTCGGTGGAACAGTCAAAGCTTCCTTGTCATGTCGTGCAACCAGCGGAACGGACGTTGCCAGATGAGTGTTCACGATCGGAAGGCCTGCGGCCATTGCCTCGATCTGGACGATCCCGAATGCTTCCGCTTCGGTCACAGATGGAAATGCAAAGACATGAGCGGAATGGAAAAGCAGCTTGATTTCGCTGCGGGTCAGGCGACCAGAAAAGCGGACTCGATTGGAGACGCCAACCTCGGTGGCAAGTTTCCGTAATTCGGCGAGTAGCGGACCTTCACCGACAATGGTTGCGCAGCCATTGATGCCCCGCATCGCGCGGATCAACACATCGTAGCCCTTGTACCTGACAAGACGTCCGAGCGCGACAATGTGGCGAGGTCGTTCGGATCGCATCTGCTCGGCAATTGCGCTATCATGGGGATCCATCGCTCGCCAAAAATCGAGATCCATTCCGTAGGGAAGAACCGCGCATTTTTCGGCGTGAGGTTTGAGAAACTCCGAATGGTCAATCATGGGTTGACCCGAAACGACAATGCGGTCGGCACGCGCCAGCGCCATGCGGATTAGCGGGGTGACCAAGCGCTTGAGCAACGGATATCCGACAATGTCGGCGTGCCAGTAAATCACGAGTGCCACGTCGTCGGGCAGACCGAACAGGATCGCTGCATCGTTCAACGGAAGCGGTGCATGGTGAATGACGATATCGGCCGACCGCGCAAGCTGCATGAAAGCCGGGATGTAACCAGGCGCCAGCGGCGTGGAAAACAGCGTGCCGAGCGAGGCTACGGCCTCGACGGGAACACCGTCCAGAGTGTAACTGCGTGCCGCACCGAAACGCCGCGCGGAGAGGACCGTATGAGCGGTGTGTTCATCGAAGGCTTGTGCAAGGCTGGACATCACTGCGGGTATCCCTCCCTCGATGTCGGGTCGATAGATCTTGTAAGCGTGAAGGATGCGCAAGGATTTCGGCTCTGATCGCTGTGGGAGCGGCTGAAGGGCCGGCAGGTGACTTCGTGTAGATACTGCCTTAGCGTGTCCTGAGTGCCTTACGGCGTCCTCGTGTTGTCAAGTCGATCGCTCGAGCATTTTGTCCAAGGGGCACGCACGCATTCATTATTCATGGCGATTGAAGAATCGAAAGCCATGCCGCTTCACGAGTTCGTCACGTTCCGCCAGTTTCAAATCCTCGCGCATCATCTCGCTTACAAGCTCGCGGAATGAGGTTTGTGGCACCCAACCCAGCTTCTGCTTGGCTTTAGAAGCGTCACCGAGCAACGTCTCGACTTCCGTCGGTCGAAAATAGCGAGGATCAATTGCGACGATGCATTGGCTGGTCTCGGTATTATAGCCCCTCTCCTCAATCCCACTGCCTTCCCATCTGATCGTGATGCCGACCTCCTCGGCAGCAAGATTGACGAAATCCCGTACAGAGTGCTGTTCGCCGGTGGCGATCACGTAGTCCTCAGGCGTTTCCTGCTGCAGCATCAGCCATTGCATCTCGACGTAATCGCGCGCATGACCCCAATCGCGCTTTGCTCCGAGATTGCCAAGATGCACGCGTTCCTGGAGACCAAGCTTAATACGTGCGAGCGCGCGCGTGATCTTTCGGGTAACGAATGTCTCGCCGCGCAACGGTGATTCGTGGTTGAACAGGATTCCGTTGCAGGCGTAAATGCCATAGGCTTCGCGATAATTGACAGTGATCCAGTAGGCATAAAGCTTGGCAACGGCGTAGGGAGAGCGCGGATAGAATGGAGTAGTTTCCTTTTGCGGCGTTTCCTGCACCAAGCCGTAGAGTTCAGAGGTGGACGCCTGATAAAATCGGGACTTCTTTTCCAATCCTAAAATACGCATGGCTTCAAGAATACGCAGAGGGCCGAGCGCGTCGGAATTGGCGGTGTATTCCGGCTCCTCGAACGATACGCCGACGTGGCTCTGGGCCGCCAGATTGTAGATCTCGTCCGGCTTCACCTCTTCTACAATTCTGATGAGGCTTGAGGAATCGGTGAGATCACCGTGGTGCAAGGTGAAATCTAACCCCTTTTCATGCGGATCATGGTAGATGTGATCGATACGATCGGTGTTGATGAGTGACGTCCGCCGCTTAATGCCGTGAACTGAATAGCCCTTGGTCAACAGCAGTTCGGCGAGATAAGCGCCATCCTGGCCGGTAACCCCGGTAATCAATGCTGTCTTTTTAATCATGAAATAAAAATCTCTTGATGCAGGCGAAAGACGTTTCGCCAGGGCGAAGCGCTACTCGAAGCGGGGGATGGAAGTCGAGAGAATGTTGCTGTTTCGGCCTTTTAGGACAGATCCATGCATGAATCAACATCGGCCCGAGTGACTTCGGAAACGGCGCCAGCGGTCAATAAGACTAGTTTTCATCACCGGTACAATTCGCGCATTCCAATGCATCGCTGCTTTCATCGCTACGATCAGCATGTACAGGTCGAACCAACGCGGTGATCTTGAGCGATCGACGCTCGCCTCAACGACGGCATGGGCATAGTTCCAGAGCCAGCGGTCGGGCACTTCACCGAACAGCGTCTTCTGCATGTCGTTAATTTCAGCGTGCACCTTCACACGAGATCCTAACGTTTTGTTTTCGGCATATAAACGCGAGCCAGCCAGCATTTCCGGCAGGTAGGCGAACTTGACGCCCGCCTTTGCCAATCTTAACCAGTACTCGTAGTCCATGCAAAAGCGTAGATTATCATCGAGCAGACCGTGCTTATTGACAACCCGTCTTCGGAAAAAAGTTGCGGGCTGGCAGATGAAACATGTGTTCCTCAGACGTGCGAAACTCCATGGTTCTGTGGGGTAGGACTCAAACGCATTGTCGTTCAGGTCGATATGATCGGCCATGCCGTAAATCACGTCGACTTCCGGATGGGCTTCGAAAAACGCGACGACGCGCGCGATTGCGCCTGGATAGTAGATATCGTCCGAATTCAACCAACCTATGATTTCGCCGTCGGTTGCACGGATCCCCTTGTTAACAGCATCGGTCTGTCCCTTGTCCTTCTCCGAGATCCATTTGACACCTTGGCCGAAACGCTTTAGCTCGTCGAGAGTGTCGTCGGTGCTGCCGCCATCGAAAACGACGTGCACAATTTCGGCGCCGCTTTGCGTGGCGACGCTTTCAAGTGTGCGTCGAATGAATTGGCCCTGGTTGTAGGAGGGGGTCACGACACTGACTTTCATGCCAGGTTGTTCTTCGAGAACGGCATTTGGCGCTGGCCATCAGTACTCATGCTCTCACATTTTACTAACACGGCCGTCAGTTTCCGCTGATCGCCGTTTCCGTCGATTTCAATGCTGAAGTAGTTCACGACGGGAGGCGGACCGATCGAAACGGACCCATTGCGACCGCGCAATACGCTGATCTCGTCATTTCGCTCTTGGTTTCGGATATGCAATCGATCGGTACCCTACCAGGACGTGCTATTTTCGAGATCGAGCGTCCGAGCGGCTAGCAACGGCGCGATTCGCAATTTCGGGTCTGATCCGGCTTACCCATCGTTATGCAGGCCGACGTTCGAATGTTTGAATACCCCAGCAGCGTACTGAAACAGTTCCCAGTATTGTTCTGCCATAAGCTTTGAATCCGAAAATTTTGAGGCGCGTAAATCGCCGGCGCGGACGAGCCGTGCGGCTAGCTTCTTGTCATGGGCGAGGGAGACTATCGCGTGCGCGATCTGTTCGGGGATCCGCGGATCGAACAGAATCGCGGCGTCACCCGCCACCTCCGGCAACGAAGTCACGTTGCTGCAGGCAATCGGCACTCCAGTAGCCATGGCTTCGACGATGGGCAGGCCAAAGCCTTCGTAGAGGGATGGAAAGATAACGCCAGTACTGTTTGTCACCAGCGCGAGCAATTCAGCGTTGGCAAGATAGCCGGGGAATAGAGCATAGTCTTCCAGGCCGAGGCCGCGCGCCGCCTCGATCAGCCATTGTTGGCGCGCTCCTGGCGAGCCGGTGCAGACCAGACGGATATCGTCGGCGAGCCCGCTGCGGCGGGCCATCCCGAACGCCGTTAGCAACATTTCATGGTTTTTGTGCTTCCAGAAATTCGCTGGATAGACCAGGTATTTTCTTTTTACCAGTCGGAGTCGGCCCAGGATGGATTCATCCCTTGACGCATTCCGCAGGCTGTGCCGGGAAATATGAAGATGGATCGTTTTGATACGGGTCGGATCAAGCTTTCCTTCGGCGATGGCGGCGTCCCGCGAGTAGTCGGATATGGCAGCCAGGGCGGTGGATCGGCGAACGGCTTCGATGAAGGTGCGGTCGCGATGCGCAACGTCTTCGGGCAAGAAGAATGCCGGATAGGTCTTGTATTGAAGGTCATAGATCACACAGACGGTCGGAATGTTCAATTTGAAATACGTGGGAGCCGTAAATGGGCAAAACAGTAAATCGGCATTAAGATCCCGTAGCAGAGACCGGGATCCGCTACGCTTCGAAAGAGTTAGCCATGCGTACCCTAGTCGCGCAACGCCCCGTCTTAGCCGCCCCGGCAAACGAGCCAGGACGCCGGAGAAAACTTCTTTCCTCTGAGTTCTCAAAGATCGTGGCCCGCTGCCGAGCACCACCAAACGCCGGACATTCGCACTGTCGAGCGTCGCAAGTTCTTCGTGTGCGTTCGTCTGCGTCAGCAGCACGAATTGGGTTAAGGGTGCGTACTCTGCGAGACGGCGCAACAATTCAAGCACAAAAACTTTGGCTCCGCCATTTTCTCCGCCTGGGAGCACGGGCGTCAAATCGACCACTATCGTACGTAGTTTCTTCGGTGGGTAGGAGATCAAGCCTATAATCCTCGTTCGATCAATAACTTGGCGCCTCAGCTGGCGCGGGTTTAGCCCTGCGGCCGTATTGAAGGCCGCCAGATGTTACAGAGGCCCCGCGGATCGGCGCTGGCTCTCGCCGTAGCGCTCAATCTCGTAACAGGTCAAACGCAAGACTATCGGCCGTAAATTGCCGTTGCTGGGAACAGAACCGGTGACGGGTTCCTCGACCGTTATCGCGACAGCCGCTCTGCGGGCGATAAGGTTGACCAAAAGCCGGTTTCTCCCCAATTGAAGCGTGGTTTGGTGGTAGCCGGCGGCATCCTCCACCGCAAGGTGAAAGTTACTGCTTCCGGGCACGGCCCGCGGTCCCGCCTGCGCTGTCGCCGTGAGGGTAGCGGATCCACCCCGCGCAGTCACGACGAAAAACTCGCGTTTTTGGACCGCCCAGCCTGAGGTCGCCTGGTTAGATTCCGCTGATATCCGCAGTGATTGCCCAATTGGGGTCGTCGATGCTCCACAGACTGTACGCTTGGCCGTCGCAAACTCGCCTTGCGCCCGTATGAACGGGATCACATGTTCCTGCGCCATGTAGCGGCGGTAGGGGGCGATCAACAGGGGTGGGTCCGATAGATAAAATACGGCCCATTCGTTGGCCACGTCGTCGCGCACTGAGAGCAGTGTCGGCTCATCTTTAACGATCGCATCGATCGCCAAGGCCTCGCGTTACTTGGCCTGTTGGAGCGCATTGTGTTCGTAGTGGACCACATTGGCTTGCACGATGGTGCGGTCCGGCGTGACGACGAACAGTATGAAAGCAATCAAAGCCACAATCGTCACCCATTTGGACAGCCGTGGTGGCCCATTCCGCAAGCCAGATACCGCCGGCGACGGTGAGAAAGCCGATTATCCAGATATTGATGCTAGCGATTTTGCAGGCGCCATAGCTGTAGTGCTCCCGATACGCAAAATCGATGAAAGCGGCGGCAATCGCCGCAAAGGCAAATATGACCGTCCAGCGACGGCGCTCCGACCAGGCGCCTGCCAGAGTGACAACACTGAGCAACGCGCCGATCATCCATGGCACGCCGATCCATCGCATGTGGGCAAACTCGCCTCCGAGTGCCGACACGGCTGCCGGGAGCCGCAACGGCGATCCGAGACCCGGAAAGTATCCTTCCCCGGGCCGAACGGCGCCGCTCGCCATGGCATATTGACTGGCCAGCATCCGAAGCAAGGTGTCGAGTCCGGACCAGGTGAGTACCACGGCGACCAGCGCTGCAACGCAGCCGGCCAGGACCGCCCGGCCAAGTGAGAGGCGAAGGTCGTTACCAGGCGAAATGACAAAAGCGAACGCGAAGATCACGCCGAGAAACGCCAGTTCGATATAGGCATACAGGGCGGCTGATTAGTATGCCCATCAAGATGCCGCGCCCCCCCCGCCCGAAGCCGCTACCGGCCCGTATCGCCAGGCGGCGATCAGCGGCAATAGCGGTATTAGCAACAGCTGGTCGAAATTGCCGGCAAAAACAATATCGGCGGGCAGCCCACGCCGGCCAGCAACGCCAGGCCGACCGCCGGTTCGGCGCGCCCAAATACGGTGCGCGCAAACCCATTTAACGCGCTGACGTTTGCGAACAGCACCAGCAAACAGAAGAGTGTCACCGCATGGTCGGCCTTGACGCCGCCGAGTCCGATTGCGAGATGTGCAAGAATCGCTGACGATGTGTTGCGCGTGTTCATTAGACGCGAAGCATATTGATGAAGCGCAGACGGTCCGCCCTCGGCGCCGCGCGCGCCCGCGGACAGGTATATGCTACCATCATATGCGATCAAGGTCGGGATCAGTCGAATTGACGAGTAGCCGAGGCCGTGGCGCAAAGTCGCTGGCATCAAACGTAACGGCAGCAACGCTGCAGTTACCCAAAGCAGCAGTTCTCTGCCCCCTCGCATCAACTGCGATCCGTCGCCTCACCGAGATCTGCAGGGCGACACCGAGCCCGCCAAGCAGCAGTGTCGCTATCCAGACCACGCCAGAGATTCGGTGAAGGGGTATGGAGGCCCAGGCAGCCCCGGACAGGACGATGATCCACAGCGCAAGCGTCACCGCCGGTGCGGCGAGTGGCGCGGCAGGCCATCGGTGGCCGCCATGTTCGAGCAAACGCAACAGCCCATAGCCGGGCCAGATCATCAACAAAAAAGCCGTCAGAACAATGATAATGGAGGGCAACGGCTGGAAAAGAATGACGTTAACTCATGGTGGGGAACGCATCCGTCGTTCAACCTTAGAAGACTGCAGGTCAATTGATCTGCGATAGGAGCGTATTGAACAGCCGACCGCAGTGAGTTTTTCGACTTTTGCTCGGTCGCAATGACTGGTGGAAAGCAGAGGGAAACTTGTGCCGCGGCTCTGGGGCATCATCGCAGTAATAGCACCTCGATTGTGCTCAGTTTGGATCCTTTGACCGCGGTGGCGTTTGCGATTATCTTCATTGCATTTAGATGAATACTCTGACAATGAGACGGCAGTTTGGTCGTGCCTGGCCCGGTGCTCGAGAAATGAGTTTGAGGTCGCGGCCGCCCGACTCTCACTCCAATTTTCACCCGCAGATTCATCGAGAATGCGCAATGTGCTGTAATAAACTCAAAGCGCTCGACGAGTTTTTGGTCGCCATCTGTAGGCCGTTGTTCATTTCGGTGAACTCGGGTGTTATTCATGACGCTCTTCAATGACGGTTTCACACCCCATGTCAGATGCCTCCTTCAGCATCGCCTTGTCGATCGTTGTCCCTGTATACAAGGAGGCCGGCAATATTCGACCGTTCCTCCAGCGGACCGAAGCCGTGATGGCGAAACTGGGCGTCAGATACGAAATCATCTTTGCGCTCGATCCGTCGCCCGACGATACCGAGGCGGTGATCCTGCGTGAGATTGAGCGCAATCTTGCCGTGAAGCTGATCCTGTTTTCCCGCCGCTTCGGTCAGCCTGCCGCAACCATGGCGGGCATACTGAATTGCACCGGAGAAAAGTGCGTTGTCATCGATGTCGATCTCCAGGACCAGCCGGAGGTCATTGAACAGCTCTACGCCAAGATGGCTGAGGGCTATGAAGTCGTCTACGCTATGCGCACGTCGCGCGAGGGCGAGACCCTGATTAAGCGCGCGGTGTCCTATTTCGGCTACACCGTCATCAATCGCCTGAGCGACGTCCAAATCCCGCGTAATACGGGGGATTTTCGCATCATGTCGCGACGGGTCATCGAGGAGTTGCGTCGGCTGTCCGAAACCCACGGGTTCCTACGCGGCATGGTCGCGTACGTTGGTTTCAAGCAGGCCGCCGTCCTCTACAACCGGGACGCGCGGCTGACGGGTACGGGCAATTATAACCGCCTGATCGGCTCGCTCCGGATAGGCATCAACGGACTTGTCGGCTTTAGCAGCCGGCCCCTGCAGCTGATGTCGATGGCCGGTTTCGTAGTCGCGGCGATCAGCTTTGCGATTGGATTATGGTATTTAATTCAGAAGCTTATCGGGATCAACCTGACCCCAGGTCTGCCTACAACGGTGCTTGTCATTTCGTTCTTTTCCGGGGTACAATTGCTGGCGCTCGGCGTCGTGGGCGAGTATATCGGCCGTATTTACGATGAAACCAAACGCAGGCCGATGTATATCGTCGATCGGAAGGTCAATTTTTCGGAGCCTGCCGGCCAATCCGCCGATCAGGTCTGAAAGCGGCCTCTTGGCGGCGATATCCCGAGAGAGCGATTGAACGTGACGATGAATGACATAACGTTTCCTCCCGTTTTGGCAGGGGAAGACTCCCCTGTTTGGAATGGCGGCGCTTTTGTCCGCTCTGGAAAATCGACGCGGGTTCTGGCCTACGAAGTCGGAGAATCCGGCTGGTCTGATGAACTTACGGAGCTTCACGAAAGCGCCACGGAGTCAGGCGCCCACTTCATCGATGTAGCGTCCCGCGGTCACGCGATCAATGAGCTCAAGCGAACACTTGGCGCGAGGCCCGCTTCGATTATGGAAGTCGGCTGTTCGGCGGGTCATCTGCTGGCAGACATGAGGCGGAGCCTGCCGAATGTAACGCTCACCGGCGGCGACTATACGCTCGGAACGCTGGTCAAGCTCGGCGAGAAGATGCCGGGCATTCCACTCGTCAGGTTCAATCTTGCCGACAGCCCGCTGCCGTCCGATACCTACGACGCTATGGTTCTGCTCAACGTCCTCGAGCATATTGAAAACGATGTCGCAGCGACGGCACACATCGCGCGAATGCTGAAGCCTGGCGGTGTCGCGGTAATCGAGGTGCCGGCCGGTCCGGAGTTGTTCGACGACTACGACCGGCAGCTCCAGCATTTCCGTCGCTACACGTTGAGGGGTATTTGCAACGTCGTCAAGCAAGCCGGCCTGGTTGTCGAACGGCGTAACTATCTCGGTGCGCTGATCTATCCCGCCTTCTATCTTGCCAAGAAGCTGTCCCAAGCGCGGCCGAAATCAGCGGCGGAGCGCGAAGAGCATGTCGCCAATGCGATCGGCGCGACTTCGCGTTTCAATGCGATCGGTCATGCCGTCATTTCGTTAGAAGAAGTGATGGCGCGCGTTGTTACGTTTCCGCGCGGCATCCGTTGCGTCGTTACGGCACGGAAGCCCTCGTGACGCGATCGGGGCTTGTTGAAGAATTCTGGCGGCTGGCGCGTTTCTCCATCGTTGGTGGGACCGCGACCGTTGTGCACATCGGTGTAGCGATGGGTGCCGTCGCAGTGGCAGGTACAAATCCGACGGTCGGCTCGATGATCGGCTTTTTTGTCGCTTTCTTGGTTTCCTACGTCGGACACTTCCGATTTACCTTCGCGGTTCCGGGCCGCTACCGCGACTATTTGCTGAAATTTGCCGTCAATTCGTTAGCGTCGTTTATTCTGAGTACCAGCGCGGTCTGGGTTGCAACCGCAATCCTTGGGGTCGATTACAGACCAGCGCTGATTGCGCTCGCAGTCGTCGTTCCCGTGTGCAATTACCTCCTAAATAGATTCTGGGTGTTTCTCCAGCCTGGAAGTGGCTCGGCCCGTCCGCTCGAGATCGTCACCCCAGAATAAGGACGCTTGCATATGCGTTGTTTCGTTACCGGAGCCGCAGGCTTCATTGGCAGCAGTCTGGTTGACCGACTTCTGGCTATGGGTCACTCCGTCGTCGGCTACGACAACTTTTCCACCGGCCAGCGCTGCTTCCTTGAAACCGCATCGATGTCGCCGCAATTTCGGCTAGTCGAGGCCGATCTGCTCAGCGCGGATTCGTTGCGAGGCACAATGGCCGGATGCGATATTGTGTTCCACCTCGCTGCCAACGCCGATGTCCGCTTTGGCACGCATCATCCGTTCAAGGATATCGAACAGAACACCATCGCGACCTACAACGTGCTCGAGGCAATGCGCGCCAACGGTATCAAGAGGATCGCGTTTTCCTCGACCGGCTCGGTCTATGGGGAGGCCACGGTGTTTCCAACCCCGGAAAATGCCCCGTTCCCGGTGCAGACCTCGCTCTACGGTAATTCCAAGGTCGCCGCCGAAGGCTTGATCTCGTCCTACTGCGAAGGCTTCGGTTTCCAGGGTTTTATCTTCCGCTTTGTTTCAATTTTGGGCGAACGCTACACCCACGGGCACGTGTTCGATTTCTATCAGAAGCTGCTGGTCGATCCGTTGCGGCTCGAAGTGCTTGGCAATGGCAAGCAGCGTAAATCCTATCTCCACATTCAAGATTGCATCGATGCGATCATTATCGCAATCGAGCGCGCAACTGACCGCGTCAACATTTTCAATCTCGGACAGGACGAATATTGCGAGGTCAATCAATCGATAGGCTGGATCTGCAAACGTTTGCAGCTAGAACCCAAATTGGAATATACCGGCGGCGAGCGCGGCTGGATTGGGGATAATCCATTCATCTTTCTTGATTGCGGCCGGATCCGCAAACTCGGCTGGTCACCAAAGCTGTCGATCCAGAATGGGGTGATCAACACGCTGGAATATCTGATCGCCAATCCATGGGTCGTCGAGGCGCGATCATGAAGGTTTGCGTGTACGGCCTGTGGCATCTCGGGACGGTGACGGCGGCCTGCCTGGCGTCGCGAGGGATTGCGACGGTAGGCCTCGCGGAGGCCGTGGAGGCGGCGTCCGAACTCAATGCCGGGAAGGCGCCATTGTTTGAGCCCGGCCTTGATGCCTTATTGACGCAAGGACTGCAGAGCGGCACGCTACGCTTCACCGATGACGTCGCCGCGGCAGTCTCGTCGGCCGATCTGGTTTGGGTCAATTTCGATACCCCGGTTGACGATGATGACGTCGCCGACGTCGATTATGTACTCGATCGCGTGCGGCTGACCTTTCCGCATCTGAGGGACGGCTCCGTCGTCCTGATCTCCTCGCAGGTGCCGGTTGGAAGCACAGCACGGCTGGAGCATGAATTTGCGGCAGTCGCAAAAGATCGCAAGGTCTCGTTCGGCTATTCTCCAGAAAATCTTCGGCTGGGCGATGCGATCCGCGTTTTCACCGAGCCCGAGCGTATCATCATTGGTATTCGCGGCGAGGATGCGCGCAGGGTGATCGAGCCGGTACTTAAGCCATTCTGCCAGACCCTGTTATGGACGCGGGTCGAATCCGCCGAGATGGTAAAGCACGCACTGAATTCTTACCTCGCCACCTGCGTCACCTTTACCAATGAGATCGCAAGCATCTGCGAGAGCGTTGGTGCCGACATGAGCGAAGTTGAGGCGGCGCTCCGGCTCGACCCGCGCATCGGCAAGAAGGCCTATGTACGGGCCGGCTCGGCTTTCGGTGGCGGCACCCTGGCGCGTGATGTCCAGTACCTGAAGGCCATTGCCCAGGATCGTGATACCCGCGTGCCGGTGTTGAGCGCCGTGTTGGAAAGCAACGACCATCATAAAGGGTGGGTCGTTCGTCATCTACGCCGGCAGCTCGGGGCGCTTACCGGCAAGAAGATCGGTATCCTGGGACTAGCTTACAAGGCCGGTACTGATGCGATTAGAAGATCCGTCGCGATCGAGGTCATCGAGGAGCTGATTGCCGAAGGCGCTAACGTGGCTGTTTTCGATCCAAAAGTCGCGACCTTACCCGAGCCGTTGAATTCAGCGCTCACGATCGCCGGTTCGGCTGACATGGTGTTCAGAGGGAGCGAGGCCGTTGTGCTGGCCACCGAATGGCCTGAGTTTCGCGAGCTCGACTTCGCGGCACTCGTTCCGGATATGAAGCGAGCGTTGCTGATTGATCAGAATGCGTTTGCGGCGAAGCCATTGTCCGGCCTGTCGATGTTGGACTACGTCATCGCGGGCAACGTGCGATGAAGTTGCGCGGCCGTTTTGCGCTGATAACCGGAGCCAGCCAGGGGCTGGGGGCCGAGATCGCGCGGCATTATGTCTCGAATGGCGCCAGCGTGATGCTCTGCGCGCGCAACGTGGGCAAGCTCGCGGTTCAGCAGCAGAGGCTTGCGCCATTGCTTGCCCCGGATGCTCACATCGTGACGATCGCCAGCGATGTTGGTGAGCCAAAGGACGTCGACCTGATCTTCGAGGCGGTCCGCAAGGAATTTCCTCGTCTCGACATTCTCGTCAACAATGCCGGCATTTATGGTCCGATGGGCAACATCGAGGACATTGCCTGGGATGAGTGGGTCGACGCGATTCGCATCAATTTGCTTGGTCTCGTCTATGTCTCGCGCGCCGCAATGCCGATATTTCGTGCGCAGCGCTACGGAAAGATTGTCAACATTTCCGGCGGCGGTGCGGCAAACCCGATGCCAGCGATCACGGCTTATGCGGCTTCCAAGGCGGCCGTCGTGCGATTTACCGAATCTCTCGCGCTCGAGTGCAAGGACGATCATATCGACGTCAACGCGATCGCTCCGGGTGCGCTGGCGACGCGCATGATGGATCAGCTTCTGGAAGCCGGCCCGCAGAAGGTAGGGCAGCCGTTTTTCGATCGGATGAAAAAAATCGCCGAGGAGGGCGGTACGCCGCTTGACGTCGGCGCGGCACTTTGTGTCTTTCTCGGGGCGGCCGAGAGTGACGGGATCACCGGCAAGCTTATCGCGGCGCAATGGGATCGCTGGGAAGACTGGCCGAAGCACCTCGATGAGCTCAACGCCAGTGATGTCTACACATTGCGGCGCATTACTGGTCGTGACCGGAACAAGGGATGGGGCGACCGATGAGCGGTCAAGCGGGGGTGGCGATTGTTGGTTGCGGCCTGATTGGCCAAAAGCGCGCCAAGGCGCGTGGTGATGCTCGTCTGGTTGTTTGTGCCGACATCGCGCAAGACCGGGCGGATCGGTTGGCAGCCACGGCCCCCGGTTGCAAGGCGGTGGCGGACTGGAAAGTGGCAGTCAGCGATCCCAGTGTCTCAGTTGTCATCATCTCGACATTGCACGATACCCTGGCCGAGATCGCTCATGGCGCCGTTGCGGCTGGCAAGCACGCCCTGATTGAAAAGCCGGCCGCACGCCGAGCGAGCGAGCTCGAGGGGCTTGCGGAGGCCGCCGCCGCCAGTGGCAGCCTGGTGCGAGTGGGATTCAACCATCGCTATCACCGTGCGTTGCAGAAGGCCCATCAACTAGTGACCTCCGGTGCGCTGGGTCCGCTGATGTTCCTGCGCGCGCGCTACGGCCATGGCGGGCGGCTGGGCTATGACCGTGAATGGCGATCTGATCCGGTAAAATCAGGTGGCGGCGAATTGATCGACCAGGGACCCCACTTGATCGACCTTGCCCGCTGGTTTTTAGGAGATTTCCCTGAAGTGGAAGGTTTCGCAACTACCTATTTCTGGGATATGCCGGTCGACGACAATGGCTTCCTGTTATTGAAGACAGCTTCAAGGCAGGTCGCCTTTCTGCACGCCAGCTGTACCGAATGGAAAAATACCTTTTCATTCGAGATCTACGGGCGGGACGGCAAGATCGAAATAAATGGCCTCGGCGGGAGTTATGGAACTGAGCGGCTCACCTACTACAAAATGCTGCCGGAAATGGGTCCACCCGAAACCACGACGTGGGAATATCCTATGGCGGATAATTCGTGGGACATGGAATTTGCCGAATTTCTGGAAGATATCCGGTTGACGCGCCAACCCAGCGCCGGACTACACGACGCCATCGAGGCGCTGAAGATCATCGAAAAAATTTATGGGATGTCTGGATATGATCACCACGCGTAGTCCGCTTCGTATCAGCCTCGGCGGCGGAGGTACCGATCTGCCGTCCTATTATCGTGAACACGGCGGTTTTTTGATCGCGGGAGCCATCAACAAGTACGTCTACATCAACGTTATGCGGCCGTTCACGCAAGGCATCTATCTCAAATATTCCCATCTGGAGCACGTCGATCTCGTCGCTGAGGTGCAGCATCCGATCATTCGCGAAGCGATCAAGATGCTCGAGTTCAAGACGCCGCAGGTTGAGATCACGACGTTGGCAGACATTCCATCCGGCACCGGTCTTGGCTCATCAGGGAGTTTCACGACGGCACTGCTGAAGGCGCTTTATGTGCACCGGATGCGTCAGGTCGAGCCGAAGCAACTTGCCGAATTGGCGTGCGAAATCGAAATCGATCGTCTCGGCGAGCCGATCGGCAAGCAGGACCAATACATCGCGGCTTGCGGCGGTTTGACATGTTTCACATTCAATCCCGACAACAGCGTCGATGTTGTTCCATTGGCCATTTCAATGGATACGAAGTTCGACCTCGAGGACAATTTACTGCTGTTTTTTACCGGGTTTTCGCGCAGCGCCGGATCCATCCTAAAAGATCAAAATACCAAGACCAAAGACAGCGACAAGCACATGATCGACAATCTGCATTTCGTGAAGGAACTCGGATTGAAAAGCAAAATGCTCCTCGAATCCAGCAAGACAAAAGAGTTTGGCGCGCTGATGCACGAGCATTGGGAACACAAGAAGCGTCGTTCCGGCGGCATGAGCAATGCCCAGATCGACCAATGGTACGACCTTGGCATGAAGAACGGCGCCGTTGGCGGCAAGCTGGTCGGCGCGGGCGGCGGTGGATTTCTGCTGTTCTACGCAGATGACCGTAACAAGTTGCGTCACGCTATGGCCGCTGCTGGGCTTGAGGAGGTTCGTTTTGCCTTCGACTTCGAGGGAACGAAGGTGCTGTTCTCGTGAGACTGCCGGTGGCCATCCTAGCCGGGGGGCTGGCCACGCGACTCCATCCCATCACTGAAACTATTCCAAAGGCACTGGTAGACGTCGCGGGTATGCCGTTTATCCTGCGGCAGCTCGATTATCTGCGCCGACAGGGCGTCAGCCGTGTTGTACTTTGCGTGGGCTTTCTGGGCGAGCAGATCAACGCGGCCGTTGGCGACGGGGCGGCATTGGGTCTGTCGGTTTCCTATTCGCAGGACTGGCCGAAGCTGATGGGAACCGGGGGTGCCCTGAGGCAGGCCCTGCCGCTTCTGGACTCCCAGTTTCTGGTCCTGTATGGAGACTCCTATCTTCCGATCGATTTTGCCTCCGTTGAGCGGGAATTTCTCGCCAGCGGGAAGCCCGCGCTGATGACTGTGCAGCGTAATGCGGACCGGTGGGATAAGAGCAACGTTCTGTTTGAGAATAACGTCCTCGTGGAGTACAACAAGCGCGCCCCTACAGCCGAGATGAGGCATATTGACTATGGCCTCGGAGCCATAACGGCTAACCTTCTTGCTGACGACGGCACAACGGGACCGGTCGATCTGGCCGATATTTATCACCGCTTGTCGCTGTCGAGACAACTCGCAGGATATGAAGTTCACGAGCGGTTTTACGAGATCGGTTCACACAAGGGGCTCGCCGAGGCGACCGAATATTTCAGAAGTGGGGGAAAGTAATATGGGTTACGCCGAACAACACATGCGCGAATCGGCTGAGATCATCCAGAAGATGGATCTGGCACCGATCGAGAAGATGGCCGACGTGCTCGCCAAGGTAAAGGCTGATGGCGGCCGGTTGTTCTTTCTCGGCGTCGGCGGCAGCGCGGGCAATTGCTCGCATGCGGTAAACGATTTCCGAAAGATCGTAGGCATCGAGAGCTATGCACCAACCGACAACGTCTCCGAGCTTACCGCGCGCACCAATGATGACGGCTGGGCGAGCATCTTCGTCGAGTGGTTAAAGGTGAGCAAGCTGTTGTCGAAAGACGCGCTCTGCATCTTCTCGGTGGGTGGCGGCAACGTCGAGAAGAACATTTCTCCCAATCTCGTCACCGCGCTGCAATATGCCAAGACCGTTGGCACCAAAGTGATAGGTGTGGTCGGCCGCGACGGCGGCTACACCGCGCAGGTTGCCGATGCCTGCGTGATCGTCCCCACCGTCAACCCCGACAATGTCACACCGCATTCGGAGGCTTTCCAGGCGGTGGTCTGGCATCTGCTGGTGTCGCATCCGAAGCTTAAGGCCAACCAGACCAAGTGGGAATCCGCAGTCGCGGCGCCGGGCACTAGATGAGATCGAGGGCGATCTTCCTTGATCGCGATGGCGTGCTAAACCACCCGGTGATCCGCGAGGGCAAATCCTATCCGCCTCCGAGCTTGCGGGATCTGCAGATCTACGAAGGGTTGCGCGAACCCTTGCGGAGGCTAAAAGATCGCGGGTTCGTGCTGGTCGTGGTTACCAATCAGCCGGATGTGGCACGCGGGACCACCCCGCGTGAAACGGTAGAAGGGATTAATGCGGCGATCGCTGGCGAAATCCCCGCGATCGACAAGTTTTTTGTCTGCTTCCATGACAATCGCGATAACTGTGACTGCAGGAAGCCGAAGCCGGGAATGCTGCTTGCCGCTGCCGCGGAATTCGATCTCGACCTGCAGCGGAGCTACATGATCGGCGATCGCCGCGGAGACGTCGAGGCCGGCAAAGCCGCGGGGAGCCGGACCATTTTTGTCGACCGGAACTATCGGGAAGTAGCGCCGGTCGATTACGATTACAAGGTTTTTTCGACGCACGAAGCGCTGAAGATTATAGAGAGCGAGAGCCAACATGAAAAAAGTTGAAGACCTTAAAGTCAAAATCTTCGCTGATGGTGCCGACAAGGCCGGCATGCTGGAAATGTATGCCAAGCCATTTGTGAAGGGTCTAACCACAAATCCGACCCTAATGCGCAAGGCGGGAATCACCGATTACAAGGCGTTCTCGCTCGATATATTGAAAGCCATTCCGGATCGTCCGATCTCGTTGGAAGTATTCTCCGACGAGTTTGACGACATGGAACGCCAGGCGCTGGAGATCGCGAGCTGGGGCAACAACGTCTATGTCAAGATTCCCGTAATGAACACCAAGCGGGAAACGAGCTATCGGCTGATTGAGAAGCTGGCCGCCAAGAAGGTCAAGCTGAATGTAACCGCGCTGATGACGCTGACCCAGGTGCGCGACGTGGTCTCCGCGCTCGACCCTGACGTGCCGAGCTATGTTTCTGTTTTCGCCGGGCGCGTCGCTGATACCGGGCGCGATCCGCTGGCTATGATGGCTGCTGCGGTGGAACTCTTGAAGGTGGCTCCCGCGTCAGAGCTTATCTGGGCGAGTCCTCGGGAGCTTTTGAATATTTTCCACGCCGATTCGATTGGATGTCAGGTCATCACCGTCACCAACGACCTTCTGAAGAAGTTGTCGCTGGTCGGAAAGAGTCTTGACGATTACTCGCTCGAAACTGTTAAGATGTTCGCCGATGACGCCATCGGCGCTGGCTTCAAGCTTTGAGTTGGCAAAGAGTCCGGAGTCCTGGTTCCGATTTCAATCGGAACCAGGACTTGGTCGTTTCAGTGGCGCTGGAATGCGTTGGCAACGGCTTTTAGCCAAACCGCGTAGGGCTGCGCTAGCCACCATTTCAGTGGCACACTTCCATGGTATTTGCGGACGATTGCCATCGCTTCCCGGTAATGTAAGTGCCGCTGGGTGTTGGTCTTGGTATCGGCGTGGTCGCGATTGAGCGCGACAAACTCATTAACGAATGTCAGTGGCGCGAATTGCTTATAAAGTCGCCACCACAAATCGTAGTCGATCGCCATGCGCAGGCTTTCGTCCAGTCCGCCGACGGCTTCCCAGGCAGTGCGTCTAATCAGTGTTCCCGGTTGGGAGATGATGCACCGCACAGCGAGGCGCGCTTGGCTGAAAGGCTCGACCCACACCGACCGTCTGGCATCCGTCGCTTCTACATAATTCCAAACCTTGCCATAGGCGGCTGGCGCGCCTGGGTTGTGTTCTAAGGCGTCTACCAAGCGTTTAAGCCCACCGCTGACCAGCATATCGTCGCTATTGAGCCAACCCACATAGGTCGCCGTACCCTTGGCGATACCCTCATTGATGGCGGCTGCCTGACCTCGATCCGCGTGACTTCGCCAGCCTGAGAGCCGGTCTTCAAATTTCTTGATGATGTCGATAGACTGATCTGTGGACCCGGCATCGGCAACGAAGACTTCGACTGGCACATTTTGCTCAAAGATTGAGTTCAGAGCGTCTTCGAGGAAGCGACCTTGATTATACGAAGGGACCGCTATCGTCACGATGGCCGGCGATGCCACAGTCAGCGTCTCATGCTTGCCAAAAAATCAGCATAAGCTAGGGCCAAACCTTCGTGAAGTGCGACTTGCGGTCGCCAGCCAAGGCTTTTCATGCGTCTGACATCCATCAGCTTGCGGGGCGCTCCGTCCGGCTTAGTGGAGTCGAAGGCGATTTGTCCTTGATAACCGACAACTTCGCCGATGGTTTTGGCCAGATCCCGAATCGAGAGGTCCTCGCCGGTGCCGATATTGATGTGCGACAGCATCGGCTGAGCATTCGCGTATGTGTCCGGATCAAGCTCCATTACGTGCAGACAGGCTTCAGCCATGTCGTCCACATAAAGGAATTCGCGCATTTGCGCGCCCGATCCCCAGATCAGCACTTGGGGGGCGGCGTTCTGCTTCGCCTCATGAAATCGCCGGATCAGGCCGGGAATGACGTGGCTGTTTTCGGAGTGATAGTTGTCGCCCGGCCCGTAAAGGTTGGTTGGCATGACACTGCGATAGTCGGTTCCATACTGACGGTTATAGGACTCGCAGAGCTTAATGCCGGCGATTTTGGCAATGGCGTAGGGTTCGTTGGTCGGCTCCAGCACCCCCGTCATCAACATGTTTTCCGTCATCGGCTGCGCCGCCATTCTCGGATAGATGCAACTTGAGCCGAGAAACAGTAGGCGCTTGACGCCAGCGCGCCATGCTTCATGGATGAGATTGGCCTCAACCATGAGGTTTTGGTAAATGAATTCGGCTGGATAAGCGTTGTTCGCAAAAATGCCTCCGACCTTCGCTGCGGCCATATACACTTGGTCGATCCGCTCTTTGGCAAAGAACGTTCGCACGTCGGCTTGCTGCACGAAGTCGAGTTCGCCGCGCGTGCGCGTGACGAGATTCGCATAACCGTGCGCTTGCAGGGTGCGCACGATTGCTGAACCCACCATGCCGCGGTGACCAGCGACGAAAATCCTATCGTTCTTGGGCATCAACCTACATTTTCGACGCGCGAGTCGCCCGCATGGGACGTGGTTTGGCTCATGGCCGCCCTCTTCGGCGAGCGGGTTGCTTCCTCGTAGATCGCAAGAATGGACGCGGCGCTTCGCTCCCAATCGAAGTGCTTCGCCCGAGCGCGCGCGGCAAGAATCAGTCGATGCCGGCTACCCTGATTCGACGCGAGGTCAAGCATGGCTAGCGTCCAGGGCTCCGGCTCATGCGGCGTGAGCAGCAAGGCGGCGTCGCCCGCCACCTCGGGAATCGATGTTGCATTCGAGCACAATGTCGGCGCGCCGAAATGCATGCCCTCCAGTACCGGCAATCCGAACCCCTCGAACACGGATGGATAAAGGTTGGCATAACAATTGCGATACAGCCAGATCATCTCGCTGTCAGAGACGTAGCCGGTCAGGATGACGCGATCGGAAATTCCGAGCTTCGCCAAGTATTCTTGGAAATCCTCCATCAGCCAGCCTTTGCCGCCGGCCAGCACCAGCGGCATCGAGCGTCCACCGGCCTGAAGATATCGCGCATAGGCCTCAACCAGCAGGCGTTGGTTCTTGCGCGGTTCAATCGTGCCTACACTCAGCCAGAATTCGCCGGTGCCGAAGCGCTTCACTGCCGCAGGCGGTAAACCCTGCTGAGCTGAATCTTCAAAGCGAGAGCAGGGGTGGACGACGCGCACGCGATCACTAGGGAAATGAGGGAAAAGCCTTAGATAATGCGCGCGAGAGTACTCCGAAATCGCCACGACCCAGTCCGCCGCCACAGACGAACGAAAAATCCCGTCGAAACAGCCTATCCTGTTGGCCCCGGTGCTCCAGTCGGGATTTACCGTAAATCCCAAATCGTAAAGCGTATAGATCAGCCGGCTGGAGGCGATCTGCACCGGCGTCCAAAAATTGTTGGCGTGGATAATGTCGGGATGGCCTAGCGCCGCTTCCAGTTCAGGCTGGTTCCAGAAAGCACCCGCAGTCTCTCGCGTTAGGTGGCGAGCGCCATAGTTCACACGGTTGCCATTATATGGATTCAACAATGGCATTTTGGCGTCGAAGAAGAAGTCTCCAAAGCTTGGATAGAGCGCGTAGTGATGCTGTGGAGCGATCGCGAGCATGGCCTTGATCATCGCATGCGTATAATACCCGCAACCAGCCTTTCCAGACCCCGTCTGGGAAATATCAAAGCCGATGTTCATAAAACAGCTCTTGCAGTTCCGGCCGAGATCCAAGCATTAGTTGAACAGCCTCGAACAGTGCGGGGTCCGTTAGCTCACCTTATTTGGCTGTGCCATCGAGAGTTTCAAGATACGAATTCTGTCCTTCACCATCATATTTACCAGCGCAGAAAAGCCGACTTTCGGATGCCAGCCCAGCTCAGACTGAAGTTTTGAAGAATCCGCGCGCGTAAAGTGGCTGTCGACCTTGCGCAGTAGCAATGGATCGACCACAACGAATTTGGTCCAGTCGAGACCGCCGACCTTGAAGGCGACCTCGCAGAATTCTGCGATCGAATGCGCTTGCCCAGTTCCGACGACGAAATCCGATGGCACGTCGCTTTGCACGATGAGGCGCATCGCTTCGACGAAGTCTCCGGCGAAGCCGAAGTCTCGACGTACGTTAATGTCGCCGAGATAAAGTCGGCCGTCGGACAGAATTGGCCTGCCGCGCTCGTCCAGTTCTCGCGTTTCGGTCAGGCCGAGCGAAGCCGCCGCCGCGGCATGGGCGATCTTCTGTGATACGAAGCTGAGTGGACGACGCGGACTTTCATGATTGAACAGGATGCCGCAGGACAGGTGCAGGCCGTACTGCTGACGATATGCGCCGATGATCTGGTGCGCGTAGGCCTTCGAGATTCCATAGGGCGATGTCGGGTTGGCTCGGGTCTGCTCGTCTTGCAGTTGAGCATGGCTATCGCCGTAAATTTCCGACGAGGACGCCTGAAACAGCCGCGTCGCCGGCATTTCGCGGCGAATAAATTCGCAGATGCGCTGCGGGACCAAGCCGTTTAAAAGCGCGGTTTCAATCGGAACGTCCCATGACAATGCGGGTCGCGACACTGCCGCGAGATTATAGATTTCGTCAGGCTGCGTTATGGACAGCAGATTCTTGAGGAAGGTCTCGTCGGTGAGATCGCCGGCGTGCCAACAAACTCGGCCGAGGCCAGGATCAACCTCGCGCCGCCTCGAATGGGCGAATACTTCGTAACCGCGCGAAAGCAGCAGTTCAATAAGGTACGAGCCATCTTGGCCAGAACCACCGGTGACCAATGCGCGCTTTACGTGAACCTCAGACGTCATGCGACTAAACCATAAATGACATCACCGAGGTTTTCAAGATAAACACGCCCACCGACCGTCAAATAGAACCGTTGATTGGTATCTTTGACGGCGCTTGACTGTTGCTGCAACGTCTGTTTCACTTCAAGCCGACGCGTGGTGAAGACAATGAAATGCCACTCAGCGAAATTGATGGCAAAGCCAGCGGGGATGGGGATTAACTTCACGGTGGTCACGGGCAGATAGTACGACAACATTAGCAGCATCGTTGGGGTCGCGATCATCCGAAACTCCGCTTTTGTCATCACGAATGCAGGGCCGGTGATCGGGTCACGTGTTTGTAGCAAACGATAAACCGACGCCTCCCATACAAAACAGCTTTCCATATTTGGCTCTTTCTGCACCGGGGGCACTTCGTCCGAACGACAGGGCATTTCACTCAGGCGATGTGAAGGCCTGCGCGCCAACCGTCCATATTATTAGAAGGTAAACCTCCATTTCTACGCAAGGCTTGATGCCTCGCCCAAATTTAATAAGGCTACGAATTCAATGGTGCGACCATCCGCCAAACAGCGAAGCGGATCCACCGTAAGACAAAATCTCGAAATCCAGGCTGATCTGATCGGGGAAGGACTATCTCATTTTGTCTATGGTGAGTCTTCGTCGCGCTGAGCAAACTCGGTCGGAAACCGGACGCTCCATTCGACGAGATCCTGTCGGACGTTTACGCGTTTTTGCGCGCGGGCCTAACGCACGCGTTGAGATTCTTGGTCGTGTTTTTCCGAGGTTTTGCAGGGCCGCCTGCCAAAGACCGACATACCCGGAGCTTTTCGATCTACCTGCTGTCCGGTGTGGCCGCGTGGGAATTGTTTTCTGAAATTCTCACACACAAGGACGGTGTTCATCGAGCGGACCTCAGTCATGAGGAAGATCGTCTCCGCGTCTGTCCCTTCCAATCGTTGATCAATCATGTTCTATTGCTGGCGGTATTTTCGTTACCTTCGTCTTCTCCGGATCCTCTCGATCATGAACGCATTCATGTACGATGTTGCACAGGTCATAACGATAGGCTTGCAGCTCTGGTTCTGGTCACGCCAATCGTCTATCCGAACATTCCAATATCTTATGATGGTCAATCCGATGGGGCCGCTAGTTGCGTTTCATGGAACGCCTTGATTTGATGCATCCCGGTAGGATCGTTAGAGTATCGCGTTCCCCCGCAGTTAGGGAAGGTCGGTCTTCGGGTTGTTCTCGGGTTAGTTGTGGTGGTAGGAAGCGCCATGAAATGATCCTACGCAGGCAGATGCAGGCAGTTGGCTGGAAAGAATTGCGGGCAGACTTCTAGGGGCTGGCAGGAGAGGTGGCGTCCACCCATACCGCGTCAATTGTCGGATCACCTCCGACTCACGAAGGGGGCTGCCTAGCTGAAATTGTCAGTAAAGGTGGTGCTATTTTGTTTAACCATGGTGTGCGGAAGCTTTGCGGCGACGGCCTGATCGTCGCTACCCTCTATGTCGAGGACAGGAACATCACTCTAGCAAAGATTTCCCACAATAAGGCGAAAACTTCGCTTTTTGGAGCCGCCTGATATGCTTGTTTCTTATGCCCAGAACTTTGAGGACGTGATATTGTGGCGAGCGCTTAAGCATGTCGCGCAGGGGTTCTATGTCGACATTGGCGCACAGGATCCAGTAATCGACTCAGTAAGCCTAGCATTTTACGAAAAGGGCTGGCGAGGCGTACATGTTGAACCTGTCCCTGCCTACGCTGCGAAGCTTCGCGATGCGCGTATGGATGAAGATGTCATTGAGGCTGCGATTGCGCAATCGCAGGGCCCCATTGCTCTGTTTGAGATACCTGAGACTGGCCTAAGCACCGGCAAAGACGAAATTGCGCAACTGCATGCGAAAAGTGGCATCGCCTCGAAATCTATTAAGGTAACGGCGCTGTCGCTGTCGGAGTTGTTTGCGCGTTATCCAAATAGGGAGATCCACTGGCTAAAGATCGACGTCGAGGGCATGGAAGATGAAGTGATTGCGAGTTGGCAGCCCTCGACGAGTCGACCTTGGGTCGTTGTCGTCGAAAGCACGGTTCCGCGCTCCCAGCAGCCCGATTATGCCAGCTGGGAGCCGACTTTGCTCTCTCTTGGCTATGAATTTGTTTATTTTGATGGGCTGAATCGTTTCTATGTTCATCGCGATCGAGAACAATTGCGGCCAGCCTTCGGTAGTGGTCCAAACTCTTTTGACGATTTTACTTTGAGTGGGCGTTCCAAGTTTACACGCACGCTCGCGGAAGAAATCGCGGGTCTGAAAAACGAGGTCGGCCGGTTAAATCATTCCATTGTCGAGACCGAGAAAGCCCATACTGCAGAACGATCGGTGTTAGTCGAACGCGTCTCACAAGCTGAGCGACAAGCGACGCTGGTTGGATCGTTAGTCGAACGCGTCTCACAGGCGGAGCAACAAGCGACTTTAGTCGGATCGTTGATCGAACGCGTCTCACGGGCAGAGCAACAAGCGACGCTGGTCGGATCGTTAGTCGAACGTATCTCACAGGCGGAGCGACAAGTGATGCTGGTCGAGCAGCTCAGCAGAGATTTGCAGTTGATACAAAGTTCGACCTCTTGGCGACTCACGGGGCCTCTGCGAAGTTTTAAACGGAGCGTGCGCTCCGTGGCGGCTTGGCCGAGGACTATAACGAGGTACGGGTTGGAGCATGCGCTCGCTTGGCTGCGTTGTAGACCGCGTACTAAGGCGCTTGCGAAATCTATTCTTCGGTTTTTTTCGCCGTTCGAGCGACGCTTTCTGGCCTTCTCAAGAGCGCGGAGGACATTAATTGTCGACGTTGATACCGGTTGGACCCTTGAACCAGATCGTAAAATATTGAGCGAATGGCGGAAACAATTGCGGCTTCCGCATAGTTGATGAGGGAGGGAAGGCGCATGCGCCTATGGATCGATGGGCAATGTCTGCAGACGCCTAGTCGTCTCCGCGGCATTGGCCGCTATGTAACAGAGTTGGTTCGCACCATTGCAGGAAATCATCCAGAGGTTGAGCTATTGGTTTCGTTCAACGCTTCAATGCCGGATGAGGCATTGTTAGCTCGCGAGACCGTCAGCAGCTTTATCGACTCGGCAAATATACGTGTCTGGCATGGTGCGGTGAGGGGTGGTGAGGCGACAGAGGGTTATACGCTGGAGCGACGGTTGAGCGAGCTGGCGATCGCGCATCATGTCAATTGCCTCGCACCGGATGTCGCGTTGTCTACAAGCCCATTCGAAGGGGAGGGAAATTTGGCCGCACCACTTCTACCAGGGTGTGGTTGCAATGTTCCCGTGGCCTCAATCTTCTATGACGCCATCCCGGCCCGCTTTAAGGAGACATATCTTACCCATGGCGGATTAAGCAATTACTATCATCGTCGACTAAAAGCCTATTCGGGATTCGCCGACAATCTCTGTATTTCGGAATTCTCGAAGAGCGAACTCCAGTCGTTCCATCCTAGTGCTAAGGCGACGAATATTTCCGCCGGCATTTCACACGACTTTATACGGATCAGGGAATGCGACTCGGGCGCTCTTGTCAATCTTGGTGCTTTTGTTCTTTACGTTGGCGCCCTCGATTGGCGCAAAAATGTAACCGCGATAATCGGAGCGTTCAGACTCATTGACCAAGTATGGCCAGAAAATGGTTTGAAGCTTGTACTCGCGGGAGACGGTCCGGCGGAGCTTCTGAATGAGATTGTCGCGTCCTGGAAAAACCTGGGCCTTAATCCCGCGCGCCTTATTTGTCTGGGCTATGTCTCGGATGAGCAGCTGGTTTCGCTCTACAGTCAAGCCAGAGTGTTGGTTCAGCCATCTTTCATGGAAGGGTTCGGTCTGACCGCGCTGGAGGCAATCTATTGTGGAGCGCTCGTGGTGGCCGCTCGTGCGGGTGCTTTGCCTGAGGTCGTCGGCACCGAAGAATTGCTTTTCGATCCGGCCAAGCCGCAAGAAATAGCGGACCTTGTCGTTCGATTGCTGCGCGACACAGGTCGTACCGACGCTTTATTAAAGGGGCTACAAAAACACGCTGCTCAATTCACATGGAAGCGCAGCGCCGCCGCTGCCGTCGAACGGCTGGCATTTTTGGCGAAGGGCAACGAGCGGATCGGCATTGCCAGCTCGCGAAAACGGATTGCGAAAATACTGAATGGCAGCCTGATTGACCGTGAGCTCGCCGTTCGGAGTCTTGCAATATCTGAGCCGATCTCGTCACCGCCACGTTTGCTAATTGACGCTACTTCCACAGTGCGTATTGACCACAAAACCGGAATCCAGCGCGTCGTAAGAAAAATTTGCGCTGCTTTGGCTGACCGCCCGCTCGGCACAACAGCCGAGCGGATGTTCATTGTCTGTGACGACAGCTTGGGCTGGTTTGAGGTTGACGGACGCAAACTCGACAGACCGCAGAAGGAACAGCAGAGACCTTTGACTGTTTTGGGTGATACATTGCTTATGCTGGATAGCTCATGGGAGTTTCATGCGTTATATCGGAAGGATTGGCGCGCGTGCCGTCTAAGGGGAGGGGAAGTGATTTTCTGCCTCTACGATTTCGTGCCGCTGCGAATGCAGGCCATGTGCAACCCGGCCGTACCTTTGGTCTTTAGTGAATGGTTTAAGGCGGCGCTCGTCTGGTCCACTGGCTTCGTCTGTATCTCGCGCGCAGTGGCCGATGAATTGCTCGCGCTGCTTGAGGCGATCGAGTTTCCCCGACGCCTCAAGATCGGCTATTGGCAGCTTGGGGCAGATTTTTTAGGTACAATAGAGGCTTTACCGGCAGAACACGATTCATCACCGCACCGCCCGCATTTCCTAATGGTCGGCACCTTGGAACCGCGCAAGGGCTATCGAATCGCGTTGGATGCCTTCGAAAAGCTCTGGGCAGAAGGTGTGGATGCCGCCCTCACTATTGTTGGCAAGACTGGCTGGGGCATCGACCATCTGATTGAGCGCATCAAGCATCACGCGGAGCTTGGAAAGCGACTCGTCTGGCATGAGTCGATGGACGACGCCGAACTCAGCAGACTGTATGCCAGTTGTAATGCTCTGATAGCCGCTTCGTTCGCCGAGGGTTTCGGATTACCGATCGTCGAAGCGGGCCATTTCGGTAAACCAGTCCTGGCAAGCGACATTCCGGTCTTTCGGGAGGTCGGCACCGGTGCGGCGGAGGCCCATTTCTTTCAGGTCGGTGACTGTACCGCACTTGCCAAGGCAGTAAAGGATTTCCTGAAGGCGCACCCTAGGTCGCCAACCGTTGCAGCACACCCTACCTGGCCGAATTGGGGCGAAAGTGCCGCCCAACTCGAAAATGTCGTGATTGGCCAGAACTGGTATCGGACCTACGAGCCGCAGGTCAAAAGCCCATTCACGCCGCTGTCCGAGTTAGGGCAGACGCGCATGGCCGTTCCGTTAAGTGAGGCTGATCGCGCCCACCGGCTAACGCTCGTTGAGGGACCCCACCTCGCTGACGAAGGCGCAAACCTCAGGATTATCGTCGGTGTCACCAATCTTTCGGAAGCGGTTTGGTCGAGCCACGGCCCGGTCGACGATAGCCTTGGGGTTGCGCTCGGTTTCCATCTGCTCGATAGTGCGGGTAAAGATATCGGGTTGGACAACCAGCGCACCCGCATCCCCTTCGTGCTCATTCCCGGCGAGACCAACTACATGGCCGTCACTGTGTCGGCAGACTGGAGAGCGCAGGGTGCAGCCTTTGCCGATATCGAGCTCGTGCAGGACGCTATTTGGTTCGGCGGGGCGTTGCGCGTTGCCCTCTAGTGACTAGACGAAGGTGATGATCTCTATGCCGGACAGCCCTTTCTACCACTTCAACGCTTCCTTCGATGCCATCGACACGATTCAGCGTCACGCCCGTGCTGACCTAAAATCAGATGCAGCCTTCCTCACAAATTTTCTTGGAGTCAAGATTGCGATACGGTATTTTCCTGGCATTCTCGATGGTAAAGGAGGTGAGGTTGAGCCGATTCCGATTCCAGCCAACTGGCATGCGGACATCGCTGAGTGGGCGTTTGCGCTGCGCTCCGTCGACATGGCGGAAAAAACCTTCCGTGCGGTCGAGCTCGGCTGCGGCTGGGGTTGTTGGCTCAATAATACCGGTGCCGCCGCCCGTCGCCGCGGGCTTGCCGTTGATCTGATCGGCATTGAGGGTGACGAAGAACACGTTGGCTTCGCGTTGGAAAGCCTTGTCGCCAACGGTTTTTTGCGTGACGAATTTCGTATCGTCCATGGCGTTGCTGCGCCGCGGCGATCGAAAGCGCTGTTTCCCGTGGTTGCTAATTCTGGTGCGGTCTGGGGCTCGACGCCTGTATTTGATGCTACCGCAACTCAGATCAGTGAGGCCCTCCGCAACGGTAGCTACCAGGTGCTGGACGCTTTCCCGCTGGCTGACCTTTCCGGCGGCAAGCCTATCGACCTATTGCACGTCGACATTCAAGGTGGCGAGACGGATTTCGTGAAAGCGAATTTCATCGACATCGATCGCCACGTGCGACGTATGCTGGTCGGCACCCATTCGCGCATCATTGAAGGAGATCTTATGAGATTCTTGCTGGAAAGCGGATGGACTATCGAGATGGACCGTCCCTGCATTTTTGGGCTTGTTGACGGCCAGCCGCAAATCCAGGTCGATGGCGTCCAAGGCTGGGTAAACCCGAAGCTCGAAGGTGTTCGACGTGGAAAACGGCTGGTTTGAAATTCCTGTTTCTCGACTAAGGCGTGAGATGGACGATGTCGGTCCTTTGGCTTGGCTCGCCCGCCTTCCTGATCACCCTGCCAACAAAGTCTCTGATCGTCTTCCCTGGAATTGGTAGGCGAGCCAACAGTCCAAGGCCGCCGTCGCTGCCTAAGCGCAAGTATCAAAATACCCTACCCTGATACGAGTTCCCCACGCTGATTGTGATTATCACCGAGGCACCTGCATAGCCATGGAGTAGAAGCTTCGCGTGATTTAGCTAGAGGCTTGATGTGGTCGGAGCGAAAGGATTTGAACCTCCGACACCTAGTGTTCCGTCCCGTAAGTTCGTAGCATAATTATTGCGTCGTTTCGGGTATCCTGATCGAAGGAGTTGCCCGATCCGACCGGGCTCCCGAAGGCGATCCGGCCTCGTTTGGAAGCGTTTTCCTCGCTCTCTGGCAAGGCGGGACATGCCGTGCCGTTCAAGGCATAGGTGGAGACTGGAGCGCGTGAGCTTTGGAATGGTGTCCCTCAGGCAGCCAAGAAAATTGTCGAGCGGCAGCCATGTTCGCTAGCGAAATCCGACGATCACGCCTTCCTCGACCGGCGTGAGCATCGTGCTCTTGGAATCACGAGGCCCCATGGGGGCATCGGCTGTCGTCGTCCGGGCCTTCCACTTGGCAGCGGTCGTTCGGCTCAGGCAGTAACGGCGGACAACGCGCTACCGGTCGTCTCTTTCGACGCTTGGTGCTCTGCTCGAAGGCGTTATGCGGGCCCTGCCGTGAAGAATGTCTGTCATATCGCTTACTCCGACTTCACGTGTCAGGATAGCGCCACGATTCTCCATGACCAAACACCTAGTTGGCGTGTTTGACCTGGGTGATACTGCTGGCTTTAGGAAGATCGGTCGCCAACAGCGATTTATCACCTGCCCCGAAATAGGTCGGTTCAGGGAAGCGCAGTGTTTTTTGTCTTACAAATACAATTGCCAGCATCCGTTCTTGAAAAGATGGTAGGTCAATCACAACGTCGTTGATTTCTGAGCGGGTGTCGAATGATGCGAGACTACGAAACTGCTTCTCGGGAAAATGAACATTTCGCGCCTTAGCAAGCAGCACGCCGCCGGAAATGCTTGCGATGGACGCAACGAGAAGCTGGGTCGATGCCAGAGTGCTGAGCCAGATTCGGCCTGATCGCTCTAACATGCCGTTGAACACAAACAACGCGCTGCCGATCAATGTGAATCCAAACAGGGACGGGTAGGAGGCCGCGAATTTCCACTGACGGTACACAGCGCCGTCATGCAGCCAGATCGCGACATAAAGCAGTAGCGAGCCTAGGAATACAACCAGAGGGGCCATAGCTGGATCGAGGCGTCGTTCCTTGAAGCCTGCGGCCGCGATCAGGAAGGCCCCGAGGATCAAGATTGATACGATCGCGATTCCCGCGTCATTCAACGTCGCTGTTTCGACCCAGCGGATCGGTAGTCCTATGAAACCAGCCGGGTCCATGATGCCCAGATGCCAACCGGCGGCATCTAAGTTCGCCGTAGTCATCAGCCGGAAAACGACATCGACCCGCTTGCGGAAGGTGAGCCAGACCAACAGCAGGGCACCGGAAGTAGCGGCGATGGCAAAGGCAAGGTTGGAGATCGTTTTGTACGGCGTGTCACCCCTGGTTACAGCCAGCATCGCCAGGAACGCTGCATAGGTAGCGATGGCCGGGAACCAGAATGCCGGATAAATGAGGAGTACGTCGAAGGCAAACAGCACCGAA
The DNA here is from genome assembly GCF_009766005.1 of Bradyrhizobium sp. S69. Taxonomy (GTDB): domain Bacteria; phylum Pseudomonadota; class Alphaproteobacteria; order Rhizobiales; family Xanthobacteraceae; genus Bradyrhizobium. The sequence continues at coordinate 1,478 of NZ_LMUK01000011.1, read as the reverse complement.
ATGCCCGCGACGATGCGCTTGTCGAGATCGTTGAACTCCGCGCGACCGGCCGCATCCAGGATAACGGCTATCAGCAACAGATTGAAGATCGTCTGCGACAGGAAACAGCAATACAGATGATAGATCGCGAAAAGCGAGAAGATGACGATGCCGCCAACGAAGAATGCGATCGGCCACGACAGTTTGAGCCATCGGTGAGAAAAGCAGGCTGCGCATGTAGCGGTCGCTGCCGACACAGAAATGAGAGACGGGTAAACCGCGTCAACCGTATTCAGTTGAAGAATATGCGCGACGAAGGCCACAAATCCGATGGCTCCGGTCACGTCCTCAAGGATGAGTGTTCTGAGATCGATACCCGAGATATTGCCGGCGCCATGTCCGTTCAGCAGGAAATCGGCGGCCTTCATATATATGAAGGTGTCATTGTTCCCGATGGACGTGAATCGGAAGTCAGTTGGCAGCGTCGGCAAAATGTGTACACATGAGAGCCCGACGATGTAAGCTATGAAGCAGCACGCGATCGGGAATTTGTCGATCCCGCCGACGAATTCAGCGATCCGGTGCCGCTGCCGAAGCAGAAGATATGCGAGCAACGCTGCAACGGCGGCTTCATAGAGATAGAGCAGGATAGTGAACTCGATGTTCACGCGAAGGCTCAACCAAGTAAGCGCGGAGATGCCTGCGAAGCCCGAGAGAATCGATAGGACGAACGGCGGTTTCGGGCGCGCCAGTGCCGTTAACGGAACGGCGCCGAACAACCACACGAAGGGAATGATCAAGCAAGCCTGACCGGTGACAATCAGGATATCGACGATTTTCATGGCATCCTGGCTTGGACTGCTAGAACGTAAGCCCCACGGGACAGAGAGGCCAAGACCAGCAGGAACGTAGTGCCGAAAATTGAAAAGACCAACCACATCGGTGTCGACCGTTTGGGCTTCTGTGATTGCGAATCTTTCATGTCAAGGCTGCTGCATCTGCCATCGAGGTAGGGTTCATTCATGAACGCAACATGGTTGGGGATTATCTCCCTACCATGCCCGCAAGGGATGATCCAACATCGACGGCGTGAATCCAAGCTAGATGATGTTCATGTTCGCTTCCTACCACCACAACCTACGGTGAACAAGAGATCCCAGCATGCCAATCCCATCGACGGAAAGATTTTATCGATGGCCACGGCCTTTTTGGCCTAATTGGGAGCCGCGCAATTCGGCGCGTCGCGGCCCGTGTTCGTTATGATGCACAATATAGCGTCCCCGGATTTAAACACCTAGCAGGGTTAGCAGACCGGCGCCAAGCCGGTTTCCCGGCTAACCACGCCGGAGGGCGGACGGCGGAATGGAAGAGCCAGACGAGCGCGAGCTGCTCGGCGACAATCACTGAGCTGGTCTCGTTTATCTGAACAAAATCTCCGCGTCGATAAGTGGAGCCTCTGCCGGGGTTAGGCCGCCAAGCGGAGTGGCGGCGGGTTGAAG
>NZ_LMUK01000010.1 GCF_009766005.1 Bradyrhizobium sp. S69 | reverse complement strand
GCCCATGGACGGCTCTCCTCAGATGGGTTGTGACAACGACCATCTTGGCACATCGATGCCGGTCGGGGCGCCGTCCACCCCATCACCGTAATTCCCGAAAGCGATTAACGTGCATTATCGCCGGGCGGCGCGGTTAGGCGCGGTTAATTAAGTGCACTGGACTGCACCCCGTAAGTGAGACACGGTAATTTCTGTGACAGGGTAGAAGGGCCGCGAAACCCCTGGCGCCCGATGCGCGCAAAATCTAATTTGTTGAAAGGTTTCAGTCTGATTTGCCCTGTCCATCGCTTCACATCTCTACGACATTTCTGATTTTCCGAAATTATCCTTGACTCTTGACCCAAATCACCTGCTTATTTCGCCCATCCCGTCCCGAGAGAGGGGGCGTTGGCCATCGTCACTGACGTTGGGGCGGGGAGCGGTGGACGCGGATGCGCTTTTGACGAACGGCGCGTGAGGCGGACGGTTAAGTCGTGTGGTCCTGATGCCCCGATGCCGGCATCAAGTTGGCGATGATGCTTCGCATCACGCTGACGACGGTGACAACAAAGCATGGTCTCGCCGGGGAGAGCACGAAATAGACCGTTAAAACCATTGCGCAGGGAAGGCCGGACTGCTTCCGCTGAACCTGTATGCTCATGTGCGTTTTTTGTTTGCTACCTTTGCACATGAGATCGCGGGTGCAGCGCGCACCCGGTCTTCCCTGCGTCCCTCTTGGGATCGCACTGCGCCCTCTTGTTTTTTGGGGCGAACGCCATGCAAACCTCGGGCAAACGATGTCGCGAGAACGCCGTTGTTCGTCATCATCCGCCACCGGGTCGCGCGAATGCGCGCCCGATGACAGGCTCCGGCGGATGATCCAGTATTCCGAGGAGCTTGTGATTGAACCGAGAACTCGCGGCGTACTGGATACTTCGCCGGAGCCTGTCATCGGGCTCGCCGAAGGCGAGACCCGGTGGCGGAGTATGACGGTGTTGGGTGGAGCATCGGCGCGATGGTCGGGCTGGCGGCTCACTTTTGTCCCGGGAAAACCGGTCTCCACCCTGGATCAGGCCGGGTGGCTCGTTTCCGAATCGTGCTTCTGGGTCGGCTGCACCAAATCTGTGCAGCGGGTCAGGTCCGCCCACATGCCAGCCCCGGGCTGGGCCAGTTACAATTTGGCCATCCAGCGAATTTCGGCTTTCGGCTGCGCCCCGGCGCGTATACCCTGCCTTATTCGTCGAAAACGGCCGGCACCGCGGCAAAGCCGCCTCAATGACACCAGAAAGTTATTGTGAGGCTTTCAACCGACCTTATGTGAGGCCAAGACGTCATATAAGGCCAAGACGTCGATTTCGCGACATGGCCCTTGGCATCGACAACTGACAGCGAGAAGGTTCCGCGAACAATGCGCAAGAATTCCTCCTTTATCATCGGTGCCTTAACCGGTACCTGCCTGACCCTTCTCGTCGCCGGCCCCAGCAGCCAGTTTTGGATCGCAGCGGCCAGGGCGGCTACCAGCGCCGACACCTATACGCAGCTGAATTTGCTCGGCAACGTGTTCGAACGGGTCAGGTCCGACTATGTCGAGAAGCCCGACGACGCCAAGCTTGTCGAGGGCGCCATCAATGGCATGGTCACCTCGCTTGATCCGCATTCCCGCTACATGAATGAGGCGGCCTGGCGTGACATGCAGGAGACCACCCATGGCGAGTTCGGTGGGCTCGGGATCGAGGTCACGATGGAAGACGGCCTGGTGAAGGTGGTCTCGCCGATGGACGGCACGCCGGCGGCGAAGGCCGGCATCCTGTCCGGCGATTTCATCACCACGATCGACGGCGACGCCGTTCAGGGCCTGACCCTGGAGCAGGCGGTCAACAAGATGAAGGGACCGGTGCATACCTCAACCAAGCTGAAGATCGAGCGCAAGGGCGCGGACAAGCCGATCGACGTTTCGATCGAGCGCGAGATCATCCAGGTCAAGCCGGTCAGCTTCCACACCGAAGGCGGCGACATCGGTTATATCCGGATCAGTTCGTTCAACGAACAAACCACCGATGGACTGCGCAAGGCGATAGCCGACATCTCGAAAGATATTCCGCAGGAGAAGCTCGCCGGCTACATCGTCGACCTCCGCAACAATCCGGGCGGCCTGCTCGACCAGGCGGTCTCGGTGTCGAGCACCTTCATGGCGCGGGGCGAGGTGGTCTCGACACGCGGGCGCAACCCGGAGGAAACCCAGCGTTACACCGCGCATGGCGGCGATATCATCAAGGGCAAGCCGCTGGTCGTGCTGGTCAATGGTGGCTCGGCGTCGGCGTCGGAGATTGTGGCTGGCGCGTTGCACGACCACAAGCGGGCAACGCTGATCGGCACCCGTTCGTTCGGCAAGGGCTCGGTGCAGACCATCATCCCGCTCGGCACCGGCAATGGCGCGCTGGCGCTGACCACGGCGCGCTATTTCACGCCGTCGGGTCACTCGATCCAGGCACTGGGCGTCTCGCCCGACATCGAAGTATTGCAGGATGTGCCCGACGATCTGAAGGGCCGTGTCGACACCAAGGGAGAGGCCTCGATGCGCGGCCATCTCTCGGCCGAAGGCGCCGAGCAGACCGGCTCGCAGGCCTACGTTCCACCGGACGAGAAGAACGACAAGGCGCTTGCCGCAGCCTTCGACTTCCTGCGCGGCGTCACCGTCAAGGCGGACAACCCGGCGGCGCCGAAGACGACGGTTCCGAACTGAACTTTGCAAATCGCGACGAAAGGTTCTGGTCGGGGCGGCGCAAGCCGCTCCGATTTCGTTTGGGCCGGCTGTCTCGACTAGCGAGATTGGATCAGGCGACTGCCGGCGATTTTCTCTCGTGCGAAAACAATAATTGCTTGATCTCGGCGGCGGGCTTCGGCTTGCTGAATAGATAGCCCTGCATTTCCGAGCAGCCGAGCATACGCAGCAGTTGCTGCTGCTGCTTGGTCTCGACGCCTTCCGCGGTCGTCGTCATGTGGCGCGCCGCGGCGATATTCACCACCGCCTGCACGATGCTGGACGAGCCCTCGGGCTCCTCGATATCGGTGACGAAGCAGCGGTCGATCTTGATTTTGTCGAATGGAAAGCGCTGCAGATAGCTCAGCGACGAATAGCCGGTGCCGAAATCGTCCAATGCGATCCGCACGCCGATGTCGCGCAACTGATGCAGGATGGCGAGCGCTGCGTCGTCATCGCGAATCAGGACCGCCTCGGTGATCTCCAACTCCAGCCGGCTCGCGGCGAGGCCTGAGGCCGCCAGGGCCGCGACGATCTTCAACGCCAGCGTGCCGCTCTTGAACTGAACCGGCGAAACGTTGACCGCGAGCTTGATATTTTCCGGCCAGGTCGTTGCTTCCGCGCAGGCCGTCGTCAACACCCATTCGCCAATCTGGTTGATCAGGCCGGTCTCTTCGGCGATCGGAATGAAATCGGCGGGCGAGACCATGCCGCGTTCGGGATGCCGCCAGCGCAACAGGGCTTCGCAGCCGGTGATCTTGTTGTCCTGAAGGCCGACACAAGGCTGGTAGTAGACCTCCAGAGCGCCTTCCGACATCGCCTGGCGCAGATCCATTTCCAGCAGCCGGCGCGCCTTGACCTGCGCGTCCATGTCCGGTTCGAAGAAGCGATAGGTCCGGCGTCCGGCCGATTTCGCGGCATACATCGCCATATCCGCGTTCTTCAGGATCTGGTGCAGATCGCTGCCATGCTGCGGCGCCAGCGCCACGCCGATGCTGGCGTCGGTAGAGACCTGATGGCCGAGGCACTCATAGGGCATGCGGATGGCATCGAAAATGCGGGCGGTGAGGTCGATGATTTCGGCCTCCGACGTGACCGCGGTCTGCACGACCGCGAATTCATCGCCGCCCAGCCGTGCGACGAAGCCATCGCGGCGGATGCAACCGCTCAGGCTCAACGCGACGGATTTCAACAGCTCATCGCCGATCAGATGCCCCAGCGTATCGTTGACGCTCTTGAACTCGTCGATGTCGATATAGAGCACCGCCAGCTGCTGGCCTGGCGCGATCCGCGTCAGCTCGAGCGCAAGCCGTTCGTGGAACAGGGCGCGGTTCGGCAGGTCGGTCAAGGGGTCGTAGTGGGCGAGATGGGTGATCCGCGCCTCGGCGTCGCGGCGCTCCGTGACATCCTCGATCGTGGCCACCCAGCCACCGGCTTCCAGCGGCTGGTTGATGATCTGGATCGCGCGGCCGCCCGGAGCCTCGGTGATCTGGTTGGTCGCTTTCCCGAGCGACACATCGCGGATGATCGCGTTGCAAAATTCGTCGACGTCGCCGTCGAACGATCCGGTCTCCTTGCGATGGGAAATCAGATCCTGCATGGCGCAGCCCGGTTTGACCACGTCCGCCGATAACCCGAACATCTCGATATAGCGCCGGTTGCAGACGGTCACGTGGGCCGAACTGTCATAGACCACGAGGCCCTGCGGAATGTTGTTCACGGCGGTGTCGAGCCGCTGCTTTTCCAGCCGGTGCTGCATCGACAATTTGCTGACCACGAGGAAAAGCATGCCGGCAATCAAGCACACCGAGGCGGCGGCGACGGCGATCAGAAATCGGGTCTGTTCCCGCCAATCGGCCAGCGCCGCCGAGACCGTCGTGGCCGCGATGATCGAAATCGGGAACTGGCTCAAGGCGCGCGCCGAGGCCAGCCGGTCGCTGCCGTCGATCGGGCTGTTCAGTCGTAACGTGCCGTGGTCCGACTTGGACAAAATCTGTCGATGGACGGGGCCGTCCGCAAAGTTCAAGCCGATCATGTTATCGGCGTGCGGATAACGCGCCAGCAGCGTGCCGTCGCGATGATACATCGTAATGGCGCCGGCTTCGCCGAGCGTCAGCGAGGCGAAGAATCTTTCAAAGCTGGCGGGCGTGATCGCGCGGGTGATGACACCGAGAAATTCGCCGTTGGGTGCCGCGATCTTGTAGGCGATCACCGTTGCCCAGTCGTCGGAGAACCGGCTGTGCACCAATTCGATCAAGATCGTCTGCGACGCCGTGCCGGATTTGAAGGCCTTGAAGTAGGCCCGATCGCTGATGTTGACCGCGGACGAGGCGCGGTTTTCCGACGAGTTGATCAGCCTGCCATCGGTATCGAACACATTGACGCCGGCGACGTCGTCGTGCCCGCTGGCCTTGGCTTTCAACGCCTCATGCAATTCGGGGGTCGACATCCACGCCCCGAACGCCTCGGGCGTCGTCACTTTCGCGGCGCGAACCTGGGTCGCTATTTCTCTTTGAATGGTGATGAAATCTTCGAGCTGCTGATCGAAATGGCGCGCCAGCAACGACACGGTATTACCCAGTTCGCGTTCTGCGCTTTGCAGCGCACGTTCGCGAAACACGTTGACCATCATGGCGGTTCCAACGACGACGCCGGCAACCAGCAACACGCCGACAAGCACAAGTCCGCGGATCGGACTGCCGCGCAGCAGGGCTCTGGTGTTGAACGAAGCGTTTCCCATCGACGTCATTGGTGTTGCCGCCAGAGTCTCGCTGACAAGGCTCGGGCTAGAGGCAGTTTTCGCGCTCTTTCCCACACATGGTTACCGCGCCGGAGTGGAAGTCGCGTTAGGAAGTTGAGTTAATGGGTGATTAACCGGCACGGGTGTGGCCGCCCGAATGCCACCACCTCGAGCCGCCAACTAACTCATCAAGCAAACTCATCAAGCAAACTGCTCAAGTAAACTTGCGACCTAAAAAAAGAGCCCCACGAAACGCGGGGCTCTGATCCGATGTAGTTCGGCCGATATTGTTTCGATTTATCGGCTGTGGCCGGAACCCGCACCCGACGGGCCTAGTGTTGAGCCGCTGGGCGACGCATTCGGACCGAGCGAGTTCCCTGACGGGCTCATGGTGTTGTTGGGCGCCGTGGTGGTTGCTCCTGCGCTGTTGCCGGCTCCCGTGCCCGTGGTGCCGCCCGTCGTGGTTCCAGCGCCGCTGCCGCTCATGGATGAGCCGCCTGCGCCTGAACTTGCACCAGCGGCACCGCCGCCGGCGGCGCCACCGGCTTGGGCCAGTGCAAATGTGCTGGACAGCGACAACACTGTCGCGAGAGCGATTGTCGTGATTTTCATCGTGAGTTCCTCATGTGTAATGTTAGCGATCCAACGCGCCATCGACATCTTATGTTCCGGCTAGCTTACGCGCTTGTGAAGCGGCAACCTTGTTCCACGGCGCGTGATCCGACGTCGCCACGACGATCATGAGGGCGATGATGTTGGCGCCGGCGCTGGCCAGGATCGGCACCGTATAACTATGGCTGGCGTCGAAGGCGAAGCCGGCCGCGCTCGGACCGATCAGGGTGCCGAACGCCACGCTGGTGTAGAGGATTCCGATCAGGCCGCTGACATTGCGGCCGCCGAAATAATCCATCACGACGGCGGGAAGCACCGCGACCCATCCGCCGTAGAAGATGCCGTAGACGAACGCGAACGCGGCGAGCGACCAGAAATCGGTCGAGACCACCCAGATCGTCAATGCCAGCGCCATGCCGGCAAACATCAGCAACAGCGAAAGCTGCCGGCCCATCCGGTCGGCGATGCCGCCCAGGAAGAACCGCCCGGCGGTGCTGCCGATCCCGATCACGCCGAGCAGCAGCACGGCGGCGGAGGGCGCGACGCCATGATCCCTCGCGTAAGGCACGAGATGGACGAACGGCACGAACACGCCGAACGCGCAGATCAGACAGGCCGCGTACAGGCTGATGAAACGGCGCGAGCGGACGGCCTCGTTGACTGACATGCCCTCCGGCCGTGTCGATTGCGGACCCGTTTGCGGCGGATCGCCGTCGGGGCCGAGGTTGCGGTCGCGGGGATCGTTTTCAATCAGCAGCGCAAATCCGCCGCCGACGATGGCGGCGAGGGCGCCAAGCACCAGATAGGCGCCGCGCCAGCCGAGGGTCTCGATCAACAGCGATGCCAGCGGCGGCATTACCAGCGTGCCCATGCCTATTCCACTGACCGCGAGGCCGGAGGCAAAGCCGCGGCGGCGCACGAACCATCGTTGCACCGCGCCAATGGCGGGCACATAGGCGCAGCCCACACCGAGGCCGACGCCGAGTCCATAGGCGGCATAGACCTCGAACAGGGTGCGCGCCAGGCTGGCCGCGGCAAGGCCGAGGCCGGTCATGACCATGCCGGCGACGGCGAGGCGGCGCGAGCCGAAGCGATCGGCCAGCGGACCACTGACGATCCCGAGACCGAAATAGAGAAAGCCTGCGAGCGAGAACACCAGCGACACCGAGCCGCGCGAGGCGCCGAAATCCCGTTGCAGCGATTCGACGAACGCGCTGAACGTATAGGCGCTGCCGAAGCCGACGAATGTCACCGCGAATGCCGCGGCGACCACCAGCCAGCCGTGGAAGATGCGGGGAGCGGTCGTTGTGTGGCTGCTCATGACGGCCTCCATTCTGGATTGTCAGGATTGACGGTTCGACGCCAGTAAAATGACTATACCGGTGTCTATTGCGAGACACCAGTAAAAATGCTTTACTGGTGTCGAAATGTCAAAACTCTCGAGAAAATTTAAAGTTCCGGACCCATTGGCCAATCTCTATGATTTCGCCAATTCGCTCGATGTCAGGCGTTTCACGCATCACGGCGTGCCGCACCAGCAGGACGACGAACTGACGGAGCCGGCGGAACTCGCTGGCTGGCTGGCCGGGCGGGGGTTGCTGGCGCAGGGCGCGGGCAAGATCACGCCGGCGATGTTCGACACAGCACTACGGCTGCGCGCCGAGCTGCGCGATTATCTGGGATGCGATCCGATCGAGCGGCGCAAGAACGGACGTGTCGCCGGTCGCCTCAACGACGCGCTGAAAAGTTTTCCGCTGGTCGCGGATGCGCGCGGCGGTGAAGCGCTGACGCTGCGGGCCTCGCGCGAAGATGCGCTGGCCGGTTTGTCCGTCGTTGTCGCCGAGCTGTACAACGGTTCCATCAATGGAACCCTCGATCGGCTGAAGATGTGTGCGGCCGAGGAATGCCGTCGGGTGTTCTTCGACCGCTCAAAGCCGTCGACGCGGCGCTGGTGCATGTCAACGCTGTGCGGCAACCGGATCAAGACCAGAGCCTATCGCGCGCGCCATCGCGACGTCGGCTAAGTTCCATTCGGTTCCAAGATCTATTCGGTTCCAAAGTTCCATGTCGGCATTATTTGCCGATGCGCGGTACGAATGCCCGGAACTAAATTCCGTATCGAGGCCGATCAATCAGAACTTAACTATCTAATCCATTGACGACGCACGTTGTCGATCTGGCATGCTATTTGCGAGTTATAGGTCGATAGATTCCGATGCGTAACGAGGAAGTCACAGCGATGCTACGGGTATTCAAAAACTTTCTCGCCGACGAATCCGGCGCAACGGCAATCGAATATGGATTGATCGCAGCCGGTATCGCGCTTGCAATTATTACAACCATTAACGGACTCGGCACCAAGCTAAACACCAAGTTCAGCTCGATCAACAGTTCGCTGAGATAGCCATCGCAGGTGAATGTGCGTTCGCGGCTGGCTTCTTGTTTTGACGCGTTTTCTTGACGCGAGCCGGTACCCACGGAGCCTGTCATCGGGCGCGCATTCGCGCGACCCGTTGGCTCGAAAACGCTCTTAGGCGCGATAATGGCCGGACTTGCCGCCTATTTTCTCGAGCAGGTGAATGCCTTCGATGCGCACGCCACGTTCAACCGCCTTGATCATGTCGTAGATCGTCAGGCACGCGACCGACACCGCCGTCAGCGCTTCCATTTCGACACCGGTCGGGCCGGTGACCTTGACGGTGGCGCGGACGATGCAGCCCGCAAGCTTTTTGTCCGCCGTGATGTCCAGCGTGACCTTGGACAGCGCCAGCGGATGGCACAACGGTATCAGGTCCGAGGTGCGCTTCGCCGCCATGATGCCGGCGATACGCGCGGCGCCGAGCACGTCGCCTTTTTTGGCGTTGCCACTGAGGATGAGATCAAGCGTCGTCTCGCTCATGATGACGCGGCCCTCGGCGATCGCGAGGCGTTCGGTCGCGGGTTTGGCCGAGACGTCGACCATCCGCGCCGCACCTGACGTATCGATGTGGGTGAGGGCGGGTTTTTGCTTCGAGGTTTTCTTGACGGTTTTCTTGGCGGTTTCTTTGGAAGACTGGCGTGGCATGATCTAGCGCGTCCCCGTCGCACTGATGGGCTCGGCGCGCGCCAGCAAAGCGCGGGTCGCGGCGGTGACGTCGGCCTGCCGCATCAGGCTTTCGCCGACCAGGAAAGTCGACACGCCGACCCGCGCCAGCCGCGCGAGATCGGGGGCCGCGAAGATGCCGCTTTCGCCGACCATCAGCCGGTCGCCGGGGATCAGCGGCGCCAGCGCCTCGCTGGTCGCCAGCGTGGTCTCGAAGGTCCGCAAGTTGCGGTTGTTGACGCCGATCATCGGCGAGCGAAGTTTCAGGGCGCGATCGAGTTCGCCGCGGTCATGGATTTCGATCAGCACGTCCATGCCGTACGTGATCGCGGCGTCCTCGATATCGCGGGCCGCGCCGTCGTCGAGTGCCGCCATGATGATCAGGATGCAGTCGGCGCCATGGGCTCTCGCCTCGACCACCTGATAGGTGTCGAACATGAAATCCTTGCGCAGCACCGGCAGTGCGGTCGCCGCGCGCGCCGCCACCATGAAATCGAGATGGCCCTGGAACGACGGCGTGTCGGTCAGCACCGACAGACAGGCAGCGCCTCCGGCTTCATAGGCCCTGGCAAGGGCAGGCGGATCGAAATCGGCACGAATCAGCCCCTTGGAGGGCGAGGCTTTTTTCACTTCGGCGATCAGCGCGTAGTCGCCGCTGGCGAGCTTGCCGCGGATCGCACCGACGAAACCGCGTGGCGCGGGGGCGGATTTCGCCAGCGCTTCGAGGCTCGAGAGCGGGTGCGCGCGCTTGGCGGCGGCGATTTCCTCTCGCTTGTAAGTCTCGATCTTGGTCAGGATGTCGGACATCGAAAGGCCCTTTGGATCAGCCGTTGGAGACCGCGATCAGTTGCTTCAGCCGTGCTGCCGCCGCACCGCTGTCGAGCGATTTTGTGCCAAGGCCCACACCTTCTTTCAGATCCTTGGCGCGGCCGGCCACGATCAGCGCCGCCGCCGCGTTGAGCAGCGCGACATCGCGGTAGGGGCTCGGCTTGCCGTCAAGCACGCTCTGCAGGGCGATCGCGTTGGCGGCGGCGTCGCCGCCCTTCAAGCCATCACCGCTGGCGCGTGGCAGGCCGGCTTGCTCCGGCGTCACCTCGAAGGTGCGGATCTCGCCGTTTTCGAGGGCGGCGACAAACGTCGGCCCCGTGAGGGTGATTTCGTCCAGGCCATCGGAGCCGTGCACCACCCAGGCGGATTCGGCACCGAGATTCTTCAGCACTTGCGCCAGCGGCAGCACCCATTGCCGGGAAAACACCCCGACCATCTGCCGCCTGACGCCGGCCGGATTGGACAGCGGGCCCAGCAGATTGAAGATGGTGCGGGTTCCGAGTTCGGTCCGGGTCGGGCCGACATTCTTGGTCGCGGGATGGTGGGTAGGCGCGAACATGAAGCCGATCCCGGCCTTGGCGACGCAATGGCCGACCTGCTCAGGCGTGATATCGATCTTGACCCCGAGCGAGGACAGCACGTCGGCGGCGCCCGAGCGCGACGACAGTGCGCGATTGCCGTGCTTGGCAACCGGCACGCCGGTGCCCGCGACGATGAACGAGGCGCAGGTCGACACATTGACCGAGCCGGAACCGTCGCCGCCGGTGCCGACCACGTCGACGGCGTCGGCCGGCGCCTCGACCCGCAGCATCTTGGCGCGCATGGCCGATACCGCGCCGGTGATCTCGTCGACGGTCTCGCCGCGGACGCGCAGCGCCATCAACAGTCCGCCCATCTGCGAGGGCGTGGCCTCGCCGGACATCATGCTGTCGAAGGCGGACGCCGCCTCATCGCGCGACAGCGTCGCACCGGTCGCGACTTTTCCGATGATAGATTTAAAGTCGTCCATCGCGAGCTTTCAGAAAAAAGGGACCGCACGGTGAAGAGACGCCTTTGCGCCGTCTCGAACCATCAATGCGCCATCCTTCGAGACGCGGTCAACAGGCCGCTCCTCGGGGTGAGGCAACTGTGGATCGGGCGAGGGCCGCTTTGAATTTTCAATTCAGGCTCAGTTGTTGCTGTCGCTGTTGTTGTCGCTGCTGCTCGCGCCGGTTGCCTGGGCGAAGGCGGCTTCGTTGATGGTGGTGCCGATGTCGGCTTCGAGCTTGGTGACGTATTGCGCGATCTGTTCGTCCTCGACGCTGCGCTGAAGCTGTTCCTTCATCTTCTTGATGTCGTCCGACGCAAGGTCGATCGGCGGCACGCTGACATCGGTCACGCGAAACACGAGCCACTCGTTATTGGCCGCGCCGGGGGTTTGGCCGGCGCCGTCCTTCGCGGTACGAAACGCCGCCGCGATCAGGCCGGCGGGAACGCCGGGCACGGTGGCTTCGCGCCTGAAGCCCGCCGAAGTCTCGACTTTCAGTCCGGCGGTTGCGGCCTCGTCGGCGAGCTTGGCGCCGGAATCGAGCTTTTGCACCATGTCGGTGGCCTTGGCGCGCAGCCGGCTGGTGATCTGGTCGTCACGCCATTTCGCCTCGACCTGGTCCTTGACCTCATCGAGATTGCGCTCGCGCGACGGGATGATGCCGAGCACGTCGTACCAGACATAGCCGCCGTTGAAGGTAATCGGATCGTTGTCGACGCCGACGTCGCTGCCGAAGGCCTGCGTGACGATATCGAGCCCCTTGGGAATGTCGGTCGCGAACTGACCGTCGAGGCGGCGGCCGGAGCGGTCGACCGCTTCGACGGTGACAGCGTTCAGTCCGAGCTTCTTGGCGGCCTCGACCACACTGGCGCCGCCGCCGCGTTCGTCTTCCATCTTGTCGCGGAGAGCGCCGACCGATTTGCGCGCGCGCTCGGTCGCGATTTCCTTTTTCAGGGCAGGTGCTACGGCTTCAAAGGGGACTTCGGCGCCCGGCTCGATCTTGCCGATCTTGATCAAGGCGACACCGAATTTGCCCGCCAACGGCTCGCTCACATCGCCGGACGGCTGGGTGAAAGCGGCATTCGCCACCGCCGGATCGATGATCTCGGATTTCGAGACCAGGCCCAGCTCGACGTCGGATGGTTTCAACCCGCGCTCCTTGGCGAGGTCGTCGAACGACAGGCCCGAGGCGATACGCGCGCGCGCCGCGGCGGCTTCCGCATCGTTGGGAAATACGATTTGCGACACCTCGCGCTTTTCCGGCCGGCCAAGGCTGTCCTTGCGCACGTCGTACAGCTTCTTGGCGTCCTCGTCGGAGACTTCGGTCCATTTGCCGATGTCTTCCGGGGTGATCGCGACAAAGGCGATCTTGCGATATTCGGGCGCGCGGAACTGGACCTTGTGATCGTCGAAGTAACCGGCCAGCGTCTCCGGCGAAGGCGGATCGATGGTTCCGGCCTGGGCGACGTCGAGTTTGACGTATTCGACCGAGCGCTGTTCGTTCTGGAAGTTGCTGAGCGCGTCGATCGTCAGTTTCGGTGGTGCCAGACCCGCCGAAATCGTGCCGGCGATCTGGCGCCGCAGCGAGACCTTGCGCTGATCGGCGACATAACGGGCCTCGCTGTAGCCGTATTGCCGGATCGCGGCCTCGAAACGCTGGGGATCGAAGGCGCCGTTGGCTCCCTTGAAATTGGGGTCGCTGAAGATCATGCGCCGGGTTTCGTCGTCGGACTGCGCCAGCCCGAGACGGCGCGCTTCCTCATCGAGGGCGGCCTCGGCGATGGTCTGCTGCAGGACCTGGCGGTCGAGGCCAAAGGCGCGGGCCTGCTCCATCGTCAGCGGACGGCCGAATTGGCGGCCAAGCTGCTGCAGCCGATCGGTATAGAGCTGGCGGAATTCATTGGCCGAAATCTCGGTGTGACCGACCTTGGCCAAAGTCGATTGGCCGAATCCCCTGAAGATGTCGGCAATACCCCAGACTCCGAAACTGATGATCAAGACCCCCATCACCACGGCCATGATGGTTTTGCCGAGCCAGTTTGATGAGGCTTTCCGCATTCCTCGAAGCATGGGTCTGTCTTCTATCTAAAAAATAAGGGGCTGATTTTATTCGCTTTTCCGAGTTCCAGCCCGCGCCTCAGCCGTGGGTGCGGGAAATGGATGTTCTATCTTCGGTCTAGGCACGGTCTAGCTTGCCGATGGCCCCCGCTGCAAGCCTGCTGCGGCCGGCGTTTTTTGGTGTACGGCGTCGCCGTCCGCTCCCCGGACCCGTGGCAAGGCGCAGGTGGGAGCTTGATCAGGGGGCGAGCCAAAGTCAGGAACGGGCCGTGCGCGCGGTACGGGCCCCCAAGAATCGACCCAGAATCGGGCTTTATCCCGCCAGCAAATCCGTGACCCCCGCCCTGAGAAAGGCTGCATCTGCCGGATTGGCGCTCGGATTGCCCGCGCGATGACCCCATACGCTGGGGATCGGCCGCAGGGTCCCGGTTGCCAGATAAGGAAGCTCGGCCGCATTATCGGCAACGCGGAAATACAGATCCGTTTCGCTCGGCATCAGCAACATTCGCGCTTTGATGGATCGGAGCGCGTGCGTGAGATCGCCGTTGTAAAGTCTGTTGTCGCTGATATCGCCGTGAAACCATGCGTGCGCCTGCGCATAGAGGTTCGCCGCGCGGCACTGCGAAAACCGCTCGGCCCAATTGATGCGGACGAAGGTTTCGAGATCGGGCGCGCCGAGTGCGCTTTTGTAGAGGCCGGCCCGGTAGAAATCCTGGCTCAGGCCCCAGCCGGCATAGATGTGGCCAAAAGCCCTGAGCGCCAGCAGCGGCTCGCTCGAAAAGCGGCCATTGCCGAGATGCTCGGGGGCGGCTTCGAGCGTGCGCAACAGGCCGGACAGAAAAACCTTGTTGTGATCGGCGGTGCGGGCGCTGCCGCAGACGACGAAGGCGCGTGCCACCATTTCGGGATAGAGCGCCGCCCAATGGTAGGCCTGCATGCCGCCCATCGAAAATCCATAAACGGCGGCGAGTTTATCCACGCCGAGCATTTCGGTGACGAGACGGTGCTGGGCGCGGACATTGTCGGCAACCGTGACAAGTGCTGGATAATCCGGCGTCTCCGCCGCGCCGGACGATTCCCCGTTCGAGAACATGGCCACGGCGACGATGCACCAGCGCGTGGGATCGAGAATACCCCGCGGTCCGACCAGCCACGACATATCCGCAAGACGCGCGGAATAGCTCGAGGGGTAGAGGATGAGATTGTCGCGCTTGCCGTTGAGCATGCCAAAGCGCTGCCAGGCGAGTTGGGCCTCGCGGATCACGCCGCCTTTTTCAACGGCAAAATCGCCGAGGGCAAAGCTGCCCGTCTCATTCTCCCAATCCATCGCTGTTCTCCTGGATGTCCGTCTACGGCTTCTCGGCGACCTGCGCCTCGAAAGCAACGGCGACGCGCAGCAGATCGAGATCCGACCCACGCGCGCCGATGATCGAAAGCCCCACCGGCGCGCCATCGACGGTGGCGCCGGGAAGATTGACCTGCGGCACGCCGGTGAGGCCGCCTTGGCTGGTCAGGCAAGAGATGCGTTCACGCAAGGGATCCAGTTGGTGAAGCGGCAGACCTTTTTGCGGCGCCGGAAACGGTGTCGTCGGCAGGCAGAGGATGGTGCCTGACGGCAGCAGCATGCGGAGCCGGGCGCGGGCCTCCATCCGCATCAGGCTCGCGGCGTTACGCTCCGCGTCGGTCATGCTCGACCCCTGCAACAAGCCTCGCGCCACGCTGAAGGCGAGGCGCGGATTATGGCCGTCGAGCCAAGGCTGAAACGTGCGCCAGGCCTCGCTCGCCTGCAATACGCGTTGCGCGCGTTGCCAGACCGAAAGCCCTTGCGGCGCCAGCGTCACCTCACGCCGATGCCCTATCAGCTTCGCCAAACGGCTGACGGCTGGCGCGAGCGCCTGCTGCACATTTTCGTCCGCGAAGCCGAAGGAGTCCTGGGCCACCAGCAGCGTCGTGGGCAACGTGGCGGGCAGGGCGCTTCCGAATAAAACCTCGCCAACACGCGCGAAGGTCACTGCATCGCGCGCGAACCAGCCGCAGGTGTCGCTGCCGGGCGCCTGCACGGCAATGCCGGTGAAATCGATCCGCCCATGCGTCGGCCGGATGCCGTAAAGACCGCAAAAGCTCGAGGGCACGCGCACCGAGCCGCCGGTGTCGGTGCCAAGCGCGAAATCGCAGGCCCTGGCCGCCACGGCGGAAGCCGATCCGCTCGACGAGCCGCCCGGCACGCGGCCGGGTGCCGCCGGATTCAACGGCGTGCCGTCATGCGCGTTCTCGCCAAGAATGCCGAGCGACACTTCGTCGGTGATGGTCTTGCCGACGACCGAGGCGCCGGCATCGAGCAGGGTCTGCACCACCCACGCGTGACGGGTCGGCGTTGGGGCGAAGCGCGGCCAATCGGGATTGCCGCCGCCGGTCGGTACATCGGCGACATCGATCAGATCCTTGACCGCGAAACCAAGACCGGCGAGCGGCCCCGTCGCCGCACCCGGCACACGCGTGCGCGGGCCCGGTATAAAAGCTTCGGTCGAGGTCATGACGCTTTCCGGTCTTGCCAACTGCCCCCAGGCACGGCGGCGAACAAGGCCTTGGTATAGGAATGCTGCGGATTGAAAAAGATCTCGGCGGTCGGCGCCATTTCGACCACCTCGCCTTGTTTCATCACGGCGATGCGATCGCAGACTTGCAGCGCGACGCGCAAATCATGCGTCACGAACAGCATGCTGAGCTGCAGCCGCGCCTTGATGTCGGCGAGCAGCGCCAGCACCTGCGCTTGCACCGACACGTCAAGCGCCGAGACCGGCTCGTCGGCGACCAGCACTTCCGGGTGCAGCGCGAGCGCCCGGGCAATGCCGATCCGCTGGCGCTGGCCGCCGCTGAACTCATGCGGAAAACGTTTCGCTGCCGAGGCGTCGAGCCCGACAAGGCCGAGCAGCGCTAGCGCTTCTTCGCGGGCTCTGAAGGCCGGGGTGCCGTGGATGATCGGGCCTTCGGCGATGATGTCGATGACGCGTTGCCGCGGATCCAGCGACGCGTAAGGATCCTGAAACACCATTTGGACGCGTTTGCGGATTGGGCGGAGCCGGTGGCGCGGGAGACGGGCGATATCGGTGCCGCCGAGCAGGATTTGACCGCTATCGATCGGCAGCAGCCGGGTGATGGCGCGTGCCAAGGTGCTTTTCCCGGAGCCACTTTCCCCGACCAGGCCGAGCGTTTCACCGCGACGTAGTTCCATGTTCACGCCGGCCAGGGCCAGGGTGACGCGCCCACCAAACAGGCCCCGCGTGCCATAGGTCTTGGTGATATTGCGCGCCTCAATGATGATCGGTTGCATATTCGCCGGCCGTGCCGCCGGTGGTACGAGCTTGGGCACCGCGGCGATCAACGCCTTGGTATAGGGATGGGTCGGCGCGCCAAGCACGGCGCCGGCCGTGCCACGCTCGACCAGGGTGCCGCGCTGCAGCACGGCGACCTCATCGGCAATGTCGACGACGACGCCGAAATCATGCGTGATGAAGAGAACTGATGTGCCGTGCTCGCGCTGCAGTTCGCGGATCAGATAGAGAATTTGCGCCTGGGTCGTGACGTCGAGCGCCGTCGTCGGTTCATCGGCGATCAATAGCCGCGGATTGAGCAGCAAAGCCATCGCGATCATCGCGCGCTGGCGCTGGCCGCCGCTCAATTGGTGGGGAAACGAACCGATGATGCGCGCAGGCTCCGGCAGATGAACGCTGTCGATCAATTCGAGCACGCGGGCGCGGCGGGCGGCTTTGCCGAGCGAGGTGTGAATGCGCAGCACTTCATCGAGCTGGCGGCCGATCGTGTGCAGCGGGTTTAACGCCGTCATCGGCTCCTGGAAGATCATGCCGATTTTTGCGCCGCGGATGGCGCGCATCCTGTCCTGCGGCGCGACAGCAAGATCCTGGCCTTCGAACAGGATGCGGCCGCTCCCGACGCGCACATGCGGGCGCGGCAGCAGGCCCAGGATCGAACGCGCGACCAGCGATTTGCCTGATCCGCTTTCGCCGATCAGGCACGTTACCTTGCCGGCGCGCAACACCAGATCGACATCGCTTACCGCATTGGCCCGGTCGGCGCCGGGCGGCAAAGCGATCGTGAGCTTTTCAAGTTCGAGGACGGTCTCGTTCATCGCTCGCGCAGCCTCGGATTGAGGGCTTCGTTGAGCCCGTCGCCAATGAGATTGATGCCGAGCACCGTGAGCAGGATCGCGATGCCCGGAAAGGTGCAGATCCACCAGGCAGAACGTAAAACCGCGCGTCCGGCGCTGATGATCAGCCCCCAACTCATGACATTGGGATCGCCGAGGCCGAGAAACGCCAATCCGGCCTCGAGCAGGATCGCGGTGCCGATCAAGAGCGAACCGACCGCGATGATGGAGGAGGCGCAGTTCGGCAGCATATGGTTGAGGATGATGCGCGCGTCGCTGGCGCCGAGGCCGGCGCAGGCCTGCACGAATTCGCGGCCGCCGAGGGCGACGAATTCGCCGCGCACCAGCCGCGCGATGCTTGGCCAGGAGACCGCGGCAATCGCGATGATCTCGCTGGAGACCGACGGCGAGAGGATCGCGACGATCAACAGAGCGAAGATGAAGGCCGGGATGGTCTGAAAGAATTCGGTGAGGCGCATCAGCACGGTTTCGGTCCGCCCGCGATAGTAACCGGCGATGCCTCCGAGCACCGCGCCGAACACGATGGCGGCGAGGGTGGCGCCGACACCGATGAGGAGCGAGGTGCGGGCGCCGTAGGCGATCTCGGCTGCGACATCGCGACCGAGCGTGTCGGTGCCGAGCAGGAAGCGGCCGCCCGGCGGCTGCAAGGCGGGGCCGGCGAGCTTGAACGGATTGTCGGGATAGATCACCGGCGTGAGCACGACGAGCAGCAGCAGGCACCCCAGCACGGCCGCGCCGAATAAAGCCATCCGATTACGCGCGAACCGCGCAACACCCTGCCACATGTCAAATCTCCATGCGCGGGTCGAGCATGACGTAGATCACGTCGACGGCGAGGTTGATGACCACGATCAGGCAGGCCGACATGAAGAAGATCGCGAGCAACAGATTGAGGTCGCGCGATTGGAGCGCGTTGAAGGCCAGCGTGCCGATGCCGGGCCAGCCGAATACGGTTTCCACGACGATGGAGCCGCCGATCAGATTGCCGGCCTGAACGCCGGCGATCGTCACGATCGGCAACAGCGCATTGCGCAGCACATGACCTGTCATGATCCGGCGCTCGGTCTGGCCCTTGGCGCGCGCCGTCGTCACATAGTCCATGCCGGTTTGCTCGAGGACGGATGCGCGCATCAGGCGCGCGTAGAGCGCGAGGTAAAACAGCGCGAGCGAGACGGCGGGCATCACCAGATGGCGGGCGACGTCCTTTACCTCGGCCCAGCCTTCGTGACCGGCGCCGACGGTGTCGAACCCGCTTGTCGGCAGCCAGCCTAGCCCGATCGAAAAGATCACGATCATCATCAGCCCAAGCCAGAATCCGGGCGTTGCATAGGCGACAAGGCTCACCAGCGAAATGATGTTGTCGCGCCAGGAATTGCGCCCGGTCGCGGCAACCAGACCAAGGATGATGCCGAGCACCACAGCGGTCCCGAACGCCGTCAACATCAAAAGGCTGGTCGGCCCGAGCCGTTCGAGGATCAGGCCAGAGACATCGGCATCGTTGCGGTAAGAATAGCCGAGATTGAAGTGCGCCATGTTCGAGAGGTATGTCAGGAACTGCATGCCGAGCGATTGGTCGAGGCCGAATTTATGGCGCAGCGCGTCCATATATTCGGGCGTCGCCGCACCGCTCTCGCCGGCGAGCACCGAGGCCGCGTCGCCGGGCGCCAGATGGATCAGCAGGAAGTTGAGTACAATGATGCCGAAGATCACCGGCAGCGCGGTGACCAGCCGGTATCCCATATAACGGGCAAATCGCACGGCTCAGGTTTCCAGCCAGGCCCGTTCGAAAGCCTGCTGCGTGCCGAGCGGCCCGGTGGTGTGATCGTGAAGCTTTCGGTTGAAGACCGAGACATATTGCACGTCGATCAGCCAGACCAGCGGGCAATCCTCGGCCAGAATCTGCTGCGCCTTCTTGTACAGCACGGCGCGCTTGTCGTGGTCTTGTTCGCGCATCGCCTCGTTGAGAATGCCGTCGAATTCCGGATTGGCATAAAAGCTGTCGTTGACGAAGGTCACGCCTTTTCTGATCTGCGACGCCAGATATTGCTTGTTGAGGCCATAGACCGGATCGACACCCTGGCTCAGGAAGGGCTCGTTAATATCGTAATCGTACTCGGTATAGACGCGCCGCAACCAGGTGGCGGTGTCTTCCGAGCGCAGCGTCAGATCGATCCCGACGATCGCAAGCGCCTGTTTGAGATATTCGGCCTGGCGCAGCCATTGCTCGCCGAATGAATTGACTTCGAGATGCATGCCGAAGCGCATGCCGTTGGCGCCGCGCGGCAGGCCCGCGCCGTCGAGCAGTCTGTTGGCAATGTCGAGACGGTCGGGCACGTCATATTTGTGCACATCGTCGGTATAGAACCCGACGGTCTTGAACAGGCTGCTGAGCGGGCCGGTGGCTGGCTTGCCGTAGCCATACATGACATCGCGCAGGATCACGTTGCGGTCGATCGCGTAAGCGATGGCCTGGCGCACTTCCTTTTTGTCGAGCGGGGCGTGTTTGGCATTGAGCTCGAGCACGCTCAAGGCGGGCGTCATCTCATAGCCTTTCATCGTCGTATCGAGCGTCGGGTTGGTTTTCATCCGCGCCAGATCGGCGTAGTTGACGGCGCTGTAGCCGGCGAAATGTGCCTCGCCGGTTTCGAGCGCGGCAGAGCGCGTCGCGGCATCGGGAATGAAACGCGCGATGATATGATCGAGATAGGGCAGTCCCGGCTTCCAGTATTTTTCATTGCGGTCGAGCCGCACGAACTGCCCGCGGTCCCATTGGCCGAATTTGAACGGCCCGGTGCCGATCGGCTTGTTGGCCGATGGATTCTGCAAGATCTGCGTTCCCTCGAAAACCGATTTGCACATGATCGGCAGGTCGCGCCCCGCGAGCCCCTTCATGAGATAGGGCGCGGGATTGGCGAGCAGCAGAACCGCGGTCTTTTCGTCCGGGGTGTCGACGCCGGTTAGTTCGGCAAGCAGGAGCGGTGCAATGGGGTGATATTTCTTCAAGATCTCCATGAAGGAGAATTGGACGTCGGCGCTTGTGAAAGGCTTGCCGTTGTGAAACACGACGCCCTCGCGCAGCTTGAAGGTAATGGATTTACCGTCGGGCGCGATTTCCCAGGAGGTTGCGAGATTGGGCTGGGGATTTTGATCCCAGTCGTAGGTCACCAGACCTTCATAGATCTGCGTGGCGATGGGCGGGATATTGCCGGCGGTCACGGCGTAATGGGCGAGCGTCGAAGGCTCGGGCTGCACGATCATCACCATCGTGCCGCCTCGCACCGGCTGATCGGCCTTGGCCAAATTGTTGAAGATCGTGCTGGAGGATGCGACCAACCCAAGCGGCAAAGCCAGAGCCGTACGGCGTGAGATTTTATTCAAGCGCGGATCGTGAACCAAAATGCGAACTCCTTGATGGTGTTCGCAAACAAGCAATTGACGTGCCATCCCAGATGCCGCGACAATCGGTCCAGTTACCAAAAAATCTACAAAACAAGACTCTGGTCGACGTTTTTGGAGAATGGTGCGTCGGTCGTTGCTCCAACAATTGCGTTCCTCCAACACTTGTTTGTGATGCCCACGCGTTGAGTCACGGGCATTGGCCGTTGCGACGTCGCCATCTTGGCGGGGATGTAGCAAGACTGTTCTCTGGAATAGGCACCGCGGCTCTGCTAGCTGATACCGACGTCACACGATCGCGGGAATGTCATATGACCGACGCCATCCGGCCGCTGATTGCCGGCAACTGGAAAATGAACGGCCTCAAGGCCACCATCGCGGAATTCGACGCGATGTGTGCCGGCGCCGCGGGCTTCGCTGCCAAGGCCGATCTCCTGGTTTGCCCGCCGGCGACCTTGATCGCCGGCTTCGCGGATCGAGCACGCGGGGTCAAAACGCTGGCGATCGGTGCCCAGGATTGCCATCCCAAGGTCTCGGGCGCCCATACCGGCGACCTCTCGGCCGAAATGCTGGCGGATGCCGGCGCCACCGCCATCATCGTCGGCCATTCGGAGCGCCGCGCCGATCATGGCGAGAGTGACGCGCTGGTGCGGCTGAAGGCGGAGGCCTGCTGGCGCGCCGGTCTCGTTGCCATCGTCTGTATCGGCGAGACCCAGCAGCAGCGCGATCACGGCAAGACGCTCGATATTTGTGGCGGCCAGCTCGCGGGATCGCTGCCTGACGGCATCACGGCAGCTAATCTGGTGGTGGCCTATGAGCCGGTCTGGGCGATCGGTACCGGGCTGACGCCGACGGCCTCCGATGTCGAGCAGGTTCATCGCTTCATCCGGGACTGCCTGACATCGCGGTTCAAGGACGAGGGGCCCCGGATCCGCATCCTCTATGGCGGCTCGGTGAAACCCTCCAACGCGGCCGAACTGATGGCGGTGGCCAACGTCAACGGCGCGCTGGTCGGCGGCGCCAGCCTGAAGGCATCGGATTTCCTCGCGATTGCACAGGGTTGTCCGTCGTAGGATTGTCTTTTCCTCAGTTAGACATCATAAGTTGTAAAAATACCGCCGGTGGCGCTGTTTTTGCCCCCGAAGAGCGTTTTCGAGCGAAGTGGGCACCGGTTCGCGTGAAGAAAACGCGTCAAAACAAAAGACTAGAGCCCAGCTCCGATTCCATCGGAACTGGGCTCTAGCGCACTCGCGAAAAGGCCGTAAAGCAACTATCTGGTGCTGATCGCGCGGGGGGTGACAATGCCCGGTCCGATCGTGTAACACCGCCGCGAATTCAAATCCCGCAAGCCCGTTGATGCAGCCGGCTCCCCGGCCACGTTGGTTTGCGACGGAAGGTAGCAATGCAGACTGTCGTTATCGTCGTCCACCTCATGATCGTCGCGGTTCTGATCGCGACCGTGCTGCTGCAGAAATCCGAAGGCGGTGGCCTTGGCATGGGCGGCGGCGCCGGCTTCATGTCGAGCCGCGGCACCGCCAATTTGCTGTCCCGCACTACGGCCATCCTGGCGGTCGGCTTCTTCGTCACCAGCCTGTTTCTGAACTGGCTCGCGAGCTACAACCGCGCCCCGACCTCGATCCTGGGCACGCCGGCGTCGCAGTCGCAGCCGGCCGGCGGCCCGACCCCGATCGCGCCGACCAGCGGCGGTGTGCTGGATTCGCTGAAGAAGTCCGACCAGCCGGCGAATCCACCGGCTCCGTCAGGCCCGGAAGCGCCGAAGTCCCAATAAAGCTTGGTGGCCATGCAGGATCGCATCTAGCGTCCTGCATGAGCAGACCCCATCAATGTCCTGACAATACTTCAGTTTTCACGTCACCCACAGCCCGGCCGAATGTTTGGCGCGGGGCGCGATTCGTTTTGGCGAATCATGCCACTGGCATTAAAGGTTAGGCCCCATGGCGCGGTACATATTCATCACCGGCGGCGTGGTTTCATCGCTCGGAAAAGGTCTTGCTTCAGCGGCGCTTGGCGCGCTGTTGCAATCACGAGGCTACAAGGTCCGGCTTCGCAAGCTCGACCCTTATCTCAATCTCGATCCCGGAACGATGTCGCCGTATCAGCACGGCGAAGTGTTCGTCACCGATGACGGCGCCGAGACCGATCTCGATCTCGGCCATTACGAGCGCTTTACCGGACGTCCGGCCACCAAGGCCGACAACATCACCACCGGGCGCATCTATCAGGACATCCTGACCAAGGAACGCCGCGGCGACTATCTCGGCGCCACCATCCAGGTGATTCCGCACGTCACCAACGCGATCAAGGATTTCATCCTCGACAGCAATGACGATTACGATTTCGTGCTCTGCGAGATCGGCGGCACGGTCGGCGACATCGAGGGCCTGCCGTTCTTCGAGGCGATCCGCCAGATCAAGAACGATTTGCCGCGCGACCACGCCATCTACATTCATCTGACGCTGCTGCCGTTCATCCCAAGCGCGGGCGAACTCAAGACAAAACCGACCCAGCATTCGGTCAAGGAGCTGCGCTCGATCGGCATCCAGCCGGACATCCTGCTGTGCCGCACCGATCGCCCGATCCCCAAGGAAGAGCGGCGCAAGCTCGGCCTGTTCTGCAACGTGCGCGAGACCGCGGTGATCGAGGCGCGGGATGTCGATAACATCTACGCAGTGCCGGAGGCCTACCACGCCGCCGGCCTCGACGATGAAGTGCTGGCGGCGTTCGGCATCGAGGCGCGGATTCCGCCGGCGCTACAGAGCTGGAACGTCATCAACGAGCGGGTGCGCAACCCCGAAGGCGCGGTGACCATCGCCATCGTCGGCAAATACACCGGCATGAAGGACGCCTATAAATCGCTGATCGAGGCGCTGTCGCACGGCGGCATCGCCAACAAGGTCAAGGTCAATCTCGACTGGATCGAGAGCGAGGTGTTCGAGAACGAAGACCCGGCGCCGTTCCTCGAGCACGTCAACGGCATCCTGGTGCCCGGCGGCTTCGGCCAGCGCGGCGCCGAGGGCAAGATTCGCGCGGCGCAATTCGCGCGCGAGCGCAATGTGCCGTATTTCGGCATTTGCTTCGGCATGCAGATGGCGGTGATCGAGGCCGCGCGTAATCTGGTCGGTATCGAGGCGGCCAATTCCACCGAGTTCGGCCCGACCAAGGAGCCGCTGGTCGGCCTGATGACGGAATGGTTGCGCGGCAATGAACTGGAGAAGCGCTCCAAGGTTGGCGATCTCGGCGGCACCATGCGGCTCGGCGCGTACCCCGCGGCACTGACCCGCGGCAGCCGGGTATCGGAAGTCTATGGCGGCGCCACCGAGATTTCCGAACGTCATCGCCACCGCTACGAGGTCAACACCGCCTACAAGGACCGGCTCGAGCAGCACGGCCTGCGGTTTTCCGGCCTGTCGCCCGATGGCGTGCTGCCGGAGATCGTCGAATATGAGGATCACCCCTGGTTCATCGGCGTGCAATTCCATCCCGAACTGAAATCGCGCCCGTTCGAACCGCACCCGCTGTTTGCGTCGTTCGTTCAGGCCGCGATGGTGCAAAGCCGGCTGGTTTAACTCGAATCAGCCCGCCTTCTTTTTTGCGATCTTGCGCAAGGCATCATCGATCCGCGACTGCCAGCCGGGGCCTTTGGCCTTGAAATGTTTTACGACCTCCGGGCTGAGACGGATCGATACCGCGACCTTGGTTGGCGTTTTCTGTGGCCCGCGTTTTCCCACAATGCGCGCCAATTCGCCCGGTTTGAGGTCCTTCAATCGTACCCCGGCGGGCCATTTCGTCGCTCGCGCGAAATCCTCTTTGGTCCATTCCGGATTATCGTCGTCGAAGATGACGGGGGGCTGCTTAGCTTTTCGAGGCATGGCGTTTCATTTCCTTTGCATGCGCACGTCGAAGGCTGATCGGCCGGTACTGCCCATCGCGGATCGTGAAGACGAGGCAATAAGCGAGGCCGTCGATCAGTCCGTAACCGCGATAACGCGGTTCGCCGTATTCGAAACGATCATCATCGACCACTGCGAAGATATCGAGGTCGACCCAGCGCGCCAGCGATATGCCGTGTTTGGCCAGATTGACCGCGTCCTTCGATGGATCGAAACCAACCATTTTTTGTATATACGATTTGTCGATGCTTCGGTCAAGATGACAACGGTGCCATGTGCTCACCCCCTCAAGACAGTCTTCAGGCTACCGGCTATAACCGCCGCGCAAGAACAGGGAGGATACCTATGATCTACGAGACACGCGTCTATCGTTGCCTGCCGGGCCGGCTGCCGGCGCTGTTGAAGCGCTTTGAGACCATCACGCTAAAACTTTGGGAAAAGCACGGCATCAAGCAGGCCGGGTTCTTCACCACGCTGGTCGGCGAATCCAACCAGGACCTGACCTATCTGCTGGCCTGGGAGTCGCTCGCCGATCGCGAGAAGAAATGGGCCGCATTCCAGAGCGATCCGGACTGGATTTCAGCGCGCGCCAAGACCGAGGCAGACGGCCAGATCGTCGGCAACATCGTCAACCAGTTGCTGGTGCCGACCTCGTTCTCGTCGGTCAAGTGACCGCGTTCACGAAAAGCATTGTTGCAGCGAAAGCGCGCCCCGCATGCGATGCGGGGCGGGCGGTTGCGCCGGTGATCGTGTCGGTTGGACAACCCTGATATTCCAAGCTGCCAAAATGGCTTGAGAGGGTTGATCCCCGGGAAACCGCCCGGCATGGTCGGCCCGAACAAGGAAAGCGCTTTGAACACCACCCCTACAGCTGCACCGGTTGTCACCGCGGGCACGGTCAAGTTCGGCAACGACCTGCCGATCTCGATCATCGCCGGCCCGTGCCAGCTCGAAAGCCGTGCGCACGCGCTCGAAGTCGCCGGCGCGCTGAAGGAGATTGCGACGCGGCTCGGCATCGGCCTCGTCTACAAGACCTCGTTCGACAAGGCCAACCGCACCAGCGCCAGGGCCGCGCGCGGCATCGGCCTCCAACAGGCGCTGCCGATCTTTGCCGAAATCCGTTCTTCGCTCGGATTGCCCGTGCTCACCGACATCCACGAAATCTCGCAATGCGCCGAGGTCGCGCAGGCGGTCGACGTGTTGCAGATCCCGGCGTTTCTCTGCCGGCAGACCGATCTGTTGGTCGCGGCGGCCGAAACCGGCAAGGTCGTCAACGTCAAGAAAGGCCAGTTCCTGGCGCCGTGGGACATGGCCAATGTGGTCGCCAAGATCACTGGATCAGGCAATCGCAATGTGCTGGTCACCGAGCGCGGCGCTTCGTTCGGTTATAATACGCTGGTGTCGGACATGCGGGCGCTGCCGATTTTGGCGCGCACCACCGGCGCGCCGGTGATTTTCGACGCCACGCATTCGGTGCAGCAACCGGGCGGCAAGGGCGCATCGTCGGGCGGCGAGCGCGAGTTCGTCCCGGTGCTGGCGCGCGCCGCGGTCGCGGTGGGCGTCGCCGGGGTGTTCATCGAAACCCATCCCGATCCCGATCACGCGCCGTCCGACGGTCCGAACATGGTGCCGCTGCGTGAGTTCGAGGGGCTGCTGCGGACATTGATGGCATTCGACCGCTTGGCGAAAAGCCCGGCGGCCTGATGGGCAATACGCCTAGCGGCCGCGATCAATCGCGCATGCCGCCAGTCCTGAACATCATTGCGCTGGCGACGTTTGCCGCCAGCCTCTCGGCGCGGGCGCTCGATCCAGTGCTGCCGCATGTCGCCAGCGATTTTGCCGTCAGCATCGCGACCGCGGCGGGCTTTGCCTCGGTGTTCGCCTTCACCTTCGCCATCATCCAGCCGGCGCTGGGGGCTGCGGCGGATTTGTTCGGCAAGGCACGGCTCGTGATCATATGCCTCGTGCTGCTGGGCGTGGCCAACGTGCTCGGCGCGCTGTCGTCGTCGTTTCCGATGCTGTTTGCGACACGCATCCTGGCCGGGATCGGCGCCGGCGGGGTATTTCCGATCGCGCTCGGGCTCGCCAGCGATCTGGTCGGACCGGAGAAGCGCCAGATTGCGATCGGAAGAACCCTGACGGGCTCGATGACCGGCAATCTGCTGGGGGCGTCGCTGTCGGGGCTGGTCGGCGACTTCCTGGGCTGGCGCGGCGTGCTCGCTGTGCTCGGCTCGCTGGCGGTGGTGGCCTCGATCGCGGTCGCACTCGGATTTCGCGGCGGGGCGCTGACCCGGGCGCCGGCAAAGATCGATCTATCGGTGCTCAAGCACGGCTATCGCACCATCTTCGCCAATCCCAACGCGAAGGTCTGCTACAGCGCGGTCTTTATCGAGGGCTGTTGCGTGCTCGGCCTGTTTCCCTACATCGCTTCGTTCCTGTTCGAGCAGGGCGTCACCAGCCTTTCGATCGGCGGGTTGGTGATTGCCGGATTCGCGGTCGGCGGCTTGTTCTACACCGCGACCGTATCGCGGCTGCTGCCGCTGATCGGGATCAACGGCTTGATGATGTCGGGCGCGGCGCTGATGGGCGTGCAACTGGCCATCATCGCCTTCGGTCCGCGCTGGCAGTTCCAGGCGTTCAGCTTCGTCCTGATGGGGGCGGGGTTCTACATGATCCACGGCTCGCTGCAGGTGTTCGCCAGCGAATTGTCGGTGGAAGCCCGCGCCACCGCGCTGGCGCTGCATTCATTCTTCTTTTTCATGGGCCAGACCGTCGGCCCGATCGCCTACGGGTTCGGCATCCTGAATGCCGGCAAGATTCCGGCGCTGCTGACCAGTGCGGTTATTATCGTCACGCTCGGCTTTGTCTGTGCGCGGCTGTTGCGGCAGACCCGGCCGGCGGACGCGGCGGCGCGGCCCGACGTTGCGCCTTGACACGAGTCTGGCCTCCGCCATCTGATGCAACTGCTTGACCGATGCGGGGCGGCAGGTAGCGCTATCGTCGTCGAGGAGATGCAATGGCACGCTTGCTCTCAGTGAATGTCGGCTTGCCGCGAGATGTCCCCTGGCAGGGCAAGACGGTTCATACCGGCATCTGGAAGGCGCCGGTTGAAGGCCCGCGCACGGTGCGCCGACTTAACATCGACGGTGACGGACAAGGGGATTTGAACGGCCACGGCGGCGAACGCCGGGCGGTATTTGTCTATCAGATGGATTCCTACCGGTATTGGCAGAGCCAATTGGGACGAAACGATTTCGTCTATGGGCAGTTCGGCGAGAACTTCACCGTCGATGGCCTGTCGGATGCGGAGGTGTGTATTGGAGATCGCTACCGGATCGGCAGCACTTTGTTCGAGGTCACGCAGCCGCGTGTCACCTGCTACCGGCTAGGCATCCGTATGAACCAGCCGGATATGGCCGCGTTGGTGGTCAAGCACGGCAGGCCCGGCTTTTATTTTCGGGTGCTGGAGGAAGGCGAAGTGACGGCCGGCGACGAGATCACGCGGGTCGCGTCCGGGCCCGAACGCATGAGCGTGTCCGAGATTGATGCGCTGCTTTACATGCCGGGCCATCCCCGCGATCGGCTCGAGCGCGCGCTGCGGATCCCGACGCTGAGTGTTGACTGGCGCAGATCGTTCGAGGCGTTGCTCGACCAGGAGCAAACGGGCGGCGTGACGACCGGAAACGCCGGACTCGGTGCCGTGTCGGGCGCGCCTCCGGCGTGGCGTGGATTCCGTCCGCTTCGTGTCTCGCGCAAGGTGCGCGAGAGCGGCAACGTGACGTCGCTGGTGCTGGAGCCTACCGATGGTCAACCTGTCACTGCGGCTCTCCCCGGGCAGTTTGTCGTGCTGCGGCTCGGGCCGCCATCCGCGCCTGCGCTGACGCGGAGCTATTCGCTGTCGGGGGAACCTGGCGCCGCGTCCTATCGCGTGAGCGTCAAGCGGGAAGCCCATGGCGCCGCCAGCGCCTATGTCGACGATGCGCTACAGGTTGGCGACATCGTTCCGGCCAGCGCGGCACGCGGCAGCTTCACATTACGGCCGGGCGAGACGCCGGTTGTTCTGTTGAGTGCCGGGATCGGCGTAACGCCTGTGCTGGCGATGCTTCATGCGCTGGCAGCCGAAGCGTCGACGCGGGAAATCTGGTGGCTATACGGAGCCCGTAACGGCCGCGAACATCCGTTTGCCGAGGAGACGCGCGGACTGCTCAAAGCGCTTGCCCACCAGCACAGCCACATTTGTTACAGTTCGCCCGATGCCGGGGATCGGCCCACGATTGATTTCGACGCTCCCGGACGGCTGAATACCCGCGTGCTTCAGGAACTTGATTTGCCGCGCGACGGTGACTTCTACATCTGCGGACCATCGGCCTTCATGAACGACCTGACGGTCGGCCTTGCAGCGTTGGGCGTCGCGCGAGATCGCATTCACACCGAGATGTTCGGCGCCGGTCCATCCAATACGCCAGGCATCGCGGCTTCACCGAGTCGGCCGCCTCATTTGCCGGCAGGACTTCTACCAGCAGGGCTTCTACCAGCAGGGCTTGCCGGCTCGGGACCGCTGGTTTCGTTCGCCCGCAGCGGGCTCAATGTGCGGTGGGAGCCGACGTTCCAAAATTTGCTCGAGTTGGCCGAGGCCTGCGACGTGCCGGTGCGGTTCGCGTGTCGAACGGGGGTCTGCCACACCTGTGAGAGCGGGCTCGTGGCCGGCAAGGTCGGCTACCACCCGGAGCCGATCGACGCACCAGCCGACGGCATTGCGCTGATCTGCTGCGCGCAACCCGAGGGCGATGTTGTCATTGATCTGTGACGGCGCGAGGCTGGATCACTTACGCACCGGGAGTGGAGGGCACGATATGAGCTCACGTTCTAGTCCGAACGCTGTTTGGCGGCTTTCGCTTTCGCGCCGGTAGCTCCGGCCGCTTTCTTCAACGGCGCTTTCTTCTTCGCATCCGCTTTCTTCTTCAACTTGAGCTGATTGTAATCGATCGCAGCGCGGATGAGACTGGTTAGCGCGCGCGCATTGACCTTGTCGCCCTCGAAAACATCGATCGCCCGCCACACCTTGCCGCCAAAACCGTTGTTGAAGAGTTTTTCGGGATCCGGCAGGCTTGCGCCGTGGGCAAAGGTAAGCTTCACCTTGTCCTTGTGGGCGTTGCCGACCACGATGTTTCCGTGGCGCGACCACACCGGGCTTCCCATCCACTTCCATTCCTCAACGATCTCATTGTCGGCCGCGAGGATCGCCTTGCGGATGCCGGCGAGCGTTTTGCCGCGCCAGTCCGCAAGCCCTGCGATCAGCCGGTCGATATTTTCCGATGCAGACATGTCTGTGTGGGCCTCGCTCTTGGTCATTGCGTTTATCCTTATAGGCCGGCGCGCCGCGTGCCGCGCGATTTGGCAGTATAGGGCAGCACGAACATGTAGAGCCCGCTGAACAACAGCAAGAACAGCGGAGCCAGCGGCGAGTAGGTCACCCAGGGCGGAGGTTCTCCCCATATCCGGGCGACGAAATTGGCGATGACAGTTGCCGTAAAGATGATCGACAGCCAGCGGTGACCCTGCCTAATCCAGATGTTCATGCTCAACCTCCTTGACGATAATCGCGAAGCGGATCGGGTGAATGGCGCCGGGCCGGCGTCAGTCAACGCGCGCCAACACCTGCTCCAGGTTTCCAAGGAATTTCTGCCAGCCGTATTTGGCGCCCTGGTAAGCCTGCCGCTGATCCGGCCGGAAGCCCGACTGCTCCATGCGCAGATGGGTCCCCGTATCGGTCGCGGTGAGCGTCCAGGTCACGACACTCTCGAGGCCCATCGCATCCCATGTGTAGGACAGCGTCTTGTGCGGCTCGATCGCCAGCACCTTGCAGTCAACGGCGCCCCAGTCGCCGCGAAGCTTAAAACGGTGATCCACCACCGGCTGGAAGTCGTTCTTCATCAGCCACTCCTGGATCAGATGTGGCTGGGTCAGCGCGCGCCAGATCTTTTCCGGCGGGTAGGGGATATTGCGTTCGACGATGGCGGACAGCGTTTCGGTCGCAGGCTCGCTCATTGGTCCATCCTTTTGAGGAGATCTTCGAGGTCGTCGAACCGGCTCTGCCAGAACCCCACCATGTGGCTGGTCCAGTCGAGCAGCGGCGCCAGCGCACGGTGTTGCGCGCAATAATGCGTCTGGCGGCCCTCGTGGCGATCACGCACGAGGCCGGCCTGCTTCAGGACTCCGAGATGTTTTGATACCGCCGGTTGCGAGACCCCGGCGTGGGTCGTCAGCGCCCCGACCGTTTGCTCACCTTCGCGGCATAGTCGCTCGAAGATCGCCCGCCGGGTCGGATCGGCGAGCGTTCGAAACAGCACATCGTGAGCATCTGGCATTTTGAATCAATAACCCGCTGGCTATGGGTTATGTATAACCAGCGGGTTATGTGTTCGTCAAGCGATAACGACGCAAAGCGCGGTCGTGCTCAAGCGGCGGCGTAGCGCATGTTCTCGAGGTCGGCGATCAATCCGGGACCGGTCGGGTGCCATCCGAGCCGCGCCTGCGTTTGCGCACTTGAAGCGGGGATATCCATCCCGGCAAATGGCGCAAGCCAGCCAAAATGACCCGCGGCCTGTTCCGGAGACATCGCGACGACAGGCACTTTCAAACCTCTGCCAACGACTTCCGCGATCTCTCGGCCCGCGACGCCCTCTTCAGCGACCGCGTGATACCTGGCGCCAGCCTCGCGCTTTTCCAGCGCCAGCCGGTAGAGGCGAGCGACATCGAGCACATGCGCCGCCGGCCAGCGGTTCGATCCGTCGCCCACATAGGCCGAGACGCCCTTCTCGCGCGCGATCGCTACCGCTGGGGTTATGAGGCCCTGTTTGACCGTGTCGTGAACCTGCGGCAGGCGCACCACCGACACATTGATGCCAGCCTCCAACATCGAAGCTCCAGCCAATTCCGAAGCTTTGCGGGGATGCGGGTTATCGGCATGGAAGGCGTCCTCGGTCGCGGGTTGGCCGTGCACCGTGTTGCCCATTCCGGTTCCGGAAGTGATCACCAAAGGCCGGTCGGATCCGGCAAGTGCTGCGCCGAGCGCCCCGATGGCGCGTTTGTCCTTTTCGCAATTGGCCACGAAGTTCAGGAAGTCGTGGTCGAAGGCGCAATGGATCACGCCGTCCGATTGGGCGGCTCCGCTACGCAGGCTTTCGAGGTCTTCGAGCGTGCCGCGATGCACCTCGGCGCCGGCGGTGGCGAGAGACTGCGCTCCCGCATCCGACCGCGTCAGTCCGAGGACCTGATGGCCGGCGTTGATGAGTTCCGGAACGATGGCCGAACCGATAAAGCCGGTCGCACCGGTGAGGAATATGCGCATGGGAATGTCTCCAGGGTTGCCCGGAGAGCAATATCGGTTACACTTTCATTCTGTTAAAGTAGTGACTTTATCATGGTATAAAGACCAACAGGATGCCCGCCGAAACCGATAATCTGCTGGGAAACTACTTGAAGGATCGCCGCACCCGGCTTGATCCGGCCGCCTTCGGTTTTGCAGCAGGGCGCAGGCGGACGCCGGGGCTGCGCCGGGAGGAGGTTGCCCAGCGCTCCAACATCAGCCCGACCTGGTACACGTGGCTGGAGCAGGGACGGGGCGGGGCTCCCTCGGCGGATGTGTTGAACCGGATCGCCGCGGCGCTGATGCTGACGGACGTTGAGCGCGAACATCTTTTCCTGCTCGGGCTCGGGCGTCCGCCCGAGGTTCGCTACAAGGCCTCGGAAGGGGTCACACCGCGCTTGCAACGCGTGCTCGATGCGCTCGAGGTCAGTCCCGCCATGGTCAAGACGGCCACCTGGGACATTGTCGCATGGAATCGCGCGGCCACGCTGGTGCTGACCGATTACGGCGCGCTGCCGCCGGGCCAACGCAACATTCTTCGCATGATGTTCGGCAACCCCCACGTCCGGGCTGCGCAGCATGATTGGAACAGCGTCGCCCGTTTCGTGGTCGGCGCGTTCAGGGCGGATGCCGCGCGCGCCGGCGCCGTTTCCGAAGTCGGCCAGCTCGTGGACGAGTTGTGCAGGCTAAGCCCTGAATTCGAAGCGCTATGGCGTGAAAATGATGTTGGCGTTCACGGCGAGGGAGTGAAGCAACTGCGGCATCCGGTGCTCGGCCCGATCTCGCTGGAATATTCCGCGTTTGCGGTCGATGGTCGGCCGGATCTCAGCATGGTGGTTTACAATCCGGCCACCAGCGCCGATGCCGATTTGATCCGATCACTGGTGACGCCGCAGCCAGCCGGAGAAGCTTGAGCCATCACGCCCGCGCCTTGCGCGACGGTGAAACCGGATTTTGCTGCTTGCGCAACATTTCGCCCGATTGACGCACGACTTTGGAAATCTGCTGCAGCTGTTTGGCCAGCGGACTGGTTTTGCGCCAGATCATGCCGATGGTTCGCGATGGCTTTGGACTCTTGAAGCGCGTCACCGAGACCGGCGCCGAGCGGGTCTCCACCGCGACCGCCATTTCCGGAATCAAGGTGACGCCGATGCCGGCGCTGACCATCTGGACCAATGTCGACAGCGAGCTGCAATCCAACAGTTCGCGCGGCAGCGCCGAATGCCGGTTGCAGAACGACAGCGCCTGATCGCGAAAACAGTGACCTTCCTCCAGCAGCAGCAATCGCATTTTGGCGAGCGCTTCGACATTGGGCGCGGGCTTTCCCTCGTCCTCGGCCGGCCGCACCAGCACGAAGTCCTCATCGAACAGCGCTACCTCGGCAAACGACGGCTCCGACACGGGCAGCGCCACAATGGCGGTGTCGAGCCGGCCTTCCGCCAGTTCCTGAATGAGCTTCGGTGTCACGGTCTCGCGGATATGAATGTCGAGGCCGGCATGCACGCGGGTCAGGTTGCCGATGATGGTCGGCAGCAGATAGGGGGCGATGGTCGGGATCACGCCGATCCGTAAGCGTCCCATCAGCCGGTCCCGCGAGGCGCGCGCGAGGTCGCCCAGTTCGTCGACCGAACGCTGGATGCCGCGGGCGCGCAGCGCGAATTCCTCGCCGAAACTGGTCAGGCGGACCTGTCGCGCGCCTCTTTCGAACAGCGCGGCGCCCAGTTGTTCCTCCAATTCCTTGATCTGCATCGACAGCGCCGGCTGCGAGATCGCGCAGGCATCCGCCGCGCGGCCAAAATGACCATGTTGGGACAGCGCCTCGAAATAGCGCAGCTGCTTAAGCGTCAGATTTGTCATAACCTCATCTTATCAGCGCAATCAGAAAATCAAACTTAAACTGATAAATTGGCTATGCTAGAACCGTTCTAGCGGAGACGGAACCGCGCCGATGCGACATCGGCGCCTCGCGTCAGGCCCACTGGCTCAGAACAGTTCGAAGAACGGTTTCAAGAACAGTCCAATCAACGTAGCCACAATCGGAGAAAAAAATATGGATGGACATGATGCTGACAACGCCGGCAAGTGCCCGGTCGTGCATGGCGCCCGCAAACCCGCGAACCACGATTGGTGGCCGAACCAGCTCGATCTCGGCATTCTCCACCAGCAGTCGAACCTCTCGGACCCGATGGGCGAGAGTTTTGACTACGCCAAGGAATTCAAGACCCTCGATCTCGATGCGGTGATCAAGGATTTGCATCATGTGATGACGGATTCGCAGGAGTGGTGGCCGGCCGATTTCGGCCATTACGGCCCGCTGTTCATCCGCATGGCATGGCACAGCGCGGGCACCTATCGCATCGGCGATGGTCGCGGTGGCGCCGGCGCCGGTCAGCAGCGTTTCGCGCCGCTCAATAGCTGGCCCGACAACGCCAACCTCGACAAGGCGCGCCGGCTGTTGTGGCCGGTCAAGCAGAAATACGGCAAGAAGATCTCGTGGGCCGATCTGCTCATTCTCGCCGGCAACGTTGCGCTAGAATCGATGGGCTTCAAGACCTTCGGTTTCGCCGGCGGCCGCGCCGACGTGTGGGAGCCCGAGCAGGACGTCAACTGGGGTCCGGAATCCAAATGGCTCGACGACCAGCGCTATACCGGCGACCGCGAACTGCATGGTCATCTCGGCGCGGTGCAGATGGGCTTGATCTACGTCAATCCGGAAGGCCCGAACGGCAAGCCGGATCCGCTCGCCTCGGCCCGCGACATCCGCGAGACCTTCGCGCGCATGGCGATGAACGATGAAGAAACGCTCGCGCTGATCGCCGGCGGACACACCTTCGGCAAGACCCACGGCGCCGGCGATGCGACCTTGGTCGGCCCTGAGCCGGAAGGCGGCGCGATCGAAGCGCAGGGGCTCGGCTGGTCGAGCAAATACGCCACCGGGCTGGCGGGCGATGCCATCACGTCAGGCCTCGAGGTCACCTGGACCACGACGCCGACCAAGTGGAGCAACAACTTCTTCGACAACCTGTTCAACTACGAATGGGAGCTGACCAAGAGCCCGGCGGGTGCCCATCAGTGGACTCCGAAGGGTGGCGGCGGCGCCGGCACGGTGCCTGATGCCCACAACCCGTCGAAGCGTCACGCGCCGGCGATGCTGACTACCGACCTGGCGCTGCGATTCGATCCGGCCTACGAGAAGATCGCGCGCCGCTTCCACAAGAACCCGGATCAGTTCGCCGACGCGTTCGCTCGCGCCTGGTTCAAGCTGACCCACCGCGACATGGGTCCGATCGTGCGCTATCTCGGCCCGCTGGTTCCGAAGGAAGAGCTGCTGTGGCAGGATCCGGTTCCCGCGGTCAACCATGAATTGGTCAGCGAGCAGGACATCGCCAGCCTGAAGGCGAAGCTGCTCGGTGCTGGCCTATCGGTTTCGGAACTGGTCTCGACCGCCTGGGCGTCGGCCTCGACGTTCCGCGGCTCCGACAAGCGCGGTGGCGCCAATGGCGGACGTATTCGTCTCAGCCCGCAGAAGGATTGGGACGTCAACCAGCCGGCCGAACTCGCCAAGGTGCTGTCGAAGCTCGAAGGCATCCAGAAAGAGTTCAACGCGGCGCAGAAGGGCGACAAGAAGGTCTCGCTCGCCGACCTGATCGTGCTTGGCGGCGCTGCCGCGATCGAAAAGGCCGCGAAGGATGGTGGCCATGACGTGAAGGTACCCTTCACGCCGGGCCGCACCGACGCCTCGCAGGAGCAGACCGACGTGCATTCGTTCGCTGCGCTCGAGCCGACCGTCGACGGTTTCCGCAACTACATCCGCGGCAAGCACCCGATGCCGGTCGAGGCGCTTTTGGTCGATCGTGCCCAGTTGCTGACGCTGACCGCGCCGGAAATGACGGTGCTGGTTGGCGGCCTGCGGGTGCTCGGTGCCAACACGGGCAAGTCCAAGCACGGCGTACTCACCGACAAGCCGGGCACGCTGACCAACGACTTCTTCGTCAATTTGCTCAGCATGAACACCGTGTGGGATCCGGCCGCCGGCTCCGATGAGGTGTACGAGGCGCGCGACCGTAAGACCAAGCAGGTCAAGTGGACCGGCACCCGTGCCGACCTGATCTTCGGTTCGCACTCGCAGCTCCGCGCGCTCGCGGAAGTCTATGCGAGCGGCGACGCCAAGGCGAAATTCGTCAAGGATTTCGTCGCGGCCTGGACCAAGGTGACGAACGCGGATCGCTTTGAAGTCGCCTGATCGCGAAGGCAGGATGTTCGAGCGCGGCTGAAAGTCGGCGTTCGAGCCTCCACGTAAACGACAAAAACCCGGGGCGGCGTTTCAGGAATTGAAACGCCGCCCCGATGCTGTTTGGTACCCCGTGTTGCGACGCGCTTTTTCCGTCGCGGGATATTGCGGCGGTCAAAATGCGCCGTATCTTGCGTTGGAGCGCGAGGTGCGGCGATGAAGCGTGGACTGTGGCACAGATGGACGGTCGACAAGCCCGCGGCGTTCGGCGATTGGCTGTGGGATGTGTTTGTCGTGCAGTTTGCAGCCTGGCTGGACCGGCTGACTTTGCGAAAAATCATCGCCTTTATCCCGGTGGTGATCCTCGTGCTTGCTTACATGCACCGGATACCGATCCCGCCGGAACTGGTGCTGGTCGGCGATCTCCTGGCCTATATCGATGTCTTTGCGATGATGTTCCTGCTCGGCATGATCGCACGGGTCGGCGTGGTCGTGTATGTGCTGACGCGGGCCATCGAACTCGCCATCGCGGGCGCAGGCGGTGTTCTGACCAGCCTGCGGAGGCTGGATTTCCGTCATGGTCGCGCCGGCGGCGAAAGTCGCCGCAAGCGTGGTGCCGTGAGACGCAAACAAAGCGACGGCGATGGCGACGATGTCCTGATCGGAGCGGGCGCTCCGATGCCTGCATG
The DNA here is from genome assembly GCF_009766005.1 of Bradyrhizobium sp. S69. GTDB lineage: Bacteria > Pseudomonadota > Alphaproteobacteria > Rhizobiales > Xanthobacteraceae > Bradyrhizobium. The sequence continues at coordinate 138,268 of NZ_LMUK01000010.1, read as the reverse complement.
ATCGCGCTCGCCGGCTTGTTTTACGCGCCCGTGACGCGCCAGATCACGTCGCCGACATCGTCGGCCACCAGAAGCGCGCCATCGGCGCCGAGCGTGACGCCGACCGGTCGTCCATAGGACTCCCGTTCGTCCGGGGCGAGAAAGCCCGACAGGATATCGCGCGCCGGCCCGGCCGGGCGTCCGTCCACGAACGGCACGAACACCACCTTGTAGCCGCTCAGCGTGCTGCGATTCCAGGAGCCGTGCTGGCCGATCACCATGCCGTCCGGAAAGCCGGGAAGGGTCCCGGCCGGCAGCCAGCACAGACCGAGCGAGGCGGTGTGGCCGCCCAGCGCGTAGTCGGGTTTGATCGCCTTGGCGACCAGCGCGGCATCCTGCGGCACCCGGTCGTCCACCGTCTGTCCCCAGTAGCAATAGGGCCAGCCGTAGAAACCGCCTTCGCGCACCGAGGTCATGTAATCCGGCGGCGTCTCGTCACCGATACCGTCGCGCTCGTTGACCACGGTCCACAGCGCGCCGGTGGTCGGCTCCCAGGCGAGGCCGACCGGATTGCGCAGGCCGCCGGCGAAGATGCGGCTGGCGCCGGTGGCGAGATCGAGTTCGTAGACGCAGGCGCGGCCTTCTTCGACCGCCATGCCTTCATCGGCGATATTGGTCAGCGAGCCGACCCCGACATAGAGCTTCGTGCCATCGGGGCTCGGCAACAGGCTCCGCGTCCAGTGCCCGCTTGGCTTGAAGGTGGTCAATCGCTTGCCTGACGCGGTGATGCGGTCGGCGCCATCAGCATAGGGGAAGGCCATCACGCCGTCGGTGTTGCCGACATAGAAGGTGTCGCCCAGCAGCGCCATGCCGAACGGCTGGTTCAGTCCTTCCATGAAAGTCTGGCGCCGCTCCGCGATGCCGTCGCCATCGGTGTCGCGCAGCAGCGTGATGCGGTTGGCGCTGTCGCCGAGCGCGCGGGCCCGTCGCATCGTCGCCTGCATCGCGTAGCTGAACACGCTCCGGACCGGTCCGGCGACCTGGTTCGACTCGGCGATCAGCACGTCGCCATTGGGCAGCACGTTGATCCAGCGCGGATGTTGCAGCCCGGTCGCAAACGCATTGACCTTGAGGCCAGGTGCCGCCACCGGTTTCTGCCCGTCGCTCCATCCTCTTGCCGACGGCATCTTCAGCGTCGGCAGGGCGCCCTGCGGCTTGGCCACTGGAACCGTCGGCGCGTTGCCCCAGGCCGGCGCCGGCGCGTCGCCCTGCAACCGGCGCCAGCGCAGCGCCGCGCCACCGAGCAGCGCGACGAATTGTGCAAAAATACCCGACAGACTCATGTCATTCCCCTTTTGATTGCGCGCACGCTATCCGACGCCGAGATGTGTTGAAACCTCGCCGCCGACATGGCTGCGCTACGGTTTGGGGCTCGCAATTGCTCGCGTCGTCGGACGCTGAGTGCGATGCTTTGGAATCCGGTTCAGCACCCGCTTCTTGTTGTCGTCGCAGGACAGTCCTTCGGGACTGGTCTCGATGGTCTCGATGATCCCAAGCAATTGGGTTTTGCTTTGGGCCAGGCGCTCACGCAAGGCCTCGATATCGGCAACCTTCTTCTTGAGCACGTTCAGCAGTTTGTCTTCCTGCCAGGTGCCCAGTTTCGTCGGCAGCAGACTGCGGATCTCCTGCAGCGAGAATCCCGCCTTCTGGGCGCCGGTGATGATGTCCAGCGTAACGACCGCGTCCGTGGTGTATTCGCGATAGCCATTGGCGTTGCGCTCGACCGCATTGATCAGGCCGCTCGCCTCGTAAAACCGGATACGCGAGGCGGTCAGGCCGCTGCGTTCCGCGAGTTCCCCGATCCTCATGCCGCACCTCGACAAGTGTATTGACCTTCAAGTTAACTTTAAGGGTAGGGTTGACCCAGGATCAAGCCAAATACGCCCGCGAAAAGCGCGCCACGAGAAATTGTTCGATGAACCTGTTTGAGAAACTGACGCTGCCCAACGGTTCGGTGATCGCTAACCGGATCGCCAAGGCCGCGATGGAAGAAAACATGGCCGACGCCGATCAGGCGCCGTCGGAGCATTTGATGCGGCTGTACCAGTCTTGGGCGGATGGCGAAGCGGGCTTGATCCTGACCGGCAACGTGATGGTCGATGGGCGCGCCGTGACCGGGCCAGGCGGCGTCGTGCTCGAAGACGACAGGAATTTGGACAAGTTCAAGCGCTGGGCCGGCATCGGTCGCTCTGGGGGTGCGCAGTTCTGGCTCCAGATCAACCATCCGGGCCGCCAGATGCAGGCCAATCTCGGCCAGGAAACCTGGGCGCCTTCAGCGGTGCCGCTGGATTTAGGCAAGCTGTCCAACCGTTTCGCCGTGCCGCGCATGATGACCGCGGATTTGATCTCGGAAGTGATTGGGCGCTTCGCCACCAGCGCCCGGCTCGGCGAGCAGGCAGGCTTTACCGGCGTGGAGATCCACGCCGCGCACGGCTATCTGGTCAATCAATTTCTCTCACCGCTGACCAATCAGCGAACCGATCAATGGGGCGGCTCGCTGGAGAACAGGGCACGGCTGCTCGTGGAAATCGTCAAGGCGGTTCGCGCGGTGGTTTCTCCGCACTTCGCGGTTGCCGTCAAACTCAATTCAGCGGACTTCCAGCGCGGCGGTTTCACCACCGATGACGCGCGGCAGGTGGTGGAAATGCTGGGCCGGCTGCCAGTCGACCTCGTGGAATTGTCGGGCGGCAGCTATGAGGCGCCGGCCATGCAAGGGCAGGCGCGCGACGGCAGAACGCTGGCCCGCGAGGCCTATTTCCTGGAGTTCGCCCGCGACATCAAGGCGGTGGCAAAGATGCCCGTGATGGTCACCGGCGGCATCCGCCGCCGGCCGGTGGTCGAGCAGGTGCTCGGCACCGGCGTGGACATGGTCGGCATGGCGACCGCGTTGGCCATCGATCCCTTTCTGCCGCGCGATTGGCGTCTCGGCAAAGACACTGCGCCGGAATTGGCGCCGATCACCTGGAAGAACAAGGTCCTGGCCTCTCTCGCCAACATGGCGGTGGTCAAGTTCCAGTTGAATAAACTCAGCAAGGGTCAAACGCCCAACCCCAAGGTGTCGCCGCTGCGCGCATTGACCTTGCAGCAGATTGCGATCGCATTTCGCACCCGCCAGTACCGGCGCTGGGTGGCGCAGCGATCGGCAGTTTAGGGCCGGCCTGCGCCGTCGATCGCGCCGGCGAAGCCGATGCCAGTAGTCTTACGATCTTGGCGCCGGCCGCCGAATCGAAAAGAGTGTCATGGCGCTCGGTTGTGGGAGCGCTTCCTCCCTAAAACTCTTGCCCGCCTGACCGGCGGGCTTTTTTTTCGATTCATCGCTCGGCGCGCGCTTGGTTGTAAATGCGATCGGCCAGCCCATCGATTCCGGACAGGAACTTTTTTAGCAGCGGTGATGAATTTGCCCGGTGATATCCAATCACCAGATCGACCGTCGGCTGCTCGCCAGCCAGCGGACGGCTCGTGATAGACGGCGGCAAGTAGCCCTGGATCGAGACCGGCAACAGCGCCAAACCGCCGGTCGAAATCACCAGCGACATCGCCATCGCAAAATTGTCGACCTCAAGCGCTGCAATGATCTCGACGCCGGACCGCCTGAGATAATCCCGGATCGCGGCGCGCAACACCGGCGCGATATCCGAGATCCCGATAAATGTCTTCTTCGTGAAGTCGCGCGGATCGATCGCCTCGTTGGCGGCGAGCGGATGATCGCTCGGCAGGATGACGACCAGCGGTTCCTTGCGCACCAGCCGGTATTCAAGATCGGGTTTCGGTTCGCGGCGCAGGAACGCAACGTCGATCTTGCCGCGCTGCAAATCATCGGCGAGGTTTGTCGAAAATCCGCTCGAAACCCTGATCTCGATTTCGGGAAGTTGGTCGCGCAGAATGCCCGGCGCGTGCGGCAGCCAATCCACTTCCTGACCGGTTAGAAAGCCGATGGAAAACGTCGGTCTGGTGGGCTGTGCGGCGCGGCGCGCGGCTTCGCCGGCCGCCTCGGCCTGACTGAGCGAAAGCCGGGCGTGATCGAGGAAAGCGCGACCGGCGGTGGTCAGTTCGGTGCCGTGCGGGCTGCGGATCAAGAGCTGAACGCCGACCTCCTGCTCGAGGTCGCGGATCTGGCGGCTCAGCGAGGGCTGCGCCGTGTTGAGCCGCTTCTCGGCGGCAAAGGTGAGGCTGCCGGTCTCGGCAATCGCGACGAAATAGCGAAGATGTCGTAGCTCCACGGCGCAAGCCCCATCGTAAGGTAGGTCATACCTTAAAGGCATGAGGCCCAAGTTACAAAGTCTTTTTAAAACCGGGATGGTTAGGCAAAACTCCCGCCGAGAGCGGCAATAGTCGTCAGGGTCATACCCAACCCGCAGGACCTCAGAACCGGATTGCCAACGGCCACCCACCTCTGTGGGCGGCTGCCGATGGATGAAATCCGCAAAACCCCAGGAAAGAGCCTCACCATGTCCCAGAAACTCGAAGGCAAAACTGCGCTCGTAACCGGTGGCTCGCGCGGCATCGGCGCTGCGATCGCCAAACGCCTCGCCGCTGATGGGGCCAGGGTCGCCATCACCTACACCAAGGGCGCCGACGCCGCGGCCTCGGTGGTCAAGGCCATCGAAGGCGCCGGCGGCAAGGCGATCGCGATCCAGGCGGACGCCGTCAACGCCGCCGCCGTCAAGGCCGCGGTTGAAAAAGTGGTCGCCAGCTTCGGCAAATTGGACGTGCTGGTGAACAATGCCGGTACCGCCATTCCGAACAAGTTCGAAGACGCCACGCTGGAGGAATTGGACCGCGTGATCGACATCAACCTGCGCGGGACATTCATCGCGACCCAGGCGGCCCTCAAGCACCTGAACAATGGCGGTCGCATCATCATGATCGGTTCCTGCGTTGGCGAGCGCAACATGACCCCCGGCCTTGCGGCCTATGCGGCGACCAAGGGAGCCATCAAGATGTTCACGCAGGGGTTGGCGCGAGAGGTCGGCGACCGGGCCATCACGGTCAACAACGTCCAGCCCGGCCCGATCGATACCGATCTCAATCCCGCCGCCGGCGATTGGGCGACGCCGCAAAAAGCCAACACCGCCCTCAATCGCTACGGCAGCGTGAACGATATCGCGGCCATGGTGGCATTCGTCGCCGGTCCGGAGTCATCCTACATCACTGGCGCGAGCCTGACCGTCGACGGTGGCACGAACGCTTGATGGGCGGGGAGAGGCGGGCTAGCCGCTATAGTCCCGCCGTCATCCTGAGGAGCGGCCTCTTGGCCGCGTCTCGAAGGATGTTGTTCAGCGCAGTACGTGCGGCCATCCTTCGAGGCGCGCAAGAAAGAGCGCGCACCTCAGGATGACGGTCGACTCGTGATTAGCCGGTGAGCAAATCGCGTTCTGCGAGCTAACGTTCTCCGGCATCCAGGATCCAGGTTTTGTCGGCAAAGGCCACGTAAATCCGCTCCTGCCCAAGCGCTGCGCCAAGCTCGATCGACAATTCGTTCAACATCTCCTCGATGGCCTCGTCGGGCAAATGGCCGAGATAAGCGTGAACCGCTTCGCCGGTGAACAGCGCCACCGGTTCGCGGTCGGAGCCGACGGTGCCGTCGGGGCGGGGCCACGCATAGGTCACCTCCGCGCGCGTGAACATTCCTGATAAAGCGGGCAGGCCGGCTTCGACGCGGCGTTTCATCCAGGCCCGCGCGGTGCGGACCGCTTCTGAGACGTCGAACACGCGGCCCTCGGAATCCCAGCCCTCGCGCAGGCCGACGCTGATGCGAAAGTCACGGCGCGGCCCGGAAGAGCCCGGAACGACGGAATAATCATTTGCCTTCGGTGCAAGGGGGCGGTCGCTCATGTTGGTTGAATCCGCGGTTGAAGAAATTTCGGGCCGGGCAGGAGCGATGATACATCTTGATCGTCATTGCGAGGAGCTCTTGCGACGAAGCAATCCAGCACTTCCTTGTGGCCCTGGATTGCTTCGCGTGCGCTCGCAATGACGGCACTACGGCGGGATGACGGCCGGCTCATCCCCGCCCGCGATAGGGCGCGACGCCCTGGTCCGGCATCCACATGTCCTTTGGCAGTCTGCCGGTCTGCCAGAACACGTCGATCGGAATGCCGCCGCGCGGATACCAGTAGCCGCCGATGCGCAGGAATTTCGGCTTGATGGCGGCAGCAATCCGCTTGCCGATCATCACCGTGCAGTCCTCGTGGAACGCGCCATGGTTGCGGAAGCTGGCGACGAAAAGCTTCAGCGATTTGGATTCCAGCAGCCATTGCCCCGGCACATAATCGATCATCAGATGCGCGAAATCCGGCTGTCCCGTAACCGGACAGATCGAGGTGAATTCGGGCGCGGTGAACCGCACCACATAATTGGTATCGGCCTGCGGATTGGGTACGCGGTCGAGTTTTGCCTGTTCGGGGGTCTGCGGCCATTCGACGTCGTGGCCGAGCTGCAATCCCTCGAATTTCGACGATTTCTTTGGTGTTTTCGACATGATGACGTCTCCGTTGCCGGCTTATTAGACAATTCGGCTGCCAGCGTCACGCGGCGAGGCGGCCTTTTCCGCTTCCCTGCCTTGCTGTAGAAGCAGCGCCGTCCACCCTTCCTGGCATTTTCCAAAGAGGCTCCCATGACCGCCATCGTCGACATCATCGGCCGCGAAATTCTCGACAGCCGTGGCAATCCCACCATCGAGGTCGATGTGGTGCTGGAAGACGGCTCGTTCGGCCGCGCGGCGGTGCCGTCAGGCGCCTCGACCGGGGCGCATGAGGCGGTGGAACTGCGCGATGGCGACAAGACGCGTTATCTCGGCAAGGGCGTCCAGAAGGCGGTTGCCGCCGTCAATGGCGAGATCTTCGAGGCGCTGGCCGACATGGCCGTCGAGGAACAAGTGCAGATCGACCAGGTCATGATCGATCTCGATGGCACGCCCAACAAAAGCCGGCTCGGCGCCAACGCCATTCTCGGCGTGTCGCTCGCGGTCGCCAGGGCCGCGGCCGAATCCTTCGACATGCCGCTTTATCGTTATGTCGGCGGCACTTCGGCGCGGACCTTGCCGGTGCCGATGATGAACATCATCAACGGCGGCGTGCACGCCGACAACCCGATCGACTTCCAGGAATTCATGATCCTGCCGATCGGCGCGCCGACGTTTTCCGAAGCCCTGCGCATGGGCGTCGAGGTGTTCCACACGCTGAAGAAGGCGCTGCACGACGCCGGCCACAATACCAATGTCGGCGACGAAGGCGGCTTCGCGCCGAATCTCAAATCGGCCGACGAGGCGCTGGCCTTCGTAATGAAATCGATCGAGGCGGCCGGCTACAGGCCGGGCGAAGACATCGCGCTGGGGCTCGATCCGGCCTCCAGCGAATTCTTCAAGAACGGCGCTTACGTCTATGAGGGCGAAGGCAAAACCCGCTCGATCGAAGAGCAGGCAAAATACCTGGGAGAGCTGGTTTCCCGCTACCCCATCATTTCGATCGAGGACGGCCTGGCCGAGGACGACTTCAAGGGCTGGAAGCTCACCACCGACCTGATCGGCAGCAAGTGCCAGTTGGTTGGCGACGATCTGTTCGTCACCAATGTGAAGCGGCTCGCCGACGGCATCAAGAAAGGCTGCGCCAACTCCATCCTGATCAAGGTCAACCAGATCGGCACCCTGACGGAAACACTGAGCGCGATCGAGATGGCCTACAAGGCCGGCTACACCGCCGTGATGTCGCACCGTTCCGGCGAAACCGAGGATTCCACCATCGCCGATCTCGCGGTCGCCACCAATTGCGGGCAGATCAAGACCGGTTCGCTGGCGCGTTCCGACCGTACCGCGAAGTACAACCAGTTGCTGCGGATCGAGCAGGAACTGGGAAGCCAGGCGAAATACGCGGGCAGGGCGGCGTTCAAGGCGCTGGCCTAACATCGCGTTTTCGCGTCAAAATAAAAGGCGCTCGACCGCAACGGTGACGCCTGATCTGAGGGAGTGACACGCGATGACGCAACCGATGCTGTTTTCGCCGCTTCAGATCAGGGGCGTCCGCCTGAAGAACCGCGTCGTGGTCGCGCCGATGCATCAATATTCAGCGGTCGAAGGCTTTGCCTCCGACTGGCATCTCGTCAACGCCGGCAAATACGCGCAAGGCGGCGCCGGGCTCGTCATCATGGAATCGACCAAGGTGGCGCGCAACGGCTGCGGCACGGTCGGCGATACCGGGCTATGGAACGACGGCTTCATTCCAAACCTGGCGCGTTGCGCGGCCTTCATCAAGACGCATGGCGCGGTGGCCGGCCTCCAGCTCGGTCACTCCGGCCGCAAGGCTCGGCTATCGCGCCCGTGGGAAGGCGGCAAGCCGCTGCGTGGCGACGAGCCCGAGATTTTCGATTGGGACGGCTGGGAACTGGTGGCGCCGAGCGCGGTGCCGCATACCGAGAAGTCGCCGACCCCGCGCGCGCTGTCGCATAACGAGGTGCGCGATCTCGCCGCCAAATGGGGCGAGGCCGCCGCGCGCGCCGACGCAGCGGGCTTCGACGTTTTGGAAATACATGGCGCTCACGGCTATCTGATCCATCAATTCCTGTCGCCGGTCGCCAATGTCAGAACCGACGAATATGGCGGCTCGGAACTCAACCGCGCGCGATTTGCGATCGAGGTCGCCGAAGCCGTGCGCGCGGCGTGGCCGGCGGACAAGCCGCTGTTCATGCGGCTGTCCTGCGAGGACGACGCCGGCTTCGGGCCGGACCAAAGTGTGCGGCTGGCGAAGCTGTTGAAAGCGCAAGGCGTCGATGTGATCGACTGTTCGTCCGGCGGCACGCTTGGATATTCGCCGATGGACGGCGAGCGCTCGAAAAAATACGGCTATCAGGTTCCCTATGCCGAGCGGATCCGGAAAGAAGCCGATGTGATGACCATGGCGGTCGGCCACATCGTGCACGCCGACCAGGCCGAAGCGATCCTGCAAGAGGGCCGCGCCGATCTCACCGCGCTCGCGCGCGAGATCATGTACAATCCGAACTGGCCGATGGACGCCGCGCAAAAGCTCGGCGCCGATCCGAATTTCGATCTGGTGCCGCCCCCGTATTCCTACTGGCTGGGCAAGCGCGCGCGGTCCGCGTTCGAGGGCAGGCCATCGACCTGGACCGCCGGAATAGCAGACCGCACCACAACGAAAATGTGACAGCGATACGCGCTGCATCAGGTTCCGAATGCGGAACTGAATCACTTTCAGCGTTGCTGAAGTCGATCGTTTGAAAAATTCCGTGCGCAACACGTCGTCCGCTTAAGATGCAAGCCGTCGCTTTAAGATGAAGGTAATGGCTTTGCGGCATCCGTCGAACAAAGACGGAGTGCACGCGTGGCAAATATCTTCGACGTCCAGGGTTTCGGGGCGTTATCCGAGTGGAACGGGCAGTTCTCGAGCGCATCCGCCGATCAGGCCTTTCAAACCATCGCCTCGCTTGGTTCGAATTCGATCGAATTGACGGATCGTATCTGGACCCAGACCGGAACCAGCGACACCGTGATCGCCGATCCCGCCAAGTCGGAAAGCGATGCGAGTTTGCTGGCAAGCTTTCAGGCCGCGCACGCCGCGGGGTTGTCGGTGGTTTTCAGGGCCGCGATCTCGCCGTTGGACGGCACCGCGACCAGCAGCATGGCGCCAACCGACGTCAGTGCATTTTTTGCGTCCTACGAGGCTGAAATCGTCCATCTCGCGACCATCGCGCAGGCCGGCGGCGTCGAGACCTTTGCGATCGGCAATGAGATGAGCAGCCTGACCGGCGCGCAATATCGCGGCGACTGGACCGATCTGATCTCGGCGGTTCGCGCGGTCTATCACGGCGACCTGACCTATTCGGCGGCGACCGACGAGGCCTCCCATGTCTCCTTCTGGGATGAGCTCGATACCATCGGCGTCAATACCTATCCGCCGCTGACCTCCAGCGAAACGCCAACGGTGCAGGATCTGGTCAACGCCTGGAGCCAGGTTCCGATCAATCCGTATTATGCCGCCGCCTTCGATGACCAATCGCCGGTCGACTTTCTTCATTCGCTGTCGGAGCAGTACGGCAAACCGGTCCTGATGACGGAAGTCGGCTACCGCAGCATCGACGGCACGGCGATCGATCCGGCATCATGGACCTCTAGCGGCACCGCCGATCCGGCGGCACAGGCCACCGCCTACAATGCGTTCTTTCAGGTCTGGAGCGCGCAGGGCGGCAGCTGGCTGAAGGGCGTCGAGCTCTGGCAATGGGATCTCAGCAACGAATATAACAGCACCGGCTATTCCCCGATGGGAAAGCCGGCCGAGACGGTGGTCTCGCAATATTTCCACGGCGAAGGCTACGTCCCGGGCCTCACGGTGTGGGGGTCGTCGATCGCCCAAGACATCGATATCGGCGGAGGCGACAACGTCATCCATGCCGGGCGCGGCAATGAAATCATTCACGTCGGCGACGGCAACAACCTCATTTACGGCGGTCCCAGCACGGCCACCCCGTTGGCGACGACGACCATCACCCTGACCGGCTATGGTTCGGCGGTCGACGGCATCGACGCGCAGGCCGAGATCCTGGTCAACGGCAACCCGGTCTCCGGATTGCTCGATTTCAAGTCCGCGACCGACCCGTCCGGCTATCAGACCTTTACCGTGAGTTTCGCCAATCCGGCCGCGGTCGACAGCGTCGACGTCGAGCTGATGAATGCGACGCCGGGCCGGGCGCTGCATGTCACGGGGCTTTCGGTCAACGGTGTTGCGTTGACCCCGGGGGAGGCGACCAATGTCAGCGATCCTGGAACGTTTGACCTCTACGTCCACAGCATCCATTTCGATACGACCAGCCACCAGGACTGGTTCTTCGGCGCGTCGACCGACAACGACACGATCGTCACAGGGACCGGCACCAACACGATTTTCAGTGGCGCGGGCGACGATACCATCGACGGCGGAGGCGGGACCAATACCGTGGTCTATGCCGGAGATATCACCGACTACAGCATCAGCGTGGTCGGCAGTGAGCTTGTCGTCGGCGACAAGGTCGCCAATCGTGACGGCACCGATCATCTCACCGACATCGCCTATCTGCAGTTTGCCGATACCACGATCTCTACCAGCAGCCTGCTGGCGAGCCAGTCTGGTCTGGCCGCCGGTGACCTGATGCAGGTCCAGGCGGTGGATAGCGCCGGAGACATCACGACAGAGACGGTTCACCATGCCGACGGCTCAACCGACGTCTATAGGATGGACATTACCGGCCAGGATTACAGCTCCGAGCACGATGTCATCAGTGCCGACGGCACGACAACCCTGATCGAGCGCGACGACGCCGATCGCGATCTCGCCTTCAAGCAGGTCGTCAACAGCGATGGTTCGGTCGACAGCGCCAGCTACGATACGTCTGGCCATCTGATCGAGTTCGCGACGCGCTATAGCGATGGCTCGTTCGAACAATTCAGCTTCGATGCCACGGGATCCGAAACCGGCGAGACGGTTCGGCATGCCGATGGTTCGCGCGACATTTATACGTATGACGTCGCCGGCCAGGACTACACCTCGCAGCACGTGGTGACCGATGCGTCGGGGCATAGCACCCTGATCGAGCAAGTTCATTCCGACGGCACGCTGGCCTTGCAGCAGACCGTCGATGCCAATGGCGTCAAGACGCTCGACCAGTATGACAGCCTCGGCCATCTCGCCGAGGCGACCGTGATCCAGCAAGACGGCTCGTACGTGCAATCCGATTACGCGTCCGACGGCAGCCTAACCGACCAAACGCTGAGACATGCCGACGGCTCGCGCGACATCTACGATTACGACGTCGTCGGCAAGGACTACACCTCGCAGCATGTGGTCGAGGATGCGTCAGGGCATAGCACTCTGATCGAGCAGTATCGTTCCGACGATACGCTGGCGCTGGCGCAGACCGTCGACGCCAACGGCGTCAAGACGCTCGACCAGTATGATGGCGCCGGTGATATGGTCGAGCAAACCGTGACCGAGAAGGACGGCTCCTATGTTCAATCCACCTACGCGCCGGACGGCAGCCTGGCCGCAGAGACGACCCGACAGGTCGACGGCACAAAGAACGTCGACACCTACGACATTGCCGGGCAAGCCTATTCGGCGCGCCATGATCTGATCGCCGCGTCGGGCCATACGCTGGCCACCACGTTCGACAACAACGACGGTTCGCATGCCCTGACGGCCCATGCACCGGGCGTTACATTGACGGCGGCGATCGGCAATAACTTTATGAATAGCGCGGGCGGAGATACGTTCGTCTTCAAGCAGGCCGTTGGCAACGACGTCATCAACAATTTCAAGGTCGGCGACGCCGCGGGCCACGACGTGCTCGAGATCGCATCGACGCTCGCCGCCAGCCTGGCGGATTTGTCCAGCCACATCGTCGGTCACGATACGATTATCGAGCTCGGCCACGACGCCTCGATCATTTTGACCGGCGTCGTGACGCCGCTCACGCCGCACGACGTATTGATCGTTTAAGGCCGCGCTGTGTTTTTGGGGACATAAGAGGCTTGCCTTCCCGCCGCAACCTGCGAGACAGTCTGGTCAAATTCGCCGGTCACTTCGGCGGGGCCGAAACAGGGAGGTTATGGCATGAGTTCAGATACCAAGACGGGATTGCAGCTTCGTTCGCTGGTCAAGAGCAACGGCGAACTCGAAGTGTCGCTGGCGGTGGTGCCTGTGCCCGAACCGAAGGATGACGAAATCGTCGTTCGGATCGAGGCCACGCCGATCAATCCATCCGACCTCGGGCTGCTGTTCGGCCCTGCCGATATGTCGGCGGCCAAGGCTTCCGGCAGCAAGGAATCTCCCGTCATCACGGCCAGGGTGCCCGAGGCGGCGCTGAAAGGAATGGCGGCGCGGCTCGATGAATCGATGCCGGTCGGCAACGAAGGCGCGGGCGTCGTGGTCAAGACCGGATCGTCCGATGCGGCAAAGGCGCTACTGGGCAAGACGGTGTCGCTCATCGGCGGCGCGATGTACGCGCAATATCGCGTGGTGAGGGCCAGGGATGCCGTGGCGCTGCCCGCCGGCACCACGGCCGCCGACGGCGCCTCGTTGTTCGTCAATCCTTTGACCGCGCTCGGCATGACCGAGACCATGCGGCGCGAGGGCCACAAGGCGCTGGTGCATACCGCGGCGGCCTCGAACCTTGGACAGATGCTCAACAAGATCTGCCTGAAGGATGGGATCGGCCTCGTCAACATCGTGCGCAGCAAGGAGCAGGCGGACATCCTGCACAAGATCGGCGCCAAGCATGTGGTGGATTCGTCCCTGCCAGGCTTCATGGACGACCTGACCGGCGCGCTGGTGGAAACCGGCGCCACCATCGCGTTCGACGCCATCGGCGGCGGCAAGCTCGCGGGTCAAATCCTGACCTGCATGGAGATCGCGATCAACAAGACCGCCAAGGAGTACAGCCGCTACGGATCGAACGTGCACAAGCAGGTCTATGTCTATGGTGGCCTCGATACACGTCCGATCGAACTGAACCGTGCCTTCGGCATGGCCTGGGGCGTCGGCGGCTGGCTGCTGTTTCCGTTCCTGCAAAAGATCGGACCGGCCGATGGCGCCAAACTGCGTCAGCGCGTGATCGACGAGCTCAAGACGACCTTTGCCAGCCACTACACCCAGGTCGTTTCGCTGCAGGAAGCGTTGCAGCTTTCCAACATCGCGATCTACAACAAGCGTTCCACCGGTGAGAAATTCCTGATCAACCCGAACAAGGCCGGGTAGCAGGGTCGGGTAGCAAGACCGGCTAGCAAGACCGGCTACCAACGCTGGCTGGATCGACGGCGCTTGATCTGGGCACAACGCCCCGGTCCGGCGGCCGTGCCGATGATGTGATCGGGCGACGCCTTGCCCGATCCGGATACGGGCCTATGAGTCCTCGGGCTTATGAGTCCAAGCGCTTGTGAGCGCAGGTTTGGCCGAGACACCCTGACAGCGGGGTATTCGCGCCGCAACGCATCTGAGAAACATCAAACGCAATCATAGAGGGGAATCGCCATGATCGATTTGAGCCGCCGCCATCTGCTCGCCGGCGCTGCCGCGGCCGGTGCCGCGGGTGCTTTGACATCCTTGGGGACGGCCGCGCGCGCCGCCGAGCCGCCGGCCGGCGCCCAGGCGCCCGGTTTCTATCGCTACAAGGTCGGGGCCTATGAATGCACCTCGATCAATGACGGCGCGGCCTCGTTTCCCTTGCCCGATACCTTCGTGCGCAACGTCCCGAAGGAAAGGGCGCTGGCCGCCGCGGAAGCCGCCTATATGCCCAAGGGCATGGTGACGGTGCCGTTCAACCCGCAACTGATCAACACCGGCAGCAAGCTGATCCTGATCGACACCGGCAACGGCGCCGCCAAGCTGGAGCCAAGCAAGGGCGCGATCGGCCGCACGCTGCAAAATCTCGCCGCCGCTGGCGTCGACCCCGGCAAGATCGATGTCGTGCTGCTGTCGCATCTGCATCCCGATCACACCAATGGCATCCGGGCCGCCGATGGCTCGCTGGCGTTTCCGAATGCCGAGATCATGGTGCCGTCGGTCGATTGGGCGTTCTGGACCAGCGACGACAATGCCGCCAAGGCGCAGTCCGACGAGATGATGAAGAATTATTTCGCCAATGTGAAAAAGACCTTTGCTGGGATCGAGTCCAAGGTGACGCAATACGACTGGGACAAGGAAGTGGCGCCCGGCATCACCTCGATCAAGGCGCCGGGCCATACCCCCGGGCACACCGCCTTTGCGATCGCATCGGGCAATTCGAAGATCCTGATCCAGTCCGACGTCACCAACATTCCCGAATTCTTCCTGCGCAATCCGGATTGGCATGTCGCCTACGACGTCGATGGCGAGCTGGCGCAGGCCACCCGCCATAAATTCTACGACATGGCCGCGGCCGAGAAGGCGACCGTGGTCGGCTTCCATTTCACCTTCCCCTCGATCGGCCATGTCGAAAAGGACGGCGCGAAATACCGGCTGGTGCCGATCGCCTGGAATCCGGTGATCTGATCGCCATTCACGGGCGCGTGACGACGAAGGCCGGCCTCGGTGGGGGCTGGCCTTTTTTGCTTTCCAGGCGCCAGAGCGGAATGATTATCTTAGAATCGTCATCCCGTTCCGGCGCATTATTTCAGCATGATCTTCTCGGAAAACAGGTTTGCACTTTTCCGGATCATGCACTGGCTGCTTTATGCAAACACAGCGTTTCCAAATTTGCGCGGTTCATGCACTTGCATGTTCTGTCGTGTGTGGCTTAAGTGCGCCCAGCCGTTTCAGCCTCAAAAGGAAATCCCATGGCCACCCATAATATCGTTGTGATCGTCGGCAGCCTTCGCAAAGACAGTTTTACGCTCAAGATCGCCAATGCGCTGGCCAAATTGGCACCCGCCAGCCTGAAGCTCGACGTCGCGACCTTGAACGGCATCTCGTTCTTCAATCAGGATCTGGAAGCCACACCTCCCGCCGATTGGACGGCGTTCCGCGAAAAGATCCAGAAATCCGACGGTGTCATCTTCGTGACACCTGAATATAACCGCGCCATCCCGGGCGTGCTGAAGAACGCCATCGACGTTGCCTCGCGGCCTTACGGCAAGAGCTCGTTCCTGGGCAAGCCGACCGGCATCATCAGCAACTCGCCGGGACCGCTGGGGGGAGTCAGCGCCGCCAAGACGTTGCAGAACGTCCTGCCGGGCATTACCGGTCCGATCCTGGGCCAGCCGGAGATCTATCTGAACGGTATCGGCGACGCGTTCGACGACAAGGGCGAATTGACCAAGGAATCGCTGAAGCCGGTGCTGAAGCAGTATATCGACGCCTATGCGGCGTTCGTGGAAAGGCACCATCGCTAAAGCGTTTTCCAGCGAGGTGGGCACCGGTTCGCGTTAAGAAAACGCGTCAAGACAAGAATCTAGGGTCCGGTTCTGATCTATCAGAACCGGACCCTAGACGGGACGGAGACGAGACAGAGACGAGACGGGCCCCGCCGGTTGGTTCTGGCGGGGCCATTGTTTTAGCATTCCATTAACCGGAGCCGTCGCATGCTCCGGATTATGGTCTCTCGCAGCCGACTCAAATCCGTTCTCACCGGGCTCGCGCTCTATGCGATCGCAGCGGCCATGATCGGCTATTTCGGCGTCAACGCCTACACCGGCAAATACGGCCTGAACGCGCAGCAGGAGCTCGACCAGGAGATCGTCGCCCTGACCTCCGAGCTGGCGCGGCTGAAGCGCGAGCGCACCGAGGGCGAGCAGCGGGTCTCGCTGTTGCGGTCCGACCGGGTCGATCCCGACATGCTCGACGAGCGCGCGCGCTACCAGCTCGACTACGTCAATCCCCACGATCTGGTCCGTATTAGTCCGAAGTAATCCGCAAATTTCAAAACGCCGCAAATTCGATATCGAAAGTTTCGCGTCGCGTTGCACTGCGGCATAGCGCGGCCTCACGCAATCCTTTCAAGGCGGTTTGAGTTGAGCTAGAGAGGGCTATTCGCTCTCTCATCCGGAATTGCCATGGCCGCACCGAAAAAGACCGCCGCGAAAGAAGCTGAACAGGACAAGGAACACGACGCACCGCCGGAATTCACCAGAGAGCAGGAACTGGGCGCGCTGCGCGACATGTTGCTGATCCGGCGGTTCGAGGAGAAGGCAGGCCAGCTCTATGGCATGGGTGCCATCGGCGGCTTCTGTCATCTCTATATCGGCCAGGAAGCGGTCGTCGTCGGCATGCAGATGGCGCTGAAGACCGGCGATCAGGTCATAACGGGATACCGGGATCACGGGCATATGCTGGCGTGCGGCATGGACGCCAAGGGCGTGATGGCCGAACTGACCGGCCGCCAGGGGGGCTATTCCCATGGCAAGGGCGGCTCCATGCACATGTTCAGCAAGGAGAAGAACTTCTACGGGGGTCACGGCATCGTGGGCGCGCAGGTATCGCTCGGGACTGGCCTGGCCTTCGCCAATCGCTATCGTGGCAACGACTTTGTCAGCCTGGCCTATTTCGGCGACGGCGCCTCGAACCAGGGCCAAGTCTATGAAAGCTTCAACATGGCCGAGCTGTGGAAGCTCCCGGTGATCTATGTCATCGAGAACAACCGCTACGCGATGGGGACCTCGGTGACCCGCTCGTCGGCGCAGACCGATTTTTCCAGGCGCGGCATTTCCTTCAACATTCCGGGCGCGCAGGTCGACGGCATGGACGTCCGTGCGGTGAAGGCGGCCGGCGACGAGGCGGTGGCGTGGTGCCGTGCCGGCAAGGGGCCGTATATCCTGGAGATGCAGACCTATCGCTATCGCGGTCATTCGATGTCGGACCCGGCGAAATACCGCACCCGCGAGGAAGTCGAGAAGGTCCGTCACGACCAGGATCCGATCGAGCAGGTCCGCGAGCGGTTGCTGGCGGCCAAGATGACCGAGCAGGAATTGAAGGCGATCGACGCCGAGGTGCGCGAGATCGTCAATGCTGCCGCGGATTTCGCCCAGCACGATCCCGAGCCGTCCCCGGCCGAACTCTACACAGACATCTATCGCTAAGCGCGCAAGCTGATTTTCGGAGTCGATATGCCCATTCAAGTGCTGATGCCTGCGCTGTCGCCCACCATGGAAAAGGGCAACCTTGCCAAATGGCTGAAAAAGGAAGGCGAGACGATCAAATCCGGCGACGTCATCGCCGAGATCGAGACCGACAAGGCGACGATGGAAGTCGAGGCCACCGATGAAGGCACGCTCGGCCAGATCCTGATCCCCGAAGGCACCAACGACGTCGCGGTCAATACCCCGATCGCAACCATTTTGTCGGATGGCGAGAGTGCGGCCGATCTCGGCAAGGTGGCGGCAGCGCCGCCCAAGCCGGAAAAAACGCCAGAGAAGGCCGCCGAGGCGCCTGCCGCCGAAGCGAAGTCGGCGCCGGCTGAAACCAAATCTGCCGAAACCAAATCTACCGAGAGCAAGCCTGCCGCGCCGAAGGCCGCCGCCGAGCCCGATCCGGAAGTACCCGCGGGCACGGAAATGGTGACGATGACGATCCGCGACGCGCTGCGCGACGCCATGGCCGAGGAAATGCGGCGTGACCCGGACGTATTTCTGATGGGCGAAGAAGTCGCCGAATATCAGGGCGCCTACAAGGTCAGCCAGGGTCTGTTGCAGGAATTCGGCGCAAGGCGCGTGATCGACACGCCGATCACCGAGCACGGCTTTGCCGGCATCGGGGTCGGTGCCGCGATGTCCGGCTTAAAGCCGATCGTCGAATTCATGACCTTCAATTTCGCCATGCAGGCGATGGACCAGATCATCAATTCCGCCGCCAAGACGCTGTACATGTCGGGCGGCCAGATGGGCTGCGCGATCGTGTTCCGCGGGCCCAACGGCGCCGCTGCCCGCGTCGCGGCCCAGCATAGCCAGGACTATTCGTCCTGGTACTCCCAGGTCCCCGGCCTCAAGGTGGTCGCGCCGTATTCGGCCGCCGATTACAAGGGCCTGCTGAAGGCTGCGATCCGCGACCCCAATCCGGTGATCTTCCTCGAAAACGAAATGCTGTACGGCCATACGGGTGAAGTCCCGAAGCTCGACGATTACGTGATCCCGATCGGCAAGGCGCGCGTGGTGCGAACCGGTACGCATGTCACGATCATCTCCTGGTCGAACGGAATGTCCTACGCGCTGAAGGCCGCCGACGAGCTGGCCAAGGAAGGCATCGAGGCCGAGGTGATCGATTTGCGCACGCTGCGCCCGATGGACACCGATACCCTTGTCGCTTCCGTGAAGAAGACCGGCCGCGCCGTGACGGTGGAAGAGGGCTGGCAGCAGAATGGCGTCGGGGCCGAAATCGCCGCCCGCTTGATGGAGCACGCGTTCGATTATCTCGATGCGCCGGTGGCGCGGGTGTCGGGCAAGGACGTGCCGATGCCATATGCGGCAAATCTCGAAAAGCTGGCATTACCTTCGGTGGCGGAGGTGGTCGAAGCCGCCAAAGCCGTTTGCTATCGGTGAGCCATGGCGGGTCCCAAGGAGCAGCCATTGCCTCCGGATGTGATGGACCGCGATGACGCCACCGAAGTGCTGCGCGCGTTCGTGATCGATGGCGGATTGTCGATCGCCTTCACGCGCGCGTTCGAGGAGCCGGATATGTGGGGCCTGCTCCTGGTCGATATTGCGCGCCACGCCGCTCGAGCGTATGCGCGCGAGAGCGGCTACACCGAGGACGAGGCGCTGACGCGCATCGTCGACATGTTCGAAGCCGAAATCGCGCGGCCGACCGATACGGGCACCACGACGCCGCGGTCGCAACAAGGTCACTGACAATGCCAATCAATATTCTCATGCCTGCGCTGTCGCCCACGATGGAAAAGGGCAATCTGGCCAAGTGGCTCAAGAAAGAGGGCGACAAGGTCAAGTCGGGCGACGTGATCGCCGAGATCGAGACCGACAAGGCGACCATGGAGGTCGAGGCGGTCGACGAAGGCACGATCGCCAAGATCCTGGTGCCCGAGGGCACCCAGGACGTGCCGGTCAATGACGTGATCGCGGTCTTGGCCAGCGACGGCGAGGATGTGAAAGCGGCCGGAGCGGGGGCTGCACCCGCGCCCAAAGCGGCCGAAGCACCGGCCCCGAAACCTGCCGCTGCGCCTGCACCCGCTGCCGCCGCACCGGCCGCGAAGGCCCCAGCTCCCGCCGCTGCGCCGGCTCCCGCACCGAAAGCCGCCGCACCTGCGGCGCAGGCCAATGGCCACGACCGCACGTTCTCGTCACCGCTGGCCCGGCGTCTCGCCAAGGAAGCCGGCATCGAACTCGGACGCATCACCGGTTCGGGTCCGCACGGCCGCGTCATCGCCCGCGACGTCGCGGAGGCCAAATCCGGCAAGGGCCTCAAGGCTCCGGCCGCAGCACCATCCGCCGGCGCGCCTGCGATCGCGCCGTCGATGTCGGACAAGCAGATCCTGGCTCTGTTCGAACCCGGCAGCTACGAGATCGTGCCGCATGACGGCATGCGTCGCACCATCGCCCAGCGCCTGACCGCATCGGTGCAGACCGTTCCGCATTTCTATCTGACGATGGACTGCGACATCGGCAAGCTTTTGGCGGCGCGCGAGGAGATCAATGCCTCGGCGCCCAAGGACAAGGAAAAGAAGCCGCTCTACAAATTGTCGGTCAACGACTTCGTCATCAAGGCGATGGCGGTCGCGTTGCAGCGGATTCCCAATTGCAATGTGAGCTGGACCGAATCCGGCATGCTCAAGCACAAGCATTCCGATATCGGTGTCGCGGTGGCGATGCCGGGCGGCCTGATCACCCCGATCATCCGCAACGCCGAGACCAAGTCGCTGTCGACGATTTCGGCCGAGATGAAGGACTTTGCGGCGCGGGCGCGGGCGCGCAAACTCAAGCCCGAGGAATATCAGGGCGGCACCACCGCGATCTCCAATCTCGGCATGTACGGCATCAAGGATTTTACCGCCGTGATCAATCCGCCGCACGCCACCATCCTGGCGGTCGGCACCAGCGAGGAACGTGCCGTCGTGAGGGCTGGCAAGATCGAAGCCGCGCACATCATGAGCGTGACCTTGTCCTGCGATCATCGCGCGGTCGACGGCGCGCTCGGCGCGGAGCTGATCGGCGCGTTCAAGATGCTGATCGAAAACCCCGTCATGATGATGGTGTAGGCCTCTCGTCTTTCACAGCTCACAAGGGCGATCATGCGGCTCGCGGGAGTTTTCATCCTGGCTTTTGTCGCCTCGGCCGTCGCCGGCCTCCTGGTCTATGCCGCGGCGTCGTTGCTGCCGGATTGGGACGATGCCGCCGGGCGCGGCCTTGGCGAGGTGTTTCGCGCGGTGCTGACGCTGACTTATGTGATCCTGAGCATGATTTTATTTGGCATCGCGGTTTGGCGCCGGGATCGCGAGCGGCACCTCAAGCGCGCGCTCTATGTGCTGTTGCTGGTGCCGTTTCTGATCGTGGTGCTCGGCGTCGCCGATAACGGCATCCACAACATCGACTGGCTGCGCGAGACCGTCGGCATGGTGCAGATGTTCACGCCGCTCTGGACCGTCGCGCTGGTACAATGGCTTATCCTGCATATATATTTCTCGCGGCAGGCCATCCTCGCGAAAGCCGCTTCCACATGAAATCCGAACAACGAAAATTGATGCGGACGCCGCACGATGCGTGCGTGAGCTAACGGGAGCCTGCCATGCCTGATACATCCTTCGATATCGTCGTTATCGGCTCCGGTCCCGGCGGCTATGTCACCGCGATCCGTGCGGCGCAGCTTGGTTTCAAGACCGCGATCGTCGAGAAATCCTATCTCGGCGGCATCTGCAACAATTGGGGCTGCATTCCGACCAAGGCGCTGCTGCGCTCGGCGGAAATCTACCACTACATGAAGCACGCCAAGGACTACGGGTTGTCGGCGGACAATATCTCGTTCGACCCGAAGGCCGTGGTCGAGCGTTCGCGCGGTGTCGTCAAGCGCCTCAATGGCGGCGTCGAATTCCTGATGAAGAAGAACAAGATCACAATCATCTGGGGCGAAGCGACGCTCGATGCGCCCGGCAAATTCACGGTGAAAAAATCCGAAGCCGCAGCGCCCAAGGGCGCGCTGGGCGAGGGCGCCTATCAGGCCAAGCACATCATCGTTGCGACCGGCGCGCGTCCGCGGGCGTTGCCCGGCCTCGAGCCGGACAAGAAACTGGTCTGGACCTATTTCGAGGCGATGGTGCCGGACAAGATGCCGAAGTCGCTGCTCGTCGTCGGTTCGGGCGCCATCGGCATCGAGTTTGCCTCGTTCTATCGCACCATGGGCGCCGAGGTGACGGTGGTCGAGGTGCTGCCGCAGATCCTCCCCGTCGAGGATGCCGAGATTGCCGGCGTCGCGCGCAAGCAGTTCGAGAAGCAGGGCATCAAGATCTTGTCCGGCACCAAGGTGACGAAGCTGGAGAAAAAGAGCGACAGCGTGGTCGCCACCATCGATGACGGCAAGGGCAAGCCGCAGACCGTCGAATTCGACCGGGTGATCTCGGCGGTGGGTGTGGTCGGCAACATCGAAGGTTTTGGGCTGGAAAAACTGGGCGTCAAGACCGAGCGCGGCTGCATCGTGATCGATCCGTTTGGCAAGACCAATGTGCCGGGTATCTACGCGATCGGCGACGTCGCGGGACCGCCAATGCTGGCGCACAAGGCCGAGCATGAGGGCGTGATCTGCGTCGAAGCCATCAAGGGCATGCATCCGCATCCGATGGACAAGCTGCTGATTCCCGGCTGCACCTATTGTCATCCGCAGATAGCCTCGGTCGGTCTGACCGAAGCCAAAGCCAAGGAAGCCGGGCACGAAATTCGCGTCGGACGTTTTCCGTTCGTCGGCAACGGCAAGGCGATCGCGCAGGGCGAGGACCAGGGTCTGGTCAAGGTGGTGTTCGACAAGAAGACCGGCCAGTTGCTCGGCGCGCACATGGTCGGTTCGGAAGTCACCGAACTGATCCAGGGCTTTGTGGTGGCGATGAACCTAGAGACCACCGAGGAAGAATTGATGCACACGATCTTCCCGCATCCCACCATTTCCGAAACCATGAAGGAAGCCGTGCTCGACGCCTACGGCCAAGCGCTGAATATGTAGCGTAACGGTAACTCGTCATGCGCGGGCTTGACCCGCGCATCCATCTAAAAACATTTGATCCTAGGGGATGGATTGCCGGGTCAAGCCCGGCAATGACGGAAAACAAGAAAGAACAACGCCCGTGAAAGACAACGACAATCTGACGATCGAGCGCCCCACTTTCGTGACCCATCTCGAATGCGCGATGGAGGGCGATCATTATCCCGCCGATCAGATCCATAACCTGTCGAAAGCCGGCAAGCCGCTATTGGTGCGGTACGACCTCGCCGGCGTGAAGAAGGCGCTGACCAAGGACGCGCTGAAGGCGCGGCCGGCCGATCTGTGGCGCTACCGCGAGATGCTGCCGGTGCGCAAGGTCAGCGACATCGTCAGCCTCGGCGAGGTCACGACGCCGCTCATTCGCCTGCCTAAGCTGTCCAAAAAGATCGGCGGCGGCGAGATCATCGTCAAGGATGAGGGGCGGTTGCCGACCGGCTCGTTCAAGGCCCGCGGCCTGGTGATGGCGGTGTCGATGGGCAAGGCGCTCGGCATCAAGCACATGGCGATGCCGACCAATGGCAATGCAGGCGCCGCGCTGGCGGCCTACGCCACCTCTTGCGGCATCCGGACCACGATTTTTTGTCCCGCCGATACGCCCGAGGTCAATGTCAGCGAGATCGAGTTGCAGGGCGCGACGGTTTACCGCGTCAACGGCCTGATCGACGATTGCGGCAAGATCGTCGGCGAAGGCAAAGCAAAAGCCGGCTGGTTCGATACCTCGACCTTGAAGGAGCCGTACCGGATCGAAGGCAAGAAGACGATGGGGCTGGAGCTCGCCGAGCAACTCGACTGGGACGTGCCCGACGTGATCTTCTATCCGACCGGCGGCGGTACGGGTTTGATCGGGATGTGGAAGGCGTTCGCCGAACTTGAGGCGATCGGCTTCATCGGCGCCAAGCGGCCGCGGATGGTGGCGGTGCAGGCCTCCGGCTGCGCGCCGATGGTGCGCGCCTTCGAGAACGGCACGGAGCATGCGCCGCGCTGGGAGGACGCCCACACCATCGCCTCCGGCATAAGGGTGCCGCAGGCAGTCGGGGATTTTCTGATCCTGCGCGCGGTACGCGAGAGCAAGGGGTTTGCCATCGCGGTCGACGACGCCAAGATTTCGGCGGCGCTCAACGAAGTCGCGCGCGAGGAAGGCCTGCTGTTGTGCCCGGAGGGGGCTGCGACCTATGCGGCCTACAAGCAAAGTCTCAGCGAAGGCCGCGTCGGCAAGAACGATCGCGTGATGCTGTTCAATTGCGCCACCGGGCTGAAATACCCGTTGCCGCCGGTGACCCGCACGCTCGATCGGCACAAACCGATCGACTACGCGAAGTTGTAAAAGCCTTGGCCTGAGGAAAATTCCGACGTCGTCCTGAGGTGCGAGCGTAGCGAGCCTCGAAGGATGTTGTTCGGCGCTGTGCGTGCGGCCATCCTTCGAGGCTCGCAAGGGCTCGCACCTCAGGATGACGGCTGTGTTTGTCTCGTCTGTTTGTGTCGCCGTCATGCCGCGCTGGAGAATGTGATGCGAAGAACGATGTGGGCCGCATTAGCCGCGCTGCTGGCGTTCGCCGGCAACGCGCATGCCGAAAATTTCCCGTCGCGTCAGATCACCATCGTGGTGCCGTTCTCGGCCGGCGGCCCGTCGGATGCGATGGCGCGGGTGCTGGCCGAGCGGATGCAGCGGTCGCTGGGCCAAACCATCCTGATCGAGAACGTCACGGGCGCGGGCGGCTCGCTCGGCGTCGGCCGGGTGGTGCGCTCGCCGGCGGATGGCTACACCATCGGCTTCGGCCATCTCGGCACCAACGTCGCCAACGGCGCGATCTACAAGCTCGGCTACGACCTCGTGACCGATCTCGAGCCGGTGGTGATGCTGCCGAGCAACCCGATGATCATCGTCAGCAAGAACACGATTCCCGCCAAGACCTTGCAGGAATTGCTGGCCTGGCTGAAGTCCAAACCGACGCCGCCGACCGCCGGCACCGCAGGCGCCGGTTCCGGCAGCCATATCGCCGGGCTGTATTTTGAAAACATCACCGGCATCAAGCTGCAATACGTGCCGTATCGCGGCACCGCACCGGCGCTGACCGACCTCGTCGCCGGACAGATCGACATCATCGTCGACCAGACTTCCAATTCGATCGCCCAGGTGCGGGCAGGGACCATTCGCGCCTATGCCATCACCGCCGACAAGCGCGTCGATTCCGCGCCCGAGATTCCGACCACCGACGAGGCGGGCCTGCCGGGATTTCACATGACGCTGTGGTCGGGTTTTTGGGTGCCCAAGGACACCCCGAACGACATCGTGACCAAACTCAACGGCGCCGCGGTGGAGGCGTTGAGCGATCCGGCGGTGCGCAAGAAGCTCGGCGATCTCGGCCTCGATATGCCGCCGAAGGATCAGCTCTCGCCGGAAGCGCTCGGCGCTTGGCAGAAAGCCGAGATTGCAAAATGGTGGCCGATGATCAAGTCCGCCAACATCAAGATGGAGTGAACGGCGCGCGCGCTTGCATGCCGTCACATGACTGCGATGCGCTGGCCCTATGACGGGACCTGCGCGCGGTCCGTTATACAGGTGCGGACATATCGCGTGAGCCGCGATCGGCCGACGCATCCGCCAGTCCAACAACAGAACAACAACAATCAGGGGAAACCAACATGAACACGCCCACGCAAAGGCCGGTTGCAAACTGGATGGGACGTTGGTTCGGCGCCGGCGCGGTGGCTGCCGGCGCGCTCGGGCTGGGCCTGTCGTTGGCCGCGGCGCAGTCCGCGCAGCAGACGCCCGCCCAAGTGACCCCGCCGCCGCATGACGGTCCGCTGCGTGCGCTGACCCCGGTGCCCGCGAAGATGCTGCTCAATCCGCCGGACAATGACTGGCTGATGTGGCGGCGTACCTATGATGCCTGGGGCTACAGCCCGCTGAAGCAGATCGACACCGGCAACGTCAAGAACCTCACGGTGGCCTGGAGCTGGGCGATGACGCCGGGGGCCACCGAGACCACGCCGATGGTCCATGACGGCGTGCTGTTCCTCTACAATTATCTCGACAAGGTGCAGGCGCTCGACGCCACCAACGGTGAACTTCTGTGGGAATACAAACGCGACATCCCGCCCGAGGTCGCGCGCCAGAACGGCAACAACGGCGCCAAGCGCAACATGGCGATGGTCGACGACAAGCTGATCGTCGCCACCACCGACGCCCACATCATCGCGCTCGACATGAAGACCGGCAAGGTGATCTGGGACCACGAGACCGAGGACTACAAGAAGGGCTGGCGCTACACCGGCGGCCCGCTGGTGGCTTCCAACGTCATCGTGCAGGGCATGACCGGCTGCGGCAACGCCAACCCCGGCGGCTGCTTCATCACCGGCCACGACATCGACACCGGCAAGGAGCTGTGGCGCTTCCACACCGTGGCACAACCGGGCGAACCCGGCGGCGATAGCTGGAACGGCCTGCCGCTGGACAAGCGCTTCGGCGCCTCGACCTGGAACTCGGGCAGCTACGACCCCGACACCGACACGCTGTTCCTCGGCGTCGGCCAGCCCTATCCCCACATCGCCGAAATCGGCGGCCTGCTGCCGAAGAAAGACGGCGCCAATAATGACGCGCTGTACACCGATTCCACGCTGGCGCTCGATCCCCATACCGGCAAGCTGAAGTGGTACTACCAGCACCTTCAAAACGACACCTGGGACCTCGACTACGCCTATGAGCGCGTGCTGGTCGACATTCCCGTCGACGGCAAGGTGCGCAAGGCGATGGTGACGGTGGGCAAGCTCGGCATCATCGAGGTGCTCGACCGCACCAACGGCCAATGGCTGTGGTCCAAGCCGACCGTGTACCAGAACGTGGTCTCGGCGATCGATTCGAAGACCGGCGCCAAGACCATCAACCCGGATGCCGTGCCGCATATCGGCAAGACCACCACCAACTGCCCGGCCGATCCCGGCAGCCGCGGCTGGCCTGCCACCGCCTACAGCCCGCGCACGCACATGCTGTACATTCCGCTGAACGAGTACTGCTCGGACACCACGCCGATCCCGATCGAGCAGGGCAAGAGCTACACCGGCGGCAGCCGCGCGATCTTTGCGCGCCGGCAGATCCCCAACAGCGACGGCAATATCGGCCGCATGGATGGCGTCGACCTGTTCAGCCAGAAGGCCGTGTGGTCCGACCGCACCCGCGCGCCGCAGACCGGGGCAGCGCTCGCCACCGGCGGCGGGCTGGTGTTTTCCGGCGCGCTCGATCGTTATTTCCGCGCCTATGACGACAAGAGCGGCAAGATCCTGTGGCAGATGCGTGCCAGCAACATCGTCAACTCCTTTCCCATCACCTATCAGGTGAAGGGCCGGCAGTATGTCGCGGTCGCGGTCGGCAACGGCTCCAGCCAGGCGCGTTCGCTGGCGACGCTGACGCCCGAGATCGGCGTTCCCGACGGCGGCTCGGCGCTGTTCGTGTTCGCGCTGCCGCAAGGCAAATGATGCAGCGAGTCTCGTTCCGCCGTTGCGTGACCACAGCCGTCGCCGCCGCTATGGTGGTGGCGGCGGCATTTTCCGCGCACGCGCAAACCGGCGCGAATGCGGGGGCGGGCGTCTATGCCGCCAACTGCGCCGCCTGCCATCAGGCGGGCGGCACGGGGCTCGCCGGCGCGTTTCCGCCGCTCGCCGGGCACGTGGCTGATATTTTGAAGCCGGCGGACGGCCGCATCTATATCGGCAAGGTGCTGCTGTTCGGGCTGGAGGGCGCGATCACCGTCAACGGCGGCAATTACGACGGCGCCATGCCGTCGTGGCAGGCGCTGAGCGACAACGACATCGCGGCCGTGCTCAACTATGTCAGCAACGCCTGGGACAACGGCAAGTCACTGCCTCCTAGCTTCAAGCCCTTCACGGCCGATGAGATCAAAGCCTTGCGCACACCCGAACTGACATCGGCGGCGGTCTATGCGCTGCGGGCCGCAACGGCCGGCGGCGGTGGTAGCCCGGCGACCGCGACCGCAGCCACGTCACCGGTCAGTTTCACCGCGGACCAGGTAACGCATGGCTCCGACATCTATGTGGATCGCTGCGTCCAATGCCACGGCGACACGCTCGACAATGGCGAATTCGGCGGTGCGCCGCTGAACGGATCGTATTTCAGCAAGCATTGGGGCGGAGGCTCGGTGGCGGCGCTGGTGGCCTTCATGAAGGCCAAGATGCCGCCGGACCGTCCGGGTAGCCTGACCGACCAGAGCTACGCCGCCCTCGCGGCCTTCCTGCTCGATGCCAACGGCTATCCCAAGGGCGACAAGGAATTGCCGCCCGACACGCCCGCGCAACAGGCGATGAGCCTCAAGCGCGGCCCGTAAGCCGCGGCGCTCGTGCCATGTCCCGATCGCGAAAGCGCGCTTGACGGGCTCGCGAGCAAAATATTCTGTCCGCGGGTGTAACCAAAGGCGATCTCGCGCGTAGCTTGGTCAGGATGCAGCTTTGTCGCCCCTTTTTGGGGGCCAGAGCCGATGCATTCGTAACAAGTTCCATTCGGAGAGCGCTTATGAAGGTCACTTCCAAGTCCGGTGCCGCCATCGCAGCAGCCGCCGCCACCCTGTTTCTCGCCGGTATGAGCATGTCAACCGTCGCACAGGCCGCTGACGGCCATTGCATGGGTGCGAACGCCTGCAAGGGTCAGAGCGCCTGCAAGGGCGGCAAGTCTCCCGGTCCCGGGGCAAACGCCTGCAAGGGCCAGGGCTTTACCTCGATGAGCAAGGCAGATTGCGTCGCCGCCAAAGGCAAGTTCAAGGCGGGCTAAGTTCGGCCCCTCGCGACGATCGCGACACGCTCAAGACGGCCTCGGTCCAACTCGGATCTGAGGCCGTTGTTTTGACGGCTGACGTTCAGGCCGACGCTGAGCTTTTAATGGTTGCTACGAGTTCTATCATTTCAACAATTACTGAAATAACCCTTGACGGTCATTTGTCATTTCAATATTCATTGAAATATGAAAAAGCCGGATGTCGTCGCAGCCTTGGCCGCACTCGCTCAGGATAACCGCCTGGACGTCTTTCGATTGCTGGTCGAGGCAGGCCCCGAAGGCATGCCGGCTGGTGCGGTTGCAACCGCCCTCGACCTCGCACCCAATACGCTGACTTTTCACTTCGACCGGTTGCGGACGGCGGGCCTCGTGACCGTGCGCCGCGATGGCCGCTCCATGATTTATGCAGCCCAGTTTGAAACGATGAACTCCCTGCTTGGCTACCTGACGGACAACTGCTGCGGTGGCGCTCCATGCTTGCCTGCCGCCGAATGCAAGCCTGCGCGCAAGCGCAGCAGGATTTCAGCCTGAAAGGAAACCCATGAAGCGTCTGCATGTTCACGTCGCCGTAGCTGACATAACCCGGTCGGTTGGCTTCTACTCCGCGCTGTTCGCGGCGCAGCCCGCCGTGGTCAAAACCGATTACGCCAAATGGATGCTTGATGATCCGCGCGTGAACTTCGCCATCTCGACCCGAGGCCGCGAGCCCGGCCTTGACCATCTTGGCATCCAGGTCGAGGACGCCACGGAATTGCATGAGGTCTACCAGCGCCTGCGGGAAGCCGGCGGCGATGTCATCGAGCAAGGCGCAACCGCTTGCTGCTATGCCAAATCGGAAAAGTCATGGATCGACGATCCCGCGGGCATCGCCTGGGAAACTTTCCTGACAACCGGCGAGAGCATCGACTACGGCAACGGCACTGGCGAACGGACCGCTCGCATCGCGCATGAAAAGCAATTGGCGTGTTGCACGCCGAAGGCCGCTGCAACCCCGTGCTGTTGATGACAGCCTTTGGCTTGTCCCGGCGGCTGACGGCTGAAGCACTGGGAACCGGGCTCCTGGTTGCGACCGTGGTCGGCTCCGGCATCATGGCCGAAACCTTAACCAGGGATAACGCCGTTGCGCTGCTGTGCAATACGCTGCCGACGGGAGCCATTCTGGTTGTTCTGATCACCGTATTGGGTCCGATTTCCGGCGCCCATTTCAACCCCGCCGTTTCGCTGGTATTCGCACTCAAGCGCGAGCTGAGCGCTGCCGACGCCGCAGGGTACACGATCGCCCAGATTGCCGGTGGCATCGCGGGCACGGTGACGGCGCACCTGATGTTCGGGCTTCCGTTGCTCGGTGCGTCATTGAAGGCGCGCACGGGCGGCGCTCAATGGTTCGCCGAGGCCGTTGCAGCCTTTGGACTGATCGCAACCATCCTTGGCGGCATCCGGTTCCAGCGCGATGCCGTGCCTTGGCTGGTGGGGCTCTACATCACGGCCGCTTACTGGTTTACGGCCTCCACGTCGTTCGCCAACCCCGCCGTGGCCATCGCCCGATCCCTCACGAATACGTTTTCGGGAATCCGGCCGATAGATTTGCCGGGCTTCATCGTGGCTGAAATCGTCGGCGCCATTGTCGGCCTTCTCATCATGAGCTGGTTGCTACGCGCGAGCGAAAGCGCGCCCGTCCTGAGTGCAGAGGCTAGACTATGAGCGTCACCATCTATCACAATCCGGGTTGCGGCACGTCGCGCAACACCCTCGCCATGATCCGCCAAAGCGGCATCGAGCCGGTCATTATCGAATATCTCAAAACTCCGCCTTCGCGCCAACGGCTGATTGAACTGATCGAAGGCATGCTTATCGAAGACATGCCTATCGAAGACATGGCAATTCCGGCACGCGCGCTGCTTCGCAAGAAGGGAACGCCCTACACGGAGTTGGGCCTTGATGACGACAAGTGGAGCCAGGAAGAACTTATCGACTTCATGTTGGTGCACCCGATCCTGATCAATCGTCCGATCGTCGTTACGCCGAAGGGGGTCCGGCTGTGCCGGCCATCGGAAGCCGTGCTCGACCTGCTGGCAAACCCTCGCATCGGGCGGTTCGTCAAAGAAGATGGCGAGGTCATCGATGCCGTCTGATCTGATCGACCTCCCGAACGTTGAAGCGGCTGCCTTTGTGGTTCCCGGAGCGCTGCGGCAGGCCGCCGTGGAGCATCGCCCGCGCATCCTGTTGCTCTACGGATCTTTGCGAGAACGTTCTTACAGTCGGTTCGCCACGTTCGAAGCGGCGCGATTGCTGGATGCCATGGGCGCCGAGACACGCATCTTCGATCCCGCCGGGTTGCCGTTACCGGACGGCGCGCCCGTCGAACATCCGAAGGTTCAGGAGCTGCGCGAGCTGTCCGCGTGGTCCGAAGGGCAGGTCTGGTGCAGCCCTGAGCGTCATGGCTCAATGACCGGGATCATGAAGGCGCAGATCGACTGGATACCGCTGTCCATCGGCGCGGTCCGACCCACACAGGGCAAGACTCTCGCCGTCATGCAGGTGAGCGGCGGGTCGCAATCATTCAACGCCATCAACCAGCTTCGGGTGCTCGGCCGCTGGATGCGCATGATCACGATCCCGAACCAGTCGTCAGTCGCGAAAGCTTATGAGCAATTTGAAGACGATGGCCGCATGAAACCGTCCTCCTACTATGATCGCGTCGTCGACGTGATGGAGGAACTGGTGAAATTCACCCTGCTGACGCGCGGGATTTCTTCCTACCTGACCGATCGCTATAGCGAGAGGAAGGAAAAGACCGAGACACTGGCCCGCCGCCTGCGGCTCGATAGGGCTCTGTGACAGCCTGTAGGGTGGATTGGCCGACCCCGTCCGTCGTAGCGCAACGCGCGAAGGCGGAAGGCATAATCCGCCATCTTGTATTCGGTCGCGATATCTATTCGCTGATCGACATGAGCCGGCAAACGCGATGCAACTGCTCGTGCAGGACCGCTCGTGAAATCTAGCGACATGGCGGCGGATTACGCCTTCGGCTAACTAATCCGCCCGAGCTATCATCGAAGTGGCATCACGAACGTGAACCTGGTTTCGTCCGGCATTGAGGTCACGGTCAGGACACCCTCGTGAGCCTTCGCGATTTGCGAGGCAATGTGCAATCCGAGCCCCAGCCCTTGCCTGCTTGCGCGCACTTCACCCCGGAAGAACGGCTCGAATAGCTTTTCCATTGCGGCTTGGGGGATGGGTTCACCGCTATTCGCAACGGACAGTCTGAACAGGCCGTCCAGAGTCTCCGCACGCACACGAACGGGTTCCTTGGCGGACCCATGACTGAGGGCATTGCCAACGAGATTGGAAACAAGCTGCCCAATTCGGGTCCTATCGCAATCCACAGGGCTATCGATTGCATACTCTGCTTCGATCTGTCGATCCGGCGAAGACAGTCGCAATTCATCGATAACCTGATGCAGCACGGGCTCAAGCGGTTTGCGGGCGTTCCGATCAAGGGTGATGCCTCCGCCAAGTCGTCCACGCGCAAAGTCGAGCACGTTATCAATCAGCGTTGCCATACGCATGACGGTCGTCTGCAACATCGCCACGACTTGGTGCTCTTTTTCGGTCTTGGCATCTCGCCCGAGTATCCGTGCCCCTGCGCTTATCGATGCGAGAGGGTTACGAAGATCATGACCAAGTACGGCAATAAATTGCTCTCGTAACTCCGAAGTCTCGCGTTCGCTCGCCAAACTAACCTTTGCGGCCTCGCGAGCCTTCAAGAGCTCATTTTCATAGCGCCGTCGATCTGTGGCCTTCAGCAGAGCAATCCGGGTAAACACCGGTTTGCTTGCGGCATCTCGACCTTCCAACGCATTGCAGATCATCTGGATCGGTTCGCCGGCTGCCGTCACCATATCAAGCGCGAACTCGTTGAAAAAACCCTGCATTCGCAGCAATGGCGCGATGTGGGTTTCGTAATAAATGCGGCCCGCCATGTTGAGGAAATCACTGAGCCGCTTGCCGATCATCTCGTCAGCGGTGCGGTCGATCCACCTTAACAGCGTCGTGTTCACACGCGCGATACGACCGTTGGTCTGCAGCGTGATGTAGCCGCAGGGCGAATTCTCGAACATGTCCTGGAAATCATCGATCCGAGGGTCGTCCACCGAGCGGCTCAGACGAACGTTCGCATGGCAGCGTTAACTTCATCGGGAGCGCTGAGATTGGGACAATGGCCGGTTGCCTCCAAAAGCATTATTTTGCTGTTGGGGATACCTTTATGTACAAATTCGCCAACCTCTTTAGAAGCAATGATGTCGTCGCTGCATTGAAGTATCAGCGTCGGGATATCAACCTTGGCCAAGTCCTCGCGGTTGTCGGACTTGAAGGTGACCCGCGCAAACGCTTTGGCGATTTCGGGATCGGTTCGGCAGAAGCTGTTAGTCAATTCCGCACCGAGTTCGGGACGATCCGGGTTCCCCATAATTGCCGGTGCCATCTGAGCGGACCAGCCCATGTGATTGGCTTCAAGAAACTGCAAAAGCTCCTCGATCTGCTTTTCGCTAAAGCCGCCGACGTAGTCACCATCGTCGATGTAGCGGGCTGAAGGCCCCACCAAGACTAGTTTTCCGAACATCCCCGGCGCTTTTTGTGCCGCCAACACGCCGATCATGCAGCTCACCGAATGGCCGACGAAGACAGCATCCCTTAAACCAAGTTCGCAGCCCATCTCGACCACGTCGTCGGCGTAGCCTGCGAGCGTCGAATATTTGGTTTTGTCGTAGGCTTTCAGGTCGGACCCGCCAGCGCCAACGTGGTCGAACAAGATCGTCCTGAACTCGCCTTCAAAGGCAGGTTCCACGAACCGCCACATATTCTGATCACACCCGAACCCATGGGCAAACACCATGGTTCGCTCGCCCGATCCCTGAACATGGACATTGTTTCGTTCGATAACGCCCATGATGCTTACTCTCAACATAGCACCCGCCAAAACCCTTCCCGCGTTTCTGCCAGCTTTTGAGACAGAGGGAAAGTGTACGTCCGTTAACGGTCGTTAGAGCAGTGGCAAGGATTTAAGCCACGCAAAACAGAATCCCTCCGGTTCCAAAATGCGCGTTGCGTAAGCCCTAAACGGTCATTTTCAACCGCTCGTTCCCTCGCTCCTAAAATCTAATTTCTTCGGCCTTTTCAACGTGATTTGCCCTGTCCAGACCGTACGCAAAAAATAATTCACTTCCTTCGCAAGGCAAATCATCTTCCTAATTACGCCTGTCTCACCCGAACGAGGGGCGGCTCGCGATCGTCACGAAACGCGCGGTGGGATGCGGTGGACGCGGTGGCTCGCGCGCGCATGGTTTCGCAGGGCGGCTCTTCGGGGCTGTGAGCGAACAACCGGCGCGCAGGACGAACGAGGCAAGCGCGTACGGCGAAATCGTGTGGTCCTGACGCCCCAATGGTTGGCGTCAAGTCTTGTAGAGGTGCATCCGCCCGACCGGGCTAACGATGCGCCAACATCTGCAAGGCGACGGTGACAAGCAAGCCTGGTCTCGCCGGGGAGAGCACGGAATAAGTCGTAAAGCCATTGCGCAGGGAAGGCCGGACTGCTTCCGCTGAACCTGTATGCTCATGTGCGTTTTTTTGTTTGCCTTTGCACATGAGACCTCGGGTGCAGCGCGCACCCGGTCTTCCCTGCGCCCTCTCTTTTTTTGGGGCGAAACGATTTGCAAAGCTCGGGCGCAGTGTGTCGCGAGAATGCGGAAGTGTGTGAATCGCGATCACCCATCCACGTCGTCCCGGCCTAGCGCGCAATTGCGCGTAAGGGGCCGGGACCCATAGCCCCTGGCGTGGGTTGTGAAGGAAGGCATCCGCCACATTGCCGAAAAGAGAACACACGGCGTATGGGTCCCCGCCTTCGCGGGGACGACGACGGTGGAGGCCGGGCAGGGGCAGCCCGCGCAGCGTGCAGACGCGATGCCCTGGGCGAGGCCTTTACTCGGGCCGATTCCGAGCATCCCTGAAAAAGCTCAACTTGAAAGCTTGCCTTGGAAGCGTTCCAGATGGTTGCCCTCGGGCCACGATTGTTGCGCGGCCGCAACACTAGGTGAAGATTTAACCCTTATCACAGGCAGTTCTTGTCCGCGCCGCTTTTTAGCCACACCCCTCCATGAAATGATCTTTCGCAAGAAATAACCAGCTAGCTGCCCGCGAAAGCGAAGCAAAAATCGGCTGGGGAAACAGGGTCGCGATGGACGCCAAGACCAATATCAAGGGGAAGCTGCCGAGCCGTCACGTGACGGAAGGTCCGGAGCGCGCGCCGCATCGGTCGTATCTGTACGCGATGGGGCTGACGACCCAGCAGATCCACCAGCCGTTCGTCGGCGTGGCCTCGTGCTGGAATGAAGCCGCGCCCTGCAACATCTCGCTGATGCGTCAGGCCCAGGCGGTCAAGAAGGGCGTCGCCTCCGCCGGCGGCACCCCGCGCGAATTCTGCACCATCACCGTGACCGACGGCATCGCGATGGGCCATGACGGCATGCGCTCGTCGCTGCCGTCGCGCGAATGCATCGCCGATTCGGTCGAGCTGACCATGCGCGGCCATGCCTACGACGCCCTTGTCGGGCTCGCCGGCTGCGACAAGTCGCTGCCGGGAATGATGATGGCGATGGTGCGGCTCAACGTGCCCTCGATCTTCATCTATGGCGGCTCGATCCTGCCCGGCAATTTCCGGGGCCAGCAGGTCACGGTGCAGGACATGTTCGAAGCCGTCGGCAAGCATTCGGTCGGCGAGATGTCCGACGAGGATCTCGACGAAATCGAGCGGGTGGCCTGTCCGTCGGCTGGGGCGTGCGGCGCACAATTCACCGCCAACACCATGGCGACCGTCTCCGAGGCGATCGGGCTGGCGCTGCCCTATTCGGCGGGCGCGCCGGCGCCTTATGAAATCCGCGACGCGTTTTGCACCACCGCCGGCGAAAAGGTGATGGAGCTGATCGCGTTGAATATCCGCCCGCGCGACATCGTCACCCGCAAGGCGCTGGAAAACGCCGCGGCGGTGGTGGCGGCCTCCGGTGGCTCGACCAATGCTGCACTGCACCTGCCGGCGATCGCGCACGAATGCGGAATCAAATTCAATCTGTTCGACGTCGCCGAAATCTTCAAAAAGACTCCTTATGTCGCGGATTTGAAACCGGGTGGCCGTTATGTCGCCAAAGACATGTTTGAAGTTGGTGGCATACCGCTTCTGATGAAAACGCTGCTCGACAATGGCCACCTGCACGGGGATTGCTTAACCGTCACTGGCCGCACGATCGCCGAAAACCTCAAAAGCGTGAAATGGAATCCGCACCAGGACGTGGTGCGTTCCGCCGACAAGCCGATCACCGTCACAGGTGGCGTGGTGGGCCTGAAGGGGAATCTCGCTCCAGAAGGTGCGATCGTGAAAGTCGCGGGCATGTCGAACTTGAAGTTTACCGGTCCGGCCCGCTGCTTTGACCGCGAAGAGGATGCTTTCGAGGCGGTCCAGAAGAAAACCTACAAAGAGGGTGAGGTTATCGTGATCCGCTATGAGGGGCCGCGCGGCGGTCCCGGCATGCGGGAAATGCTCTCGACCACGGCAGCGCTGACCGGGCAGGGCATGGGCGGTAAAATCGCACTGATCACCGATGGCCGGTTCTCCGGCGCCACCCGCGGCTTCTGCATCGGCCATGTCGGGCCGGAGGCGGCGGTCGGCGGCCCGATCGCGCTGCTGCGGGACGGCGATATCATCGAAATCGACGCTGAGGTCGGGACTCTTAACGTAAAGTTGAACGACGCGGAGCTGGCCGAACGTAAGACCAAATGGCAGCCCCGCGAGACCAACCATACGTCAGGCGCTCTATGGAAATATGCCCAGCAGGTTGGGCCGGCGGTGGATGGTGCAGTGACCCATCCAGGTGGTGCGTACGAGAAACAGTGTTATGCGGACATCTAGGCGTATCATTTTAGCGTTGGTGCTAGGGGCCACACCGGTGGCCTCGCTGGGATTCGCCTTCGACGGCGCGCCCGCCAACCAGGATGCGACGATACCCGTGGTCTCGGCGCTGCCCGGGTCTGCCGCCGCCCTGAAAAAAACGGTTCCCCCGCTGGCGCAGGACAGTTCGCTGACCTCGCTGCAATATGCCGCCGAAGGCGGTCATCCGATCGCGCAGTGGAAACTGGGGCGGATGTATGCCGACGGTAACGGGGTCACCCAGGACGATTTGCGCGCCTTTGAATATTTCAGCCGCATCGCCAATGCCCATGCCGAAGACAGCCCGTCGGCGCCGCAGGCCAGTGTCGTCGCCGACGCCTTTGTGGCGTTGGGGCGCTATTATCTCAACGGCATTCCCAATTCGAAGATCAAGTCCGATCCGGAGCGGGCGCGGGAGATGTTCTCCTACGCCGCCTCGTATTTCGGCAATGCCGATGCGCAATATGATCTCGCGCGGCTGTACCTCAACGGCGGCGGCACCTCGCGGGACGATTTCCGCTATGGCGCACGCTGGCTCGGCCTTGCCGCCCAGAAGGGCCAGCATCAGGCCCAGGCCATGCTCGGCCAGATGCTGTTCGACGGCAATCGGTTGCCGCGCCAGGCCGCCCGTGGCCTGATGTGGCTGACCCTGGCACTCGCCAACGCGACGCAGGACGAGACCTGGATCAAGGAAAACTACAATCAGGCCTACGCACGCGCGTCCGACGATGACCGCGTGATGGCGCTGCAGATGCTCGAGCACTGGGTGCAAGGCCGCCGGGACTGATCTATTGCCGTGATCGATCGTAGGGTGGGCAAAGGCGCCTCTCGCGCCGTGCCCACCGTCTGGTCCGTCAGGCCGTCTCGAAATCCAGATCGGCCCAGACCGGCACATGGTCGGAGGGTTTTTCCCAGGCGCGGACGTAACTGTCGACGCCGACATCGATCAGCCGGTCGCTGGCCTGCGGCGACAGCAGCAGGTGGTCGATGCGCAGGCCGTGGTTCTTCTGCCAGGCACCGGCCTGGTAGTCCCAGAAGGTGTATTGGTTGGGCTCATCGGTGACCGCACGCAGCGCATCGGTCAGGCCGAGGCCCAACAGCGACTGAAAGGCCTCGCGGGTGGTCGGCCGGAACAGGGCGTCGTTGATCCAGGCGGCCGGGTTGTGCACGTCGTGCGCTGCCGGGATGACGTTGAAATCGCCGGCCAGCACCAGCGGCTCCTCGGTCTTCAGCCGCTGCTTCGAATACTCAAGAAGCCGCGACATCCATTTGAGCTTGTAGGGATATTTCTCGGTCTCGGGCGGGTTGCCATTGGGCAGATAAAGGCAGGCGATACGCAGCACGCCGCGCTTCAACTGCACCACGCCTTCGAGGAAGCGGGCGTGCGAATCCTCGTCGTCGCCGGCGAGGCCCGACTTGGTCTCCTCGAACGGCAGCTTCGACAGCAGCGCTACGCCATTGAAGGTCTTCTGGCCGTGGGTGACGACATTGTAGCCGAGCGCCTCGATCTCCAGCCGCGGAAACGAATCATCGACGCATTTGATTTCCTGCAGGCAGACGACGTCGGGCGAGCAATCCTTCAGCCAAGTCACCAGATGCTCGATCCGCTGCCTGACCGAATTGACGTTCCAGGTGGCTATTCTCATGAAGCTGGCAGTGGCTCAGATCGAAAAACTGGTGCCGCAGCCGCAGGATGCGGTGGCATTCGGATTGACCACGCGAAACGACGCCCCGATCAGATCGTCGACAAAGTCGACCTCGGAACCCGCCAAAAACGGCACCGAGGCCGGGTCGACCAGCACCACCGCGCTGTCGCGCGCGATTACCAGATCGTCCTCGGCTTGCGCCCGTTCGACGTCGAATTTGTACTGGAAACCGGAACAGCCGCCGCCCTCGACGCTGATCCGCAGCATCGCGCCGTCACCCTCGCTCTTGAGGATTTGCCCGATGCGGCGGGCAGCCCGCTCGCTGACGGTGATGGCTGCGGTCATGACGACGTCTCCAAGTAGCCGGTGTAATGGCCGGTGTGATGCCAAAATCTCTGGTATCCGGCGCACAGCCTAAGTTAAGTGCGCCGGGGGCCGGAATCAAACCGTTAAAGGGATCAATACACCGTGTCGGTCGGAATGGCTGCTCCTCGTTCGGCCTATGCCTGCGACGCCGATCGCAGCCGCGGGCGGCTGTTTGACGAGCCGCCAAGCAAAACCCGCAGCGCGTTCCGGCGCGATTGCGACCGGGTGATCCATTCGACCGCATTCCGCCGCCTCAAGCACAAAACCCAGGTGTTCGTGTTCCACGAAGGCGACCATTACCGCACCCGGCTGACCCACACGCTGGAGGTGGCGCAGATCGCCCGCGCGCTGGCCCGGCAATTGGGGCTCGACGAGGATCTGACCGAGACGCTGGCGCTGGCGCATGATCTCGGCCATCCCCCGTTCGGTCATGCCGGCGAACGTGCGCTCGACGCCTGTCTGAAGGAGCATGGCGGGTTCGATCACAACGCCCAGGCCTTGCGCGTCGTGACCTCGCTGGAACATCGCTATCCCGCGTTCGAGGGGCTCAATCTGACCTGGGAATCGCTGGAGGGGATCGTCAAGCACAACGGCCCGCTGACCACCCGCGATGGTGCTGCCCTTGGCCGCTATCGCGAGCGCGGCATCCCCAGCGGCATCTCGGACTATATCGGCAGCCACGACCTGGAACTGTGGAGCTTTGCCTCGCTGGAGGCCCAGGTCGCCGCGATCGCTGACGATATCGCCTATGACGCCCACGATATCGACGATGGCCTGCGCGCCGGCCTGTTTCGGGTCGATGACCTCAAGATCATGCCGCTGACGGCCGGCATGATCGCCGACATCGACAGGCGCTACCCCGATCTCGATGACGACAGGCGCGGCGCGGAGCTGGTCCGCGAGCTGATCTCCTATCTGATCGGCGCGGTAATCGCGGAAGCACGCCGGCGGCTGGAGATCGCGCGCCCTGAAACGGCCGAGGATGTCCGCCATTATGGCGACGGGCTGATCGCGTTCTCGCCACCCGCAGCCCAAGCCGAAGCCGAAATCAAGGCGTTCCTGAAGCACCGGATGTACCGCCATGCGCGGGTGATGCGGGTGATGGGCGATGCCGAAAGCATCCTGTTCGACCTGTTCGCGCGGTATCAGAAGTCGCCCGGCGACCTGCCCGCGGAATGGCTGCCGCCGCTGGGCGCGGAGCGTGAAACGGAAACGGCGCGGGCGCGGCGGATCGGTAATTTCATCGCCGGGATGACCGACCGCTTCGCCTTGACCGAGCATCAGCGGCTCTTTGACTCGACCCCGGATTTGCGTTAGGCGGCGGCCCAGGTAGTTGAACAAAATGTCCGAAAAACCCTCATCCCCAAACCTGTTTGCCGATGTCTTGGCGCGCGTGCACGCCGTTTGCGGGGCGCTCGCGGCCGAGGGTGCATGGCCCGCCGGCATCGATCTGTCGCGGGTGGTGGTCGAGCCGCCGCGGGACGCCGCGCATGGCGACATGGCGACCAACGCCGCAATGGTGCTGGCCAAGGAAGCCCGGGCCAAGCCGCGCGAGCTTGCGGAAAAGATCGCGGAAAAACTCCGCCGCGACGATCTGATCGCCTCGGTCGATATCGCCGGACCGGGCTTCATCAATCTGACCTTGAAGCCGCAGGCCTGGGCGGACGCGCTGCGCACGGTGGTGCGCGAGGGCGCTTCCTATGGACGGGGCACCGCGGGCGCGGCCGAGAAGGTCAACGTCGAATACGTCTCGGCTAACCCGACCGGACCGATGCATGTCGGCCATTGCCGGGGGGCAGTGTTCGGCGACGCGCTGGCAAGCCTGCTGGATTTCGCCGGCCATGACGTTACCCGCGAATATTACATCAATGACGCCGGCGCCCAGGTCGACGTGCTCGCGCGCTCGGCGTTCCTGCGTTACCGCGAGGCGCTTGGCGAGGACATCGGCGAGATTCCCGAGGGGCTCTATCCCGGCGACTATCTGAAGCCGGTTGGCGAAGCGCTGGCCGCCGAGCATGGCGACAAACTGCTAGCGACGCCGGAAGCGGCATGGCTGCCGGGCGTCCGCGCCAAGGCGGTCGCTGATATGATGGCGATGATCCGGCAGGATCTCGCCGCGCTCAACATCAAACACGAGGTGTTCTTCTCGGAGAGGTCGCTGATCGAAACCGGAAACAACCGTGTCGCCGAGACCATCGATTATCTTCGTTCCAAGGGCGACGTCTATGAGGGCCGGCTGCCGCCGCCGAAAGGCGCGCCGGTCGAGGATTACGAGGATCGCGAGCAGACCCTGTTCCGCGCTACCGCCTATGGCGACGACGTCGATCGGCCGCTGCTCAAATCCGACGGCAGCTACACTTATTTCGCGTCCGATATCGCCTACCACAAGGACAAGTTCGACCGCGGCTTTCGTAACCTGGTCGACGTCTGGGGCGCCGATCACGGCGGCTACATCAAGCGCATGCAGGCTGCCGTCAAAGCGGTGACGGCAGGCAGTGCTGCGCTCGACGTCAAGATCGTGCAATTGGTCAAGCTGTTGCGCAACGGCGAGCCGGTGAAGATGTCAAAGCGGTCCGGCGATTTCGTCACGCTGCGCGAGGTGGTCGACGAGGTCGGTTCCGACGCCGTGCGCTTCATGATGCTGTTCCGCAAGAACGACGCGGTGCTGGATTTCGACCTCGCCAAGGTGCTCGAACAGTCCAAGGACAATCCGGTTTTCTATGTCCAGTACGGTCATGCCCGTGGCCACTCGATCTTCAAGAATGCGCGCGAGGTGATCCCGGATTTGCCGGACGAGGACCGGGCGCGGGCCGCCTTCCTGGGCGACGCGGCCGTGGAGCGATTGACCGACCCCGCGGAACTAAGTTTGCTGCGCCAGCTGGCGCAGTATCCGCGCCTGATTGACGCAGCCGCGGCGGCCCATGAGCCGCACCGAATCGCTTTTTACCTCTATGATCTCGCCAGCGAATTTCATGCGCTGTGGACCAGGGGGCGGGATTTGCCCTATTTACGCTTCATTATCACTAATGATGCAGAGATCACGAAGGCGCGACTGGCTCTGGTCCAGGGCGTCGTCTCGATCCTGGCATCTGGCTTAGCCGTTCTCGGCGTCCATGCTCCAGACGAGATGCGATAGTTAGGGGCGAAGGCTCTCACATGGGGGTGTGAGGGCATCTGGCAGCGGTTGGTTCGTTTTTTCGAAAAGCGAGTTGGCAGCTTTCCCGAAGGGGACGCATCATCACGATGGTTGATCGATATCAGGACAGACCTTTTCCCGCCGACGACGGCTACGGTCACGGCGACGATCAGCATGCGCCTGCAAGAGCCGAGAGCGATCCGCTGGCCGAACTGGCGCGCCTGATCGGCCAGACCGATCCGTTTGCTAATATCGGTCGCGCCAATCAGCAGGTGCCGCCGCGCAGCGCGCCGCCGCATGATCAATACCAACCGGAAGAGATCCACGAGGACCCGCCGGCCGGGCCGCCGCCGTGGATGCAACGCGCGGCACGGCAGGAGACGCCCGCGCCCTCGTATCACGACGATCCTTATCCAGCGGAGGATCATGCCGAGCCGGACTATCCGGCCGCGGAGCATCCGCTACGGCGCTATGCGGCCCAGCATGCCGAGCCGGCGCCCGAGCCCCAGCATGAAGAATATGATTCCGCGCCGGTCTATGCCGAAGCGGATACGCCGCTCGATCCCGCGCGCTACGACGACGCGCTGTACGGTGAGCTGGTGGCCGGCGGCCACGACAACCCGCAGGACCCGGCCTATCAGGATGACGCCTACGCGTATCAGGATGGATATGACGACGGCGAAGAGCCGGTCCAGAAGCGCCGCGGCGGCCTTGCCACCGTGATCGTGGTTCTCGCACTGGCGGTGGTCGGGACGGGAGCCGCGTTTGCCTATCGGACCTATGTTGGATCGCCCCGCAGCGGCGACCCACCGATCATCAAGGCAGATACCACTCCGACCAAGATCATACCCGCGGCGGCTGACAGCACCGGCAAGGTGCCGGATCGCCTAGCCGGGGGCGATGGCACCGAAAAGATCGTCCCGCGCGAGGAAGCGCCGGTCGACGTCAATGCCAACACCCAGTCCGGGCCGCGCATGGTGTTTCCGGCGCTCAATCAAAATGCCAATCCGCCATCGCCCGCGAGCGTTTCGCCGAACGGCCCGCCGCCGGCGAATAGCGCCAACGGCACGATGCCGAACAACCAGCCGCGCGCGATCAAGACGTTTACGGTTCGTGGCGACCAGCCGGATGCCTCCGGGACGCCCGTTACCTCAGCATCCCAGCAGCCCCCGGCGGCAAAGCCTGCTACCGCCGCGGCCCGTGCGCCGAGAACGCCGTCGGCAGCCTCGGCTGCGAACGCCAATGCCAGTGCCTCGAGCGCCAATGCACCATTGTCGCTGTCGCCGCAGGCCGCGGCTCAGCCGGCGCCAGCGCCGGCCGCGCCAACCCGAGTGGCGACCAACGCGCCGGTGCCGATTGCGCCCGCTGCCGCCAGTTCCGGCGGCGGCTATCTGGTGCAGGTCTCGTCGCAGAAGAATGAAGCCGACGCCCAATCTTCCTACCGGGTACTGCAAGGCAAGTACCCAAGCGTGCTCGGCTCACAGTCGGTGCTCGTGAAGCGCGTCGATCTCGGCGAGAAGGGGATCTATTACCGGGCGTTTGCCGGTCCGTTCAGCTCGGTGGATCAGGCGACGCAGGTTTGCAGTAGTCTGAAGGCGGCCGGCGGCCCGCAATGCATCATCCAAAGGAATTAACGGCCGTTTCCTTGACCCGAGGGTTAACAGAGGGCTAATCGGCCCCTCATGAGCACGCGGGCCTTCATCACGGGTATCTCCGGACTGGAATTGAGCGCCGCTGAGCGCCAATTCATCCGTGGGGAGCGCCCATGGGGATTTATCCTCTTCAAACGAAATATTGAAACGCCGGCCCAAGTCGCTCAGCTTGTTTCGGAATTACGCGCCGCGGTTGGTGATCCGGAGGCTCCGGTCCTGGTCGACCAAGAGGGCGGCAGGGTGCAGCGCCTTGGACCGCCGCACTGGCCGGTCTACCCGCCCGGCGCCGTATTTGGCGCGCTGTACGACATCGATCCGGCACTTGGTCTTGAGGCGGCGCGGTTGAGCGCCCGTCTGATCGCGGACGATCTGATCCAATTGGGCATCACCGTCGATTGCCTGCCGCTGGCGGATGTGCCGATCGATGGCGCCGATGCCGTCATCGGCAACCGGGCCTATGGAACCGAGCCCGCAAAGGTCGCCGCGATCGGCCGCGCCGTCACCGAAGGCCTGGAACAAGGCGGCATCCTGCCGGTGCTCAAGCATATTCCAGGGCATGGCCGGGCCACCGCGGACACCCATTTCAGGCTTCCGGAGGTCGATACGCCGCAAAAAGAGCTGGAACGGACCGATTTTGCGGCGTTTCGGCCGTTGGCGGACCTGCCGATGGCGATGACTGCACATGTTGTGTTTAGCGCGCTGGACCCCGTTCATCCCGCGACGACTTCTGCGACAATCATCGAACAGGTGATTCGCGGCGTGATCGGGTTCCAAGGTTTGTTGATGAGTGACGACGTGTCGATGAATGCGCTGGCGGGATCGATTGCCGAGCGGACCCGCGCCATCGTCGCCGCGGGTTGCGACATGGTCCTGCACTGCAACGGCAAGCTCGACGAGATGCAGGAAGTTGCCGGTGAGACGCCCGAATTGTCGGGCAAGGCGCTGGAGCGCGCCAAACGCGCGCTGGCGTCGCGCAAGCCGCCGCAGCCATTCGATCGGTTGGCGGCGCGGGCGGAACTGGATGTGTTGTTGGATCGGGCAGGGATGAAGAGCGCAT
Organism: Bradyrhizobium sp. S69; assembly: GCF_009766005.1. GTDB lineage: Bacteria > Pseudomonadota > Alphaproteobacteria > Rhizobiales > Xanthobacteraceae > Bradyrhizobium. The sequence goes on along the minus strand of NZ_LMUK01000010.1, from coordinate 93,969 downwards.
GAGCGCGGAAATTCTATCGTTTGAAACCGGGCGGCCGGCCGAGATCGTCGAAGGCGAGCCGTCGCTGGTCGTCGATGTCGAGGGCTATGAGGGCCCGCTCGACCTGTTGCTAGCGCTGGCGCGGCAGCAAAAGGTCGATCTCGCCAAGATTTCCATTCTGGCGCTCGCCGACCAATATCTGGTGTTCATCGAGGCTGCCCGCAAAATACGACTGGAACTGGCGGCCGATTACCTAGTGATGGCGGCTTGGCTGGCGTTCCTCAAGTCGCGGCTGTTGCTGCCGGAACCGGCGACCCCTGACGGGCCGAGCGCCGAGGAAATGGCGACCGCGCTGGCCAACCGGCTGCGTCGGCTGGAGGCCATTCGCGAAGCGTCGAACCGGTTGATGAACCGTCCCCAATTGCAGCGCGATATTTTTCCGCGCGGCGACCCCGAAGCGATCGCCGAGGTCAAGCATCCCAAATTCACGGCGACCCTGTACGATCTACTGACGGCCTATGCGGTGCAGCGCCAGCAGCGGGTGCTGACCACGGTGCATCTGGCCAAGCGCACGGTGTGGTCGCTGGCGGAAGCACGGGCCTCGCTGGAGCGGCTGGTCGGTATCGCCGAGGAGTGGAGCTGCCTCGACGAATATCTTTTGAGCTACGTCGTCGATCCCTCGCAAAAAGCGACCGTCTTTGCATCGAGCTTTGCCGCCGCCCTTGAGCTGGTGCGGGAAGGCGAGATGGAACTGAACCAGAAAGAGGCGTTCGCCCCGCTTTATTTTCGCAAGCGTGTGCCCGTTGCCGCCGCAATGTCTGCGCCGGATCTACCTGTCGAGTAAGTGGAAGAAGGAGACGAGCCATGGCTAGCCTGGCCGAAAAACGCATAGTCGATGACGAGGACCATCCGGTGGATCCGCAAGCCCGACCCGAGGAACTTCGGCTCCTGGAGGCGCTGCTGTTCGCATCGACCGAGCCGCTCGATCAAGCCACGCTCGCCAAGCGGATGCCCGATGGTGTCGATATCAAGCAAGCGCTGGCCCAATTGCAGGCCGATTACGCCTTGCGCGGCGTCAATCTGGTCCGCGTCGCCAATAAATGGACCTTCCGCACCGCCGGCGATCTGTCCTGGCTGATGACCCGCGAAAGCACCGAGACGCGGCGGCTGTCGCGCGCGGCGATCGAAATGCTGGCGATCATCGCCTATCACCAGCCGGTGACGCGGGCCGAGATCGAGGAAATCCGCGGCGTGGTCACCTCAAAGGGCACGCTCGACGTGCTGCTGGAAACCGGCTGGATCCGCCCGCGCGGCCGCAGGAAGACGCCCGGCCGTCCGCTGACCTTCGGAACCACCGAGGCCTTCTTGTCCCAGTTCAGCCTGGAAGCGCTCGGCGACCTGCCGGGCCTTGAGGAACTGAAGGGAACGGGCCTATTGGATTCGCGGCTGCCTTCCGGGTTCAGCGTTCCCGCGCCATCGGATGATCCGGCGCTGCGTGACGACGAGGATCCGCTGGAGATCGGCGATAATCTGGAACTGCTGCTGGCGCCGGCAGCCGATCCGGAAACCGGTGGCGAAGAGGGCTAGATCGGCAGAACAGCGCCGATATTCCCGGTTAACGGTAGCGCGCTATCGACCATTTGACCGGGCGTAAGTCCTTGTTTTTGACACCTCCAAAGCCTAGTTTCCGATGAGATGAAGGCTGGATCGTTGATCCAGATGTTTGGAGGGTTGCAGGATGGGTTCGCTTAGCATTTGGCACTGGATCATCGTGATCGCAGTCGTCCTGCTGTTGTTCGGTCGCGGCAAGATTTCGGACCTGATGGGCGACGTCGCGCAGGGCATCAAGGCGTTCAAGAAGGGCATGCAGGACGACGATACGACTGCGGAAAAGTCCGAGCCCGTGAAGTCGATCGACCACAACGCCACGCCGTCGACGGCGGCGCGGTCGGATGTCGGCAGCAAGGCTGTCTGAGCAAGACTTGATTTTCCAACAAGACTTGCTCTTCGAAGAAGACTTGCTTTCCGAACGAGACTTGCGGCAAAGCCATCGCGGCGGGTGATCGCTTTGCGTGAGCGGGATTTTTCATGTTCGACATCGGGTGGAGTGAAATAGCGGTCATCGCGGTCGTCGCGCTGATCGCCATTGGCCCGAAGGAATTGCCGGGCGTGCTGCGCATGGTCGGGCAATGGATGGGCAAGGCGCGCAAGATGGCCGCCGAATTCCAGGGCCAGTTCCAGGAAGCCATGCGCGAGGCCGAAATGGCCGACCTCAAGAAAAGCTTCGACGAGGTGAAGGAGGCCGCCAGCGGATTTGCCGGCGGCAACATCATGACGTCGCTGCAAAAGGACGTCACCAGCGCCTTGCGGATCGACGATCCAGACAAGCCGATGGATCCGCAGGTGGCGACGTCGAACGAGACCGCGGCCGGCTCGACCAGCGATGCGCCGGCGACATCGCATGGCGATGCGATGGCGACATCGCACGGCGATGCGCCGGCGACGTCAAGTGACGCGCTGGCGGCGCCGACCACGCCGGAACCGCCAACCCCTGAAACATTGGTCGAGGCGACCACCCACAGCGCGGTGTCAGAACCCCTGGTGATCACGCCAGAGACTCAGCCTGAGCCGGCCGCGCAGCACGCTGCGCCCGAAATCCCCAGGGACGCCAAAGCCTCATGAGCGCCGAGGATATCGAGGCCAGCAAAGCGCCGCTGATGGACCATCTGATCGAGCTGCGTTCGCGGCTGATCAAGGCCCTGCTTGGCTTCGGCATAGCCTTCATCTTCTGCTTCTTCTTCGCCAAGCAGATCTACAACATCCTGGTATGGCCGTTCGTCTGGGTCGCCGGCGCCGAGAATTCGAAATTCATCTACACGGCGCTGTTGGAATATTTCATCACCCAGTTGAAGCTGGCGCTGTTTGGCGCTGGCTTCATTTCGTTCCCGATCGTGGCGACGCAGATCTACAAGTTCGTGGCGCCCGGCCTCTACAAGCACGAGCGCGGCGCCTTCCTGCCGTATCTGATCGCGACGCCATTTTTCTTCGTGATGGGATCGATGCTGGTATATTTCGTGGTGCTGCCGATGCTGGTGCGGTTTTCGCTCGGCATGCAGCAATCCGGCGGCGCCGAGACCGCGCAAATCCAGTTGCTGCCGAAAGTCGGCGAATATCTGTCGCTGATGATGTCGCTGATCTTCGCGTTCGGTATCGCGTTCCAGTTGCCGGTGATCCTGACGCTGTTGGGACGGATCGGCATCATCACCGCGAAGATGCTGCGCGAGAAGCGCCGCTATTTCATCGTGGTCGCCTTCATCATCGCCGCCGTGCTGACGCCGCCAGACGTGCTGAGCCAGGCCTCGCTGGCGCTGCCGCTGTTGGCGCTCTACGAAGGCTCGATTATCGCGGTGAGCATCGTCGAAAAGCGGGCCGCTGCCGCCGCCGCCAAGGCCACCACGCCGCCCCCGGCAGCCCCGCCGCCGCCAACCACGACCCCGGCGGAGTAGGGCGTAAGGCCACCGTTTCACCTATCATTGCGCGATAACGCCCGCGATTCGTCATGCCCGGGCTTGACCCGGGCATCCACGACTTGTTCTAACGCGGCAAAGACGTGGATGGCCGGAATAAATCCGGCTATGACGCAGGAATGTGGTCATGCACGACATCAAATCGATCCGCGAAAACCCCGAGGCATTCGACGCCGCGTTGAAGCGGCGCGGGCTGGAGCCGTTGTCGGCGTCGCTGCTGGCGATCGACGAGAAGCGCCGCGCGGCGATTCTGGCGTCGGAACAGGCGCAGGCGCGGCGCAATTCCGCATCGAAGGAAATCGGTGACGCCAAGAAAGCGAAGGACGACGCGCGCGCGGCCAAGCTGATGGCGGAGGTTGCGGAACTCAAGACCACGATGCCGGAGCTGGAGGCCGCAGCAAAGACGGCGGATGAAGAGCTGAGCAACGAACTCGCTGCCATACCGAACCTACCGCTGGATGAAGTCCCCGAAGGCGTCAACGAACACGGCAACGTACAGCGCCACGTATTCGGCGCGGTGCGCAACTATGCGTTCGAGCCGAAGCCGCATTTCGATCTCGGCGAAGCCATGGGTTACATGGATTTCGATGCGGCGGCGAAGCTGAGCGGCGCGCGCTTTGTCGTGCTGAAGAAAGGCCTCGCGCGACTGGAGCGGGCAATCGGGCAGTTCATGCTCGATCTGCATACTAACGAGCATGGTTATGCCGAGATCAATCCGCCGCTCATGGTACGCGACGAAGCGATGTTCGGCACGGCGCAACTGCCGAAGTTTCGCGAGGATCAATTTCCGGTTGGCGATGGATATTGGCTCATCCCGACCGCCGAAGTCCCGCTGACCAACCTGGTCCGTGAATCCATCGTCGATGACAAGCAACTGCCGATGCGCCTGACCGCGCTGACGCCGTGTTTTCGCGCCGAGGCGGGAGCGGCGGGCCGCGATACAAGGGGCATGATCCGCCAGCATCAATTTACGAAAGTGGAACTGGTTTCGATCACGACGCCTGAGACCAGCAGGGACGAGCACGAGCGGATGCTGGCCTGTGCCGAGGAAGTGCTGCGCCGGCTCGATCTGCATTATCGCGTGATGACCCTGTGCGCGGGCGACATGGGCTTTGCCGCGCAAAAGACTTACGACATCGAGGTCTGGATGCCGGGGCAGGGAGAGGGCGGCGCCTACCGCGAAATCTCGAGCTGCTCGGCGTGCGGCGATTTTCAGGCGCGACGGATGGATGCGCGCTATCGCGGACCCGACGGCAAACCGCGTTTCGTGCATACGCTGAACGGTTCCGGAACGGCCGTCGGCCGGGCTCTGATCGCGGTGATGGAAACCTATCAGCAGGATAACGGCGCGATCGCGGTCCCTGAGGTTTTGCAGCCTTATATGGGCGGGCTGAAACTGGTCGAAAAAGACACATAACGGCGGCAATCAACCGTCCGGGACCGCTTCGCTGTTGCGGAGGCGGCCCGCGCCGGTATCTTCGTTTCCGTCCCGGCGGCCTTTTTGGCCGGAAACGAAGTTTTGAAAAATGCCTTTGCATCGCGACATCTTCTGGGTGGGCCGGCAATGGGCCGTGACCGGCCAGGGCATGCAGGCGGTCGACCAGAAGCAGAAGAGCAAATTCGACATCGAGATTTCCCGGCTGTGGGACGACGATCTGCTGGACGGCTTGTCGGGAGAACGCTGGTTCAATCTCGACGATTTCAGCCAGGGGCTGGCGATCGCGCGGGCGCGGTATCCGGAGCCGCCGCACCGGGCAAAACCGGCGCCCAAAATTGAGCCAGCCAAGCCCGAGGCCGGGCGAGAGGCCAAAAGAGACATTGAGAGAGACGTCAAGGGAGATGTGAAGCCCAAAACTGCCTCGCGCGCCACTGCGCCGGACCCGGCAAATGCGGACAGGAGTTTGCAGACGCCGGCACGCCAGGCCAAGCCGGCGCCGCGCAACAGCGTTTCGCCATTGCAGGAAGCCGTTCCGCTCCAGCCACCGCCATCGCGACCTCGGTCTGCGCCAGTAAAGCCCGTGCCGGAAGTTGAGCCGGCAACGCCGGTCGTTGCGAAATTCGCCATGCGACTCGAAGGCGGAAGCGCGAAATTCACGCCTATGTGGCGGATCCGGATCAAGCGTTGACGGCATTGGCGTTGGCGCCAACGCGGTGGTCCGGCGGATTTCTCTTTTAGCTTCAGATGATTTTGGCCATAGTCGCGGTAACGTTGCGGCCGAGGGGGCGCAACGGGCCCGGAAGCCGCGATGGAAAGTTTGAATTCCTATCCATCCCGCAACTTGATCCGCGGCTCCATTTTCATGATGGTGGTGTGGGTCGCTGCCACTGCGGGTTATTGGAAGGCAGGATGGAGCTTTCAGGACGCGCTCTACATGGTGACGCTGACGGTCTTCACCGTCGGTTACGGCGAAGTGCGTCCGATCGACACCACCTATCTGCATGTCGTGACCATGGCGACCATGGCGCTTGGTTGCACCGGCATGATCTTCCTGACCGGTTCGCTGATTCAGTTCATGACGCTGAACTCGCTGCAGCAGCTATTGGGCGGGCGGCGCATGCAGGCTGAAGTCGACAAACTCAGCGATCATGTCATCGTCTGTGGTTATGGCCGCATCGGTGTCGAACTCGCCAAGGCTCTGAAGGATGGCCGCGCCGATGTCGTGGTGCTCGAACAGAATGAGCGTCGCGTCGAGCAGGCGCGCGAGGCCGGGCATCTCTGCATCCAGGGCGACGCGACCAATGAAACCACGCTGCAGGACGCCGGCATCGATCGGGCCCGCGCGCTCGCCAGCGTGCTGCCGAACGACGCCGCCAACGTCTTCATCACGTTGAGCGCGCGCAGCCTCAACCGCAAGATCGAAATCATCGCGCGCGGCGACGCCGTCTCGACCGAACGAAAATTGCTGCATGCCGGCGCCAACAAGGTCGTGCTGCCGACCCATATCGGCGCCGAGCGGATCGCCGGGATGCTGTTGTTTCCGGAAACCTCGCGCTTCATCCGCGACTCCGATTCGATGCGCGACCTCGAGCGCAATCTGCGCGTTCTGGGTCTGGCGATCGAGGTCGTGGTGGCGCCGGAAGGCGGCGCACTCACCGATCTGTCGATCGAGGAAATCGAGACCCGCACCAACGGCGCCTTCTTCATCGTGCAGATCAACCGGCGCGAGGGCGACCCGATCACCGGGCCGCAAAAGTCCATCCGGATCCATGCCGGCGACGGGGTCGTGCTGGTCGGCCGGACCGGTCAGGCGATTAACGCCATGTTCGAGGCGCCGCGCGAAAAGGTACGCGCGGGTCGCCTGACGTTTTAGCGGGGACGGATCGGCATTTTAACGGGTTCGTTGGGTTTGCCTCAACGCTGCTGGGCGGATAAGACGGCGGATCGGCGGACTTGGAATCGATGAAAATTGCAATCGATGAAAAAGGGCATTTATCCGGATGCGAATTCTCTGCACCAATGACGACGGCATTCATGCCCCCGGCCTGCAGGTCGTCGAGCAGATCGCCCGGGCGCTGTCCGACGACGTCTGGGTGGTGGCGCCGGAACTCGACCAGTCCGGCGTCTCGCATTCGCTGTCGCTGAATGATCCCTTGCGGCTGCGCGAGGTGGGCCCGCAGCGTTTCGCAGTCAGGGGCACGCCGACCGATTGCGTGATCATGGGCGCGCGTCACATCCTCGGCGAGACCAAGCCCGATCTGGTGCTGTCGGGCGTCAACAAGGGCCGTAACGTCGCCGAAGACGTGGTCTATTCCGGCACCATCGCCGGCGCCCTGGAGGGCACCATCCTGGGCTTGCCGTCGTTTGCGCTGAGCCAGGAATTCAGCGTGGAAACCCGCCACGCGCCGCTATGGGAAACCGCGCTGAAATTCGGCCCGCAGATCCTGCGCAAGGTGATCGATGCTGGGGTGCCCAAGAACACCGTGATCAATGTCAACTTTCCCGCCTGTGCGCCCGATCAAGTTTTGGGCGTGCGCGTGACGCGGCAGGGCAAGCGTAATTTTGGTTTCCTGAAAGTCGACGAGCGCCGCGACGGCCGCGGCAATCCGTATTTCTGGATCGGCTTCGAGCGGCTGGCGCAAACTGAAGCGCCCGCCGAGGGCACCGACCTCGCAGCCCTGGCCGCGCGCTATGTCTCGGTGACGCCATTGCGGCTCGATCGCACCGATGAGGCGTTTTCGGAAGCGCTGGCTTCGACGTTGAAATAGCGGGACGACGCGCGGCTACGCTGCCGGGCTCTTCAGCGCGGCGTCGATCATCCGCGCCAGGGTTTCGAGCTGGAAGGGCTTTTGCAGCGCGGGGCGGTCGCGAAATTCTTCCGGCAAGCCGGATGAGCCATAGCCGGTGGCGAAGATGAAGGGGCGGTTGCGTGCGCTGATCAGTTCGGCCACCGGGGAAATCACCTTGCCGTTGACGTTGACGTCGAGGATGGCGATGTCGAAATCGGCGGTCTGCGCCAGCTTCATGGCCTCGCCGATCTCGCCGGCCTCGGCGACGACGCGGTAGCCCAATTCCTCGAGCATGTCGGCGACCATCATCCTGATCATGACCTCGTCCTCGACGAGGAACACAGAACCGCCCAGCGGCTGCGTCGCGGTCATAATGGTATCCTAGCCTGTCCCATAGCCGAAGGTTGGCAAATAACGCCGATTTGCGCAACGTCAACGTGAGGGAATACGCCCCAAGACCGTGTGATAGCAAGTGATGGCCGGCTCCGAGCCGGTTATCGCACGCGGTTTTGTTCAATAGGGCCGCACAGGATCGCCCGATCCCACCCATATCAGGTGTCGTGGCCGAGGCGGCAACGCCAATTTGACGAGAGTTATTACTTAATCAGGCAGATCGTATCGTCACGCGGCCGAGTCGCATAAGGCTCTACCGGACGCCTGTGTTCGAGCGATCCTTGTTTTCGAGCGGTCCTTGCTTTCGAGAGTGCCATGCCCGCAGCGCAAAAGCCGCCGGAAAAGATGATGTTTCAGCTCAACCTGCGCCGACGCGGGATCAGTGAGCAGGCCGTGCTGCGCGCCATGGAGGAAATTCCCCGCGAGATGTTCGTCGAGCCGGCCGATCGCGACAGCGCCTATCGCGACAGCGCGCTCGGCATTGCCTGCGGGCAGACCATCAGCCAGCCGTTCGTCGTCGCCTATATGACCGAGCAATTGCAGGTGCAAAAGGGGCATAACGTGCTGGAGCTCGGCACCGGCTCCGGTTACCAGGCCGCCATCCTGTCGCGGCTGTGCCGGCAGGTGCTGACCATCGAGCGTTACCGGACCTTGGCCGACCGTGCCCGCCGCAGGCTCGAGAAGCTCGGCTGCGACAATGTCGAGGTGTTGCTGGGCGACGGGCTCGAAATATCCGCCATCCCGGGCGGTCAATTCGACCGCATCATCGTAACCGCGGCGATCGAGCAAATCCCCGATGCGCTGCTGGAGCGGTTGCAAACCGGCGGTATCCTGATCGCGCCGGTCGGCCCGCATCGGGGAACCCAAACCCTGATCCGCACCGTCAGGACCGAGGCGGGGTTCGAGCGCCGCAATCTGGTGGAGGTGCGCTTCGTACCTGCGCTGCCGGGGATTGCGCGCGAACTCTAGGAAGTCCGGATCGGCTGTGCCGCCAACATCTTATTCGAAGGGTTAAGCGGTTGTTTACTGGGGAGGTGTTTACTCAAAACAGTATCTAGTTGCGTATGAGTGAGTAACCATGTCCCGTGTTGTCGGATTGCTTTACTCGCGCCGCGTTCCGCAGGTTGCGGCCCTGGCGCTGATGTCGATTGGTTTTGCCGGCTGCAGTGCCGACATGTCGACGCGCTTATCTCAAGACCAGTTTTCCAATCCCTTTGCCTCGCAACCGGAAGCCACGGGCTCGGTGCAGCCGGCCCCGCGCCGCGAGCTTCCGCAATATGCCCGGCCGCAGTCGCAATATCAGTCCGCGGCCCTGCCGCCGCCGATCTCGGCGCCGCAATCCTATCCGTCCGCGCAGTCTTATTCGAGCGCCAGCGCTGGAGTTTCCGGCGGAGGGCGCGGCGTAGGCTCCTATGCTCCGCCGGCGCATCAGCCGCTTGAGACGACCGGCAGCGTCGCGCCGCGCTCGATCGCGGCCACCCACGCTCCGATGCAGGGCGGCACCACGATCATCGTCGGCACCAGCGATACGCTCGAACTGCTGTCGCGCCGCTACAATGTTCCGGCGGCCGCGATCATGCAGGCCAATGGCTATAAGGGGCCGCGCACGCTGTCGCCGGGCCAGCAACTGATCATTCCGCATGCCGCGGCGGTTGCCGCCGCGCCTGCGCTGGCGGCGCCTGCGGTCAAGCCTGTCGCCGTCGCGGCTGCGGCGCCGTCGAGCGTCCATGTCGTCAACCACGGCGACACTCTGCTCAGCATTGCCCGCCGCAACCACATCTCGGTGGCGGAACTGACACGGGCCAATCATCTCGAACCGTCGGCCAGACTGAGCCTCGGCATGAAGCTGGTCGTGCCCGGCGCGAAGACCGCAGCCGCAGTGCCACCGACCGCTGCACCGGTGGCTGTCGTCGCCGCTCAGCCCCTTGCGGCACCGGCGGCGCCGATGACCAAACTGGCCGCCGTCGATACCCCGCAAAAGGCGCGGTTGGCGCAGGCCGCGCCGAACGCGGAAGAGCCCGCGGTTGCATCGCCGGTAAAAGCCGCGGAAGCGACCGGTGCACTGCCCACGTTCCGCTGGCCGGTGCGCGGCAAGGTGATCACCGCCTACGGCGCCAAGGCCAACGGCAAGGCCAATGACGGTATTAATCTGGCGGTGCCGGAGGGCACGCCGATCAAGGCAGCCGACGACGGCGTCGTCGCCTATTCGGGAAATGAGCTCAAGGGTTACGGCAATCTGGTCCTGGTCCGGCACGCCAATGGTTACGTCACCGCCTATGCCCATGCCAGCGAACTGATGGTCAAGCGCGGCGACACCATCAAGCGCGGCCAGGTCATAGCCAAATCGGGTCAGTCGGGCGAGGTGCAATCTCCGCAGCTGCACTTCGAGATCCGCAAGGGATCGTCACCGGTGGACCCGCTGCAATTCCTCAACGGGGCGTGAGGGCTTGTCATTGCCGGGCTTGACCCGGCAATCCATCGCAAGCAAGAGCCTTTGCGAAGAGGATGGATACGCGGGTCAAGCCCGCGTATGACGACCTACACGGTCGTTACTTCGCGCTTATCCGCACGCCGAGCCGTCCCGCCAATTCCTGCGTGAACTGCCAGGCGACGCGGCCGGAGCGTGAGCCGCGGGTGGTCGACCATTCCAGCGCTTCGCGTTCGAGTTCGTCTTCCGCGAGCTTGATGCCGAAATGGCTGCAATAGCCCTTCACCATGGCAAGATACTCATCCTGGCTGCAGCGATGGAAGCCGAGCCACAGGCCGAAGCGGTCGGACAGCGACACTTTTTCCTCGACCGCTTCGCCGGGATTGATCGCGGTGGAGCGCTCGTTTTCGATCATCTCGCGCGCCAGCAGATGCCGGCGGTTGGAGGTGGCGTAGAGGATCACATTGTCCGGCCGTCCTTCGATGCCGCCGTCCAGTACCGCCTTCAGCGACTTGTAGGAGGCGTCATTGCCGTCGAACGACAAATCGTCGCAGAACACGATGAAACGGAAACTGGAGCTGCGCAACAGCTCCATCAGTTGCGGCAGGCTTTCGATATCCTCGCGATGAATCTCGATCAGCTTCAAACGGTCCACCGGCTTGCGGTTGACATTGATGCTGGCATGCGCGGCCTTCACCAGCGATGACTTGCCCATGCCGCGCGCGCCCCAGAGCAGCGCGTTGTTGGCGGGCAGGCCATCGGAAAAGCGCTCGGTATTCTCGATCAGGATATCGCGCATCCGCTCGATGCCCTTGAGCAGGCCGATCTCGACGCGGCTGACGCGCGGCACCGGCGAAAGCCGTCCGTCGGGGTGCCAGACAAAGGCATCAGCGCCGTCGAACGGGTCGGCGGTCTCGGGCGCCGGCGTGCCGGCCGACAAATGGGCCACGATGGCCTCGAGCGCGGTTGCGATCCGCTCGTCGGTGCCGGGCCTTTGAGGTGATGCGGGGCGTTTTGCCGCTCTCGCGGCGGGCTTGCGTGCGGCAGCCTTTGCTGCGGTCTTGGAGGTGGCACGAGGGGGTGTTTTTCGGGCTTTTTTTGACATTTTTGGGGTTCCTGATGCCGCACCCATATCGAGCCTTTGGGAAGGCCGCAAGCGCCTCAAAGGAAGGGCAAATGAGCGGTCTGGCAGCGTTGCAATTGGGACCGCGGCCGCTATAGTCCCGCCGAATTTACCCGAACCGGCCCGACGCCGATGCGTCGCCGGTCTATTTCCGTTTTCACGAGGATCGTTCGAATGCTGATTACTCCTGCGTTTGCCCAGGCCGCGGGTGGTGGCGATACCAACAGCATGTTGATGTCGCTGCTGCCGTTCGCGCTGATCTTTGTGATCATGTATTTCCTGATTCTGCGGCCGCAGCAGAAGAAGGTGAAGGACCACGCCGAACTGGTGAAGAACATCCGCCGCGGCGACACCGTGGTGACCACCGGCGGTCTGGTCGGCAAGGTGACAAAAGTGGTCGATGACGACCAGATCGAATTCGAGATCTCCGACGGGGTCCGCGTTCGGCAAATGCGGCAGATGATTTCGGGCGTGCGGGCCAAGGGTGAACCAGCCAAGGAAAAGGCTGACACGGCCAAGGAAGATTCCTCGGCGAGTTAGCGCGTTTCTCAAGGCAACAGCGCACGTTCAAAAATCTGCCGGAATTCTGACGGGTCAATTCGATGTTGTATTTCACGCGGTGGAAGGCGCTGGGGATTATCCTGATCGCGCTGGTGGTGTGCCTTTGCGCGGTTCCGAATTTCTTTCCCGAAGCCAGGGTGAAGACCTGGCCTGCCTGGGCGCAGCGGCGTCTGGTGCTGGGGCTCGATCTGCAGGGCGGCTCTTATCTGCTGCTTGAAGTCGATTCCAACTACGTGAAGAAAGAGAAGCTCGATCAGGTTCGCGACGACGTCCGTCGTACCCTGCGCGAGACCAAGATCGGCTATACTGGTCTGGCGACCAAGGGCGATAGCGTCGAGGTCCGCGTCACCAAGGACACCGATCAGGCAACAGCGCTGAGCAAGTTGCGCGAGCTGTCGCAGCCGCTGGGCGGGTTGCTCGGCTCCAGCGGCCAGCGCAGCCTTGAAGTCAGTGACGCCGGCGGTGGCGTCATACGCCTGACCGTGCCGCAAGCCGCGGTCACCGAGCGGATCAGGCAGGCGATCGAGCAATCGATTCAGATCGTCGAGCGCCGCGTCAACGAACTAGGCACCGTCGAACCGCTGATCCAGCGTCAGGGCACCGATCGCATCCTGGTGCAGGTGCCCGGTTTGCAGGATCCGACCCGGCTGAAGAAGCTGATCGGCGAAACGGCCAAGATGGATTTCCGCATGGTCGACAGCACCGTTTCGCCGGAGCAGGCGACCGCGGGCCAGCTGCCGCCTGATTCGGAAATCCTGCCAAGCACCGAGCCTGGGCATCCGCCCTATGTCATCAAGAAGCAGGTGGTTGTCTCCGGCGGCGACCTGATCGATTCGCAACCGGGCTTCGACCAGCGCTCCAACGAGCCGATCGTCAGCTTCCGCTTCAACACCTCGGGCTCGCGGAAATTCGCCCAAGCCACCTCGGAAAACGTCGGCCAGCCCTTCGCCATCGTGCTGGATAGCAAGGTGATCTCGGCACCGGTGATCCGCGAGCCGATCACCGCCGGCTCCGGCCAGATTTCCGGCAGTTTCACCGTGCAGGCGGCCAATGATCTGGCGATCCTGCTGCGGGCCGGCGCGCTGCCGGCGCCGCTGACCATCATCGAGGAACGCACCGTCGGGCCGGGGCTCGGCCAGGACTCGATCGACAAGGGCGAACTGGCGGCCTATGTCGGCTCGATCTTGGTCATAGTGTTCATGCTGCTGACCTACCGGCTGTTCGGCGTGTTCGCCAACATCGCGGTCGCGATCAACGTGGCGATGATCTTCGGGGTGCTGTCGCTCCTGAATGCGACGCTGACCTTGCCCGGCATCGCCGGCATCGTGCTCACCGTCGGCATCGCCGTGGACTCCAACGTGCTGATCTACGAGCGCATCCGCGAGGAATTGAGGGGCGGGCGCACCGCGATCTCGGCGATCGACGCCGGCTTCAAGCGGGCGCTGTCGACGATTCTCGATTCCAACATCACCACCTTCATCGCCGCTGCGGTGCTGTTCTATATCGGCACCGGCCCGGTGCGCGGCTTTGCCGTGACGCTCGGCATCGGCATCATCACCACGGTCTTTACCGCGTTTACACTGACCCGGCTGATCGTTGCGACCTGGGTGCGGTGGAAGCGGCCGCAGAGCGTGCCAATTTGACAAGGCGGATCCGGTCGTGACTCATTTAGTTCTTCTGGGGCTGGGCGCCCTCATTGTCGTGCTGACGGTCGTCAGCTGCTTCGGCTGGCTGCCGTCGTTGCGGATCGTCCCCGACGTTACGCATTTCGATTTCACGCGTTTCCGCCGCATCAGCTTCCCGATTTCGGCCGTGCTGTCGATTATCGCGATCACGCTGTTCTTCACCCACGGGCTGAACTTCGGCATCGATTTCAAGGGCGGCACGCTGTTGGAAGTGCGGGCCAAGTCGGGCACTGCCGATCTCGCTGCGATGCGGGCGACGCTCGGCGGCCTCGGGCTCGGCGATATCCAGTTGCAGCAGTTTGGCGGTCCTGAGGAGGTGCTGATCCGGGTGGCTGAACAGCCCGGCGGCGACGCCGCGCAGCAGGAGGCGGTGCAGAAGGTTCGCGGCGCGCTCGGGGATGCCGTCGACTACCGCCGCGTCGAAGTGGTGGGACCACGGGTTTCCGGCGAATTGCTGGCCTACGGCATGCTCGGCCTGATGCTTGCGATCTTCGCTATCCTGATCTATCTCTGGTTCCGGTTCGAATGGCAGTTCGCCCTGGGCGCCATGATCGCCAACGTCCACGACATCGTGCTGACCATCGGTTTCATGTCGATCTCGCAGGTCGATTTCGATCTCACCAGCATCGCGGCGTTGTTGACGATTCTCGGCTACTCCCTGAACGACACGGTCGTGATCTATGATCGGATCCGGGAAATGCTGCGGCGTTACAAGAAAATGCCGATGCCGGAACTGCTCAATGAATCGATCAATTCGACGCTGTCGCGCTCCATCATCACCCACGTCACGGTGACGCTGGCGCTGTTCGCGCTGCTATTGTTCGGCGGCAACGCCATCCACAGCTTCACCGCCGTGATGATGTTCGGCGTGGTGCTGGTCGGTACCTACACCTCGATCTTCATCGCCGCACCGATCCTGATCTATCTCGGCGTTGGCGATCATCGGGCCGAAGCGCCGGACGAGCCTGCGAAGAAAAAATAATGTCTGAGCATGATCCCGAAAAGTGGGAACCGGTTTTCGGATAAGATCATGATCAAAACGAAAGACGATCGTTCGGACGCCCCGCATCTCCCGAGATCGGCGCCGATCGAGGCCTACGGCAAGGGCGGATTTGCCTTCGATGATATGTCGCATCGCGGCTCGCTGCTGTGCATGCCGGATGCGATGTGGGCCTGGCCGGTCACCCGGCCCGAACAGATCGACCGCATTTCGCTGCAGCGGGTCTTCGCGGCCGCCAACAGCATCGATACGCTGATTGTCGGCACCGGCACCGATGTCTGGGTGCCGCCGCGGGAGCTGCGCGAGGCGCTGCGGGCGGTCAGCGTGGTGCTGGATGCGATGCAGACCGGCCCGGCCATCCGCACCTATAACATCATGATGGGCGAGCGGCGGCGGGTCGCCGCGGCGCTGATCGCGGTGCCATGAGCGAGGCTGCTGCCGACAAGGATGCCGCCGGCTTCTGTGCCGAGTTGGTTCGTAGCCACGATTTCACGCGCTATGCAGCCACGCTGTTCGTGCCATCAGTGCAGCGCCGCGCGCTGCTGGCGGTCTACGCCTTCAACGTCGAGATTTCCCGGGTGCGCCTCCAGGTCAGCCAGGCCTTGCCGGGTGAAATGCGCCTGCAATGGTGGACCGACATGCTCGCAGGCGCCGGCCATGGCGGGGTCGAGGGCAATCCGGTCGCGGCGGAATTGTTGCTGGCGATCCGCAACGCGCGGCTGCCGGTCGACCGGTTGTCGCGCCTGATCGAAGAGCATGAGTTCGACCTCTATAACGACCCGATGCCGACCATGGCGGCGCTGGAAGGTTATGTCGGCGACACTGCGTCGGTGCTGTTTTCGCTCGCCGCCCGGATCGCCGGCTGGCACTCTGATGCCATCGAGCATCTCGCGCGCCATGCCGGGCTTGCACAGGGTTTCGCGCAGGTGCTGGCGTCGCTGCCGCTCGACACATCGCGCCGGCAATTGTTTGTGCCGCAGCAAGTGTTGCAAGCGCACGGCATCGGGATGGAAGAAGTATTCGCCGGCAAGCAGACGCCGAAATTGCGGGCTGCGCTCGATCAATTGGCCAGCGAAGCGCGTGAGCATCTCAAGACGGCGTTGGCGTTGCTTTCGAGTGTGCCGCCGGACGTGAGGCCGCTGTTCCTGCCACTGGCGGTGGTTCGCCGCGACCTCGATCGCATGTCGCAGACGGACTATGATTTCTTTGCACCACAGCCCGCGTCGCGGCTGCGGACACTCTGGACGCTGTGGCGGGCGTCGCGGTCGCGGCAGTTTCGACTCTAGAGCGTTTTCGAGCCAACGGGTCGCGCGAATGCGCGCCCGATGACAGGCGCCGTGGCCACCGGTTCGCGTGAAGAAAACGCGTCAAAACAAGAAACTACTAGCGCCGCTTCGTCGCAATGAAATTACCGATGGCTCCCGCGGCCATCAGCGCGCTGGTGCCCAAGAACACGGCGCGCATGCCGATGTGTCCGCCAACAAAACCTCCGGCCAACGGCCCGATCACCTGACCGGCATATTGCGCCGACACCGAGTAGCCCAGGATGCCGCCGGCGATGGTTTCGGGCACGTTATGTCGGATGACGGCGGCGATGCACGGCAGCAGTCCGCCGAGCGCGAGGCCCATCAGGAAGCGCAGCAGGATGAGTTGCCACCCACTGTCGACGAAAGCCTGCGGGATCAGCAAGAGCGCTGACACCGCCAGACTTGCGGTGATGACAGTCCAGTGGCCGATTCGGTCCGCCAGTCTGCCGAGCTGGGAGGACGACAGGATGCTTCCCAGCGCCGCCGCCGACATCACGACGCCAGCGACGAACGTCACCCGCGGCGGTTCGACAAGTTGCGCGACATACACGGTGATGATCGGCTCGATCGACATCTGCGCGACCATCAGGAGAAGGCCGGTCACCAGCATGGCGACGATCGGAAGCTTGTCCGTGATCAGCGACCAGCCGCCGCCCGGCTTGCGGGCGCGGGCCTGGGCCGGCCGCGCCTCTTCGCGGATGAAGAAGGTGGTGCCGAGAAAGGTGACGAAGATGACGGCGCCCGCCAGAAAGAAAGTCGAGCGGATGCCGATCAGCGGCGGCAGCACGCCACCAACCAACGGGCCGACCAGATTGCCCGCCATGATGCCGGCGGAAAGAACGCCCAGCGCCCAGCCGGAACGGGCTTTCGGAGTTTGCGCTGCGACCAGCACCATCGAGCCCGAGGCATAGCCGCCGAGCAGGCCGGCCAGCAGCCTCAGCGCCACCAGTTGCCAGACGCTATGGGCCATGCCGATCAGCGACATCGCCACCGCCATCCCGAGGCTTGCCCGGATCAACATGAGCTTGCGGCCGTAGCGATCCGCCAGCCGTCCCCAGAGAGGGGCGGTCAGCGCCGCGGTGAAGAAGGTCGCGCCATAGGCGATGCCCGACCACTGAACGATGGCGGCGTGGTCGGTCGCGCCGAGCTGCTCGACATAGATCGGCAGGAACGGCAGCAGCAACGTCATCGCCATGATCGTGGTGAAGGAGCCGAACACGCAAACGATCAGATTTCGTTTCCACGGACCGGCGTCGATGATCGCCTCGCGATCTCCAGTCATATCCATCGTCAGCGCTTTCCAATGACGGCGAAGCCGCGCGCGCGCAGGCCGCGGCGATCCTCGTTCAGCGAGCCGAGCAGGCGATCGCGGGTGTCCCTGATATGTTCAGCCGCCTCGCGCGTGGCCGCCTCGGGCTCATTGCGTCGGATGAAGCCGAGAATGCGCCGATGCTCGGCCCAGGCCTGCTCACGCGACGGTTCGGTCCAGACCTCCAGCCAGCGGGCGCGCGACAGCCGGGTCATCACGCCCGCGATGGCCTTGACCAGAAAGGGGTTGCCGGAAAGCCGCGCGATCTCGACGTGGAAGTCGGTGCCGACCCGGTGCCATTCTTCCCGGGGGACGCCGGGCTGGCAGGCATCCAGCATCTCCTCGATCGCGGCGAGATCGGCTTCGGTGGCCCGCGCGCAGCCAAGGCGGACGGCGGTGGTTTCCAGAGGTTCGCGGAACTCGGCCAGTGCTTCCAGTTCACTAAGGTCGATCGGCGCCACCATCCAGTTGCGACCGTCGCGCCGCACCAGGTCTTCGCTCTCCAGTCGCGCCAGCGCCGCCCGGATTGGCGTGCGGGACCCCTCAAAGCGGCCCTCCAGCCAGCGCTCCGTCAGCCGTTCGCCCGGCGTCAGATCGAGCGAAAGGATCATCTCGCGCAGCTGGCTGTGAATCTGGAACATCTGCGACATCGGACGCCTCGAAGTATCAGGAGGTTGGTACCGAGTCACATATACCAGTCTGGTATCCCATGAATGGCATTTTTGGGATACCAAGCGCATGGCAGCGGGCCGCACTGTGCATAGAGGCGTGATTAGCGCGCAATGAGGGATTTTCGGGGCAATTGGCTGGGAGCGGCCGGTGAGTTCCACCGCGTGCGGGACAAGAACGTCTTAGGACGGCAGGGTGTGATCGACCGCCTCGAAATTGAAACGGTCCCGCAGATTCTTCCGCGACTCCAGGATGCTCTTGAGGAACGCGCGATCCGTGTCGCTCGCCATCATCGGCTCGATCAAATCGAGCTGGTTCATCGCCACGAGTTGCAGGATCTCGGTGCGCGGCTTGCCGTCGCGGTCGCGAGGCAGGGCTTGTACCACCTGGATATGCTCCGGCGGTTTTGGTCCTTTGGCCGCGCTCAATTCGCTGCGCAATTGCGCTTCCAACGCCGTCCGATCGGCCTCGACGAAGGCGTAGAGCCCGACGCCGGTACGCCGGTCGGCGAACGCCACGATGGCGGTGTCGCGAACGTCCGGATTTCGCCTGATGAGATCGACCAGTACCGGCGCATCGTTGACCAGCCGCCGGCCGCCGCCCTCGCGGTCGGTGAAATTGAACAGGCCGCGGGTGATGGCGCGATAGACCTTCTTGCCGGTCATCAGCCAGAGCCGCGCCACGAACGATTTGCGCGTGAGAATCTTGCGTTCTTTGGGCGTCAGCGCTTCCGGCGCGTAACTGCGTTTGTGCTTCAGGAGGTGCCTGAGGTCTTCATAGGCCGCGATACGAAACAACTTGCTTCGCGTCTTGAAGCAGGCCGCGAGCTGGAAATCGGTGACGTAGGCCTGTCCGTCAACGCCGCGCAGCCAGTTCTGCTCCTTGGCAAGATCGTTGTGGCAGATGCCGGCGCGGTGCAGCTTGCGCAACGCAAGCTTGGCCGAGCGGAAATAGGCGACATCGCCGGTCGGTTTTGCGAGGTGCAGCGCGACGCCATTGATAAAGCCGCGCACCAGCGCGCGCCGGCCGCCCCATAGCAGTTCCGGCCCGACGTGGAGGTCGCGCGCCAGCGTCAGCGCGCGGCGTTCGCGGGCGAACAAATGGCGCGCCGGAATGGCGGACCACCAGGGAACCTGATCGAGCCGGCGCAGCACCGCGTCGACTTCGCCATGATCGCCGCGAAAGCGGCCGCGCTCGACGGTCGAAAACACGTCGCGCTTGAGCAGGACGCCTTCGTTCCATCGCGCCGACAAAACGGCGGCATCGTCTTTGGGCAGGCTCATGGAAGTCTCACGCCGCGGCCGCAACGCGCAAATTGTCGGCGATCCACCGATCGATATCGACCAGCGCGCGGGCGCTGATCGCCTGCTTCTTCGCCACCGTCTTTTCGTTGCCGCGCAGCCGCGTGCCATCAGGCTTTTTGGTGGGCGGCGTGGCCAGCGGCGGAAACAGCCCGAAATTGATGTTCATCGGCTGGAACGAGCGCGGACCGGCGTCGATGGTTTCGATATGGCCGCCGGTGATGTGGCCAAGCAGCGACCCCAGCGCCGTCGTCGGCGGCGGTGGCGGCAGTGCCGTCGCGCGCGCGTCGGCCGCGGCATAGAGCCCGGCCATCAGGCCGATGCTGGCGGACTCCACATAGCCTTCGCATCCGGTCATCTGTCCAGCGAAGCGCAGCCGCGGATCGGCCCGGAGCCGCAACTGCGTGTCCAGCAGTTTTGGTGAATTCAGGAAGGTGTTGCGATGCAGGCCGCCAAGCCGGGCGAATTCGGCGTTTTCAAGCCCGGGAATGCCGCGGAAAACGCGCTGCTGGTCGCCGTGCTTCAGTTTGGTTTGGAAACCGACGATATTGTAGAGCGTGCCGAGCTTGTTGTCCTGGCGCAGCTGCACGATGGCGTAGGCTTTCACGGTCGGGTCGCGCGGGTTGGTCAGTCCGACCGGCTTCATCGGCCCGTGACGTAAGGTCTCGGGGCCGCGCTCGGCCATCACCTCGATCGGCAGGCAGCCATCGAAATAAGGCGTGTTGGTTTCCCACTCCTTGAAGTCGGTCTTTTCGCCCGACACGAGCGCCGCGACGAAGCCGTCATATTGCTCCTTGGTCATCGGGCAATTGATGTAATCGGCGCCGGTGCCGCCGGGACCGACCTTGTCGTAGCGCGACTGAAACCACGCCACCGACATGTCGATGGAATCCTTGTGCACGATCGGGGCGATCGCATCGAAGAAGGCCAGTGCGTTTTCATCGGTGAGTTCGCGAATCGCGTCCGCCAACGGCGCCGAGGTGAGGGGACCGGTCGCGACGATGACGTTGCCCCAATCGGCCGGCGGCAGGCCGGCGATTTCGGCCCGGCGGAGTTCGATCAAGGGATGGTCCTGCAATGCCTTGGTGACGGCAGCGGAAAATCCGTCGCGGTCGACCGCCAGCGCACCACCGGCGGGAACCTGGTTGGCATCGGCGGACCGCATGATCAGCGATCCCAGCCGGCGCATTTCCGCGTGCAGCAAGCCGACCGCATTATTGGCGGCGTCGTCGGAGCGAAAAGAATTGGAGCAGACGAGTTCGGCCAGCCCCTCGGTGCGATGGGCCTCGGTCATCCGTTGCGGGCGCATCTCGTGCAGAACGACCGGGACGCCGGCTTGGGCGACCTGCCAGGCGGCTTCCGAGCCGGCGAGGCCCGCGCCGACGATGTGCACGGGTTCGGAGGGTGATTTCATGCCAGTCATCGCGCAGGGTTAGCGCTTTTTCTGCCGCAGTGGAATGCACTGATGAGCAGACACGACAACGCCCGCGGGAACGCGGGCGTTATCCGTTCGTCAGTCAGCTTGACGGCGTATCAGCCGTTATAGGTACCGGCTGCCACGCGCGGAATATCCGAGCGATCCAAGCCAATATCGGCCAGTTCGCGATCGCTAAGCTGGGCCAGTTCGCTGACATTGCGCTGATAGTCCCGGAACGCCTGGATCATGCGGATGAGCGAGAGCAACATGGTAATTCTCCTTCGTAGTTCCGATTCAGCCTTTGAAGGAAGACCTCATCGTTGAAATGAATATAGAACGGAATATCGCAGTGCAACAGTTCCAATGGTGCGATGCAGCTAAGCCAAAAACGCATGGCAAAAGTAACAACTGATTAACCAGCCGGCATGGCTGCACAAAGCACAGCCCCGACTCCAGGATTTGCGTCCTGGCATCGACAAAAAGCCTGCAAAACAGCCAAATTGCCGCAATGGCGACATACGTCCTACTGAAACCCTAGGTGGCTATTTTTCGGTTTCGTTCAAGAGGGTTGACCCGCAGGCCTGGCCTCGAAACCGATTGGACGAGATGATTCGCCGGAGCGCTCATGCGTCAATCGCATGCGACAAAGAGATGAATTTCCAATCTCTTCTTTGAGTCTTGATCGCTATCGAGGGCCAAAGCTGCTTGATACGCCGGCCCACTCAGCCTTCAGCGGGCGCATCCGTGCCGTCAGGCGTTATCGGTCGGTCGGATTTGCTGGATTTATGGAGCGTGGGAAAGCTGAGTCGCGAAATAGCCAATGGTTTTCGCGTAGACCTCGCTCTTGTTCCATTGCTGGATCACAGCGAAGTTGGGGCTGCCGGGATCCCAGCCCTTGCCGCGCTGCCAGCCATAAGAGGCAAGGTAGTTCGCCGTCGAGGCCAATACGTCAGGTGCGCTGTGCAAGAGATCGCGGCGGCCGTTGCCGTCGAAGTCGACGGCATATTTGAGGTACGACGACGGCATGAACTGGGTCTGGCCGATTTCGCCCGCCCAAGCGCCGTGCAGGTCCGCCGCCGCGACGTCGCCGCGATCGATGATGCGCAGCGCGTCCAACAGCTGCGCACGGAATTCATCCGAACGCCGGCAATCATAAGCCAGCGTTGCCAGCGAGCGTATCGTCGGAAATTTTCCGATATTGACGCCGAAATCGGTTTCCAGCCCCCAGATCGCCACCACGATCTCACCCGGCACGCCGTAGGTCTCTTCAATGCGGCCAAGCACCGATCCATAGCGCTTGAGCATGTCGCTGCCGCGCGTCAGGCGCGGCGGGACCATGCGGCCGGAAAACTGCTCGAACGTCTGATTGAACACGGCCTGCGAATGATCCCGGGAGATCACCGCTTTATCCAGCGTCACGCCGTTCAGGCCGGAGGTGATGGCCGATTGGGAAATTCCCTTGGCGGCGGCATCGGTCTTCAAGTCAGCCAGCCACGTGTCAAAATTGCCGGTGTCGCAGGACGCTGCGGCAGCCGCCGGTACGTTGGATGCCGCCAGCGCAGCACTGACGGCCAAAGCAGCAAGGAGGAAGCGGGGGAGCAGCGGAGTGCGCACCAAGATCGATTCTCTGTTGAAGGACAATTGATTGAATAGCACGAAATGTCCGGCGTAACAGAGGCCAAAACATGGCCAGCCGACGCCGGCGCAATGGGCAATCCAGCGCAGCGCGTTGCTGTGACGCCGCCGATCGACGCGCGACCGGCGGCTTGCCGACGACTGACGGTCGCTCGGCTTAGGCGCCGTCCTTGCGTCGCCATGAAAACAGGGCGGACGGAAAATCGGCCGCGGAACGCTTTTCAAACTGCGGCTTCGGCGGAAGCGGTCGCGGGTTCGGGTCGGGCGCGATCACCGCGCGATAGAGATGCCAGGTGGCATGGCCGAGCAGCGGGATCACGATCGCGAGACCGAGGAAGAACGGCAGCGATCCCAGCACCAGCAGCACCGCCACGATCAATCCCCAAGCCGCCATCGGCACCGGATTTTTCGCCACCGCGCGAAGCGACGTCACCATGGCGTCGCCGGCGCCAGCCTGTCGGTCGAGCATCAGAGGGAATGAAACCACGCTGATGCACAACGCCACCACGGCGAACAGGAATCCGACCCCACAGCCGATCACGACCAGCCACCACCCTTGCGATGTCGTCAGGATGCGCTCGGCGAAATCCGGAATGCCGGCCGCGGCTTCATAGCCGAATGCGGCGACATAGATCGCCTGCGCGGTCGCAACCCAGGTCACAAACAGCGCCAGCAGCAGCACGCCGACGCCCAGCATGGCGCCGAACGAGGGCGAGCGAAGTACCTCGAGCGCATCCCAAGCCGACGCCCGTTCACCGCTTTCCCGGCGGCGGCTGAGTTCATACAGACCGAGGGCTGCGAATGGGCCGAGCAGGGCAAAGCCCGCCGCGAGCGGAAACAGCAATGGCAATACCGAATAGCCGAGTACGGTGCGCGCCAGCACCAGTCCGAGGACCGGATAGATCACGCACAGGATGATGGCGTGACTGGGCACCGCCTTGAAATCCTCCCAGCCAAGGCGCAACGCCTGATGCAGGTCGGACAGGCCGATGGTGCGGATGATCGGGGCGGCGGCGGAGCCGGCTGCGGTCTCGTCCCTGGGCGGTGTGACACTGCTTGGGTATGATGTCGCCATGTCGTTGTCTCCCTTTCGTTGTTTCCCCTGTTACAGCGGTCACGCTTTTTGGCGCCCGGCAAAGGACGCACACGAGCCGCCTAACGGAAACGATCACGATCAGGCCAGACGCGAAGACAGGAAACCGAAACTGGCCATGTCGCGAGCTGAGCGGTCAGCGTACGCTCAATCCTGTGGCATGAGCGCTCACGCTTCGGTGTTGCCGCGGTGCACATGCTTGTGCCTGTCATTCCGCCGTCACTGCGCCGCCGCTAGACTGGTTCCAATGCCTCCTTGCCGCATTGGCAAGCGCGTGGGGGGCGGCTAAACTTCCGCGTTCGAGCCGTCACAGATATCTGCATTCATTGGGAGCAAACGATGAGCATTTTCGGAAAAATCATGGGCGCGATCTTTGGCAGCCACGCCAGCGCAACACCGGCGAGCGGCGGCGCGGCCACGGCTGGCAGCGCTTCGTCGAGCGGGGCCAGCACCGCATCGTCCTCCGCCGGACCGTCGGCAGGATCCTCCGCGTCTGCATCGGCGGCGCCGGCGCAAACCGTCGACGTCGCGGCGATTGTCGACAAGGCGGCGGCCGCGACCGGCGAAAAGCTGGAATGGCGCACATCGATCGTCGATCTGCTGAAGGCGCTCAACATCGATTCCAGCCTCACGGCGCGCAAGGAGCTGGCCAAGGAACTCGGCTACACCGGCGACACCAATGATTCCGCCACCATGAATATCTGGCTGCACAAGCAGGTGATGGCGAAACTGGCGGCCAATGGCGGCAAGCTGCCCCCGGAAATCAAGCACTGAGCTTTGGCTTGAAGCTGCGATCAAGGCCCGCATCCTCGCGGGCCTTTTTCGTTGCCGTTTCGCTGATCTAGCATTGCTTGCTCTCGGCGAAGCAGGGGTCTAGATACCGCTCGGAACAAGCAACGCTTGAGCGGAGACTGCCCTTGGATACCGTCGATCGCAGGACCATTCTCGCCACCGGCGCGCTGGCGCTGACCGGCGCCGCCACGTCCATCGGCCGCGCCGAGGCGCAGGCCGCCCCCAAGCCGATCTTCGCGGTGCCCGCGGTGACGATCCCGATCGCAGGCCAAGCCGAGGTGTTTCCGGTTCGCCGCATCTACTGCATCGGGCGCAATTATGCCGCGCATGCGATCGAGCGCGGCTCGGATCCGACCCGCGAGCCGCCGTTCTTTTTCCAGAAACCGACCGATGCGATCCAGAACGTCGCGGTCGGCACGGTGGCGGATCATCCCTATCCGTTGCTCACCAAGAACTACCACCACGAAGTCGAACTGGTCGCAGCGCTGAAATCGGGCGGCACCAATATCGCGCCGGAGCAGGCGCTCGATCACGTCTATGGCTACGCGCTTGGGCTCGATATGACGCGGCGCGACCTGCAGAACGGGATGGCTTCCGAAAAGAAGCCGTGGGAAATCGGCAAGAGTTTCGATCATGCCGCCGTGCTCGGCCCGATCCATCCCGTGGCCAAAGTCGGTCACCTCGCCAAGGGCGCGATCTCGCTCGCCGTCAACGGCACCATCCGGCAGAATTCCGACCTCGACCGCATGACCTGGAGCGTCGCCGAACAGATTGCGAAGTTGTCCGAGGCGTTCGAACTCAAGGCCGGCGACATCATCTATTCCGGTACCCCGGAGAATGTCGGCCCGGTGGTGAAGGGCGACGTGCTGTTGTGCAAGCTCGAAGGCTTGCCGGACATGTCGATCCGGATCGTGTGAAGGCGATCAAGTCAGCGCTCCAGATCCGCGTATTCCGGATGCTTGTGCAGATAATCCACCACGAACCCGCAGCCGGCGACCACCTTCAATCCGTCGGCGCGGATGATATTCAGCGCGCCCTTGACCAGTTCCGAGGCGATGCCGCGGCCGCGTAGCGCGCTCGGGGTTTCGGTGTGGGTGATGATGACGGTATCGGGCGAAAGGCGATAATTCGCGAACGCTATCGCGTCTTCGACGTCGAGCTCGAAGCGGTGTTGGGATTTGTTGTCGCGGACCTGGTTCATGTCGAGCTCACTTCACGGATTCTTTCAGGGAGTCCTTCAGCATGCCGCGGATCGACCACGGCGCGCCATCGATCGCCCCCTTGATATCATCGATCTTCCATTTGTCGCCGTCGCGCACGAAATCGTAGCGCACGGTTTCGTCGTCGGATTTCGTGCGCGGCTGGCTGCCGGTCATGGTCGCCGCGATCGTAGCCTTGTCGGCCGCGAGTTTTTCGGCGATCACCTTGAACGACTTTACCTCCGGGTCCTGCGAATTGGTGACCGGATCGAAATCGATGGGCCCGACATCGCCCTTGGCCGTGTGGGCATCGGCCTTGGCCCATAACGCGATCAGCGATTTCGACAGATATTTGGCTTTCGCCGCCTTGTTCTCGATCACGAAGCCGCCGCCGCCATCGCCTTTGCCCTTGGCCGCGCGGGTATAGATCGCCGTCACGATGGCCACGGGATCGCCGCCGGAGGCCGGTTCGGCGAAGGCGGCGCGGGCGGTGGCGCCGGCAAACAGGCTGGCAAAGAGACCAGTAAGGCTGGTCGAAATCAGGGCGCGGCGGGTGATCATCTCTGTCCTCAATTGGCGTATGCTGTATGTGGGTGTTCGAATATGTCGTTCGGGCGCGATCATGCGTTCGATTTGCCGCGGAGCAATAACATGGCCAATGAAAAGGGCCCCAACGTCAAGAAGAAGCAGAAATGCAAAAATTGCGAGGGCAAGGGCCTGGTCAAGAAGGGCGACCATGTCGTGAAGTGCCAGCGCTGCAAGGGCACCGGGGTGCGGTGAGGGCGGGCGTCATTCCGGGACGAGCGAAGCGAGGGCTACGATGCGCAATTGCGCATCTGAGAATCCATAACCCCTGTGGCGATGTTGGTCGCCGAACGCTAGCACAGGGAGTATGGATTCCGGGCCCGCGCCGAGGTGGCGCGTCCCGGAATGACGAAGGCCCCCATTAACAACCGCGCGTGAATCTGCTTCAATTTTCTGAACATCCGTTTGGGAGGAAAAAATCCATGAAACTCGTTCTGTCGCTGCTCGGCGTCGTCCTGCTGGTGGTCGCCGCGGTCTATTTCCTGATCCCGGCGGATCAGCTGCCGAGTTTCTTCCCGGGGTACGCGGCCGGCGATGTCCATACGCATACCAAGCACGGCATCGTGGCTGGTGTGGTCGGCCTGGTGCTGCTCGGCGCCGGCGTCTTCATCGGGCGCCGATAAGTGAACGGGCAGGCGAACGCAACCGGGGCCGACGCGCCGCGCGGCGGCATGGCCAGGATGTCGCGCCGGGTGATGAATCTGGCGCATCTCGTGACCCAGAACGCGCGCCGGCACGGCGAGCGGGCGGGTTTCATCTGGGGCGACAGGTCCTGGAGCTGGCGCGAGATCGACGGCCACGTCTCGGCGCTGGCGGCGGCACTCGCGGCGCGCGGCATCGTCAAGGGCGACCGCATCCTGGTCCATTCCAAGAATTGCGACGAGATGTTCTGGTCGATGTTCGCGGCCTTCCGGTTGGGCGCGGTCTGGGTTCCCACCAATTTCCGGCTGATGCCCGATGAGGTCGCCTATCTCGCCACGGCTTCTGGCGCGCGAGCGTTCCTGTGCCACGGCGATTTCCCCGAGCATGCCGCCGCAATATCCGGGCCCGAATTCATCTGGCGGATCGGCGAGGGCGCCTTTGGCGAGACAACGCTGACCGAAGCGATCAAGGCGCATGCGGGAAGTTCGTTTGCGAATGTCGCGGTCGACTATGACGATCCCTGCTGGTTCTTCTTCACCTCGGGCACCACGGGCCGCTCCAAGGCCGCGGTGCTGACCCACGGCCAGATGGCTTTCGTGGTGACCAACCACCTGGCCGACCTCACGCCCGGCACCACCGAGCGCGATGCGTCGCTGGTGGTGGCGCCGCTGTCGCACGGCGCCGGCGTGCATCAGTTGATGCAGACGGCGAGGGCGGTGCCGACCATCCTGCTGCCGTCCGAGCGGTTCGATATCACCGAGGCATTCCGGCTGATCGAGCGGCACCGCGTCAGCAACATCTTTACCGTTCCGACCATCCTGAAGATGATGGTCGAACATCCCGCGATCGACCGCTTCGATCATTCGTCGCTGCGTTACGTAATCTATGCCGGCGCGCCGATGTACCGCGAGGACCAGAAGGCGGCACTGAAAAAACTCGGCGGCGTGCTGGTGCAATATTTCGGGCTTGGCGAAGTCACCGGCAACATCACGGTGCTGCCGGCGGAGCTGCACGACCCCGAAGACGGGCCGCAGGCGCGCATTGGTAGCTGCGGCTACGAGCGCACCGGCATGCAGGTTTCGATCCAGGGCGATGACGGCCATGAGCTGAAACCGTTCGAGACCGGCGAGATCTGCGTGATCGGTCCGGCCGTGTTCGCCGGCTATTATGATAATCCCGAGGCCAATGCGAAAGCGTTCCGCGACGGCTGGTTTCGCACCGGCGATCTCGGTCATATGGACGCGGAAGGGTTTGTCTATATCACCGGCCGCGCCTCCGACATGTACATCTCGGGCGGATCCAACATCTACCCGCGCGAGGTCGAGGAGAAGATCCTGACCCATCCCGCGATCGGCGAGGTCGCGGTGCTCGGCGTGCCCGATCCGGTCTGGGGCGAGGTCGGCGTCGCGGTGTGCGTCAAGCGTGACGGCGCCGATGCGGTGAGCGAGCTGGATCTCGCCGGCTATCTCGCCACCAAGGTGCCACGCTACAAGATGCCGAAGCGGTTTTTCTTCTGGGATGCGCTGCCGAAATCCGGCTACGGCAAAATTCCAAAACGGCTGGTGCGCGATGAGCTCGAAGCGCGCGGTTTGCTTGATGTCACCACCAAACCAAGCAGCTGAATGATGCGTCGTATCGAGCAGCCCGGTCCGCCCGCGCCTGAACGCATCCAATGGGTCGAGGCGCGGGGGCGCGCGTTTGCGTTTACGCTGCAAGCCGGCCTGCCGTTGCTGGAGGCCGCGCGGCGCGGCTTTGCCGCGGCCGGTTTTGCCGGCGGCGCGTTGAACATGCGAGGCGGCGCACTCGGTCCGTTCGCCTATGTGATGCCGGCGCTGTCGAAGACCGGCGCCAACGCCGCGTTCTACAGCGACACATTTCGGCCCGACGGCGTCACCCGGCTGAAAATGGGCGCGATGACGTTGGGGACGCGCGACGGCGCGCCGTTCTACCATTGCCATGCGCTGTGGAGCGAAGCTTCCGGACGCCTCAATGGCGGCCATATGCTGCCGGAGGAGACCATCGTCGCCGAGCCCTTTGAGGTCGAGGCGTTCGGCATCGATGGCGCGATGTTCGCGGCCGAGCTTGATCCCGAGACCAATTTTAAACTGTTCGGTCCTGTCTCGATCGCCGCGACAGGCACAAAGACCTCCAGC
The DNA here is from genome assembly GCF_009766005.1 of Bradyrhizobium sp. S69. Classification (GTDB taxonomy): domain Bacteria; phylum Pseudomonadota; class Alphaproteobacteria; order Rhizobiales; family Xanthobacteraceae; genus Bradyrhizobium. Next base: position 64,944 of record NZ_LMUK01000010.1, on the reverse strand, counting down.
CGCGCGTTCGCGCTGCGGCTGCGCCCGAACCAGGATTTTGCCGGCGCGCTGGAAGGTTTTTGTCGTCAGCACGGAATTTTCCGCGCCAAGATTCATGGCGGCGTCGGCAGCACCATCGGCGCGCAATTCACCGATGGCAGCAGCACAGTGCCGTTCGCGACCGAACTGGCGATCCGCTCGGGCAACATCACCCAAGGTGAAGGCGGCGCGCTGCAAGCCGAACTCGACATCGCGCTGGTCGACTATCTCGGCGGCCTCGCCGAAGGACGGCTGGTCCGCGGCGACAATCCGGTGCTGATGACGATGGAGCTGGTGCTGGAAGTGCTGGAGGCGGGCGAGTAGGGGACTGTCGTCGTCCCGGCGAACGCCGGGACCCATAACCCCTGGCGTCAATTGTAATAGAAGGCATCTGCCCAACTGCCTAAAACGCGAGTCCTCGCCGTATGGGTCCCGGCGCGGAGGCCGGGACGACGTGAGTGGTTTTTTCGGATTCATCAAACAACGACGCGACTCACACACACGTTGGCATTCTCGCGACATCATTTGTCCGAGGTTTGCAAAATTCGATCGCCCTAAAGAAAGAGGGCGCAGGGAAGACCGGGTGCGCGCTGCACCCGCGGTCTCATGTGCCAAGATGCACGTAAGAAATGCGCACATGAGCATACAGGTTCAGCGGAAACACTCCGGCCTTCCCTGCGCAATGGTTTACGGCTTATTCCGTGCTCTCCCCGGTGAGACCAGAGCTTGTTTGTCACCGTCGTCCGCAAGAAGCGTGAGCTTCCCAGGAACTTGACACCAGCCATTGGGGCGTCAGGACCACACGACTTTGCCGTCCGCGTCAGCCACGCTCGTCAGTCGCAGCCTTCGCGTCCATCGCATCCCACCGCACGTTCGTGACGATCGCGAGCCGCCCCTCTCATCGGGTGGGATAGACAATGGAAGACGTGATTTGGGTCAAAAACAAAGCGGAATATTTTTCGCTAAGGGGCTGGACAGGATTCCGCGCGCGAAGGTGATTTGCCCGTCGGGCAAGATCGGTCTGACGATTTCATCGGCTGAGATCATCCTGCGCAACGGCTTCGCCGTCATCCTGAGGTGCGCGCTCTTTCTTGCGCGCCTCGAAGGATGGCCGCACGCACTGCGCTGAACAGCATCCTTCGAGACGCGGCGAAGACGCCGCTCCTCAGGATGACGGCGAAGCTTGCAAAACATCGGGCTTGGTGACACTCGCTCGGCATTGCATAGTCGTGCGAACAGCCGGAGGAACCAGTCATGCAGATGCGGGCATTTGGGCGGACGGGAATGCAGCTCTCGGTGCTGGGCTTTGGCTGCGGTGCCGTCGGCGGCATCATGGTGCGGGGCGATCACGCCGACCAGGAACGCACCGTCGCGCGCGCGATCGCGGCCGGCATCAATTATTTCGACACGGCGGTGCAATATGGCGACGGCGAATCCGAAACGAATCTCGGCCGTGTCCTGCAAAACTTGAAGCCTGCCGATGTCGTGGTCGGCACCAAGGTGCGGCTGCCGCCAAGCGACACCGGCCGCATTGCCGATGCCGTGACAAAATCGATCGAGGGCAGCCTGGCGCGGCTGCGGCTCGAGCGGGTCGACATCCTGCATCTGCACAATTCGATTACCGAGGATGGCGGCGGACCGGCGCTCAGCGTCCGGCAGGTGCTGGACGAGGTGGTGCCCGCGTTCGAACGGCTGCGCCAGCAGGGGAAAATTCGCTTTCTCGGGCTGACGGCGGTCGGCGACACCGCGGCGCTGCATCAGGTGATCGATGGCGGCGCCTTCGACAGCGCGCAGGTGGTCTACAACATGCTCAATCCGTCGGCCGCCGTGACATTGCCGAAGCATTATCCGGCGCAGGATTATGGCCGCCTGTTCGATCGCACCTGGGCCGCCGGCACCGGCGTCGTCGGCATCCGCGTGCTGGCCGGCGGCGCGCTGTCGGGGTCGGCCGAGCGTCACCCGATCGCGAGCCCGGCGCCGGAGCCGATCGGCTCCGCCATGAGCTATGACGCCGATATCGATCGCGCCCGCCGTCTGCTGCCGCTGGTGGAGGAGGGGGTTGCCACCAGCCTGACCGAAGCCGCGACGCGGTTTGCGATCTCGCATCCGGCGATGGGTTCGATCCTGGTCGGCATGGCGACGCCGCAGCAGTTCGAGGACGCACTCGCCGCGGTCCAGAAGGGCCCATTGCCGCAAGCGGCGCTGGAACGGCTGGCGGAATTGCGCGAGGGGTTCTCCGGGGAGCCGCGGTAATTGTAGCCCGGATGAGCGCTTGCGATATCCGGGTCTTCGTGCCGTCCCGGATATCGCAAGCGCTCATCCGGGCTACATACCACCACAGAGGTTGAACATGGCTCCCATCGTACATCCCGGCCGCCTGCTGAAGCGCGAGCTCGTCGCGCGCAAGCTCAGCGCCAACCGGCTGTCGCTCGATATCGGCGTTCCCTCTGGCCGTATCACCGATATCCTCAACTTTCGTCGCGCGATCACGGCCGATACGGCCGTACGGTTGGGCCGCTACTTTGGTAACGGTGCGCAGTTCTGGCTGGATTTGCAGGGACAGTACGACATTGGGGTGGTTGAACGGGAGAAGGGGCGGAAATTGCCAAGCGCGTGAGGCCCGCGGACGCAGCGTGAACGGGCTATTTCCTTAACTTCCGCACGTGAACGTTGATGTCGAGGTCGATGTTAACAACGCATTTCTGCGTCGTCTTGTGCGAGCCGCCGGCGTGCCAACGGCCGTCGCGCGCGCGGGCATCCCGGACATTGGCGAGCTTCAAGCATCGCCATTGCGGCAGCGGGCCTGAGCTCTCGCCGGCGAATTGCCAGGCCAGCACGACCTCTTCGCCTGATATGTTGGTGCCGATGATGTGCGGGCACAGTTCGCGATGGCGGCCTTCGTAGCTGCAGACCACCTGTCGCTCGCCGAGGATGGCGTTACGGAAGAGGGTGTAGGCGGCGCTGGGCATGGACGGTAAGCTCACCAAAAATGTTCTTGTTTCGTTCTGAAAACCGTGCCAGAGAGTGAGGCTGGGATTGGAGCGCTGGACTGCGTCGGTTGTTGGGTAAGCGCGCATGGCAAGACGACACAAGCCGATTGATCTGCCGGCGCCGTACCTCAAGCGCGTCTGGCTGGAGCCGTCGCGGATTATCGACCGCGCCGCCTATCCGTTTTGCCTGCCGTTATTGCGCGACGATTTCGAACTGAGTTTTGACCGGGCGATCACCATCATCGTCGGCGAGAACGGCACCGGCAAATCCACCTTGCTCGAAGGGATCGCGGTGCTCGCGGGTTTTGACGAAGCCGGCGGTGGCAAGGGCTATATGCCGGTCGATCATTCCAACGCCGTGGAAGTGATGGGTGGCACGCTGTCGAGCGCGCTCCGCGCAAGCTGGCTGCCGAAGATCACCAATGGCTGGTTCTTCCGGGCCGAAAGCTTCTTTTCCGTCGCGAGATATGTCGACCAGGCAGCTCTCGATGTTGGGGATTTGCCACCCAATTTCCTCTCTCATTCCCACGGCGAAGGTTTTCTCCGGTTCTTCCAGGAACGCTGTCAGCGACAGGGCATCTTCATCTTCGATGAGCCGGAATCCGCGCTGTCTCCGGCGCGCCAGATGGAGTTTTTGAAGCTAATGCGGCGGATGGAAAACATCGGCCATTGCCAGATCATCATGGCTACGCATTCGCCAATGCTGATGGCGTATCCCGGCGCGCAACTGCTGCGGCTGACAAAATACGGACTGGACCCGGTGACCGTGAAGGAGACGGATCACTACAAGGTCATGCGCGAGTTTTGCGATGATCCGAAGGGGTTTGTGGAAGCGGCGATCGAGGAGTGAGAACGCTTCAGGATTAACTCTAGCGGATACCACCGGGTTCCCCGGCGCCTTGATTTGTGCATACTTCGAGAAACTAATAAGACGCGAAAACGCTTTGGAGGGCAGGGAGTGCCGAGGTTCGGGCCAGCGTGGTTGTGTGTAGGGTTGCTCGGGCTGATGCTCGGCGGTTGCGCGGACACGACGGTCGCGCCGCCAATGGGTGCTAATTTCACGCCCCGGGACCGCGAGTTACTGACCAATCCGCCTTACAAGCAGGCGGATATCCCTGAGAATTTTCGCCGGCAAGTGGTCGACTATCCGCGCAATGAGCCGCCGGGCAGCATCCTGGTCGATAGCGATGCGCGCTATCTCTTCTACGTGCAGCCGGGCCACAAGGCGGTCCGCTACGGCGTCGCGGTGGGGCAGGAGGCGCTGGCGTTCTCCGGCACCGCCACGATCGGCCGCATGGCCGAATGGCCCGACTGGATTCCGACCCCCGATATAAAGGCGCGGCTCGGCCCATTTCCGGATCGCGTGGCAGGCGGTCCGGCCAATCCAATGGGGGCGCGCGCGATGTACCTGTACCAGGGCAACAAGGACACCCTGTACCGCATCCACGGCACTAACCAGCCGGAACGTATCGGCCAAGCCGTCTCCTCCGGCTGCATCCGCATGACCAACGAGGACGTCATCGATCTCTATGATCGGGCGAGGCAGGGCGCCACCGTCGTCGTGCTGCCGCCGAGTCCAGGTACATGGAATGGGCGTGACGGGGGCCAGCGGAGCTGAGCGGGCGGGCGTAGCCCGGATGAGCACTTGCGATATCCGGGGTCGTTCCGTGGTCCCGCAATGTCGCTTCGCTCATGCGGGCTACTCGCTGACAAGCGTCGTTCTATTTGATATCGTAGACAGCATACCGTACGGAGATAACCCCATGCCGCACGAACGGATTGAAATCAGCCCGGACATCATGGACGGGAAACCGGTCATTCGTGGCACCCGCGTTCCGGTAGAGCTGGTTTTGCGCAAGCTCGGAGCCGGTGCGTCGCCCGAGGCTATCCTTGCAGATCACCCGCGGCTGACGCCGCGGGATATTCAAGCCGCGCAGGCGTTTGCCGCCGACTATCTCGCCGACGAAGACATTGTATACGGCTAATAGGTGCGGTGGCTTGCGGACGAGTGCGTCGCGGCGCCATTGGTCGGGTTTCTCCGTGCACACGGTCATGACGTACTCTACGTCGCGGAGTCTGCCGCGGGTTTGAGCGACTCCGATGTTATTGCGCTCGCGTTACGCGAGGAACGACTTCTGCTCACCGAGGACAAGGATTTTGGCGATCTCGTCTTTCGGCGGGAACGCTCGATCCCGGGCGTTGTGTTGATCCGCATCGGGTCCGAAGCCGCCGTACTGAAGACGGCGCGGTTAACGTCGGCGATCGAGCGATATGGCGAAGCGCTCTTTGGCCGCTACACGGTAATCGAGGAGGGACGCTTCAGGTCGCGTCATCTGTGGAGCGATATTTAGGAGCGGGACGCAATAACCCCGTGCATTGCGCCGCGCGGACAAACGAAAGAGGCGGAATACGCTGCGCTATTCCGCCCTACGGGCTTCCTAGAAAGTGGATTCAAAAATGCCGAACGACATGCAGTCCATGGTTGAGAAATATCAGTCGTTGCGGCCCCTTTACGAGGGATACGCACTTAAATTGGAGCCGTTGATACGAGACATACTTGAGGCCAACAACATCAAATATCAGATGGTTGAATCAAGAGCTAAAGACGTCCCCTCATTCAAGGATAAAATATTTCGTCCTGGAAAATCATACAATGATCCGCTCAAGGACATAACCGACTTATGTGGCTGTCGAATAATTGTATATTATCAGGACGACGTAGTTCGCGTAGCGGAGGCAATTAAAGCAGAATTCCGGATCTCGGAAGAAAACCTTTCAAGGCAGCCGCAATTGCTCGAAGTCGACAGATTTGGCTATCTATCCGCGCATTACATCGTTTCAATTGGAAAGACACGAGGCGATTTGACAGAGTGGAAACCGTATGCCGATCTTGTGGCGGAAATTCAGGTTCGAACAGTTATTCAACATGCTTGGTCAGCCGTTTCTCACGCGCTTCAATATAAGCAGGAAGCAGCGATACCTTCGAAACTACAGCGCCGCTTGCATAGGATTGCCGGACTTTTCGAACTAGCCGATGAGGAGTTCGTAGGACTCAGAAACGAGCGCGAATCCGTTCGCTTGCAGGCTAGGCGCGATCTTAAAGAGGGTGATGATAGTGTACCGCTTACGGCGGTAACTATTTCGGAGTTTCTTGCAACCTGGGACGGCTCTGACAAACTTGCGAGTGCCGCTAAGGGAGTTGGTTTCAGTCTAAAGGAAGACGACTTTGAAGCAGGAAAATTTATATCCGATATCTACGACACAGCGGTGTTGGCGGGTATCAGCAATTTAGGAGAGCTACGGAATGCATTAGAACGTGCAGACAGGAGTTATTTGGCAAGATTGTGGAAACTAAAACGAAAAGATAGCGAGGATTGGTTTGTTTCTCGAGATTTCTTGGTATTGCTGATGTTGGTTTATAACGCGAGAGAGCGCATCTCAGTGGATTTCTTAGTTGCGCGAGGCTTTGACAACGAAATCGCGAAACTGACGTTACATGCTACCGACAAGTCCAAACAAGATCGGCGTACGAAGCGAGATGACGCATAGTTCGCGCCACGAAGATGCTTACTCCGCCGCCTCACTCGCCCCGCTGCTGCGCTTCTTCCTCGGCGCTTCCGATTTTGCGAGCACCGGCGCCAGAAACTTCCCCGTATAACTCCTTGGCGCCTTGACGATATCTTCCGGCGGGCCCCAGGCGACGATTTCGCCGCCGCCGTCGCCGCCTTCGGGGCCGAGGTCGATGACCCAGTCGGCGGTCTTGATCACCTCGAGATTGTGCTCGATCACCACCACCGTGTTGCCCTGCGATACCAGTTCGTGCAGCACTTCCAGCAGCTTCTTGACGTCGTGGAAATGCAGGCCGGTGGTCGGCTCGTCCAGGATGTAGAGCGTGCGGCCGGTGGCGCGCTTTGACAATTCCTTGGCCAGTTTGACGCGCTGGGCTTCGCCGCCGGACAGGGTCGTGGCCTGCTGGCCGACATGGATGTAGTCGAGCCCGACGCGGTGCAGGGTTTTAAACGTTTCGCGCACGCGCGGCACCGCCTTGAAGAAGTCGGCAGCTTCTTCCACGGTCATGTCGAGCACGTCGGCTATCGACTTGCCCTTGAACAGCACTTCCAGCGTTTCGCGGTTGTAGCGCTTGCCCTTGCAGACGTCGCAGGTGACGTAGACGTCGGGCAAAAAGTGCATTTCGATCTTGATGACGCCGTCGCCCTGGCAGGCCTCGCAGCGGCCGCCTTTGACGTTGAAGGAAAACCGCCCGGGCTCGTAGCCGCGCGCCTTGGCTTCGGGGAGGCCGGCGAACCATTCGCGGATCGGCGTGAACGCGCCGGTGTAGGTCGCGGGATTCGAGCGCGGGGTGCGGCCGATCGGCGACTGGTCGATGTCGATGATCTTGTCGATATGCTCCAGGCCCTCGATGCGGTCATGCGGGGCGGCGCCCTCGCTGGCATTGTTGAGCTTGCGCGCGATCGCCTTGTAGAGCGTATCGATCAACAAGGTCGACTTGCCGCCGCCGGAGACGCCGGTGACGCAGGTGAACAGCCCCAGCGGAATTTCCGCCGAGACGTTTTTCAGATTGTTGCCGCGGGCGTTGATCACCTTGATAGTGCGGCGATGGTTCGGCGGCCGCCGCTCGGGCACCTCGACCGACAATTCGCCGGTGAGGTATTTGCCGGTCAGCGACTTCGGATTGGCCATGACCTCGGCGGGGGTGCCCTGGGCAACGATGTGGCCGCCATGGGTGCCGGCGCCGGGGCCGACATCGACGACATAATCGGCGAGCCGAATGGCGTCCTCGTCATGCTCGACCACGATCACGGTATTGCCGAGATCGCGCAGCCGCTTCAGGGTTTCCAGCAGCCGCGCGTTGTCGCGCTGGTGCAAGCCGATCGAGGGCTCGTCCAGCACATAGAGCACGCCTGTCAGCCCCGAGCCGATCTGCGATGCCAGCCGGATACGCTGGCTTTCGCCGCCAGACAACGTACCGGAGGCGCGCGCCAGGGTCAGGTAATTGAGGCCGACGTCAAGCAGGAACGACAGCCGCTCGCGGATTTCCTTTAGCACCCGTGCGGCGATCTCGTTCTGCTGCGCGTTGAGCACCTTTGGCACGGTCTCGAACCATTCGCCGGCGCGGCGCACCGACAATTCCGAGATCTCGCCGATATGCTTGCCGCCGATCTTGACGCACAACGCTTCCGGCTTCAGCCGGTAGCCGTGGCAGGCGTCGCAGGGCACGTCGGAGAAATATTTTGCCAGCTCCTCGCGCGCCCATTCGCTGTCGGTCTCGCGAAAGCGGCGGTTGATATTGGTGACGACGCCCTCGAACGCCTTCTTGGTGTCGTAGGAGCGCACGCCGTCTTCATAGGAGAATTTAATCTCGTCCTCGCCGGAGCCGTGCAGGATGGCGTTCTGGGTTTTCTTCGCCAGGTCCTTCCATTTGGTGTCCAGCGTGAATTTGTAGAATTTGCCGAGCGCGGTCAGGGTCTGGACATAATAAGGCGATGAGGATTTCGCCCACGGCGCGATCGCGCCCTTGCGCAAGGTCAATTCCTTGTCGGGAATCACGAGGTCTTCGTCGATATGCTGCTCGACGCCGAGACCGCCGCAGGCCGGACACGCGCCATAGGGATTGTTGAAGGAGAACAATCGCGGCTCGATCTCGGGAATGGTGAAGCCGGAAACCGGGCAGGCGAATTTTTCCGAAAACAGAATCCGCTCCGGGCCGCTCTTGTCGTGGATTTTTGCCGTCTTCTTGTCGGGCTTCTTCTCGTCGCCCGTAGCCGCCGGCGCGTCGGCATATTCGATCACCGCGAGGCCCTCGGCGAGTTTTAAGGCCGTCTCGAAGCTTTCCGCCAGCCGTTGGCCGATGTCGGACCGCACCACGATGCGGTCGACCACGACGTCGATGTCGTGCGGGAATTTCTTGTCCAGCGTCGGCGCCTCGGCCAGCTCGTGGAAGGTGCCGTCGATCTTGACCCGCTGAAAACCCTTCTTGAGGTATTCGGCGAGCTCCTTGCGGTACTCGCCCTTGCGGCCGCGCACCACCGGCGCCAGCAGATACAGCCTTGTGCCCTCGGGCAGCGCCAGCACGCGGTCGACCATCTGCGACACGATCTGGCTTTCGATCGGCAGACCCGTCGCTGGCGAATAGGGAACGCCGACCCGCGCCCATAGCAGCCGCATGTAGTCGTAAATCTCGGTCACGGTGCCGACGGTCGAGCGCGGATTTTTCGAGGTGGTCTTCTGCTCGATCGAAATCGCCGGCGACAGGCCGTCGATCTGGTCGACGTCCGGCTTCTGCATCATCTCCAGGAACTGGCGCGCATAGGCCGAGAGCGACTCGACGTAGCGGCGCTGGCCTTCGGCATAGATGGTGTCGAACGCCAGCGACGATTTTCCGGAGCCCGACAGGCCCGTGAACACCACGAGTCTGTCGCGCGGAATCTCGAGGTCGACGTTCTTGAGATTGTGTTCGCGCGCGCCGCGAATGGTTATCGAGCGGAGCGAGCCCGCATTGTTTTGGCGCTTGGCCCTGATCACTTCATCCATAACGGCAATTCCAGACGCGTGCGTGCTAAGGGCGCGCGCTCGGAAGCGTAATCCGAAAGCGGACGCCAATTGGGGTGCGCTCGGAACATAGGAAGAACGTCAAGCAATTTCCAGAGCCGCGTGCAAACCATCAACGGTTTGTTGTAGCCGAGGTTCGAATTGGCAGCAGTTGGCACGGGCAACGTGTCGTTCAACGGGCGTGCGCAACAAAAAAGGCCGGCGCGAGCCGGCCTTTTCGAGATGATCGGCTGTCGCCGAGATCGGTGGTTTTATCAATACTTCATGAGGCCGGGGCCGCCGAAGCGGTAGTTCAGGCGAGCGGTGACCAGATCGGTGTCGCCACCGGTGCTGAACGTGCTGCCGAGCGCAACGCCGGCGGGCGTCGTGAAGGTCCGGTTCTGCTGGTCCATGAAGATATGGTCGTATTCAACACCCACCGACCAATTCGGCGCGAAGCCGACTTCAAGACCCGCACCAACCACCGCACCCCAATTGGTGTTGTCGCCGGTCGACGAGAGCACGGCGCTGGTCGCGTTGGAGGTCACCGAGTAATTGTTGTCGGTAACTGCGGCACCGCCCTTGGCGTAGAGTAGCACGTTGTTCCAGGCATAGCCGATCTGGCCGGTGAACAGGCCGAACGCGTCCAGCTTGGAGTTGTTGTTCAGACCGGGAGCAACAGCGTTGACGCCGGAGCCGGTGAAGTCAGCCCAGTTGCCCTGAGCTTCCAGGCCGAACACCCAGCCGGCGTTCTGCCAGCGGTAGCCGATCTGGCCGCCGACGGTGCCGCCATTGGCGTCGTGGCTGCCGAGCGCAAGACCATTGGTGACGTTGGCGCGGTCGTCGCGGTTCTGGCCCCAGCCGCCGTTGGCGCCGATGTAGAAGCCGCTCCAGTCATAATAGGGCGACACAATCGCGGGGGGCGCCTTGGTGTAAACCGGTCGCGCGGCAAGATCGGCAGCCGAGGCGGGCGCCGACGCCAAGCCCAATGCAACCAATCCAGCGGTACTCAGCAAAAACTTCTTCATTTTGGTTCTCTCCAGTAATTCTGCTTCGTTTGTGCCGAAGCGTTTTCTAGTCAGGCAACGAGTGCGCGAGCCCATCCCATTTCCGAGGCCACTGATATTCGATTTTGAGAAAAAAGCCGTCTCCGAAAAGCAACACTCGTGAACCATTTGCATGTCTGTAAGTTAATGATTTGTTTGGCCTATTTCCTTACGAGCGGAACTTTTTCGGGTCCAAAACCGGGCGATTTTGTGGCGACGCGCGATCAGAATACCGATCGCGATTTCGCGGCGTTTCCGGCGTAAAATCCTGTTCATTTTCGACTGGAACAAAACTGGAACATCTGGCTGGGAAGTGCTATATGTGGATAACCCCGAGTTAGCGGGGGATCGCCGGGCGTGCCGGATCGGCGAGCGTATAGGGTCGGTTATGACAGCGGTGCCGCGGTCGTGATGAAGAGCAAGGACCGGCAAGTCCGGCTCGCACCGGCGCACGCAATAGAACCTACGATCAGTAGAACGCACGATCAGTGCAAGTGCAGTAATTTCGAGAGTGGAGAGCGGTGATGGCGGGAAGTGTGAACAAGGTGATTCTGATCGGCAATCTTGGCGCCGATCCGGAAATCAAGCGGACCCAGGATGGGCGGCCGATCGCCAATTTGCGGATCGCGACATCGGATACCTGGCGCGACAAGGCCACCGGCGAGCGCAAGGAAAAGACCGAGTGGCATCGCGTGGTGATCTTCAGCGAGGGCCTGTGCAAGATCGCCGAGCAGTACCTGAAGAAGGGCGCCAAGGTTTACATTGAAGGTCAGTTGCAGACCCGCAAATGGACCGACCCGCAGGGCGTCGAGAAATACTCGACCGAAGTGGTGCTGCAGAATTTCAACTCGACCCTGACCATGCTCGATGGCCGCAGTGGCGGCGGGAGCGGTGGCGGTTTCGGCGGCGACGATTCCGGCGGCGGCGACTTTGGCTCCAGCGGCCCGTCGAGCTCAAGCGGTTCGTCAAGCGCGCCCCGCCGTGCCGTGGCGGCCGGCGCGCGCAGCAACAGCGACATGGACGACGACATTCCGTTCTGATGCGGCCGGCGTCGAAGCTGAGACAGAACCCGGTAATGGAGGGCGGAGAGCCCTCTGTTACCATTTTCTTTTGTTTCATAGACTTAGGCAAGAAGCCTAAAGCTATGGATTAGATTTGTATCCGTTCATAAAATATTGATTTTACTTATATCTCGGCGCCAACGCGGGATGCCGATCATCCGGGGGGCTTTGCCATGAGTCTGGCGCCATTGCTCAATGCGGCGCCCCAGATACCCCTGCATGCCTTTGCCGCGATGGCGGCCTTTGTGCTCGGCGTCGTCCAGTTGGTGGCGCCAAAGGGCACATTGCCTCACCGGACGCTTGGCTGGATCTGGGTGGCTCTCATGCTCTTCGTCGCCGCGAGCTCGTTCTGGATCCACCAGATCCGGCTGCTTGGCCCGTGGAGCCCGATCCATCTGCTGTCGATCTTCACCCTGATCATCGTTCCGATCGGCGTGTGGCGGGCGCGCCGCCACGATGTCGCCGGTCATCGGCTCACCATGACGCTGACATTCTGCGGCGCGCTCGTCATCGCCGGGTTGTTCACGCTGCTGCCGGGCCGGATCATGCATGCGGTCGTCTTCGGCCAATGAGCTAGCGGGTCTCTTCGTGGTCCGGTGCGAGGGGTTTTTTCGCCTCGAGGTCCCTTGGGAAACCGTATTCGCCGGAGCCGTTCGTTGCAGCGTTTCGGGGGCGGATTCCAGGCCCCCGCAAGGCGCGGTCGCTGACCGCGTAAGTCTCTGGAAAAACGAAGGGAAAAACCGCCCACCCGGCCCGTTAAGGGGTGGTTTGCAAGGCTCCGATACGCTATATGATTCTAAGCAAGAATTGACCGGATTTCCCCTTTGTCTGAGCCTGAAGATAAGCCCCCCGGCGAGCCGCCGAGGCCTTCCGATATTCGTCCCGTATCGATCCTCGACGAGATGAAGCGCTCCTACCTCGATTACGCGATGAGCGTGATCGTGGCGCGGGCGTTGCCGGATGCGCGCGACGGCCTCAAGCCGGTGCATCGGCGCATTCTCTATTCGATGTACGAGCAGGGGCACACGCCGGACAAGAAGTACGTCAAATCGGCGCGCGTGGTCGGCGACGTCATCGGTAAATATCATCCGCACGGCGACCAGTCGATTTACGACGCCATGGTCCGGATGGCGCAGGATTTCTCCATGCGCGTGCCGCTGATCGACGGTCAGGGCAATTTCGGCTCGGTCGACGGCGATCCGCCCGCGGCGTATCGATATACCGAAGCCCGTTTGAGCCGGTCGGCGCTGGAAGTTTTGGGGGATATCGACAAGGACACCGTCGATTTCCAGGCCAATTATGACAATTCCGAAAGCGAACCGTCGGTTCTGCCGGCGAAGTTTCCAAACCTGTTGGTCAATGGCGCCGGCGGCATCGCGGTCGGCATGGCCACCAACATCCCGCCGCACAATCTCGGCGAGGTCATCGATGCCTGCGTGGCGCTGATTGACGACCCCGCGCTCGGCATCGACGAATTGATCAAGATCATCCCGGGGCCGGATTTCCCGACCGGCGGCATCATCCTGGGGCGCCAGGGCATCCGCTCGGCCTATCACCTCGGCCGCGGCTCGATCGTGATGCGCGGCAAGGTCAGGATCGACACCATCCGCAAGGACCGCGAAGCCATCATCATCTCGGAAATTCCCTACCAGGTGAACAAGGCCACCATGGTGGCGCGGATCGGGGAGCTGCACCGCGAGAAAACCATCGAAGGCATCGCCGAGTTGCGCGATGAATCCGACCGCGACGGTTACCGCGTGGTGATCGAGCTCAAGCGCGACGCGGTTCCCGAGGTTGTGCTGAACCAGCTCTATCGGTTTACGCCGCTGCAATCCAATTTCGCTGCGAATATGCTGGCGCTGGATCAGGGCCGGCCGCAGACCATGACCCTGAAGGACTTTCTGACGCTGTTCGTGGCGTTCCGCGAGCAAGTGATCACGCGCCGGACCAAGTTCCTGCTCAACAAGGCGCGCGACCGTGCCCACATTTTGGTGGGTCTTGCGATCGCGGTCGCCAACATCGACGAAGTGATCCGGGTGATCCGGACGTCGCCCGATCCGAACACCGCGCGGGACACCCTGATGTCGCGGGAATGGCCGGCCAGGGACGTCGAGGCGATGATCACGCTGATCGATGATCCCCGGCATCGGATGACTCCGGAGGGAACCGCGAGGCTGTCGCTGGAGCAGGCCAAGGCCATTCTCGAACTGCGGCTGCAGCGTCTTACCGCGCTTGGGCGCGAGGAAATTGCCGAGGAACTCGACAAGCTCGCCCTCGAAATCGCCGACTATCTCGAGATATTGCGCTCGCGTGCCCGGGTGCAGGCGATCGTCAAGGCCGAATTGGCCGAGGTGAAAGCGAAATTTGCCACCCCGCGTCGAACCGAGATTATCGAGCAGGAAAATGAGGTCGAAGACGAAGACCTGATCCAGCGTGAGGACATGGTGGTCACGGTCTCGCATGCCGGTTACGTCAAGCGGGTGCCGCTGTCGGCCTATCGGGCGCAGCGCCGCGGCGGCAAGGGCCGCTCGGGCATGCAGACCCGCGACGAGGATTTCGTCAGCCGGCTGTTCGTGGCCTCGACCCATACGCCGGTGCTGTTCTTCTCGTCGCGCGGCCAGGTCTACAAGGAAAAGGTCTGGCGGCTGCCGGTGGCGCCGCCGAACGGGCGCGGCAAGGCGATGATCAACATCCTGCCGCTGGAGCAGGGTGAGCGGATCACCACCATCATGCCGCTGCCCGAGGATGAGAGCTCCTGGGCCAATCTCGACGTCATGTTCGCGACCACCGGCGGCAATGTCCGCCGCAACAAGCTGTCGGATTTCGTCGATGTCCGCCGTTCCGGCATCATCGCGATGAAGCTCGAGGATGACGAGGCGATCGTCGACGTGCAGATCTGCACGGAACATGACGACGTGCTGCTGACCGCCGCCGGCGGCCAGTGCATCCGTTTCCCCGTCACCGATGTGCGCGTCTTCACCGGCCGCACCTCGATGGGCGTGCGCGGCATTGCGCTGCCCGGCAAGGACACGCTGATCTCGCTGTCGATCCTGCGCCATCTCGAGGCGACCTCGGATGAACGCTCGGCCTACCTGAAGATGCGCCGCGCCGTCGCCGGCGAAGCTACGACCGAGGAGCCGGCGGATGCCGAGGGCGAGGAGATTTCGGGCACGATCCAGCTCTCGCAGGAACGTTACGCGTTCATGTCGGCGCAGGAGCAGGTGGTCTTGACGGTGTCCATCAACGGATACGGCAAGCGCACCTCGTCCTACGAATACCGCACCACCGGACGCGGCGGCAAAGGCATTGTCGCGATGTCGGTCAATAACCGTAACGGCCATCTGGTCGCATCATTCCCGGTCGAGGATTCCGACCAGATCATGCTGGTGACCGACAAGGGGCAGCTTATTCGTTGCCCGGTCGAGGGCATCCGGATCGCCGGCCGCTCCACCCAGGGCGTCATCGTGTTCGATACCGCCGAGGACGAACACGTGGTGTCGGTCGAGCATATCGGCGACGACGGGGAAAACGGCGAGAACGGCAACGGGGGCTAGGCCGAGTTAGCCACCGCCGTCATGGTGAGGAGCGCGGCAACGCCGCGCGTCTTGAACCATGGAGCTTGCAGCCACCCTTCGAGACGCGCTGCTTTCGCCGCGCTCCTCACGCCGCATTCAGAAACCAGTTTCATAAGTCTATACGAATTCAGCCGGCTAATCGCATGGCGAGCTGTCGTTTATATCAAGTCTCGTAAAAGGCGACCGTGCCGGCGTTTCGTTCGGTGAAACCGCACGTGATTGGTCCTGTCCCATTGCGGTTTGCGGCAGGAGAGCCGTCCATGAAACTTCAGACCGCGGCAATCGCATTGCTTTCGCTGATGGCGATGCCCTCGGCCCGCGCAGCGGAAACCACCACCATGATCGGATCAAAACCGATGCTAACGTATGAAGATGTTCGGAAGGTCGCTCCGGCGCTGGAGGCCTACACGCAAAACCGTTTGCTTGGCGATGTCTGGAAACGCCCAGGCCTTGCGCCACGCGACCGCAGCATCATCACCTTGGCAGCCCTGATCGCCCGCAATCAGACGATCGAGATGCCATATCATTTCAATCTTGCGCTCGATAACGGTGTGAAGCCGCGCGAGATTTCGGAGATCATCACCCACCTGGCCTTCTACGCCGGCTGGGCCAATGCGATGTCGGCGGTCGCTGTGGCCAAGGAGGTCTTTGCGGCCCGTCACATTGGTGCCGATCAGCTTCCGGCCGCTGCCGTGACGCTGCTGCCGATCGACGAGGCCGCCGAGGCACAGCGCGCCACGTTCGTCCAGCAACAGTTTGGTACGGCCTTTCCCGGCGTCGTGCAGTACACCACCGACGTGCTGTTCCGCGATTTGTGGCTGCGCCCGGACCTTGCGCCCAGGGACCGGAGTCTGGTCACCATCAGCGCGTTGATCGCGAATGGGCAAACAGCGCAGCTTACGCCGCACCTCAACAGGGCGATGGATAATGGCCTGACCCAGACCGAGGCCTCGGAGGCCATCACGCAACTGGCCTTCTATGTCGGCTGGCCAAACGTCTTTTCGGCGATGCCCGTCGCGAAGGATGTCTTCGCAAAGCGCCCCCGTTAAATCCGGGTTCAACGCGTGCAGATCGAACGAGAAAACTCATGCGGCCGGCTTGGCCGCCCCGAGCAGATTGCAAGCGCCGTGTTTTGGGTCTGCGGATCGGCTGCGCGGTATCTCAATTGCGGTGGCGTAGCGCTTCGACAAGCAGCGCAAAGGCGGCGGAGGGCTGGCGCCGGCTTGGGTAGTAGAGGTGGTAGCCCGGATATCGAGGGCACCAATCCTCGAGCACCCGTTTGAGGCGGCCCTTGCTGAGGTGCGGTTGCACCAGGCCTTCCGGCAGATAGGTCAGGCCCAGACCTCCCAGCGCCGCGTGGAGCATTTGCGTGGTGGTGTTGAAGATCAGTTGACCTTCAACGCGCACCTTGAGTTCGCGCGAGCCCTTTTCGAACTCCCAGGCGTATAACCCGCCATGGGTGGGAAGACGAAGATTGATGCAGTTGTGCTCCACCAGGTCCGGCGGCTTCGTCGGTTCCGACCGGCTCCGGAAGTAGGAGGGAGCGCCAACCACAGCCATGCGCGAGTCGGGTCCGATGCGCACCGCAATCATGTCCTTGGCCACCTGTTCGCCGTCCCGTACGCCGGCATCGAAACGCTGCGCCACGATATCAGCCAGGCCGTAGTCGCTGATGATCTCGATCTTGATATCCGGATATTCGTGCAGGAGCTTGGTAAGTTTCGGCAGGAGAACGGCGTTGGTGGCGTATTCGGTCGCCGTGATGCGGATGGTGCCGGAGGGTTTTTCCCGAAGCTCGCTTAAAGCGGCGAGTTCCTCCTCGATCTCCCCGAGCCGCGGACCCACATGACGCAACAGGCGCTCGCCCGCAACCGTCGGCGACACACTTCGCGTCGTGCGCGTCAGCAGGCGCAGCTTGAGACGCGCCTCAAGCTCCTTGATGGTGTAGCTGAGCGCGGACTGCGAAACGCCGAGTTTCGCAGCCGCTTTCGTAAAGCTGCCCTCGCGGGCGACGATCAGGAAGGCCGAGAGGTCGTCGAGATTTCCGCGCTGCATTTATCGAGCCTCTTTATAAGTCCATGCCGATTATAGCGGCTAATCTATATAGCTGCGCGCGCTAAATTGAGCCCAGTTATTGGCTCCAAAACCCCACGAAGCAAACGGAGTTCGGCAGATGGATCGATCGGACATCCGCTCCGGCGTTGCGGAAGCGATACGACGCAGGCGCGGCGCGTGGTGATGCGGAGGAGCGTGCTCTTGGCCGCGGCGGGATCGGTGGTGCTGGCATCCGCGGTCTTTGCAGGAGTTCGGGGAGTGAATGACTTAACGATGAGAAGGAGTGGAACAATGGATATCAAACGCAACGGCTCGCGACCTTCCGGCAAGGGCCCCGAGGCATGGTTCACTGGCACGGTCCGCGTGGATCCGCTGTTCCAGGTGGGCGACCCGACACGCATCAGCGGTGGCCAAGTAACCTTCGAAGCCGGTGCCCGCACCATGTGGCACACCCACCCGCTCGGCCAAACCCTCATCGTCACCTCCGGCCTTGGCTGGGTGCAGTGCGAGGGTGGGCCGATCGAGGAAATCCGTCCCGGCGACGTCATCTGGTTTCCGCCCGGCGAGAAGCACTGGCATGGCGCGACCGCGACGACCGCGATGACCCATATCGCCATTACGGAATCGCTCGACGGCAACAACGTCGACTGGATGGAAAAGGTCAGCGACGAGCAATACCGCAAATGAGTTCGTGCGCTGGGTGCACGCCGATGCAGACAAATCAACAGGAGAGATATCCATGAACATTTCATTCGAGGGAAAGGTCGCTCTGGTGACGGGCGCTGCGTCTGGACTAGGCTTGGCCACGGCGAAGGCTTTCGCGGAATCCGGCGCGGCGGTGGCGCTGGCCGATTGGAACGAGAGCGCCGTGCGTACCGCGGCCGACGAACTGACCGCCCAAGGCTACAAAGCCATCGCCATCCGCTGCGATGTCGCTGATGACGCGCAGGTCGAAGCCATGGTCGCGCGGACCGTCGAAGCCTTTGGCCAACTCGATGCCGCCTATAACAATGCGGGCGTTCAAAACGTCCTCGCAGAGACTGCCGATACCACACGTGAGGATTACGACCGCGTCATGGGGATCAATCTGCGCGGCCAATGGAGCTGCATGAAATTCGAGTTGCAGCAGATGCGCAAACAAGGAAGTGGCGAGATCGTCAATTGTTCGTCGCTCGGCGGCCTTGTCGGAGGTGCCGAGCGCGGAATTTACCACGCCGCCAAGCACGGCGTGCTGGGGTTCACCAAGAGTGCGGCTCTCGAATATGCCGCACGCGGCATCCGTATCAATGCCGTTTGCCCTGGGCTCATTGAGACGCCGATGTCCGATCAGATGGTTGCGGCCGGTCAAGGCGATGCGCTCAAGGCCATGGAAAAGAGTATTCCCCTCGGCCGCGTCGGCCGCCCCGGGGAGATTGCGAATGCCGTTCTGTGGCTTTGCAGTGAAGCTGCGAGCTACGTCACCGGTCAGTCCATCTCGGTGGACGGCGGCTTCATCATGCGATGAAGAAGGGCGAGCATGGCCATCCGGGGAGCCGTTCTTTCCGTTTTATCGCGATACCCAGGCCCCCCGGGTGTGGGAAAGCACCCCGGCATCACTGACGTTTGCCCAAACGCCGCCGGCCATAAGCATCACGGCGACAGTCATTCCAAGAATGGTGTTCATCTCAGCAACTCCGTGCTGGACTCACAAATCTTGCCAACTCGAATCGTTCCCGCCATTTGGTAAGCGAAATAAAAAAGTCGCGCTGCCTGAGGAACGCATCGTGGAGTCCAGACATGCTCAGGCTGAGCCTCCGGGTTCGTGCTGGCGCGCATGCCGGATGACGCGCTGCTGCCGCAGCGCTCCTCCGTCAAGATATCCCAGACGTCATCCTGAGGAGCGGCGTCTTCGCCGCGTCTCGAAGGATGGCCGCACGCACTGCGCTGAACACCATCCTTCGAGGCGCGCCGAAAATGGCGCGCACCTCAGGATGACGGCGTCGATTGCTTCACGGGATGAGGCTCGTCGGTTGGGACGCCTGATCCGCCCTAAATCTCGATCTCCGTGCCGAACTCCACCACCTGCTTGGTCGGCACGCCGAAGAACGCGGCGGAGCGTTCGGCGTTGCGTTGCAGGAAGGCGAAGACGTTTTCGCGCCATAGCCACATGCCCGGAATGTCCTCGCTCGGGATGATGGTCTCGCGGCCGATGTAATAGGTGATGTCGGTCAGATCGATGCCGGACAGCTTGCCCTGCTGGCAGGCCAGAACCAGGCCCTGATAGATCGTCGGATATTGCATGAAACCGTAATGCAGGATGACTCGGGTAATGCCCGGGATCACCTCGATCACCTCGGCGCGATCCGCTTCCGGGATGCGCGGGGCTTCCGCGATCAGGACGGTGACCAGCACCACGCGCTGGTGCAGGCAGTGGTTATGCTTGACGAACTGCGTCAGCGCCAGCGGCACGCCGTTCGGGGCCGAGGCCAGGAACACCGCGGTGCCGGACAGCCGGGCGTGGCATTTGTCGACCGCGGTCTCGATCAGATCCTCTTCGGGCTGGCGTAATTTACCGCGGGCGCCTTCGACCAGTTTGACACCGCTGCGCCAGGTCAGCATCAAAAACGCCACCGCGCCGGCGAGCAGCAGCGGAAACCAGCCGCCCTCGAACAGCTTGGTCGAGTTCGCGGCAAAGAAAATGCAATCGATGACCAGGAAAAACCCGTTCACGGCGATGACGATAACGGGCGAATAGCCCCATTGGATCGCCACCAAAGCGGCCAGCAAGGTCGTGATCGCCATCAACAGCGACACCGCGATGCCGTAGGCGCCGGCCAGCGCATCCGATGTGCCGAAGCCGAGCACCGCGCCAAGTGTCGCTGCCGCCAATAGCCAGTTCACCAGCGGCACATAAATCTGCCCGATGGAGTCGCTGGTGGTGTGGGTAATGCGCATCCGCGGCAGGAAGCCGAGCTGGATCGACTGCTGGGTCAGCGAAAACACGCCTGAAATAATGGCCTGCGAGGCAATCACGGTGGCAAGCGTGGCCATCGCAATCAGCGGATATTGCGCCCAGTCCGGCGCGAGCTGATAGAACGGGTTATCGATCGCGGTCATATCCGTGATCAGCAATCCCGCTTGCCCGAAATAATTCAGCACCAAAGCGGGCAGGGCGATCGCGAACCATGCCAGCCGGATCGGATTGCGGCCGAAATGCCCCATGTCGGCGTACATCGCCTCGCCGCCGGTGACCGCGAGAAAGGCCGCGCCTAAAATGGCAAAGCTGACGCGAAAATCCTGGTGGATCAGGAAGTCGAACGCATAAAGCGGGCTCAACGCGGCAAGCACCGCCGGCGCCTTGACGATGCCGTGAATGCCGAGCGCCGCGAGAATGGCGAACCAGCCGAGCATGACCGGTCCGAAGATTTTTCCGATGAAGCCGGTGCCTTGCTTCTGCATCATAAACAAGCCGATCAGGATGACGATGGTCAGCGGCACCACAAGGGGGGTTAGCGCCGGCGCGTCGACCTTGAGGCCTTCGATCGCGCTCAGCACCGAGATCGCCGGCGTGATGGCGCCGTCGCCATAGAGCAGCGCGGCGCCGATCAGGCCGACGATCAGCAATTGCGCGCGCCAGGTCCCGGGCTGGGCATTGCGCGCCGAAAGCAGCGCCAGCAATGCGACGATGCCGCCTTCGCCGCGGTTGTCGGCGCGCATGATCAGAGCTGCGTATTTGATCGAAATGATCAGGATCAGCGCCCAGAGGATCAGCGACGCCACCCCGAGGATGGCCTCCGGCGTCAGCGCCCCGCCATGGGCGGCGGCCTTGACCGCTTCCTTGAGCGCATAAAGCGGACTGGTGCCGATATCGCCATAGACGACGCCGAGTGCGCCGATCGTGGCGGTCATGGGTAACGCGCTGAATGTGGTGTGGTTTGCGACGGGCGTGGCGGTCACGGGCTGCTCCCCAGATCGAGCGCGGCTGCCGGCGAGATCGCGGCGGCTGCACGGTCAGAGGTCAGTCTGCGTCGCCAGTTCTAAAATTGCCAATTCTAAAGTTGCCAAGTCCAAGATTGCGCCCAAGATTGCGCCCAAGTTTGCCTTGGCGTAAATCACGATGGGATAGCCTTTGCGACCCAAACAGCACGCCTTACGGCATGCGGTTGGCGGTCACCAGGCGGGCTTCCCGAACCACCGAAACCTTGGTGCCGGCCGTGCGCAGGCAGGACGCCTCGAAATTGGGCCAGGCTTGCTGGGAGCAGTCGCGGCCAACCGGGCGAATGTCGAGCCGGTCGGCCTTGGCGAGGGCCTGCGGCACGCTCGCTTCGACCGTGGGCGCAAATCCCGGAAGAACGGTAAGGGCGGCGGCGATAAAGGCAGCAATCGTGATAGCGGAAAGAGCTTTGATCATGACGGTCCCCTGTCATGGGCCGTTTCGGCCCGTCGTTTCGTTAACGCTGTGATACCCACCGGCCGTTTCGGGATGTCTTCGCTGGCGGCGAAAATGGTTTCGTCCCACCCGAGTTTTGTTTCGTCGCCCCGTCAGGGACGAAACATGCGGCCTGCCCAGAAAGACGCGCGGACCCCCGAAGTGGTTCATTTACCGGCCTGAAATAAAAAACCGGCGTTTGGCCCGGGTTTCGGGAACCAACGCGCCTTGCGAGGCCGCCCGGGCCGGGGTAGAGGGGTTTATGCCCCGTATCGCGCTCTACCCAGGCTCCTTCGACCCCGTCACCAATGGCCATCTCGACGTGGTCCGCCACGCCGTCGGCCTGTGCGACCGGCTGGTGGTGGCCATTGGCGTCCATCCCGGCAAAAAACCGCTGTTTTCGGTCGAAGAGCGCCTCGCCATGGTGGCGGCGGTTTTCGCCCCGATCGCCGGCCAGGCCGGATGTGCCTTCGAAGCCACCACCTACGACAATCTCACTGTCACGGCGGCGCAAAAGATCGGCGCTACCGTGATGATTCGCGGCCTTCGCGATGGCACCGATCTCGATTACGAAATGCAAATCGCGGGCATGAACGAGACCATGGCGCCGGAGGTACATACCGTATTCGTTCCGGCCTCGGTTGCCGTTCGCCCGATCACCGCCACACTGGTACGCCAAATCGCGGCCATGGGCGGCGATGTCTCGGCGTTCGTGCCGCCATCGGTCGCCGCCAGCCTGAAAGCCAAACTCGCCTGATCGCACGTTCGTTCGCGAACCGGGAACCGGTTTCGCGGTGACCCGCGCAACACCAACCGTTCTTCCTCATAACCCGACCCGGAGTTCTCATGATCCGAATTCTTGCCGTCCTTGCCGCGCTGGTCTGCGCGGCCCCCGTGATGGCCCAGTCGCTGCCGGCCAACCTCGACAAGGCCAACGCGATCGTCATCGACACCACCAAAGGCCGCGTCGTCATCAAGCTGCGCGCCGACCTCGCGCCCAAGCATGCCGAGCGCATCAAGCTTCTGGCGCGGGACGGCTACTACAACAACGTGCCGTTCCACCGCGTCATCGAAGGCTTCATGGCACAGACCGGCGACGGCAAGAATTTCAACGGCACCGGCGGCTCGAAATATCCGAACCTGCCGTCGGAGTTCTCCAGCGTGCCGTTCAAGCGCGGTATCGTCGGCATGGCGCGCACCAGCGATCCCAACTCGGCGAATTCCCAGTTCTTTATCATGTTCAACGACGGCCCATCGTTGAACGGCCAGTATACCGTGATCGGCGAAGTGGTCGCGGGCATGGATGTGGTGGACAAACTCAAGCGCGGCGAGCCGGTCGCCGATCCCGACAAGATGGTGAAGGTGCAAGTCGCATCCGACATCAAGTGAGGCATTGCCATGCTGCGTCGCAGGCCGATGGTCTGGTTCGCCGCAGCATGGCTGTCGTCGGGTTCGGTCGTGTCGGCGCAAACCGCGCCCGATCAGGTCGACAACATCAAGCAGGTGTTCGCAAAACTGGGCACCTGCTGGCGACCGCCGCCGCCGTCGCAAGCCAATCCGTCCATCGAAATCACCGTCATCGTCAGCTTCAGGCGCGACGGCACTATCCTAGGCCACCCGAAAATTACCTATGAATCCGAGCAGGCCACCGACAATGACCGCCTGATCTACCGCATCGCCGTGATGGAGACGTTGCAACGCTGCACGCCGATGCCATTTACCGAGGCAATGGCGGGCGCCGTGGCGGGTCGTCCTTTCGCGGTCAAGTTCCACAATCGCAGACCTCCACCCCAACCCATGGAGAAAAGAGCATGGCAGTTACAGAGAATACTTTGATCCTTGAAACCACCCAGGGACCCGTGACCATCGAGATGCGGCCCGATCTGGCGCCCGGCCACGTCGCCAGGATCAAGGAATTGGTGCGCGAAGGCTTTTACGACGGCATCGTGTTCCACCGTGTGATCGACGGCTTCATGGCGCAAACCGGCTGTCCGCAGGGCACCGGCACCGGCGGCTCCGGCAAGAAGCTGAAGGCCGAATTCAACAAGGAGCCGCATGTGCGCGGCACCACCTCGATGGCGCGTGCCGCGAGCCCGGATTCCGGCGACAGCCAGTTCTTCATCTGCTTCGACGATGCTTCCTTCCTCAACAACCAGTACACGGTCTGGGGCAAGGTGATCGAAGGCATGGACAACGTCGACAAGATCAAGCGCGGCGAGCCGGTCAAGAATCCGGACAAGATCGTCAAGGCGCACATGGCCGCCGACGCGGCGGAGTAGAGTAGCTTCCGGTCGCAAGCCTGTTCACCTCTCCCCGCTGGGGAGAGGTCGCTCGCGAAGCGAGCGGGTGAGGGGACTTTACGCTCCCTGGTAGTCCAAACGCCCTCACCCGGAGCCTTCGCTACGCTCAGTCTCCGACCTCTCCCCGCCGGGGAGAGGTGAGGACCGCGCCCTGCAATGGCTCGGCTCATAGGCACAAAGCGCCATGCGCACCGATCTCTTCGACTTCGAACTTCCCGCTGAAAATATCGCGCTGCGGCCGGCCAGCCCGCGCGACTCCGCGCGGCTGCTCGTGGTGCAGCCCGGCGACGTGCTGCGCGACCAGTTCATTGCCGACCTGCCGAAATGGCTGGAGCCGGGCGATCAACTGGTGGTCAACGACACCAAGGTGATCTCGGCCCAACTCAAGGGCCGCCGCATCGGCCGCGAGACCGAGCCGAAGATCGAGGCGACGCTGATCAAGCGGCTCGACGGTTCGCGCTGGCAGGCCTTGGTGAAGCCGGCCAAGAAGCTTGCGCCGGGCGATGTGGTCCGTTTTGGCAATGAGGGCAGGGTGTGCCTGCTCGGCCATCTCGACGCCGAGGTCGAGGCCAAGGGCAGCGACGGCGAAGTCACGCTGTCGTTTTCGTTTCACGGGCCCGCGCTCGACCAGGCCATCTCCGATCTCGGGTCGCCGCCGTTGCCGCCTTACATCGCCTCCAAGCGCACGCCCGACGATCAGGACACCGCCGATTACCAGACCATGTTCGCGGTCAATGAGGGCGCGGTCGCGGCCCCCACGGCGGGGCTGCATTTCACGCCGGCTCTGGAGACCGCGCTGCGCGGCCATGGCGTCGGCCTTCACCGGCTGACCCTGCATGTCGGGGCAGGGACGTTCCTCCCCGTGAAGGTGGACGAGACCAGCGAGCACCGGATGCACGCCGAATGGGGCTGCATCTCCGCGCAGACCGCGACCGCGCTGAACGCGGCCCGCGCCAACGGCGGCCGTATCGTTGCGGTCGGCACCACCTCGATGCGGCTACTGGAAAGTGCCACGGCCGACGACGGCACCATCCAGCCGTTTTCGGACGAAACCTCGATCTTCATCACGCCCGGCTATCGCTTTCGCGCGGTGGATATTTTGCTGACCAATTTCCATTTGCCGCGCTCGACGCTGTTCATGCTGGTCTCGGCGTTCTCCGGCCTCGACAGCATGAAACAGGCCTATGCCCACGCGATCGCCAACGGCTACCGGTTTTATTCCTACGGTGATGCCTGCCTTTTGTTTCGCGCGCCCGCGTGAAGCCAGCCTCGTTATCCTGATAACGCTGGTGTAGGAGAGTAGCCGCGGTTGAGCCTCACGACTGCGCCGGACGCGCAGTCCCCGATTTGACGATGTTTGGCTCACTAAGTCGTCCCGGCGAACCGCGCTTGAATCGTAGAAATCGTAGGGTGGGCAAAGGCGCGCTTTCGCCGTGCCCACCACCTTCGTGCCGAATTTGCCCTGGTGGGCACGGGGAGCCTGTCATCGGGCGCGCATTCGCGCGACCCGGTGGCTTTGCCCACCCTACGAATTCACCTCACGCGATCGCGCGCTCCGGCAACAACTCCGCGATCTGGATGGCATTCAACGCCGCGCCCTTCAGGAGCTGGTCCGCCGACACGAACATCGAGATCGAATGACCGCTCGTGTCGCTCAGATCCTTCCTGATACGGCCGACCAGCACGTCGTCCTGGCCTGACGCGTCGACCGGCATCGGGAAATAGTTTTTGGCCCGGTCGTCCACGATCCGGACGCCCGGCGCCGTCGACAGGATCGCGCGCACCTCGTGCTCCGAGATCGGCCGTTCGCATTCGAAGGTGATGGCTTCGCAATGCGCGCGCAGCACCGGTACCCGCACGCAGGTCACGCCGATCGCGATGCGCTCGTCCTCGAAGATCTTCCGGGTCTCCTTGATGACCTTTGTCTCTTCGTCGTTGTAGCCGGTCTCGGGGTCAATAGCGGTATTGTGGCTGAACAGGTTGAAGGCGTAGGGATGCGGCATCACCTTCGGCGGGTAGGCCTCGCCGTTGAGGCTGGCGCGCGTCGATTCCACCAGTTCGGCCATCGCCGCGGCACCTGCGCCACTGGCCGCCTGATAGGTCGACAGGATCAGGCGCTTGATGCGGTTGACGCGGTGGATCGGCCACAGCGGCACCAGCGCGGTGATCGCCGAGCAATTCGGAACCGCGATGATGCCCTTGTGTTCGCGGATGCGGTGCGCGTTGATCTCCGGGATCACCAACGGCACGTCGGGATCCATCCGGAACGCCGACGAATTGTCGATCACGACGGCGCCGGCCTTTACCGCCGCGGGCGAGAATTTTCGGGAGATGCCGCCGCCGGCCGAGAACAGCGCGATGTCGACACCGTCGAACGAGCGCTCGGTGAGCTCCTCGATCACGATCCTCTCGCCGCGGAAATCGACGGTCTTGCCGGCCGAGCGTGCGCTCGCCAACGCCTTCAATTTCCCGACCGGAAATCGGCGTCTGTCCATGGTGGCGATGAATTCGGCGCCGACCGCGCCGGTCACGCCGGCAATGGCAACAACGAGATCGTTCTTCACGGGTGTGTCTCCAGTTATTTGAACAGCAGGCAATAAAAAAGCCCCGGACCTTTTCAGGCGGGGCTTCGGTTCAGATGATGCGATCGTTCGACTACGCGCGCACGGCTCCCGAGCCCCCGGAGGGTGCTTTGGTTTTTGCGGTGCGTTTGGTGGTCGTATTCATGGCGCGGAGCTTATGCGGCAGGCCCTCGCCGGCGTCAATGGCTTTTGGCGGCAAAATCGCCCTCAACAAGGTTGAACAGGGAGCCCTTGTTACGCAATAAGCTGACGCATGAGCGTACCCAACCATTTCGAACTGGCCGCGACCGACGGCCTGGCCCGCACCGGCCGGCTGACGACGCCGCATGGCGCCGTGCGCACACCCGCCTTCATGCCGGTCGGCACGGCGGGCGCGATGAAGGGCATGCATTGGCGCGAGGTGCGCGATGCCGGCGCCGATATCGTGCTCGGCAACACCTATCATCTGATGCTGCGGCCCGGGGCCGAACGGATCGCGACGCTGGGCGGCCTGCAGACCTTTACGCGCTGGGGCGGTCCGATGCTGACCGATTCCGGCGGCTTCCAGGTGATGTCGCTGTCGGAGTTGCGCAAGGTCACCGAAAAGGCCGTTACCTTCCGCTCGCATATCGACGGCGCCAAAATCGAGCTGTCGCCGGAGCGCTCCATCGAGGTGCAGCGGCTGCTCGGCTCCGACATCGCGATGCAAATGGATGAATGCGTGCGGCTGCCGGCAGAGCCCGCCGAGATCGAGCGCGCGATGCAATTGTCGTTGCGCTGGGCCGAACGCAGCAAGCGCGCCTTCGAGACCGCGCCAGAGGGCTACATGCTGTTCGGCATCGTCCAGGGCGGCGACGTCGCCGGCCTGCGCCACGCCAGCGCGCGAGGTCTGATCGAGATCGGATTTCACGGCTACGCGATCGGCGGCCTTGCGGTCGGTGAACCCCAGGCGGTGATGCTGGCGATGATCGAGGAGGTCGCGCCGATCCTGCCGCCGGACCGGCCGCGCTATTTGATGGGCGTCGGCACGCCCGACGACATGCTGGAAGCGGTCGCGCGCGGCGTCGACATGTTCGATTGTGTGATGCCGACCCGCAACGGCCGTCACGGCATGGCGTTCACGCGGTTTGGCCAGATCAATCTGCGCAACGCGCGCCATGCCGACGATCCGCGACCGCTTGACGAGGAAAGCAATTGGCCGTCGACCTCAGGCTATTCGCGTGCCTATCTGCATCACCTGGTGCGTTCGGGCGAGACGCTGGGGGCGATGTTGCTGTCGGAGATCAACATCGCTTATTACCAACGATTGATGCACGACATCAGGGATGCGATCGCGCACGGTAATTTCGCCGAGTTTCGCGAGCGCACACGCGCCGGATGGGCGCAAGGCGACATCGCGCCGCGCTAAGATTCAGCAAAAACCGGAACATTGGCCGCGAAGCCTAGTTACAGACCAAGCGCTTCAGCGCGTGTTTGGTGACGAAACCATAACCGCAGGTGTCACAGGTCCAGAGATAGCTGATCAAATTGTCTGAGAGGTAGGCTGATGCTTCCGCTGCGATCATGGAATCCGCGCAGACAGGGCAGGTCGGCAGGTCACTTCCACGCGGGCCGGGTTGAGCCGGGACGGTCGACAGGACTTCAGCAAGTGCTGGCATCGTGACCTCCTTTGCGATCTGAACCTAGCGTCACCGTACACCGGTTTGTTTGAAGATGTCGCAACACAAATGCGTTGGTTTTACGTTATTTAGGTAGGTTCAAATCTGGTGGCGTGGCGTCGGACTTGTTCGTGGCTTTTTGCAATGCAGCGACAGTGTGACGTTTTGATTTCGCAAATTTGCACTGCAGCGTGCGACAAATCGTCAACACGCGGTCGCGGCTTCTAGCGCCTGTTAAATTAGCAGTGGTCGCATGATCTTACCGCCAAATAGCTCACACTTTGGCGGTCCATGCGCTATGCATTACACATCTTAATCTTTCACTAAAAACTTCTATGGGGAGCTGAACATGGACGCACCATCCGCTGCGAGTGCAGTGCACCGTCCCGGCCGCGGGCGCGTGTTCGACAGTATCGTGGACGCCGTCGGCGATACGCCGATCGTGCGGTTGCGCAAATTGCCGCAGGCCCACGGGGTGCAAGCGACCATCCTCGCCAAACTGGAATATTTCAATCCGGCCGGCAGCGTGAAGGACCGCATCGGCGCCGCGATGATCGTCGCGATGGAGAAGGCCGGCGTGATCAATGCCGATACGGTGCTGATCGAGCCTACCTCGGGCAACACTGGAATAGCGCTGGCGTTCGTCGCGGCGTCGCGCGGCTATCGGCTCAAGCTGGTGATGCCGGAATCGATGTCGATCGAACGGCGCAAGATGCTGGCCTTCCTCGGCGCCGAGATCGTGTTGACACCGGCGGCGCAGGGCATGAAGGGCTCGATCGCAGCCGCCGAAGAACTGGTGCGCACGACGCCCAACGCGGTGATGCCGCAGCAGTTCAAGAACCTGGCCAATCCTGAAATTCATCGCCGCACCACCGCGGAGGAAATCTGGAACGATACCGGCGGCAACATCGATGTCTTCGTCGCCGGCGTCGGCACCGGCGGCACCATCACCGGGGTCGGGCAGGTGCTGAAGTCGCGCAAGCCGGGCGTGCGGGTTGTCGCCGTCGAGCCGGAGGAAAGCCCGGTGCTGTCCGGCGGCCAGCATTCGCCGCACAAGATCCAGGGCATCGGCGCGGGTTTTGTCCCTGACATCCTCGACCGTTCGGTGATCGACGAGATCGTCAAGATCAACAGCGCCACGGCGCTGGAGACGTCACGGGCGCTGGCCCGCAACGAGGGGATCCCCGGCGGTATTTCCTCAGGTGCTGCGATCGCAGCCGCGCTGGCGATCGGCAAGCGGCCGGAGAACGCCGGCAAAACCATTCTGGCGATTGTGCCGTCGTTCGCGGAACGCTATCTGTCGACCGCTCTATTCGAAGGAATCTGATAGTGGCCGATCAACCGCGACGCCCGAGAACCCTGAACGACGCCCGCACCGAAGCCGAGGCGGCGTTCAAGAAGACCACGACCAAGGTGCCGGAAGCGCCACCCAAGCCGGCCACGCTGCCCGGCGTCAAGGAGCTGGTCTCCTTGCGGATCGACCAGGACGTGCTGGCATACTTCCAGGAAGGCGGCCCCGGCTGGCAGGAGCGCATCAACGAGGCGCTGCGCAAAGCGGCCGGGAAGTAGCGGCGCGGCGTCCACGGCCCGAAACTAAAAAGCCCGGCGCGAGCCGGGCTTTTTGCTTTAGGGAATACCGGGCTCGCGGGCGTTACCGGAACAGCCCGCCGACCACGCCGCCGATGAAGCCGCCGGGGCCACCGCCGCCGCGGTAATGACGGCCACCACCACCACCACCGCCACCACCGCCGTGATGGCGGCGCGAGGCGTGGTCATCGGAGTCCTCGTCGCTGCTGCTGGCCTGGGCGGAGACGATCTCGGTCAACAGCGCCTTGTGCTGCAACTGGTTGAGATAGCCGCTCTTGGTATAGCCGCGGGCGGCCTGCCAGCGCGTGATCACGGCGCGGGTCGCTTCATCGAACTTGCCGTTGACCTTGGTATCGAAACCGAGGCCATTGAGCCGGCGCTGCACGTCGCGGCGCTGGCCCTTGTCGAGGCCGATCTGGTCTTCGGTGACCTGGTTTGATTCGGCGTTGAAGGTCGCGGGATCGACGCTGGTCAGGTTGCGGGTCTGCGGATTGCTGTTGTTCGAGCTGTTGCTATTGCCGTTGTTGTTGCTGTCCAGAGACGCGATCCGGGCCAGCGCCAGCGATTTGAACTGACCATTCGGATAGCTGCTCAGATACGCGTTGAGTTCTTCCGGCTTGTTGGTTTCCTTGATCGAGCGCCAGAACTCCAGTTCGACATCGGTATTGCCGGACACCGACGCCACCGGCGCGGGGGCATTGGACGCCGCAGCCGCGGCGGGCTCGGGCGCCGGGTTCAGATAGACCGAACCGGTCAGGTTGGTGTGGCCCCAGGGCAATTGCCCCTTGTTGGTCTGTTCATTGACCTCGGCACGGACCTTGGTCATCGCCTGCTGGATCTCGATCCCGGGTTGCGTGATGTTGTCGATCAGGGCGCGGGTAAACGGGCTGTTGGTGCCCTCATGGCCGTCCAGCGCGGTCTGGCCGGGGCCGGTCGCAAACGCGATCAGCGTGCC
The DNA here is from genome assembly GCF_009766005.1 of Bradyrhizobium sp. S69. Classification (GTDB taxonomy): domain Bacteria; phylum Pseudomonadota; class Alphaproteobacteria; order Rhizobiales; family Xanthobacteraceae; genus Bradyrhizobium. The sequence continues at coordinate 34,181 of NZ_LMUK01000010.1, read as the reverse complement.
TTCACCGGATTTCATTTCGGCGAGACCGCTTTGAACCGACACGCTGCGGGTGGTTGCGTTCGACTTGATCTTGGCGGCAAACGGATTGTCGCGGCAGGCGTCGAGGAACACCAGCTTGACCTTGGCGTCGCTCATGGTCTGGTCGAGCGTCAGGTCGATGTTGATGGCGGCGCCAAGCTTGACGTCCATTTCCGATTTGATGTCGGCGTCGATCGGCAACAGATAATTGGTGCCGCTGATGGCGATGCCGTGGCCGGCATAGAAGAACACCGCGACGTCGGCGCCTTGCGCCTTCTTGCCGAATTCGAGCAGCCGCTCGGTCATGGTATCGCGGGTGAGGTTGGTGCCTTCGACGACCTCGAAGCCCACATTGCGCAGCACGGCCGCGATCGCCTTGGCATCGATCGGCGGATTGGGCAGCGCGGCCACGTTCTTGTAGGCGCCGTTGCCGACCACGAAGGCGACGCGCTTGTCGGCCTTGGCGGAATCCTGGGCCGCGTCGGCGGCGAACACCATGCACATCAGGGAAAGGAAAATGGTGAAATAGCGCATTGGAAAAATCCCCAGGCTCAAATCGAGTAATTTTTTCGGCTGCAACAGCTGGCTGTATTACACGAAAAAACCGCATTTCGCGCCACAAAATTTGCGCTGCACGCATATTTTGCCGGCACCATCCGTCGGTCACTCAACGTGACCCGATCGGGGGACGGTCTTAGGACGGTCTTACGTGATTTAAATCACACGACGCCGCGGTCGAACGCTAAGCCGATACCGTTAGCCTGGATCAGGTTCCGACCGGGGCGGGAATCGGCGTCGTCGGTTTCAGGTTGAGGAGATTGCCGGTGAGAATCAGCGCTGCGCCGAGCACGGTGAACAGGTCCAGCCGTTCCGAATAGATCAGCCAGCCGACGGTCGCGGTCAGCGGGACCCGCAGGAAGTCCATCGGCAGCACCACGGTGGCATCCGCGTACAGCATCGCGCGCGCCATACAGTAATGCGAGAACGTGCCGCAAAACGCGATCACGACGACCCAGCCCCAGGTCACGGCGGACGGCCATTTCCAGACATAGAGCGACGGCAGCAATCCGGCGATGGACTGGATCACCAGCATCCAGAAGATAATCGTCACGGTCTTCTCGGTCCGGGTCAGCGACTTCATCATGGCAACCGAGATGCCAAATCCGATGGCTGCGACCAGTGCGATTAGCTGACCCTGATTGATCTCGCCGGCCTCGGGGCGAACGATTACGAACACGCCGACCAGGCCGAGAACGATCGCGGTGACCTTCCAGAGCGTGATGCGCTCGCCGAGAAAGCTCGCGGCGAGGATCGCGGTCCAGATCGGCATCGTGAACTCGATCGACACCACCTGGCCGAGCGGGATCAGCGTCAGCGCAAAGAACCAGCCGAGTTGCGCACCATAGTGGATGAGATTGCGCCCGATGAATTGCACCGGCCGCGAGGTCTTCATCGCCGCGAAGCCGCCGTTCCTCCGGATCAGGGGGTAGAGCAGCACGAAGCCGAACAGCGTGCGCAGTTCCATGACCTGAAATACGTTCAGCTCCCGCAACGCCTCGCGGCCCGCGACCGTCACCATCAGCATCAAGGCGAGCCAGCCCCCCATCCAGAGCGCGGCCTTTGGTTTGGAAGGTGTCTGGTTCATCAGTGCAGAGCCGTTTCTTGGTGATTTCGCGTGCCGCAACGTTCGGCGGGAGGCGGTTGGGGCGCGCGCCGGTATCGACGACCTCATGCCGATTTGCAACGCGTAAATATGCCGATGCAGCGCTGCACCCAACCCAACCGGCGCTGCGCTCAATTTCGATCTGGGAGCCGTCGCCCGATCGGTGCTAAGGATCGCTCTGGCTCATTTGGTTACGACAAACAACAAATTCGGGAGTATCCGCCGATGCGCATCTTGCAACCCGCCGAATGGTCGAAGCCGCGCGGTTTTTCGCACGGCGTCGTGGTCGATGGTCCCGGTCAATGGATTGTGCTGGCCGGCCAGACCGGCGGCGACGATAAGGGGGACTATCCCGCCGACATGGCCGCTCAGGTCGCGGTGGCGTTGCAGCGGATCATCAAGCTGCTCGCCGAGGCCGGGGCTGGTCCGCAGCACATCGTTCGCCTGACCTGGTATTTGACCAGCAGGAGCGAATACCAGGCCGCCGGCGCCGGCATTGGCGCAGCCTGGAAGGAAACGCTGGCGCGGAATTTTCCACCCTCGACGCTGCTCTATATCGACGGCCTGGTCGATGCGCGCGCCAAGGTCGAAATCGAAGTCACCGCATTCGTGCCGCAGGCGTAGACCGGCTTGGCCGCAGCGCTTATAGCGGTCAAGTTTTTTCCGCCACAACGCAGCAACATTAAACGCGGCACCTGGCAATTGCGACAAGGAGATATCTGGAGATGACGAAGCGATCGACCTCGGCGGATTTTGTCACAGCCTTCGCCACCGGCTGGCCCGAAAACCAGCCAGAGATCATGGTGCTTACGCTGACCACGCATAAGGGCATTCAGGATTTTGCGTTCAACAAGGAGCAGGCTTTGTTGGTCGCAAAGACCATCAAGGAAACCGCGGACCGGCTCGCCCGGCCGAAACAGTGACCGGGCTGAGCAGAGCATGATCCGGAAAAGTGGAAACCGGTTTTCCCTCGGGACAAACGCGAAGCGTTTGCCCGCAGATCATGCTCGAACAATAAATTAGAGCGGGATAACGAAAGTCATCCCGCTCTGTAGGCTGGGTGCGGGTTAGCTCAGGAGCGCGTCAACGAAATGGTCGCGGCCTTGAACTGGCTTTCGGCGCGGATTACGACGGACTGCTTGTTACCGTGCGTCGTCACCGTGATGCCCGCAGTGAAGCCGGGGGCGCTGGCTTCGACCTGGATATTGCCGCTGCTGCCGTGGCCCTGGATGCTGCCGTTGATGCCGCGGCTGCTCTCGCTCCAGCTTCCGGTGATCGCGCCGCCTTCGGCGACGACATTGGTCTTGAGATCGAATTTGTAGCTGTCGCTGGCACAGGTGAGGGACTGGTTGAGGCCCGCGCCGCCGGCGCCGACCGCATAGGTCGCGCGGCACCTGATCCGCTCGCTCGAGCCGTCGTCCAGGGTCACGGTGCCAGCGCCGGACCAGACCCCTGCGAGGCCGTTAAATGGCCCCGACTGGGCATAACTCGCTGAACTCGAAATCGAAGCCGCGAACAACGCGACGGCTCCGACCATCAGTCCTCTGACGACCGAAAAACGACCGGCCGTCCGTTGTGCTTTATTGACGCGATGCTTGCCATCTGCCGCTGCAAGGTACGCCTGCCGATGCCCCATTCCACTTCCCCGATCCTGCGTTGCCACTGAGCTGGCCGTTCGCATATGCACCATTGATTGAAACACGTACAATACCCTCACGACCAACGCTGCCGGAAACCTCGGCGCCAGCCGCCGAAACCCTTCCGTCCGTGACAGTAAGTGTGGAGCTGGTCTGCGGTTCGCAACTACCCGTTTTGGTTACCACGGTAACCTGCCAGAGACCGTCATAGGGGGACTGGGCAACGGCCGGAGCTGCGATGAGGGCGGTGGCGGCGGCGAGAAACGAACCAAAAAAGGCCGCTCGAATGCGATCGTGGCGCATGAAATGAAATCCTCAATTTGTCTGGATGAGGGGGCTTATTCGGGTCAAATGTGTTCAAAATTTGCTGCGCCGCGGCGAAGCAAATTGTTCCACCTGCTCAAACACATAGAAGTGAGGTTGGTTCCCCAAAAGGACCGCGAATTTGTTCCATGTGACCAGTAAAACGTCACTCGGTGCCAGGATACCTGCACGATTCTTCGAAAGACCGCTCCGAAGAGAGCGACTACTCCGGGAGATTCGGCGCGCTGGTCGCAAACTCCTCGTCCTGCGGCTTGGCCGGCAGACTGCCATGGGCCTTGGCGTGGTCGATTACTTCGGCGAGAAGTTTTTGGCCCAGCGGGGCCAGCGCACGCTCCCACAATTGGCGGGCGGTCTCGCCCTTTTTGACGAAAACCCATTCCTGGGCCGCGATGGCGCCGGCATCCATGCGGTCCGCCAAATGATAGATGGTGCCGCCGGCGATCGGATCGCCTTCCCTGATGGTCCATTCCACCGCGGCAATACCGCGGTGACGGGGCAGCAGCGACGGATGATAGCCGATGCCCCCGAGTTTCGCGGCGGCCAGCGCCTCGCGGGTGACCCGGGCGTGGCTGTGCGCGGTCACGATCAGGTCGGTTCCCGGAGCGATCTCGGAGGCGGCCACGCGCTTCGGATCGGCCTGCACGACGACTTCGATGCCGGCGGCGCTCGCCGTCGTGGCCAGCCGGTCCTCGCCGTCATGAACGACCACCCGGACGATGTCGACGCCGTGCTGGCGCAGCATGTTCAGGGTCGTCACGCCGAAATGGCGGGAGCCGACGAGGGTGATCCGCATGATGGCTCTTCCGTCGTAAATCGATTGAAACGAGGCGCGTGGCGCCGGGTGCGAGCCATCCTGAATGCCATAGATGAGCCGGCCTGCGGATGCTCTAACCCGGCCCGCAGGCCATGATCCACATCTTTTCATCGGCCGCCATGGGGTGGGCCGGCCCCGCCCAAGCGTCCGAAAATGCCGGTGAGGCGGGCCGGCGCCGCGCGTTAAAAGCGCGAAGGCCCCGCCTGGGGGGAAGCGGGGCCTTCTCAAAGGAAGCGGCGATCGGGGGGGATCATCGGCTTCGGTTATCAAATGCGCGAAACCGGAAAAGGTTCAAACAACAACGCCGCTCAAGCGGAATATGATCGCTTGGCGGCGTCGAGCTCTTCACTGAAGTCCCTCAAATCCTCCAGCCGATGATTAGTCTTGCCAGGCCGGCTCAGGTTCAAAGTCTTGCCATCTGCTTGTATAGGGTAGGGGGCTATGCTATTTCCGTCGAATGACACATACGGTGCGCGAAAAGCAGAAATTACTGGCGCGGGTTCGCCGCATCCGCGGCCAGGTCGAAGCCATCGAGCGCGCGCTCGAGAGCGAGGCCGGCTGCGAAAAAGTCATGCACCTGTTGGCCGGCCTGCGCGGCGCGACGTCGGGGCTGATGGCTGAAGTGGTCGAGGATCACGTGCGTACCCACCTCGTCGATGCCGACCGCCACCCGGGTGCGCTCAACGTCGAGGCTGCCGACCAGTTGCTGGACGTTATCCGAACTTACGTAAAATGAGGTCGGCAAGGAACGTGAACATGAGCGCGAACATGGCTGCGAATGCAGGTGGCAATAACGGTCTTTCGGGGTTTCACGATCACGTCTTTTTGGGCAAGCAGCACCAAAGCAGCGAACGCAAAACCTGGGCGGTGATTTGGCTCTGTGGCGCCATGATGCTCTTGGAGATTATCGGCGGGTTGTTCTTCGGCTCGATTGCGCTGGTCGCCGACGGCCTGCACATGAGCACGCATGCCGGCGCGCTGCTGCTTGCCGCGCTGGCCTATACCTATGCGCGTCGCTACGCCAACGACGCCCGCTTCACCTTCGGAACCGGAAAGCTCGGCGATCTCGCCGGCTTCACCAGTGCGATCATCCTGGCGATGATTGCGCTCTTGATCGGCTATGAGGCGGTCGGCCGGTTATTTGCGCCGGTGCCAATTCATTTCGGCGAGGCCATACCGATTGCCTGCCTCGGGCTTGCCGTGAATGTCGCCAGTGCCTGGCTGCTGAGCAGCGGCGATCACCATCACGGCCACGCTCACGGGCATTCCCATGGTCACGGCGACGCTGACGCGCACGATGAAAGTCAGCGCTTGACGACCAAGGACGGCAGCATCGTGCTCGATATCTTCGAAGACGGCGTGCCACCGCGGTTTCGCATTTACGCCGATACCGGTCCGGCGCCGTCGGTGGCGGCGGTGTCCATCGAAACCGTGAGGCCGGATGGCGCCCGCCAGTCATTCCGTTTCGCGGACAGAGGCGATTATCTGGAATCGATCGACGAAATTCCGGAGCCGCATGGGTTCACCGCCAATGTCAGCGTTGACGGCGAGAACGTTCCGGCGATTTTTACAGAGCATGAGCATACGCACGCGCATGGTCACGCGCACCGCGACAACAACATGCGGGCGGCCGTGATCCACGTCGTCGCGGACGCCGCGGTGTCGGTGCTGGTGATCGTCGGCCTGCTGCTGGCGCGCACGTTCGGCTGGCTCTGGATGGATCCGCTCGCCGGCATCATCGGAGCCTGCGTGATCGCGAGCTGGTCCTACGGACTGATCCGCGATACCGCTGCTATTCTGCTGGACATGAATCCGGATCGGGCCATGGCGCAAAATCTGCGCGCCACGATCGAGCGCGAAGGCGATCGGCTCGCCGACCTTCATCTATGGCGGCTGGGGCCGGGTCATCTCGGCGCGATCGTGTCGATCGTCACGGCAACCCGCCGCGAGGCCGACTATTATCGCGCCAGGCTCGCCGGGTTCAGCACCGTTTCCCACCTCACGATCGAAGTCGTTCGCCAGTAAGGCGTTATCGCCGAACGGCCGGCACCGCACCGGAGAGGTCGTGAAGCCATCTCCGACCTCATCCTGAGGAGGCGCGAAGCGCCGTCTCGAAGGATGGCCGCGAGTCCATGTCTTGCTTCCATCCTTCGAGGCGCGCAAGAGCGCGCACCTCAGGATGACGTCGGTAAATCTTCGTCATCCCGTGCGCACCGCATCGGCGTCAGCCGAGCCGCATCGACAGCTCGACGTCCTCGGCGAACGGCGTCGATAAATAGCCGTTGGCGGGCGAGCGCACGCGCGCCAGATAATCGGGGCTGTGATCGGCGTTGTCGGCGACGATCAACGCGCCCGGACGCAGCCGGCTCTCCACCAGCTCGAGGATGTCAGGGTAGAGCGCCTTGGCGCCGTCTAGCAGCACGAGGTCGATGGTGTCGGGGAGATTGACGCTCAGCGTTCGCAGCGCATCGCCTTCGCGGATCTCGACGAGGTCGATCAGGCCGCCCGCCGTCAAATGATCGCGGGCCCGCGCCACCTTGGAGGGCTCGAACTCGCTGGTGATCAGCCGGCCGCCGCCATTGTCGCGCAGTCCTGCTGCGAGGTGCAGGGTCGAGATGCCGAACGACGTCCCGAACTCGACGATGTCCCGGGCGCCGCTGCTGCGCGCCAGCATGTAGAGCAGCGCGCCGGTCTCGCGCGAGACCGCGAGCGGAACATGCTTCAAGCGTCCGTAGAGGTCGCGGTAATCGGTTTTGCTCTGCATCAGGCGCATCCGCTCCTGGTCAGAGATGTCGGCGATGGCAGAGATCGTTTCGGTCTCGGCCGCGGCGGCCTGTTCGAACAAGCGATCCAGCAGGGTTTTTAGCGGGGCATTGGTCAGCGTGGTCATGGGGTCTCCGGTCTGAAGAGAAGCGTCGTTGCGCTGGATCGGAAATACGACTAATTCGTCGTGTTTACTAATCGCGTTCCGAGGCCGCACCGTGACCGATCGCCCAAGCACCCGGATTTCCTCACGAAAACAGCCCAAACAAGCTCGCTCGGCGGGGCTCGTGGCGACGATTTTGGAGGCCGCGGTTCAGGTTTTGGCGAAGGAAGGCGCGCCACGCTTCACCACGGCGCGGGTGGCCGAGAAGGCCGGCGTGAGCATCGGATCGCTCTATCAGTATTTTCCGAACAAGACCGCGATCCTGTTCCGGCTGCAGAGCGACGAATGGCGGCAGACCAGCCAATTGCTGCGCGAAATCCTGGAGGATGTCGAGCGGCCGCCGCTGGCGCGGCTGCGCACCCTGGTCCACGCCTTCATCCGTTCGGAATGCGAGGAGGCCGCCATCCGCGTGGCGCTCAACGACGCCGCGCCGCTGTATCGCGACGCGCCGGAGGCGCAGGAGGCGAGGGCGTCGGGAAACCGCATTATCCATGCCTTTATGCGGGAGACGCTGCCCGACGCGCCGGAAGCTGTCCGTGCCTTGGCCGGCGACCTCATCACCACGACGTTCAGCGCGGTGGGCAAGGATTTTTCCGAAAGTCCCCGGACGCCCGCCGAGATCGACATCTATGCCGCGGCCATGGCCGATATGTTTTGCGCCTATCTCGTGAGCCTCGGGCATCGCTGAAGTGCGGAGATCGTCGATCGTCACGCGTGCTGTGGATTTGTGCGCAGCAAGCTGCTCCTACTGCTCAGAATCCCGCGTTTTGCGGGCTGTGGATATGTTGTGGGTATGCTGCGGATAACATGGCGCGCGGATGTCGTGGCATCACGGTTGCCATCCCCCGGGTAGGCCGCGAGCAGGCGCGTGACCGAAGTCACAGTGCTCTGTCTGCATCGGCAATAGGTTCATCGCTGTTCGCTGGCGTGGTCGGACGAGGGATCGAAGGCCGATACGCTCATTCATTTAGCCATTTGCAACAGGATGCTCGTCATGAAGAAGATCGCTCTTTCCGTCGCAGTGCTTGGTGCGCTCTTCAGCGCTTCCAGCGCGAATGCATTCACCTGCTTCAGCAACTCATATGCCACCGGTTGCAGCGGCCACCTCGGAAGCTGGGCCGTCACGCGGGACGGTGCGGTCGCGGTGGGTCCGACCGGCGACATTCACGCCTATCGCAACGGCGGCGGTTTCTACGCCTACCATCGCGGCTCGGCCTGCTTTTGGCACAACGGCCAGCACATTTGCCCGTGAACGTGGATGAGCGAGGGGATGGCGGGCAGCGTGTGTAACGGGCCGCGCGCACAAGCCTCCGATGCCGAGGCGTTTCGACGCCTGCGACGGCATTGATGTTCGAAGCCGTCAATTGCCTAGGGATCTCGCGTTGCGCGCGCCGACGGCTGCCTTGCCCCTCGTGCCGCTTTTATCGAGCTGCGCGCTGTTGGGATTGGCCGGCAGGGGCTCCTCCCGGTAGGCCCCGGCGCCCGCGGGACCCGCGGTGGTGTAGGCCCGGACCGGATGGCTGTTCGGGTTCGATTCCGTCCCGAGATATTGCGCCTGCGCGGCGGTCGCGGCCAAGGCAAGTGTAGCGGCTAAGATCAGGTGTTTCATTCCCAGCCCTCCATGTTGGTTTTGGTATGGGGTGGATTTATCGAAATATTCCGGTGACCTTCTCTCATAACGACTGCCCGGGTGCGGTCTCGCTTCAATAGGGTGGTCGGTGCGCGCTTTTCTGAGGTTGTGCGAAGGCGCATGAATTAATCTCACGAATGGCAGGTGGGCCAGGGCGCGCCGGAAAAGTATTCAGGCATGTTTTTCGTTAGGCCGAGCTTGATATCCTCTGATCGGAAATAGAAGGCAGCCTGATCGCTTTCGTTGAAGCTCGCGGCGATGTATTTATCCGTCGCTTCGACGACCCGCGCAGTCCAATGGTAAATGCTGGCGGGGCCATTCGCCGGATGCTTCAAATCGCGATCTGTATAAGCGCATACATCTTTCGTAACAAAAAATCTTCCGGCAAGGATGTCAGCCGCAGCTTTTTGATCCGTATTGACCGCTCCGCTTCTTCGCCATTGTCCGGCAGTCTTCTTCGCGGGATTCAGAACGTCCGTGTCGATGTTCGGGATTCCGGCGTAACCTATGGTATCCGACGTCATGTCCTGAAAGATATTCCATTCGCCGTCGTTGAAAAACGCGCGCGTGCCTGGATGACTGACCGAAGCCGATAGCCAGAAGTAGTTCGCATAACCGTTGCTTCCGACCTCGGCGCAAGCCGCGCCAAATCCGTAAACACCGATATCCCATGTTGGTGCTACGATGGCGTTCACCTGACGAAAATATTCGACGATCCGTTTTCTCATATCGTCCCACGAAGCACGATGAACGCAATCGCTCTCAGGATCGAAGTCCACGCCGAAATAAATCGGAGTGTGGAGGGGCTGATTGAGGGCCTTGGCCATGTCGAATGCGGCTTGACCGTCGTCTCTCCCCTTTTGACTGACGTATTTCATAGCGTCGCTTTGGGAGGTCAGGTTGCCACCGAATCCTGAACAACGATTGCAGAACTGAAAGGCGGTGATCACGGCTTGATCGGGATCGCTCTCAATCGCATCCAGTTCGGGCGATGTAAGCACTTTGCCTGGTACGTTGCATCCGGTCGGATGATGGGGATCTGGCTTGTGGGAGTAGTAGCGCCCGATTATTTTGACGCCGGCATTGTGAAATTTCTGCTGAAGAGGTTTGTTCGCTATGGGATAGGGATGGTCCATGTCCACGAATTGAACCGCAGGCGCCAATCCTCGCTTGCGCTCGTCGGCATGGGCGTAGCGAGGCGCGTAAGCGTTTAGTGCGGAGGCTCCGAGGCCTGTAAGAACGGTGCGCCGGCTGAAATGCGAATGGCTCATTTTAAAATCCAAAATTGTTAATATGGAAAAGTGCTCGCATAGGTCGCAACAGAATATACAATCTATCCTCGGAATTTTGCAATCGACGACAACGGCCGGACCGGCATGGCCTTCGGTTGGATAGGCTGCACGACGGCGTTGGGCGAGGTTGTCGGAAAACCGTAGACGAGGTGAGGGGCGGGCACCGGCGTGGACTTCGTGCGGCAGTCGCCCTCGAACGCAGGTCGATCGGTCATGTCTGACTGCAGCATAACAAGAACATAAGCCGAGTCAGCCAAAGGTTAGAAATTCGAAAAATTCTGTGTCAAAGGGGCTGACGCTGTCGGAAACGCGCGTGCCCGTTCGTCCTTAAGTCAGTTCACAATCAAACGGAGGCCCCGATGGGCAAGGTGCGCGTAGCGGGATTTGGAGTGTCCATCGATGGCTTCGGGGCCGGCCCGGACCAGGGCCTGGAGCATCCGCTCGGCAAACGGGGTCAGGAATTGATGCAGTGGTTCTTCCCAACCCGGGCCTTTCGATCGATGATCGGAAAAGACGGCGGGACTGACGATCGCTTCGCCAGCGCCGCGGCGGAAGGCTTTGGCGCCTTCATCCTCGGCCGCAATATGTTCGGGCCGGCCGGCGACGATTGGGGCGGGCCCGACTGGAAGGGCTGGTGGGGCGACAATCCGCCGTACCACGCGCCGACCTTCATCCTCACCCACCACGCCCGGGCGCCGATCGTGATGGAGGGCGGGACGACCTTCCATTTCGTCACCGACGGGATCGAGGCGGCGCTCGCCCAGGCTAAGGCCGCCGCGGGCGACCTCGACGTGAAGATCGGCGGCGGCGTTTCGACGGTCCGCCAGTACCTGCTCGCAGGAGCGATCGACGAGTTGCACCTGGCGCTGTCGCCCGTCGTTCTGGGCCGTGGTGAATCCCTGTTCGCAGGCATCGACTTGCCAGGCCTTGGCTATCGGGTGACGGAGGCGGTCCCCATGGAGCTCGCGACCCATCTCGTGCTGACGCGCTGACTGTCGGGCGCGGGACCGGACGCCTCGGGCATTTGAATCACGAGGCGTTTGACGCGGCAATCAATGATTACGGTGATGGGGTGGACGGCACCCCGTAATCCGAGATTCAAGATCAATACGCGTTGGGATCGCCACTGTCGTTTGGATGCGCGAAAGCCTTCTGCATGACGGGTGTCATGGGAAAATTGAAATTGACGCCCTTCGGCGGAATCGGCGACGTGAACCATTTGGCATACAGCGTTGCCATCTCGGGGCTGGGATAGAGTTTGGCGGTCGCCCGGTCGACGGCTGCCTTGAAGGCGGGATCATCCCGTCGCAGCATGATGCCGTAGGGCTCTGGAACGGCAAATTCGTCGGTCGATATCACATAGGCCGACGGGGTCTTCGAACTGGCCACGATGCCGGCGAGCAGGATGTCGTCCATGACATAGGCTTCGGCACGACCGGTCTCGACCAACAGAAAGCCTTCCGCGGTATCCTTGGACGTCTGGATCGTCATGCCGAGGTTGCGCGAAATGTTTGTCTCGATGAGCTCCTTCATGTTGGAAGTGCCTGCTGTTGAGGCGACCGCCTTGCCCTTGAGGTTGTCGATTGTTGTGAGCCCGCTCGACGTCTTGGCGACGAACCGGTTGGCGGTGAGAAAATAACTGGCCGAGAACGCCACCAGCTTTTCGCGCTCGAGATTGTTCGTCGTCGAGGCGCATTCGAGGTCGATCGTCCCGTTGCCAATCAGCGGAATCCGGCTCGCCGACGTTACTGGAATGAGCTTGACCTCCAGTCTGTCGAGTTTCAGCGTCTCCTTCACCTCATCGACGATCTTGTAGCAGATATCCAGGGCGAACCCGATCGGGTTCTGGTTGTCGTCAATGTATGAAAATGGCATCGAGGTTTCGCGATAGCCCAGCGCAATCGAACCGGTCTCCTTGATTTTCTGCAAGGTACCGGTCAGCTCTTCGGCGAACGCGGGCGCTGCGAGCATCGATGCAAGCAGGGCCGCGCACGAAACGAGACGTGACTTCGTCATGGAGCCTCCTCGGTTTTGTTCGATTGACCGCGAATGGCTCGAATGGATGCAAAGGCTGGGCCAGCGTGGCCGAACGAGAGCACGGCATGGTCGACTGGCACCGTCGTGCTCGGAGGCGATCTCAGGGCTCGACCTCGCGGGTAACCGCGCATTAACCCGGCCGTCCCACCATGCGACCCGACCCCTCCAAGGGTTGCATGAAACTGTCGCAAGAGCCGTCGCTGACCTCAACCTCAGCGGCGGCTTTTTCACGGGCTATAGGATGGCCCCAGCAACCGATTATTTCTTATCGGAGCCCAGCTCCGGCAAGACCCAGTGCTTGTCGGCGATCTCGACGATGTTGGCGGGATCGACATTTTCCCATGTGATCGTCGCGGCGGTGACCCTCGAAAACTTTGCCATGACGGCGCGGTCAACAGTTTCGTTTCCGTGCTTGTCGTGCAGCGCGAGGTTGCCAATGAGCTGGACGCCCTTGATCTTCGGGAATCTGCTGAACGCGCCTTCTGCGATTTTTCTGGTTATCTCGCCAAAAGCCCGAACCGCGGTTGCTTTGCCGGTTGAGTAAGGCTCGAGTCTGAACTCGACGATCAAGGTTTTGTCCGGGTAGCTCACCGTCGCAAAAGTTTCCGAGCGCGGCTCCGAAACCACGCTCTTCGCAAATGTTACCGGGGTGAGTTCAGTGGCCCAGGCGCACCGGGCGAGTAGGATGGTTCCGACAAGTAGAGAGCGGGCAAACGACTTCATCTCGGCTCCTATGCCTCCACGCGCGCCGCGAAGACCCGCGCTATCGCGGCTGCGCGAGCATCGCCCGTTGCAGTGTGGTCAAACGCGGGTGCCGCAGCAATCGATTTGCCCACACACTGCCCACAGGACAATTCCGAGGGGAACAAAAAATTCCGCTAAATAATTGATTTCATTGGTGAGCGCGGTGGGACTCGAACCCACGACCCCATGATTAAAAGTCACGTGCTCTACCGCCTGAGCTACGCGCTCACTTGCCGCGCTGTGTAGGGGGCGGGGCGTCGTGGGTCAATAGCGTGACAATCCGCTGACATCAGGCAGAATAGCGCGGATTTCCCCGGCGATACCGGGTGTTGCTGCGACTTCTTCAAGCCGATTGCCCACAGGAAAAGCGGGCAGCCCTCAGTTGGATTCCCGGTGAATGTCGGAGGTTGCGACCGGCGGGGCGGCGGCGCCGATCACGGTCGGCATCGCCACCGGGCGCAACCCGATCAGTTCCGCCGTCCGTATCGCGCTGTCGCGCCAGAACGAGAACGAATTGATGCGCGACTGCTCCAGGATGGCGATCGCGACCGCCGACAGGAAGGGCAGGCTCTCCAGCACCAGCACGCCGGCGAAGATGTAGATTTCGCGCACCTGCTTGGTGCTGTTGGTGGCGACCAGCACCGCGGCGCCGGCCAACAGCAGCGCGCCGATCACGGCTTCCCAGAACGCCTGGAACTCGATCGAGACCCGCGACAGCCCGCCTTTGGAGGTCCGGGCGAACGGCAAATGCTCGGTGATCAGCCCCTGGGCGACCGCGCGCGACACCGTCCATTGCACCGACATCGCCGCGATCATGGCGCCCAGCATCTGTCCGGCCTTCACATGCACGCGCAGCCGATAGAGGGCTACGAAATGCACCAGCGAGACCACGAAGGAGGCGATGATCGGCAGCGTCAGGATCTTGTCGGGAATGGCGATGTCGGCGAACGCGACGATCGGCACCCAGATCAAATTGAGGATCGCCACCACCACGCCGAGGCTTTCGGCGCCCAGCCAGTTGAGCCAGCCCAGCGAGAATTCGCGGCGCTGATCCGGGCTCAGCCGGCTGGCGCCGGGCAGGAAGCGGCGCCAGTGCTTCTTGACGATCTGGAAGCCGCCGTAGGCCCAGCGATGGCGCTGCTTCTTGAACGCCTCATAGGTGTCCGGCAGCAGGCCGTAGCCGTAGCGGGTATTGGTGTAATGCGTCACCCAGCCTTGCTCGATGATGGCTAGCCCAAGGTCGGTATCCTCGCAGATGGTATCGCCGGCCCAGCCGCCCGCCATGTCCATCGCCGCCCGCCGCATCAGGCACATGGTGCCGTGGACGATGATGGAATTGAACTCGTTGCGCTGGACCATGCCGATGTCGAAGAACCCGGCATATTCGCCGTTCATGATGTAGTGCATCAGCGAGCGGTCGCCGTCGCGATGCTCTTGCGGCGCCTGCACGATGCCGACGCGCGGGTCGGCGAATAGCGGCACCAGGTCCTTCAGCCAGTCCGGCGTCACGACATAGTCGGCATCGATGATGCCGATGATCTCGGCGTCCACGGCGGTGCGTTCCATCGCGATCTTTAGGGCGCCGGCCTTGAAGCCCTGCACCTTCTCGGCATTGATGAACACGAAGCGTTCGCCGAGCGTACGGCAATGATCCTGGATCGGCTGCCAGAACTCCGGATCCGGCGTGTTGTTGATGATCACGACGCATTCGAAGTTCGGATAGTCCAGCCGCGCCACCGCATCGAGCGTCTGCTTGAGCATTTCCGGCGGCTCGCGATAGGCCGGGACATGGATCGAGACTTTGGGGAAGTTGACGGCTTCTCCCATTGTCGCGGGCGCCAGCGCCGCGTTTTTGGTGATCAGGCGGCGCGGGGCGTGGCCAAAGGCAATCGCGGCGATCTCCTCGATCCGCGCCATCGCGATCAGCACCAGCGGCACCAGCAGGATCAGGCCGAGCGTCAGGGCGAAGGCCGAGCCGAACACGAAATAATGCCCGGTCCAGTATTCGAACACGACCGCAGCCCAGGCGCCGACGCCGTTGGCGGCGGCCGACAGCATCATCGATTGCATCAGGGTGGGGCGATCGAGCCGCAGGATCGGCAGCGACAGCAGGATGCCGACCAGGAGAGCGATGCTGGCGAATTTCCAGTAGTTCTCGTTGACCACAGGGCCGGTCCAGGAAAATTTCGGCTCGCGGTCGGCGTTCAGCATGCCCCAATAGGGGCCGACGCCACCTTCGAAGAACTTCCAGGGCTGATCGATCGCCTCGACAATGTTGTATTCCATGCCGATGGCTTCGGCGCGGGACACGAAGTTGCGCAACACGACGGCCTGCTGGAACGGGCCCGGGTCGGCACTGCGCAGATTATAGCCGGCGCTCGGCCAGCCGAATTCCGCGATCATGATGCGTTTGCCGGGGAACTGGTCGCGCAGCAGCTGATAGATCGTAACGGCCTGATCGACGGCCTGCTTGTCCGTGAAATTTTCCCAATAGGGCAACACGTGGGCGGCGATGAAATCGACCGAGTAGGCGAGCTGCGGATGGTCGCGCCAGATGTTCCAGATTTCGCCCGTCGTCACGGGAACATTGACCGACTTCTTGATCCGCTGAACCAGCTTGATCAGCCGATGAACGTTGTTTTCCGCGACCGCCCATTTCTGCGCTTCGGCCTTCTTGTCGTCAGGCTGCGCTTCCGCGTCCCGAATCCGCTCGCCTTCCTCGCGAAGGATTCCGGCGGCTTCCCCAGGTTCGAGCCCGGCCTCGGTTGCCGGCCCCAGGTTCTCGAGAGGTATTTGCTCGCCGCGATAAATGGTTTCGTTGCCGACCACGACCCCGATGACGTTGCTGTTGCGACGCGCCAGATTGATGGCGGCTTCGATCTCGCGGTTGTTTCGGTTGCCGTCCTTGTCGATCCAGGCGCCGACCATGACCTTCATGCCGAATTCGGCGGCAATCGGCGGCACCAGCTCGTTGCCTTCGGTCGACGAATACAGCCGAACCGCTCGCGTCAGGGTCGAGAGTTTCTTCAGCTCGGCGCGAACCTTCTCGGAGTCGGCCGCGGTGTCGGCGACGGTATGACCGGGTTCAAATGGCGCATAGGAAGCGCTCGGCAGAATGCCCCGGAAATCGGGCGCTGGTTGCTTCTGCTGGAGGAGACCCCAAAGCGCAGCGTGAGCGGCGGTGACGAACAACAGAACGGCGACGACGGCGCGCATCGCTACTCAACCATAGGGGGCCAATATGGCAGGGCAGCGGACCCGTCCCCAAGATCCGACCAAGTCAGCGGCAAAGAGAGCTTATCTCCGCCACACGATTTAACAACTATTATGGCGCCGTTTCTTACGGCGGCATGGCGTTTTCAGGGCCGAATAAACCACAGCCGTAAAATTTCCGTCTGCGCCGGTCGGCAAGTCCGAATTACAGGCCCGAATGACAGGCCGGAATTATTTGGCGGGCGCAGGCGTGGGAGCGGGAGCCGGTGTTGCCGCCGCGGCGGGAACCGCCGCTGGTGCTGCCGCACTACCCGCGGTGGTCGGAGCCGCCGGCGGCGTCGCCGCCGCCGTCTGCGGTTGCGCGGCCGGATTGATCCAGCAGGCGTGGACGCGGCTGTTGAGCGTATCGGCGACCTTGGGATCGATCTGGCCGCCAAATCGGGTCAGACAGCGGAACGCCGCCTGGACGTGGCCGCCGGGGCAGCCAAAACGGTCGTACAGATCGAGATGGCGGAACGCGGTGTCGAGGTCGTCGAGCCACATCAGGCGCACGACGCGGCGGCCGAGCCAGACGCATTCGGGGTTTCCGGCCGGGCCGTTGAGGGCCTGGGTGGCTTCGACGAATTCGTCGGTCTTGCGCTGGTTGTCCTTGGCCGCATCGCCAGGCTGCGCCGGATTGCCGTTGGCGGGCTTGCCCTGTTGATCCTGGGGGTGGGGGTCTCCGCTCTGGGCAAACGCGCTTCCGCCCGCGATCGGCAGCGCCGCTCCCACAACAAGACTTGCGACAAGTCCGGCAACGGCGAGATGGCGCAAAACCGGATTTTGAAGCTGAAGCACCCGTCGACGCATAGATTCCCCGATTTGTTGCCTGCCGTGCCAGCCTGAGAGCGGCCCAGGGCCGGTTTGGGCTGGTTTTGATGCCGTCCAAATAGGTCTCCAATACGGCGGAGACATTAGCGAATTCCCATGACGGACATTTCGGATTTTGTCCAGCAAAGTCACAACTTTATCGCGTCGTGGTAAAGTCGTGACATGATTCCGCAGCTCCAGCGCTCGATAGCTCATCGACGGTGCCCAGCAGACGGGCTTGGCAGACGCGCGGCGACCGGCTAAGCGACGGGCCTCGCCCGGAGGATGGAACAGATTTCTCTTCGTACGCCGCTGGCGCTTCTCCTGATATCGCTAGGTGCGATTGCCGCGGCATGGTGGTGGCTGGCCACGCCGATCACCTTGGCGCGCGCGCCGATCGATCCCGCCGCCAAGCTGTTGTGCGTGTCCTATGCGCCGTTCCGGGCGGCGCAAACGCCGCTGGTGCCGACCACGCACATCACCTCGGAACAGATCGCCCAGGATCTGGCGCAACTGGCCAAAATATCCGATTGCGTGCGGACCTATTCGATCGAAAACGGGCTCGATCAGGTTCCAGGTCTCGCCGCCAAGGTCGGCCTCAAGGTGATCCAGGGCATCTGGCTCGGCAGCGACCGGCTGAAAAACGCGGCGCAGATTTCGACCGTGATCGGGCTGACCAAGCAATATCCCGATGTCATCAGCGCCGTCGTGGTCGGCAACGAGGTATTGTTGCGCGGTGAGATGACGACGTCCGACCTCGTCGCCACCATCCGATCGGTGAAGTCCCAGGTTACGGTTCCCGTCACCTATGCCGATGTCTGGGAATTCTGGCTGCGCAATCGGGAAATCTACGACGCGGTCGATTTTATCACGATCCATATCCTGCCGTATTGGGAGGATTTTCCGATCCGCGCCAAATACGCCGCCGCCCACGTCGATTCGATCCGCAAGCGGCTCGCGGTGGCATTCCCCGGCAAGGAAATCCTGATCGGAGAAACCGGCTGGCCGAGCGAGGGACGGATGCGCGCCGGCGCGCTGCCGTCGCGGACCAACCAGGCCAGGGTGGTCTCCGAGATTCTGGCGATGGCCAAGCAGGAGAATTTCCGCGTCAACCTGATCGAGGCCTATGACCAGCCCTGGAAACGCAGGCTCGAGGGCACGGTGGGCGGCTATTGGGGCCTGCTCGATTCGGTGCAGCGAGCGCTGAAATATCCGCCCGGCGAGGCCATCAGCAACTTTCCGCTGTGGAAATGGCAGATGGGCGGCGGAACGACCTTGGCGGTGCTGGTGTTCGGCACCGGTTGGCTGACCTTGCGCCGCCGGCCCTGGAAGCCGCGGCTGTCGTCCTGGATCGCGGTGGCGCTGTCGGCGACCTCGGGCGGCATTCTGCTCGGCGTCGCCGCCGACAAGATGTACTACGAAAGCTATGGTTTCGGCGGCTGGCTTGGATGGGGCGCGTTGCTGGCGGCAGGCGTCGCCTCGCCCTTGCTGTGCACCAACGCGCTGATGTCGGGGCGGTCGCTGCCGACATTCCTCGAACTATTGGGCCCCCGCGAGGCCAGAACGCGATCGGCGCTGCCGATCCTGCTGGGATTGGTGCTCGCGGTGACCAGCCTGGTGGCGGCGCAGACCGCGCTCGGCTTCGTGTTCGACCCGCGCTACAAGGACTTTCCGTTTGCCTCGCTGACCATGGCGGTGCTGCCGTTTGCAACGCTGATGCTGCTCAACCGCCCCAAAGCGGGGGCACGCCCGATCGCGGAAGCGGTGTTCGCGGGCCTGCTGGCGGGGGCAGCCCTCTTTACCGGCTTCAACGAAGGTCCGGACAACTGGCAATCGTTGTGGACCTGTGCGGTGTTTCTGTTGTTTGCGCTTACGCTGTGGCAGGCGCGGGGCGTGCAAATCCCAGAATTAGCAGCCCGATCGCCAGGCCCGACAGGCTGACGTTGTACAGCACGATGCCCAATCCGGCGGCGACCAGCCCACCGGTCAGCAAAACCACCGACGGCCGCATGATGTTCAGCACCGCGATGATGAGCGCCACGACGCCGAACACCGAGTTCTGGAACAAGGCCGTCACCAGCGTACGGCTCTTGCACACCATGGTCTGCAACCCGGCGTCGCAAGCCAGCGCCGCGGTCGAGAATTCGATCACGAGATAGCGCAGGTACAAGGCATAACCGGCGGTGAGGAAACCGACGATCATGAGCCATTGGACCTGATAGGGCGTCAGCCGGAACGGTGCTTTTTTCATCGGGCGAATATGATGGGGAATGCGCGGCCGGACAAGCCGTCGCGGGTGACAATGGCGTGCATGTCAGGCAGCTATCTCAGCCGTCATCCTGAGAGCTTGTGAGGCAATCGACGTTCCCGAGAGGCCGTGAAGCAATTACCGACGTCATCCTGAGGTGCGCGCCCTTGCGAGCCTCGAAGGAGGTTGTTCTGCGCCGTGCGTGCGGCCATCCTTCGAGACGCGGCGAAGACGCCGCTCCTCAGGATGACGTCGAAATAGCTTCATAGGCTCTCAGGATAACGCGTGAAGATTCCGCGGCAACGCATTGCAGCCGCGGGCCCTATTGCGACCGGAGATGGAACCAGGACAGGCTCGAGGTTTGCGCAGGAGGTGGCGGCGGCGGCGTTTCCGCGACCGGCGCGCTGCGCCTTGAATAGGAATAGTGCCGGCGCGAACTCTGCCGGTAACCCGGCTTGGCCGAAGACTTGTCCGCGGAAGACTTGTCCGCGGAAGATTTGTCCGATGCGGACTTGTCCGCAGCCGGGTCTGACGTTTTTTCCGGCGACGTTTTTTCCGCGGATGGCTTGGCCGAAATGGATTCGGTCGTCGTGGGCATATCTTCGGCCTTCAAAGCCAGACGCTGGCCGTCATACACGGTGGTCTCGCAATGCCGGTCGTTGATCGTCATGGCGGCGCAGATCTTGGCCGCCGCGGCGGCGTCGGTCAGCGGCCCCGCGACCAGCCGAAGCTGCATCCCGAGGCCGTTATTGCTTTCCTTCACCACGATGATCGGTTGCAGCCCCGCCAGGGCCGCGTTCGAACGCCATTTCAGCAGTCCGCGCCATAGCGCACGCAGGCCGCTGACCGAATTGGCGCCGCCGACATCCACGCCGAATTCGGTCCGCTTGACCGCGAGTTGCGGCGCAGGGGCGGGGGCGGCATCCGGGCCGTCTTTTTTATCTTTGTCGGCGCCGGGTTTGTCGGCGACAGGCGCCGCCGCCGTGATTTCCGGCGCGGGCTCGGGGTTGGTCGCTTGTGTCGGTGTCGGCGCGGCTGGCGGCATCGCGGCCACCGATGTTGCGGGCGCGGGTGTCGTGGTTGCGGCTGTCGCAGGAGCAGGCGTCGCAGGTGCAAGTGCGACGGGTGCAGGCGTCGCAGGGGCGGGTGTCGCGGCGGCCACGGGTTTGGCGGCCGTCTCGGGCTCGATCAATTTACCGGCGGCCGGGTCCGGCGGCCCGATCATCGATTTCGAAGCCATCAGCGGCGTCGCCGAGGTCGCCGACGGCGCACTCGAAGGCGTGGGCGTCGCGACTGCGACGGGGGCTATGGCTGCTTGCGACGATTTCCTGCTCTCGCCCCGCCACCTTTCATTCGCCGGTTTTTCGGGTGGCATGGCGGCTGCGACCGTCATCACCGGCGCGATGACCGGAGCAAGCTCCGGCGCCGTATTTTGCGCGACAGGCTGCGGCGTGGCTGCAGGTGTTGAAGCAGGCGGTGTTGCGGCTGGAGCTGTTGAGGCAGGCGGTGTGGCCGCGGGCGCTGCGGCCACGGGCAGCGGCGCCGCGTTCTGCTTGGCAATCGCGCCGGTCACGGACTCCAGCCCTTGTTCCAGGGTGGTCAAACGGGAGTACACCCGGTCGCGATCGCTATTGAGCGTGTCGATCGCGGAGGCCAGTCGCCGCGTTTCGTTCTGGCTTTCCTTGGCGACCGACTGGATCTGCTGCGACTGCCGCGTCAGGTCCAGTGCCGCGATCTCGTCGTGCCGCGACTTCATGCCCGACTGATTGGCGAACACGGCGACCACGACGGCGCCAACCGCGACCACGCCCCAGGTGGCGAGCCGGAACATGGCGCGGCGGTCGAGATGCTCTTCTTCGGCCAACAGGCCGGACAGCACGCCCCCGGTATTTTCGGCCTCGAAACCGCCAGCCCGCTGGTCGCTATTTTTCGCCATACGACTTCTTCGGCCCCCCTCAGGCCCCGCCGAATCACACAGCAAACATTAACAGGAAATACGCCCCGATCCCCGATTCGCTGTGTTGCCGGACGGGGATTCGGGTTTCCCCTCCACCGCAAAACGCTTTATGACGGCGGCGGCATCACCATCGCCGTCAACGCCCAGGAGCCTGCCAGGCACCGGCAGCGACTGGCGCACCAGCAAGGACCCGGATGACAGCTCGATCCAGCCTGACCGTGGTACTCGCCGCCGGCGAGGGGACGCGCATGCGGTCCTCGCTGCCCAAGGTGCTGCATCCGGTCGCCGGCCAATCGCTGCTGGCGCATGTGCTTGGCGCGGCCCCGCATGGGCCCGGCGCCGCCCTTGCCGTGGTGGTCGGGCCCGACCACGCCGCTGTCGAGCAGGAGATCAAGCGGATACGTCCCGATGCCAAGATCTACATTCAGCGCGAACGCCTCGGCACCGCGCATGCGGTGCTGGCCGCTCGCGAGGCGATCGCCGGCGGCGCCGACGATCTGTTGGTGGCGTTTGGCGATACGCCGCTGATTTCGGCCGAGACCTTCGCGCGGCTGCGGGCGCCGTTGCGAAACGGCGCGGCGCTCGCCGTGCTCGGCTTTCGCGCCGTCGATCCCACCGGCTACGGCCGGCTGCTGGTCGAAGGCGATCATCTGGTGGCGATCCGCGAGCAGGCCGACGCCAGTGCCGCCGAGCGCGCGGTCGATCTCTGCAATGCCGGCGTGATGGCGTTCGATGGCCGCCGCGCGCTCGACATCATCGACAAGATCGGCAACGCCAACAGCAAGCGCGAATATTATCTGACCGACGCGGTTGCCATCATCAGGGACCTGGGATTGGAGGCCGTCGTGATCGAAACCAGCGAGGATGAAGTGCGCGGGATCAATACCAAGGCCCAACTCGCCGAGGCCGAGCAGGTGATGCAGCAGCGCTTGCGCAAGGCAGCCCTCGAGGCCGGCGTGACGCTGATCGCGCCGGATACGGTCTATCTCGCCGCCGATACCAAATTCGGCAACGACGTCACCATCGAGCCGTTCGTGGTGATCGGCCCCGGTGTCTCGATCGACGACGGCGCGGTGATACATTCGTTTTGCCACATCACGCAGGCGTCGATCGGCAAGAACACATCAGTCGGCCCTTATGCGCGGCTGCGGCCCGGCACTTCGCTCGGCGACGGCGCGAGGATCGGCAATTTCGTCGAGACCAAGGCCGCGGTGCTGGACGCCGGCGTCAAGGTCAACCATCTCAGCTATATCGGCGACGCCCATATCGGGGCCAACAGCAACATCGGCGCCGGCACCATTACCTGCAATTACGATGGTTTCTCCAAGCACAAGACCGAGATCGGCGAGGGCGCCTTCGTCGGCACCAATTCCTCGCTGGTCGCGCCGGTCAAAATCGGCAACGGCGCCTATATCGGGTCGGGTTCCGTGATCACGAAAGACGTGCCCGACGACGCACTGGCGGTCGAGCGCAGCCAGCAGACCATCCGCGAAGGCGGCGCCAAGCGCTACCGCGAGATCAAGACAAAGGGCAAGAAGCCGAAAAAAGAAGGTTAGGGCACCGCCGTCACGGCAGTGCCAGCAGTGCCCCCGCGACGGCCAAGGTCGCGAGTGCCGACAGCGCGAGCGACCAGTGCACGCCGATCAGGCTGCCCAGCAGGCCGACCGATATGCCGCTGAAGGCACGCAGGCCGAGGCTCGACATGTTGAACAGGCCGATGACGCGGCCGCGCATATCGAGCGGGGCGTCGAGCTGCACCAGGCTTTGCGCCATGGCGTTGAAGGACAATTCGAGG
Source organism: Bradyrhizobium sp. S69 (assembly GCF_009766005.1). Classification (GTDB taxonomy): domain Bacteria; phylum Pseudomonadota; class Alphaproteobacteria; order Rhizobiales; family Xanthobacteraceae; genus Bradyrhizobium. The sequence goes on along the minus strand of NZ_LMUK01000010.1, from coordinate 11,034 downwards.
AATCCCGCGGCAAACAGGAAGCCGAGCGCGAGCCAATAATTGTTGGCCAGCGAGAAGGTCGCGAGCGCCGCGCACCACAGCATCGCGAGCAGGATCGCGGTACGCGGCCGTGGCGGCAGCAATCCCCGGCCTTCCAGCACGATGCCGGCCAATAAACCACCGGCGGCATCGGCGGCCAGCAGCATGCTGTAGGAGACGCCGGGATCGCCATGGCCGAGATCGCTGGCAAGCCCCGGCATCTGTGAACTATAAGCATTGCCGACAAAGAACGATGCCGCACCGGCCAGCAGCGTCATCGAGACGATCACGGAGCGGCCCTTGATATCGCGGATGGTCTGCACGATGTCGCCAAATCCGCGCACGGCGCGGCGCAGGGCAGGCGCGCCGGCGCGGAAGCGCGGACCATAGGGCGCGTTCACCAGCCACAGCACCAGCGGCAGATAGAACACGGTGTTGAGCATGATGCCGGGGGCCGGTCCGAGCGCCAGCAGGATGGCGCCGCCGACGGCGGGGCCGACCAGGATCGCCAGATAGCGCGCCATCGCGTTCAGCCGCACCGCGCTCTCCAGATCCTGCGGTCCGACGATGTCGTAGAGCAGCATCTGGTTTGGCGTCTGCCACAGCACGCCGGCGCAGCCATGGATCACCAGGATCACCATCGCCTGCCACATCTGCAGCGTGCCGGTGACGAAGAAATAGCTCCAGCTCAAGGAAGCGATGATGAACAGCGCCATGCCGATCTGGATCAGGCGGCGCGGGTCGAAGCGGTCCGCGAGCGCGCCGGAGGCGACCGAAAACAACAAAAACGGGAGCCAATGCGACACGATGGCAAAGCCGGCCAAGGCCGGCGAATGGAATTTCTGGTACACCATCCAGTAGCTGATGACGTGCTCGATATTGTCCGCCATCATCGCGAGCACAAAGGTCGCGAACTGGGCACGGAAGCCCGGGTGGCGCATCGCCGCAAAGGATCGCTTGGCGGCTGGCGACGCGCCGGCGGAGACCGGCTTCATTTCATTCATGAAGAACCATCAATTCACTGATATAGCGCAGGGGTCCCGAACGGTGGTATCCGGCAGCGTGAGGCGCGGCAAGGCAGCGTCAGGCCAAACCGCATGAGAATATGCCTAAGCTGGCAGAACCGTGCCGCATGGGCGTGCAGGTGGCAGGCCAAGCGTGGTAAGCCGCGCGGCGCGGGCAGGTCTGAATGGTTAAGTCTGAATCGTTAAGTCCGAATCGTTAGGTCCGAATCGTTAAGCGTTTCGCTTAACGCCGTCTCAATCCGCAACAATTATTGAATATCTGAGCGTTCGCTAAACTCGTTAAGAGAGACTCGAGCCGTTCTGGCCATTTTTGTTTGACTGGGGATATTGAGCCGCATGTGCGGGATTGTCGGCATTCTGGGACGGGCTCCGGTCGCGGAGCAATTGGTGGATTCGCTCAAGCGTCTCGAATATCGCGGCTATGACTCCGCCGGCGTCGCCACGCTGGAGGGCGGTCATCTCGACCGCCGCCGCGCCGAAGGCAAGCTGAAGAACCTGGAAGCGAAACTGCGGGCGCAGCCGCTGATGGGCCTGAGCGGCATCGGTCATACCCGCTGGGCCACCCACGGCAAGCCGACCGAGAACAACGCCCATCCGCACGCGACCGACAATGTCGTGGTCGTGCACAACGGCATCATCGAGAACTTTCGCGAATTGCGGCTGATGCTGGAACAGCAGGGCGCGCAATTTTCAAGCGAGACCGACACCGAAGTGGTGGCGCATCTGGTCAACTCCTATTTGCTCAAGGGAGCTTCGCCGCAGGAAGCGGTGAAGGCGTCGCTGCCGCAACTGCGCGGCGCATTCGCGCTGGCGTTCCTGTTCAAGGGCCATAGCGATCTGATGATCGGCGCCCGCAAGGGATCGCCGCTCGCGATCGGCCATGGCGATGGCGAGATGTATCTGGGGTCGGATGCGATCGCGCTGGCCCCGTTCACCGACACCATCAGCTATCTGGAGGACGGCGATTGGGTGGTTCTGAGCCGCGAAGTCGGCGTGATCTACGATTCCCATAACAACGTGGTCAATCGCGACGTGCTGAAATCCGGCGCGTCGTCATTCCTGGTCGACAAGGCGAACTACCGCCACTTCATGGCCAAGGAAATTCACGAGCAGCCCGAAGTCGTCGGCCACACGCTGGCGCGCTATGTCGATATGGCGGCCGAGCGCGTCATGCTGCCGCTCAAACTGCCGTTCGACTTCAGGGATATCCAGCGCATCTCGATCGTGGCCTGCGGCACCGCGAGCTATGCCGGTTTTATTGCCAAATACTGGTTCGAACGGCTCGGCCGGGTGCCGGTCGAACTCGATGTCGCCTCCGAATTCCGCTACCGCGAGGCGCCGCTGCGCAAGGGCGATCTGGCGATCTTCATCTCGCAATCCGGCGAGACCGCCGATACGCTGGCGGCATTGCGCTATGCCAAGTCGCAGGGCGTGCACACGCTTTCGGTGGTCAATGTGCCGACCTCGACGATCGCGCGCGAAAGCGAGACCGTGCTGCCGACGCTGGCGGGCCCTGAAATCGGCGTTGCCTCCACCAAGGCCTTCACCTGCCAATTGATGGTGCTGGCCGCGATCGCGGTCGCCGCCGGCAAGGCGCGTGGCGAATTGTCCGACGCGGACGAGGCGAAGCTGGTGCATGGCCTTGTTGAAATTCCGCGGCTGATGGCGTCGGCGTTGCACTGCGAACCGCAGATCGAAAAACTGGCGCGCGACATCGCCAAATGCCGCGACGTGCTCTATCTCGGCCGCGGCACCAGCTATCCGCTGGCGCTGGAAGGCGCGCTGAAGCTGAAGGAAATCTCCTACATTCATGCCGAAGGCTACGCCGCCGGCGAACTCAAGCACGGGCCGATCGCGCTGATCGACGAGAACATGCCGGTGGTGGTGATCGCGCCGTTCGACCGGGTGTTCGAGAAGACCGTTTCCAACATGCAGGAGGTGGCGGCGCGCGGCGGCAATATCATCCTGATGACGGATGCCAAGGGCGCGGCGGAAGCCACCATCGAGTCGCTGGTGACGATCGTGCTGCCCGACATGGACGCGACCTTCACGCCGATGGTCTATGCCGTGCCGGTGCAATTGCTGGCCTATCATACCGCCGTGGTGATGGGCACCGACGTCGACCAGCCGCGAAACCTGGCCAAATCGGTAACCGTCGAATAACCCTGCCATCAGGTCGCAGGGCGTTAGTACATCCCCTTGGGGCCTTCAAAAGTCTGCTAGGATGGCTTAGCTGAGTTTTGACGCGAGCCGCCTCGACCGATGGGGCCTGTGACTTCGACCGATTTTGGACCGATGTTGGGAACCCGATGAACCGCGACGATCTGCCCCCGGCCGTGCCCCCGGCGGAACTCCCTCCGGCTGCTCCACGGGGCTTTACGGCCCGGTTGCGGAATTACTTCCTGACCGGCCTGATCGTGGCGGGTCCGGTCGCGATCACGCTGTACCTGACCTGGTGGTTCGTCACCTGGGTCGATGCCCTGGTGCGGCCATTTGTGCCGGTCGCCTATCGCCCGGAGACTTACCTGCCGTTCGGACTGCCCGGTTCCGGGCTCGTGGTCGCCGTGATCGCGCTGACCCTGCTGGGCTTCCTCACCCACAATCTGATCGGGCGCACGCTGGTCGATCTCGGCGAAAGACTGCTCGGCCGCATGCCGGTGGTGCGCGCGATCTATCGCGGCCTCAAGCAGGTGTTCGAGACATTGTTCTCCGGCACAGGCTCGAGCTTCCGCCGGGTCGGGCTGGTCGAATTTCCCTCGCCGGGCATGTGGTCGATCGTGCTGATCTCGCAGCCGCCGAGCGTGGAAATCGCCAACAGCCTTCCGGGACAGGAGGAGCACATCTCGGTGTTCCTGCCCTGCGCGCCGAACCCGACCACCGGCTTCTTCTTCTATGTGCCCAAGAGCAAGATCATCGAAATCGAGATGAGTGCCGAGGATGCCGCAACCCTGATCATGTCGGCCGGCGTGGTGCAGCCCGGCTCCGATCAGCAGAAGAAGATCGCAGCGCTCGCCGGCATGGCCAACGCCGCGCGCGTCGCCAATACACCCGCGCTGCAGCCGGTGACGGAAAAGGCGGATTAACGTCGAAGCCGGCTAATGCAAATGCGGTGTCGGTAGATGCCAGTGTTGCCAGATCGCGATGGTTCGCGACACGAAGCAGACGGCGCCGCCAAGCAGCGCCGACCAATTGGCACCGAGACCGAGCTTGCGCGCGATCACCATGGCGATCGCGCCGATGATGGCCGCGGACGCCAGAAAATCGGTACGCAGGATCGTCGGGATTTGCGCCAGCAGCACTTCGCCCGCGGTCAGGCCGCCGGTGCCGGCGATCGCGCCCATGATGACGGCCGCGATCGGCGTCAGTTTGTACTCGATCGCCTTCTCGACACCGGAGACCGCCAGCAACGCCAGGCCCAGCGCATCGACCGTGAGCAGGGCCATCTCCGGAACCTGCTCGATGACGTGAAACGAGAAGATCGTAAACAGGCCGCCGGCAAGCGCTACGGCCGGAATCGGCCAACCGCGCAACGCTTCCGGCGGGTGTTCACCGACCAGAAGGTCGCGGGCGATGCCGCCGCCCATCGCGGTGACCAGCGAAATCACCATCACGCCGAGGAAATCGAGATTCTTCTCGGCGCCGATCGATGCGCCCTGGATCGCCAGCACGAAGGTGCCGGCCAGATCGATCGCGCGCAGCAGTTGGGAGTCCTCTGTCTTCATCGCAAATGGCCCGCCTGTTCAACGACCGCTATTGGCGCAGTTTTCATGCCACGGACTGAAATGCAAGAAGCCACGCGTCTCCGTTATCCGGCGCCGATCAGCGGCACGGCTTCGTCGCGTTCATAGAGATAGAGCAGGCAACGCAGCGCTTCGCCGCGTTCGCCCTTCAGTTTCGGATCGTCCTTCAGGATGCGCAGCGCTTCGTCGCGCGCCTGCGTGATGAGCTGGCCGTGGACCTCGGAGCGCGCGATCCGGTAGCCGGGCAGGCCGCTCTGCCGGATGCCAAGCACATCGCCTTCGCCGCGCAGCTTTAAGTCTTCCTCTGCGATCCGGAAGCCGTCCGTGGTCTCGCGGATGACTTTTAACCGCGACTTCGACATTTCGCCGAGCGGCTCCTTGTAGAGCAGCAGGCAGGTCGAGGCCTCCGAGCCGCGGCCGATGCGGCCGCGCAATTGATGCAATTGCGCCAACCCGAAACGCTCGGCGTTCTCGATCACCATGATGCTGGCGGCCGGCACATCGACGCCGACTTCGACCACGGTGGTCGCGACCAGCAGGCCGATCTCGTGCGCGGCGAACTGCGCCATCACGCGATCTTTGTCCGTGCCCTTCATCTGGCCGTGGACCAGCCCGACGCGATCGCCAAAACGCTGTTGCAGCGATTCGAACCGCTCGGTGGCGTTGGTCAGATGCTCGGTGCCTTCGGCTTCCGATTCCTCGACCAGCGGGCAGATCCAGTAGACCAGCTTGCCCGATGCGAGCGCGCGGCCGACGCCATCGGTGACCTCCTCGAGCCTGCTCATCGAGATCGTGCGGGTTTCGATCGGCTGGCGTCCGGCCGGCTTTTCGCGCAACTCCGAGACGTCCATGTCGCCGAAATACGTCAGCACCAGCGTGCGCGGGATCGGCGTTGCGCTCAGCACCAGCACATCGACGGCATCGCCCTTGTTGGTCAGCGCCAGCCGCTCGCGCACGCCAAAACGATGCTGCTCGTCGACTACCGCCAGCGCCAATGCCTTGAAAATCACGTCGTCCTGGATCAGCGCGTGGGTGCCGACCAAAAGATCGATCTCGCCGGCCTCCAGCCGCGTCAGCAGGTCGCGCCGCTCCCTACCTTTTTCGCGGCCGGTGAGAATGGCGACCTGAAGTCCGGCGCGTTCGGCCAGCGGCGTGATGGTCTTGATATGCTGCCGCGCCAAAATCTCGGTCGGCGCCATCAGCGCGGCCTGCTTGCCGACCTCGGCGACGGCGGCGGCGGCGAGCAGCGCCACCACGGTCTTGCCGGAGCCGACATCGCCCTGCAGCAGCCGCAGCATGCGCAGCGGTTGGCGCAGATCCTCCGCGATCGCGGCCGCCGCCGCCTGTTGCGAGGCCGTTAGCGCGTAGGGCAGCGCATCGATGATCTTGCTGCGTAGATGGCCGTCGCCGGCATGGCGATCGCCGGCGGGCCGGCGCAATTGCGCGCGCACCAGCGCCAGCGCCAATTGACCGGCCAACAACTCGTCGAATGCAAGCCGCGACCAGAACGGGCGATCGGGCAGGATATCCGTCAGGTCGACCGGATTGTGGACGCGGTTGAGCGCCTCAGCGATCGGCGGAAAGCCGCAGCGGCGAAGGACTTCCGGGCTGATCCATTCCGGCAAATCCGGCAGCTTCTGCAACGCCTGCGTCACCGCGCGCCGCAGCGAGCCCAGCGCCAGGCCCACCGTGAGGGGGTAGACCGGATCGATGCCGGATAATTTGGCGAAGGCGGCCTCATCCACCACGCGGTCGGGATGCACGATCTGCGGGATCCCGTCATACATCTGAAGCGTGCCGGAGACGTAGCGCTTCTCGCCGACCGGCAGCAGCTTTTCGACGTAGCCGGGTTTGGCGCGGAAAAAGGTCAGCACCACGTCGCCGGTGTCGTCGCTGGCATAGACCAGATAGGGCGCGCGGGAATTGCGCGGTGGCGGCGGCCGATGGCGGTCGACGGTGACTTCCAGCGTCACCATGGTGCCTTGCGCCGCGTCGCGGATTTTCGGCCGCGCCCGGCGGTCGATCACGCTGGCCGGCAGATGCAGCAGCAAATCGACCAGCCGCGGCGTCTCGCTGCGGCCGAGCAGATAGCGCAGCAGCTTGTCCTGCTTCGGCCCGACGCCGGCGAGGCTCGTAACCAGGGCAAACAGCGGATTGAGCAGAGCAGGGCGCATTACGTTTTTCTCATCGCGTACTACCCGTGGCGCAACTAGGCCGAGATCGTCAACCGGCTGGTTTCGATCCAAGCAGCAGGATGTCGACCAGCCGCTTGGCGCTGGCCTCCCAGTCGGGGCTCGCGGACAGATTGGCGACACCTGCCAGCGCGCGCAGCAGGTCGAGCGGTTCGAGATCGGGCCGGATGTCGCCGGATTCCACGGCGCGGCGGACCAGGGAATCGATCGCGGCTTTCACCAACTCTCTCGAGGTCGCGTATAATTGCGACGGGCCGCCGACCATCGCATTGAGCGCAGGCGCGATCAAATTCTTGGTCCCGATATAGTCGACGAACAGCCGCATCCATTCACGTAACGCTTCCAGCGGCGCATGAGCCAGCGACAGTCGCGCCGCCGCCGCGGCCAGCCGTTCGACTTCGGCGCGGTACACCGCTTCGATCAACGCGTCGCGCGTCGGGAAATGGCGATACAGCGTCCCGACCCCCACGCCGGCCTGCTTGGCAATATCGTCCAGATTGATCTCAGTGCCTGCGCGCGTGAACGTGGCCTTGGCGACCTCCATCAGGCGATCGCGGTTGCGCAGCGCGTCGGCGCGCGGCTTGCGGGCGGTCACAGCCTTGCTCACAGGCTCGGTCACAGGCTCGGTCACAGGCTTGGGCAGGCGCGCCAAATCTCAGCCCCTTGTAAACGGAGAAACGCTCCGTATATCATTTCGGAGTAATCCTCCGTTTATTGCGGAGATCGGCACGATCCGCAAGGGACGAACGCCGGCCAGACAGACAGGAGACAGGAATTTGACCCAGCCATTCGGTGCGACCTCGACAACGGACGATGTACTCGCCGGCATCAGCCTGCGGGGCAAAAGGGTATTTGTGACCGGCGTGTCTGCCGGTATTGGTGTAGAGACCGCCCGCGCGCTCGCGGCCCACGGCGCCCATGTGGTTGGCGCGGCGCGCGACCTGGCCAAGGCCCGGGATGTGACAGCTTCCGTGCGGGATGCCGCGAAAAGCGGCGGCGGTGGTTTCGAGATCGTGGCACTCGACCTGGCCTCGCTCGCCAGCGTCCGCGCCTGCGCCGATCGCCTCAACGCCAAGGCCGACCCCTTTGACCTGGTGATCGCCAATGCCGGTGTGATGGCGCCGCCGCTCGGTCACACCACCGATGGTTTCGAGACCCAGTTCGGGACCAACCATCTTGGACATTTCGTGCTGGTGAACCGGATCGCGCCGCTGATGCGCGAGGGCGCGCGACTGGTGAACCTGGCGTCATCAGGTCACCGTTACGCCGACGTCGATCTCGACGATCCGAATTTCGAACGCACGGCCTATGTGCCCTTCATCGGCTACGGCCGCTCCAAGACCGCCAATATCCTGTTCGCCGTCGAATTCGACCGCCGTCATCGCGCGCGTGGCATTCGCGCCGCCGCGGTGCATCCCGGAGGCATTCGCACCGAGCTGGCCCGTCATCTGCCATCGGGCGGCATGGAGGAGAGGGTCGAGCAGATCAACAAGGATCTGGCCGCCGAGGGCAAGCCGCCGTTCCAGTGGAAGACCATCCCGCAAGGTGCGGCGACGTCGGTCTGGACCGCCGCCGTGGCATCGGCCGATGCGATCGGCGGCCGCTACTGCGAGAACTGCCATGTGGGCGAGATCGTACCGGACGATCGGGATATCAGCCCCATCAGCGAAGGCGTTCGCGCCTATGCGCTTGACGCGAAGCACGCCGAAGCGCTGTGGGCCAAGAGCGAGGAAATGGTCGGCGAGCGTTTTTGATCCCACTGCCAATGGAGATCGCAGCCGGCGGATTGTCATCCGCCGGCCGCGATCAAAAGCGGCGGATTACGCCTCTGTCACCGGGCCGCGCTGGCGCGGACCCGGTCATTTTCCGGAGCTTGGTGCCGCAAGCAGAGCGACCCATTTCTCGATGTCGGCGCGGATGAAGTCGGCGAATTCCGCGGGCGTACCGCCGATCGGATCGGTCCCCTGTTGCTTGAGCCCGGTGCGAACCGCATCGGTGTTCAACGCAGCATTCGCCGCAGCCGACAATTTCTCGATGATGGCGGGCGGCGTACCAGTCGGCGCGAGCAGCCCGATCCAGATGCCGGCGTCATAGCCGGTCATTCCCGCCTCCGCGAGGGTGGGAACGTTGGGCATGATCGATGCGCGCTTTGGCTGCGCCACGGCGAAAGCCTTCAACTTACCTGCCTCGACCTGCGGGGCCAGCGTTGGGGCGACATTGAACATCAGGGTGATGCGGCCGGAGAGCAGATCGGAAACCGCCTGGTTGCTACCGCCTTGATAAGGCACCGTCAGGATTTTGGTGCCCGCTTTGGCATTGAACAGCTCGGCTGCCATGTAGCTCGCGGTGGCGTAGCCGGAGGAGCCGAACGACAAACTCTCGGGTTTGCTCTTCGCCAGCGCGATCAACTCCTGCAAATTATTGGCTGGAACCGAAGGATTGGCCACCAGCACGTTGGGCACCACGCCCAGCAGGACGATCGGCGCAAGATCCCGTCCGAGATTGAAATCCGCTTTCGTCTCTGCCGGGTTGAGCGTGTTGGCGATGGTCGCCATGAAAAGCGTGTATCCATCGGCGGGGGCGCGCGCCACGGTTTCGGCCGCCAGCATACTGCTGTTACCGGAGCGATTTTCGACGATGATCGGCTGACCGAGGCTAACTTCCATTTGCCTGCCGACAAGCCGGGCCAGAATATCCGCGGCAGAACCGGGACCGAATCCGATCACGATCTTGATCGGGCGCGCAGGATAGGTCTGAGCCTCTGCCAAAGCAGCGCTTGCGACCAGTGTTATCGTCGCGGCTGCGCCAAGCACCATCAATTTGCGATACCGGCTGAACATACTTCCTCCCATCGCTTGCCCTGCGTTGCGTATTTCGCCTTGTTATCGTTTAACGATGCCGGCCGCTCAGCCTGGACTTTTGTCATGTCAGACCAGACCGGCGGCAGCATCAGCTTAGCGCCACCCGGGACAGAAGGAAGCCGCCATGCAATCAGACCCACAACGCCGCGCGCGCGGTGCAGAAAAGATCGGCGAGATTCTCGGGCAGGCCCCCGAACAGGTCGAGAGATCGCTGGGCGACATCGCGCCCGGGCTCGCAACCTATGTGCTGGAGACGATCTATGGAGATATCTACCAGAACGAGGTCCTCGACTCCCGCACCCGACAGATCGTCACCGTCGCAGCGCTGGCGACGCTTGGAACGGCGGCGCCGCAATTGCGGACTCATATCGGCGGAGCCCTGCGGTGCGGCGTTACGCGCGAGCAGCTCGTCGAGGTCATGATGCAGCTCGTGCCCTATGTCGGCGTCGCCGCGGCGATCAACGGCGTCGCCGCCTGCAGGGAGGTGTTCGCCGCAGCCGACAAGGGATAGCTGATCGGCGCCGGACGCGCTTTTGGATGGCGCTGCCGTGGAGATCATCGGATTGATTTTGCCGATGGGGCAAATCACGCGATGTTGTGTGCAGCCTCTTTCATGCTCGCGCCATTTCTGATTTTCAGAAATTGTCCTTGACTCTTGACCCAAATCACCGGCTTATTCCTCGTCATCCCGTCCCAAGAGAGGGGCGTTGGCCATCGTCACTGACGTGGGGCGGGGAGCGGTGGACGCGGATGCGCTTTTGACGAACGGCGCGTGACGCGGACGGCAAAGTCGTGTGGTCCTGACGCCCCAATGGCCGGTGTCAAGTTCGCAGGAAGCTCACGCTTCTTGGGAATGACGGTGACAAACAAGCCCTGGTCTCACCGGGGAGAGCACGGAATAAGCCGTAAACCATTGCGCAGGGAAGGCCGGAGTGTTTCCGCTGAACCTGTATGCTCGTGTGCGTTTTCTATAAGCATCTTTGCACACGAGACCGCGGGTGCAGCGCGCACCCGGTCTTCCCTGCGCCCTCTATTTTCAGGGCGAACGATTTTGCAAAACTCGGGCGCAGCGTGTCGCGAGAATGCGGAGTTACGTCCAGCCGTCGTCCCGGCCTTGCGCCGGGACCCATATGTGGACGGCCCCCGTGCCACAAGAGTTTTTTTCAGGGTCTGATCGGATCGCTTGCATCCATATGTC
>NZ_LMUK01000009.1:226980-256161 GCF_009766005.1 Bradyrhizobium sp. S69 | reverse complement strand
CTTTGCCGTCCGCCTCACGCGCCGTTCGTCAAAAGCGCATCCGCGTCCATCGCTCCCCGCCCCAACGTCAGTGACGATGGCCAACGCCCCCTCTCTCGGGACGGGATGGCGAGGAATAAGCAACTGAGTTGGGTCTGGAGTCAAGAACAATTTCTGAAAATCAGAAATCATGTTTGGGATGTGAAGGCATGGACAGGGCAAATCAGATTGAAGCGAGCCAACAAATTCGATTTTGCGCGCATCGCCCCGATAGGGCTCGCGAAGTGCCGCTTTTCCCGCTCGTGTGGCTCGTAGATATCAGCCGATCGCGCTAATGTTGTCGATGTCGCGCGGCGTTCGCTGCGGCGGTGGAGAGAGACATGAAGGACGAGATTCATACGCTGTCGAGCGGCGGGATGTCGGCGATCGTCGCGGCCCACGGCGCCGAGCTGCAATCGCTGCGAAGCGCCGACGGCCACGAACTGCTCTGGCAGGCGGGACCGCAATGGCCGCGCCACGCGCCGTTGCTGTTTCCGATTGTCGGCCGCCTGAAGAACGACGAACTGCGTCATCAGGGCAAGACCTATCCGATGACGCAGCACGGCTTTGCGCGCGATCAACGGTTCAATTGGGTCGAACGCGGGCCTGGCCATTGCACGCTGGCTTTGACCGACAATGCCGAGACCCGCAGCCGCTATCCGTTTGCGTTCCGGCTCACGTTGCGCTTTTTGCTCACGCCGTCCGGCCTGGAAGTGAGCCTCGAAATCATCAACACCGGCGACGACATGCTGCCGGCGTCGATCGGCGCGCACCCGGCATTCAACTGGCCGCTAACAGGCGGGATCGAGAAGGAAATATATCGCCTGACGTTCGCCGACGACGAACCGGCGCCGATCCGCCGCTTGCGCGACGGCCTGCTGCGGGCAGCATCAGAGCCGAGCCCGATCGAGGGCCGAGCGCTGGCGCTTGGCGAGCAGCTGTTTGCCGACGATGCGATCATCCTGGACCAGCTACGCAGCACGTCGGTGCGCTATGCGGCCGATCACGGTCCATCGATCGAAATGTCCTGGCAAGGATTTCGCCAGCTTGGCGTGTGGTCGAAGCCCGGCGGCGCGCCGTTTCTGTGCATCGAGCCCTGGCACGGTTTTGCCAGCCCGATGGATTTTGACGGCGAGTTCGCCGCCAAGCCCGGCGTGATGCAGATTGGCCGCGGCGAAAAGCGCGTGCTGAACTATCGCATTGGCTTAGGCTAGAGCCTTTTCCGTTCCGATGGAATCGGAACGGGGCTCCAGTCTTTTGTTTTGATCAGCGCGGCATTATTCAAATCGCACCGGCTTGCCGCGTTCGAGCGCGGTCAGCCGGGATGCCGCGCCAAGCACGGCGAAGGCGGCGGCGAGTTGGTCCGCGCTCTCCTTGAAATGGACCCAGCCCTCATTGTGACAAGCAATGATCGCCGCATTTGGAAACGCGTGCGCGGCTTCCAGTGCATCGTTGCTGCCCATGGTCATGTGAAACCGCCCTCTCGGTTCGGCGGCGCCCGCGAACAGCATCACCACTTTTGGCGAAAAGCGATGCGCAACTTCGGCCGTTCCCTCGTACCAAACCGTGTCGCCGGTGATGTAGATGGCATCCCCCGGCTGCTCTGTGCCCACCAGAAAGCCGACGACATCGCCGGACAAGGGTTCGATCCCGACCGGACCATGACGTGCCGGGGTTGCGGTGACGAACAGCCGCTGCCCGTTTCGTCCGGTCAGGGTGCGCGTTTCGAACGGCGCGAGGCCGAGCGCATTGCCGCCGAGGCGCTTGGCGCCGGCCTGGGTGGTGAAGGTCACGGCGACGGACGGCAGCATGGCGCGCCCGGAATGATCGAGATTGTCGAGGTGATGATCGTGGCTCAGCAGCACCGCATCAAGCGGACCGATTTCGTCCACCCCAAGCGCCGGGCCGGAGGTCTTTTCGAAATGCACCGGCGTCTTCTGGTAGAGACCCGGCGGATCGAAGGTCGGGTCGGTGAGGAGACGCAGGCCGCCGACCTCGATCAGCGCGGTCGGTCCACCAATCAGCGTGACAGTCACGTTGGGCGCAGCCATGTGCGGTTTCCTCTGCAAATTCAGCCGGAACCGAATAGCCAATCGCCGCCTGTGATAAAATTCGCTATTGTCACGCAATGGCTGAGCAAATTCGCACAGAGGCCGATTGGGAAGATATTCGCGTGTTCATCGCGCTGGCGCGCCATGGCAGCCTTTCGGGGGCTGCGCGCGCGCTCTCCGTCAATCACGCGACGGTGGCGCGGCGGATGTCGTCGCTGCAACAGACACTCGGCGAAACGCTGGTTGAACGCCGGCCGAATGGCTACGTCCTGACGGCCGCCGGCGATCGCGCGCTGGCCGCGGCCAACGATATGGAGACGGCCGCGGCAGCCTTGAGCCGCGGCGGCGCGGATCAGACCGCCAAAGGATCGGTCAAGGGATTGGTCCGCATCAGCGCGACACCCGGTATGGCACAGGGTTTCCTCGTCAGCCGGATTGCCAAACTCGTGTCGCTGTACGCAGGGCTGGATATCGAGATCGCGACCGACGTTCGTACCGTGAGTCTGGAACGGCGCGAGGCCGATATCGCCTTGCGGTTCGGACGTCCCAAGGACGGCGACCTCATCGCCAGGCACGCGGTGACGTTCGGCTATGGATTCTACGGTTCAGCCGAATGGCGCCGCCGTATCAAGCGCGGCGCGGCCCTCGTCATGATCGGCTTTGACGAGGCGAGCGCCCACATTGCGGATGCGCAATGGCTGGCACGCCAGTTCCCCCGCGCGCGGGTCGCGCTGCGGACAGACAATCAATTTGCCCAGGCCGCGGCGGCCGAAGCCGGCGCGGGCATCGCCCTGCTGCCCCACTTCATCGGACGGGCCAATCACGCGCTGGCGCCCTGTTTGCTCGATCATGCGCCACCGTCCCGCGAACTCTGGCTGGTCACGCGGCGGCAGGACGATAAGGAAATGTCGATCAGAACCGTGACCGAGTTCCTGATGCGGATCTTTGCCGACGAGCGTCGGCTTTTCGAAGCCTAAGGCCTTCACGGGGTGGCCGTCCGCCTCCGCGACCGGCAAGTCGTTCACGACGACGCGCGTCGCTGCGCGCGCCACCACACCGCGAACGCGATCACCACGGCGCCGGCGAGCGCGAACCAGGTGATGGCGTATTGCAGGTGATCGTCCTTGAGATGAACCTCCAGCGCGCCGGGCTTCGGGATGCCGTTGGCGGGTACCGGCGCTTCCAGGTCGATGTAGAACGGCGCGACCTTGTCCCAGCCGAGCGCCTGCGCCATCGCGAGGTGATCGCGGGTGAACCACAGCCGCTTGGCGCGATCTTCCGCGGGCGTCAGCATGCCCGCAGATTCCGGAAACCGGATATAGCCGTTCAACGTGACCGGCTGACGGGTGATGAGCTGCGCCACCGCGCGATCCTGCTGAGCACGATCCGGCATCGCGCTCGGCACGAAGCCCGCATTGACCACGACGATTTCACCGCTCGAAAGCCGCGCCGGCAGGAAAGCCCAGGCGCCGGGACTGGAAATGTCTGAGCGAATAGCGGAGCCGGAACTGTAGACCATCACGTCGGGGGCGGCGTCGTAGGTCGCCTGAAACTGCACGCGGCGGAATTCGTCATGGGCCGCAGTCAGCGCACCCCATTGCGACGGCGGCGGCAGGGCGCCGGGCGCCTCCGCGAGCCGCTGATCGAGGGCTGCGATCAGCGCGTGCTTCTCGACCCGGCGCTGCAATTGCCAGATCCCGAGGCCGACAAACGCGACCAGCATCACAGCGGTGAAAATGGCGAAGCCCGCGACGGGGCGCGGTTTTGCGGAAGCAGCCATCATTTCGGTTCGCTATCGATCAGCCGGCCTTCAGCGGCCTTGTGATGGTATTGCAGCGCGATCAGAAGCGCCTTCATCGACCGCATCGGCAACAATGTGGTCGCAAGAATCAGCGGCAGCCACAGCACCGCGTGGACCCAGAACGGCGGCTGGTATTTGACTTCGACGATCAGCGCGCAGGCCACCACAATGGCGCCGGCAATCATGATGATGAAGATCGCAGGCCCGTCGCCGGCGTCGATGAAGGCATAATCGAGCCCGCAGGCCTCGCAGCTCGGCCGCAGGTCGATGAAGCCGCTGAAGAGTTTGCCCTTGCCGCAACGCGGACATTTGCAGGCGATACCGCGCATCGCACTCTCGAATACCGTGGGTAGATTCTCATCCGACATTTGGCTGTTCCAAAAAGAAAAAAGGGCGGCCGCACGGCCGCCCTCCATAGGTTGCATCAATGACGGCAGGCCTATTCGGCGCCGATCAGCCGGCCGCCGCCGGTTCCCCAGACATAGATGCAGATGAACAGGAACAGCCAGACCACGTCGACGAAATGCCAGTACCAGGCGGCGAATTCGAAGCCGAGGTGCTGGGTCGGGGTGAAATGCCCGGCATTGGCGCGCAGCAGGCACACGATCAGGAAGATGGTGCCGACCAGCACGTGGAAGCCGTGGAAACCGGTCGCCATGAAGAAGGTGGCGCCGTAGACATTGCCGGCAAAGCCAAACAAAGCGTGGCTGTACTCATAGGCCTGCACGCAGGTGAAGGTGGCGCCGAGCAGGATCGTCAGCAGCAGCGCGTATTTGAGACCCTTGCGGTCGTTCTCGAGCAGGGCGTGGTGCGCCCAAGTGACCGTGGTGCCCGAGGTCAGCAGCAGCAGCGTGTTCAACAGCGGCAGATGCCAGGGATCGAACGCCTCGATGCCCTTGGGCGGCCACACGCCGCCGAACAGCGCGTCGCGGGTGGCGTGCACGGGATCGCCGGGGAACAGCGACGAATTGAAGAAGGCCCAGAACCAGGCCACGAAGAACATCACCTCGGAGGCGATGAACAGGATCATGCCGTAGCGGTGGCTGATCTGCACCACGCGAGTGTGGTCGCCCTTGTACTGGGCTTCGCGGATCACGTCGGTCCACCAGCCGGCCATGGTGTAGAGCACGCCGATCACGCCGATGCCGAAAATGATCGGCGCCGCGCTGGTCATATGGTGCATCCAGGTGATCGCGCCGATCGCCATGATGAAGGCCGAGACCGAGCCGATGACCGGCCATGCGCTCGGATCGACGAGGTGGTAGTCGTGGTGCTTGACTTGCGCCGTAGCCATTGCGGTCTCTCCGTTAGCGGTGCCGGTGTTAACAGGCACGTGTCGTCTCAAAAACCAATTTCGCGATCGAGGAATGCGGGGATTGCGGCCTGCATTTCGGCGATCAGAAGTTTCCCTTGCGTTTGTCCGGCTCGCTCGCCGCCACCGGCGTCGGCGCCGGATCGCGCACGGGATAGAAAGTATAGGACAGCGTGATGGTGTTCAGGCCGTCATTGTCGCTGTCCTTGACGATGGCAGGATCGACATAGAACACCACCGGCATCTGGCGGGTTTCGCCCGGCGCCATGGTCTGCTCGGTGAAGCAGAAGCAGTTGATCTTCTGGAAATACGCCCCGACCGTCAGCGGCGCCACATTATAGGCGGCCTGCCCGGTGGTGGTTCGCGCCGATTGGTTGGTCACGGTGTAATAGACGGTGACGACTTCACCGATCTTGATGTTGATTTCGGTCTGTTCCGGTTCGAACTTCCAGGGCAACCCGCCGGCGACGTTGGAATCGAAGCGCACCGCGATCCTGCGTTCCAGCGGCGCCCCGGTGGGGGCGGATTCGGCGACCTGGGTGGTGCCGTTGAAGCCGGTGGCGCGGCAGAACCAGTTGTAGAACGGCACCGCGGCGTAGGACGCGCCGACCATCAGCACCACGACGAAACCGCAGATCGCGGCCACCGTCGCGTCGCGGCCGAGGCGCGGCGCCGGCTTCGGGGCTTGGACAGGTGGTTGCGAGGGCTGGGTGTCCATCAGGTGAGCCAATCACAACGGCCGGACGAGAACCGCCGGCCCCTTGACCAAGGTGACGGCGAAGAACAACACGACCAGGACACCGAGCGCCAGCGCGATGGCGACCGAACGCTGGCGGCGGCTTTTAAGCTGCACTTCGGTGAGCACAATTCCATCTGGCTTCCGCTTGTCGTCCATTGGCTCGCCATGCGCCCCCTACCAGATCGACGGGACGAGGGCGCGCACCACGACCTCGAGCAGCAAGGTCGCAAACAGCCCAAACAAATACAGGATCGAGAATGCGAACAGCTTGCGGGTCGCGCGCAGCGCCGCGCTGCCGACGCGATGCCGGTAGACGTTGATCGCGAACCCGAGCATGCCGGCGCCGAGCACCAGCGAGGTAACGCCGTAGACCGCGTCGAAATAGCCGAGCGGCCAGGGCGCGGTCGCGATCGCGACCAGCACGATGGTGTAAAGCAGGATCTGCAGCCGGGTTGCGTCCGGGCCGGCGACCACCGGCAGCATCGGCACGCCGGCGCGCGCATAGTCGTCGTTGCGAAACAGCGCCAGCGCCCAGAAATGCGGCGGGGTCCAGAAGAAGATGATCAGAAACAGCAGCAGCGGCTCGACCGACAGCGATCCGGTCGCCGCCACCCAGGCCACCACCGGCGGCAAGGCGCCGGCGGCGCCGCCGATCACGATGTTTTGCGCGGTCCAGCGTTTCAGCCCGATGGTGTAGACCACGACGTAGAAAAAGATCGTGAACGCGAGCAGCCCGCCCGCAAACCAGTTGACCAGGATACCGAGCGTCATCACCGAGAAAAACGCCAGCGTCATTCCGAACGTCAGCGCTTCCGGACGGGTAACGCGGCCGCGCGGAATCGGCCGGTTGGCGGTGCGCGACATCAAGGCATCGATATCGCTCTCGTACCACATGTTGAGCGCGCCCGAGGCGCCGGCACCGACCGCGATGCAGAGGATCGAGGTGAAGGCCAGCACCGGATGGACGTGGCCCGGCGCGATCACGAGGCCGACCAGCGCGGTGAAGATCACCAGCGACATCACCCGCGGCTTCAATAGCGCGATGTAATCGGCCGGAGCCGCCTCGGAAATCCGGGGCGACAGCTCGATGGTGTTGTGATCGACAACCGTCACGACAGGTCTCGCTTCTTCTTAGAGAGCCGCGGCGCGGTCAGCGCGCCGCGCATTGGCGTCACTGCACGCGCGGCAGCACTTCGAACTGGTGGAACGGCGGCGGCGACGACAGCGTCCATTCCAGCGTGGTCGCACCCACACCCCACGGATTATCGGCGGCCTTCTCCTTGCGCACGAACGCATCGATCACGCCGTAGATGAAGATCAGCACGCCGAAGCCGGAGATGTAGGAACCGATCGAGGATACAAAATTCCAGCCCGCGAACGCGTCGGGATAATCGACGACACGGCGCGGCATGCCGGACAGGCCAAGGAAGTGCTGCGGGAAGAACACCAGGTTGACGCCGATGAAGGTGAACCAGAAGTGCAGCTTGCCGATCCGCTCGGAATACATGTAGCCGAACATTTTCGGGAACCAGTAGTACCAGCCGGCGAAGATCGCGAACACCGCGCCGAGCGACAGCACGTAATGGAAATGCGCGATCACGTAATAGGTATCGTGCAGCACGCGATCGACGCCGGCGTTGGCGAGCACCACGCCGGTGACGCCGCCGAGCGTGAACAGGAAGATGAAACCCACCGCCCACAGCATCGGCGTCTTGAACTCGATCGAGCCGCCCCACATCGTGGCGATCCAGGAGAACACCTTCACACCGGTCGGCACCGCGATCACCATGGTGGCGGCGACGAAATAGGCCTGCGTCGCCGAAGACATGCCGACGGTGTACATGTGGTGCGCCCACACCACGAAACCGATGCCGCCGATCGCGACCATCGCATAGGCCATGCCGAGATAGCCGAACACCGGCTTCTTCGAGAAGGTCGAGACGATCTGGCTGATCATACCGAAGCCGGGCAGGATCAGGATGTACACTTCGGGGTGGCCGAAGAACCAGAACAGATGCTGGAACAGCAGGGGGTCGCCGCCGCCTTCGGGAGAGAAGAAGGTGGTGCCGAAATTGCGATCGGTCAGCAGCATGGTGATGGCGCCGGCGAGCACCGGCAGCGACAGCAGCAGCAGGAACACCGTGACCAGGATCGACCACACGAACAGAGGCATCTTGTGCAGGGTCATGCCCGGCGCGCGCATGTTGAAGATCGTGGTGATGAAGTTGATGGCGCCGAGAATCGACGAGGCGCCGGCCAGATGGATCGAAAGGATGGCGAAATCAACCGCCGGACCGGGATGGCCCGTGGTCGACAGCGGCGCGTACATGGTCCAGCCCGTGCCGACGCCGTTACTGCCCGGCTCACCCTCGACGAAGGTCGAGATCAGCAGCAGCGCGAACGCCGCCGGCAGCAGCCAGAACGAGATGTTGTTCATGCGCGGGAACGCCATGTCCGGCGCGCCGATCATCAGTGGCACGAACCAGTTGCCGAAGCCGCCGATCATCGCCGGCATCACCATGAAGAAGATCATGATCAGCCCGTGCGAGGTCGCGAACACGTTGTAGGTATGGGTGTTGTGGAAAATCTGGATGCCCGGATACATCAACTCGGCGCGGATCGCGATCGACATCGCCCCACCGATGACCCCCGCGATGATCGCGAACACCAGGTACATCGTGCCGATGTCCTT
This sequence comes from Bradyrhizobium sp. S69, assembly GCF_009766005.1. Lineage (GTDB taxonomy): Bacteria > Pseudomonadota > Alphaproteobacteria > Rhizobiales > Xanthobacteraceae > Bradyrhizobium. The sequence goes on along the minus strand of NZ_LMUK01000009.1, from coordinate 247,548 downwards.
GTGGTTGGTCGAATAGACGTAGCGCCGCCAGCCGGTCGGGTGGGCGTGTTCGTGGTCGTCGTGGGCGTGATCGTCGTGAGCTGTTGCTGCCGTTGCCATTTTCAAATCCTGCCTTCAGTCCCTTGCAGACTTTGTCCAGACCTTGCGGTCCCGTCGCCCTTGTCCCGTCGAAGCGCTGTTGGGCCAGTTGGCCTATTGCGCCGCTGCGGCCACCGAGGCGAACGAATTCGCCGGCACGGCTGCATATTTCTTCTGCGCGGTCGTAACCCAGGCCGCGAATTCCTGATCGCTCACCACCCGCACTGCGATCGGCATGAAGGCGTGGTCCTTGCCGCATAGCTGAGAACACTGGCCGTAATACATGCCGACCTTGGTCGCCTTGAACCAGGTCTCGTTAAGGCGCCCCGGGATCGCGTCGATCTTGATACCGAAGGCCGGGATCGAGAAGGAATGGATCACGTCGGCGCCGGTGGTCTGGACCCGCACGACCTTGTTCACGGGCACGACCATCTCGTTATCGACGGCAAGCAGCCGCGGCTGCTTGTCGGTCGCCAGCAGCGAGTCGAATTCGAACTTGCCATTGTCGGGATAGGCATAGCTCCAATACCACTGCTTGCCGGTCGCCTTGATGGTCAGGTCGGCCTTGGGAACGTCGAGTTCCTCGAACAGCAGCCGAAATGACGGCACCGCGATACCGACCAGGATCAGCACCGGAAGCAACGTCCACGCCACCTCGATCAGCGTGTTGTGGGTCGTCTTGGAGGGGATCGGGTTGGCCTTGGCGTTGAACTTCACCACGATCGCGATCAGCAGCCCCAGCACAAACAGTGTGATGATGGTGATGATCCAGAGCAGGATGTTGTGGAACGAGGTGATGGTGTCCATCACCGGCGAGGCCGATCCCTGCAGCTTGTATTCCCACGGCGCCGGCTGCCCCAATTCGGCGAATGCCGTCCCGCCGGCCACCAGCGTAACCCCGGCCACCGCTAATCCCAGCAACCGCCGGCCGATCCGGCCCTTCGACATCTTCATGCCGTTCGCGCTCCCATCATAGTATCCCAAAGCGATAGTACCCCTCAGCATTCCGCCGGATGGCAGGAAATGCCGCACGACCCGCTCCCCGACAAACGGCCTTCGAACGTACTCTAAAGGACACTTCGGAAGTGCACTTCAGAAATAACCTGGGCCAGATCGTTAGAACGCGTCGAAATCCAGCCTCTCAAACCATAATTCTCAGCCTCTCGCAATGCAGTAGTAAGGCGTGGACCGATGCATCAACGCTTACCCTGCCGCTGTGACATTTTCCCGTGAAATCAGGCCAAAGCCGCGGTTTTGCGGCCGGGCTGTGCTTGACAGGCCTGTAGCCCGATGTAGGCACATGGCAGCTGTTCCACGGGAACGTGATTCGCGGCTTGCGGAGCGGCTCGTTCCGGCGCGGGGATCGCTTGGAGGATGGCTTGAGGGATGGCTGAAGGCTGCCTTCAAGGCGCCGTCATTGCCGTATCAGTCCAATGTTCGTGGCCTCATTTATCGCGTACCGGCCGGAATGGGCCGGGTTTAAGGGAAACTGGCAAACGGGAATGCTGGAAGGATCGACCCCGATGGGGCCTTCGAAACACCTGAACGGACCTCACGCGAGCCAAGACGCGCGCCGAGATGCGAGCCATCGCAGCCGCTTGTCCAGCGCCGGGCGCTGGTCGCTGCGCGTGAGTCTTATCGCCGCCGCCCTGCTCGGCCTGACCGCGGCCGCCAGCGCCCAAGGCGCGGTGCGGTCGGTTCATGGCGACTGGCAAATCCGCTGCGACACCCCGCCGGGCGCCCAGACTGAACAATGCGCGCTGATCCAGAGCGTGGTGGCCGAAGACCGCTCCAATGCCGGGTTGACCGTCATCGTGCTCAAAACCGCCGACCAGAAGAGCAAGCTGATGCGGGTGGTGGCGCCGCTCGGCGTGCTGCTGCCCTCCGGCCTCGGCCTGAAACTCGACAATGTCGACGTCGGCCGCGCCGGTTTTGTCCGCTGCCTGCCCAACGGTTGCGTCGCCGAAGTTGTGATGGACGACAAGCTCTTGGGCCAGTTGCGCACCGCCAAGACCGCGACCTTTATCATCTTCGAAACCCCCGAAGAGGGCATCGGCTTCCCGCTCAGCCTCAACGGCCTCGGCGAGGGGTATGACAAGTTGCCGTAGGGCCTGATTGGCCCGACTAGAATAATAGTGCCATGCAGACCACGTTCTCGGCAGCACCATCGACGTGAACGGCGTGGCGCTGCAGGCCTTCGATCTCGAAACCGACTTTCCTGTAGAGTTCGATGGCGCTGGCGTTGTTTTCCCGGACCGTCAATTCAACCCGCCGCAGGCCAAACGCCCTTGCCGCATCAAGCGTGCGCAGAATCAGGCGCTTGCCGATGCCCTGCCCCCGAAACAGCGGCAGCAGGGCGATCCCCAGCACGCCGCCATGGGCGTAGATCGGCCTGGTCTTGGGCGTCACATCGCACCATCCGACCACCTCGCCAGCGGACAGCGCGACCCATTGCGGATAGCCGCGTTTGATCATGTCGAGCACGAACGCCCGTGTCTCCTCGAGCGGAGGCGCCTCCAGAAACGACAGATAGCGCCGCTCCCGCGCGACAAAATCGAGGGCCCGGTAGAAGCTTTCGATATGATCTGGCGCAATCGGAACGATTTCGACCGCATTCATCGGTAAATCTGCGTTGATCTGGCCTCGCGAAACGGCCCGGAAACAACTATCTTGGATGCGCCCCTCCGACAACGGACCCCATGAATGACCGATCCCGCCACAACCTCGCTGCTCGACCGCGCCAATCTCGACCGTGCTTCCGTGCGCCATGAACTGGCCCGCGGGCTTTCCGGGGCCGACGACGGCGAATTGTTCCTGGAATACAGCCAGACCGAAGCGCTGATGTTCGACAATGGGCGGCTGAAGCAGGCCACCTACGACACCTCGCAGGGGTTCGGCCTGCGCGCGGTCAAGGACGACGCGGTCGGCTATGCGCATTCCTCCGATGTCTCGCTGCCGGCGCTGATCCGGGCAGCGGACGCGGTCGCGGCGGTGCGCGGCGGCTATTCGGGGACGTTCGCCGCTCCTCCGACCCATACCAATGTGCGGCTTTATGGCGACGAGAATCCGCTGGACGGGCAGGGTTTCGAAAGCAAGGTCAAACTGCTGGCCGAGATTGACGCTTACGTGCGCGACAAGGATCCACGGGTGCGGCAGGTGACGGTCAGCCTCGGCGCGACCTGGCAGGTGGTCGAAATCCTGCGCCCCGACGGCGAGAGCTACCGCGACATCCGCCCGCTGGTGCGGGTCAATATTTCCGTGGTGGCCGGCCAGGGCGACCGTCAGGAAAGCGGCAGCAAGGGCTATGGCGGCCGCGAGGGCTATGCGCGCTTCATCGAAACCAAGGCCTGGCGCGAAGCCGCCGACGGCGCGATCCGCGAAGCCCTGGTCAATCTTGAATCGGTGCCGGCGCCCGCCGGCGAAATGGATGTCGTGCTGGGGGCCGGCTGGCCCGGCGTGATGCTGCACGAAGCGGTCGGCCACGGGCTCGAGGGCGATTTCAATCGCAAGAAGACGTCGGCGTTCGCGGGCCTGATGGGCCAGCAGGTGGCGGCCAAGGGCGTCACCGTGGTCGATGACGGCACCATGGCGTCGCGCCGCGGCTCGCTGTCGATCGACGATGAGGGCACGCCGACCAACCGCACCGTGCTGATCGAGGACGGCATCCTGGTCGGCTATATGCAGGATCGGCAGAACGCGCGCTTGATGAACATGAAGCCGACCGGCAATGGCCGCCGTCAGGGCTATGCCCATGTGCCGATGCCGCGCATGACCAACACCTACATGCTGGCCGGCCAACGCGATCCCGCGGAAATCCTCGCCTCGGTCAAGAACGGCATCTATGCCGCCAATTTCGGCGGCGGCCAGGTCGACATCACCTCGGGCAAATACGTGTTCCAATGCACCGAGGCCTACAAGATCGAGAACGGCAAAGTCGGCGCGCCCTTGAAGGGCGCCATGCTGATCGGCAACGGGCCGACCGACCTGCATCGCATCACCATGATCGGCAACGATCTGGCGCTCGATACCGGCATCGGCACCTGCGGCAAGAACGGCCAGGGCGTGCCGGTCGGCGTCGGCCAGCCGACTTTGCGGATGGAACGCATCACGGTCGGAGGGACCGGCTCGTGAGCGTCGAGAATTCTGAAACCAAAGCCGGCGATATCAAAGCCAGCGACACCAAAGCCACCGATTCCAAGGCCAGTACTTGGCGCGGCCAAGCAGTGCAATTGCTGGCGATCGTGCTGGCGGTGTTTCTCGCCAAGGGCGCCATCGCCGAACCGTTCTATGTGCCGTCGGGCTCGATGGAGCCGACGCTGTTGATCGGCGACGCGCTATTGGCCTCGAAATTTCCCTACGGCTACAGCGCCGCCTCGCTGCCGATCCAGATCACGCTGCCGGAGACCGGCCGCGTGCTGGGCGGCACGCCGAAGCGCGGCGATGTCGTGGTGTTCCGCTGGCCGGGCGATCGCTCGCAGGCCTGGGTCAAGCGCGTTGTCGGCCTCCCTGGCGATCGCATCCAGATGCGGCAGGGCCAGCTCTTCATCAACGACCACGCCGCCGAGCTCCAGCCGGACGGCATCGGCGAAGCCGAGGATGACAATGGCGGCTCCGAGCCGGCGCATCGCTATATCGAGACCCTGCCGGGCGGCGTGCACCACCAGATCTTCAAGATCTATGACAATGGCCGGCTCGACAACACGCAGGAAGTGACGGTGCCGGCAGGCCGGCTGTTCGTGATGGGCGACAACCGTGACAACTCGGCCGACAGCCGCGTTCCGCTGCGCGAAGGCGGCGTCGGCCTGTTGCCGATGGACGATCTGGTCGGCCGCGCCGACGCCGTGGTCGGCTCCTGGGATCTCGGCATCCGCAGCCAGCCGATCGTAACCTGGCTGTCCGGCTTTCGCCTCAGCCGGTTTTTTACCGCGGTGCGTTGATTGAAGGCCTCACGGTGAGGAGCGCGTCTTCGCGCGTCTCGAACCATGACTGCTCTGCTTAATTTGTAGGGTGGGCAAAGGCGCACTCGCGCCGTGCCCACCAACTTCGTCTCCCGATTGGGGTGGTGGGCACGGCGCAAAGAGCGCCTTTGCCCACCCTACAAACTGCGCTCGTCGCCCGCGCTAAAACGATGTCGTCAATTCCGTCAGCCATGGTGGCGAGGCGTCGACCAAAGCGGCTTCTACGCGCTTGTCCGCGCCGCTGACGATCGCGGCACCAATCAGGATGAAGGCCGCGCCCAGCAGCGCCTTGCCGAGCTTTCCCGCCGACATCAGTCGCGCGCGTACCGCCATCAGGGTTGCGCGCGACACCAGGCCGAGCAGGATCAGCGGCAACGCCGCCCCGATCCCGAACAACGCCATCGTCAGCGCGACCTGCGGCAGATCATGCCCCTGCGACGCCAACAGCGAGGCCGCGCCGAGTGTCGGACCGACACAGGGCGACCACACCGCGCCCAGCAACAGGCCGATCGCGAATTGACCCGCCAGTCCCGAACCGGCGGCGCCACCGAAGCGCCGGTCGGCCCAGCCGGATATAGGGCTACCCGCTGCCGCCAGCCGCGCCTGCCAGGATGGCACCAGCAGGATCAAGCCGAGCGCGATCATGATGACGGCCGCCGCGAAGCGAAACGTACCGGCATCGATGCCGAGCCCAAATCCGACCAGCGCCAGCAGCAGGCCAAGCCCGGTGAACGACACCGCGAGGCCCGCCGCCAGGGCAACGGCGCCGAGCGGATGCGCGGTTACCGCGGCGCCGAGCACGATCGGCACCAGCGGCAGCACGCAAGGCGACAGGATCGACAGCAGTCCGGCCACGAAGGCCAGTGCGAGTGCGGTCACTCGGAGTTCAGAGGCTTTTGTCGAGCAGGGCCGCGATCGAGGCCTGCCTGGTGTCGCCGACCGAACGGCCCTGCTCGGCCGAGCCCTTGAACACGATCAGGGTCGATTGCATCTGCGCCTTGAACTGCTTGACCACCGGCTTCTGCGCATCGAAATCGACGCGGAAGATTTTGAGGTCCTTGAATTTGGGCGCCGCGGTGAGTTGGTCGAGGATGGGCTTCTGCGCCTTGCAGGTCGGGCACCAGTCGGCGTGGATTTCGATCAGGATCGGGCTGCCGGCGGCCTGGGCCGCCTTGAAAGCCTCGGCCGAGAACGGAACCGTGGTGTCCGCCGAGGCGGACGAGGACAGGCCGGCAGCAGCTAGCGCCGCCGCGATCATCGTGCCGTTGAAAAATCGTCGCGACAGAACCATCGTGAGCTCCCTGTTTGCCTTCGTTTACCTTGGCGCGATCGCAAGTGCCCGCCATCGGCGGCTGCCGCGCATGCGAGTTACGGGGCAGCGCCGCGAAAGTTACTTCACAAAACCGAGATCGATACGGTCTGCCTCAGCCTGAGAGGCTATTTCGACGTCATCCTGAGAGGCCGTGAAACAATCGAGGCCGTCATCCTGAGGTGCTCGCCGTCTTCGGCGAGCCTCGAAGGATAGCTGCACACACCGCGCTGAACACCATCCTTCGAGGCTCGCAAGAGCTCGCACCTCAGGATGACGGTGGAACTGTCGCGCGGGGGGATGACGGCCAAGCTGCCTCAGCCTGAGAGGCTGTGAAACAATCGACGCCGTCATCCTGAGGTGCTCGCCGTCTTCGGCGAGCCTCGAAGGATGGCTGCACGCACCGCGCTGAACAGCATCCTTCGAGGCTCGCAAGAGCTCGCACCTCACGGGCGAACCCTCCGCGTTCGTCCCGGGGATGACGGCCGAGATAGCTTCACCTCACCACGCCGGAAATCAGCCCGGGCTTGCGCCGCGGCGGCTTGATCTCTTTTTTCAGGAAACAATGCGCCTCCCGCCCGACATATCCCGGGCGGGCATAGGTCCAGGCCCGGCATTTATTCTCGGCGGCGCAGGCGGCCTTGCAGGCTTCGTCGCCCTCGCCGCTTTTGACGTCGAAATTGCGATAATCGCCGCCGAAGCGGTCGATCGAGGTTTCGATCGCGCTGTTGCGCGGTTCCACCACGCCGGCGCCGCGGACGCCCGAAACGCAGCAGGCATCCTCGACCCGCGCCGGCACGCTGTTCTTCAGCCAGCAGATCGCGCTGCTGCCGATCTCGGTCGGATAGCTAAAACTCCAGGACCGGCAGCGCCGGTCGCGTTCGCAGACCAGCGCACAATCGACCGGATCGCCGGAGGCGACCGGCGCGTTCTGATAATCACCGCCGGGACGATCGAAATTGGACTGGGCATGGGCCGGCCGCACGACGGTGATGGCCACCAAGAAAGCTGATGTCACCCAACACGCCCTAAGCAGGCGGCGTCCCCACATTCGCGATGGCTTTCGATTGACTGACCTGACCGCGGATCGCGGGCGGCCATTTGATCGCCATCAACCTGTACGGCAGATGAACGGCGGCGAAAGCACATCGCCGTTCATTGCGGCCAAGATCGGATTGAAATGAATGGAAACGAAAGCACGCCCGCGCCCCAACGCCGCGCGGGCATAGCCGGTATTTGCGCTAGAACGCGTATTCGTCGTAGGCCGGCTCCACGGTTCCCTTCCAGGCGCCATGGAATTTTTCCAGCATCTCCTCGGCCGGGGAGCGTCCGCTGTCGATGATGCGTTGCAGCGGCTCGAGATGGCGGGTTTCGTCGCGCCCCGACTGATCGAGCCGGGCGCGCCGCCGCAGGCCGGCATAGGACACCGCCAGGCACTCCCTGGCGATTTCGAACAGATAGCGGTCCCTTATTCTGGTCTTGAAGCCGAAGCGCGGAACGTCGTCGCGCAACGCCTGGCGTTCGTGCGCATTCCAGTGCTTGACGATGTCCCAGGCCGCCTCGAGGCTGCTGTCGTCGTAAAGCAGGCCAACCCAGAACGCCGGCAGCGCCGGCAGCCGTCCCCATGGCACGCCATCGGCGCCGCGCATTTCCAGATAGCGCTTCAACCGCACTTCGGGGAAAATCGTCGACAGATGATTGGCCCAGTCCGACAAGGTTGGGCGCTCGCCGGGAAGCACCGCGTTCTTGCCGTCAAAGAAATCGCGGAACGACGATCCCGCGACATCGATATAGTCGTCGCCGCGCTTGACGAAATACATCGGCACATCGAGCGCGTAATCGACCCAGCGCTCGAACCCCATGCCGTCCTCGAACGCCCACGGAATCATGCCGGAGCGCGCGTTGTCGGTATCGCGCCAGATCTCGGAGCGGAACGACAGCAAGCCGTTGGGTTTGCCTTCGGTAAACGGCGAATTGGCGAACAACGCAGTCGCGATCGGCTGCAACGCAACCGACACCCTGAGCTTCTTGACCATGTCGGCTTCCGACGAGAAGTCGAGATTGGTCTGCACCGTGCAGGTCCGGTACATCATGTCGAGGCCGTATTTGCCGACCTTCGGCATGTAGTTGGTCATGATCTTGTAGCGGCCCTTCGGCATCACCGGGATCTGCTGGCGCGACCATGATGGCGTCATGCCGAGCCCGAGAAAGCCGATGCCGAGCGGCGTGGCGATCTCACGCACCTGCGCCAGATGCGCCATCAGTTCGGATTGGGTCTGGTGCACGTTTTCCACCGGCGCACCCGACAATTCGAACTGGCCGCCCGGCTCCAGCGAAATCGCGCCGCCGCCGGTGACGTCGTACAGGCCGATAATGTTGCCGTGCTCCATGATCGGCTCCCAGCCGAGCAGGAGCTTCATGCCGTCGAGCAGCGCGCCGATGCCGCGCGCGCCTTCATACGGAACGGGATGGTGGCCTTGCAGCGTGAACGGCGTTTTTTCGTGTTCGGTGCCGATGCGGAAATCGGCGGGTGGTTTCACGCCGGCCGCCAGCCACGCGACCAACTCGTCGCGCGATTGCAGCGGCGTCATATCGATCTGGTCACGCGCCATACAAATTCCGCAGGTAGGGCGATTCGACCGAACACGCCGTGTGGCAGGGGTACCTTCGGACCACAGGATCCGAAGATGCGAATTGAGAAAATAGTATCACCGGGCCGCTACCCCGTCTCTGGCGGCAAGCGCCGGAGCGTCGTCACATGAGCAGCCCAGCCGGTCAAGCAAGCCGCACAGCCTGACGGCATCGGCATCGGACAATTTCGAGCCGACATGCCGTTCGATCGCCGCCGAATACGCGCCCCACATCTTCTTTTGCAGCTCGCGTCCCGGTTCCGTGATCTCGACGAACTGGCCGCGCTTGTCGACCTTGCATTCGCGGCGCGCCGCCAATCCTTCTTCCACCAGCCGGTCGATCAGCCGCGAGGTCGAATATTGCGGGATCAGCATCTGCTTTTCCAGCTCGACCGGGCGCATTTCGCCTGACGGCGCGCGCGACAATTCGAGCAGCGCATCGTACCAGGCGAGCGGCGGGAAGCCGGCCTTCTTCAACTCCTGCTCGACCGCGTCGAGCACCCGGCTCTGGATTCGCATCAGGCGAATCCAGGCGGCGGTCGCCTCGGTGGATGGTTTGCGTTTCATCGTCCGATCCATAGACTGTCGTTCACCAGTCTACCGCACTAAATGCAGCTGCATCAATCTTGACTATTTCATGCAAATGCATTTAGTCGCCCTCGCTGCAAATAACCAGCCCATTTCACTGTGAGGAAACCGCCGATGAAGCTGTATTACTCCCCCGGAGCCTGCTCGCTCTCCCCCCATATCGCGCTTTTGGAAGCCGGCCTGCCCTATGATCTGGTCAAGGTCGATGTTCGCGCCAAGAAGCTCGAAAACGGTGACGACTATCTGGCGGTCAATCCGAAGGGCCAGGTGCCGGCGCTCCGCCTCGACAGCGGCGAGGTGGTCACCGAAGGCCCCGTGATCGTTCAGATCATCGCCGACAAGGCCGCCGACAAGCATCTGGCCCCCGCCCGTGACAGCGCCGAGCGCTACAAGCTTTTGGAGTGGCTGAACTTCATCACCACCGAACTGCACAAGAATTTCAGCCCGCTGTTCAACCCGGCGATCCCCGATGAGGTGAAGGCGTTCTTCAAGGATCGGATCATGGGCAAATTCAAATACGCCGACGGCCAGCTTGCCGGTCGCGATTATTTGATGGGCAAGCAATTCACCGTGGCCGACGGCTACCTCTACACCATGCTGCGCTGGGCCGACGGCCACAAGCTCGACCTCTCCGCGCTGCCGAACCTGATGGCCTTCAAGGCCCGTGTCGAGGCACGCCCGAAGGTGCAGGAAGCCCTCGCCAAGGAAGGCCTCGCGAAGGCGGCGTGAGGTTTTGTCATCTGCGATAGATCAAAGGGCCGGATCGATGATCCGGCCCCTTTTTGTTTCGCAACCTCGCGTCGTCCCGGCGAAGGCCGGATACACCGGAACCGTCATCCTGAGGAGCGGCCACTTGGCCGCGTCTCGAAGGATGGTGTTCAGCTCGGTGCTTGCGGCCATCCTTCGAGGCTCGCAAGAGCTCGCACCTCAGGATGACGTCGAAATAGCTTCACAGCTCGAACGCCGGGACGACAATCGTTCGTTACGCCGCGGCCTGCTTCTTCGGCGGAAACCTTCCGTAGAAGGTCTCGCCCTTGGCCGCCAGATCGAGCAGCAGTTTGGGCGGCGTGAAGCGTGAGCCGTATTTGGCTTCGAGCTTGTGGCACAATTCGACGAACTTTTTCGTGCCCATGAAGTCGATATAGGACAGCGTGCCGCCGGTGAACGGCGCGAAACCAAAACCCAGGATCGAGCCGACATCGGCCTCGCGCACGTCGGTGATCACGTGATCCTCGACGGTGCGCGCGGCTTCCACCGCCTGCACCACCAGGAAGCGTTGTTTCAGTTCCTCGACGTCGAGCGTGTCGGGGTCCAGATGCTTGGGCTGCAAGGCGCCGAGCTCCGGCCACAGGCTCTTCTGGCCCTTGCCTTTTTCCGGGTAGTCATAAAAGCCCTTGGCATTCTTGCGGCCGAAGCGGATTTGTTTCTCGACCATTTCGACCATCAGTTTCTTCTGCGCCTGGTCGATCGCATTGGGGCCGAGATCGGCCTCGGTCGCCTTCATGATCCTGAGCCCGAGGTCGAGCCCGACTTCATCGGACAGCGACAGCGGCCCGACCGGCATGCCCGCCATCTTCGCGGTGTTCTCGATCATGGCCGGCGGCACGCCTTCGAGCAGCATCTCGGTGCCCTCGTTGATGTAACGCATCACGCAGCGGTTGGCGAAGAAGCCGCGCGAGTCGTTCACGACGATCGGCGTCTTGCCGATCGTGCGCACATAATCCAGCGCGGTCGCCAGCGCGACATCGCCGGTGTTCTTGCCGACGATGATTTCCACCAGCATCATCTTCTCGACCGGCGAGAAGAAATGAATGCCGATGAACTTGCCCTGATCCCTGAATTCCTCGGCCAGCGAATTGATCGGCAAGGTCGAGGTGTTGGAGGCGAAGATCGCATTGTCCTTCAGCAACGGCTGCGCCTTTGCATAGGTCTCCGCCTTTATTTTGCGATCTTCGAACACCGCTTCGATGATGAGATCGCAATCTTTCAGCGCGTTGTAATCGGCGGTCGCGCTGATGCGGGACAGGATGGTCTCCCGATCGCCCGGCTTGGCGCGGCCTTTCTTGATCAGATCGTCGATCACGGATGCGGCGTGGCCCTTGCCCTTGTCCGCGCTTTCCTGGTCGCGATCGATCAGCACCACGTCGATGCCGGCGCGCGCCGACACATAGCCGACGCTGGCGCCCATGAAGCCGGCGCCGATCACTGCGAGTTTTTTCACCTTGGTGGGCGGCACGTTTGGCGGGCGGCGGGCGCCCTTGTTCAGTTCCTGCATCGACAGGAACAGGCTGCGGATCATCGCCGCCGCCTCGTTGCTGCGCAGGATCTTGGTGAAATAGCGCGACTCGACCCGCAGCGCGGCGTCGATCGGCAACTGCAGACCTTCATAGACGCAACTCATGATGGCGCGCGCGGCCGGATAATTGTCGTAGGTCTCGCGGCGGAAGATGGCGTTGCCGGCCGGGAACATCATCATGCCGGCCTTGGAGAAAACCGGACCGCCCGGCAGCTTGAAACCCTTCTCGTCCCAGGGCGCGACGGCCTTGCCGCCGGCCTTGATCCAGTCCTTTGCAACCTTGATCATGTCGGCCGCCGGCACCACCGCATCGACCAGCTTGAGCGCCTTGGCCAGGTCGAGATTGATCGCCTCGCCCTTCAGCAGCAATTGCATTGCATCCTGCGGCGACACGATGCGCGGCACGCGCTGGGTGCCGCCGGCGCCGGGGAACAGCCCGACCTTGACTTCCGGCAGGCCGAGGCGGGTTTTCGGATTTTCAGCGGCGACGCGGTAGTGGCACGCCAGCGTCAGCTCGAAACCGCCGCCGAGCGCCAGTCCGTTGATCGCAGCAACCCACGGCTTGCCCGAGGTCTCGATGCCGCGAAATACCAGCGAGAAGCGGCGGCTCTGGTCGAACAGCATCTGGTTGGCGGCTTCTTCGCCCTTGGCCTTGAGCGTCTCAGCGTAGGTGCGGGCCATGCCTTCGAGCATCGAAAGATCGGCGCCGGCGCACAGCGCTTCCTTGCCCGAGGTGATGACCACGCCCTTCACGGCTGTGTCCGCCGAAGTCTGCTTCACGATCGCCTCGAGCTCGTTGATCGAGGTTTCGTCGAGCACGTTCATCGAACGGCCGGGCGTGTCCCATGTGACGAGCGCAATGCCGTCGGCGTCGGTCTCGATCTTGAAATTCTTGAAGGCCATGTTGATTGCTCCCAATTCGATTTTTGACCGTAGGGTGGGCAAAGGCGCGCTTCGCGCCGTGCCCACCATTTTGATCCGGTGTCTGTCGTGGTGGGCACGCTTCGCTTTGCCCACCCTACGGTCGCACGTTGCCTCAAACCCGCTCGATGATCGTTGCGGTGCCCATGCCGCCGCCGATGCACAGCGTGACCAAAGCGGTCGATTTGCCGGTGCGCTCGAGTTCGTCGAGCACGGTGCCCAGGATCATCGCGCCGGTGGCGCCGAGCGGATGGCCGAGCGCGATCGCGCCGCCATTGACGTTGATCTTGGCGCTGTCGATATCGAACGCCTGGATGTAGCGCAGCACCACCGAGGCGAACGCCTCGTTCAGCTCGAACAGATCGATGTCCGACTGCTTCATGCCGGAGCGCTCGAACAGCTTTCGGGTCACATCGACCGGACCGGTCAGCATCATCGCGGGCTCGGAGCCGATATTGGTAAAGGCGCGGATTTTGGCCCGCGCCTTCAGGCCGTGTTTCGCACCGGCCTCCTTGCTGCCGAGCAGCACCGCGCCGGCGCCGTCGACGATGCCGGACGAATTGCCGGCGTGATGCACGTAATTGATCTTCTCGATTTCCGGATGCGACTGGATCGCCACCGCATCGAAGCCGCCCATCACGCCCACCTGCTCGAACGAGGCCTTGAGCTGGCCCAGCGACTGCATGGTCGTGGTGGGACGCATGTGCTCGTCCTTGGCCAGGATGGTCAGGCCATTGACGTCCTTGACGGGGATCACCGAGTTCTTGAAGCGGCCCTCGTCCCAGGCCTTGGCGGCGCGCTGCTGGCTTTGCACCGCATAGGCATCGACGTCATCGCGCGAAAAACCGTATTTGGTCGCGATCAGATCGGCGGAAACGCCCTGCGGCATGAAATACGCCGGCACCGCGATCGAGGGATCCATCGGCCACGCGCCGCCGGAAGCGCCGATGCCGACCCGGCTCATCGATTCGGCGCCGCCGCCGATCGTGAGGTCATGCTGTCCGCTCATGATCTGGGCAGCCGCGAAATTCACCGCGTCGAGCCCCGAGGCGCAGAAGCGGTTGATCTGGACTCCGGCGACGCTCTCCCCGAGCCCGGCCTGGATCGCCGCGAAGCGCGCGATGTCCGAGCCGGCCTCGCCGACCGGATCGACCACGCCGAGCACCACGTCGTCGACGACGTCTTCGGCCAGATGGTTGCGTTCCTTCAGCGCCTTCAGCGGCGCGGTGGCGAGCGCCAGCGCGGTCACTTCGTGCAGCGCGCCATCGGCCTTGCCGCGGCCGCGCGGGGTGCGAACGTGATCGTAGATATATGCCTCAGGCATGACGCCCTCCTGGTATGAGGATCATAATATATTCGGCGATTGGGCAGATGTCGCGCTTAAAGCGGAGCTTTGGATTGAGTCGATCAGCCCGAGTGTTTTGGCCCACCTCTCCCCGCCGGGGAGAGGTCGATTTGCGCAGCAAATCGGGTGAGGGGCGCTTAACGAGAGGCCGTAACCCCTCACCCCAACCCTCTCCCAACGGGAGAGGGAGCGCGCTTCCGTTGTTGCTGCGTCTCGATCTAATCTCATCGTGCTCGGGTGTTAGTGGCAGCTTTTTCGATCGGCGGACCTCAGAACGCTTCCGCCGCCAATTCCATGGTGGTCGCGCTTCCGGTCTGGATGCGCGTGAGATGAAGTGCGGTTTCCGGCAGCATCCGCTCCATGAAGAAGCGGCCGGTCACGAGCTTGGTGGTCAGATAGGGCGTGGCGCCAGAGCCTGCAATCTTGTCCTGGGCGACTTTGACCATCTTCGCCCACATATAGCCGAAGCTGACGAGCCCGAACAATTGCATGTAGTCGGTGGCGGCAGCCCCCGCGTTGTCGGGCTTCATCATCGCATTCTGCATCAGCCAGGTGGTGGCCTGCTGCAAATGGCCAAGCGCGTTGCTCAGGGGTGCGACGAACGGCTTCATGGCCTCGTCGGCGCCGTGTTCTTTGGCAAAGCCCGCGACCTCGCCGAAGAATGTCATCACCGCGCGGCCGCCATTGCGCGGCAGCTTGCGCCCGACCAGATCCAGCGCCTGGATCCCGTTGGCGCCCTCATAGAGCATGGCGATGCGCGCATCGCGCACGAACTGCTCCATGCCGTTTTCGGCGATATAGCCGTGGCCGCCATACATCTGCTGCGCCAGTACCGCATTGGAAAATCCGACATCGGTCATCACGCCCTTCATCACCGGCGTCATCAGCCCCATGTGGTCGTCGGCGGCCTCCCGATCCTTCGGGTCGCTCGACCTGTGCGCGACATCGCTCTTCAGCGCGGTCCACACCACCATCGCGCGCGCCGCTTCGTTGAAGGCGCGGATGGTCAATAGCGTGCGGCGCACGTCGGGATGCACGATGATCGGATCGGCCGGCTTGTCCGGCGCCTGCGGCCCCGACAGCGCGCGGCCCTGCAAGCGCTCGCGGGCATAGGCCACCGCGTTCTGGTAGGCGACTTCGGATTGCGCCAGCCCCTGCACCGCGACGCCGAGCCGGGCCTCGTTCATCATCACGAACATGCCCTGCATGCCCTTGTTCTCTTCGCCGATCAGCCAACCAATGGCGCCGTCGTAATTCATCACGCAGGTGGAATTGCCGTGGATGCCCATCTTGTGCTCGATCGAGCCACAGGACACGCCGTTGCGCTGCCCCAGCGAGCCGTCGGCATTGACCAGGATCTTCGGCACCACGAACAGCGATACGCCCTTGATGCCTGATGGCGCGCCCTCGATCCGGGCCAGCACCAGATGGATGATGTTGGAAGCCAGATCATGCTCGCCAGCCGAGATGAAAATCTTGGTGCCCGTGATCTTGTAGCTGCCATCCGCCTGCTTGACCGCCTTGGTGCGCAACAGGCCGAGATCCGTGCCGCATTGCGGCTCGGTGAGGTTCATGGTGCCGGTCCACTCGCCCGCCACCATCTTGGGCACGAACAACGCCTTCTGTTCCGGCTTGCCATGCACGATCAGCGCCGCGGTGGCGCCCATGGTCAGGCCGCCATACATCGAGAACGCCATATTGGCGGCCGACTGAAATTCGGTGACGACCTGGCTCAGCGTGACCGGCAGGCCCTGCCCGCCGAATTCCGTCGGCGCCGAAAGCCCGAGCCAGCCGCCTTCGGCGACCTGCTTGAAGGCTTCCTTGAACCCTTTCGGCGTGGTGACGCTGGCATCGTCATGACGCACGCAGCCTTCGAGATCGCCGGAGCGATTGAGCGGCTGCAACACTTGCTCGCTGAGCTTGGCGGCCTCGGCCACGATCGCCTCGCGCACATCGGCGGAGGCATCGCTGAAGCCGGGAAGATTGTCGTAGCGGTCGATCTGAAACACATCGTTGAGCAGGAAACCGACGTCTTCCACAGGCGCCTTGTAGATCGGCATGATGTCCTCCCGGCCGGGTGATGCTTTGGTGAGCCGTTTAAGCGAATTTTCGCGTTGCTGCTATCGTTGACTTGAAGCTTAGCCGTTTCCCGAAGCTTAGCCGTTTCTCGAGGAAATTCCCAAGGTCCGCGGCAGCCATTATCGCGCGTGTCGAGCGGGACGTCGCGTCACTGTGCCGCGAGCTGTTCACCCATCAGGCGGTGCAGCAAATTCATCGCCTTGAGCGGCCGCACCATCACCTTGAAATGCGTGATCCGGCCATCGCCATCGAAGGTGATGATATCGACGCCGTTGATCTTGATGCCGTCGATCTCTTTTTCGAATTCGAGCACCGCGCCGGTGGCGCTGCGCCATTCGCCGACATAGACGAAGCCCGCGCCGCCCAGCACCTTTTCCGCGCTCGACAGATATTTGAATGTGATCTCGCGGCCCCGCTGCGGCGTATGCACGACCGGACTTTCAAACACGGCATCGGGGTGCAGCAGATCCCAGAGCGCGGTGCGGTCGTGGGATTTCATGTAGCCGTACCATTTGTCGAGGCCTGTCATGGTCATCGGAGGTCTCCTCGTGGCATATGCATATTGACGCATATGCACTGATGTGCATAAAGTCAAGGATACTCATCGAGATCTGGAAGGACGGCTGGCGACGTGGCGCTCGGTGACGCAATCCTGGCCTGCCTGACGGAACGTCCGATGACGGGCTATGAGCTCGCCAAGACGTTCGATTCCTCGATCGGGTTTTTCTGGAAAGCCGATCACCAGCAGATCTATCGCGAACTCTCGAAGCTGCGCGACCGCGGCCATATCCAGGGCCGCGAAGTCGTGCAATCGGGCAAGCCCAACAAGCTGGTCTATACCCTGACCTCCGAGGGCCGGGCCGCGTTGAAGCACTGGGCCGCCCGGCCGAGCAGCCCGCCATCGATCAAGGACGATCTCCTGATCCGGCTGTATGCGCTCGACAGCGTCGACATCGAACCGTTGCGCACCGACCTGATGGCGCGGCTGGAACACCATCGCGACCGCTTCCTGCGCTATGAGCGCATTCTCAACAAGCGCTTTCCGGACGGCACCGCGTCGCCCGCCGATACCGGCAAGCTGCTCGGCCTCCGCGCCGGCTTGCGCTATGAGCGCAACATCTCGGAGTGGTGCGAAGAGGCGATCGAGGCGCTGTCCGCGATCGCGCGCGGGACCAACGTCCTGCCGCTCGAAGACGGCCGCCGCGAAAACAACGGATAGAACCCGCCCGTCGCCGTTTCCCGGTCAGCCAGAGCCTAAAAACTCTGGCCAGAATCCGCCGCCGGAACCGGTCCGGTTTACCCATTGGGTAACTTTAAGGCGGCCGGCCTCAATTCCTTAACCGGTTATTTACCGTAACACGAAAAAGTCGGTGCTTGAGGCAGACGACCTGCGCGTAATTCGATTGTCTCGTCAATTGGGACGCGCGGGGAGACGGGTGGCGCAAACGGTGGCGCCGGGGTCGGAACCGGATCAGAGCATGAATTCGCGCGTATCGTGGAGTGTTGACGGCATCGATCCATCAGTCCGCGACAGGGCTGAGGCTGCTGCGCGCCGTGCCGGCATGTCGCTGAGCGACTGGCTCAATTCCACCATCGGTGATTCGGCCCCTCCGCAAATTCAGGCGCGGCCGCCGGTGCCAAATCAGATGCCCGGCCAAATGCCCAGCCGGGAAACGCGCGATGTCGCCGACATTCACCAGCGTCTGGATTCCATCACCCGCCAGATCGAAGCGATTTCACAGCCGCCGCAGCGCAATGACGTCCCGCGCAGCGATGCACCCCGCGGCGAAGCCCGGGGAGAATCCGGCGTTGCCCGGCAATTGAACGATGCCATCTCGCGGCTCGACGCCCGGCTGGCGCAGATATCAAATCCCGCCGCGGCAAGCCCCACCCAGCCTGCCGACAAGCAGCGCCAGGCCGAACTGGTCGAGCGCGCGGCGGCGCAGGTCTATCGTCCATCGCCGCCGATCAGCCCAGCCTCGTTCGATTCGGCGATCGCGGAAATCGCCGCGCGCCAGAACGAACTCGACAATGCCGCGCCACGGCCGATAGCGCCGCGCCACGCGCCATCGATCGCTCCCGGCATGCCCACCCCGGCTATGTCCATGGCGCCCGCGATGTCCGCGCCTGCCAGGCCTTCAACTAACGTGCCCGCACCTGCCGCGCCGGCGGGGCCGGATTTCTCCTCGCTCGAGCGCCATCTGTTCAAGATCACCAGCCAGATCGAAGCGCTGCGGCGGCCCGACGGGATCGAACAATCGATCGCCGCCTTCCGGGTCGAATTGGCCGAGATTCGCACCGCCATTACCGAGGCGATGCCGCGCCGGGCGATCGAATCGATCGAGAACGAAATCCGTTCGCTGTCGCGCCGCATCGACGATACCCGCCAGAGCGGCACCGACGGCCAGGCGCTCGCCGGCATCGAACGCGCACTGAGCGAGATCCGCGAAGTGCTGCGCTCGCTGACCCCGGCCGAACAGCTCGCCGGTTACGAGGAGGCGATCCGTAATCTCGGCGCCAAGCTCGATTTGATCCTGCGCAGCAATGACGATCCCTCCACGGTCCATCAGCTCGAAAACGCTATCGCAGCCCTTCGCTCGATCGTCTCCAATGTCGCGTCCACCGACGCGCTGGCCCGGCTGTCCGACGACGTCCACATGCTGTCGTCGAAGGTCGACCAGCTCGGCCGCGCCGGCAACAATAGCGATTCCTTCGCGATCCTCGAGCAGCGCATCGCCGCCTTGACCTCGACGCTGGAAGGCCGGGCGCGGCCCGCCGCGACTGAAAACTCCGAACAGCTGGAGGGCGCGCTGCGGGCGCTGTCCGACCGGCTCGACCGCATGCCGGTCGGCAACGACAGCGCATCCGCCTTCGCCCATCTCGAACAACGCGTCTCCTATTTGCTCGAGCGCCTCGAATCGTCCAGCGATCAAGGTCGCGGCGGCAACCTCGGACGGGTCGAGGACGGCTTGCAGGACATCCTGCGCCACCTCGAAACCCAGCATGCCAACTTCGCCGCGCTGACCGAGAACAGCCGCAACATGGCGCCGCCGCAGGACCCCGGCATCGCCGATCTCGTTAAGCGCGAATTGTCGGATATCCGTTTCAGCCAGAGCGAACGCGACCGCCATACCCAGGATTCGCTCGAAGCCGTTCACAATACCCTTGGCCATGTGGTCGATCGTCTGGCGATGATCGAGGGCGACCTGCGCAGCGTGCGTTCGCCGCCGCTGGCGCCGCAGCCGGAAGCACCGCCCGTCCCCCGGGCCGCGCCGCCGCAAGCGGCTATGCCTCCAATGATGGCGCCCCAGGCCTTGGCATCTCAGGCCTTGGCATCTCAAGTCTCGGCGCCGCGCGTCGCGATGCCGCCGCAGCCCAAGCCGGAATTGCCCAATCCCGCCGCCAACGAAGCGCATTTTGCCGCAGCGCCGCGTGAATTCCATGCCGCCGTGCCGGCCGCGACCGCCGCGGTGGCGCCCAAGGCGATCAGCGAGATTCTGGAGCCGCACACCGCGTCGGCGCGCGCCAGCATGGCGCCGGAGCTGCCGCCCGATCATCCGCTCGAGCCGGGCACACGGCCGACCGGACGGCCGGGCTCGCCATCGGAGCGCATCGCGGCTTCCGAGAACGCGATCAGCGAAATCTCACCGGGCACGCCCGAACCTGCGACCGCATCGAGCTTCATCGCCGCCGCGCGCCGTGCCGCCCAGGCCGCGGCCGCCGCGCAGACCAATGGCAAAGCCAACGCCAAGGCTAACGCGAAGGCCGCCCGTGGCGCGGCCAAGGCGCCGAAGGCCCCCGCCGGCGACAAGGAATCCAAGGAGCCGTCGACGATCACCTCGAAGATTCGCTCGCTGCTGGTTGGCGCGAGCGTGGTCGTCATCGTGCTCGGCACCTTCAAGATGGCGATGACGCTGCTCGACAGCGGCAGCGCGCCGCCGCCACCCGCGGTCGAGAATTCGAGCGAGCCGCCGGCTGCGGTTCAACCGCCCGCCGATCCCGTTGCCAGACCGGCAGCACCGGCGCCGGCGATGCCCTCGATGACGGCGCCGACGCCGATCGGCCGGCAATCGTTCAACGCTTCCGTGCCCTATGATTCCAATGGCGCGACATCGGTGCCGATACCGCGGGCTGTGCCCGCGAGTTCGCCGGCGTCGGCCAGCGATATCACCGGGTCGATTCCGGACGCGCAGCCGATGCCGTCCAGCCGCAAGCTCAGTCAGGTTCAGATCCCGCCGACCGAGCGATTGCCGGACCCGATCGGCGGACCGCTGCTTCGCGCCGCGGCGCTGAAGGGCGATCCCACCGCCGCCTATGAAATCGGCGTGCGCTTTGCCGAGGGCAAGGGCGTGGCTTCGAGTTTC
>NZ_LMUK01000009.1:109044-226844 GCF_009766005.1 Bradyrhizobium sp. S69 | reverse complement strand
AAGGGCCTGGGAGTGAAAAAGGACGCCGATATCGCCCGCCGCTATTACGTGCAGGCCGCCGAACGCGGCAACGCCAAGGCGATGCATAATCTGGCCGTGCTCGACGCCGATGGCGGCGGCAAGGGCGCCAACTACAAGAGCGCAGCGCAGTGGTTCCGCAAGGCGGCGGATCGCGGCGTCGCCGACAGCCAGTTCAACCTCGGCATCCTCTATGCCCGCGGCATCGGCGTCGAACAGAACCTCGCCGAATCCTTTAAATGGTTCAGCCTGGCGGCGGCGCAGGGCGATGCCGACGCCGGCCACAAACGCGACGATATCGCCAAACGACTCGACGCCCAGTCGCTCGCGGCGGCCAAGCTCGCGATCCAGACCTTCACCGCCGAACCGCAGCCCGACGACGCCATCAACGTGGCAACGCCGGCCAGCGGCTGGGACAGCGCGCCGGTGCAGGCCTCTACGGCGAAGCCCGCGGCCAAGCCGGTCGCGGCCAAACGCACCGCCTCCGCCGCTGCCGCCGCGCATTGAGGCCGGCGATGCCGGTCAGCATCATCGAGATATTTTGAAAGTTCGTCATGCCCGGGCTTGACCCGGGCATCCACGTCGTCCTTTGCTTTGCGGCTAAGACGTGGATAGCCGGGAGCGCCGACAAGTTTACGTAGTCTGCGCAAGGCAGACTACCATGCCCGGCCGTGACGAACGGGCTGAGGAACGTATCGACATGCCGCCGGCAGGGCCTTGGGGCGCACCGACACCTGAACCGACCAGACCGCCGCCGACGCGCCCGCGCGCGGCATTCGGTAACCTGCGGCGATGGCTGTCGACCGCCTTTCTCTGCCTGATAATTCTCGGGCTAGGCATTCGCGCCTATCGCGATCTGTCGCGACCCGGGGCCTGGGCCTACTGGAAGGAACTGTGTTTTTCTCCGACCATGACGTCGTCGTTGATCCCTGATGTAAACGTCGGCGGCTCGGGCGGGGGCCGGCCCGCACTCGCCATCAGCGGCACGATCGGCGCCGCCAGCGCGAGCTGGTTCCGCGACCGGCTCAATGAAGCCCACCTTTCGGCGGGCGACACGGTCGTGATGTCGTCGCCGGGTGGCGATGTGAATCAGGCCATGATCATGGGTGAAAACATTCGCGCGCGGGGCTTGGCCACCGCCGTCGGCGTCGTCGATGCGGCGGGCCACATCAAGCCGTCACATTGCGCCAGCGCCTGCGTGCTGGTGTTTGCCAGCGGCAGTATCCGCTACGGCGTCGAAGGCTCGGCGCTGGGGGTGCACCGCTTTGTGACATCGACACCCGGGCGCGATCCGGTCACCGAAACCCAGCGTACAATGGGAACCGTGTTGAGCTATGTGACCAGAATGGGCGTGTCGCCCTCGATCGTCGAGGCAATGTCCGAAACCAAAGACGTCCGCTGGCTCGGTGCGCAGCAGGCCGCGGCGATGAATCTCATCACCAATCCCGTCGCGCGGCCGTAACAATACGGGCTCGCCTGCCATCAGCGCCGCACCCGTTAATCTGAATTATTCACCACGCCGGAAGCCGCGCGGCGCGCGTGTCCAAAAAAGCCGTGTGTTGCGGATTCTTTAATCCCTCCGGCTTTCAATTTCGGTTATGCAGGGTCGCGGCGATTGCCGCGCTCCCGAACAAACCATGCCGTGAGCGGTTTCGGCCAGCCTCAGGGCTCATTCCGAAGCAAACGCGCGTGCAGCTCTTTCTCCCGATCGCCGACATTCCGGTCAATGTCTTCCTCATCCTGGCGATGGGCGCGGCGGTTGGTTTCGTGTCGGGCATGTTCGGTATCGGCGGCGGCTTTCTGATGACGCCGCTTTTGATCTTCATCGGCATCACGCCCGCGGTCGCGGTCGCCTCGGTGGCGAGCCACATCGCGGCCTCGTCGTTTTCCGGCGCCATCTTCTACTGGCGCCGCCGCGCCATCGATCCCGTGCTGGCGCTGGTGCTGTTGAGCGGCGGCGTGATCGGCACCGCGCTCGGGGTCTGGACCTTCACGCAATTGCGCGCGCTCGGCCAACTCGATCTGATGATCGCGCTATCCTATGTCGTGCTGCTGACCGCGGTCGGCGGATTGATGTTCTGGGAGGGCTTGCGCGCGATCCTGCGGGCGCGGCGCGGCATCGCATCCTCGATGCGCCGTCCGGGCAGCCATGGCTGGATCCACGGCCTGCCGCTGAAGATCCGCTTCAAGCGTTCCAAGATCTATCTCTCGGTGATCCCGGTCGTTGCGGTTGGCGTCATCATCGGCTTCATCGGCGCGGTGATGGGCATCGGCGGTGGCTTCATCCTGGTCCCCATCATGATCTATCTGTTGCGGGTGCCGACCGCGACCGTGATCGGCACCTCGATGGTGCTGACGTTGGTGACCATGGTGTTCGCGACCATGCTGCACGCCGTCACCAACCATCTGGTCGATGCCGTGCTGGCGCTGATCCTGATGGTCGGCGGCGTCACCGGCGCGCAGTTCGGCGCCCGTGCCGGGCAGAAGATCCGCGGCGAACATTTGCGGCTGTTGCTTGGGCTCCTGATTCTCGCGGTCGGCATCCGCTTTGCGATCGAGCTCGGGATCAAGCCCGACGATCTCTTCACCATCCGCGACACCGGAGGCGGCGGATGAGCGCGCGCCAGGCCCTCACGATCATGGCCGTGACGCTGCTGCTCGGCGCGAGCGGCACAATCAGCCCCGCGCGCGCCGAACGGTTGATCGTCTCGGTCTCCAACCAGCGGGTCACGGTGACGCCGAATTATTCCGGCGAGGAGCTCGTGCTGTTCGGCTCGGTCGAAAAGGACGCCGCGACGCCGGCCACGCGCACCGCTTACGATCTCGTCGTCACCGTCAGTGGGCCGCTCGCCGACATGGTGACGCGGCGCAAGGAGCGCAAATTCGGCATCTGGATCAACACCGATTACCGCGAGTTCCTGAAAGTCCCGAGCTATCTGGCGCTGTTTTCCAATCGGCCGTTCGACGCCATCGCCTCGCCCGAGATCCAGCGCCGGCAGCAGCTCGGCCTCAACAACGTGCTGCTGACGCAGCGCGTCGGGCCCGATTATGCCGACGTGGTGCCGAACGATGCGTTCCGCAGCGCGTTCGTCCGGCTGCGCTCCGAACGCGGCCTGTATCGCGAGGAAAACTCAGCGGTGACGTTCCTGACGCCGACGCTGTTCCGCACCGGCATTCCGCTGCCGGCGGAAGTGCCGATCGGGCGCTACGACGTCGAGATCAAATTATTTTCCGACGGCGCCCTGGTGACGCAGACCGACACCAGCTTTGAAATCGTCAAGGTCGGCTTCGAGCAGTTCGTCGCGACCAGCGCCCGCCAGAACGGTTTTGTCTACGGCCTCGCTACCGCGTTCATGGCGCTGATGACCGGCTGGGTGGCGTCGATCGTGTTCCGGAAGGATTGAGGGATACGCGCATTGCGTCATCCTGTGAAACTATCTCCGACGTCATCCTGAGGTGCGCGTCGTCTTCGACGCGCCTCGAAGGATGGTGTTCAGCGCAGTGCGTGTAGCTCGCACCTCAGGATGACGGCCGTGCACGACAAAGCTCCTTACGTCCGCACGGCGGCGGGACGCGTCACCAGATAAATGCCGAGGGCGACCGGAATGATGCCGAGCAGATCGCGCAGCTCGACATGTTCGCCGAGCACGATCCAGGCGAACAGCATGGCCAGCGGCGGCATCAGGAAGTGATAGGCGCTGGCCGCGGTCGCGCCGCAGACCTTCAGCAAATGGAACCAGAGCAAATAGCCCAGGATCGAGCCGCCGAGCACTAGGAACGCGAAGGCGCCCAAGAGCTGCGCGTTCGGCACGATATCGCCGACGTTCGAAAAAATCAGCGCGAACGGCAGCACGGCGAGCCCTCCCGCCAAACTCTGCACGCCATTGCCGATCCACAGGCTGCCTTTCGGTGCCAACACCTTGAACAGGATGGTGCCGACCACAATCGAGGCCAGGGAGGCCAGCGTGAACAGAATGCCGTGAAAACTATCGGTGCCAACCGATATGCGGTGCCAGACGATGAAACCGACGCCGACAATGCCGAGCAGCAGGCCCGCAGCTTTACGCCAGGTCAGGGGCTCCCCGAGCAGCAGCGCGGCCAGCATCGCGGTGAACACCGGATTGGCGCTGACGATCAGGCCGCCGAGGCCGGCGGATACGGTTTTTAGCCCGGTATAGCCGAGCCCGAGATAAAGCGCGTTGTTGGCGACGCCGAGGATCGCAAACACCGCGGCATCGCGCCAGGTCATCTGCCATCCGTCGCCCCGCACCGCGGAAATGCCGAGGATCAGGATTCCCGCCAACAGAAATCGCGCGCTGAGCAGGATCAGCGGCGGGCAATAGGTGACGCCGATCTTGCCGGCGACAAAGGCAAAGCTCCAGACCAGGCAGAACAACCCGATATAGAGCGGCAGCGGGTTGAAACGGGCTTTTGGAACGGCAATCGAGGGCGCGAGCGACATAGCGGGTTTCCTTCTGGCCTCCCGATATAGCCGCCTGCATTGATATTTGAAAATTAAATGATAGACTTACTAGCAGTGGATTATCGAATGATCGGAGCGTTGCCATGTTCGATCTGGAATTGCTGCGCAGTTTCGTCTCGGTGGTCGATGCCGGCGGCTTTACCCGGGCCGGTGAGCGGGTTCATCGCACCCAGTCGACCGTCAGCCAGCAGATCAAGCGGCTGGAGGACGATGTCGGCCAGCCGCTGCTCGACCGCTCCGGCAAGGACGTCACCCCGACCGAGGCCGGCGAACGGCTGTTGTCCTATGCGCGCCGGCTGTTGTCGCTGGCCGAGGAGGCCCGCGACGTGATGGCGCGGCCCGGCAGCGAAGGCGCGGTCAGGCTCGGCATTCCCGAGGATTTCGCGGCCTATCGGCTGACCGAATTGCTGGCGGCGTTTTCGCGCTCGCATCGGGGCTTGCGGCTCGACGTGCGGGCCGATCAGAGCGTGTATCTGCGCCGCGACCTCGAACGCGGCGAACTCGATCTGGCGCTGCTCAAGCGCGGCGCCCACGAAAAAGGCGGCATCGCGAGCTGGCCGGAGCGCGTGCATTGGGTCACCAGCAAGAGCCATCCGATTGATCCGGAGATGTCTCCGGTGCCGCTGATCGGTTTTCCCGCCGGCTGCGTTTATCGAACCGGCGCGATCCATGCGATCGAAAGCGCCGGACGCGCCTGGTACATAGCCTTCAGCTCGTCCAGCCTCTCCGGCATCCAGGCCGCGGTCGCCGCCGGATTAGGCCTCAGCATCCTGCCCGAGATGGCGATCCAGTCCGACCATCGCGTGCTGACCGCCAAAGACGGCTTTGCGCCGATCGACAAGACCGAAGTGGCGCTGGTGGCCTCCCCCAACGCCAGCCCCGCGACCTTGCGCCTGGCCGACCACCTCGCCGAGTTTTGCGATGCCGTACAGGCCAAGGCGGCGTAGCAACAAACGCGCGCTCAATAACACCGCGACGCGGCGATCGTATGCAGCCGGCCGTCGCCGAGCACATGCGCGACAAAACCCGGCGATCCGAATATTTTTGCGAACGCCGCGTCGCGGATGTTGAGACCGCCGGCATAGGCGCCGAACGCCGGCATCACCGCGCGTTCGCCGTCACTGGCAAAACAGCGCCGCTCCACCGAACGGCCGCGGGTCGAGACCCGCGCCTTCGGATGCAGATGCCCGGCAATCTCGCCTGATGCGCCGGTCGGCTCGTGCCGGAACGCGATCGGGCCGATCGCGACGTCGCTGGCGACCACGCCGCCGAGGTCGGACGGCAGCGCCGGATCGTGGTTGCCCGAAATCCAGATCCAGTCGCGCCGCATTTGCAGCGCGGTGATGGCGTCGCGGTCTTGCGCGGACAAGCGCCGATGGGCAGTGCGATCATGAAAACTGTCGCCAAGCGCGATCACGGTGCGCGGATCGTGGCGCGCGATGACAGCAGCAAGCCGGCTCAGCGTAGCGATGGTATCATAAGGCGGCAGCAGCACGCCGCGCGTGGCAAAGCTGGAACCCTTTTCCAGATGCAGGTCGGAGACGACCAGCAGGCGCTGCTCCTCCCAGAACAACGCACCGGAAAGATCGGCGACAAATGTGACGTCGGCGACGGTGAGGACGACGTTTTCCCCTCCCCCTTGCGGGGAGGGGTTAGGGGTGGGGGTGGCGCCAGCCGAATGCATCAATGTCGTCACACCCCGCGGCTACCCCCTCCCAACCCTCCCCCGCAAGGGGGGAGGGAGCGCGCCGTGCACGCCGCGAAGATCGGATACCGCTTGTTACCCCATTGCCTCCTTGACGAGTTCGCTGGCGGCCTCCGCCAAGAGCTCGTCGGATGCTTCGCCATAAACTGACTCGCGGCCGATTTCCAGCATCACGGGCACCGCCAGCGGTGAAACATGATCGAGTTCCCGGTGCACGATCCGGCCCTGGATCCGCGCCAGCATATCGCCCAGCCGCTTGAGGTCGAGCAGGCCGGTCGCAGCGTCCGCCCTCGCTGCGCGCAGCAGCACGTGATCGCCCTGGTGCTTGCGCAGCACGTCGTAGATCAAATCGGTCGAGAACAGCACCTGGCGGCGGCTTTTCTCCTCGCCGGTAAAGCGCCGCGCGATCAGGCCGGAGATCACGGCGGCGGTGCGGAACATGCGTTTCATCAGCGCGGATTCGGCCAGCCACGCCTCGAGATCGTCGCCCAGCATGTCCGGATCGAACAGCGCGTTGAGATCGAGGGTGCCATGCCGGATCATGAACGACATGTCGCCCAGCCCCCACACCGCCACCGCGTATTCATTGGCGACGAAACCGAGCGGACGCACCTTGGCGCGCTCCATCCGCCGGGTTAGCAGCATCCCCAAGGTCTGATGCGCCAGCCGCCCCTCGAACGGATAGCAGACCAGGTAATGCTTGTTGCCGCGCGGAAACGTTTCCACCAGCAATTCGCGCGCCGCCGGAACCCGCGAAAAATCGGTTTGCAACGACAGCCAGTCGCGCACCTGGTCCGGCAACGCGCTCCAGGCGCGCTTGTCGTCGAGCAATTTGCGGACCCGTTCGGCGAGATAGGTAGAGAGCGGAAACTTGCCGCCCATATAGGACGGAACTTTTGCATCCTTGTCGTTGGCGCGCGAGACGTAGACCTGATCTTCCATCAGCGCCTCGTACCGCACCACCTCGCCGCCAAAGACAAACGTGTCGCCGGCTACCAACCCCTCGATGAAATATTCCTCGATTTCGCCCAGCATTCGCCCGCCGCGGCCGAGCATGCCGGTCGAGCCCCCGCCAGTTTTCTGGCCGCCGCCGCGCGAGCGCACCAGACGTACTTTCAGCATCGGCTCCTCGACGATGGTGCCGACATTCATTCGATAGCTTTGCCGCACCCTGGGATTGGTGACGCGCCAGCGGCCCTGTTTGTCCTGCTTGATGCGGGCGAAGCGTTCATAGGTTTTCAGCGCGTAGCCGCCGGTGGCGACGAAATCGAGCACGTCGTCGAAGTCTATACGGCTCAGGCCCGAATAGGGCGCGGCCGTGAGCACTTCCTGGTAGAGATCATCCGCCAAAAACGGCTCGCCGCAGGCACAACCGAGCACGTGCTGCGCCAACACATCCAGCGCGCCAATCCGCAAGGGCGGAGTGTCCTGCGCGTTTTCGGCGATCGCATCGATCGCAACCGTGCACTCGAGCACCTCGAAGCGGTTGGCCGGCACCAGCACCGCGCGCGAGGCTTCATCGATGCGGTGGTTGGCGCGGCCGATCCGCTGCATCAGCCGCGAGGAACCCTTCGGCGCGCCGACATTGATGACGAGATCGACATCGCCCCAGTCGACACCGAGATCGAGCGACGAGGTACAGACCACGCCGCGCAGTTTCCCCGCCGCCATCGCGTCCTCGACCTTGCGGCGCTGGGCGACGTCGAGCGAGCCGTGATGCAGCGCGATCGCAAGCCCGTCGTCGTTCATGCGCCACAGATCCTGAAACAGCATCTCGGCCTGGCTGCGGGTGTTGACGAACACCAGCGTGGTCTTGTTGGCCTTGATCAGCTGATAGATCTCGCCGAGCGCGTGGCGCGCGGAGTGACCGGCCCAGGGCAGCCGCTCCCGTGTGTCGAGCATCTCGACCACGGGCGCCGCGGCACCGCCGGCGACGACGATATCGGCCGCTTCGACATTGCCGTCGCGCTGCGGCACCAGAAACCGCGCCAGCGATTCCGGTTCGGCAACGGTCGCGGACAGGCCGATCGCGCGCATATCTGGCGCCAGCCGCCACAGCCGCGCCAGCCCGAGCGACAGCAGGTCGCCGCGCTTGGAGGTTACCAGCGCATGCAATTCGTCGAGCACGATACGTTTCAGCGACGAAAACAGAAACGGCGCGTCATCGGACGACAGCAGCAGCGCCAATTGCTCCGGTGTGGTCAGCAGGATGTCCGGCGGGTAGCGCCGCTGCCGCGCCCGCCGTGACACCGGCGTATCGCCGGTGCGGGTCTCGACCTTGATCGGCAAACCCATCTCGGCGATCGGCGTCTCCAGATTGCGCGCGATATCGACCGCCAGCGCCTTGAGCGGCGAGATATAGAGGGTGTGCAGGCCGCGTGAGCGCTGCACACCGCGACCGGTGGAGACGACATTTTTCTTTGTGCCCTCGGCGGCGAGCGCCGCAGGAGAAGACAACTCCACCAAGGTCGGCAAAAAGCCCGCCAGCGTCTTGCCGGCGCCGGTGGGCGCAATCAACAGCGCCGAGCGGTCGTCGCGCGCTTTCGCCAGCAGCGCCAGCTGATGCTCGCGCGGCGACCAGCCGCGCGCGGAAAACCACTGACGGAAACGCTCCGGCAGCAGCGCATCGGTCTCGATCGGGGGAGCGGGCGAAAGTACAGGCACGCCCCAGAGCTAAGACGTCGGAGCGGCTTCGTCGAGGGGGCGTTGCTGGGGGAACGCACGAACCACCCACTCGTCATGGCCGGGCTTGACCCGGCCATCCACGTCTAGCTTTGCGGTGAAGTAAGGAAGACGTGGATGCCCGGGTCAAGCCCGGGCATGACGAGTTGAGAGGGCGGAAATGGAAAGGCCGCTCACTCCGAGACCGCCTTCTCCGAGATCTGCCAATCCTTGCCGTCAAAGCTCGAGATGTGCAGCGTCTTCATCGGCGAGTAGTCGTCGGGCGTGTAGCTGTAATCGATGTCGTCGAGAAAAAATGGCGAGTGATAGCCGGCTAAGGTGGTCGCGTGTTTCAGCACATTGGCGCGGGTCAGTTCATCGCCGCAGCGGCGCAGGATTTCGCCCATCGTTACCGCCTGGCCGTAACCGGCATAGGCGATGGTATTGTCGGGATCGACCATCGGCAGATATTTCGCGCGCAAGGCCTCGAACGCCATCGCGTCCTTGTCCTTTTCCCAACGCCCCGGTCCGGCCTCCTTGGAATAGCGGATCGCAACGCATCCGGCCGCGTTCTCGAAACCGGCGGCGCTGAGGATGGAACGGCCGACCGATCCCGCCGACAGCAATTGCAGCGGCTTCCAGCCGAGTTCGGCGGCCCTGCGCACCGATTGCGATGTCGCCTTGCCGGTGGAGATATTGTAGAAAACATCCGCGCCCGATTTCGAGAGATTGATCAGCTGGGAATCGATCGTGGGATCGGTCAGATCGTAGGTCTGCTCCAGGACCACCTTGGCGGTGCCGCCGGCTTCTTCCAGAACCTTCTTGAAGGGCCCGAGGAAGTCGCGACCGAAATCGTCGTTCTGGTAGAGGATGCCGACCTTGGCCTCCGGCTTCACCGCCACGACATGCCTGGCGAGAATGCGCGCTTCGGTCGGATACAGCGGCAGGCCCGCCATGGTCCATTTGTTGTTCTTCGGATCGTTCCATTTCGACGCGCCGGTGTTGAGCAACAACTGCGGCACGCCTTTCGAATTGAGATATTTATGCACGGCCGTCTGCGGCGCGGTGCCGAGCGAGCCGAACAGCGCCAGCACTTCTTCCTGCTCCACCAGCCGCCGCGTCGCCTCGACGCATTTCGGCGCGCTATAGGCGTCATCCAAGGTGAGGAAGTTGATCTTGCGGCCGTTGATGCCGCCGTTCTCGTTCAACGACTGGAAATAGGCTTCGCCGACCCGGCCGAGCACGCCATACAGCGAGCCCGGGCCGCTGTGCGGAATGGTCTGACCGAGCTTGATTTCGCTATCGCTAGCGCCGGGATCATACTTTTTTTCCGCCGCACGGACATAAGGCACGGCTACGCTGGAGGCGAGAATCGTCGCAAGCGCGGTGGCGCCGAACTGGCGCCGCGTCTGTTGGTTGTTCATTGTTTTGTCTCTCCCTAGAGCAGGTATTGACCTACATTCCCGAGGGATCGGCAAGTGCGAATTTCAGATTTCGCAACGCAACGCCGTGGTTGCTTTCGCGACCTCACGCTTTGGTCGCGACCACCACAAGGCCGGGCACCGGGACGGCGTCCTCGTTGCGGGCCGAGAGATCCTCGCAATGCGCCAAAGTGAGACCGGCGGCTTCGATCAGCGCACGCACGTAAGCTTCGCCATGGGCGTAGCGCAGCCCCCCGCCGATCCGCACGCCACAGCCCTGATGGGTCTCGACCGTGAAGGCGAGCAAGCCGCCCGGCGCCAGCACGCGCGCCACTTCGCCCAACACCGGCGCGAGATCGGCGACATAGACCATGGCGTCGGCCGCAAGAATCAGATCGGCGCTGGCGTCAGATTGACCGCGCAAGCCCTCGACCATGTCGGCCACTTCCAATTCCGCGTACAGACCGGTGGCGCGCGCCCGCTCGATCATGCGCGGCGACAGGTCGATCCCGATGAAGCGATCGACCTCCCTGGCAAAAGCGGTCGCCGCCAGCCCGGTACCGCAGCCCAGATCAATGGCGCGCGTGAAGAAGGCGGGCTTGCGGGCGCCGGCGCGGACCGACAATACCGCTTTGAACAGCAGCGCAGGGCCACGATAGCCGAGATCACCGACCAGGGACGCCTCGAACCGCGGCGCATATTGATCGAACAGCACCTGCACATAGGCCTTCGGCATATCGGACAACGGCTCGGCGCCAAGCCGCATCAGCCGCAGGCCGGCGCCGTGCAGGTCATCCGGATCGCTGCCGCGCGCGCGGCGAAACGCCGCGATCGCTTCATCGCGCTGGCCGAGTTGCTCCCGAAGTTCCCCGAGCGTGAACCAGGCCGAGGCAAAATTCGGCGCCAGTTCGGTCGTCTGCAACAACAGATCGGCGGCGGCGACCAGATCGCCCTTCAATTGCAGATCGCGGGCGAATTCGAAACGGCGGTCGGCAATCATATCACCGGAGGACAGGAACAAGCGCGCGGGCATTTTTTGGAACCAGATTCCGTCGTTGCCGGGCAATCCGGCAATCATCCATCATTGCCGGGCTTGACCCGGCAATCCATCAATCAAAGGACTCTTCCGGAAGATGGATGCGCGGGTCAAGCCCGCGCATGACAGCTAAAAATCATCAGAGCCCACCCTATATATCCAAGATGCGCCCGCAAGACATCCTGATGCCCGTGCCGGCCGGTCTCTGTTGCAAGCCCGGCGGCTTCCATATCGATCCGGTGCGGCCGGTCGAGCGCGCGGTCATTACCCATGGCCATTCCGACCACGCCCGGCCCGGCCATGGCGCGGTGCTGGCCACACAAGAGACCCTCGACATGATGCGGCTGCGTTATGGCGACAATTTTGCCGGCAGCACGCAGGCGATCGGCTATGGCGAGGAGATCAAGCTCGGCGACGTCACCATCAAATTTCATCCCGCCGGCCACGTGCTGGGCTCGGCGCAGATCGCCGTTAGCTGCAAGGACATCTGCATCGTCGCCTCCGGCGACTACAAGGATGCACCGGATCCGACCTGCGTGCCGTTCGAGGTGGTGACGTGCGACGTCTTCATCACCGAGGCCACCTTTGGGCTGCCGGTGTTTCGTCACGGCGACGCGGCGGTCGAGGTCAAGAAGCTGTTGGCCTCGGTGGCGCTGTTTCCGGAGCGCGCGCATCTGGTCGGCGCCTATTCGCTCGGCAAGGCGCAACGGGTGATCGCGCTGTTGCGCGCCGCCGGCTATGACGCCCCGATCTATCTGCACGGCGCGATGGAAAAGATCACGCGCTATTACGAGAGCCGAGGCGTCAAGCTCGGCGAATTACGGATGGTCAAGGGCGTGAAGAAGGCCGATCTCGCCGGCACCATCACCTTGGCGCCGCCATCGGCCACTTCCGACGTCTGGACCAGACGTTTCCCCGATCCGGTCACCGCGTTCGCCTCGGGCTGGATGCGGGTGCGCGCCCGGGCGCGGCAAGGCGGGGTCGAACTGCCGCTGGTGATTTCGGATCACGCCGATTGGGACGGATTGACCTCGACCATCGATGCCACCGGCGCGCGCGAGATCTGGGTTACCCATGGCCAGGAAGACGCGCTGGTGCATTGGTGCAAGACCAAAGGCCTTGCCGCACGGCCACTCGACCTCGTCGGTTATGGCGACGAGGATGAAGGCGAAGCGCCGGTGGCCGAGGCCGAAGCATGAACCGCTTCGCCGAACTGCTCGATCGCCTGGCCTACGAGCCCGGCCGCAACAACAAGCTGCGGCTGCTAGCGAATTATTTTCGCGCCACCGAAGATCCCGACCGCGGCTTCGCGCTGGCGGCCCTGACCGGCGCGTTGTCGTTCAAACACGCCAAGCCGGGCCTGATCCGCGACCTGATCGCCGACCGCACCGATCCCGTGCTGTTCGCGCTGTCGTATGATTACGTCGGCGATTTGTCCGAGACGGTGGCGCTGATGTGGCCGAAGGCGGCCGCGCTTTCTACTCCCTCTCCCGCTTGCGGGGGAGCGTTGGGGTGGGGGTCTGGCCGCTTGCTCAGCGGAGAGAAAGAACCCCCACCCGGATCGCCGGACAGCGCAAGCGCGCTGCCGGACGATCCGACCTCCCCCGCAAGCGGGAGAGGTGATGAACTCTCGCACCATCTCCACAACAACCCGCCGCCGCCGACCCTGACCGAGGTCGTCACCACGCTGCGCACACTGGGCAAGACCGAACTGCCAAAACAGCTTGCGCGCTGGCTTGATGAGCTGGATGAGACCGGCCGCTGGGCGCTTCTAAAACTCGTCACCGGCGCGATGCGGATCGGCATCTCGGCGCGGCTCGCCAAGACCGCGGCCGCAGCCCT
Organism: Bradyrhizobium sp. S69; assembly: GCF_009766005.1. GTDB lineage: Bacteria > Pseudomonadota > Alphaproteobacteria > Rhizobiales > Xanthobacteraceae > Bradyrhizobium. The sequence goes on along the minus strand of NZ_LMUK01000009.1, from coordinate 213,678 downwards.
TGGCGACAAGGATCCGCACGAGATCGAATTGATGTGGCCCGGCCTTAAGCCGCCTTATCTCGATCTGTTCGCCTGGCTGGAAGGCCACGGTGAAAAGCCGGTCAATCTCGATCCCGCGCCGTTCCGCCCGGTGATGCTGGCGCACGCGATCGAGGATGCGGATTTTGCCCATCTCGATGCGTCCGACTACATCGCCGAATGGAAATGGGACGGCATTCGCGCCCAGGCGGTCGCCGGCCGCGACCAAAGCGGCAACACCGTCGTGCGGCTTTATTCGCGCAGCGGCGAGGACATCACTAAAAGCTTCCCCGATTTGCTGCCGTCGCTGCATCTTGCGGGCGCCATCGACGGCGAACTGCTGGTGCTGCGTGACGGCCGGGTGCAGACGTTCAATGTGTTACAGCAGCGCTTGAACCGTAAGGTGGTCTCGCCAAAACTGACAAAAGACTATCCGATTCACTTGCGGGCCTACGATCTGCTCAGCGAAGGCGACACGGATTTGCGCGAATTGCCGTTCGCCGAGCGCCGCGCAAAACTCGAAGCCTTCGTCAAGCAACTCGACGACCCCCGCATCGATCTCTCACCCACGATCCCGTTCGACGATTGGCAGGCGCTGGCCGCGGCGCGCGCCGATCCCGCCGCCGCTGGCGCCGGCGAGGATTCTGAAGCGGTCGAGGGCGTGATGCTCAAGCGCCGTGACGCGCCGTATTTGCCGGGCCGCCCGAAAGGCCAATGGTGGAAGTGGAAGCGCGACCCGCACATCATCGATGCCGTCCTGATGTACGCCCAGCGCGGCCACGGCAAGCGTTCGTCGTATTATTCGGATTACACCTTTGGGGTCTGGACCAAGGGCGAGGACGGCGAGCAATTGGTGCCGGTCGGCAAGGCCTATTTCGGCTTCACTGATGAGGAGCTGTTGCAGATCGACCGCTTCGTCCGGCGCAACACTACCGAGAAATTCGGCCCGGTTCGCCACGTCGTGCATGAACCCGATCAGGGCTTGGTGCTAGAGGTCGCCTTCGAGGGGCTGGCGCGCTCGCCGCGGCATAAATCCGGCGTGGCGATGCGGTTCCCGCGCATCAACCGCCTGCGCTGGGACAAGAAGCCTGGCGAGGCCGACCGGTTGGAAACGCTGGAGCAGATGCTGAAATCCGAGATATCCCCGCCATCCGCGGCAACAAGCGACCATTGACCGCCGCAAGCGGGTTCCCCATCGGCCCTCTGCCGTAGTACAATGCGATCAAAGTTTCGTGCAGGAGATCACCGATGCCCAACGACACCAGGGAATTGCCGGCGACGGGCGGCGGCATGCACCGCTTCCTCGGCGGCTCGCCGCTGACCGTGGCGTTTCGGCTGATCCTGCTGTCGATACTGGTCGGCGTGGTGCTGGCCGCGATCGGATTCGACCCGTGGAATATCGTCCACAGCATCCGCTTGCTGTTCCAGCGGATCTGGGATCTCGGCTTTGACGCGGTCAACGGGCTGTGGCGCTACTTCCTGCTCGGCGCCGTGATCGTGATTCCGATCTGGCTGTTATCGCGGCTGTTCGGCACGCCGCGCCCGCGTTAATTTATCGATTGGACAGCGGCCGATGCGATTGCAATTTGTCGGCTGCGGCGACGCGTTCGGTTCCGGCGGCCGATTGAATACCTGCTTCCACGTCGCCGGCGACCGCATCAATTTCCTGATCGATTGCGGCGCATCCTCGCTGCCGGCGCTGAAGCGGCTCGGGATTTCGCGCGATGATATCGACCTGATCCTGATCACGCATTTTCATGGCGATCATTTCGCGGGGCTGCCGTTCCTGCTGCTCGACGCCCAGTTTTCCCGCCGCACCCGCCCGCTGGTGATCGCGGGGCCAGAAGGCATCGAGCAGAAACTGCCGCAGCTCATGGAAGCCTTGTTCGAGCATTCATCCAAAACAAAGCCAAAATTCGATCTCTCGGTCCTCACGCTCAAACCCGAGGAAACGCGCAGCTTTGGTGCCGTCAACGTGACGCCCTACCCCGTCGTGCACGGTGAATCCGGCGGACCGTTTCTCGGCTATCGGATCGAGGCGGAAGGGCGCGTGATCGCCTATAGCGCCGACACCGAATGGACCGAGACGCTGATCCCGCTGGCGCGCGAGGCCGACCTGTTCATCGCGGAGGCTTATTATTACGACAAGGTCGTCAAGAACCATCTCAGCTTGACCACGCTTCAGACGCATCTCGCCGAGATCAAACCGAAGCGGCTGGTGCTGACGCATATGAGCGATGACATGCTGGGACGGCTGGATACGCTCCAGCACACGACCGCGCATGACGGCATGATCGTCGAGTTGTAGGCATGTTTTCTTCGTCATTGCGAGCCAACGGGTCGGCGCGAAGCGCCGCCCGACGACAGGCTCCGCGAAGCAATCCAGAGCCACAAGTGCCGGGGGCTCTGGATTGCTTCGTCGCTTCGCTCCTTGCAATGACGGTGGCGCTCTGTTGAACCCCCCAACCAAAGTCACCACCGCGCGCGTGTTCGCGATCGCTGGTCCTGCGATGATCGCCAATTTGACGACGCCGCTGATCGGCATCGTCTCGACCACCGCGATCGGACGGCTCGGCGATGCCGCCTCGCTGGGCGGCGTCGCGATGGCGTCGGTGCTGTTCGATTGCATGTTCTGGCTGTTCGCCTTCCTGCGCATGGGCACGGTCGCCTTCACCGCGCAGTCGATCGGCGCAGGCGAAACCGGGGAAGTCCGCGCCATCCTGGTGCGCGGCTTTATCATCGCAGGCGTGATCGGCGCCGGCCTGATTGCGTTGCAGCTTCCGCTCGCGGCGCTGCTATTGGGCGCCATGGGCGGCAGCGAAAGCGTCACCCGCGCCGCCCGAACCTATTTCACCATCCGGATCTGGTCGGCCCCGCTGGCGCTCGGCAATTATGTCGTGCTGGGCTGGCTGATCGGACAGGCGCAAGCAAGACTCGCGCTGGCGACGCAGGTCACCATCAACCTGATCAACATGGCCGCCACGATCGTGCTGGTGCTGGTGTTCGACTTCGGGATCGCGGGTGCTGCGATCGCCGCCTTGATCGCCGAGGCGACCGGCCTCGTGCTTGGCGTGCTGATCGCACGGCGCCTCTCGGGTGGACGACTGGCGGTCGCGCGCGCAAGCCTGTTCGATCGCGAAAAGCTGCTGAAGATGCTCGCGGTCAACCGCGACATCATGATCCGCACCGCGTCATTGATCGCAGCGTTCCTGTTTTTCACCGCGCAGGGCGCCCGCGCCGGCGACGTGACGCTGGCGTCGAACGCGGTGCTGAACAATTTCCTGCTGGTCAGCGCCTTCTTCCTCGACGGCTTCGCCAATGCCGCCGAGCAGTTGTGCGGCCACGCCTTTGGCGCCCGTGACCGCGACGGTTTCGCCGGCGCGGTGAGGCTGGTCGTAGCCTGGGGTTTTGGCTTCGCCATGGCGGTCAGCGTGGCCTTCACACTATTCGGCCCGACGCTGATCGATGTGATGACCGCGAGCGAGCCGGTCCGCCACGGCGCCCGCGATTATCTCTGGTTCGTGGTCGCCGCACCGCTGCTCGGCGTGTTCGCCTTTGCCTATGACGGGATCTATATCGGCGCGACCTGGGCGCGCGACATGCGCAATCTGATGGTGCTGTCGCTGGCGGTGTTTTTATCCGCCTGGTTCGCGCTGCGTTCGTTCGGCAACGCCGGACTGTGGAGCGCGCTATTGGTGCACTACGCCGCACGCGGCGGGCTCGAGGCGCTGCGCTATCCCGCGCTGTTCCGGGCGTCGTTCAAGAGAGAAAGCTGAGCCGCCGATCTCGTGTCCCGGACGCGGTGCAGCGTGGAACGCTGCTCCGCAGAGCCGGGACCCACGAGTTTAAACGATGGGCCCCGGATCAGCAGTGCACCACGCCGCAAGCGCGGCGCGTTGCACCGCATCCGGGGCACGAGAGAGCTAACCTACTGCACCGGCCAGTCCTCGGCGGTGATGGTCGCGGCGTCGGCGCCGACGATCTCCGACAAAGAATCGCGACCCGTCCGCAGCAGCGTCGAGGCCAGGTCGTTCTTGATGTCTTCGACCAGACCAAGGCCCTTGTAGATCAGCGATGAATAAAGCTGGATCAGGCTGGCGCCGGCGCGGATCTTTGTCAGCGCGGCGCCGCCGCTATCGATGCCGCCAACGCCAATCAGCGGAAACGCGCCCTCGGCGCGGACATAGGTTTCCGCCACCATCCGGGTCGACAGTCGAAACAACGGCCGCCCCGACAATCCGCCCTGTTCCCGCGCCCGCGCCGCTTCGCGCAAGGTCGAGGGCCGCACCAGCGTGGTGTTGGCGACGATCATGCCGTCGACCCGGCGCGAGCGCGCGATGTGAACCACGTCATCCAGCTCGGACAGGCTGAGATCCGGCGCGATCTTCAACAGCACCGGCGAATCGCCGGCGTTCTGCCGCACCCGCTCCCGCGCATCGATCACCTTGGCGAGCAGATCGTCGAGCGCCGCGGCCTGCTGCAAATTGCGCAGGCCCGGCGTGTTCGGCGACGACACGTTGACGGTGAAGTAGCTTGCGACCGGCGCGAAGGTCTCGATCAACCGCACATAGTCGGCGACACGATCGTCCGCATCCTTGTTGGCGCCCACGTTGACCCCGACGATGCCACCCAAATGGGCGCGCGCGGCGAGCCGGCGCAGCACCGCTTCGGCGCCGTCATTGTTGAAGCCCATGCGGTTGACCACCGCCTCATCGCGCTCCAGCCGGAACAGCCGCGGCCGCGGATTGCCGGCCTGCGGCTTTGGCGTCACCGAACCGATTTCGACAAAGCCGAACCCCAACCGCAGCAGCGCGTCGGGCGCCTCGGCGCTCTTGTCGAAGCCCGCCGCCATGCCGATCGGATTGGGGAAGTTCAGGCCGAACGCCCGCACCGCCAGTTTCGGATCGTCCGGCCGCGGCCGCATCGGCGGCAACAGCCGCAAGCCCTGGATCGCCATGCGGTGGGCGTCTTCCGGATCGAACCAGCGCAGCAATGGCAGCGAGAAGGCATCGAAGGCGCGGATCACGGCTCGAGCTCCGGGAGGTCGTGATAGCCGTCGGACCGCGCCCGCATGCTGAGCACGCCGGTGACCGCGCCGAGATCGAGCTCGCCATAGAGATGCGGAAACAGCTCGTCGTTACGCGACGGCTCCCAGCGCAGCGCGTCGCCGAGCGTGTCGGCATCGACCTCGATCAGGAACAGCCCGGTCTGGCCGAAGAAGTGCCGCCGGGCGGTCTCGTTGACCTGCGAGGCCACCGAGAAATGGATAAAGCCATCGCGGGTATCGTCGGCGCTGCCGCGGTATACCCCCTGCCGCTCGGCCTCGCGCCAGGCCGAAGCCGGGCAAATCTTGTAGATCCTGCGCACTTGCCGAGCGTCCTGTTTGTCGTTGAGTCTCTTGGGATTTCCGAGGAATTTCCGGCCCCGAAAACTGACCGTATCGGCGCCACAGGCGCACTTCAAGGGCAGCGTTCCCGATTGTGAAAATCGTGCCAACAAGGTAATAATTCCTATCTTCGACCTCGTTCGAGACCCCACCGGACCATGGCCAGGCCGCCAAAAGCACAGCCCGTGCTCACCCATGAGCAGATCTGGACCGCGCTGGAGCGGCTGGCGGAGCGCGCGGGATTGTCGGCGTCGGGGCTGGCCCGGAAGTCCGGCCTCGATCCCACCACCTTCAACAAGTCCAAGCGCGTGACCGCCGACGGCCGCGAACGCTGGCCCTCGACCGAATCGATCGCCAAGGCGCTGGCCGCCACCGCCAGTTCGGTCGACAGCTTCGTACAGTTGATCGGCGATGGCCCGCGGCAGGCGCCGTCGATTCCACTGCTCCGCTTCGCGCAAGCGGCAGCGAAGGACGCCTTCGACGAGGATGGATTTCCGGCCGGCAAGCCCCGCGAGGCGATGGCGCTGCCGTCGGCCGATGACGAGCATGCCTATGCGCTGGAGATTTCCGGCGATGCGATGCGGCCGGCCTATCGCGATGGCGACATCATCGTGGTCTCGCCGTCGACGGCGATCCGGCGCGGCGACCGCGTGGTGCTGAAAACGCTCACCGGCGAAATTCTGATCGGCGAGTTGAAGCGCCGGACCGCGCGGACGCTGGAACTGCAATCGCTGGACAAGAGCTGCGACGAGCGCAGCCTCGCGGCGGCCGAGGTCGCCTGGGTTGCCAGGATCCTGTGGGCGAAACAGTAAGATGGCCGCCAGCGCGCCGGATATCTTGCAGGATGTATTGCAGGATGGTCTGCAGATCGTGCTGTGCGGCACGGCGGTAGGCACCGCATCGGCACTCGCGGGAGCTTATTACGCGCACAAGCAGAACAAGTTCTGGAAGATCCTGCACGAGACCGGGCTCACGCCGCAATTGCTGCAACCGCATCAATATCGCGACCTGCTGCGGTATCGGATCGGTCTCACCGACTTCGTCAAGACGCATTCCGGCATGGATCATCAGATCCCGCTGTCGGAACTGGCGGAGATGTCGCGCGCACGCCTCGGGGAGACGATCGCAACCTTTCGTCCGCAATTTCTCGCCTTCACCAGCAAGAATGCCGGGCAACGATTTCTTGGCGGCCGACGCGATTATGGCGAGCAGACCGAACGGATCGCCGACACGAGAATATGGATCCTGCCCTCGACCTCAGGCGCAGCCAACGGCAGCTGGCGTCCGGAAATCTGGCACCGGTTTGCGGAGAGGGTGAGGGCTGTAAGTGACCGAGCGAGATGATAAGCACGGCCCACATTGAGGCGGATGCGCTCTTCCCTCTCCCCTTGTGGGAGAGGGTGGTACGATGCGCAGCATCGTGACGGGTGAGGGGTCGCGACGCCTCGCTATGTTGCTACCCCTCATCCGGCGCTTCGCGCCACCTTCTCCCACAAGGGGAGAAGGAAGTAGCTCGCCGCTTATCTCTGCGGTGCCCGATGGTGTCGATGCCGCCTCGGGTGAAACGCGCGCGGGGTGCTTTCACCCCCGGCTGTTCCAGATGTCGCACTTCCGTATGATTCAGTCGGGCGCGGATAGGGTACGCCGGCCGTCGCGCCCGGCATTGAATTGCCCAACGTGACTCCGTTCAAGCCGGGCGTCTCAATGGCGGTCTGTGCGAACGCCAAATTGCTGATCAACGTGAGCGCTATCGCCACAGCGAGTGTCAAAATCTTCATTGCGGTCGCCTGTATTGCGGCATGATCGACCGACCACGCCAAGCGACTGCGTTCTTCCATGCGCCAAAGCGTTTATCAACGCTGCATTCCGTCGCATCGCGTCGATGTGAACGCGATGCGCATCGTGACGGGGCGAGACTCCGGATTACGTCGCGTAATCCGGCTCCTTGCGGTCGAGCATGCGCTTGAGCGCGTCGAAGTGCCGCTGCGCCGGTGTTGGCCCCTGGTACAGATGATTGCCGCCGATATCGCGCTTGGTCTTCTCGACCACGGCATCCGGCAGTTGCTTCAGTCTCTGCCCGGTCCACATCGCGTAGATCTGCACTTGGGCGGCGCGCTCGATGTAATAGAGCCGGTCATAGGCGTCAGCGACGGTTTCTCCGACCGTGGAGATGCCGTGATTGGCCATGAACAGCACCGACTTGTCGCCGATCACCCTGGCGAGGCGGGCGCCTTCGGCCGGATCGAGCGCGGGACCCGTGTACTCATCGTCATAGGCGATCTCGCCGGACATCCCGACCTCGGTCTGGCCGATCTCCTTGATGCGCGGATCTTCCAACCGCGTCAGTGCGCTGGCATAGGGCATGTGGGTATGAAACACCGCCTTGGCCTGCGGCAGCGCCTTGTGGATCGGCGCATGGATGCAATAGCAGGAGCGTTCGACTTCGCCCTCGCCGCGCTTGACCTCGCCATCGTCGATGCCGACCTCCATGAAGGACGAGGCCGTCACCTCCGACCAATGCATCCCGAACGGGATCTGGTAGTAGCGGTCGCTGCGGCCCGGCACCACCAGAGTCAGATGATTGAAGATGCCTTCGGAAAAACCCTGGTTGAAGGCGAGCCGGTGCGCGGCCGCGAGATCGACCCGCGCCTGCCATTCCTCGGCGCTGCTGTTGTCGAGCGCTTTCGGCGAAACCCTGAACTGCATGCGTACCTCCTGATGCTGGCCGCCCCTCAAGCGGAGGCTTGGGCCGTGTCATGCTTGGGATGTTAGCGCAATTCGGCGCGGGTTTGGCTGAAATTGCCGAGGGGCTCCTATCCGGATTTGCGGGCGCCACTTCCCATCATTGGCTTGACCCGGCAATCCATCGACCAAAAGAAGGATTCTACGAAGCAAGATGGATGCGCGGGTCAAGCCCGCGCATGACGGCTTGCGCGACCGCAGGGCTGATGATTACGCGCTCCTCGCCAGCGCCCCGTCGATCATCGCTACCGCATTCGGCACCCCATAGACCGCGACGAACGAGCCGAAGCGCGGGCCTTTTTCCTGGCCGAGCAGCACCTGGTAAAGCATGTTGAACCAGTCGAGCGAGACGCCGGGGCGGCCGTCCTTGCCCTTCTTCACCGCGTCGAGGAACGGCTCGCGCCGCCCGATTTCATAGACCACGTTCTGGATGTCTTCGGCGGAAGATTCCGGCGCCAGTTGCGACAGTGCGTCGCGCAAATCCTGCAACGCGACGCGTTCGTTGTCGGTCGGCTCGCGGAACTTCTTGGTCGGCGCGACGAAGTCGCGATAGTAATTGATGGCGTAGCCGACCATCGCATCGAGCTTCGGATGGGTCTGCGGCGTGACGCCGGGACGATAGCGCCCGATGAACCCCCAGAGGGTCGCGGCGTTCTCCGCGTTCGACGACGACACCAAAGTCAGCAGCAACTGGAACGTGACCGGCATGTCGGCGACCGGCGGATGGCCGGCGTGGACATGCCAGACCGGATTTTGAAGCTGCTGCTTGGCATCCTGCCGCGAAAACCCGTCGAGGAATTGCTGGTAGTCATCGACGTTGCGCGGGATCACGTCGAAGTACAAACGCTTCGCCGATTTGGGCTCGCGATACATGAACAGCGACAGCGATTCCGGCGAGGCATAACGCAGCCACTCGTCGATGGTGAGCCCGTTGCCCTTCGACTTCGAAATCTTCTGGCCCTTGTCGTCGAGGAACAGCTCGTAATTGAAGCCTTCGGGCGGCGTGCCGCCGATCGCCGCGCAGATCTTGCCTGACAACTTGACCGAATCGATCAGATCCTTGCCGGCCATCTCGTAATCGACGCCGAGCGCGGTCCAGCGCATCGCCCAATCCGGCTTCCATTGCAGCTTGCAATGGCCGCCGGTGACCGGCAGCGTAACGCGCTCCTTGGTTTCGGGATCGTCGTAGGAGATGGTCCCGGCCTTCACGTCATGCTCGATGATCGGGACATACAGCACCATGCCGGTGCGCGGACAAATGGGGAGGAACGGCGAATAGCTCGCGGCGCGCTCCTCGCGCAGGCTGGGCAGCATGATGGTCATGACCGATTCGAGGCGCTCCAGCATCCGGAGCAGCGTCGCGTCGAACTTGCCCGACTTGTAATAATCGGTGGCGCTGGCGAATTCGTAGTCGAAGCCGAAGGTGTCGAGGAACGCCCGCAGCCGCGCGTTGTTATGCGCACCGAAACTTGGATGCGTGCCGAACGGATCAGGCACCGTGGTCAGCGGCTTGCCAAGATACTGCTCGAGCATCTCCTTGTTCGGCACATTGTCCGGCACCTTGCGCAGGCCGTCCATGTCGTCGGAGAACGCGAGCAGCCTCGTCTTGATCTTGTCCTCGGTCAGCACCCGGAACGCATGGCGGACCATGGTGGTGCGCGCGACCTCGCCGAAGGTGCCGATATGCGGCAGGCCCGACGGGCCGTAGCCGGTCTCGAACAGCACCTCGTCTTTCGGCTTCTTCTTCAGACGCGCGACAATCGCCTTGGCCTGCTCGAACGGCCAGGCGTTGGATTGTTCGGCGAGCGCGCGCAGGTCGCCGGGCGTAGCAGCAAGATCGATCGTGGACATCTAACAAAGCTCTCCAAGGCGCGGAACCTAACGCTTCCGCAACAAAATGCAAAATGACGGCCGGGAATCGTAGGGTGGGCAAAGCGAAGCGTGCCCACCAACGTATTCCGCGAGTGAACTGGTGGGCACGGCGCAAGCGCGCCTTTGCCCACCCTACGAAGTCACTTCCTCAGAACGGGCTCACGGAAAAATAATGCAGCCACAGATCGGTGTAGCGGCCTTTTTCCCAGATCCGGAACAGCGCCCAGTTCAACGCCTGCCGCAACAGGTCGTTGCCCTTGCGCACCGCGATGCCGACGCCCTCACCGAAATAACGGCTCTCGACGAACGGACCGCCCGAGAACGCGCAGCAATCGCCGGAGTCAGTGCCGTTGATCCAGAACGCCAGCGAGATCGCATCGCCGAAAATGAAATCGACCTCGCCGCGCCGCAACGCAGTCCGCAGCGCATCATCATTGGGATAGGAATGCAACTCGGCGTCGGTGAACATCGCCTTGAGATAGGCCTCGTGCGATGAGCCGGTGATGACGCCGACTTTCTTGCCTTCGAGATATTCGGGGCGAATCTCCGTCATCACCGCATCCTTGCGCGACACGAACCGCGCCGGCGCCCGGTAATAAGGATCGGTGAAATCGACCCGCGCCCGCAATTGCGGCGTCACCGCCAGCGAGGCGATGATGGCATCGCCCCGGTTGGAGGTGATCGCATCGATCAGCGTCTCGAACCGCCGCATCTGGATCGTGCAGGTGACTTTGATCTCGTCGCACAACGCCCGCGCCAGGTCGACATTGAAGCCGGCGGGGTTGCCGTCCGGGCCGGTAAAGTTGAACGGCGGATAATCGGTTTCGGTCAGGAACCGGATCACCGTCAGGCGGGACAGATCGGGCCGTTCCGGCCGCCGCCGGGGATCCCAGAAGCCGGGCACCGCCTGGGGAGCCGCCGCACTCGCAGGCTTGGCAACGGCGTTTTGCGCCCGCGCAGGCCACCCGGACACGGCGAGCGCCAGCAGGATGCAAGCCGACATCCCGACGACCGCCGGGATGCTGCGAAAAGCCCGCGGCCATGGCTGATGGCCCCATGAAAGGATGATCTTTGACGGCATTATCGGCGGTTGGCTCAGGAATCTTCTCGGGAACTCGATGGCCTTATAGACCATCCGGCCGATAACGCGAGCCGCAGCCTTCGCGAGCAAGCAGCCTCGGCGAGCAGCAGCCTTGGCCCAAAAACGCGACGCCGGAGGCTCAGAGGTACTTTTTGAGGTCGGCCGCGGCTTCCTCGGGCTTGCGGTCGAGTCGGAACGGCGAGACGAACTTGCCGTCGCGATTCATCAGATATACCAGCGCGGTATGGTCCATGGTGTAGTCGCCATCCTTCAGCGGCACCTTCTTGGCATAGACCCGGTAATCGGAAATCGCCTTCGCCACCGCGGCCGGGTCGCCGGTCAGTCCCTTCAGGTGCGGATCGAAGCTCGAAAGATAGTCCTTGATCGCCGCCTGGGTGTCCCGCTCCGGATCGACCGAGATGAAATAGGCGTTGACCCGATCGGCGTCGGTGCCCATCGCCCGCAATATCTCGGAAATCTCGAACAGTTCGGTCGGGCACACATCGGGGCAATGGGTGAAGCCGAACATGATCAGCGTCGGACGCCCAAGCAGATTCTTCTCGGTCACGGTTTGACCGCTCTGGTCGGTCAACTGGAACGGCCCACCGATGGCGGCCGGCGCGGCCACGTTGCGCAATCCGCCCAGGGCCCACAACATCACGAGCAGCCCAACGACGAGGCTTCCGGTGAAGGCGCCAACAATAACCAGCGGGCGTTTGGTCCGATCCATCATAAAATTCCCCAAGGAGTCCCGGTCAGAAGCAGGCCGAGATGCCGGCCGCGATGGTCTCGAAAAACACCGTCGTTCCATAGTGGAACCAAAGCGCCAGCGCCCCGAGCATCAGCACGGTGCCGAGGGCAGCGGCGCCCGCAACGATGGCCTGCCCGACCCGGCGCGACGGCGGGATCGATGGCGAGACTTGCTGCGGCGTCGAGAACGGCTGGGCCATACGCAACCATCTGAATGAACAGGTTTTGTCGACGCGGCACAACCGCCGCCGACGCTTTCTAATCCAGATAGAACCCATCGCCGGGGCGGGCAAGCGCCAGGACGCTGCGCCCGATCACGTCATGCTGAGCGGATTTAGGTTGGCCAGACCCGCCTAGCGGGCCAGCGCCCTAGTGCCGCGCCCGATCGCGTCATGCTGATGCGCGGGTGCCGGAGGCGTCGCCGACGACGAAGCTTGGGCGTCCATGTAGCACGGCTTGTACATGCTCATCAGCGCTTTGCCGCGCAGGAAGATCATGTGCGGGGTCAGGCCGCCGCGCGCGCTGATCCAGTGTTTTACCGGCGAGGGATACATCGAATAGAGCATCTGGGTGGCTTCGCGATTGGTGACGGCACGGCCATTGGCGCCGAAGTCCCATGCCGCGTGGAACCCGAGATTGGCGTGCGAGGTGACGCAGATCTTGTCGTGGGGAACCGCCCCCAGAACGATGGTGCAGGCCGAAGCGCACAGACCGTCGATGATGACGGTATCGCCCGAAGTACGCAGGTCCTGATATTTGTCGACGTAGGTGCCGATCCGGCCGCCGCGGTCCTCGCCGATCCTAACCACCGCATGGCTGGCGCCGATCCCGGCCAGCAGGAGGACCACCGCGAGCAACCCCGTCACCAGCTTCATATGCAGCCCCAGTCCAATCTAGTCGAACCCGAATCTGATCGTCTTCCGTGATGCACCCGCAGCGTGTTGCGGGATTGTCATTTTGTCCAGATGCCTGACCTCGCTCAAAAAAGATTCAAGTTAAGTGTTGCCGGCCGGTTGCACTCGTCCACCGAAAGGTCCCAAACTGAAACAGCTTAACGCGCAAGCTACCACAGGCTGGGCCGGGCGGCTTCGGCCAATCAAGCCCGGTCACACAAGGAACCGTTGACCGGAGGTCTCGCCACGGGCTTCACTCCCCTCAAGGGCGGAGCCCGACAATGGCTGATGATGCGGACGTAATCGTCGTCGGAGGCGGACTGGCGGGGCTGGTCGCGGCGACCGAAATTGCCGACGCCGGCAAACGCGTCATCGTAGTCGACCAGGAAGGCGAACAAAGCCTTGGCGGCCAGGCGTTCTGGTCGCTCGGCGGATTGTTTCTGGTGGACACGCCGGAACAGCGCCGGCTCGGCATCAAGGACAGTTTTGAGCTGGCGCTGCAGGACTGGATGGGATCGGCCGGCTTCGATCGCGACGAGGATCTGTGGCCCAGACGCTGGGCGCAAGCCTATGTGGCGTTCGCCGCGGGCGAGAAGCGCAGTTGGTTGCGGGCGATGGGTCACCGTATTTTTCCGGTGGTCGGCTGGGCCGAGCGCGGCGGCTACGACGCGATGGGCCATGGCAACTCGGTGCCGCGGTTTCATGTCAGTTGGGGCACCGGCCCCGGCGTGGTCGAACCGTTCGAACGCCGCGCGCGTGAAGCCCAAACCAGCGGCCAACTGACGTTCCGCTTCCGCCACCGCGTCGATGCGTTGACGCTCACCAATGGCGCCGTCGATGGCGTCACCGGTTCGATCCTGGAGCCCGACGATGTCGCGCGCGGCAAGAGCAGTTCGCGCAAGATTGTCGGCGACTTCAAATTGCAGGCGCAGGCGGTGATCGTGGCGTCCGGCGGCATCGGCGGCAATCATGAACTGGTCCGGCAGAACTGGCCGAAACGATTGGGCGATGCGCCCAAGAACATGATCTGCGGCGTGCCCGAACATGTCGATGGCCGAATGATCGGCATCACCGAGGCCGCCGGCGCGCGGCTGATCAACCGCGACCGGATGTGGCACTATGTCGAGGGCATCCGAAACTGGAATCCGATCTGGCCGGCCCATGGCATTCGCATCCTGCCCGGACCGTCCTCGATGTGGTTCGACGCGTCCGGCAAGCGGCTGCCGTCGCCGCTGTTTCCCGGCTCCGACACGCTGGGCCAACTCGACTACATCATGCGCAGCGGCCATGATTATTCGTGGTTCGTGCTGACACAAAGCATCATCAAGAAAGAATTCGCGCTGTCGGGTTCGGAGCAGAATCCCGACCTCACCGGAAAAGACTGGCGGATGACGCTCAAGCGGGCCACCAACAAGGGCGCGCCGGCGCCGGTCGAAGCGTTCAAGACCCACGGCGCCGATTTCGTGGTGCGCGATAATCTGGCCGACCTCGTCGCCGGCATGAATGCGCTGGCCGGCGATGATCTGCTCAAGCTCGAAGCCCTGAAATCCCAGATCGAGGCGCGCGACCGCGAGATCGCCAATCGCTTCGTCAAGGATACCCAGGTGATGAACATCCACAATGCGCGCCGCTATATCGGCGACCGGCTGATCCGCACCGCGAAGCCGCACCGCATCCTCGATCCCGCCCATGGACCCCTGATCGCGGTCAAACTCAATATCCTGACCCGCAAGACGCTGGGCGGATTCGAAACCGACCTGGACTCGCGGGTGTTCGGCCAGAACGGCGAGATCATGCCCGGGCTCTACGCCGTTGGTGAAGCGGCGGGCTTCGGCGGCGGCGGCGTCCATGGCTACCGGTCGCTGGAAGGCACATTTCTCGGCGGCTGCCTGTTTTCCGGGCGCAACGCGGGGCGTGCGGCGGCAAAAGCCGTGGGTTAAGGCGAACCCGCATTTGCGAGATCGCCGCGGCACGAAACATTAATCAAATCCCAAGGGATCCCGAAGGGATCGTCGGGGATCAACCGAGAGCGGTAATTCCTTAAGATTGTTCTTAAGGTCCTGTGGTCCAATCGTCGCAAAGAGAAGAGTCCGGTGCAGTCCCGCTGAATCGGACTCGTTGCTTATTTCTGTTTCGGATGATCCGCGGGCAGATGCCCTCGCGTTTGCTCGAAACGAAACCGCATTTTGCCCGGCGCATTGGATGGCGAGTGATACGTTGAGTCTGTGGCATCGCATGATGGAGCGCCTGCCTGTTTCACGGGCCGGTCAACGCCGGTTCGCGCAAACGCTCGCGGCCATTCGCCAGGATCTGTCCTGGCGCTTCGCGGCTCCCGGCGCCTTCCGGCAGCGTTTCGAGCACGCCATCGCGACGATGCCGCAGGGCATTTGCCTCTACGACGCGCAGGACCGGCTGCAACTCGTCAACGAGCAGTTCTGCAAGATCTACCATCAGGACATCTCGAATCTTCCGACCGGCATCAGCCTCTACGACGTGCTGGCTAACAGTTGCGAGATCGGCAATTACCCCGGCCGCAGCGTCGATGAGATCTATGCCGGCCGCAAGGCGTTCATCGATAAATGCGAGAAGGGAACGTTCCTGCAGCAGCTCGGTGACGGACGGCTGATCGCGATCTATCACCAGCCGCTCGACGATGGCGGATGGGTCTGCACCTACGAGGACATTACCGAGCGCCGCCGCGCCGAGGCCCAGATCGAATTCCTCGCCCAGCATGATGGCTTGACGCAGCTTCCCAATCGGCTGCTGTTCAACGCCCGCCTCGACGAGGCGCTGGCCAAAGCGAATCTCGAGGCCAATGGCGGTGACGCCTGCGCGCTGCTCTGCCTCGATCTCGACGGCTTCAAGGAAGTCAACGACCGGCTCGGCCACGCCGCCGGCGACGCCTTGCTGAAGGAAGTCGCGGAGCGGCTGTTGAAATGCGTCCGCAAGGACGACACCGCGGCCCGGTTGGGCGGCGACGAGTTCGCGATCGTGCTGCCGAATACGTCGGCTGCCGAGGCCATCAAGACCGCGCAGCGCGTCACAGCCGCGCTCAGCGGAACCCATCTACTGGGCGAATTGGGCGAAGCGCAGATCGGCGTCAGCATCGGGATCGCCTGCGGGCCGGAACACGCCGGCAGCGCCGACGCGCTGATGTTGCTGGCGGACAAGGCGCTCTATGCCGCCAAGCACAGCGGGCTTGGCATCCCCCGGCTCTATGACGATCAGCTCGCGCACTTCACCGCGGCCTCGCTGCCTGAGCGTTCCGCCGGCCGCAAGGGCCGCGGCCTCTCGCCGGCGATGGAAGCCCTGCGCAACGCGGCAGCGCTCGCCAACGATCTGCGCGCGGCGCTGCACGACGGCCATCTCCATCTGTGTTATCAGCCGATCTACGACACGGTCACAGGGCGCCCGATCGTCTTCGAGGCGCTGGCGCGCTGGAACGATCCGGTCCGCGGCAATGTCTCTCCCGCCGAATTCATTCCCGCGGCCGAAGAGAGCGGCTTCATCGGGCCGCTGACCGAGTGGGTGCTCAAGAACGCCTGCAAGGAGGCCTCGCGCTGGAAGGAGCCGGTTCAGGTCAGCGTCAATCTGTCGCCGCTGACCGTGGCGCAGCCCGCGCTGGTTAAGACCGTCGAACGGATTTTGCGCGAGACCGGACTTAGCCCCGAGCGGCTGGTGCTGGAATTGACCGAAGGCCTGCTGCTCGAAAGCTCGGATGCCGTCACCGATTGCCTGCGTGGACTGAAGGCGCTCGGCGTGCAGATCTGGCTCGACGATTTCGGCTCCGGCTACGCCAACATCGGCTATTTGCACCGGCTGTCGTGCAATGTCGTCAAGATCGATCGCAGTTTTCTCGCCCAGCACGACAAGCGGCGGGAAATACTCGGCGGCATGATCGCGCTGGCGCAAGCCTGTGGCCTGCGCGTCGTGGTCGAAGGCGTCGAAACATCGGATCACCATCTGCTGCTGCGGGAACTCGGCTGCGACCTGTTGCAAGGCTTCCTGTTCGCGCGCCCGATGCCGCCCGACCAGATCGAGGCGTCACTCCGTTCGGTCGCCGAACTGCCGTTTCGCGACAGCGAATCGATCGTCGCCTGATCGGCGATTTCCTGCGATTGCAGTGGCGGACCGCGCTTCGGCGCGCTATGAACCGCCGGCACATTTTTGGAGAAAAACATGACCATCCAGCGTTTCGAGACCGGCCCGCGCATGAGCCAGATCGTCGTCCATGGCGACACTGTCTATCTCGCGGGCATCGTAGCCAATACAACGGCCGGAGAAAGCGTGACCAAGCAGACGCAAGAGGTGCTTTCGATCATCGACAGCCATCTGGCGAAGGCCGGAAGCGACAAATCGAAGTTGCTGACGGCAACGATCTACATCACCGACATGAAGAACTTTGCCGAGATGAACGCGGTGTGGGACGGCTGGGTGTCGGCGGGAAATACCCCGGCGCGCGCCACCGTCGAGGTCAACCTCGCGGGCCCGAAATACGGCGTCGAGATCATGGTCATCGCGGCGCGGTAACGCGCGTTTTTTAATCGGCCGCGACTTCGCTTCACCTCTCCCGTTGGGAGAGGTCGGCGCGTAGCGCCGGGTGAGGGGTTACGCCCCCTCGTTAAGCGCCCCTACCCGATTTGCACCGGACGATGCTTCGCATCGCCGGGAGCAAATCGACCTCTCCCCGGGGAGAGGTGAAGTGAAGCGCGGATAGCATCGGCTCAATCCAGTCTCATCCCACTAATTCATATCCGTATCGAGAAACCGGACGCCGAACGGCGCGGCGTTGTCGTGGCCCCAATCGTAGAGCGCCTGCAACATCGGCTTGAGCATTTCGCCGCGCCGGCTCAGCGAATATCGCGACTCGCGGCCGGACCGTTCCCGCTTCACAAAGCCGGTTTCGCAGAGGTCGCGCAGCCGCTCGGTGAGCACCTTGTCGCTGAGCGCCGGAATGTCATGGCGCAATTCGGCATAGCGCATCGGCCGGATCTTGAGCCGGCTCAGGATCACCGTCTTCCACTTGCCGCTGAGCAGGTCGAGCGCGAACTCGACGGGACAGCCGTATTTTCGCTTCGTCTTACGCATGATCGCGCTCCTGACTACTTTCCATCTGGTGCGTTGAGAGCCGCTATCGATCCATTCTAAGCACGTTTCGAGATGTTCGGAAGAAGCCGGGGACATTCGAAACATGACGCAGGACAATTTAATACAAGACAATTTGAACCAGGACGACTCGATACAGCAACCCCACGAGACTTCCGCGGCAGCGCCGCGCATCGTCGTCAGCCACAACGGTCCCTACCGGGTCGATGGATCCATCGAGATCGTCGACCACCTCGGAATCCCGATCGTGGCCGAAGCTCCCGTTCGCCTGTGCCGTTGTGGACAATCACAGACAAAGCCGTTCTGCGACGACAGCCATGTCAAGCGCGGCTTCGTCGATGCCAAGGATGCACGGCGGGTTCCCGACCGGCTCGACGTTTACGAAGGCCAGCAGGCCCATGTGTTCGATAACCGTGGCAGCTGCGCCCATTCCGGATTTTGTACCGACCGCCTGCGCTCGGTGTTCCATCTCGGGCGCGAGCCGTTCGTTTCACCGAGCGGCGCCAGGCTGGATGAGCTGCTCAATGCGGTCCGCAAATGCCCCTCGGGCGCGCTCGGAATCGGGATCGGACCGGCACGTGATGCAGCGTTGTCCGACACGGTTCGCGCGCCGCGGATCGAGGTTTCGAAGGACGGCCCCTATCGCATCACCGGCCATGTCGAGCTGGTCAATGAAGAGGGCGTCCGTATGGCTCGAAACGACGGCGCCTCGTCGGAGCATTTCAGTCTTTGCCGGTGCGGGTCCTCGCTGAACAAGCCTTTCTGCAGCGGCATGCACTGGAGCGCCGGATTTCACGATCCGGTGCGCGATCCCCTGCGCGAGCCGACGCTGTTCGAATGGGCCGGCGGCTACCCCGCGTTGCTGGATATGACGCGGATATTCTACAGCCGCTACGTGCCGGAAGACCCATTGCTCGGGCCGCTATTCGCGGAGATGTCGCCGGATCATCCGGAGCGCGTCGCCGCATGGCTCAGCGAGGTGTTCGGAGGCCCGCCGTTTTATTCGCAGCGATATGGCGGCTACCAGCGCATGGTGTCGCAGCATCTCGGCAAGCGCATCACTGGGGAACAGCGGGCGCTGTGGGCTACCTACATGCTGCAAAGCGCGGAGGATGCCGGGCTTCCGTCCGATGCCGAATTCCGTGCCGCCTTTGTCGCTTATGTCGAGTGGGGATCGCGGATCGCGCTGGAAAACTCCGGAGACGGCGCCAAGCCGCCGCCCAACATGCCGGTGCCGAAATGGTGGTGGGTCTGCAACGCGTCACCGGGCGCGCGCGCCTCGGCGACCGCAGGCGATCAATCGGCTGAGGTCGAAGCAAGCCTGACATTGCCCGGCGCCGATGAACCCGTCCGGTTCGACGATCATATTCGTCCGCTGTTCCGCCCGATGGACCGCAACTCGATGCTGTTTGCGTTCGATCTGTGGAAAGAAGCAGACGTCATCGCCCATCGGCAGCACATCCTGCTCCGGCTGCGCGCCGGGACCATGCCGTGCGACGGTGCATGGCCTGACGCTTATGTGACGGCTTTCGAGCGCTGGGCCGCCGATCAAACCTAAGTTGGAATCGATAACCTGCGAGGTAATCGATTTCGCCGCGCCGACCTTCGATAGTCACCTCACGCCGGATCAACCGGCGGCATCGAAGGAGCAGCGACATGACCGACATTCAGACCATTGCCTACCGCTATATCACTTTGTGGAACGAGCGCGCGGCGAACCGCCGCCGCGAAATGCTGGAGACCAACTGGACCCCGGACGCGACCTACATCGATCCCTTGATGAGCGGCGACGGCCATGACGGCGTCGACGCCCTGATCGCCGGCGTGCAGCAGCGCTTTCCAGATTTCAGGTTCACGCTGATCGGCGAGCCCAACGGCTACGGCGACCACGTCCGTTTCTCCTGGGGACTGGGTCCCGACGGCGCCGACAGCCCGATCAAGGGCACCGACTTCGCCGTGCTGGCGGATGGCCGCATCCGCAGCATCACTGGCTTTCTCGATCAGGTGCCGCAGGGCGCCTGAGCGATCGCGGTGCGCGGCTGCCCGGCCGGTCCAACGGGCAGCCGCATATCTTCTTGGGCGACCACGGCAACAATGGCGTGAGAATGCCTGTGAGCATTCCGCCGATGGCGATGAGCCATAGCGGATCGGAAATTTTTCGATCATAATTCTTCACCGGCCGTGAACCAGACCACCGGATGACGACTGGTCAGAGGCATCACGAGTGCGACACACTCTCGCGCATGTGAGGAATCGACCGACACTCATTTGGCCGAACGACCATTTAGAAAAGTCCGATGCAGATGCGTGTCGCAAGATCTTTCTTCTTAGTCCTTCTCGCCTACTACTTCATCGGCGACGCCAAGGCCGCTTCTATGAGTGTGGTGGTAGGAAGCTTCGCCCTGGCGTGCATGAACCACGTCGATGAGCCTTCGGGAATGTCCGAACTCAACAAGGGCGGAGTCAAATTGCCGCCTGAGCAGGCCGACCCCCTGCTCAAGCCGGACCACGGTTCAGCCTATCTGCATGGATTTGACAACGGCGGACGGATGATTGTCGCCATGAAGGACGCGGGCGGCTGCAAGATCACTTCGATGGAAGCGTCGCGTCGCGACGTGGAAGAAATGATCCTGGAGGCATTCCGGCGCGGCCCGATTCCCAATCGGCTTCTTGGTAGCGAAAAAGGCAAACAGGTGCTCCGAACCACCTATGCCGTCAGCTACCGAGGCAAGCGTCTATTTTTGGTGGTCTTTGGGCCGGACGATCCCGGAAGCGCGGGTGTCAATGTCGAAGTTTCCCCAGCGGGACATCCTCCCGCAAATGTTCGGCCGGAAGCGACGATTGATTGGCCGACGTAACCCTATGTCGCTGAGAACCGTTCCCGCGTGGCTTACAGCCGGACCGATCTGACCGTACAGGCTGGAGCGCGCTGGTCTTGCGCCATTTGGAGCGGGCGGAGGGAATCGAACCCTCGTATGCAGCTTGGGAAGCTGCCGTTCTACCATTGAACTACGCCCGCATCGCTTCCCCTGATTAGCCGAGACCGCACCGTCCGCCAAGCCGGTAGGCCGCCCGCCGGCCCCTCTCCCACCCTTAACTCAACCTTAATTTTCCAGGTGCGGCGAATTGTGGCGGT
Organism: Bradyrhizobium sp. S69; assembly: GCF_009766005.1. Lineage (GTDB taxonomy): Bacteria > Pseudomonadota > Alphaproteobacteria > Rhizobiales > Xanthobacteraceae > Bradyrhizobium. Next base: position 192,694 of record NZ_LMUK01000009.1, on the reverse strand, counting down.
GTTATGATCCCGGCCGGGGTTGGGGGTGGCGTAACATGGCTGGGCGTGGGTTCACGGTATTCGATACCGGCATCGGGCGATGCGGTATCGCCTGGAGCGACAGCGGCGTGGTCGGAGTGCAGCTGCCGGAGGCGCGCGAGATCGAAACCCGAAGGCGGCTGTTTCAGCTTTATCCCGGGGCGCGCGAGACGCGTCCGCCGCTCAATGTCGACATCGCGATCGAGGGCATTGTCGCGTTGCTGCGCGGCCAGGGCGGCGATTTCGCCGATGTCACGCTCGACTTCGAGGGCATCCCGGCCTTCAACCAGCGGGTCTACGAATTTGCGCGCGGCATCCCGCGCGGCGAAACCCGGACCTATGGCGAGGTCGCCGCCGGCCTGCGGGCGTCCGGCGCGGCGTACTCGGTGGCGCAGGCGATCGCGAGAAACCCGTTCATGCTGATCGTGCCGTGCCACCGCGTGCTGGAAGCCGGCAGTTACGCGGACAAGATATCGCTGTATGGCGGCAGCATTTCCAAGCGCCGGCTGCTGTCGATCGAGGGCGCGATCTCGCCCCTGAGCAAGACGCTATTCGATGTGCTGTTGCCGGTTGCGCCGCCGCGCCCGCAGAACTAAATCCTCTGGATGGCCGCAACGACGCTTTTGCAGCGCCCCTCTATCACGGTGTCCGACTTCCGTTGCGACGCCGCACCCGGCGACGCGGCGTTCGTGGAACAACATCGCTGTCATTCGATCTCCTATGTGCGCAAGGGCAGCTTTGCTTGCCACAGCCGCGGCCGGCGGTTCGAACTGGTGGCGGGATCGGTGCTGATCGGCTATCCCGGCGACGAATATTTTTGCAGCCACGACCATTGCTGCGGCGACGAGTGCCTGTCGTTTTTCCTGACGCCCGAACTGGTCGAGGCGATCGGCGACCGGACCGAAATCTGGCAGGTCGTCAGCGCCCCGCCGCTGCCCGAACTGATGGTGTTCGGCGAATTGGCGCAGGCCGTGGCCGATGGCCGCAGCGATGCCGGACTGGACGAGATCGGACAATATTTCGCCAGCCGCTTTGTCGAGCTGGTTTCGGGGCGCGCGCCAAAGCCGGTGACGGCGACGGCACAGGACCGCCGCCGCGCGGTGGAGACCGCCTTGTGGATCGACGCGCATTCCGATCAGCAGATCGACCTGGAGCAGGCCGCGCGCCAGGCCGAACTCAGCCTGTTCCATTTCCTGCGGCTGTTCGGAAACGTGCTCGGCGTCACCCCGCACCAATATCTGGTGCGCTCGCGGCTGCGCCATGCCGCGCGGCTTCTGGCCGACGAGGACCGGCCGGTCACCGACATCGCCTATGATGTCGGCTTCGGCGATCTCTCCAATTTCGTGCGCACGTTCCACCGCGCCGCCGGGGTTTCGCCGCTGAAATTCCGCCAGGCCTCGCGCGGTGACCGCAAGATTTTCCAAGAACGGCTGGACCTGCACTGACTAGGGTGATGCCGATGCGGCGCGATCGAACGCGCCCGATTGGAGATCATCATGTACGACCATCTCGGACTTAAGGTGAAAAACCTCGACGCCAGCGTGCGCTTCTATACCGAGGCGTTGGCGCCGCTCGGCTATGTACTGTGCTCGCGCGACGAGAGCGGCGCGGGCTTTGGGCCTGCGGACGCGCCAGCGCTGTGGCTTTATGCGCATCAGGGCGCAGCCGGCGCAGGCACCCACATCGCGTTCCGCGCACCCGATCATGCCGCGATCCAGACGTTTCATGCCGCGGGGCTCAAAGCCGGCGGCCGCGACAATGGCGGCGCCGGCTTGCGGGCCGATTACAGCCCGACCTATTTCGCCGCGTTCCTGATCGATCCCGACGGCAATAATGTCGAGGCGGTTTGTGCGTAGGCGCGCGCCGCGGCGTCCGCGACCGCGTAGGCCGCCGTCATCACACATACCGCCGTCATCCTGAGGAGCCGCGCATAGCGCGGCGTCTCGAAGGATGGTGTTCGACTCGGTACTTGCGGCCATCCTTCGAGGCTCGCCGAAGACGGCGAGCACCTCAGGATGACGGCAGTACCCGTAAAGGAAATCTCCATGGCCTCCATTCACAAAGACATTTCCATCGACGCGCATCCCGATCACGTCTGGGCCGCGGTGCGCGATTTCGGCGCGGTGCATCGGCTGGCGCCGGGCTTCGTTGTCGACACCAAGCTCGAGGACGGCGCCCGCATCGTCACCTTTGCCAACGGCAGTGTCGCGCGCGAAGTGCTGGTCGATTGCGACGAGGCGCGGCGGCGGCTGGTTTATGCCATCGTCAGCGAACGGGTGACGCATTATAGCGCATCGGTGCAGGTGTTCGACGCGGGTCCGGGGCGCAGCCGGGTGAGCTGGATCGTCGATGTGCTGCCGAACGACATCGCGCCTTACATCAGCGGCCAGATGGATCTGGGCGTGCTGGCCATGCAAAAGGCGCTCGCCGGCACAACGGCCTGATGGGCCCTCGGGGGCATCTGAGGTCTCACCCGCAAACGTGATCTTGCTCACGGAAGCCCGGCCGCCGTTTCCTTAGCCTCGTCCTCGTGCGTGCTGCTGTCGCGGCACCGGCCGAGGAGGAGCAAAGCCATGACGGGAGCTGACAAGGTCGTGTGTCAGGCGGCCACGCTGCTGTTGCTGTTGACGCTGACGTCGCTGCCGGCAAAGGCCCAGTTTCAGGGCTTCGGCGGCGGAGGTGGCGGCGGCGATTTGATGACGCAGATGGCGCCGATGCTCGAAATGATGAAGGCGAAAATGGGCAAGCGCCGCTTCGGCATGATGATGCAGACCATGGGCCCGATGATGGGCCAGATGATGGAAGGCGGCGGCGGCATCCCCGGCGGCGGCGAAGGCTACATTCCGCAAGGGCTCGGCATCGGCGGTGGTGGCGACATCATGGGGATGCTCGGCGGCGGTGGCGGCGGCGAGTTGATGGGCATGATTCCGCAACTGATGCGGATGGCCAACTTCGGCGGCGGCGGCCACCGGCGTCACCGGCGGCGCTGATGATCAGGACAACTCCGGGCTGGTCTCGATCACTGGACCGGCCCGTGGCTCCCATCGCGTCAGCACGACGCTGAGCGACGACAGCACGCCGAGCACCACCATCGAAGCCGCCGCCAGTGTGAAGAAGTTCGCGGCGGTCGCATCATGGGTCGAGAGCCACCAGCCGCCGCTGGCGATGAACAGCAGCCGCGCGGTTTGCGCCAGCACCGGCCCGATCACCTTGGCCGCGCCCTGCGAGGCAAAATACATCGAGGTCGCCAGCCCGATGAACGCGTACATCGGCGCCGCGGTCGACAGATATTGATGGCTGGCCGCGCGCACGGCCGCATCGTCGGTGAAGAGATTGACCCAAAGATCAGGGAAGATCGCGATGATGCTGGCGATCGCGCCGACCGAGACGAAAGAGATGGTGCCCGCGATCCAGGCGATCCGTCGCGCCCGGGCGATGCGGCCGGCGCCGACCGTCATGCCGATCATCGGCACCGAGGCAATGCCGACCGCGAAGGCGATCGAGGTCAGCATGAATTCGAGCCGGGCGCCGATGCCGTAACCGGCCAGCACAGCGGTGCCGAAGCCCGCCAACATGTGGGTGAAGATGCTGATCGTCAGCACCGATTGCAGCGGCGAGAAACACGAGATCAGGCCGACCTTGAGGATGTCGACGAACATCGCCCACTGGATTCGAAGTCCCCTGACTTTGGGAATGACGCGCGCCCTTCCCGAAAACAGAAACCACGCCATGATCGACAGGCTGATCGCATAGGCCGTCAGCGAACCGGCCGCGACGCCGCGCATCCCGAAGCGCGGGATCGGACCGAGGCCGAGACCGAGCGTGCCGCCGAGAATGATCTGACAGACCGCGGAATTCAGAATCAGCAGCGACGGCAATTTCATGTTGCCGGTGCCGCGCAGGACTCCCGCCATCGTGTTCAACAGCCAGGGCAACACCGCGCCACCGAAGAAGATCTGCGCATAGCCGATCGCGTTGGCCAGCACCGTGCCGCGGCCGCCGAGCAATCCCAGCAATTGGGGCCCGAAGATCAGCATGCCGAACATGAAGGTCAGCCCGAAGCCGAGGCCGATCAGCAGCGCATGCGAAGCCAGCGTCGAGGCGCGCTCGAGTTCGCCGGCGCCGAGCGCGCGTGCAATCGACGACGCCACGCCGCCGCCCATCGCGCCGCCGGACATCGTCATGGTCAGGATGACGCAGGGAAACAGCAGCGCCATCGCCGCCAGCGATTCCACACCCAGGCGGCCGATATAGGAGGTCTCGGCGATCACCACGCAGGTGCCGGCGCTGAGCGCGATCACATTCGGCCACGCCAGCCGCAGCAGCGTGCGCAGGATCGGGCCATCGACCAGCGCATTCCCGGCAGGTGCCGCCATGGCCGGGAGCGATTGGGCAGGAAGGGATTGTTCGCCGCCATCGGGGGAAACGCCCGGAACAAGTTCGGCGACAGCGATATCCGACATTTCCTCTCCCACATCAGCACGATCTGGCCGCCGCGCTGCCACGTTCCTAGCACGGCACAGCCAACGGCCACCTGCACCCAGCGCATGGGCCGCCTGCGCTACCCTCTTCTCCCTCGCCTCGCCTCTGAGGTCGTGAAGCTATCTCGGACGTCGTCCCCGATGAGTTAACGGCCGTTGTCCACCCGCGCAACAACTCCACCGTCATCCTGAGGTGCGAGCTCTTGCGAGCCTCGAAGGATGGCCGCAAGCACGACGCTGAACAGCATCCTTCGAGGCTCGCCGAAGACGGCGAGCACCTCACGGGTGAACGCAATTGCGTTCATCCCGGGGATGACGGTTCCGATTACCCGATCGACCAGACGAACGGTGCCCGGGCCGCCGGGCGCCGATGCACGGCGATGTGGCGACCGCAGCCCGCAGCGAGGCCCTCGAACAGGCCTTCGAGCACCCTGGCGCAGGCCGGATGATCATCGGCGACATCCGCCATCAGCTTCCAGGTCTGCTGCCGGATTTCAAATCCGCCGTCGGTTTCGCTGATGTCGGCAACATCGTCCTGCGCCTCGAACAGCGCGCCCAGGAACGTCGCGAAGTCTTTCGCATCGCCGCGGTCTGTCGACAGACCCGCCGATATCTCGTCGAAATACTGCATGCCGATCAGTTTGCCGGTCAAATGCAGCAGATAGCCGGCATCTTCGGGGCCGAACAATTGCACCATCGCGGGCGCGGCGGTGCGGACATATTCCATGGCGTAGTTGCGATAGGCCTTTTCCAGCCGCGGCCTCGGCCAACTCGCGACCGGCAATGCCGGCGCTTTGGCCGCATCGAACAAGGGGGCTTCGAGGTGACGCGCGAACACCAGCCGCTGATCGGGCTCCAGCGGGTGGTCGTATTCGCAATAATAGCCCTCAAGGCCGTCCTGGCCGTCGACGCTTTGCTTGGTGCAGACAAAGCCCATGTTCGGATGACCGAGCGTGACGCCGTTATTGGCGTGCCAGCCGCGCAGCATCGCGCGCGACACCTCGCCGGGGATGCCGCAGATCGCGGTACCCCGCCAGATCCAGCGCGGCGGCGGATAGCGGATCCAGGCCTTGGTGTCGGACTCGTACATGTATTCGACATGGACGCCGCCGATCCAGTTGGAGAGATAATGATATTGCGCCGCGGCCACCGCCGGCGGCAGACCGCTGAGTCCGAGTTTCTCCAGGCCCGGCAGGAAGCGCTCCTGCTGTTGGCGGCGGAATACCCGGAACACGAATTCAGCGGCATCCGCAGTCCCGCGCCGGGTCACCACGGTGAGGATCAGGCCGGTGAAATAGGCGTGGTAGAGATCGGCGACGCTGCGCCATTTCCGCCATTGCGCTTCCTGTGATTGCGATGATGGTTGCGCCTGGTGCTGCACGCTCATTTTCACTCCTGAATCGTTTCTTCGTTGACCGCCCCGCCCGTGGCGGTCGTTTCACGGGAACTTCATGACAAAGGCCGTGAACGTTCCGCGGTTTTCGGCATTATAGGGGGCGGTATGCAAGGAGCCATCATGCGAAACAAGATTCTACTGGCGATGTGGATGGGTGCTCTCGCGCTACCGCTCGCCGCCTGCAACGACCCGCAAGACACCGTTACCGCCGAGCAGAGTTTTGGGCCGTCGCCGAGCCTCCCCGCACCGCAACATGCGTGGATACCGACCGTCAATGTCGCCACCGCTGTCGGCTGGCCGGCCGGCGGCAAGCCTGTCGCCGCCAACGGCATGGCCGTCAACGCCTTCGCCAGCGGGCTCGACCATCCGCGCACGCTGTATGTGCTGCCCAACGGCGACGTGCTGGTGGCCGAATCCAACGCCCCGCCGAAGCCGGACGACGGCAGCGGCATCAAGGCCTGGGTGACGCGGCTGGTGATGGGCCGCGCCGGCGCCGGCACGCCAAGTGCGAACCGCATCATCTTGTTGCGGGACGCCGATGGTGACGGCATCGCCGAGACCAGGAGCGTCTTCATCGAAGGGTTGAATTCGCCATTCGGGATGGCGCTGGTCGGCAACGACTTCTATGTCGCGGACTCCGACGCCATCATGAAATTTCCCTATCACGCCGGCGACACCAGGATTTCCGGGCCCGGCGAGAAGCTCGCCGACCTGCCGGCCGGCCGCATCAATCATCACTGGACCAAGGACCTTGTCGCCAGTCCGGATGGCACCAAGCTCTATGCCACCGTCGGCTCCAACAGCAATGTCGGCGAGAACGGCATCGACGCCGAAACCAATCGCGCCGGGTTGCTCGAAGTCGATCGCGCGACCGGCAAATGGCGGGTGTTCGCGTCTGGCATTCGCAATCCGAACGGCCCGTCATGGCAACCGCAGAGCGGCGCATTGTGGGTGACGGTGAACGAGCGCGACGAACTCGGTGACGATCTTGTGCCCGATTACATGACCTCGGTGAAGGACGGCGGATTCTACGGCTGGCCCTACAGCTATTATGGCCAGCATGTCGACACCCGCGTCGAACCGCAGCGGCCGGATCTGGTGGCGAAGGCGATCGTCCCTGACTACGCGCTGGGCGCGCATACCGCCTCGCTCGGGCTGACCTTCAACACTGGCAATCTGTTTCCGTTCGAAATGGCCGGCGGCGCTTTTATCGGCCAGCACGGCTCGTGGAATCGCAAGCCGCGTGCCGGCTACAAGGTGATCTTCGTGCCGTTCGCCAATGGCAAGCCCGCCGGTCCGCCGCGCGACGTGCTGACCGGATTCCTCAATGCCAATGGCGAGGCGCAGGGACGCCCGGTCGGTGTCAGGATCGACAAGCAAGGCGCGCTATTGGTCGCCGACGATGTCGGCAACGCGGTGTGGCGCGTGACGCCGTCGTCGAAGTCGGCGACGCGGTAAACCTCATGGCGAGGGCGCAACGACGCTCCGCCCCGCCGGTAAGTCGAGAGCACGATCGATTATTGATCGAATCGGCCGCGATTTCCCTTCACCTCTCCCGTTGGGAGAGGTCGGCGCGTAGCGCCGGGTGAGGGGTTAGCGCCTCTCGTTTGATATGAGAGCCCTCACCCGATTTGCTTCGCAAATCGACCTCTCCCCGCCGGGGAGAGGTGAAGCGAAGCGCGCGGATAGCCCCGGCTCAATCCAATCTCATCCCGCTCTAGTTCACGCCTCCGGCCATTATTTCATCTCCGCCGGTTCGCCACCGACGACGGCCGATCCGCTGCCGCTGCAACCATTGTCGCCGTAGCGGATGAACTTCTGGACGCGTTTGCCGGTGTCCACTTCGGCGGTGTAGATGTTGCCTTTGCTGTCCAGGCTGACTTGGTGCAACCAGTGGAAATCGCCGGCCATCCGCCCGGCCCGCCCGACGCGGCCCAATTGCTCCAGATTGCCGCGGTTGAGGATGTAGATCGTCTGGTTGGTGTTATCGCCGACATAGAGGCAGGACTGCGCCTTGTCCCTGGAGAAGTTCATCGACACCGCAGTGCCCGGCATCACCGGCTGGGTATAGGTATTGCCGCTAACCCAGCGTTCGGTCACGAAGCCGCATTTGCCGGCCTCGCCGTTCGGATTGCTGCAGGTCTGGCCTAGCGCGGGATCCTTGCCGTCGAACACCTGGATGCGATCATTGCCGCGATCGCAGACATAGATCTTGCCGTCATCAGCGATCTTCACGCAGTGCACCGGATTGCGGAAGAAGGCTGGCTTCTTCTCGCCCTTGGCGGATGCCTCCGGCCAGGTGCCGGCGGCAGCAGCAGCGGCATCGTCGACCGGGTTATTTCCGTAGGCGCCGAAATGGCCGATATATTTGCCGGTATCGGCATCGACGATCAGCACGCGGCGATTGCCATAGCCGTCGGCGACGTAGAGACGGTTGGTCCTGGGATCGATCACCATATCCGCCGGCTGGTACAGCAGCGGCGTGCCGTTTCTGCCGCCATCCTTGTTGTTGCTATCCGGTCCGGGCGGTGTGCCGCCGATCCGCATCTTGAAATTGCCGTCGATATCGAACTTCAATACGAAGCCGTCGCCGCCGCTCTTGTTGGTGGTCCAGGCAATTTCCTTGGCGCCTGGTTTTGGCGCGGCGGCATTGCCGGCGATCCAGACATTATCCTTCTGGTCGACATAGATGCCGTGCTCGCTGTTCGGCCAGATGCAGCCGTCTTCCGCCTTGCATTTGGTCTTGAAGAATTCCGGATCGGCGGGACCGCCCCACGAACGCAACAGTCTGCCGTCGGCGTCGAATTCCAGCACCGAGGGCGCGGCGCGGCAGCAATCGGCGCCAAACCCGTTGACCCGCGCAAAGCCCAGCGCGTTGGCCGGCTGCCCCTTGGCATCGGTCGACCCGGCAACGGCTTTCTCGAGCCCGACCTCGTCGTCGTTCAGCGTGCGCGGCCGGTTGTAGACCCAGACATGGTCGTGGCTATCGACGTAGAGCCCGCCAATCTGTCCCAGCAGCCAACTATGCGGCAACGGCCGCGGCCAGGTCGGATCGGCTACGAAGTCCGGCGTCTTGCCGGATTTGGATCTGTCGTGGACGCCGGTCTGTTTTAGCAGTTGATCCAGGATGCCGCTGTTCTTGAGACCGCCGGGGTCTTGCGCCAGGGCAGGTGCGGCCAGCAGGACGGCTGCGACACACGACAATAGCGACGTGATCTTCAAGGCGTTCTTCATCCCGGACTCTTTTCTTTTTTTGAACGAGCCGAAACTCTCGTTGGATTTCGACAGGCTGTCAATTCGCGCACGCCAGATCGGTCATCGCGCTAGGCACGGGGCACGCTCTTGCCCGCAAGCACAGTGCCGACCGGAAACAGCCGTTGATGGCCGGTGCGCGTAGCCTTGTAGTTGTCGAGGAAGTCGAACGTGCCTTCCCGCAACTCCATGATCGCCACGTCGGCCGGCGCACCCACATTGAGTGTGCCGCGATCGTCGAACGAAGGAAATACGCGCGCGGCGTTCACCGTGGCGCAGGCGACGATCTGGCTCAGGGGCATCCCGAACGTGATGAACTTCGACATCACGTTAGGCAGGTCGACGACGCCCGTGGTCTTCGACTTTGTGTTCCAGTCGGTCGAGAAGGTATCGGGCCAGAAACCTTGACGTGTCGCCTTTTCCACCGAGTCCCAATCGAAATGATCGGCGACACCATTGCCGAAATCGAACAGCACGCCGCGGCGCCGCGCCGCGGTGACATCCGGGATCAGGCGGCCGCCCTCGTCGAGGATGCCGTTGGCGCCCGGCGCGTACATATGGGTGACGATGTCGCCCCGCTTGAGCAATGCCAGCAGCGATCGCATCGGCGAATAGTTCTGCCCGACATGGATCATCACCGGCAGGTTGAAGGGCGCGGCCGCTTCCTGGGCGCGCCGTAGCGCCTCGAGATCGTTGGCGCCCGCGACATTGTTCGACAGCCGCGCCTTGACGCCAACCACGACATCACGATGGCGGGCGATGGCGCCTTGCGCCAGCGCGACATTGGCCATGTTGATGTCATGCAGTTCGCCGCCGGGCGCGATGACGCCGGTACGCGCGATGTTGACCAGGATACGGCCGGTTTGCGGGGCGCCGCGCGCCACCGCCGCAACCTGATCGATGTTGTCGGCGCCGCCCGACCCGGCGTCGACCCAGGCGGTCACGCCATCCTGTAGGCACATCGGCGGACCATCCTTGCCGAGGCCGGCATGGGTGTGAATGTCGATCAGACCCGGCGTGATAACCTTGCCCTGCGCGTCGATCGTCTCGGTGGCATCGCCCGGGATATTTTCCGCAACCGCGACGATCTTGCCGCCCGAGATCGCAACATCGCGCACCGCATCGAGCCCTGCGGAGGGATCGATGACACGGCCGCCCTTGATCAGGAGGTCGTAGGTCGCCGCAAAGGCTTTCGGAATCCGGGCGCCTAGCGCCAGGCCGGCGACGCCGGCATAAACGAACTGGCGCCGATCGATCATGGTCGACAGCTTCCGCGGCTTGGTCATCACTACCTCCCTGCTTTTTTTCTTATGAGCGCAGGCTAGCATGGACCGAAAGTCTAACGCCGATATTTCACGACGTCAGGGCAAAATCGCAGAGCTGCCATTCGAGTACTTCATCAGCGAGCGTGAGCGCGGCTAGACCTTGAAATGCTTGCTCAGCTTCAGGCCCTGGGCCTGATAGTTCGAGCCGATGCGCTGGCCGTACATGGCATCGGGGCGCGCCAGCATCTTCTCATAGACCAGCCGGCCGACGATCTGACCGTGTTCGAGGATGAACGGGACTTCGCGCGAGCGAACCTCCAGCACCGCGCGTGACCCCTGCCCGCCGGCGCCGGCATAGCCGAAGCCGGGATCGAAGAAACCGGCATAGTGCACCCGGAATTCACCGACCAGCGGATCGAACGGCACCATCTCGGCGGCGTAATCCGGCGGCACCTGGACGGCTTCCTTGGAGGCTAGAATGTAGAATTCGCCGGGATCGAGAATCAGGCTGCCGTCGGGCCTTGCTGCGATCGGCTCCCAGAATTCACCGGCCGCATAACCGCCGCGACGGTCGACATCGACGACGCCGGTATGCCGCTTGGCGCGATAGCCGACGAAGCCATTGGCGTTTTCACCGGCGAGATCGACGCTCAAGGCCACGCCATTGGCGAGATCGGCGTCATCGATATCGACCAGCCGCTCCAGGTCATGCAGCGCCTCGAGTTCATCGGCGCTCAGGATGGCGTCGCCGACGCGAAAGCGCACCTGCGAGAGCCGCGATCCCTCACGCAGCAGCACCGGAAATGTTTTCGGACTGATCTCGGCATAGAGCGGGCCGTGATAGCCCGCACCGATCATGTCGAACCGCCGCGTGCCGTCGGCGATCACGCGGGTGAAGACGTCGAGCCGCCCGGTCGAGCTTTTCGGATTGGCGGCGGCGACGATTTCCGGCGGCAGCGCCAGGCTCTCCAACAGCGGCACGATGTAGACGCAATTGGTCTCCAGCACAGCGCCGTCGCTGAGATCGATTTCGTGCAGCTTCAATTCATCGATGCGCTCGGCCACCGTCGCACCCGGCCCCGGCAGAAAACTCGCGCGCACCCGATAGGCGATATCGCCAAGCCGCAAATCGAGGCTCGCCGGCTGGATCTGGCTTTCGATGAACGGATAGGCGGGCCGAATAAGGCCAGCATCCGCCATCGCCGCGATCATGCGGTCAGGCAGGATGCCATGGGCACCGGGTTGAAGCGTGAACGACAATTTCTGAACCCACCACGCCGAACGCTGGCTACTGGAAATATAGACTTTTACCGGTTATCCGATGCCCGCCTTGACGGAAAGGGCACGACGGAATAAGAGCATGACTTATCCCGTGGTGATTTGAGCCGGCCGGCTTGCAGCCACGTTAAATAAGTCGCTAAACAGGCCGGGGACACGTGTGATCCCGGCCTTTTGGAATTTTTTCCCAGGCCGGTTTTTTTGTGACCATTTTCAAGGAATGGTCACGATGGAGGTCACATGTCTGAGAGTACCAAACCCGTATCGCCCACCGCCCACTACCGTCCCGAAACCCGTCTGGTCCATTCCGGCACCCTGCGGTCCGAATTCGGTGAAACGTCCGAGGCGCTGTTTCTAACCCAGGGCTATGTCTACGACACTGCGGAACAGTGCGAGGCCCGGTTCAAGGGCGAGGACCCCGGCTACATCTATTCGCGCTATTCCAATCCGACGATCGGGATGTTCGAGCGCCGCATGATCGAGCTCGAAGGCGCCGAGGCAGGCCGCTCGACCGCGACCGGCATGGCCGCGGTGACCACCGCCGTGCTGGCGCCGCTGAAGGCCGGCGACCACGTGGTGGCCGCCAAGGCGATGTTCGGATCGTGCCGCTATGTGATCGAGGACCTGTTGCCGCGCTACGGCATCGCCTCCACGCTGGTCGATGGCCTTGATCTCGACCAATGGCGCAAGGCGGTGCGGCCGAACACCAAGACCTTCTTTCTTGAAAGCCCGACCAACCCCACGCTCGACGTGCTCGATATCGGCGCCATCGCCGAGATCGCGCATCAAGGCGGTGCGCGGCTGATCGTCGACAACGTATTTGCCACCCCGATCTGGCAGAGCCCGCTGACGCTCGGCGCCGACGTCGTGGTGTATTCCGCCACCAAACATATCGACGGTCAGGGCCGCTGCCTTGGAGGCATGATCCTCGGCACCGAAGCCTTCGTCGCCGAGCACCTGCACAACTTCATGCGCCAGACCGGCCCCTCGATATCGCCGTTCAATGCCTGGGTGCTGCTGAAGGGGCTGGAGACGCTGGGCGTCCGGGTACGTGCGCAAACCGAAAGCGCGGCCGTGATCGCCGACGCATTGGCGCAGCATCCGAAAATCTCGCGGCTGGTCTATCCCGGTCGCGCCGATCATCCGCAGGCGGCTTTGGTGAAGAAGCAGATGCGCGGCGGCTCGACCTTGGTCGGCTTCGAGGTCAAGGGCGGCAAGGCAGGCGCGTTCCGGGCGCTCAATGCGCTGAAGATCGCGCGGATCTCAAACAATCTCGGCGACGCCAAGAGCCTCGTGACCCATCCGGCGACCACCACGCATCAGCGGCTGGCACCGGAGGCCCGTGCCGAACTCGGCATCAGCGAAGGCTTTATCCGGCTCTCGGTCGGACTTGAGCACCGCGACGATCTGATCGAGGATCTGCATCAGGCGCTGGACAAGGCGTGAGGTCAAGTTCGCGCGGCGGCCATCATGGAGGGGTGGTGGAACCGCCGGCGAGCGAGCGCTGCACCATCACGGTGTCGGCCCAGCGGCCATGCCGGTAAGCCACGGCGGGCAGCAGGCCCACTTTGGCAAAGCCGAACTTCTCGTGCAGATGAAGCGAGGCGGCATTGTCGGCATCGATATAGCCGATGATCTGCCGGAAACCCGCCGCGGCGCAGACGTCGATCAGTTCCTGCATCAATAACGGCCCGATGCCGCGGCCGACATGCGCGTGGTGGATATAGATCGAGTGTTTGACGGTGTAGCGATAGGCCGGCCGCTTGCGGAACAGCACGACATAGGCGTAGCCCACGACCTCGCCGCCCAGCGTCGCGACGAGGTGCGGGAAACGCCGGTTGCGCAGATTCTTGCGGCGGTCGCGCAGGTCGTCGGGCTGTGGCGTCTCGCTGTCGCTGACGCCCTCTTCGACACCCTGGCGGATATGATGGCGATAGATCGCCAGCATGGCCTCGACGTCGGTGTCGCGTGACGGCCGGACCACGACCGGCTGCTGGTATTCCATCGGCTACCCTGGCTCTGTTGACGCGTTCGCTTATTCCGCGACCACGTACGTGTAAAGCCGGATGCGGCCGTCGGTATCCAGGCCGCGGTAAATGCCCTGGATTTCCACCTCAAAGCCCGGGAAGGCATTGAAGCCCGCCTCGAACATCCTCAGATAGTCGATCATCGGTTGCGCGCGTTCGGTCAGCCGTTCGCCGGGCACGATGGTGGCGATGCCCGGCGGATAGACCACGAACGGCGTGGTGGCGACGCGGCCGGCGATGGCGTCGATCGGGAGATAATCGACGTCGTTGCGCACCAGCGCGCGGGCCGCGGCATGCGGCGACATCGCCATCTCCGGCAGGTGCTCCGGCGAGAATTGCTTGGCCTGCAGCGCGCTGACATCGGCCTCGCGAAAGAAACGATGCATCTCGCCGCAGAGGTCGCGCAGCCGCACCCCGGCATAGCGCAGCGGCCTGCGCCGATAGAATTCGGGTATAGCCTCTTCCAGCAGCGCGTTGTCGTCGTGCAGTTTCTTGAAGGCGACGAGCCCGCTGATCAGCGTGCCGGCCTTGCTGGCCTCGACGCCGGGCGTCAGCAGGAACAGCAGCGAGTTGAGGTCATTTTTTTCCGGAACGATGCGGTTCTCGCGCAGATATTGCGCCACGACCGGCGCCGGAATGCCGTGTTCGGCATAGCCGCCGCCGGCGCGGTCGAAGCCCGGCGTCAGCAGCGTGAGCTTGTTGGGGTCGGTCATCGCAAAGCCGTCCGCCATGCCCGCAAAGCCATGCCAGGCAGCGCCCGGCGCGAGCTGCCAATAAGAGGGATTGATCGCGAGCTGGTCGGTGCTGACGTTCTCCCAGGCGACATTGTGGACACCGCCCTCGCGGGAGGCGTCGGGAATTTCCACGCGGTCGGGCACAAACGGCTCGAAGAACCAGCGGCGCTCGACCCGCGTCTCCTTTTCCTCGAATTCGCGACGCACCGCGCGAATTTTCTTACGCAACTCGATGCCCAATCGGATCGTGTCGTCCCACAAGACTTCACCCGAGCGCCCCTTCATCATCTGCGCGCCGACGTCGAGCGAGGCGAACAGCGGATAGAACGGCGAGGTCGAGGCGTGCTGCATGAAACTCTCGTTGAAGCGCCGGTGCTCGACCCGACGCTTCTGGCCGCGGATATGGCGGTCCTTGATATGGATTTGCGAGGCCTGCGAGAAGCTCGCCAATTGCTTATGGGTCGACTGGGTCGCGATGATCCCCGGCGCATCGGCACCCAGGCCGGCTAGGCCCATGGCGAAACGTCCCGCATAGAGCGGATGGAATTTCATGAAGCCGGCCCAGGCCTCGTCGAACAGGATGTAGTCGCAGAGATGGCCGATGCGTTTGAGGATCATTTCCGCGGAGTGAATGGTGCCGTCATAGGTGCATTGCTCGACCACCGCGACGCGGAACGGACGCGGCTTCTGCCACGCCTCGGGATCGCTAACCAAAGGATGATGGCGGATGCTTTGGCGCAGCGCCTCCTCGTCGAGAGCCTCCCAGCGCATCGGGCCAATCAGGCCCCAGGCGTTGCGCGAGGTCGGGACATAGACCGGAACGCCGCCATTGATCATCAGCGCGCCATGCAGCGCGGCCTTGTGATTGTTGCGATCGAACAGCACCAGATCGCCTTCGGTGACCAGCGCCGAGAGCGCCACCTTGTTGGACGTCGAGGTGCCGTTGAGCACGAAATAGGTCTTTTCCGCGCCAAAGATCTGCGCGGCCTCTTTCTGCGCCTGCAACGCCGGACCTTCGTGGGTCAGGAGGTCGCCGAGATCGAGCACCGAGTTGTCGAGGTCGTCGCGGAACACGGCCTCGCCCAGATGCTCCATGAAGACCCGGCCGATCGGGCTGCGGCTGTAGAACACCCCGCCATTGTGGCCCGGGCAGGTCCAGAGCTGATTGCCCTCCTCGGCATAGTCGACCAGCGCCCCGAAGAACGGGGTTTTCAGCGTCTCGGCATATTGCTTGAGGCGGCTGACCAGGTTCTTGGCGATGAAGGACGGCGTTTCCTCCGACAGGAAGATATAACCGTCGATGAAGTCGAGCACCTCCACCGGCAGGTCCTCGAACCGCTTGCGGCGGATCAGCAGCATGATCGGGAAGTCGAGGCCGCGGCGGCGCATCAAATTGATCAGCGCCGCGGTCTTGCCTTCGAGGCCCTTCTTGCCCCAATCGACCACCATGCACCCGATCGCGGCGTCGGTCTGAACCGCGATCTCGGCATCCTCCAGCTTGCGGGCCTTGACGACCTCGAAGCCGGAACGCTCGATTTCAGCGACGATTTGATTGCAGCGGACGCCTTCGAGGTCGTCGGCGTCGAAGGTCGGCATTGCGAACAGGAATGTGAAGCGTCTGAAATAGTCCATGTGTCCACCGGTTATGTCCCAGCGCGATCTCTCGCCGCGTTACGTGACAGTTTGGTGACTAGACAGGGCTGCGACCGCTCAATTGCGCGCCTGCGTCGCCAATTCCAGCCCCGGTGGCGCCTTGACCCAGGCGTAGTTGTCGTGGCCGAGATCGTAGCCGCGATTGAACAGCGCGGTCATGTATTTCTGATCGAACGGTTCATCGCTGGTCTGGCTGAAATCGGCCGGAATGCTCGCCAGATTGAACTCGATGCCCTCATCCTTGGTCACCGAATAAATCCGGTAGAGGTCCCCGATCGCCTGGTTCTTGATCAGCGTGGAAATCGAACGCTGCGTGATCGACACCACGTTCTCGCTGACCGATTGCCATTCCGGGTCGATCTTTCCGTTTCGGATCACATACAAATGCGGCGACGCCACCGGCTTGCCTTTTGGACCGTGCGAGACCACCTGGAATATCGACGGCGCGATGAACACCTGCCGGGTCACGCCGCCATCGACATGCAGTTCGTCATAACTCTGGCCGCCAACCCGCACCTGAATCCGGACCGGTGGGAACACGCCGGGAAGCGTCGCCGACGCCAGCAGTATCTTGCGAAACAGGCCCAGCGCCTCGCGATTGTTGCTCATCGCGATGCGGCCCATGTCCCACAACACCGGCCGCTGGGTATCGAGACTGGTGGTGCCGATCAGCAGGATTCGTCCCTTGATCCGCTCCCGGGCGACTTCCTGCAGCAGGGCCTGATCGACATATTTCTCGATCAGTTTTGTCAGCGGCGTGTCGTCGGCCAGCGCCGATCCTTCGATCAGGCCGTGAACGTTGTAGGTGAAGATGTCCTTTCGGCTGTATTTGGTGAAGATCTCGCGCAACTGACCGTCATGCTCGCGCCCGAGGAAGACGAACGGCGCGATCAGCGCGCCGGAGCTGACGCCCGTCACCAGGTCGAAGATCGGCCGGGTGCCCGCATCGCTCCAGCCGACCAACAGGCCGGCGCCGAACGCGCCATTCTCGGCGCCACCGGATATCGCGAGCAGGTTCGAGGCCGGCGGATGCCGCTCGATCCGCGATGACGGCCGCGCTTCGGTTTTGCGCGTTTCGGCTTTGGGCGTGTCCGCCATCATGATCGCCTGGATTTCGCGCGCCGACGCGTCGCCCCAGAAGCGGATGTTGTGAAATCCCTCGAGCTCGATCTGGCCGGCATTGGCTTGCGGCAACACGTTGCGCGGGGCCAGCGACGCACATCCGCTCGTCAGCAGCATCGTCGCGCCGACCAAGCATGCGCGAAGCACCCGCGAGTATCGTGGGTGGCAACTCAACGCGGCGGCCGCTGAAACATTTTGAAATTTTCGATGCTTTCAGCCGAGACCACCCGGCTGCTCGAGATTTCATTTCAGCTATATCGCGGGGGCAGATGCGTGTTGGTATTGAGGCATTACGGTGGCTCACGCGGCGGCAGACACACCGGCGCGGCATCAGTTACCGGTCACATCGGCCGATAGGTCTGCACCGCGGACGGCACATTGATGCCGAGCTTGATCTGGCCGACCGATTTGATGATGTCATCGCCGAGCAATTGCGCGAAGCAGGCGTAGCCCCAATCGTTCATATGCAGGCCGTCGGCGATCACGAAGCTGTCGATCGGCAGCGCCTGTCGATCGTGCCATTCCCGCATCACCTCGAAGCGCGGAAAAATACCGACATGGCGAAGCTGGGCGACCTTGCTGAGCAGTCGCACCATCCTGCTGGCGCTTTCCGCATGCTCGGTCACCCTCGGCGAATATTGCGGATCGACCAGCACGAGATCGGCGCCGGCGGCCTGGATGCGCGCGACGCCATCCTCCACCATCTTGGCGGTATCCGCGGGGTCGAGGTTGCGCAACACCGCATTGGTGCCGACCTGCCAGATCACCAGATCGGGCTTGGCGTCGATCACCGACGTCTGCAGCCGCTTCATCATTTCCGGCGCGTCCTCGCCGCCGACACCGTGATTGAGCACGGTGATGTCGGCGCCGGCATATTTCCGGCGCAACTGCGCCGCCAGCCGGTTGGGATAGGTGAACTCCGGAGACGTCGAACCGTAACCCTGCGTCGAAGACGATCCGAAGGCGATGATGGTCACCGGTTGTCCCGATGCCAGCTTCGCCGCGACATGCGGCAGCGACCCCATCGATGTCGCGCCGCCCTTCGGAGGCAGGCACGGAACGCGGCCGAAAATGTCGCTGGCGGATTTCGCGACCTGCTTCACCTTGTCGATCGCCGTGGTGGTGAGGCTCTTTCGCTGCGCCGGATCGCTCGCGCCGGTCGGCTGGGAAACGGCAGGCTTGACATCAGCAGGCTTGGCATCAGCAGGCTTGGCCGCATCCGAGTTTGCAGCATCGGACTTGGTAGCATCAGACTTAGGAGAGTCGGAATTAGATTTGGCGCCGTCGGTTATCGCAGCCTGCTGGGTGGCCTGGGCGCGCGCCGGCAGCATCAGCGCCGGCGTCAGCAGCAACGGCGCCGCGACGG
Source organism: Bradyrhizobium sp. S69 (assembly GCF_009766005.1). Classification (GTDB taxonomy): domain Bacteria; phylum Pseudomonadota; class Alphaproteobacteria; order Rhizobiales; family Xanthobacteraceae; genus Bradyrhizobium. The sequence continues at coordinate 174,102 of NZ_LMUK01000009.1, read as the reverse complement.
CAGCCATCATCAGCAATGATCGTGCGGGAAACATTCCGGCGAGAAATATTTGGGTACAAATTTTCTTCGCAGGATTCTTGGCGGGATTCTTGGCAAGAAAAGAAGAGATGTCGTGACTCATTAACGCGTAATCCTAGTTCTGCTGGGCCGGAGCGAGATGCGCCGCGTCGATCACAAATTTCGACAGCGCGCGGCCGAGGCAATCGTGAACGCGCTTGACCAGCTCGAGGCCGTGCGAGGCGCTGAAAAAGTCGAAGTCTCCAGAATCATTCCATTGATGCATGATGCCGAACCGGTCGAACAGCGGAACATCGTATTGCTGCGCCACCACCCGCAGATTATCCAGATAAGGCGGCGCGGAAATCATCGATTCCGTGCGTGGGCTATATTGCAGATTCATTAAGATCACGTCGGTTCCGGCCTTTTGCATCGCGGCAACGCCATCGTCGACTGCGGTACGAAAATCATCGGGATCAATCGATCGCATAGCATCGACCGTGCCGGTCTGCCAGATGACCAAAGTAGGCTTTTTGTCTTCCATCAGCTTGGCGAAGCCGGCGGCGACCTCCTCGGAGGTCTTCTTGGACTGTAGTTCTACGGATACGTTAACCGTAACCGAGGGCAGCTTCTCCTTCAGCATGGCCTGCAACCGCGCCGGATAGGCGGCGGATTCCAACGACGGGATGGTCGAGGACCGGCTGCCCACCACCAGGATATCCAGCGGATGGCCGCTTTTTACCGCGTCGGCGACCTTGGTCAGCGAACTTTCACTGCTCAAGAGATAGTCTGGAACGTCGCAGCTCTGCGGTGTCGTCGCAGGGGTATCTTGAGGCGCATTTTGCGGCGCCGCTTGAGACGCGTCCGGAGACGCATCTTTAGACGTTTCTTTGGAAGTTTCTTGCGCGCGCGCGGGGACCGCGGTCAAAAGGCCCGCCAGCACATTCAGCCCCAGGAAGGCTAACAAGATAGCTACCGAGACAGCCCTCAAGCCGGCTCTCATAAGCTTCCCCCTGCCATATCCGCGTTGCCGATCGTGCCTTTCGTCCGCGAGGCGCTTTTATCGGCGGAGTGCTTGTACCATGAAAACAGCCACGCCGCGCCCGACATAATGACAATGCCGGTTAGGGTTACGACGGCGTGCAGCCCGGCCCCCCCAGGGGTTTCGGCCAGGATGAAGTGCCCGGCGAACGCCAGGAATACGCCGAGGCAGAAGATCTCCAGCGAATGCTGCCCGCACAGGATCAGCGGCCGCAGCCAGGGCGATTTCAGCCCGCGCCAGTCCTTGGGCAGGAAGCGCACGGTGACGGCCGCCAGCGCCAGGAAATGGGCGAACCGCAACACGTCCAGATCGGTCTTGTCGATCGGATACATCCATTGCTCGAGCCAGCGCGGCATCAGGAAGGAGAGCTGCGGCAGATACCATGTCAGCGTGACGCAGAACGCCGCGATCAGATAGGCCAGTGAAATCCACAACGTGATCGGCGACGCCAATAGCCGCGACATTCGCTTGGCGCCGCCCTGCGCGCACCAGGCGCCGAACACGAACAGCAATTGCCAGGCGAACGGATTGAAAGCCCAGACGCCGTTCGGATACGCGCTGAGATAAAGATCGTACTGCCAGGTCACGGCATAGAGCAGCACCGACAACCCCAGCGTGACGTCGGTTCTCCACTTCATCAGCCACAGGATGAAAGGCAGAAACATCATCAGCACGATGTACAGCGGCAGCACGTCCATGTTGACGGGACGGAATCGCAACAGCAGCGCCTGGACGATGGTGATGTCCGGCTGCTTGAGGAAATCCAGGATTCCCATTTCTTCCGAATAAAGCGGGTTGTCGAAACTGGTGGCGACGTAGGAAATCTCCGCGAGAAAGATCGTGAACAAGAACACATGCGCGACATAGATCTGCCAGACCCGCCTCAGGATGCGCGCGGTCGCGATCACGAAACCAGCCTCGCGCATCGCGCGGCCATAGACGAAAGCCGCCGTATAGCCTGAGATGAAAATGAAGATCTCGGTGGCGTCGCTGAAACCGTAATTGCGCAGCGTCAGCCAGGTCAGCACATTGGGCGGCAAATGATCGATGAAGATCAGCCATAGCGCCAGCCCGCGAAACAGATCGAGCCGCAATTCACGCTCGTTGACGACGGCGACCGACATCACCGGCACAGCACCAGCCGCGGCCGGTGCGACATCTCGCAGCACCGCCTCGGGGGCGCCCGCAAGCGGCGGTCCGGTTATTCCATCGGCAACGGAAATCATCTGGAACCCGTCAGGACAGGGTGGCTATTGCGCTTGCACGGCACGAAACCAGCGGATGGCGGAGTGTAGCGGGCCCCGATTGGCAAGCAAGTTACGGGCATTTAAGGTATTGAGGTTCATTGATATCCGGTCGCCCGCGATCTAGGCCGGAACTATGTTCAAACCGCGATGGCAAGTGCGCCTTCAGGCGTTTGGTTCCTCCGGAACTTTTCGATATGGTGACGGACGATTTCTCAAAGAAGTTCGCTCTCATGTACCGTGCCGTTACCCGCCAGATCGAAGTCACCGTCGAACCGAATTTCCTGCCGGAACGTTCGTCGGTCGAAAAATCCCAGTATTTCTGGTCCTACACCATCGTCATCACCAATTCCGGGCCCGAGACCGTGCAATTGCGCACCCGGCACTGGATCATCACCGACGCCACCGGCCGCAAGCAGGAAGTGCGCGGCGAAGGCGTGATCGGCGAGCAGCCGGTGCTGGCGCCGGGCGAACGCTTCGAATACACCTCCGGCGTGCCGCTGCCGACCACGTCGGGATTCATGACCGGCCGCTACCAGATGGTGACCGAGGCCGGCGAGCGCTTCGAAATCGACGTCCCGACCTTCTCGCTCGACAGCCCGGATAGCAAGAGGGTGTTGAACTAGTTCGAGTAGAGCGCGACGCGGCATCACACATCAGCGTCGTCCCGGCGAACGCCGGGACCCATAACCCCGGGCGCTGGTTGTTACAGAAGGCATCGGCCGCATCACCCGAACGCGAGTCCTCGCCCTATGGGTCCCGGCTCGGAGGCCGGGACGACGTGGATTGATTGTTCGGATTTCAACATTCAACAACAACGCCGCTAACACACCGCCGCATTCTCGCGACGGCATGCGCCCGAGTTTTGCAAATTCGCTCGCCCCCAAAACAAAGAGGGCGCAGGGAAGACCGGGTGCGCGCTGCACCCGCGGTCTCATGTGCAAAGGTAGATAAAAAAAACGCACATGAGCATACAGGTTCAGCGGAAACACTCCGGCCTTCCCTGCGCAATGGTTTACGGCTTATTCCGTGCTCTCCCCGGCGAGACCAGAGCTTGTTTGTCACCGTCATTCGCAAGAAGCGTGAGCTCCTCGCGAACTTGACACCAGCCATTGGGGCGTCAGGACCACACGACTTTGCCGTCCGCTCGACTATCGCTCGTCTGGCGATACTCTTGCGTCCATCGCATCCCACCCGCGCGTTTCGTGACGTGCGCAACGCCCCTCTCGTCGGGTGGGACGCACACAATACGCAACTGAGTTGGGTCAAAAACAAAGCGAAATATTTTTCGCGAAGGGGCTGGACAGGTTTTGGCGCGCGAAGGTGAGTTGCCCGTCGGGCAGATCCGCTAGCGCTCACGTCATCCTGAGGAGGCGCGAAGCGCCGTCTCGAAGGATGGCCGCACGCACTGCGCGGAACAACATCCTTCGAGGCTCGCAAGGGCTCGCACCTCAGGATGACGGTACCGTTGCTGCAAGCACTCGTCCGCCGCAGTTCGTCCGGCCATGACGAGCTTTGATACGCCGCGCCGCTACTCCACACCCGCCTCGTCCGGCGTGAACTCATACACCGATGAGCAAAACTCGCAGGTCACGACTACCTTGCCGTCCTTCACCATGTCGGCGCGGTCACCCGGAGCGAAGCTTTTGAGCATCCCGGAGACGGCCTCGCGCGAGCAGGAGCATTCCGCGCGCAGCGGCAGCGGCGGAAACACCCGAACGCCGCGTTCGTGAAACAGCCGGTACAATAAACGCTCGCCGGACAAATCCGGATCGATCAGCTCGACGTCTTCGACGGTCGAGATCAGCGACTGGCCTTCGACCCAGGCGTCGTCTTCCTCGACAGCATCCGTGACGGCGCCTTCCGGCGCATCGCCGGGATGCAGATCCGCCTGCCGCAGGCGCTCCGGCGCCTTCGGCAGGAATTGCAGCAGCATGCCGCCGGCGCGCCAGCGATGTTTTGGGCCATCGCCTTCGCCGCCGCGCCATTCCTCGCCGACCGCGAGCCGGACCTTCGTCGGGATCTGCTCGGAGCGCAGGAAATATTCATGCGCGGCATCTTCCAGATTGCCGCCCTCGAGCGCCACCAGCCCCTGATAGCGGCTCATGTCCGCGCCCTGGTCGATGGTCATCGCCAGATGGCCTTTGCCGAGCAGCGCGCCGGAATCCTGACCGGCCTCGAGCCGGCTCGCATCGTAGCGCGCATAGGCGCGCATGCGATCGGCGCCCCGGTAGTCCACGATCATAAACGAAACCGGGCCGTCGGTCTGGGTTTGCAGAATGAAACGGCCGTCGAATTTCAGCGACGAGCCGAGCAAGGCGGTCAGCACCATCGCCTCGCCGAGCAGCTTGCCGACCGCGGGCGGATAATCGTGCTTGGTCAGGACGTCGTCGAGCGCCGGGCCGAGCCGGGTCAGGCGGCCGCGCAGGTCGAGCGAGCCCACCTCGAACGGCAGCACCGCATCATCGATCGGAACCGCCGACGGCGCACGGATCGGGGGCTCAGTGGATATTTTGATGTCAGGGGATTGTGAGGTCATGGCGCCTTATTTGGGGTCGGAACCTGTGGATCGGAAGGGGGTACGGTCATCCCGGCGAAAGGCCCGGACACACCGAAACCATCATCCTGAGGAGCGGCCACTTGGCCGCGTCTCGAAGGATGGTGTTCAGCGCAGTGCGTGCGGCCATCCTTCGAGGCTCGCAAGAGCTCGCACCTCAGGATGACGTCCGAGATAGCTTCACCAGCCTTCGCCGGGACGACGATATGCAAACTACTATTGCGCAGCCCCGCTACGCCACCTGCTCGAAACACCACGCCAGAATGCCTTTTTGCGCATGCAGGCGATTTTCGGCCTCGTCGAACACCACCGACTGCGGGCCGTCGATCACCTCGTCGGTGACCTCTTCGCCGCGATGGGCGGGCAGGCAATGCATGAACAGCGCATCGGGTTTGGCCAGCGACATCAGCTTGGCGTTGACCTGGTAGGGGTTCAACAAATTGTGGCGATGCTCGCCGTCCTTGTCGCCCATCGAGACCCAGGTATCGGTGACCACGCAATCGGCGCCGCTAACCGCGGCCTCCGGATCGTTGCCGAGCACCACCGGGGCATGGGTCGCCTTGATCCAGTCCTTCATCGCCTTGTTCGGCGCCAGTTGCGGCGGGGTCGCGACATTGAGGGTGAATTTGAAACGCTCGGCGGCATGCGCCCACGACGCCAGCACGTTGTTGTCGTCGCCGGTCCAGGCAACCGTGCGTCCCTCGATCGGTCCGCGATGCTCCTCGAACGTCATCAGGTCCGCCATCACCTGGCAGGGATGCGAGCGCCGCGTCAGCCCGTTGATCACGGGCACGGTGGCGTGGGCGGCGAGCTCCAGCAGCGCATCATGGTTGAGAATGCGGATCATGATGGCGTCGACATAGCGCGACAGCACCCGCGCCGTGTCGGCGATGGTCTCGCCGCGGCCAAGCTGCATTTCCGCGCCGGTCAGCATGATGGGTTCGCCACCGAGCTGCCGCATCGCGACATCGAACGACACCCGCGTGCGGGTCGACGGCTTCTCGAAGATCATCGCCAGCGTCTTGCCCTCGAGCGGCTTTTCCCGCTTGGCATCGCTCTTGAGCTTGGCCTTCATGGCCATGCTGGCCGTGAGCACGTTGCGCAGTTCCGCGGTCGGAAGCTCGTTGAGGTCGAGAAAGTGACGCAGCGCCTTGCTCATTGCCCTGCCGCCCGCTTTGAGCCTGACAGCGCCACGCAGGCGCGATCGAGCCGCTGCACCGACTCTTCGATCTCGGCCTCGGTCACGATCAGCGGCGGCAGGAACCGCACCACATTATCGCCGGCGCCGACCGTCAAGAGCTTCTGGTCGCGCAGCGCATTGACCAGATCGCCCGACGGCACCACCGCCTTCAACCCGATCAATAGTCCCTCGCCGCGCACGTCGGCGAGCACATCGGGATAGCGGTCGACCACCGAGGCGAGCTTTTGCTTGAGCAGCAGCGACATCCTTTGCGCGTGTTCGAAGAAGCCCGGCTTGAGCATGACGTCGAGCACCGCATTCGCGGCCGCGACCGCCAGCGGGTTGCCGCCGAAGGTCGAACCATGCGAGCCGGGAACCATGCCGGACGCAGCGTCGGCGGTGGCCAGAACGGCGCCGATCGGAAAGCCGCCGCCCAGCGCCTTTGCCAGCGACATCACATCGGGCGTCACGCCGAGACGCTTATACGCGAACAATTCGCCGGTGCGGCCCATGCCGGTCTGCACCTCGTCGAACACCAGCAACAGGCCGTGCTCGTCGCACAATTGGCGCAACGCCTTGAAGAAGGCATTCGGCGCCGAGCGCACGCCGCCTTCGCCCTGGATCGGCTCGATCAGGATACCCGCAGTATGCGGCCCGATGGCTTTCTTCACCGCGTCGAGATCGCCATGCGGCACCTGATCGAAGCCATCCATCGGCGGCCCGAAACCGTCGAGATATTTTTCCGACCCGGTCGCGGCCAAGGTCGCCAAGGTGCGGCCGTGGAATGCACCCTCGAAAGTGATGATGCGATAACGCTCGGGATGGCCCTTGGCGGCGTGGTATTTGCGCGTGATCTTGATCGCGCCTTCCATCGCCTCGGCGCCGGAATTACAGAAAAATACAAAATCAGCGAAGCTCTGCTCGCACAGCCGCGCGGCGAGCCGGTCGCCATCCGGGCTCCTGAACAGATTGGACATGTGCCAAAGCTTGGTCGCCTGCTCCTGCAACGCGGCGACCAGATGCGGATGCGCGTGGCCGAGCGCATTGACCGCGACGCCGGAGGTGAAATCGAGATAGCGCTCGCCATTGGTTGCGATCAACCACGCGCCCTCGCCGCGCTCGAAACCGAGATCCACCCTGGCGAAGACGGGAAGCAAATGCGACGTGGTGGTCATGGCGATCACTGAAGGTTAGAGCCGGCTGCGGTTGCGGGGTTGGCGCGATGCAGCAACAGCTGGCCCGGAAAACAAAACGTGCCGCCTTTTCGGGGCGGCACGTGGCAGGCATTCTATGCGGCCAGGGAGTGGAGTCAACCGGGCCAGAGGCCCGGCGGACCGCGCCAAAGCCGCGGAAGTCAAGATTTCGAATCTCCGTAGGATTCCGGTGTGGTGGAAAACACAAATTGCAATGATTAAATAGCGGAACATGTGGACGCGCTGCCGCGGACTCTTGCGCCGGAGTCACGCCATATTGTAGCTTCTCGGCTGTCGGGTACGACATCTCGTGCGGCGGTTCTGATCCTCTCAAGTCCCAGTGTTGAGCGTACACGTTCGGGTGCACTTTGCGTGCCCGGCGAGGGCTAAGGGATTCTGAGAGCTAAGGAATTCTTGCTGCCAGGGATTTTTGAGATTTGAGACCGCAGCGCCGCCGATTGCGAATTGGCCCGCGCAACGCGAAGGGAAGAATGCGATGACGGTATTGACCTGGTCGGACGATCGCGTCGAGCAATTGAAGAAACTCTGGGAAGGCGGACTTTCCGCCAGCCAGATCGCCGCGGAACTCGGAAATGTGACGCGCAATGCCGTGATCGGCAAGGTGCACCGGCTCGGCCTTTCCGGCCGCGCCAAGAGCCCCTCCTCGGCAGCCCCTCGGCAGCGCAAGGCGCGGCCGGCGGCCCAGCAGATGATGCGGGTGGCGCGACCGGTGTCACGCGGCAATACCGCGCTGGCCCACGCCTTCGAGACCGAGATGGAGGCCGATCCGATCGCCTATGACAATGTGGTGCCGATGAGCCAGCGGCTGTCGCTGCTGGAGCTCAACGAGGCCACCTGCCACTGGCCGATCGGCGATCCCTCCAGTTCGGAATTCTTCTTCTGCGGCGGCAGGGCGCTCAATAGCCTGCCCTATTGCGCGCACCACTCGCGGATCGCCTACCAGCCGGCCGGCGACCGCCGGCGTCAGCCGCCCAAGCCGGTGCGGTAAGACTTCACGACTGCAACAGTATCAGCGTCGTCCCGGCCTAGCGCGCAATTGCGCGTAAGGCGCCGGGACCCGTAACCACCGGCGTTAGTGGCTATACACGGCCGGTGCTCCAGCTTTTCAAAATCAAAGACGACGTCATCCTGAGGTGCTCGCCGTCTTCGGCGAGCCTCGAAGGATGGCCGCACGCACTGCGCTGAACACCGTCCTTCGAGACGCGCGCAAGAACGCGCTCCTCAGGATGACGGCAGCGTGTGGAGCGGGCCAGTACGCGTCGCGCGTTAACCGTCGCTCTGCGACCGCTACTCCACCTTCACGAACCGGTCGTCGAGCGCGTAGCCGGCGCCGCGGACGGTGCGGATCGGATCCTGCTCGCGGCCCGGGTTGAGCAATTTGCGCAGGCGCCCGATGTGGACGTCGACGGTGCGCTCGTCGATATAGATATCGCGGCCCCAGACGCTGTCGAGCAGTTGCTCACGGCTGAACACCCGCCCCGGATGCTCCAGGAAAAATTCCAGCAGCCGGTACTCGGTCGGGCCGAGATCGACCGGACGTCCCGAGCGCGCGACGCGGCGCTTCTCGCGATCGAGCTCGATGTCGCCATAGGTCAGCACGGTGGCGAGACGCTCCGGACTGGCGCGGCGCAGCAGGCCCTTCACCCGCGCCAGCAGTTCCGGCACCGAGAACGGCTTGACGATGTAATCGTCGGCGCCGGTGGCAAGGCCCCTGACCCGCTCGCTTTCCTCGCCGCGCGCGGTCAGCATGATGATCGGCAGCTGCCGGGTCTCCGGCCGCGCCCGCAACCTGCGGCACAGCTCGATCCCCGACAATCCCGGCAGCATCCAGTCCAGCACGATCAGGTCGGGAACGCGTTCCTTCAGCCTGGTGTCGGCGTCGTCGCCGCGCGCGACCGTTTCGACGTCATAGCCCTCAGCATCAAGGTTGTAGCGCAAAAGCGTGGTCAACGCTTCCTCGTCCTCAACCACCAGAATGCGCGCGCTCATGTCTCTTCTTCCTCTTATTGGTATTCGATGATCCGCTTCGCTTAGTTTCCAGGTACCGAGGTCGCGAACGTCGTCATGTCGCCTTTCGGGCGCTTGTCGAGCATCTGCTGGCCCTCGATCATGTAGAATACGGTCTCGGCGATGTTGGTGGCGTGGTCGCCGATCCGTTCGATGTTCTTGGCGCAGAACATCAGATGGATGCAGAAAGAGATATTGCGCGGGTCTTCCATCATGTAGGTCAGGAGCTCGCGGAACAGTGAGGTGCAGATCGCATCGACCTCCTCGTCGCCCTTCCAGACCGTCATCGCCGCCGGCAGATCGTGCGCGGCGTAGGCATCGAGCACGGATTTCACCTGCGACTGCACCAGGTCGGTCATATGCTCGAGGCCGCGGATCAGCTTGAGCGGCTGAAAATCGCTTTCAAGTGCGGCGACCCGCTTGCCCATGTTCTTGGCGAGATCGCCGATCCGCTCCAGATCGGTCGCGACCCGCATCGCGCCGACGATCTCGCGCAAATCCACCGCCATCGGCTGGCGACGGGCTATGGTCAAGACCGCGCGTTCCTCGATCACATGCTGGAGATTGTCGATTTCGGCGTCGGCGGCCACCACACGCTTGCCCAGCGCGACGTCGCGGCGGATCAGCGCATCGACGGATTCGACGATCATGCGTTCGGCAAGACCGCCCATCTCGGCGACCAGCCGGGTCAATTCCTGCAGATCGCTGTCGAACGCCTTGGCGGTATGTTCAGTAGCCATGTTTCTCTCCGTATCGATGCGCTGGTTCGGCCGTTCGCTTCGGCGTCAACGCCTTCAAACAAGCACGCCTGCAAACAGCACGCTTGCAAACAGTATGCCCGAACCAGCCGGCACGCTTAACCGAACCTGCCGGTGATATAATCCTGGGTCCGCCGATCGCTTGGCGAGGTGAAAATCTTGTTGGTATCGTCGAATTCGATCATCTCCCCGAGATACATGAAGGCGGTCTTGTCGGAGACCCGTGCGGCCTGCTGCATGTTGTGGGTGACGATGGCGATGGTGTAGTCCTCGGCCAATTCCTGGATCAATTCCTCGACCTTGGCGGTCGAGATCGGATCCAGCGCCGAACAGGGTTCGTCGAACAGGATCACCTCGGGGCGCACCGCCACGGTGCGCGCGATGCAAAGCCGCTGCTGCTGGCCGCCGGACAGGCTGAGGCCGGAGGCGTTCAGCTTGTCCTTGACCTCATTCCACAGCGCGCCGCCACGCAGCGCCTTTTCGACCCGGCCGTCCATCTCGGACTTGGATATCTTTTCGTAGAGGCGGATGCCGAAGGCGATGTTTTCATAGATCGTCATCGGAAATGGCGTCGGTTTCTGGAACACCATGCCGACGCGGGCGCGCAGCAGATTGAGATCGAGCTTGGGATCGAGCACGTTGGTCTGGTCGAGCATCAACTGGCCGGTGGCGCGCTGTCCGGGATAGAGGTCGTACATCCGGTTGAAAACCCGCAGCAGGGTCGACTTGCCGCAACCGGACGGTCCGATGAAGGCGGTCACGCGATTGGTGCCGAGCGTGAGATTGATGTTCTTCAGCGCATGGTGCTCGCCATAATAGAAGTTCAAATTGCGCACGCTGACCTTGGCCGGCGCCTCGGGCAATGGCGCCGAGGAAGCCGGCGCGCTGTGAAGTGCCGTCGATACGGAGACGTCGGTCATTTTGCAGCCCTTTCGGCGCCAAGATAGCGGGCGCCAATATTCAACGCGAGTACGGTCAAGGTGATGAGCAAGGCCCCGCTCCAGGCGAGTTCTTTCCAGTAGGCGTAGGGGCTCTGCACGAAGTTGTTGATGGTCACCGGCAGGTTGGCCATCGTCTTGGTGAGGTCGAGGCTGAAGAACTGGTTGGACAGTGCGGTGAACAACAAAGGCGCGGTTTCGCCGGCGACGCGGGCGGTCGCCAGCAGCACGCCGGTGATGAGGCCGGAGCGCGCCGCGCGGTAGGCAATTCGCTTGATGACCAGCGAACGCGGCAGGCCGAGCGCGGACGCCGCCTCGCGCAGCGGATTGGGCACCAGCCCCAGCATGTCCTCGGTGGTGCGCACCACGACCGGAATCACGATCACCGCCAGCGCCAGCGCGCCCGCGATCGCCGAGAAGCTGCGCATCGGCACCACCACGGCGCCATAGACGAACAGGCCGATGATGATCGAGGGCGCAGAGAGCAGGATGTCGTTGATGAAGCGGATCACTGACGTGAGGCGGTCATGCTTGCCGTATTCGGCGAGATACGTCCCCGCGAACAGGCCGAGCGGCGCGCCGATGCCGACCCCGATCACGGTCATGATGACCGAGCCGACGATGGCGTTGAGCAGGCCGCCTTCGGTCGAGCCCGGCGGCGGGGTGTTCTGCGTGAAGATCTGCACGCTCAGCCCCGCGAGCCCGTTGTAGAACAGGGTGAACAGGATCAGCGCCAGCCATGTCACGCCGAACAAAGCGGCGCCGACGCACAGCGCGCGGACCACGATGTCCTTGCGGCGGCGGGATGAATAGATCGGGTTCATGCGCCTAATTCCCGGCTTTCTTTTCCAGCCGCATCAGCATCAGCCGCGCCGCCGCCAGCACGAAGAACGTCAGCACGAACAGCAGCAGACCGAGCAGGATCAGCCCCGATTGATGCAAGCCGTCGCTTTCGGCGAATTCGGAGGCGATCGCCGCGGAAATCGTGGTGCCGGGCCCGAAGATCGAGCCCGAGATGCGGAACGAATTGCCGATGATGAAGGTCACCGCCATGGTCTCGCCGAGCGCGCGGCCGAGCGCCAGCATGATGCCGCCGATGACGCCGACCCGCGTATAGGGGATCACCACGTTGCGGACGACTTCCCAGGTGGTGCAGCCGACGCCGTAGGCGGCTTCCTTCAGCACCGGCGGCACGGTCTTGAACACGTCGACCGAGATCGCGGTGATGAACGGCAGCACCATGATGGCGAGGATCAGCGCCGCATTGAACAGGCTGAGATAAGACGGCGGCCCGCCGAAGATGGTGCCGAGCACCGGAACGCCGTCGAACAGCGAGATCATGAACGGCTGGAACGTGTAGGCCAGAAACGGGCCGAGCACGAAGAAGCCCCACATGCCGTAGATGATCGAGGGAATCCCCGCGAGCAGCTCGATGGCGATGCCGATCGGACGCCGCAGCATTTGCGGACACAGCTCGGTCAGGAAGATCGCAATGCCGATCCCGACCGGAATCGCGATCAGCATCGCGATGAAGGATGTCACCAGCGTGCCGTAGATCGGGCCGAGCGCGCCCAGCACCGGCGGATCGGCCGACGGCGCCCAGCGTTGCGTCCACAGGAACGCAAAGCCGTATTCCTTCATCGCCGGCCACGCGCCGACAATCAACGAGATGATGATGCCGCCGAGGATCAGCAGTACCGAGATCGCGCAGAGACGCGTGATCCAGTAAAACGTGACGTCGCCCAGTTTGAACGCGCTGAGCGCCTTGGCGCGATCGTAGGGTTCGGCAGCTTCCATCAGATCGCTTTGAACGGCCATGTCCGCCACGCCAATCCCCTATATTGTACTACCAAACCGGTTGGAAATCCGGCTTCGATGCTTCGGACGTCCAACCCGGGCGAACCCGGGTTGGCTGGATCCTCAAAGAGACGGATCTCGCGATCAGCTCTTGATATCGGCGGCCCAGGTCTTCTCGATCAGCTTGACCACCGCGTCCGGCATCGGGATGTAGTCGAGCTCTTCGGCCATCTTGCCGCCCTTGGAGAAGGCGAACTTAAAGAACTTGATGGCTTCCTGCGAGGCCGCCTTGTCGGTCGCATCCTTGTGCATCAGGATGAAGGTCGAGGCGACGATCGGCCACGACTTGTCGCCGGGCTGGTCGGTCAGGATCAGGTAATAGCCGGGAGCGTTGGCCCAGTCGGCGTTGGAAGCGGCCGCCTGGAAGGCTTCGGTGGCGGGCTGCACGGTCTTGCCGGCCTTGTTGACCAACGCGGTGTAGGTCAGCTTGTTCTGCTTGGCGTAGGCATATTCGACGTAGCCGATGGTGTTCTTGGCCTGGCCGACATTGCCGGAGACGCCTTCATTGCCCTTGGCGCCGACGCCGACCGGCCATTCGACCGCGGTGCCGGAACCGACTTTGGACTTCCAATCCGCACTGACCTTGGCGAGGTAGTCGGTGAAGTTGAAGGTGGTGCCCGAACCATCCGCACGGTGAACGACCGAGATCGCGGCCGACGGCAGCTCGAGCTTCGGATTGAGCTTCTTGATGGCGGCGTCATCCCATTTGGTGATGGTGCCGAGATAGATCTTGGCCAGCGTATCGCCGTCCAGCACCATGTCGCCGGGCTTGATGCCGTCGATGTTCACGACGGGCACGATCGCGCCCATGATCATCGGCCACTGCGCGAAGCCATCCTTCTCGAGCTGCTCGGCCTTGAGCGGCGCATCGGTGGCGCCGAAGGTCACGGTGTTGGCCTGGATCTGCTTGATGCCGGCACCCGAACCGATCGACTGATAGTTCACGCCGCTAGTGGTTTCCTTCTTGTAGGCATCCGCCCACTTCGACAGGACCGGGAAGATGAAGGTCGAGCCGGCGCCGGTAATGTCGGCGGCAAACGCCGACGTCGATGCGGCGACCAGGCCGGCAGCGACGATAGCTTTGATAAAATTCATTGGGGTCTCCATGTGGTGAGCGAAGCGCCTGATACGCCCGATCGCGCTCACGCCCGGTCCGTTTAGGAGCGGTCGTTGCTGCTTTTACGAAGGTTTCGTGACAGCTAGATGACAAGCACAAGCAATTGAAATCGCTTGGCTTTACGTCCCGGAGGGGGGCTTGGCCTGGGGAAAACAGGCGGTAAAGGTGGCGCCCTTTTTCAGCACGCTTTCGATCAAAAGCCGGCCGCGATGGCGGTTAACAATATGTTTCACCAGCGATAATCCGAGCCCGGTGCCGCCCTGGGCCCGGCTGTCGCCGACATCCACCCGGTAGAACCGCTCGGTCAGCCGCGGCAGATGTTCCGGGGCGATGCCGGGGCCGAAATCGCGCACGATGGCCCGGAATTCGGGCACGCCCTCGCCTGATACAGCCGAGATCAGCGAGACCACGACCTTGCCGCCGGAGGCGCCGTATTTCAGCGCGTTCTCGATCAGGTTTTCGAACACCCGCAGCAGCTCCTCGCGATCGCCGGCGATCACCACCGGCGCATCCGGCAGATCGGTGTCGATCGCGACCTGGCGCTCACGGGCCAGCGGCTCCAGCCCGTCGGCGACCTGGCGGATGATCGGGACGATATCCACCAGCGTGTCGGGGCGGACATGGGCCGAAAGCTCGACCCGCGACAGCGACAACAGGTCGTCGATCAGCCGCGCCATGCGGGTGGCCTGGGTGTGCATGATGCCGAGGAAGCGCTCGCGGGCCTTGGCGTCTTCCTTGGCCGGCCCTTGCAATGTGTCGATGAAGCCGGACAACGCGGCCAGCGGCGTGCGCAATTCATGGCTGGCATTGGCGACGAAATCGGCGCGCATTTCCTCGACCCGGCGCAGCGGTGTCTGATCGTGGAACGTCATCAACATGCATTTGTCGGTACCGCCGAACAGGGTCGGCACCGGCACCGGCGTCACGATCAGCTCCATCCAGCGATCGACCGGGACGTGATCGAGATAGGTCGCCCGCCTGGTCTCCGAGGTGGCGATGGCTTCGCGCAGCGCGGTGATGATCTCGGGCGAGCGCAGCGCGAACTGGGCAAGTTCGTTCTTGCGCAATGCCGGCGCAAGCTGGGCCGCGGCGGCATTGAGGTGAATGACGCGGCCGGCGCGATCGAGCAGCACCGCGGGATCCGGCATGCCGGCCACCACGGCGCTGACCGCGGCGGTTTCCACCGGATTGACCCCGCGCACGTCTTCACGCGACGCCACCGCGTTATGCAACCGCCACGGCACCAGGGCTGCCGCCGCGATACAGGCAAAAACCACCGACGCCCGCAGCGGCGACAATTCGTCGAGCCCGACCAGCACGGCCAGCGCGAGGCCGGCGACAAGCAGGATAATGGCCGAGTGCCGCAGCCGATCCGGCCACGGCGAGTAGAAAGGCGAGGAAGGAGCTTCAATTGCCATCGGGGCCGGCTCTCCCGTTCGGGGCGGAGTGGTCAGGCGCCCGTGTCCCTGCGTTCCCGCACATAGGCAGCTTCGCGGTGCGGCTCAACCTTGAGCCCATCGGTCACCTGACGCAGGCGCTTGTTTCGCCCGCCGATGATAACCTCCCGAAACGTCAGCAAGATTACAGATATGACAAACGGCGCAATATAATACAGCAGGCGGAACAGCAGCATCCCGCCCAGCAAATCCTCGCGGTCCATCTGCCACAGCCCGACCAGCATCGCGGCGTCGAACACGCCGAGCCCGCCCGGCGAATGGCTGGCAAAGCCCAACAGCGTCGCCGCCACGAAAATCACCGCGACCACGACAAAGCCGAGATTGGGTTCGTCGGGAACCAGCACATACATCGCCAGCGCACAGAACCCGAGATCGACGATACCGATCGCGATCTGCAGCAAGGTCAGCGATCCGCCCGGCAGGATCACCGTCCAGGGCCCGCGCCCGACGCCCCGTGGCCGCAGCGAGACCCAGGCCACATAGACCACCAGCGCCAGGATGATGCCGAGCGCGGCGAGCCGGTTCAGCCAGGGCGGAAGCTGATCGATCGCGGTCGCCGCTTCGGGATGATAGGCGATGCCAAGGCCCAGGACCGCGGCATTGCCGAGCCAGAACGTCAGGCCGGCCAGAAAGCAGATTTTCGCGACGTCGATCGCGTTCAATCCCCACGCCGAATAGATCCGGTAGCGCACCGCGCCGCCGGTGAACACGCTGGCCCCGACATTGTGCCCGATCGAATAGCTGGTGAAGGCCGCAAGCGCATTGATGCGGTAGGGAATATCGGGCCGGCCGATCGCGCGAACCGCGAACAGGTCGTAGAAGGTCAGCGTGAAATAACCCGCCGCCACGAACAAGGCGGCCAGCACGATCTGGTGCGGTTCGGTGTCCTTGATGGCTTCGAGCACCTCTTGGGCGTCGATGTGCCGCAGCATGTGATAGAGCACGTAGCACGCGATCCCGATGACCGCGACGCTGATCGCAACACCCAATCTATGCAGGATCTGCTTCTGGCGCAGCAACGTGACCGCCCTGCGTATTGCTTCCAGCATCTAGACCTCGAATTGCGATCCCAACTACGATCTCGCGGGCGAACCTTGACGTGTGATCTTGCGTGCGGCTTGAGCGCGCTTCCATGTCGGCGGGCTGCCGGGCGAACGTCGCCGCCACTGGCGCCACACTTCCCGGCGCCATGTGGTAGCGCGTTTTGGGCCGGAGTGGAATTCGCTTGGCGTGAATAAAACGCGATCCTTCAATATATTAGGGGGATATTAGCGGGCAATTCATGACGTTGGATGCACAGTTTTGCTGCATTCGCGGGCGCCGGCGCCGATATCCTTGTCGTCAACGGGCGGTGGACGGGGCATTTTGCCTCAAGCCGCCGGCCGGTGGCGCGACACTACCCAGTCGCGCAGCCACGATCCGACCGCGCAGCCGGCCAGATATAACGCAAACAT
Organism: Bradyrhizobium sp. S69; assembly: GCF_009766005.1. Taxonomy (GTDB): domain Bacteria; phylum Pseudomonadota; class Alphaproteobacteria; order Rhizobiales; family Xanthobacteraceae; genus Bradyrhizobium. The sequence continues at coordinate 157,280 of NZ_LMUK01000009.1, read as the reverse complement.
CACCAGACCGAGGTCGAGCCAATAGCCGGGCCGGCCGGGGACCAGCCGCGCCAGCGCCACCGCGATGAGTGCCGCCACCAGTAACGACAGCCAGCGCGCCGTCACCTTCGATACGCCTTGACCGCGTTGAACCACCGCGACCCAGCCCGCGGCCAAGCCCAGCAACAGCGATCCCACCAGCCAGCCCCAATGAAACGTCACGAGATATGTCATGGCCATCACTTCACCAGGAATTCGATGCGGCGATTCTGCGCCTTGCCTTCGTCGGTGTCGTTGGAGGCGATCGGCTGCGTGCTGCCGTAACCCACCGCCGTGAAGCGGTCGGCGGGCAGCCCTGCCTTGACGAGATAATCCGCCACCGCCTGGGCCCGCTTCTCCGACAGCGCCTGGTTGAAGGCATCTTCACCGTCGCCGTCGGTATGTCCTGATATCTCGATCGTGGCGGCCGGACAGCGCATCGCCGTTTCGATCAGCCGGTCGAGCAGACCCGCCGAGTCCGGATCGATCACGGCGCGCCCGGATTCGAAGCGGATGTTTCCCTTGGCGAGCAGATCCGAAAACAACTGTTGGCACACCGTGGCATCCACCGGCGCCGTCGCGGGCTTGACGGAAATGTCGGCCTTGAATTTCCAGCTTTGCGGGAAATCCTTGCCCAGACCGCCGCGGATCGCAACCGCCGCCGCATCATAGAAGGCGTCGCCCGACAGCTTGACCTCGCGGTCCGTCACCACCAGCGTACCGGTCGACAGCCGCGCCAGCGCGCCCAGCGCCGGCGCCACCGCGCTTGCGAATCCGGCCGGCGCGCCGACGCTGGACTTGAGATTATCGACCACTTTTTCGCTGAAGAATTTTCGCGAGGCGGTCGCGACCAGCGCGGTATGCACCGTGTTATCCGGCACATAGCCGGTGAGCGTCAGCGTCACCGCGACCGGATCCTTGTAGGCCTGAAAGATATAGGGCGGGGCCTCGATATCATTGGCGGCGACCGAAAACCCTTCCGGCAATTTTTTCAGGCCGGCGGCGATCGCTTCGCGGCCACCGAGCTCGCGCGCCATCCCGGAAAGGCTGACCTTGGTATCGGAAATGCTGATCTTGCCGACCTTCAGTTTTGCGATCTGACCGATCAGCAGCAACGCCGCGTCGTCGAAACGTGGCGGCGCGCCCCGCGACAAGTCCATCCGGTCGACGACCTCGACATTGCCGAGGGCGGTGCGGGTCGCCTCGAACAATTTGCCTTTGCTGGCCGGCAACGGCGCATTGCCGCCCAGCGTGACCCGGACGACGTCCCGCTCAGCCGACCAGACGAACGGCTTGGCTTCCGGAACGAGGCGGGTTTCGTCGTTGACCAGCCGCACGCCCGGCACGGCTTCGACCGAATCAACCGCGCCGCGACGGCCTTCTTCCGAAAAAGCATCGGCGGCAAACGTGACGTCGCGGCCTTCGACCGCGATTTGCTTCTTGTCCAGTACGCTATTCTGCAACGCTGCGCTGCTGCGCGCCGCGAGATCGGATTCCAGCGGCGTGGTATTCGACCATGCCGCGACCACCCAAAGGATCGCCAACGGAATTGTACCGGGCCACCATTTGCTGCTCCATCTGAAAAGTCCGTGCATTCGCCGTCCTGCGGTCTGGGAACCGAGAGAAAACAAACCCTTGCGAGGCTGTCAAACTGGAAATAACACGGAACAATAGGATCAATGGCGACCGTCCGACTAACCGTTTCTTCAGCGCCGCCCGCTAGCCTCAAAGCTGCAACCCAAGACTGTATGTTAAGACTGCATGTCAAGACTGCATATCAAGGCCGATCGCTCCTGATGAACCAGTTTCGCAACACTGTGATCCGCGCCGGGCTGGAAGCGCTTTACTTCAGCCGCGCCCACCATCTGTTGCGGCCGATTTTCGCGGGCGTCGGCGCTATTTTCATGCTGCATCATGTTCGCGCCGGCCGCGACGCCGCGTTCCAGCCGAACCGGCATCTCGAAATCACGCCCGAGTTCCTGCGCTCCATGCTGTCGCACCTGCGGACCCAGGGCATCGACATCGTCACCATGGACGAGGTGCATCAGCGATTGACCGAACGTCATTTCGCGCGGCGCTTCGCCTGCTTCACGCTCGACGACGGCTATCGTGACAACCGGGATTTCGCGCTGCCGGTGCTGCGTGAATTCGACGCACCCTGCACCGTTTATGTCGCCAGCGATTTCGCCGAAGGAAGCGGCCGGCTGTGGTGGATCGCGCTGGAGATGGTGATCGCCAAGGCCTCCCGGATCGACGTCGAGATCGGCGGCACGGCGGTCCACCTCGATACCACCACGGCGGCAGCCAAGCAGGCCGCGTTCGACCGGCTGCACACCTGGCTGCGCGGATTGCCGGGTGAGTTCGATGTCCAGCGCGAAATGACCGCGCTGTGCAAACGTCACGGCATCGATGAGGCCGCGATCTGTCCTTCGCTCTGCATGTCCTGGGATGAGTTGAAAACATTCGCCGACGATCCGTTGATTTCGATCGGCGCGCATACCATCACCCATTGCAATCTGGCGCAGCAGACCGAAGCCAACGCCACCCACGAAATGGCGACCAGCCGCGCGCGGATCGAAGGCGTGTTGCAGCGCCAGATCCTCCATCTCGCTTATCCCTATGGCGACAGGATCGCGGCCGGCGCCCGCGAGTTCGCGCTGGCGCGCGCCAGCGGCTTCAAGACCGCGGTGACGACGCGGCCGGGCATGGTGTTTCCCGAGAACGCCCGGCATCTGACGGCGCTGCCGCGGGTCTCGCTCAACGGCAACTATCAGGACGCGCGGATCCTGCCGGTGCTGACCTCGGGCGCCGCCACCGCGATGTGGAACGGCTTCCGCCGCGTCGACGCGGCGTAGGGTCATCGACGCCTGCAAGCCGTCATCCTGAGGTGCGAGCTCTTGCGAGCCTCGAAGGATGGCCGCACGCACTGCGCTGAACACCATCCTTCGAGGCGCGCAAGAAAGAGCGCGCACCTCAGGATGACGTCCGAGATAGCTTCGCAGGCTTTCAGGATGAGGGCTACATGTACATCAAGTCATTTCCTTGACTCGCAAATGCTCCCGCCTCAAAACCACACTCAAACGCAAATGGAGGAACGCATGTTCAAGGATCTGTTCTCGCTTTCTGGCCGCGTCGCATTGGTGACCGGCGGATCTCGCGGCATCGGCAAGATGATCGCGGGCGGCTTCCTGCATCAGGGTGCGGCCAGGGTCTATATCACCGCGCGCAAGGCCGGGCCGTGCGAGGCCACCGCCAAGGAGCTCACGGCGGAATATGGCGGCGAATGCATCGCATTGCCGATCGATATTTCGACGGTCGAAGGTTGCGAAAAACTCGCCGCCGAAATCATCAAGCGCGAGCCGAAACTCGACATCCTCGTCAACAATGCGGGTGCCGCCTGGGGTGCCGACTTCGACGAATTCCCGGAAAGCGGCTGGGACAAGGTGATGGACCTCAACGTCAAGTCGCTGTTCTTCCTGACCAAGGCGCTGGCGAAGCCGCTGCGCGCCGCGGCGTCGCACGAACGGCCCGCCAAGGTCATCAACATCGCCTCGGTCGACGGCATTTTCGTCAATCCCGGCGAAACCTATTCCTACGCCGCGAGCAAGGCCGCGGTGATCCATCTGACCCGGCGCATGGCGACCAAACTGATCAAGGACCACATCAACGTCACCGCGATCGCGCCGGGCGCGTTCAAGTCGGACATGAACCGGGCCGCACGCGACCATAGTGACGAAGTCGCACAGCGCATTCCATCGCGACGCATCGGCGCCGACGAGGACATGGCGGGTATAGCGATCTATCTCGCGTCGCGCGCCGGTGACTACGTGGTCGGCAACACCATCGCCGTCGATGGTGGTGTCGTCTACGCCAACCCGGGACTGGAGATCGCGGGCTAGGCGGCGCGTAGCGAATAGCGAATGGTATTTTTTCTATTCGCTATTCACGCTCCCAGAGCCTGTGAATCTATCTCGGACGTCATCCTGAGGTGCGAGCTCTTGCGAGCCTCGAAGGATGGCCGCGAGTCCATGTGTTGTGTCCATCCTTCGAGACGCGCGCAAGGGCGCGCTCCTCAGGATGACGGCCGAGGTAGCTTCAAAGGCTCGACGCGAACTCGTCGACGATGCGGTCGAAGGCTTCAGCCTTCTCCCATTGCGTGGCGTGGCCGGCGCCTTCGATCACCTGAACCTGCCCGCGCCACAGCGTCGGGGCGGCCAGCCGCTGCAAATAGCCGAGATCGACGATCTGCTCTTCGCCACCCTGCACGATCGCGAGCGGAATCTTGAGATGGCGCACGATCTCGACCTCGTCGTCGAAGCGGCCAGCCTGCACGGCGGCGCCGAGATAGCCTCGCGCGTTGCCGTCGGTTTGACGAAAATCGGCAGCGACAAAGGACGGCACCGGCGCATAGCCCGGCGCAAAGGACGTTTTCAGCCACTCCTCGATTTCCGCGTCACTCGGCGCCGGCGTGAAGGCTACGGCCGACAACCCCTTGAAGCCGGCAAATCCGTCGGGCGTCTTGCCGATCGGCGGCGTGCCGAAAATCATCAACCCTGCCGCCATCGGCAGCGACGCCGCGGCATTGAGCACCGCATGTCCGCCAAGGCTCCAGCCCACCACCACCGCGTCCTTTAGGCCGAGTTCGCGCGCGACGGCCGCGAGGCAGCCCGCATAGCCCGGACCTGAATAATCCTGCTCCGGATTGGGCGGCGGCGACGAGGCGCCGTGACCCGGCAGGTCGATCGCAATCAGTCGATATTTCGCGCCGAGCGGCCCCTGCAGCTGCTTCTGCCAGATCCGGGATGACGACGAGTTGCCGTGGACCAGCAGGATCGGGCGGCCGGTGCCCGGGCTCTCGAAGCCCGTGATGGTCTGGCCGCCGATCGCAAGCCGCAGCGGGCGCAAGGCCGCGCCCGGAAAACTCTGTTCGCTCATCACCACCCCAACATCCAGCTTAGGTATCGATCTTCACATACTCGAAATCGCCGGGCTTGTTGTCGATCCCGACCTTGGGCGGAGAGATCCACGAGGCGAACTCGCCCGCTTCGGTGACGGGCTTCATCAGCGAGGCGATGAAATCGCCGTCGGCCGCCGACGGCACCCACTCGCCCTTGCGTCTGTTCCAAGTGGCGTCGTCGATCAGCAGGCCGTCCGGGGTGGCGTTGATGTCCCTGAATTCGCCGATCTGGCGATGGAACGCGACATTCGGCAACTCCAGGCGGATATCGTAGCCGGCCAGCGCAATGATCTTGTTCCAGCGCAACAGCCCCTTGGCGCAGTCCTGTGTGTAGTCGTCGCGCAGCCGCATGTTGAGCGCGGTGAGCGCCGGCTCATCGACCCGCTTGACCTTGCCGTCGATCAGCTTGAGCACCGGATAGGTCGAGTTCTGCAAACGGTGATCGTCCTCGATCGCGGTCTCCTTGTAGCGGCCCTTGATGCCGGCGTTGAAGGCGTTGGCGGCGTTGGTCGAGACTTCCGAGCCGAACAGGTCCAGCGACAGCGAGTAATGCAGGTTCAGTTTCTTCTGGATGGTCGGCAGGTCGATCACGCCCAGCGCCCGCACCTTGGCGATATCCTCGGGGTCGCTGATGCCGGCGGCCTTCATGGCCTCGCAGGTCCGCTGCACGACGCGACTGATGCCGGTCTCGCCGACGAACATATGATGCGCCTCTTCGGTCAGCATGAAGCGGCAGGTGCGCGACAGCGGATCGAAACCGGACTGCGCCAGCGAGTGCAACTGCATCTTGCCGTCGCGGTCGGTGAAATAGGTGAACATGAAGAACGACAGCCAGTCCGGCGTCGCCTCGTTGAAGGCGCCGAGCATGCGCGGGCTGTCGGCGTCGCCGGAACGCCGGCGCAACAAATCGTCGGCTTCCTCGCGGCCGTCGCGGCCGAAATATTTCTGCAGAAGATAGACCATCGCCCAGAGATGGCGACCTTCCTCGACATTGACCTGGAACAGGTTGCGCAGGTCATACAGCGACGGCGCGGTCTTGCCGAGAAAACGCTGCTGCTCGACCGAAGCGGGCTCGGTGTCGCCCTGGATCACGATCAGGCGGCGCAGCGTGGCGCGATGCTCGCCCGGCACTTCCTGCCAGGCCGGCTTGCCGAAATTCTCGCCGAACGGAATCACGCGGTTTTCTTCCTGCGGCGCCAGCAGGATGCCCCAGCGATAGTCCGGCATTTTCACATAATCGAACTTGGCCCAGCCGCGCGGATCGACCGAATAAGCGGTGCGCAGATAGACCAGCGATTGCTGGAAGCCTTCCGGCCCCATGTCGCTCCACCAATCCATGTAGCCGGGATGCCAGCCCTCCAGCGCTTTCAGCACCTGGCGATCCTCGGACAGATTCACGTTGTTGGGAATCTTGGTGGAGTAATCGACGTTCATGACGTTCATGGCGTGCTCCTTGGCTACATTTTCCGTCATGCCCGGCCTTGTGCCGGGCATCCACGCCTTCTCTTCGAGCGCGAAAAGACGTGGATGGCCGGGTCAAGCCCGGCCATGACGCTGCAAACTTTTCTCAAATCCGCGTCATATCGAACTGCGCCTTTTGGCCGGTGCCGTAGCGGCGCAGCGCGCCGTCTTCGCCGACCGCGTTGGGGCGCTGGAAGATCCAGTTCTGCCACGCCGTCAGGCGCGAGAAGATTTTCGATTCCATGGTCTCAGGCCCGACGAAGCGCAAATTCGCTTCCATGCCGGTGAGGCCGTCCGGGGAAAAGCTGGTGCGCTCCTCCAGAAACACCCGAACCTCGTCGTCCCAGTCGATGTCGTCGAGCGCGAAGGTGACGAGGCCGAGCTGCTCGGCTTCCTCGGCATCGATCGCCTTGCCGATTTCCGCCTGCGCGCGTTCCAGATCGGCCGGATCGGCCTGAAAGCGCGATTGCAGCCGGGTCAGGCCGTGGCTCATCGGATAGGCGCCGAAATTCATCGCCGTGAGTTCGATGGCGGGCGGCTGGCGGTTATCGCCCTGTTTCTGGCCGATCAGCATGTAGGAGCGGTCGGCAGCGAACACCAATTCGGCCAAGGTGCCGACGAAGCACGAGCCCGGCTCGACCAGGGTCACCAGCGTGCGCGAGGTGACGTCGATGCGCTTGAGCACGCGCTTCCAGTAATGCCTGATCTCGTTGACCAGCCAATGCGCCTTGTTGGCTTCGAGAAAGCCGTCGCAGGCCGCGACATTGGCGCGCTCGCCATGCGACTTGAACAGCAGCATCGCGGTCTGAAGCTCGTTGATGCGCAGATGCAGGATCGCATCGTCCAGCTCGCGCGCGACCTGCAACGGCCAGAACGACGCGCCTTGCGCGATCATGCCGTCGATATCGGCGGGCGGCGCCGTTTCCGGCGCCTTGATCGAGATGGTGGCGATGCGCTCGGCGCGATTGATGTCGACGCTGACAAAGCCGTAGCGGATCGCGCTGTCGTCGATGGTGCGCTCGAGCTTGGTCAGCACGATGCCACGGCCGTTGCCATTACGCTTCGAAGCCGCGGCGAATTGCGTCGCGCGCTCGGTGATTTTCGCTTCCAGTCTGCTGGTGGGCGCGATCTCGTCGACCAGCCGCCACTGCACCGCGCGCTTGCCCTTGATGCCTTCCTCGATGGTGCAGAAGAAATCCGCATGGTCGCGGCGCACCTTGCGCTTGTCGACCACCCGCGTCAGCCCGCCGGTGCCCGGCAGCACCGCCAGCAGCGGCACTTCAGGCAGCGACACCGCGGCGGCGCCATCGTCGGCGAGGATGATGTGATCGGTCGCCAGCGCCAGCTCATAGCCGCCGCCGGCCGCGGTGCCGTTGACCACGGTGATGAAGCGCTGCCCGGAATTCTCGCTGGAATCTTCCAGCCCGTTGCGAGTCTCGTTGGTGAATTTGCAGAAATTGACTTTATGGGCGTGGGTCGCCCCCGCCAGCATGCGGATATTGGCGCCGGCGCAGAACACCCGGTTCTTGCCCGAGCGCACCACCACGACCTTGACGCCGGGATGCTCGAACCGCAGCCGCTGCACCGCGTCGGCGAGTTCGATGTCGACGCCGAGATCGTAGGAATTCAGCTTGAGCTGATAGCCCTCGAACAGCCCGCTATTCTCATCGACATCCATCGTCAGCGTCGCGACGTCGCCATCGACGGCGATCTTCCAATGCCGGTAACGCGACGGATCGGTCTGGAAATCGATGTACTTGGCGCCGCCTGCGAGAATGCGATCTTCACCGGCCATGGGCCACCCTTGAGCTCTGTTATTGATTATCCTGACATGCACAATAGTGCATGTTTTTGGAATCGTCTAGCTTAAAACGCAGAAACATGCATTTTGTTTCATGATTGGCCGAAACGGCTGGTCGGCCAAAGGCCTAGGCCGCCGCTCCGCTGCGGCCGTCGGTACGTAGAGCGGCCATGGCGAATTCGGTTACGGCTTGGAGCGTCGGCTCAAGTGCTTCCCGATGCGGCGAATGTCCGACCTCCGGCAGCATCGTCACATCGACCGGGCAGTAGCATTCCTGCTGCGCGATCTCGATCTGGCGGATGGTGCCGTAGCGGTCATCCGCGCCTTGCACGATCGCGACCGGGACGCGGATGTAGGCGAGATATTCCGAAATATCCCAGGCGCGGAATGTCGGATCGAGCCAGGCGTCGTTCCAGCCATAGAAGGCATTGTCGACGTCCTTGTGCCAGCGCGCCAGCTTCTCTTTCAGGTTGGACGTCTCATAGGCGGTCTTGATCTCGGCGATCGAGGCCACCGAAATATCCTCAACGATGAAATGCGGTGCGATCATCACGACGCCCTGCACGCGATGATCCTGATGGGCGCCGGCATAGATCGCCGCGATCGAGGCGCCGTCGGAATGTCCAAGCAGGAGCCCGCGGCGGTAGCCGATTGCATCGAGCAGCTTCGGCAACACGTCGATCGCCTCGCGCTGCATGTAGTCGAGCGGCCGCGGCAGTTGCGCCGGCGTCGAGGCGCCATAGCCGGCACGGGAATAGAGCAAGATTCCGGCGCCAGTGGCGGCCTGGAGCTGTTCCGGAAAGTCGCCCCACAGCCCGGCCGACCCGAGCCCTTCATGCAGCATCACGATGGTCGGCGCGTCGGCTGGCGCAGGCCCGAGCAGGCGGTATTCAAGATCGGACGCGTCGATGGTGAGAAAGCCGGTGGGAGCTAGAGTGGTCATGTGATCTCTCGGTCGTCATGCCCGGGCTTGTCCCGGGCATCCACGTCTTCACGGCATGGCGGCAAGCAAGTCGTGGATGGCCGGGTCATAGGCGAGCGGAAGCGACGCCGTCCTTCAGACGGCTGTGCCCGGCCATGACGACTAGTTCGTTTCCCGCAGCTTGAACCTTTGAATCTTCCCGGTCGCCGTCTTCGGCAGCGCATCGACCACGTCGATCCAGCGCGGATATTTCCAGGGGCCGATCTTCTGCTTGACGTGCTCCTTGAGCGCCTCGTGCAATCCATCGGTTTTGGCATCGGCGCGCAAGACGACGAACGCTTTCGGCTTCAGCAGGCCTTCCGGATCGGCCTCGGGCACCACGGCCGCTTCCAGCACCGCGGGATGGGTGATCAGCGCGCTCTCGACCTCGAACGGCGAGACCCAGATGCCGGACACCTTGAACATGTCGTCGCTGCGGCCGCAGAACGTGTAGCGCCCGTCGGCATCGCGAATGTATTTGTCGCCGGTGCGGGTCCAGTGGCCCTCGAAGGTACGCCGGCTCTTGCTGCGCTGGTTCCAATAGCCTTCGCCGGCGGAGGGCGCGTCGACCAGGAGTTCGCCGACCTCGCCGTCGGGCACCTCAGTGCCAGCCTCGTTGACCAGCCGCACCTTGTAGCCGGGCACCGGACGCCCCGCCGAGCCGTATCTGATGTCGCCCGGCGCGTTGGACAAAAAGATGTGCAACAACTCGGTCGAGCCGACGCCGTCGAGAATGTCGACGCCAAAACGTGACTTCCAGCTATTGCCGACCGATTCCGGCAGCGCCTCGCCGGCTGAGGTGCAGACCCGCAGCCGTGAGCCACAGCCCTCGTGCTTGAGCGTCTCGTCGTTGAGCATCGCCGCAAACAGCGTCGGCACGCCGAAGAAGATGCTCGGATGATATTTGTTCATCAGCGCGAACATCACCGCGGGTGTCGGGCGCTCCGAATTGAGCACCGTGGTGGCGCCGACCGACATCGGAAAGGTCAGCGCGTTACCGAGGCCGTAGGCGAAGAACAATTTTGCCGCCGACAATCCGACGTCGTCCTCGCGAATGCCGAGCACCTGCCTGGCATAGGTCTCCGCGGTCGCGGCCAGACTCGCATGCAGATGCCGCACGCCCTTGGGCATGCCGGTCGAGCCCGACGAGTACAGCCAGAACGCCGGCTCATCGGCATGGGTCGCAACCGTTGCGAATGAGGAGCTCTCGCCTGCGATCTCGTCCGACAATCGCTTGTAGCCGTGCGCGTTCTCACCGGCGACGACTGCGTTCGCGCTGGAGACGACGACGTGTTCGAGATCCGGTAGCCGGCCCAGCATATCCCTCACCACCGGCAGCAGCGCTTCGGAGATGAACAGCACGCGCGCCCGGCAGTCGGCCAGCACGTAGGCGTATTGATCGGAGGTCAGTAGCGTATTGAGCGGCACCGGCACCACGCCGGCGCGGATCGCGCCGAGGAACACAATCGGAAAATCGGTGGTGTCGAGCATGATCATGGCGACCCGCTCTTCGCGGCGGACGCCGAGACGGCGCAGCATGTTGGCGGCGCGACGGCTTTGCGTTTGCAACTCGCCGTAGGTCAGCTCGCGCACGGTATCGGTGAAAGCCAGCTTTGCGCCGCGGCCTTCTTCGACGTTACGGTCGAGCAGCCAAGTTACTGCGTTGTAAGTGACGGCGTTGTAGGAGCCCGACTCGCTCATGCCGCGCTCCGGGCCGACGCATTCCGATTGGCCAAGCGTGCCACGACGCTTTCTCCCCAGCTTTTTAAGAATTATAATTCATAGAAAGCCATCAGATGTTGTTGCTGTCAATCCTTATCGGCATTATGTTTCCGAACGCATGAGCGAACATCCCGACCCCGAAACCGGCTTTCTCGAGCAACTCGGCCAGCGTGTCCGCACCATGCGGGCGCTGCGCGGCATGTCGCGCAAGGTGCTGGCAAAAGTCTCCGGCATTTCCGAGCGCTACATCGCCCAGCTCGAAAGCGGCAAGGGCAACGTCTCGATCGTGCTGTTGCGCCGGGTCTCGAACGCGATGGGCGCGCACCTCGAAGATCTGATTCCGTCCGCCGAGGCTGCCGCCGATTGGGCCGTGCTGCGCGATCTCCTGCGCAAGGCCACGCCGCAACAGATCGCGCAGGCCAAGGACATTCTCGCCGGCCAGCACGCCGCGGCGCAGCGGCAGATGTCGTTTTCGGGCATCGCTTTGATCGGGCTGCGCGGCGCCGGCAAATCGACGCTCGGCCGGATGCTGGCCAAGAAGATCGGCTGGAGCTTTGTCGAGCTCAACAAGGAGATCGAGGCACAGAACGGCCTGTCGGTCGCCGAGATCATCGCGCTCTACGGCCAGGAAGGTTTCAGGCGCATGGAGCAGGCAGCCCTCGGGCAATTGCTGGCGCGCAAGGAATTGATGGTGCTGGCGACCGGCGGCGGCATCGTCTCGGAGCCGCTGACCTTCGAGCAGATCCTGTCCTCGTTCTACACCATCTGGCTCAAGGCCGAACCGGAAGAACATATGGCGCGGGTGCGCCGCCAGGGCGATCTGCGCCCGATGGCGGACGATCGCTCGGCGATGGCGGAACTGCGCACCATCCTGCTCAGCCGCGAGCCGCTCTACGCGCGCGCCTCCGCCGTGGTCGATACCGCGGGCCTTAGCGTCAACGACGCCGCGTCGCGGCTGATCGACGCGGTGGCGCCGGTGCTGCACAACGACGCGCGCGCCTTCGGCCTGCGCAGCGCGGCGTCATAGCAAGCAACTCCCCTGCGCAAAAACTCCTGAATTTCTCGGCTGCGAACTTTGTCCTGGGCGCACGATAATCCGGCTCTGAAATTGGAGCCGAATGATGCGCATGCGAGCTGTTGCGATCTCTTACGCCAAGAGCCTGGCATGGATCGCGATACTGATCGCGGTAGCGCGCGAAGTGGCGGGGACCGGCGCAATACTGCTCTACGATTTTAGGCACGGCTGGCACAGCAACATTCTCTTGATGGCGATCATCTCGCTGGCCCTTTGGGTCATCGCCACAATCGCTTCTTTGATCACGTTTGCCCCGGTCCAGGCTTTTCAGATCCTGGTCATCGGCATCATGCAACGGGAATTCGGAGATCGGGCGCGTTTCGCGGCGTTGTCCAGCCTGCCGATCACGGCCGTCCTGACCTGGTATTGCTATGACTATCTAACGCCGAACGAATTTCATTTCGGCGCAAGAATTGGTCTGTATCAGAACGGCATTTCGATCGCACGGTATCTGGCCGCGTTGGCCGTCCAGACGCCCACTACCTTGTTCGCATTTCTTTATTTCGAAGCAGATCGGCACCGCCGTTCCAAGGCGCCCATCCTCATCGCGGCACTTGCGGTCGCCATCGCGATCGGTGGTGGTATCTTGATCTACATCCAGGCCCGGTAGCAAATCCGATTTCCATCCGCCCTCGCCGTTGTTAACCACGGCTTGAATTCGATGCCGATAGTTGCGGCCATTCACCCTTTGCTAGTGTTACTGAAACGTTAAGCCAACAGACAAAACCCCGAGAGATCGCCGGGTTCAAGGCTGGGTTCGACGATGAGTGCGCTTGAGGCAGAAGAGCTTGGAGAAGAGCTTGGAGAAGAGCTTACGGTACAGGCCCCGAGCCGACCGCCGCGCGCATCGTGGCGCCGCGTCGGCATGATCGTGCTGACGATTTTCGTCACCCAATACACCGTCACTACGCTGCTCGTCGGCCTCTCGGTCGCGGGCACGCTGCATTATTTCGTGACGCCGCAGATCGTCGCCAAGTTCGAAGCGATTGCGATGGCGCTCAGGCGCTAGCTGAAACGTGGTGAGATTGGATCGAGTTAATTCTTGCATCGCCGACCTGTCGCTGCCTTCTCCCTCCCCCCTTGCGGGGGAGGGTCGGGGTGGGGGGTAGCCACAAGCTCAGTGCTTGGAGACCCCCACCCCCGACCCCTCCCCGCAAGGGGGAGGGGAGCGCGCATCACGCTCTAGCCGCTCACAGCAGCATCGACTTCACGCTCTCCGCGCCTTCGCGCAACAGCGGGAGAAACCGCTCGATCATTTCAGCGGTCGAGACGCGATCGACATGCGCGCCCATATTGATCGCGGCGATGATGGTGCCGTCGTAGCGGCGGATCGGCACCGAGATCGAGCGGAATCCCGGCTCGGCCTCACGGTCCACCAGCGAATAGCCCTGCGCGCGGTCGGCGATGATGGTGGCGAGCAGCGCTGCCGGATCGGTCGCGGTATGCGGCGTCATCGGCTCACGCCGCATCGCCGGCAGAAGCGAGGCCAGTTCGGCGTCGTCCCATTGGCCGAGCATGATGCGGCCGACCGACGTGCAGAAGGCCGGCAGCCGATAGCCGATATCGAGGCCGGCGGAGAACACCCGCGCGGGACTGCCGCGCGCGATGAAGACCACGTCTTCGCCGTCGAGCACCGCCAGCGAACTGATTTCCTGCGCCGATGTCGCGACCCGGTCGAGCACCGGCTGCAACACCGTAACCACCTGGCTGGACCGCAGATAGGAAGCGGCCAGCGTCAGCACATGCGGCGTCAGCGTGAACAGCTTGCCGTCGGTCGCGACAAAGCCGGAATGTTCGAGGGTGAAGAGAATGCGGCGTGCGGTGGCGCGCGGCAGACCGGCGGCGCGCGCGAGATCGCTCAGGGTCATCGGTCCGCTGGTGGCGCCGAACTTCTGGAGCAGGCGCAGCCCGCGATCGAGACTCTCGACGAAGTCGGTGGCACGTTGCTCGCTGTCGCTGCGCTTCAGCTTGGGCATGTCTCGCCTCTCGTAGGGGTGCTCAGAAAATCCGCTTGCCTTAAACGCATTCTAAGCTAAAATCGCCCATAAGTTCAATAGACGAACAAATCTGCCCCTTTGCTTTCGAAAGAGCCTCGCCATGATGAGCCAGGAAGCGAACGACCTGATCACCCGCACCGGCGCGAATGACCCGTGCGGGAAATTGATGCGGATGTACTGGCAGCCGGCGGCATTGGTCGACGAGTTGCAGGGGCAGCGTCCGGTGAAACCCGTCAAATTGCTGGGCGAGAACCTGGTGCTGTTTCGCGATGAAGCCGGCCGCTACGGCCTGATCGATCGCCATTGCGCGCATCGCGGCGCTGATTTGGCGTTCGGTCGGCTGGAAGATGGCGGCCTGCGCTGCGCGTTTCATGGCTGGCTGTTCGACGTGTCAGGCCAATGCCTGCAGACCCCCGCCGAGCCGAAGAACTCGGCGCTGTGCAAGGGCATCAAGCAGCGCGGTTATCCTGTGATCGAGAAGAGCGGGATCCTCTGGGCGTATATGGGCGAAGGCGAACCGCCGGCGTTTCCCGAAATCGACTGTTTTGTTGCGCCCGATAGCCATACCTTCGCGTTCAAGGGCCACATCAATTGCAACTGGCTGCAGGCGCTCGAAGTGGGCATCGATCCGGCGCACGCCTCGTTCCTGCACCGCTTCTTCGAGGACGAGGATACGTCAGGCGCTTACGGCAAGCAGTTTCGCGGCGCCTCCGCCGGCACCGATATGCCGATGACGAAAATCCTGCGGGAATACGACAACCCGATCATCAATGTCGAGCACACCGAATATGGCCTGCGGCTGATTGCGCTGCGCGAGATCGACGACGAGCGCACCCATGTCCGTGTCACCAACCAGCTATTCCCGCATGGTTTCGTGATTCCGATGAGCACGGAGATGACGATCACGCAGTGGCACGTGCCGATCGATGACGAGAATTGCTACTGGTACGCGATCTTCACCAGCTATGCGGCGCCGGTCGACAAGAACAGGATGCGCGAGCAACGCCTCGAACTCTATGAGCTGCCGGACTATCGATCGCGCAAGAACAAGACCAATGATTACGGCTTCGACCCGCATGAGCAGGCGACCGCGACCTATACCGGCATGGGCGCCGACATCAACGTGCATGACCAATGGGCGGTGGAATCGATGGGCGCGATCCAGGATCGCACCAACGAGCATCTCGGTTCGTCCGACAAGGCGATCGTGCAATATCGCCGCCTGCTGCGGCAGGAAATCGAGACGGTGGCGGGCGGCGCCAAGCCGTTCATGTTCCTCGACGCCGCGCATGCGCGGAGCATCCAGGGCCCCGCCACCATGGACGGCATCGGACCGACGCGAGGCTGGGAAACCTACTGGATGGAAGTCGACGTCAAACGACGCCGCGGCGCGCCTTGGGCCGCACCGGTGCCGCAGGAGATCGCCGACAAGGTGCGCCATTTGTCGGCGGCCGAGTGATGTTTTCTCAGCGTCATTGCGAGCGATACAGCGGGGGGTTAACGCGTTGAGTTTTGTCGAGCGTCACGGGCTGTGGTCGGCCGAGCAAAAAGAAGCCGCGCGCCGGCTGCGGAGCATCGTCGAGGAGAAAAAGCTCGAAGTCATCCGGCTCTCGTTTCCCGATCAGCACGGAATTTTGCGCGGCAAGACGCTGGTCGCGAGCGAAGCGCTGGCCTCGCTGGAAAGCGGCTGCTCCATCACCACGACGATGCTGGCCAAGGACACCTCGCACCGCACGGTGTTTCCGGTGTTCACCGCCGGAGGCGGCTTCGGCATGCGGGAGATGGAGGGTGCGGCCGACGTGCTGATGATCGCCGACCCCACCAGCTTTCGGGTGCTGCCCTGGGCGCCGGAAACCGGCTGGCTGTTGTGCGACATCCATTTTGCCGATGGACGGCCAGTGCCGTTCGCGACCCGCCATCTCTATCGCTCCGTGCTCGATCAACTTGGGAGCCGCGGCTACGATTTCATCGCCGGGCTCGAGGTCGAATTCCACATCTTCAAGCTCGAAGATGAAAAGATGTCGCCGGAGCATTCGGGACAACCGGGCGAGCCGCCAACGGTCAGCCTGCTGTCGCACGGCTATCAATATCTCACCGAACAGCGCTACGACCAGATGGAGCCGGTGCTGGAAATCATCCGGCGCGACGTGCTGGCGCTCGATCTGCCGTTGCGATCGATCGAGGTCGAGTTCGGCCCCAGCCAGTGCGAATTCACCTTCCGGCCGACGACCGGACTTGTGGCCGCCGACAACATGGTGCTGTTTCGTAGTGCCGTGAAGCAGATCGCGCGCCGCCACGGCTATCACGCCACCTTCATGTGCCGGCCGAAATTGCCCAATCTGTTTGCGTCCGGCTGGCATTTGCATCAGTCGATCGTTACGCGAGCGGGCGGCGAGAACGCCTTCATGGCCAAGAGCGGCGGCGAGCCCGACGGCGAAGTGCTGTCGGCGTTCGGCCGGCATTATCTTGCCGGCCTGTTGCAGCACGCGCGCGCCTCGGCGGTGTTCACGACGCCGACCATCAACGGCTACAAGCGCTATCGTTCCTACTCGCTGGCGCCGGACCGCGCGATCTGGGGCCGCGATAATCGCGGCGTAATGATCCGCATGCTCGGCGGCCGCGACGATCCCGCCACCCGGCTGGAGAACCGCATCGGCGAGCCCGCGGCCAATCCGTATCTCTATATGGCCTCGCAAATTCTCTCCGGCCTCGACGGCGTCGATCGTAAACTCGACCCCGGACCGTCCGCGGACGCGCCCTATGAAACCAAGGCCGCGCTGCTGCCCAAGACGCTGCGCGAAGCGGTGTTCGCGCTCAACGACGATCCGTTCTTCCGCGACAAATTCGGCGCGGAGTTCGTCGATTATTACGTCCACATCAAGAACGCCGAAATCGAGCGCTTCCAGGCCGAAGTATCGGAATGGGAACAGCGCGAATATTTCGAGATGTTTTGAAGGGGCGGTCCCTTCACCCTCCCCTGGAGGGGGAGGGTCGGCTCACATGGAGCGCAGCGAAATGTAAGCCGGGGTGGGGTGGGCTGAGTTGAATTGGCGACGCCTCGTTCCATTGCATCGCCGCCCCACCCCGAGCCCTGCTTCCTCGCCAGGAAACAATTGAAATCCTTGAAAGATGCAACTTATAAAAGAATTAACCCCCGTCCCGGATAACTCAAACAGTTACCGCGTCTTCCCCGCGAGATTTCTGCAACGTGCCCGGCGTGGCCGCCTGCATTTCGGCTGGACAGGATGGATCAAATGGATACCGGCGCTCCGCCGTCAGACGCGGCACTCGATCTTCCGAGGGGCGGGTGTTGGCGGAGATGGCTGGCAACGCTGATCGACTGCCTTGTGGTGATGATCCCATTTCAGATCCTGGCTGTCGTGCTGTTCAATCTGACGGCGGGAATGGTCCAAATGGACAGCGGACTTTACTCGTTCTGCGCACCAGCCGAGAAGATTCCGGAATTTCTCAATCCACCACCGCCGCATGATTCGAATTTCGCGCGCGTTTGCCGTTTCTCCTTCTTTGGCATGCCGAACGGTGCGACCCTCACGGTCGGCCGTACCACGCACGAGGCATCGGCGACGACGACGGTCTCTCAGGGCTACATGCTGGACAAGGACGGAACGCCGATCAGCGGCGCCGCCATCGACTGGCTCGTCCAATTGGCGCTTCTCGCCTATCTCGTCGGCATGATCTGGAAAACCGGAAGAACCGTGGGAGGTCGCATCCTCGGACTGAGGGTTATCGATACAACCCGGCCCGACACGTCCAAAGTTCCAATCCATAAAGCGGTGATCCGCTATCTGGCGATGGCGATCGGATTCGTGCCGATGTTTGCGGCTCTCGCCTATCAATACGCCGTCACCAATCACAGCGCGGACGCCATGTTCACCGGCGATTTCTTTCGTTGGTTTGCGTATGCCGCCGTGTTCGGGGGGCTATGGGCGATCGTGCTGATCATGCAGATCGCCATGAAGACAGACCCGTTCTACGACAGACTGGCCGGAACGGCCGTTGTAAGGGTCTGAGCATCGTGCCCGCAGGCTTGATCGGGCGCGTCGAAGCGGTCGCTACTTCCTTGCCCGGAAGAAAATGTAATTCGGAACGAGCCCCAGCGCGGCCACGCCGGCCATGATCCACCATCCCCGGTGAAACGCCGTGACGCGCTCCATCAGCGAGGACGGCGAGCCGATGATGGCCACGAAGATCGCGACGCCGACCGCGAGTGCGGCCTGCCGGATCATGTTGATGGCGCCGGAGCCGGTCGCGAACGAGGATGACGGCAGCCCCGCCACGCCGACGCCCATCAGGGTCGGGAACGTCAGGCCGACACCGATGCCGATCGGGATCATGCCGATCGAAACCAGCAGCGTCTCCGGCTGCGGTCCGATCATGGTCGCCCAGAACGCCAATCCCAGCATGAAGAAGAAGATTCCGGCGGTGATCACCGACGCCGCGCCGAAGCGCGCGATCAGCCGCCCCGCCAGCAATAGCGAGGTGATCGGGACCAATAGCGGCCCGGGCGCGATGGCAAGCCCGGTCTTCAGCGCCGACCATCCCCACGCGGTCTGTTCCCACAGGGCCACCGACAACAGCATCGCGCCGAAGGCGGCCGAATACGGCGCCATCACCAGAGCCGCGCCGGCGAATGGCTTGATGCGGAACAGCGCGGGATCGACGAACGGATTGGGTGAACGGAAGCAGCGCCACACAAACAGCGCCAGCAGGATGACGGCCGCGACGGCGCTGCCGGCAATGCCCGGCGAGCCCCATCCCCAATCGTTCACCTTGACGATGGCAAATGTCAGCGCGCCGATGCCGCCGGTCACGAGCGCAGCGTCCCCCGGGTTCGGCCGCGGCGCGGAATGGCCCGGAATTTGCGGCAATTTCCACCAGCCGATCAGCATCGCGATGATTCCGATCGGGACATTGACCAAAAAGATCCAGCGCCAGTTCACCGTCACCAGCAGGCCGCCGACGACAGGGCCCAGTGCCGCGGCGAGGCCGCCGATCGCGGTCCAGTTGCGCACCGCGGCGCCGCGACGCGCCGGCGGAAACGCCGCCATCAATAGTCCGAGCGAGGTCGGCGTCATCAACGCCGCGCCGGCCGCCTGCAGCACCCGAAACGCGATCAGCGTCTCGACATTGTAGGACACCGAACAGGCTGCCGAGGCCGCGGTGAACAGTCCGACACCGAGCAGAAAGCTGAGATCGCGGCGATAGCGCTCGGCCAGCCGGCCGAAGAACACCAGCAACGCCGCATAAGCGATCGCGTAGCCGTTGAGGATCCACGACATATCTTCCAGCGAGGCGTCCTTGAAGTCACGGCCGATATTGGGCAGCGCCACATTGACGATAAAGAGGTCGAGATTGGCAAGGCAGATGCCGACGCAGACGATGGCGAGCACCATCGGCGGCGACGCATCGCCGCGCCGTCGCGCCGGGGCCGGCGGAGCTTTCACGGCCTTGGCCGGGCCAAGATGGTCGTTGCGTACGATCTTGTTCATGGGTGGCCTTTCACAGCGGGATGACGCCGCCGCTTCGACGCGCGCACGGTCGTCTGATCAATTCTTGATGGTCGTCAGCGCAGCGAACCCTCGCCGGCGTCGGCCAGCGACGGATCGCGCGCGATCGTCCCCAGCACGGCTCGCAAGTCCGCCGCAGCGCGCCTGCCAAAGCCGCCTTCGAAACGCTCCTGCGCCACGCGCCAGAGCGGCTCCGCCGCCGCGAAACGCGAGCGACCCACTTTGGTCAAGGTGATACGCCGGCTGCGGCGATCCGCCTCGTCCTGCACCAGCGCAACCAGCCCTTCCCGCTCCAGCGGACGCAGGTTCTGCCCGATGGTCGACTGATCCATAACCAGCACTTCGGCCAGTTCACGGATCGTCGGCGGCGCCGCCCCCTGCCGCGCGATTTCGGTCAGCATGGCGTATTGCGTCGATTTCAGCCCGCACGGGGCCAACACGGAATCATAGAATTGCGACATCCGCCGTGATGCCTTGCGCAGCGCGGCGCAGTTGCAACGGCTCGGTCCGATGACGGGCGTAGATGCGGAGGTCATGCCTGCTCCAATATCGGGATATTCCGACTTTAATACAGGGATATCCCGATATTTGGGTCGAGTCAATGCTTGAGAGTTCGGCTTATGTTTCGGAAAGGGTCACCGCCAACAACGGCAGCGCGCCCCCTCTCCCCTTGTGGGAGAGGGCTGGGGTGAGGGGTCACGCACTCTCGTTATGTTGCTACCCCTCATCCGGCGCTTCGCGCCACCTTCTCCCACAAGGGGAGAAGGAAGAATCTCGGCCTCAAATCCCGAGATAGCGGTGCTGCAGATCGGGCTCGGCGATCAGCTGCGCCGAGGTGCCGCTCCATACGGCGCGGCCGCGCTCGATGATGTAGTGGCGGTCGGCGATGCGAACCAAATTGCCGACATTCTTGTCGATCACCAGCACCGACTGGCCCTTGGCCTTCAGCATCGACAGGCAATTCCAGATCTCGTCGCGGATCAAGGGGGCGAGGCCTTCGGTGGCCTCATCGAGGATCAATAGCCGCGGGTTGGTCATCAGCGCGCGGCCGATCGCCAGCATCTGCTGCTCGCCGCCGGACAGCGTGACGCCCATGTTGTTGCCGCGTTCGGCCAGCCGCGGAAACATCGCGTGGATCTTTTCGATGGTCCAGGGATCGGAGCTGCCGAGCCGATTGTGGGAGGCCGCGACCAGATTCTCGCGCACCGTCAAATTGGGAAAGATCTGACGCCCTTCGGGGACCAGACCGATGCCGAGTTGCGCGATCCGGAACGAGGGCAGCTTGCGGACGTCGCGCCCGCTAAATCTCAACGTCCCGGCGCGCGCCGGCGTCAGCCCCATGATGGAGCGGACGGTGGTGGTCTTGCCCATGCCGTTGCGGCCCATCAGGGCCACCATCTCGCCCGACCGAATCGACAGCGACATGCCGAACAGCACCTGGCTGAGGCCGTAGCAGGTCTCGATATCGGCGACCTCGAGCAGCGGCGTCGTTTCGGTGTCAGTCATGACGGGTCACCGCATGCTGCTCGCCGAGATAGGCCCGCTTGACATCCTCGTTGGTCCGGATCGCGGCCGGCACGTCGCAGGCGATAACGCGGCCATAGACCAGCACTGAAATGCGATCGGCCAGCGCGAACACCGCTTCCATGTCATGTTCGACCAGGATGATGGTGACTTCCCGCCGCAGCTCCTTCAGCAGCTCCACCATGCGCGCGGATTCCGAAACGCCAAGCCCGGCCATCGGCTCGTCCAGCAGCAGCAATCGCGGCTTGGTCGCGAGCGCGACCGCGAGTTCGAGCTGGCGCTGCTCGCCATGGCTCAACCGGGAGACGATCACATCGGCGCGTGGCTCGAGCCCGACCCTGGAAAGCGTCGCGTGCGCCGCTTCGCGCAGATGTTTTTCCTTGCGGGCGTTGCCCCAGAAATAAAACGAGTGGCCGTCATGGGCCTGCGCCGCCAGCGCGACATTGTCGGCCGCGGTGAAATCCCTCAGCAGCGAGGTGATCTGGAACGAGCGCGCCAGCCCGAGCGCGCTGCGCTTATAAGCAGGCAGCCGCGTGATATCGCGGCCACCGAAATGAATGCTGCCGGAATTGGGCTGCAACTGCCCGGTCAATTGGGTGATCAGCGTGGTCTTGCCGGCGCCATTGGGGCCGATGATCGCGTGCAGCTCGCCCTCGGCCGCCTGCAAGGACAGATTGTCGGTCGCGGTGATCCCGCCGAACGTCCGCACCAGATTCTCGACGCGCAGCAGCGGCTCAGTCACGGCCGGACCTCCCGAGCATGCCCATGATGCCGCCGCGCCCGAACAGCACGATCAGCAGCAGCAGCGGCCCCATCACCAGCGCCCAATATTCCGTGAGCTGCGAGAGAAACTCTTCCAGCAGCAAATAGACGATGGCGCCGATCACGGGCCCGAACAGCGAGCCCATGCCGCCAAGGATCACCATCACCATGAGATCGCCGGAGCGGGTCCAGTACATCACGGCCGGGCTGATGAAGTCGGTATTGTTGGCGTTAAGCGCACCGGATAGCCCGCACATCATGCCCGCGATCACGAAACAAACCAGCCGGTAGCGCGTCGCCGGAAAGCCGATCGCCTGCATGCGCGCCTCGTTGGAACGCAGGCCCTGCACCACGAGGCCAAAGCGCGAGTTGACGATGCGCCAGACCAAATAGATGCCGCCGAGCAGGCAAAAGAGGCAGAGATAATAGAATTGCACCTTGCCCGACAGGTTGATCAGGCCGCCGAAATCGCTGCGCTTGTAGATCGTCAAGCCGTCGTCGCCGCCGTAACGCGCCAGTCCCGAGGCGACGTAATAGGCCATCTGCGCGAAGGCCAGCGTGATCATGATGAAATAGACGCCGCGGGTGCGTAACGACAGCGCGCCGATCACCAGCGCGAACAGCGCCGAGGATGCCAGCGCCACCGGAAACTGGATAAATCCGGAGCCGATGCCCTCAAAGGCGAGAATGCCGACCGCATAGCCGCCGATGCCGAGATAGGCGGCATGGCCAAAGCTCATCATGCCGCCATAGCCCATGATCAGGTTGAGGCTGATAGCGGCCAGCGCGAAGATCACGATGCGGGTGAACAGCGTCAGGATGAAGATATTGCCGCTCAGCGAGGAATACAGCGGCAGCAGCACCAGCCCGGCGACGACCAGGGCTGCGACGGCATTGCGGGCGTTGAACGAGGCGGTCATCGTTTGCTGGCCGGAAACAGCCCCTCGGGGCGGATCACCAGCACGATCGCCATCAGCAAATAAATCAGCATCGAGGACAATGCGGGCGCCGCGGTCGACGCCGCCGCCGAGCTCAGGATTTTTCGCAGCAGGTCCGGCAGGAAGGCGCGGCCGAGCGTATCGATCATGCCGACGAAGATCGCCGCCAGGAACGCGCCGCGAATGGAGCCAATACCGCCGATCACGATGATGACGAAGGCAAGGATCAGGATGTTCTCACCCATGCCGATCTGCACCGTGAGGATCGGCGCCTGCATCAGCCCGGCGAGCCCGGCCAACGCGGCCCCGAGCCCGAACACCAGCGTGTAGAGCAGCTTGATGTTGATGCCGAGCGCGCCGATCATTTCGCGGTTGGAGGCGCCGGCGCGGATCAGCATCCCGACCCGGGTTTTCATCACCACCAGATAAAGCCCCAACGCGACCGCCAGCGCGACCACGATAATCGCGAGCCGATAGGCCGGATAGAATACGCCGGGCACGATCTGCACCGGCACCGTCAACCACGCCGGCAGCGGCAGCGCCAGTCCCGCCGGGCCCCAGATCAGCCGCACCGCGTCATTGAAGAAAAGAATGAGCCCAAACGTCGCCAGCACATGGTCGAGATGATCGCGGCCATAGAGATGCCGCAGCGCCACCAACTCCAGCACGATACCGAGCAGCAGGGAGGCGCCGAGCGCCAATACGATGCCAAGCAGGAAATTGCCGGTCCACGCGACGAAGGTCGCGGCGAAATAGGCGCCCATCATATAGAGCGAGCCGTGCGCCAGATTGACCAGGTCCATGATGCCGAACACCAGGGTCAATCCGGCCGCCAACAGAAACAGCAACAGCCCGAACTGCAACCCGTTCAGGAATTGTTCGACGACAAGCAGCATGGTTACTCTGGGTTATCAGTAGGATGGGTAGAGCGAAGCGAAACCCATCAACCGCTTTCCGTGAAATGATGGGTTTCGCTTCGCTCTACCCATCCTACGGTCTGAGATAATTGCTAGCAAAACACGTGCCGCCAACAAAACAGCGGCGGCACCGAAAGCACCGCCGCCGGTCTAAGGCAAAGCCCAGATCACTTCATCGGACATTTGTCGTGGAAGCTGTCCTGGGCGTCCTTGACGATGGTGGCGACGGTTTTCAGCGACAGCGCGCCGTCGGCATCCTTCACCACATCCTGCAGATAGAAGTTCTGCACCGGGATGTGGTTGTTGCCGTATTTGAACGGGCCGCGCAGCGACTTGAAATCGGCCTTCTCCATCGCGGCCTTCATCACGTCCTTTTTGCTGGTGTCGCCACCGGCCGCCACCACCGCGCTGTCGATCAATTGCGCCGCGTCATAGGCTTGCGCGCCATAATAGGTCGGGCGCAGGCCGGGATATTTCTTGCGGTAGTCGTCGACGAAGCGCTTGTTCTGCTCGCCGGGCAGGTCGTTGACCCATTCCTGCGCGCCGGGAACGCCGATCGCATTGTCCTTCTGCAGCGGCAGCGACAATTCGTCGATGGTGAACGCGGTATAAAGCGGGATCTGCGCCTTGATGCCGGCCTGGGCATATTGATTGAGGAACTGGACCCCGGCCGCGCCCGGATAGAACACGAAGATCGATTCCGCGCCCGAGGCCTTGGCCTTGGAGAGCTCGGCCGAGAAATCGAGCTGGCTCGGCCACACGGTATATTCCTCGCCCTTGATCTCGCCCTTGAACGTGCTCTTGACGCCGGCCAGCATGTCCTTGCCGGCGGCATAGTTCGGGCCGATCAAAAACACCGACTTGACGCCCTTCTGGTTCATGTAAAGCCCCATCGCCGCCGGGGTCTGGTCATTCTGCCAGGAGGTCGAGAACACGTAAGGCGAACACAGATCGCCGGCGAGCTGCGACGGTCCGGCGTTGGCCGAGATCAGGAAGGTGCCTGAGTCGACCGCGGTCTTCAGCGAGGCCAGCAGCACGTTCGACCAGATATAGCCGGCGATGAAGTCGACCTTGTCGGACTGCACCAGCTTCTCGGTCTTCTGCTTGCCGATATCCGGCTTCTGCTGATCGTCTTCGTAGATCACCTCGACCGGCTTGCCGGCCATCTTGCGCCCCATGTGATCGAGCGCCAGCTCGAACGAGTTGCGCATGTCGTTGCCGATCACCGCGGTCGGTCCGCTGAAGGTCGAAACGAACCCGATCTTGATGCTATCGCCCGCCATCGCGGGGCCTGCCAGCGCCAGAGCCGTCGCGCCCGCCAGCCAGAAACCTGTCTTCATCGTCTGTTCCCTCCTCACAATTGACCTCACCCACCGGCCGAACCAATGGCTCGGTCTTGCCCCGTTGGAAGAGCGTTCCCCGCCCAGGTTTGGGCATGCGTTTATTATTGGCCGCGATGGTATGAGCGGTGACGCATTTTGTGCGCGAAATCCCGCGCTGGCGGCAAGCGCGAACCGCCACTCCCCCCTAGAACCTTCGGCCCATTCCCCAACCAGCCATGCACCATAATTCGCAGTGGCCGCGAATGGCAAGGAATTATAGTTCCACAGCGACCGGCCAAATCGAAGCCATCAGGGTAAGCCGCCGGAAACCATGACCTGAGGGATAGCGGGAGGGTTCACGGCGGCGGAAAGCAATCCAAAAGGAATCCATGCGTAATTGGGCCGAAAAGGATCGGGCGATGCTGGGTTTCATCTTCGGCTTGAATGCGCGGCTTGGACGGCTGCAGTATTTCCTGAGCATCATGGGCCTCGCCGTGGTGATGACCGGGATCTGCTTTCTAATGGCGCGCGAGAGCTTCGACGCCGCCGCCAACGGCCTCCCGCCGTCGATCGAAATGATCCAGGGGCCGGCGATCATCGTCGGCATCGTCTTCCTGTTGGTCACCTTGACCCTGCAAGCGATGCGCTTGCGGGATATCGGATGGGACCCGGTCTGCGTGATCCCCGGCTTGTTCGTGGTCCTGATGGCCGACATGGTGGTCGCGAGGAAATTCCCCAGCTTGTCGCTTGGACCCGAGCATCACGGCACCGCGGTCGGCGCATTGGTCAATCTTGGGCTGTTGCTGGCGCTGTTTTTTTGGCCGAGCGCCCATGATGAGGAACAGATGCCGACCTTCAATGAACCGCGCCGGGCTGATCCTGCGCGCAGCAGCGGCGCCGCTTCGGTCGCCGCCGAACGTATCGCGCGCGCCAGCGGCGAACTCGGCCGCCGGGCGGTCTAATCGACCGCGGCGGTCCCGGACAAACACTGCGCTCACATCGAGTACTCCGCGCCATCGATGACGTAAGCGGCGTGACGAAAGTCGCGGATCGCCGCGACCTTGTCGGCCGACCATTGCAACAGCATGAAGTATTTCGGCGGCGCGCCCATTTGGTTCGGATCGAACACCAGGATCGCAGGCCGGCCTTCCAGCAATCCCGGCACCAGATGCCAATCCGTGACCTTGGAATAATTGCCGAAATAGCGCGACACCTCGGCCTTGCCGTCGAGGCGAAGCTTGTTGACGAGTTCAAGCCGCACGTCTTCCGATATCATGGCGCGAATGGCATCGAAATCCCGCGCGTTGAAGCGCGCGACATAGGCGCCAAGCCGGTCGCGGTCGGCTTGCGACATCTGCGCCGGCGCGGAATCGTCCGGCGCATCGGCCAATTCGCGCAGTTGCGCGCGCCCGCGATGCAGCGCCGCCTTGACCGCGGGCAGGCTGAAATCCATCACGTCGCAGACTTCCCGCAGCGAGCAGCCGAGCACGTCCATCAGGATCACGCTGGAGCGTTGCGCGACCGGAAGCCGCATGAAGGTACGCAGGCTGGCGCCGGCGATCTGGCGGCTGGTGACGGCATCGACCGGGTCGGCGATCATGTCTACCTCCTCACCCGAGTGCAGCGCTTGGCTCCGGTTGCGGCGGCGCAGGAAATCCAGCGCGGTGTTGTGCGCGATCCGGAACAGCCAGCCCTCGGGATGATGAAGCGGACCGGCGGAGGCAAACGACTCCACCGCCTTGATCAAGGCATCCTGCAACACGTCCTCGCCGTCGATCACCGAGCCCGTCATGCGCGCGCAATAGCGATGCAGCTTCGGCCGCATGCTCACCAGAAGGCCGTTGAGGTCGGCGATGGCCGCCGGTGAAGCCGGGATTTCCTTCATTCTGCGCCTGCAATTCCTCGATCACTGATCCAGCATGCGATAATTGCCGACGATGATAGCACCTCCGGCCTCAGGCGGCTCGATACAACGTTCGCGAATGCCGCTCTGAAAAAGCCTGAAGGCGGCCAAACCTGGAATGGCGCTGGCGGCATCGGCCTCGGTCTCGACCAGATGGATAAAATGATCGTCCTCGAGCCGCAGCGTAAGATAGCGCACGCCTTCGGGCCTCGCATCCTTCAATTCCGCAAACACCGCGGCGATCAACGCCGCATTGGTGTCGGCCATTTCCGGCCTGGTCTTATACCTGATCAGGGTTCGTTTCATCGCTCACGCTCCATGCTTCGCACGACGAGACATCATCGCGTCCTGCCGCAGTGACGTTCGGCGGGGCGATAAGGATTCGGCCGAAAAGAAAATATTTTCGGGCTGCATCCTTGGCCGGTTCCGGTTCGTCCCTGGCATCAGCGCCGCGCAAGGCCGGCGTCGGGCAGATGGGAGAATGACGATGCAGGACATTTATGATCGGCGGGCGAAGAACTGGACACTCGGCATCGTCGCTTTGGCGTCCTTCATGATGGCGCTGGACGCGTTGATCGTGACCACGGCCTTTGCCACCATCCGCCAGGACTTCAACGTCTCGGTCGAGACGCTGCAATGGGTGGTCAACGCCTACAATCTGAGTTTCGCGGTGCTGCTGCTGACGGGTGCGGCCCTTGGCGACCTTTTCGGACGGCGCCGGCTGTTTGCCGCGGGCATAGCCCTGTTCACGCTGGCGTCGGTGGTCTGCGCGCTGTCGGGCAGCGCGGCATGGCTGATCGCCGCGAGACTGGCGCAAGGCGCCGCCGCCGCGCTGGTGATGCCGCTCGGGATGGCGATCCTCAGCGCCGCCTTTGCCAAAGAAGAACGCGCCCGCGCGCTCGGCATCTTCAGCGGCGTGACCGGATTTGCCCTCATCGTCGGACCGGCCGCCGGCGGCCTCATCAGCGAGAATCTCGGATGGCGCTGGGTGTTCTGGATCAATCTTCCGATCGGAATGATCGCCATCGCGCTGGCGCTGACACGGCTGCGCGAGAGTTTTGGCCCCAAGGCCGCCCTCGATATCCCGGGCCTCGTCACGGTCGCCGGTGCTGCCTTGGCGCTGGTATGGGGTCTGTTGCGCGGCAACACGCTGGGATGGGCCAGCCTCGAAGTCATGAGCGCGCTCGGTGCGGGGACGCTGCTCGCGGTCATGTTCTTGAGTTGGGAAATGCGGACGCCCGCGCCGATGGTGCCGATGCGGCTGTTTCGCGCGCCGGCGTTTTCCGCCGGCGTTGCCGCCAGCTTTTTGTTCTATGCCGCGATGTACGGCGTGCTGTTTCTGCTGCCGCAATTTCTGCAGACCACGCTGAGTTTCGGACCGCTCGGCGCCGGGCTTCGGTTGTTGCCATGGACCGCGACGCTGTTCGTCACCGCACCGGTGGCGGGTGCGATCGTCAACAAATTCGGCGAACGGCCGCTGGTCGCGACCGGATTGACGATGCAGGCGATCGGCCTTGGCTGGATGGCGATGCTCGCCGCCCCCGGCACCAACTATCCGGCATTGGTGGCGCCACTGGTGCTGGCCGGAATCGGCGTATCGATGGCGATGCCGGCAGCGCAGAACGCGATCCTTGGTTCGGTCGCGGCGACCGAAATCGGCAAGGCCTCCGGCATCTTCAACATGGCGCGCTTTCTCGGCGGCATGTTCGGCATCGCCGCGATGGTGGCGGTGTTCTCGGCGCAGGGCGGGGTGGGTTCGGCGACAAGCTTCGGCGCCGGCTTTGCCCCGGCGATGATGGTTGCAGCGACCTTGTCGTTGCTGGGGGCGTGCGCAGGTCTCGCGCTTCCGCCACGTCGGCGCCCAGCTTCCACCCCAGCCGCCCAGAACGCCTGAGATCGATCGCGATACGCTATCGGCCGATTGGCAAACGGCGCTTGGACCGGCGCGTGCAACAGACTACATTTAGATGGAGCGCGCGAAGACACCCGGAACCCAAGGCGGCATTCCATGACGACAGCGCCGGCAACACCCCATCGCGTCGTGGTCGTCGGCGCCGGCTTTGGCGGCCTGCAGGCGACGTTTGACCTGAGAGGCGCGCCGGTCAACATCACACTGATCGACCGGCGCAACCACCATCTGTTCCAGCCGCTGTTGTACCAGGTCGCGACCGCTTCGCTGGCAACATCGGAGATCGCCTGGCCGATCCGTTATCTGTTGCGCGACCGGCCCGAAGTGACGACGCTGTTCGCGACGGTGACCGGCGTGGACGCCAACACCAAACGCGTGCTGCTCGAAGACGGCGACGCGCAGCCCTATGACACGCTCGTTCTCGCCACCGGCGCGCGACACGCGTATTTCGGCCACGACGAATGGGAGCCGTTCGCGCCCGGCCTGAAAACCCTCGAAGACGCCACCACGTTGCGGCGGCGTATCCTGGTCGCGTTTGAACGCGCCGAGCGCGAGACCGATCCGGCACGCCGCGCCGCGCTCCTGACCTTCGTCATCGTCGGCGCGGGACCCACCGGCGTCGAACTCGCCGGCACCATCGCCGAACTGGCGCAGGACACGCTGCCGCCGGACTTCCGCAACATCGACACCCACAAGACCCGCGTCGTGCTGATCGAGGCGGGCCCGCGCGTACTCGCAGGCTTCGCCGACGATCTGTCGGCCTATGCGCAAGCCGCGCTGGAAAAAATCGGCGTCGAGGTGATGCTGGGACAGGCCGTCACCGAATGCTCGGCCGATGGCGTGGTCTATGGCGGCCACAAGCTCGACGCCAAAACCCTGATCTGGGCGGCCGGCGTCCGCGCCTCGCCCGCCGCCGAATGGCTCGGCGCACCGGCCGATCGCGCCGGACGGCTACAGGTCGAGCCCGACCTTACCGTTCCCGGCCATCCCGATATCTTTGCCGTCGGTGATACCGTCATGGTCGCGGATCCCGACGGCAATCCGGTGCCGGGCATTGCACCGGCGGCCAAGCAGCAGGGACACTATGTCGCCGACACCATCAAGGCGCGGCTGCGCGGCGGCAAACTGGCGCCATTCCGTTACAAGCATGCCGGCAGCCTCGCGCAAATCGGCAAAAAGCAGGCGGTGATCGATTTCGGCCGCTTCAAGCTGCGCGGCACGCTGGCGTGGTGGCTCTGGGGTATCGCGCACATCTATTTCCTGATCGGCCTGCGCAACCGCTTGAGCGTCGCGCTGAGCTGGCTGTGGAGCCATGCGCGCGATCAGCGCTCCGCGCGCCTGATCACGCAAGGCAGCAGCAAGGTGGTCCGCTAGAGCGTTTTCCAGCCAACGGGTCGCGCGAATGCGCGCCTGATGACAGGCTCCGTGGACACCGGGTCGCGCTAAGAAAACGCGTCAAAACAAAAGACTAGAGTCCCGTTCCGATTCCATCGGAACGGAAAAGGCTCTAGCGTTTTATCTCGCGGCCTGACACTGCACGAATTATGCGCGTGTATGCAGCGCGCTCAACTAATATGCAAAGAGCTCTGATCAAGACGGCGAACAAAGAATAAGCAGCCGTCCCACCGACCAATCAACCATTTGAATTTGATCGATGATTCCAGGCGCCGTGAGCGCCTTGCGCCGTTGTACACAATGGCACGCCCTTTGCTTAGCTCCGAGTCGGGAATTGTTCGGCTCGGGGAATTATCAATGACGAGCTCCAAATATCCAAGCCACAGCACCGTCATCGCGGAGCCGGGTCCGATCGACCTCGACTGGTCAAAGACCGCGCTCGTCATCATCGACATGCAGCGCGACTTCATGGAGCCCGGCGGCTTCGGTGAAACGCTCGGCAACGACGTCTCGCAACTGGCGCGCGCGATAAAGCCGATCGCGGCATTGCTGGGCATGGCGCGGGACGCGGGAATTCTCGTCATCCACACCCGCGAAGGACATTTGCCTGATCTGTCCGACGCACCTGTGGCCAAGGTCGAACGCGGCGCACCGTCGTTGCGCATCGGCGACCCCGGACCGATGGGACGGATCCTGATCCGCGGCGAAGCCGGCCACGACATCATCCCACAGCTCTATCCGCTCGACAGCGAGATCGTGATCGACAAGCCCGGCAAGGGCGCGTTCTACGCGACCGAAATGGGCGATCTCTTGCAGAAATACGGCATCGAGAATTTGCTGGTGTGCGGCGTCACCACCGAAGTCTGCGTCAACACCACCGTGCGCGAGGCCAACGACCGCGGCTACCGCTGCGTCGTGGTGTCGGACGGCTGCGCCTCCTACTTCCCCGAATTCCACGAGATGGGCCTGAAGATGATCAAGGCCCAAGGCGGCATTTTCGGCTGGGTCACCGACTCGGCTGCGATCCTACAAGCGATTTCACTGGAGACTTCGAAAGCAACAGCAACAGCAGGGGCATAACGATGAGCACGACCACAGGGACTGCCGTAAAGCCTGACTTCAAACCCGAGCTATGGACGCCGGGCGACTGGAATGCCTTTTTCGGTTTCGGTACCAACATCCTCGTCAACATGCTGGTGCTGACCGGCCTGTTGCGCTTCGTGCTCAAGATGCCGGATTCGCTGGTGTTCGGCCGCATTCTGCCCGCGGTTGGGCTGATGATGTGTCTTTCGACGTTCTACTACGCGTTTCTCGCCTATCGGCTGGCGCAAAAGACCGGCCGCAGCGATGTCTGCGCGCTGCCGTCGGGCATCAGCGTGCCGCATATGTTCATCGTCACCTTCGTGATCATGCTGCCAATCACGATCAAGACCGGCGATCCCCTGAAGGGCTGGTCGGCCGGCCTGGTCTGGGTGTTCTTTCAAAGCTTTGTTCTGATGATCGGCGGCTTCATCGCGCCGTATATTCGCAAGATCACGCCCCGCGCCGCCCTGCTCGGCACGCTGGCCGGCGTCGCCGTGACCTTCATCTCGATGCGCCCGGCGTTGGAGATGTACATGACGCCGCAGATCGGGCTGGTGTGTTTCGCCATCATCCTGGCCGGCTGGTTCGGCGGGGTGAAGTACCCAAAGGGAATCCCCGCCGGAGCCGTCGCCATCGTGGTCGGCATGATCATCGCCTGGGGCTCGAACTTGCTCGGCTACAATCTGGGCGGCTTGAGTGTCAAAGGCGTCGGCGATGCCTTCGCGAATTTCGGCTTCTCGGTGCCGCTGCCGGCGGTCGGTCAGGTGTTCTCCGGGTTTGAATTCCTCGGGGTCATCCTGGTCACCGCGATCCCGTTCGGCATCTACGATCTCGTCGAGTCCATGGACAATGTCGAAAGCGCGGAAGCCGCCGGCGACGAATATCCGACCACGCGGGTCCTGACCGCCGACGGCATCGTCAGCCTGATCGGCTGCCTGATGGGCAACCCCTTCATCAACGCGGTCTATATCGGCCATGCCGGCTGGAAGGCGATGGGCGGGCGGATCGGTTATTCGGCCGCGACCGGAATCATGGTCGTGGTGCTCAGCTGGTTCGGCATCATCTCGGTCCTGCTGGCGCTGGTGCCGGTGGTCGCGATCTCGCCGATCCTGCTCTATATCGGCATGCTGATCGGCGCACAGGCGTTCCAGACCACGCCGATCAAGCATGCGCCGGCGATCGTGCTGGCGCTGACGCCGCATTTCGCGGCCTGGGCCAAGCTGCAGATCGACACCATGCTTGGTTCGACGCTCAACGCCGCCCAGGCAGTCGGAGGCCTCGCCGCCGACAAGGTCGGCGCGGTCAAGACCGCGGCGATCGCCGCTCTGCCGCAGCAGGGCGTGCTCTATCACGGGCTGGAAGTGATGGGCGGTGGTTCGATCCTGGCCGGCCTGGTGCTGGGTGCGATCGGCGTGTTCGTGATCGACCGTGAGTTCAACAAGGCCGCGGCTTTCGCCTTTGCCGGCG
Organism: Bradyrhizobium sp. S69; assembly: GCF_009766005.1. GTDB lineage: Bacteria > Pseudomonadota > Alphaproteobacteria > Rhizobiales > Xanthobacteraceae > Bradyrhizobium. Next base: position 124,540 of record NZ_LMUK01000009.1, on the reverse strand, counting down.
CGATCATGACCTATTTCGGCTTCATGCACGGTGAATCGGTCGGCATTGGCGGCGGATTGGGCGTGACGCCGGGTGTGGCCCTGGCTTATGCTGTGGTGGCGGTCGGATTTTTCGCGGTGGAGAAGTTCGGCACCAGCACCGTTAGCCTTTCGCATCCGGAGATGCCTCTTGCAGCCCCTGCCGAATAAGTTGCGACGACCCGACAAGACCGAGGCGCGCCCGACCGGGCTCAGGGCGGCCTCGTGACCGAAACCGTTGCTGCCATTGTCGCCGCGCATCGCGCGGGCACACGATCGCCTGCGCAAACCGTCGCACGTACCTACCAGCGCATCCGCGACCACAACGACCCCGCCATCTTCATCAGCCTTCGCGATGAAAAGGACGCGATCGCGGAGGCCGAGGCGCTGACCAAAAAGGACGCCGCGCAGCTGCCGCTCTACGGCGTCCCGTTCGCGGTCAAGGACAATATCGACGCGCTGGGCCTGCCGACCACCGCGGCCTGCCCGGCTTTCTCGTATATGCCGGCGCACGATGCCACGGCGGTGGCAAGACTGCGCGCAGCCGGCGCCATCACGATCGGCAAGACCAATCTCGATCAGTTCGCCACCGGCCTGGTCGGCGTGCGCTCGCCCTATGGCATCCCCATCAACCCGATCCGCGCCGATTTGATTCCGGGCGGGTCGAGTTCGGGATCGAGCGTCGCGGTATCCGCCGGCCTGGTGCCGCTGGCGCTCGGCACGGATACGGCGGGATCCGGCCGCGTGCCGGCGATGCTCAACAACATCGTCGGACTGAAGCCGAGCCTCGGGCTGATCTCGACCGCGGGCCTGGTGCCGGCCTGCCGCACGCTGGACTGCATTTCGATCTTTTCACTGACGGTCGATGACGCCATCGCGGCGCTGCAAGTGGTGGCCGGCCCCGACGGCGCCGATCCGTTTTCGCGCGACCGGCCGCTGGCGGCGATGACCGCGTTTCCGCAAAATCTCAGGCTGGGCGTTCCGCGCAACGGCCAACTGATCTTCTTCGGCGACAAGGCCGCGGAGGCGGCCTTTGGCGAGGCGCTGAAGCGCTGGACGTCGCTGGGCGCCACGCTGGTCGAGTTCGACCTCGAACCGTTCTATGAGACCGCGCGGTTGCTCTATGAGGGACCGTGGGTCGCCGAGCGTTATCTGGTGATCCGCAATCTGCTGGCATCGTCGCCGGACTCGATCCACCCTGTGACGCGCGAGATCACGGCGGCCGGCGCGCGGCTGACCGCGTCCGATACCTTTGCCGCACTTTATCGCTTGCAGGCGCTGCGGCGCGTCGCTGAGCGTGCCTTCGCCCATCTCGATGCGATCGTGCTGCCGACGGCGCCGACCGCCTATTCGACCGCGCAGGTGCTGGCCAACCCGATCGAACTCAACTCCAGGCTCGGCACCTACACCAATTTCGTCAATCTGCTCGACCTTTGCGGCCTGGCCTTGCCGGCGGCGATGCGGCCCGACGGCATTCCGTTCGGCATCACGCTGCTGGCGCCGGCAGGCAAGGACGCATTGCTCGCCAGCATCGGCCGCGTCTTCCATGCCGAGACCAAATTGCCCCTCGGCGCCGGAAGCCTGCCGCAGCCGCCGCTCGCAGCCATGCCGGCCATGACCAGCGGCGACGAGATCGCCATCGCGGTGGTCGGCGCGCATCTGTCGGGCATGGCGCTCAATGACGAACTGACAGAGCTCGGCGGACGATTGCTGGAGGCAACCGCGACGGCCGCGGATTACAAGCTCTACGCGCTCGATACCACGCCGGCGAAACCCGGCATGCTGCGGGTCGCACCTGGTACGGGATCATCGATCGCGCTGGAAGTCTGGGCGCTGCCGGCAGCCGCCTTCGGCAAATTCGTCGCTGCGATCCCGCCCCCGCTGTCGATCGGCACGGTGCGGCTGGCCGATGGCCGCGGCGTCAAGGGATTCATCGTCGAGCCCGTCGACATCTCCGGCGCCCGCGATATTTCGGGCTTCGGCGGCTGGCGTACGTTCATGGCGGAGAAGGTCGCGAATAGCGAATAGCGAGTGGCGAATAGAACTTCCCTATTCGCTATTCGCCACTCCCTATTCGCCGCTTCCTACTCGCCCACTCTCCGCGTAAATCTCATACTCGCCGCGCACCAGCTCGATATGCGCGCGCATCGCGGCGGCGGCGGCGACGTGGTCGCCGCGCATGATCGCGACCACGACGCGGTCGTGCTCGGCGTGCGATTTGGCCAGCCGCCCGAGGTTGCGGAATTGCGCGCGGCGGAACGGCTGCACCCGCACCCGCGTCGCCAGCGTGATCTCGGCGATATAGCCGTTCTGCGAACCGGCATAGATCGCATTATGAAAGCGCTCGTTGACTTCGTGAAACCGCTCCGGATTGCCGGCGGAGCTCAATACCCGCAATTCCTCATGGATCGCCTCCAGCCCGTGACGTTCCGCGGGCGCCATGCGTTCGGCGGCGAGCCCGGCGCACAAGGCTTCCAGTTCGGCCATCGCCTCGAACATCTCGGTCATCCGTTCGATCGAGGGCCGCGCCACCACCGCGCCGCGATGCGCGCGGGCATCGACCAGCCCGCTGGCCGCGAGCTGGCGCAAGGCCTCGCGCACCGGCGTGCGTGAGACGTTGAAGCGGCGCGCGATATCGGTCTCATCGAGCGGCGAGCCCGGCGCCAGCGCGCCGCGCACGATTTCGTCGGCGAGTTGCAGCCGCAATTCCTCGGCGCGCGTGACCTTGTAGGGATTGGCGGTCGCGCGGTCGACGCGCTGAAGCACCGGTTCTGCCGGCCGTTGACGGTCGCTGGTCGGGAGATCGTCAAGGCTCATGTCGTTGGACCGATGCTCATTCAGGACTTGGTTCGTTCAAGGTTTGGGTTCGTCGATGATGCTGACATGGGCGGCGACAATTCTCCAGCCCTCGGCAAACCGCACCCAGGTCTGCATCTGGCGGCCGACCTTGCCCGGCGCGGTTTCGCGGTAAAACAGCGTCGAGGCCACCGCGGTATCGCGGCCATAGGTCGAGATCACGGTGCGCGCCGTCCGCCGCATCAGGCCCACGGAAGGGCGCGCCGCGCGAAACGCCATGATCTCGCTATAGCCATAGAGAATTTCGCTGATGCCGTAACGCAGCGTGCGGGAATCGTCGCGAAACAACTCGTCGAGCACCGCGACATCGTTGGAGACCAGCGCCTTTTCGTAGCGCGCGAATTGCGCGGCTACCTCGGCATGCACGTCCGGCAGATCGACTTCCATCTCATAGACCTCTTGGCTGTGGCGCCGACACGACGCCCATGCGCTCCAGCGCGTGGGCTACGCGCAACGCGATATCCTCGCGCCAGGGTGCGGCGATAATTTGCACGCCGATCGGCATCGGCTCCAGCGGAACCGGCACCGCGACCACCGGCAATCCGATAAAGGAAATCGGCTGGGTGTGGATGCCGATATTGGCGCGCACCGGCAATTCGACACCATCCAGCGTGAAGGTCACCTGCCCCAGTTTCGGCGCCACACACGGCGTCGCCGGCGCCAGGATCACGTCGACCGTCTTGAACAGCTCCAGCACCCGGGCACGGTACCAGCGGCGGAATTTCTGCGCGCGGTCGACCAATGGTGCCGGTACCATCGCGCCGGCCAGCAGGCGGTCGCGCACCGCCGGATCGAAATCATCGGGACGCCGCCGCAACCGATCAAGATGCAGCGAGGCGCCTTCGGTCGTGGAGATCACATAGGCCGCGGCGCGGGCGCGCGCGGCTTCCGGAATTTCGACGATACGGGTGGTGCCCAGCGCCTTGGCGATGCGGGCCACGGCCTCGACAGCTTCGGGGAACACGTTCTGCTGGAAATAGCCGCCGGCGATCGCGACCCTCAGATCCCCGATGTCCTGCGCGAGCGATGGCGCGACCGGCTCGACCGGCCGGGTCGCGCAGGCGGCATCGTCGGGGTCGGGTCCCTGCATCGCATCATAGGCCAGCGCGAGATCGCTCGTATTGCGCGCGAACGGCCCGAGATGGTCGAAGCTTGCGACGAACGGAAACGACCGCGCGCGCGACAGCCGGCCATAGGTAGGCTTCAAACCAAAGATTCCGCAGAACGACGACGGCACCCGGATCGAGCCGTTGGTGTCGGAGCCGAGCGCAATCGGCACCAGGCCGCCGCCGACCGCGCCGCCGGAGCCGCCGGACGAGCCGCCGGTCATCCGCGTCAAATCATGCGGATTGCGCGACGGGCCGTCATGCACATTCTCGCCGGTGAAGTCATAGGCGTATTCACCCATGTTGAGCGCGCCGACCAGTACCGCGCCGGCCGCTTCCATCCGCTCGATCAAGGTGGCATCGCGCGGCGACGGCTTGAGGTCGCGATTGATCTTCGATCCGGCGCGGGTGGCGAGCCCCTGCACGTCGAACAGGTTTTTTACCGCGAAGGGAACGCCGGCCAGCGGACCGACGGGCTGCCCGGCCGAGATCGCGGCATCGACGGCGCGCGCCTTGGCACGCGCGCGCTCGGCCGTGATGTCGGTGAAACAATTCAGGACCGGATTGTATCTCGCGATCCGCGCCAGCGCCGCCTCGGTCGCGCTAAGCGCGGAGATCTTTCGCCCCGCCACGGCCTGGGCGATTTCCGAGGCTGACAAATCATCTGAACTCACGGCCGCTGCCATATCGGGTCCGGTCATATCAGGCCGAGTAGACACTGGCCGACTCGGCTTCGTCGGGCAATGCGAACTCGTCGACCAGCCGCGCCAGCCTGAGCGACACCTCGAGATTCGCCCGCACCGCGGGCCTCCAGGCGTCCTTGACCGGCAGCGCCAGTGCGCTCGCCACGGCGTCGATATAATCGTCCAACGGATCAGCAGCCATTACGGTCTCATACCCAGAAAATCGCGACGCTTCATGTGGCGCTCCAAACGCCGGAGGGATCGGTTTCAAAGCGTCGCAAGGTTTGTGCCAACGCTCAACAGGAGCCAAAATAGGTATAACTATCTGATTATACTTGAAATACTCCAATAGAAATACGCTCAGAATCCATCGAAATAGGCCGACCGAATGCATACAGAGAATGATGAACTGCCTAATTTTGTTGCAATCGGCCTTGAGCGATAGCCAAACGCCCGCGACGCGCCGATCCCGTCATACCGGCCAGAGCAATTCCGCCAGCTCGAACAGGTCGTCGGCTTTTTCCTGCCAGCCCTCAATGCAGATGTGTCGGATCGGATCGCTCTGGCGATGCAGCAGCATCAGCGCCATCAGCCGGCGCTTCAGATCCGGGCCGATATCGGCGGCCGCATAGCCGTAGCCTTCGAACAGGCTGCGGACGCGGCGCGGCATGCCGGCCGTCATGAAGGCGCTCGGTCCAAGCAGATCGTACTCGCCCCAGCCCGTCAGCACGTCGCCGAAATCGAACAGCCCGGACAATTGCCAGCCGCCGGTTTCCTGACCGAGCAGAAAGTTCTCCGGAATGTATTCGCCGGTCAGGATCACCGGCGGCGCGTCCATGGGAATGAGCGGTATCGCCGCGGCCAGGAAATCGTCGAGGCCGGCGAGAAACTTGCGCGGCAATCCAAGGCGCGTATGCCGCGCGCGGCATCCGTCGATCTGCCGCCGCATCAACTGATCCCAGCGCGGTTCGATGGTCGACAATTCGCCAAGCGGGGCACGCTGTACTTCGGCGATGGTCTCGCCGATCCGGCGCAGCACGCGCTCCTTCTGATCCTCCGGCAAGCCGGGCCATGCCTGGGCGCCGAGCACGCCATGCAGCCGCGTGATCGCGAGATAGGGCCATTGGTCGCGTTCGCCTTGCCGCACGATCTCGGGAACGGCAATGCTGAGGCGCCCGCGAAGCTGTGACAACGAAGCCCGCTCCGAGACGAACTGGGCGCGCAGCATCGGCGGGAAAATCTTCAGCACCAGCCGCTCATCGAGCGCGAGGACAAGATTGGTGCCGTTCAAAAACGGCTTCGGGTCGGCATGCGGCAATCCCTCGCTGCGCGCGATGTCGAGCGCGGCCGGCAGCCATTGTGACGGATCGGCACGCCATGCCTGGAACGCCGCGAAGTCGGGTAGCGTGGGCAGCGAATGCATGATGGCGATCGGCTCTCGAAACGGCATGCGGAATCGAGCGCCTTCTATAACCGGCTCCGCGCCGTGCCGACAGCCTATGGCGAGCACAGCTTACGGATTGGCGCTCTCGAACTGCCGCAGCAGCCGGTTGCCGCGCTCGACGGCGGAATCCAGCGCCGCCTGCGCCGATTTCTTGCCGCTGAAGGCCTGCTCCAGTTCGTCGTCGATCACATCGCGGATCAGCACGAACGATCCGAGCCTGATCCCTTTGGAGTTTTCGGTGGTCGGTTTCAGGGTGATCTGCTCGATCGAGATCGCAGCACCGGGATTGCGATCGTAGAAGCCTTGGGCGCGGCTCAAATCGAAGGCTGCCCGGGTCACCGGCAGATAGCCGGTGTTCTGATGCCAGGCTGCTTGAACCTCCGGCTTCGACAGGAAGGCAAAGAATTTGGCGACGCCGCGGTATTCGGCGTGCGGCCGGTCGCGCAGCACCCACAAGGTGGCGCCGCCGATGGTCGAGTTTTGCGGCGCGCCCTGCACGTCGGGCCAATACGGCAACATGCCGTAACCCACCTCGAATTTCGAATTGGCCTTGATATCGGCGCGCGTCGCCGACGAGCCGATGAAGATGGCGCACTCGCCATTCTGAAAGCGCGGCTCCGCCGAGGTCGCCCGACCGCTATAGTCGAAGACCTTGTCGACCTGCCACTCCGCGAGTTGCGCGATATGGCGCACCATCACCGGATTGTTGAAATTAAGCGCTGCATCGAGGCCCTCGAACCCGTTGGCCCTGGTCGAGACCGGCAAATTGTGGAACGCGGAAAAGTTCTCGACATTGATCCATGACGGCCAGGATGTGGTGAAGCCGCAAACCGCGCCGGCCGAGCGCAGCCGCTTTGCCGCGGCGCCGAGTTCGGGCCAGGTCTTGGGCGCGGTTTCCGGATCGAGACCCGCACTCCGGAACAGATCCTTGTTGTAATAGAGGATCGGCGTCGAGCTGTTGAACGGAAACGACAGCATGTTGCCGGCGATATCGGTATAATAACCGCTGACCGCGGGAAGATACGCCGCCGGCGAGAACGCTTCCGATTCGTCCCGCATCAGTTCGAACACCGGATAGATCGCGCCCTTGGCGGCCATCATGGTCCCGGTCGCGATTTCGTTGACCTGAACGATGGCCGGCTGGCTCCGCGAGCGAAACGCAAAGATCGCTGCCGTCACGGTTTGGGTGTAATTGCCTTTGTAGCTCGGCACGATGCGGTATTCGGTTTGCGATGCGTTGAAGTCTGCGGCGAGTTGCTCCAATTGCCGCCCGAGCTCGCCCGACATGGCATGCCACCAGACGATATTGGTGAGGGCCTGGGCCGGAGACGCCAGACTGATCGCCGAGACGGTGATCGCCGTAAGGGTGATCGCCGCGATCATGGCAGCCGATTGCAAAAATCTCGAAACGGGATTCACGGTCCAACCATCCATCTGCCGCGGCCGTCACATAATTTGACGCGGGCCGCGCCCTGATAAAACCCCGGGTCCGCGGTTTCAATCCGCCAAAAGGTCGCCCCGCAGCGCACCATTGCCGGGTTTTGGCGGTTCCGGCAGGATGGCCACCTCTGACCGGCGTCTGCTAAACGGATTGAACCTTTTTTGAGCGCCATCGACTCCACGGTGAGGGGTTGAAGTTGCCTGTGTACAACCGCGCCGGCCTTTGGCGGATTGCACCCACCGTTGTTGCGCCGCGGCTGACGGCGGCTTCAGCGAATGTTGTTGCACGCGAATTGAGCACCGCTGGGGCCCCGTTGATCTCCACCTGTGGCCGTGGAGTGAATTGATCTTGCCAACAGCCCCCGACGAAACCACGGAACGGTCGGCGAGCGCCACCCTGCGCGACCGTTTTCGCATCGTCAGGCTGCTTCGTGCTATACCGATCCGCTGGCGCATCCTGTCGATTGCCGCGCTGAACTCGGCCGTCGTCCTGGTGCTGGCGGCGATGATCTGGAACGGCGCGCAAGTGCTGCGCTCGGCCTGGGACGACGTCCGCCAGGTGCGCCAGTCGGACCAGGTTCTGGCGTTGCTGGAGAGCGAGACCAGTCGGCTGCAGAACCTGATTCACCGTTACATCAACCAGCCGAGCCCGGAATTTTTCGCCGAGATCCTGCTGCTGCGCGAGGCCATCCTCGGCACCCTGACCACGCGCGCCTCGACCGATCCGATGCTGTCGGGATCGGTGGACGAACTCGAGCGTGTCACCGAACGTTTCCTCGACGGCTTCGGAGAACTGCGTACCGTCCAGGCCGCCATCTCGAAAACCTACGAGCAACAGGTGTTGGGCTCGACCCGGGACATGGCCGGGCTCTATTCGATCATCGAGGGCGCGACCGGACACCGCGACGCCCCGATCTGGCCGGAGCTCGGCAAATCCCGCGAGGCCTTTACCGCGACGCTGGTCGCCGCCAACGGCTATTATTTTTCGCAAAATCAGGCATCGGCCGAGGAGGCCCGGCGCAATATCGATACCATCGACAAAACCGTTCCCGAGATGGCAAGCCTCGCCGACAACGACCTGCAGCGCATGGCGCTGGAGCGCTTGAAGGACCGCACCGGCGCATTGCGCGAGGGACTGACGAAGCTGTCCGAACAACTCGCGAGCCGGACCGAACTGTTGCGCAACAGCATCGACGCCAGCCAGGCCGAAACCATCGGCGCCATCGACGAATTGTCGGTCAAGATGCGCCAGCGCGAGCAGAAGGCGCAGGAAACCTTCGACCGGACGCTGGACGACATCTCCCGCAGGGTGCTGTCCATCGCCGTGATTTTTCTCGGCATCATCCTCACCGCGGGCGTCATGATCGCGCTGAGCATCCGGCTGCCATTACATCAGATCATATCGGCGATGCAGGCGATCACATCGGGCGACTATGACCGGCAGGTGCAGGGAACGGCGGCGCGGGACGAGGTCGGCGCGATGGCCCGCGCGGTCGAAGTATTCCGCGAAAGCGCCATCGCCAAGCGGGCGACCGAGGATGAGCTGCGGGCGTCCAAGGAACAGGCCGAGGGTGCTCTTTTGGAGCTGCGCGCCGCCCAGCAAAACCTGATCGACGCCGAGCGCCTGGCCGCACTGGGCGGCCTGGTCGCCGGCGTCGCCCATGAGGTGAACAATCCGATCGGTATCAGCCTGACGGTGGCGTCCAGTTTCGCCCGCCGCAGCGAAATGTTCGAGGCCGAGTTGAAGTCCGACAGCCAGTTGCGGCGATCGCAGCTGGAGGATTTCGTGCGGGCGTCGCGCGACGCCTCCCAGCAATTGGTCGCCAATTTGCAGCGCGCCGGCGAGCTGATTCAGTCCTTCAAGCAGGTCGCGGTGGACCGCTCGCACGCCGAACGCCGGCAATTCAGCCTAAGCGAGGCGACCGACCAGATCATCGCCAGCCTGCGGCCGGTTCTGAAAAAGGCCGTGATCTCGCTGTCGGTCGACGTGCCCCCGGGCCTGGTGATCGACGGCTATCCGGGCTCCTATGGGCAGATTTTGACGAATCTGATCCTCAACGCCGCCAATCATGCGTTTGTCGACGGACGGTCGGGGACGATCTCGATTGCGGCGAGGGCCCGCGGCCCGGACGATATCGAGATCATTTTTGCCGACGATGGGGCCGGAATGACGCCGGACGTGCAGCGGCAGGCGTTCGATCCGTTCTTTACGACCCGCCGCAACGAGGGCGGCACCGGTCTCGGCCTGCATATCGTTTATAATCTGGTTACCCAGCAGCTCGGAGGCCGCATGATGCTGGACTCAAGGCTGGGACAAGGCACTACATTTCGCATTATCATGCCGAAGACCGCCAAAGGCGGTCACGGAACGACAGACACAACCGCGGACCAAACCGCAGACGCAACAAGCGACGGAATCTCTCAATGGCCGAACAGGACGATGTCCTCCACCTGATCGAGGATTCCGGAACCGTTCCGGAAGAATCGAGCGCGCGGAAGTGGAAAATCGCGGTCATCGACGACGATCAGGCCGTCCATGAAGGCACCCGGTTTGCGCTGAGCGACTACAGCCTCAACGGCCAGACGCTGGAGGTCCTGTCGGCCTATTCGGCGGCCGAGGGCCGCGTCCTGATGCGCGAGCACCCGGACATCGCCGCCGTGCTGCTCGACGTCATCATGGAAACCGACGCCGCGGGCCTCGATCTCGTCGAATACATCCGCAACGAAATCAAGAACGAAACCGTCCGCATCATCCTGCGCACCGGACAGCCCGGACAGGCGCCGGAGCGTCGCGTCATCGTCCAGTACGACATCAACGATTACAAGGCCAAGACCGAGCTGACGGCGGACAAGCTGTTCACCTCGCTGACCGCCGCCTTGCGCAGCTATCAGCAGCTCGAGCGCATGGTGCAGACCCGGCGCGGGCTGGAAATCATCATCGATGCCGCCTCCACTTTGTACGATTTCAAATCGATGCAGCGCCTCGCCGAGGGCGTGCTGACGCAGATCGCCTCGCTGTTGAATGTCGATTGCGCCGGCATTCTGGTGCTGCGCGACGGCGGCATGGTGGGCGACGATTTTTCGGTGCTGGCGGGCTCCGGCTGCTACAGCCGGTTCATCGGCATCGCCGGGTCGCGGTCGCTCGACCCTGATCTGCGTTCGATGGTGGAAGCCGCTTTCAAGCGGCGCAAGCATGAATTCGCCGACCACCGCTCCGTGCTCTATATTCGCACCGGCAGCGGACGGGAAGTCGTGGTGCTGCTGCAGTCGGAACACCAGCTCTCCGAAACCGATCGTTCGCTGGTCGAGATTTTCGGCAGCCGGCTTTCGATCGCGTTCGATAACGTCATCCTTTATCAGCAGCTCCACGAAGCCAACACCCAACTGGAGGACCGTGTCGCCCAGCGCACCCGCGCGTTGATGCAGGCCAATCGCCGGCTGTCGGCGCAATGGTTGCGGTTGCAGCGCGCCAACGGTTTCAAGAACGAGATTCTCGGCACCGTCGCCCATGATCTGAAGAATCCGCTGGGCGTGATCCTCGGCCGTACCGAAATGCTGACCGAGTTGATCAGCGCCGGCTCGCCTAAGGAAAGCATCACCGCCCAGGTCGAGCATATCCGCGATGCCACCAAGCGGCTGACCTTGATGGTCGATCACCTGATCTCGGACGCCATGGCGGACGCCTTCGACATCACCATCCGCCGCGAGCCGGTCGATATCGCCGCCCTGGTCAGCGAGGTCGTCAACGCCAATCAGCCTTCGGCCGCCAACAAGCAGCAGGCGCTGACGGTGTCCGCGCCGCCGAATTTCGTCACGATGTGCGACGCCGACCGGATGCGGGAAGCCATCGACAATTTGGTCAGCAACGCCATCAAATACTCGCCGATCGGCGGCAAGATTGCCGTGGTGGTGAGCCATGAAGCGAACGCGACCATCATCCGCATCGCCGACGAAGGCGCCGGCCTGTCGCCGGAGGATCTCGGACGGTTGTTCGGCCGCTTCCAGCGCCTCTCCGCCAAGCCCACCGCCGGAGAAAGTTCGACCGGTCTCGGTCTGTCGATCGTCAAGCGCATCATCGACATGCATGGCGGCCAGGTCACCGCCAACAGCCCCGGCCCGGGAAAAGGGTCGACCTTTACCGTCGTATTGCCCGCGGCCGAGATATCATGACATGACCCAGAATCAGCACATCATCATCGTCGATGACGAGGCGCCCGCCCGCGAAATGGTCGGCGAATACCTCAAGATGCACGGCTTTGCGGTGACGTTATGCGACGGCGGCAAGGCCCTGCGCGCCGCGATCGAAATCAGCGTGCCCGATCTGGTGGTGCTCGACCTCAACATGCCGGAGGAAGACGGGCTTTCGATCATCCGTGACCTCAAGAGCCGCACCAACGTCCCCGTCATCATGCTGACGGCGACCGCAAGCCCGATCGACCGCGTGGTCGGACTTGAACTCGGCGCCGACGATTACATCGCAAAGCCGTGCGAATTGCGGGAATTGATGGCGCGGATTCGCTCGGTGCTGCGACGGAGCGTGCCGGTCAGGGCCGTGGCGGCAGTGGAAACCGCCGCCGCCAAGGCCGCCAAGGACCAACTGGTTCGGTTCGGGACCAAATGGCTCGATCTGGAGGCGCAGGCGTTGCGCGACGACGAGGGCAACGAGCATCCGCTGACCGCCTCCGAATTCGGCCTGCTCAAGGTTTTCGCAGCAAATCCCAAGCGGGTGTTGTCGCGCGAGCGCTTGCTGGAGCTCGCCAATGCGCGCGACAGCGAGGCCTTCGATCGCGCCGTCGATCTGCGCATCATGCGTATCCGCCGCAAAATCGAGCCGGACCCCGCCAAGCCCGCCGTGATCCGCACCATCCGAGGCGGCGGATATCTGTTCTCGCCGGTCGGCGAGAAGGCTTGAGCGGTCTTTCGAGCCGCGCGGGCCGAAAGGACCGTAGGGCGTACTACTGCGTCACACGGGCTTATCCCTTTATCCTGAGAGCGTGTGAAGCAATCCCCGCCGTCATCCTGAGGTGCGCGCTCTTTCTTGCGCGCCTCGAAGGATGGCAGCAAGCACGACGCTGAACACCATCCTTCGAGGCGCGCCGAAGATGGCGCGCACCTCAGGATGACGGTGGAGTTGTTGCGCGGAGGACGATGGCCGCGAGTCTGTGTGTTGCGTCCATCCTTTGAGACGCCGCTTCGCGTCTCCTCAGGACGAGGGGATAAGCCAGTTGTGACGCAGTAAGACTAAGGCTCGAAGAGATTAGCGCGCGCGACCGGTTCTCGGCGTCGATCACACGGCCGTAGATCGATCACTGCTCCTTCTTGAACACATCCTGGAAGATGAGCGGGCCCCAAATGCGGCCGCGTGCGTGCACCAGCGCGCCACCCTCGTCGAGCTTTCCCAGCTTGACGGGTGCGAACCCGAGTTGTTTGGCCAAGGCCGCCACGGGAGCGATCGCGTCCTCGTCGTCACCAGACAGAAAGATGACCCGGTGACCGCCCTCGACGATCGGATCGGCAGCCAGTTTGGCCGCAATCAGATGATTGAAGCCTTTCACGAGCCTGGCGCCGGTGAACGCCTTCGCAACGAAGGCGGAGGACAGGAGGCCGTCCAGCTCCTCAAGGGGAACTGTCGCGTTCATGGCATCGATGACCGTCTTGCCTTTCCAGCTCGGCAGGGCCTTCGCAACCTCGCGATGCTCCCCGAACGGGACCGCCAGGATGATGGTGTCGGCCTCGAGTGCATCCCGCAGCGACCTGGCGACGACCGTGGGTCCAATCGCCCGAGCCTGCGGCGCCAACGCCTCGGGCGGCCGGCGGCTCGCGACGGTCACGTCGATGTTTTTACGGGCGAAGGCGTGGGCGAGGGCCTGGCCTATCTTACCGAAACCTATAATTGCGTAGCTCATCATACTTCTCCGATCCGTGTTGATATTGATTCCCGGGCCGTTCAGATGGCTGAGAAGCCGCCGTCGACAGACAACTCCACCCCATTCACGAAGCTCGAATCGTCTGAAGCAAGAAACAGCGCGACTGCCGCAATTTCCTCAGGACGACCCATCTTTCCCCGCGGGATCAGGGATTCGAACATCTGCTTTGCCTCCTCGGTGAGAACCTGGTCCTGCATCGGTGTGGCGATCGGCCCCGGGCTCAGCACGTTCACCCGGATATTCCTGCCCTTCAGTTCGTTGAGCCAAGTGCGTGCAAATGAGCGCAACGCCGCCTTGCTCGCCGCATACACGCCGTAACCAGGAAAGCCTTTCACCGAAGCAACTGACCCGGTCATGAAGATCGATCCGCCATCGCCAAACAGCGGCAACGCCTTCTGAACCGTAAACAGCGTGCCGCGCGTATTCAGGCCGAAGGTCGCATCGAAATGCTGCTCGGTAATTTCGGCCAGTGGGACGGCTTCGCCGATGCCGGCGCTCGCGTACAGGACGTCGATCCTGCCCTTTTCCCGCTTGACCGTGTCGAACAGACGGTCGAGGTCGTCGAGATTGGCCGCGTCGCCGCGCACGCCGGTCACGTTCCGGCCAATCAGCCTGACGGCCTCGTCGAGCGCCTCCTGCCTCCGGCCCGTGATGAAGACATAGGCGCCTTCTTCAACGAACCGCTTGGCGCTCGCCAGCGCCATGCCGCTTGAGCCACCCGTGATGACTGCAACCTTACCGTCTAGCTTTCCCATGACTTCTCCATTCGTGGTGTCGGGACAGCATCTGCCCCCGAGAACCTCGACATGGGTCTGCCAGCGTCAGGCGTTCAGTACGGAAACGCGCATATCGGTGGTGCGAAATCGATCCGGCTGGACGACTGAAGCCAGCCGCAACGATCGGTGTCCGCCGTTCGGAATTGGGCCGCGCTCGTCGACATAAGCTATAATGACCACCGGTACTGCTGTAAGATGCGTTAGATACGGGCTTTGGAAGGCGCACCCCGCGGTGCAGGATTGCACCATGATCGACTGGGATGATGTTCGCTACTTTCTTGCCGTCGCGCGCGGAGGCTCGGTGCGGGCTGCCGCCGAGGGCCTCGGCGTGAACCACTCGACCGTGCTGCGACGCATCGCCCAGCTCGAGGAACGCCTCGGGGTGCACATGTTCGAAAAGCTGCCTTCGGGCTACCGCCTGACGGCTGCGGGCGAGGAGGTCCTTGAGTTCGCGGACCAGATGGAAGCGTCGTCGCACCAACTGGAGACGCGCGTCTTCGGGCGCGACCAGAGCGTGCGCGGGCTTCTGCGGGTGACGCTGGCACCGCCCCTCGCGACACACCTGCTGATGCCGGACTTCGCCGATTTCGCGCGTCTGCATCCGGACATCGAGATGGAAATCTTGTCGTCCGGCGAGCTGGCGAATCTGACCAACCGAGAGGCCGATGTGGCGATCCGCGTCGTCTACGACCGCAAAACCCTGCCGCTCAATCTTCACGGCCTGAAGGGATCGGAGCTGTTCGGCGGCGTCTACATGTCCCGCGATCGACTAGCCGCGTGGCGTGCGGGCGCGCCTGATCCCATTCGGTGGATCGTCATCAGCATTCATGGAATTCCGGATTGGGCCAGCGAGGGTGAAGTCCGCACCACGGGGGTTCCGTTCAGGACCACGGACGCCGAGGGGCAGATCGCTGCGGTACGGCAAGGGCTCGGGATCACGACACTGCCGTGCTTCGTCGGCGATGCCGACCCTCTGCTGGTGAGGGTGCCGGGCACCGACCTGCACATGTATGGAACGGTTTGGCTCCTCACACAGGGGGAGACACGCAAGACGAAGCGCGTGCGGCTCTTCACGGAGTTCGTATCCCGCAGGCTCGCCGCGTACGCTCCGCTTCTCGCGGGGCTGTCCATATCGCGCGACTGACGCGCGGCATTACGGTGCGCGCAAAATCGAATTTGTCTAGGCGGTTCAATATTTCTGATTTTCAGAAATTATCCTTGACTCCAGACCCAAATCACCTGCCTAA
>NZ_LMUK01000009.1:0-108943 GCF_009766005.1 Bradyrhizobium sp. S69 | reverse complement strand
CGGGGAGCGGTGGACGCGGATGCGCTTTTGACGAACGGCGCGTGAGGCGGACGGTTAAGTCGTGTGGTCCTGATGCCCCGATGCCGGCATCAAGTTCGCGAGAAGCAAGCTTCTTGCGGGCAACGGTGACAACAAAGCATGGTCTCGCCGGGGAGAGCACGAAATAGACCGTTAAAACCATTGCGCAGGGAAGGCCGGACTGCTTCCGCTGAACCTGTATGCTCATGTGCGTTTTCTACTCTGCTCTTGCACATGAGACCGCGGGTGCAGCGCGCACCCGGTCTTCCCTGCGCCCTCTCTTGAGGGTCGCCTGCGCCTTCCGTTTGGAAGGCGGGACGTTGTTGGCAAAACTCGTGCGCAAGGCGCGGCGAGATCGCGAAGTCGTACGTGCTGTTTGACATGTAAATCCGGGCGTCGTGCGTTGAGGGTGATCGCGCCGTCGATCTGCGAATCATGCGAATCCGCCGGGAGATCGAGCCCGACCCCGCCAAGCCCGCCGTGATCCCCGCGCGCCGAAAGCGCATACGCGGCAGAACGGCATTCGTTCCGCAATCCGAATGAGCCAAATTTCGCCACCCCCGTGGCTTTACGATCATTGAAATCATTCACTTTTTTGTTCGAATTGTTTCATAGACCCCGCCGCGACGAAACAATTCTCCTGCCCACGAAACCATTTTCCGGTTTTGGCGCAGACATCCCGAAACGTTGGCTGACTATCAATTTTACCAACGAGGCGCCGTTAAGCGGCGATCACTGGGAGCCTGTCATGCCAAACGTTGTTGCCATCAACGCCGCTGCCCGCCAGGGCATCATCGCCGCCCAGGCCACCTCCGACGAAATGCTGCTCGAAAGCATTGCCGGTGGCGGCCGTACCGCCATGCACATCCTGTATTGCCGGCACAATGTGCGGGTCTATCGCTTCATCCTGCGCATCGTGCGCGACACCACGATGGCGGAAGATCTGGTCAGCCAGGTTTTCCTCGACGTCTGGCGTACCGCGCGCCGCTTCGAAGGCCGTTCCCAGGTCTCCACCTGGCTGTTGTCGATCGCCCGCTTCAAGGCCTTGACCGCGCTGCGCCAGCGCCGCCACGAGGACATCGACCAGGACGACGTGCTCGAAATCGCCGATCAGGCCGATACGCCGGAAGCCTCGCTGGACCGCACCAACACCAGCGCCATCCTGCGCGCCTGCGTCGCCAAGCTGTCGCCGGCGCATCGCGAGATCATCAACCTGGTTTATTACCACGAGAAATCGGTCGAAGAGGCCGGTGAGATCATTGGAATTCCCCAGAGCACGGTCAAGACCCGGATGTTCTATGCCCGCAAGCAACTCGCCGAACTGCTCAAGGGAGCCGGCGTCGACAGCCTCGCGGCATGACATCAATTTCTGGATGCCACGAAACACATGAAACAATTCGCGACATCACCCGGAAAAACATCGCCTCTATACCGGTAACATCGAATTTGCCTCTCTAACCGACCACGCTTCGACCGATCGTCTTCTTCCGACCATTCTCTTCCGACCATTCTCTTCCTCCCAAGACTTCCACGACCCGGACGGGATGCCCCCTTCCGGGTCGCTCTGTATTTGCGGGGCTGTTTGATCGCCCGCTTTGCTTGCCATCGCGCCGGTGGTGCGATTTGATGGCTTTAGTGATTTGGCAAAACGATGGTACATAGCCGACCGGGGCGAACAGGAGAGCTTTGCATGATCAAATTCAGGCAACTGATCTGGATCACGATCGCCAGTATCGGCCTCGCGCTTTCGGTCGCGCCGGGTTTCGCCCAGCAGCCGGATCGCGGCGATGAGCCGGGGATGATCCCGGATGATTCGGTGGAACTGGCGCCCGAATACCAGAAGCAGATGGTCTATTACCGCTCCACCGAACCGGCAGGCACCATCATCATCTCGACCGCGGAGCGGCATCTGTATCTGATCCAGGGCAACGGCCGCGCCTTGCGCTACGGCATCGGCGTCGGCCGCGACGGCTTTCAATGGCAGGGAATGGTGAGCATTACCAAAAAAGCGGAATGGCCGGACTGGACGCCGCCGCCGGAGATGATCGCGCGCCAGCCCTATCTGCCGCGGTTCATGGCGGGCGGTCCCGGTAACCCGCTCGGCGCCCGCGCGATGTATCTCGGCGCCACGGTCTATCGCATCCACGGCACCAACCAGCCGGACACCATCGGCACAGCGATCTCCTCCGGCTGCTTCCGGCTGGTCAATGCCGACGTCGCCGACCTCTATGGCCGCGTGCCGGTCGGCACCAAGGTCATCATTCGCCAGAAGCCCGAGCTGTAATCGCCGCGCTGCTTGGACACCCCTGCACACCCGATCCATTTCCCTCCATCGATTGCGAGATAAATCATGCGGACATTTCGAGGCGGCCTCCTGATCGGGCTGGTGGTCGCAGCCGCCGTCGCGGCCGCCGCGATCACCTACGAGCGATACGATACCAAGACCCTCAAGCGGACGGTCCGGCGCGGTGAAGTGCTGTGCGGCGTCAATACCGGGCTGCCCGGCTTCTCGATTCCCGACGACAAGGGCAACTGGAGCGGCTTCGACGTCGATTTCTGCCGCGCGGTCGCAGCGGCCATCTTCGACGATCCGAAGAAGGCCAAATTCATTCCACTCGATGCCAATGAGCGCTTCAAGGAATTGCAGAACCGGAAGGTCGATATTCTCTCCCGCAACTCGACCTGGAGCATGTCGCGCGAGACCAATTACGACCTCTATTTCCCGGCCGTGGCCTATTATGACGGCGAAGGATTCATGCTGCCCCGCGCCAAAAATATCGATTCCGCGCTGGCGCTCGACGGCAGCAAGGTCTGCGTGCAGGACAACACCACGACCAAGCTCAACCTTTCGGATTATTTCCGCGCCAATAACATGAAATACCAGGAGATGAAGTTCGAGAAGCTGGACGATGTCGTCAAGGCCTATGACACCGGCAAATGCGACGTCCTCACCGCCGACGCCTCCCAGCTTTATGCGCTGCGGCTCAATCTTGCGAAGCCCGGCGACCATGTCATCCTGCCCGATATCATCTCCAAGGAACCGCTGGCGCCGGTGGTGCGCGAACGGGACGACGACTGGATGCTGATCGTGAAGTGGACGCTGTACGCGATGATCAACGCCGAAGAGCTCGGCATTACCTCGCAGAATATCGACGAAGCGCTGAAGTCGAAAAAGCCCGACGTGATGCGGCTGGTCGGCACCGAGGGCACCTACGGCGAAGACCTCGGCCTGACCAAGGATTGGGCCGTCCGCATCATTCGCCACGTCGGCAATTACGGCGAGGTCTATGAGCGCAATGTCGGCAGCGGATCGAAACTCGGCATTCCCCGCGGGCTCAACCAGCTCTGGAACGCCGGCGGCATCCAGTACGCGCCGCCGATAAGGTAGGCAAATCAGCTCGGACGTCATCCTGAGGAGCGGCGTCTTCGCCGCGTCTCGAAGGATGTTGTTCCGCGCAGTGGCGCAGCCCCTCAATAACTCTTCATCCGCGCCAACTGATCGGCGTGGAAATTGGCGTCGCCGAACAATTCCTGACAGACCCGCGCGCGCTTCATGAAGAAGCCGATGTCGAACTGGTCGGTCATGCCCATGCCGCCGTGCATCTGCACGCCTTCCTGCACCGCCAGCGTCGCGGTTGAACCGGCGCGCGCTTTTGCAACCGCGACCGCAGCACCCGCCTGCTCGAAATCGCCATCGAGCGTCTGCAACGCCCTCAGCACCGCCGCGCGGGTGATCTCGATCTCGATATAGAGCTGCGCGGCGCGGTGCTGCAGCGCCTGGAATTCGCCGATCAGCTTTCCGAACTGCTTGCGCTCCTTCAGATAGGAGACGGTGCGGCCGAACACTTCTTCGCTGAGCCCGACCATTTCCGACGCCACCGCGCCGCGGCCAATATTAAGCACGCCTTCGAGCAAGCCGACGCCCTGATCGACTTCGCCGAGCACGCCGTCCGCGTCGACCTCGACATTGTCGAACACGATTCGGGCGGCGTTATGCGAATCGACCATCGCGGTGCGCTCGGTCGCCACGCCCTTTGACTTGGGATCGACCAGGAACAGCGTCAGGCCGTCGCGCTCGCCGGCGCCGCCTGCGGTGCGCGCCGCGACGATCACGAGATCCGCGGTGTGGCCGTCGACCACGAAGGCCTTGTTGCCATTCAGTCGAAAACCGTTGCCGGAGCGAACCGCCTGCATGCTGGTTTGCAGCGGACGATGTTTTGCGCCCTCGTCGATCGCGAGCGCGGCCAGCAGCGAGCCGTCGGATATCTTCGGCAGATAGTGCGATTTCTGCACATCGCTGCCGCCGCGCGACAGCGCCGACGCCGCCACGACCGCGGTCGACAGAAACGGCGACGGCATCAAATTGCGGCCGATTTCTTCCATCACCACGCCGGCTTCGACACAGCCGAGCCCACTGCCGCCGAACGCTTCCGGCACCAGCAGTCCGGAAAATCCCATCTCGGCAAAGGCCCGCCACAGCTCGCGGGAAAATCCCGTGGCGTCCTTGCCGTCGCGAAGCTGCCGCAGATGCGACACCGGCGCCTTGTCGCTGATCAGGCCACGCGCGCTGTCGCGCAGCATCGATTGTTCTTCGGTGAGGACGAGAGGCATGGATGAATCCCGGATGTTAGAACCAAAATTTTAATTTCGTCATTCCGGGATACGCCTCTTGGCGTAGGCCCGGAATCCATACTCCCTGTCGTGGTTATGGATTCCGGGCTCGCGCTACGCGCGCCCCGGAATGACGGGTGTTTGCGACCGACGGCCCTTCAAGCCCCCGGCAGATCGAGAATCCGTTTTGCCACGATGCCGAGCATCACCTCGGAAGTGCCGCCTTCGATCGAATTGGCCTTGGTGCGCAGCCAGGCGCGCGGGCGGGCGCCGCCCTTCGAGCGTTCGCTCTCCCACTCCAGGGCATCGATGCCGCCGGCCGACATCAGGATCTCGTAGCGGCGTTTGTTCAACTCAGTGCCGTAATATTTCATCGCCGACGAAAAAGCCGGATGCGACTGGCCTGCCTTGGCCAGATCGACCGCGCGCTCGGCGGCGGCCGACAGCGCCGCCTCGTCGATCTCGAAGCTCGCGATCTGACCGCGCAGCATCGAATCCTCCAGCCGGCCCTGCGCATCGGTGCCGACGGAGTCGGCGGCGATCTGCCCCAGCGGGCGGCCGACGCCGCGTTCGCCCATGCCGGAGATCATCGCGCGTTCGTGTTGCAGCAGATATTTGGCAACATCCCAACCGCGGTTGACGGTGCCGACCACATGGGACTTGGGCACCCGCACATTGTCGAAGAAGGTTTCGCAGAACGGCGATCGTCCCGAGATCAACAGGATCGGCTTGGTCGAGACGCCCTTCGAAGTCATGTCGAACAGGATGAAGCTGATGCCATCATGCTTCTTGGCCGAAGCATCGGTCCGTACCAGGCAGAAGATCCAGTCCGCGTAGTTCGCGTACGACGTCCAGATCTTCTGGCCGGTGATGACGAAGTCGTCGCCGTCGCTTTCGGCGCGGGTCTGCAGTGAGGCGAGATCCGATCCGGCGTTCGGCTCGGAATAGCCCTGGCACCAGCGGATCAGGCCGGCCGCGATCTTCGGCAGATGCTCTTTCTTCTGCGCGTCGGTGCCGTATTTCAGCAATGCCGGCCCGAGCATGGAAATGCCGAACGACGTCAGCGGCTGCCGCGCGCCGATCGCCGCCATTTCCTGACGCATGATTTTTGTCTGCTCGGCATCGAGGCCGCCGCCGCCATATTCCGTGGGCCAGTGCGGCACCGTCCAGCCTTTGTCGCGCATCCGTTCGAACCAGACGCGCTGCGGCTCCGAGGAGAATTTGGTGGTGCGGCCGCCCCAGAAGGTGTCTTCCTCCGAATTCATCGGACGCCGCATCTCCGGCGGGCAATTGGCCTCGAGCCAGGCGCGGGTGTCGCGGCGGAATTGATCGTGATCGGTCATTGGCGCGTTCCATCCAGATTATTTGAAAAGACCTTAGCCGTCGCCTTGCGGAATTCAATATGTCTCTGGCTCGCCCATGCGGTGGCGGATGTGGTCAGGAGGGCCGATCGGGTATATTCGCGTAAGTCTAGAGCTTATTGTTTGAGCATGATCTTTTCGGAAAACCGGTTTCCACTTTTCCGGATCATGCTCTAGCGATTGAAAAACAAGAGGAAACGGACATGCGCCTGAAACTGCTTTCGCCTGGCGAAATGAACGAGGACCAGAAACAAACCTATGACGAATCGATCGCCGGCAAGCGCGGCGCGCCGCCGGCCCCGATGATGGCCTGGCTCAACAGCCCGGAAATGGCGCGTCACGCCACCCGTCTCGGCGGCATGCTGCGGTTCGACACAACTTTTCCGGCCAAGCTGTCCGAGATCGCGATCCTGGTCACCGCGCGGCACTGGACCTCGCATTACGAATGGTTCGCCCATAAGCGGTTGGCGCTGAAGGGCGGCATGGACCCCAAAATCATCGATGCCATCCGCGACCGCCGCACGCCTGAGTTCGATGACCCCAAGGGCAAGATCATTTACGAAGTCAGCAAGTCGCTGCATGAAGGCCACGGCGTGTCGAAGCCGCTTTACGACGAAGCCGTCAGACTGGTCGGCGAGCGCGGCATCACCGAGATCATCGGCCTGTGCGGCTATTACACCATGGTCTCGATGACGCTGAACACGTTCGAATTCGGCCTGCCCGAGGGCGAGGTGTCCGATCTTGCGTGATGAATGAACGCTGCATAGACCGCAGCGAACGCATTCAACCCATTTGGAGAGAGCATGCTCGGAAATCCGCCCATCGTCGCCGGCACCCGCATCGGGCATGTTCACCTCAAGGTCGCCGATCTCGACCGGGCGCTCGGATTTTATTGCGGCGTGCTGGGATTCGAGCTGATGCAGCGCATCGGCTCCAGCGCGGCCTTCATCTCGGCCGGCGGCTATCACCATCATATCGGACTCAATACCTGGGAAAGCAAAGGCGGCCACCCGCCGCCGCCCGGCACCACCGGACTGTTTCACACCGCGATTCTGTATCCGACGCGGCCGGCGCTGGCGGACGCGCTGCATCGCGTGGTTGAGGCCGGCATTCAACTCGACGGCGCCAGCGACCATGGCGTCAGCGAAGCGCTGTATTTGCGCGACCCCGACGAGAACGGCGTCGAGCTCTATTGGGACCGGCCAAGCGAGCAATGGCCGCGCCAACCGGACGGATCGCTGTCGATGTTCACGCGGCGGCTGGATCTTGAGGATTTGTTGCGGCAGCGGGAAAGCTGACCTGCACAACAACTCAACCGTCATCCTGAGGAGCGGCGTCTTCGCCGCGTCTCGAAGGATGGCCGCACGCACGGCGCTGAACACCATCCTTCGAGGCGCGTCGAAGACGACGCGCACCTCAGGATGACGGTGCCGTTGTAGCAGCGGATGAGACTTTACCTGTATGCCCCCGCACCATGATCAGCGCCGCCGCGGTCAGTTCCAGCCCGATGCATCCGTACAGCGGCAGCGAATAGCTTCCGGAGATATCGCGCAGCAGGCCGATCACGCCGGGGCCGAAGGCGTAGGTGACCTGGTTGATCGCGGTGATCAGGCTGACCAACACGCCGAACGAACGGGAATCGAATTCGCGCTGCACGATCAGCGACGGCAGCGTGATCAGATTGCCGACCGAGAAACCAAATAGCCCGCAGGCCACGACCAGCACGATCTCGTTGTGGGAGTTGATGATGATGGCGAGCGCCACGGCCTGGCTCATAAACGAGATCGCCGAGGCCAGCCGTTGATTGAGCCGGTCGATCACGGTCGAAAACAACACGCGCCCGACCACCGCCATCGCGGTCAACAGCGCCACCGCGGTCGCAGCACCACTTCGGCCGATCACCGGATCGAGGAATGCGATCAGGTGCACGATGAATCCGACTTGCGCGAACAGCACCAGTGCGAACGCGATCGAGACCGTCAGGAAAGCGAGGTCGCGGAACGCCTGCGCGCGGATGCGCGTTGCCGACGGCGCATCGGTCGCGGCCGGCCCGGCTGTGACGCTGCCACGGCGCGGCGGTTGTCCGACAAAGATCAGGATGATCGGCACCATCAGCACCAGCATCACGGCCGCCGCCGCGATCAGCGCGCCGGAGAAGCCAAACGCCTCGATCGCGGCGACCAAGAGCGGCACGCCGATGATGCCGCCAAAACTCGCGCCGTTCAGCGCCAGGCTGATCGCCATGCCGCGCTTGTGGTCGAACCAGAGGCCGAGCGTATTGGTGATCATGCCGAGGCTGGTGCCGGCCCAGCCGAGGGATAGCACGGCATCGGCGGCAAAGAGTTGCCAGGGTTCGCGGGCCAGGCCGATCGCGACGGCCGCCGCCGCCATCGCGCAGACGCCCGCCAGCAGGCAATTGCGCGGCCCGAAGCTTCGGATCGCTTCGCTGACAAACACCACCAGCAGCGCGCCGAACAGATAGAAAAAGGTGGTGCCGCTGGCGATCAGCGACGCCGGCCAGCCGTGCAGCCGATGCAGCTCGGCGACATAGACGCTTTGGCCGTAAAAGCCGAGGCCCCAGCCGAAGGTCGCCACCAGGAAGCAGACCGCAACGATCCGCCAGCCCTCATAGCGGATCGAGGTTTCGTCGACGGCGATGTGGTTTGAGGCGTCCAAGGGTATCTCTTCGTTGGTCTCTTTGTCCGTCATGGCCGGGCTTGACCCGGCCATCCAACTGCTTGCCTTCGGCATGGATCAAGACGTGGATGGCCGGGTCAAGCCCGGCCATGACGACTATTTGTATATCTAGCAGATCAACCCGAAGGAGACTTCGATGCCCGCCGAAGTATCATTCCGGCGCGGTCGGATCGTAGAAAAATCGCTCGCGAAAAATCCGGTCACCGCGCCACTGCTGCAGCGCGACTTCTTCGCGCCGGCGCACCTTGCCGGATTTATCGGTAAGCTTGAAAATCCATTGGATCGCGACGCGGTCGCCTTCGACCACCGACGACACCGCCTCGGAATAGACATCCGTCATCTGCGCGAGAACGCTGCGCTCGCGCGCGACCAGCCCGTCGCGGCCGACGCGCGGCGGAGCTTCGTTCTCCTGCATGCTGGCATCCTCGGTGTAATAACGCTCAATGGCGCCGGCGTGATCTCCGGATACGACCACCGCAATGAATTCGTCGAGACGGGCTCGTGACGGCATAAAACCTCCCATGCGTTTACGCTCGCTTATATAGTCGAGCGCAGCCGTCCGGGTCAGATGCTCGGGTCGGGAATTTGGTCCACGGCGCGCAGGCTTGCCCGGCGCCGGGCGAACGATGCCAGCATCAATACCGCGAGTCCCAAAAAGACCGGCGGAAACACCACCAGATTGACCGCGGACCAGCCGTAATTCGCCAGCAACTGGCCGGACGAGAACGATCCCACTGCCATCATTCCGAACACCAGGAAGTCGTTGAAGGCCTGCACCTTGTTGCGCTCCTGCGGCCGATGCGTCTCCAGCACCAGCGCGGATGCCCCGACAAAGGCAAAATTCCAGCCGATGCCGAGCACGATCAGCGTGGCCCAGAAGTGCAGCGCGGTGATGCCCGACAGGCCGATGGTCGCCGCAGCCGTTTCCAGCAGCAGGCCGGCCGCCACAATCCGCCGCGCTCCGAAGCGCGCGATCAGCGAGCCGGTAAAAAAGCTCGGCCCGTACATCGCCACGATATGCCACTGAATGCCGAAATTCGAATCGCTGACCGAGAGGCCGCACATTTTCATCGCCAGCGGCGCCGAGGTCATCACCAGATTCATCATCGGATAGGCGATGATGCCGCACAGTGCCGCGGCGATGAACCGCGGCTGCCGCACGATCTCGAGCAGCGGCCGTCCGCCGTGAAGATCCGCCGGCGCCGGCTTCGGCGCGTCGATGCCGGAGAGCACCGCCATCGCCACCAAGGCGACGATCGCCTGCACCACGAAGCTGAAGGCGAACAAATAAGGCGGCCAGATATTCATGGTCCATTGCACGAGCTGCGGACCCAGCACGCCGGCGAACACGCCGCCGGCCATCACCCACGACACGGCCTTGGGGCGGTATTCCGCGCTGGCGCCGTCGGCGGCGGCGAACCGGTAGGATTGCGACACCGCGCCGTACAATCCGCCCAGGAAGGTGGCGCCGCAAAACAGCGGAAACGACGCATGCAAAATGGCGAACGCGCCGAGCAGGCCGGTCAGCACGCCGCAGCCGGTGCCGATGATGAAGGCGACGCGGCGGCCATACGCCCGGGAAATCGCACCGGTCGGCAGCGTGCCGGCGGCAAGCCCGACCACGTACATCGACAGCGGCACCGTCGCGAGCGAGATATCCGGCGCCAAGGTCGCGCCGACAATCGAGCCGGTGGCGAAAATCACCGCCGAGTTGGCGCCGGTCAACGCCTGCGCCGCCGCCAGACGCAGCACGTTGGATCGCGCCCGCGCGTCGTTCGATATCTCGTCGGTTGCCGTCACGCCGCTCATTGGATTTGGTATTTCCGTGCTTCCGCCCGTCGGGATCTATTGATTCCCGGCACTATGGCGAGATGCCGGCATGCGATCAACCGACACAAACGGGCGCACGCTATGCGCCGGCGTCACGCTTTTTTGGATCGCTCGAACGCCAGAATCAGGTTGTTGGCGGGCATTTCGACGGTCTGCGTCAGTACCAGGCCTGCGCCATCCGCAAGCTTTTCGACATCGGCGATATCGCGCACGCCCCACTCGGCGTCATGTTCGCGCAGACTGGTGTCGAACACCGCATTGCTGAGCGCGGTGTGCTTGCCATCGCGCTTGAACGGACCGTAGAGAAACAGCCGCCCGTCGGCGCGCAGATAGCGCCCCGCCCCTTCAAACAGCCCCTCGGCAACGCGCCACGGCGCGATGTGGATCACGTTGGCGCAGAAGGCCGCCAGCAATGGACCGGGGCCGCTTCCGTCATGCAGCTCGGGGCACCAGGCCGGGTCGGACAGATCGATCTGCAATGCGGTGCGGATATTCGGCAATGCGGCCTGCGCCCGCCACGCCTCGATACTTCTCAGATGCTGCGCATTGGTATCGCTCGGCCACCACATGATATCAGGCGAATGGCGGGCGAAAGTGACCACGTGCTGTCCGGTGCCGCTGCCGACCTCGACCACGTCACCGGATTTGCCGGCCAGGAATTTCCCCAGCACCGCCCAAATCGCCTGATGGTTACGGTGAAACGCCGCGGCATCGAGCCGGCCGTCGGGCTCGACCCGCCGGCCGTCTTTACCGAATTCCACCACAAATTCCGCCACGCCACGCTCCCGGGTAATTAATGGCCAAAATAGCCGGTTTACCTCGACGGCGCGATCCTATTGTGTCCACGTGTTGTCTAACTTGGGCCGGTGGCAATTCGGCACCCGGCCGCCTATAATCCGGTGAAATAATCGAGAAGCTTGCGGGAAGCGCCCTTGACCGAGATTTGTTCGACGAAGCCCGCCGAGATTTCTTCGACGAAGTCCGCCTGGGCGCTGGCGTTGCTGATCGGCGCAGCCGCCTTCGCAAGCCCCGCTTGCGCGCAATCCCAAGCAACCGGCGCCAGTGCAGCCGAGGGTCAGAAGATCGCGTTCGATCGCGGCAAGGGCAATTGCCTGACCTGCCATGTGATCCAGGGCGGCGACCTCCCCGGCAGCATCGGCCCGGAGCTGAAGGACATCAAAAGCAGATATCCCGACCGTAACGATCTGGTCGCGATCCTCAACGACGAGACCAAACGCAATCCGCAAACCGTCATGCCTCCGTTCGGACGAAACCGGATTTTGACCGAGCAGGAGATCAACGCGGTGGTGGATTTCCTGCAGACCTTGTGATGACGCCACGCGCGTCTTGATAGAAAGACTTCTTGGGGGACTTTTAGATGACGACCACGGATGATGAATTCTCGGGGTATTCGGCCAGCCGGCGGCTGATCCTGAAAGGCGTCGGTCTCGTCGCGCTGACAGGCCTCGGCATTTTGCCGTTCGGCCCGATGCCGGCGCTCGCCGCAGCCAACGACAAATGGCCGGAAGACGCCTTCAAGCAAAAGGGCCAGGCCGAAGCCATCAAGTCGCTGTACGGCAAGACCGCCGAACCCTCCGACCAGGTCAAGCTCGACGCCCCCGAGATCGCGGAGAACGGCGCGGTGGTTCCGATTTCGGTTACCACGACATTGACCGACGTGACCTCGATCTCTTTTCTGGTCGCTGACAATCCGAACGCATTGGCGGCGTCCTACCAGATTTTACCGGGCACGCTGCCGAGCGTGGCCAACCGCCTCAAAATGGCCAAGACCAGCAACGTCACCGCGATCGTCGAAGCCGGCGGCAAGCTCTACAGCGCCACCAAGGAAGTCAAAGTCACCGTCGGCGGCTGCGGCGGTTAACCAGATATCTAATACGCATGATCCGGAAAAGTGGATACCGGTTTTCCGATAAGATTATGCGTCAATTGTAACGAGGAACATTCCGATGGCATCGACCATTCGCGTGCGCGCCACTGCAACCGGCGACACCACCGAAGTCCAGGCGCTGATCCAGCACCCGATGGATTCAGGCTTCGTGAAAGACGCCCAGGGGCAGATCATTCCGCCGCATTTCATCCAGCAATTGACGTTCGAATGTAACGGCAAGGCCGTGTTCGTCGCGGACTGGGGAACGGCGGTTTCCAAGGACCCTTACGTCAAGTTCAGCTTCAAGGGCGGCAACAAGGGCGACGACCTCAAAATCAGTTGGATCGACAACAAGGGCGCCTCGGACACCACCACGGCCAAGATATCGTAAAGATTTCATAAGATGATAGCGCGTGAGCTGACATGAAGGTCCGATCGGCAATCTCCCTGGCCTCAGTGGCGCTCGCGCTGGCTGCGCTGACGCTTGCGGCGGCACCGCCTGCCTCGGCCGCCAATGCGATCGACCCCGCCGCCGACGCGCGGGCGTTCCAGAAATTCTTCACGACCAAATTCCCCAAGCTGAAGCTGGAGGATTTCGTCAACGGCCCCTACTCGCTGAATGAAGACATGCATCGGCAGTGGGTCGAGAAGGAGGAATTCCCGCCTTACGAATTCTCGCTCGACATGGGCAAAGAGATGTTCGCCCAGCCGTTCAAGAACGGCAAGAGCTACGCCGATTGCTTTGCGAACGGCGGCATCGGCATCCGCCAGAACTATCCGTATTTCGACGACAAGGAAGGCAAGGTCGTCACGCTCGAGCTGGCGTTGAACCGCTGCCGCCAAGCCAATGGCGAGGCGCCGTTCTCCTATGTAAAGGACGAGATGGCCGCGCTGACCGGCTACATGGCGTTCACCTCGCGCGGCAAGCCGTTCGACATCAAGATCCCGAACGATCCGCGCGCGCTGGAGGCCTTCGAGACCGGCAAGCAATATTTCTATACCCGCCGCGGCCAGCTCAATTTCTCCTGTGCAAGCTGCCATGTGCAAAATCCGGGCGAGCGGATTCGCGCCGAGATCCTCGCGCCCGCGCTCGGGATTCTCAATGCGATGCCTATTTACCGCTCCGAATGGGGCGGCATGGGCACGATCAGCCGGCGCTTCATCACCTGCAACGTCCAGACCCGCGGCGTGCCGCTCGATCCGCAATCCGACGAATACCGCGATCTCGAATATTATTTGTCCTATGTCAGTAACGGACTGCCGATCTCCGGTCCGGGAGCGCGGCCATGAAAATGACCATGCGCCTGACGGGAAGCAACAGGCCGATCGCGCGGCTGGTGCTGGCGACGACGCTATTGACCACGATGCTGCAGATAACGCGCGCGAGCTCCGCGCAGGCAGCGGCTTCCGTGGATGAGTTCAAGGCGGCCTATGCCGTCGCCGAGGCCGCCAACACGCAGGCGGGCGCGCTGCGCAACCAGTGGACGGCGACCGCGAGCACGTTGGCTGACGCCAAAAAAGCCGCAGATGCCGGCAATTTTGATGCCGCGGTAGCCCTGTCGAAGGAAGCCGAGGCGCTGGCGAAAGCGTCGATTTTCCAGGGCACCAGCGAAAAACAAGCCTGGAAGGCGCAGGAAATACGCTGAGCCAATTTAGGAGGCGCGGAGATATCGCATGACCATCCGTCGCCGGGATTTCCTCAAACTCGCGGGCACGGCCACGTTGCTGCCGGGGCTGTCACGGACCGCACGCGGCGGCGAAAACGCGGGCGTTTACGATCTCGAGCGCTTCGGCAACGCGCGCATCCTGCACATGACCGATACCCATGCGCAGTTGCAGCCGATGTATTTTCGCGAGCCGAGCGTCAATCTCGGGATCGGGGCGATGGCCGGCAAGCCGCCACATCTGGTCGGCCGCGCCTTTCTCAATCGGTTTGGCATCAACCCGGACAGCGCCGATGCCTACGCCTTCACGTTTCTCGATTTCGAGAAGTCCGCGGGCCGCTTCGGCAAGCTTGGCGGCTTCGCGCATCTCAAGACGCTGATCGACCGCCTGCGCAGCGACGCCGGCGCCGGGCGCGCGCTGCTGCTGGATGGCGGCGATCTGTGGCAGGGCACCGGCCAGGCCAATGCCACGCAGGGCGCCGACATGGTGCAGGCCGCCAACCTGCTCGGCATCGAGGCGATGACCGGGCACTGGGAATTCACCTACGGCGAAGCGGCGTTGCGCGGCAATCTGGCACGCTTCAAGGGTGAATTCCTGGCGCAGAATGTGTTCCTGACCGAAGAGGCCGCGTTCAACGACGCCAAGGCGTTCGATGCCGCATCGGGCCGCGCTTTCAAGCCGGCCACCATCAAGGAATTCGGCGGGCATCGCGTCGCGGTGATCGGCCAGGCGTTTCCCTATGTGCCGATCGCGCATCCGAAGCGGTTCACGCCGGACTGGACCTTCGGCATTCGCGACGACGAATTGCAAAAGCTGGTCGATGGCCTGCGCAGCAACGACAAGGTCGATGCGGTGGTGCTGTTGTCGCACAACGGCATGGATGTCGATCTCAAGCTCGCTGGCCGCGTGCGCGGCATCGACGTCATTCTCGGCGGCCATACCCATGATGCTGTTCCGCAACCGATATCCGTCAGCAATGCCGGCGGCGTCACGCTGGTGACCAACGCGGGCTCCAACGGAAAATTCCTGGGCGTGCTCGATCTCGAACTGGCCAAAGGCAAGGTCAGCGATGTGCGCTACCGGCTGCTGCCGGTATTCTCCGAGCTGCTGAAGCCGGATGCCGAGATGCAGGCGCTGATCGACCGATCGCGCGAACCCTATGCGACGCCGGATGCCGAGAAGATCACGACCGCCGACCGCCTGCTCTATCGCCGCGGCAATTTCAGCGGCACGATGGATCAAATGATCTGCGATGCGCTGCGCGGCGAGCTCAATGCCGAGATCGCGCTGTCGCCGGGTTTTCGCTGGGGCACCAGCGTGCTGGCGGGCCAGCCGGTGACGATGCAGGATGTGCTGGCGGAAACCGCGATCACCTATCCCGAAACCTACGTCCAGAGCATGACCGGCAGCCAGCTCAAGGATATCCTCGAGGACGTCTGCGACAATCTCTTCAATGCCGATCCCTATTACCAGCAAGGCGGCGACATGGTTCGCGTCGGCGGCATGAGCTATACCTGTTCGCCCAATGAAGCGGTCGGCCACCGCATCTCCGAGCTGAAGCTCGACAATGGCCGCATTATCGAAGCCGGCAAGCCCTACAAGGTGGCGGGATGGGCGTCGGTCAACGCGCAAAAGGGAACCCCGGTGTGGGATGTCGTTGCCAGCCATCTGCGTTCCGGGAAAAAAGCAGGTGACCAGCGCGGCGCCGACATCACGCTGAAGGGCGTCGACGACAATCCGGGCATCGCGGGACAGGGATGAGAGCTTTGCCAATCCATTGGAGATCGCTGGTCCGCGCCTTTGCCAACGCGATGATGATCGCGATCGCGCTGGCGAGTGCCGCGCCCGCCGTCGGCGCCGAACCGGCGCCGCTGCCGGACAAGCCGTTCGCCGAACACCGAATTGTGCTGCAGCTTTCCGACAACGATCCGAAGAAACAAAGCCTCGTGATCAGCGTCGCCTATAATCTCTTAAAACTCTACGATCCCGACAAGGTCGCGATCGAGGTGGTGGCGTTCGGTCCTGGCATCGACTTGCTGTTTCCGGACAATGCCAATCGCCAACGGATCGAGAGCCTGGTCGCGCAGGGCGTCAAGTTCGACATCTGCCTCAATACCGTGGATACGATCGAGCGCGACACCGGCAAGCGGCCGCAATATATCCCGGCAGCGACCCCGGTTCAGGTCGGCGTCGGGCAGATCCTGTCGCTGACAGAAAACGGATATACTCTGGTCCGACCCTAAGGAGTTCGCGTC
The DNA here is from genome assembly GCF_009766005.1 of Bradyrhizobium sp. S69. Classification (GTDB taxonomy): domain Bacteria; phylum Pseudomonadota; class Alphaproteobacteria; order Rhizobiales; family Xanthobacteraceae; genus Bradyrhizobium. Next base: position 92,618 of record NZ_LMUK01000009.1, on the reverse strand, counting down.
ATGTATAGTTTCGTTCGTTGTCTGGCCGCCGCCACCCTGATGTCGATCGCGTTCACCTCCGGCAGTCCGGCCGCCGATGCCAAGCCGCATCACATCGCGATCCAGATCGATCAGAACGACCCGCAGCTGATGAATCTGGTGCTCGGCAACGCCAACAACGTGATCGAATATTATCGATCCAAGAACGAAGAGGTCGATATCGACATCGTCGCCTACGGCCCGGGCCTGCATATGCTGCGCGCCGACACCTCGCCGGTGCAGGATCGCGTCAAGCGTCTCAAGGACATGGTCTTCCCCGGCAGGATCCAGTTTTCGGCCTGCAACAACACCAGGCAGGGCATGGAGAAGGCGGAAGGCCACCCGATTGCGCTGCTGCCCGATGCCACCGTCGTGCCCTCCGGCGTCGTGCATTTGAGCGAATTGCAGGAACAGGGCTGGAGTTATGTGCGGCCGTGAGCAGAGCTCGGGCGATGCGCGTTCTGGCGATGACCACAGCGGCGATGCTGGCGCTGGGCGCTCCGGCCGCCATCGCGGGCGACGACGCGCTGGTGGTCTACAAGTCGCTTTCGCCGGAGGTCGCGCTGGAGGCGGCGCAGGCCGCCCTCAAGCAATGCCGCGCCGACGGTTTCCAGGTCGCGGTCGCCGTGGTCGACCGTTTTGGTCAGGCCCAGGTGATGCTGCGGGACCGTTTTGCCGGATTGCCGGCGGCCGAGACCGCGACCAGCAAGGCCTACACCGCGCTGAGTTTCCATAAAGACACCAGCGATCTGGCGAAATCGGTCCGCTCCGGGCAGATGGACGCAGGGCTGGCCCAACTGCCCCACATCGCGATGCTGGCCGGCGGCCTCGTGATCGAAGCCGCCGGCACACTCCTCGGCGGCATCGGCGTCTCCGGCGCACCCGGCGGCGACAAGGACGAGGCCTGCGCCAAAGCGGGGCTGGAGGCGATCCGGGATAGGATCGATTTCTGAAAAGGCGCTAGATTGTAGAAGATATCTACTGCTTGTCCGGCGAAAATCAGTTATTATTTGCTGGCAAAGCGGATACAGCCAGCCATGATCTTTCGCCAGCTGTTCGACAGCGTCTCGGGAACCTACAGCTATTTGCTCGCCAGCCGGCCCGGCGGCGAGGCGCTGATCCTCGATCCCGTGCTGGAGAAGGCCGACCGCTATTGCCAGTTGCTGCGCGAGCTCGACCTGAAGCTGGTCAAGGCCGTCGATACCCATCTCCACGCCGACCACGTCACCGGGCTCGGCGAGCTGCGCGACCGTACCCATTGCGTCACCATCATGGGCGAGCAGAGCAAGGCCGACGTGGTGGCGATGCGGGTGGCCGACGGCGACAAGGTGACGATCGAGGGTCTTTGCCTCGACGTGATGTACACGCCCGGCCACACCGACGATTCCTACTCTTATCTGATGGGCGATCGGGTCTTCACCGGCGACACACTGCTGATCCGCGGCACCGGCCGAACCGATTTCCAGAATGGCAGCGCGCGGTCGCAATACGATTCGATCTTCAACCGGCTGCTCAAATTACCCGACGAGACGATGGTGTTCCCGGCCCATGACTACAAGGGCGATACCGTCTCCACCATCGGCGAGGAGAAGCGCTACAATCCGCGGCTGCAAGTGCGCTCGATCGACGAGTATGTCGCGCTGATGGGCAATCTCAATCTGCCGAATCCGAAACTGATGGACGTCGTGGTGCCGGCCAACATGCATGTCGGCCTGCATCAGGACGATCTTGCCAAACAGGGACTGGCGCTAACGGCCCGCGATGCCATCGAGAGCCTCGGCCGGCCCGAAGTGCTGCTGGTCGACCTTCGCGAGAATGGTGAACGCGCCAGACACGGCACGCTGTCGGGCGCGCTTCACGCGCCCTATCCGGGCGTTGGCGAAAGCCTGGCGCCGGGCGGCATGTTGCGCGAGGTGGCGGCGGCGACCGGACGCCGCATCGTGTTCTTCTGTGCCTTCGGCGAACGGTCCGCGATGGCGGTTGCCGCCGCCAAGGACGCCGGCCTCGCCAATACCGCGCACATCGCCGGCGGCATCGACGCCTGGAAGAAGGCCGGCGGACCGGTGCTGACAGGTTGACTTTTCGGTCCACAAACCGCACTTGACCAGCATTCACCACGAATTCGATCTCATTGAGAAATCGTGGTTTTTCGGCAAATACGCCGAAAACAGGGCCCCTTTTACCGTCCGAGGCGTGGTAGTATCGCCGATACCGGTCGCGCCCCCCAAAAATACGCGCAAAATACGCGCGCGCGCCCCCGCTAATTCGAGGCATACCGATGGATGACGAACCGAAAAGCCCTGCCGAGATGAAGGAAATCCGGCTGAACCGGAAGATCGCCCAGGATGCCGAAGGCATCAAGGCGATGGCCGATATTGCCGCCGCCGATATCGCGATACGGAAGCGGACCGCGGATCTGCGCGCGCAGCGCTTGGCCCGGGAAGCGGCCGAGCGCGACAAGCCGGTCGAACCCAAGGCGAAAGCCAAAAAGAAGAAGACCGCCAAATGACAAAAGCAGATCGCGACGCACGCAACAACAAGGCCGGCGGAACCGCCAAGAGCAACATGCTCGATCGCGATGTCGCCACCAAGGCGGTGCTCGACAACATGGCAAGGCTGAAGGCGTTGCGGCTCGCACGCGAAGCCGCAGCCCCTCCGCAAGCTCCTGCCGCGCCGAAGAAGGCGCGGGCCAATTCGAAAAAATCGGCGGAAAAAGCCCCGGCGTTAGGCGAGTGGCTGGCCGGGCAACAGAGCGGCGGACGCAGGACTTAAAGCTTTCCCGTTCCGATGGAATCGGAACGGGGCTGTAAAGCAGGATGAGATTGGATTGAGCCGGGGTTATCGGCGCGCTTCCCTTCACCTCTCCCGTTGGGAGAGGTCGATTTGCGAAGCAAATCGGGTAAGGGCTCTTATGTCAAACAAGAGGCTGTAACCCCTCACCCGGCGCTACGCGCCGACCTCTCCCAACGGGAGAGGTGAAGGGAAATCGCCCCCGGTTCAATCAGCAATCGTCGCGCTCTAGTCTTTTGTTCGACGCGTTTTCTTCACGCGAACGGCAGCCACCGAGCCCCCGGAAAATTACGCCGGCAACGGCCACTCGATCATCGATCGCGTCTTGGTCGCGGCGTCGTAGACCTGTACCTGAAGCATCTGGAATTGATTCTTCAACGCCATGCCGGCTTCCTCGGCCGCCTCGACGGTGGCGTGGTGCGATTTGAAATGGCCATCCACGACCAGCGAGTAGCCGTCGGTCGGCGCTTTATCGGCGCGGATGATTCGGCGCGGTGACTGTTCTTCGGCTTCGATCTTAGGCTTCTTCATCAATAGCTCCTTGTTGCGCCTCCTTTACACGGATCGCCGGAAAAAGGCAGGAAAGTTTGTTCGACAGTGGATAATATGCCCGGCAAAACACGGTGAGATTGAGGTCGCCGGCTATTCGCTTCAACGTTTGGGGCCCGGCTTTGATCCATCCGAACGAGGGAGAATGATATGGGCGGAATCGGCAAGAAGGATGACCCTCCCAAAACCAAAGGCAAATCCAAGGAAGCACCGCCCATCCCGATCGAGGACCATAACATTGAGGACGATGACATCGAGGATGGCGACATCGCCACGCCGAAGCGCGATCGCGACGGCAACGATGACGAGCCGCTATGACGCCTAGAGCCTTTTCCGTTCCGATGGAATCGGAACGGGGCTCTAGTCTTTTGTTTGACGCGTTTTCTTCACGCGAACCGGTGCCCACTTCGCTCGAAAACGCTCTAGCCGGGGAAATCTTGGCGCGCGATGATCGCGATACTGTCGAGATCGAGCAAATGCGCGCCCCAGCCTTTGTTCGCCAGCGTGGCGCCCCAGCGCGGCTGCACCAATAGCGCAAGCGCCACCATCGCCAGCGGTACCAGGCTGACCCAGTCGAGCCGCGCCGGCGTCAACTCCTCGGTGCTATCGGCATAAGCGCCACGGCGCGCCGCGAGTTGCCAGCACGTGCGCGCAATGTGTTTTCGGTCACCGCCCCGCGACGCGCATCCGAGCAGCGCTTGCATCGCAAGATGCGTCCGCACGCCGTCGCGGCTGTGTTGGGACGCTTGCGGTATTTCGCCTTGCGATATCGCAAGCAACAGCCCGACGAGGTCGACGCCGGCGAGATAGGCGCTCATCGGTTCGACCAGCCGCGGATTGCAATCGATCAACAATGGTGTCGCGGCATCGGCCAGCACATAATCTACCGACAATGCGCCGTGCCAGCCGAGATGCTCGCCGATCGCCGCGACATGGGCGCGCACATCGGCGCGGCTCTCGCTTTGCTTGATCGCCTCGCCGCCACCGGCGCCGGCGGCGATTTGCCGGTAGCCGTGAAAGCCAAGCAGCTGGCCTCGACAAAATACCGCCTGCGCCTTGCCGGTGATGCCGTTGACAAAATCCTGCACCAGCACTTCGTCGGCGAACGTTCGGTTGGCGCCGAAACCTTGCACGCCGAGACCTTGCACGCTCAAATCTTGCCCGCTCAAACCTTGCGCGCGGAGATCGCGCATCACGGCTTCGAGATCGTCGGCATTGCGCACAAACCAGATGCCGCGGCTCGCCGTCCCCACCGATGTCTTGACCACCGAGGGAAATCGCATCGCGACGCGAAGCTCAGCCTCGGATTTCACGATTTGTGTCGGCGGCTGCGGCAATCGCAGTTGATCGAGCAACCGGCTGAAGCCTGCCTTGTTGTGCGCGACGCGATAGCTCTCGAAAGCCGGCAGCGCGATCCCCGTGCGACCCGAGAGCCGTTGACCTACTCGCGCGAACAAAAACCCCTGTTCGTGAACCGGTAACAGCACGTCGAAATGCTGCGCTGCGAGCAACCGTTCGACGAAGCCGAGAAACCCCGCGGGATCCTGGCGCAACCCCGGACAGCGATGAAATCTCGATAAGAATCGCGAGAACCGTGCAAGGCAAACCCGGCTGGGATCGCAGACCTCGACGCGATGCCCGGACAATCCCAAAATCGTGATCGCCTCCCGCGCCGAGGTGCTGTTTCCCTCGGAAACGAGCACCCGGAGCGACTTCGGAACACGCGCGGCGACGGCCATGGCCGATATCATTGCCAATTCGGGCCGCGTTGTCTCGCCAATTTTCTCGCGGATTCGCTTGCAAGCTTCCTGCGAATTCGCTCCTGTTTTGCCGTTCCGGCCCGGTTCGCCGGGGCAGCCATGCGCCCGCATTCATGGACAAATAACCGGTCCAGCGGATAGTTTCCGCCTGCCTTGCCGGGCCGCATTTCAAACGGGGTATCAATTCAAGATGGTCGACGTTCTGGCCGCACCGCAACACGCAAAAGCCGCAAAAGCTGAGAGTCCGGCGCGCACGCTCGCCGCGATTTCGACCGCGCATTGGGTCAGCCATTTCCACATGTTCGTGCTGCCGATGCTGTTTCCTTTCCTCAAGGAAAAACTCGGCGTCGGCTATATCGACCTTGGCTTCGCACTCACCGTCTTTGCCGTGATCTCCGGCCTGACCCAGGCGCCGATCGGCTATCTGGCCGATCATATCGGCGCCCGCAAGATCCTGCTGATGGGGCTGACGCTGGGCGGCTTCGCGCTGATCATGCTCGGCCTGCATTTGAGCTATCCCTGGCTGATCGCCAGCGCCGTGCTGCTCGGGCTCGCCAACAGCGTTTATCATCCGGCCGACTATGCGATCCTTTCGGCTCACATGGACGAAGCGCGGATGGGCCGTGCCTTCTCGATCCATACCTTTGCCGGCTTCTTCGGCGGCGCGGTCGCGCCCGCCGTGATGGCCGCGCTGGTTGCCACGATCGGCGGCCATGGCGCGCTGATCGTGGCCGGTGCGATCGGCCCGATCGTGGCGTTGTTGCTGATCGTTGTCGGCATCCCCGATGCAGGCGCCGCGCAGCGCGACGCCAATGGCACGACGACGTCGCGACAAAGTGTCGTCACACCTGCCTTGATGGTACTGACGGTGTTTTTCCTGCTGCTCAGCCTGTCCAGCGCCGGCATCAACAATTTCGGCGTCGTCGCCCTGATCAGCGGCTATGGCGTGTCATTTTCGACCGCCAATATCGCGCTGACCGCATTTCTCGGCGGCAGCGCGGTCGGCGTGCTCGCCGGCGGCTTCCTCGCCGATCGTACCCAGCGCCACGGTCAGGTCGCCGCGGCCTGTTTTGCAATCAACGCCGGCCTCGTACTGGTGATCGCGCTGGTCGGAATGCCCTGGCTGTTGCTGACGCTGGCGATGGGACTGGCCGGCTTCCTCGGCGGCGTGATCGCGCCGTCGCGGGATATGCTGGTGCGCAACGCCGCACCTCCCGGTGCGGCCGGCCGGGCCTTCGGCATCGTCTCCACGGGCTTCAATGTCGGCGGCATCATCAGCCCGTTGTTGTTCGGCTGGATCATGGATCAGAACATGCCGCATTGGGTGTTCGGCGCTTCCGTGGTGTTCATGATCCTGACGGTCGTGCTCGGGCTCGTCACCGATCGCGGCCCGCAGGAAAGCCCTGCGGGTTCCGGCGCGGGGCTGATGCCTTCCCAAAGCTGATGCGTTAAGGCTGAAGCATCAAGCTGATGCATTCCTGAACATCGCCCGGGACGGTTGACAGCATCGGGGGACGCCCGATGATGCGGCCATAAAATCAACCCGGGATGAACGCCATGACCAGCACTCCAGACCTCGTGATCCGCGGTGGCAGCATCGCCGATGGCCTCGGCGGCGAATTGTTCGAGGCCGACGTCGCAATCACCAATGGCCGTATCATCGAGGTCGGCAAGGTCGCAGGCAAAGGCAAGGAAGAGATCGACGCCCGGGGCAAACTGGTGACGCCGGGCTTTGTCGACGTTCACACCCATTACGACGGCCAGGTCGCCTGGAGCCACGACATCACGCCTTCGTCGCAGAACGGCGTCACCACCGCCATCATGGGCAATTGCGGCGTTGGCTTCGCGCCCTGCCGACCGAGCGACCACCAGCGCCTGATTCAATTGATGGAAGGCGTCGAGGATATCCCCGAGCCGGTACTGAGCGCCGGCATTCCGTGGGCGTGGGAGAGTTTTCCGGATTACATGAACTGGCTGTCGAAGCGCGATTTCGACATCGACATCGGCGCGCAACTGCCGCATGCGGCACTTCGGGTCTATGTGATGGGCGAGCGTGGCGCGCGCCGCGACCCCTCGACACCGGAGGACAACAAGGCGATGGCGGCACTTGCCGGCGACGCCGTCCGCGCCGGCGCGCTGGGTTTTTCGACCTCGCGCACCCTGAACCATCGCACCTCGACCGGCGACTTCACGCCGACCTTGAAGGCGGGCGAGGACGAACTGACGGCGATCGCGGGCGCGATGCACGGCGTCGGCCGCAGCGTGCTGCAATTCGTGCTCGATCTCTCCACCCTCGACGAAGACCTGCCGATGCTGCTGCGGGTGGCGGAGAACACCCGGATCCCGGTTTCGTTCTCGATCACGCAAAACGACAAGGCGCCGCAGCGCTGGCGCCAGACGCTCGACACCATCCGCGATGCTTCGGCGCGCGGGCTGTCGATCACGGCGCAGATCGCCGCCCGCCCGGTCGGACTGATGCTTGGGCTGGAATTGTCGCGCAATCCGTTCCAGACCCATCCAAGCTACAAGGCGATCTCCCATCTGCCACTGAAGGAGCGGCTGGCAGCGCTGCGGCAGCCCGAACTGCGGGCCGCTATCCTGAATGAACACGCCACCGCGACCGACGATCCGCTGTTCTTCCGGCCCAACTACGACAAGATGTATCTGCTCGGCAATCCGCCGGACTACGAACAGCCGCCGGAAAATACCCTGGGCGCGCAGGCCAAGCGTCAGGGCCAGCAAGCCGAAGCGCTGGCCTACGACGCCATGCTGACCGACGAAGGCCGCGGCATGCTCTATGTGCCGTTCCTGAATTATTCCGACGGCAATCTCGATGCGACGCGCGAGATGCTGCGCGATCCGAACTCGGTGCCGGGATTGAGCGACGGCGGCGCGCATTGCGGCATCATCTGCGATGCGAGCTTCCCGACCTATCTGCTGACGCACTGGACCAGGGACCGCAGCCGCGGCGAAAAGCTGTCGATCCCCTTCGTGGTGGCGGCGCAGTCGCGCAAGACCGCGCTGTCGGTCGGGTTGTACGATCGCGGCGTGATCGCACCCGGCTACAAGGCCGACATCAACGTCATCGATTACGACAGGCTGCATCTGCATCCGCCGAAAGTTCATTACGACCTTCCGGTGGGCGGCCGTCGGCTGCTGCAACAGGTCGATGGCTATGATGCCACCATCGTCTCCGGCGTGGTGACGCAACGCGGCGGCACCGCCACCGGATCACACCCGGGCCGGTTGGTACGTGGCGCGCAAGGCAGCCTGCAACTGGATGCGGCACAATAGGCCGAGCCGGATTCTGCGCCTTGCAAATGTCCGCTTCGGCTTCGGAGCGGGCATTTTTATTGGAGCTGGAATGAACCCCGTGGCGACACCGAACCATCTCGCCCGGCGCTCCCGAAGACCGCCCGCGATTTTTTTGCACAACCGGGGAACACCAGGGAACCTTGGGAATTAGTTTGTCCGGGCTGATTTCGGTGGGATCCATTTTTGGAACCGGTCGCATTTCCCGCTTGCTTTGAGTTTTTTCGATGCCTCTTATCAGGCGTGCATTGAGATTCGGCCGAGTTTTCCAGAGGAAAGCCCATGAGCGACCTGGTTCCCGACGCACCTTCAACCGCCCGTCGCGTCGCGAAAAACAATCCTGCCCCGAACGGAAAATCTGATCCCCTGCAAGACCTGCTGCACGCCCTGCAAGCGATGCGAAGCGGGGATTTTTCGGTGCGGATGACCGGCGATCATCTCGGGATCGAGGGCAAGATCGCCGACACCTTCAACGAAATCGTCGCTGCGAACCAGCGGATGGCGCAGCAACTGGAACGGGTCGGCCAAGTCGTCGGCCGTGAAGGCAAAACCCGGCAGCGCGTGAAGTTCGATCTGGCCAGCGGCTCATGGGCGGACATGGAAGGTTCCGTCAACACCCTGATCGACGACCTGTTGTGGCCGACCCGCGAGGTGACCCGCGCAGTGGCCGCCGTGGCGCAGGGCGACCTGCTGCAAACCGTGCAACTGGACGTCGATGGCCGCCCGCTGGGCGGCGAATTTCTTCAGTCGGCCAATATCGTCAACACCATGATCAAGCAGCTCAGCGTGTTCACCTCGGAGGTGACGCGCGTCGCCCGCGAGGTCGGCACCGAAGGCAAGCTCGGCGGTCAGGCCCAGGTTCCCGAAGTGACGGGGGTCTGGAAAGACCTGACCGAAAGCGTGAACTCGATGGCCAATAACCTCACCGGCCAGGTTCGAAACATCGCCGAGGTCACCATCGCGGTTGCCAATGGCGATCTGTCCAAGAAGATCACGGTCGACGTGCGCGGTGAGATCCTGCAGCTCAAGGAAGCCATCAACACCATGGTGGACCAGTTGCGCTCGTTTGCGTCCGAAGTGACGCGGGTGGCGCGCGAGGTCGGCACCGACGGCAAACTCGGCGGCCAGGCGATCGTGCCTGGCGTCGCCGGCACCTGGAAGGATCTGACCGACTCGGTGAACGCGATGTGCGGCAATTTGACCGCGCAGGTTCGCAACATCGCCAACGTGACGACGGCGGTCGCCCGCGGCGACCTGTCGCGAAAAATCACGGTCGACGTCCGCGGCGAAATTCTCGAACTGAAAGACACCATCAATACGATGGTCGACCAGCTCAATTCGTTCGCCTCGGAAGTGACGCGCGTCGCGCGCGAGGTCGGAACCGAGGGAAAACTCGGCGGTCAGGCCCAGGTCCCGGGTGTTGCCGGCACCTGGAAGGACCTCACCGACAACGTCAACTTCATGGCCTCCAACCTCACCGCACAGGTGCGCAATATCGCCGACGTCGCCACCGCGATCGCGGGCGGCGACCTCTCCAAGAAGATCACGGTGAACGTATCAGGGGAAATCCTTCAATTGAAGGAAACCCTCAACACCATGGTCGACCAGCTCAACGCCTTTGCCGGCGAAGTCACGCGCGTCGCGCGCGAGGTCGGCACCGACGGAAGATTGGGCGGACAGGCCAACGTGCTCGGTGTCGCCGGCACCTGGAAGGATCTGACCGAGAGCGTCAACTCGATGGCGTCGAACCTGACCGCGCAGGTTCGAAACATCGCCGAAGTGACCACCGCGGTCGCCAATGGCGACCTGTCGAAAAAGATCACGGTGGACGTGCGTGGCGAAATCCTCGAGCTGAAAGACACCATCAACACGATGGTCGACCAGCTCAATGCGTTCGCCGGCGAAGTGACGCGCGTCGCGCGCGAAGTCGGTACCGAAGGCAAGCTCGGCGGTCAGGCCAACGTGCGCGGCGTCGCCGGCACCTGGAAGGACCTCACCGACAACGTCAACTCGATGGCCGGCAACCTGACCGGCCAGGTCCGCAACATCGCCGAAGTCGCCACCGCCGTCGCGAAAGGCGACTTGTCGAAGAAGATTACCGTGAACGTATCAGGCGAAATCCTTCAATTGAAGGAAACCCTCAATACCATGGTGGATCAGCTCAATGCGTTTGCCGGCGAGGTGACGCGGGTCGCGCGCGAAGTCGGCACCGACGGCAAGCTGGGCGGTCAGGCCGAAGTGCCCGGCGTCGCCGGCACCTGGAAAGACCTCACCGACAGCGTCAATTCGATGGCCGGCAATCTGACCGCGCAGGTCCGCAACATCGCCGAAGTTGCCACCGCGATCGCCGGCGGCGACCTGTCGCGCAAGATCACCGTGGACGTGCGCGGCGAAATCCTTCAGTTGAAGGAAACGCTCAACACCATGGTGGATCAGCTCAACCGGTTCGCCGGCGAGGTGACGCGCGTCGCGCGCGAGGTCGGCACCGAAGGGCGTCTGGGCGGCCAGGCCAACGTGCCCGGCGTCGCCGGCACCTGGAAGGACCTCACCGACAACGTCAACTCGATGGCCGGCAATTTGACCGGCCAGGTCCGTAACATCGCCGAAGTGACCACCGCGGTCGCCAAGGGCGATTTGTCGAAAAAGATCACGGTCGACGTCAAAGGCGAAATCCTCGAACTGAAGAATACCGTCAACACCATGGTCGATCAGTTGAACGCCTTTGCTTCCGAAGTGACGCGCGTCGCGCGCGAGGTCGGCACCGAAGGCAAGCTCGGCGGCCAGGCCCAGGTGCCCGAAGTCGCCGGCACCTGGAAAGACCTCACCGACAACGTCAACTTCATGGCCTCGAACCTCACCGCCCAGGTTCGCAACATCGCCGAAGTGGCGACCGCGATCGCCGGCGGCGACCTGTCGAAGAAGATCACGGTCGACGTGCGCGGCGAGATTCTGCTGCTCAAGGACACCCTGAACACGATGGTCGAGCAGTTGCGCTCGTTCGCGGCCGAAGTGACCCGCGTCGCGCGCGAAGTCGGCACCGAGGGCAGGCTCGGCGGCCAGGCCGTGGTGCCCGGCGTCGGCGGCACCTGGAAAGACCTCACCGACAACGTCAATCTGCTGGCCGCCAACCTCACGACGCAAGTCCGCAACATCGCCGAAGTGACCACCGCGGTGGCGCGCGGCGACCTGTCGCGCAAGATCACGGTCGACGTCAAGGGTGAGATCCTCGAACTCAAGAACACCATCAACACGATGGTCGACCAGTTGAACGCGTTCGCGGGCGAAGTCACCCGCGTGGCGCGCGAGGTCGGTACCGAGGGCAAGCTCGGCGGCCAGGCGCAGGTGCCCGGCGTCGCCGGCACCTGGAAGGATCTCACCGATACCGTGAACTTCATGGCGGCCAACCTGACCGAACAGGTGCGCGGCATCGTCAAAGTCGTGACCGCGGTTGCCAACGGCGATTTGAAGCAGGACCTGACGGTGAAATCGAAGGGCGAAGTCGCGGCGCTCGCCGATACCATCAACAACATGACCGAGACCCTGGCGACATTCGCCGATCAGGTCACCAGCGTGGCGCGCGAAGTCGGCGTGGAAGGCCGACTCGGCGGTCAGGCCAACGTGCCGGGCGCCGCCGGCACCTGGAAGGACCTCACCGGCAACGTCAACCTGCTGGCCGCCAATTTGACCTCGCAGGTGCGCGCGATCGCCGAAGTCGCGACCGCCGTCACCAAAGGCGACCTCACCCGCTCCATTCAGGTCGATGCGCGCGGCGAAGTCGCCGAGCTCAAAGACAACATCAACACCATGATCGGCAATCTGCGCCTGACCACGGACGTGAACTCGGAGCAAGACTGGCTGAAAACCAATTTGGCCAAATTCACCAACATGCTGCAGGGCCAGCGCGACCTGACGACCGTGGGCCGGCTGCTTCTGACCGAACTGACCCCGCTGGTAAACGCGCATATGGGCGTCATTTACCGCGTCGAGAATGAAGACAATCCGCAATTGCGCCTGCTGTCGTCCTATGCGGGCAATGGCGCCAACCCGCATCCGCAATTCGTACAATTTGGCGAAGGCCTGATTGGGCAAAGCGCGATGGACCGGCGCCAGCGGCTGGTGTCGGACATCCCGACCGACGCGATCCCGATCAACTCCGCGCTGCTGCGCGTCGCCCCCCGGAATCTGGTGGTGCTGCCGGTGCTGTTCGAGAACCAGGTCAAGGCCGTCATTGAGCTGTCCTCCGTGGGTTCGTTCACGACCTCGCAAATGACGTTCCTCGAACAGCTCACCGACAGCATCGGCATCGTGCTCAACAGCATCGAGGCCACCATGCAGACCGAGGGTCTGCTGAAGCAATCGCAGCAGCTCGCCGGCGAATTGCAGACCCAGCAAAAGGAACTGCAACAGACCAACGAACAGCTGGAGCAGAAGGCGCAGCAGCTCGCCGAGCGCAACGTCGAGGTGGAAAGAAAGAACCAGGAGATCGAACAGGCCCGGCGCGCGCTCGAGGAAAAGGCAACCGAGCTGTCGCTGACGTCGAAATACAAATCCGAATTCCTCGCCAACATGTCGCATGAGCTGCGCACGCCGCTCAACAGCATCCTCATTCTGGGCCAGCAGCTCACGGAAAATCCGGACGGCAATTTGTCGGGCAAACAGGTCGAATTCGCCCGAACCATTCACGGCGCGGGCACCGACCTGTTGAACCTGATCAGCGACATTCTCGATTTGTCGAAGATCGAATCCGGCACCGTCACGGTCGATGCGGAAGAAATCCTGACATCGAGCCTGCTCGATACGGTTGGACGGCCGTTCCGCCACGAGGCGGAAAATCGCCACCTGTCGTTCGAGGTCGAGGTCGACGGCAACCTCGCCCGCAGCATGGTAACGGACTCCAAGCGCCTGCAGCAGGTGTTGAAAAACCTGTTGTCGAACGCGTTCAAGTTCACCGCGGAGGGTGGTGTCCGAATGAACGTCGCGGCGGCCGTTGGCGGCTGGAGCGCAGAGCACCCGATTTTGAATCACGCTGCCGCCGTCGTTGCTTTTGAGGTGACCGACACCGGCATCGGCATCCCGCTGGAGAAGCAGCGGCTGATCTTCGAGGCGTTTCAGCAGGCCGATGCCGGCACCAGCCGGAAATATGGCGGCACCGGCCTTGGCCTTGCCATCAGCCGCGAACTTGCAAGCCTGCTCGGCGGTGAAATCCATTTGCGCAGCACCCCCGGCAAGGGCAGCACCTTCACGCTCTATTTGCCGCTGAAATATTCCGGCCCGACGGTGGCGCCGCGTATCCCGACGCCCTATGCAACGGCGCCCGCGCTACAGGCCGCGGCGCAGGAGCGGATCATCGAACAACTGCCGGACGACCGGCTCAATCTCGAGCCGGGCGACACGATTCTGCTGATCGTCGAAGACGACCCGCATTATGCGCGCGTGCTGATCGATCTTGCCCGCGACACGGGCTTCAAGGTGCTGGTCGCGGCGCGGGGCGCGGAAGCGCTCGACCTTGCCAAGCAGTTCCAGCCGACCGCGGTCTCGCTCGACGTCTTCCTGCCGGACATGCTGGGCTGGACCGTGTTGAGCCAGCTCAAACACAATCCGTTGACCCGACACATTCCGGTCCAGATCATCACGCTGGATGAAGACCGTCAGCACGCGCTGGCACGGGGCGCCTTTTCCTTCGTCAACAAGCCGACCACGACCGAAGGCGTCAGCGCGGCGCTGTCCCAGATCAAGGAATACACCAAGCCGCGACGCAAGCGCCTGCTGATCGTCGAAGACAATGCCGCGGAACAAATGAGCATCCGGGAACTGCTCGATCACAAGGATATCGAGATCATCGCCACCGATACCGGGGCCGAAGCGCTATCTGTGCTGCGCAGCAGTCCGTGCGATTGCGTGGTGCTGGATTTGCGGCTGCCGGACATGAGCGGCTTCGAGGTTCTCAACCAGATCCGCAACGACGAGGCGCTGTCCAATGTTCCCGTCGTGGTGTTCACCGGGCGGGAACTCTCGGCCGAGGAGGACGCGGAACTCCACACCATGGCCCGAAGCATCGTGGTCAAGGGCGTGGAATCGCCGGAACGGCTGCTCGACGAGACGTCGCTGTTTTTGCATCGTGTGATCACAGAATTGCCAACCGAGAAGCAGCGAATGCTGGAGAAGCTCAACAGTTCCGATGAGGATCTGGTGGGCAGGACGGCGCTCCTGGTCGACGACGATGCCCGCAACATCTTCGCGCTGAGCAGCGTGCTGGAGCGGCGTGGCATGAAGGTGTTGACCGCCACGACCGGCAGTGAGGCTATCGCGCTTGTGGAAACCAGCCCTGAGATTGCGATCGTGCTGATGGATATCATGATGCCGCAAATGGACGGATACCAGACCATGGGCGTCATTCGCCAGAATCCCTCGTTCAGCCGGCTGCCGATCATTGCGTTGACGGCGAAGGCGATGAAGGGGGATCGCGAGAAATGCCTCGAGGCCGGCGCCTCCGATTACCTGGCGAAGCCCGTCAACACCGAGCAATTACTCCTCGCCATCCGCATGTGGCTGCACCGCTGACCGGGTCGCGCAGATGATGGACCATGAAAAAGTAAACATTCTTCTGGTCGACGATCAGCCGGCCAAGCTGTTGGCCTATGAAGTCATTCTCAAGGAGCTCGGCGAGAACCTCGTCGCGGCGACTTCGGGCCGGCAAGCGCTGGAATATCTGCTCAAGAACGAAGTCGCCGTGATCCTGATGGACGTCTGCATGCCGGAGCTCGACGGCTTCGAGCTCGCCGCCATGATCCGCGAGCATCCGCGCTTCCAGAAGACCGCGATGATCTTCATTTCGGCGATCCAGGTCAGCGATATCGATCGGCTCAGAGGTTACGAGATGGGCGCCGTCGATTATGTGCCGGTGCCGGTGATTCCGGAGGTGCTGCGCGCCAAGATCCACGTCTTCGTCGAACTGTACCGCAAGACCCGGCAACTGGAACGGCTCAATGCCGAACTCGAACACCGGGTGCGCGCCCGCACATCGGAGCTCGAGGAATCCACCGCCCGGCTGGTCGAAAGCGAGCAGCGCCGCAGCATGGCCATCGCCGCCGGAAAAATGGGATCGTGGGATTGGGATTGGGTCAACGGTGACTGGATGTGGGATGAAGGCCAGTACCAAATCTGCGGCGTCGACCCGAAGCAGTTTCAGGTGACGTCGGAAAATATCCAGAACCTGCTGCATCCCCAGGACGCCAACCAATTGCGCCGGGCCTTCGCCCAGTTCGCAAAAGGCGCGACATCGTATGAGACCGAATTCCGGTTCGTGCGACCGGATGGCGAGCTTCGCTGGTGCGTTGGAACGGCCGCGGCGACGATCGACAAAAACGGCCGGGTGGTCCGCGTCAGCGGCGTCACCGTCGACATCACCGAACGCAAGCGCGCGGAAGAGCGCCAGAATCTTCTGACCCGCGAAGTCGATCACCGGGCGAAAAATGCGCTGGCGCTGGCGCAATCGATCGTCCGGCTGACACGGGCCCAGGACATCACCGCCTATGTCCGCGCGGTCGAGGGACGGATCAGCGCACTGGCGCGGATTCATACCATCCTTTCGCTGTCGAGTTGGCAGGGCGCGAAAATCAAACGGCTGGTCGACGGGGAACTCTCGCCCTATTCAGCCGGAGGCCAGATCAAGGTCCGGGGTTCCGAGATTCAGCTAGAGCCCGCCACGGCGCAGACGCTGGCGCTGGCCTTTCATGAACTCGTGACCAATTCGGTCAAATATGGCGCGCTCTCGGTCGAGCAAGGCCGGGTATCGGTCCGATGGGAGCTACAGGACGACGATGTGCTGACCTTGGTCTGGGAAGAAACCGGCGGCCCTGAGGTTCACAAGCCGGCGGCGCGGGGATTTGGCACCAGAAGCGTCATCGCCAGCATCGAGTCGCAGCTTGGCGGACAAGCGCTGTTCGATTGGCGTTCCGAGGGATTGATTTGCCGGCTGCTGGTGCCGGTCACGCCGCAAGCCATTGAATCCGAACTGAGCGAACAGCCGACGCCGCTGGTCGCCAACGGAACACGGCCGTTCGCTGCGCCGATGCGCTCATTGTGACACTTGTTCGAGCTCGAGGTCACGCGTGCGCGGTCCCCAGACTCCGATCGACACCACGACGATGGTCATCGCCACCGCGATCAGGCTGAACACGCCCTTGGTGCCCGCGGTTTGCAGGAAGAAGCCGATGATGAAGCTCGCGAACACCGCGCTGATCCGGCTGAGCGAGTAGGTGAAGCCGACCGCCCGCGCGCGCACGCGGGTCGGGAACAATTCGCTCTGGTAGTTGTGGAACGAGTACGACAGCACGTTGTTCGACAGCGTGATCAGCACGCCGAAAAAGATCAGCGGCGCCATCGAACTCTGAAATGCGAACAGCATTCCGAATACCCCGATGCAGCAGGCCGCACCGATCAACTGCCATTTTCGTTCGCATCGATCGGCAAAGCCGATCGCCAATAGCGGCCCGAACGGGTTCGCGATCGCGATGATGAACGAATAAAGCAGGCTGGCGCCGAGATTGATGCCGGCCTGTTGCGCGATCAGCGTCGGCACCCAGGCCGCGAAGCCATAGAAGCCGAAGGTCTGAAAGAACTGGAACACCATCAACATGATGGTGCGGCTGCGATAGCGCGGTTCGAAGATCTCGCCGAGGCGCCCCGTTGGCTCGGCTTTCTCCACCGCGTGATTTCCCGGTATCGGCAGCGCCGCGCCGCTGAGGTCGGCAAGCACCTTGGTTTCGATCGATGCGGTGATCGCCTCCGCCTCATCGAACCGTCCCTGATTGATCAGCCATCGCGGGCTCTCCGGCACGGCACGGCGAATGAACCAGACGAACAGCGCCCCGACCGAACCGAGCATGACGACCCAGCGCCAGCCATCGATGCCCCAGGGACTGATCGGCACCAGGAGATAGGCGACCAGCGCCACCACCGGAACCGCCGAGAACATCACACCCTGATTGAAGGCGAACGCCCGGCCTCGCATCGATTTGGGCACCAGCTCGGACAAATAAGTGTCGATCGTAACCAGTTCGACGCCGATGCCGATTCCCGCGATCAACCGCCACAGGCTGACCCCAAGACCGGTGTGCTGGAAAGCCATCACGAATGTCGCCGCGCAATACCACAGCATCGAATAGGTGAATATCGCACGCCGCCCGTATTTATCGGCCGCGTAGCCGAACACGAAGGTGCCGATGAAAAGGCCGGTGAAGGTCGCCGCGACAAACAGAGCCGGCCCGGCGAATATGCTGACGGACACGTTGGCGAGCAGCCCCGCTTTCATCAGGCCGGGGACGACATAGGCCGTCATGAACAGATCGTAGAGCTCGAACATGCCTCCGAGCGAGAGTAGCGCGATGAGCTTCCACACATGCCGCGTGCCGGGCAATCGATCCAGCCGCGCCAGGATGGCGGCCGCACGAGCCCCGTCGGATTGCTCCGTGCCCATCGTCTCTCTCCCTGCTTTATTATCGCCGGCAAAACTTGCCCGCGTCGGTTTCCCGCGAGCATGCCGATTATTCCGATATTAGCAAGACGCGCACCGTGATCCGCCACAGCATGCCAGTCCCCCCGCAGGCGCAGGGAGCAGGGCCTTAACGATGCATGATCAGGCTTTGGCCGCGCCGGCGAATTTCGGTTGCGCCGGCTGTGCCGTCAAGCGCGCGCGTTCGGTGTTGGGCCACAGTAACAGCAGGCCGAGCAGTCCCGACGCGATCATGACCACGGCGTTGATGGTGAAGCCCGTCATGTAGCCGTCGAGCAGGCCGCTCGCGCGCTGAATCACGCTCCCCATCACCTGCGGCGCCACGATTCCGGACAGCGTATAGATCGCACCATAGATCGCGATCACGGCGCCGCGCTGCGATACCGGCGTGAACTCGCCGAGCATCGGCGCGCACACCACATAGATCGACCCGCACAATCCGGACCCGACCACGAGCAGCGCGATCATCAGTCCGCCCGGCGCAACATGCGGCAGCGTGGCGAGAATCAAGCCGCCGACAACGAGGGGCACCGAGCCAACCACGCCGCGTGCGACACGGGTGGTGAAGCCGCGCGCCATCATGGCTTGCGAAATCCAGCCCGTGAGCATCACGACGATGGCGCCGAACACCCAGGGCAGGATCGAAATCCAGCCTGCATCCGTTTGCGAAAAGCCAAGGCCCTTGACGATGAAGGGCGTGAACCAGGTGAGGCCGAGCGACAGCGCCCAATAGGCCCCGAATGTCGCGACACAGCAGCCGACGAAGGTACGCGAGGTCAGAAGCTGGAAATAGGGAATCCGCGGTTCGGCCGCGGCCATCGCCGTGGTTTGAACCAGCGGCCCTTCCTTGCCCCAAACCAGCCACGCCACGACCCACATCAGGCCGACGACGCCGAGCGCGCCGAAGGCGTAGTGCCAGCTATGATTGACGATCACCCAGTTCAGCGCCGGGACCGCGAGAATCACGCCAAATGCCGAGCCTTGCGAGAGCACGGCGGTGGGCAGCGCCCGCTTTTCGTCGGGAAACCATTTGTAAATCGCATGCACCGCGACCGCGGCGGCAGGCCCTTCGCCGGCGCCGAGGATGATGCGGCAGATCAGCAGCGTGCCGAAACTGATGGTGCCCAGCATCGGAAATTGCGCCAGCGCCCACACCACCGCCAACACCAGCAACACCCAGCGCGTCTCGATCCGGTTGACGATGAAGCCGACAATGATGGCCGAGATCGAAAACAGGAAAAAGAACGAGGAACCGAGCAGCCCGAACTGTTCCGGTTCGAGTTTCAGTTCGGTCATGATCGGGACGCCGGCAAGGCCGACCACGATCTTGTCCGCGAAATTCACCAGCATGTACAGGAACAGGAGGAACGTGATTCCCCAGGCGCCTTTGGGCGTCGGTTGCGCGGCCATGATTGCTCCCCCGTCGTTCTCGCTTGCCCCGTTGGTCGGGCTCATCCGATGCTACCCGTGGCGTCACAGGTATGGCAACCCGCCATTTTGAACCGGTCCCCGCGACCGGCGTGTGTGCGCTGCAACTGAAACTCCGCTCTCGAAATGTTTCGCCCTCGAAATGCCGCCGGATGCCGCCTTGAAAGCGCCCAACACCGATCACGATCGCGTCGCCGTCACGACAGAGACCGTGATATCGCGCTACGGTCTTGGTATGTTGCATCGCCAATTAAGGGATTTTGGGAATGACCAGGTTGATCCATCGCCGGATGCCCGCTGCCGGCCTGCTTGCCATTCTCTCGGTGATCGCGGCCTGGGGCGTGACCCCGACGATGGCGCAGGACGCCCCTGACTATGCCGCGATCGTCGCATCGCCCGACCGCAGCGATGCCGACCGCCAGACCGATCAGCGCCGCGCGCCGGTCAAGATGCTCGCCTTCACCGGGGCCCGGCCGGGAATGAAGGTATTCGATATGGAGGCCGGGGCCGGCTACAGCACCGAGCTGTTGGCGCGCGCGGTGGCGCCCGGTGGCGTCGTCTACGCCCAGGACTCCGCCGCCGTCATGGAGCACGTCAAGGACAAATTCGACATCCGCGCGCAAAGTCCCGCGATGAAGAATGTCGTGCATGTGATCCGAAATTTCGACGATCCGATCCCGCCCGATGTCAGCGGGCTCGACCTGATCACGTTTTTCTTCGCCTACCACGACACCACCTACATGCCGGTCGATCGCGCTGAGATGGACCGCAAGATGTTCGCGACGCTGAAGCCCGGAGGCTTGCTGGTGATCGCCGATCATTCCGCGCGTCCGGGCGATGGCGCCAATGTCGGCAAGACGCTGCACCGGATCGAGGAAAGCACGCTGCGTCAGGAGGTCGAGGCGGCCGGCTTCAAGCTGGTGTCCGAGGCTGACTTCCTGCGCAACCCGAAGGATCCGCGCGACGCTGCGACGTTTCATCCGCAGATCCCGAACGACGAGTTCGTGCTGAAATTCCAGAAGCCGTCTTGAGGCATCGTTCGCGCACCGCATGACAAGCGACCGTCAGATCGTGTTGAGCGTTCGGGAGCTCACGAAAGCCTATCGTTCCGCTGGAGAGCGGGTCGAGGTGCTGCGTGGCGTGAACCTGGACATATCAGCGGGTGAGCGCGTCGCGCTGACCGGGGAATCCGGCAGCGGCAAGAGCACGCTGCTGCATCTGATCGCGGGCCTCGATCGCGCCGACGGCGGCAAGATTACGCTGGACGGCGCAGCCGTCGGCGATCTCACCGATTCCGGCAGGGCCGCCTTGCGGCGCGACCGGCTCGGCCTAGTGTTTCAGCAGTTCAATTTGATCCCGAGCCTGAATGTCGAAGACAACCTCGCCTTTCAGGCCCGCATCGCCGGCCGTCATGATGCGGCCTGGCATGCCGAGCTGGTGAAGCGGCTGGGGCTCAGCACACTGCTGAAGCGCTATCCCGAGCAATTGTCCGGCGGCCAGCAGCAGCGGGTTGCGATCGGCCGCGCGCTGGCGACAAAGCCGCTGCTGGTGCTCGCCGACGAGCCCACCGGCAACCTCGACGAGGCGACCGCCGACGACGTGCTCGCGCTCACGCGCGATCTCGTCAGCCGAACCGGCTGCGGCTTCCTGATGGTGACCCACAGCGCGCGCCTCGCCGCCACGCTCGACCGCCGCATCAATCTCAGCGCCGGACTAATCGCATGAGGGTGATCTGGATTCTCGCGACCCTGTTGAGCCATTGGCGGCGGCATCCGATGCAGCTGGCCACCCTGCTGATCGGGCTGGTTTCCGCGACCGCGTTGTGGAGCGGCGTGCAGGCGCTGAACCAGCAGGCGCGCCTGAGCTACGACCGCGCCGCCGCCACATTCGGCGGCGCGCGAACATCGACGCTGGTCGCTCGCGATGGCGCGAGCTTCCCGCAGCAGCTTTTTGTCGATCTGCGGCGGGCCGGCTGGCCGGTATCGCCGGTGCTGGAAGGCCGTCTTCAGGTCGGCGGACGGTCGTTCCGGCTGCTCGGCATCGAACCGATTACGCTGCCCATCGAGGTCGGCAATGCGCCCGCCATCGGCAAAGCCGATCTGCAATCCTTCATCGCGCCACCCGGGCAAACGCTGGTGGCGCCGGAAACGCTTGCCGAACTCGACCAGCCGGAAGGCGCCGCACCGATCTCGAGCGGCGGCGCAACGCTGCCGCCGCTGCACGCGCAGCCGCAGATGGTGCCGGGCGTGCTGGTGGTCGACATCGGCATCGCACAAGGGCTGCTCAACCGCCCCGATCAGATCTCCCGCCTGTTGATCGGCAAACCGAGAGGCCCGCATCCACCGCTTGAAGCCGTCACCGGCGACAAGCTCCGTCTGGTCGCGGCTGATTCCGAGAGCGACCTCGAACGTCTGACCGACAGCTTTCATCTCAATCTGACGGCGTTCGGGCTGCTGTCGTTCTTTGTCGGGCTGTTCATCGTCAACTCGGCCATCGGCCTGGCGTTCGAACAACGCCTGCCGATGCTGCGGACGCTGCGTGCCTGCGGGGTGTCCGCTCGTTTGCTCAATGCCGTGCTGGTGCTCGAACTGGTAACGTTGGCGCTGGTCGCGGGCCTCATAGGCCTGGTCTGCGGCTATCTGATCGCGGCTTTGCTGCTGCCCGATGTCGCCGCCAGCCTGCGCGGCCTTTACGGCGCGGAGATTCCCGGAGAGCTGACGCTCAAACCCGCCTGGTGGTTTGCCGGCATCGCGATCAGCATCATCGGCGCGCTGGCGGCGGCGACCGCAAGCCTGCTCAAAGCGATCCGTCTTCCGGTGCTGGCCGCGGCGCAACCTTATGCCTGGCAACAGGCCCAGCACCGCTGGCTGATGCTTCAAGCCGGGCTCGCGCTGGTCGTGCTGACCGCCGCCGGCTGTTTCCTGTGGTTCGGCGATTCGCTGCTGTCGGGGTTCGCCGTGCTGGCGGCGTTGCTGCTCGGCGCGGCGCTGCTACTGCCGGCGATGCTGGAATTGGTATTGTCTGTCGGCCAGCGCAGCGCCCGCCGGGCCATCACAGTGTGGTTCTGGGCCGATAGCCGTCAGCAGCTTTCTGGATTGTCGCTGGCGTTGATGGCGCTGTTGCTCGCGCTGGCGGTCAATGTCGGCGTCGGCACCATGGTCGAAACCTTCAGCCGGACCTTCATCACATGGCTCGACGGCAGGCTTTCGGCGGATATCTACATCAACGCCCCTGACAATGCGCAGGCGACCGACATCAAGACGTGGCTGCGCCAGCGGCCCGAGGTGCAGGCGATCTTGCCCGGCGGCCGCACCGAGGCGCAGCTCGATGGCGCACCGATCGAAATCGTCGGTCTTCCCGATCACGCCACCTATCGCGATCATTGGCCGTTGCTTCAATCGACCGCCAACGCCTGGGTTCGGCTGCGTCCCGGCGATGCCGGCTTTGTCAGCGAACAATTGGCCCGCCGCCTGAACCTGGGGCTCGGTGACCACATCGAGGTGCCGGCGCCAGGCGGCAAGTGGACGCTCGAGATCGTCGGCATCTATGCTGATTACGGCAACCCGAAGGGCCAGATCACCGTCAATATCGCCGCGCTGCTGCGGCGCTTTCCCGCCATTCCGCAAACGCGTTTTGGCTTGCGCGTCGCGCCGCCGGAGATTCCGGCGCTGATGTCGGCGCTGCAAAGCAAATTTGGCCTCGACGCCCGCAATCTGCTGGACCAGGCCACGCTGAAAGCCGAATCGAGACGGATCTTCAACCGGACCTTTGCGGTGACCGCGGCGCTGAACGCCTTCACCCTTGGTGTCGCCGGCATTGCATTGTTGACCAGCCTGCTGACGCTCGGCAATTCACGCCTGCCGCATCTGGCCCCGCTGTGGGCGATCGGAATCACAAGGCGGCGGCTGGCGGCGATCGAACTGTTGAAGACCCTGTCGGTGGCGCTGATCACGACCCTGCTGGCGCTGCCGCTGGGTCTTCTGGTGGCGTGGTGCCTGATCGCGGTGGTGAATGTCAAAGCGTTCGGCTGGCGGCTGCCGTTTCATGTGTTCCCGCTGCAATTGATCAAACTTGTCGCTGTCGCGATGCTGGCGGCGCTGGCGGCGGCCCTGGTCCCGGCGTTAAAACTGGCGCGCATGCAGCCCGCCAGCCTGATCAAGATTTTCGCCGATGAACGATAGGTTCGGGGTCACCCGCCGGGCCTTCGCAGGCGCCGTCATCGCCGCCGGCCTCGGCGGCAGGCTGGCGCGGGCGCAGGGCTTTGCCGGGCTCGGCGCGGACGGCAAGGGATTTACGCCGGCCACGCCGGGCAAGGTTTTTTCGTTTCCGGCCGACCACGGTCCGCACCCGGATTTCCGCATCGAATGGTGGTACGTGACGGCCAATCTGGTCGACAGGAGCGGCGCGGCGTTCGGCGTGCAGTGGACCCTGTTTCGTCAGGCCATGAAGCCAGGCGGGCAACCGCAAGGCTGGGCCAGTCAGCAAATATGGATGGGCCATGCCGCGGTCACGACAGCGGAGCTTCATCGCTTTAGCGAAACCTTTGCGCGCGGCGGCGTCGGGCAGGCCGGCGTCGATGCCACGCCGTTCCACGGTTGGATCGATTCATGGAACATGCGCGGGCTTGCGCCGATCAACGACATGAATATCGCGCCACTCGAACTCAATGCTTCGGGCGCCGATTTCAGCTACGCCTTGCGGCTCGACGCCAACCAGCCGCTGGTGCTGGAAGGCGATGCCGGCTACAGCCGGAAATCGGAGCGCGAGCAAGCCTCCTATTATTATAGCCAACCGTTCTTTGCGGTGTCCGGCCGCGTCACCCTCGACGACAAGCCGATCGAGGTCATCGGAATGGCCTGGATGGACCGGGAGTGGAGCAGCCAGCCGCTGGCCTCCGATCAAACCGGATGGGATTGGCTCGCGCTGCATCTGAACTCCGGCGAGAAGCTGATGCTATACCGGCTGCGTCAAACCGATGGTCGCGATTACCGCACCGGCAACTGGATCAGCCCCGACGGCAGGAGCGAACAGATATCGACCGCCGACATCAAGATGACGCCGACTGCCTTTACGCCGATCGAGGCGCGCAAACTGCCGACGGCATGGCGCATCGAGATTCCCACGCGCGGCCTCAGCATCGAGACCACGGCGCTTAATCCGCTGTCCTGGATGGGAACGAGCTTTTCCTATTGGGAAGGACCGATCAGCTTCACCGGCAGCCATGCCGGAGTTGGCTATCTCGAGATGACCGGCTATTGAAGCGTTTCGAGTTTTAACGAGGGGGCTTCCATCGATGTTTCACTTCACTGCTATCGTCACCTGCGTGGCCATTCTGTTTTACTACTTCACAAGCATGATGGTCGGCAACGCCCGCCGGAAATTCGGCATCAAGGCGCCCGCCGTGTCAGGCAATCCTGATTTCGAGCGGGCGTTCCGGGTGCAGATGAACACGCTGGAATGGCTACCGATTTTCCTGCCCTCGCTCTGGCTGTTCGCGATCTATATCAGCGACGAATGGGCGGCGGTGCTTGGCCTGATCTGGATTCTCGGTCGCATCCTCTATTTGACCGGCTATTCGCAAGCCGCGGAAAAACGCGGCATGGGATTTACGATTCAGGCGCTGGCAGCTACCGCCCTGTGGCTGGGCGCGCTGGGCGCACCGATCTGGCGGCTGGTTCATGGGTGAGGAATGAAACTCGCGGTCGTCGTCCGGCCTTCCAGCCTGCAAAGTATCTCGGCCGTCATCCTGAGGTGCGAGCTCTTGCGAGCCTCGAAGGATGGCTGCGAGCACTGAGCTGAACAATATCCTTCGAGGCTCGCCGAAGACGGCGAGCACCTCAGGATGACGGTTCCGGTGTGTCCCGGCGCCTTACGCGCAATTGCGCGCTAGGCCGGGATGACGAACTTGAGCGACACGCCCCCACTCACTTCGTCAGCGGACACCCACTATCCTTGGCCGAGGGAAACGCCTTGTCGCCCGGCACCACGGCGAGTTGCTTGTAGTAATCCCAGGGCTTCCTCGACTCCGACGGCTTCTTGACCTCGAACAGATAGAGGTCGTGCACCATGCGGCCGTTTTCCTGCACCTTGCCTTGCGCAAAGGCATCGTCGACCGGCAATTCCTTCAGCTTTTTCGCGACCGCGTCGGAATCCTTGGTGCCCGCGGCCTTGACCGCCTTGAGATATTGCAGTGTCGCGGAATAAGTGCCGGCATGGATCATGCTCGGCATCCGGCCGGTGCGCGCCATGAAACGTTCGCCGAAGGCGCGTGATTTGTCATCGCGATCCCAATAAAAGCCTTCGGTGAGAACGAGGCCCTGGGCTGCCTGCAACCCGAGGCCGTTCACTTCGGCGAGCGTCATCAACAGGCCGGCCAGCTTCTGGCCGCCATTGACGATGCCGAATTCCGCAGCCTGCTTGATCGAGTTCGTGGTATCGAGCCCGGCATTGGCCAGTCCGATCACCTTGGCTTTCGAACTCTGCGCCTGCAACAGGAACGAGGAGAAATCCGACGAGTTCAGGGGGATGCGCACCGAGCCGAGCACCTTGCCGCCGCTCGCCGTGACGATCTCGCTGGTGTCTTTTTCAAGCGCATAGCCGAACGCGTAGTCGGCGGTCAGGAAGAACCAGCTATCGCCACCCGCCTTGACCAGCGCGCCACCGGTACCGACCGCGAGCGCGTGGGTATCGAACGCCCAATGGAATCCGTAAGGCGTGCAGGCGTCGCCGGTGATGCGGGAGGTCGCCGCACCCACCACGATGTCGATCTTCTTCTTGTCCTTCGAAAGCTCCTGGACCGCCAGCGCCACCGACGAGGTCGTCAGTTCGGTGATCATGTCGACGTTCTCGACATCATACCAGCGCCGCGCGATGGAGGTAGCGAGGTCAGGCTTGTTCTGATGATCGGCGGTGACCATCTCGATTTTTTGGCCGAGCACGCTGCCGCCGAAATCCTCGATCGCCATTCGCGCCGCCTCGACGGAATATTTGCCGCCGTAATCGGCGTAGACGCCGGACTGATCGTTGAGAATGCCGATCTTGACGCCCTGCGCGGAGACCGGCGCCGCGATCAAGAGACTGCCGATCGCGGCCGCCGCCAACCCTATCGATTTCATCGCTCATCTCCCCACAAAGGCTGATCTGTTGCGGCCGGAATAATTGTGTCGGCGCGGCGGGCGCACCGCTGCCGATGGCACGATATCAGACTGCGGTCGGAGTTTCACGAGGCGGCCGCGGGTCTGCGAGGCCGCGAACCACCATGTAGAAGATCGGCGTAAAGACGAGCCCGAACAGGGTGACGCCCAGCATGCCGAAGAACACGGCAACACCGACCGCCTGGCGCATTTCCGAGCCCGAGCCGCTGGAGACCACCAGCGGCAACACGCCGAGAATGAAGGCGAACGACGTCATCAGGATCGGCCGCAGCCGCAACCGGCAGGCTTCGATCACGGCCTCCAGCCGCTCCTTGCCCTCGGCCTCGATGTCGCGTGCGAATTCCACGATCAGGATCGCATTCTTCGCGGCCAACCCCACCAGCACCACGAAGCCGATTTGCGTGAGGATATTGACGTCCTGTCCCATGATGCGCACACCGATGGTGGCGGCGAACAGGCACATCGGCACGATCAGGATGATCGCGAACGGCAACGTCCAGCTGCCATATTGCGCGGCCAGCACCAGATAGACGAACAGCACGCAAATCGGGAACACCAGCAGGCCGGCACTGCCGCCATTGACCTGCTGATAGGACAAATCCGTCCAGTCATACGAGAAGCCGCTCGGCAGCGTCTCGTTCGCGAGCTGCCTCATGGCGCTGATGACGGTCGCCGAGCTGACGCCGGGCCTGCCCTCGCCCTGTAGTTCGGACGCCGGATAGAGATTGTAGCGCGCCACGCGATCGGGACCGGCGATGTCCTTGAAATCCACCACGCTGCCGAGCATCACCATGTCGCCATTTGCGTTGCGGGTGCGCAACCGCGACAGGTCTGCACGGTCTTTCCGGAACGGCAGGTCGGCCTGGGCGGTGACATGATAGGTGCGGCCGAACAGATTGAAGTCGTTGACATAGGCCGAGCCGAAATAGGTCTCGATGGTGTCGGTGATGTTGGCAATGGGAACGCCGAGCTTCTGCGCCTTGATGCGGTCGATGTCGACGAACACCTGCGGCGTGTTGGCCGAGAATGGCGAGAACACAGTCGGAGCGAGCAGCAACGGCGACTTGCGCGCCGCGGCGACAAGTTCGTCGGTTGCGGCCGCGAGCAGGTCGGGCCCACGTCCCTGCCGGTCCTGGACGCGCATGGTGAAGCCGCCGCCGGTACCGATGCCGGGGATCGACGGCGGCGGGATGACGATGATGAACGCGCCCTCGATGGCCGAGAGCCGCTTGCGCAGGTCGTTGGTGATCACGGTTGCGGTCAGGCCCTTCTTGAGCCGCACCTCCGGCTCGTCGAACACCGGAAACAGCGCGGCCGAGTTGCTCGCCTGGGTCCGGGTCGCCCCGGATAGCCCTGCGAATACCGCGACGCGAACGATGCCGGGCGTGTCGAGCGCCATGCTTTCGATCCTGCGGACCACTTCGGTGGTGCGCGCCAGCGAGGCGGCGCCGGGCAATTGCGCGGAGATGATGACGTAGCCGCGATCCTGCGCCGGGATGTAACCTTGCGGCGTCGTAGCGAGCAGCCACCCGGCGCTGCCTATCAGCACGACATAGATCAGCAACATCACCACGCGGTGCCGGATCACGAAACCCGCCGCGCTGCCGTAACCATGGGACAGCCGATCGAAGCCGCGGTTGAAGATGCCGGTGAACCAATCCCAGGCGCGGCCGATCACGTTCCACGCGGCCGGTGGCCGCCTGTCGTGATGGGCGACGAGAATCTGCGAGGCCAGCGCCGGCGACAGCGTCAGCGAGCAGAAGCAGGAGATCGCGGTCGCCACCGCGATGGTAATCGCGAATTGCTGGAAGAACTGTCCGGAGATGCCGCCCAGGAACGCCGTCGGCACGAACACCGCGCACAGCGTCAGCGCGATCGAGACCAGCGCGCCGCCGACCTCCTCCATGGTCTTCAGCGCGGCATCCCGCCGGCTCAAGCCAAGTCCAAGATGGCGTTCGACATTCTCGACCACCACGATGGCGTCGTCGACGACGATGCCGACCGCCAGCACGAGGCCGAACAGCGTCAGATTGTTGAGACCGAAACCGAACGCCGACATCGCCGCAAAGGTGCCGACCAACGACACCGGGATCGCCACGATCGGAATGATGGCCGGGCGCCAGCCCTGCAAGAACACCAGCACCACGATCACGACCAGGATCATCGCCTCATAGATGGTCTTGATCAGTTCGTGGATCGACTGCGCGATGAACTCGGTCGGATTGTAGCCGATGTTGTAGTCGAGCCCCTTCGGGAAGCTCGCCTTCAGCTTCACCATGGTGTCTTCGATGCCCTTGGCGGTGGCGAGCGCGTTCGACCCCGGACGCTGCGTCACCAGCATGGCGACGGCGGTCTTGCGGAGCAGGAAGCTGTTGGTGGAATAGTCTAGCGCGCCGAGCTCGACCCGCGCCACGTCGCGCAGCCGCACGGTGCGGCCGTCTTCGCTCGCCTTGACGACGATGTCCTCGAACTGGGCGGGGTCCTTCAAGCGCCCGGTGAAGGTGAGATTCGGCTGGAAGGCGCGGTCGGCGATCGGCGGGCTTGCGAACTGGCCGCCGGTGATCTGCAGGTTCTGGGCGCGGATCGCCGCGATCACATCGGCCGCGGTCAGGCCGAGATGCGCGATCTTGTCCGGATCGAGCCACAGCCGCATCGAATAGTCGCGCGCGCCGAAGATCTGGATGTCGCCGATGCCGTCAACCCGCAGCAGCTCGTCGCGGACCTGCAAGAGCGCGTAGTTGGAGATGTAGAGCTGGTCGAACGTGTCGTCCGGCGACAGCATGAACACGACCATCAGGATGTCGGGCGAGTTCTTTTTCGTGACGACGCCGTTGCGCTGCACTTCGTCGGGCAGCTGAGGCTGCGCGATCGCGACGCGATTCTGGACCAGCACCTGCGCCTTGTCGAGATCGGTGCCGAGTTTGAAGGTGATGGTGATGGTGAGCTGGCCGTTCGAGGTGGCCTGGCTGTAGATATACAGCATGTCCTCGACGCCGTTGATCTGCTGCTCGATGGGAGCTGCGACGGTGTCCGAGATGGTCTGCGCCGAGGCGCCCGGATATTGCGCGGTCACCACCACGGTCGGCGGCACCACCTGCGGATACTCGGCGATCGGCAACGTCGTGTAAGCGATCGCGCCCACGATCAGCAGTACGATCGACAGCACCATCGCCAGAATGGGCTGGTTGACGGAAAGACGTCCGAGGTTCATGGCTTGCCGCCGCCGCTCGCCGCCATGTGCGGGCTGACCTTGGCGCCGACGCGGGCGCGCTGGATGCCGTCGACGATGACCTTGTCGTCCGGCTCCAGGCCCTCCTTGATAACCCTGAGGCCGTCATCGAGCGGACCCAGCACGACCGCGCGAGCCTCGACGGTGTCGTCGTTCTTGACCACGAACACGATCTTGCGCGATTGGTCGGTAGCAATCGCCGTGTCCGGCAACAGCAGCGCTTCATAGGGCGAGCTTGCGATCAGCCGGACGCGGCCGAACTGGCCGGGCAGGATCGACAGATCATGGTTTGCAATCACCGCGCGGCTGCGCAACGTGCCGGTAGAGACGTCCAGCCGATTATCGATGAAATCCATGTGGCCGTCATGCGATGGCTTGGTCTCCCCGGTCAGTGCCACCTCGACCGGATTGGCGGTATCGCGTGAACTTGGCCGCTTGCCCTCGAACCAGAGCTTGTTGTTCTTCAGATAAGTCGCCTCGTCCACGTCGAAATAGATGTAGATCGGGTCCAGCGAGACGATCGTGGTGAGCAGGGTCGAGGTGCCATTGTCGCTACCGCTCACAAGATTGCCGACACTGACGAGATGGCGGCTGACCCGCCCTACGAGCGGCGCCACCACATGCGTGAACTCGACGTTGAGCTGGGCTGCCTTCAGCGCGCCTTCGGCGACGGTCTCGGCGGCATGCGCAGCCTGCAGAGCCTGGCGACGTTGGTCGACGACCTGTTCGGAGACCGCACTGGTCTGGACCAGGCTCAACCCGCGATCGAGCTCGCGCTTGGCGAGTTCCGCCTTGGCTCGCGCGTCCGCAAGCTGGCCATCTGCCTGGGTCGAGACGGCTTCGAACGGACGCGGGTCGATGATGTAGAGCAGGTCGCCGGTGTGAACCATGTCGCCGTCCTTGAACTCGACATTGGTGACAAAGCCGCCGACCCGGGCGCGGACCTGCACTTCCTCGACCGCCTCGAAGCGGCCGGTGAACTCATCCCAATCGGTGACGGTGCGCTTGACCGGCTGGGCGACGGTGACCGGCGGCGCGGCAGCGGCCTGCGGCGCCGGCTTTTCGCTGCAGCCCGCCAGGCCGACCGCGAGGAGAACGGCCAAAGATCCGAGGCCGCGGCGTGAAGCGAGCCTGAACGTGATCGTGTGAGCCAACTTCCTTGATGTCACACTCTTTGATGTCAGAGCGGCGCCCAATGCTATCTCCTCCGCAATCATCAAACCGGCCGCCGCCCCAGCGGCTGGACCAAGGTGAGATCAAAGGCCAGACTATCTGCCCGGATCAAGCAAAATATTTTATTAGTTCGAGCGCTGCGTTTCACACTATGCTCGTACAGGCCAGCGCGGCCGGCCTTCGCGGTCTCGAAATGGACGATTCATGCTGCGCCGCCTGAGCTGTCGATTCATGGTTTATCGATCCCGCGGCTATTTAACCGCATGTCATGGCCCGGCGATTGCGCGCAGCCGCAGCGTCGCGGCTCAATCATGTTGCAGGTGACGGCGGGAAGGCGATATTCAACAGGCACTACGGTCGTGATGCGTCTTGCAAGGGGACGTATCACGGACCGCCCGGAGATCTGAAACGAGGTCAGTCATGCACGCACCTCACGCTGCAAAATCGCTCGGCACCGCCACGGCGCAAGGCCCCGATCATCTCGCGCTCGACTGCTCAGGTGAAAATTTCTACGCCATCGACCGCGGCCTGCGCGACCTGATCCGGCTTTATCTTGCGCCGGGTGATTTCGCTCGGCTGGAGCCGCATTTCCATCGCCTCGGCGAATTGGCCGGCGGCCGGCTCGATCAGCTGGCGCGGGCCGCCGACAAGCATCCGCCGGTGCTGAATCCGCGCGATCGCTTCGGTCGCGACGAAGACTGGATCGACTATCATTCGTCCTATCGCGAGATGGAGCATATCGCGTTCGGGGATTTTCAGTTCCACGCCATGAGCCACCGCGCCGGGGCGCTCGGCATGGATCGTCCGCTGCCGGCGGTCGCCAAATACGCGCTGCAATATCTGTTCGTGCAGGCCGAGTTCGGGCTGATGTGCCCGATCAGCGTCACCGACACCTCGATCCATCTGATCCGAAAATTCGCCAGCACCGAGCTGAAGGAATATCTGCTGCCGAAGATGCTGTCGGACGATCCCGCGACGCTGTGGAAGGGCACCCAGTTCATGACCGAACGGGCCGGCGGTTCCGATGTCGGCGCGATCGAGACGATCGCCCGCCACCAGGACGGCGAATGGCGGCTCTATGGCGATAAATGGTTCTGCTCGCATGCCGATGCCGACATCGCCTTGATGCTGGCGCGGCCCGAAGGCGCGGCCGCCGGAACCAAGGGGCTTGCGCTGTTCGCGCTGCCCCGGCGCTTGAAGGACGGAAGCCGCAACGCCTATCGCGTCGTTCGGCTCAAGGACAAGCTCGGCACCCGTTCGATGGCGAGCGGCGAGATTCTGCTGGAAGGTGCGGTGGCCTATCTGGTCGGCGATGTCGACGCTGGGCTGAAACAGATGATGGAACAGGTCAATTTGTCACGGCTTTCGCACGGCGTGCGCGCCGCCGCGATGATGCGGCGCTGCGTCAACGAGGCCATGGTCTGTGCGCGGACACGTTCGGCGTTCGGCCACGGCATTATCGACTATCCCCTGCTCCGCCGCCAGCTTGTGAAAATCATGGTACCGACGGAGCAGGCGCTCTCGATGTTCCTGTTCGCCGCGCACGCGATGGATCGCGCCAATGCCGGTTCAAAGCAAGCCGAGAGCCTGTTGCGCATCCTGACGCCGCTGTTGAAATTCCGCGCCTGCCGCGACAACATTCCGGTCGCCACCGGCGCGATGGAAGTGCGTGGCGGCAACGGCTACATCGAGGAATGGGTCAATGCCCGGCTGGTCCGCGACGCCCATATCGGCGTGCTCTGGGAGGGCACCAGCAACATCAACGCGCTCGATATCATCACGCGCGCGGTCGGCAAGATGCACGCGCACAAGGCACTGCAGACCGAGCTTACAAAACTGTTGCATGAGGCGACCGCGATCCCGGCGGCATTCCGCGATCGGTTACAGCAGGCGCTAGCCCGGACGCTGGACTTTGCCGAACGTGTCGCGGCCGAACCCGCGCTGGAAGATCGCGCGCGGCAGGCGGCAAGCGCGCTGTACCACGTCACCAGCGCCATCCTCATGACCTCCGAGGCGGCCCAGCCGGACACCGATGCACGCCGGGCGTTGGTTGCGCGGATGATCCTCGATCATCGCTTGAGCGCGCGAGATCCGCTGGACGATCACGAAGCAAAATGGGAGCACGCGGCGACGGACATCTTGTTGTCGGAGCGCAACGTTTCGATCGACGAGATCGCGGGACTTCTTGGAAACTGAACTGCACCGAGCGAAAAAACGGAACGGACTATTCGTCGGTCCTAGCGGCCACGCTGAACGCTCGACGCCATGTCGATCATCCCCAGATCCACAAGCGTACGGTGGAATCGGCGTTTTCGCTCGGAGGGCGACGCAAAGTAGGTCTCCCGGCAATGGTCCAGCAGGCTGGCGCGGGTGGCAAATATCGGATCGAGCGGCAGGCCCGCTTGCTGCAGGGCGACAGTCCCGAGAAAAGCGATATCGAGGTCCGTGCCCGACGAGGGAACAAAGCGATCCGCGATATTCAGGGTCTCCATGGCATAAAATGTGCGGAACGCGCGCCGCTCATCGCTTGGTAGCTTGAGCTGCCGATCGATCTGCCCCGTCAATACCGGTTGATGATCCCCATAGTGCACAATGAGCATCGGCCGCTCGGGAAAATTAGTGGCCAGCTCAGACTTGAGCCTTTTCCAGGTCGAGGCCGTCTCCGCCAGTCTGGCGTAGTATTCGGCATAGTGCGGATCGGGCAGGCTCGATGCGGCAAAGGCGCGTTCGCTCTCGAACTGTCCCGGCGCCACCAGCCTTCGGCTGTGAGGGCCATGGTTGAAGTTGGTCAGCGCGTACAGAAAACGAGGCGCCGGGTCGTTGGCCATATCCTTGGTATGCGCCGCCAGCGCTGCCTCCAGAAAAAATGCATCGGAATTTGTGGTCTCGAATTGGCGAACATCGAACGGAGGAGGAAAATCGTCCGCGAAGATGCGTTCGTTAATGCCAATCGAACGATAAAACTGATCGTAGTCGAGGAAACTGCGACGGCAGCTCGACGTCAGCATGGTCCTGTAGCCGAGCGCGGCCAACGAATGCGGAAGGCTGTTGTGGAACCGGCCCGCGCCCTGCTTGAAGAGGTAATAGGCACTCGAACCGAAGCTTGCACTTGAAAGCCCGGTCAGCAGGCTGAATTCGGATTGCCACGAACCTCCGCCAAAAATGTCGACGTTGAGGGTGCCATGCAGGCCTTGGCTTGGCGATAGAAACTCCTCGACCATGGGATCGACAGGCAGTCCGAAAATACGGGGATCGAAGATCGATTCGTGCTGGATGATGATGATGTCGGGATAGTCGATGGTGCGGGCCGGTACGGCCGCCAGCAACGGTAACGGATCATTCGAGATATCACTCAGAGCCAACCCGCCGAATTGCCGCCAGCAATACGGGTCGATCAGCGAGGCCATGAAGCTCGAGTAAAAGCACCGCCGCTGAGCCGCGATGCGTTGGAACGAAACCGTGCCGCCGCTGATCCTGTGGGCTGCCGCAACCAAAGCCAATGCAAGACCAAACAGGAAGACGCGGGCTCCCGGCTCAACCACCGATCCGGCCCCATAGGTCAGGGCCGCGATGGCAGCCAACGCAAACGCGGCAATTCCAGCCACGACGGCGAGCACCGCACGCGGGTACTGCACGATAAAGAACGGAACCGTACCCGCGAACACCAGGGGCAGATCAGTCACGATCAGCTTAAGCGCGCTGTGATTATATTTGATCGTTGATGCCGCAGTGATGGCCGCGGCCAGCACGCTGGCCAGCAGGATCGCACGATCCAAATCGGCAACCACCAACAAGAATACGGCCGCGCTGCAACATAACGCCGCGAGCGCGAACAGCAGGTGCTCGACGCTGCGTTCCGCCAGCACGATGACACCGATGGCCGCCAACGATATCAGGGTCAGAAGCATGGAGCTAAAGCGCCTCAGTCGAGTGGGCGAATCCAGCAACTGCTACATCATTGAAACTGGCAAGGACAGAAGTGGTTTCAAGCCGAACGGCGCGTGAGTCTGCCTTCAACCGCTATCGCGCAGCACCAATTCAAAGCCGAGATCGACATGGCGCGGCCCGTCGCGGGTCAGCATCAATTTTGCGGCGGTGCGGCCGATGGCGTCGCCGTGCACGCGCAGGGTGGAAAGGCTCGGCGCGATCAGCCGGCCCATTTCGAGATCGCCGAGACCAATCACGGCAACCGGCTGTACCGAGGCCGGGCCATTTCGCAATAGCCCGGCGCCGCGCAGCGCCGACATGAAGCCGATGGCAAGCGCGTCATTGGCAGCGAACACCGCGTCGACGCCCGGCAAATCCGGCAGCGCAACCAGGCTACCCGAGGCGTGGCGATCCAGGAACAGCCGGCGCGGCGGCTGGAGGCCGGCCTGCCGCGCGGTGTCGCTGAATCCATTCCAGCGCTGCGTCGCGCGCGGATCGTCGCCGCCGATGAACGCCAGGCTCTGCCGGCCCTGCGCCACCAGATAGCGCGCGACGGTGCAACCGGCCTCATAATTATCGAAGCCGGCAACCGCATCGATCGGAGCTTCCGGCATCTCCCAGGTCTCCACGATCGGAATGCCGGCGCGGCGCAGCAGGTGTGCGCCATCTTCCGTCGCGGGCGAGCCCACCATGATGATCGCTTCCGGGCGGCGCGACAGCAGCGCGGCCAGCACGCGATTTTCCCGCATCGGCTCGTAATGCGTCTGCGCCAGCAGCACGGTGTAGCCTAGCGGTTCCAACTCGTCGGACAGGCCCTGCACGGTGTCGGCGAAGATCGAATTGGCGATCGTCGGCACCAATACGCCGACCGAACGGGTGCGCGCGCCGCTCGCCAGCGCGCCCGCGAGCTGGTTCGGCACATAGCCGAGTTCCCGCATCGCGGCCTCGACCCGGGTCCGGGTTTCCGGAGCGACAAGATTGGGCAGCCGCACCACCCTGCTCACGGTGATGGACGACACCCCCGCCAGTTTGGCCACGGCGGATAGCGTTGGCGCGGAATGCGGTTCCACAGAGTGCGGCGCGGCGGTCTCAACTGTGCTCATGCAGCATAAATAGGAACGCAGGTCAGGATTGCACGATCTAGCTTGATCACACTTATGACAGCGCTATCATAGTTAATGGCAGCGCGATCATGGGAACCCGAGGAATGATTTCAGAGCAGGATGTGCAGGCCTACCAGCGCGACGGCGTGATCGTGGTGCCAGAGGTGCTGGATCGGCAAACCCTAGCCGAAGTGCGCTCGGTGATCGCGGAACTGGTGGCGGGATCGGCCGGCACGCTGGAACACACCGAAATCTATGATCTTGAGCCGGGCCATACCGCAGGCGAACCCCGGGTCCGCCGCATCAAGGCTCCGCACAAGGTGCACGCGATCTTCGACGACATCGTGCGCCGCCCCGCGGTGCTCGACATTCTGACTAAATTGATCGGTCCCGGCCTGCGGCTGCACGGCTCCAAGCTCAACATGAAGTCGGCGCGCTATGGCTCGCCGGTGGAATGGCATCAGGACTGGGCGTTCTATCCACACACCAATGACGATTTGCTCGCGATCGGGGTGCTGCTGGACGATTGCGACCTCAGCAACGGCCCGATGCTGGTGACGCCGGTCACCCACACCGGCGAAGTCTGGAATCATCACGGCGATGACGGCTGCTTCGCGGGGCTGATCGATCCTGATCTCATCAGGAACGAAATCGATCGCGCAATGCCGTGCATCGGCCGGGCCGGCAGCATGTCGTTCCATCACGTCCGCGCGTTGCACGGATCGGCCACCAACACCTCGGACCGTCCGCGCAATTTGCTGCTCTATGAAGTCGCGGCGAGCGACGCCTGGCCGCTGATGGGCGTGAAGGATTTCGACGAATTCAACAGCCGCTTGTTGTCGGGCGATCCAGTCGTGGCGCCGCGCATGACCGATGTCCCGGTGCGCCTGCCGCTGCCGCCGGCGAAGCGGCAGGGATCGATCTACGAGACGCAGTCCGCGGCGAAGAAATCCTACTTCACCCGCGCCGCCTGATGACGATGCGTCCGTGCGTGGCACGGGCGGTGACGATCGCGAACAGAACAATAATGACAAGAAGAATCACCCGGGGAAGCGCTGATGGAGAAGACCGCCGATAATTCCATGCTGCCGCGCCTGCGCGTGATCCTGGCGGCCAGCATCGGGTCCGCGCTCGAATGGTACGACTTCTTCCTGTACGGCACCGCCGCGGCGCTGGTGTTCGGCGATCTGTTCTTTCCGAAAAGCGATCCGCTGATCGGCACGCTGCTGTCGTTCCTGACCTTCGGCGTCGGCTTCGTGGTGCGCCCGCTCGGCGGCATCCTGTTCGGCATCATGGGCGACCGGTTCGGGCGCAAGCCGGTGCTGGTGGCGACGCTCCTGATGATCGGCATCGGCACCACCGCGATCGGCTTTTTGCCGACCTACGCCGAGGTCGGATATTGGGCGCCGTTGCTGCTGGTCACGATGCGCGTGGTGCAGGGACTGGGCGCCGGGGCCGAATATGGCGGCGCGGTGATCTTCCTGGTCGAGAACGCGCCGTCGGGCCACCGCGGTTTCTGGGGCGGCTTCGCGCCGATGGGCGTCTCGATCGGCAATCTGCTGGCCGCTGCCGCGTTCGCGCTGGTGGGCATGCTGCCGCGCGAGGATCTGATGTCGTGGGGCTGGCGGCTGCCGTTCCTGGCGAGCTTCCTCTTGATCATCGTCGGCATCTACGTGCGCCTGCGGGTGGCGGAAACCCCGGTCTTCACCGAAGCGGTGCTGGCGCGCGGCAAGGTCGAGCGCAATCCTGCCATGCAGGCCTTGCGCCGGCATCCGCGCAATTTCCTGGTCGTGCTGGGCGCCCGGATGGCCGAGAATGGTCTCGGCTATTTCTTTCCAGTGTTCGGCCTCAGCTATGTGATTACGACGCTGGGCGTACCTAAATCCGAGGCGCTGAGCGCGCTGATGCTCGCTTTCGTCATCGAGCTGTTCGCGATCCTGGGTTTCGCGGCGCTCTCCGACCGCATCGGCCGGCGGCCGGTCTACATGTTCGGCGCGCTGACCGGCATCGCCTTTGCTTATCCGTTCTTCTGGATGGTGGCGACCCGCGAATGGATATGGATCGCGGCTGCCTTCATCATCGCGCGCGCGGTGGTGACGGCGGCGATGTTCGGCCCGCAAGCCGCCTACTTTGCCGAACTGTTCCCGCCGCAGCGGCGATTTGCCGGCTTTGCCTTCGCGCGCGAACTGGGCTCGATCCTGGCCGGCGGCCCGGCGCCGTTCGTCGCGACCGCGCTGGTGGCATGGTCCGGGAACTGGTGGCCGGTCGCCTGCTACGCGGCGCTGCTGTCGGCGATCACCGCGGTCGCGATCTGGTGCGGTCCGGAGACCTATAGGGAGAACATCACGATCGACAACAGTTCCGACGGCGCGCTGCATCCGGCTGTCGCGATGCCGCTGCAAGCGTAG
Organism: Bradyrhizobium sp. S69; assembly: GCF_009766005.1. Lineage (GTDB taxonomy): Bacteria > Pseudomonadota > Alphaproteobacteria > Rhizobiales > Xanthobacteraceae > Bradyrhizobium. The sequence goes on along the minus strand of NZ_LMUK01000009.1, from coordinate 54,253 downwards.
GTGATGGCGCGGCAACCGCGCATCCCGCCATCGCCCCGAGCGATCGAGCCGCGGCCTTCCTGATATCCAGACGGGGCGCGATTTTTTGGTTCCCCTCGCTGCGCTTCCTCCGCTACATTCCCTCGCAAGGCCGCAAAGGCCAACCCGTCCGGGGAGGACAGAATTCGTGCGCAAGGGACGCGTGGTATTCGGCGCCATGGACGAGGTGGTGTTCGGCGTGGCCGCCGCCACCGCGATCCCGGCGCAAATGGACCGCCTGGGCACGACGCGGGCGTTTCTGATGGTCAGCGGCACGCTGAACCGCGAAACCGACGAGATCGCGAATATCCGTGACAGCCTTGGACCGCGCTGCGCCGGAACCTTCGACGCGATGCCGCCGCACACACCGCGCGAAGCCGTGATCGCCGCGGCCGAGCAGGCCCGCGCCGCCGGCGCCGATCTGATCGTGACCGTCGGCGGTGGCTCGATCACCGACGGCGCCAAGGCGGTGCAACTTTGCCTGGCCAACAACATCCGAACCATCGATGGCATCGACGACATCCGCACCCGCAAAGGCGTCGCGCCGCCGATGCGTGAACCCTCGGTGCGCCAGATCAGCGTGCCCACGACCATTGCCGGGGGCGAGTTCGGCGCGGCCGCCGGCGTCACCAATCTGCGCATCCGGGTCAAGGAGATGCTGCGCCACGACCTGACGATACCGCGCGCGGTGATCCTCGATCCGGCCATCACGCTGCACACGCCGCAATGGCTGTTTCTATCGACCGGCATCCGCGCCGTCGATCATTGCGTCGAAGCCCTGTGCTCGCAGGAGGCGCATCCTTATGCCGATGCGCAGGCGCAGAAGGGACTTTCGATGCTGGCGCAGGCGCTGCCGCGGGTAAAGGCCGACCCGCACGATCTCAGCGCCCGGATGGATTGCCAGATCGGCACCTGGCTCTCGATGGGGGCGTCGGCCGCGGGCGTGCCGATGGGGGCAAGCCATGGCATCGGCTATGTGCTCGGCGCCGCGTTCGACGTGCCGCACGGATATACATCCTGCGTGATGCTGCCCGCGGTGATGCGCTGGAACAGCCCGGTCAACGCCGAACGGCAGGCGCTGGTCTCGACCGCGATGGGACAGCCCGGCAAGAATGCCGCCGACGTGCTGGATGATTTCATCCGCGGCCTCGGCATGCCGCGCAGCCTGCGGGATGTCCGCGTCGGCCCCGAGCATTTCGAGGCGATTGCCGAGCAGGCGATGAGAACGCCATGGGTTCCGCGCAACCCGCGCAAGATCGACGGCCCGGCGCAGGTTCGCGAGATCCTGCTGCTGGCCGCCTAGAATAACGGAGAGACGATGTACACCGGCAAGCACGCTCACCTTCGTCCGCTTCAGCCCGCCTTCATCATGGCGAATACCGGCGAGACCGTGACCTATGCCGAGTTGGAGGCGCGCAGCAACCGGCTGGCGCATTTGTTTCGCCAACGGGGGCTGAAGCGGCTCGACCATTTTGCGATCTTCATGGAGAACAACAGCCGCTACCTGGAAGCCTGCGGCGCCGGCGAGCGATCCGGTTTGTATTATACCTGCGTGAATTCGTACCTCACCGGCGGCGAGCTTGCCTACATCATCGCCAATAGCGAATCGCGCATCCTCATTACATCGGCGGCGAAACTCGAGGTCGCGCGCGAGGCGCTCATGCAATGCCCGAAAGTGGAGCTCTGCATCGTCGTCGACGGCGCGAGCGAGGGCGAGCGCATCATCGGCTTGCAGGAAGCGACCGCCGGACTGCCCGGCACGCCGATCGCCGATGAGAGCATCGGCACCGCCATGCTGTATTCGTCGGGCACCACCGGGCGACCCAAGGGCATCCTGCGTCCGCTGCAGGAACAGCCGCCGTCGGAGCAGATGCCGCTGTTCAATTTTCTGCAAAAGCTCTGGCACTACCGCGAGGGCATGATCTACCTCTCGCCGGCGCCGCTGTATCATTCGGCGCCGCAGGCCGCGGTCAACCTCGCGATCCGGATCGGAGGCACCGTGATCATCATGGAGAGCTTCGATCCCGAGCGTTATTTGGAGCTGGTCGAGAAATGGCGCATCACCCACAGCCAGTTGGTGCCGACCATGTTCTCGCGGATGCTGAAGCTGCCGGAGGCGGTACGACAGCGCTACGATTTGTCTTCGCTCGAAATCGCCATTCATGCCGCGGCGCCCTGCCCCGCGATGGTCAAGGATGACATCATCAAATGGTGGGGGCCGATCGTGCATGAATATTACGGCGCGACCGAAGGCCTCGGCTTCACCGCCTGCGACAGCGCCGAATGGCTCGCGCACCGCGGCACCGTCGGCAAGGTGCTGTTCGGCGAACTGCATATCCTCGATGAGAATATGCAGCCGAGTCCTAAGGGCGCGCCGGGCACGGTGTGGTTCAAGACTGCCTCGCCGTTCGAATATTTCAACGATCCGGACAAGACCAGCGAGGCCCGCTCGTCCGACGGCAGCATGAGCACGGTTGGCGATGTCGGCTATGTCGACGACGACGGCTTTCTCCATTTGACCGATCGCGCGACCTTCATGATCATCTCGGGCGGGGTGAACATCTATCCGCAGGAATGCGAGAACCTCTTGGTCACCCATCCCAAGATCGCCGACGCCGCAGTGTTCGGCGTTCCCAATGCCGATCTCGGCGAGGAAGTGAAAGCGGTGGTGCAGCCGATGCCGGGGATTTCGCCGGGCCCGGATCTCGCCGAGGAGCTGATCGCGTTTTGCAGCCAGGCGCTGTCGCGCCAGAAGGTGCCGCGCTCGATCGACTTCGAAGCGGAGTTGCCACGACTGCCAACCGGCAAGCTCTACAAGCGCCTGTTGCGCGACCGCTATTGGGGCAACAAGACGTCGCGCATCGTGTGAGGCGAAGCGATAGAGCGGATGTTTTGAGGGCCGCGAAGCTGTCTCAGACGTCATCCTGAGGATGACGGAAGCAGGCAATTCGTCATCCTGAGGTGCGCGCACTTTCTTGCGCGCCTCGAAGGATGGCCGCACGCACAGCGCTGAACACCATCCTTCGAGGCTCGCAAGGGCTCGCACCTCAGGATGACGTTTGAGATAGCGTCACCGGCTCTGATGTCAGCGACTTTCTTGTAACGGGACTTCACTCCGCCGGGCGTCGTTCGGAGATGGCCTTGCGAAGGGTTCTCGAAAGCGCTTCGACCGAATAGGGTTTCTGGATCAGCTCGAAGCCGCGATGGGCGTTTTCCGCGAGCACGCTGCTGTAGCCGCTGGTCAGAACCACCGGGAGGCCGGGGTATCGCTCGCGAATCACGGTGGCGAGTTCGACGCCGTTCATTCCGGGCATGATGACGTCGGAGAACACCAGATCGAAGGCGAGTTCGTTCTCCGTGAGGACCGCGAGCGCCTCCCTGGCATTGACGGCCCATTTGACCACGTAACCCAGATCCTTGAGTAATTCGGTCGAGAACTGCCCAACCTCCACATTGTCCTCGACCACCAGGACATGATGGCCGCGTCCACTCATGGCCGCTTCGGCGCGGGTATCGGCGACTTCCACGCCACCGACCGCGCTCTCGGCCTGCGGCAAATAGATGGTGAAGGTCGAACCCTTGCCCACCACGCTGGTCACCTTGATTTCGCCGCCCGACTGCTTGGCAAATCCGAGCGCCTGGCTGAGGCCGAGGCCTGTGCCTTTGCCGACGCCCTTGGTGGTGAAGAAGGGTTCAAAGATCGCATCAAGCTGATCGGCCGCGATGCCCGATCCATTATCCGTCACCGAGATGGCGACGAAGCGGTCGATCAGGCTCACCTCTCCGTGCAGCGTGGCAACGGCCTCGACCGCGGTAACGCGGATCGACAGATAGCCCTCATCCGCCATCGCGTCGCGGGCATTGACCGCGAGGTTGACCACCGCGGTCTCGAATTGGGCGACGTCGGCCATCGCGAAACACTCGGGCTCGCACAGATCGAGCTCGATCTGAATCCGGCCGCCCATCAGCGGGCGGATCAGCTGCGCGATGCTTTCGACCTGCGCGCCGACATTGAACACCTGCGGCGTCAGCGGCTGGCGGCGCGCGAACGCCAGCAATTGCCCGGTCAGTTTCGAGGCGCGGTCGACGGTGTCCGAAATCGCGTCGATGTAACGGCGGCGGCGATCCTCGCTCAGTTCGCGGCGGCGCAGGAAATCGGTGGCCGAGCGGATGATCGTCAACAGATTGTTGAAATCGTGCGCCACGCCTCCGGTGAGCTGGCCGACCGCATCCATCTTTTGCGATTGCCGAAGCGCTTCTTCGGAGCGCCGCCGTTCGGTGATGTCGACCGCTTCGGGCAGTACGGCGGAGACCACGCCGTATTGGTCAAACACCGGACGCATCGTGAAATCGAAAAACCGATCGCCCGCCGGCAGATGCAGCCGCATTTCGGCGTGGACGCTCTCGCCGGTCAAAACCGCTGCAAAGGCACCGTGAACGATGTCGCGCGCGCCCTCGGTGGCCGAGAACCATGGCGTATCCCAGAACGGCTTTCCCGCCACATCCGACAGGCGGGCACTGACGCTCGCCAGCATGGTCTTGTTGGCGTAGACGACGTTGCCCGCGAGATCGAGCAAGCCCTGATACTGGTTGCTGGTCTCGATGATCGTGCGCATCTGCGCTTCATTGGACTGCAGCTGCGCGGTGCGTTCCCGGATGCGCTGCTCCAGCGTTTCGTTGAGACGGCGAAGCTCGACTTCGGCCTGCTTGGCCACCGTCACATCATGCGCGACCCCGATGAAGCCGATATGTTTTCCGGCGGGGTCCCAGCGCGGTTGCGATTCCGACCGCATCCACCGCCATTGCCCGTCGGCCCGCCGATAGCGCGCTTCCAGCGCAAACGGCTTGAGCGACGCTTCGCCGGCGATGCTTTCCTGGACCACACGCGCTCCGTCATCCGGATGCAATATTTTTCGCCAATCGAACGCCAACGCCGCTTCGTAAGCGACACCGAGAAACTCCAGATAGGCCTGGTTGGCGAAAGCGCGGGTGCCATCGGTCTTGCTGACCCACATCGGAACCGGCGCGCTATTGGCGATCAGCCGGAACCGCTCCTCGCTTTCGCGCAGCGTTTCCTTGGCGACCACGAGATCGGTGATGTCGATATGGGCGCCGACAAACCGCAGCGGCTTTCCGTCCGGGCTTCGTTCGATCCGCGCGTCGGTGGCGAGCCATCGCACCTGCCCGTCGCTCGGCCTGACGATGCGGTACTGATAGGAAACCTGTTCCGCGCCGCCGCTTACCGCATCCAGCAAAACCTGTACTGTGCGGTCGCGATCTTGCGGATGCAGCCGCGCAATCCAATCCTCGTGGCTATCCTCAGCATCGGCGGCCAGACCGTGGATCGCCCGGTATTCCGGCGAGCGCGGTTCGTTTCGAAAGCCGTCCCGCAGATCGATCACAACCCCGGCGACCTTGGCCAACCGTGGCAGACCGGCCGGTTCGCCCTCGCCATCCCTGTCTTGACCGGAATCCGCCATCGGCGCACCCCCTTAAGGTTCCGAGATTATCCAATCGTCGGGGCCCATCATGCCTGACGTTGCTCGCGGCAGAAAGGTGGTTGCTTGACTTCACCCTCCCCTGGAGGGGGAGGGTCGGCTCACATGGAGCGCAGCGAAATGTGAGACGGGGTGGGGTGGCGACGCTACGGAACGAGGTCTCGCCTAACACCACTCGCGGCTTCGCCACCCCACCCCGCTCGCTACGCGAGCGACCCTCCCCCTCCAGGGTAGGGTAAAGAAAACACAACTCCGCGATCTCGCGACAGCATTCGCCCGAGTTTTGCAAATTCATCGGCCCTCAAAAAGAAGAGGGCGCACGCGACCCTCAAGAGAGGGCGCGGGGAAGACCGGGTGCGCGCTGCACCCGCGGTCTCATGTGCAAAGGTAGACAAAAAAACGCACATGAGCATACAGGTTCAGCGGAAACACTCCGGCCTTCCCTGCGCAATGGTTTTACAGCTTATTCCGTGCTCTCCCCGGCGAGACCAGGCTTGTTTGTCACCGTCGCTCCAAGAAGCGTGAGCTTCTCAAGAGCTTGACACCGGCCATTGGGGCGTCAGGACCACACGACTTTGCCGTCCGCGAACGCTTGCGATCGTCTTTCGCAAACTCCGCGTCCACCGCATCCCACCGCGCGTTTCGTGACGTGCGCAACGCCCCTCTTGTCGGGTGGGACGCACGCAATACGCAACTGAGTTGGGTCAAAAACAAAGCGAAATATTTTTGCGCGGAGGGCTGGACAGGATTCGGCGCGCGAAGGTGATTTGCCCGTCGGGCAGCGGATCCGTTAGCGCAACCGTCATCCTGAGGTGCTCGCCGTCTTCGGCGAGCCTCGAAGGATGGCTGCACGCACTGCGCGGAACAACATCCTTCGAGGCTCGCAAGGGCTCGCACCTCAGGATGACGTGAGCGGTTGTTGCGAGCCTGGCTGTAGCCACAAGCTCAGTGCTCGCGGCTAACTCGCCAAAACGTCGCACCTTGCGGGATCGTCGCCTTCATCCGAAGTGTGCATGCCGGCCGCCGTCCTTGCTGGTTGCCTGCACGCCTTGCCATGCTATCCTTGTGCCATCTACGGCCCGCGATGAGGCCGGGATGCTGAGGGAGGGAATCATGCGGAGCGTGCGAACGCTTGTCGCCGCCATGTTGTCGTTGCTGGCGGCTTTGGGTCCCGCGCTCGCGGCCGAGAAGCAGGGCGGCATCCTGCGGCTCTATCATCGCGACAGCCCGGGCAGCGCCTCGATCCACGAAGGCGCGACCTACTCGATGAACGTTCCGTTCATGCCGGTCTTCAACAACCTCGTCATCTACAATCAGACCATCGCGCAAAACAGCATGGACGACATCGTCCCTGATCTTGCCGACAGCTGGGCCTGGAGCAGCGACAACAAGACCCTGACCTTCAAGCTTCATCAGGGCGTCATTTGGCATGACGGCAAGCCGTTCACGTCGGCCGACGTCAAATGCACGTTCGATATGCTGATGGGCAAGTCGCCGCAGAAATTCCGGCAGAACCCGCGCAAATCTTGGTACGATCAGGTCAACGAGGTCACCACGAACGGCGATTTCGAGGCGTCGTTTCATCTCAAGCGGCCGCAGCCGGCCTTGCTGGCGCTGCTCGCCTCGGGCTACACGCCGGTCTATCCGTGCCATGTGTCGCCGGCCGACATGCGCACCCACCCGATCGGCACCGGTCCGTTCAAATTCGTCGAGTTCAAGGCCAATGAATCGATCAAGCTGGTGCGCAACGAGAACTACTTCAAGAAGGGCCTGCCGCATCTCGACGGCATCGAGTTCACCATCACGCCGAACCGTTCGACCGCGATCCTGGGTTTTGTCTCCGGCCAGTTCGACATGACATTCCCGACCGAAGTGTCGATCCCGCTCTTGAAGGACGTCAAGTCGCAGGCGCCGAACGCGGTATGCGTGGTCGAGCCGAACAACGTCTCCACCAACATCATCATCAATTCGTCCTCGCCGCCATTCGACAATCTCGACATCCGCCGCGCGCTGGCGCTGTCGCTGGATCGCAAGGCGTTCATCTCGATCATGTTCGAGGGCCAGGGCGATATCGGCGGCACCATGGAGCCGGCGCCGCAGGGCCTGTGGGCGATGCCGAAGGAAATGCTGGAGGCGATCCCGGGTTATGGTCCCGACGTCAACGCCAACCGCGACGAGGCGCGCAAGCTGATGCAGAAGGCGGGCTACGGCCCCGACAAGCACCTCGCCGTCAAGGTATCGACCCGCAACATTCCGGTTTACCGCGATCCGGCCGTGATCCTGATCGATCAGATCAAGAGCATCTACATCGATGCCGAACTCGATGTGGTCGACACCGCGCAGTGGTTCCCGAAAGTCGCGCGCAAGGACTACGCGCTCGGCCTCAATCTCACCGGCAACGCGGTCGACGATCCCGACCAGTCGTTCTACGAGAATTATTCCTGCGGCTCGGAGCGCAACTACACCAACTACTGCAACAAGGACATCGAAAAGCTGTTCGACCAGCAATCGATCGAAACCGACGTCGCCAAGCGCAAGAAGCTGGTCTGGGAGATCGACCAGAAGCTGCAGGACGACGTCGCCCGCCCCATCATCTTCCACGCCCGGACCGGCACCTGCTGGCAGCCTTATGTCAAAGGCGTCACCGTCATGGTGAACAGCTCGTACAATGGTTATCGTTACGAGGATGTGTGGCTCGACAAGTAACGTCCCGCCACCGAAAGCCAGCCGACCAGGGGAGACAACAAGGTGTTTGCTTACATCGTGCGGCGCCTGGTCCTGATGCTGGTGACGCTATTCGGCATCTCCGTCATCATCTTCGTGCTGCTGCGCATCGTTCCGGGCAATATCGTCGACATCCTGTTCGCCGCCGCCGGATATGTCGATCCGGCCGACAAGGCGCATCTGGAGCACGATCTGGGGCTCGATCAATCCATCGTCATGCAATATCTGCACTGGATCGGCGGCCTCGCGCGCGGCGATCTCGGTTATTCCTATGTGTCCGAGAAGCCCGCGCTTGACGAAATCCTGCCGCGGATTCCGATCACGGCGCGGCTCGCGGGCCTCGCTCTGATGTTCTCCGCCTCGATCGGCATTCCCTTGGGTGTCATCAGCGCGGTGCACCAGGGCACGCGGCTGGATTATGCCTTGCGCGTGGTCAGCCTGAGTGGGTTGTCGCTGCCCTCGTTCTGGCTCGGACTGCTGATCCTGATGGCGTCGGTCTCGCTGTTCGGCACCATGCCGATCTTCAATCCCCATCCGAAGACCTGGAGCGAGGCGATCGCGATCTATTGCGTGCCGGCGATGGCCGTGGGCTTTCGCAGCGCCGCGTTGACCATGCGCATCACGCGCTCCTCGATGCTCGAAATCCTGCGCCAGGACTATATCCGCACCGCGCGCGCCAAGGGCGCCTCCGAGGCGTCTATCAACTACCGCCATGCCCTCAAGAACGCCATTCTTCCCGTCATCACCGTGATCGGTATCGAGGCGGCCTTCCTGATCGGCGGCCTGATCGTCACCGAGACCGTGTTCAATATTCCCGGCATCGCCCGCTACCTGGTCGAGGCGCTGCGCTGGCGCGACTATCCGATCGTGCAGAACCTCGTGATGCTGATCGCGGTGGTCGTGGTGTTCACCAACTTCACGGTCGACATGCTCTACGCCGCGATCGATCCGCGCATCCGCTACACCGATTAGGAGAGCCGACGTTTGGCCGTGGTCAATTACGATAGCGAACTGAGGCGCGCCGGCGCCCAAGCGACCCATGGCTGGCGCCGGCTGGTGTTTTTGGCGCAACGTCATTTGCTCGGCACGATCGGCCTTTGCATCATGCTGCTGTTCGTCTGCACCGCGATCTTCGCCAACCTGATCTGCCGCTTCGATCCGCTCAGCATCGATTCGGCGCATCGGCTGGCGGCTCCCGGCATGCTGCACTGGATGGGAACCGATTCGTTCGGCCGCGATGTCTGGAGCCGGATCGTCCATGGCGCGCGGATCTCGCTGGCCGTCGGCATCGGCTCGACCGCGCTCGGATCGTCGATCGGGGTGATGATCGGTCTGGCATCGGGCTATCTCTCCGGCTGGGTCGATTTGGTGTTCCAGCGGGTGACCGATATCCTGCAAGCGCTGCCGCTATTGGTGCTGGCGTTGGTGATGACGGCGGCGCTGGGGCCGTCGCTGCCGAATGTGATGCTGGCGATTGCGATCCCGCTGATTCCGACGGTTGCCCGCGTGATCCGCGCCAACACGCTGGCGCTGCGCGAGCTGCCGTTTATCGAGGCCGCCAAGTCGATCGGCATGAGCGAGACGCGGATTGCGCTTCGTCACGTATTGCCGAACACGATCGCGCCGCTGATCGTGCTGGCGACCGCCCAACTCGGCTCGACCATCCTCACCGAAGCCTCGCTGTCGTTTCTCGGCCTTGGCATCCCCGAACCGTACCCGTCGTGGGGACGCATGCTGTCGGAATCGGCGGTGGAATATGTCCGCACCGCGCCGTGGCTGGTGATTTTCCCGGGCATCGCCATCAGCCTTGCGGTGTTCGGCACCAATCTGTTCGGCGACGCGCTGCGCGACATCCTCGATCCCAGGCAGCGCGGCTGATGACCGAAGCTGTGGCGCAAGACATCGTTCTCGACGTCAAGAACCTGCACACGGTGTTCTTCACCAATTCGGGACTGTTCAGGGCGGTCGACGACGTCTCGTTCCAGGTCCGCCGCGGCGAGACCCTGGCGATCGTCGGCGAATCCGGCTGCGGCAAGAGCGTGACGGCGCTTTCGATCATGCGGCTGGTGCCCGACCCACCCGGCCGGGTGGTCGGCGGCTCGGTGACGCTGGAAGGCACCGACCTGCTCGAACTCGACGAGGCCGAGATGCGCAAAATTCGCGGCAATCGCATCTCGATGATCTTCCAGGAGCCGATGACCTCGCTCAACCCGGTGATGCGGATCGGCGACCAGATCACCGAAGCGGTCCGCCTGCATCGGCCGATCAGCGCCAGGGAGGCCTGGAAGCAGGCCGTCGATATGCTGCGGCTGGTGCGGATTCCCGAACCGGAACGGCGGGCGCAGGAATATCCGCACCAGATGTCCGGCGGCATGCGTCAGCGCGCCATGATCGCGATGGCGCTGGCGTGCCGGCCGGCGCTGTTGATCGCGGACGAACCGACCACCGCGCTCGACGTCACGATCCAGGCACAGATATTGGCGCTGATCGTCGATCTGCAGACCAGGCTCGGCACCGGCCTGGTCCTGATCACCCACGACCTCGGTGTGGTGGCGCAGACCGCGCAGCGCGTCATCGTGATGTATGCCGGCAGGAAGGTCGAGGAAGCCACCGTCGAGGATTTGTTTAGACATCCAAGACATCCCTATACGCGTGGCCTGATGGCCTCGATGCCCGCGGTGATCGGGCTCGACGCAAACAACGATGCGCGGCTGACCGAGATTCCCGGCATGGTGCCGTCGTTGACCAACCTGCCGACGGGCTGCGCCTTTGCACCGCGCTGCGGGCTCGCGGTCGAGCGTTGCCGCGCCGAATATCCGCCGTTGCAGGATTTCGATGGCCATCTCGCGGCGTGCTGGCGCGCGGGAGAACTGGTGGCGGCGCCATGACCGACGTAAGTCCGTTGCTCGAGGTCACCGATCTGGTCAAGCATTACGCGGTGCGCGGCGGCGTGTTGCGCCGTCGTATCGGCACCGTGCATGCCGTCGACGGCGTCAGCTTCTCGCTGTCGACCGGCGAAACGCTTGGACTCGTCGGCGAATCCGGCTGCGGCAAATCCACCGTCGCGCGCAGCGTGCTGCGGCTGATCGAACCCTCCAGCGGCGCCATCAGGCTGGATGGCACCGACATCACGCGGCTCGGCAAGACCGCACTGCGCCCGCACCGGCGATCGATGCAGATCGTATTCCAGGACCCGTTCGCCTCGCTCAACCCGCGCATGACCGCCGGCGACATCGTCGGCGAGCCGCTCGAGGTGCATGGCCTCGCAACCGGCCAGCGAAAACGCGACCGCGTCGGCGAATTGTTCGAGCAGGTGGGGTTGCGGCCCGACCAGATGAAAAACTATCCGCATCAATTTTCCGGTGGCCAGCGGCAACGCATCTGCATCGCGCGCGCGTTGTCGCTGGGGCCGAAGCTGATCGTGTGCGACGAGCCGGTCTCGGCGCTCGATGTTTCGATCCAGGCCCAGGTGATCAATCTGTTGATCGACCTGCAACGCCGGCACGGCTTCTCCTATCTGTTCATCGCGCATGATCTCGCGGTGGTGGCCCATATCAGCCACCGCGTCGCCGTGATGTATCTCGGGCGCATTGTCGAGATCGCCGAGAAGCGCGAACTGTTCGCCAACCCGCGCCATCCCTACACCCAGGCGCTGTTGGCATCGGTGCCGGTGGCCGATCCGAAGGCCAAGCGCGTCGCGCCGCTGATCGACGGCGACGTGCCGAGCCCGATCAACCCGCCCTCCGGCTGCGCCTTCCACACCCGCTGCCGCCACGTGATGGACCGCTGCAAGGTCGAGCGGCCGGTGCTGGCGGAAACCGCCACGCAGCATCAGGTGGCGTGCTGGCTGAATGAGGGCACGGGGCGCGAGGCGTAGGAGCGGTCTTGTTGCACCCCTCACTCACTCCGATCGAAACCGCGCCGTCATCCTGAGGTGCGCGTCGTCTTCGACGCGCCTCGAAGGATGGTGTTCAGCTCGGTGCTTGCGGCCATCCTTCGAGGCTCGCAAGAGCTCGCACCTCACGGGTGAACGCAATTGCGTTCACCCCGGGGACGACGATGCCACTGTTGCCTTCATCGAAATGACGCTGCGTTCAACGAGGCAACGCTTAGACCCGTTCTAACAATTCAAGTCTCGATAGCTTCTAAGCCTATCTCGATAGCTTCTAAAGCCATCCGCATGTCAGCGACAAACCCGATGAGTTAGACGTTCCCCCGAAACAATGTTGATACATTTTGGGGAATATCGGTGGGGACTTCGAAGGAATGGCCGAGGCTCGTGTGCCTCGGCGCTGTCGGCACGCTTGCTCTGAACATTTGCAGCGCGGAAAGTTTTGCGCAAACAGCCGGCGGCGCGGCGCCGGCCGGCGCCGGTTCAAACGAACTGCCTCCGGTGGTGGTGCAAAGCCTCGCACCGAAACGGGTCCAACGCAGTGCGCCGCGGACAAACGCAGCCAATTCGCGCCATGCGAGCGGCCCCAAGCCAGGACGACAGACGTCGGCCGCGTCCAGTGGTGCTGCGGCCGCGGGCGCCACGGCGATGACGGGATCGCCGATCCAGGGTTACGTGGCGCCGACCAGCGCCGGCGCGACCAAGACCAATACGCCCTTGATGCAGACGCCGGCATCGGTGTCGGTCGTAACCCATCAGCAAATCGTCGACCAGAACGCACAAAGCGTCTCGCAGGCCTTGCGATATACGCCGGGCGTGGTGGCGGAGCAGCGCGGCATCAACGAGGATTCGCTGGAATATCTCTACAGCCGCGGCTTCCAGGCCAGCACCTTTCTCGATGGCCTGCCGATCGCCCCGCCGACATCGACCGGAACCGGCGTCGGCTTCAACTTCGCAACCCGCGATCCCTACTTCATCGATCGCATCGAGAGCATCCGCGGGCCGCTGTCTGTTCTGTTTGGCCAGGTTCCTCCCGGCGGATTCTTCAATCTCGTCAGCAAGCAGCCGACCGACACGCCGTATCATGAGGTGTTCGTCCAGACCGGCAGTTACGGGCGCGCGCAAGGCGGCTTCGATTTCAGCGGACCGCTCACGGACGACAAGCAATGGCTCTATCGCCTGACCGGCATCGGGCTCAACACCGGCACCCAGACCGATTATGTCGATCAGCAGCGCGTCGCGATTTCTCCGGCGATTACCTGGCGGCCAGATCAGGACACCAAGCTCACCATCATCGCGAACTACCAGAACGACCCGAAAGCCGGCGCCTATAATTTCGTGCCGGCGGTCGGAACGGTGTTGCCCGGGCCGGTGAAAATCGGCCCCTCCTTCGACACCGGTAACCCCGGCTTCGATCAATTCAAGAAGCAGGACACCTCGGTCGGCTATTCGTTCGAACATCAGATCGACAACATCTGGCAGGTCAAGCAGAACGTCCGCTATTCCTACGATCAGATCTACATCCAGAACGCCGCCGACGGTGCTGCGAGCACCAACGGCGGCACCGCGATCGAGCGCGCGCCCTACATCAATTCGGGAACGCTCGGCACCTTCGCGATCGACAATCAGGCGATCGCGAACTTCAATACCGGCTGGTTGAAGCACCAGGTTGTTTTCGGTGTCGACTACCAGAACTACCAGTACAATCACCAGTTCCTGGAAGGCTATAATACCGCGCCCAATCCGCCGGCGCTGAGCCTGACAAATCCGGTCTACCAGACGATCGCACTGCCCGATTTCCTGTTGGGGTCGTCGACGAGACAGAGCACCGATCAGACCGGTCTGTATGCGCAGGATCAAATCGGCATCGGCAAGCTGACCATCGTCGGCGGCCTGCGCGAGGACTGGTCCGCCTCGCATATCGTTCCCTACAAGACCGGTGCGACCGCGACTGACCAGGACAGCAATTCGCTGACGGGGCGGATCGGTGCGATCTACAATTTCGACAGTGGCGTAGCGCCCTATGTCAGTTATGCGACCTCGTTCCAGCCCCAGCTCGGCACCAACGCCGCGGGCGTGGCGTTTAGCCCGACCGAAGGCGAGCAGACCGAGGTCGGCGTCAAATACCAGCCGCTCGGCACCAAAAACCTGTTCACGATCTCCGCTTTCGACCTGACCCAGACCAATGTCGTCGTCAGCCTCGGCGGCGGCGCATCGGCCCAGATTGGCGCGGTGCGATCACGCGGTGTCGAGCTCGAGGCGCGGACCTATCTGACCGATAATCTGCAGATGATCGCCGCCTACACCTTCGACAAGGCCGAGAACGTTGACGGCATTCCATCGACCGTCGGCCTCGTGCCCAACGGCATTCCGCGCAACATGGCATCGACCTGGTTATCCTACGACATGCCGACCAATATCGCGCCCGGCCTCAAGATCAGCGGCGGCGTGCGCTATCTCGACGCGACCTGGGATACAGCCAATGCCTTCAAGGTGCCGCCGTTCACGCTGGTCGATCTCGGCGTGCAGTATGATCTCGGACGGCAATTCGCCAACCTCAAGGGCTATTCGACGGGCATCTCGGTGTCCAACCTGTTCGACAAGGAATACATCGCCTCCTGCCTCAGCGCGGCCTATTGCATCTACGGCCAGGGCCGCCTCGTGCTCGCAAACCTGAAGTATCGCTGGTGAACGTCGCGGCTCGCCGGCATCGAGGTCCACGATGCCTCGGCGGGCGTGAAAACGAGGGCGTAGCAAAAGCGGTCTAATTTCACTCAAAAGCGCACCGTCATCCTGAGGTGCGCGTCGTCTTCGACGCGCCTCGAAGGATGGTGTTCAGCATCGTGCATGCGGCCATCCTTCGAGGCTCGCCAAGAAGCTCGCACCTCAGGATGACGGCGAAGCCGTTGCCGGGGAACCGTCACCCTTTCCCGGGCACGGGAATTGCAATACCTATGGCAATAGCTTTTGACATCGTTAGGAGCGCGCCATGACCCTTTCTGCTCGACGTGTTCTGTATTTGGCCGCGGGCGCGCTCGCGGCCGGGCTGGCCGTCTCCGCGCCGGCGGGTGCCAAGACCATCACCGCGGTGATGCATTCCGACTTGCGGATCATCGATCCCGAATTCACCACCGCCTACATCACGCGCGATCATGGCTACATGGTCTACGACACGCTGCTGGCCATGGATGCGAACTTCCGGATCCAGCCACAGATGGCGGACTGGAAGATCTCCGACGACAAGCTCATCTATACGTTCACGCTGCGCGACGGACTGAAATGGCATGACGGCACGCCGGTCACGGCGGAAGACTGCGTGGCGTCGCTGCAGCGCTGGGCCAGGAACGATAGCATGGGCCAGAAGCTGATGGATTTTACCGCCAGCCTCGAAGCCACCGATACCAAGACCATCACCTTGAAGCTGAAGCAGCCCTACGGGCTGGTGCTGGAGTCGATCGGGAAGCCTTCATCCTATGCGCCGTTCATGATGCCCAAGCGATTGGCGGAAACCCCACCCGGCCAGCAAATCAAGGAACAGATCGGCTCGGGCCCCTTCAAGTTTGTGCAAGCCGAATTCCAGCCGGGCGTGAAGGCGGTTTATGAGAAGAACAGGGACTACGTTCCACGCTCGGAGCCCCCGAGCTGGACCGCCGGCGGCAAGGTCGTGAAGGTCGACCGCGTCGAATGGATCACGATGGCGGACGCCCAGACCGCGGCGAACGCGCTGCAATCTGGCGATATCGATTTCATGGAAGCTCCGGCTTTCGATATCTTGCCGATGCTGGAGGCCGACAAGGACATCAAGGTCGATACCCTGAGCAAGCTCGGCTTCCAGACCGGCGGGCGAATGAATTTCCTCTATCCGCCGTTCGACAACGTCAAGATACGCCGCGCCGCGTTCATCGCCTTGAACCAGAAGGACGTTCTCGACGCGCTGGTCGGCAATCCCGAATACTACCGGATTTGCGGTGCCGTGTTCATCTGCGACACACCGTTTGCCACCGATGTCGGCTCGGAGACGCTGGTGAAGGGTGACGGGATGGCGGAGGCAAAGAAGCTGCTCGCCGAATCCGGCTATGACGGCACGCCCGTCGTGATCCTGGCGCCCGGCGATGCGGTGCCGCTGAAGGCGCAGCCGGTCGTTGCGGCGCAATTGCTGCGCCAGGCCGGCTTCAAGGTGGATCTGCAGGCAACCGACTGGCAGACCGTGGTCTCCCGCCGCGCCAGCCAGAAGCCGCCGAAGGAAGGCGGCTGGAATATGTTCTTCACCAATTTCACCGGCGCCGACGCGGCGAACCCGATCGCCAGTGTTTACGTCGGCGGCAGAGGCCGGAACGGCGGCTGGTTCGGCTGGCCGGAAGACGCCCGGATCGAACAGTTGAAAGACGCTTTTGCGCGCTCATCGTCACCGGAGGAGCAGAAGAAAATCGCGGCCGATATCCAGAAGGAAATCTACGATCAAGTGCTTGTCATCCCGCTCGGACAATTTCTCCAGCCCAGCGCGTGGCGGAAATCGCTCACCGGCATGCTCGGCGGACCGGCAACGCCGATCTTCTGGAATATCGACAAGGCCGAGTGAAACGACGCTCGATGCGGCCGATTGCATCTACGGCCAGCGCCGACTGGTGCCTGCCAACCTGAAGTACGGCTGGTGAGGGTGCCTGGGCGGCCCGACTGAAAACCGTCTTATTGCACCGAAAACGTAAACGTCATCCTGAGGTGCGCGCTCTTGCGCGCCTCGAAGGATGCTGTTCAGCATCGTGCATCCGTACATCCTTCGAGGCTCGCCAATAAGGCTCGCACCTCACGGGTGAACGCAATTGCGTTCATCCCGGGGATGACGTCCGAGATAGCGTCACCGCGCGTGGTGATGCCGCCGGCCATGCCGGTGATGCGCTCCGTCATGCCGGTGAGGCATGCGCGCGTAGCTTTGAAGTGGTTGGCCGTCCCGAGGGGCTGCGAATGCAAATCGGGGATTTTGGCCACAATACGAGTTCGTTCCTGACGCCGTGGCCTGGCACTGCGCGTAGCTGGTGAACTCGCACAACCCCGGCAAGCCGTAGTCTCTGCCTTGCAGGCAGTAGGCATAATCGTAGGGATCATAGGGATCGTATGGTTGAGCGGATGCCGGCAATGCCGTGAGTGCGACGCCCACAAACGCCGCGGCTCCAATGAGCTTGAACATTTTATTTTTTCTCCTTTTGGCGGCAATCCACGGCGCGCTCCCCTCGGGTGTTATTGTCGAGCGCACCGGCCTGCCACGAGAGGCGGCATATCAAAAGCCGCCCCGGCGGGGTGTCACAAGGCCGTGTGCTGAGCTGGCAGCGCAGTACCTCAGTCTCGAACGCGCGGCGAGACGTTTTGTTCGATCCCGGCTTGCTGTTCGGCGGCGACCGCGCGCCGGTAGCCGTCGCGGGCTTGCAGGCGTTGCCAGTAGGCTGCGACATTCGGCCCGAAATCCTTGGCCAGCCCGATATTGTCGGCCAGCCGCAAGGCATAGCCGATCGCGATATCGGCCGCGGTAAACCTGCCGGCGCATAACGTCTCCGCCTTGACGGTCGCCGCTTCGACCGCGCGCAGCCGGCCGAAAAACCATTTGGCGTAATCGCCGGCGACTTGCGGATTGCGCCGCTCCTCCGGCTCGAGCTGGCTGTAGCGCAGCACCAGTGTCTGCGGAAAGGTCAACGTCGCATCGCTGAAATACATCCAGTTCAGGAACGCGCCGAAATCAGCCTCGTCGGCGCCGACCATCAGCGGCGTCGGTCCATGACGGGTGCCGAGATAATGACAGATGCCGGTGGACTCCGTCATCCGGGTCTCGCCGTCGATCAGAAAAGGAATGGTGCCGAGCGGATTGAGCGCCAGATAGGACTTGGCGAATACCCGCGGCGGGAACGGCAGCATTTTCAGCTCGTAAGGAAGACGCAGCTCTTCCAGCATCCAAAGCGGCCGAAACGAGCGTGCTGCATCGCAATGATAGAGCGTGATCATCGGATATTCCTTCTGGCAGAATGCGCCGCCTTAGCCGTACTTGAAGCCGCGCTTGAAGCCGTCCTTGGCCGCATCACCGGCCGATGGCGCGGATCAAGCCACGTTGCTGCCCCTCAAGGCAAGGCGTCCTAAAAGCAAGACGTCCCAAAAGCAAGGTGCCCCAAAAGCAAGGCGGGTAATCTTAACGCGGCTCCAGCCGGCTATGCCCAAAAGTCCAGCTAGCCAGCCCGCCCCGAGTTGGGCATGTTGCGCGGCACAGGCCCGATCAGGGACCAAGCGGCGCCAGACCGCTGACAGGAGGAGTATTACCAGTTCGCGCCAGCACTGGATCAGACGCCTTGGCCGCCGGACGCCGGATCATCGGCCGCCGAATTCTCGGGCCGCCATCCGGTACGCCGGCCCACCATTCATCCCGAATATCCAATCTCGATCTCCGTTCAACGAAGGGTACATTCCATGACCAACAAGCTTGCCTCCAGGCTGATTTCGGCTGCCTCTGCCGCAGCCGTCATCGCGCTGACCAGCCACGGCGCGCTAGCGCAAAAGGTTTACGACACCGGCGCCTCCGATACCGAAATCAAGCTCGGCAATATCGAGGCCTATAGCGGCCCGGCTTCCGCCTACGGCGTGATCGGCAAGACCGAGGATGCCTATTTCAAGATGGTCAACGATGCCGGCGGGGTGAACGGCCGCAAGATCAACTTCGTCAGCTACGACGATGCCTACAGTCCGCCGAAGACCGTCGAGCAGACCCGCAAGCTGATCGAAAGCGACGAAGTGTTCCTGATCTTCAATGCGCTGGGCACGCCGACCCAATCGGCGGTGCAGAAATATCAGAACACCAAGAAGGTCCCGCAACTGTTCGTCGCCACCGGCGCCAGCAAGTGGAACGATCCGAAAGATTTTCCCTGGACCATGGGCTTTCAGCCGAGCTACCGCGTCGAGGCCCGGATCTTCGCCAAGTACGTCTTGAAGAACAAGCCGGGCGCCAAGGTCGCGGTGTTCTACCAGAACGACGATTTCGGCAAGGACTACGTGGCAGGCATCAAGGACATCTTCGGCGACCAGGCCTCCAAGCTGATCATCGCGGAAGAAAGCTATGAGACCAGCGAGCCCTCGATCGATTCCCACATCGTCAAGCTCAAGGACACCGGCGCCGACGTGTTCATCAACATCTCGACGCCGAAATTCGCGGCCCAAGCCATCAAGAAGATGGCCGAGATCGGCTGGAAGCCGATGCACCTGATGACCGACGTTTCGATCTCGATCGGCGCGGTGATGAAGCCTGCCGGCTTTGAGGCCTCGGAAGGCGTGCTGTCGGCCGGCTACCTCAAGGACGCGTCCGATCCGCAGTGGAAGAACGACGAGGGCATGAAGAAGTTCTTGGCGTTCGCCGACAAGTACATGCCCGGTTCGAACATTGCCGACGCCAACATGGTCTATGGCTATGCCGCCGCCCAAACCATGATCCAGGTGCTCAAGCAGTCCGGCGATACCCTGACCCGGGAAAACGTCATGAAGCAGGCGGCCAGCCTGAAGAACTTCGCGCCCGATACCCTGGTCCCCGGCATCACCATCACCACCAGCCCCACCGACTTCGCGCCGGTCGAACAGCTCAAGATGATGCAGTTCAAAAACGGCCAGTGGGAATTGTTCGGCGACATCATCAGCGCCGAAACGGGGGGTTAGGATTATTCTCCCTCTCCCCGCTTGCGACCGCTTGCGGGGAGAGGGAGCGCATATGTCGTCCCTGCCTAGCGCGCAATTGCGCGTAAGGCGCCGGGACACACCGGAACCGTCATCCCCGGGATGAACGCAATTGCGTTCACCCGTGAGGTGCGCGCTCTTTCTTGCGCGCCTCGAAGGATGGCCGCAAGCACGATGCTGAACACCATCCTTCGAGGCTCGCACCGGACAGCGCAAGTGCGCTGCCGGGAGAGCTCGCACCTTGGATGACGGCGTCCATTGTTTCACGGCCTCTCAGGATGACGGCCGAGATAGTTTCACAGGCTCGTTCGCAGGGACGACCCGCTGAGCTACCCCGGCAACAAAATCGCGAACGGCTCGTCGATGGTACGGCGCAGATACTCGCGATAGAGCGCGTAATTGACGTCGCCGGATGAAATCCGCCCGACGGTCGGAGACGGGATCATCCTGGCCGGCAACAACACGATCGGGGCTGCGATCGGCGTCAGCACCGAACCGCGTCCGGCCAACAGCGTGGTGATGATGCCGTACATCTCGCCCGAGATGGTCGGACGCGATACCGTGATCAGGCGATGCTGACCGTGCTGGTTGGTGACCAGATAGATAAAGCCGGATTGGTGCGGCACCGCGACCGAACCGAACTGCGTGTAGGCCGCGTCGGTTCGCTCGCCTTCGCGGAATACCAGCGACGAGGCCGCTTCATCCCAGCTGATCTCGGTGCGATAGACGTAGATCGACTCTTTGTCGCCGAACGACGGCCGCAGCGTCACATAGCCGCCTTCCAGATGCGTCACCGCGCGGCGCGAATACGCCCCCAGACTGTCCGGCGCGACGTCGCCGCTGACGGCGATGACAGGCGCGGCCAAATCCCGTGTCTTGTCCGGTGTCTTTTCCTGGGCCTTGCGCAGCGAAACCCCCAGCGCCTGTTCGAGCCGCACGGTGGTTGCCAAGGTGAACGGGCGGCGGCCGCCGAGCACTTTTTCCAGCGTGGAAAGACTGAGCTTGGCCTGCTCGGCCAGCGCTTGCCGGGAGATGCGGCGGCGCGCGATTTCCTCGCGAATGGTCTCGGCCACCTGCTGGCTTTGCTCGTCAGAAAGCGGCTTGTCCGTCGTCTGCATGGTCACCCCTGCTAACTCTTCCCGTAGTGTAGCAGACGCACATCTCCGCACAAAGCCGCACAAAGCCGCCATCGGCCGCGGCGTTCCAAGCCGGACAACGCCGGAACTAGGCCGATCATTCCGCTCGCGCCACGACGGCCGTTCCGCACAAATCGACGCGACGAAGATGTCCTTCGGGGAGTGACGAAAATGACCACCTGCGACGAGACGACTTGCGACGAGAGTGAGACTTACCGGCACGCCAACCTCGCAGCCTTGTCTCTGCGGGCCCTGAATCTCGGGCCCTCTAACCTGGCGAGCCTGACACGGCTGCTGCTGTTCGTGGTGATGCAATGCCTCACCGTGATCCTGATTGGGTTTGCCGCGCTGTTTGTCAGCTTCGAGCCGGTGTGGTCACAGGAAGCGCCACAGGTGTTCGCGCGACCGGGCGATGCGCACACCGGCACGCTGCTGCTCAAGACCGACGACGGCTATGCCGATGCTATCAGGCTCGGCGTCGATGTCGACCTCACGGTGTCGGGGCCGACCATCCGCGCCCGCGTCACGCAGATTTTTCGCAACCCGACGCAAAGTTGGGTCGAGGCGACTTACGTCTATCCGCTGCCCGACGGCGGCGCCGTCGATACGCTCAAGATGGTGGTCGGCGACCGCGTCATTGTCGGCGACATCAAGGAGCGGCAGCAGGCCAAAGTGATTTACGAACAGGCGCGCGCCAGCGGTCGCAAGGCGGCGCTGACCGAACAGGAACGGCCGAATATGTTCACCAATTCGGTCGCCAATATCGGTCCCGGCGAAACCGTGCTGGTGCAGATCGAGTACCAGGAGCCGGTGCATCAATCCGGCAATGAATTCTCGTTGCGGGTGCCGCTGGTGGTCGGGCCGCGCTACACGCCGGCGCCCGTGGTGCAGAGCGTCGATCTGCGCGCCGACGGCGGCGGCTGGGGTGCGACCGTCTCGGATCCGGTGCCGGATCGCGACCGCATTACGTCGCAGGTGCTGGACCCCGCGCTGCATGCGCCGGTCAATCCGACCACGATCACCGTGCATTTGCAGGCCGGCTTTCCGCTTGGCGACGTCAAGAGCCCGTTCCATGCCGTCAAGATCGATAGCCCCGATGCGGCCACGCGAACCATCACGCTCGCCGACGGTCCGGTGCCGGCCGATCGCGACTTCGAATTGACCTGGAAGCCGGCGGCGGAACAGGCGCCATCGGTCGGGCTGTTCCGCGAGCATGTCGGCGATGCCGACTATGTGCTGGCTTTTGTCACGCCGCCCGCGGTCGAGCAGGCCGAACAGAAACCGCTGCCCCGCGAGGTGGTCTTCGTGATCGACAATTCCGGCTCGATGGGCGGCACCTCTATCACGCAGGCCAAGGCCAGCCTGATCTACGGCCTCGGCCGCCTGCAAGCCGGTGACCGCTTCAACGTGATCCGCTTCGATCACACCATGGACGTGCTATTCGCGGATTCGGTGCCGGCCGATGCCGCGCATATCGCCGAGGCCACCGCGTTCGTCACGGCTTTGCAGGCGCAAGGCGGCACCGAAATGGTGCCGGCGATGCGCGCGGCGCTGACCGATCATTCCGGCGCCGATAGCAATACGCTGCGCCAGGTGGTGTTCCTGACCGATGGCGATATCGGCAATGAAGAGCAATTGTTCGAAACCATTAATGCGATGCGCGGCCGCTCGCGGGTGTTCATGGTCGGGATCGGCTCGGCGCCCAACACCTATCTGATGACGCGCGCCGCCGAACTCGGACGCGGCGCCTTCACCCATATCGGTTCGGTCGACCAGGTCGAGGAGCGCATGCGCGGCCTGTTCGCCAAGCTGGAGAATCCCGCGGTGACGAATCTTGTCGCCAAATTCTCCGACGCCGCCGCGGACTTTACGCCGGCTGCGATCCCCGACCTCTATCGCGGCGAGCCGCTGGTGCTGGCCGCAAAACTCGACAAACTCAAAGGCTCGGTCGAGTTCAAGGGGCGCATCGGCGACCGGCCCTGGGTCGTGACCCTTCCGCTGGCCAATGCGGCCGAAGGCAAGGGCCTCTCCAAACTATGGGCGCGTCGCAAGATCAGCGACGCCGAGATCGCGCGCACCACGCGCCAGGTCAGCCCCGAGGATGCCGACAAGACCATTCTGGCGCTCGCGTTGCAGCACCAATTGGTGACCCGGCTGACCAGCCTCGTCGCAGTCGACACCACGCCGAGCCGTCCCGAAGGCGAGCCGCTGAAGCTGACCGATCTGCCGCTCAATCTGCCGGCGGGCTGGGATTTTGCCAAAGTATTCGGCGACCGCCCGCAATTGCCTGCACCGTTGAAAGAGCGCCGCGCCGACGCCGGCGATGTCAAAGGCCAGACCGCGATGAAACGCGCGCTGCCCGCGCCGATGCCCGACGCGGTCAAGTTGCCGAAGACCGCGACCGACGCTGAACTCAGGATGATCGCGGGCTCGATCCTCTTGATGCTGGGCCTGATGTGGCTGCTGTTGAACCGGCGTCAGCGGTTTGCGAACTGACGTCGCGCGAGATGGAGGAGGCGCCCCACCCTCCTCCTGCAAAGCGCGCGCGGCCCTCCGTCCCCCAAGGGCCGCGCGCGCGAGTTTTTGTCGAATGACCTCTCCACCGTCATTGCGAGGAGCGAAGCGACGAAGCAATCCAGCTCTTCCTTGTTGCCCTGGATTGCTTCGCTTCGCTCGCAATGACGAAAGTGAATCACATGCCCCGTTTCATCACTCCCCTCCTGCTCACGCTCATCGGCCTCCTGCTGCTCGGCCAGGGCGCTTACATCCACGCCAAGGCGTTGCTCGCGCAGGTTCTGCTGGAGCGGGCGTTTGATGCGACCATCGCAACCGGTCATCCGACAAAACCCTGGTCGTGGGCGGATACCTGGCCGGTTGCGCGCATCGAGGTGAAGCGCATCGGCGCCAGCGCCATCGTGCTATCGGGCTCTAGCGGACAGGCGCTTGCTTTCGGCCCCGGCCATGTCGAACTGACACCCGATGCCGGCGAACGCGGCGTCGCGGTCTATTCCGCCCACCGCGATACGCATTTTCGCTTTCTGCGCAACGTCGCCATCGGCGACGAGATCGACGTCACGCGCAGCGATGGCCGGATGTTCCGCTATCGCGCGGACTCTAGTTCGGTGGTGCGCTTCGATGCCTCTGATATCGATCCGCTGGCCGACGGCTACGGGCTGGTGCTGTCGACCTGCTGGCCGTTCGATGCGCTGACGTCGGGCCCCGAACGCTATCTGCTGCACGCCACCATGATCGAACCCGATCGATGAGCCTTGTGAATCACAGCGCTAGTGTGCTGGCGCAGCCGGCCGATGGCGCCATTCGCCGGGTGTGCATCCAAAGCGTTGCTTGAAGCGCCGCGTGAAGTGCGACAAATCGGAAAAACCCCAGTCGAACGCAATCGCTCCCGCGGTCCGCCCCGCCAACGCCGGACGTGTCAGATCGGCCGCCGCGCCATCGAGGCGGCGATCGATCACGTAAGCGGCAAACGTGCTGCCGGTTCGCTCGAACAGCTTGTGAACATATCGTTCGCTGATCCCGACCACGGCGGCAACCGTCGACGGTGAGAGACTGGGCTGCCGGAGTCGGTCGTGAACCGCACGCTGCAACGCCAGCACCGTCGCGTCGGCAAAGTTCGCCGCCTCCGCCGTGCGGGCCCGGCTCTGTCGCGACAGGCTCAAGGCCACGAGGTCGAGCATGACGTCGAACAGCCGGACGCTGTCGCTCTCGGACGCGGTCTGCGCGGTTGAGTTCAACGTCCGCGCCGTCTCCGCGATGAGATGGCCGACGAACGGATCATCGGAAAGGCGCGTCGCCGCGAAATCGAACGAACCCGGCAGGCGGTCGTGCAGGTCCTGATACGGTACCCAGAACGAAGCCACCTTGAACGATGCCGCCCCGTCGTGATGTAGCGCGAACAACTGCCCGCTGTCGAATATCCCGACCTGCCCCGGCGACAGCACCACATCGCGCCCCGCCTGCTGGATATGGCTGCGGCCCGCCAGCTTCAAATTGAGATAATAGCAACGGCTGCGGGATGCGGCGATGTCGGCAGGCGTACGCCGGACGATGTGCTGCGGAAACGACACCCGATTGAGCGCACCCTGGCCAAGCCGGACCGATTCGACCTTGGCCCGAAAGCGCGCCGCGGCCGGTGGCTCCGGCGTCAGATTCATGAACGCCTGGCATATCGCCTCGCGATAATAGGCGAACTGTTCGACCGGCCTGGCTTCATTGGTCTCCCAGACGAACTGGCGGGGTCGTTCCGGAGGCGCGCTGCCGGTGTGAAGGCCGTGTCCCATCGAGTGCACTCCCAGACCAATCTTGTTCAGCCTCGGCCAAGCGCGGGCTTGGCGCCAATCCTAGGATGCGATCAGGCAATCGACGGACCGCCCCCAATTTAAGGGAATCCGGGCAAGCGCGCCTGCCTGACAACCATCTAACCACAACCGACCAAGGGGCTTCAACATGTCCACCTACGTCCTCGTCCACGGCGCCTGGCATACCGGCGCGGAATTGGAGCCGGTCGCGACTGTGATCCGGGCTGCCGGCCATACCGTCTTCACCCCCACCCTGAGGGGCAACCGCCCCGGCGACGCCAAGACCAGCGGGCTTGACGAAGCGATCCAGTCGATCGTCGATTATCTCGCCGAGAACAACCTGAAAGACGTCGTGCTGGTCGGGCATAGCTATGGCGGGATGGTCATCACCGGCGTGGCCGATCGCGCCGCCGAGCGGATACGCCGTCTCGTCTACTGGAATGCGTTCGTCCCCGACAATGGCGAGTGCCTCAACGATATGGTGCCGCCGCAATATGTCGGGCTGTTCGACGCCGTCTTTGCCGAGCGCGGCGACGGCTCGGTGGTGCTGCCGTTTCCGATCTGGCGCGAAGCCTTCATCAACGATGCGGATCTGGAAACCGCGCAGCGGGCCTATGACATTCTCAATCCGCACCCGATGAAGACGTTTACCGACAAGATATCGCTGCGCACCAATCCTGCCGAAATGACGATGCCGAAGTCCTACATCAACTGCACCGAGGACACCGCACTGCCGCATGGCCTGCCCTGGCATCCGCGGCTGTCGCAGAAGCTCGGACTGTTTCGCCTGGTCCAGGTGCCGGGCAGCCACGAATTGTGCTTCTCAAATCCGGCACGCCTCGCGCAAGCCATGATCGAGGCCGGCCGGGATTGAGGACCAAAGCCCGGTGAGATGAGATTAGATCAAGCGATAGCAGCAACGGGAGCGCGCTGCCTCTCCCACCCAACTCGGGTTTACCCGAGTTGGGCATCATATCGATCGAAGTCGGATATATCCGACTTCGATCGGGAGAGGGTTGGGGTGAGGGGTTACGGCCTCTCGTTAAGTGCCCCTCACCCGATTTGCTGCGCAAATCGACCTCTCCCCGGCGGGGAGAGGTGGTCCACGACGCTGCGCCGGACCTATTCCCAATCACCCGCTAGTGGCTGATCATCCACGGTCGCGCGGTTGGAAAACTCTTGGCGCCGCTTTTGGTCTTGGTCACCAGACGCGCCGGCTTGCCGCTCGAACAGCAGCCGCAGCCCGGGCCATGCGACGCCTTGTATTGATCGACCGTCTTCGGCGCGTTGGAGCTGCGTTCGTTGGTGGCGTGCGCCTTGCGCTTGTCGGACGACATGCAGAAAAAATTCGGCGCGGTCAGGATCGCGCGCGGCGCTTCGCTGGCGCATTGTGGACAATCCTGCGGCTCGTCGCATTCCGCCATCGGGCGCATATCGGTGAACGGACCGCACTCGTTACAGAGATAATCGTAAACAGGCATTTTATTCTCCCCAGCGCTTCGATCTCTTTATTTTGAGCATGATCTCCGGGCAAACCCTTCGCGTTTGTCCCGAGGAAAACCGGTGTCCACTTTTCCGGATCATGCTCTACATGCGAGTGGATGTGGGGCGGCAAATACGCACCGCCCCACGCCCCGTCGCAGGGAGCTACTTGTCCTGTGAGAGCGGCATCTGGATGTCGCCCTTGATGTGTTTGATCGGACCGCCCGACGACGGCATGATGTCGAAGTCGAATATCTCCGTCGGCAGCCACAACGTCGCGCAGGCGTTCGGGACGTCGACCACGCCCGAGATGTGGCCCTGGCACGGCGCGGTGCCGAGGATCGAGTAAGCCTGGGCGCCGGAATAGCCGAACTTCTTGAGATATTCGATCGCGTTCAGGCAGGCCTGGCGATAGGCAATGTGCACATCGAGATAATGCTGCTTGCCTTGCTCGTCGACCGAGATGCCCTCGAAGATCAGATAGTCCTTGTAGTTCGGCGTGATCGGCGACGGCTTGAACACGGGATTCTTGATGCCGTATTTGGCGACGCCGCCCTTGATGAGGTCGACCTTGATGTGCAGCCAGCCCGCCATTTCGATGGCGCCGCAGAAGGTGATTTCGCCGTCGCCCTGGCTGAAATGCAGGTCGCCCATCGAGAGACCGGCGCCAGGCACATAGACCGGGAAGTAGATCTTCGAGCCGCGCGACAGATCCTTGATGTCGCAGTTGCCGCCATGTTCGCGCGGCGGCACCGTGCGGGCGCCTTCGGCGCCGATCTTGGCCTTGGCGTCGCCCTTGGCCTGGCCGGCATGCGCGGTCGGGGCGAATGGCGGGTTGGCCAATCCGGGCACCCGGGTCGGATCGGTCGCGATGAGCGCGGCCTCGCGCTCGTTCCAGGTCGCCAGCATCTTCGGATCCGGCAGACAGCCGATCAGGCCCGGATGGATCAGGCCGGCGAAATTCACGCCGGGGATATGGCGCGACGAGGTGTAGAGGCCCTTGATGTCCCAGATCGATTTCTGCGCCAGCGGGAAATGATCGGTCAGGAAGCCGCCGCCATTTTGCTTGGAGAAGAAGCCATTAAAGCCCCAGAGGCTTTCCTTCAGCGGACCGACATCGAGCAGATCGACCACCAGGAGATCGCCGGGCTCCGCGCCCTTGACGCCGATCGGGCCGGACAGGAAGTGCACGATCGATAGATCGATGTCGCGCACGTCATCGGCCGAATCGTTGTTCTTGATGAAGCCGCCGGTCCAGTCGACGGTCTCGATGATGAAGTCGTCGCCCGGACTGACCCACTCCACGATCGGGATATCGGGATGCCAGCGGTTGTGGATCTTGTCGTTTTCATAAGCCGACTGCGTGAGATCGACCTTGATCAGTGTATCTGGCATCAATTAGCTCCCCTTGTTTACGCGTTTTGGCAGGACTTCAAAGATTAGACTTCAGAGATAGGACTTCAGGTTAGGACTTAGACCGACAAATATTTCGAGATCTGCGCCGCATCGACGCTGGCCCGCGGATCGTCGCGCACGATCTCGCCATTCTCGATGACGAGCACGCGATCGGCGATATCGAGCGCGAAGCTGAGAACCTGCTCGGAGACCACGATCGATAGCCCGCGCTGGTCGCGAATCCGCTTCAAGGTGCGCGCCATCTCCTGGATGATCGACGGCTGAATGCCTTCGGTCGGCTCATCCAGCAACAGCACCTTGGGCTTGGTGGCGAGCGCACGCGCGATCGCCAGCTGCTGTTGCTGACCGCCGGACAGATTGCCGCCGCGGCGCCCCTTCATCTCCAGCAGCACCGGAAACAGCTCGTAGATGTCGCCCGGCACTTCGCTGTCACCCGATGTGACAAGGCCGGTCTCGATATTTTCCTTCACCGTCATGGTCGAAAAGATCATGCGGCCCTGCGGGACGTAAGCGAGACCCTTGGAGACCCGCTCGAAGCTCTTCAGCTTGCTGATCTCCGCGCCTTCCATGGTCACCGAGCCGCTCTTGGTCGGCACGATGCCCATCAGCGACTTCATCAGCGTGGTCTTGCCCATGCCGTTGCGGCCCATGATCGCAACGATTTCGTTGGGCGCGACCGCGACGTTGAGGCCATGCAGCACCTCGCTCTGGCCGTAGGCGACATGCAGATCCGAGATAGCCAGCATTAACGTGCTCCTTGTCCTGTAGCGCTAGGGCATGATCTCCGCGCAAACGCTTCGCGTTTGTCGCAGGGATCCTGCCTTAGTGCCCGAGATAGACTTCGATGACTTTCGGATCGTTCTTGACGTGATCCATGGTGCCTTCCGACAGGATCTGGCCCTGATGCAGCACCGTGACCTTGTGAGCGATGTCCTCGACGAATTTCATGTCGTGTTCGATCACCAGCACCGATCGGTTCTTGATGATGGTGTTGAGCAATTCGGCGGTCTTGACCCGCTCGCTGACGCTCATGCCGGCGACAGGCTCGTCGAGCATCAACAATTCCGGATCCTGGATCAGCAGCATGCCGATCTCGAGCCATTGCTTCTGGCCATGGCTGAGCAGTTCGGCCTTTACGTTGAGTTTGTCCTTCAGGAAGATCATCTCGGCGACTTCATGGACGCGGTCACGAACCGTGGCGTCGCGCGTGAAGGTCAACGCGCCGAACACGGTGCGGCCGCGCGGAAATGATATTTCGAGATTCTCGAACACCGTGAGATCGTCGTAGATCGACGGCGTCTGGAATTTGCGGCCGACCCCGGCCTGCACGATCTGGTTCTCCTTCATCTTCGTGAGGTCCTTGTCACGGAAATGAATCGAGCCGGAGGTGGCTTTGGTCTTGCCGCAGATCAGGTCGAGCACCGTGGTCTTGCCGGCGCCGTTGGGCCCGATGATGACGCGGATCTCGTTTTCCTCGACATAGAACGACAGGTCGTTGACGGCCTTGAATCCGTCGAAAGAAACCGTCAGCGCCTCGACTGAGAGCAGGAATTCCTTGGGTTGATGACCGATGATCATGATTGTCTCCTCACTCGGCCGGCGCGCCGTCGGCGACGGAGCTGTCGATGGACGCGACCCAGCCTGGCTTGCGCGAGCCGACCAAGCGATCGATGCGCGGCTGCACATAATCGGCCCAGATGCCGGCGATACCGTCCGGGAAGGCCAGAACGACCGCAATGAACAGGCCGCCGAGCCCGAACAGCCACAACTCCGGAAAGGATTCCGACAGGCTGGTCTTGGCGAAGTTGACCAGCAGCGTGCCGTAGACTGCGCCGAGGATGGAGAGGCGTCCACCCACCGCGGTGTAGATCACCATCTCGATCGACGGCACGATGCCGACAAAGGAGGGCGACATGAAGCCGACATTGAGCGCGAACATGGCGCCACCGATCGCGGAAAACACCGCGGCGACGGTGAAGGCGAAGATCTTGAAGTTGGCGACGCTATAGCCGGAGAACCGGACCCGATCCTCCTTGTCGCGCATCGCGATCAGGATGCGCCCAAGCTTCGAATGCCGGATGAACTGGGCGATGAAGATGCAGGCGAACAAACAACCTACTTCAAAGAAATACAGCACGATCTTGGCGTGATCCGGCCGGATGTCCCATCCCTTCAGGGTGCGCAGGTCGGTCATGCCATTGATGCCGCCGGTGTAACCTTGTTGTCCCACGATCAGGATGGTCAGGATGGCCGCGACCGCCTGGGTGATGATGGCAAAGTAGGTGCCGCCGACCCGGCGCTTGAACATCGCGGCACCGATGATCAGGGCAAAGATACCGGGCACCAGGATGATGGCGGCGATGGTGAAGGTGAGACTGTGAAACGGCCGCCAGAAGTACGGCAGCGAAGTGATCTGATTCCAGTCCATGAAATCGGGAATGCCGGGGGTCGACTGGATCTTGGTGTTTTCGACCGAAGATGCCTCGAGCTTGAGGAACATCGCCATGCAGTAACCGCCGAGGCCGAAGAACACGCCCTGCCCCAGGCTGAGAATGCCGCCATAGCCCCAGCAGATCACCAGGCCCAATGCGACGAAGGCGTAGGTCAGATATTTGGCGACCAGGTTGAGCCGGAAGACATCGAGGCAGAGCGGCAGGATCACCACGAGGAAAGCGGCGAGGACCAGAATTCCGATAAGCTCCGATCGATTGACAAAGCGATTGGCGGTCATGGCTTCAGCCCCTTTTGTTATTTTCGGACCTTGAGGGCGAACAGACCCTGCGGCCGCAGCATCAGAATTCCGACAACGGCGAGCAGTGTGATGACTTTCGCCATCGATCCCGACAGGAAGAACTCCAGCGTCGATTGGGTCTGCGAAATGCTGAAGGCGGATGCGATGGTGCCAAGCAGGCTGGCGGCGCCGCCGAACACCACCACCAGGAAGGTGTCGACGATGTAGAGCTGGCCGGAGGTCGGCCCGGTCGAGCCGATCATGGTGAAGGCGCTGCCGGCGATACCGGCGATGCCGCAGCCGAGGCCGAAGGTGTAACGGTCGACCTTTTCGGTGTTGATGCCGACCGCGCCGGCCATGATGCGGTTCTGCACCACGGCGCGGACCTGACGGCCCCAGCGCGATTTGTACATGAGATAGCCAACCACGGCCGTGATCAGCAATGTCAGCGTCATCACGAAGATGCCGTTGATCGGGATCTGAATGCTGTCGCTGAGATTCAGCGAGCCGAGCATCCACTGCGGCAGTTCGACACCGACTTCACGCGCGCCGAAAATCGAGCGATAGGCCTGCTGCAGGATCAAGCTCAAGCCCCAGGTCGCGAGCAGCGTATCCAGCGGGCGCTTGTAAAGATGGCGTATCAGTGCCCATTCCACGAGCATTCCGAGCGCACCGGAGACGATAAACGCCAATATCATCGCGAGGAAGAAGTAGCCGGCGAACAATCCGGGAAGATAGGCCTGGAAGAAATTCGAGGTCATCCAGGTGACGTAGGCGCCGAGGATCATGAACTCGCCATGGGCCATGTTGATGACGCCCATCTGGCCGAAGATGATCGCAAGACCGAGCGCCATCAGCACGTAGACCGAGAACAGGATCAGGCCGGCGAAGCCCTGCATGACGAAGATCGAGCCGAGATCACCAATCGAATAGTCGCCAAACATCGATGTCCTCCGTCAGGGAAAGTCCCGCGTCAGGGATAAGTCCCGCGCCGCGAGCCCATTCGCGGCGCGGGGTCTTCAAGCGCGGACTGCCAAACCATTTACAAAACGATTTGCAAAATCCGCGCCAGGGAGAGACGGCTCGGGAAGAACGCACGCGAGAGACCGCGCGTTCTTCCCGTAGCGCTCTTACTGGTAGCCCTTGGGGAACGGATCCGGCTCGACCAGATCCTTGGTCTCGAACACCAGTTCGAACTGACCATCGAGCTTGGCGCGGCCGACGCGGGTCTTCGACCAGAGATGATGGTTTTCATGGATCCGCACGTAACCTTCCGGCGCGCCCTTGAATTCGATACCGGGAGAAGCCGCCGCGATCTTGTCGACGTCGAAGCTGCCGGCCTTCTCAGCGGTTAATTTCCACAGCCACGGGCCCAGATAGGCAGCCTGTGTCACGTCGCCGATCACGGTCTTCTCGCCCCACATCTTCTTGAAGGCGGGAACGAACAGCTTGTTGTTCGGATTGTCGAGCGACTGGAAGTACTTCATGCAGGCATAGGCGCCAGCGATGTTCTCGCCGCCGATGCCGTCGATTTCGTCCTCGGTCACCGAGATCGTCAGCAGCAACTGCTTCGACAGGTCGATACCGGCCGCCTTGAGCTGCTTGTAGAATGCCACGTTCGAACCGCCGACGACGTCGGTAAAGATCACGTCGGGCTTGGTCAGCTTGATCTTGTTGATGACCGAGTTGAACTGGGTGTTGCCGAGCGGATAATATTCTTCGCCGACAACCTTGCAGCCCGTGAGATGTTGTTCGACGTGCTTGCGCGCGATTTTGTTCGAGGTGCGCGGCCAGATGTAATCCGAACCGACGAAGAAGAACGTCTTCGCACCATGCTCCTTGTTGATCCAGTTCAGGCCGGCAAGGATCTGCTGGGTGGCTTCCTGGCCGGTGTAGATCACGTTCTTGGACTGCTCGAGGCCTTCATAGAAGGTCGGATAGTAGAGCATGCCGTTATATTGTTCGAGAACCGGCAGCACCGCCTTGCGCGAGGCGGAAGTCCAGCAGCCCATGATCGCCGCGACCTTGTCGTTGACCAGAAGCTTCTTGGCCTTTTCCGCGAAGGTCGGCCAATCGCTGGCGCCGTCTTCCTGGATGATCTTGATCTTGCGGCCGAGGATGCCGCCGGCTTCGTTGATCTGCGCGATCGCGAGCTTTTCGGACTCGATCGAACCGGTTTCCGAGATCGCCATGGTGCCGGTGGCCGAATGCAGGATGCCCACGGTCACTTCAGTATCGGTAACCGCGAGTCCGGTGGTGTTGATCGCGGAGGTTGCCGGCGTGTCTGCAAAAGATGGGCGAGGAAGCATGGTGAGGGCGGGAATCGCCGCCATTCCCATCAGCAGCTTGCGGCGAAATGCCGACTGCAGCCCCTGTTTATTCTCGTCTGACATATCTACCCCGTTGATGTTCGAGTACGCACAATTGGCGGCACAAGAATTGCTGAGATTGTGCAGTGCACAGATACGCAAGATCGCGTATACTGCACCGCAAAATAGCGACGTAGATTTTGCGGCGGGGATTTTGCGCGCTTTTCCGCGCGGGGTTGAGGAGTTCAAGAGTGGCAGGGCGGCAGCGGATAGACCGCGTCAGGCGCCAATATAATCAGTGGGTTGCCAACCAGACGTTGGAAGATTACGCGCTGCGCTTCACCGCCAAGAGCGCACGCCGCTGGTCCGCCGCCCGCGTCGCCAACACCGCGCTGGGCGCGATCTCGTTCCTGGCGCTGGAGGCGATCGGCGGCACCATCACCCTCAATTATGGCGTCACCAACGCCACCGCTGCTATCCTTGTCGTCAGCGTCATCATTTTTTGCTGCGGGCTGCCGATCGCCTATCACGCCGCCCGATACGGCATCGACATCGATCTTCTGACCCGCGGCGCCGGGTTCGGCTACATCGGCTCGACCATCACGTCGCTGATCTACGCCTCGTTCACCTTCATCTTCTTCGCGATCGAGGCGGTGATACTCGCGACCGCCCTGGAGTTGTGTTTCGGAATCCCGCGCCCGATCGGCTATCTCATCAGCGCCATCGTGATCATTCCGCTGGTCACCTACGGCATCACGCTGATCAGCCGCTTTCAGCTATGGACGCAGCCGCTCTGGATCATTCTCAACATCCTGCCCTTTGCGGCGATCGCCTATGCCAATCCGCACTCCTTTGGCGAATGGCGTAACTTTACCGGCGAGCACGGCGATCCGACCGGTCATCTCGATCTGCTGCTGTTCGGCAGCGCCGCCTCGGTGGTGTTCGCGCTGGTGGCCCAGATCGGCGAGCAGGTCGACTTCCTGCGCTTCCTGCCGCGCGACCGCCGAACGTCACGCAAGGCATGGTGGATCGCGCTGCTCAGCGCCGGGCCGGGCTGGATTTTCGCCGGCGCGCTCAAGCTGATGGCCGGATCGTTCCTGGCCTTCTTTGCGCTGAGTCATGGCGTATCCGCCGAGCATTCCGCCGAGCCGGCGCACATGTATCTCGAGGCGTTTCGTTATGTGCTGTCGCAGCCGGATCTGGCGCTGGCGCTGACCGGCACGTTTGTGGTCCTCTCGCAGGTCAAGATCAATGTCACCAATGCCTATGCCGGCTCGATCGCCTGGTCGAATTTCTTTTCCCGCCTGACCCATAGCCATCCCGGCCGCGTGGTCTGGCTGGTGTTCAACGTGCTGGTGGCACTGCTGTTGATGGAGATCGGCGTCTACAAAGCGCTGGAACAGACGCTCGCGCTGTATTCCAACGTCGCCATCGCCTGGGTCGGCGCCCTGGTTGCCGATCTCGTCATCAACAAGCCGCTCGGCCTGCGACCGCGGCACATGGAATTCAAGCGCGCGCATCTCTACGACATCAATCCGGTCGGCGTCGGCGCGATGACGATCGCCACCGTGGTGTCGATCAGTGCCTTCTACGGCCTGTTCGGGCCGATGGCCAAAGCGCTGTCGCCGTTCGTGGCGCTCCTGGTGGCGCTGATTACCGCGCCGTTGATCGCTTACGCCACCGGCGGAAAATACTATATCGCGCGCAAGCCGAAGCGAAGCTGGCAAAATCTCGAAACCATCCAGTGCTGTATTTGCGAGCATTCGTTCGAGCCTGAGGATATGGCGTCGTGCCCCGCTTATGCCGGACCGATCTGTTCGCTGTGCTGCTCGCTTGACGCGCGCTGCCACGATCTCTGCAAACCGCATGCGCGGATCCAGTCACAGATCACCGAGACGCTCGGTTCATTATTACCGAAGCCGATCTACGCCACGATCAACTCGCAGCTCGGGCATTACCTCGGCGTGTTCGCCATTTCCGCCGGACTGGTCGGACTGACGCTCGGGATGATCTATCTGCAGACGTCCGCGGCCGCGATCCATGGCGACGATCCGCAATTGTCCGCCGTGTTGTGGAAAGTGTTCTTTGCACTGACGATCATCATCGGCGTGGTCGCCTGGCTGTTCGTGCTGGCGCAGCAAAGCCGGCGCGCGGCAGAGGAAGAGACCAAGCGGCAGACCTCGCTGTTGATCCAGGAAATCGACGCCCACAAGCGCACCGACATCGAATTGCAGCGCGCCAAGGAGGTCGCCGAGTCGGCCAATCTCGCCAAGAGCCGCTACGTCGTGGGCCTGAGCCATGAACTGCGCTCGCCGCTGAACGCCATCAGCGGCTATGCGCAATTGCTGGAGCAGGATTCAAGCCTGCAATCCAAGCCGCGCGATCAGGTGCGGGTGGTACGCCGCAGCGCCGATCATCTGTCGGGGCTGATCGACGGCATTCTCGATATCTCGAAAATCGAGGCCGGCCGGCTCTATCTGTCGCGCGACGAGGTTCGCCTCGGCGAGTTTCTCGATCAGCTCGTCGGCATGTTCCGGCTGCAAGCCGCGGCCAAGGGCATCGATTTCGTCTTCACCCGGCCGCCGGTGCTACCGGTCGTGGTGTACGCCGATGAAAAGCGGCTGCGCCAGATCCTGATCAATCTGCTGTCGAACGCCATCAAATTCACCCAGGCCGGCAGCGTGCGGTTTGTCGTCCACTATCGCAGCCCGGTCGCCGAATTCGAGGTGATCGACACCGGACCGGGAATTCGGGCCACCGACCTGGAGCGGATTTTCGCACCCTTCGAGCGCGGCGAACTCGGCGTCTCACAGCCACAAACCGGGACCGGCCTCGGGCTGACCATCAGCCGGTTGCTCGCGGGCGTGATGGGCGGCGACATCCAGGTCTCCAGCCTGGTCGGCAGCGGCAGCACCTTCCGCGTCAAGATGCTGTTGTCGGAAGTGCTCAATCCAACGCGGATCGCGCCGGTCGATGCCCCGGTGTTCGGCTATCACGGGCCGCGCAAGACCATCCTGGTGACCGACGACGATCCGATCCAGCGCGATCTCTTGCGCGAGGTGCTGACGCCGCTGGGCTTCATCCTGCTCAGCGCACCGGATGGACCGGCCTGTCTGGCGCTGGCGCAGCATTGCCGGCCCGATCTGTTTTTATTGGATATCTCGATGGCCGGCATGACCGGATGGACGGTCGCGGAAACACTGCGTTCGAACGGCCATCATCAGGCCCGCATCCTGATGGTTTCGGCGAGCGCGCTGGAGGCGCACGGCGCGCCGCTGGCGCAGCCGTTCCATGACGGCTATCTGATGAAGCCGATCGATATTCCGCGGCTTCTGGAAATGATCCGGCAGTTGCTCAAAATCGAGTGGCAATATGAGACCGACCAGATCG
Organism: Bradyrhizobium sp. S69; assembly: GCF_009766005.1. GTDB lineage: Bacteria > Pseudomonadota > Alphaproteobacteria > Rhizobiales > Xanthobacteraceae > Bradyrhizobium. The sequence goes on along the minus strand of NZ_LMUK01000009.1, from coordinate 17,643 downwards.
CGGCGCCACGCTGGACGCCGGACAGGGGTTCGCGGCCACCAGTGAAAGATGTGGAAGAACTGATTGATCTCGGGCAGATGGGCTACATTCGCGCCATCCAGGTCAAGCTGGACACACTCGGAAAAGAACACCCCGAACATGCCGCCTTCGTATCGCAAATGCGCATGCTGATCGACCGCTTCGATCTCGATCAGTACATGGCAACCCTGAAGACGCTGTACAGCTATGACCACTGAATCCAAAAAACGCGATGTCGCGCTGATCGTCGATGATTCGCCGGAAACGCTGCGGCTGTTGACCGACGCGCTGGATGGCGCCGGCATGACGGTCATGGTGGCGATGGACGGCGCGGCGGCGATGCGGATCGTCGATCAGATCACGCCGGACATCATTCTGCTCGACGCGGTGATGCCCGGCATGGACGGCTTTGAGACCTGCCGCCGGCTCAAGCGCGACGCCGGCCTGAGCAATGTGCCGGTGATCTTCATGACCGGATTGGCGGAGACCGAGCATATCGTGCACGGGCTCGAAGCCGGCGGTGTCGATTACGTCACCAAGCCGATCGTGATCCAGGAAATGCTGGCGCGGATCAGGGTGCATCTGGCCAATGCACGGCTGACCCAGAGCGCCCGCGCCGCGCTCGACGTCTCCGGACGATTTCTGTTCGCCGTCAGCCGGCAGGGCAAGATCATGTGGGCGACGCCGCAGGCCCAGAAATTGTTGTCGGATCACCTTCCCGCCGCCACCGATGACGAACTCGAGCTGCCGCCCTCGATGCTGCAATGGCTCGAACAGACTCAGAAAAGCAGCACCGGATCGAAAGCCCAGGCCACGGCGTCGTTTCCCGACAACCCGCAGCTCCAGTTGCAATACATGGGAAAATCCGGGCCCAACGAATTCCTGCTGCGCCTGGCCAAGGATTCCAGCCCGGATTTGCCGGCAAAATTCAGCAGCGAGCTCGGCTTGACCACCCGCGAAGGCGAAGTGCTGTCGTGGCTCTCCAAAGGCAAGACCAACCGCGACATCGCCCAGATCCTCGGCCTCAGCCCACGGACGGTCGACAAGCATCTCGAACAGATCTACGCCAAGCTCGGCGTCGAAAACCGCACCGCGGCGGCTGCCATTGCGACCAACGCGAGCCGACGGAATTCGTGAGGGACAGAAAACAAACTGACGTCGTCCCGGCCTTGAGCGTGTGGCGCTATCTCGGACGTCATCCCCGGGATGAACGCAATTGCGTTCACCCGTGAGGTGCGAGCTCTCCCGGCAGCGCACTTGCGCTGTCCGGTGCGAGCCTCGAAGGATGGCCGCGAGCACGGAGCCGAACAGCATCCTTCGAGACGCGGCCAAGTGGCCGCTCCTCAGGATGACGGTTCCGGTGTTTCCCGACGACCGCGAGGGGAAGTCCTACGGCACCGCCAACACCGAACCCCATTGCTTCGCCGTCTTCTCGATCCAGTCGCGGTACAGCGTCAGTGGCGTTACGCCGGTGAGGCCGCCGCAGCCGCCGGTGTTGTTGGGGCCGGTCGACCAGCTGATGATCCCGATGATCACCAGCTTGCCCCCTTGATCCTCGAATACCGGGCCACCGGAATCGCCGGTGCAGGCGCCCAATCCGGCGCGCGTGCCGCCGCCGGCCGGATCGACCAGCCGGATCTGCAACGCGCCGGGTTGGCCGGTCGCGACCAGAGCGGCGGATCGCACGACCCCTCCGCTTTTGCCGTCGCCGCGAATCGTAACGCCGATACCGGCGATGGTGAACGAATGGCCGGCCGCGAGCGGCAGCGTCGGCGCACCGATTGGCAACGGATTCTTTTTTGGTGTTTCGAGCTGCAGCAGGCTGACATCGGCCGTGGCGCGATGCGCCAGCATGGTCTGCATGTTGAAGCCGGGATGATCGGCGATGTTCTTCACGTCCCGTAGTTGCGGCTGGCGGTCCGCGCCGTAGTCGACGATCTTGTAGGTCGCGCCCGGCCCGACGCAATGCGCCGCCGACAGCACCAGATCCGGTGCGATCAACGTGCCGGTGCAGAAATTACCGCGCGAGCCCACAATGGTGACGACCGAACGGCCGACGCCGTCGGCCAATGGCGGCGCGTCGCCAACGATGGCCCAGGCGGGGCTGGTTGCGGCCAGCGCCAGTCCCGCGATCAATCCAGTGAAATTCCTCATCGCGGGAGAAATAGCCGTCAACGCGCCGATCGCCAAGGAGGGACACGGAATACAGGGGGTAATCCGCGACCTCTCATGCCCGAACGAGGCTTGTTCTTTGCCGGGAACGCAGGCAGAACCTACTGAAAATTGGGAAACATCCGGAGTTGGAACTGGTGGCTGAACTCAGTCCTGCGGCCTCGATCGAGGCAGTCGAAAGCGGTCTTGCGGCGCAGGGCTATATCGCGAGCCGGCAGATCGCGACCGCGGTCTATCTCGCCCAGGAGATCGAGAAACCGATCCTGGTGGAAGGGCCGGCCGGCGTCGGCAAGACCGAATTGGCCAAGGCGATCGCCGCATGGCGCGGGCTCAAGATGATCCGCCTGCAATGCTATGAGGGGCTCGACGAAGCCAAGGCGCTGTACGAGTGGAAATACGCCAAGCAGCTTCTGTACACGCAAATCCTGAAAGACAAGCTCGGCGAAGTGCTCGGCGGCGCCGACACGTTGCAGGCCGCGCTGGCGCAATTGCATGATTTCGGCGACGTGTTCTTTTCCAAGGAATTCGTCGAGCCGCGGCCGCTGTTGCAGGCGCTGGAGCAGCCGAAAGGCTGCGTGCTATTGATCGACGAAATCGACAAATCGGATGCCGAGTTCGAATCGCTGCTGCTCGAAATCCTCAGCGACTTCCAGGTCACCATTCCGGAGCTTGGAACCATTTCCGCGGTCGCCGCACCGACCGTGATCCTGACCTCGAACAGCGAGCGCGATCTCGGCGACGCGCTGAAGCGGCGCTGCCTGCATCTGCATATCGGCTTTCCCGAACAGAAGCTCGAAGAGCGCATCGTCGAGAGCCGGGTGCCCAACATTTCGCAAACCCTGCGCAAGCAGATGGTCAGTTTTATTCATGACGTCCGCACGCTCGATCTCAAGAAGCAGCCGTCGGTCAGCGAGACCATCGATTGGGCGCGCGTGCTGGTGCTGTTGCAGGCAAGTGAGCTCGGCCACGAGATGGTCAAGGACACGCTCAACGTGCTCTTGAAGTACGAGGCCGACATCGAAGCCACGCTGCCCCAGGTCACCAGCTTCGTTGCCAAGGCTTTGCGCCAGAACGCCTTCGGCTGAGCGCGATGAGAGAGAACCTGCACCGGTTCTTTCGCGCGGCGCGGGGAGCCGGCGTCCGGGTCTCGCCGGCCGAGAGCATCGACGCGATGCGCGCCGTCGCCAATGTCGGCTTTTCCGATCGGACCATCCTGCGCGACACCTTCCTGCTGACGCTCGCCAAGACCCAGGACGAGAAGCGCGCACTGGGCGAGTGTTTTGACTTGTTCTTCGATCAACCGGAGCTTTCGCAAAGCGCGCCCGAAAGCAGCAGCGAGGACGAATCCGACGCCGCCGAACCGCAAACGGCCGAGGGCGCGGCGGGAGAAGGGCAACCGGCGGAAGGTCTCGGCTCGCTGGCGCAGATGCTGCTGGCGCAGGATCGCAACGCGATCGCGGCTGCGATGGCCAATGCCGCGAGTGCGGCGTCCTTGTCCGATATCCGCTACTTCACCCAGCGCGGCATCTTCTCCGGCCGCATCCTCGACCAGATGGGCATCCAGCGCCTGCGCGACGATCTCGATGCGTTGACGGTATCAAATCCGGCTACGGCAGAACGGTTGGCGACGGCGCTGGAAGGGCTGCGCGATGCGGTGCGTGAAACCGTCTCGCAGGCGCTGTTGCTGTACGGCCGCGAGGAAACCGAAAATCTGCGCAACGAAATCCTGCGCAACGCGCCGCTGTCGCGGATCGAGCCACGGCAGGTCGAACAGATGCGGCGCCTGATCCGGCAGATCGCGCGGCGCTTGCGCGAGCGCTACAGCAAGCCGCGCAAACGACAACGCCGCGGCCATCTCGATGTGCGCCGGACCATCCGGCGCAATGCGGCGTGGGGCAGCGTTCCGTTCCTCACCGCCTGGAAGCGAAAGCACCGCGACCGGCCCAAGATCGTCGCGATCTGCGACGTCTCGGGGTCGGTGGCGCGGGTCTCCGATTTCTTCCTGCTGTTGATCCACAGCCTGCATGAGGTGGTGTCCGACGTCCGCTCGTTCGCCTTTTCCGGACATTTGATCGAGGTCAGCGACATCCTGGAATCGAAAACGCCGGAAGAGGCGATGGCCGACATCATGGCCAAGGTCGGATTCGGCTCATCGGATTACGGCAGTTCGTTCGCCGATTTCGAGAAGCAATGGATGAACTCGATCACGCCGCAGACCACCGTGATCGTGCTCGGCGATGCCAGGTCCAACAACCTCGATCCGCGCGCCGACATCCTGCGCCGCATCGGCGAACGCTCGAAACGGCTGGTCTGGCTCAATCCGGAAGGGCGCATGGCCTGGGGTTTTGGCGATTCCGAAATGCCGCGCTACCAGACCTTCTGCACCGTCGTGCGCCAATGCGCCACCGCGAAACAACTCGAACGCGCGGTGTCGGATATCGTGGCGACGTATCAGTAGGTTTGCCCCGCCTGTCGTCCCGGCGAAGGCCCGGACCCACCGGAACCGTCATCCTGAGGAGCGGCCACTTGGCCGCGTCTCGAAGGATGGTGTTCAGTTCGGCGCTTGCAGCCATCCTTCGAGGCTCGCAAGAGCTCGCACCTCAGGATGACGTCCGAGATAGCCTTCGCAGGGACGACAAAGAGCTACGCGTCGATCGCATCCTTGATGCGGCGGCGGGTCAGCGGCAGGTTGCGCAGCCGTTTTCCGGTGGCGTTGGCGATCGCATTGGCGATCGAGGCTGCGGCCGGCCCCTGCCCGGTCTCGCCGCTGCCGAGGAACGGCAGTCCGGGCCGGTTGATGATGTGGACGTCGATGCGGTCGGGCACCGAATTAAAGCGGGCGATCGGATAGGTTTGCCAGTCGATGCTGGTGATCCTGGTATCGTCGAAGGTCACGCTTTCAAACAGCGTCCAGCTCATCGACTGCACGATCGCGCCCTCAACCTGGTTTTTCAGCCCGTCCGGATTGACGGCCTGGCCGCTGTCGACCGCGGCGACCGCGCGCACCAGGCGCGGTTGTCCGGTTTCGCTGTTGATCTCGATCTCGGTGGCGATGGCGCAATAGGCCGCGAGATTCTTGTAGCGCGCGAAGGCAAAGCCATAGCCGCGCCCTTGCGGAGCCTTCTGTTGCTTCCGCCAGCCAAAACCTTCGGCCGCCTTGTTGATGACATCGCGGCCGCGACTATCCGCCAGATGCTTCAGCCTGAACTCGACGGGATCGGCTTCCGCCGCGTGAGCGAGTTCATCCATAAAGCTCTCGATCGAGAACACGTTGTGATAGGCGCCGAGCGCCCGCATCGCGGAGATCCGCAGCGGCATCGCCGGAATGAAGTGATGCACGACATGGGCGTTCGGGAAGGTGTAGATCGGGATCGCATTGCGGTCGCCGCCGCCTTCCGGCAGCGGCAACGGTTTGGGATCGGGCACCGCGAACGGCTGCGCCATGTGCTGCGCCGCCAGCATCGATCCGGCGCCGCCCGGCCGCATCGAATGGGTGTTGCTCCAGACCTCGAAATTCCAGTCGGCGATCGCGCCGTTGGCGTCGAGCGACGCCTTGAGTTTGGTCACCATCGCCGGGCCATACGGCTCCCAGCCATGTTCCTGGTCGCGCATCCATTGCACGCGGACCGGCACACCCGGCATCGCGCGCGCGATCAAGGCGGCATCGGCAGCGGCATCGTCGGCGCCGTTGTGGCCGTAACATCCGGAACCCTCGACATGGATCAGCCGAACGCGTTGCAGCGGCACGCGCAGCATTTCCGCGATGCCCTGGCGGTCCGGATAGACTCCTTGCGTGTGGGTCCACACCGTCATGACGCCGTCGGTGGATTGCGCGACCGCGCAGGACGGTCCGATCGAGCCATGCGACTGATACGGCCGCGTATAGGTCGCCTCGATGGTCTTGGCGCCGACGGCGGAGGGATCGTTGTGCTGGAAGATCGTCGTATCCTGCGACGGCAAACGGGTGAGAACGCGAAGCAAATCATCCTGCTTCGGCAAAGACGCCGTCTCTTTCCATTGCGCGGCCGCCGACAGCACGCGCATCGCCTTGACCGCCTGAAATTCTTTCTGAGCGACCACCGCGAGGAAATTGCCGTCGCGTACTACCTTGACGACGCCCGGCATCTTTACGGTCGCGGAAATATCGCACGCGGTCAATTGCGCGCCGTAGCTCGGCGGCCGCACGATGCGGGCGTGCACCATGCCGGGCAATCGCATATCCTGCACATAGGCCGCGCCGCCGGTGACCTTGGCCGGAATATCGAGCCGCGGCACCGGCTGGCCCATCACCTTGAATGTCGCGGGATCCTTCAGCTTCGATGTCGGCTGCGCCTGCACATGCAGAAGGTCGCCGGCGACCAGTTCGCCGTAGCCGATCCTGCGGCCATCGAATGAAATCACCGCGCCGTTCTCGGTGTGCAAACTTTCTTCCGGCACCTCAAACCGGCGCGCCGCTTCCGCCACCAGCAGCGCCCGCGCCTGCGCCGCCGCATTCTGGATCGCGGTGCCGCTGTCCTGCATCGAATGGCTGCCGGAGGTGTAACCCTCATTGGCGGTGCGGCCGGTATCGGCGGTGATCACCGTCAGCGACGCAAACGGAACATCCATTTCTTCCGCCGCGATCTGCTGGAACGCGGTTTTAAAACCCTGGCCGAGTTCGGCCTTGCCGGTGAACGCGGTGATGGCGCCGTCGGCGTCGATCCGGATCCAGGCATCCAAAAATGGCGCGTCTTTCAGGCTGCCAGGCAGCTTTGGCGGCGGAGCGGCGGGCGCGGGTTGATCCGCCGCATAGGCACTGGTCATCGAAAAACTGACGATCAGCGCGCCACCCCCGGCGAGCACGCGGCGGCGATCGATCACGGACGCGTTCATCGGACGCTCCCATCGATGGTTGACGATGCGTCAGCGGTCTCCATCAGCCGCGCGGCGCGATGCACCGCGCGCAGGATGCGCATATGCGTGCCGCAGCGGCACAAATTCGGCTCCAGCTCGGCGCGGATCTGTTCGTCGGTCGGCCTGGAATTCCGCTGCAGCAACGCCTGCGCGCGCATCATCATGCCGGCGATGCAATAGCCGCATTGCGCGGCCTGCTCCTCGATGAACGCGCGTTGGATCGGCGCCGGCGCTTCGATGGTCCCCAACCCCTCCAGCGTCGTCACCTGCTTGCCTTCGAGCAGCAGCAGCGGCGTCACGCAGGACAACACCGCCTTGCCGTCGACGATCACGGTGCAGGCGCCGCATTGGCCGAGCCCGCAACCGAATTTTGCGGCGTTGAGCTTGATTTCATCCCGTAACACATAGAGCAGCGGTGTATCCGGATCGGATTCGATCTGATGATCGCGACCATTGACCTTCAATGTCATCATCGTTTTTCTCGCCGCATTGATTCACGGGGCGCGTCGTGCGACCCCGATGATGTCTGGAGAAGTACGGGCTGGCTTTGTCTGGCGTCCGCCACCATCTTTTCAACGCCGGACCATGGCGGTTGGTTACTGAACCGGTCGCGCAGAAACTGCAAAAGCGTTGCGATCTGGCCGTCGTTCATGCTGGCGGCAAAGCCCGGCATGATCGGGCTGCGCTCGCCTTCGACAGGACGAATACCCGACAGCACGATGTTGATGGCATTGCGCGGATCAGGGCTGCTCAGCGCCGTCGAGAGGGCGAGATTGACCCCGCCATAGGGCAGCGCCCTGCCGGTCTCGTGGCAGGTCGCGCAGGCCGCCGCATAGATCGAGGCGCCGGCGGCGTTTACATTGGAATCCAAAGTCAGCGGTGCCGGTGACCTGGCCTGCGCCAGCACCGCTTCGCCGCGTTTCCTGTCGTCGATCGACGGCGCGCCGAAGACATCGGCCATATAGATCGCAATCGCGCGCACGTCGCTTTCGTTCACCGAGGACAGATTGCTGACGACTTCAGCCATCGGACCGCGCGCGGTGCCGTGATCGGGATGGAAGCCCTGGCGCAGATAGACATAGAGCGCCTCGGCATCCCACGGGACCGGCGCCGGCGATTGCTTGTTCAGGGCGAAGGCCTGCCAATTGTCGACGTCGCCGCCGGCGAACTGGGCGTTGCTGCGCTCCGCGCCCAGGCCGTTGCGCGGCGTGTGGCAGGCGCCGCAATGCGCCAGGCCTTCGCCGAGGTAGGCGCCGCGATTCCATTCCGCGCTCCTGGTGCTGTCAGGCTGATAGAGCCCGCGACGCAGGAACAACAGCTTCCAGCCCGCGATCACAAAGCGCTGGTCGAGCGGGAAGGACAATCGGTTGGCGCGCGGCGGCGCGTCGACCGGCGGTCGTGTCATCAGGAACGCGTACAGCGCCGCATCGTCCTCATCGCTGACATTGGTGAAGTGATCATAGGGAAAGGTCGGATAGAGATGCTGGCCGTCGCGATTGACCCCGGAGCGCATCGCACGACGGAAGGCTTCTTCCGGCCAGCGCCCGATCCCGGTCTGCACATCAGGCGTGATGTTCGACGAGTAGATCGTGCCGAACGGCGTCTGCACCGGCAGGCCGCCGGCAAAGCTGCCGCCGCCTTTCACAGTGTGGCAATCGTTGCAATTGCCGATCGCCGCAAGCTCACGGCCGCGTTTGACCAGGGCCGGATCGAACGAAGACGGCGCCGGCAGCTCGATCGCCGCAATCGCCGGCCGCCACGCCACCGCGAAACCGGCCGCCGCTCCGACCACAACGACGACGCCAATGACGCCTGCGATCATGCGCGGCAACCCCAGCGGCCTGTTACTTTGCATGGGGTTGTTTTCGATATTTTGGCAGCACGCCCGTCATTCGTCCCGTAAGCCTTTTATGATTGTCTAACGGCAAGCGCTGCTTAGCATAGATCCGCGCCATCGACCTTGTCGCCAGACGCCGATCACCGCCTGTTGACCTTGTTCGCTTGGGGTCCGATGGCCGCGCGTTCCTGCATCGCACAAACAAGGCTGAAATCTCGCCTTGCCGGGTTCAACCAAAAGCAGCATGCTGACAAAAAACAGCATGTCCTCTGGGTCGAGCTGACCTTGGGGGCAGGGGGAAGAAACCATGAAAAAGCCAGAGCTCGACCGGCGCGACTTCATCAAGGGCGCCGTGGTCGGCGGCGCCGCCGCCGCGGGCGCGACGACCGCGATAACCCCCATCGACATCGCCCAGGCCGAGCCTGCACCCGCCGCGCCAACGGCTGCGCCGCAGGCCGCCGGATATGAATTCCTCAACCTCGACGAAGCGGCCTTCATCGAGGCGATGGTCGATCACATGATCCCGGCCGACGACATCAGCCCGAAAGGCACCGATCTCGGCGTCAACATCTATATCGATCGCGCGCTCGCCGGCAGCTGGGGCAAGGGCGACCGCCTCTATATGCAAGGGCCCTGGAAGCCTGGCGCGCCGAGCCAGGGCTATCAACTGCCGCTGACGCCGGCGCAGCTTTATCGCGCCAGCATCGAGGCGGCCAACACGCATTGCCGCAAGACCTACGGCCAATCGTTCGACCGCCTTGAAGCGGCGCAGCGCGAGGAAGTGCTGGTCGGCCTCTCCACCGGCAAGATCAAATTCGACAGCGGCCTGCCGGTGCGGACCTTCTGGACCACGCTGTACCAGACCGTGATCGAAGGCATGTATTCCGATCCGATCTACGGCGGCAACCGCAACAAGGCGGGATGGGCGATTATCGGCTTCCCCGGCGCCATCGCGGTGCATCGCGACCATGTCGAGAGCTATCGCGGCAAGCCGTTCCCGAGCAAGCCGCTCGGCATCGCGGACCTGAGTTGAGGGGCGAGCTATGACCACGAAACTTAGAGAAGTCGACGTCGTGATCGTCGGTCTCGGCTGGACCGGCGGCATTCTGGCCAAGGAACTGACTGAGGCCGGCATGAAAGTGGTGGCGCTGGAGCGCGGCGGCATGCGGACCAGCGAGAACGACTATTCGCTGCCCAACATCCGCGACGAGCTGCGCTATGTGGTGCGCCACGACCTGATGCAGAACACCGCGCGCGACACCCTGACGGTGCGCAACAATCCGCAGCAGGAGGCGCTGCCGATGCGCCGGCTGGGATCGTTCCTGCCCGGCGAAGTGGTCGGCGGCTCCGGCGTGCACTGGAGCGGCCACACCTGGCGCTGGACCGACATGGAATTCAAGATCCGCTCCAACTACGAGGAGCGCTACGGCAAGAAATTCATTCCCGACGACATGACGATCAAGGATTGGGGCATCAGTTACGCCGAACTGGAGCCCTATTACGAAAAGTTCGAATATACCGCGGCGGTCTCCGGCAAGGCCGGCAATCTCGCCGGAACCATTCAGGCCGGCGGCAATCCGTTCGAGGCACCGCGCGCCCGCGACTACCCGCTGCCGCCGCTGACGCCGATCCTCGCCAGCGAGATGTTTTCCGATGCCGCGCGCAACGCCGGCTATCATCCGTTTCCGCGGCCGTCGGCCAATGCCTCGCAGCCCTACACCAATCCGGACGGCTCGAAGTTCGGCGGCTGCCAGTATTGCGGCTATTGCCAGCGTTTCGGCTGCGAGGCCAACGCCAAGGGCAGCGCGCATATGACGGTGATTCCGATTGCGATGCGCAATCCGAATTTTGAGCTGCGAACGCATGCCTGGGCCACCCGGGTCAACAAGGACTCCGACGGCAAGCGCGTCACCGGCGTGACCTACACCAATGTGCTCAACGGCGAAGAATTCGAGCAGCCGGCGAGCATCGTCTTGCTGTGCGCCTATGTCCTCAACAACGTACATCTGTTGTTGCTGTCAGGCATCGGCGCGCCGTACGAACCGGTCGCGCAAACCGGCGTGGTCGGCAAGAACTACTGCTACCAGACCGGTGCAGGAGCAACTCTGTTCTTTGACGGCAAATATTTCAACCCGTTCATGAACGCCGGCGGCTCCAACGCCACCATCGACGACTTCAACACCAATTGGGCGTTCGACCGCGCGCCGCATGATTTCCTCGGCGGCTTCAATGTCTCGGGCGGCTTCAACACCGCGCTGCCGATAGGCTACCGCCCGGTGCCGTCGGGCACGCCGCAATGGGGCACGGCCTGGAAGCAGGCGACCGCGAAATGGTATCAGACCGCGATGACGATCAATGCCAGCGGCAGCGTGATGGCCAACCGCTATAATTGCTTCGACCTCGACCCGACCTATCGCAATGCGTTCGGCCAGCCGTTGATGCGCATGACGTTCGACTACAAGGACAACGAGCACAAAATGGGCGTCCACGCCGCTGGCGTCATCAACGACATCGCCAAATCGATGAATCCGACCAAGCTCAATTCGGCGACCGCGCGCACCGATCCCTGGACCGTGGTGCCCTACCAAAGCACGCACAACACCGGCGGCGCCATCATGGGCAGCAATCCCCGCGACAGCGTGCTCAACAAATATCTGCAGAGCTGGGATTGCCACAATCTGTTCGTGATCGGCGCCAACGCGTTCCCGCATAATTCATCCTACAACCCGACCGGACCGGTCGGCGCGCTGGCCTACTGGACCGCGGACGCGATCAAGAACCACTACGTGAAAAATCCCGGCCCGCTGGTGCAGGCATGATCAACGCTAGCCGTGCGACGGCGGCGCTGTCGGTGTTGCTGCTGTCAGGGGCTGCCCGCGCCGACGGCGATGCCGCGCGTGGCGAAGCCCGTTTTCAGGATTGCGCCGCCTGCCACAGGCTTGAGGCCGGCGCTAATAATGTCGGACCGAGCCTGCATGGCATTTTCACGCGCAAGGCCGGCGAGATCGCCGATTTCAGGTATTCGCCGGCCATCAAGCGCAGCGGCATCGTCTGGACACCGGAGACGCTCGACAAATTCATCACCGATCCGCAAGCTTTGGTGCCCGGCAATCGCATGCCCTATGCCGGCATGGCCAATGCCAGCGACCGCGCCGATCTCATCGCCTATCTCACAAAGGCGTCGCAATAGGAATGAGTACCGATCAAGGTAGCGGCGATCATAATCGCACGACCTTCGCCGCGCATTTCGGCAGCGCCGCGATGGCGCCTTACGGGCTTTTTCTGCTGCGCGTGGCGATCGGTATCGACTGGATCGTACATGCGTTCCTGAAAACCAGCCGCGGCATGAACACCCACGAGGCTCTGCTGGCGAAGAACGGCATCACGCCGCTGCTGGCCTGGCCGACATTCAGCCTCGAGGTGATGGGCGGACTGGCGATCCTGCTCGGCTGGTACACAAGGCAGTGGGCCGCGTTCCTGCTAATATTTTTAGGCGTCGTGGTCTGGATCAAATGGCCGGTGGGCTGGACCTATTCCAACCCCGGCGGCGGCTGGGAATACCCGCTATTCTGGTTGATTGCCCAGGCGACATTGGCGTGCGCCGGCGGCGGTGCCTTCGCGCTGCAACGGACAACGCCCCCGCAAATCTGATTTTCAGATCAGGCCGCCGCCGACTGGAGCTGAGCGACGATCATCCGTTCCAGTGTTTTGACCGACTGGAAATTCTCGGGCGTGATCTCCGATTGCGGAATCGTGAAATCAAACTCGGCCTCGACGCCGAGCATCAGATTGACCATGTCCATCGAGGTAAATCCGACATCCACCAATAGCGAGTCCGGATTGATTTCCACGGTCATCGCATTTTGCTGAAGGATCGTCTTGACCAGCGCCAGGATGCGGGTTTGAACGTCGTCACGAAAAGCTGTCATCTCGATATTCCATCTGCCGTCGCATAGTCGGACAATGCCGCGTTGGTGGTACTATTAGCGTCGGCTATCTTTGAAAAATAGTAAATCTCGTTTGACGCAAACCGTCATTCCAGTCTTAACGCTAATGGCGATTACGCAAACGTTTACGCGGTTGCAGAAATATGCGGGTATTAACGCACGGTTGATTAACCGACAATTTTGAAATGAAAACCGTTTACCCTGAATTTCGTCGACGCATTTGAATTAAATCCTTAGCCTTACACGGTATCGGGCGCTGCAAGCGATCGATGTGACACCGAGCCAAACTCAGCGCCGGTGCTCCGCACCGATAGAACCTGGAGACATACCGGCATGAGCGTGCAAGAAGCCAGGCTCCGCGATTCCGCCGCGGATCATTCCAGCGAACAATTCCTTCTCGATCGAAACTCGTCGTTTTTGCCGCGCACGGCCGCGGTAGCCGCGGTCGCGGCGGCCGAGGCCGTCGATGTCGATCGCGCCGCCCGCTTTCCGCAGGCTGCCATCGACGCCGCGCGACAGCAAAAACTTCTGGGAGCCCAGATCCCGACCGCGTTCGGCGGCTACGGCGCCTCGGTCTTCGACATCACCGACATGTGCTACACGCTGGGCCGCGCCTGCTCGTCGACGGCGATGATCTTTGCGATGCACCAGACCAAGGTGGCTTGCCTGGTTCGGCACGGCACCGGCAGCGCCTGGCACGAAGCGCTGATGCGTCGGGTGGCATCGGAACAAATGTTGCTGGCCTCTTCGACGACGGAAGGTCAGAACGGCGGCAACATCCGTTCCAGCTCGGCCGCCATCGAGGGCGGCGCGACCGGCATCTCGCTGGTGCGCAACGCGACCGTGATTTCCTACGGCGCGCAGGCCGATGGCATCGTCACCATCGCCCGCCGTGCCAACGATGCCGCCGCATCCGATCAGGTGCTGGTGGCGTTCACCAGGGACGATTACACGCTCGAGCGCAGCCTCGAGTGGGAAACGCTCGGCATGCGCGGCACCTGTAGCGCCGGCTTCGAGCTGAAGGCGACCGGTTCGTCCGAGCAGATATTTCCGGAATCCTATGACAAGATTCACGCGCAGACGATGACGCCGATCGCCCATCTCTGCTGGTCCTCGGTCTGGGCCGGAATTGCCGCGGCCGCGGTCGAACGCGCCCAGATGTTCATTCGCAAGGCCGCGCGCGGATCCGGCGGCCAGATGCCGCCCGCGGCCGCACACTTTACGGCCGCCAAGATGAACCTGACCAAGCTGCGCGCCATCGTCACGTCGGCGCTGGATAGCTATGCCGTCCATGAGCATGACGAACGCGGACTGTCCTCGCTCGACTTCCAATCGTCGATCAACCTGCTCAAGGTCGAGGCCTCCGAACTGGCGGTCACCACCGTCATGAGCGCGATGCGGGCCTGCGGACTTTCGGGATATCGCAATGACGGCGACTTCACCATCGGCCGCCAGCTTCGCGACGTGCTGTCGGCGCCGGTGATGATCAACAACGACCGCATCCTCAGCAACATCGCCACCGCGAGTTTGATGAGCAGCGTACCGACCAGCCTACGTGATTGATTGATTGAACTGGCATAGCCGCAACAAGGGAAGCCCGATCATGAATATTGTCGTTCGGACCACATCGCCGGAAACCGCGCCGCAGCCGGCCGATCCGCTGGATCATCTTGCCGATATCCTGTTCCACAAGATGGGAACCGACGGCGTTTACGCCCGGACCGCGCTTTACGAGGACATGGTCGAGCGGCTGGCCGCGCTGATCACGCGGAATCGCGAGCCCAATACCGAGGTGATGCGCTTTCCGCCGGTCATGAACCGTGGCCAGCTGGAGAAATCCGGCTATCTGAAGAGCTTCCCCAACCTGCTCGGCTGCGTTTGCGGCCTTCACGGCACCGAGCGTGAAATCCATTCCGCGGTCAGCCGTTTCGATGCCGGTGGCGACTGGACCACATCGCTTTCGCCCGCCGATCTCGTGCTCTCGCCGGCGGCCTGCTATCCGGTCTATCCGATTGCCGCGGCGCGGGGCCCACTCCCCCCCGGCGGCCTTCGTTTCGACGTCGCCGCCGATTGTTTCCGCGCCGAGCCGTCGCGTCATCTCGACCGGCTGCAATCGTTCCGGATGCGCGAATATGTCTGCATCGGCAGCCCGGACGACGTCTCAGATTTCCGCGAACGCTGGATGGTGCGCGCCCAGGCCATCGCGCGCGACCTCGGCCTCAGCTTCAAGGTGGATTATGCCAGCGATCCGTTCTTCGGCCGTGTCGGCCAGATGAAGGCGGTCAGCCAGAAACAGCAATCGCTGAAGTTCGAGCTGCTGGTGCCGCTACGCTCCGAGGAACAGCCGACCGCCTGCATGAGCTTCAACTATCATCGCGACCATTTCGGCACCACCTGGGACATCACGGATGCGAACGGCGAACCGGCGCATACCGGCTGCGTCGCGTTCGGGATGGATCGGCTCGCGGTGGCCATGTTCCATACGCACGGAACCGATCTCGCCAAGTGGCCGGTCGAGGTGCGCAAAATGCTCGACCTCGAGCCGTAACATTGCTGCAAGGCTGACCCGTTGACGATCGTGGCGCAAAAACTTCGATGCCGGGAGATTTCCGAAGCCGATATCGATGCGGTCGCGGACCTGTTGACACGTGGGTTTGTCGGCCGCCCGCGTGACTACTGGATACGGGGATTGCGCCGCCAGGCCGCGCGCGAGGTTCCCGACGGCTACCCGCGCTTCGGCCACATGCTCGACTGCGACGGCCTGCCGGTCGGCGTTCTCCTGTTGCTGTATACGGCGCGCGCCGACGGCGCGGAGACGTCGATCTATTGCAACCTGTCGAGCTGGTATGTCGAACCGGCGTTTCGGAATTACGCGCCGCTGCTGACCAAGATTGCGCAGAAGAACGCGGAAGTCACCTACCTCAATATCAGTCCCGCGACCTGGACCTGGCCGATCATCGAGGCGCAGGGTTTTGTGCCCTATTGCCGTGGATTGTTCTTCTCGTTGCCGGCGCTATCGCGCATCAAACCCGGCATGACCGTGGAGACCGTCGCAGCCGACGCCCGAACCATCGAAGGGCTATCCAGCAGCGAGGCCGAGCTACTGACCCGGCACGCGCGCTATGGCTGCCTCAGCCTGATATGCCGCACGGCTGGCGGCGACGCGCTGCCCATTATCCTGTTGCCGGTGCGAATCCGGCGCGGATGGATCGCACCGCCGGCGATGCAACTGATCTATTGCCGCGACATCGCCGACTACGTGCAATGCGCCGGCGCCATCGGCCGTTTCCTCATCCGCCATGGCAAGATCTCGGTGCTGCTGGATTCCAACGGCGCCGTACCGGGCCTGATCGGGATCTATACCGAAGCGCGCGGCCGCAAATACTTCAAAGGCCCGCATCGCCCGCGCCTGGCCAACCTGACCGACACCGAACTCGTGCTGTACGGACCTTAGTGCATCACAACGGGCTATCCCCCTCATCCTGAGGAGCCGCGGAGCGGCGTCTCGAAGGATGTAGCCGGGAAATCGACACTGGAGCCATGGTTCGAGACGGCGCTTACGCGCCTCCTCACCATGAGGGTTTAGCACCGGTGGCTGACGGGTTTCGCGAAGAGCTCAACCCAACCTACAGCCTATCGATTCGAGCGTGGGCGAACGCCCAATAGAGCTTGCGGGCGCGGTGATAAAACGGTCCCGGCTGCAGCGATCGGTCGTCGATCCGGATCACCGGGGCGACCTTGGCGAAATTTCCGCTGGAGAAGATTTCATCGGCGCGCAGGAAATCATCATAGCGGAGCGTCGTCTCGATCACCGTAACACCATCGGCACGCAATAGCCCCACCACACGCTGCCGCGTGATGCCGTTGAGAAACGTGCCGTTCGGCACCGGGGTATAGACCACGCCGTCCTTGGCCATGAAGACGTTCGAATTGCCGAATTCCGCGACATTGCCGAGCATGTCGAGCATCAGGCAGTTGCCAAATCCCCTCGCCTGCGCCTCGATCAGCGCACGCGAATTGTTTGGGTACAGACACGCCGCCTTGGCATCGACCGGTGCGCTCTCCGCGGTGGGCCGGCGGAACGGCGACAATGTGATCGCATTGCCGGTCGGC
Source organism: Bradyrhizobium sp. S69 (assembly GCF_009766005.1). Taxonomy (GTDB): domain Bacteria; phylum Pseudomonadota; class Alphaproteobacteria; order Rhizobiales; family Xanthobacteraceae; genus Bradyrhizobium. The sequence goes on along the minus strand of NZ_LMUK01000009.1, from coordinate 663 downwards.
TGCGGCATCGGCGCCGCATAGATGCAGAGGCACCAGTTGGTCGTTTCCGGGTCGAACAGCACGCCGCCACCGCTGCCGTTCTGCGCCCAATACATCGGCCGGATATAAAGTTCCGCGTTGGCGCCGAAGCGCGCGATACCCTCCCGCGCGAGACCGAGCCAGGTTTCGGTTTCGACAACCGGCTTGAGCTTGAAATTGATTGCGGATTGATTGATCCGCGCGCAATGCCGGTCGAGATCCGGCGCCACGCCCTCGAAAGCGCGCGCGCCGTCGAAAACCGTCGAGCCCAGCCACGCCGCATGGGTGCGCGGTCCCATGATCGGCACATTGCCTTCGTGCCACGCCCCTTCGAAGAAGGTCCAGGTTTCTGAAAATTTCGGCTCTGAGATTTTGGGCTGCGAAGAATTAACCGTTGCCGCCGTTTCCGCCATCATTGCCACCACGCCCTGCGCCGCCGGTACCGGCGGAAATCCACGGCACTATCGGCGAAATTGCTAAGAATTTCGTTTCGGGCTTACGCTCGACGTCGCGACGAACCGCGAGCGTTCGCAGGTCCAGCCAGGCCCGGTTACCGGCGTCGACACGACGTTACCGAATCGCAACTTTTCAATTAAAATTTTAATCAATTGGTTCGTCTCCATTAGGGTTATTTCATCAATCTAT
>NZ_LMUK01000061.1 GCF_009766005.1 Bradyrhizobium sp. S69 | reverse complement strand
AGTATGGCCCGGGGGATCCTAGAGACCATTCGCGATTCCATGAGACTCCAAGGGTTCTGCACAACTTATGCACCTCTATTAGATCATTGTGTTCTACGAAGCCTGGACTGCATTACATATTCACAACCAACATGAGAAGAGCGGAATAGATGGCCGGATGTTTGGTGGCTTTGATATATTGTGAGGAGCATTGCGAACCCTAGAGCTGTCCGGTCAAATAACCCCCTCACAATAAGTGTAATGTCATGGGATAATCAAAAGACTAAGGGAGGGCTTTTATAGAAGGCGTGAGGTCATGCTATCCCCCTCTGAAGACGCGGCCGCGATATCCTGCAG
>NZ_LMUK01000008.1 GCF_009766005.1 Bradyrhizobium sp. S69 | reverse complement strand
AGCTCCGACGAGGCGAGCGCTACCGTCAAGACTCGTCGCTCAAAGGGGTCAAAATTGGACGCCGATCCGGGGTCAAATTTGAACGCCGATTGACAGTCATGGCATCTGAGTTATCCCGACGCAGTTTGTTGAATGCCTCCGCGGCGGTGGTTGCAACCGTCTTGCTTCCGCCCATCCCTGTGAGTGCGGAGCCTGCGCTCGATCTCGAAGCGTTCTTTGGAAGTTCCATGACACAGGTGTTCCAGGGCTCGTTCGCCGGGGGTTATCTTTCGTCGGGCGGGGCGTTCATCCCGGATCTTTTTATGGACGACGATCGCTTCAACATCACGCGCCCATTGCGCCTGGCGTTGGCGCAAGTACTGTCGGACGGGAAAGACATTCTTTTTCGTGTCGAAGAGCCCAATCGCGAGGCTCATTACCGGGATACAATGGTGGTCCACCTCTTCCGCAAGTTCGGCGTTCCGGGTTTCGACTGGTACGGCGAGGTCAAATCCGAGCCAGGACCGATGTATCGCCCCGTCCTTGGCGTTTACGGCATGCTGACCGACGCTCCCGATGAAAAGGTGATGTTGCTGACCCAAGACTACGAGCCGTGGCAGATCGTCCGCAGCGACGGTGTGGCCCGTCCGCCCTTTCAATCCTGCGTTCTGGTCTGAGCGCGCAAATTGTCGAGTTGTTACGTTGCACTCGTTGTCCCAGAGAGACCGGTGCAGAGAGCTGACGTGGTTTTGATCTCGGCGGCATGCGGTTACAAGCGTATCGTTTCATCGAATACGCAACTATGCGGCATCCATTCCGTAACGCGAGGAAAGCCGCGCGCTGCGACGGTTAAATTGTGCTAATTTCGACTTCATTCACCGTCTTTCGATAGAAATGGCTCGTGTCGTTTCTATCGGAGGATTATGCGATACGTCATCACGTCAAAGCGCCGCCGACGCGCTCGCTCCTACTCCATCTCGGCAATATCCGATCATCACGAGGCCATTGATTCCTCGTCCCGATCGTTGAGCCGCTGTCGATCCCGCGGCCCGCCCGTTTCAATCATTGATTTTCTTTCAATCAAAACATCCAGCTTGCTGGGTGGAGAGGTCTTGCAATGCCGACGCAATATTTCTTCGAAGGAAGTTGCACGTTGAAAGCATCCACTCCGTTTTGGCTATATCGACCACATTGTTTTTCGATTTTCAAAGAAGAGGATTTTATGAGACGCATGATGGACGAAGGAGCTGGCGGGGCTAGCCCTTCAGACGCTGAAACAGCGAATAACAACCAGGAAGTCGAAACTCTCAATCGAGCGGGCGCGACGGCCCTGGCGAGACGTCTCGAAAAATATTGGCATGATCGCGGCTACATGACCGCGCGGTTCTGGCCCGAGCCGATCACGGAACGCTTTGCCAAGGTTGGCACGCATGAAATCTACCGCGTGACGTGTAACCTCGTGAATGGCCTTCCGCCCGTATACCGCGACCACAATCCGCCGAGATAACCGAACGCCCTGCTAGAGGGGCCAGATACCGGCCGGGGAGGTTTGCGGTTCAACGCGGGCTCGTCGTTGAGGACAGAAGCGCGCTTCGCCTCAACGATCGTTCAAGAACGCCCGGTCGGACCTCTGGAAATTTCGTCGCTATCTTGGCCCAGGATGCTGCCGCGCTCTGCCATGCTGCGCGGCAGCGCCCATGTTGTTACTTACAGTGCGGCGTGTGCGGCCCGAAATCGAAAAGCCCGACCCAGTTGGGATCAGCCTCGAACGTGCCTTCGAACCTGTACTGGACATTCGAATGAAACGCGCCGCTCCGGTCGAACTGTCGTCCCGGATGCAAGCAAACTTTGTAGTCAGGGTTTTCGGCCTGATACTGCTTCATCTGAGGGGCGGCCGCGGACGTGAAAGTTGATCCGCCCGCCAGCCATCCTGTCGCAAGCGGCTGCATCGGCTTCAAGGGCGACGGGGAGCAGAGGCGCAAGGCACGGCAGCTATCCGCGCCGGCATTCGCGACCTGCGGAATCCTTGCCAAGCCAACAGCGAGGACCGACAGGAAAGCGACAAAGAGAAATGCGTACGCGTAAGCGGTCTTGAAACGCTTGGGCGTGCTCGGGGCCAGTTCACGTGGAGCTTCGATGTCGGTCATATTGATTGTCCTATGACTGTAAAACGAAACGATGGTCCTAAAATCACACTTCCTTGCGGACAAATGCGTGGGCCCATCCGACAACACGCACCGCCATAGCTAGACTTTGGGGTCGCCGGTTGAGATAGCAACGAGCCTCACGGCAACGTGAGCGTGTGAAGATTTTGTAATCCAACCCGATGTTCATCGACGGTTCATCGGCCTTTCTTGTTCGGCAATCCACGCCAGCAGGACGGAACGCCGAGCACAAATGGTATTGCCGATCCGAAAATACGGAATGCGGTCGGCCCGCACCAGATTGTAGATCGAACGGCGAAATTTCTTCTTTCCACGCATGAACTCCGCGATCTCGTCGGCACCATAGAGAATGTCGCCGAAGAGCGACGCGGATGCTTCCTTGTTCAGGCGTGATGATGGCGGTGGCGGTGCCGCGTCCATGTCGTTTCTCGTTGCTTTTTTCTGGGGCCGCTCTTGAGCCGTACTCTTGATCGTAAACCCTTCGCGGCTTTTCCCGCTCCTCGAAACTTTCTTTTAAGAAGAGGAGAGCATCTCTCTCGATCGATGCCGTGATACCGATGGAAGCAATCATAACAACAAGGGAGACAACCCATGACCGCTACCATCACTGTTGGCAGACGCCTCGTACCGATTGAGCACATCGCGCTGCTTGAACCCTTTGATCCGATCAACCAGAGCCGCATGCAAAGCGATCGGCCGTTCCAGACGCGCATCCTGCTTCTCAATCGCGACAGCATTCTCTCAGAAGAGCCATTAGACGCGCTCACCACGCAATGCCGCTTCCGGGCGGCGAAGGAGGATGGGATCGCCACCAACCCGTCCGTGCTTTTCAGCGTCGAGGCCTTTGAGCCCGCAGGAGAGTTCAAACCGACCAAGGCCTACCGCACCCGCCTCCTCTGGCGCGATCAGACGGGCTACGCACAAAGCAAATTACTACTCATGACCCCTGAAGACGCGCTTGCCATCATTGTTCGCGGCACCGAGGCTTCTCCAGCCTTTCGAAAGGCAAAACCGTCCGCTCGTCGGTCACGTGCCAAAACAACATCTCCCGCACCGCCCTAAGACGAAGGGGCGCGTCACGCCCGAAGGCGTGACCGGGCTCTACGCGCTTCGCTTACCGAGCCGCGAGCGCGTCTCGTCCCTTCGGGTAACAATCCCATCGCGCGCGCCTGGAGCTGCGCGGTGCATCTTGGTTCTAATCCAGGGGCAGCCCCTCGGCCGTCAAGGCCCTTCGGCGAGCGGAAAGCGCGGGCCGTGTTGCCGCTTCGCGGCTGCCCGCCCCACCCCGCGCTTTCCGGCCTTGACCGCCTCACCCCGTTTAGGGGGCCGACCATCGGGTTTGCTGCGCAAACCCGCTTTGGAAAAAAGCGGTAGAGCAACCGAAAGAATGATGCGTAAGGCTCCGTAAGCATCGGTAGCGCGCGCTCGCATCCGCCGTACGCACCAATCAGGATGAAAGGAAACGACATCGGTAGAGCACACCATGGCAGCACACGAGCAAATTCCCACCCTCACCCTCATCGAGCGCACCGAACGCGTTCTGGTCTTACTCGCCTATTTCATCGAACTGGACGGCGATGTTCACTTGCCGCTCTTCGAAAAATTCGAGGCGGACCTGGCCGAACTGAGACGTCAGGAGACGGCGCGCGACCGGGCGCGCCGTCTTCTTATCGCTCACAGCCTTGAGGGCGGTGTAAACGCAATCGACCGCAAGAATTTGAGCTTGAGCTCAAGCGGCGGGCCAATGCCGTATTTAGGCTTACCCGTGCGGTGACCCATCAAGCTGTCAATCAAACTGTCTTGGGCCTCTTTTGCGACGAGGCGATCCTTGAAGCTATGGCGCAACGAATAAACGGTGTGCATCTTGGTGGGACGCAAGTCGTTTTCGATCAGAAATTTGTTCAGCGTCGCTGAGAGTGACGAAGATTTGTCCCGATACCTTGGAAACCCGTGTGGACGCAACTTCATGACCGCAAGCGCGCAGCCAACAAGCGGAATTTGTCGCTTTGATTCCTCCGTCTTCAAAACGCGCCCATCTGGAAGAATTTCAACGTAGGGTATCGGATGATCCAGATGGATCGCATTCGGTTGCAGGTTGACGAGTTCTGACGCCCGAAGGCCCGTATCAGCTAGTGCATAGAAGGCATGGCGCGCCTCTTCATTCAGCCCGTCGAGTGCACCTTCTGCCAGCAGAGTATTTTGAATGAAAGCGTCGTCAAAGGGGCTCCGTACCTTCGTATCGTCGCCTTCAAGCCTGAGACCCTTAAAAATTTCAGGGAGCTTGAGCCTTTGGCGCCTGCTCAATTTCTTCAGCATTCGGCTCAGCATGCCCATTGATTTGTTGGCCGAGTTCACGCGAGCGTCGTTCGCAAGGACGCGTTCGCGCCACCACTCGCTGTAATCGAGACCGTCTTCCTCGGTGAGTTCGGTCACGGGCTTATCGCCGACGACGGCGATCAATTCCCTGACAACCCGTTTGCGCCCTGATCTCCAGACGCGGAGTTGGTTTGGGGAAAACTTTCGTGTCTCTTCGCTTGTCGCGGCTTCGTATTCCTCGAAGAGCTTGGAGAGCGGAAACGAGGGCCGGGGCTGCGTGCCCAATACTGCCGCTCTGGCCCCCGCGTCATTTTCGAGACCGCCGATAAGCAGAGTTTCCAACCGCACCAGCCGCTGCACGAACGGCAAAGGCACGATGTCCGCACTATCCAGATACTCAAAGCCTAACGAGCGTACCCGTTTGCGCGCTTCGTCATAGCTCGCAGTGGCAGCGTTGGGCATTGCCCCCGCCAAATTGCGCCAGTGGGCCTCCAGCTCGGAATTGAGCCGGTCGGCAACCCGCATCGCTTGCCGTCCGGTCCGATCGGAGGCCGTTCGGACCTTGGTGGAATGGCGAACAACGCCGCGTTTGTCGAAGCTGGCGTATTCTTTGGGGACACGGCGAACAAAATGCCACATGCCGTTCCGACGCGTCAGGAAGTCAGACATGACTCACCCCGCTGTTGGACGAAATGTTAGACGTTTTGTTGGTCGTATTTGACGGCAAAGGCCGGCTCCGCTCCGAAATGATCGGACGGATTCTACCGCTGGCGTAGTGAGAAACGCCGGGAATATTTGCTAATTTCAAGTGATTTGCCTCCGATTGGAGGCTCTTGGAAGGCCACAGCGAATGCGGGGCGAATGGTGCGCCCGAGACGCGTTAAGTGGCGCTCCCTAGGGGAATTGAACCCCTGTTTCAGCCTTGAGAGGGCCGCGTCCTAACCGCTAGACGAAGGGAGCGTACGGGGGAGGGAATAGCCTTGAAATCCTCTTCCTGCAAGGCATCGGCGGGCGTTTCCGTGCAGGCCCGGGCTTGTCCCGGGTATCCACGTTTTGGCTGCCTAATTAAGCAAGAAAGACGTGGATGGCCGGGTCAAGCCCGGCCATGACGGTGAATCAGGGCTCGGTGACGAATTTCAGGCGGCCGACCGGTTTGAGGCTATGGGCGTCGAAGCTGCGGATTTCGGTGGTCCCGGCGATATCCAACGTCAGCAGCAGCCGGTCGCCGGAGACGCCGGTTCCGACGATGTGGGCGCCTTTGGGCAGGGTGACCACGGTTTCGGTGGCTGCGACAGTGCTTCCCTCGGAGCGGAAAAGGCGATAGCCGATGGCGACGATCACCGCGGCCACCGCCAGTGTCGTGGTCAGGCCCGCGATCAGCATCAGCCGACGCACCCGCGCGAACAGCGCGGCCTGCTCGGGGGTCGGTTCGGGCGCAACAGTTTCAGTCGTCGTCATAGGGCACTTCTTTGCAACAGGGTCAGTCGTCGAATAGCGGTCAGCAGCACCTCGTCACCGTCGCCGGCGACGAGGGATCGACCCGGCTCGACCGCGTGCTGGCGGTGCGCGAGCCGGAGCTGTCGCGCTCGCGGCTGAAGGCGCTGATCCTGGCCGGTTCCGTCAGCCTGCGAGGCGCCCCGATCCGCGACCCCGCTTATCATGTCGCCCCGGGCGATACGATCACAATCGACGTCCCGGAAGCCATTGCGCCGGAGCCCGCCGGAGAGGATATCGCGCTCGATATCGTCTATGAAGACGACGACATCATCGTCCTCGACAAGCCCTCTGGCCTCGTGGTGCATCCGGCCGCGGGCCACGAGACCGGCACCTTGGTCAACGCGCTGATCGCCCATTGCGGCAGCAGTCTTTCCGGGATCGGCGGCGTCAAGCGCCCGGGCATCGTGCACCGGCTCGACAAGGACACCACCGGGCTGATGGTCGTGGCCAAGAACGATCGCGCCCATAAATCGCTGTCCGAGCAATTCGCCGATCACGGCCGCACCGGCGCGATGCGGCGCGGCTACATGGCGTTCGCCTGGGACCTGCCCAATCGGGCGCGCGGCACCGTCGATGCGCCGATCGACCGTCACCCGCATGCGCGGGAAAAAATGGCGGTGCGCGCCGGTGGCCGCGAGGCCATCACCCATTGGGAACTTCAAGAGGCGTTCAACGGCCGCGACGGCAAGCCGGTCGCGGCCCTGCTCGCCTGCCAGCTCGAGACCGGGCGCACCCATCAGATCCGGGTGCATCTGGCCCATATCGGCCACCCCCTGATGGGCGACGGCGTCTACGGTCCGCACTTCAAGACCAAGGCCAGCCGCCTCGGGCCCGCGAGCCAAGCCGCCCTGACCGCGCTCGACCGCCAGGCCCTCCACGCTTACCTTTTGGCCCTGGAGCACCCCGGAACCGGGGAGATTCTGGAGTGGATTTCGGATTTGCCGGATGATCTGACCCAACTAAGGGATAAGTTACGAGCGACGCAATGACGCAGGGGTTTTAAGAAAATCTTGCCATGCCAACAGGTTATGGCTGCCACACGGGGACGTGACGACCGCTATCCTTCCAAATGCCCTCCGATTTGGTGTATGTTGCACCTGCGTTGAATATCCAACGCGGAACATCGCAGGCCGATCGGCTTTAGCACAGCGACCGTCTGCCTGGCCCGCCGCTATCGGGGGCCTGAACCACTGGAGGGCGCTACCATGGCCCGTACAGCTACCTTACCGGTTCTCAACGGAGAATCTGGTCTTTCCCGTTACCTCGCCGAGATCCGCAAGTTTCCGATGCTGGAACCCCAGCAGGAATACATGTTCGCCAAGCGTTGGCGCGAGCATGACGATCGCGACGCGGCACATCACCTCGTCACCAGCCATCTCCGGCTCGTGGCCAAGATCGCCATGGGCTATCGCGGCTACGGATTGCCGATCTCCGAGGTCGTCTCGGAAGGCAATGTCGGCCTGATGCAGGCGGTGAAGCGGTTCGAGCCCGAAAAGGGCTTCCGTCTCGCCACCTACGCCATGTGGTGGATCAAGGCGTCGATACAAGAGTACATCCTGCGTTCGTGGTCGCTCGTGAAGATGGGCACCACCGCGAACCAGAAGAAGCTGTTCTTCAACCTGCGCAAGGCGAAGAGCAAGATCTCCGCATTGGACGAGGGCGATCTTCGCCCCGACCAGGTGGCGATCATCGCCAAGCGCCTCGGCGTCACGACTCAGGACGTGATCGACATGAACCGCCGTCTCGGCGGCGATGCCTCGCTCAACGCGCCGATCCGCGACGACGGCGAGGCCGGTGAATGGCAGGACTGGCTGGTCGATAATTCGCCCAACCAGGAAGCCATCATGGCCGAGCACGAGGAGTTCGACCATCGCCGCAGCGCGCTGAACGGCGCGATCGGCGTGCTCAACCCCCGGGAACGCCGCATCTTCGAGGCGCGGCGCCTGGCGGAAGACCCGATGACCCTGGAAGACCTCGCCGCCGAATTCGGCGTGTCGCGCGAGCGCGTGCGGCAGATCGAAGTCCGCGCCTTTGAAAAGGTGCAGTCGGCGGTCAAGGGCACCATCGCCCGGCAGGAACAGGCCGCCCTGGAAGCCGCGCACTAATTACGCGGCCTCACGACAGAACATCGAAGCCGGCGGCAACGCCGGCTTTTTTGTTGCGCTGTGCTTGCGCGAAGGCCCTTCCGCCAAGCCCTGGCCGCACGGCCTTGAACCTCGAAACCGGATCGACCGACCAATGGCAACGAAAGCGGGCTTTCCAACACGGGGCATTGCGGCCGGCGTCATGGCGATCACCTTGCAATCCACCGTCGGCGGGTTTTCGTCCGAGTTCATGCGCAAGCAGCCAGAGCTCGAGCAGGCCATGCTGGCGCATGGGCTGGAGCCTTCGGAGTTCGTGATCTCAAAGGATCGCGCCTCGCCCGAGACGCCCTGGATCGGGCCGTTTTTCTACAGCTACACGGTATTCTTCGGCGAGGAGAGTTTTAACGTCACCGAGCCGAACGATCTGCAATTCTACGACTATTTCTACGACCGCTGCATCGCCGAGAGCGACGATCCCCCGCTCGACCAGCGCGCCCGGCGACCCGGCCTGATCAGCCGCCTGTTCCGCTGGATGGCACAGCCGATCTGAACATGGTGAGATGAAGTTAGGCCACTGCGGTGGCAACTCTTCTCCCTCGCCCCGCCCTTGCGGGGAGAGGGTTGGGGTGAGGGGCTCTTGCAACGAGTTCTGACTCGCGGAGAGGCCCCCTCACCCGAAATTCGCTTTGCGAATTTCGACCTCTCCCCGCAAGCGGGGCGAGGTGAAGAACTCGCACATTTGCCGATTCAACTCAAAGTCATCTCGCCCTACTCGCCCCATTGCCGCGCCATCGTCGCCAGCGCGCAGCCTTCGCAATAGCGCTTGTCCTTGAAGTCGATCCAGTTGTGGGCATAGACGCGGTCGAGCGGAATGCCGTAACGCGCGCGCAGTACCTTGACCAGGATCCGCCAGGTTGCGACCTGCGCCTCGGTAGCCTCGCGGGTCACGTCGGGATAGTTGCCGGCGAATTCCACCCCGATCGAGGTGTCCTTGTTGACCTGGTGATAGGTCTTGCTGTTGTCGATGTATTTGTTGTCGTTGCGGTCGCCGCCGTCGGTATGGGTCGGGACCAGATTTTCCGGCACCGCCCAGTACACCGTGCCGTCGGTCTCCACCCAGACCATGACGCCGCGCCGCGTCGGGTTTTTGGCCTGCTCCGTGGCGCCGCCACGCGCCGAGCCGGCCGGCCCCTCGGTGCGGTGCACGATGATGTTCTTCCAGGGATGCGCTTTGGCGACGTCGCCCCACGGCGCCAGCCAGACCATCTTCAGGCCGGGAATGTCCGGCGTGCCCGCGCCACGCGCGAGGCTCGCCAGATCCGGCGTCTCGGCGGCCGCCATGGTCGAGATCGCGATCACCGATAGCGCGGTCGCGAGCAGGCGCAGCATCATGGTTCGGTGGTCCCGTTCAAGGCGGACTGACCGTTAAATAACACGCTCAGGCGCTTTTGCGCAGGGCCTGCTCCTGCAACGCTCGCTCCAGGATCGTTTCGTAGTCGGGCGCCGGCGGCGGCGGTGCCGGATCATGGACCGCGTGGCAGTTGCGGCCGTCTTTCTTGGCGCCATAGAGCGCATGGTCGGCGGCGGCGATCAGCCGGTCCGGGAACGCGCCCATCTCGCGGGTCCATTGCGCGACCCCGATCGAGACCGAGACCGGGATGTCGGCGCCGACGCATTGCGCGGCGTCCTCGCGGCACACATCGAGGATGCGGCGCGCGATCATCGCGCCTTCGCGCAGGGTAGAAGCCGGTAGCACCACGCAGAACTCGTCGCCGCCGGTGCGCGCCAGCATGTCGCCGGGCCGCAGCCGGGTCTGCGCCATCAAAGTGAAATGCTGCAGGCAGGCATCGCCGGCGGCGTGGCCATGGGTGTCGTTGATCCCCTTGAAACCGTCGAGGTCGATCACGAGCAGCGCAAACGGCTCGCTCGAGCGCTCCGACCGCGCGCATTCCTCGGTCAGCCGCTGCAACAGATGCCGCCGGTTGGCGACCCCGGTGAGATCGTCGAGCAGCGCGAGATCGGCGACCTCGTTGCGCAGCCGGTCGATCGCCATCAGCAGGAAGCCGAAATTCAGCGCCATCGACAGGAACGTCAGCGCCACCATCAGCACCGATTGCACCGGGTTGGAACGGACGGCCGAGAAGTCACCGCCGAGATGAAACAGGAAGCCGGCGGCCCGAAACGCATAAATCGCGATGATCAGGATGGCGACGATTCCGGCGAGCCGCGCGCCGGGGTTCTTGCGGCCATCCTGCTCATGCAGCAGGAGCTTCAAGGTCAGCGCCAGCGGCAGCGTCGATCCCACCGAATAGATCGAGATCCGCATCGCCATGCTGTCATAGCCGACGGAAAACAACGTCAGGCCGGCCAAGGTCAGCCCGGTGATCAGCGCGGTGCCGCGCCAGGTCACCGGCTGGTCGTAAAATCGCTTGATCCCCATCGCGGCGAGGCAGGTGGCGAAAACGAGCACGGCGCCGCCGCCGATCAGCGCAAACAGCGAATCCGAAACGAAGCGGACCATCGCGATCGCAGCACCGAGGGCCGCGAAGAAGGCCGAAGCGGTCCAGAACGGGGCGGCCTCGAATTTCGGATAGCTGCGCATCACGTAAGCCCAGATCAGGGCCAGCGCGAGAAAATTGACGATGAATATCGTCCATATCGTTGGAACGTTCATCGCTGTCCCCGAACGCGCATCGCGTTCTCCCCTGCTATCGATCACCCACCCGGACCACCCCCGTGGTCTTGCGGACAACATGCGGCCGCCGCGCTTAACGGAACCTCTACCCGCATCGGCAATCCACAGCGTGGTTTTGAATCGATGAAGAAGCAGCAAGCCCCGCCTGCTTTTGTTTCGGAGCGGGACGGAGGGCGCAGGCCATCTTGGCGTCTCGTTAACCCTGCCGGCCCGCTTGCGGCCGCGCGATCCGGCGCGGCGCACGACGCATCCGATGACGGCGATTTCTCAAAATTAGTTCGAAATCGCACCAAAACGCATAACAGCTGTGGATAACGCAATGACAGTGACGTGACAGCGCGAGGCAGCAGCCTGCGAATCTGTTGGGATTGGTTTCGAGGATGTTGCGAGGTTGGCCCTCCGCCGAGCATGCCTCGAGTCGCGTTTCCATCCATTAAACCCAGATGAGGATGCTATGGCTAAGAAAGCGAAGAAGGCTAAAAAGGCGAAGAAGGCAAAGAAGGCCAAGAAGTCCAAGAAGTGATCTTCGCCCGGGTGGAGCCTCGCTCTGCCCGGGCACCCACCTCGCGGTGAAGCGTTCGATCGAAATGGCGGGCCTTGGGCCCGCCTTTTGATTTTGGGGATGCGCGCGAACCAATCGCTGCCGTCGTGGCCGGGCTTGTCCCGGCCATCCACGTCTTTCTTGCTGCCGTGCTGCAAAGACGTGGATGCCCGGGACAAGCCCGGGCATGACGGGACTGATTGGAATCCGCCTCACTCCTCACCTCTCCGCGAACGCCAGTTTGGCGCCGAGCGCGACGAAGCCGCCGGCAAAAATCCGGCGCAGCCAGCTCATCACATTGGGGCGTGTGATGATGCGGTCGCGGACGGAGGCGGCGAACAGGCCGTAGAGCACGAACACCATCAACGTCATCGCCATGAAGACACAGCTCAGCTCCAGCATCCGTGCCAAGGGATGGGTCTCGTCCGCCGCGATGAACTGCGGCAAGAACGCCAGGAAGAAGATCGACAGTTTCGGGTTGAGGATGTTGATCAAAAAGCCCGTGACGATCACCCGCCAGGCCGAACGCCCCGCCGCGCCGACGCGCGTATCCACCGCGAGCGCGCCGGTCTCGCGCAGCGCCTGCCAGGCCATGTACATCAGATAAACCACGCCGCAATATTTGAGCGCGGCGAACGCCAGCGCGCTGGTGTGCAGCACCGCGGCCAACCCAAGCATCGCGGCCGCGATATGCGGCAGGATCCCGAGCGTGCAGCCGAATGCGGCGGCTACACTGGCGCGCGACCCGCGTGTCAGCGCCGCCGCCAGCGTATACAGCACGCCGGTGCCGGGCGAGGCGACCACGATCAGTGAGGTCAACAGGAATGAGGGCGTCATGGCCAAATTCCAGCGGTTTGGGATTGCGACACGAACAACGATTTTGGACGACGACCTGGCGAACGGCAATGGTGATGAACGGCGTCTTCGCTGAATAACACTTGCCCCGGATTTGCCGGTTTCCGATACTCGCCTTCCCTTTTGCCCTTTCCATGTGGAGCCCTTGAATGACTGCGATCCGTGGAGCTGCCGCGGCCGTGACTGGTGCGGCCAGCGGCATTGGCCGGGCGCTCGCCATTGAACTTGCGGCACGCGGCTGCGATCTCGCGCTGGCCGACCGCGACGAGGCCGGCTTGCAGGCGGTCGCCGCCGAGATCAGCAAGGCAAATACGCCCCCGCGAAAAGTCACGATCCATCGCGTCGATGTGTCGGAGCCGGGCCAGATCGCGGACTTCGCGCAGGCCGCGGTCGCGGCGCATCCGGGCCTCAACATCGTCATCAACAATGCCGGCGTCGCCCTGATGGGCAGTTTTAACGAGATCGACCAGGCCCAGATGGACTGGCTGATGAACATCAATTTCTGGGGCGTGGTGCATGCGACTCGCGCGTTCCTGCCGCATCTGGCGCGGCAGCGCGAAGCCCACATCGTCAACCTCTCGAGCATCTTCGGCATCGTCGCGCCGCCGGGCCAGACCGCGTACGCCGCGGCGAAATTCGCGGTGCGCGGCTTCTCGGAAAGCCTGCGGCACGAGTTGCAGATCGCGGAAAGCCCCATAAAGCTGTCGGTGGTGCATCCCGGCGGCGTCGCCACCAACATCGCCCGCAACTCCCGCTCCGGCGTCGGCGTCACCGATAATACCCGCCGCACCGAGGCGATCGAACGTTTCGATGCCGTCGCGCGCACCACACCCGCCGCCGCGGCACAGCGCATCATCGCCGGCATCGAAAACAACCAGCCCCGCATCCTGATCGGCGGCGACGCCCGCCTCCTCGACCTCGTACAACGCTTGCGTCCCGCGACCTATTGGAAATGGCTGGCGAAGATTTTTGCCCCACGGGCGAAGGTGGAGACGAAGGAGAGCGCGTAAGTTCGTCATGGCGATGACGGTGATGAGCACGACGTCGCTCCACACCCCACGTCGTCCCGGCGAAGGCCGGGACCCATAATCGCTGGCGGCAATTATAATAGAAGGCTTCTGCTCCACTTTACCCTCCTCTGGAGGGGGAGGGTCGACGCGAAGCGGCGGGGTGGGGTGGCGGCGCTGCGGATAGCGATAGCTGGCGCTCCACTCGGAGTTACTCCACCCCACCCCGGCTCACATTTCGCTGCGCTCAATATGAGCCGACCCTCCCCCTCCAGGGGAGGGTAAGAAAAACGCGCGTTCGCATTCTCGCGACACGATGCCTACCGCCCCACCAACTGATCGGCGAAATACGCGATGGTCTTGCGGTAGACCAAAGCGTGATTCCATTCGTGCATGGCTTCGAAATTCGGGGTGCCTTCGCCGTAGGGCGCGCCCATCTTGAAGCCGTTGGTGTGCAGGAGGTTGGCGGTGGAGGCCAGCACGTCGGCGACGTCGTGGCGCAGGTCGACGCGGCCGTCGCCGTCGAAATCGACGCCGTATTTGATGTAGGACGACGGCAGGAATTGCGTCTGGCCGATTTCGCCGGCGCCGGCGCCGATCATTTCCCGCAGCGGAAGATCGCCGCGCTGCAGGATCTTCAGCGCCGCTAGCAATTCGCCCTGGAACAAGTCGGTGCGGCGGCAATCATGCGCCAAGGTCGCGAGCGTGCGGATCACCTGTTGCTTGCCCATGTCGCCATGGCCAAAATCGGTCTCCAGTCCCCAGATCGCGACAATGATCTGGCGCGGCACGCCGAACTTGGCCTCGATCTGCGACAGCAGCGCCGCGTTCCGCTGCAGCATCGCCCGCCCGGTGTTGATGCGGCCCGAACCAACCCGGGTGGAGACATACTGCTCAAAACTCTTGTTGAAGGTGTAGCGCTGGCGGCGGTCGAAATTCAGCACCGCCTGATCCTGCGTGACGCCACTGAGCGCCTGCGAAATCACCGCTTGCGACACACCGGCGGCCGAGGCCTCCTGCGACATCGCCCCGACGAAGGTATTAAAATCCCCGCCGCAACGCGCGGCAAAGGCGGGGCCCGCGGCAACGACCGTGCTGAACAAAAGGGCCAGACAAACTTTGCGCATGCGAATCCTTTGCTGAGTGTCGCGCCAATCATGCCATGAGAAAAGGGGGGCGAAAAGGACGCGGGGAAGATATCAGGTGTCGTCCCTGCGAAGGCAGGGACCCATACGCCGAGGATTTTCGTTTGCGCGCTGTGGCGGAGGCCTTTTTCTAATTTTCGAGGCCAGGGGTTATGGGTCCCTGCCTTCGCAGGGACGACCCGTTGAGAGCCCGCCCGCCTTGCCCGAGCTCGCCATCACCTATTCCACGCGCGATGCGAAATATTTCCGGGCCGGACCTGTTGCCGCGGCACCGGCGGCAACGTAGCTTGCGGGCCGCTTGCGGCAAGCACGCGACGCGTATCCGAACAAAAAAACAAAGAGGAAAGCAAACCATGAGGAAGTTTACCGTGACCGCGCTATGCGCGCTGGCGCTGGTCGTAACCGGTGTGCAGGCCCAGACCGTCAAGGACTTTATGGCGGCGGTGATGAAGAAGTGGACCACGCCGTTCGAGCCGTTCCAGCTGATCGGAAACATCTACTATGTCGGCACCGACGGCATTTCCGCCTATATCATCAAGTCATCGCAAGGGCTGATCCTGCTGGATACGGCGCTGCCGGAATCGACCGGCATGATCAAGGCCAATATCGCCAAGCTCGGGTTCAAGCTCGGCGACATCAAGATCATCCTGAATTCGCACGCGCATTTCGATCACACCGGCGGCCTTGCCGAGATCAAAAAGGACACCGGCGCACCCCTCGTCGCCGGCGAGCGCGACAAGCCGTTGCTCGAAGGCGGATATTATCCCGGCGATGAGAAGAACGCCGATCTGGCGTTTCCGCCCGTGAAGGTGGATCGCGCCGTCAAGGAAGGCGATGTGGTCACGCTCGGCGATACCACGCTGACCGCGCATGCGATGCCCGGGCACTCGCCGGGCTGCACCAGCTGGGAAATGACCGTCAAGGATAGCGGCCAGGACCGCGACGTATTGTTTTTCTGCAGCGGCACGGTCGCCCTGAACAAACTGGTCGGACAGCCGACCTATCCCGGCATCGTCGACGACTACCGCTCGACCTTCGCCAAGGCCAAGGCGATGAAGGTCGACGTGCTGCTCGGGCCGCACCCGGAAGTCTACGGCATGCAGGAGAAACGCGCGCAGATGAAGGACGGCGCGCCGAACCCCTTCGTCAAGCCGGGCGAGCTTCAAACCTATGTCGCCGGGCTCGAACAGGATTTCGACAAACAGCTCGCCAAGCAAACGGCGGCGCTGGAGAAGGCGAAGTAGGCGGCGCGACTGGCAATGCCTTAGTGCTCGTCATGGCCGGGCTTGACCCGGCCATCCATCCCTTCGAAAGACTCTTCTGAAGAGTGATGGATGCCCGGGTCAAGCCCGGGCATGACGAGTTGAGAGCCACACAAGAACTTCAACAAGTCGTCCCGGCGCACGCCGGGACCCCAGCGTGAGCGCAATTGCGCTCATCGCGGCGGCGCGGACTCTCGTTTTAGCGTTGTGGCAGAGGCCTTTTTTACTTTTGAACGCCAGGGGTTATGGGTCCCGGCCCCTTACGCGCAATTGCGCGCTAGGCCGGGACGACGTGGAGAGGGTACGCGCCCCCCGCCCCCCTACTCGCCCCCATCAATCTGCCGCCCCATCAGCGCGATCGCCTTCTGGTAGACCTGCGCCGCGTTCCAGGCCTCGATCGCCGCGAAGTTCGGCTCGCCGGGCTGGTAGCCGGCGCCGGCGCGCCAGCCATGGGCCTTGAGGAAATTCGCGGTCGAGTTCAATGCGCCGGACGACGTCTCGAGATTGCCGACGCCATAGGCCGCGATGTTCTTGGGCAGAAATTGCGTCTGGCCGACCTCGCCGTGCATCGAGCCGCGCTGGGTCGCCGAGAGCGTGCCGCGATCGATCAATTGCAGCGCCGAATAAAGCTGGTCGGTGAAATAGTCCGGCCGCCGGCAATCATAGGCCAGCGTGGCGATCGACGAGAGCATGTTCTGGTTGCCGCGCTGGCTGCCGAACCCGCTCTCCATGCCCCAGATCGCGATCAGCGGCCCCGCCGGCACGCCGTAGCGCGCCTCGATCGCGGAAAACATCGCGGCCTGCGACCGCTTCAGCGAGCGCCCGCGCGCGACGATCGCCGGCGCGCCGCGCTTGGCGAGGAACTGATCGAGCGACAGCTTGAAACTATGCAGGGAGCGATCGGCGTTGATGGTGGCGCTGGCGTAGGTCGTCCCCATCAGCGCCGAGAGGCCGGCAGCACCAACCCCCTTGGCCCGCGCCTCCCCCGAAAACGCCTGCTTCCAGGCCTCGAACCCGCCGGGCCCGCTGCCGCATGGGGCGGCGTCAGCCCGTGAACCGAGGCCGGCGAACAGGGCGAGCGTCAGGGCAGCGGCGGTCATACATCTTGTGCGCGTGGTCATCCAGACATCCTTTGGGCATCAACGATTGCCCCTGGATCGTAGCATTTCCTGGCGAATTTTGGTCCGAAAATGCCGTGTGACATCCTGACTGACCCTGCGCCGAAAGGGACGCTGCAGCGCCCGTTGATCGCAAGGCAGGCCGGCGCCATATGACAGCTATTTTCTTTGACAGGCGTCCCCCAATCGGAGAAAAGCCGCCCATCATGGCCAAAAAACCCGGAACCAACCCCAAAGGCGAATTCGCCTTTTTCAACGTCGTCTATGAAGACGACAGTCAGCGCTCCAACCGCCGCGTGCCCGCCGAACTGCTCGGCGGCCTCGATGGCGACGAACCCGCGCGCGGCTTCATCATGGAGCAGGACCGCGAGATCGGCGAGAAGGCCGGACGGCCGGCGCTGGCGATCAAGAGCATCAGCCGGGTGGGGGCGAAGAAGAAGTAGGGGCGTTGAGGCTCGGCGACAATCATTTGAAGGAAAATAAGGCGGGGATCCTAGCGCTGCGGTATT
The DNA here is from genome assembly GCF_009766005.1 of Bradyrhizobium sp. S69. GTDB lineage: Bacteria > Pseudomonadota > Alphaproteobacteria > Rhizobiales > Xanthobacteraceae > Bradyrhizobium. The sequence goes on along the minus strand of NZ_LMUK01000008.1, from coordinate 57,508 downwards.
ATCGCCGTCAGTCTTGATCCGTTCAGGACCAACGCGGGTGGGGCCAATTTCCCGCCAAATGTGATGTAAGCGATCGGCCAACTCATTCCAAAAACAAACGCTACTGCAGAAATGCTAACGGCGGCATTTCTTGCCAAACGCCAACGCCGATGAAGAACCCATCCCCGCTCGGCCGAGGCGTGTGCTTCCTTAGATTTATCAATTAACCTGTTTCGTTGAGAGTTCGCCTCGTCTGCGAGATGTTTCGGTGACGAAAACATCTCCGGAATTTTCGCGATGGCTTGATTGATTTCTTCACGGTTGTGCGCCTCGGCAAAATGCTGAGCGCGGGAGCCCAAACTGAGCGACTCGCAGAGAACGCTAAGCCCGGCCATCGATACGCCAAGAAAAAACACCCACAACGACGGGAGAAACACTTGAAACGCATGATTGCGATCAGGAAGGGTCGCCGCCAACGAAAAAAGACCCATCCCACCTGCACCCGACGCAACACCGAGCCAGACAACCCACTGCCTATAGTAGGCTACGCTCTCCGTTCGGAGGGAATTAACTAGGGTCTTAGCATCGGAATTGTCGATCTGAATCATGGAGCCTCGAATGTTAACTAGCCCAAGGCGCTATCGCCTTGGGCTACAATAAGGGAGCTACTGATTCGCAAGGAGACCCCAATGTGGCTCGTAATGTACGGATACGGGCGATTGTTGCGCACGGCTACCAGCCCGAGAGGCCGAACCTTACTAACATCGTTCGCAGACAGAACGGGCGCAGATGCCTTCGTTCAGAAATGCCGAAATGAAGGCATGCGCGCAAGCGAGCCCCAAAAGGTTAGCCGGGCGCGGCAAAAGGCCGAAGAACTATAACTCTTTCGGTTCGCGTCTTGGTGACGCGAAACGCTTCGGTCGCCCGCGATGTCTACTCAATTAGGTTCAGTTCTCGCCTTCAGATTCTCCCTCTTTCAAACGTCTCAGGCTATCAAAACGCTCTTTCGGCTTCTCTGGCAGATTAGTAGGGCTACCGCCCATCTGGCGACGGAGATCGTCGATTAAAGCAGCCATCGCTTGCCTAATATCTTCCGGAGCATCTTCAAACAATCTCAATATCTCGGTTTCCGCACTCAAATAGAGACGCGCCCCATTTTGAGCAATAATGGATTGCTCTGCAGCTTTGTTATTGATCAGGCCTGTTTCGAAAGAGAAAATCACAGCGAGCGCAGTCACTAAGTTCTTTGATGACCATATGCTTCGAGCACTGGCCTTCTCACCTTGAAAGGCACCTCGCCTGCCCGCGTCAACAACAGCGGTTAAAAGCTCAGAATCTTGTCTCAGGATGACACTCGTGGATTCTGCTATTTGCACGATCCGCGCTGCGGCTTCGAAATGCTCTGTCCTGCTTAGAAACGCGCCAGCCTCATCGTCCAACATTCGTGCAGTAGGAAACCTTCTCAGCCAAGGTGCCGCCGCTCGGATTAGATCGATAAAAGCACGCTGAACTTCTAAGTCTAACGGATCAGCATTAGTTCGGTCAGAGCTCTTTCGCAATCGTGCGTCCAAATCAAGAAACGAGCCAAGCGAGATCGTGCTGTCATAAACTAACCCAATTCGATCCGGCACGTCTTCTGTGGCGCATTCTACCGCCTCACGAAATTGAACTGCTGCTGCGCCCAAGCCTTGCCAGCCGATTAGGTTATCGACCCGCTTTGCGATCTCAGAAAACTCCCTAGCCCGACGCTTTATTCCCTCGTGAAGCTGTAGCATGACGGTGTCATGAGACACGACGACGTCAGACTCGTCTCCTCTAGGATCAATCGTTAGCCTATTACCCTGTTGGACGAATTTTGCTCCCAAACGGGTCTGCTTTAGCGTTTCTAGCTTTTCCGACCAACTTGAAACAGCATCAACTCGATCCTTTATCTCATCGTTTATGTACCTTATGCCGATTGTTGGATATCTTGCAGCGATTGCTATTCGATCAATTTCGGCTTTCTCGTTGCTTGATTTCCCCAAGAGACGTGCCTCGTACCAATCTATCCAAACGTCCCAAGTCGGACGCTTGGATAGAATCCGGTAGAGCTCTTCCTTAGCGATCGTGAACAAATCTGGAATCAAATTGGGAGTTGCGCCGAGCCAAAGTGGTTGACCGGCAAGCTCTCGCGGAAGAAGAGTGCCGTTCGTTAGACAATCAAAATCATGTTCCAGAGCCGCATCCGCCGCTACCAAATCGTTCAAGAACGCACGGCGCGTCGCTTCTATTGCTCCTGACGCTGCATCAGCTGCGGCTGGGCCTGCGGCAAACGACGCCGCCCCGGCAGCACGGTCGGTGGCAGCAAGGGCGAAAGATATTGCGGTGCTGACAGCTCCATACTCAAATATTTTGATGCGACGAACTTGCGCCCTTTGCTGCCCGCGTAGCTCGGGATACCGCGCGACAGCCCAAGTAATGTTTGCGGCAGAGAACACCTTAAAAGGAAACTCCAAGGCTCCCTTCGACTTCTTGATATCATACTCGTCTACGATCAGAGGCAGTGCACGCAAGACAGCGCGTGCCGCGAGAACCACCGCAGTCTCGCGGGGATCTGAAATCGCAGAAATCGTCTCGGTGATGGAGCGCCTGTCCGATAGATTCACCATCGAAAAAAACTCTGGCAACTCTCTCTTTGTGAGAAATCCGACCAACGAGAGTTGGGTAAAGAAAAAACCCCGCTAACGCGGGGCTTTTAATTGCTCAGTTATCCAGGAAGCTCCGCAGCTTCCGCGACCTCGACGGATGCTTCAGCTTCCGCAGCGCCTTCGCTTCGATCTGCCGGATGCGTTCACGCGTAACGCTGAACTGCTGACCAACCTCTTCCAAAGTATGGTCGGTGTTCATGCCGATGCCGAAGCGCATGCGGAGCACGCGTTCTTCGCGCGGGGTCAGCGAGGCCAGAACACGCGTGGTGGTTTCGCGGAGATTGCTCTGGATCGCGGCATCGATGGGCAGGATCGCGTTCTTGTCTTCGATGAAATCGCCCAGATGCGAGTCTTCCTCGTCGCCCACAGGGGTTTCGAGCGACAGCGGCTCTTTGGCGATCTTGAGAACCTTGCGGACCTTCTCCAAGGGCATGCCGAGCTTTTCGGCGAGCTCTTCAGGGGTGGGTTCGCGGCCGATCTCGTTGAGCATCTGGCGCGAGGTGCGCACGATCTTGTTGATGGTCTCGATCATGTGCACGGGAATGCGGATGGTGCGGGCCTGGTCGGCGATCGAACGCGTGATCGCCTGCCGGATCCACCAGGTCGCATAGGTCGAGAACTTGTAGCCGCGGCGGTATTCGAACTTATCGACCGCCTTCATCAGGCCGATGTTGCCTTCCTGGATCAGATCGAGGAATTGCAGGCCGCGGTTGGTGTATTTCTTGGCGATCGAGATCACCAGACGAAGGTTGGCCTCGACCATTTCCTTCTTGGCCTGGCGCGCCTCGCGCTCACCCTTCTGCACGCCGTGCACGATCTTGCGGAATTCGCCGATCTCGAGCCCGGTCAATGCTGCGAGCTGCTGAATCTCGCCGCGCAGTTCCTTGATGCGGTCCTTTTCGTGATGGACGAAATTCTTCCAGCCTTTGGCGGAGAGTTTCGAGACACGGTTGAGCCAGCGCGGATCGAGTTCCGAGCCTTGATAGTTGCGCAGGAAATCCTCGCGCGCGACGCCGTGGCTGTCGCCGAGGCGCAGCAGGCGGCCCTCGAACGACACCAGCTTCTTGTTGATGTCGTAGAGCTGCTCGACCAGCGAATCGATACGGGCCTGATTGAGCCGCAGCGACTTCACCTCGACGATGATTTCGTCCTTTAGCTTCTTGTATTTGCGCTCCTGCGAGGGCGACAGCGTCTCGCTCTGCAGTTGGTTGGCGATGTCCTGCTCCTGCAGGCGGCGCAGCTTCTTGTAGTTGTCGGCGATCTTGTCGAAAGTTTCGACCACCTTCGGCTTCAGCTCGGCCTCGATCGCGGCGAGCGACATCTGGTTTTCGAACTCGTCGTCGTCCATGTCGCCGTCGGCGGCGCCCTCGGTCGAGACGCTCTCGCCTTCGGGGGCGGCGGCGGGCGCGGCGCGGAACGGGGTCGGCGCCGGGGGAGCGGCGGGCGGCGCGATATGCGCGGGCGCAGCCGCAGCACCATTGCCACTACCATGGCCATTGGAGGCTTCGGCAGGCATCGGCTGGCCGTCGGCACCGACGGGGGCGGGCAGCAGCGCCGGGTTCATGTTGTTCTTGGCGTCGGGGCCGGCATAGGTGGCTTCGAGATCGATGATGTCGCGGAGGAATATCTTGCCTTCGTTGAGTTCGTCGCGCCAGATGATGATGGCCTGGAAGGTCAGCGGGCTTTCGCACAGCCCTGCGATCATCGCCTCGCGGCCGGCCTCGATGCGTTTGGCAATGGCGATTTCGCCTTCGCGCGACAACAGCTCGACCGTGCCCATCTCGCGCAGATACATGCGGACGGGATCGTCGGTGCGCTCGCCGGGCTCGGACTTCTTGACTTCGGTGACAGCCTTCTGCGTGACCTCGACCAGTTCGTTGTCGGTCTCGTCCTCGGCGTCTTCCTTGGTTTCTTCCTCGGTGTCGGCCTCCTCGGCCTCGGACACGTTGATGCCCATGTCGGACAGCATCGACATGATGTCCTCGATCTGCTCCGGCGACGTGGTGTCGGAGGGCAGGACTTCATTGAGCTGATCGAAGGTCACGAAGCCGCGCTTCTTGGCCTGCTTGATCATCTTCTTGACGGCGGCATCGGACAGGTCGAGCAACGGCGACGGCGCGTCGGGCGAATCCTTCTCGGGCGCATCGGCTGCCTTGTCGTCTTTTTCCTTGTCCTTGACCTGCAGCGTCTTTGCCTTGGTGGCCATTCATTAGCTCCTAAACGCGCTTTCGCTGGATGCTTCACAGCACCCGCGTCATGTCCAAAACGTCACGTGTGACGCGCAAAGGGCGGCGCAGACTTCTCGCCACCCTCACATTGCACCAACCGGTTACGACCTCATAGCCCGCAGGCTCTTAAGCGTCGATTAACCGTGTTAAGCGTCGATTAACCCTGTTTTTGCAGCCAAACCATGGGTTTGGCGAGTCATTTCGCAGCCCGGGCCCCGGCCGTCCGCATAATTTTTATCAGACGCTTTTCTGGAACCGGCCACTCGATTCGCCGAAACCCTCGATCAGCGCCTCGGTGCCGTCCATTTCGGCCAATCTTGCCTGGACGTCCCGCAGCCATACCATATTGGCCTCGCTGGCGTCGTCGCCCAGGGCCAGTTCGGCATCCTTCTTTTCCCTAAGTAAGGCGTGCGCCTTGTGATGCAAGGCAACCAGCTGCCGCCAGGTGGAAAGAACGTCCTCGTTAGCGGCGCCGGATTGCGCGGCCCACACATCCTTGGTGGTGAGCGCTATGTCAACCATTTGAATTTGCTTGGAATATCCTGATTTTTCGATCGCGGCGAGCAATCTTTCGGCTTCCGAGGCCGGATCGTCGGTATGCGAATAATTGGCAAAGGCCGCGATAATTCCGGCGCGCAATTTGTGGGCTTCCGGATGGGCCAGTTCGAGCGCTGCGACCTCCTCCAGATGGTCGTGCAATAACCAGGGGTGGTTAAGCAGGGAGCGCAGGATCAGCGCCTCGCGGCGGGACACCGCGCTGCGCTGGCCGCGCATGATCTGGCTGGTCGCCAATTGAGGGCTCGCCGCCTGATAGGGACCGCGCGCCAGGGTCGATCCGCCGCCCGGTCCGCCCCGCTTGTCGAACCGACCGCCGGAACCGGCGCTGCGCGGCGCAAAGCGCCGGCCTGATTCGCTGCCGCCGAAGCCGCTTTGGCCGCCGCGGTAGTTGCCTCTGACATAGCCGCCGCGGCCGCCTTCCGGCGCAAAGGTGCGTTGCAGGCGCTCGGCAAGATCCTGGCGATAATAGCGCCGCACGATCTCGTCCCGGATGCCATTGGTAAGCTCGCCGATCCGCGATTCCAGCGCCGCGCGCCGCTCCGGCGTCGCGTAAGAACCGCCCTCGATCTCGCGCGACCAGATCACGTCGGCCAAGCCCCGCGCCGCCGAGATCACTTCCTCGATCGCGGCTCGTCCCCCGGAGCGCGCGAGATCGTCGGGGTCCTGGCCCTCCGGCAGCAGCGCGAAACGCAGACTTTTGCCGGGCTTGAGATGCGGCATCGCGAGATCCGCGGCGCGCCACATCGCCTTCTGGCCAGCCTTGTCGCCGTCGAAACAGAGTATCGGCTCGTCCGACATCTTCCACAGCAGCGCGAGCTGGTTTTCGGTCAAGGCTGTTCCGAGCGGCGCGACGCTGCCGGCAAAGCCTGTTGTCACCATCGCGATGACGTCGACATAGCCTTCGACCACGACCAGCGGCGCGCCGTTATGGGTGGCCTGCCGCGCGGTCGCCAGATTGTAGAGGTTGTCGCCCTTGTGAAACAACGGCGTTTCCGGCGAATTGAGGTATTTGGCGGGAACGTCCTTTTCCAGCGCGCGGCCGCCGAAGGCGATGACGCGGCCGCGAAAATCGGTGATCGGAAACATCACACGGTCGCGGAAACGGTCATACGGCACCGGGATGTCTTCGCCGCCGATCAACAGGCCGGTCTCGACCATGTCCTCGACCGGAATGCCCTGCGCGCCGAGATATTCCTTCAGCGCAAAGCGTTCGCCCACCGCATAGCCGATGCGGAACTGGAGCTGCGTCGCCGGCGAAATCGCGCGGTCACCGAGATAGCCGCGCGCCTTGGCGCCATGGCGCGAGGCCAAATTGTCGGCGAAGAACTTTGCGGCGAGTTCCATCACGTCATACAGCGTGCGGCGGCGCTGCTCCTGCCGCGCGGCATCCGGCGTCACCGCGGGCAGCGCCATCCCCGCTTGGCCGGCCAGCCGCTCGACCGCTTCGGGGAACGAGCAGCCTTCGGTCTCCATCACGAAGTCAAAGATGTTGCCGTGCTTGCCGGTGGAGAAGTCGTGATAAAACTGCTTCTGGTCGTTGACCGTGAACGAGGGGGTCTTTTCCTGCTGGAACGGCGACAGTCCCTTATATTCGCGCCCCGCCTTCTTCAACTTCACGCGCCGGCCCACGACTTCCGAAACCGGAAGCCGGGCACGCAGTTCCTCGAGGAATTCAGGCGTAAAGCGCATGGGGGATGTGTTGCCGGATCGGAGGCATGTGCCAACCGACCATCGATATAGGGTGCGCCGGTTAAAATACGAAGATTAAAGGGTTTCTCGCCGCTATTCACAGGGCGAGGAACCGCGAAATCGCCGCGGCGTGCCCCGGATGCTGCGCAGCACGAAGTGATGCGCTGCTGATCCGGGGCCCATCGGCAAGCGGCAGCATGGGTCCCGGCTCTGCGGAGCAGCGCGAAGGCGCGCTGCACCGCGTCCGGGACACGGAGCTGTCACTTCTCCATGAACCGCCCCGAGGCGATCCGGGGCAGATGGGCGACGGGCCAGTTGTAGATGTAGGTCCAGGCTTCGCGGGTTGGGGCCTCGCTGGCAGCGCCATCTTGCAGCGTCACCGTCAGCATCCGCCGGACATACTCGGTCGGCTCGGCAAAACCTTCGCCGCAGGCCTCGTACATGTCGAACTCGCGCAGCAGGGCTTCCGGCTGCGTCAGCCGGTACAGTTCGCCGAACACGAATTCGCCAGGCTCCTCGGACAGCACCAGCCCGGGATAGTGTTTGACCAGATAAAGCCGGCCGGCGCAGCGCGCCTCACCGATAAAATCGGCGCTGCGCGACAATAACTGCGCCATCGGATGATCGAAGTCGCGCATCAAGGTGCCGTAGACGAAGAGGCGATCGGAGGTCATGGGAAGATTTATACCGTCATTGCGAGCGAAGCGAAGCAATCCAGGAACAACAAGCGCAAACTGCGCAGCTCTGGATTGCTTCGCTTCGCTCGCAATGACGACTACGTCAAGCCGGCACGACCTCATCGGTCACGACCACGAATTTCACCAGGTCCATCCGGCCAAAACTGGTGGTCAGCGCGACGTCGGCGGCGTCGCGGCCGGTGGCCATCAGGATGCGGCCGATCCGCGGGTGGTTGTGGCGGGCATCGAGGGTGTGCCACTGGCCCGAGAGATAGACCTGAAACCAGCCGGAAAAATCCATCGGCGCGGGATCCTTGGGCACGCCGATATCGCCGAGATAGCCGGTGCAATAGCGCGCCGGGATGTTCATGCAGCGGCAGAACGTCACCGCCAGGTGCGCGAAGTCGCGGCAGACGCCGGCGCGCTGCTCATAGACGTCGTGCGCCGACTTCATGTGATGGGCGTGCTGATAACCGAAGGTGACATGGTTGTGCACGAACTCGACAATGGCCTGCGCGCGGGCCCATCCGGGCGGCGTCGTGCCGAACAACGACCAGGCGATGTCGGTGAGCTTGTCGGTCTCGCAATAGCGGCTCGGCATCAGATAGAGCAGGACTTCATCGGGCAATTGGTCGATCGGCACCTGCTGCGCGGTCGGCACCACCACATCGGCCAGCCCAGAGTCGCGCACCAGCGCGCTGCCGCGGAAAGTGACGCCGCCCGCGGGCGCCACCAGGCGGCCGCAGACATTGCCAAAGCTGTCGCGGTAAAACCCGATCGGCACGTTCGGCTCGGCGATCAGGCTTTCGGTGCCGACGATATCGGCAAAGCGCGACGGATGGATGTTGAGGATCGTCACCATCGGCGTCGGCTGCACGGCGGCGTAGCTGATCTCGAAGCCTACCTTGATTTCCATGATCAGGCTCCCGTTCGCTCGCTGGCCGAGACCACATTGATGCTGACATTCATGCCGACGAACGCATCGGCCGGGCCCACATACGTCCCATGCAGCGGGATCGCCTGGCGCGGATCGCGCGCCACCGCGACGCGAACCAGATCGCGGGTGCCGATGATGCCATTAGTCGGGTCGAACTCGATCCAGCCGGCGCTCGGCAGATAGACCTGAACCCAGGCATGGGTCGAGCCGCCGCCGACATAACCATGGGCGCGATCGCCGGGGATGAACAGATATCCCGACACAAAACGCGCGGCGATGCCGAGCCGCCGCAAGGCCTCGATCATGAACAACGCGTAGTCGCGGCAGGTGCCTGATTTGGTCTGCAAGGTATCGAGCGGATGCTGGGTGCCGTGCTCATGGCGCTTGCGATAGGTAAAAGCCTCGCGGATGCCATGGGTCATGCCGCTGAGGATGTTGTACGTCGGGGTCATCCCCTGCTCGTCGAGGAAGCCGCGGGCCCAGGCCGAGAGCTCGCCATCGGGATCGCCATATTGCGGCGTGATGAACTGGACCAGGTCGGGAAATTCCTCATCGTTATACAGAAACGGATAGAAATACGCCGTATCGTCCGCCGTCAACGCGAACTCCTCGGCCGGATTGTGTTCCACCGTCGCGGTGCTGTCGAAGGTCAGCGTCTTGGCCCGCACGTCGAAGGTCGCGATCGCGACACTGTTGCCGAACACGTCGTGGATCCAGCGCAGCGACGCCGGCTGCGGCACGATCTTGAGATCGCCCGACAGCACGCGCAGATCGTGACCGTCGCGCGGTCGCAGCATGATGCGGTGTTCGCCGAACGCCACCGGGCGGTCGTAGCGATATTCGGTCTTGTGGTGGATCGTCAGGAGCGGCATCTTCGAACTAATCATCGTGATTTCAGGCACATTAATCTACACCGAAACATGCTTAAATCTAACTCGGCGTGCTGCTTCGATAGGCAGCAATTGAGGACACAGCTTTGAACAACCCAGGCGGCCCATCCCTACTCCTCGGCAGCACAGAGGTTCCGCCGGTCCACGAACTAAATGCCACGGGACGTTCGCCGTTTCTGCTCACTTCTGACCATTACGGCCGCTTGATTCCGCGGGTGCTCGGCGATCTCGGGCTGCCGGAAAGCGAACTGACACGGCACATCGCCTGGGACATCGGCATCGCCGGCGTTGCCGAGGCGCTGTCTGGACATCTCGATGCGCATCTGGTGGCGCAGCGCTACTCGCGGCTGGTGATCGACTGCAACCGGCCGCCGACGGCGCCAAGCTCGATCCCGATCGTCAGCGAAGCGACCACGGTCCCCGGCAATGAAGGCCTTGCACGCGATGAGGCGGAGGCACGGCGCCGTCAGATCTTCGATCCCTATCACCGTCGTATCGACGAGGTGATCGACGCCCGCCTCGCCGCCGGCATGCCGACGGTGCTGGTGTCGCTGCATAGCTTTACGCCGGTCTATGCCGGCATCGCGCGGCCCTGGCATATCGGCACGCTCTATCATCGCGATACGAAATTGCCGCCGCGCCTGCTGAAACATCTGCGCGCCGAGGCCGATCTCGTGGTCGGCGACAACGAGCCCTACGCGGTCAGCGACGAGACCGACTACACCATCCCCGTGCACGGCGAAGCCCGCGGCCTGATGAACTCCGGCATCGAGATTCGCCAGGATTTGATCGGCGATCAAAGCGGCCAGCAACAATGGGCCGAGCGGCTGGCGCGGGTGCTTGGCGTGATCGCGCAGGCGTTGAGGGCGGAGGGAATGATTTAGGCACCAAGTCCTGAAGGTACGCCAATAAGTAACATCCGGTGCGGGCTTGGTCGGTCGATTGAGGTAGCGCTTCGGCACGGGACATCGCGCGATTAATAGCGCTGTCACAATGCTACATTGAGGAGTAACGTCCTGCTGCCCAATGCGACGCGCCTGCTGCTTGCAGACCAAAGACACCTTCACGCGCGCAACCGGGGCCCAGGCTCAAAACCCATACGCAACCTGTCCAGATAACGCTCATGTTCTGGCGAAGAATGTTGCGCAGGTGGATCACCTTAGTAAATGGTGTCAATTTGGACAGCGAACGCGAGGTTGCCAGGAGCGTTTCGGCCTCCCCCGCGACCGAACCACGATCCACGATCGACCTCTTGCGGGCTCGAACGGCAGACCATCATCATGGTTTGGAAAGCAGCCTTCAGATCCAGAATCGCCTTTCAGCGGTGGGGACGCGCAGCCCTCTGATTGCTGGTTACTTTGCTCTCACCCGCGAAACTGAAGCGGCGTTGAGGCCGCATCTTTGGGACATGCCTGACCTGGCATTTTGCTCTCGTGTTCGCGCCCGTCGATTCCCGGGCAAGATCGAGTTGCCCTGGCACGGAGAGCACTTGCTCAATCCGGTATTCCCAACGATCGAAACGAGGGCCGAAGCGCTGGGCGCATTTTACGTCCTCGAGGGGTCGACCTTGGGCGGCCGGAAGATTTTGCAGGCGCTTAAAAGCCAGGGCTTATCGACCGATGACCTTCATTTTCTGGACCCCTACGGCCACGACGCCGGCGTGAACTGGCGCATGTTCCTGAGGGTACTCGAGCGTGAAACAGCGCTCCGTCAAACAACCATGAACGAATGCGTTTCGGGGGCGATAAAAGCCTTTTCCTTTGCGGCTGCGTGCCTGCGCGATGAAAGAAAAAATTGACGGATTTGACGATCGACATTTCAGGCTGCGACCGGGAACCCATCCATATTCCCGGATCGATTCAACCTCACGGCATTATGCTGGTGGCCGAGAAAACAACGCTGATCGTGCGCCACGGCGCCGGAGACGTCGAGCGTGTGTTCCAACTGGAGCAATGGATCGATCGTCCGCTTGCTGATTTTCTCGGAGAGGAGGTCGCACAAAGAACCGCGCTGGTATCGGAAACGGCTCAAAAACGAGCCTTTATTGATACGATAAGTGCGCCGGGCGCAGCACTCCTCGACGTGACGGCGCACGTCATCGACGACTATTTGATTGTCGAAATCGAACCGAAGGTCGCGGCAGTGCGATCATCGACCAAGCTGCTTGGCCGGATCGAGATTGCGTCGAGCGCCTTGGACCAGGCGACGACACTGAAGAATTTGTGCGACGTCGCCGCCGTGCAGTTCCGGGAGTTGACCCGGTACGACAGGGTGATGGTGTATCGCTTTCTGGATAACGGGGCTGGTGCGGTGCTGGCCGAAGCCCGGCGCGACGACCAGCACTCATTTCTCAATCATCATTTCCCCGGCTCGGATATTCCCCAGCAGGCCCGCGCCCTTTACATCCGCAATCTGCTTCGCGTTATTCCGGATGTGAATTATGAAGCCGCGCCGTTGCGGCCACCGTGGATTGGCCCTGTCGCCCTTGATATGAGCGACAGCATCCTTCGCAGCGTCTCGCCAATCCATCTGCAATATCTCAAAAACATGGGGGTGGGCGCTTCAGCCTCGGTTTCCATCGTGAAAGACGGAATCCTCTGGGGGTTGATCGCGTGCCACAATGAAACGCCGCTGGCGATCTCTTACGACATCCGCGCCACATGCCGCACGCTTGCGAGCAATCTCGCCCGTCAAATCAAGACGAGGGAGGAAGCCGAAGCATACCGCGAGAGATTGCGGCTTCGTGGCTCCCAGGACGATACGATCACATTGCTGTCGCGCCACGGATCTCTCGAAGAAGAGATCGCCAATCATGTCGAGGACCTGTCTCGCCTGATCCCCTGCGACGGTTTTGCCGTGCTTCGCGGCACGGAACTGCTGTTGACGGGCACTTGTCCGCCGGAACAAGACGTTCGAAAACTGACCGAGTGGTTGATTGCCAAAAGCGTGGAGTCGGTGTTTTCGACCAACCGGCTGGTCGTGTCGTATCCGCCGGCCGAGGACTTCCAGGGGGTCACCGCCGGCGTGCTTACGGTCCTGCTGTCCGTCGAGGAGCGCTGGCTGCTGGTCTGGTTTCGCGCCGAAGAAGTTCAGATCGTGAAGTGGGCGGGCAATCCCCACAAGGCGGTCGAACTGAAACCGGGCGAAACGCTGACGCCACGCTCTTCTTTCGAGGCCTGGCAAGAGACGGTGCACGGCCATTCTCGACGCTGGACTTTGGCTGAGATCGAGGCGGCGGGGCGTTTTCGTCAGGAACTGCTCGAGTTTCGCCAAAACCGGCGTCTGCGCGAACTCAACCGACAACTGATCGAGACGATCGCCGAGAAGGATCTGTTGCTCGAGCAAAAACAGTTCCTGGTCGGCGAAGTCAATCATCGGGTTCAGAACAGCCTGCAGATCGTCTCGAGTTTTCTTTCCTTTCAGGCGCGCGAGTCAGGCGATGTCGCTTTCGGCAACGCGGTGGAAGAAGCGCGCCGCCGCATCAGCGCGGTTTCATTGCTTCATCGCAGTCTTTATCGCGGCGATGAAATCGGGGTCACCAATGCCGGGCGCTACATTGAAGATCTGTGCGGCAACCTCATCGGGTCGATGGGCAACGAGTGGAAGGAGCATTTCGCCCTGCATCTCGGACCCGTCATGCTGCCGATCGACAGGGTGATACCGCTTGGGCTGGTCGTGACCGAGCTGGTCATCAACGTCAATAAGTACGCCTATTCGGGAGAGCCCGGGCCGATCGAGATAACACTCACCGAGAACCAGGCCAGGCTAAGGCTGGTGGTTGCGGACAAAGGGCGCGGGCGGACTTCGGCACGCCAGGGATTTGGAACCCGGATGATGACGGCGCTCGTCGGCCAGCTTTCCGGGCACCTCGATTTCGAAGATAACGCTCCGGGCGTCCGGGTCGTGCTTTCGGCACCTATCATGCATCAATAGGTCGGATCATTTTTGCTCGTCGAACGGCCGCCTCGGCCGTCCGGCGTTCACTCACCTCGCCCGCGTCAGCGCCAGCCAGATGCCGCCGCCGATCATGAAGCCGCCGGAGACGCGCGACAGCAACCGCGTGCGGCGCGCCGAGAAGATCGCGCGGGCGCGGCCGGACAGCAGCGCGTACATCGCGTCCGTGATGCCCGCAGTGACCATGAAGGTGATGCCGAGCAGCGAGACCTGCGAGACATGATCCTTGCTCATGTCCATGAACTGCGGAATGAAGGCGCCAAAGAACACCAGCACCTTGGGGTTCGACAGCAGCACCAATAGCCCCTGCAGGAAGAAGCCGCCGCGCGGCGGCGGTGGCGGCTGGTCGGCGCTGATGCCTTCGACCGGAAAGCGAATGAGCTTGACGCCGAGCCAGACCAGATAGGCCGCACCGGCGAACCGCACCCAGTCGAACCAGTAGCCCATGGTCGCCATCAGCGAGGTCAGGCCGATCGCCACCACGCCGATCACGATCGCGAGTCCAAGTTGCGCGCCGGCGATGTTGATCAGCGCGGCGCGGGTGCCATGCCGCAAGCCGTTGGCGATCACCAGGGTCACCATCGGACCCGGCAACAGCGCCAGCGCGATGCAGGCGGCGAGAAAGGCGAGATAGACTTGAAGGGACATGATGGGGTGCTCGCTGGTCGATAGAATAGGCTGCTGATTATGCACGATCGCGGTGCCGGTGGAAGCCGCGCTCTTCCCCTCTCCCCTTGTGGGAGAGGGTGGACGCGATGCGAAGCATCGCGGACGGGTGAGGGGTCGCAGCCTCTCGTTATGTTGCGACCCCTCATCCGCCTCCGCTTCGCTTCGGCACCTTCTCCCACAAGGGGAGAAGGGAAAATCAACCGCCGTTCAACGCAACCGTTATCCAGCGCGTCATATTGTCCGAGCCGAGAAACTCCGTCGCGACGCGCTGCACATTAGCCGCTTCGCCCTTGCCTTGCGCGACCGCGACCAGCAGATCGCAGCGCCGCGACAGGGCAAAACCGATCGCCGCGTGGGTCGAGCCATCGACCATTGTGAGATCATAGCTGCGCGCGCGTCCGGCCATCTCGGCGACAATCACCGCCTTGCCGGCTTCCAGCGGCGAAAAACGTTGGCTGATCAGATCGAGATCGGCGACTCGGTCGACCTCGTCGTCATCGGCGACGCCGCTGTCGCAATTGCAAAAGCCGATCTTCGGCCGCACGTAGAGTTCGACCGCCTCGCCGCAGGCGGCGGCGTCGCACCGGAACGCGCGGCCCGCCGGCCAGCCGTCGCGCGGGAACGGCCAGGCGATTTCGCGCCAGGTGCCGGCGCGTGGCGTGGGCCCGTCCGCATGCGCAACCAAAGCCGCGGCAACGCCGGACAGCGTGCCGATCGCAAGCAATGATGCGATCAACAGCCCGCGCATGTCGGTTCACCCGCCATCACGGCAATCCCGCCGCGCGGCGCGCGGCGCCGGTCAGTTCCAGGATATGCAGGCCGGTATTGGCGCGATCGACGATGTAGATGTAGCCGCGCTCGTCGGTTTCGACATTGTTGGTCTGGATCGCGACCTTGCAGCGGTCCTGGCCTTCGGCGGGGACGCAGCGCTTGTCGGTCGCAGCCGTGATCGAGGGGATGAAATAGCCGACTTCCTTGGGGTGATAGGGGTCGCGGATGTCGAGCGCGCGGACGCCGGCGTTGAAGAAGGCGATGAACGCCATCTTCTTGTAATAGACCGGCGCCATGCTTTCGTTCGAGGAGTGCGAGCCGAACCGTCCGCCGCGCTCGCAGAACTGGCCGCCGGCTTCCGGCACCGTGAAGCTCGAGATCATCATCGGCCGGGTCTCGGTGGTGACGTCGGCGAACCACACCATCTGCCGCGGTTCGCCGCATTCATTGAGGATCGCCTCATCGACGATCATCACGATGTCGCGGGTCTTGCCGTCCTTGTCCTTGGCGAATTCGGCGATCGGCATGTCCTTCATCGGGAATGTCGTATGCGCGCCGTTGAACGCCGACATCGGCATCCGCGAGATTTCCGGGAAGCGCAGATTGTCCGGCGTCGGCTCCTTTGGTCCGTTGAGCAGCTTGTCGCGGTCGACGATCTGCATGATGCCGCCCTTGTCGGTGCCGTAGCCGAAATAGATCCGGTTGCCCTGCGGCCCGGTCGAGATCATGCCGTGCATCTCGGTCGGCACCGCGCCGGTCGAGCCCGGCTCCTGGCCGACCAGACCAAAATCCCTGATCTTGACGGGATGCGCGGGATCGCTGAGGTCGTAGACCTGCGCCATGCGCCGGGTGCGCCAATCCGGCGCGCCGGACACCAGATAGGCAATGCCGGTATCGCATTCCCAGAAATTCTTGTGGGTGTCCTTCAGGCCTTCGCCGATCTTGGTGACGAGAACCGGATTGGCCGGATCGGCCACGTTCCATATCTCATGCCCCTGGCTGCCGACCGCGCGCAGCATGTAGACCGCGTCGGCATCGCCCTTCGGCAAGCTCTTGCCGTCGCAGACCCGCACCATCTGCGCGCCGCCGGATTCGTATTTTCCTTCCTGGCCCGGAATGTGATGGAGATATTTCGGATGCGCGGGATCGGTGACGTCGACGATCGAGGTCCCGTTCGGTTCGGCCTTCCCGGTCATCGGATTGACTGGATCGGGAACCGCGTCGGTGCCGCCGTGATGACCGATATAGGCGATCCAGCGGTCGCCCTGGTGATGGATGGTCGGCTGGTAGGCGCTGCGCGCCTGCAAATCATTGCTGCCGACCAGTTTCATATTGGAGGCTTCGGGCGGCGCCCCGATCACTTGCTGCTGCGTGGCGGCCTGCTGTGTGTTGGCTTGCTGCGCATTGGCGCCGCCGCAGCAGGTGACAACAACGATCGCACTATACGCGACGAATAAAGTCCGGCTTTTCATAGTTTCCCACCCCAAGTCTTTCACCCCAACCAATCTTGCGTTGGTTGCGCGTGACGATAGCACGCGAAACCGGTTTACAAAAACACGCTGTTGACATGCAACCATTTGGTTGCTTATTATGCTGTGCATGGACCTGGATGAAGTCTTCAAGGCGCTGGCCGATGCGTCACGACGGTCGCTGCTGGATCGGCTTCACGCCAGCAACGGACAGACGTTGAACGAATTGTGCGGCGGCCTCGCGATGACGCGCCAAGCCGTCACCAAACACCTTGCGATCCTCGAGGCCGCCAATCTCGTCACCACGTTCCGCAAAGGCCGCGAGAAGCTGCACTACCTCAACCCTGTGCCGATCCATCAGATCGGCGAACGGTGGATCAGGAAATTCGAGCGCGGCAAGCTCACGGCGCTCAGCGAGTTGAAACGGCAATTGGAGAAACGTGATGAGTAAACCGGAATTCGTCTATGTCACTTACATCGAGACCACGCCGGAGAAGTTGTGGGAGGCGTTGACCGTCGGCGACTTCACCGAGCGCTACTGGTTCGGCCTCCGAATCTCCTCGGATTGGGAAGCCGGATCGCCCTATATCTTCACCCGGCACGGCGCCATCAGCCTAGAGGGCAATGTGCTGGTGTCCGAGCCCTGCACGCGGCTGGTTTACACCTGGATTCCGTTGTCGCCGGAGACAAAACACGAGCGAATCTCGCGAGTCACGTTCGATCTGGAACCGCGCGGCAAGGTCATCAAGCTGATCGTCACCCATGACCATCTCGACGAGGGCGGCGAGACACGGCGCGATATTTCCGATGGCTGGCCGATGGTGCTGGCGAGCCTGAAGAGTTTTCTGGAAACCGGCCATGCGCTGGAGATCGATCCGCCGTGCGCGGTGACCCGGGAGGCTGCCTATGCGTAAGCCCGAATTCGTCTATGTCACCTATATCGAGACCACACCGGAGAAATTGTGGGAGGCGTTGACCGACGGCGACTTCACGGAGCGATACTGGTTCGGTGTCCGGCTCAGGTCGGACTGGAAGATCGGTTCGTCCTTTGAGATGGTGCGGGATGATAGCTCCGTCTCCGATGCCGGCAAGGTGGTCGAATACGACCCGCCGCGCCGGCTCGCCTACACCTTCGTCAATCTGTCGGACACATACAAAGGCGAGCCTCCCGCGCTGGCAACGTTCGTGATCGAGCCTTATGGCAAGCTGGTCAAGTTGACGGTGACGCAGGAGGGCTTTGCCGAAGGCGGCAAATTCTTCGACGGCGTCTCCAAGGGATGGCCAGCCATCCTGTCCGGCCTCAAGAGCCTGCTGGAAACGGGCAAGCCGCTTGAGATTCCCTACGCCGCACTGAAATTCGAAAGCTGATGACGATGAAACTCGATAATTTCAAGCCGACGACGGTCTACACCATCTACATCGCCGCGACGCCCGAACGGGTATGGGAGGCGCTGACCACGGCCGAACTCAGCCGGCAATATTTTTTTGGCAATGCGGTTGAGATCGACTTGAAGATCGGCGGCGCGTTCATCGTCCGCGCGCCCGACGGCTCGCTGCACATCGGCGGCGAAGTATTCGAATGCGATCCGCCGCGCAAGCTCACCGTCACCTTCAACGTCAACTGGCCGGGGCTGGTCGAAAAGCTGGGCCCCACGCTGGTGACTTACGAGATCGAACCGGCCGGCAACGCGGTCCGGCTCACCATGACTGAATTGCATGACCGGCCCATCAGCGACGACATTCTCTCCGGCGGCCGCGCGGGCTGGCCCGCGATGCTCTCCAGCCTCAAGAGCCTATTGGAGACCGGCACACCGCTCGCAATAGAGATGCCACCGCCGCTGCGGATGCTGGAAGCGCTGAAGCGGCTGGGGATCGGGACGCCTTAGAAGTTGGGCACACCCGTCATACGCGGGCTTGACCCGCGTATCCATCTTCAAAGAGAGTCTTGCGAAGAGAGATGGATCGCCGGGTCAAGCCCGGCAATGACAATCGGGCCCTACTAGGAAGTCAGCGCTGCCTTCACCAGGCCGCTGGCTTTGCCGAAATCCATCTGGCCGGTGTATTTTGTCTTCAGCTCGGCGATCACCTTGCCCATGTCTTTCATGCCGGCGGCGCCGGTCGCCGAGATCGCGGCGGATATCGCGGCCTTCACGTCATCGTCCGACATCTGCTTCGGCAGATAGGCGGAGATGATCGCGATCTCATCGCGCTCCTGCGCGGCGAGTTCGGCGCGGCCGCCCTTGTCGTAGAGCTCCACCGACTCCTGGCGCTGCTTGATCATTTTCTGCAACACGGCGAGCAGATCGGCGTCGGACAGCGGCGGCTTGCCTTCCCCGCGCGCGGCGATATCGGCGTTCTTGATGGTCGAATTGACCATGCGCAGGGTCGAGAGCTTGCGCTCCGCCTTGGCCCGCATGGCGTCCTTGACCGCATTGTTGATGTCGTCGCGCAGCATCGTTTTCGTCCTCTTTACGGCCTTAAGGCCGCTTCTGACCCTGATCTAGGCCGTTCGCGGCGGTGAAACAACAGTTCCGCGGCCGGCAGGCCCGCTTCCGGGCCGCCAAATTTGCGCATTTCGCATGTGAATCCGCGGCTTTCGGCTTTGACGGCGCGGGAGGTGACGACTATGTAATGCGTTCATGACACCCCCTGAAAACGCTTCAGCCTGGCCGGATCACAAACCGACCGCGCTCCTCGTGCTTGCCGACGGTACCGTGCTGGAAGGCTTTGGCCTCGGCGCCGAAGGCCAGGCGGTCGGCGAGGTCTGCTTCAACACCGCGATGACCGGGTATGAGGAGATTCTCACCGACCCCTCTTATGCCGGGCAGCTCATCACCTTCACGTTTCCGCACATCGGGAATGTCGGCACCAACGATGAAGACATCGAGACGGTGAACATGGCGGCGACGCCGGGCGCGCGCGGCGTGATCCTGCGCACCGCGATCACCGATCCCTCGAATTATCGCGCCACCAAGCATCTCGATGCCTGGCTGAAAGCGCGCGGCATCATCGGCCTGTCCGGCATCGACACAAGGGCCCTGACCGCGCTGATCCGCGGCAAGGGCATGCCCAATGCGGTGATCGCCCACGCCAAGGACGGCGAGTTCGACCTGCACGGCCTGAAGGAAGAAGCCCGCGAATGGCCGGGTCTGGAGGGCATGGATCTGGTGCCGATGGTCACCTCGACCCAGCGCTTCACCTGGGACGAAACGCCGTGGGCCTGGGAAAAGGGCTTTGGCCGCCAGACCGCGCCGGAGTTCAACGTGGTCGCGATCGATTACGGCATCAAGCGCAACATCCTGCGGCTGCTCGCCGGCGAGGGCTGTAAGGTCACGGTGGTGCCCGCGACCACCTCGGCCGAAGAGATCCTGGCGATGAAGCCGGACGGCGTGTTCCTGTCGAACGGCCCCGGCGATCCCGCCGAGACCGGCAAATACGCGGTGCCGGTGATCCAGAAAGTGATCTCGTCGGGCACGCCGACGTTCGGCATCTGCCTCGGACATCAGATGCTGGGGCTGGCGGTCGGCGCCAAGACCATGAAGATGCATCAGGGCCATCACGGCGCCAATCATCCGGTCAAGGACGAGACCACCGGCAAGGTGGAGATCACCTCGATGAACCACGGCTTTGCGGTGGACCAGGCGACCTTGCCGAAAGGCGCGACGCAGACCCACATCTCGCTGTTCGACGGCTCCAATTGCGGCATCCAGCTCGACGGCAAACCGGTGTTCTCGGTGCAGTACCACCCCGAGGCGTCCCCCGGCCCGCGCGACTCGCATTATCTGTTCAAGCGGTTTTCGGATTTGATGCGGGCGAACAAACGGGCTTGAGGCTAACGAAAACGGAAACGTCATCCCCGGGATGAACGCAATTGCGTTCACCCGTGAGGTGCGCGCTCTTTCTTGCGCGCCTCGAAGGATGGTGTTCAGCACCGTGCTCGCGGCCATCCTTCGAGGCTCGCAAGAGCTCGCACCTCAGGATGACGGTGGAGCCGTTGCGGCCGCAAAGCGCTGGCACAGTTATGTCGCGCTTCGTATGGTCCCCGTCGTCATACGCCGCAGGAATTTGCTTCATGTCCGACAGCCCCGCCCGCACCAACGAATACGGCGTCACGCCCACCGCCATCATGGCATCGATGGCGGGGCTCGATTTTGTCCGCGCGATCTTCTCCGGCAAGCTGCCGGAGCCACCGATCATGCAGACCGTCGAGCCGTTCGATTGCACGGCAGAACCGGGCGTCGTGGTGATTCACAGTGTCCCGGGCTTCCGTCACTATAATCCGATCGGCTCGGTGCACGGCGGCTATGCCGCGACCTTGCTCGATTCGGCGATGGGCCTTGCAGTGCATTCGATGCTGCCGGCGGGGACCGGCTACACCACGCTCGAATTCAAGCTCAGTTTCATCCGAGGCATGAGCAAGGATTCAGGCAAGGTCCGCACCGAAGGCCGCACGCTGCATGTCGGCCGCCGCACCGCGACCGCGGAGGCGCGCATCACCGACGCCAAGGGCCGGCTGCTGGCGCATGCCACCACCACCTGTCTGGTGTTCGAGATTCCCAAAGAACGCCCCAAGGAAATCTAAACGCAGGCGTGAGCCGTTCGCATTGGAGCCATGAGCGGCGGCGCTGGATCAGCGCCGGCCATCGTGCTTGAGTTTGTTGTCCCGAGATCAGGCCAAAATGATCCGGACCAACAACAGGAAACGCCCGATGAATTCCGAACAAACCCCTGACATGACCATCCGCGATGTGCGCGTGACGATGCTGCGCATGCCCTGGGCCGACGATCCCTGGCTCAAGGGCCATCCGCTCGGGGATACCCGCGACATCCTGATCTGCGACGTCGAGACCGCGGGCGGCATCACCGGGATGGGCTACCTGTTTCCGTTCCGCCCCGGCCTCAAATCGATCGCGGCCTGCCTCGAGGAGTGCATCATCCCGCGGGTCAAGGGCAAGGACGCCACCGCGATCGAGGCGATCTGGCGCGACCTGTGGACCGCGACCATGACCTATGGCCGCGGCGGCATCGCCGCGATGGCGATGTCGGCGCTCGACATCGCGCTGTGGGATGCGGTGGGCAAGCGCGCCGGCCTGCCGCTGCACCGGCTGTGGGGCCATTATCGTTCGGAAATCCCGATCTACGGTTCGGGCTGTTTTCGCGGCGCCGGCGGCGACGGCATGATCGAGAAGGCGCTGCATTTCGTCCAGCAAGGCTACAAGGCGATCAAGATGCAGGTCGCGCATGTGCACACGCCGGCGCAGGATCTCGACAACGTGCGGCGGATGCGCGAGGCGGTCGGGCCCGACATCGACATCATGATCGACGTCAACATGGGCTGGAGCGCCGATATCGCGATCGAGATGGGACGCAAATTCGAGAAATACAATATCTACTGGCTCGAGGAGCCGGTGCCGGCCGATGATTTCGCCGGCTATCAACGCATCGCCGCCGCGCTCGACATGCGCGTGGTCGGCGGCGAGACCCATTTTACGCGCTATGATCTGCGGCCGTTCTTTCTCAACCCGTGCCTGCCGATCCTGCAACCCGATCCGATGCGCGGCGGCATGACCGATCTACGCAAGATCGCGACCTTGGCCGACACCTGGGGCATCACGATCGCGCCGCATCTGTTTCCCGAATTGAACGTGCATTTGCTGGCGTCGATCCCGAACGGGATCTGGTGCGAGAACATGGGCCTGATCGACGACCTCTGGGTCGATCCGCCCGACATCAAGAACGGCATGATCACGGCGCCGGAACGGCCGGGGCATGGGCTGAAGTTCAAGGAAGAGGTGTTGAAGTTTCGGATTTAGGACGGAACGCGGGCAGGCAAAGGCGCCTTTTCGCCGTGCCCACCTATGCCCTGCCGTCATCCCCGGGACGAACGCGATGCGTTCGCCCGTGAGGAGCGGCCTCTTGGCCGCGTCTCGAAGGATGGCCGCACGGACTGCGCTGAACACCATCCTTCGAGGCGCGCCAAAGATGGCGCGCACCTCAGGATGACGTCCGAGATAGCTTCACAGGCTCGTCAGAATGACGGTGGAGCGGTTGCGAGGCGCGAGAGCCTACGCCTCGTTGCCGCCTTCCTGGCGGCTGGCTTCGAACAGGAACCAGGTCCGGCGTTCGGCGGCGTCGATGAAATTTTCCAGAATGCTGGTGGTCGCGGAATCATTGTATTTGTCGGCGATCTCGTGCGCCTTGCGCATGTTGACCACGGTCTTCTTGTTGTCTTCCATCAATTCCCGCAACATCTCGCGCGGCGGCACATAGTCCTCGTCGTTGTCTGCGATGGTCTGCAGTTGGCCGACCTGCCCGATCGAGCGCAGGGTGGTGCCGCCGATCTTGCGGACGCGCTCGGCCAGTTCGTCGATGGTGCCGAAGATCGCTTCGCCCTGCTCATCGAGCATCAGATGGTAGTCGCGGAAATGCCGGCCGCTGACGTGCCAGTGAAAATTCTTGGTCTTCAGGTAAAGCGCGAAAGCGTCCGCAATCAACGGGTTGACCGCGGCCGAGATCTTCACCACGGCCTCGGGCGACAGATCGGTCGGCGTATCGAGATCAGGGGACACTTTATCGGACTTGGCTTTGCTCACGATCAACCTTCCTGTTAGTACCCGGAAATTGGCGGCGATGGACACGGCGCGCCGGACCATCTAACGCACGATCATCCCGCCGGTTCCCGAACCGGAACCCCGCTTTACCGGACACTAGCGACGATGGACGACTGGATCGATTATTACGATTCCACGCATACGATTTATGTCAGCAAGCGGCACCGCGACCTGCATTTCGAGCTGATCGCCAGGGATATCATCGGCTACATCTCCTCGCCGGACGCGGTGGTGCTGGATTATGCCTGTGGCGAAGCGCTGTCGGCGGCACGCGTCGCCGAGGCCTGTGGCCAGCTATTGCTGGCGGAGCCCGCGCCCGGCGTGCGCGGCCGGCTGATCGCGCGTTTTGCGCCCAATACCAAGATCAGGGTGCGCTCGCTGGAAGATGTGCGCAAAATGCAGGAGAAGTCGATCGATCTCGTGATCATGAACTCGGTCGCCCAATACATGACATCGGCCGAATTCGACGCGGCGTTGGCGACCATCCAGCGGTTGCTCAAACCCTCCGGCCGGCTGGTGGTGGGCGATATCCTGCGTCCCGAAGTCGGCATGCCCCGGGACGTGATCGCGCTGATGCGCTTGGCCGCGGCCAACGGCTTCCTGAAGGACGCGCTGAGTGGGCTGATCACGACCGCGCTGTCGGATTACCGGCAATTGCGCGCCAAGGTCGGCCTGCAGCGCTACAGCGAGGCCGACATGACCGCCAAGCTCGCATCGGCCGGATTTACCGCGTCACGGGCGCATTTGAATATCGGTCACAATCCCTGGCGCATGACGTTCGTCGCCCGGCACGCGTTCTGAACGCCCGGCCGTTAGGGTTAATCGGTGGTAGCCATGGCCCACGGCCGTGCGTTGGGTAATGATGGACGCGGCCCGGTGGCGGAAAGCGTCGACGCGAGAGCAGTGCATCGCTCTTTATCCTGGTTCAAATCCAGGCCGGGCCTCCACGCTTCGCCCTGACGGGCTACGCGTGGTGCAGCCACGCCGAAGACCGGCGGGGCAAAGCGTGTCCGGCATAGCCACAGCAAAGCGAAAGCGTAGACGGACCGGGACAAACTCAGTCGGCGTCGGTCGTTGCCACATCGGAAAGCTGCAAGCGCTCGGCGTCGCGACCGGCGGATTTGATCACCGCATCCAACAACCCGGGAAAGCGCGCATCGAGATCCTCGCGCCGCAGTTTCATCCACCGGTTGGTTCCGACCATCCGGGTCTGCATCACTCCGGACTCGCGCAGTTTCCCGAAATGATAGGCGAGATTGGACTTGCCGCTCAGCGCGTTGAAGTCGCCGCAGCATAATTCGGGCGCGGCGCCCTCGCACATCGCCAGCGTATAGACGATCGACAGCCGGGTCGGATCGCTCAGGCAATCCAGCACCATTGGCAGGTCGATCTGTTCCCGGGTCGGATGGTGGATATTGCGGCTCATGGCGCAGTGATACCCGATCTTGAGTCGAAGGTGCAATGTTCAATAATTATTGAACCGATTGACATTCGTTCGCCGCCGCAGCAGTAGTTCGATAATTATTGAACTTTGGAGCGAAAGCGAATGAGCATTTTGTGGTTGGCCGTGGCGGCCTTTGCGATCGGCACCGAAGCTTTTGTTATCGCTGGATTATTGCCAGTCATCGCAGCCGACTTGCAGATCTCGCTGGCGGCCACCGGACAGCTCGTCACCGCCTATGCCCTGACCTACGCGATCGGCTCTCCGATCCTGGCGGTGACGTTCAACAACCTCGACCGCCGCACCGTGCTGACCCTGGCGCTGGGCTGCTTCATCGCCGGCAACCTGCTGGCGGTGGTGGCCGCCAGTTTCGCGATGCTGTTGGCTTCCAGGATGCTGATGGCGGTGGGTGCCGGCCTGTGCATGCCGACCGCACTGGCCGTCGCGGTTGCGATCGCCTCCCCCGAACGCCGTGGCCGCGCCATCGCTTTGGTGACGTCAGGCCTGACGGTTGCGACCGTGCTGGGCGTGCCGCTCGGGACCTGGATCGGCAGTCATTACGGCTGGCGAGCGACCTTTATCCTGGTCGCCGGGCTTGGTGCCATAGCACTGGCCGGGCTGTTGTTCGGGTTGCCGCGGGGCCTGCCGCGCGCCACCGCCACCATGGCTCAGCGGCTCGCGGTCGCCCGGCGCAGCGCGGTGCTGCATGCGCTTTCAGTCACCGCGCTGTGGGGCATCGGCGGCTTCACCGTCTTCACCTATCTGGCCGTTCCGCTGCACGGTCTGGGGTTTGGCCCCACCGAAATCAGTCTGGCCTTGCTGGTCTTCGGTATCGCCGCGGCGATCGGCAACATGCTCGGCGGGACGCTGGCCGACCGCATCGGCCCGGCCCCAACCGCGACGCTTGGCCTGGTCGTGGCGATGATGGCGCTGATGCTGCAATCGGTGGCGCTGAAATATCTGTCGCCCGAACATGCACGGCCGGTATTCCTCAGCCTGATCTTTTTCCAGGGTATCGGCGGCTGGATGTTCTACCCGGGCCAGGTGGCCAATCTGGTGCATCTCGAGCCGCAGGCGCCGATGATCGCGCTGTCGCTGAATGCCTCGGCGATGTATCTCGGTTTTGCCATCGGCGGCGCGCTGGGTGGCCTGGTCCTCACCGGACTGTCGCCTGACGACCTCGGCTGGGTCGGGGGATGCGGCGTGGCGGCGGCGCTTGCGGGCGTTCTGCTTCGCGGCTGGCAGCGGCAGCTCAAAACTGCGTAAAATTGCCGGTTGACGGAGCCTTTAAAGTTCTTCCCCGCCTAGGGAATCTGGTCTAAAGACCACCCGCGCGCGAGGGTAACCTCCCGCTTCGGCTCAAGGGACGCGCGGCATGCGCGCCCTTTTTTTGTGCCCATTTTCCAACCGTTGAGACTTGATGCCCAAAAGAACCGACATCTCCACCATCCTGATCATCGGCGCCGGTCCCATCGTGATCGGGCAGGCCTGCGAATTCGATTATTCGGGCACCCAGGCGGTCAAGACGCTGAAGGATGAGGGCTACCGGATCGTTCTGGTCAATTCCAATCCCGCGACCATCATGACCGACCCGGAACTGGCGGATGCGACCTATATCGAGCCGATCACGCCCGAGATCGTCGCCAAGATCATCGAGAAGGAACGTTACGTCGTTCCCGGCGGTTTTGCATTATTGCCGACCATGGGCGGGCAGACCGCGCTGAACTGCGCGCTGTCGCTGCGCAAACAGGGAACGCTGTCAAAGTTCGACGTCGAGATGATCGGTGCCACCGCCGATGCCATCGACAAGGCCGAGGATCGCGGCCGTTTCCGCGAGGCCATGACCCGGATCGGCCTGGAAACGCCACGCTCGATCCAGACCAAGAACCTGCCCGACGCGCTGCGCGCGCTCGACGAGATCGGCCTGCCCGCGATCATCCGCCCCTCCTTCACCATGGGCGGCACCGGCGGCGGCATCGCCTATACCAAGGCCGAATTCATCGAGATCGTCGAGCGCGGCATCGACGCCTCGCCCACCGACGAAGTCCTGATCGAGGAATCGGTTCTGGGATGGAAAGAGTTCGAGATGGAGGTGGTGCGCGACAAAAAAGACAATTGCATCATCATCTGCTCGATCGAGAATCTCGATCCGATGGGCGTCCATACCGGCGATTCCATCACGGTCGCGCCAGCGCTGACCCTGACCGACAAAGAATACCAGATCATGCGCGACGCCTCGCTGGCGGTGCTGCGCGAGATCGGGGTCGAGACCGGCGGCTCCAACGTGCAGTTCGGCGTCAATCCGGCCGACGGGCGCATGGTCGTGATCGAGATGAACCCGCGGGTGTCACGCTCGTCGGCGCTGGCTTCCAAGGCCACCGGCTTTCCCATTGCAAAGGTCGCCGCCAAGCTCGCGGTCGGCTACACTCTGGACGAGATCGCCAACGACATCACCGGCGGCGCCACGCCCGCGTCGTTCGAGCCGACCATCGACTACGTGGTGACGAAAATTCCGCGCTTTGCGTTCGAGAAGTTTCCCGGCGCCTCCACCACGCTGACCACCTCGATGAAATCGGTCGGCGAAGTGATGGCGATCGGCCGCACCTTCCAGGAAAGCCTGCAAAAGGCGCTGCGCGGCCTCGAGACCGGGCTGACCGGGCTCGACGAAATCGAGATCGACGGCCTTGGCCGCGACGACGACAAGAACGCCATTCGCGCCGCCCTTGGCACGCCGACGCCGAACCGGATCCTGCAAGTGGCGCAGGCGATGCGGCTCGGCTGGAGCAACGAGGAGATATTCACCTCCTGCAAGATCGATCCGTGGTTTCTCGCCGAAATGCGCGGCATCGTCGAAACCGAAACCAAGATCAAGGCCAACGGCCTGCCCGGCAATGCCTTCGGCATGCGCAGCCTGAAGGCGATGGGATTTTCCGACGCCCGGCTCGCCGTGCTCTCCCATGCCACCGAAGCCGAGATCACGGCCAAGCGTCATGCGCTCGGCGTTCGCCCGGTGTTCAAGCGCATCGATACCTGTGCCGCGGAATTCGCCTCCCCCACCGCCTACATGTATTCGACCTATGAATCCCCGTTCGCCGGCCGCCTCGCCGATGAAAGCGCGCCGTCCGACAAGAACAAGGTCATCATTCTCGGCGGCGGACCCAACCGGATAGGCCAGGGCATCGAATTCGACTATTGCTGCTGCCACGCCTGCTTCGCGCTGCACGACGCCGGCTACGAAACCATCATGATCAACTGCAATCCGGAAACGGTGTCGACCGATTACGACACCGCCGACCGATTGTATTTCGAACCGCTGACCGCAGAAGACGTGCTCGAGATCATTGCGACCGAACGGCAGAACGGCACCCTGCACGGCGTCATCGTGCAGTTCGGCGGCCAGACCCCACTCAAGCTCGCGCATACGCTGGAGGCGGCCAACGTGCCGATCCTCGGCACGTCGCCCGACGCGATCGATCTGGCCGAAGACCGCGACCGCTTCAAGCGCGTGCTGGACAAATTGCGGTTGAAGCAGCCGAAGAACGGCATCGCCTATTCGGTCGAGCAGGCGCGGCTGGTGGCCGCCGATCTCGGCCTGCCGCTGGTGGTGCGTCCGTCCTATGTGCTCGGCGGCCGCGCGATGCAGATCATCCGCGAGGAAAGCCAGCTCGGCGATTATTTGCTCGGCACGCTGCCGGAGCTGGTGCCGGGCGATGTCAAGGCGCGCTATCCGAACGACAAGACCGGGCAGATCAACACCGTGCTCGGCACCAATCCGCTGCTGTTCGATCGCTATCTGTCGGACGCCATCGAGATCGACGTCGATTGCCTGTGCGACGGCAAGGACACCTTCATCGTCGGCATCATGGAGCACATCGAGGAGGCCGGCATTCACTCCGGCGATTCCGCCTGCTCGCTGCCGCCGCATTCGCTGGATGCCGCGATGATCGCCGAACTCGAGCGGCAGACCCGCGAGCTGGCGCTCGGCCTCGACGTGGTCGGACTGATGAACGTGCAATACGCCATCAAGAACGGCGAGATTTACGTGCTCGAAGTCAATCCGCGGGCCTCGCGCACGGTGCCGTTCGTGGCCAAGGTGATGGGCATGCCGGTGGCGAAGATCGCAGCCCGGATCATGGCCGGGGAAAAGCTCGCCGACTTCAATTTGAAGAAGCGCCAGCTCGGCCATGTCGGCGTCAAGGAATCGGTGTTCCCGTTTGCCCGCTTCCCGGGCGTCGATACCGTGCTCGGACCGGAGATGCGTTCGACCGGCGAAGTCATGGGCATCGACCGCTCGTTCGAGGTCGCCTTTGCCAAGAGCCAGCTCGGCGGCGGCACCCGGGTGCCGCGCAAGGGCACGGTGTTTGTGTCGGTGCGCGAAATCGACAAGACCCGGATCCTCGAGGCGGTGCGGCTGTTATTCTCGCTTGGCTTCAAGGTGATGGCGACGTCCGGCACGCAGCGTTTCCTGACCGACCAGGGCGTACCGACCGAGAAAGTCAACAAGGTGCTGGAGGGCCGGCCGCATATCGTCGACGCCATCATGAACGGCGATATCCAGCTGGTGTTCAATACCACCGAGGGGCCGCAGGCGCTGGCCGATAGCCGCTCATTACGACGAGCTGCCCTCTTGCATAAAGTGCCATATTACACCACTCTTTCGGGTGCCGTGGCGGCCGCGCAGGGCATCCGCGCCTATCTGGGCGGGGACCTTGAGGTCCGCACCCTGCAGAGTTATTTTTCCGAAAGCTAATCGTTGGCCGGCTTTGTGTCCGGCAATTGATCGGCTGGTAATCCCTCATGACTGGAACTTACCGGCCACAGGGGGATTGCGTTTCGGCGTTTGTGCGTGCCGCGGATTGGTCCGCATAAGGTTAAAGGACAAAAGAGATGGTCGAAAAGGTTCCGATGACCGCGGGCGGTTATGCTGCTCTTGGGGTCGAATTGAAGAAGCGCCAATCGGAGGATCGTCCGCGCATCATCGAGCATATCGCGGAAGCGCGCTCGCATGGCGACCTTTCCGAGAACGCGGAATATCACGCAGCCAAGGAAGAGCAGTCGCATAACGAAGGCCGCATCGCCGAGCTCGAGGACAAGCTGGCGCGCGCCGATATTATCGACATCTCGAAGCTCTCGGGCGAAACAGTGATGTTCGGCGCCACCGTCACGCTGGTCGACGAAGACACCGAGAAGAAAGCGGTGTGGCAGATCGTCGGCGAGCCCGAAGCCGACGCGAAGAAAGGCCGCATCTCCATCACCTCGCCGCTGGCGCGCGCCCTGATCGGCAAGAGCAAGGGCACGTCCGTCGAAGTCATGGCGCCCGGCGGCTCCAAGGCCTACGAGATCACCAAGGTCGAATTTCGCTAGTTACTTGCGGGTGACCTGCTCGAAAAAGCCGCGCGCCTTGCGCGGCTTTTTTTATTGCGCGCCTTTGTCGCGCGCCATGGCCGGCGGCGGCGTGGTGCGGGGCACGCCGCGCTGACGACATTGTGAGTTGGCGTCCGCCCAGTCCGTCGGTAAGTAACAAATTATAATAATTATAAAAAATAACTAACTACCGAATCCGATCATCCCGGCGCCGCCTCGGCGCTTGAATTGCTTTTCCTGAGCGCCGCGACGAGATACCTATAGGCGCGTCAAAACTTCTGGGGGACTTCTCATGAACGAAACACTGGCGGCATGGACGCCGCGTGCCTTGAGCGTGCTGCGCCTTATTATGGGGTTGATGATCATTCAGCACGGCACGGCCAAGCTGCTTGGTTTTCCGGTGGTCGCGAGCTTCGCCAATCTTAGTCCGTTTTCCCTGATCGGCGCGGCCGGCATCATCGAGCTGATCGGGGGCGCGCTGCTGATTGTCGGTTTTCAGACCCGCCTGGTCGCTTTCATCATCTCCGGTGAAATGGCCTTCGCCTATTTCATGGCGCACGCGCCAAAAGCCTTCTACCCGCTGATCAACGGCGGCACGCTGGCGATCATGTTCTGCTTCACTTGTCTCTATCTGTCGACGGCAGGCGCAGGTCCCTGGAGTGTCGACGCCGCGATGAAGCGCGGTTGAGGGGCAGCACCATGGAAAAGATCAACGCAACTTTTGCCCGCTTCGAACCGCAGGTTCACAGCCTGTTCCGGGTCATCACCGGCCTGCTGCTGTTTCAGTTCGGCGTCGCCAAGCTGTTCAAGTTTCCGCCGGTGCCGATGTTCGCCAAGGTCGAGCCGTTTTCACTGTTCTGGTGCGCGGGCTCGATCGAACTCATTCTCGGCGGACTTCTCATCCTCGGCCTGTTCTCCCGGGTTGCGGCGTTTCTGCTGTGCGGTGAAATGGCGATCGCCTATTTCATGGAACACGCGCCGCGCAACTTCATCCCGCTGTTGAACGGCGGCGAGAACGCGATCATGTTCTGCTTCGCCTGCCTCTATCTGGCCTGCGCCGGCGGCGGCCCGTACAGCCTCGATGCGGTGTTGCGCGGGAAGAAGGGCTGACGGCGACAAACCGTAGGGTGGGCAAAGCCACCGGTCGCGCGAATGCGCGCCCGATGACAGGCTCCGCGTGCCCACCAAAACGCTGCGACAGAATAAGCGGTGAATTATAGTGTGGTGGGCACGGCGCAAGTGCGCCTTTGCCCACCCTACGCGCTGAACTCCTGCCTACCCCGCCACCTTCAAATCCAGAGGCACCGCGGCTTCATATTTCGAGTTGTGCAGCACCAGCGATGTCCTGACATTGCGGACGTGCGGCGCCGCGGTCAGATGGGTGACGAATTCCTGGAACGTCGCCATGTCGGGCGCCACGCATTTCAGGATGAAATCCACCTCGCCCGACAGCATCCAGCATTCGCGGACCAGCGGCTCGGCGCGCACGAATTCCTCGAACGCGCGCAAATCGGCGTCGGCCTGGCTCGACAGATGCACGGAGGCAAACACCGTGACGTCGAAGCCAAGCTTGCGCGGGTCCAATAGCCCGCGATAGCCCAGGATATAGCCGGCCTCCTCCAGTGCCCGGACCCGGCGCAGGCAGGGCGGTGGGGAAATCCCGACCCGTTTGGCCAGTTCCACATTGGTGATTCGGCCATCGGCCTGGATTTCGTTGAGGATTTTGAGGTCGATCTCATCTAGGTTCTTCGACACGGGCTTTGCGGATCCTGGGCTAACGGTGTTGGCGGCAATGATTGGCAACTCTCTTAGCGCAGCCGACCGCACTTGCGCAATTTTATTGCGCGTGCAGTGCGATATTTCTCGCATCGAGGTGGAAAATCCGCTGATTTGGATTGCAATTCTTGCATAGCTCCCCAGATACCCTAGACTTGGATTTGACACTTTTAGCGCCGCCGCGAGCCCATCCCCGGTGCTTTTCCGATCAAGTCCTGACCAATCTCCCTTAAGAAAGGGACCTGCCCATGCCTGCTTCCATCCATGCCAAGGTCGTCATTATCGGTTCCGGGCCGGCCGGATACACCGCGGCGATCTACGCGGCACGGGCGATGCTCGAACCCGTCCTGATCCAGGGCATCCAGCCCGGCGGCCAACTCACCATCACCACCGACGTCGAGAACTATCCGGGCTTCGCCGACGTCATCCAGGGCCCCTGGCTGATGGAGCAGATGGAGAAGCAGGCGGCGCATGTCGGCACCAAGATCGTCACCGATCTCGTCGTCAAGCTCGAGCTCGGGCAGCGGCCATTCCGCCTGACCTGTGACAGCGGCGACGTCTATCTGGCGGAAACGGTGATCCTCGCCACCGGCGCGCAGGCGCGCTGGCTCGGCATTCCCTCGGAGGAGAAATTCAAGGGCTTTGGCGTCTCGGCCTGCGCCACCTGCGACGGATTTTTCTATCGCGGCAAGGAGGTCGTGGTGGTCGGCGGCGGCAACACCGCGGTCGAGGAGGCGCTGTTCCTCACCAACTTCGCCTCGCAGGTGACCGTGGTGCATCGCCGCGATCATTTCCGCGCCGAGCGCATCCTGCAAGAGCGCCTGTTCAAGCATCCCAAGATCAAGGTGGTCTGGGATAGCGCGCTCGACGAAATCACCGGTGCCGAGAATCCAGGCAAGGTCACCCATGTCCGGTTGAAGAGCGTCAAAACCGGCACGCTGACCGAACTGCCGGCGGACGGCGTCTTCATCGCGATCGGCCACGCACCGGCGACCGACCTCGTGGCCGACCAGATCAAGCTGAAATCATCGGGCTATGTCGAGGTGGCGCCGAATTCGACGGCGACCTCGGTGCCCGGCGTGTTCGCCGCCGGCGACGTCGCCGACGAAACCTACCGGCAGGCGGTCACGGCCGCCGGCCTTGGCTGCATGGCAGCCCTCGAAGCCGAACGCTTTCTCGCACTTCGCGCGAGCGATCGGATCGCGGCAGAATAATTCATGGCTCGAACACGCGACGGATTTACCGACATGGATTGGGACAAGCTCAAAGTATTCCACGCGGCGGCGGAAGCGGGGAGCTTCACGCATGCGGGCGAGCAGCTTGGTCTGTCGCAGTCGGCGGTCTCCAGGCAGGTCAGCGCGCTGGAGCAGGAGCTCTCGGTGTCGCTGTTCCACCGCCATGCCCGCGGCCTCATCCTCACCGAACAGGGCGACCTGTTGTTTCGCACCGCGCATGACGTGTTCATGCAGTTGCAGGCGGCGCGCGCCAAATTGACCGACAGCCGCGAGCGGCCGAGCGGCGACCTCAAGATCACCACGCCGCCGGCGCTCGGCATCAACTGGCTGATCCCGCGGCTCGATGAATTCACCGCGCTGTATCCGGACATCAGGATTTCGCTGATCGTGACCGACGAGGATCTCGATCTGTCGATGCGCGAGGCCGACGTCGCGATCCGTACCCGCAAGCCGACCCAGCCGGACCTGATCCAGCGCAAGCTGTTCTCGATCGGCTTCCATGCCTATTGCTCGCCGGAATACATCAAGCGCTTCGGTACGCCGCGCACGCTCGACGATCTCGACTCGCATCGCATCATCATGCTCGCCGATTCGCAGGTGCCGCCGCATTTGCAGAATCGTAGCTGGCTGGTTGAAGCCGGCCGCAACGGCTCCGGTCCACGCGAACCCTTTTTCAAGGTCAACAACATCTTGGGGCTGGTGCGGGCCTGCCAGCAGGGTCTCGGCATCGCCGCGCTGCCGGATTATCTGGTCGAGGAAAATAACCGCCTGGTGCAACTGTTCGGCGAGTCCCACTCGATCCAGCTCGACACCTATTTCGTTTATCCCGAAGAGTTGAAGACGGTTGCGCGCGTGCAGGTGTTCCGCGATTTCGTGGTCAGCAAGGCGCAGCGTTGGCCGTCGTGATGATCATTCGATAACCCTCGGACTCCGCATGACTGACATGCGACCCGGACGGTTTACGCAGGGCACCAACGGGGATCATAGTGTTGATACGCTGAGCATTCGCGTCGCGCATTTGTCCCCCTCCTCCAGTGGCGCGGACGCTCAGTAATCCCTCTTGGAAGGTGATTGTGTCGGCCTCACGTGGCCAAAACCTTAAGCCGGGCTCCTTTGGACCCGGCTTTTTTTTGTGCGCAAGCCGCGCGTCTGGCAGCGAAAGCCGGAATCATCGCCGCACGCTCCGCTGCTAAGTTTCTTAGCTAAGTCCTTCATCGCGTTACCAAGTCCCTCATTGCCAAGGGGCATCACGCGCTCCTTCATGTGCGCCGGCTGCGGCGGCGACGCGGGTTCCCGGCCCTACACCCGCCGGTTGCTTCGTCTTATTGTCCTTTCTTGACGCGTTGCAGCGACGCATCGTCGGTGCACCCCGCCCCCGCGTTGACAAGCGTGGCCCGCTCACGCATCATCCAACAATGATCACGAATCCGTGCACGATCGCGCTGTCGAAAAAAGTCCCCCTCCCGGGGACGTAAGATCGACGCGCGCGACCAGCTGCTCGCACCCTGCCGATCCCAAAACCCCGCCGTCTGGACGGGGTTTTTTAGTGTCCCGTCTCCGGCAACCCCGAAGGAGATGGACCATGAATAGATTAGAAACCGACAGATCAGCTACCGATAGATCAGATACCGATCGCGCCAGTACCGGCCTGCGCGAAAAGTTGCAGGGCCTTTGGCTGCCGCTGGTCACACCGTTTCGCGATGGCCAGATTGATGAGGCCTCGCTGCGCCGGCTGGTCGAACACTACGCCCGCGGCCCGGTCGACGGATTTATCCTGGCTGCGACATCCGGCGAAGGCATGACGCTTGAAATGGCCGAGCTCGAGCGCATCGTCACGTTGACGCGGACAGCGATCGCCGAGTGCCGACGCACGATGCCGATCTGCCTCGGGCTATCGGGCGCCGGCACCGCGAAGATGGCGGATATGCTGGATGAAACGGCAGACTGGCCGATCGACGGCTACCTGATCGCAAGTCCGTACTACGTGCGGCCGTCGCAGCGCGGCCTCGTGCAGCATTTCAGCGAACTGGCCGATCATGCCTCGTGGCCGATCGTGCTCTACAACATCCCCTACCGGACCTCGGTCAACCTCACCAACGAGACGCTGCTGCGCCTCGCCGAACATCCGAACATCGTGGGCCTGAAGGATTGCGGCGCCGACCGCGAACAATCGATCGAGCTGTTGCGCCGTCGCCCGCCGAATTTTCGCGTGCTGACCGGCGAGGACGCGCAATATTACGACGCGCTGACCGACGGCGCCGACGGCGCCATCCTGCTCGCGGCGCATATCGAGACCGAGAGTTTTGCAGCGATCCGCAGGCTGTTGCGCGAAGGCGATCGCGCGGCGGCCCTGGCGCGCTGGGAGGCCGTCTCCGATCTGACGAGATTGTTGTTCGCCGAGCCAAGCCCTGCGCCGGCAAAATACTGGCTGTGGCGCAGCGGCCTGATCGACAGCGCCGAAGTGCGCCTGCCGATGGTGGACGTGAGTGTGGAACTAGCAGCGCGGCTGGACGCGGAGATGGAGCGGCGGGCGGCGGCGCCGACGTTGTTGCGAAGGGCCTAAGTTCGTCATTGCGAGCCAACGGGTCCGGCCTCTGGCCGGCCCGATGACAGGCTCTGCGAAGCAATCCAGAGCAACAAGCAAGACTGGATTGCTTCGTCGCTGCGCTCCTCGCAATGACGGTTGAAAGTCCGAGCCTCGTAGGGTGGGCAAGGGCGCGCTTGCGCCGTGCCCACCATTCTCAAACGATGAAGATGGTGGGTACGCTGCGCTTTGCCCACCCTACAGCCCAGCTCTCAAGTGAGGTCAATATCTAATCCAATCTCGTCCGCGCCAACCGCAGCGCGTTGCCGATCACGCTGACCGAGGACAGCGCCATCGCGGCGGCGCCGACCATCGGCGACAGCAGGATGCCGAACACCGGATACAGCACGCCGGCGGCGATCGGCACCCCGGCTGCATTGTACAGGAACGCAAAGGCGAGGTTCTGACGGATATTGCGCATGGTCGCGACCGACAGACGCCGCGCCCGGACCAGGCCCGCGAGGTCGCCGGTCAACAGCGTCACGCCGGCGCTCTCGATGGCGACATCGGTGCCGCTGCCCATCGCGATGCCGACATCGGCCGCGGCCAGCGCCGGTGCGTCGTTGACGCCGTCGCCGACCATGGCGACGCGGCGGCCTTCGCGGCCCAGCCGCTGCACCACCTCGCTCTTGCGCTCCGGCAGCACGCCCGCCTCGATCTCATCGATGCCCAAAATCCTGGCCACCGCGCGCGCGGTCGTCATGGTGTCGCCGGTCAGCATCACGATACGCAGGCCATAGCTACGTAGCGCCGCCAGCGCTGCCTGTGCCGATGGCTTGATCGGATCGGCGATCGCGATCACGCCAGCGGCGCGGCCGTCGATCGCGACCACGATCGCGGTCGAGCCCTGCTGCCGCGCCGCCTCCGCGGCATCGTCGAGCGCGCTGGTCGCGACATTCCGTTCAGCCATCAGCGCCGCGTTGCCAAGCGCGATGGACTTGCCATCGACGGTGCCGGTCGCCCCCTTGCCGGGAGATGATACGAAATCGCCGACCGCACCGAGATCGAGCTGGCGCGCGTTGGCGGCGTCGAGGATCGCCCGCGCCAGTGGATGCTCGCTGCCGCGCTCGACGCTGGCGGCGAGCCGCAACAACTGGTTTTCCTCGACGCCCTCGGCAGCAACGATGCCGACGACCTTTGGTTTGCCTTCGGTCAGCGTTCCCGTCTTGTCGATCACCAGCGTGTCGATGCGCTCGAGCCGCTCCAGCGCCTGCGCATCGCGGATCAGGATGCCGGAATGCGCGCCGCGGCCGATCCCGACCATGATCGACATCGGCGTGGCGAGGCCGAGCGCGCAGGGACAGGCGATGATCAAAACCGTCACCGCTGCGACCAGCGCGAATGTAAAACGCGGCTCTGGCCCAAACGCCATCCAGGCCGCGAACGCAGCGATCGCGGCCGCGATCACCGCCGGCACGAACCAGCCCGCCACGCGGTCGGCGAGACGCTGGATCGGCGCCCGCGAGCGCTGCGCCCGCGCCACCATGTCGACGATCCGCGCCAGCATGGTGTCGCGGCCGATTTTTTCCGCACGCAGCAGCAGGCCGCCGGCTTGATTGACGGTGCCGCCGATCAGTCTGGCGCCAACCGCCTTCGCGACCGGCATCGATTCGCCGGTGACCATGGATTCGTCGACGAACGACTGCCCTTCGGTGACCACGCCATCGACCGGAATCTTTTCACCCGGACGCACCCGCAAGACATCGCCGACCGCGATCGCATCGATCGCGACATCCTCGTCGCCCTGCGCGGTGACGCGCCGGGCGGTTTTTGGCGCAAGCCCGAGCAGCGCCCGGATCGCGCCCGAGGTCTGCGCGCGCGCCCGCAATTCCAGCACCTGGCCCAGCAGAACCAGAACCGTGATGACGGCGGCTGCCTCGAAATACACCTCGACGGCGCCATGCATGTCGCGGAACGCCGGCGGAAACAGCTGCGGCGCCAGCGTGCCCACCAGGCTGTAGAGCCAGGCAACACCGGTGCCCATCGCGATCAGCGTGAACATGTTGAGATTGCGCGTAACTAGCGAGCGCCAGCCGCGCGCGAAGAACGGCGCGCCGGCCCACAGCACCACCGGCGTCGCCAGCACGAGCGAGATCCAGTTCGCCCACACCGACGGCACCAGATGCATCAGGCCGAGATGACGGCCCATCTCGATCACGAAGACCGGAACGGTCAGCGCCAGCGCGATCCAGAACCGCCGCGTCATGTCGATCAGTTCGGGGTCGGGCGCATCGTCGAGCGAAACCTGTTCCGGCTCCAGCGCCATGCCGCAAATCGGACAGCTGCCGGGGCCTTCTTGGCGCACCTCCGGATGCATCGGACAGGTGTAGATGGTGCCGGCCGGCGCCGGCGGCTCGGCCTCGCGTGGCTTTAAGTATTTTTCCGGCTCGGCCTCGAAGCGCTCGCGGCAGCGGCCGCCGCAGAACAAATATTCCTGGCCTTGGTAGGCGAAGCGATGCTTGGCGGTGGCCGGATTGACCTTCATGCCGCAGACCGGATCGATCGCCGGCGCGATCTCGGCGGGCTTGTCGTGGCCGCCGCAGCAGGCATGCGCTTCAGCGCCATGGTCGTGGCCGTGATGATCGCCGTGGCCGTGAGAATGTTCCGTCTGCGCCAAAGTCGTTCTCCCGGGCTCTTGAATTTGATACCCTAGGGGGGTATATGAGGCAGATGCGCACCGATATCAAGACCTCCTGCCTGAAACGGCTGAAACGAATTGAAGGCCAGATCCGCGGCCTCGCCGGGATGGTCGAAGACGACCGCTATTGCATCGACGTGGTGACCCAGATCGCCGCGGCAAGAGCGGCGCTGCGCCGGGTCGAGGAGGAAATCCTGCGCGATCACGTTGCCCATTGCGTCGAGCATGCGATCAACTCAGGCGACAAGGCCGACCAGCGCCGCAAGATCGCCGAGCTGATGGACGTGGTCAGCCGCGCCGACCGCTGATGCGCGCGTGGTTAATGCGCCGTCACCGCGGTGCATAAAATCCGCGCGATGCGACGGCGCGATCCTTAAAATTTGAGGCTTATTGTCTTCCCATAACAAAAAAACGGGGGAAACAATGACTGCTCAAGCCACATCCAATCCGAGATATCCGGCCTGCGAACGCGTGCAACGCATGCAGGATTTCCTGATGCTGTCGTCGTTCGCACTGTGGGCCGCGGTGCTCGGGCTGTCGCCGGTAGTGGCCTTTCATCTGCTGATGAGCGCGTGAAGAGATTCTTGTTTTGACGCGTTTTCTTCACGCGAACCTGCTGCCACTTCGCTCGAAAACGCTATGGCCCGGGCGTCCAACCCGATCGTCGTTAACCTGCGGTAGCACCTGTGTTCAAATGCAAGCAAAATCGCGGCCGGGTTTTTAAAATTCGAGTGGTATCGATATCCCCGCAACACAAAACGCGGGGGCGTCGTGAACGGCAAGAACAATCATTCACACCCTGACAGACAGGGTTTCAGCATCCAGGATATTCTCTGGGCGCTCGGCATCTGGTCGGTGATCCTGACCCTGTCGCCGGTCGTGCTGTTTTATGTATTGATGGTGAACTAAGAAGAAGACGTAGACTGGTAGGGTGGGCAAAGGCCTCTTGGCCGTGCCCACGTTTCGCGATGACGAACAAGATGGTGGGCACGGCGCAAGCGCGCCTTTGCCCACCCTACGAGTTCGCTGTTCGCGTCCCGCACAACGAAAAACGCGCGGAGCCCGCGCGTTCTTGTCAGTCTTTATTCCGTTGAGCCTTCTGACTTCCCGCCTTGCCGACGGCCTGGATCAGGCCGCCTGCTTGTGCATCGCGCCGGTCGCCGAAGCCTGGCCGCGGATTGCCTTGATCGAACGTTCGATCGCGGCCCACAGCTTGCCGATCTCGGCTGCGGCACGTCCTTCCGCGTAGTATTCGCGGGCGCCCTCACCCTTGCCGAGCGCCATCAGGAGATCGGCCCGGTTGGTGATCTGGCCGCCCCACACCGGAGCACGGAATTTGGCGAGCGATTCGCGCGCGATGGTGACGATGCGGCTTTCGACGCCGTCCCGTTGCGCGGGTGCGCCGTTGATCACGACCGCATAGGGCTTGCGCGCGCCGCGGCAGGTCTGAATCGTGTCCTGCACGGCGTTGACGTCGAACACCCCCGGCCGCGCCGGAATAATCACCATCGTGGCATTCTTGATGGCGTCTTCCACGACGGCCGACACATTCGGCGGCGTGTCGATGAACACCCACTCGATGCCGTCGCGCTTGGCGGCGGCGACAATTCCGCTGACGGAATTGACCGCGGTCTTGATGGCCGGCTCATTGGTGCCGCGCAGCTTGTGCCACAGCGTCAGTGACCCTTGCGGATCGGCGTCGATGAGCAGACATGGCTTGGTTGACTTATGGACATGCGCGGCGAGATGAGCGGCCAAGGTACTTTTCCCCGAGCCTCCTTTACGCGACGCGAAAACAATAACGTTCATACGTTGGCCTCCAGATTGACCCCAGAAGCCGAAAATGAATCAGCACGGTGATTCGTGAAAGAAAAATTTACCGAAAATCTTGACGAAGCCCGCAATTTATCGGGGGAGCGGGCTTTTGAGTCACACGGTGCGCCGCAGCAGACTCAAAAATTCGAATCTGAGCGCTGTTTGAGGCCGCGATCCCGCGATTTAAGGCACAGCGCGACTCAATTTTTCTTCGCTCAACCTATCCTTGTATCGGCGTTGCGGGCTTTTTCCATCACAGCCCGCCGATATCCGCCGCTGATGACGTGAACAAAACGAGTCCGGCGGCGCGTGCGTCTGCCCTCAAACAAGGCAAAACCGCGGCAGCGGACTCAGCAGCGCGAGCAAAGCAATCCAGTGCCACAACGAGGTCTGGATTGCTTCGCGATAGATGGCTCACACCGTCGCAAGCGCGATCAGTAGTAGTAGCGCCGATACGTGTAGCGATGGTAGCCGTAATAGGGCGTGTGGTAATACACCGGCCCGCCATAATAGCCGTAGCCTGAATTGTAATAGGTGTCGGCGGCCACACCGGCCGCGACCGCGGCGGCGATACCCGCCGCCACGCCAAAGCCACGCGCTTCCGCTGGAGCGGTTGCCGCCGTCGCCGCGAGCGCGGTGACCGCCGCAATCATCAAAGCTGTCTTCTTCATCTGTCGTTCCTTATCTGGTCGCCACCACGAGGCGGAGGTTGATGGCTGAATGAATGACTTCGCGATATCCGCCTGACAGGATGAAGGATACGAACCGGCGAGCGCCGTGGATGTGCGCGGCGTCACATTGGCGCGCAGCCTCGGGTTTGTTCCCGAGGGAACCGCGGCTGCCCAAACAACCAGCACCCGTGGCAGGAACATCGAGGTTTTATCTCCGTTGGCGCAGGGTACATACCGACGAGAGGTGCCGGATGGACGACTTCGCCAATGCTTCCTTTCAGCCTGACATCGTTGCCTTGATGGATACCGCGCTTGCCAACGCGGTCGGCAAGCTGCCGCATCCCGTCAGTTCCGCGCATGTTCAGGCGATCGCACAGACCATCCTGCGCAGCGCCAAGGAAGGCGAACGCAACATCGCCGCACTTGAGACGATGGCGCTGTTGGAATTGCAGTTAGCTCCGCGCGAGGCTTGAGATCGCTCGGCGCGAGGCCTGAGATCGCTCGGCGCGAGGCCTGCTCGCGCACGCCTGCGCGCGATTATTTCGCTTCATCTCAGCAAACTCGCTCACCTGCTCACCGAGGAGAGTTCCGATGGAACAAGCCCAAGTCTATAAGCGCATTGCCCTGGTGGTGGAGGACGATGCGCTTCAGCGCGAGACCATCGTCACGCTGCTCGAAGGGAGCGACATGGATGTCATTCAGTGTGAAAGCGGCGAAGCCGCCGAGATGGTGCTGGAGCATGTCGGCGGTTGCCTGACCACGCTTTTGACCGACGTCAGCCTTGCCGGCAACATGGACGGCATCGAACTCGCGCAGATCGCGCATGAACGATATCCTGCGTTGCGCATCGTCGTGATCTCGGCCAACCCGCGCGTCAGCCGCCTGCCCGACGGCACCCAATTCATTTCAAAACCCTGGAGCCCGCTGGAACTGCTGCGGCAGACGCAAATGACTTGTCACTAGCTGCCGCGGACGCCGGCGCTATGCACGGCCGGCTGGCGCTGGCGAGAGTTTTGACGGGATGCTTGATCCGCCAGAGGCGATTGCCCCTCCAGCCACGCTTCCGTTCGCGCCAATTCCTTCAACCCGCGCGCACGCCGGCGGGCAGCATTTCGTTCGAGCCCGACCGGCATCGCCCGCGCCTCGCGCATCGCCACGATCGCAGCGTGCCGCAAGGCAAGCGAACGGCGAATAAATAGCAGCTTGCTCATCTTCGCTGGTCCTCGTTGTCCTGAACACGATCATCATGACCGCGACCGAATGAACCTCGCATGAAGATGGTTTTCAGCTTGGGTTCACCGCCTGGAACCCGGCCGTGACGCCGTATCCCCTTGATATGAAGCCGCGGTCGCGCCCCGGCAAGCTCACGCATCCGGGCGCGTGTCAAAACGCCGCAGGCGATTTCTG
This sequence comes from Bradyrhizobium sp. S69, assembly GCF_009766005.1. GTDB lineage: Bacteria > Pseudomonadota > Alphaproteobacteria > Rhizobiales > Xanthobacteraceae > Bradyrhizobium. The sequence continues at coordinate 15,458 of NZ_LMUK01000008.1, read as the reverse complement.
ACGGGAATATCGCGGGTCAAATCCTGAGTCTATCCGTCACAAGACCCACGGACATACGCGCCGGGAGTCAACGACCTCGAAGGTGAGAAACCCCGGTTCTCACCTCAGTCGATTCACGGAGAAGACAGTCATGACCAAATCCAAAATCCTCGGAGCAGTCACCGTTGCAGGGCTGCTGTTCGCTTTCGGCGCTTCGGCTGACGCCGCAACGCTGCATCACTATCGGACCCGCCATCATCATGTGGCCTCGCGCTTCGTCAACTCTTATGCGTATGAACCGGCCCAGGCCCAGGTCCGCTTCAATGCGCCCAGCAGCTACAGCGAAACGCCCAGCTACAACGACGCGTCCAAGTTCGGTGGCAGCACGGCGCTTTCCGCGGAGTAACGCGGCGACGGCGTGAGCCAGGGCGATACATCGAAGGACTAAAATATCGATAGGATGTCATCGTTCGAATTCGACCAAAGCCGCCCCTCATCGGGGCGGTTTTTGTTTGAGAGATACTCGTGTTTGCCGTCGCACTTTACCCCGAGCAAGGGCTTTGCCGGATGCACGGAGCAGACGACGCTTGAGCGGCATGGAACCGACAGCCCGCGGTTTCGTTCACAGATGGCGGAAATCGCGAGAGGAAAATTCCTGATGATCGTCACCACCGAGCACATCTCGCCGATGATTGCCCTCATCGCAGGTTTTCTGATCCTGGTGTTACCGAGCCTTTTGAATTACGTGATCGCGCTTTATCTCATCATCACCGGCCTCGTGGGCCTCAATGCCATCTATCATTTCGTGGGATGAAGGCGCGGCAAAGCGAGAGGGCTCGATCTCGTGACACATCTGAGCTTGACCGGTGCGAGCTCACTCGATGCGACCATCAGCGCCCACCACTTGCGTCGGATCCCGCGAAGCCTGTTCGGAACATTGTCATCCGAGGAAACTTGGCCAACGGAAGGTCACCAATGCCCAGGTACTTTTTCGACGTTGCGAACGGTCACAGGCTGTTTGATTCAGTAGGCTTTGTTTGCGAAGATGATTTCGCTGCCCTCATCAGGGGATCGGTGATCGCGATAGGCGTTTCACTCGATAAACCCGAAGAAGATCCTGAACGCCGCATTGCCATCATCGACGACCAGGGTCGTGAGATTGGCCACGTCCCTGTGTATGCCAAGCCTTCGGCAAAACGTCCCACTGGTAAGTAACGGGTGGCTGTGGGAGTCGCTTGATGGGAACGATTTCAGGGCAGCGGTGTTGACCGGTGTCTTTCCCCCAAAGACAAACCCTCAAGCGGCCTCAGCGCTCCCGGCGCTGGGGCCGTTTCTTTGTGCAAATCGATCAGGAACCGGAAGCCAGGACTGACATTGCTTTCTTGCGAACGATGGAGGCTGGCATGTCACATTGTCGAAAGCGCAATCCACCGGCGGCCCGGTTCAACGCGTTTCTAGCGAGATGGTCGATCGTGTTTTCTGTCGTTTTCGGAGTGCTTGTAGCGCTCTCATTACATGGGCGGGTTTGACCGCAGGGGCAGCCAACTGAGGCGGCCTTACTCGTCGATCTCGCGGAGCTTCTTTTCAAGCTCTGAAATCAGACCGTTGATGCGTTGCGTTGTCACCGCATCGGGAGCTTGCTGCGAGAGCGCGCGGTATCTGATAATCTTGATTTCGAGTTCAACGCGTTCATTTTTGTCAGGCATCATGCCACTCCCGTCCTTATGTATGACGTGGCAGTGGCAAAATCGTTCAGACGAAATGCAAGTTAGCCTGATGTATAAGTTATGAGAGTGAGGTGTCCCGCATTACGCGGCCGGCTTCGAAATCATCCGTCCGTCGTGGATTTCGTGAGTGACCGTATCGCATTGACGCTTGAATGTAGCTACCTTTCGGGCTTCCTGCCAAAGCTCGATTTCGACCGCCTCTGCTTTCGCCAGATTGTCTGCGCGCCGGCTGGCTGCTTCGTCACTATCGCAGTTCATCGCAATGGCATCACGGAAATGCCCGTCTGAGCCGATGATGTAAGCGCGGTACTCTGGCATTATCGCGGTGTCTGGAGTCCGGGTGACGACAGCCACTCATTTATATGAGCGCCGGTCTCAGCCTGGCGCGCTTTGCGGATTGCCGCATCTCGCAATGGGCCCTGCGGTAGTGCATTTGCTTCCACCGTGAGGCGCGTGGCTTGAATCAACAGGCGACTCTGTAGCGTGGGTTTGGCTTGGCTTCGTTGCAGCACGTTGCTCTCCGATAATGGAGGCGGGAGCGTTACCTAACTCTCAGTCACCGTTAGATACCGTGGTCGTCCGGTGATGGGCCCAGCATGCAGCCTTTCAAAGTTCGGCCGCTGTTCTGTTTTGCTCACTTTGGAAAAGTTAATGAAGTAGGCAAACTCGCTGCTGCTCAGCTCATGACCGGGGTTTCACCCGCTCGACATTCCTCCCCACGCCACGCAACGGAACTTTTGCCACAGGCCAGCATTAGCCCCGCGATAATCCCAGCGGAAAGCAAACACCATGCACTTATCCAATCAGGGCCTGCTCGTCATCATCGTCGTCGGAGTCGTTGCCGGCTGGTTGGCAGGCAGGGTCATGGAGGGCGGTGGCTTCGGCCTGATCGGTGATTTGCTCGTCGGTCTCGTCGGTGCGTTCATCGGCGACTGGCTGTTGCCCCAACTCGGTATCCACCTCGGCGTGGGCATGGTTGCCCTGATCATCAACGCCTTCGTCGGAGCCGTCGTGCTTCTGCTGATCCTGAGATTGGTAAGCGGCGGGTTCGGCCGCAGGCGCTGGCTTTGAACTTGGTGTAGGCTTTTCAGATACCGTCTACTGACAGGCGCGCCGAAACAGAGCCCGCTGCCGACTAACTACCCTGGCAGGTTACCTGCGTCCACTCGTAGCCACATTTGCCGCCAGCAAAAGCATTGATGGGTACGAGGCGATAGTGCTCACCGCAGGTGAGTTTAGCGAAGTTCTCGATTTCGGAGCAGCCGACGAAAACGCTGACCGGCATGCACTTCTCCATGGTATTCCCCTTTGCACACTCGGTAACTCTCGCCTGGCGCCCCTGAGGTTTTGACCTGGCTCGCTGGACGAACGTCGGCCGGCGTCCGCCCATTGTAATAAATAACGACGGTCCACACGGCCGTGGCGACCGCAGCCCCCCAGAAACGCCGCGACTTTTCGGTTCTCTTCCTCCCAGATCCATTCAGGTATGATCTTCTTCATCCGGCGGCCTCAGAGCGACGCGCTAGCCATCCCACTAACTCTGCCAATGGTCATCATGACGCAGCTTGGTGGGTCTTCCGAAAATAATCGAGATCGAGTAGCCATGGTGAGTGTTCAGCAACTTTGACGCGAAGGCAAGATGAGGGACGTCACGGGGTTTAATTCCCGTCCCGTCGTCCCCATATACCGTGCATGGCAACATGGCAGAAGACTCGCGAGCCGCCCAAGACCAAAGAGCAGCTACGCGAGATGCTGAGGCAGGCAGTGCAGAATACGCAGCCCGAGAAGAAGCCGAAAGCCCGCAAAGATCAGGCATAGGGCACCGCCGGTGCGCTTGATTTACCAGGCCAGTGCAATCCACTGCCCCGCTCCGGCCCGCATCCACGCACTCACCGACGCACGCTTTCTCACCGACGCACGCTTTGCGAGACCGCGCGCTTATTTGCGCCCGGACCAAACCGTGCCGCCCCGCCGCTTTCGCCGAGTGATTGATTTTGTTGGTACAGTTGGGTGGGCTCGAACCACCGACCTCCTGTTCCACAGACAGGCGCTCTAACCAACTGAGCTACAACTGCATCGCTTGGGCAGGCCCCGAAAAGGGGGGGCCGAACGGGGCGGAAACTAGGTGCAACGCCCGGCTTTGGCAAGGCGGGAAAGCGTCGATATTGGGTGACGTTTTGGGGCGTGTGGATGGCCCCGCGGAGGGCGTTAGCCGTTAAGAAAAGGCTTTGAACGGCTCCCGATCAACACAAACGCCCGGGGTTATGGGTCCCCGCCTGCGCGGGGACGACGGAAGGAGCGTTTTTGGCACCTTCCCGGCACATCGAACGAAAGGCCCGCACCAAACGAAAAGCCCGGGCTTGCGGCCCGGGCCTTCTGGAAACCCAAAAAACCTGCCGCGATCAGGCGGCCGGCTTGACGGTCAGCTTGGAGACGCTGGCCTTGATCGGCTCGGCGGTTTCGGTCGCGACCTTCTGGGCAAGCTCGGCGAGCTCCTTGGCCTGCGCGGTGAAGGTCTCGAACTGCTTGCGCGCGTGCGAGGTCCACAGCGTCATCGCCTCGGAAGGCGATTTCACGCCGACCAGTTCCTGCGCGAAGTCGAGGTTGGCGCTGGCGCCGGCCTTAAACATGTCCATCACCTTGGCGGAATATTCCTTGGCGCCGCTGGAGTAGGCCGAAAACACCGCTTCGATGGTGCCGTTGTGGGATTCGGCGGCGTCCTTGAACTTGGCGTAGTTGTCACGGGCCTGCGAAACGCCCTTTTCGGCGAACGCACGCACCTGCTCGGGTACTTCAAACGGGATGACGGTAGAGGAGAAGGGATCTGAATTGGCCATTGGCAAGCGTCCTTCACGGATGAGACAGTGTGTGAGTCCCCCTCGCGCGCGCGGCAGCCCATCTAGCCGCGCGTCGATATGGAATCACGTTGCGGGTGTGGCCCTTTCGGGTTGCCACCTTTAACACTCATATCATGTCAATTTTGTGCATCGCAACGTAATTTAATGTGCAGCGCCGCATTGGTGACCCCGAACCGACGCGGTTTTGCCGGCAACATGACGCCGTCCCGACATAGGCCGCCAAGAAGCCATCGTTTTGCGGGCCAAAAGCCGGTAATTCACCCCGTTTTGGGATGAATTCGGTCGGTTCCCGACCGGTTCTGGGTCGGTTTTCAGACTTTAGTTTTTCTATTTTTTTTAACGCCTTTTCTTGTCGAGTTCGAAAACGCCCTGGTTTTTCGGCTTGGCCGCATCGATCGCGGCGCGACTGACGATCTGGCCGAATTCGCTGGCCTGCTCGGCCAGCGCGCGCAGTAGCGCCGGCACATCGTCCCCGTGCAGCCGCATCACATCGCTCGAATCCTTGGCGTGCAGCAGACTGCGCATCGTCGAGCGAGGCCTGCGCGTTCTGCTCGGCATAGGACATCGCCTTGGCGTTGATATCCTTGGCGCTGATATCCTTGGCGCTGATATCCTTGGCGACGAATTTCTCGAAGGCCCCACGGCCCGCTTCACGCTACCGGCAAAGCGCATCGCCGGCGCCACATTAAGGTTATCGGGGCATAGAGCTTGTCAGCCGCTGTCAAGCCGTGGACCTGCCGCTCCGCGCGCGCGATACTAACGCCTCGTTAAGGCTGTCATTGTTTGGCCGCCGAATTCTGCCGCCATCCTCGAACCACAGCCTCATCCTGCCGGTCATGTCATTGCGATGAACCATTCGGAATTCCAGTTGCGAGGCGTCGGCGATCCGCGGCTGGCGGTGCATGCCACGAGCGCACTGCCGGCCTGGCTGTGGTCGACCGACGGCACACGGATTCTGTGGGCCAACCCGGTCGGCGCGCAACTGTTCGGCGCCGGCAATGGCGCGGCACTTGCGGAAAAACTATTCGGACCGGCGGACGCGCATCGGCGCCAGGTAGCGCTGCTAGCCAACCGGCTGCCGGCAAACGGCGCGGTCCGGCTGGAACGGCTGCGCGGCTTCGGCGCGGCCTACGGCCGGCTCGTGACCTGCGGCTGCGCGCGACTCGATTTCGCCGACGGCAGCCACGGCATCCTTATCGCGGCGGCCGAACCGGTCGGCCGCGCGATGCCGCTGGTGGAGCGCTTGCAGCGGTTGGTCGAAGGCGTCGATTCCCCGATCGCGGCGTTTGCCCGCGACGGCATGTTGATCGGCGCCAGCGACGCCGCGCGATCGCTGCTCGGTTTTCACAATCTCAGCGAGGCCGGCCTCGGCGAAGCGCGCAGCGACGCCCTCAAACAAGGCCGCGTCGAACTGCCGGTCGGCATCGGCCATCTGGTCTTGCAGCGCGTCGGCAGCGGCGCGGATGTCGGGCTGGTGGCGCTGATTGCTACGGGCACGTCGCGCCTTCAGGAGCCGCCGATTCAGGAGCCGGCAAAGCCCGCGCCATCGAACGAAGCATCGGCCGCCTTTACGCTGGTCGATGAATTCGCCGAGCCGCTGACGGAGACCGCTGCAGCCGCGCCGGCAGATCCGGTGTCGCCTCCGACGCCAGACTATGAAACGCCGGCCTATGAAACGCCGGCGAACTCAGGCGAAGCACCGGCCGAATTTGCGCTGGTCGATCAATTCAACTCGCAACCGGAACAGCCGATCGCCGAGACCCCGCCGCAGGCGCCGGAGCCCGCGCGCGAGCCCGATCGCGACGAGCCCGTCCATCAGGATGAGCCTGCGCATCACGATGAGTCCGCGCAGCACGATGAAGCTCCGCCCCAAGAAACGTTACTCCAAGAGCCTTTGCCTCAAGAGCCTTTAGCTCAAGAGCCTTCGCCTTATGTCGAAGCAGTCGCTGACGAGCCGTCCCCTGAAGCGGCAGCCGTCGATGCCGAGGCGGCCACACCGAACCACGATGAAGCGGCCGCAGCGGCGCTGCTCGCGCCGCCGCCCATCGAAACACCAGCGTGGCACGATGAGCCCGCGCCGCCTCCGCGCAGCGCGCCGCTGCGCTTCATCTGGCAGATGGATGCCGACGGGCGCTTCTCGCTCGGCTCCGACGAATTCACTCATCTGATCGGCGCGCACACCGCGGCGGGTTTTGGCCGGTTGTGGAGCGAGATCGCCGAGACTTTTGGTCTCGATCCCGAGGGCCGCGTGCTCAAGGCGGCCGCCACCCGCGACACCTGGAGCGGCATTACCCTTAACTGGCCGGTCGATGGCGGCGGCCGGCTGCCGGTCGAGCTGTCCGGCCTGCCGCTGTACGATCGCGCGCACAATTTTGCCGGCTATCGCGGCTTTGGCGTCTGCCGCGACCTCGATGGGCTGACGCGGCTTGCTGCGTTGCGCCGTCATGAAATGTTCAATGTTCCGCCACCGGCACCGCAGGCGCTTTCAGCCGCTGTCGTCCCGGCTGAGCCTGCCGCCGAATTGCCCGCGAACTTGCCGGTCGATGCGGCCAGCGAAGCCGGCCTTGCGGACGAAGGTGCCGCGCCTTCCACCGAGCCTGAATTGTCAGTGCCGGTTGCTTCAGAGACTTCACACCAAACCGATTTGGCAACACACGATTTGGACAACCAAGAATTGGAAACCCAAGTGGATCGTAACGTGGACCCGAACGTGGAATCCGAAATGGAAACGCCCAAGAACGTTCTGCCATTTCGCCCCATCGGCGATACCAAATCGCCGGTGCTGACGCCGGTGGAAAACAACGCGTTCAACGAACTGGCGCGCCAATTGTCCGAACGGCTCGAACGAAGCAACGCTTCGAGCGAGCCGCTGTCATCAGAGCCAGCCTCCGAAGTCCAGGAAGCCGTTGTCGCGGAGCCGGCGGCCGAGCAGACTCAACAAGCCGTCGAAGAGACCGCACAAGAACCCGCTGAACAACCCGTCCTGGAGACAGCCAGCCGACAACCCGGCTGGCTGGCGCCTCCCGAACCGCCGGCGCGCGGCGAAAGCCGCCGCGACAAGGCGCTGCTCGATCTGTTGCCGGTCGGCGTCTTGATCTATCGGCTCGACCGGCTGCTCTATGCCAATACGGCCTTCCTGCAACGGATGGGCTATCCCAGCCTTCATGCGTTGGAAGAGGCCGGCGGCCTCGACGCGCTCTATGTCGAGCCCGGCGTCTCCACCGCCAGCAGCACGTCGGACACCGGCACGCCGGTGACGATTTCCGGCAGCCAGAGCTCAGGGCAAGACGGATCAGGGGAAGATTTGTCAGGGCAAGATTTGCCGCCGCAGGCCTCGGAAGCGCACCTCTACACCATCGCATGGGACGACGAGCAGGCGCTGGCGCTGATCTTTGCCGCCCAGCCTGCGCAGGGCGCCCATATCGCGGCCGCGCTCGCCGAGCCCTTGATGGCCGAACCTGCCGTGACTTTCGAACCTTCTGCTTCCGAACCTGCTGCGTCTGAGCCCTCGCCGGTCGGCCACGCCAATGCCGAGGAACTCGCCGCAATCCTCGACACCACCGCCGAAGGCATCCTGATGTTCGATGCCGAGGGCAACATCAACTCCTGCAACCGCAGCGCCGAAGCGCTGTTCGGCCATGACGGCGCCGACCTCGTGCAACGCAATCTCGCCGATCTGTTCGCGCCGGAAAGCGCACCCGCGGTGCGGGACTATCTCGAGAGCGTCAAGGGCGCCGATATTTCCAGCCTGCTCGAACAGGGCCGCGATCTCCTGGCGCGCGTCGATGGCGGCGGACTGATCCCGGTCTCGATCACGATGGGCCGCACCCAGGCCCATGGCCCGAATTTCTTCGCGGTGTTTCGCGACCTCTCGCAAGCCAAGAAAGGCGAAAGCGAGCTGCGCGAGGCGCGGCGGCTGGCCGAGCGCGCGGCCAACGCCAAGAGCGACATGCTGGCGCGGATCAGCCACGAGGTGCGTACGCCGCTCAACGCCATCATCGGCTTTGCCGAAGTGATGATCGGCGAGAGATTCGGCGCGCTCGGCAACGAGCGCTACGTCGAATACATGAAGGACATCCGCGCCTCCGGCGAGCGCGTGATCGCCATCATCAACGACCTGCTCGATCTGTCGCGGATCGAGACCGGTAAGCTCGACCTTGCCTTCACCAACCAGAACCTCAACGAGCTGGTCGAACAATGCGTCGCGGTGATGCAGCCGCAAGCCAATCGCGAACGCATCATCATCCGCACCTCGCTGGCGCATATGCTGCCGCAGGTGGTCGCCGACACCCGCGCGCTGCGCCAGATCACGCTCAATCTGATCGGCAACTCGATCCATCTGGCCAATGCCGGCGGCCAGGTCATCGTCTCGACCGCGCTGTCGGATTTCGGCGAGGTGGTGTTGCGGGTGCGCGATACCGGCCACGGCCTCAACGACAATGAGGTCGCCGCCGCGATGGAGCCGTTCCGCACCACGGCGCCGTCGGACCAGGCCTCCGACTCACCCGGCGTCAGCCTGTCGCTGACCAAGGCGCTGGTCGAAGCCAACCGCGCCCAATTCCAAATCAAGACCGGCGGCCGCTCCGGCACGTTGATCGAGGTCGTGTTTCCCCACGCGATGGCAAGGGCGTAAGCGGCGGCGTGGGCAGCCGGGGACGATACGCACGCTAGATTTTCGCAACGATGGCGCGTTTGAGCTCTGAAATGCGGGCTTCGTCGCGTTTGTAAAACGTCCATTGCTTGACCCGCTTGGAGCGCAGCAATCCCGCTTGCGACAGCACTTTCAGATGTTCGCTGACGGTCGGCTGACTGACCCCGAGTTTTTCCGCGATCAGCACGCCGCATACGCCGTCATCGACCAGATCACCATCGACCTGCGCCCTGAAATGCTTCCTGGGCTGCTTCAGCCATTTCAGAATCAGCAGACGCCGCTCGCTCGCGAGCGCGCGCAGGACGGACTCGACATCGTCATCCAACAAAGTCATATTGCTAATTAGCTAAATGACTAATTTATGTCAACCCGGTTGATGTCAACCTGGCTTTGCGTGAAGGAACTTTGGCATGACCGCGCTCGACGTTGCTGACGCTGTAAACCCCGGACAAATCGCCGCCTGCGAAAAGATCATTCGGCCTTATCTCCGGCGCACGCCGGTGATGGCGATCGACGGCACCGACATCGGCCTGCAACCGGGCCGGATATCGCTCAAGCTCGAGCTGTTCCAGCACTCCGGTTCCTTCAAGGCGCGCGGCGCTTTTGCAAATCTACTGACCCGCAGGGTGCCGCCCGCCGGCGTCGTTGCTGCATCGGGCGGCAATCATGGGGCCGCCGTCGCGTATGCCGCGATGGTGCTGAAAGTGCCGGCCAAGATCTTCGTTCCCAGCGTTTCCTCCCAGGCAAAAGTGCGACGCATCCGCGAATATGGCGCCGACCTGGCGATCGAAGGCGATCGCTATGCCGATGCCCTCGCGGCCAGCGAAACATGGGCAGACCAAACCGGCGCGATGCCCGTACACGCTTTCGATCAGGACGAGACCATGCTTGGACAGGGCACCATCGGCATCGAGCTTGAAGAGCAATTGCCTGACATCGACACGCTGATGGTCTCGGTTGGGGGCGGCGGTCTGGTGGCGGGACTCGCCGCCTGGTATGCTGGCCGGATCAAGGTGGTCGGCGTCGAGCCGATGGCTTCCCCTACCCTGACGAAAGCGTTGCAGGCCGGACATCCGGTCGATGCCGAAGCCGGAGGCCTGGCGGCGGACTCGCTTGCGCCGCGGCGCGTGGGCGAGCGTGTGCTGCCGATCGCGCAACGCCACGTCCACGAGACCGTCCTGGTTGCCGACGAAGCGATCCGTGCGGCGCAAAATAGGCTCTGGCAAGCCGCGCGGATCGTGGCGGAGCCCGGCGGCGCTGCGGCGTTCTCGGCCCTATTGTCCGGCGCCTATCGACCCCGGCCCGGAGAGCACGTCGGCGTCATCATCAGCGGCGGCAATACCGTCGCCGTGGATTTCGATCGATGATTTTCGACACCTGCCGCATGGCAGGATGTGGTCGGCTCATGCGCCGATCGTGCTAGCCGCCAAAAAATCGCTGATCGCGTCAAGAAAGACTTTTGGCGATTGCAGTTGCGGAACGTGCGCGCAGCCCGGGATGATCAAAAGCCGCGCCTGCGGCAGGACCGCGACCAATTCGTACGACATCGGCGGCGGCGTCGCCTCGTCGAACTCGCCGACCAGCACCAGCGCGGGGACGTTGACCGCCTTGAGTTCGGGCCGCAGGTCGAGTTCGGCCAAGGCCGCGCAGGCCGCACGGAACACGTCCGGATCGGTCTTCAAAAAGGCGGCGCGGCGATCGCTCATCAAGTCGGGATGCTCAGCCTGGAATTCCGGGGCGAACAGCCGTCGCATCGCGACGTCGGTGATCGCGGCGAGGCCCTTAGCGCTCGATGCCGCCGCCATGTTGCGAAAAGCCTCGCGGCCCGCTTCCGAAAACGCAGCGCCGCAATCGGCGAGAACAAGTTTTGCGGCGATCGCGGGATGACGGATCGCCATTTGCAGCGCGACGAAGCCGCCATAGCCGTTGCCGAGCACGATCGCCTGCTCGCCGCCGGCCGCCTCCGTCACCGCCTCCGCCATCCGGTCGGCGACCGCGGCAAAGCCGCCCATCACGGCGTGCGAACGGCCAAAACCCGGCAATTCCGGCACGATCACGCGGAATGATTTGGCCAATTCCGGCACGATCGCGTCGAAACTCGCCCGGTCCGACAGCAGCGAGTGAAACAGCAGCAGCGGACGTCCTTGGCCTGCCTGTGCTGCGTTGACGGTGCCGTTGGCGAACTGCCGGTCCATGCGGTCTCTCTTTATTCAGGGGGAAGCAAGCGTTGAGGATCGGCTCAGATCCGCGACCAAGTGATAGATCAAAATTCCATCTTTTCAAGCCTTCGTGGCTTGACGTGATATTTCACGACTGCAAAGCTATGGCAACTTCCAGGGAAAAATTTCGATGCTTTTGCGCGATAATGTCTATGAAAGCCTGCGTTCTGATATCCTGACTTGTCACTTTATGCCCGGTGATGATATGCGGGAGCAGGAGCTCGCCGAGCGCTACGCGGTCAGCCGCCAGCCGGTGCGCGAGGCGCTGCTGCGGCTGGAGCGCGAGCATCTGGTCACGGTGCAGCCGCGCCAGGGTTACCGCGTCAACCCGATCTCGCTCACCGATGCCCGCGACCTCCTGCGATTCCGTCAGGCACTGGAGCCGGCTTGCGTCACCGAGGCGATCGAGAACGCCAGCGACGCAACCCTGAAGGCGCTGGACCAATTCAGGCGGTTTGCCGGCCACCATGAAGACTTCATCGCCTACAACCGCGGCTTTCACTCCGCGCTGGCGCATGCCTCGGGCAACCGCCGCATGGCAGCCTCGCTGTGCGACCTGATCGGTCAGGCCGATCGGCTGGTGCGCGTCAGCATCACCAATCTCAGGGGGCACGACCCGGCGCAACTCGTCGCCGAGCATGTCGCCGTGATCGAGGCGATGCAGCGGCGCGACGCGCGCACCGCGACCCGTCTGATCAAGGCGCATGTCGCCCAAACCGAAAAACGTGTGCTGCCGGCGCTGAAACGCAACGCCGTGATTGTCGAAGGAAGAGACCCATGAACATCCCCACCAAACCCGCCACGGCCGAGGTCGATATCCACGGCAATTTCGTCGATGGCCGTGAGATCGAGGCCGGTTCGGGCCCGATGCTCGATGTCCGCAATCCCGCGACCGGCGACGTGATCGCACGGATCCCGAATTCGACCGCTGAAGACATCGACCGCGCGATGAAGAGCGCGCGCACAGCCTTCGAAGGCAGAGCGTGGGGCGGCATGGACATTCGCGCCCGGGCGCGGCTGGTCAACCGGCTGGCGGACGCCTTCGAGGCCAATCTGGAGACGCTGTATCGGCTGGAAACGCTCAACAACGGCCGGCCGCTCAACGAGACCCGGGCGCAGTTGTCGCGGCTGCCGGACTTTTTCCGTTACTTCGCGGGACTGGCGCTGGCGCGCCGCGACTCCGTGATTCCGGTCGAAGGCTCCTATCTGAACTACACCTTGCGCACCCCGATCGGCATCGTCGCCAATTGCACGCCGTTCAATCATCCCTTGATGATCCTGTGCAAATCGCTCGCCGCGGTGCTCGCGAGCGGATGCGTCACCGTGGTCAAACCGTCGGAATACACGCCGCTGACGACGTTGAAGCTGGCGCAGATCTTCACCGAAGCGGGGCTGCCGCCCGGTGTATTCAACATCGTGCTTGGTCTTGGGCCCAGCGCCGGCAAGATGCTGGCCGAGCACCCTGATATCAACAAGCTGGTCTTGACCGGCGGCACCGAAGCCGGCCGCATTGCGGGCGCGTCGGCCGCAAAAGTGTTCGCGCATCAGACCATGGAGCTCGGCGGCAAGACGCCGGTGATGGTGTTCGACGATTTCGATGTCGACCGCGCGGTCAATTATGCGGCGTTCGGCGCCTTCATCGGCGCCGGCCAGACCTGCGTCTGCGCCTCGCGCCATATCGTGCAGGCCTCGATCTACGACGAGTTCGTCGAAAAGCTGCAAGCCAAGACGCTGTCGATCCGGATCGGCGATCCGTTCGATCCCGCGACCCAATTGGGTCCGGTGATCTCGGCCAGACAGCGCGACCGCGTGCTGGCGTATTCGAAGTTCGGCCATGAGGACGGCGCGCGGCTGATCGCCGGCGGCGTAGCCGCCAAGGTGCCGGGGCACGAAGGCGGTTTCTTCGTCGAGCCGACGGTGTTTGCCGATGTGAAATCCGACATGCGGATCTTCCAGGAGGAAGTGTTCGGTCCGTTTACCTCGGTGACGCCGTTCAAGGACGAGGCCGACGCGTTGCGGCTCGCCAATGATTCGCCGTTCGGGCTAGCGGCGGCGATCCGCACCAACAACGTCGCGCGCGCGCATCGCGTCGCGGCATCGGTCAAGGCCGGCATCGTCTGGGTCAACGACCACCACCGGCTCGACCCGGCGTCACCCTGGGGCGGCGTCGGCGATTCCGGCATCGGCCGCGAATGCGGCACCGAAAGTTTTGACGATCATTTCAACACCAAGAGCGTGATGGTCGCGACCCACGATCAGCCGTTCGATTGGTACCGCGACACCGCGACCCAACGGCGGCTGAATTGAAACCGATTGAATAAGACCGCGGCAACCGGCTGAAGCGGGCGCGAGCACAAGACCCGCGGCCTTTTACAACGAACAAACGATCAAGGGGAAAACGCACATGGCAACATCCGTCAACGCCGGCGGCCGGCTCGACCGGCTTCCGATCGGCCCATTCCACCGCCGCATCCTGATCCTGATCGGCATCGGAATGTTCTTCGACGGTTTTGACATTTATCTCGCCGGTACCGTGCTCGGCGTGACGTTGAAAACCGGCTTCTCGACGTTGTCGCAGAACGCGGTGTTCGTTTCGATAACCTTCGTCGGCATGATGCTGGGCTCGTTCGGCACCGGTTTCCTCGGCGACCGCTACGGCCGGCGCTTTACCTATCAATTCAATTTGCTTCTGTTCGGCCTCGCCTCGCTGGCGGCGGCCTTCGCACCGACCATGACGGTGCTGATCGCCTGCCGCTTCGTGATGGGCGTCGGCCTCGGCGCCGAAAACGTCGTCGGCTATTCCACCATGACCGAGTTCGCGCCGGCGCGCATCCGCGGCAAATATCTCGGGCTGATGGCGGTGTGCGTCGTCACCGGGCTGCCGATCGCGCTCTTGATCGCCTCCCTCATCGTTCCGGAATTCGGCTGGCGCGCGATGTTCGTGCTCGGCGGCATCGGCGCTCTGATCGTCTGGTATCTGCGCAAGTCGCTCCCCGAATCGCCGCGCTGGCTGGAAGCGGTCGGCCGCACCGAGGAAGCCGAGGCGCTGATGCAGTCGATCGAGCGCGAGGCGGCGCAGGGCCAGCCGCTGCCGGCGCCTGCTGCTGCTTCCACGGTGACCGTATCCCGCGACATCGGAACGCTGTTCGCACCGCCGCTGCTGTCGCGGATGATCGTCGGCTCGATCTGCCTGATCACCATCAACACGCTGCTCTATGGTTTCGTCACCTGGCTGCCGGTGTTCTTCATCAAGCAGGGGCTCAGCGTGGCGACCTCGTTCAGCTATTCGCTGCTGATGGCGCTGGGCGCGCCGGTCGGCTCCGCGATCGGCGCAATGACGGCCGATCATTGGGGCCGCAAGCCGACCATCATCGGGGCCTCGCTGATCGCGGTGGTGCTCGGCATCATCTACCCGATGATCTCGGATCCGGTGCTGCTGCCCGCGGTCGGCTTCGCGCTGACGGTTCCGATCTACGTGCTGGTGGCGTTGCTGTTCGGCGTTTACATCCCCGAACTGTTCCCGACCGAAGTGCGGCTTCGCGCCTCCGGCATCGTCAACACGCTCGGCCGCGGCGCCACCATCGTGACGCCGTTCCTGGTCGTGATGCTGTTCGAAGCCCACGGCGTCGCCGGCGTGATGGCACTGATGGTCGGATTGTTGCTGGTGCAGATCGTCACCGTCTGGGCCTTCGGCATCGAGCCGCGGCATCGCAGCCTGGAAGAACTCAAGGGCGAGGATACGGCACCGGCGCTGGTCAAGCAGGTGACTTGAGAGGAATTCCCGTCATTGCGAGAAGCGAAGCGACGAAGCAATCCAGTCTTGCTTCGTGGCTATGGATTGCTTCGCTTCGCTCGCAATGACGATCCAAACGTTGAATCGCAGCCCCGAAGAAGCTCCGCGACATCCGGGAGCGAACGGCATCTAGATCCCGGATATCGCTCTGATGTCCTTCGTCAAGTGGTTTGATCATGAGTTGTCGGCTCCCTGCGAATTTCGCTGGAGCGTGCGGTAGGGATGATCGTG
>NZ_LMUK01000062.1 GCF_009766005.1 Bradyrhizobium sp. S69 | reverse complement strand
GTGAGCATCGCGCTGCCACAGCGCCGCCTGCCGGTATGGCAGCAACGCGTGGGTCTCGTTGACCATGACGAAGCCGAGCTCTTCGGTGCTCTCGGCCCGACGCGCGCGCTTGAGCAATTGCACCAGTGTGCCGAGCCCGAACAGCTGCGCTTCCAATGGACTAGGAGCCGCCGGTTTGATCGCGTTTGGGTTTTCAGCCTTCATGCCTGGGACATCGCGATTTTCTGCCCTGATCCCCGTGACGAGCTCTTATCGTGACACAACCAAAAGAGGCGCCGTGCCGTAGCACGCCGAGCCTCTCCATGGCGTTAATAACACCGGCTTTCAGCGCGCCGTCTCACCTGCCCTGCTGCAGGCTGGCGAGCAGTGCGTTGCGCTGCGCGGCCATCGAGCGCCAACCGATCGACGCCAATTGCTCGGTCAGACCGGCGCGCCCGACCGGCGCCGTTTCGTGGCCGCCGACCGAGATGGGTTCGCCATGACCAACCGGCATGCCGTGGATGGCGAACGGCTCGACCGGACGCGTGACGTCGCGCACCGCGGCCTCGATCGCGGCAAGCTCGGGCGACAGAGGCACGAGCGAGGCGTGACGTTCGACACCGAACGGCTGCATGTTCCAGCCATGCTGGCCGGCTTTATGCGGTTGCAGGTCGATGGTGAACACCGTCACCGCGACGTTGCCCTTGGAATCCCGCGCCAGCACCTCGATGGTGATGCTGCTCGATCCCGGCGCATGTCTGCCGGATCCGTCGTTGAAATTCTGCCTCAAGGTGCCGGTGACGATATTGTTGTCGCTGGACAGATCCGGCGCGAGGCTCGCCACCGCGTTTTCAGGCGGCAGGCCCGCAAAGGTGCCGGTGGCCGGGTCGAATTTCAACCAGTCGGGCAGCGGCGTGCCGTCGGCCTGGCGCGCCTCGACGTAAACGACGTCGCCGCCGAGCGGCGCCTCCAGCGAGGCCAACGCCAGATTGATCTGCACATTGGCGTCCGACGCGGTGGCCAATACCGGATCGGTATGCACGACGTTGAAGGTAAAGCCGCTGCCGTCGGTGCCGAAGCCGTCACCCACGGGAAGCAGCGGACCGCGCGGGACGTCATCGACCAGCGATGCCAGCGTGATGTTCGGCAGCGGGGGCGGCACGCTGTTGTCGGTAAACGTGTGCAGCGGAGAAGCAAGGTTCACCGCGAACCCGGGCGACGATGCCGCGCTGGTCAGCTTCGCCGTGTCGGTCTCGGTCGCCGTGAACGTGTGCAGCCCGGTGAAGGTTGCCGTCGTCCTGATGTCGAACGTGCCATCCGAACCGACCGTTCCGGTACCGACAATCGTCGTGGTGCCGTCGGCATAGAGATTGATAGTCTCGCCGGCCTCGCCGGTTCCCCGCAGCTCGATCGTCCCGCCGCTGGCCGGTGTGCCGACCAACGCCTTGATCACCGGTGCGTTCGGATCGACATTGACCGTCAGCGGGCTCGATGCCGCGCTCGTCTCTGTGTTGTCGATGCTGGTATTGACGGCCGTCAGTTGGTAGGTGCCGTCGGTGAACTTCGAGGTCACGATGTCGAAGGTCCCGTTGGCACCGACCTGGCCCGAACCGACTGCGGTCGTGCCGTTGTAGATCGTGATGGTGTCGCCGATCGCATCGCCGATGCCGGTGATCTCGATCGTGCCGCCGTTGATCGTCGTTCCCTTCTGCGCCAGGTTGGTCGGGGCCACAGCCTCGACCGGCACAGAGAACGCCGGCGTCGCCGCGCTGCTCAGGCCCGCCGCATCGGTCTCTGTCGCGGTGAAGCTATGCGTCCCGTCGGCAAAGCCTGCCGTGGTGGTGATATCGAAATGGCCGGTGCCATCGACGATTTCGCTGCCGACAATCGTCGTGCCGCCGTCGGCATAGAGGTGGACGGTGTCGCCGATCTCGCCGGTTCCCTGCAGTTCGACGGTCTGTCCGTTCACCCGCGTCGGACCGACCAGAGCCGTGATCGCCGGTACGTTGGGATCGACGTCGACCGTCAGTGGGCTCGCCGCGCTGGTCAGCTTCGCCGTATCGGTCTCGGTCGCCGTGAAGTTGTAGACGCCGTCCGCAAACGGTGTGCTCGTCGTGAAGCTGAACGTGCCGCCCGCACCAACGGTCGTGGTACCGAGCAGCGTCGCCCCGTTGTAGAACGTGATGGTGTCGCCCGACGTTTCCCCGGTTCCGGTCACCGTCACGTCCTGGCCGTTCACCGGCTGCCCGGTAACCGCCAGGTTGACAGGCGCGTTCGGATTGACGTCGACCGTGAGCGGGCTCGCCGCACTGGTCAGGTTCTGGGTATCCGTCTCCGTCGCGGTGAAGCCGTAGATGCCGTCCGCAAATGTCGTGCTCGTCGTGAAGCTGAACGTCCCACCCGCACCAACGGTCGTGGTACCGAGGACCTTGCCCCCGTTGCTGATCTTGATGGTGTCGTTCGCCGTCTCCCCGGTTCCGGTCACCGTCACGTCCTGGCCGTTCACCGGCTGCCCGGTAACCGCCAGGTTGACAGGCGCGTTCGGATTGACGTCGACCGTGAATGCCGGCGTCGCCGCGCTGGACAGGCCCGCCGCATCGGTCTCTGCCGCCGTGAAGCTATGCGCCCCGTCGGCAAAGCTTGCCGTCGTGGTGATATCGAAATGGCCGGTGCCGTCGACGATCCCGCTGCCGACAATCGTCGTGCCGCCGTCGGCATAGAGGTTGACGATGTCGCCGATCTCGCCGGTTCCCTGCAGTTCGACCGTCTGTCCGTTCACCCGCGGCTGGCCGACCAGAGCCGTGATCGCCGGTACGTTGGGATTGACGTCGACCGTCAGTGGGCTCGCCGCGCTGGTCAGCTTCGCCGTATCGGTCTCGGTCGCCGTGAAGTTGTAGACGCCGTCCGCAAACGGTGTGCTCGTCGTGAAGCTGAACGTCCCGCTCGCACCAACGGTCGTGGTACCGAGCTTCGTCAGCCCGTTGTAGATCGTGATGGTGTCGCCCGACGTTTCGCCGGTTCCGGTCACCGTCACGTCCTGGCCGTTCACCGGCTGCCCGACAACCGCCAGGTTGATCGGTGCGTTCGGATTTACGTCGACCGTCAGCGCGCTCGCCGCACTGGTCAGGTGCTGGGTATCCGTCTCCGTCGCGGTGAAGCCGTAGACGCCGTCTGCGAACGGCGCGCTCGTCGTGAAGCTGAACGTCCCGCCCGCACCAACGGTCGTGGTGCCGAGCTTCGTCAGTCCGTTGTAGATCGTGATGGTGTCGCCCTGGGTCTCCCCTGTTCCGGTCACCGTCACGTCCTGGCCGTTCACCGGTTGACCGGCAACCGCCAGGTTGACCGGCGCGTTCGGATTGACGTCGACCGTGAATGCCGGCGTCGACACCGGGCTCGTCAAGCTCGTCGCGACATTCGTGTCGGCCGCGGCGAAGCTATGGACGCCGTCGGCGAACGTTGCCGTCGTGGTGATGTCGAAATGGCCGCTACCATCAACCGTGCCGCTGCCGACGATCGCCAACGTATTGCCGTCTGCAAAAATGTCGACGACGTCACCGGCCTGGCCGGTGCCTTGCAGCTCGACCGTGTCGCCGTTGACCGGCACGCCAACCAGCGTGGTGATCACAGGCGAATTCGGATCGACATTCACGGAGAAAGCCGAGGACATCGTACTGGTCAGCAGCGCCGAGTCGATCTGTTTCGCCGTGAAGCTATGCACGCCTTCGGCAAAGTCTGTCCCTGTCGTCGTGATGTCGACCGTGCCGTCCGCACCAACCGTGCCGGTGCCGACAATCGACGCGCCACCATCGGCATAAACGTTGACCGTCTCGCCGGCCTCGCCGGTCACCTCCAGCGTGACGTGCCCGTTGTTCACCGGCTGCCCGACCACCGCCGAGATCACCGGCGCGGTCGGATCGACATCGACCCTGAACTGCGGTGATGTAGCCGTATTGACTCCCTCGGTCTCCGTCGCCGTGAATGTATGGATTGCGTCGCCGAACGGCATGCTCACGCTCGTCGTAATGTCGAACGTGCCGCCGGCAAGGACCTTCCCGGTGCCGACAATCGTTGTGCCGCTGTCGGCATAAAGGTCGATCGTATCGCCCACCGTTACGCCGGTACCCTGGAGTTCCACCGTTCCACCGTTGAGCGGCTGGCCGACCACGTTGGTGATGCGCGGTCCCAACACGACGTCGACGGTGCTGGTTGCCTGCACCGAAGTCGACGACTTGTCGCTGACCGTCCAATCGATGGTGCGGCTGCCCGCGGACGTCGCGCTGGTGATGAAGGTGACGGAATCGAGCGCCATCTGGAAGTCGGCAACGGTCGCCGGGCCGCTCAGGGTCAGGACACCGTTGCTGTAGTTCGCGTGGATGGTGTCGCCGCCAAATATCCCGCTCGGGCTACCACCATTGAAGGCCAGCACGTCGTCGCCGGCGATGAAGCCGGAGCCGATCGTTACCGTGGCCTGTGTCAGGATTTCGCCGCTGTCGGGATCACTGGGCGTCAGTCCGCTGTCGACCACGACAGCGGCGGTGCCGACGCTGTAGGTCGCGGTGCTGCCCGACGGGGTGACGGTCGGCGCCACATGCACGGTATTGAGCGTGCTGCTCGCCGTGTTCGAGGTCAGCGCCGAATCGATCACCGACCACGCGATGGTGCGGCTGGTGTCGGCGCCGCCGCCGGTCGGATCGCCGGCGCCGGCGCCGTAGGTGACCGCTTGCAGTGCAGCCTGGTAGTCGGCGACCGAGTCGGTTCCGCTGAGTGCGAGTTTGCCCGAGGTCGGGTCATAAATCGCGGTGATGCTGGAATTGTCGGCAAACGTCAGCGTGTAATGGTCTGTCGTCGCCTCATTAACTCCAGTGAGCACCGCGTTTGTCGCGAAGCCCAGCGTATCGACGCCGGTAATGAAACCGGGGCCGTCGATCGTCACCGTGGCGCCCGCAAGCGTCGGGCTCGATCCTTGCGTAATCGCAAAGCTCGGGTCGAGCGTCACCGGGCTGCCGCCGCCGTCGAAGGTCTCGGTTGCGCCCGCGGTCACGGCCGGCGCGACGCTGACGGTGACCGTGCTGGTTGCCACCGCGCTCAAACCGTTGCTCGACGAGCCGTCATTGACCTGCCAGTCGACGGTCCGGGGGCCGATGGTGGCGTTGGTGGTGCTGAAGGTGATCGACTCCAGCGCCGTCTGGTAGGTGGTGTAGGCCAGTGGGCCGGCGCTGCTCAGCGTCAACACGCCGGTGCTCGAATTGTAGCTGCCGGTAATGCCGTTCCCGTTCGGGGTGAAGTTGAGCATGTCGCCAGCGCTGAAGCCTGGCCCGATCGATACCGTCGCGCTGGTCAGGTCTCCGTCGCTGTCGACAACGTGAACGGCAAGCCCACTGTCGAGCTGCACGGCCGAGCCGCCGACCGCATAGCCAACATCCGCACCGGCGGTCACGCTGGGCGCGACATGCTCCACCGAAAGCGCCGTCACCCCGGTATTGCTGGTGCCGTTGCTGGTCGAGGCGTCCATCACCTGCCAACTGATGCTGCGGCTGGTGTCGCCGCCACCGGCGGTTGGGTCGCCGCCCGCCGTGAAGCCGAACTGCACCTGCTGCAGCGCCAGTTGATAGTCGGCGACGCTCGCGGTGCCGCTCAGCGTCAGGACGCCGCCGCTATAGGCCGCGGTGATGGTGTCACCATCACCAAGAAACTTCTCGCTGGCGGCGCCGTTGTCGAAGCTGAGCACATCGCCAGCCTGCAAATTCGCCGGCGCGATCGTTACCGTGGCACCCGTCAGGTTGCCGCCGCTGTCGACATCGCTGAGCGTAATGCCGCTGTCGAGCACCACCGCCGCGCCGCCGCCGTCGAACGTCACCGACGGCGTGCCCGCCGTCAGCACCGGCGCCTGATGCACCAGCGAAAGCGCCGTCACCCCGATGTTGCTGGTGCCATTGCTGGTCGAACCGTCCGTCACCTGCCAACTGATGCTGCGGCTGGTGTCGCTGCCGCCGTTGGTCGGATCGCCACCCGCCGTGAAGCCGTACTGCACCTGCCGCAGCGCCATCTGATAGTCGGCGACGGTCGCGGTACCGCTCAGCGTCAGCACGCCGCCGAGATAGCTCGCGTTGATGGTGTCGCCACCAAACGCCTCGCTGGCGGCGCCGTTGTCGAAGCTGAGCACATCGCCGGCCTGCAGGTTCGACGTGATCGTTACGGTGGCACCCGTCAGGTTGCCGCCGCTGTCGACGTCGCTCAGCGTGATGCCGCTGTCGAGCACCACCGCCGCGCCGCCGCCGTTGAACGTCACCGACGGCGCGCCCGCCGTCAGCACCGGGGCCTCGTGCACCGTATTCAGCACGCTGGTCGCCGTGGCCGAATTCAGCGCGCCGCTGCTGACCGTCCAGTCGATGGTTCGGCCGGCGCCGGTCGGATCGCCGTTGGCCGGATCGAAGCCGTAGGTGACCGATCGCAGCGCGGCCTGGTAATCCGCGACGCTCGCCGTGCCGGTAAGGCTCAGGACGCCGCCGTTGACTGTCGCGCCGATGATCGCGCCGTCCGTGAACGTCTCGGTGTTGGTCCCGTTGTTGAAGCTTAGCGTGTCGCCGCTGATCGCCCCGGCAATCGTCACCGTTGCACCGGTCAGCGTCGCGCTGGATTGATCATTCAGCGTGAGACCCGAATCCAGCGTCACCGCGCTGCCGCCGCCATCGAAGGTCACGACGGCGCCCGCCGTCACCACCGGCTGGTCAGCCACGTCCACGGTGTCGCTGGCCGGGTTGGACGACAACGTACCGTCGTTGACCGTGAACGTAACCGTACGCGGCAAGGTCGAAGGCGTGGTCGCCGTGCTGCTGAATTGGATCTCGTCCAGCGCGGCCTGATAGACGGCTCCGGTGGCCGAGCCCGTCAGCGTCAGCACGCCGTTCGAATAGCTTTCGGTGATTGCGGTGTCGGTTCCATCGACCTTGACGGTCGTGCCGTCCAGATCGGACGCTGAGAAGCCAAG
The DNA here is from genome assembly GCF_009766005.1 of Bradyrhizobium sp. S69. Taxonomy (GTDB): domain Bacteria; phylum Pseudomonadota; class Alphaproteobacteria; order Rhizobiales; family Xanthobacteraceae; genus Bradyrhizobium. The sequence goes on along the minus strand of NZ_LMUK01000062.1, from coordinate 9,063 downwards.
CACGTCGCCGGATTGGAAATTGCCGACGCTGACGGTCGCGCTTTGCAGCGGGGTGCCGGCATCGGTGATGCTGATGCCTGTGCCTGCACCCGGTTGGTCGACGGTGACGGCCGAGCCGCCCTGATCGTACGTGACCGTACTGCCGCTCGTCGTAATGACGGGCGCTGCGTGGATGTCGATGGTGCTCATGGCCGTCGTGGTCTGGGCACTGCCCCCGGTATTGCCGTTGTCGTCGATCGACAGCGTCAGCTTGGTGCTGGCGGCCGCGTTGGCGTTGCTGTCGATATAGCTGACTGTGCTGCTGGTATCGGTGTTCAGCAAGGCATCGATCTCGGCGGTCGTGCCGCTGATCGTCACCGAAGACGAGCCGGAGCCGCTGACACTGGCGCCGCTCTTTCCCGCCGTGACGGTCAAGGTGCCTTCGTCGACCGACAGTGTCGCGGTCTCGATCTGGCCGGTGGTGCCGCCATCGACATCGCTGACCGACAGCCCGGTGCTCTTCAGCGACAGCGCCACGTCCGCGCTCGCGCTGTAATCGGCCGCCGGTGTCGTCGCCACCGGCGCGTCGTTGACCGCGGTCACATTTATCGTCGTGGTCACCGCGGGCTGGTTGGAGCCGGTGCCGTCGTTGACCGTCCATGTCAGCGTGCGGCTTGGGTCGGCGCCGTAATTGGTCGGATTGTCGCCGGTCGTGTTGTATTGGACCTCGGCGAGCGCCATCTGGTAGTTCGCCAGGGTATCGCTCCCCGACAATGTCAGGGTTTCGGTCGCGCTATCATAGTTGAACGTGATGCTCGTCCCGTTGATCTGGTTGACGATGACGTTGCCCGTAGCGAAGCCGAGATGATCGTCGCTGGCGCTGCTCTCGTTCGAGGAGAAAGTACCGCCGGTGATTTGAACGGTCGCCCCCACCAATGTGCCCAATGAATCGGTAATGGTATCGCTCGACAGCAACGTCACCGCCGCGCCTTGCTCGGTCGCCGCCGCCGTGGTCTCATTCACCGTCAGGACCGGCGTATTGGCGGCCGGCGCGGCGACATCGACGGTCTGGCTGACGCTGTCGCTCAGAGGGCCGCCGGTGCCCGTATTGCCACCATCGTTGAAGGTGAGTTGCACCGTGCGGGCGTCGGCGGTGTCAGCCGGTGTGCCCGTGGCCTCGAAGCCGAACGCCTGCACCAGCTCGTTTGCAACGGTCGGCGTTACCGCCGAGTTGAACGTGATCGACACCGAGCTTGTACCCAGGCCGGAATCGGTGCCGATAACGGTTGAGCCTTCCTTCAAGATGCCGCCGTTGTCGGTGAACGGCGAATTTCCGAGCAGCACGATCTCGTCGCCGGCCTGGGCATTCGTGCCGATCGCAACCGTCAGGCTACCGCCGGCGAAGTTGGCGGGCAGGTTGGGATCAGAGACCGTCTCGTTGGAAAATAGCGCAACGGGGGTCGTCTCGTTGGTAACAAAGGTCACCGTTGCCGGCGCGCCCGGCGACAATACTGGTGCACTGTTGACCGCCGTGATGTCGATGGTCGCGATGGCGCTCGTCGTCTTGGCGCCGCCGGTGCCGGTGTGGCCGTTGTCGTCGATCGACAAGGTCAGCGCCGTGCTGGCGCCAGGATGAGTGCTGTTGTCGAGATAGCTTATGGTGCTGGCGCCGACGTCGCTGGCATTGAGCAGCGCGTCGATTTGCGTGATTGTCCCGCTGATCGTCACCGTCGAGGTGCCGGTATTGGTCACCGTGGCGCCGCTGTTGCCCGCCGTCACGTTCAGAATACCTTCGCCGACCGACAGCGTCGCCGTCTCGATGCTGCCATCGTTATCGACATCTTCGACCGACAATCCCGGGTTCTTCAGATCGAGGCCGACGCCCTCGGTGGCGCTATAGGCCGCCGTGGGCACCGTCGCGGTCGGGGCCTGGTTGACCCCGAGCACGTTGACACGGCTGGTCGCCGCGACCGAGGTGCCGACGCCGTCGGTGACGGTCCAACTGATCGTGCGTCCCTGATCGGCGCCGCCATTGCTTGGATCGGCCGCGGTCGAGCCGTAGCTTACCGATTGTAGCGCAGCCTGGTAATCGGCAACCGTGTCGACGCCTTTCAGCGTCAGCACGCCGGTGATTGCATCGTAGGTGCCGGTGATGTTGTTCTGGTCGGCGAAATTGAGCGTGTCGCCGCTGAACAAGTTGCCGATCGTCACGGTCGCGCCGGTGAGCGTCGTACTCGCGGGATCGCTCACCTTGAGGGAGTTATCGAGCGTCACCGCGCCGCTGCCCTCGGTGAAGGTCTGCACCGAGCCGGCGATCACACTTGGTCCGAGTTCAAGATCGACCGCGCTCGTCGCCGCAGCGCTGGTGGCGTTGCTGGTGTCGGTCACCGTCCAGTTGATGGCGCGCGTGGTGGCGCCGGTGTCGGTGGTGCTGAAGGTGACCGCGTCCAGCGCGGCCTGATAGGCGGCAAGCGAGTCGGTGCCGGTCAACGTCAGCGTCGAGCCGACGAACGAATAGGAGATCTTTAAGCCGTCCAATGACCCGCTGGTGCTTCCGTTGATCATCAGCACGTCGCCAGCAACGAACCCGGCGCCGATCGAAACCGTCGCACTGTTCAAATTGCCACCGCTGTCGGGATCGCTGACCGCAGCCGCGGCATCGAGCGTCACCGGCGCCGTGCTGCCGAGCTCGAAGTTCACGGTGCCGCCGGCGGTTACCGTCGGCCCGGTGTGCACCACGTTGAGCGTGCTGCTTCCGGTGTTTGAGGTGACCGTGCTGTCACTGACCGCCCAGCCGATGGCGCGCGTGGTATCGGTGCCGCCGGCGGTCGGGTCGACATCGGTGCCGCCGTTGACGCTGCTATTGAAGCTGAACTGCACCTGCCGGAGCGCGCTCTGATAGTCGGCAACGCTGGCGGTGCCGGTCAGACTCAGGACGCCGCCGGCATAAGTCGCGGTGATCGCGCCGCCGTCCGCGAAATTATCGCTGGCGCCGTTGTTGAAGCTGAGCACGTCGCCGGCCTGCGCCGACGCAATCGTCACGGTGGCGCTCTGCAGAGTGGCGCTGGCTTGATCGGTCAGGCTCAACGTCGGATCGAGCGTCACGGCCGCGGTGCTGCCGCCGGTGAAGCTCACCCTGCCGCCGGCCGTCACCTGCGGCCCCAGCGCCACATCGACCGTGCTGGTCGCGGTGCCGCTGCTGCCGTTGCTGGCCGAGCCGTCGGTCACCGTCCAATCGATGGTGCGGTTGCCCGAGGTGGTGCTGGTGGTCAGGAAGGTGATGCTGTCCAGCACCTGCTGATAGTTGGCCACCGTATCCTTGCCGGTCAGCGTGAGCGTTCCGGTTCCGGCATCGTAACTCGCACCAATCGCGCCGGTCGTCGTCACGGCAAGAACATCGCCGCTGGCAAGACCGGCCGCGATCTTGACCGTCGCGCTGGTCAAATCGTTGCCGCTGTCCGGGTCGCTCACCGTGGCCGCGCCGTCGAGCGCGACCGCCGTCCCGCCGGTCTCGTAAGCGACCGTGCCGCTCGCGGTTGCCGTCGGTGCGGTGTGTACGACGTTGAGCGTCGTCGTTGCGCTCGTGCTGGGGTTGGTGCCGTCGGTGACCTGCCAGGCGATGCCGCGGCTCAAATCGGTGCCATTGGCGGTCGGATCGACGGCGGTGCCACCGACCGTGCTGTTGAAGCCGAACTGGACCTGGCTCAACGCAAGTTGGTAATCGGCGACCGTCGCCGTGCCGTTCAACGTCAGCACGCCGCCGCCATAGCCCGCGGTGATTTTGTCGCCGTCGGTGAAGGTCTCGCTGTTCAAGCCGCCGTTGAAGCTGAGCAGGTCGCCGGGCTGCAGGCCCGTCGCGATCGTCACCGTCGCCTGGGTCAGCGTCGTGCTCTCGCTATCGCTGACGGTGATGCCGCTGTCGAGTGTCACGGCCGTGGCGCTGCCACCGGCGAAGGTCACGCCCGGGGCGCCGACGTTGACCACCGGGCCGAACACGACATCGACATTGGTGGTGACGGGCGTGCTGCTGTTGGTCTTGCCGCCTGCCGCATCGCTGGCGGTCCAGGTCAACGTCCGGGTGCCGCCATTCGGGGTCACGGCGTCGAACGTTACTAGCTTGAGCGCGGCTGTGTAGTCGGCGACCGTGTCGGTGCCGCTTAGCGTCAAGGTCGAGCCGGAGAAGGAGTAGGTAATCGTGCCGTTGGCGCCGTTGTTGATGGTGCCGTTCGCTAGACCGTTGATGCTGAGCGTATCGCCGGCTTGCGCGCCAGCGCTGATCACCACGGTGGCGCCCGCCAGCGTCGTGCCATTGAAGTCGGTGACGCTGACGGTGGAATCGGCCGTGACCGCGCCGCTGGTCGTGGTGACGGTCGGCGCGGTGAAAGCCCCGATCGAAACGATCGGCAACGCGAAGACGTCGAGCGTGCTGATCACCGGAGAACTGATGGCCGAATTGGTGTCGGTGACCTGATAGGACAGTGTGCGCGTGCGGTCGGCGCCGCCGACGGTCGGATCGCCGGCAAAATTGTAGGTGACGCTGTCCAGCGCCTTCTGGTAATCGGCCGCGGTGGCGTTGCCGCTTGCCGTGGTCAGGGTCAGCACGCCGCCGCTCTGGGTCGCCGTGATTTTCGAACCGTCCGTGAAGGTCTCGGTGTTGGTGCCGCCGTTGAAGGTGAGCGTGTCGCCGCTGGCGAAGCCGGAACTGACCGTCACGGTCGCGCCGCTGATGTTGGCGCCCGCCGGGTCGCTCACGGTGAGGCCGCTGTCGACCGCGGCGGCGGTGCCGCCTTGATAGAAGTCGACCGTATTGCCGGCGCCCGCAACCACCGGATTTTGAACCATGCCGACGTCGAGCGTATTGGTGGTGTCGTCGCCGGGGTAGGTCGTCGCGCCCGACGGGTGCGGAGCGTGATAGGCGATCGTGATCGCATTGGTGCGGACGACGCCGCCGGACAGCGCCAGGCCGTAGCTCCGGTTGCCGAGGTAGTCATTGGGCGTGGCGTCGCGGCCGGACGACGAGTTGCCATAGTTCGCCAGCAAACCGCCGCTCGAGAAATTGCTGGCGTTGACCTGCACGAAGTAGTTGCCGGCCGCGAGACCCGTGAAGTCATAGACGCCGCTGGCGTTGGTGGTGGTGGTTTCCAGCGCGGTGGTGCCGCCCTGGGCGAATACCGACATCGAGACGCCGGCGATGCCGGTATCGCCGGCTACGAGCAGCCCGCTATTGTTGGCGTCGTTGAATATCTCGCCGCCGAGCGTCAAGCCGTCGAGCGTCACGGTCGAATTGGCGCTGACGGTGCTGAAGTTCGAGCCGGCGTTGCCGATGCTGCCGGTGTAGGTCGGATTGGCGATCAACTGATTGCTCTGGGCGTTCACCGTGCCCTCCCAGGTGATCGTGACCTTGTCGTTGCCCGGCAGCGTGCCGATCGCCACCGACGACAAGCTCGGCGCCGCGAAGGCGGCGATCGTCCCGGTCGAGCCGCTGCCGACGGTGACATTGCCGCCATGCGGATCGGTCGCTGTCACTACCACCTCGACGGTGTCGCCCGCGTCGGCCGCGACTAGCCGGAAGGTCTGGCCGGTGGCGCCCGAGATCGCGACAAAACCCGAGCCGGAATTCAGCTCCCACTGATAGCTCACGGTAGCGTCGCTGTTGTCGACGGTGGGCGTGCTCGCCGTGAGGATCTGGCCGACCGTGTCGGTGCCGGTGATGGACGGCGTCGTCACCGTCAAATGATCGGCCACCGACGCGGTCGCAGCACTTGCCACGGTATCGATCAGACCGCCGCTGTAGACCGAGGTCTCCACGACGCGCAGCGTCGCGCCGACCTGGGCCTCGCTCAGCGTGAAGCTGGACGAGTTGGCGCCGGAGATGTCGATCCATTCCCCGCTCGAGAAGGCTTCCTGCCACTGGTAGGTGTTGCTGGTGCCGAGCGCGGACGCGCTCAGCACATCGCCTTCGGTGTCGATGCCGTTGACGATGGGCGTGCCGAAGCTCGGCCCGGTCGTCGGCGCCGTCGCGGTCGGCAAGCCGCCGCCGTAACCGCTGTTGTTGGTGGCAAGCGCAAAGTAGCCGCCTGTGTTGCCGGGCGTGCTGTTGTTGTTCGCCAGGAAGGCCTCGACTTGGCCGGCAGAATCATTGCCCGGGCCGCCATAGGCGCTGAGCACGCCGGCGGTCGCGGTCTCCGCGGTGAGATTGATCGCGAACGGCGAATGCGTGTCTCCGTCCTGGGTTAGTTCGATGTCGTCGGCGTTGAAAGCGTTTATCGCGCTCTGAGGAACACTGATTGTGTTCTTTTCGCTCGTGGTGCTGCCGCCTATCGTCAGATTGAATGCATAAGAGTTGGTGATCGCGCCACCATTGTTGGGGCCGGGTTCAACGTAGATGCCGACCTGCAGGGCGCCCTTGCTTGCCGCGCTGGTGCTTGGATCCTCGATGGTGTTGCCGATCATGGTCGCATTCAAGGTACCGGCCTCGTTGCCAGTGGTGGCCAGACCGCCTTGGAGTTCGATGCCGTTGGTGGCAAATTGATAAATGTGGTTGTTCGCCACCATGGCGTTCATCGTGCCGCCGTTGAACTCGACCCAGAGTCCGATGCCACCCGCGGAGCCAGAACCGTCGGTTGCCGCGGCGCCGATCGTATTGCCGCTGAAAGTGAGGTTGAGTGTCGCGGTGGTGGAGGAGCCGGCTTCGTCGTTGCAGATGATCACGGCGCTGCCATTGGCGCCGCTGAACGCGTTGTTCTCGATGTCGAAGGTGCTGGTGCTGCCGGCGACCGAACTGGCGATCGCCTCGAATATGCCAGAACCGCCGTCGCCGCCGGAACCGCCGAGATTGTCGGCGACGGTGTTACCGGTGAACGACAGGTTCGACCCTGTGGTGCTGCTGCTATTGACATCAAAGTAGAAGTTGCTGCCGCTGGCGACGCCGGTCCACCGGCTGTTGGTCACCGTGGCGTTGATGACCGCGATGCCGTCGGGATCGATATAGACGTTGTGATTGCCGTGGGTAGTGTTGTTGTCGCCGAACGTGTCGTTGTTGAGGGTGATGTTGAGTAAGCCGCTATAGTTGAAGACATCGACGTTGTCGTACCAGCCGCCGCTGATGGTCGAGTTGGTGATCGAGGCGACACCGGTGACGCCGTTGATCTGACTCTGTCCGGTATATTGGCCGCTGCCGAAGATGACGCTGCCTTCGCCGACCGCGCTGCCGTTCGCGCCGTTGACCACCGTGTGGTCCATGCTGAAATTGGTCACCACCTGTCCGTAGATGCCGTCGTAGAGCAGATTGTCGAGCTGCATGTAGGCGATCGAAACGTCGAATGTGTTGTTCAGGTAAATGCCGATGCCGTTCGTGGTGCCGCCGGTAGTGCCCGTCTTGCCATCGATCGTGCCGCCTGACCCCGCGCTAGAGCCGTCGCCGGTGACGGTCAGACCGCCGCTGGCTCCCGTGCTGCTGAGGATGATGCCGTCGTTGGCACCGGCCCCGGAGGAGATGCTTTCGAAGGTGATGCCGGGCGAACCGATATTGGTGTTTTCGATGTCGAGCGCGGTGCCCGACGTCGAATTGATGCTGTTGGTGGTGCCGGTGACGTCGACCGTGCCGCCATGGTGTATCGAGATGGCGGTGCCCGAAGTGGTGGTCACCTGGATATTGGACATCGTCAGCGTGCCGACGCTGCCGCCATCGTCGACGATGCCCTGGCCTGAACCTGTGTTGGTGATATCGATGCCGCTGATGGTGTTGCCGGAACCGAGGGTGATCGCGTTGCCGGATGACACCGAGAAGGTCGAGTTGGTGCTCGACAGACCGACGGCGAGGCCGTTGACCTCCGTCAGGCTCGAGCCGTCGCCGAGCAGTTGTTCGCCGTTGGAAAGACTTATGAGGGTCCCCCCAGTCTGCGCATAGGTAGCGCCGGCGTTCTCGACGAAGATCGTGTTGTTGACGCCAGCACTGGAATCATTGGCGGCGGCCAGCCATGCGGCGTCGACCGTCTGGAACGCGTGGCCGTAGCTGCCATCGCCGCCGCTCGCCGCGGCGCTGTCGACATACCAGACCGGGGCGGAGACATTGAACGTCACCGTCGCGGCCTGGTCGCTGTTGCCCGCCGCGTCGTGGACGACGTAGGAGAACGAAGCTACGCCGGAGAAGCCGGTGGTCGGCGTGAAGGTGAAGCCGCCGTCGGAGTTGACCGAGACGGTGCCGCCGGTGACACCGCTGGTGAAGGACCCAAATGTCAGCGCACCGCCGTTGAATTCGATGTCGTTGGCCAGCAAGCCATTGGCGGCGTTGACCGTGAGCGGGGTGTTGCCGACCAGATTGTAGGTGTCGTTGACCGCGATCGGGGTGATCTCGACCGAGTTCGGCACCGCCGTCAGGCCAGTCGGAGTCTCGGTCAGCGTGGTTCCGGTGGCGGCCGTGCCGGTGGTGTTGGTGATGGTGATTTGGCTGGTCACCGTATCGCCCGGGCTGATGCCGCCATCGCCGTCGGCGTCCACCGTCAGCGTCGTGGTGATGGACGATCCCGACACCGTGGTGCCGGCAAGCAACCCCTGATAGCTCGCCAGCGCCGCTGTCGTGAACGGCGTGCTGGTATCGAGCGGACCGGAGGAGGAGACGTCGAGCGACCAGTTTTCGAACGTTGCGTTGGTGCCCTGCAACGTCCCGATGTCCTTGGTCGAGGCGGCGACGCGGACGCCGCCGGCAGCGACCGCCAGATCGGCGATGAATTTCTGGCCCACGTCGCCCTGCGCGACATCGCAGCCGTACAGCGCAATTTCGCCGCCCGGCGCCAGCGCCTGGCCGATCGCCGCCAGCGCCTGCGCGTCACCGGTGAGATTGGCGTCGGTGAGATTGGTCGAACCAAGCGTCAACTCGCCGGCCTGGCCATGGCCGACAATATCGATGGTGGTAAGATTGCGATCCGGATTGCTGCTCAGGAAGGTGGCGATCTGCTGCACGCCATCGCTGTTGGGACTGATCAGCACCACCTCGGTGCCGGGATTTACGCCGGCAACCAGGGCCTGATAATCCGGGACCTGCTGATCGATGAACACGATCTCGGTCGGATTCTTGACCCAGGT
>NZ_LMUK01000003.1 GCF_009766005.1 Bradyrhizobium sp. S69 | reverse complement strand
CCGCGCAGCGCAACGCACTGCTCGCCAGCCTGCAGCAGGGCAGGTGAGACGGCGCGCTGAAAGCCGGTGCTATTAACGCCATGGAGAGGCTCGGCGTGCTACGGCACGGCGCCTCTCTTGGTTGTGTCACGATAAGAGCTCGTCACGGGGATCAGGGCAGAAAATCGCAGATGTCCCAGGCATGAAGGCTGAAAACCCAAACGCGATCAAACCGGCGGCTCCTAGTCCATTGGAAGCGCAGCTGTTCGGGCTCGGCACGCTGGTGCAATTGCTCAAGCGCGCGCGTCGCGCCGAGAGCACCGAAGAGCTCGGCTTCGTCATGGTCAACGAGACCCACGCGTTGCTGCCATACCGGCAGGCGGCGCTGTGGCAGCGCGATGCTCAC
>NZ_LMUK01000060.1:565010-657266 GCF_009766005.1 Bradyrhizobium sp. S69 | reverse complement strand
CGACGCGATGGCGCCGCGGCTGCGCGGCAGGTTGGACAAGAGCAAAGGCACGACACCGGAGGCCTATGACGAGGCGATTCGAATCGCGAGCAAGGCCAGGCATGCACTGGCGGCGATATTCGACGACGTCGATGTGCTGCTGACGTTCTCGGCGCCGGGCGCCGCGCCAAAGGGATTGGGGTCGACCGGCGATGCCCGTTTCAACTCGCTGTGGACCCTGATGGGCGTGCCGTGCGTGAACGTTCCGACTTACATCGCCGAGGGCGGGTTGCCGGTCGGCGTGCAGGTGATCGCCCGATATGGCAACGACGCCGGCGCGCTGGCGGCGGCAAGGTTCGTGGAGCAGGCGCTGGCGCGGTGAACCAATTTTTGTCGTTCCGGGGCGCGAGTGAAACGAGCGAGTCCGGAATCCATAACGCCTGCAGGGTGTTTGAAATTATTGATAACACTCATACTTTAGCAGAGATTGTCCAAAAGCTCATTCTATGAGAGCTAAGGAAAATACTGGAAGCCGTTTAGCGAGCCAATAAGAAAAAATATCGAAGCCGTCGCCGAGCGTCACACCCACAGCACATCGGCTTTCAAATATGCCGTTTCGGCGGATAAGAGTAGTGGCACTTGTTGATGGGGCATACCGCGGGCTATTCTCCGTGTTAGAGAAGCCAAGCGGTGAACTCATCATCCCCATCACACATGGCGGTCGCTATAGTGACTGGTCAACGTTGGATTACGATTCCGCCCCTACGATTTTAGAAGAACGAATTTCGATTCACCTGAGTCCGAATAGCGACGAGTTTACAACGATAAAAAAGTCGACCGTTCTTGCCGATGGAAGGCGAATTACGGCGGTCGCACTGACGGACGCTGCCAAACGAAAAACAGGCTTTAGCAATATCTTCGTTCGTCGCTACGAAAACCTGAGCGGAGAGGGATACGCACCCATTGGTAAGGCCAAAGTAGGGGACCGCTTACTTGTCGTCCCTGAGCATGACCCCAAATTTGATACGATGTTCAGCGGCTTGTATTTGGGTCATCCCGATGTCGAGTTCAAGGTCGCCAACAAAGACCCAATGCTTCACATTGAGGCGATAAGGTTCCGCAATTTCCAACTGGTGGTAATGTTTTCGTTGCAGCCCTTTCGTTCGCATTACACGACACACGTCGGGAGCAATGTTACATCTAATCCAAAGTCAGGTTCTGAAAGCAGGAGAGTACTCTTAGACGCTTTGATGCGCGGGAAGTCTGCTCAGATTTGCGTGGCGCAGTACCATATTGCCGTTTGGGCAATGTCGCGGCTTGTTCTGCGTATCGAATTAAAAGAAGCAACCAACCCTGAGGCAATCAAATTCTTCAAGAAATGTCTCAGACAAATACCCAAGTCGGTCACTCGGACTAGGCGGAGCAAAAGCAGGCCATCGACAACGTTCTTATACCCGCCCATCACTGAATTCGACTAGCAAGAACTGCTGGTCGCTTCTGTGCCAACCTCTTGGCGCGGACGAATGATCGGCCCCGCCGAGCGCGGAAGTTTCGCGCGAACAATTTCATGGCGCCGCGTGCGCACGTTTATTTTCACCGGGCAACCCCGAAAGGCTGCGGCTTTAACGCTTAGCCCTTCTGCCCGATCTTGCTTTCGGTCCCCGCCAGCAGCCGCTTGATGTTTTCGCGATGCACGAAGAACACCAGCAAGGTCAGCACGGCGAACAGCGCGGCGAGGGCGAGTTGGCCGAACCACCACAGCAGGATGGGCGTCACCAGGCTCGCGATCAGCGCCGATAGCGAGGAGTAGCGGGTGATCACGGCAACCGCGAGCCAGATCAGGCAAAACACCAACGCGGCGGGCCATAACAGCCCGAGCAGAACGCCGATATAGACCGCGACGCCTTTGCCGCCTCGAAACTTGAGCCACACCGGGAAGAGATGGCCGAGAAACGCGCCGAGTGCTGCCAGCATTGCGGCGTCAGGCCCGCCGAAATAGCCCGCTATGATGACCGCGATGGTGCCCTTGAGCATGTCGCCGATCAATGTCGCGGCGGCGAGGTCCTTGCGTCCGGTGCGCAGCACGTTGGTGGTGCCGATGCTGCCGGAGCCGATCGAGCGGAGATCCTGCGTGCCCGCCAATCTCGTGAGCACCAGACCGAACGGGATCGAGCCGAGGAGATAGCCGATCACGAAGGCTACGATGAGGAACATGTCAGCAGACATCGAAATTGCTCCTTGCGCCCGCTTCGCAAGCTCTAGAGCCTTTTCCGTTCCGACGGAATCGGAACGGGGCTCTGGTCTTTTGTTTTGACGCGTTTTCTTGACGCGAACCGGTAACCACTTCGCTCGAAAACGCTCTAGACATGCTCGTAGACCGTCCGTCCGCCGACGATGGTTCGCACGACGCGGCCGGAAAACCGCGCTTCGTCGAACGGCGTGTTCTTGCATTGCGATTTGAGATCGGCGGGATCGAGCACCCAGGGTATGTCCGCATCGATCACGATGATGTCGGCGGGCGAGCCCGCGCGCAGCGATCCACCCGGCAGTCCCAACAACTCGGCCGGGCGCGTCGACATCGCCCGTATCAGCGTCTTGAAATCCATCTCGCCGTTGTGGATCAGCCGTAGCGCCGCCGGCAGCATGGTTTCGAGGCCGATCGCGCCAGCGGCTGCTTCGGCAAAGGGCAGGCGCTTGACTTCGACGTCCTGCGGATTGTGATCGGACATCAGCACGTCGATCAGGCCGGAGGCGACCGCGCTGACCAGCGCCCGGCGATCGTCCTCGGTACGCAGCGGCGGCGACAGTTTCAAGAATGTCCGGTAGGGGCCGATGTCGTTCTCGTTCAGCGTCACATGGTTGATCGAGACCGAGGCGCTGACGTCGAGCCCGGCGTCGCGGGCGCGCTTGAGGATTTCCAGCGATTCCATCGAGCTCAGCGACGCCGCGTGGTAACGTCCGCCGGTCAGCGCGACCAGGCGCATGTCGCGCTCCAGCATCACGGCTTCGGCCGCGTTGGGAATGCCCGTCAGTCCGAGCCGGGCGGCGAATTCGCCCTCGTTCATGACGCCTTCCCCGACCAGATCGGGATCTTCGGTGTGATGCACGATCAGCGCGTCGAAATCGCGCGCGTAGGTCAGCGCTCGCCGCATCACCATGGCATTGGTGATGCTCTTGTCGCCGTCGGTGAAGGCCACGGCGCCGGCGGCCTTCAACAGGCCGATCTCGGTCATCTCCTCGCCGCGCATGCCTTTTGTCAGGGCTGCCATCGGGTGGATATTGACGATCGCAGTGTCGCGGGCGCGGCGCAGCACGAAGTCCACCGTCGCCGAATTGTCGATCACCGGTGAGGTATCGGGCTGGCAGATGATGGTGGTGATGCCGCCGGTCGCCGCGGCCTGGCTCGCGGAAGCAAAGGTTTCGCGGTGGCTGGCGCCGGGCTCGCCGACAAAGGCGCGCATATCGACCAGGCCGGGGGCGACGATCTTACCGGCACAATTGATGATGTCGGTGCCTTCGGGGACGCCGGCGGCGCCGATGCCGCGCCTTGAATCGCGGATCACGCCATCGGCGATCAGGACGTCGCCGGGGCCGTCGAAATCGCGCGAGGGATCGACGATTCGAGCGTTGGCGAGCAGGATCGGGCGGCGATCGGTCAGCATGATGTCACGCGTTCGGCAGGTTGCGGGCCAGTGCTTCGAGCACCGCCATCCGCACCGCCACTCCCATTTCCACCTGTTCGCGGATCAGCGATTGGGCGCCGTCGGCTACGATCGAGTCGATCTCGACGCCGCGGTTCATCGGCCCCGGATGCATCACCAGCGCATCCGGCTTGGCGTAAGCGAGCTTCTTCTGGTCGAGGCCGAAATAGTGAAAATATTCCTGGCTCGACGGCACGAACGAGCCGTTCATGCGCTCGCGCTGCAACCGCAGCATCATCACGATGTCGGCGCCGTTCAACCCCTCGCGCATGTCGCGGGCGACTTCGACGCCCATCCGCTCGATGCCACGTGGCAAGAGCGTGGAGGGCGCGACCACACGAACCCGGGCGCCCATGGTGTTGAGCAGGAGGATGTTGGAGCGCGCCACCCGCGAATGCATCACATCGCCGCAGATAGCGATCACCAGGCCCTCGAGCCGGCCCTTGTTGCGGCGGATGGTGAGCGCATCGAGCAGCGCCTGGGTCGGATGTTCGTGCGCGCCGTCGCCGGCATTGATCACGGAGCCGTCAACCTTGCGCGCCAGCAGTTCCACCGCGCCGGAGGCATGGTGCCGCACCACCAGGATGTCCGGGTGCATGGCGTTCAGTGTCACGGCCGTATCCATCAAGGTCTCGCCCTTGCGGATCGAGGACTGCGACACCGACATGTTCATGACGTCGGCGCCGAGCCGCTTGCCGGCCAGTTCGAACGAGGATTGGGTGCGGGTCGAGGCCTCGAAAAACAGGTTGACCTGGGTGCGGCCGCGCAGACTGGTGCGCTTCTTGTCGACCTGCCGGTTGAGCTCGACATATTCCTCGGAAAGGTCGAGCAGGCCGGTGATGTCGGCAGCGGAAAGGCCCTCGATTCCCAGCAGATGCCGGTGACCGAGGACGAAGGTCGATTTCGATGCAGGGGTCATTAAAACGAGAGCTATAGGGACGGATGCGGGGCGGGGCAAGGCCCAAACGGGACCAGGGGAGTTATCCCCTGAGATGTCGCCGACACGGTAAATCTGGGCGCCGCAAAGTCGCCATAGCTCGGCAGCATCGATCACGCCGGCGCGATCCGTTGGCGGTCGCGATGACCCGGCAAAGCTTGTGAACAAGGCTTGTGAGCAAGGCTTTGTGAACTATCCGAAGGCGTGCTGGCATTTTTCGCTGCCGGGCGCGGGCGGGGAGGCCTATGATTTCGCTACTCAACCGCGCCGCCATTGATTCCTGACAATCCCGTGAGGGACGGCCCATGACCCAGCCTTCATTCGCGACCCCTGAGGTCTTCAACCAGTCGCCGCCGTTCGAAGGCGTCGATCTGTTCACACTGGACCGGCCGCTCCAGGCGGCTGTCGCGGCCAACGGCGGAGCCTCGGCCGCGCAGGAACTAGCCGAATTCGGCAGGCATTGGGGCTCCGCCGCGATGGCCGAGCGCGGCCGTCTGGCCAATGAGAACACGCCAAAACTGCGGACCTTCGATGCGCGTGGCAACCGGCGCGATCAGATCGAGTTCCATCCGGCCTATCACGAGTTGATGGCGCGCAGCGCCCATGCGGGAATTCACAATTCGACCTGGACCGCGCAAGGAAAACCCGCCGGCGGGGCTTCCGAAGTGGTGCGCGCGGCAAAATTTTATATGGCAGCCCAAGTCGAGACCGGGCATCTCTGTCCCATCACGATGACACGGGCGTCGGTCGCGGCGATGGGGTCGCAACCCGATCTGTTGGCGAAGCTGATGCCAGTGATCGCAACCGATGCCTATGACCCCAGTTTCGCGCCGTGGTGGACCAAGCGCGGCATGACGCTCGGCATGGGAATGACCGAGAAGCAGGGCGGCACCGATGTGCGCGCCAACATGACGCGCGCGGAGCGCGACGGCGGGGCTTACCGTATTACCGGCCATAAATGGTTCATGTCGGCGCCGATGTGTGACGCGTTCCTGGTGCTGGCGCAGGCCGATGCGGGCCTCAGCTGTTTTTTCATGCCGCGCTTCAAGCCGGACGGCTCGGTCAACGCGGTCCATTTCCAGCGGCTCAAGGACAAACTCGGCAACCGCTCCAACGCGTCCTCCGAGGTCGAATTCGAGAACGCCTACGCATCACCGGTCGGCGAGGAGGGCAAAGGCATCCGCACCATCATCCAGATGGTGCAACTGACCCGGCAGGATTGCGCGATTGCCTCGGCCGGGTTGATGCGCTCGGGACTGGCGCATGCGCTGCATCACGCCCGTCACCGCAGCGTATTTCAAAAACATCTCGCCGATCAGCCGCTGATGCAGGCGGTGCTGTCCGACATGGCGCTGCATGTCGAGGCGTCGATCGCGCTGGTGATGCGGCTCTGTCGCGCGTTCGACCGCGCGCCCGACGATGCCGGCGAGGCGGCGTATATGCGGCTTTTGACACCCGCGATCAAATATTGGGTGTGCAAGAACGCGCCGGGATTTCTGTATGAGGCGATGGAGTGCCTCGGCGGCAACGGCTATGTCGAGGAGGGCATTCTGGCGCGTCACTATCGTGAGGCGCCCGTCAATGCGATCTGGGAAGGCTCCGGCAATGTGATGTGTCTCGACGTGCTCAGGGCCTTGTCGCGCGAGGCCGACGCGGCGATGGCGGTGTTGCAGGCGTTGACTCAGGAGACCAAGGGATTGTCCGGCGCCGCTGATACGGTTTCGTTCATCGGCAAGACATTCCGCCGGCCCGATGGCGAGCGCGTGGCGCGGCTCGCGGTCGAGCGACTGGCGCTGCTGGCGGCTGCGGCGGCCTTGAATGCCGTGTCGCCGCATCACGCCGAACTGTTCGCGCGGACGCGGTTGGCTGCACCCCACGCCGGCATGTACGGCGCAGTCGATCTCGCCCATGACGATATCCAAAGCCTGCTGGTGCGGGCCCTACCTTGAAGCCTTGCCTTGAAGCCTTGCCTTGAAAGCCAGTTGATGGATTCCCTCGATCCCGAAAGTCTTCCACCCGTCACCGTCACGCCTGTCCAGCGCCCGCCGCGGATCTGGAAGTTCTGGGGCACCGCGCTGTGGGGCCTTTTCATCTTTGCCGCGATGTTTGTCGGCCAGCTCGCGGTGGTGGGCTGGTTTCTGCTGCGGCAGGAGGGGCCGCTCGACATGGCGGCGGCGGTGCATGTGCTCGGCGGCGGCCTGACGATCTCGCTGTCGGTGATCACGGGTCTGCCCGCCGTGGTTGCCGCGGTGTGGGTGCCGGTGCGGCTGTCACGGACGCCGTTTGCGGATTATCTCGCGCTGCGCTGGACCAGTTGGCAAAACGTTCTGATCGGTATCGTCGCCATGGTCGTCGTGGTGATGGGCTGGGATATGGTGTCGCGCGCGACCGGGCGCGAAGTCACGCCGGGATTCATGGGCGACGTGCTGCAATCGGCGCGGGCCGATGGCGCTCTGTGGCTATTGGTGCTCGCATTCGCCGTCGCAGCGCCGGTCACCGAAGAATTTTTCGCGCGCGGCTTTCTCTATCGCGGCTGGTCGGAAAGCTTTCTGCGCGTCCCCGGCGCGATCCTGCTGTCGTCGCTGGTGTGGACCTCGCTGCATCTGCAATATGACTGGTTCTTTCTCGGCGAGGTATTTTCGATCGGCCTCGTGCTCGGCTATGTCCGCTATCGCAGCCAATCGATCTGGCTGACGGTGCTGCTGCACGGCCTCAACAATCTGGCCGCCTGCGTGCAGACGATGTGGCTGGTGGGATAGGCCTTCGTGTGGCAGGTAGAAGTATTGGGATTTTCTTCTGCAAGTTGTCACGAAAGTCGGTATGTCGAACGTCAAAAAGGCAGGTCCTCGAGTCCCGGTCTCGTCGTCACCACTCCGTACCTGGGACTTTTTCGAAACCACTCTTGTCGCGTTGATTGCCTATGGCGTACTCACCGAGACGGGCTGGTACGCCGCGATTTTCGCATTCAAAGCGTATGGCAGTTTCGAGGCTTATTCTCCGGCAGAACTGCGGGCGGCTTGGCTTAGGCTCCACGGAACCTGGCAAGGCGCCGGCTCTATTGTAGCTGTGCTGCCGACGATCGCCGTCCTGTGGGTTGCTATCCGAATGGCCGGCAGAGGGTTCGTGGAATATTTGGCGTTAAATTGGCCAACGCCGCGCGAAACGGCAGTCGCGTTCGGCGTCATGTCCATCGTCATGGTGGGCGAAAGCCTTCTCGGATATCTTGTCGGTGCCAAATCGGGCGTGACCCATTCGCATCTTGCCGTTCTTGGGCCAAGTGGCTTGATGATCATGTTGATAGGTAGCTGCATTGCAGCGCCGGTCGCTGAAGAGTTTTTGGTTCGCGGCTTCATGTTTCGCGGTTGGTCACAGTCATTTCCAGGGGCGACCGGAGCCATTGTGCTGACATCCGCAGCGTGGGCGATGAATCACACCCAGTATGATTGGTTCTTGCAATTGAAGATATTCGGAGAGGGTGTTGTGCTCGCCTATTTTCGCTGGCGTACCGCTTCGACTTGGCTGACAATCATGATTCATTCAGCCATTAATACTTTTGTATTTCTTCCGATAGGATCCTACGTTTAAGGCGAAGCCGCCGCGAGGCGATGGCAACCGGTATCGCAATTCTTCTCAGCGGTCGCCGCCGGCATTGCGCAGGGTCGCCAGCCGGTCGAGCGCGCCTTGCAGGATGAAGATCGCAGCGTGTTCGTCGATCACCTCCTTGCGGCGGGCGCGGCTCATGTCCATGCCGATCAGCTCGCGCTCCACGGCGACGGTGGAGAGCCGCTCGTCCCATAGTGCGATCGCGAGTGCTGTGAGTTGCGAGAAATTGCGGGCAAAGGCGCGGGTCGATTGCGCGCGCGGGCCTTCGCTGGCATCCATGTTGATGGGCAGGCCCAGTACAAAGCCGACCACGTTGCGTTCGGTCGCGATGGCCAGCAGACGGGCCGCGTCGGCTTTAAAAGCCTTGCGCTGGATGGTCTCGACGCCGGTCGCGAGTTTGCGGTCGGGATCGGACACCGCAACCCCGATGGTCTTGGTGCCGAGATCGAGCCCGACCAGCGCCCCGCGTTCAGGCCAGTGCGGCACGGCGTCGATCAGCGGTAAGATGAGGGCAGGCATCGCTCCGCATAGCACGCGGCCGGCAATGCGTGCAAAGTGCAAGAAAAAGCGGATGGATGACGATGGATCGGCTGACCTTATTCGGACTGTTCGCGGTCACCGCGATGCTGGTGTGCTACGCGCTGGAGGATCGCAGCCGCTGGTTCGTGCTCGGCTTTGCGGTCGCCTGCGCGCTGGGCTCGGTCTATGGATTCCTGCAAGGCGCCTGGCCGTTCGGGCTGGTCGAGGCGATCTGGTCTGTGGTCGCGCTGCGGCGGTGGAGTGTCAGGCGGCAATGACCTGATCGTTCTTGTTCAGGCAGCCCACAAAACCTTCCAGCGCACTGTAAAGATGCGCGCTGCGGCGCTGGATGAAGAGCGTATCCACCCGCGACTGCGCAGGGCTCAGCGTGTGCAGCGTGATGCTTTCACTTAAATCGCTGCGCGCCACGACGGCGCGGGGCAACAGCGTCACCCCCATGTCGGCGGCGACGCAGCCGATCATGCCGTCCAGTGTGCCCAATTCGAACCGGGTCGCGGACGGCCAGCCGAATTCCGAAAACAATTGTTCGAGCCGTTGCCGGTAGGTGCAGCCGGTACGGAACACCAGCGCGGTCGGACCGGATTGCGGCGTGCCGGCGCGCAGCGCGGCGAGGCTGCTCCAGCGCCGCGCCGTGACCAGCACCAGTTCTTCCCTGAACGCGATGACGGATGTGAGTTCGGCGTGATCGATCGGACCGGCGACGAAGGCGCCATCGAGCGAACCATCGAGCACGGCGGCCACCAGATCCGCGGTCGGGGCGGTGCGCAGGCTTAGTCGCACCGCCGGAAAACGCCGGTGGAAGTCCGCCAGCAGTGACGGCAGGCGAACCGCCGCTGTGGTTTCCATCGAGCCGATCGCCAGCGGCCCTTTCGGCTCGCCATCGTCACGCGCCGCCAGCACCGCTTCGCGCGACAACGCGGCCATTCTCTCGGCGTAAGGCAACAGCCGGCGGCCGGCGCCGGTCAGCGTCATGCCGCGGCTGTGCCGCTCGAACAGAGCGGTGCCGATTTCAGCCTCCAGCGCCTTGATCCGCTGGGTGACGTTGGACTGCACGGTGTTAAGCTCGTCGGCGGCGCGGGTGATGCCGCCGGTGCGCGCGACCGCCGAAAAAGTCACGAGGTCTGTCAGCTCCATAGCCGTTCCGTTTCATTTTAGAGATGGCAGAGTTCTCTAGTATTCATTTTTCGAGAATGGTAAATCGGCCTAGGGTCGCTGTCCAGACCGGAGCCCAAGGATATGCCGATCGAGACCTCATTGACTGCGCTGCTTGGCGTCAAACATCCGATCCTGTCGGCGCCGATGGATACCATTGCCGGCGCACGTCTTGCCGCGGCGGTCAGCGCCGCCGGAGGCTTCGGGATTTTGGGCGGCGGCTACGGCGACAAGGCATGGCTCGAACGGGAGACCGCGAAGCTCGCGGCCGCATCGGTGCCGTTCGGCATCGGCTTCATCACCTGGAGTCTCGCCAAAAAGCCCGAACTGCTGGACATCGCGCTCGGCGCCAAGCCGCGCGCGGTCATGCTGTCGTTCGGCGATCCCAAGCCGTTCGCGCCGCATATCAAATCCGCCGGCGCGCGGTTGATCTGTCAGGTTCAAACCGAGGACATGGCGCGGCAGGCGCTGGATGCGGGCGCCGACATCCTGATCGCGCAGGGCACCGAGGCCGGCGGCCACGGCGCCTCGCGCACCACGATCGACATTGTGCCGGCGATCGTCGATCTCGCGGCCGGCCGTGTGCCGGTCGTGGCGGCAGGCGGCATTGCCGACGGACGCGGGCTCGCCGCCATGTTGATGCTGGGCGCTTCCGGCGTGCTGCTCGGCACGCGCTTTTATGCGAGCCAGGAATGCGAGGGGACAGAAGAAGCCAAAAAGCTGATTTGCGACGCGAGCAGCGGCTCGACGACGCGCGGTGTAATCTTCGACCTGTCACGCAACATCATCTGGCCTGGGCCGTTTACCGGGCGCTCCCTGGTCAATGACCATGCGCGGCGCTGGATGGGCCGAGAGATCGAACTCCTGCAAAATATGCCGGCGGTTGCCGTCGAGTATGCGGCGGCCAGAGAGGCCCGCAATTTCGACATTGCGGTCGTCTTTGCCGGCGAGGCTGTGGGGCTGATCCACGACATTCCTCCGGCGGCCGAGATCGTTGAACGGATCGCCAGCGAGGCCGAAGGGATATTGCTTGGACGGCGCAACTCCTCCGCATCGTTACAGGCCTGATTCACTCTTCAATTCACGGAAGCGAGCAAACCATGTGGCCGGATCGCCGAATTATCGAGCTCTTCAAGACCGAGTTTCCGATCGTGCTGGCGCCGATGGCCGGCGTGATGGACGCCGAATTGGTGATCGCAGCAGCCCAGGGCGGCGCGCTGGGATCGTTGCCGTGTGCGATGATCTCGGCGGAAAAGGCCCGCGAACAGATCAACATTATCCGGCAGCGCGTGTCGGCGCCGGTCAACATGAACTTCTTCTGCCACCGACCGGTCGATGCCGATCCGGCGCGCGAAGCCGGATGGAAGAGGCACCTTTCGGGCTATCACGCGGAATTGGGACTCGATCCGGCGGCGCCGGTCAATGCCGCCAACCGCGCGCCGTTCGACGCTGCGATGTGCGAGACGGTCGAGGAATTGAAACCGGAAGTCGTCAGCTTCCATTTCGGACTGCCGGATCAGGCGCTGCTCCGCCGCGTCAAGGCAGCGGGCTGCCTGGTGATGGGCTCCGCGACGATCGTGAAAGAGGCGATATGGTTGGAGGAGAACGGCGCCGACATCATTATCGCGCAAGGCGCGGAGGCCGGTGGCCATCGCGGCATGTTCCTGACCGAAAACATCAGCGAGCAACCCGGCACCTTCGCGCTGGTGCCACAGGTGGTCGATGCGGTGAAGGTTCCGGTGATCGCGGCCGGCGGTATCGCGGACGGGCGAGGGATCGCCGCGGCGTTCGCGCTGGGCGCGGCCGGCGTGCAGATCGGCACCGCCTATCTACGGTGCCCGGAATCCAAGGTGATCGCGCCGGCACGCGTCGCACTGGCGCAGGCCGGCGACGATTCCACCGTCATCACCAATGTCATGACCGGACGTGCCGCGCGCGGCGTCGCCAACCGCGTGATGCGTGAACTCGGTCCGATTTCGCCGCACGCGCCGGCGTTTCCGCATGCCGCGACCGCGCTTGGGCCTCTGAAGGTGGCCGCCGAAAAGCTCGGCAAGGTCGATTTCACCAACCTGTGGGCCGGGCAGGCTGTCCGGATGGGTCGGGAAATGCCCGCAGCTGAGCTGACACGGGCGCTTGCCGGTGCCGCGCTGGCGCGGATGAGCGCGCTCAGCCGATAAATCTGGGGTCGGCGCGGTTCAGTGGGCCGGTTCGTCGCGGTGGACGTTTAAATGCTCAACCGCGAGGGACCGGTAGTGCGCGGCCATCTCGCGGTAATGTTGCCTTGAGATCGGATCGCTCGCGCTTTCGGCCCGGCGTTCGAACATTTCGGCCTTTTCCTGCAGTACTTTTGCGTCAGCCATGAATCCTGTCCTTGTTTCTCAGGCCAGGCAGGCGACGTAGAAGATCGCGGCGCCGAGCACGGTGCCGATCGACCAGAGCGCGAGGTCCCAGCCTTCCGACCGGGTGCTGTCTTCGCTCGTCCACATGAGGCGCCTCCAAATTCTTTGGTGCAGGACGAATAGAGCCCCCAACTGTTTCAGGACGACTACGCCGGGGGAGCAAAATGGTTTCGTCGAGGGGGCAGCACTGTCGAAATCGTGTACAGAAGTGGCTGCTTGGGTGCCCGAACCCGGGGCGACCTCGTTCCGGCGGTTGCGGCGCAAAAGGCCACTCTGCTATACGGCGGGCTGAATTCCGCCGTTTGGGACCCCATATCATGTCCGTCGATGCCGCCACCGTCCGCCGTATCGCGCATCTGGCGCGGATCGCGGTCACCGAAGCCGAGGTTCCTCACCTTCAGGGCGAACTGAATGCGATGCTGGCGTTCGTCGAGCAGCTGAGCGAAGTCGATGTCGAGGGGGTCGATCCCATGACGTCGGTGACGCCGATGGAAATGAAGAAGCGCCCCGACGTGGTCAATGATGGCGAGATCGCGGATGCGGTGGTCGCCAACGCGCCGGAGACCCAGGATCACTTCTTCCTGGTGCCGAAAGTCGTGGAATAATTTAGGGCGAGATTCCGATGTGCATGCTCTGCGACGACGAAAAGGCCTATCAGGCTTACATGAATTACCTCGACGAGATGGAGCGGCAGGGCAAGCCGGCGGATCCCGACAAGGCGATGGACGCCGTGCTCGACCAGCTCGAGGCCGCCGACAAAGCGCGTCGTGACGATCCCGCCAACGACAAGACGCTGTCTCCGTTCTTCTGCAGCCCGGTTGATAAATGACCGATTTGACATCGCTGACGATCGCCGAGGCTAGAACTGGCCTCGCGGGCAAATCCTTTACCGCGCTTGAACTGACCGACGCGCACCTAAGTGCGATCGAGGCTGCGCGCGTCCTGAACGCCTTCGTGCTGGAGACGCCGGATCACGCCCGCCGCATGGCGCGGCAGGCCGATGCCAAGATCGCCAAGGGCGAGGGCGGTCCGCTCGCGGGTATTCCGCTCGGCATCAAGGACCTGTTCGCGACCACGGACGTGCGCACCACGGCGTGCTCGAGAATCCTCGGCAATTTCGTGCCGCCTTACGAATCGACGGTGACCTCGCAGCTTTGGCGCGACGGCGCGGTGATGCTCGGCAAGCTCAATAATGATGAGTTCGCGATGGGCTCGTCGAACGAAACCTCGTGCTTCGGCCCGGTAGTCAATCCGTGGCGGCGCGACGGCTCCGATACCAGGCTGGTGCCGGGCGGTTCGTCCGGCGGCTCGGCGTCGGCGGTAGCGGCGCTGTTGTGCATGGGCGCGACCGCGACCGACACCGGCGGCTCGATCCGCCAGCCCGCGGCGTTCACCGGAACGGTCGGCATCAAGCCAACCTACGGGCGCTGCTCGCGCTGGGGCACCGTCGCCTTCGCATCCTCGCTCGATCAGGCCGGCCCGATCGCGCGCAGCGTGCGCGATGCCGCGATCCTGACGCGCTCGATGGCCGGTCACGACCCCAAGGACACGACATCGGTCAACCGCGCGGTGCCGGATTACGAGAAAGCGATCGGTACGTCGATCAAGGGCATGAAGATCGGCATTCCCAAGGAGTATCGCCTCGACGGCATGCCAGCGGAAATCGAAAAACTGTGGACCGAGGGCGCCGACTGGCTGAAGGCGGCCGGCGCCGAACTGGTCGAGGTGTCGCTGCCGCACACCACATATGCCTTGCCGGCCTATTACATCGTGGCGCCTGCGGAAGCCTCCTCCAACCTCGCGCGCTATGACGGCGTGCGTTACGGCTTGCGCGTGCCGGGCCGTTCGATCGGCGAGATGTACGAAAATACCCGTGCCGAAGGCTTTGGCGCGGAAGTGCGTCGTCGCGTCATGATCGGTACCTATGTGCTCTCGGCCGGCTATTACGACGCGTATTATCTGCGCGCGCAGAAAGTCCGCACCCTGATCAAGAAGGATTTCGAGGACTGCTTTGCCAAGGGTGTCAACGCGATCCTGACGCCGGCGACGCCATCGGCGGCGTTCGGCATCGGAGAGAAGGGCGCCGATCCCATCGAGATGTATCTCAACGACATCTTCACGGTGCCGGTGAACATGGCGGGATTGCCGGGCATCGCGGTTCCCGCCGGCAAGGACGTGCAGGGCTTGCCGCTCGGCCTGCAACTGATCGGCCGGCCGTTCGATGAAGAGACCTTGTTCTCGCTTGGCGAGGTGATCGAGCAGGCGGCGGGACGGTTTACGCCCAACAAATGGTGGTGAGGCGGTGATGAGCCCGGCGGATTTCAGGACCAGTCTGTCGGGTGCGGCTCCCGCATCGGACCTCGACGCGCCGCTCGCCGGCCTGTGGTGGGCCGCTAGAGGCAATTGGGACCAGGCCCACAAGATCGTGCAGGACGAATCGAGCGCCGACGCCGCCTGGGTTCATGCCTATCTGCATCGCGTCGAGGGCGATCTTGGCAATGCCGGCTATTGGTACCGGCAGGCGGGGCGGCCGGTCGCGACGGACTCGCTGGAGAGCGAATGGGAGCAGATCGTCGCGGCGCTGCTCGGGAGCGCACAAGCCTGAGCGTGAAGTTCCATTGGGCGCGTGCGGCTTTTGGGTTTGCGTTTCCTGGCGGGCTTGGTCATGGTTCGTTCATGAGCATGGTGCGCGTATGAGCGCTGACGATGGCGTCCCGCCTTCCCAGCAAATCGACCAGATTTTGGGTTCCTCGAAGCTCGCTTCGGCGCTCGAGAACGACCGCTACAAGCATTTGCTCGATCATGTTCCGGTCGCGGTCGCGATATCGCGCGGCACCGGCGATCAACAGCACATTGTCTACATCAACAAGGCTTTTGAACATCTGATGATGCTCGCGCCCACCGATGTGGAGGGGCAGAGCTGGACCAGCCTGGACGGCTTTGCGCTTGAGGACAGCGCGAGCACGACGCTGGGCGAGGCCATCAGGGACGGGGAAGATTTTATCGGCGTGTTCCGCCCCTCCGTGCCGCTCGACCGGCTGGTGATCGTGCAGGCCTATGCGTCGGTGATCGAAAGCGACAACGGGGTCGAGAATTTCCGGATCGCGGCGCTGGTCGATGTCGGCGGCCGCGAGCGGGCGCAAATCGAGCAATTCGAGAGCCAAATCCGCGATCGCGACATGCTGATGCGCGAACTTCAGCACCGGGTGAAGAACAACCTGCAACTCATTACGGCCTTGATCCGCCTGGAGGCGCGATCGGCCAAGGAAGGCGAGACGGTGGCGCTGGCCCGGCTTGCGAGCCGGATCGACGCGCTGACCGTGCTCTACCGCACCCTTTCGACCGAGGACGCCCCGGCCGAAATCGATCTCGGCCAGTATCTGTCCGATATCGCCAGCTCCGTGATGCAGGTCAGTGCGGCAGACAACATCAAGATCGACATCGAGACCGGCTATTGCCCGCTCTCGATCAACGTCGCGATGCCGGCAGGCCTGCTGGTCAACGAGATGCTGACCAACGCGCTGAAATATGCGTTTGTCGGCCGCAGCGGCGGCCAGTTGAAATTGATCTGCCGGCAGGAAAGCGGCCGCGTCACCATCATCGTATCCGATGACGGCGTCGGCCTCGACGAACATCAGCAATGGCCGTCACCCCGCAAACTCGGCGCCTTGATCCTGCAAACGCTGAAGGAAAATGCCGGCAATGTCGTATTCCGCGCCGAAACCATCCGCGGGCAGGGCACCTGGTTCACATTGATGCTCGATGCCGCGCCGGCCGCGATACCGAACTAAGCCGGTGACGTATGGCGGAGCTTTGCCGACCCCGACGCGCAAGCCTTTGATTCCGCGAGGCCCGTCCGTTATCCTGTCGATGTGTGGGGTAATTTGGGGAGAAGCGCGCGTGGGTGATCTGGCATGATGGGCAAGGCCACCGCCGGGGATTTTCTCGGCCGCTTTCGCGAGGTCATTTCCGATCCCCTGAACCTGTTGATTGAGCGTGTACCGGCGGCCGGCTTTGTCGATGGCGATCTCGTCTATCTCCACAACGGATTGCGCGTGCCAGTCGCGGGACCCGGCGCCTATTTCGGTCAGTTCAGCGAATTGCTGGTGCTCAACCGTGGCGTCCATGAGCCGCTGGAAGAGTATGTCTTCCAGCAGGTCCTCAAGCGCTTGCCCGATAGCCCCTCGATGATCGAACTCGGCGCGTATTGGGCCCATTATTCCATGTGGTTCAAGAAGCAACGGCCCAGGGGCAGCGTCATTCTGGTCGAGCCGGACGCGGAATGCCTGAAGGTCGGTCAGGACAATTTCGCGCGTAACGGCTTCCAGGGGGAATTCATCCAGGCGTTCGTAGGCGCCGGCAAATTCGAGATCGACGCCTTTTTCAGGAACCGCAAGATCAGGCAGCTCGACATTCTGCACGCCGACATCCAGGGCTTCGAGACCGAGATGCTGCAGGGGGCCCAGGACGTGCTGGCCAAACACCGCGTCCACTATCTTTTCATTTCGACCCATTCGCAGGCGATCCACGGCGTGATCGTAGGCCAGCTTAACCAGCTCGGATATCGCGTCGAGGTTTCCTGCGACGTCGATGTCCAGACCACGTCGTTCGATGGCTTGGTGTTCGCGTCCGCGCCCGAAGTCGCTCCTGTGTTCGGCGATATCCGCGTTCTCGGCCGCGAGGAGATCGCGCAATCTCGTCCGGAGGATGTCCTGAAGTCGTTGGTCGTACTTCACGGCGCCACGCCGGCCGGTTGAACGAAGTGATCGCGGCGACCCGCCCGCGGACCGCGATCGATCTCAGCGCACGATGCTGTTCGGCACGTGCCCGCCACGCCATATCTCAGCGTTGAGGTGATCCGGTGCCGGTGCCAGTAGCCGCGGCGGCAGCGCCACGGTTTCGCCTTTGCGCAGGCGCTGCAAAATTCGCCGACGCTCGATTTCGGCGGAAACAAACGGTTGCTTGCCCAGCCAATCGAGATCGACGCCTGAGTTGCCGAACAGCGATGAAAAGGCCACCGTTCGCTCGAACTGTTCGAGCGCCGCCGCCACGAACCATTCAACGACATTGGCGCCCGGCGGCACCTGGTCAAATCGCGGGTTCGCAGGCCAGAACGGCTCCATGATCCGGCCTTTTCCGCTTTTGAGCATATCCGCCATGATTTGCAGCACCCTGACGCTGATGGTGCGGCGGCCAATCTCGCATGCGATGCGGGCGAGCGAAGACAGCCTCGGCAGCGAGGCCTGCTGTTCGCACAGCGCCGTCAGGCTGTCGCAGGCGAACCGCAGCGCGGCGCAGCGTTCCGGCAGCGCAACGTCCTGGCAGCGCCAGATGGCGTAACCGGTGAGCGCATCGCGAAAGACAGGTTCTGCGGCGACCGCGCCGCCGGGCAACGCCGCGAACACCGCGGCGAACGGCTGCGCCTGGAAGAATTCCTGCGCCCTGGCCCGGCTGCGATCGTCCGGCGCCCATTCCGGGATCGCCTCGACCAAATATCCCTCCGCTGCGAGTGCGGCGGCGCGATCGGGTTTGGCTGCGAATAGATTGAGCTCGTAGCCGTCGAGCACCTCGTCCGCACCGGCGGGTACCAGCACCGGCGCCCCCGCGAGCAACCTGTAGAGGCCAAAGCCCATCGCGGCGAAGGCCGCGGGAAGATCGGCATTCTGCTTTTCGCCGGCGCGCACTTCGAACATCACGAGGGGCGAGCGGCTGGCGAAGAAGGCGGCAGCGCCCGCCAGAATTCGCTGCTCTTCGCCTTCGGCATCGATCTTGAGAAAATCGATCGCGCCCCAATTGCGGGCTTCTTGTTCCAGGTCCAGCGAGGTGATCTGCACGGTCTCCCCGGGGCCGCTGCCATCGAGCGAATTCAGCTCACTCGATGCCCCCAGCACCAGATGACCCTCGCGCTCGCCGTCGGACAGCGCGGCGGCGATGATATGCAGATTGTCGGCGCCGTTGCTGGCCTTGCTGATGGCGAGCAGACGGCGGGTCTCGGTTGCCGGCTCATAGGCGAACACCTGGCCCTCGGGCCCCACCAGCCGCGCCATCGGAAGGCTGTAGACCCCGAGATTGGCGCCGATATCGATCGCGGTCATGCCCGGCCGCAGCCAGCGGGCGACGAAAGCCGTCTCCTTCTCGAACCAGGTTTCCTGTTCGAGGATGACATAGGTCGTCATCGCGTCGAGCGAGGCGGGCACGGCGATCTGCGTTCCGTCGGTCATACGCAGAAGCATGTCAGCCATGGTGCCGTCTCGAAGCTGCCTGAGCGGAGAAAGATTGCGCTGGGATCTCCCGTGTATTGGCATGGATCGCCGCAAGTTTCATCCCCGTCGGGGTCGAAAAGCGCTGACGTCGCCGGTTGCATCGCCTCTCGCGCCGGCTTATTTTGCGGTGACACGGCATCATCCCGACGCATCGAGGCTGATCCGCCGCAAAACCATCGCCCAGCGAACGGATATCGAGCTATTTCGACGTCTTGGGCTGTGCATTCGCGTCGCAGGACGCGTAACCGACCGGGCCATTCATGAACGTTGCAGTCAAGCCATCCAACCTGATCAAGGGCGCCAGCGGCGATTGGGAAGTTGTGATCGGGCTCGAGGTCCACGCCCAGGTTACCTCGCACTCGAAATTGTTTTCGGGGGCCTCGACCGAATTCGGCGGCAAACCGGACGCGCATGTGTCGCTGGTCGATGCGGCGATGCCGGGCATGCTGCCGGTCATCAACGAGGAATGCGTCAGGCAGGCGGTGCGGACCGGGCTTGGCCTCAACGCGCAGGTCAATTTGCGCTCGGTGTTCGACCGCAAGAACTATTTTTATCCAGATTCGCCGCAGGGCTATCAGATCAGCCAGTACAAGTCGCCGATCGTGGGCGAGGGCGTGGTCGAGGTCGAGCTCGAGGGCGGCCACACCGTCACGATCGGGATCGAGCGGCTGCATCTGGAACAAGACGCCGGCAAATTGCTGCACGATCAGTCACCGACCATGTCCTATGTCGACCTCAACCGTTGCGGCGTGGCGCTGATGGAGATCGTCTCCAAACCGGACATCCGCTCGTCCGAGCAGGCCAAGGCCTACGTGACCAAGCTGCGGTCGATCCTGCGCTATCTCGGCACCTGCGATGGCGACATGGAGAAGGGTAGCTTGCGCGCCGACGTCAACGTCTCGGTGCGCAGGCCGGGCGGGCCGCTCGGCACCCGCTGCGAGATCAAGAACATGAACTCGATCAGCTTCATGGGTCAGGCGATCGAATATGAAGCGCGGCGCCAGATCGAAATCCTCGAGGATGGCGGCTCGATCGACCAGGAAACGCGCCTCTACGACCCCAACAAGGGCGAGACGCGTTCGATGCGCTCCAAGGAAGAGGCGCACGACTACCGTTATTTCCCGGACCCCGATCTCTTGCCGCTGGAATTCAGCGAAGCCTTTGTCGCCGACCTCAAGGCCGGGCTGCCGGAACTGCCGGACCAGAAGAAGGCCCGCTTCATCGCCGAGTTTGGCCTCTCGCCCTATGATGCCGGCGTGCTGGTGGCCGAGCGCGAGCGCGCGGAGTTCTACGAAACCGTATTGGCCCGGCTCGCCGACAAGGCCCGCGATGGCAAGCTTGCCGCGAACTGGGTGATCAACGAATTGTTCGGCCGTCTCAACAAGGAAGGCCGTGACATTACGGGCTCGCCGGTATCGGCGGCGCAGCTTGCCGCGATCGTCGATCTGATCGGACAGCGCACCATCTCCGGCAAGATTGCAAAAGATCTGTTCGAGATCGTCTGGCAGGAAGGCGGCGATCCCCACGCGCTGGTCGAGGCGCGCGGCATGAAGCAGGTCACCGATCTCGGCGCGATCGAGAAGGTGGTCGATGACATCATCGCCGCCAATCCGGACAAGGTCGCACAGGCGAAGGCCAAGCCGGCGGCGATCCAATGGTTCGTCGGTCAGGTGATGAAGTCGTCCGGCGGCAAGGCCAATCCGCAAGCCGTCAACGACCTCTTGAAGTCCAAACTCGGCATCTGAGCGGCGCGCGAAGCTCACGCCGCCGTCATCGGCGCGGTATCGATTGAACGCGCGCAAGTGAACGCGCGCGCGTTGGTCGAGGCGCCGTTCATCGTCTCGACCAAAAATCACCCTGCGAATCGGTGGCGGCGATTCGCGCGAAAAACCGGTTTTGGCGAGCGCCGATGAGACGCGATGGCGGCGACCGTGAAAATTTTTTCATTGCCAAAAACTGCGACTCAGAGTCCGTGCAGCGCGCTTTTGGTCGCCGCTACCGAGTCGGAATGGGCGCGATGACACAGGCATCGCTAGATGAAGAATTGCAGAAATGCCTGCCGCACAGTGGTTTCCTTCGATATTGACAAATGGATGTGTCGCGTTTCCGCATACTACTTGCATCGTCGCGCGGTTATCTTGTCGCGTTGACGATGAGCGCGCGTCGCACGCTCGGGCTTCGGCGTGTCAACACTTCCTTAAGCCGACACTGTTTTTTTCAATGTGTTGGTGTATTCGGGAGGTAGTGCATTTCGATTCCCGAGTGCACGCAGCGAATAAGCCATCTCACTTACATCGGAGGGCAACATGGCCAAGAAAGCTAAGAAGGCAAAGAAGGCGAAGAAGGCGAAGAGCGCAGTGAAGAAGACTGCGAAGAAGACCAAGAAGGTCTCCAAGAAGAAGTAACCTTCGCTTAAGAAATTGCCGGCGACTTGATGCCGGCACGTCACACGAGCCTTCAGGACATTCCGCTTCTCGAAGCGGTTTCCAACCCGGCGGCTCTGGTCGACGAAAGAGGGTGTCGGCGAGACATCAGGTCAAACGGCTGGATCGTCCTTTCGAAAGAGTTCGCTCTTGCGAAAACCGGTCCGGCAGAAGGAACCAGTTCCTTCGTTCGGTGCGGATCTCTGGTCCGCAATTTCATCGGGCCCAAAGCCCTCCATGAAATCTGGTCCTGACGTGTTCGCCGACGCCCTCGTTCCGCTGCCGTGGCTGAGCCCGGCACGCCAGATCTAGAAAATCTCCCAAAACAAGCGCTCGCCATCCACGGCCGCGGTCCCGCGTGGTTCCAGCGCGACGCCGGTCGTCCGCGGTCGTGCCCGGTTGCCGTTACCGCGCCCGAGGCGGGGCCGATTGCCGCGAATGGTTATCGTTTCGCGAAACGGCAGGGTAAACCGAATTGCCGAATTCGCCAGTAAGCCCCGTCAAATCGGGGTTTTTGCGATTTCCCGACAATCCTCGCGGCGCCTGCATTCACCTTCGATTCATCGCGATATTTAAACTGCCCTTCAAATTTGATCGGTCATGATGATCCCAACAAGCCGGCAAACGGCGTGGGGAATAACTGGACGTTTCAAACAGTGGACAGGGGCCGCGCTCGGCGACGGGACGGCGCAGAAAATCAAAAAGGGGACCAAGATGTTTCAGGGACACATCGATCTGGAAATGGCAATGCCGGTGGAAGCAAACGCGATCCCGGATGTGCTGTTCGAGCGTGGTTTGTATTGGGCCAGCGGGCGTTCCGGCGTGGTCAATCTCGTCGCCGCGCACAAATGGTTCAACCTCGCAGCCCTGAAGGGGCGCCGGGACGCCATTCCGATGCGCCGCGAAGTTGCCGAGTTGATGTCCGAGGTCGAGATCGCCACCGCCCAGCGCGAAGCGAGGGCCTGGATGACCACGCACTGAGCGCCGTCGGGAAGGGGTCTTCGGCCTCTCGCGATCGCTACGGCCAAGTTACCAAGCTACCTTGAAGGCCAAGTCCAGCTCGGTGGTTCGTAATCCTGGACCACCGTTTCGCCCAGCGTCTTTTCCAGCACGATCTGCCTGCTGTCGGGGTCGGCGTCGAGCGCCGAGACCAGCGCCTTCGCATGCGAGACCACGATCATCTGGGTCCGCTTGGAGGCCTGGACGATCAGGCGCGCCAGCGCGGGCAGCAGATCGGGGTGCAAGCTTGTTTCCGGCTCGTTGAGGATCATCAGCGCCGGCGGCCGTGGCGAGAGCAGCGCTGCGACCAGCAGAAGATACCGCAACGTGCCATCCGACAATTCCGATGCCGTGAGCGGGCGCAGCAGGCCGTGCTGCCGCATCTCGATTTCGAAATACGCCCCGGTCGTGGTCACCGCGACGTGGCCGCCCGGGAAGGCGTCGGCGATCGCGTCGTTCATCTGCCCGCCGTCGCCGATTTCGACGATGGTCTGCACTGCCGCGGCCAGATCCGCGCCATCGGATGCCAGCACCGGGGTGTAGGTTCCGACCTGCGGCTTGCGCGCCGGCGCTTCGGGGTCGGTTCGCATGTGATCGTAAAATCGCCAGTCCCGCATCCGCTCGCGCAGCACCAGGAGTTCGATCGCCTCGCGCGGATCGCTACAATGGGTCATCATGCTGTCGAAGGATGCGAGGTTTTGATGGGCCTGCCGCCATTCGCCATTGCCGTCTCGAATGCGTACGCTTGGACCGTTGCGAAGCGCGAAGGCGTTGGCCCGGCCCAGCCGTTCGCCGGTCCACAGGCTTTCGGCTTTGATATGCGGGTCAGTCGAGAACCTCGATGAACCGGGCGACGGGAGCCCGAGATCGATGGCGTAGCCGTAATCGGCGCCGGAGAATCCAAGCTTGAGGCTGATGGGGTTCTTGCGAACCAGTCCTTGCACGGGCTGGCTACCGGCCTTCATCGCGCGTGAGAAGGCTTCCGGACCTGCCCATAATGTCGATTGCAGGCCGCCCTCGGCAGCCAATGACTGGACGATACGACCCTGTGCGATCTCCGCCAGCAGCTTCAGCGCGCGATAGAGGCTCGATTTCCCGCTGCCATTGGCCCCGGTCACGATCGTCAATCCGGCCAAGCTGACCCTGATGTCGCGCAGAGAACGATAACCGGAGATCGCTAGTGTCGTCATCATGGCGTGTTGGCCTGGATCGATGGCTCATGCGGGCTAGCAACAAGCCTGTAGCAACGCTTGCGGCTTGTGTCCTATCCTTGCGATGACAGATATCAGAAAGACAGGCGAATGATCAGGTATGGGATGACCTTGTTGTGCTTGCTGCCGGCGCTGATCGCCTCAGCCAGAGCGGACAACTTAACCATTGAACCCGGGCAGTGGAAGGTAACCTCGACCACGGTGATGAATGGCGCGACCGCGCAGCCGGTGGTGAAGGGCCGTTGTCTGACGCCGGAACAGGCCGGTGACGTCGCCAAGACCTTCGGCGCGGTGAGTGGTACGGTGAATTCGACCTGTGAGCCCGCGGCATCCGAGACCGATGGCAGAACGCTGAAGTGGCATCTGCAATGCAAGGGACAGTTGAATCTTGATGTCCTGGGCAGCTTCAACTTCGACAGTCCAACTCATTACACCGCCACGGTCGCCAGCAAGGCCTGGATGGGCGGGTCATTGATGAGCGACGTGAAGACCGAACTGGAAGGCGAGCGTATCGGCGCGTGCGACGCGGCCGAAAAACCCAGTCCCGACGGGGGCGGATCGCATTAAAAACCGCTGTGTCGGAGCAGCCAAGTACCATATAGAGATCGCGGCCACGGGCAGACGGTTTGGCTTCGACGGCGATGATCTACTGCATCAGCGCAAGCCCTCGCGATCGAGAAAGATAGATGAGTTCCGCTGAAAAGATATTTCAGGATGCACTCGGCGCATTCAACCTTCAAAGATATGAAGATGCTGACCGGCTTTTCAAGAAATTCCTGAAAAGTCATCCGAGCCATGTCGGGGCGCTGAACCTCCTGACCATCGTGCTGATACGGATGGAGCGGTTTGCGGAAGCCGAGCCATTCATCGCCAGAGCCGTGAAACTCGATCAAAGCTCGGACGTCTCGTTCTATAATTACGGGATCATCCTGAGAACCCTGAATAGGCCGCAACAGGCATTGCAGCAATTTACCAGCGCGCTTGGCCTGAACGCAAAGGCGTGGGAAACCTGGAATAATCGCGGCACGGCCTACAATGATTTGCAGGCGTACGAAACAGCGCTGGCCGACTTCGATCAGGCGATTTCACTAAATCCCGCTTATGCCGATGCCGTCGTCAACAAGGGAAAATCCCTGGTCGGACTGAAGCGCTACGACGAGGCTCTCGCGGCCTACGAGAAAGCGCTGACGCTGAGGCCTGATTTGACCGAGGCATGGCTCGGTCGCGCCAATGCCTTGGCCGGCCTCGCACGCTATGTCGAAGCTCTCGCCGCCTATGACAAGGCGCTATCGCTCAGGGGCGATCTGGCCGCGGCCTGGTTTGGCCGCGCCAACGTCCTGCTCGATCTCCGGCGTTACGGCGAAGCCGCTGCCGCCTACGACAACACATTGACGCTGGAACCCGATCTGGCCGAGGCCCGGCTAGGTCGCGGCAATGCCCTGGCGGGCCTCGAGCGACACGACGAAGCCCTGGCGGCCTCGGACAGGGTGCTGTCGCTCAGGCCCGACTTGGCGGAGGCCTGGCTCAGCCGCGGCAATATCCTGGTCGAGCTTGGGCGCAGCGCAGAAGCCGTGACGGCCTATGACAAAGCGCTGTCGCTGAAGCCTGGTCTGATGGAGGCATGGCTCGGTCGCGGCAATGCCTTCACCGCGCTCAAGCGCGATGTCGATGCCTTTGCTTGCTATGACGAGGCACTTTCGCTGAAGCCCGATCTGGCCGAGGCCTGGCTCGGTCGTGGCAATGTCTTGTCCGACCTCAGGCGCCATGACGAAGCCGTTGCTGAATATGATAAGGCGCTGTCGCTGAACCCCGATATAGCGGAGGCTTGGCTTGGTCGCGGCAATGTCTTGTTCAACCTCAGGCGCCATGACGAAGCCGTTGCAGCATATGACAAGGTGCTATCACTGAAGCCTGGTATGTCGGAAGGCTGGCTCGGTCGCGGCAACGTCTTTTTCGAAACCCATCGCCCCGACGACGCCCTTGCTGCTTTCGGCAGGGCATTATCGCTCAACCCTGATCTTTCAGAGGGCTGGTCGGGGCGCGGCAACGTCTTCGTCGGGCTCAATCGCTACGACGATGCTTCTACGGCCTATGACAAGGCGTTCGCGCTCACGCCTGATCTGGCTGCCCTCGAAGGTGAGCGCATTCATTGCAGAACGCACCTTTGTGACTGGGGCAACTTCGAAACCGAACGCGATCATCTTGTTCGGTCGGTCCGCAACGGTAAGGAAAATACCAATCCGTTCGCATTTCTTGGGGTCGGTTCGTCCGCCGAAGATCAATTCGCATGCGCGCAATTGTGGACTCGAAAGCGATACCCGGCTTCAGGCCAGGCGGTCTGGCGCGGGGAGCTGTACAAGCACGACAAAATTCGTGTCGGCTATGTGTCTTCGGATTTTCGTCAACATCCGGTCGCGGACCTTATCGCCGGCGTTTTCGAATGCCACGACAGATCGCAATTTGATGTCCTGGGAATTTCCATTGGGGCGGATGACAATTCGGAAATCCGCCGGCGCGTGGTGCGCTCGTTTGACAAATTCATCGATGCCGAGGCGCTGGGCGCCGTTGAAATCGCCAAACGCATAAGCGAGGAAGAGATCGACATATTGGTCGATCTGAACGGCTCTACCCGTAACGCGCGCACCGAAATATTCGCTCGCCGTGCCGCGCCGATCCAGGTGAATTATCTCGGCTACCCGGGGACGATGGGTGCCGACTACATTGATTACATTGTCGCCGATCCCGTCCTCATTCCGGCGTCGCAGCAGAATAGCTATATGGAGAAGGTCGTTTATCTTCCCCACAGCTATTTGCCGCATGATGACACGAGCCGCCAGGTGTCGGATCGATCGTTCGAGCGCAGCGAGTTCGGGCTGCCCGCCGACGGCTTTGTGTTCTGCTGCTTTAATAACGCCTACAAACTCAACCCGCATCTGTTTCGATCGCGGATGAAACTGCTGAAGGCCGTTGACGGCAGCGTTTTGTGGCTGTCCGAACATAATGCGACGGCTGTTGATAATTTACGGAAAGAGGCCGCGGCCGCGGGCGTCGAGCCCGATCGGTTGGTGTTTGCCAAGCGTCTGCCATCGGCGGCGGACCATCTGGCGCGGCATCGTCTGGCAGACCTGTTTCTGGACACGCTGCCATATAATGCGCACACCACGGCAAGCGATGCCCTGTGGGCCGGCTTGCCGGTGTTGACGCAAATCGGCGAGACGTTCGCGGGCAGGGTGGCCGCCAGCCTGTTGAATGCGGTGGGTTTGCCCGAATTGATCGCCGAGACGCAGGATCAATTTGAAAGCATGGCCGTCGAACTGGCAACCACGCCGGAGCGGCTCTCTGCGATCCGACGCAAGCTCGCACAAAATCGTGCGACAAAGCCCTTGTTCAACACAAAGCTATTTACGAGGCATCTCGAAGGCGCCTACGCGGCGATGTACAGCCGCCGTCAAAATGGACTGCCGCCCGACCATATCCACGTTGCGCAATAGCGCGCGCCACGCCAGCGCGGCAGCAGGGTCGAGGTTGGCGGAGCCGGAGGGATTCGAACCCTCGATAGGGCTTTACAACCCTATAACGGTTTAGCAAACCGCCGCCTTCAGCCACTCGGCCACAGCTCCGTTACGGCCGATATGCCCGACACGGCGGCGTGCCGCAAGCGGCAGATTTCAGGCTGCCGGATTTCCGGCCATTTAAGAGTCTCCAGGCCGGATTAATCGACTGGAATTGATCGATGCGGACTGGCGTCCAGAGTTCGATCCCGGTCGTCTCCGGTCCTGGCACCGATGTGCCGCGCGTAAGTGGCAAAATGCAGCGCCGATTCGGACCGGTGTTGCGTCCGCAGATTCGCGCACGCCTTCCTTCACGTGGGTTTGCGCGCAGCTTTGGGCTCACACTCGCATCGGTATCGCGCGACAGGTTGGTATTGCGCCGCATGGAAAATCGCACCCGTCAAGATTGGATCGACGCTGTGTGACGCGCTGGCGTCGTACGCTCGCGATTCGTTTCGAGCCTGCGAGACAGGGGCTTTCTGCCACTTCGCCGGCGTTTGTCGGAACCCGTGTTTGGAACAATCCGACACAGGCAGCTGCTGACGGACCGTGCGGATTTCATTGCCTGCGCAGCGCTCGGAGCTAAATGACAGCGGTGTCATTCGCGCCCGTTGGTGCTGATACGCGATGGCGTAAGAAGGAACTATTCGCGGATATTTTGCGGCAAAGGGGTGGCTGTCACCGATCGATTCGGCACGTTTGGCGGCGTGGAACCTCGACGAGCCGGCGGCCCTATTCCCGGGCCGCGATCCGGAACAAAATAACCTCGAAAAAATTTTCATTTAAAATCAATTACTTGCACGAGAGGCGCAATCACATCTGCGTGTTATTTGTGCAACACCATTTTAAAAACAGTCTCTCGCCCAGCCTCCCGAGCGGTTCCTTTGTTGCGTGTGCATGGTCCTTCGGTAATTGTGGTGTTGCGACGGAGGGGGGCATCCCGAGGTCGTCCCGTTAGGTGGTTCGCTTAAGTCCCTCGCGTTTGCGGGTGTGTCCGATGGCGCGAAGCGACAAAGCGGGTTTCGAGGGATTAAGGGAACCAACCTCAAGGGTCTTTGTACCCGGCGGATCCGGAACCTTCCCTGCAGAGCAACTTGGAGGTTGAACATGAATATGGTTAAGAGCCTAGTCCTGGGCTCAGCGGCGACGATCGTTGCCCTGAGCGGGGCACAGGCGGCTGACCTTCCCGTCAAGGCCAAAGCGGTCGAATACGTGAGGATCTGCTCCCTGTATGGTGCGGGTTTCTATTACATCCCGGGCACCGACACCTGCATCAAGATCGGCGGCTATCTGCGCGCCGACGTGACCGTTCACGGCCAGAACAGCAACGGCCCGCTGTGGGGCGGTGACGGTGCGACCAACACCCGTTACCTGAATCAATATAACGACTACTCTCGTTTCGCGCTCACGGTCGATACCCGCACCGCGACCGAATACGGCGTCGTCCGCACCTTCGGACAGGCCGACTTCACATTCTCCACCCAAGGCTACTCGGGTGCGATGTCGAACTCGAGCAACACCACGGGCTCCGTCCTGACCGGCGGTACCGTCAACAACTATGCCGGCAACGGCGGTCTCGGTGTCGAATACGCGTTCATCCAGTTCGCGGGCTTCACCTTCGGTAAGTCGGCTTCGGCCTACGTCACGCCGTGGCAGGGCTTCCCGGGCAACAACACTTCGTATCTGGTCGGCGGTTACGACACCATCACCGGCATCAACAACGTCCAGTACACCGCCCAGTTCGGCAACGGTGTGTCGGCCTCGATCGGCATCGACGACAGCAGCGCCAGCGATTACAACCGTACCCAGATCGTCAACGCGGCAGTCGCCGGTTCAGCGAACAACACCGGCACCTCGCTCGTCCCGAGCACGGCCAACACGGCTTCCTGCGCCCTTGCGATGTATGGCGCTGCCAGCTCGAACTGTACCGCTCTGGGCACGTCTTACGGCGGCGCGCAGTTGCCGGACCTCGTGGGTAACGTCAGGATCGACCAGGCCTGGGGTGTCTTCCAGGTGTCGGGCGCTCTGCACGACGTCGATCCGGGCTATTGGACCACGGCCAATACGCTCACCAGCGGCAACTTCATTGGCGGCCAGGCCCAGACCGGTGCCCAAAACCTCGGCCATCCGGACTCGAAGGTTGGCGGCGCGGTCAACGTTGCCTTGCAGATCAAGAACCTGCCGACGGGTGCTGGCGACGACTTCAAGATCGAAGGCAGCTGGTCGCTCGGTGCGTCGAAGTACGTGTTGGGAACCTCGGCCCCGTTGGGCGGCTCCTTCTACCTGTTTGGTGATGGACCGACCGGCAGCGCGGGTAAACTTGCCATCGGTGCAATCACCGACGGTGTCTACTCGGGCGGTCCGGGTAACAGCGGAGCAGGCGGCACGCAGGTGCAGCTGACCCAGGGTCTGGGCATCCGTGGCGCATTCAACCACAACTGGAGCCCCGAGTGGTCGTCCAGCTTGTTCGGTGGTGCGTCGCAGTTGAGCTACAACAACACGTCCAAGGCGATCTGGTGCGCAAGCTACGTTGCCTCCGGCACGACCTTGACCCCCGGTTCGACCTGCAATCCCGGCTTCACGATGTCCGAAATCGGTCTCACGACCCGTTGGACTCCGGTCAAGAACCTGACGTTCAGCTCGGAAGTGCTGTACGCCTATCTCCACACCGACATGTCGGGTGGCGCGATCGGTACTGCGAGCGGCGCTTTCCCAATCGCATCGGGAACCGCAGCTTCGCCCTATATCTTCGGCGACAAGGGCACGGTTTCGGTCGAATTCCGCGCTCAGCGTAACTTCTGATCGGGTTCGTTCCACAAGAACGAAAACGGTTTGAGAATAGACCCTCGGCAGGAAACTGCCGGGGGTTTTTCTTTGTCGACATGATGCCGGAGCAGGGGCGTTTTGGACGACGTGGTCCATGGCGCGTGGTTTTTAAAACGATTGATCGGCATCAAGCGGCAGGTCCGACGGTTCAGGAGCCCGTGGCAAAAAATCCACGAGCCGGCTGCCCACGGTCACGTCCAGCGGCCGACGAAACCTGCGGTCCTATTCGACGTTGGCGCCGCGGTGCAGGTCGGCTTCGATCTGAAGCCGCGTTCCGCCGCCGAAGCGGGCGCGATAGACCTGCAGGTTCTCCATGATCCGCTGCACGTAATTGCGGGTCTCGGAGAACGGAATCTGTTCGACCCAATCGACCGCATCGACCTTGGGGTCGCGCGGATCGCCGTAGCGATCGATCCATTTTTTGACGCTGCCGCGCCCGGCATTGTAGGCCGCGAAGGTCATGATGTAGGAGCCGCGATAATCCTCGAGCAGGCCGCCGAGTTCAGCGGCACCGAGCGCGGCATTATAGACCGGATCGCTCTTCATCCGGCCGAGATCGAAATTGGCGCCGTATTTCTTGCAGACATAGCGGCCTGCGTCCGGCGTGACCTGCATCAGTCCGTAGGCTTGCGCCGGCGACACCACGGCGGGGTTGAAGGCGCTTTCCTGCCGCGCGATCGCAAAGATCACGCTCTGCTCGACGTCGGGTCCGATCGATCTGAACGGCGGGATGCCATTGACGGGGTAGGCGTAGAAATCAAACGGCAGCCCGCGATTGAGCGCGGCCTTGCCGAGCAGCAGCATGCCGCGCGCATCGCCGTTGCGCGCCGCCAGTTCGCCAAGGCCCACCAGCGCATCGGGATCGCCATTGTCACCCATATCGCCCAGGATCGGGATCGCGAGCTCGCGCTCGTCGAGCGCATACAGCAATTGCACCGCGCGAACGACTTCAAGCCGCTCGATGCCACGGCCGCGTGCGGCCGGCACGCCATTCAGTTCGATCTGCGGCAGGCCGAGCTTCGCACGCGCCAACTGACCATAATAGCTGGTCGATTGTTCCGCCGCCGCCGCGTAGGCCGCGCGCGCCTCCTGGGAGCGGCCGGCGGCTTCGGCAGCCCGGCCTTGCCAATAGCCGGCCCGCGCCAGCGCGGTCGGGTTGACGCTGCCGACGCCGATGCGCGCAAAATGCTGCGTGGCCGTCGCCGGATCGTTCAGGAAGCGCAGCGCAATCCAGCCCGCGGTGAACTCCTGCTCGGTCTTGTAGATGTCGCGCGCGGGAAGTGCCGCGTCGCGCGCGATCAGATAGGCGGTGCGGATCTCGTTGACGTCGAGCATCTTGCGCGCCAGCAGGCGGCGCTCGATCCACCATTCATCGACATTGTAGAGCCGGCCCGGATCCCTGGGCGCGCTCATCATCAGCTCGGCGGCCTCCGCGAATTTCTCCTCGCGGCGGAGCAACTGGATCTTGCTGAAGAGGTAACCGGCGTCGCCGCGCAATTCGTGCGGCACTTCCTCGAGCAGCGCCCTGGTGTTGGAGGATTTATGATTGGAGGCGATCCGCGCCTTGGCGAGGGCGACTTCGCCGCTGCCGAGCCGCTTCGCCGCGCGCAGCGCCGCGGCCTCCTGATCCGTGCCGTACAGCATCAGATCCATCCGCGCCTTTTGATCGCCCGGCGTCAGCAGCGCACCGAACAGATCGAGCGCGGTGTTCTCGGTGTCCTCGGACATCGAATCGTTTCGCCAGGCGTCGCGTACCAGGCGCTCGGCATTGGCTCGTTCGCCGCGGCCGATCATCACGCGTGCCAGCGCGAACTTGCCTTTGGCCGACACCGGTGACTCGTTTGCGAACCACGACCACACGGTGGCGTCGTCGCGATGGTCGTCCCACAGCGCCGCCTCCAGGCGCCGGCGCAGGAACGACTGCGAAGGCCAGCTTGGGTTGGCGGCGATGAAGGTGGCGTAGCGCTCGACCGACGCATTATTGTTGTCGCTGCGCAGCACGATCCACTCCGCGAGCTTCTTTGCAACCGGGTCCGATATCGTGGCTTCGGACTGGGTCGCATCGTCGGGCCGATGTTTGCCCACCAGCTCGACGACATTTGCCAGCGCCTCGGTGTCGGCTTGCGAGGTCGACGACGTCGCGGCCATCGCGGCCGGGATCGTCGGCTTGCGCGCCGGCGGCAGCGTTGCGTGCTGGCGGGTCGCGGCCTCGATCCCGGGCGGCGCGCGGGAGCCGACATTTTTCGCAGAGCTCTTGGCCTCGGTCTTGGCCTCGCTCGCTTTGCCCGTGGAACCGGCGTCATGGCCGGCCGGCCCCGTCTTCGGCCTGGGAACCTCTAACTTGCCGGCCTCTAATTTGGTAGCCTCTGACTTGGAAGCCTCTAGCTTGGAAGCCTTGGGCTTGGCGTCGGTCTTGGCCGTCTTATGCTTCGTCGTTTCAGATTTGCCAGTTTCAGATTTGGCCGCTGACTTGCCGGCTTCCGGTTTGGCGGCTTTGGATTTGGCAGATTCAGATTTCGCGGCTTCAGACTTTGAGGCTTCAGATTTGGCCGCCTTGGATTTGGAGGTATCTGACTTGGAAGCCTCGGATTTGGAAGCCTCGGATTTGGACGGTTTGGATTTGGAAGTATCCGACTTGAAAGTATCCGACTTGGATTTATCGGACTTCGATTTATCCGACTTCGACGCATCCGGCTTGGCGGCGTCGGGCTGGGTCGACGTTTGAGCGTATGCCGGTAATCCGCTGGTCAGTGCCAGGCCGGTTGCCACGCTGACCGACAAGGCCAGCGACAGGCTCATCGACAACGCCGTCGATCGCAAAGCGGCTGCGCGGGCGGACTGGGTCACGGCATTCCTTCGCGGCGAATCATCGATTCCCCTGGGCACAATGTCTATTTGCTTGAATATGTGGACAAAATACTAATTACGCTGGGCTTTTCTGGTGTCTGCACCATCACCACGGCAAAATCGCGGCCGGGACCCGGGCTTGCGCGGGCCTTTCGCAGGGACCCCAGAACCGATATGAGTTGGTCCCTTATCGGTTCAGACAACATTCAAGGCGCGTTCGGAGGAAGTCCATGGCAGCCAAGACGAATTTTCGGGGCTCATTCACCGCCTTGGTCACGCCCTTCAAAAACGGCTCGCTGGACGAGGCGGCCTTTCGTTCCCTCGTCAACTGGCAGATCGCCGAGGGGACCAACGGCCTGGTGCCGGTCGGCACCACCGGCGAAAGCCCGACCGTGAGCCATGACGAGCACAAGCGCGTGGTCGAATGGTGCATCGAGGAGGCCAAGGGCCGGGTGCCCGTGATCGCCGGCGCGGGCTCCAACTCGACCAAGGAAGCCATTGAGCTGGCGCAGCATGCGGAGAAGGCGGGCGCTAGCGCGGTGCTGGTGGTGACGCCCTACTACAACAAGCCGACCCAGGAAGGCATGTACCAGCACTTCAAGGCGATCAACGATGCGATCGGGATTCCGATCATCATCTACAACATTCCGCCGCGCTCGGTGATCGACATGAGCGTGGACACCATGGCGCGGTTGTTCGAACTGAAGAACATCGCCGGCGTCAAGGATGCGACCGCAAGCATGGTGCGGGTGTCGCAGCAGCGCGCGGCGCTCGGCGAGGATTTCAACCAGTTGTCGGGCGAGGACGCCACCGTGCTCGGTTACATGGCGCATGGCGGGCATGGCTGCATTTCCGTCACCTCCAACGTCGCGCCGCGGCTATGCGCCGAATTTCACTCGGCCTGGCAGAAGGGCGACGTCG
Source organism: Bradyrhizobium sp. S69 (assembly GCF_009766005.1). GTDB lineage: Bacteria > Pseudomonadota > Alphaproteobacteria > Rhizobiales > Xanthobacteraceae > Bradyrhizobium. The sequence goes on along the minus strand of NZ_LMUK01000060.1, from coordinate 623,914 downwards.
CCGCCGCGCTCAAGGTGCACGACAAGCTGATGCCGCTGCACACCAATCTCTTCATCGAATCCAATCCCGCTCCGGTGAAATACGCGCTGTCGCTGCTGGGCAAGATGGATGAGAAACTGCGTCTGCCGATGGTGCCGGTATCGGAGCCCACGCGCGTGGCGGTACGCAGCGCGATGGTGCACGCAGGACTGATCAACTAGGATTCGAGTTTGCCGTGAACGTTTCGTTACATACCGCAGAGGCAAAGGGGTAGCAGATGCTCAAGGAATTCCGTGACTTCGCGATGAAGGGCAACGTGGTCGATCTCGCGGTCGGTGTCATCATCGGCGCTGCCTTCGGTGGCATCGTGGCCTCGCTGGTCAGTGATATCATCATGCCGATCATCGGCTCGATCACCGGCGGCCTCGACTTTTCCAATTATTTCACCGGCCTGTCGAAGGCGGTGACGGCGGGCAATCTCGCCGACGCCAAGAAGCAGGGCGCGGTGCTGGCCTGGGGCAACTTCCTGACCCTGACGATCAACTTCCTCATCGTCGCTTTCGTGCTGTTCATGGTCATTCGTGGCATGAACAAGCTGAAGCGGAAGGATGCCGCAGCCCCGGCCGCGCCGCCGAAGCCGACCCGCGAGGAAGAATTGCTCACCGAGATTCGCGATCTCTTGAAGAAGGCTTGATGTGGCCGAGAAGAACGAACGCCCGATCAAGGTTGTCGCCGAAAACCGCAAGGCCCGCTTCAACTATGCGATCGAGGACACGCTTGAGGCCGGGATCGCGCTGACCGGGACCGAGGTCAAATCGATCCGCAACGGCAAGACCACGATCGCGGAATCCTATGCGGATACCAAGGATGGCGAGATTTGGCTGATCAACGCCAATATCCCGGAATATCTGCAGGCCAACCGCTTCAACCACGAGCCGAAACGGCCGCGCAAGCTGTTGCTGCACCGAAAGCAGATCAACAAGCTGATGGGCGCGGTCGATCGCGACGGCATGACGCTGATCCCGCTCAAGCTCTATTTCAACGAGCGCGGTCGCGCCAAGCTGTTGCTGGCGGTCGCCAAGGGCAAGAAGCTGCACGACAAGCGAGAGAGCGAGAAGAAACGCGACTGGGGCCGCGAGAAGGGCCGCCTGCTGCGGGCGCGGGGATAAAGCGGCGAATAGGGGAGTAGCGAATGGCGAATGGGAGACTACCTTCGCCTCTATTCACCGCTCGCCATTCGCCACCTAGAGGATCGAACCAATGTCTCAATCAAACCTGCTCGACGTCGACTGGAGCAAAATCCCGGCACCCGCCGATGATGGCGCGGCGAAGCATCTTGTCGGCATGACGATTCCGCCGCTCGGCCTGCTCGCGACCGATGATACGTCGGTGACGCTGTCGACGCTGCCGGGCCGCACCGTGGTGTTCGGCTATCCCCGGACCGGCGAGCCCGGCAAGATCGGCCTGGTCGACGACTGGGACATGATCCCGGGCGCGCGCGGCTGCACGCCGCAGACCTGTGCGTTCCGTGATCTGTTCGCCGAATTGAAGGCCGCGGGCGCTGCCCACGTCTTCGGCCTGTCGACCCAGGACAACACCTACCAAACCGAAATGGCGTCACGGCTGCATCTGCCGTTCCCGGTTCTGTCGGATGAAAAGCTGTTGCTGACCGAGGCGCTCAGGCTGCCGACCATGCAGGTGGCAGGCCTGACCCTGATCAAGCGGCTGGCGCTGATCGTCGACGACGGGCGTATCACGCATGTGTTCTATCCGGTGTTTCCACCCGATCAAAACGCCGGTGATGTGCTGGAGTGGCTGAAGCACAATCCGGTTTAGCGGCGCTCTTTCCAGCCAAGAGAATCCAATGCTTGCCTCCCAGCGCCACCTGTTCGAGATGCCGCGCGACATCTGCTATTTGAGTTCGGCATCCTATAGCCCGTTGCCGCTGAAAACGCTGGAAGCCGGCTGCGCCGCGGTGGGACGCAAGGGCGCTCCCTGGACGCTCGACGCCGGCTTTGCGAACCGGCAGCACGAACGCGCGCGCGCGGCTGCCGCCGCGTTGATCCATGCCGATCCCGCCGACGTCGCGCTGATCCCTTCGGTCAGCTACGGCGTCGCGACGGCGGCGAAGCTATTTGCGATCGCCCGCGGTGCCCGCGTCATCGTGCTGGAAGACGATCATTCCTCCCCGGTGCTCGAATGGCGGATGCGGGCGGAGGCGGAAGGATTTACCGTCGATACGGTGCGCCGGCCGGACGACGGTGACTGGACCTCGGCGGTTCTCGCCGCGATCGAGCGGCCGGGCGCGCCGCCGGTCGGCCTGGCCTCGATCTCGTCGGTGCATTGGTCGGACGGGGGGCTGATCGACGTCGATGCGGTGGCCGCCGTGCTGAAGCGGCAGGGGGCGGTCTTTCTCATCGACGCGACGCAAAGCGCCGGCGTGCTGACGATGGACGTCAGCCGTCTCGACCCGGACTTTGTGATCTTTCCGACGTACAAGTGGCTGCTCGGCCCGTACGGTCGGGCGTTCATGTATCTGGCGAAGCGTCATCAGGGGGGCGTGCCGCTGGAGCAGACGGCGGCCGGCCGCCGCAACGTTCGCGCCGAGAACGAGGTCTATTTCACGGACCTTCGCTATGTCGCAGATGCACGGCGTTTCGACATGGGCGAGCGTGACCATTTTATCTCGATGGAGATGGCGGCGATCGGCATGGAAATGATGGCCGAGTGGGGCGCCTTGGCCGTCGCGCAGCGTCTGGCTTTGTTGACGGAGCGTATCGCCGAGGGCGTTCGCGGGATCGGCTTCTCCATCGCGGATCGCCGGTTGCGGGCGCCGCATATTCTGAGCCTCTCCTTCGCGCAGGCAATGCCGCAAGGGCTGATCGAGGGGCTTGCATCCGAAGGCATCTACGTCACCGCGCGTCTTGGTCGCCTGCGCGTTGCGCCGCACGTCTTCAACGACGAGGCCGACGTCGACCGTTTTGTTGCGGCTTTGGCGCGACGGCTGCGTTGAGAGGCTTCCAGGCTTTTCGAAGCTAACCGAGATCCGCCCGCACTTTCGCGAACACGCTGCGGAACATGTCGGGCGTCAGCACGCGCGTATTGGTGTTGTAACGCGAGCAATGATAGCTGTCGTAAAGCTTCAGCGCGCCGGCCTGATGGATCGCGCCGTGGCCAAACGGCGCCGCCGCGGCGCGCAGGCCCAGCGCCTTCAACGTCGAATCGTGCGCTATCCGTCCCAACACCACGATCGCGCGCAGATTGGACATGGTCTCGATCTTTCCGACCAGATATGGCCGGCAGGTGTTGATCTCCACAGGCAGCGGCTTGTTCTGCGGCGGCACGCAACTCACTGCATTGATGATCCGGCAATCGACCAGTGTCATGCCGTCGTCGGGGCGCGCCTGATAGACGCCCTTGGCAAAGCCGTATTCGAGCAGGGTCGCATACAGCAGGTCTCCGGCGTAATCGCCGGTAAAGGGTCGCCCGGTGCGGTTGGCGCCCTGCATGCCGGGCGCGAGGCCGACGATCGCGAGCCGACCGGCGGGATCGCCAAACGACGGCACCGGCGAATTGAACCATTCAGGATGGCGCGCGCGCGCTTCCTCGCGGAAACTCACCAGTCTTGGACAGAGCGGGCAATTGCGATCGGGATCGGAGCCGGGGAGGAATGTGAGGGCGAGCGGCGGTTTGCCGTTCGCGCTGACTTTCCTAGTCCTCGAAGTCGTCGTCATCAGCCCTCGGCGCCATGGTGGTCGCGCGCTGCAGGAATTGCGGCGCATGATGACGCGGCTCGCGCGGGGCGGGACGCTCGGACGGGTCGCGGCCGAGCTTGGATTGCAGTTCCACAAGGTCGGTGAAGACGTCGGCCTGGCGCCGCAATTCGTCGGCGATCATCGGCGGCTGGCTCGAAATGGTCGAGATCACGGTAACCCGGACGCCGCGGCGTTGCACCGCCTCGACCAGCGAGCGGAAATCGCCATCGCCGGAAAACAGCACGATCTGATCGACGTGCTCGGCGAGCTCCATCGCATCGACCGCGAGCTCGATGTCCATGTTGCCCTTGACCTTGCGGCGGCCGCTGGCATCGATGAATTCCTTGGTCGCCTTGGTGACCACGGTGTAGCCGTTGTAGTCGAGCCAGTCGATCAACGGACGAATCGACGAATATTCCTGATCCTCGATAATCGCCGTGTAATAGAACGCGCGTACCAAGGTGCCGCGGCTTTGAAATTCTTTAAGCAGACGTTTGTAATCGATGTCGAAGCCGAGAGTCTTGGCGGTCGCATAAAGGTTGGCGCCATCGATAAAAAGCGCGATCTTGTTCGAAGGAGATGACATCAAGTTTACTCGCGTTGTGAACGTTTTTGGCGCGGCGGCGACCGGCCGCGCGTTGCCGGGGAGGCTGTCTAAGTTCGGAAAATCCAACTCGCCAACGTCACCGCAAATGTGGTCTGGCGAGGGCGAAAAACCCGTCCTTTCGACTTGTAATGAAGTGCTTACTTTTTATGAAGCAATTTCTTGTCGCGGACAGTGCCAGAGACGTTTCTGGGCATGTCTGGACGCTCCGGCCTCCTGGCCCCGGCTTCCGTTAACAGGGCCGGTTGCGTCGGCCAAATCACAAATGGGTCTTGCGCAAGGCCGCCGGTCGCTATAACTAGCGGGTTCAACCTGCATTTTCGGTCCCAATTTAACGGAGCGACAGTCGATGGCGCGCGTCACCGTGGAAGATTGTATTGATAAGGTCGACAACCGGTTTGACCTGGTTTTGCTGGCGGCGCATCGCGCCCGCATGATCTCATCCGGCTCGCAGCTGACGATCGATCGGGATAACGATAAAAATCCGGTTGTATCGCTGCGAGAAATCGCGGATTCGACGATATCGCCCGAGGATTTGCGCGAAGAACTGGTCCATTCGCTGCAGAAATTCGTCGAAGTCGATGAGCCCGAGCCCGATACGGTGCCTTTGATCGGTTCGGCGGGCGCCAGCGTCGATGCCGACGACACCGAAGTCGCGGTCGAACGCATGACCGAGGAAGAGCTGCTGAAGGGTCTCGAAGGCCTCGCCCCGCCGGAAGAGCAGCCCGAAGAGGACGAATAAGCCGTCCATCTCGCGGCTCCGGCTGTCCCGGACCAATCTTGTTCACCAAAGGCCCAGGCATTCGCCTGGGCCTTTGCTTTTGTTGGGGTTTTTATGGTTACCTTGGGTCTCTCTCGGGCGCAGGCGCGATTCCGCGGAGCTGTCCTCGAATTGATCAGCGGGGCGCCGGTTTCGCGTTAGACTGCGCACCGTTTTGAAAAATCGAGCGTTTCCGCCGCACCTTGCCGTACCTTAAGATGCAGCGTCGCTCGAAAACGCACTAGATTGTACGGTGAGGCGGGCCGCATCCGATGGTCCGCACGAAGGCAGTGATTCGATGGTGAGTTGGCGTCGCACCCCCCGGCAGATGCAGGCCGCGAACGATTCGGTCGCCGTGGCGCCTGTCCTGCGTGAGGCCGCCAAGGAGACGGCCAAGGATTCGGTCAAGGCGGCCAAGTCGCCGCGCACGCGCATGATGCGGCAATATGATCTGGTTGAGCGGGTTCGGTCTTACAACCCGGACACCAACGAAGACATGCTGAACCGCGCCTATGTCTACGCCATGAAGGCGCACGGCACCCAGACCCGGGCGTCCGGCGATCCCTATTTTTCGCATCCGCTGGAAGTGGCGGCGATCCTCACCGACCTCAAGCTGGACGATGCCACCATCGTCGCGGCGCTGCTGCACGACACCATCGAGGATACCGAGGCCACCCGCGCCGAAATCGACCAGATCTTCGGGCACGAAATCGGTGCGCTGGTCGAGGGCCTCACCAAGCTGAAGCGGCTGGAGCTGGTTTCGCGTGAGGCCAAGCAGGCTGAAAACCTGCGCAAGCTACTGCTGGCGATCGCCGACGACGTGCGCGTGCTGCTGATCAAATTGGCCGACCGCCTGCACAATATGCGGACGCTGGAATTTGTGCCGCCCGCGTCCCGCCGTCGCATCGCCGAGGAAACCCTCGACATCTATGGGCCGCTCGCCGGCCGCATGGGCATGCAGGAGATGCGGGAAGAGCTCGAGGACCTGTCGTTCCGCATGCTCGATCCGGAAGCCCACGCGGTGGTGATGCAGCGGCTGGATTCGCTTGCCGAACGTAACCGCAATCTGATCGGTGAAATCGAAAGCCAGCTCTCGCGGAACCTGCAAAAGAACGGCATGGCCGCGCATGTCTATGGCCGGCGCAAGCAGCCGTTTTCGATCTGGACCAAGATGGAGCGCAAGTCGGTCGGCTTCGAGCAATTGTCCGACATCTTCGGATTCCGCGTCGTGCTGGATTCCGTCGAGGCCTGCTATCGCGCACTCGGCGTCGTGCACACGACCTGGCCGGTGGTGCCCGGCCGGTTCAAGGATTACATCTCGACACCGAAGCAGAACGACTACCGCTCGATCCACACCACGGTGATCGGGCCTGGCAATCAGCGCGTCGAGCTGCAGATCCGAACCGAGGAGATGGACCAGATCGCGGAGCTCGGCATCGCCGCGCATGCCTTCTACAAGGATGGCGTGGGCTCGCCGACCGAACTGCTCAAGCGAGAATCCAATGCCTTCGCCTGGTTGCGTCGTACCATCGGGATCCTGTCCGAAAGTGCCAATCCGGAAGAGTTTCTCGAACACACCAAGCTCGAGCTGTTTCACGACCAGGTGTTCTGCTTCACCCCGAAGGGAAAACTGATCGCGCTGCCGCGCCAGGCCAATGTGATCGATTTTGCCTATGCCGTGCATACCGATGTCGGCAACAGCGCGGTCGGCTGCAAGATCAACGGCAAGTTCGCGCCATTGTCGTCCGAACTGCAAAACGGCGACGAGGTGGAAGTGCTCACCTCGAAGGCGCAGGCAGCACCGCCGTCGGCGTGGGAAGCGCTCGCGGTGACCGGCAAGGCACGGGCGGCGATCCGGCGCGCGACCCGCACCGCCGTGCGCGATCAATATGCCGGCCTCGGCCGCCGCATCGTGGAACGTCTGTTCGTGCGCGCCAAGATCGAATACGCCGACGACAAGCTGAAGGGGGCGCTGCCGCGGCTGGCGCGGGCCTCGATCGACGACGTGATGGCCTCGGTGGGACGCGGCGAGTTGAAGGCCTCCGACGTCGCCCGGGCGATGTATCCGGACTACAAGGAAGAGCGCATCGGGCGGTTCGGCGCCAAAAAGAGCCTTGCCGACAAGCTGAAGCTGAAATCGCCGTCCGATCCCGCGCGCAGCCCGTCCGCTATTCCGATCCGAGGCATCAATTCGGATTTGCCGATCAAGTTCGCGCCGAACGGCGGCGCCGTGCCGGGCGACCGGATCGTCGGGATCGTCTCGCCGGGCGAGGGCATCACGATCTATCCGATCCAGTCGCCGGCGCTGCGGGATTTCGAGGAGGAGCCGGAGCGCTGGCTCGACGTGCGCTGGGATGTCGACGATACGACGCCGCAGCGCTTTCCGGCGCGGATCATGGTGGACAACGTCAACGAACCCGGAAGCCTTGCCCAGGTCGCCACCGTGATCGCCGAGCACGACGGCAATATCGACAACATCAGCATGTCGAGGCGCTCGCCGGATTTCACCGAACTCACCATTGATCTCGAGGTCTATGACCTCAAGCATCTCAGCGCTATCATCGCCCAGTTGCGCGCCAAGGCCGTCGTCGCACGGGTCGAACGCGTCAATGGGTAGCTTTTTTCGTCATTGCCGGGCTTGACCCGGCAATCCATCTTTCTCAAGTAGATGGATGCGCGGGTCGAGCCCGCGCATGACAATCGGGTTAGCGAGTTCGTCATGCTCAAACTTCCCCCCCTGCGTCTCGGCGTCAATGTCGATCACGTCGCCACCTTGCGCAACGCGAGGGGAGGCGAGCGGCCGGATCCGCTGCGCGCCGCCCAGGTTGCGATCGAGGCTGGTGCCGACGGCATTACCGCGCATCTGCGCGAGGACCGGCGCCACATCCGCGACGACGACATGGCGCGGCTGAAAGCCGGGATTTCAAAGCCGCTGAATTTCGAGATGGCGGCGACCGCGGACATGCTGCGGATTTCGCTCGCGACCAAACCTCACGCGGTGTGCCTGGTGCCGGAGCGGCGGGAAGAACTGACCACCGAGGGCGGTCTCGACGTGATCGGCCAGCACAACGCGCTCAAACCCTTCATCGCGCAATTGAACGACGCCGGGATCCGGGTGTCGCTGTTCATTGCCGCCGACCCGCGTCAGATCGAGATGGCGGCAGAACTGCGCGCGCCGGTGATCGAAATTCACACCGGCGCCTGGTGCGATGCCGTGGTGGACGGCGATGCCGCGAAAGCGGAAGCCGAATGGCAGCGCATCGTCAAGGGAGCGGCGCTCGCCCGCTCCGCGGGGCTGGAGGTTCACGCCGGGCACGGCCTCGATTACCAGACGGCGGAGACGATCGCTGGCCTGCCCGAGATCGCCGAATTGAATATCGGCTACTTCATGCTGGGCGAGGCGCTGTTCGTCGGCCTCGGTGAAACCGTCCGCGCGATGCGCGCCGCGATGGATCGCGGCCGCCAGGCCGTGAGCCGGGCATGATTATCGGCATCGGTTCTGACCTGATCGACATCACCCGCGTCGCCAAGGTGATCGAACGTCATGGCGATCGGTTCCTCGACCGAATCTTCACCGATGCCGAGCGCGCCAAGGCCGAACGGCGGTCGAAAAACCAGAAAATGGTGGTGGCGACCTATGCCAAGCGGTTTGCCGCCAAGGAAGCCTGCTCCAAGGCGCTGGGCACCGGAATCCGGCTCGGGGTCTGGTGGCGGGACATGGGGGTGGTCAACCTGCCGGGCGGCCGGCCGAGCATGCTGTTGACCGGGGGGGCGCTGGCCCGGCTCGGGGCGCTGACGCCGCCGGGCCATGAGGCGCGAATCGACCTTACCATCACCGACGACTGGCCGCTGGCGCAGGCGTTCGTCATAATTTCGGCGGTCCCCAAGGCCACTTCCTGAAGCAGCCGGCGGGGACGCTGCCAACACCAAGGCTAAAACTAAAAATATTCGACTAATCAATGGATTAGCAAGTTTTGATGGTGCCATTGATTGCGCGGCTGCGAACAACCGTCTAAAACGCCGCGGGGAAACAGGGCGAATTCGGGTTTGCGCCGGGATTCGCTTTCACATCAGAATCGATCATCTCCTTGACGCGAAACGGGCTTGCTGTTCGCGTGAGGAACATGTTCTGCCACCGTGCGGTAGACGCGACGGAAATCGGGAAAACGATGAGCGTGACATCCGGAACAAAATCTGAAAGCGGCTTGGGCGAAACCATCCGTGTCGTCATTCATGCGCTTCTGATCGCCCTGGTGATCCGCACTTTCCTGTTCCAGCCCTTCAACATTCCCTCGGGATCGATGAAGGCGACGCTGTTGGTCGGCGACTATCTGTTCGTCTCGAAATATTCCTACGGCTACAGCCACTATTCGATCCCGCTGTCGCCGCCGCTGTTTTCGGGACGTGTTTTCGGTTCTGAGCCGAATCGCGGCGACGTCGTGGTGTTCCGTCTGCCGAAGGACGATTCCACCGACTACATCAAGCGTGTGATCGGCTTGCCCGGCGACCGCATCCAGATGAAGGAAGGCCTGCTCTACATCAACGAGAAGCCGGTGGTGCGCGAGCGGCTGAGCGATTTCATCGGCGAGGACCCCTGTGGTTCATCCGACGCCACCGCGCGGGTGAAGCGCTGGAAGGAAACGCTGCCGAACGGCGTCACCTATGACTCGCTGGATTGCGTCGACAACGGCTTTTACGACAACACCAACGTCTACACCGTGCCGCCGGGCAATTTCTTCATGATGGGCGACAACCGGGACAATTCGACCGACAGCCGCGTGCTGTCGGCGGTGGGTTATGTGCCTTTCGAGAATCTGATCGGCCGCGCCCAGATGATTTTCTTCTCCATTGCCGAGGGCGAACAAGCCTGGATGTTCTGGCGCTGGCCAACCGCGGTGCGCTGGAATCGCATATTCTCCATTGTGCGATGAACGACGACGCACAGGACATCCAGACCCCCTCGCAGCCGGGCGAGGCATCCGCTCAGCCTGACGCTGGGGGCGAGCCGGCTGCAAAGAAAAAGCGCAGCAAGGTCAGCGCCAAGGCTGCGCAAGCCGCGCTTGAGGCGCGGATCGGCCACAAGTTCGCCGACGCGGCGCTGCTGGCTACCGCGTTTACGCATGTCTCGGCGCTGAAGCCGGCTACCCGTCATCGCGCCGACAGCTACCAACGCCTGGAGTTTCTCGGCGATCACGTGCTTGGACTGATCGTCTCGGACATGCTGTACCGCGCCTATCCAAAGGCCGACGAAGGCGAATTGTCGAAACGCCTGGCCGATCTCGTGCGCAAGGAGAGCTGCGCCGACGTCGCGAAGTCGCTGGCACTGCTCGATGACATCAAGCTTGGTGCGGTTGGCGCCGGCGCGGGCGCTCGCTTGCGCAAATCCGTGCTCGGCGACATCTGCGAAGCGGTGATCGGGGCGATCTATCTCGACGGCGGCCATAGCGCCGCGGCGCAATTCGTCGAGCGCAACTGGATCGAGCGGATGCGCAAGCCGCGGCGGCCGTTGCGCGATCCCAAGACCGTGCTGCAGGAATGGGCCCAGGGCAAGGGTCTGCCGACGCCGGTTTATCGCGAGGTCGAGCGCACCGGGCCGCATCACGACCCGCAGTTCCGCGTCGCCGTTGATTTGCCGGGACTCGACCCTGCCGAAGGTGTTGGCGGCAGCAAGCGCGCGGCCGAGAAGGTCGCGGCATCCGTAATGATTGAACGTGAAGGCGTTGGTGGCGGTAGCAATGACGGATGAAACTCCCGACACGGGCGCACCGGCGGCTGCGACGCGCTGCGGCTTTGTCGCGCTGATCGGCGCCCCCAATGTCGGCAAGTCGACGCTGGTCAACGCGCTGGTTGGCTCCAAGGTCACGATCGTTTCGCGCAAGGTGCAGACCACGCGCGCGCTGATCCGCGGCATCGTGATCGAAAACAACGCGCAGATCATTCTGGTCGATACGCCCGGGATATTCCTGCCCAAACGAAGGCTCGATCGCGCCATGGTGTCGACGGCCTGGAGCGGGGCGCATGACGCCGATCTGGTCTGCGTGCTGCTCGATGCCAAATCGGGCATCGACGAGGAAGCCGATGCGATCCTGAACAAGCTTGCGACGGTCAAGCACGACAAGATCCTGGTGCTCAACAAGATCGATCTGGTGCCGCGCGAAAAGCTGCTGGCGCTGGCCAAGGCCGCCAACGACCGTCTGCCGTTCCAGCAGACCTTCATGATCTCGGCGCTGTCCGGCGACGGCGTCGATGATTTGCGCGCCACGCTCGCCGCGATGGTGCCGCCGGGGCCGTTTCATTATCCCGAGGACCAGATGTCGGATGCGCCGCTGCGGCATCTGGCGGCCGAGATCACCCGGGAAAAGATCTTCCGGCAGCTGCATCAGGAATTGCCGTACCAGTCCACGGTCGAGACCGACAGCTGGACCGAGCGCAAGGACAAGTCGGTCCGCATCGAGCAGACGATCTTTGTCGAGCGCGAAAGCCAGCGCAAGATCGTGCTCGGCAAGGGCGGCGCGACCATCAAGTCGATCGGCGCGGATTCGCGAAAAGAGCTCACCGAGATCGTGGGTGTGCCCGTGCACCTGTTTTTGTTCGTGAAGGTGCGCGAAAACTGGAGCGAGGATCCCGACCGTTACCGCGAAATGGGCCTGGATTTTCCGAAGGAATAACCGGCGTCCCCAACTGCCACCTGGCAAAAACGACCTGAAATGAATGCACCGCGAATGAACGTACCCAGGAACGTGGTTTGGTTTGAGGCGCTGTTGTATTTGTCACTGACACTCGATGCGCTGTCGGTCGCGTTCCAAGATCGCACGCCGAGCGCGGAGATGACGGAACAGATGATTACGACCGCGACCGTGATGGCGGCCGGCATGATCCTGTTGCTGGTGTATTTCGTCTGGCTGGCGGCGCAACGGCGCAAGAGCTGGCCGCGCTGGGTGCTGCTCGCCGCGCTGATATTATCGGTCTATTCGCTGCTGGAGACTATCGGCGACGTCGGCATGCTGCTCGATAGCGCGATCGAAACCGTGTCCTGCGCATTGACGGTGGGCGGGCTGTATTTCTCCTTTACCGGCGACGCGAAGGGCTGGTTCAACGGGTGATCTGACAAGCGCGAGGGGCGAGTGAAAGGTCGGGTTATGGCGAAGAGCAGGACCGGACCGGTGAGTGCCACGGCAGCGGGCCGCCGTGGTCGACCCCGCTCCGCGGAGGCGACGAACGCCATTCTGCAAAGCGCCTACACGCTGATGGCGACCACGGGTCTGGCGGCCACCAGCATCGAGGCGGTGGCGCGTCATTGCAATGTTTCAAAGATGACTATCTACAAATGGTGGCCGTCGAGAGAGGCGCTGCTGATCGACGCGTTCCTGAACCAGGCATCCGTGGTGCTGCCGCTCTCGGGCACCGGCGACCCGGTGGCGCGCGTCAGACGTCACGCCGCAGCCTATACGGAAGCGCTGCTCGGCGAGTTCGGCAAGGTGCAACTCGCGGTGATCTCCGAATGCATCTCGAAGACCGGATCGGCGGAGATGTTCTACGAGCGCTATCTCAACTTTCGAAGGTCAGCCACCGTCGAGATCATCGCGGGGGGACAAGAGGATGGCAGCATCGGCGCGGTTGGAGCGCCGGAGAACCTGTATGACGCCATCTATGGCAATCTGTTCTACCGCTACGTCTTCGGGATCAAGCCGCTCTCGCCGGCCTACGCGCGCAATCTCGTCGACAGCCTGCTGAGACCGGAATCCGATAGCGGGCGCTAGTCAAGGTACCGCACGCTGCGGATCACTTGGCGAGATCATTTGGCAAGACGCCGCGTTTGCCGGAACCAGGCCCAGGTCTCCCGTGTCACAGCGCGGTAGCCGTGGCCGAGAAACACGATCTCGTCCGCGACAATCCGGTTCAGCTTCGGCAGCGCATGGAACGGGACGGAGGGGTAGGCGTGGTGCTCGACGTGATACGGCATGTTCCACGCAAACCATTTGACGAACCGCGCCGTGATGGTGGTGCGGGTGTTTTGGAAAGCGCTGCGCGTGCGTTCGCATCCGGTGTGTTCGGCATAGAGGTAGGGTCTCAGGATCATCTGGCCGAACAGCAGCGGGATAATCCATATCCAGAGCAGGATCGCGCTGTGGAGCGCCAATGAGGCGAGCAGCAGCAGCGCATAGGCTGCCACGTAGACGCGCGCCTCGGTCACGACGATGCGACGCTTGTGCTCGGGAACCCAGGGCACGGAGACGTTGCCGGTCAAGGCATGGCGAAACATCAATCGCACGCGGATCGCGACCTGCAGGAGACCGCTATAGGCGAGCGCCAGATGGGTGTCCGAGGCCGGGACCGGCCCCACCAGCAATTCCGGATCCCTGTCGGGGTCCTGCGTATGGCGATGGTGGTCCCAGTGGAACAGGCAGTAATACTCATAGGGCAGGGCGATCGCGAACGACGACAGATGGCCGGCGGCAAGGTTGAGCGCTCTGCTCTGAAAGGCTGTCTTGTGGGCCGTCTCGTGTACGGCCATGAACAGGAACGCCACGAAATAGCCTTGCACGGCGATCAGCGGCAACGCCCATCCGATGCCGTATCGCGAGGTCACCATCCAGACCAGCGTGCCCAAAACGGCGATGACGCCGTAATGGCTGACCACGCGAACGAGCCCCTGAAAATTGGACCGGGCCGATAGCTCGCGCAGCAGGGGCGGGCTCAACGGCCGTCTGTCTTGGGATTTCGGCCCGGAAGCTACGGCCTCGCTCATGGTCGCAATCGCCTCATGTGTACAATAACTGTACTAGTTGTACACTAATTGCGATGCGGCCGCAAGCGGAGCCCGTCACGCGTTCGCGCGACCCGGTGGCTTTGCCTACCCTGCGTGATAAACTTCCAACCATGGAATGGACCGACGAAGGCATCGTGCTGGGCGTGCGGCGGCATGGCGAATCCTCGGCCATCGTCGAACTGTTGACGCGCGAGCACGGCCGCCATCTCGGTCTGGTGCGCGGCGGCGCCGGCAAGCGGATGCGTCCGTTGCTGCAACCCGGCAACAGCGTCACCACGGTGTGGCGGGCACGGCTCGACGAGCATCTTGGCTATTATGTCGTTGAAGGCACGCGTTTGCGTGCGGCGACCCTGCTGGAATCGGCGCATGCGACCTATGGCGTCACCCATTTGGCCTCGCTGGTACGGCTGCTGCCGGAGCGCGATCCGCACGAAGACATCTACGAGATGCTCGGCCGGATCCTCGATGATTTCGACGACGCCGGCGATGCCGCCGTGCATCTGGTGCGATTCGAACTGGCGATGCTGGCCGAACTGGGTTTCGGGCTCGATCTGGAAAATTGCGCGGCGACCGGCGGCACCACGGAGCTGATTTATGTTTCGCCGAAATCCGGCGGCGCGGTATCGCGGGCCGCCGGCGAGCCTTACCGTGACCGGCTGTTGCGTCTGCCGGCTTTTTTGCGCGAAGGCGAGGGTGGGTCAAACAGCTGGTCGGATCAGGATTTGCAGGACGGTTTTCGGCTGACCGGGCTGTTCCTGTTGCGCCACGTGCTGGAGCCGCGCGGGCAGCGCCATTCCGATGCCCGCGACGGGTTTATCAATGCGGTAGCGAAGCACCGGGCCGGGATGCCGGTTCCGTGACGGCTGGGCTGCCCGCGTGGACGAAAAAACCCGCCCTGTCGAAGGGGCGGGTTAAAGTTGTTCATTGGGGCTAAATTTCCGCTTCCGAGCCGATTAGGATCAGGAGCGGCAGGAAAGTAGCCTCGCCAAAGCTTATCGCGGCGGCCGCCAGGGGCAACGGGATTAAAGCGAAGCGGTCCCAGGCCATATTCCCGGTCGTGGAGGCGACGATCCCGGTTTTGTGACCGAACACAGGCCGCGCCGCCGCACTGATTCGCGGCTTGCCCGATTCACCCCAAAAGTTTAACCCCTCCCCATGGGAAAGAGACTGATTCCGCCTGAACCGGCCGAAATTCACGAGGTGATGCTGCGTGACGCGCTCGAGGAGCGCTATCTCGCTTACGCGCTCTCGACCATCATGCATCGCGCACTGCCGGACGCCCGCGACGGCCTCAAGCCGGTGCATCGCCGCATTCTCTACGGCATGCAGCTGCTGCGGCTCGACCCCGGTACGGCGTTCAAGAAATCCGCCAAGATCGTCGGCGACGTGATGGGTTCGTTCCATCCGCATGGCGACCAGGCGATCTACGACGCCATGGTGCGGTTGGCGCAGGATTTCTCCTCGCGGTATCCGCTGGTCGACGGCCAGGGCAATTTCGGCAATATCGACGGCGATAATCCGGCCGCCTACCGCTACACCGAAGCGCGCATGACCGACGTCGCGCGGCTGTTGCTCGAAGGCATCAACGAGGACGGCGTCGAATTCCGTCCTAATTATGACGGCCAGTCGAAAGAGCCGGTGGTGCTGCCCGGCGGCTTTCCGAACCTGCTCGCCAACGGCGCGCAGGGCATTGCGGTGGGCATGGCGACCTCGATCCCGCCGCACAACGTCGCCGAACTCTGCGACGCCGCGCTGCATCTGATCGAGAAGCCCGACGCCAAGTCGAAGGCGCTGCTGAAATGGGTCAAGGGACCGGATTTCCCGACCGGCGGCATCATCATCGATTCCAAGGACAGCCTTGCCGAGGCCTACATGACCGGGCGCGGCTCGTTCCGCACCCGCGCCAAATGGAACCAGGAAGAAGGCGCCCGCGGCACCTGGGTGGTGGTGATCACTGAGATTCCGTGGCTGGTGCAGAAGTCCCGGCTGGTCGAGAAGATTGCCGAACTGCTCAACGAGAAGAAGCTGCCGCTGGTTGGCGATGTCCGCGATGAATCAGCGGAAGATATCCGCCTCGTCATCGAACCGAAATCGCGCGCGGTCGATCCCGAATTGCTGATGGAGTCGCTGTTCCGGCTGACTGAGCTGGAAAGCCGGATTCCGCTGAACCTCAACGTGCTGGTGAAGGGCCGCATCCCCAAGGTGCTCGGCCTTACCGAATGCCTGCGCGAATGGCTCGACCATCTGCGCGACGTGCTGTTGCGCCGCTCGAACTACCGCAAGGAGCAGATCGAGCATCGGCTGGAAGTGCTCGGCGGTTATCTGATCGCCTATCTGAATATCGATAAGGTGATCAAGATCATCCGTACCGAGGATGAGCCGAAGCCGGCGCTGATTAAGGCGTTCAAGCTGACGGAGGTCCAGGCCGACGCCATCCTCAACATGCGGCTGCGCAGCTTGCGCAAGCTCGAGGAATTCGAGATCCGCACCGAGGACAAGAACCTGCGCAACGAGCTGAAGGGCATCAAGTCGTTGCTCGGTTCGGAAGTGGAGCAATGGGGTAAGGTCGGCGACCAGGTCCGCAACGTGCGTGAGATCTTTGGACCGAAGACACCGCTCGGCAAGCGCCGCACCCAATTTGCCGACGCGCCCGAGCATGATCTCGCCGCCATCGAGGAAGCCTTTGTCGAGCGCGAACCAGTCACGGTGGTGGTGTCCGACAAGGGCTGGGTGCGGACGCTGAAGGGCCATGTCGCCGATCTCTCGACATTGACCTTCAAGACCGATGACAAGCTCGACCAGGCGTTCTTTGCCGAGACCACCTCAAAGCTGCTGCTGTTTGCGACCAATGGCCGTTTCTATTCGCTCGACGTCGGCAAATTGCCGGGCGGCCGTGGCCATGGCGAACCGATCCGGCTGTTCATCGACATGGACCAGGATGCTGCGATCGTGTCGCTGTTCGTCAACAAGGGCGGCCGCAAGTTCCTGGTGGCGAGCCATGACGGGCAGGGCTTTATCGTCAACGAGGACGATTGCGTCGGCAACACCCGCAAGGGCAAGCAGGTGCTCAACGTCGAGATGCCGAACGAAGCCCGCGCGATCGCGACGGTGATGGGCGATAGCGTCGCGGTGATCGGCACCAACCACAAAATGGTGATTTTCCCGATCGACCAGGTGCCGGAGATGGCGCGCGGCCGTGGCGTGCGGTTGCAGAAATACACCAGCGCGGCGTTGTCTGACGTGACGACCTTCGATCTCAAGGCCGGCCTGACCTGGAAGGATTCCTCCGGGCGCGACCAGAGCCTGACGTTGAAGGAACTGGCGGATTGGCGCGGCAATCGCGCCGACGCCGGCCGCCTCGCGCATGGCCTGCCGAAGTCCAACAAGTTCTTGCGCGGCGTCGAGTAGACGAAGCGGAAATCTTCAATCGTAGCCCGGATGAGCCAACGGGTCGCGCGAATGCGCGCCCGATGACAGGCTCCGCGACATCCGGGGTATCAGCTAGTCCCGCATGTGGCTTCGCTTATGCGGGCTACTGAGAGGACAGCGGGCGTAATAGTATTCGGGTTTTCAAGTGCGCTATAATCGCGGTCGAAGACATTGACCGGCAACGATTGTTCAGGCGCCATGGCCCATCAGCACGACCACGACCATCATGACCATTCCCATCAAGATGGCCACGGCCATGGCCATTCGCACGGCCATGTCGGGCACAGCCACGCACCTGACAATTTCGGATTTGCGTTCGCGGCTGGCGTTACGCTCAACACGGTGTTCGTGGTCGCGGAGCTGGCTTTTGGCTATGCCGCGAACTCGCTGGCCTTGATTTCAGACGCGGTTCACAATTTCTCCGACGTGATTTCACTGCTGTTGGCCTGGGCGGCGTTGTGGCTGGCCCGCAAGCAGCCGACGCAGCAGCACACCTATGGTTATCGGCGCGCCTCGATCCTGGCGGCGCTGGTCAATGCCGGCCTGCTGTTGATCGCGGTCGGTGGCATCGCGGTCGAGGCCGTCAACCGGATCCAGGAGCCTGCCGCAGTGGCGGGCTGGACCGTCGTGCTGGTCGCAGCACTTGGCATCCTCGTTAATGGCGGCACGGCCTTGTTGTTCATGCGGGGACGTCACGGCGATCTCAATATTCGCGGCGCCTATCTGCACATGGCGGCCGATGCCGGCGTGTCGTTTGGCGTGGTGATCGCCGCGCTGGTGATCATGGCGACCGGATGGCTGTGGGTCGATCCGGTGATCAGCCTTTGCATCGCGGCGGTGGTGCTGGCGAGCGGGTGGGGCCTTGCCAGGGACAGCGTCAATCTCGCGCTCGACGGCGTGCCGAAAGGCATCGAACTGGCAAAAGTGAAGGATTATCTGGTTACGCTCGAGGGCGTGACCGAGCTGCATGACCTGCACATCTGGGCCATGAGCACCAACGAAACCGCGCTGACGGCGCATCTGGTACGCCCGGCCGGCTTCAACGATGCCTTCCTGCACGGCGTTTGCGAAGAACTTTCGCACCGCTTCAACATCCATCACGCCACGTTGCAGATCGAGGCGAGCAGCGAGGTATGCAAGCTCGCGCCGGCGGAAGTGGTTTAACTGCCGCTTTCTGGGGACGCCCGAAGCCTTCAGCCCTGCGGCACCGACACGGCCGGCGGCGGCGCGGGTGGTGCCTTCTTCGGCTTTAGCGTCCCGGCATAGAACGAAAGTCCGCCGATCAGGATGAGCGCGACGAAATAGGTCGCGTAGGCTTGAGGCCGGGTGGTGGCCCACTGCACCAGGCCCTGGAAGCCGACCGGTCTATCGCTCTGATTTTCCATGACGGGGTTTTGCTTTAAAAGGGACCGGATTGAAAGGCCGAATTGCACCACGCTGCCGGCTGATGGCCGGTAGAGCAGTAGGGCTGCCCACGTTTCACAGGGCTCTTGCCGCTCGGCACGAAATTTGCTGGAATAAATTCGGGTGGCTGGAGAACCTTAAAGGAAATCTGGCAATGGCAACTCAGATCGTAATGGATCATACCGGCGATACCCGGCATCAGTTCGATGCCGAGGACCTCGAGGCGCTCGTAAAGGCTGAAGAGCGCTTTCGGACACTGACCGGACTTGGCTTTACCGCGGCCGTGCGCGGTGCCTCCGGCGACGTCGCACTAACGAAAGCGTTCGATCCGACCGCGGAAGAGACCTTGTTCTATCCGCGCCTAGTTGGTGGCTGAACAGACCCTCCGGATCATGTCGGTGCTTCGGAGGTGGTTGGCTCAGGGACGCTCGCGCATGTGCGCCTTGCGCGAGCGCCTGGGTGAGCTGCTGGCTGAAAATGATTGCGAGGCTCGCGGTCTCAAACTGCTGCGGGAATGGCTCTCGCCCGAGCAACTCGCCCAATTCAACGCCAACAGCTATTTCGACGTCATCGGGTGCGACAGCGGAAAGAAATACCGGATCCGCTATGGCTCATCGATGAATATCGAGGAACTCGACGACCGGGGACGCCCCCGCGCGTGCTATTGTTTCCTGCCCGATCTTCACCTCGTGCCGGGTGATATCCTGCTGGCGCAAAAGATCGCGCTTGAGGCCAACGAAGTTGCGGCGTTGGCGATCGCCAACAAGTTCACGCCCCGAACCAATATTCCGATGCCTCACTGAGATCCGCGCATGGCGGTTTCCGTGGCAACCCTGCGGTCCGCGGAAAATCGTTGGCGGCCGAGGGCAGCTCGCCACTCCGGCCCTTGTGCTGCGCAGGGTGACCGATCTAACCTTGCTCAAATGATCGGAGGTGAGGGCCATGTTCGGTTGGGGGCAGCCGAAACACCCAACGACGCCAAACCCGGCGTCGGATTTCGTCGGCGCCCTGTTGGACGCGGGCGAAATTCTCCGCGCCGTCGACACGATTGCGCCGCGATACATCGAGAGGGCCGACCGCGGCGAGGTGATTTATCCGGCCTGCAAACGCAAGCTGACCGATCCCGAGGGCGACCTCCGTTCGATCTGGGAGCACACCAGGCTCGAGGCGATCCGCTACGTCGCGATGGTGCCGGGGCGCCAAAACGCATTGCTGGTAGAACCGGCTCGACAGCCAGACATGCTCGATTCATTTTTGCGGCTGCAGCCGCACGACAAGACGGTGATCGATTTCACCGGCGTCGCGGCCGATGATCTGGCCATTGCCATCATCGCCGGGCTGAACTGGCTGGATCATTGCGCGCTATTGGCAGGCGTCGATCACCACCGATATTCCGGCACGCTGCGCAACTTCCGCAAGATCGCGGGCATAGCGCAGCAATGGTGGGCGATGGAAGATGCGTCATCGCGCTGCCTCCAGATGCTCCAGGCCAAGGAAAAGCCGCCGCTGATGCTGCATCTGGTCTGGCAGGATTATACCGGGCTTGCGAAGGAGATCGCGTCGGCGGCGATGTTTGGCCCGGCGCTCGACAAAACCATCGCCCGGCGACGCGACATGCTGGAACAGGAATTTGCCGAGCGCCCGGCCGAGTTCGATGCTGCGATCGCGGAGCTGACCGATGCCATGGCGGGCTTCGTGGCCGCGCGCGAACCCGACGACCTGCTGGGATAGCTCAGCAGCGTCGCGTTATCCTGGGTAGGTTTACGTCCGCTTCAATGCGCGTTTTCGGTGGCCGCAGTTCGTTCGGCTAGGATCGCCTCCTGGCGTCCGATCAGGCGGAAATCGACGGTCTTGCGACCGGACCTTTGGTCTTTCGAGAGCCGCGTTCGAGCGCGGCTGCGTTCGGCGTCGACCAATTCAAGGCAGCGCTGCAACTCGGCGCCGCAGCGTTTCATTTCATTGCGTAGTTCGCGCCGCTCGAATGTCGTCAACGACGAGCGCGACAGGCTGCGCCATGCATCGTCCAACAGCGCTTTGAATTCGCCAATTTTACGTTCGAGAATTTCCAGCTCGGTCATGAGAGCCTCGGGATTTGCCGCCGCGAATCAAGATGCTCGGAACAGCATAATTCTGATTCGCGTTTTAGGAAAATGCCATCAATTGCAATATCGGGAGCCAACGAAGGCCTAAGTTTCCAACAGGATTCAGCTAGCGCTTGGGCTGGCCGGCTTGACCGTCGTCTTTCGCATCCTGCCGCAGCAGGCACAGCGCCAGCAGCGCCGCGAGACTGAGGGCCGAGGAGACGATCAGGACCCGGCTTCCCATGGTGTCGATCAATAGTCCGAACGCCAGCGGCGCCACCGCCTGC
The DNA here is from genome assembly GCF_009766005.1 of Bradyrhizobium sp. S69. Classification (GTDB taxonomy): domain Bacteria; phylum Pseudomonadota; class Alphaproteobacteria; order Rhizobiales; family Xanthobacteraceae; genus Bradyrhizobium. The sequence goes on along the minus strand of NZ_LMUK01000060.1, from coordinate 602,845 downwards.
GCCATTCGGGCCGGCGCGCCGATGATGCCGAGCCGGTAGCCGTAATTTTCCGCGCCGAAGATCGCCAGTGGCAGCGTGCCGCGCGCGATCGTCAGGATGCCGTTGCCGGCGCCGTGAAAGATCGCGAACACGCTCGCCGCACCGCCGCCCGCCAGCGCGAGGATGGCCGCGCCGATCGGGTGGGTCAGGCAGGCGAGCCGGGTTGAGGCCACCGGGTGATAGCGGCTCAAAAAGCCCGCCTCGGCGATGCGGGCGAGTACCTGGGCCGGGCCGATCATCGCGCCGGCGAACACCGCCTGACTTGTGCTCGCGCCGGCCGCTTCCACGATGCGCGGCAGATGCGCCGCCATCGCCCCGGTGACGCTCCAGGCCGCGGCAAAAGCGAAGGCCAGCAGGATCATGGTCCGATCTATCGGAATGTGCGGCTTGACCGAATTCTTGACCACGGCTTTCGCGCCGGTGACCACCGGCAGCATCCACCAATTGATCGGCAGGCCGATCAATATCTGCGCCGCGGCCCAGGCAAAGCAGGTCTCGCGCCAGCCGATCGTGTGCAGGCCCCAGGCGGTCAGCGGCCATCCGACGGTCGAGGCAAAGCCCGCGATCAGGGTGATGCCGGTGATGGCGCCGCGCGCGGCATCACCATAGATGCGCCCGAGCGCGGCAAAGGCCGCGTCATACAGGCCAAGCGCCATGCCGACGCCGAGCAGCAGCCAGGCGATGACGAGCAGGGGGATCGAACTGGTCAGTCCAAGCAGTACCAATCCGGCTGCCAGCACCAGATTGGAAATCGACAACACCGAACGGCCGCCGACCAGGTCGATCTCGCGGCCGATCCGCGGGCCGAGCAGGGCTGCGAGCACCAAGGCGACCGTGAAGGCGCCAAAGACCCAGTTCGAGGAAACCCCGAGATCGCGCGCGATCGGATCGGCCAGGATCGCCGGCAGGTACATGCTCGAGGCCCACGCCAGGGTTTGCGTGGTGCCGAGAGCCAGGATGACGGGAAGCCGGCGCCCGCTCATGCCGGGGGCGCTGCCGTTGGGTCGTGCCGCGTTCGCATATCCGGCTATTTTGCGCGCCGCAGGCCTCGGGCGTCAAGCCGAGCGGCCGAAGCTTTGACCCGCGACGATTGCGCGGCATAATGGCGGCATGGAACTTTCCTCCCGCGTCGAGCTGATGAACTGGCTGGTGGGCCAGGGACTCACAGGCCTTCCCGAGCCCGATCTGATCCGGGGCTTCTGCGAGCGTTGCAGCGCTGGCGGCCTCGATTTGTCACGCATGATGGCTTTCATCGATACGCTGCATCCGATCTATGAGGGGCGCGGCTTTCGCTGGAGCGACCGGCCCAGCAACGAAAGCGACACGTTCGAGTACAAATCGTCAGCCGAGGGCGATGCCGCCAAGAACTGGCGGCGCTCCGCCTTCCATCACATGCTCGAAAACGGCCACGACGAGTTTCAGCTCGATCTGGCCGACGACGCCGCGCTGAAATTTTCGATGATGGCCGACCTCATCGACAAGGGGCACCGGCATTTCCTTGGCTTCATCCATCGTTTCGGCGACGCCGGCACGCTCGGCCAGATGGATTGCTTCTACTCTTATTTCGCGACCCGCCGCGAGCGCGGCTTCACCGACGGCGAACTGGAGGCGCTGCGCGACCTGGTGCCGCCGCTGGCGCTGGCGATCAAATCAGCGCAGCAGGTCGACATCGCGCGCACGCTCGGGCGCGTCTATCTCGGCCGCGACGCCTCCGAGCAGGTGCTGCGCGGGCGCATCACCCGCGGCGTCACCGAGCGCATCAATGCGGTGTTGTGGTTCTCCGATCTGCGCGGCTCGACCGCGATCAGCGAAAGCATCGGCCCGGACGAGATCATTCCCTTTCTCAACGATTATGCCGAGGCCTCGATCGACGCGATCCATGAGGCCGGCGGCGACGTCTTGAAGCTGATCGGCGACGGCGTGCTTGCGATCTTCACCGGCGAGGACATGGCGGTGGCGCGGCGGGCGGCGCTCGCCGCCGAGCACCGCTTCCGCCTCAGCACGAAAGAGGTCAACGAGCGGCGCAGCAAAGAGGGCAGGCCGATCACCACGGCCTATATCGGCCTGCATGTCGGTGAAGTCTTTTACGGCAATATCGGCAGCGAGGACCGGCTCGACTTCACCGTGGTGGGACCCGCGGTCAACGAAGTCAGCCGCATCGCCTCGATGTGCCGTTCGGTCGACCGCGAACTGCTGGCGTCGGAGGCGTTTCGCGCCGGCCTCGATACGCCCGGGCGCGGCTATTTCGTGTCCACCGGCCGGTTCGCGCTTCGCGGTATCGGTCACGCCCAGGATCTCTACACGCTCGATCCCGACATCGCGGCGGACGAGGTGGTGGCCGGAAAATACGAGCGCTATCTGGCGGCTTGATCCGCGAACTCGCCGCGCGGCCACATCCTCAACACCTTGCGGGTTCGCCGACCATGTCCGGCTGCCGCGTCAGCGCGACGGCGGGCGACAGCAGGATCACCAGCGCCTGCGCGCCGAAGATCGCGACCGCCAGATAAAGGCAGGCTTCGGCGCCGTAGAAACCACCGACCAGCGCGCCGAGCGCGGCGCCGACCGGGCGTGCGCCGTAGCTCATGATATTGATCGCGGAGACCCGGCCCAACAGGGAGGGCGGCGTCACCGATTGCCGCAACGTCGTGGTCGAGATCACCCACAGGATCGGCCCCGCGCCGAGCAGAAAGAAGCCGAGACCGGCGAGCAGGGGACTTGGAAACAGCGTCGTCAGCGCCAGCACCGCCGATGCCGCAAAGCCAGTCACCGGCCCGAGTCCGATCACGGTGCCAAACGCCAGCCGTCGCATCACCCGCGTTGCCGACAACGCGCCCGCCACCATGCCGACGCCGTACATCGCCAACGTCGCACCGACGCCCGCGGCCGACAATCCGAGACGGTGCACCGCATACGGCACGAACACCGCGAGCACCAGGAACGACGCGGTATTGAAGATGAATTGCGTGATGAACACCGGCCGCAACAGCGCATGGTTGAACACGAACGCAGCGCCGTCCCTGATTTCCTGCATTGGATGGCGGCGCGGCGCGGGCGCCCTGGCCGGCTCGTAAATCCCCGACAGCAGCACCACCGCGGCAACGGAGAGTGCGGCGGCAAACCCGAAGGCGGGTGCAGCGCCCACCCATCCGACCAGCACGCCCCCGAGCGCGGGTCCGCTCGCGAAGGCAACGGTGCGCGCCAGCTCGATCCGCGCATTGGCCGCCGGTAGCGACTTGGCCGACACCAGCGAAGGCACCAGCGCAGGTGCTGCCACACTGTAAGCCACGGTTCCGCATACCGCGATGAAGCCGAGCAAAGCGAGCAGAGGCAGCGTCATCTGCCCGAGCCAGATCAAGATCAGGATCCCGACCAGGGAGACGGCCCGCAAGGCTTCCGCTGATGTCATCAGCCAGCGCCGGGAGATCCGATCGGCCAGCATCCCGGCCGGAATCGCGAACAGGATAAACGGCAGCGTCAGCGCGGTCTGCAACAGGCCGGTCTGGCCTTCACCGACGCCGAGCAGCAACACCGCGACGATGGGTGCAGCGGCCAGCGCGATCTGCTCGGCCGACTGCGCCGCAAGATTGGACCACGCAAGGCGGTTGAAGGTCGGGGGCAGGGTGGACGTGTCGTCGATCGGGGACATAGCGGTACTCCGCGAGATTGGAATCTGACTTCCAATGTCGCGCGCCGGGTGCGCCAAGCCCACCCGCTTTCCGATAGGATTGTTCCGGTCGCGGATATGCGGGTGCCGTCGTCCCGGATATCGCTGCGCTCATCCGGGCTACGCGCCGATCAAATATTCTGATTCAATTGTCAAACAGCTCACGAACAAGCATCCGCGTTCTCGCGGCGCGATTTCGCCCGAGCTTTGCAAATTCATCGGCCCCCAAAAAAGAGAGGGCGCAGGGAAGACCGGATGCGCGCTGCACCCGCGGTCTCATGTGCAAAGGTAGCAAACAAAAACGCACATGAGCATACAGGTTCAGCGGAAGCAGTCCGGCCTTCCCTGCGCAATGGTTTTACAGCTTATATCGTGCTCTCCCCGGCGAGACCGAGGCTTGCTTGTCACCGTCACCCCCAGGAAGCGTGAGCCTCCCAGGAACTTGACACCAGCCATTGGGGCGTCAGGACCACACGACTTTGCTGTCCGTGTCGCGCGCACTCGTCGGTTGCGCGCTTCACGTCCACCGCATCCCACCGCACGTTCGTGACGTCGCGAGCCGCCCCTCTTGTCGGGTGGGACAGGCGAATTGTTACAGTGATTTGCATTTCGGAAAAACAGAAATATTTTTATTTCGGGGGCTTGCCAAGCCGGGCAAATCAGGGATTCAGGCATTCAGCAGTGGGTAATAAAATCGGCATATAGTCCTTGCCGTGCAGCCTTCAATTCAGAGACCGACGGCTTAGAAAATGTCCCCTCGAAAAGCCGTTGTCGTCGGATGCCTTCTATTGCTGGGCGGCGGCGCTGCGGTGATAGCGTGCTTTGGCCCGATTCTTTTCCACTGGTACGTTACAGATGAACTTTATATTCTTAGCCGAATGAGAGGCGGTTATTATACAGCCTATTCCAACTCGCCTCTCACTGTCGTGTATTACCTTGGCATCTATGGCATCGGCTTCGCATTCGGAGTGCTATTGATCACAACGGCTCTCTACGCGATGGTGCGTTATTGGGCTCGACTGACACAGCGAGATCTTCCGACGGCAAATTAACGGTGGCTCGCGCCGCTATAGCCGTTAGCGCTTCGCAGCATGTCCTAAGAATGCCGACTTTCGCTTCGGGTCATTCGCACCGAGTTTGGTACGTCCGCCACAGGTTCGGTCTATCCCGATCAACGGAAATCATCAGACCGGCTTGGTTGGTCCGGTTCATTTTCGTCATGGCCGGGCTTGTCCCGGCCATCCACGTCTTTCTTGCGGCCGACGCCAAAAGACGTGGATACCCGGGACAAGCCCGGGCATGACGAGTTTCGATATGCAAGCCCCGCTTCTTTGGCTGCTTTTTGAGTCGGATAAGCCATTTATGACGCAGCAAGACTAGCCCGTGCTGCGCGGTTCGCCGTTGATCGTTGGAGCGCCATAGGGAGCTCCGGACTTCTCGACGTGAGGGGCTGGGAGCTTCTCGATCGTGGTGTCCGGTTTGCTTTGCGCCAACGCATTGGTCAGGCTGGTCAGCGCGTCGGGGCCAGCCGCAAAACCGGCTTCGGTCAGGATCTTGTCGATCATCGGCTTGAAGGCGGAGACCGATAGCAACTGCGCCGCGAGGCCGTCGCCTAGTCCCAAACCACCGCCATTGGCGCTGCCGCCGCCGGCACCACCACGGCCGAGCAGGCTGCCGGTGTCGAAGATCCGGATATCGGAAATCTTCTCGATAGGCTTGACGGCTTCCGCCAGCGCGCTCGGGATGATGTTGATGCGGGCCAGATTGAGATCGTAATCGACCATCGCGGGTGCGAGCTTGTTGCGGGCTTCGGCTTTCAGCGTCGCGACTTCGGCCTCGGCCTGGCCGAGCGATTTGACGCCGGCGGCGCGGGTGGTTGCGGCATTGGCGTCGGCCTTCGCCAGCACGTTGATGGCTTCGGCCTTGTTGGCGGCGGCCTGCTTTTCGGCTTCCGCCATCACGGTGATCGGCATCGCATTGGTTTCCGCGGCCTTGCGCGCCGCGATCACGTTGATGGTCTTGTCGCGTTCGGCGATTTCAGTCGCGCGCGCGGTGGTGACCTTTTCCTCGGCCGCGATCGCCAGCGCGCGGGCGGTCTCGGCGATGGTCTGCGCTTCCGACTGCTCCTTGCTCTTGGTGGCGACGGCGATGGCGCTTTCCTGCGCCACGATCTGGAGATCGCGCTCCATTTCGGTATTGCGGCGCTTGACCGCGAGGTCGGCCTCGATCTTGCGGGTATCACGGGCCTGACCGGCCTCTGTCTGCTTGTTGGCGACCGCCAGCTCCTGCTGGATGCGGTATTCGGCCTCGTTCTGCAGCGCGGTTTGTTCGACCTGCGCGGTCTGCGCGCGCATCGCCGCGGTCTTGTTGGCGATGTCGCGCTGCTGGGCGAGTTCCGCCTCGCGCTTGGTGCTTTCGATCGTCAGCGTGGTTTGGCGGGCGATCAGGTCCTGCTGGGCGATATTGACCTCGGTGGTGCGGATGATCTGGTTACGCTCCTGGTCGCGCTCCTTGGTGATCTTGGTCAGGGTCGTGAGGCCATGCGCGTCGAAGAAATTGGTTGGATTGAAGTGCTTGATGTCGCTCTGGTCGAGCCGGGTCAGCGATACCGATTCAAGTTCGAGGCCGTTGTTCTGGATGTCGGCGCCGACCGCGTCCTGCACCGCCTTGACGAAGATCGCGCGCTGCTCCTGAAGGTCCTCCAGGTTCATGGTCGCTGCGACCGAGCGCAGGCCATCGACGAATTTGGCTTCAACCAGTTCGCGCAATTCCGCCGCATCGTTGGTGCGGTTGCCGAGCGTCTGAGCGGCCAGCGCGATCGAGGAGGCGTCGGGTTTGACGCGCAGATAGAACTCGGCGCCGATATCGACGCGCATGCGATCCTTCGTGATCAGCGAATCCGGGCCGCCGCGCGCGACTTCGAGCCGCAGCGTTTTCAGATTGACCGCCGCGGTCGAATGGAAAACCGGCAGCACCAGCGAGCCGCCGTCGAGCACGACTTTCTGGCCGCCGAGGCCGGTGCGGACATAGGCTTCGTCACGCGTCGAACGCCGATACAGCTTTGCCAGCATCAACCCGATCACGAGGATGACGACGACGCCGATGGAGACGGGTATTGCGAGCTCCCACATTTTTTAGTTCCTGCCTGATGGTTGTTATTGGGTGATAAGATCGGTTGGTGCGGAAATGGCGATAAAGCTTCTGGTGTCGCGGTCGACCAGCAGAACACGGGCGCCGACGGGTAAAGGTGCCGAATCGGGGCTGGCGCGCGCCGCCACACTGTGCCAATTGCCGAAGACATCCTTGAGTCGGACGCGGCCGGGCAAGCCCTGGTCGAGCGGGCCGATCGCAACCTCGGCGACATGGCCGACGAAATCGGCCTCGTTCACCACATAGGTTTCGTCGCGCGGGATGATGCGGGCGATGCCGCGGCTGGCGACCCTGATCACGGGAAGGCTGAGGCCGGCGGCGACCAACGCCGCGATCGAAACCGGCATGGTGGCGCTGGCGCTGTGCGCGATGGCCTGCAACCAGAATCCGGCGATCGAGAAGATGCCGAGCGCCAGGATGATCAGGATCAACAGCGGCAGCCGTCCCGCATTGATCCACAGGAACAGGCCGCCGATGGTGCTGTGGGTCTCGCTGTCGAGCGCGAAGTCGTGACCGACGAGTTCGCTGATCGAGAAGCCGACGATCATGGTCAATAGTTCGATGCCGCCGAGTGTGACCATGATCGCGGCCGCGACCGCGAACGGGCGTACGTCCGGCGCCAGCAGGATATCGGCTGCTACACTCATTGTTGCGATTTGATCCTTTCAAGCCGAGCCGCGATTTCCCTTTCGCGATGCAGCCGGTCGAGTTCATCAAGCTCGTTGTTGCCGAGCACGCTTGCTGCGGGAACGCCAGTCACGCGCGCGATCGCTGCCATGGCCCGGTCGGGACTTATTGACTTGGTCGCGCCAGCGGCCTTTTCGGTTTCATGCGGCGCATGCTGCGAAAGGCTAAGTTCGAGATCGGCGAGGCGGACTTCGGCCTCGCGCCGCGCCCCCAACATCGCCTGTAAGGCCTTGGTCTGTTCATCGATTTCAAGTTCGATGAAATCCATCGCGCGTTCCAGCGCCAAGCCTTGCGATTCCAGATCAATTTGCCGTGCGACGCCGGCGCGCGCGAGATCCTCGCGGTTTTCCGCAAGCGCGAGACGAATTTTCTCGGTCAGTGTCAGGGTTTCCCGATCCAGCTCGTCGCGTCGCCGCTTCAGCCGGAATTCCTCGGCGCGCGATTTGCCGAGTGCGTAGCGCGCTTCGTCGGCGCCCAAATCGATTTCGCGGATGGCTTGCTTGACCATCGCGACCTTGTTGCTGCTCTCGGCGTTATCGATGGTCTGGCTGGCGATGGCGGCCAGCAGCCGGCCCATACGCGCAAGGATGCCTTCGTGAAGCATAGTCTTCTCCTCCGGTTGCGTTGATTTCGATTTGACGGCGATGTGGATTTCGTAACCGCTTCCGTCCGAGACCAAGTGAGCCGGGAAAGGGCTTTCCCAGCCGGCAAGGTAGCCCGGGATATCGAACGGCACCAAGACGCGTCCGCTGACAGTGCTAATAGTCAGTGAAGTAGGTCCCTTGATCGCAAACAACTTGTCGTCGAGTGGAATCCGGCGGCTGGTCGGGCCCGCCGTATAAGACGCACGGTCGCGCAGGCCGAGCGTCACCAGCCGCGCGGGCAGGCCGGTTTCACGGCGGATCCGCTCATAGGCCTGGGCATGAAGCGAGACGAGGTTGGCGCCAACAGGGGCGACCTCACCGAGGATCTCCATCATCCGGTCATAAGCGGCAAATGTCGCCTCGATCGCGGCAATCGCGGCCTCGTCGGGCGCTAGCGCGTAGCGCAGGGTCGCGGCAGCGGTTTCTGTGGGCAGTTTGATCATGCCCTAACATAAAGCACTTCTTCAGTACTTTACAAGATTGCACGCTAGTATCATTTTCGTGATCCCAGATGCATTTGCAAATGAGTTGCAATAAGAAAAAATATCGTCCACGTTGGGCGCATGGATGCACGCACTCCCGATTTGATCCCTGATTTCGATGCGACGGCGGTTATACCCGGACCACCCGAGCGCTCCGGCTGGCGCATCGAGGCGGCGGCCGATACCCGGCCGAGCCTGCCCGAGGTCAACCGGACCATCGCGATCCCGATCGGCGGCCATTGGGTGCGCCGGCTGCTGGCGTTTGCGGGCCCCGGCTATCTGGTTTCGGTCGGCTACATGGACCCCGGCAATTGGGCGACCGATCTCGCGGGCGGTTCGAAGTATGGCTACACGCTGTTGTCGGTTGTCCTGCTGTCCAACCTGATGGCGATCCTGTTACAGGCGCTCGCCGCACGTCTTGGCATCGTCACCGACCGCGATCTCGCCCAAGCCTGCCGCGCCACCTATTCGCCGCGGGTCAACTTCATGCTCTGGCTGGCCTGCGAGGCGGCGATCATCGCCTGCGACCTGGCGGAAGTGATCGGCACCGCGATCGCGCTGAAATTGCTGTTCGGCATTCCCCTGATCGGCGGCGCATTGCTGGCCGCGCTCGACGCGTTCCTGCTGTTGGTGCTGATGAACCGGGGTTTTCGTTTCCTCGAGGCCTTCGTGATCGCGCTGTTGCTCGTGATCGCGGTCTGCTTCACGGTCCAGATCGTGGCGGCGGCGCCTCCGGTCGGTGCGATGCTGCGCGGCTTCATGCCGTCCGCCGAGATATTCACCAACCCCGAGATGCTGTACATCGCGATCGGCATCATCGGCGCCACCGTGATGCCGCATAATCTCTATCTGCACTCCTCGATTGTGCAGACCCGCGCCTATGAGCGATCGGACGAAGGCCGCCGCGACGCGATCAAATGGGCGACGGCGGATTCGACCATCGCGCTGATGCTGGCGCTGTTCATCAATGCCGCGATTCTGGTGGTCGCCGCCGCGACGTTCCATAAAAGCGGTCATTCCGATGTCGCCGAAATCGGCCAGGCGTTCGAATTGCTGTCGCCGCTGCTTGGCCTCGGTATCGCCTCGACGCTGTTTGCGGTGGCGTTGCTCGCCTCGGGCCTCAACTCGACGGTGACGGCGACGCTGGCCGGCCAGATCGTGATGGAAGGCTTTCTCGATCTGCGGCTGCCGAGCTGGGCGCGGCGGCTGGTCACGCGCGGCATTGCCATCGTCCCGGTGATTGCCGTCACCGCGGTCTATGGCGAGCGCGGCACCGCGGATTTGCTGGTGTTCAGCCAGGTCGTGCTGTCGATGCAGTTGCCGTTCGCGGTGATCCCGCTGGTTCGCTTCGTTTCGGACAAGCGCAAAATGGGCGATTTCGCGATTTCGGTGCCGGTGGCTGCCACGGCGTGGGCCGTGGCCGGCGTGATCGTGGTCCTGAACCTGAAGCTGCTGTACGATGTGATGTTCGGTTAGCAGGCGAATAGCGAGTAGCGAATGGCGAATAGCAATCTTCTACTCGCTATTCGCCAACTTCAATCCTTCGGTTCCGACAACACTTCACCGGCCGCATCGATGCGCAGCCAGCCGGAGGGCGCCAGCCGTTGCTGCGGCAGGAAGCGGCCTTTGTAGTCCATCTTCTTGGAGCCTTCGATCCAGTAGCCGAGATAAACGTAAGGCAGGCCCTGCCGCTTGGCGCGCGCGATGTGGTCGAGGATCATGAAGGTGCCGAGCGAGCGGCTTTCCTCGGAAGGTTCGAAGAACGAATAGACCATCGACAGCCCGTCGCTCAGCACGTCGGTCAGCGCCACCGCGAGCAGATCGGCGCCGCGGCCGGTGATGCCGCTGTCGACGTTGCGGCGGCGGTATTCGATGATGCGGGTCTCGACGTGGCTGTCTTCCACCATCATGGCGTAGTCGAGCACGGTCATGTCGGCCATGCCGCCGTGGCGGTGGCGCTGGTCGAGATAGGCGCGGAACACCGAATATTGTTCGGAGGTCGGCACCGCGCTGCGCTGCTCGCCGACGATGTCGGCGTTGTGGGCCATGATCTTGCGGAAATTGCGCGATGGCCGGAACTCGTTGGCGACCACGCGGACCGAAACGCAGGCGCGGCACTGGTCGCAGGCCGGGCGGTAGGCGATCGACTGGCTGCGCCGGAAGCCGCCATGGGTCAAAAGGTCGTTGAGATCGCCGGCCTTTTCGCCGACCAGATGCGTGAAAACCTTGCGCTCGTGCCGCCCCGGCAGATACGGGCAGGGCGAGGGCGCAGTGAGGTAGAATTGCGGGGTGTCACGCGAATGCTGGGTCACAGGCGGTCGTCAGGCTCCGAAGCACCAACCCGCAGCATCGCGCTGCGGGGGCGAATGGTCAATCGGTTTGGCTTGGCGACCTTTGGCGAACTGCCTTGCGCCGGCGACTACCAGGTTCGGGCCGGCTGCGGCACCGCGACCCGAACCGAGCTGTTGATCACGACGGTTCCCAACAGGATGTCATGCAGCAGGCGCCGGCGGCCGTTGAACAGGCCGACCAGCAGCACCAGCGGCGTCAGGAACGAGACCGACATCCAGAATACCAGCGCGTGGGCCGCGCCCAACACGAAATAACCCGGCGCGCCGTACCAGATGCGCAGCTCCAGATCCATCAAGCGCATGCCCAGGGTAGCCGAGTGCGGACCGCCGAGCGACGAGCCGTAATAAACCAAAGCCCAGAGGATCGAGGCCGGCGACACCAGCCAGAACAGCGCCCAGCCGAGCCCGAGCGTGACCACGCCGAAGATCGCGATGAAGATGCAGGCCAGGATGACCGGCACGGCCAGCACCACGAGGTCGATCAGGCAGGCGAACACCCGCCGCGTCAGCACGCCGCGGAACAATTCCGGCTCCAGGTCAGGATCGAAGGCATGCGGCGGAATCCCGCCTTCGCTGCGCCAGGCGCCGCCGGCATTCCAGGCGCCGCCAGCACTTGAAGCGCCGCCAGCACTTGAAGCGCCGCCGGCACTTGAGGCGCCGCGACTACCATTAGGCGAACCGCTATAAGACATGATCACCCCTCCCGAGGGTTATTGCCGCTCAGCACATGGGAACCGGGGGCACGCGCACAAGTCCCGCCGACCATTAACAAGCGGAAATATTCGGGCGATTCGGGGGCGGGAGAGGGTTTGTAGGGTGGGCAAAGGCGCTCTTGCGCCGTGCCCACCATTTCGTCCGCTGACGGACGTTGGTGGGCCCGCTTCGCTTTGCCCACCCTACGAAATCTATCGCTCCGCCTTCAGCTTCTCCGCCGCCTGGGCCGCAAAGTAGGTCAAAATGCCGTCCGCGCCGGCGCGCTTGAAGGCGACCAGGCTTTCCATCATCGCCCGCTCGCCGTCGATCCAGCCATTGTTGGCGGCGGCTGTGATCATCGCGTATTCGCCGGACACCTGATAGACGAAGGTCGGCATCGCGAACGTGTCCTTGACCCGCCGCAGCACGTCCAGATACGGCATGCCCGGCTTCACCATCACCATATCGGCGCCTTCGGCGATATCGAGTTCGACCTCGCGCAGGGCCTCGTCGGAATTGGCGTGGTCCATCTGGTAGGTGCGCTTGTCGCCGGTCAGCGTCTTGGCCGATCCAATGGCGTCGCGGAACGGGCCGTAGAAGGCGCTGGCGTATTTCGCCGCATAGGCCATGATCTGGACGTCGAGGAAGCCGGCGGCATCCAGCGCCTCGCGGATGGCGCCGACGCGGCCGTCCATCATGTCGGAAGGCGCGATGATGTCGCAGCCGGCCTCGGCCTGCACCAGCGCCTGGCGCACCAGCACGGCAACGGTCTCGTCGTTGAGGATGCGGCCGTCCTCGATCAGGCCGTCATGGCCGTGACTGGTAAAGGGATCGAGCGCTACGTCGCACAGCACGCCCAGACCGGGGAATTCCTGCTTGATCGCACGCACCGATTTGCAGACCAGATTGTCGGGATTGACCGCCTCGGAACCCTGCTCATCGCGCAACGAAGGCTCGGTATAGGGAAACAGCGCGACACAGGGGATGTTCAGCTTCATCGCCCGTTCGGCGTCGCGCACCGCCTGGTCGACGCTGAGCCGCTCGACGCCGGGCATCGAGGCGACGTTGGCGCGCTGGTTGATGCCGTCGATCACGAACAGCGGCCAGATCAGATCGTCCGTGGTCAGGACGTTTTCCCGCACCATGCGGCGCGCCCATTCGGCCTTGCGGTTGCGGCGCGGGCGAACCGCCAGATCGAGCGAGGGGGTGGCCAGCGCCGGTTTGGCGCGCGCAGGCTCGCGCAGTTCGATCGGACGCCCAAATTTGATCGCCATGGGTGGATACTCCTGGAGCGGCAGGCCGCTTTTGCGGGCCAGTTTCGACTTGCTCTAATTCTAGCACCCCGCGGCGGCGCCGTCACCGCGGCCTGCCGATAACCTTGTCTGCCGTAACGGCAATTGATTTTGCCGCCCCGGCGGGTCATGACGTCCGACTGAGCCGGTTGTTGGCGCCCATTCGTGCTGGCAATCGGGTTCGTCCCAACGATGAGCATCGTTTCGCATGTCTGAAACCCCGTCCCGCGACAACAGGGATAACGCGATGTCGGTCGCGGCGATCTCGTCGGAGCGGATCGAATCCGACGACAATGCATGGACCCGGCGGCTGGTGCTGTTCCTGCGCGTCATGGCGGTGCTCGCGGTGGCCAAGGGCCTCTATCACTGGGCGCAGGTCACGGGTTTTATCGGCGGCGAAGAGGAAGCCTTCGAGAACCAGCCAATGGCCTGGCAGACCGCGACGGTGTATTTCGCGGTGATCGAACTGGTCGCCGCGGTCGGACTATGGCTCGCCACGCCATGGGGTGCGGTGGTGTGGCTCACTACTGTGGTGTCGATGGCGGTGATCGAACTGATGTTCCCCGCCATCTACGGCGGCAGTCTTGCGATCGTCGCCGGCGAGGCGGTGATGCTGGCGGCCTATCTCGCGCTGGCCTGGATGGCCGCGCGCGAACGGCCGCCATAGGCCAACAAGATCGGGGCTTGTGTTCGTCATTGCAAGGAGCGTTTGCGACGGCACAATCGAGTTCTTGCTCGCGGTCCTGGATTGTTTCGCTGGTGCTCGCAATGACGAGCCGAGAAATCTCGCGCAAATCCAACTTTACCGCATAAGATTTTCCGCAATTTCTTCCGGTAACTTTTCAGTCACCCTAAGGCCGCGCTAACGCCGCCGCCACACCTGTTACGCAGGTATTTCCAATTTGAGCGATGCTGTTTCCATATGCGACAAGTAGTGCAGACGAAGCGTGAACATCGTGCTCGCACCGTCAATGAAACGTTGCGAAAAGCCCTTTATCCATGGGCTTAATCCGTGATTCACTGTCTTAAATTCATGATCTCTTTATTGTCTTATTTAAGCTGATCTTCAAACCGGCCCCTTAAGTTGAAGCTATCGGACGGGACACAAGTTTCGTCGAATAAGTCGATAAAAACGACACCAACGATAACAGGGGAAGTGGTCATGATGAAAGCCGTTGCGACGGCGGTGGAAACCGCTGAACGCGCTCCGGGGCAAGCTCCGGTGCAGCCGCTCTATCTCGAAGCGTTGACCTTGGTGGAGCGGCTGCACCGCCGGCTGCTCGACGTCATCAAGGACGAATTCGATCGGCGTGGGCGCGCCGACATCAATTCGGTGCAGGCGCTTTTGCTCTATAACATCGGCGACAAGGAATTGACCGCGGGCGAACTGCGTACGCGCGGTTACTACCTCGGCTCCAACGTCTCCTATAATCTGAAGAAGCTGGTCGAACTCGGCTTCCTCGATCATCAGCGTTCGCGCGTCGATCGCCGCTCGGTGCGTATTCGCCTGACGCCGCAGGGCCAGGAAATCCGCCGCATCGTCGATGCGCTCTACCAGAAGCACGTCAAGACCGTGGAGCAGGTCGGCGGCATCTCGAACGAGGAGTTCGCGACGCTGAACAAGTCGCTGCACCGGCTCGAGCGTTTCTGGACCGACCAGATCCTGTATCGGCTTTGAGAACTACATTTCACAGGATGGCGTGAAAGACCGCGCGGGTGCACGAAAGTTCATTCAGCGTTCTGGCGGATAACGCCAGTCACTCGCCAGCCTGAAATACCCCTGTTGTCAGTCGAAAGCCGGATTGCCCTCCGGTTCAGATCGGTCTCTTCGCAAGAAGAGGCCGATCTTTCGTTTCTGGGCTGCCGGACCGGGCAGATTGGCACAGGGCGAAATGTCGCCCCCTCTGAGGCAATAGCCCACAACGACTTGCCGGCCACGTCGCGCCAACATTGCGGCCGTCCAAGCCGCAATCCGGCCGTGACGGAGGGCACCGCATGAGAACCTTGAGAGCGCTTATGATCGTGGCGTCGGTGCTCGGCCTGCTCGGCGTGTGTGCAATGGCTGCTGTCCAGATGTCCGCGAGCCAGAGCCAGACCGCGAAATACAGCAATCCCCAGCCCTTCAACTCCAAGGGCGTCGCGTTGCTGCAGTACCGTTATCTGTCGGACGATCAGGTGAAAGCGTACGGTATTCTGGAGGTCGTCGCGGTCGGAGCGTTCGGGGTGTTGGTCGCGCTCGTTCTCGTCGTGAGGCTCGCGAAGGGGCGCGCGCAAATCTAACGCCTTGAAGTCGGGTGCCTTGAGATATCGGGCATTGCCGCGCTGCAAAAAAATAGATGTTCCGCTATGGAACCGGCTGCCATGCTTGCAGCTTATCCCTGCATAGCGGAGGCTGAAAATCATGTTGGTCGAGCGCGGCTTGCAGGTGATGAATCTCGAGGTGGTCGGCGACGCCTACGCCATCGCCTCCAACTATCTCCGCAAGAGCGGTGCGGTGTCCGGTTCGCTCGCCACCAATGACCGGCTGCTGGAGCTCATCGTCGGGATGTTTCATCGCGGCGAGCACAACAAGATCAGGCTCGCCAACCGGGCGATTGCGAAATTCGAAGCCGCCGAGTCCTGCTGATGTAAAGTCCTGCTGATGTGAAGTCCGTTTGAGGCAAGCCCGGCCGAAATAATCCCGCGATAGAATTTCCAGCCCCGCTGAAGAATTTCACGTGCAAAGAGGACGTCATGGACACCGCCATCGATCGCATCATGCAGACCTATGCCTTGCTGGCAAATCGCTCCGCCGACGCCTGCGCGGAGGCCCGTGACAAGGTGACGGCTTACGTATCCATGTTGTTCGAGGCTGGCGAAAAGGACCCGCATCGCCTGACGGTGTGCGGCTTGACTTATCTGCGCGAACTCGACGGCAGCAGCGATCCGGTCAAGGCCGGATTTACCGGGCTTTGAGGGCAGGGCTTTGAGGGCAGGGCTTTGAATTCAGTTGCCGCCGAGCAAGGTGACCTTGCAAGGCTTCCCTGGCCAACAAGGCTTCCCTGAGAGCAACGCGCGTTTCAGACAATTCCATCTAATGCGGTGTGCTGGTTTCGTCCCTGGCCGGAATCCGCAACTCTGCCGCGCGTTCCGCGCGATCTTTCTTGCGAAACTCGATCTCCCGCCGTTCGAATTTGGCCATTTCGTTTTGCGCGGCCTGCATGAAGCGGTCGCGCGACGTCGCGCCAATAACACTGTGCTCAGCCATCATCGTCCCTAATGCTGCTGTTGCATCGCAGTGTAGTCCGATCGATGCAGCTCGCAAAGCTTCATGTCAGTAGAATTACGGCATTGTGAAACGCGGACGCGGTCGAAATCGATAGACATTGAGATCACTGGCATTTCCAGCGCCGTTGACGGCAAGCGAGGCGTGCAGGCTCGCGCGGCTCTCGCGATGAGGGCAAATTTGCGCGGCGTGCTGATTCGTTGTCATCGGAAGCGCATTCGCGCTACCCGTTGGCTCGTCATCTCAACCGCCGCACTGAACAGGCCGAGGAAACCCCATGCTCACGCTTCACCATCTCAATGATTCTCGCTCGCAGCGGATCCTGTGGCTGCTGGAAGAACTCGGCACGCCCTATGAGCTCAAGAGCTACCAGCGCAACGCAAAGACCCGGCTGGCGCCGCCGGAATTGACCGACGTGCATCCGCTCGGCAAGTCGCCGGTCATCACCGATGGCGATGTTAAAATCGCGGAATCGGGGGCCATCGTCGACTACATCATTCGAAGCTACGGAAAAGGCGCGATGATGCCGGCGATCGGCAGTGCCGAATACGAGCCCTATAACGAGTGGCTGCATTATTCCGAAGGCTCGGCGATGCTGCCCTTGATGCTGAACCTCTATGTATCGAGGTTGAAGGAGGCGGCTCTACCACTGCAACCGCGCATCGACAGCGAGATCGCCAATCACCTCGGCTATGTCGACGGCGCGCTGAAGGGCCGCGAATTCTTTGTCGGGACAGCGCTGAGCGGCGCCGATATCCAGATGAGCTTTGTCGGCGACATGGCGAAGGTCTACGACAAGCTTGGGCCGTATCCGGATTTGGCGGCGTGGCTGTCGCGGATGCAGGCGCGGCCGGCGTTCCAGCGCAGCATTGCGAAGGGTGGGACGTACCGGTTCGCGGAGTGAGAGGGGCACACCCGCAGGGTCGTCCCAGCGAACGCTGGGACCCATAACCCCTGGCGCTGGTGGAAAAAGGAAGGTGTTCGCCCCAGTGCCCCGACGAGATGGCACGGCGTATGGGTCCCAGCGTTCGCTGGGACGACAGAACGTCCGGGACAAGGAACCGGCTCTGGGAATCCCCGCGATCTACACCATATCTGGCATAAATATCGGGGTACTACCGCAAGCCCTTGGCCATTTCCGGCCAATGTGCTATTTCGCCTGCGCCGCTTCTGATCGTCACACGTGACCGCCCGCTAGCCCGTAACCGGCTGCGGCGGCGGAGATATTTGACCCATGAGCTCTTCGACCAGCGCCAATCCGGCCAACGCGCCCGACTCATTCTTCACCGCCCCGCTCACCGAAGCCGATCCGGATATCGCGGCCGCGATCCGCGGCGAACTCGGCCGGCAGCGCCACGAGATCGAGCTGATCGCGTCGGAGAACATCGTCAGCCGCGCGGTGCTGGAAGCGCAGGGCTCGGTGCTGACCAACAAATACGCCGAGGGCTATCCGGGCAATCGTTATTACGGCGGCTGCGAATGGGTCGACGTGGTGGAGAATGTGGCGATCGATCGCGCCAAGAAGCTGTTCGGCGCGGGCTTTGCGAATGTGCAGCCGAATTCCGGCAGCCAGATGAACCAGGCGGTGTTCCTGGCGCTGCTGCAGCCCGGCGATACCTTCATGGGCCTCGATCTCGCCGCCGGCGGACATCTGACGCATGGCTCGCCCGTCAACATGTCCGGCAAATGGTTCAAAGCCTCGCATTACACGGTGCGGCGCGAGGACCAGATCATCGACATGGATGAGGTGGCAAAACAGGCCGAGCAGGTCAGGCCGAAGCTGATCATCGCCGGTGGTTCGGCCTATTCGCGTGCCTGGGATTTCAAACGTTTCAGGGAGATCGCCGACAGCGTCGGCGCCTATTTCCTGGTCGATATGGCGCATTTTGCCGGTCTCGTCGCCGGCGGCGTCCATGCCTCGCCGGTGCCGCATGCCCACGTGACCACCACCACCACGCATAAATCGCTGCGCGGGCCGCGCGGCGGTCTCATTCTCAGCAACGACGAAGCGCTGGCCAAGAAGCTGAACTCGGCGATCTTCCCGGGTCTGCAGGGCGGTCCGCTGATGCATGTGATCGCCGCCAAGGCGGTGGCGTTTGCCGAAGCACTGCGGCCGGACTTCAAGGTCTACGCCAGGAACGTGGTCGAGAACGCCAAGGCGCTGGCCGAATCGTTGCGCGCTCATGGCTTCGACATCGTCTCGGGCGGCACCGACAACCATCTGATGCTGGTCGACCTGCGGCCCAAGGGCCTGAAGGGCAACGTCTCGGAAAAGGCGCTGGTGCGCGCGGCGATCACCTGCAACAAGAACGGCATTCCGTTCGATCCGGAAAAGCCGTTCGTGACCTCGGGTCTTCGGCTGGGGACGCCCGCGGCAACCACGCGCGGCTTCGGCGTCGCCGAATTCCAGCAGGTGGGTGGCCTGATCGCCGAAGTGCTCAACGCCATCGCGCAATCGCCGGACGGCAAGGCGCCTTTGGTGGAAGCGGCGATCAAGGAACGGGTGAAGGCACTCACCGACCGCTTCCCGATTTATTAGTAAGGGTCTTGCGGCGAGGGTCTCGCAGCAAGAGTCTGGCAACAAGGTCTTGCGATAAAATCTCGTCAATAAAGGTTTTGCCGGATGCGATGCCCCAGCTGCAACAGTCTCGATACGCAGGTGAAGGACTCGCGTCCGACCGAGGACTCCGCGGTGATCCGGCGACGGCGGATATGCATCACCTGCAATTTCCGCTTTACCACGTTCGAGCGCGTGCAGTTGCGCGAACTCACGGTGATCAAGCGCGCTGGCCGCCGCGTGCCGTTCGACCGCGACAAGCTGGTACGCTCGCTGCAAATCTCCTTGCGCAAGCGTCCGGTGGATTCCGAAAAGGTCGAAACAATGGTATCGGCGATCGTCCGCGAGCTCGAAAGCGGCGGCGAGGCGGAGGTCTCGTCGGAGGCGATCGGCGAGATCGTGATGGAGCATCTGCGCCAGCTCGACGACGTCGCCTATGTCCGCTTTGCCTCGGTCTATCGCAATTTTCGCGAGGCCAAGGATTTTGAGACGGTGCTCGGCGAACTCTCCGGCGATGAGGACGCGCGGCCGGCTTTGTTGCGCAAATGATCTTCCGGATTCTGGAAGATCGCCTGGCGCAGCAATCGAAAATGTCGAAGGCGGCCGATCTGCGCTTCATGCAACTCGCGCTGACGCTGGGGCGGCGCGGGCAGGGGCGAACCTGGCCCAATCCCGCCGTCGGCGCGGTGCTGGTCAAGGACGGCGTCGTGGTCGGCCGCGGCTGGACCCAGCCGGGCGGCAGGCCCCATGCCGAACCCGAGGCGCTCAAGCGCGCCGGCGAGGCTGCGCGCGGCGCCACGCTGTATGTGACGCTGGAGCCGTGCTCGCATTTCGGCAAATCGCCGCCTTGCGCCGATGCCATCATCGCCGCCGGTGTGGCGCGCGTGGTGTCGGCGATCGAAGATCCCAATCCTGAAGTGGCGGGGCAGGGCCACGCCCGGCTTCGCGCGGCCGGCATTGCGGTCGATATCGGACTTTGCGGGCTCGAGGCCGCACGCGATCATGCCGGACACTTCCGGCGGGTCCGCGACAAGCGTCCGCATGTGATCCTCAAGCTCGCGGTGTCCGCCGATGACATGATCGGCGCTGCCGGTGGCAAGCCGGTCGCCATCACCGGCGACGCGGCGCGGGCGCGGGTGCATCTGTTACGCGCGCAATGCGACGCGATCCTGGTCGGCATCGGCACCGTGCGGGCGGACGATCCGCTGCTGACCTGCCGGCTGCCGGGCATGGAAGCGCGTTCGCCAATTCGGGTGGTGCTGGATCGCGCGTTGCGGCTGGCGGGGACCAGCCAACTGGTTCATTCCGCCCGCCAGACGCCGCTATGGGTGATGACATCGGATCTTTCGGAAGCGGCCGCCGCGACCAAACTCGGCGCCGCCGGGGCGCAGGTCATCCGCGTGCCCACCACGGCGGCGCCGCCGCCAGGGCTGGATCTTGCGGCCGTCCTGCGCGCGCTGGCCGACAAAGGCATCACGCGGCTGATGGTCGAGGGCGGCGCCAGGGTGGCGTCGTCCTTTGTATCGGCCGATCTGGTCGACGAGGTCTGGCTGCTGCGCGGCCCCGAGACGATCGGCGCCGGCGGCATCGCCGCGCTGGACGCATTGCCGCTCACGACAATCACGCAGTCGCCGGGCTTGCGCGTTCGTGCTAGCGAGAGCCTCGGTCAGGACACTCTTACGATTTACGAGCGTATCTAATGTTTACCGGAATAGTCACCGACATCGGTGAGATCACCGCCCTGACGCCGACCGCGCAGGGCCAGTTGCACCGGCTGCGGATCGCCTGCCGCTACGATCGCGCGACCATTGCCGATGGCGCCTCGATCGCCTGCAACGGCGTCTGCCTGACCGTGGTGGCTTCGGGTGTCGAGGCCGGCAAAACTTGGTTCGATGTCGATGCCGCCGCCGAGACGCTGGGCATGACCACCGCAAGGCATTGGCAGGTCGGCACCAGGCTCAACCTGGAGCGCGCGCTGAAGATCGGCGATGAACTCGGCGGCCATATCGTCGCCGGTCATGCCGACGGCATTGCCGGCATCGTGCAGCGTGACGACCTGCCCGATATGGCCCGGTTCGAGCTGAAAACCACCCGCGAACTGGCGCGCTTTATCGCCGCCAAGGGCTCCGTGACGCTGGATGGCGTGTCGCTGACGGTCAATACCGTGCACGACGTGCTGTTTTCGGTGCTGATCATTCCGCACACCCTCAGTGTCACGACGCTGAGCGGCTGGCGGGCCGGCAGCGAGGTCAATCTCGAGGTCGA
Source organism: Bradyrhizobium sp. S69 (assembly GCF_009766005.1). Taxonomy (GTDB): domain Bacteria; phylum Pseudomonadota; class Alphaproteobacteria; order Rhizobiales; family Xanthobacteraceae; genus Bradyrhizobium. The sequence continues at coordinate 581,756 of NZ_LMUK01000060.1, read as the reverse complement.
TTTGATGGCGCGTTATGCCGCGCGGCTGTCGGAAATGAAGTAGACTAGGTGGCAATATGGGCGGGCAAACGACGGGATCGGCGCGTCAGAGTGTCCCGGTTGGTCCGCGCGACGCGCTTACCATCGCTCGGATCGCCAGGGTCAATCACGCCGGTGAATTCGGCGCGATCAGGATTTATTCCGCGCAGCTTCTGGTGTCCGGATGGTTCTGGCCGGATTGCAGGCCGGCGCTGGCGGAGATGCTCGGGCATGAACGCAATCATTGCGCGATTTTCCGCGCGGCGATGCCGCCACGGCAATCCCGGCCGTGCCGCGTGATGCATTTCTGGAGCTATGGCGGCTGGCTGCTCGGATTTGTGACCGCTTGTCTTGGCAGAAAGGGAATATGGGCGTGCACGGCTGCCGTTGAAGCCGCGGTGCACCGGCACCTCGACGATCAACTTTACTTCGTCCGGGATCGTGATCCCGAGTTGTACCGGATCATTCTTTCGATCCGGGAAGAGGAACTTGCTCATCTGCGGCATGCGGAAACGCAGCTCCGTTCGCCCGGTGCGATGCTTCAGATGCTGCGGCGGATTATCGCTCTGACAACGGATGGGCTGATCTGGCTGTCGACATGGGGCGATTCCAGCCGGATGGCCTATGCGTTGAAGGCGCGCGAGACCTGAAAAAGCGCGTGGCAGACGCCGAGCCCTGGATGGTATTGCCCTTGGCTTTGGTGGCCTCTGCGCCTAAAAGCTGCACAACCCGAAAATAGTTCCGATTGGCAGACAATGGCAGACGCACGGCGCGCGGCGCTCAAGGACCAGACCGACATCACAGGCGCGCGAGCGCTGATCGTGGAAGCGCGGTTTTACGACGACATCCAGGACGCGCTGCTCGAAGGCGCGCTGGCGGAATTGAAAGCCGCCGGTGTCGGCCACGACATCCTCACGGTGCCCGGCGCGCTGGAAATTCCGGCCGCGGTCGCGATCGCGCTCGATGCCGCCGAGAGCCAGGGCAAGCCCTATGATGCGGTGATCGCGCTGGGCTGCGTGGTGCGCGGTGACACCATCCATTTTGAAATCGTCTCGATGGAATCCTCGCGCGCGCTGATGGACCTCGCGGTGTCCCGCAAAGTTCCGCTCGGCAACGGCATCATCACCGTCAATACCGACGCGCAGGCCTGGGCGCGGGCGCGCGCCGGCGAACTCAACAAGGGCGGCGACGCCGCGCGCGCGGCGCTGGCGATGTTGCGGATCAAGCGCCGGCTGGCGCGGGCTTGATCATGGCAGACAACAAAAACAACCAGGACAAGAAGCCGGCGAAAACTGCCGACAAGAAAGCCAACCGGCGCGGCGCCGCACGGCTCGCGGCGGTGCAGGCACTGTATCAGATGGATATCGGCGGCGCCGGCATCAACGACATTTTTGCCGAGTTCGAGAGCCATTGGCTCGGCAACGAGGTCGAGGGCGACACCTATCTGCCGGCGGAAGCCGCGTTCTTCCGCGACGTCGTGTCAGGCGTGGTGCGCGATCAGGCCAAGCTCGATCCCTTGATCGACGAGGCGCTGTCGAAGGGCTGGCCCTTGAAGCGGATCGACGCCATCCTGCGCGCGGTATTGCGGGCCGGTTCCTACGAACTCGAGCATCGCAAGGATGTGCCGGGGCGGGTCGTAGTTTCCGAATATGTCGATGTCGCCCATGCCTTTGTCGAAGCTGAAGAGACCGGCATGGTGAATGCGGTGCTCGACCAGATCGCCCGGCAGTTTCGGTCGGACGAGTTTATCCGTGGCTAGCGCGTCCGCCGAGGACTCGCTGATTGCGCGCTATTTCATGCCGCTGGCGACCGATCCCGGCGCATTCGATCTCGGCGACGATGCGGCGATTCTCAAGGCGTTGGGCGACGATATCGTGGTCACCACAGACGCCATCGTCGAAGGCGTGCATTTCCTGCCCGACGATCCGCCCGACACCATCGCGCGCAAGGCGCTCGGGGTTAATCTGTCGGATCTCGCGGCCAAGGGCGCGTCGCCGGCCGGATGCGTGCTGACGCTGGCGCTGCGGGCTGCCGATGACGGCTGGCTGAAGCCGTTCGCGCAGGCGCTCGGCGAGGATACCGCGCGGTTCGGCTGCCCGCTGCTGGGCGGCGACACGGTCTCGACCCCGGGGCCGCTGATGATTTCGATCACGGCGTTCGGGCGCGTCGGCGCGGGCAGGATGGTTCGCCGCAGTGGTGCCAAGCCCGGCGATCTCGTGGTGGTGACGGGAACGATCGGCGACGCGGCGCTCGGTCTTGACGTTCTCAAGCACGGTGCGGTCGCAACCGCGCTTGCGGACGACGCCGCGGCCAGGGATTTGCTGGTCGGACGCTATCGCGTGCCGCAGCCGCGCACCGCACTCGCCTCGGCGGTTCGCGATCACGCGCAGGCCGCGATGGACGTATCCGATGGTCTCGCCGGTGATCTGACAAAGCTTTGCCGTGCCTCCGGCGTGTCCGCGACCATCGATGTCGCGCGCATCCCGTTGTCTGGCGTGGCCGCGTCGCTCGTTGCAAGCGGCACCGTCGGGATCGAATCCATCGTCTCGGGCGGCGATGATTATGAGATTTTATGCGCGATTCCACAGAATCACATTGAGGCGTTCGCCCGGGCCGCGGGGCTGGCCGGGATTGCCGTGACCGCGATCGGCACGGTCACCGCGGGAAAGTCGGTTCCTCGATTTTTGGACGCTGAGGGCAGGGATATCGCGCTCCAGCGGCTGTCCTACAGCCATTTTTGACGGTTCCGCGCGCGATGGCGCAAGGCTAGCTTCGATCTAAACAAGCCTGGCTTTCGTCTAAATACCGTCTGAAATCGACGGTTTAGGCCCTCCACGGCGTTGCGCCCGGGATGTGATTTTGGCATGGTCCCGCCGATTTGAGGGGCCGCCCAGTGGGCAGGGTAAGGCCTCCGTTTTATGCGCCGACCGCGTCCGCGGTTATGGCGTGGGGGTTACAATCAGGGATCTGAGGCAAATTCAATGACAGCATTATGGGCGATTGTGCTCTGCGGAGCGCTTTCCATCGTTTACGCCATCTGGGCCACGGCATCGGTGATGAAAGCCGACGCCGGCAATGCGCGGATGCAGGAAATTGCAGCGGCGGTGCGCGAAGGCGCGCAGGCCTATCTGAAACGCCAGTACATGACGATCGGTATCGTCGGCATCGTGATCTTCGCGCTGCTCGCCTACTTCCTCGGCATGCTGGTCGCGGTCGGCTTCCTGATCGGCGCGGTGCTGTCGGGCGCTGCCGGCTTCATCGGCATGAATGTATCGGTTCGCGCCAACGTGCGCACCGCGCAGGCGGCGACGACGTCGCTGGCCGGCGGACTTGAACTCGCCTTCAAGGCCGGCGCCATCACCGGCATGCTGGTGGCGGGTCTGGCGCTGCTCGGCGTCACCATCTACTTCGCCTATCTGACGCATGTTCTCGATCTCGCCCCCAACAGCCGCACCGTGGTCGATGCCATGGTCGCACTCGGCTTTGGCGCTTCGCTGATCTCGATCTTCGCCCGTCTCGGCGGCGGCATCTTCACCAAGGGTGCTGACGTCGGCGGCGACCTCGTCGGCAAGGTCGAGGCCGGTATTCCCGAAGACGATCCGCGTAACCCGGCGACCATCGCCGACAATGTCGGCGACAATGTCGGCGACTGCGCCGGCATGGCCGCCGATCTGTTCGAGACCTATGCGGTGACCGCGGTCGCCACCATGGTGCTCGCCGCGATCTTCTTTGCGACCTCGCCACTGCTGGTGAACATGATGACGCTGCCGCTCGCGATCGGCGGTGTCTGCATCCTCACCTCGATCGCCGGCACTTTCTTCGTCAAGCTCGGGGCCAGCCAGTCGATCATGGGCGCGCTGTACAAGGGCCTGATCGCGACCGGCGTGCTGTCGCTGTTCGGCGTCGCCGGCGTGATCTACTGGCTGGTCGGTTTCGGTCCGCTGGAAGGCGTCAAGTACACCGGCATGGCGCTGTTCGAATGCGGCATCGCCGGTCTTGTCGTGACCGGCTTGATCATCGTGATCACCGAATACTACACCGGCACGGACTATCGCCCGGTGAAGTCGATCGCAGCGTCCTCGGTCACCGGCCACGGCACCAACGTGATCCAGGGTCTGGCGATCTCGATGGAATCCACCGCCGGCCCGGCGCTGGTGATCATCGCCGGCATTCTCGTCACCTACAGCCTTGCCGGTCTGTTCGGCATCGCGATTGCCACCACCACGATGCTGGCGCTGGCCGGCATGGTCGTGGCGCTCGACGCCTTCGGTCCGGTCACCGACAATGCCGGCGGCATTGCCGAAATGGCCGGCCTGCCCAAGGAAGTGCGCAAGGCCACCGACGCGCTCGACGCGGTCGGCAACACCACCAAGGCGGTCACCAAGGGCTATGCGATCGGCTCGGCCGGTCTCGGCGCGCTGGTGCTGTTCGCGGCCTACAATGAAGACCTCAAATTCTTCATCGCCAACGCCGTGAAGTATCCGTACTTCCAGGGCGTGCTGCCCGACTTCTCGCTGAACAATCCCTACGTCGTGGTCGGCCTGCTGTTCGGCGGCCTGCTGCCGTATCTGTTCGGCGCGATGGGCATGACCGCGGTCGGCCGCGCGGCGAGCGCGATCGTTGAGGAAGTGCGTCGTCAGTTCCGCGAAAAGCCAGGCATCATGCAGGGCACCGACAAGCCGGATTACGGCAAGGCGGTCGATCTTCTGACCAAGGCGGCGATCAAGGAAATGATCATCCCGTCGCTGCTGCCGGTGCTGTCGCCGATCTTCGTCTATTTTGTCATCTACGGCATTGCCGGCGGCGGCGCGGCCGGCAAGTCGGCGGCGTTCTCGGCGGTCGGCGCCATGCTGCTCGGCGTGATCGTGACCGGTCTGTTCGTCGCGATCTCGATGACCTCGGGCGGCGGCGCCTGGGATAACGCCAAGAAGTACATCGAGGACGGCCATTACGGCGGCAAGGGCTCCGACGCCCACAAGGCCGCGGTGACCGGCGACACCGTCGGCGATCCCTACAAGGATACGGCGGGTCCGGCGGTCAATCCGATGATCAAGATCACCAACATCGTGGCCCTGTTGCTGCTGGCGATCCTGGCGCACTAGACTCTTATTTTGACGCGTTTTCTTCACGCGAACCGGTGCCCACTTCGCTTGAAAACGCTATAAGCGGCGCACCAACGTTCAAGACCAGAAGCCCCGCGGTGCAAGCCGCGGGGTTTTTCCATTCCCGGACAACAAGGAGATCAACCGATGTCGCTCTCATCCGCACGGAACTATGCACTCCGCGCTTCCAAGTCGCAGGACCAGAAGGAGGCGATCGAACTGCTCTCCAAGGCTATCCTGGAGCTTGCGATGTCGATCGAGGCCAGCGACGCCAAGATCAAGAAGATCAACAAATCGTCGTAGCGCAATTCGCTCCCTGCTTTGCAGTTCGCTCCCTGCTTTGCAGTTCGCTCCCTGCTTTGATTGCGTCTTGCAGGGAGCGCAGGGCATGGGCGCAGCCGCCCCGGCGGCTGCGCGTAAATCAGCGCGGTTACACCAGCGCGTCTGCGTTCTTGGCAAACGCCTCGTCAGTGGTGAACGGAATCTCCTTCACCTTGACGACCTCGTGCTTGTTGCTGCCGATCACCACGATCTCTTTGAGGAACGCCCCGGGGAAAGTCCCGTGGACCTTGTACGGCTTCGTGCCTTTGCCAAGCGGACCGGTCCACCCCATCACCCTGATGGCCAGACCGCCGACCCACTCCGGGTCGCGGACCAGTTGGATACCGGATGTGAAATTCGGGGCGTGCCCCTCGACGGTGACGGAGAAGAAGCCCGGCGAGCCGAGGCCCGTCCAGACATAAGTGACTTGTGCGGTATCGAAAGGTTCCGGTCCATAAAAGCCCATGACACATCTCCTGCTGAATTGTGACTGGTGAGAGCCATCGTGATGAGGCTCGCAACCGTCCTAGCAGGAGGGACGAAACGCACGTGTGAATTATATCACAGGCAATCATAAATTGTGTTTGCGCGGACGGCGACACGTCGCGCCGCGATACGTCCGGAAACAAGCAGGGCTAGTTGAAGCTGATCAGCTTGAACAGCGGCGTCAGGTAGCTGAGCTCCTGGCCCGAGGTCGGCGTGGTGCGGCTGATGAAGTCGAAGATCTTGCCGTCTTGCAGCCCGTAATTGGCGAGCCGCTGCACCTGGCGGTTTTTGTCGAAATAGATCGCGATCACGCGCTGGTCGACGACGCGCTGGTTCATGAAGGCGATCGGGCGTTCGGAGCGCTGCGAGATGTAATAGAAGACTTCGCCGCTCAGGGTCGCGACCGTCGAGGGCGTTCCCATCACGATCAGGACCTGGTCCTGGCTCGCCCCGATCGGGATTTGCTCGAGCGCGCCCGGGGGCAGAATATAGCCCTTCTGAAACTGCTCGCCGGTCAGGCAGCCGCCCAGCACCGCGCACATCAAGGCAACGGCTGCGGCCGTGCGCAAGCCGCGCCAGCGTGCGGCAAGGCCACGCGAAGTCGCGGGCAGGCCACGCGAAGTCGCGGGCAGGCCACGCGCAGCCTGCGCGCGGGAGCATATCGGGCTCGTATCGGTCATCCTGGAACTGGTCCCGTCCCCTTGCATCGCGTGAGGCGTTGACGTACCGGGCAGCATGCTGGATTGCAACAGGCGCGGGCCGGAAGGGCTCGCTTGCGGAACCCACAATGCTTTGGCCGTTCAATCACTTTAGGAAACCCCGGGTCGCTGCGCGCGGCACCATTGAGGCCATCTATGGCATGATCGTGACGCAGGCGCGAGAACCGTTGTTTTATCGGGACTTGGGCGTGCCGGACACGGTTAATGGCCGTTTTGACCTGCTGGTGCTGCATCTGTGGATGGTGCTGGGGCGGCTGAAGTCGCTTCCGGGGGGGGCTGAGCTGTCTCAGGCGCTGTTCGATCGCTTCTGCAACGATATGGACGATAATCTGCGCGAAATGGGGGTTGGCGACCTTACCGTGCCAAAACGAATGCAGGCCTTCGGGGAGGCGTTTTACGGCCGGGCGGCGGCCTATGATCTCGCGCTGGAGGCAGGCTTGGAGCCGCTGGCGCAAGCGCTGTGCAAGAATATATTGAACGGACAGGGCATCGAACACGCACGGCGGCTGGCGCTCTATGCGAGATCGGCGATCGCCGCGCTCGCGGGCTTTGACGAGGCCGCATTGCAAAACATTTCTCGGCAAGACACTTCCTGGAAATTTCCCGTGCCAACGGGTTTGGTCCCACAGAGCTTGAGCACCTAGCCATGAACAGAGCACACGGCATGACGGATCCGGCCGATCCCTGGAGCGTTCCGATCGCGGTGGAGAAGATCCCGGAGACCGGATTGCATCGCGACATCGAAGCCGATCGCGCCGCGCGCGATGGCATGGCGGAGGCCGCGGGCTTGCGCGAAATCCTGTCGGCGAGCGCCTCGATCGACGTGACCCCCGACAGCGGTGGCCGCTTCCATGTGGTGGGCTGGGTCCGGGCCCGGATCGGGCAAACCTGCGTCGTGACCCTCGATCCGATCGAAAACGACATCGATGAGCCGATCGATCTGATCTTGGCGCCACCCGAGCAAATCCCTGCGCTCGCCGATCTGGTCGATGACGGCGACGAAAGCGAAGCCGACATTCCGGACCCGCCCGAGCCGATCGAAAACGGCATGATCGACCTTGGCCGGCTGGCGACCGACGCGTTGTTCCTGGCGATCGATCCCTATCCGCGCAAGCCGGACGTGGTTTTCGAAGCGCTGGTCGCGGCTGCCGATCCCGAGGATCATCCGTTCGCCGCCCTGAAGGCACTTCAGCTCGATCCAAAGGCGCCGGGCGGCAAGAAGCCCAAAAAACGCTAAAACAAAGCGCTGACGGGACGCGCTGATACGAAGAACCGGCAAAGCTTGAGGAAGCAACGCCGCAGCGCGGTTGAGGGGGCGCACCCCGCGCGAGCATTCGCGTGATTCCCGTTAAGGTGAATACAGAGTCGGCTAAAAAACCCTCTAATACTCTGAATTAGCTTATGTTATCGGTTTTTTACGATTCGAGCTCACCGCGGCTCGACACATAAAAGGGCGGGGTCAAGAGGTTGTGTCGGGACGGGGAGACGCTATTGTCGCGGTGTGGCCGAGGTGCGGCGTTGCGCTTGGCCGATCGCCGCTATCTGCGACGATTTCCAGTTTGCGGCCGAGCACTTTGAGGTCCGCACAAGATCAGGTTTCCGGGACGGACATGCCTCAAAAGGTTCGAATCGCGCTTGACGCCATGGGTGGCGACGTGGGCGCATCGGTCATCATTCCCGGCGCCGCCGTTTCGCTGTCACGACACCCCGACACCGAGTTTCTGTTGTTCGGCGATAGCGCGCTGATCGAAGCGCAGCTCGCCAGGCATCCGGCGATGAAGGCGGCGTCGCGCGTCGTTCATACCGATGTGGCCGTCGGCAACGACGACAAGCCGAGCCAGGCTTTGCGCCGCGGCCGCAAGACGTCGTCGATGTGGCTTGCGATCGACGCCGTCAAGAAAGGCGACGCCGACGTTGCGGTCTCCGCGGGCAATACCGGCGCGTTGATGGCGATGGGGCGATTTTGTCTGCGCATGCTGCCAGGCATAGACCGTCCGGCGCTCGCAGCGATTTGGCCGACGGCCCGCGGCGAATCCGTCGTGCTCGATCTCGGCGCCACCATCGGCGGCGACGCGCAACACCTCGTGGCCCTGTCGGTAATGGGCAGCGCCATGGCGAGCGTGTTGTTCAACCTTGAGCGGCCCACGGTCGGCCTGCTCAATATTGGCGTCGAGGAGATGAAAGGCCATGAGGAAATTCGCGAAGCTGCCGAGCTGTTGCGCGCGATGAAGCTGCCCCAGCTCGACTATATCGGCTTTGTCGAAGGTGACGGCATCGGCAAGGGCGCGGCCGATGTGATCGTGACCGAGGGCTTCAGCGGCAACATCGCCTTGAAGACCGCCGAGGGGACCGCACGACAGATCACGGAGTTTCTGCGCAGCGCCATGGCGAGCAGCTGGCGCTCCAGAATAGGCTACCTGTTTGCGAAAAACGCCTTCAGGGCGTTGCGCGACAAGCTGGACCCCAGCAGGTCCAATGGCAGCCTGCTGCTCGGATTGAACGGCATCGTGGTCAAGAGCCATGGTGGGACCGACGCCGAAGGCTTTGCCTATGCCGTTGATGTTGGCTATGAGATGGTCCGCTACGATCTCCTTACCAAGATAAATCAGATGCTCCACCGCGAGCAGGAGGCTGTCTCGTGACTGCAATACGCTCGGTCGTGCTCGGCTGTGGCTCATATCTACCACAGCAGATTCTGACCAATGCCGAACTGGCGGCGCGGGTTGATACGTCCGACGACTGGATCGTGCAGCGCACCGGTATCCGGCAACGTCATATCGCCGCCGAGGGTGAATTCACCTCGCATCTGGCGATCAATGCCGCGCGCGCCGCGTTGGCCAATGCCGGGATCGATGCGCAGGCGATCGATCTGATCGTGCTGGCGACCTCGACACCGGACAATACCTTTCCCGCCACCGCGGTCGCGGTACAGCACGGGCTCGGCATCAACCACGGCGCCGCGTTCGACCTACAGGCGGTCTGCTCGGGCTTTGTGTTCGCGCTCGCCACCGCGGACAATTTCCTGCGCACCGGCGCGTTCAAGCGGGCGCTGGTGATCGGCGCCGAAACCTTCTCGCGAATTCTGGACTGGGAAGACCGTGGCACCTGCGTGCTGTTCGGCGATGGCGCGGGCGCCGTCGTGCTCGAAGCCCAGGAGCAGCCCGGCAACACGTCCGACAGCGGTATCCTGACCACGCATCTGCGTTCCGACGGCCGGCACAAGTCGAAGCTATACGTCGACGGCGGCCCGTCCTCGACGCAGACGGTGGGTCATCTGCGGATGGAAGGCCGTGAAGTCTTCAAGCACGCCGTCGGCATGATCACCGACGTGATCGTGGACGCGCTCAACGCGACCGGCATGACGGTGGAGGACATCGACTGGTTCATTCCTCACCAGGCCAACAAGCGAATCATCGATGCGTCCGCGCACAAGCTGCATATTGCGCCGCAGAAAGTCGTGCTGACCGTCGATTTACACGGCAACACCTCGGCGGCGTCGATCCCCCTGGCGATATCGGTCGCGGTGGCCGACGGACGCGTCAAAAAAGGCGATCTGGTGCTGCTGGAGGCCATGGGTGGTGGCTTCACCTGGGGTTCCGTGCTGTTGCGTTGGTAAGCGCGGGATTAAAGATTACCACCACTTTGCAGGCGTCTTCATGCCATTGCATTGATGAGCGCTGTTGACCATCGTGCGTTAAGCTCATAATTTTAAGCTATAAATTGTTCGCCGAGAGTGCGGGGCAAGGCGATGACCGGATCCGGGAAAACTGTAACACGCGTCGATCTATGTGAGGCGGTCTACCAGAAGGTGGGCTTGTCGCGCACGGAGTCGTCTGCGTTTGTCGAACTGGTCTTGAAAGAGATCACTGACTGCCTTGAGAAAGGCGAGACCGTGAAGCTGTCGTCGTTCGGATCGTTCATGGTGCGCAAGAAGGGTCAGCGCATCGGACGTAATCCGAAGACCGGAACCGAGGTGCCGATTTCACCGCGGCGGGTGATGGTGTTCAAGCCGTCGGCGATCCTCAAGCAACGGATCAACGGCAACGGTACCGGCGACATCAAGGCCGATTAGAAGAGCAGCCGGTCGAAGATCGGCTGATCGAGCAAAGGTCCAACAATTTCTTGGATCCAACAGTCTCTTGGATCCAACAGTCTCTTGGATACAACAGTCTCTCGAACAGGAGCGGGCATTTGGACAAGGCGCCGGATGCGTTCCGAACCATCAGCGAGGTCGCCGACGATCTCGACATCCCCCAGCACGTCCTGAGGTTCTGGGAGACGCGGTTCACCCAGATCAAGCCGATGAAGCGAAGCGGCGGCCGGCGCTACTACCGCCCGGACGACGTCGACCTGCTCAAGGGGATCCGCCGACTGCTCTACGGCGAGGGCTACACCATTCGAGGGGTGCAGCGCATTCTCAAGGAGCACGGCATCAAGTCGGTTCAGGGACTGGTCGACGGATCGTCCTCAACCCCGTCCTTTGCGCCAATCGACGAGCCCGCATTGCGCGGGCATTCGGACCATCAGGAGAGCGAGCCCGAGATCGACGCCAGCGAAACGGAGGATATCGAGGACGACGAGATCACCGAGGCGCCCGCGGACGTGCGCCGTGCGCCGGAATTCGCGCCGGCGGTGCGGCGGCCCGATCCGGCGGTTCTGTCGCCGGCACGGCCCGTGGCAGCGGTCAGGGCCGAGAATGGCGCGGCCGCGCGCAAACTCGACATCGACAAGCTCAAGGTGGCCCTGGACGATCTGATCGCCTGCCGGCAGTTGCTCGATCAAGCGTTGCAGGAGGGCTGAACTTTCCGGCGCTCGATGGCCGTTGGGCCTGATCTGCCGCCTGCTGGCCCCATGGAACCGGGATTTTCGTGAAGGCGCGATATGACCACCGCGGTTCTTGCGCCCGGGCCTGATCGAAGCTAAGGGAACAGCATCGGAGCGTGGCGCAGCCCGGTTAGCGCACTAGTCTGGGAGACTAGGGGTCGGAGGTTCAAATCCTCTCGCTCCGACCAAAAAAGCTCCGTTAATGCGGGGCTTTGTATTTTTCGGCTCCGGTGGCCGAAGGAACGGACAGTCAACAAAACCTAAAAAATCACCGGCGACAGAAACCGCCGGAGCGTTCTGGGTTGGCTCGGGCGGCCGGTTGGGTACTGTCCGTGTTTGACCCTCAGTGTCCTAGTTTGAATCCGAGAGTTCCTGATTCGCCTTGAACGGGAACTTAGGCGCCCCATTTACCATCGATTAACCAATCGATGGAGGCGGATGTGGAATTGGTTCGTTTCGGTCAAAGTTACAAAACGAAATCGCAGGATGAAGCCTACAACGTCGATAATGTCGATCCTGCTGCCAAAAGAGTGCAAATTCAGTTTCGCAGTTTCGGGCGTGGGCCTGAGCGTAGGAGCGAATTCGGCGTCAATCTTCGCTGGCAGGATGTCGAAGCGGTCCTCAAGTCATTTTCAGATATGGGGCACCCCGAAGCCATCAAACTGCGAAACGCCCTAAGCCTTGCAAACGCTGCCGAAGAGGTCGGTTGGCTAGCTTCTGACAAATCCGCATCTAGCTAATTACACACGAAGGTCGCCTCAGTTGTCGGCCTCTTTCATTGTGGCGAACCCGAATTCATATCCCAATCGGTGGCGGCTTGTCGGTGTCGAGCCAGAGTGCTTCAATGGGCTATATCCGTCTTAAGCCGCCGCTATCCCGAACGCCGTGTTTGCGGGCGCTGCGATCCCGGCAACGGCGGGCGCGTAGACTTGTCTGGCAACACTGGCTTTTCTAACGATTTTACGCATACAATTGGCAATGCTAGATGAAACCAAAATTCGAGACATCGCGCTACAGGTCGCAACGGCAAATCTGAGCAGTTCGGCGGCCATCTCGCACGTTAAAAGCTCGTCCTTCGTCGATTCCGAGGGACACGACGCTTTGCGCATAACGATCGTTCTCAGCCCCAATGGACAAAGTGAGATTAAGGGCGACGCGACCCTCGATACGCTTATTGGAATTCAGAACAAGCTTCAGGCAGCGGGAGAGGACAGGTTTCCCCTCGTGGAATACGCAACGGAAGGGGAGACGGACGACGGTGGCGATTCTTAACCCTGAACACTTGTTCGAACAGGCCGAGGAATTGATCAAGCCGTTAGCTGCGGGGCCGCCGAGGCAGGTCAACATAAGGCGTGCGATCTCGACAGCCTACTACGGTCTTTTTCACGCAATGCTTGCCGCAGGAGCCGATCAATTTATTGGCGTAACTAAACGCGATACCAGCCAGTACAGCTTGGTCTATCGCTCCGTAGATCATCGAGGCCTGCGGAACTTGTGCGAAGAAATCAAGAAACAGAATCTGCCCGCAAGATACCAGCCATATGCGCCGTCAAACGGATTTGGTCCCAACATCCAGGCTCTCGCGAGCACAGTCGTCGAACTACAAGAGAAGCGACATGCTGCTGACTATAATCCGATGCAGCGAATGAGACGCATTGATGCCGATTTGGCTATAAAAACGGCGCGCGCCGCGCTGATGCGTTTCGAAAAGGCATCTCCTAAGCGTAAGCTCGCTTTTCTTGCCCTTCTTCTTTTTCCTCCCCGCTCCGCCTGAACGCGTTGCGCGCTAACGGTGATGTTCTCGACATTACGGAATATCGAAGCAGTACTGCCTCACCTTCATGATTCCCGCATGCGTCATCGTCATCGCAACCGGCCGGGTCGATCCAGCCGTTCGCGGCGCCGGCTCGCCGTCAGGTTCCGCCACGAATTGCTCGACAACTACTGTGTGCAATATCCGTTCGTCGGTGGAGGCCCGCCGGGGCAGGCATTGCTCAAAAATCGAAGCAAGAACCACCGGAACAAGTCGCGGAAAGCCGGTTAAAGCTTGCACGGAAAGGGTTATTCGGGTTACGACCGGATGCTTGGGAGACTAGGGGTCGGAGGTTCAAATCCTCTCGCTCCGACCAACTGAACCTTTGATTTCCTTTGCTGCAATTATGACCATTTTCCCGTTGATTCTGGCATGCGGTTCTGCGGAAGAGGTTGAGGGAGTAAACGCATGAAGGTTTTACGCGCGACTGTGGTCCTCGCGTTACTGGCCGGTGGCGCTGCCTACGCCCAAGCTGCCTATGCCCAGGATGATCACATTCAAAGGTATGGCGAGCCGGACAAGGAAAAGTCCCAGACCGAAATCCGGGCGGACAAGGCAGCCGAGAGAGCCTACAAGAATTCGCTTGGCAACATTCCCGACGCCGCTCCCACCGATCCCTGGGGCAGCGCCCGCGGCGCTGGCGCACCCAAGCCCGTGGCAAAAGACGCCGCAAAGCCGGCTGCGAAAACCACGGCGGCAAAGCAGCCCAAGGCCGGCACCACTTCCAACTAGACAACAAACGGCAATACGAAATCGCCGGGCCTCTGAGAGGCCCGGCTTTATTTTATGTGGCTGGATATCGCTGGGGGCGAGGTGGCGATCGCTTCACACTTCGCGATTGTCGAACAGCAGCATATCAGCGCCGCCGGTTGCAAATTTCTGCACATCGGCGCCCGCGGCCTTTCCCTCAGCGCTGCCGAAACCGGCCTGCACCGCAGCCATGTTGTCGAAATAAAGCGTCGCGATCAGGTGAAAACCCGACGGCCCCGCGGGCGTTCCAACCGGCCCCTGGCTCACTTCATATTTTCTGAGACCCGGTATTTTCTTCGCGATCGGAACGTGCGTCTCGAAATAATATTTATCGAAGGCGGTTGTATCCTTCGGCGTTTTATACATCACCACGACATGGGCCATTACGTTTCCTCCTCACGGTTCCTGATATGGTTCTTCGACCGGTTCTTGTACCCAAGCTTTGGTCGGACCCTGTGCTTTGTCAAGCAGCGTTCGCTCTGTCGCCCGCCGGGTTCCCGGCATCCGCGGTAAAAAAAGCGCGTCAACATTGCTGTTGGCGCGCAGTTGGTGGTGCGACCTGGAAGCTGGCCGCGACGGTTGCGGACTTAAATCGAGCGCGCGGCGCCGTCGGGTTCAGCTAATGGGTTTCAGCTATTGGTTGTTGGCGTTGATCTCGGTCTGAATCGCCGCTGCCTGGGCCGCCTCGTTTTGCGCCTCGGCCGCCGCCGTCGACGCGTTCAAGGCATTTTCATCGTTCATCGACTGCATGGCCTGGGCTTCCGCATTGGACGAATCTGTCGCCGCGGAACTGGTATCGACCGCGGGTGAACTGTCGTAGGATGTTGACCCACCGTAAGAACCTCGTGATTGGCGCGAGGCCCGCGCCGACAGCCTGGAATATTGCATCGGCTGGCCACCGAATATCGACTGGAAGAATTGCCCGATGTCGCCATTGGCCTGGCCTTGCGGCAGACGCTGGACGATGTGCCTGACTACTGGGGCATGCTTGTGGGCCGGAAGTGTCGCGGCCATCGCCGTGTTTCCGATCAACGCGAGTGAAGCAACCAGCAGTCCTCCTGTGATGAACGATTTCATGACACGCTCCTTTGTTTGATGTTCGACTTCGAATCTTGGCGAAGACAAACATCAGTCGCGGCTGCTGGCGCAGGCGGTTCGAACGCGCCGCGTTACAAATTGGACATCCCCGGTGCATGAAGGCGCGGTAATGAACGACCGCTGGCATGCTGCGCCGCCGAACGCCAAATGGGGCTTGCGAGGCCGCTGGTTCTGAGACTTATGGGATGTTGTCAGTTTGGCGCGGGGGCAGCGAATTCGAGCTCACGCGCGCAGCAGGAAGGTCAGCGGCCCCATGAAGGATTTCGCCGGAAGAATTGCGGTTGTCACCGGAGGCGGTACCGGCATGGGCCGCGAGCTGGTGCGTCAACTGGTTGCCGAAGGCTGCAATGTCGCGATGTGCGACGTCTCCACCGAGGCGATGGCGGAAACCAAACGGCTGTGCGAGATCGAGAAGCTGCCACAGGGCCTGCGCGTCACCACCCATGTCGCCGACGTTTCGATCGAGGGCCAGCTCCAGCGCTTTCGCGACGAACTCGCCGAGCAGCAATCGACCGACAAGATCCATCTGTTGTTCAACAATGCCGGCATCGGCGGCGGCGGCAGCCTGTTCACCAATACGCGCGAGCAGTGGGAGAGGACCTTCAACATCTGCTGGGGCGGCGTTTATCTCGGCGTCCGCACCTTCATGCCGATGCTGCTTAGGGCTGATCAAGGCCACATCATCAATACATCCAGCGTCAACGGCTTCTGGGCCACGATCGGATTGGGCGTGTCGCACACCGCCTACAGCGCCGCGAAATTCGCGGTGAAGGGCTTTACCGAGTCCCTGATCACCGACCTCAGGCTGAATGCGCCGCACATCAAATGCTCGGTGGTGATGCCCGGCCATATCGGAACCTCGATCGTGTCCAATTCGCGCAAGATCCAGAGCGGCGGCGAATCCGACCGTCTGAACGAGGCTGAAATCGTCGCGGCCCGTCAGCGCCTGGAGGGCAGGGGCATCGATATCGCCGCGATGTCGGACGACGATATTCAGAATATGGCGCTCGACCGCGCCCGAACGTTTCGCGACGAAGCCCCGATGACGGCGGCGGCCGCAGCCAAGGTCATTCTTGATGGCGTCAAGGCCGAGCGCTGGCGCATTTTGGTCGGCGACGACGCCCACAAGCTCGACGAGCGCGTGCGGCAAGCCCCCGAACGCGCTTATGACGCGGAGTTCTTCGAAAGCTTTGCCGCCGAGGTCGATTGGCGGGTGGGATGAACTGTCGGTATTTGGGATCGAACCCATCCCGATCGTACCGGGCGTCCTATTTCCGGGCGACGCGGTGCTGGGAGTTCGGCCGGTAGGCGAGCCGGCTGTGGCCGGCACAATAGGGCAGGCTTTTGATCGGCGTGTTGCCGCAGAAACAGAAGTCCTCGGTACCGGGGGTGTTGATCGGCCAACGGCAACGTTCCTCGCTTAGTTCGAGCAACGAGCAACGGTGTCCGTCGTGGATCGGTTCTTGGATCGGCGCGTCGATCGCATCCTGCGGCTCGCCATACAACGCGACGAGCATTTGATATTGCTGTCGCGGCGCAGTCTTGGCGCGGCGTTCTTTCGCAGCATTTTTTCGTGCCGGGCGTTCATCGCCGTTGTTGTCGCGAGTCAAATTGA
>NZ_LMUK01000060.1:428511-564850 GCF_009766005.1 Bradyrhizobium sp. S69 | reverse complement strand
CGGGAAAGTTTGCCGATCACCGCGTTGCGGCTCACCCCGATGGCGGCGGCAATGTTGCGGCAGGATAGGCCTTCCTCAAAGCGGCTTTTCAGCAGCGCGAGGCGTTCGTCCGTCCAGGTCGGTTGGTTGGCGCGCATGTGGCTGGTCCCAAGCTTGAGGGTGATCTGTTCCCTGATCCTGTGGCCACGTCGTCGCCCGAACCGCCCCGCGTCACTTCGCCTACGGCGTCTTGCCGTTGTCGCGGATCGCGAGCAGCCCTTCCTTGATCGCGAGCCGAATGCCTTCTTCGACAAGCGTCCGTGCGACGCCGGGAACGCTGGTGCCGTGGGTGCCCTGTCTCACGAGCTTTTCGAGATAACCGATGGTGGAGAGCGCCAAGGTAATCGGAACGCGGTCGGTTTCGGCTTTTTCTGTGGCCATGCAAAAAGCTAGCCTCAAATGAGTGTACTTAAAAGTATCTATTTAGAGTCTATTTAGGTCTTCGTGGGAGTCAATACCGCTTCGCGATTCGGTGGACAAGCTTTTGGTATCGCTAGAAAAAATGGCGGCGGTGATCGCGCCCGCCATTTCGGCGGGCGCGTCCGGCAAGCGAGCGCAGTTTGATTGGCCGCTAATTTTATAGGCTGCCGCCTGGCTCAGCCGTGCACGACGCTCTTCGCGATCATGCAGTGGATGCCCTTGGAGCCGTTCACGGTCTGGGTCACGCGCAAATCCGCCGCCAGGCTGCAAAGCGTATAGGCGTCCTCGCGCGACAGATTGCGCTTTTCGCCCAGCAACACGATCATATCGCGCAAGGCGCGCACGACGCATTGGTCGAGGTCGGGATCCATCGCCATCGTCATGTAGTGCGAGGGCGTTTCGGCGCGCGGATAATCCAGCCGCAGATCCTTGCGCAGCGTCAATCGAAAGCGCCCTTGCAAAGCGGTCTCGATCGCGGTGACGCAGACCTCGCCATCGCCCTGCACGCCGTGACCGTCGCCGCAGGAAAACAACGCGCCCGGCACGAAGACCGGCAGATAGAGTTTGGCGCCCGGCGTCAGTTCCTTGTTGTCGAGGTTGCCGCCCATCGCGCGCGGGATCAGCGAGGTGATGCGGCCCCAGGCCGGCGGCGGCGCCACCCCCATCACGCCGAAGAACGGTTTTAGGGGCAGGTCGAGCCCCCATGGCAGGCGTCCCACCATCCGCTTTTGGTCGAGCGGAATGTTCAGCAGCCGGGTCTCGTGAAAATCGTCGGGCAGGGTGCCGGAGAGCGGGCGGATCAGATTGTAGCCCCAGTCCTGCCGCAGCTGGACATCGAGAATCTCGACCTCCAGCACATCGCCCGGTTCGGCGCCTTCGACGGCGACCGGACCGGTCAGGATATGGCCGGGCACCATTCGCTCGTTTTTGGCGTGGACGTCGGCGAGTTCCGGCGGCACGTGAAACTGGCTGCGGTCCGGCACCACGTCCGGGCCGCCGCTGATGGTGTTGATGGTCACTTCATCGCCGCTGGCGATGGTCAGCACGGGCTTCAGTTTGGCTTCGAAAAAACCCCAATGACAGGTCTCGGGGCTGGAATGCAGGTGGTGATGGGTCATCGGGAGGCTTTGGGTTGGGGCGGGGACGGCGTATGACCCTGTACCAGACATTCGAAGAGGCTTCTCTTGTTCTTTTTTCTCTCCAAGACCATCGGCAAGATGTTGCTGCCGACCAATTTCCTGATCGGTCTCGGCGTTATCGGCGCGCTGCTGCTGGCGACGCGATGGGCATCGCGGGGCCGCAGACTGATGGTTTTCTCGGCTCTGATGCTGGCGGTCTGCGGGTTTTCGCCGCTTGGCAATTGGTTGCTCTATCCGCTGGAATCCCGGTTTCCCCCGTGGGATGCCGCGCGCGGCGCGCCGGACGGCATCATCATCCTCGGTGGATCGATCGATGCCGATCTCTCGGTCGCGCATGGCGGGGCGGTGGTGCGAAACGACGCTGACCGTATTATCGCCGCCGCGGTGCTGGCCCGGCAATATCCGAACGCCCGCATTCTCTTCACCGGCGGAAGTGCCAATCTGCTGTCGAACGACGCCAGAGAAGCCGATTATGCCGGCGCCTTGTTCGAAAGCCTCGGCGTTGCCAAGGCGCGGCTGACGATGGAACGGCGTTCGCGCAATACCCAGGAAAATGTCGAATTCTCCAAGGCGCTGGTGACGCCGAAAAGCGGCGAGCGATGGCTGCTGGTGACGTCGGCTTTCCATATGCCGCGATCGGTCGGGCTGTTTCGCAAGGCGGGATTTGCCGTCGAGCCTTATCCGGTGGATTGGCGGGTCGGCGGCCGCAGCGACCTTCTGGCATTTTTCTCGGTCGCCGACGAAGGGCTCGGCCGCACCGAATTGGCCTTGCGCGAATGGATGGGGCTGATTGCCTATCGTGCCTCCGGCAAGATCGATGAATTGCTTCCGGGCCCCGCGACCAACTAGGCGCTTGTCGCGACCGTCCAATAAGCGGGATAATATCGAAACAAGCGCGCATCAGTCGGTGCCGATTTGGGAGTTCACGCCATGCAACAGCAAACGCCGCCGGAACAGTTCGACATGGCCGGCATGGTGGCCGACCTGAACAATCTGCTTCGCCTGAAGACCACCGTGATCGGCATGAAGATGTTCGCGCGCGTCGAGGACATGACGGCGATCCCGAAGATCAGGCGTCCGACCGCGGTCCACACCACCGACCAGATCGTCAGCATGGCCTCGCGACTGGGCTGGACCGTTGGCATCACCGCCGATGATCTGGTCGGCGCGCAATGCCGCGCCGTGATCGGGCTTGCACCGCAGGACGACAAATGGCTCGAAGGCCAGTCTTATGTCGGCGTCTGGCACGGCACCGCGGAAGACGCGCGCAAGCGTCAGGAGGCGTTGGATGTGGTTCCGTTCGGCCAATACCAGGCGCTGGCGGTCAGTCCGCTCTCCAGCGGACGGCTCGATCCGCCCGACATCTGCCTGGTCTATGCAACGCCGGGCCAGATGATCATCCTGATCAACGGCCTGCAATATACCGGCTACCGGAAATTCGAATGGAGCGTGGTCGGCGAGACCGCATGCGCGGATTCATGGGGCCGGGCGCTGAAAACCGGAGAGCCCAGTCTCTCGCTGCCGTGTTTTGCGGAGCGGCGCTATGGCGGCGTGCCGGATGAGGAGATGCTGATGGCGCTGCCGCCGTCCTATCTCGCCAAGGCCATCGTGGGGATGAAGCAACTGGCCAAGAACGGACTGCGCTACCCGATCGCGCCCTACGGTATTCAGAGCGATGTGCGCGCCGGCATGGGCGCGTCCTACGCGAAGAGTTAGACATTACGAAATGGAATGGAAGCCGTCATTGCGAGGAGAGAAGCGACGAAGCAATCCAGTTCTTGCTTGACGCACTGGATTGCTTCGCCTCGCTCGCAATGACGAGCAGTAAAGGAATAAGGTATGTCTTCGTCGAAATTCGACATCGTTGTCTATGGCGCCACCGGCTTCACCGGCCAGCTGGTGGCGGAATATCTCGCGCAGCACTACCGCGGCGATCGCGAACTGAAATGGGCGATGGCGGGGCGCAGCCTGGACAAACTTAAGTCGGTGCGCGATGCGATCGGCGCGCCGGCCGACACACCCTTGATCGTGGCCGACGCCAGCGACCCGGCGTCGCTCGAGGCTATGATCGACCAGACCCGATCGGTGATTTCGACCGTCGGTCCGTATTTGCTGTACGGCTCCGAACTGCTCGCGGCCTGCGTCGCCACGGGGACGGATTATTTCGATCTGTGCGGCGAGCCGATCTGGATGCGGCAGATGATCGACGCGCATGAGGCGACCGCGAAGTCGACCGGCGCGCGCATCGTATTCTCCTGCGGTTACGATTCACTGCCGTTCGAGCTCGGCGTGTTTTGCGTGCAGGAGGAGGCGAAAAAGCTGTTCGGCGCGCCCGCCAGCCGGGTCAAGGGCCGCGTCCGCGACATGAAGGGGACCTTCTCCGGCGGCACCGCGGCGAGCATGCGGGCGCTGTTCGAAGCGGCCGCCAACGATCACAGCCTGGTCGCGCTGTTGCGGAATCCGTTTGCGCTGACGCCGGGTTTTGAAGGGCCAAAGCAGCCGCCGGGCAACCGGCCGATGCTCGATCCGGATCTCGATTCCTGGGCCGCACCGTTCGTGATGGCCAACATCAATACCCGCAACGTTCACCGCTCCAACTTGCTGCTGGGCTTTCCCTACGGCCGGGATTTCATCTACGACGAGATGATGCTGACCGGCCCCGGCGAGCAGGGCGAAGCGCTCGCCAGGCGGATCACGGCCGCCAACACCGCCGACAAGATGGGCGGCTCCGGCGGGCCGAAGCCGGGGGAGGGCCCGTCAAAAGAGGAGCGTGAGAACGGCCTCTACGACTTGCTGTTTGTCGCGCTCGCGCCGGACGGCCGCCAGGCCCGCGCGTCCGTGAAGGGCGATCTCGACCCCGGCTACGGCTCGACCTCGAGGATGATCGCGGAGTGCGCGATCTGCCTGTTGCGCGATACGCCGGAAGTCGCAGGCGGCATCTGGACTCCCGGCGCGGCGATGGGCGAGCGGCTGATCAAGCGGCTGGTCGACCACGCCGGTCTGACGTTTGCGGTCGAGAGGTAGCTTTCTTACGCCGCGCGGCGCGACGGCTTACGCCGCGCGGCGCGACGGCTTACGCCGCGCGGGGGTCATAGGCATACATCCAGTCCATGCCCTTGGCCGTGATCGGAATCAAAAGCTTGAGCATCCGGTCGCGGATCCAGGCGCCGGTGGCGCTGAATTCGCGCTTGCTGTTGCCATTGCGGCGGGCCAGCGCCACGATCTTTTCCGCGCGCGGCCGTCGCTCGTCCTCGAACTGCTGGAAGGTCAGGCTGAGCTCCTGTCCTTGCCGCATCAGCCGGCCGAGCCGCATGGCGTCTTCCAACGCCAGCGCGGCGCCCTGGCCGGCATGGGGGCTGGTGGCATGCGCGGCATCGCCGATCAGCAGCGCGCGCCTGCGCGACCAGGTCGGCAGGGTCGCGACATCGAGGGTAGCCGTGACCACGATGTCCTCGGCCGCATCGATGATGCGCGGTATCGGATCGTGCCAGCCGGCGTGAAAGTCGAGCAGATGCCGCTTGATCGCATCCTGGCTCCGGCTGCGGAATTCCGCGGCGTCGGCGCCATGCGATGGTTGCGTGCTCCACCACATCACACCGTCCTTGGGATCGGAGCTGCAGAAGCCATAGCCGAAGAACCCGCTTTGCCCGAACGTCGTCTCCACGCGCTGGCCGATCGGGATGTCCGCGATCACCGACCGCGGAACGAAACCGCCGAAGCCGAGCAGACCGGTATCGAAAGGCTTTGGGCCATCCGGCACCACATGGCTGCGTACCGCCGAATGCACGCCGTCCGCGCCGATCAGAAAATCGCCTTCGGCGCTGCTGCCGTCGGCGAAATGCGCGACGATCGGCCGGTCGGCGCGGTCTTCGATCGCGACCAGCCGTTTTTCGAACCGCAGCTCGACATTGTCGCACCAGGCCTTGTTGATCAGCGCCTCATTCAGCGTGGCGCGGCACATGTTGACCGCGGGCTGGCCGAAACGCTGCTTCATGTTGTGATTGATCGAGCCGAGCCTGGCGCCGCTTTGCGAATGAAACTCGAACGCCTCCGCGATCGAGCCGTTGCGGATCATCTCGTCGGCGAGGCCGATCTCGGCCAGCACATGCATGCCGTTCGGCGCGATCTGCAGGCCGCCGCCGATACCGGTCGAGTGCGGCCACGCCTCGAACAGCTCGGCGTCGATGCCGGCCTGCTTCATGAAGATCGCGGTGACCGGACCGGCGATGCCGCCGCCGATGATCAGGGCCTTGGGTCGCTTGGTCATGCCTTGCTCCGTGCATCGATGCGGTGATAGGAAAGGACAGTCGCTAATTATCTTAGTGACTAAGATATAAACGGACTAAGATATGAAAACGGCTTTGTCAAGACCGAAGGCGCGCGCTGCGCTGTTGCAGGAACTCGAAGAGGCGATGCGGCGCTCGTCCGCCCAGGGCGTGCTGTTTGGCCAAGCCGTTGCGAACGTGGCCGGAATTTCCGGTTCGGATCTGGAATGCCTGGATTTTCTCAACCTGGAGGGACGGGTGACCGCGGGGCGGCTCGCCGAGGTCACGGGCCTCACCACGGGTGCCATCACCGGCGTGGTGGATCGGCTCGAGAAGGCGGGATTGGTGCGACGCGAGCGGGATGAGGCCGACCGCCGCAAGGTCTTTATCGTCGTCGTGCCGGAAGCGGTTGCGAAGATTGGCCAGTTTTACGTCCCGATGCAGCAGTCGATGCACAGGGTCTGGAACGGCTATTCCGATGAAGAACTGCGCCTGCTGCTGCGGTTCGCCAACGATGGCTACAAAGGCGTGCTGGAGGCGACCGAGGCGCTGAAGGGCATCCTCGATACGCCGCCGGAGAAACGGGCCAATCTCAGGACGCCGAAGCCTCGGCGTTGATCATAGCGTTTTCAAGCGAAGTGGCAGCCGGTTCGCGTGAAGAAAACGCGTCAAACAAAAATCTGGAGCCTGATCGGTTCTGATTCGATCAGAACCGATCAGAACCGATCAGGCTCCGGCGGTGCTCGCTTGTAGCGTTGCGCGGCGGCGAACATGCCCCACATCGCGCCCAGCATCATCCAGAAGTGCCGCCAATGGTCGGTGTCGATGATGAAGCTTTCGCCGACCGTGCCCAGGAAGGCTGAAAAGATCGCGAGATAGGCGCGTTGCCAGGGCACGCGGACGAAGATGTGGCGAAAGCCCGTGATCACGGTGACGAAGACCAGCGCCGGATAGCAGATGCCGGAAAGCCAGCCGCCGGACATGAAGGCGTTCAGATAGGAATTGTGGGTGTCTTCCGGAAAATAGTTGTGGAATTGCAGCGGCCCGATGCCGAACGGCAGATCCAGCGCCATCTGGGCGCCGAGGATGTGCCGGCCAAACCGGCCGAAGCGGCCCTCGTCGTAGCTCTGGTCGAAGCTCGCGCGCTGCTTGAACATCTCGCTGATGGAATCGAACGACAACAGCACGGCGAGCAGCACCACGACCAGTACGACGGCGGCGACCGCCATCACGATGATCCGCCTGCGCTGCGCGGGCGAGGGGCTGGCCACCACCATCAGCGCCAGCATGAAGGCCGCGGTAATCACGAGCCCGCCCCACGCCGCGCGCGAGAATGCCAACAGGATCGCCAGCGCCATGATCCCGAGCGCGATGGTGCTGCCGAGTGATTTTGCGAACGGCGCGGTGACGACGTTTTGCAGCACGAACAATGCGGGCAGGATCAGGAACGCGCCGAGCACGTTGGGATCCTTGAAGGTGCCGCGCGCGCGCTCATACAGCGTCAGCAAATCGTGTCCGCCGGGAACCAGATTGAAATAGCCCGCCAGTGCTGCCAGCGACGCGATCATGGCGCCCACGATCAGGCCGCGGCGAAGCATGTCGAGCCGGGCCTCGGTGTCGTCAGCCACCACCATGGCAAAGAAGATCACCGTAAAGGCCATGTACCAGGAGGTCGCGATCCAGTTGGCGACTTCCGACGTTTCGATAAAGGGGATGGCGCTGATCGAATAGCCGACATTGAGCAGGATCAGCAGCAACAACAGCGGCATGAAAACCAGCCGCAGCCTCAAACCGGTGGCGAGGAAAATGACGGTGGCGGTGAGCGTCATCAGTTCGTAGGGACTGGGTTCGATGAAAACGATCGCCCCCGAAGCGCCGACCAGCCACACCAGCGCGCGCTGCAAGGCCAGCACGCCGGGGGCAGCCGTCACCGATGGGAGCGCACTCCCGGCTGTCGACGCATACGCCATCACACACTCGTCAACTTACGCAACGCAACTCGTCATTCGCAGAGCCTTGACTGGACGGGCTCAGTAAGCGTTTTCGTTCTTCGAAATCAGCGCCAGCGGCGTCTTGAGAAGAATGTAGAGGTCGAACAGCACCGACCAGTTCTCGATGTAATAAAGATCGAACTCGACGCGCTTCTGGATTTTCTCTGCGTTGTCGATCTCGCCGCGCCAGCCGTTGATCTGCGCCCAGCCGGTAATGCCGGGCTTGACGCGGT
The DNA here is from genome assembly GCF_009766005.1 of Bradyrhizobium sp. S69. Taxonomy (GTDB): domain Bacteria; phylum Pseudomonadota; class Alphaproteobacteria; order Rhizobiales; family Xanthobacteraceae; genus Bradyrhizobium. Next base: position 556,763 of record NZ_LMUK01000060.1, on the reverse strand, counting down.
GACGGGCGAAATAGCCATCGACCGCTTCATCGAACAACTGGCTCTGCAACTTGCCCTGAACGGCGTGCGGGCGCGGACCGACCAGCGACAAATTGCTCTTGAACACCACGTTGAAGAGCTGCGGCAGTTCGTCGAGGCTGGACTTGCGGATGAAGCGTCCGACCCGGGTGACGCGGCTGTCGTTCTTGGTCACGACTTTGGCGGCCAAAGGATCGGCCTGGTCATGATAGAGCGAACGAAACTTGAAGACGTCGATCCGCTCGTTGTTGAAGCCGAATCTTTTTTGGCGGAACAGCACCGGCCCCGGACTGTCGAGTTTGACCGCGAGTGCTACCAGCGCCATCACCGGCGCGGCCAGCAGCAGCACGATGGCGCCGACCACATGGTCGAACAGCCATTTCATCACCAGGTCCCAATCGGTGATCGGCGCCTCGAACACGTCGAGCGTCGGGACCTTGCCGAGATAGGAATAGGCGCGGGGGCGGAAGCGCAACAAATTGGTGTGGGCGGAAAGCCGGATGTCGACCGGCAGCACCCACAGCTTCTTCAGCATGTCGAGGATCCGCGTCTCCGCCGAAATCGGCAGCGCGAACAGCACGAGATCGATGCGGGTGCGGCGGGCGAATTCGACGATGTCGTCGATCTTGCCCAGTTTCGCGGCTCCGGCGCAGGTGTCGAGTGCGCGGCTGTCGTTGCGGTCGTCGAACACGCCGAGAATCTCGATGTCGGAATCGACCTGGCCGTTGAGCGCTTCGACCAGCTTCTCGCCATTCTGGTCGGAGCCGACGATGATGGTGCGGCGATCGAGCCGGCCGTCACGCGCCCAGCGGCGCACCATGCCGCGCAACAGCAGCCGTTCGACGATCAGCGCGGCCAGACCGATGAAGAAGAATGACGAGAGCCACAGCCGCGATACCTCGCCGCCGAGTTTGGCGAAGAACGACGCGCCGATGAACAGCAGGAACACGAATGCCCAGGATGAAATCATCCGCGTCATCTGCCGGAGCTGGCCGCGAAACACCTGCACTTCGTAGATGTCCGCAGCCTGGAAGCAGATCACCGCGGCGGCGCTCATGCCAAAAATGGCCGCGACATAATCCCAGTTGAAGCCATTGAGCGGCACCACATACGCGAAATAGATCGCGACGCCGATGAAGCTGAACAGCGCGAAGTCGACGAGGCGAACCACGCCTGCGATCACGATCGGCGAATAGGCCGGGCGTACTTTCTGGTTGGTGACGGCAAGCGCCGCGGGCGTCAGCCGGCGCCGCCGCTCGAGGCGAGGCGCACCGGCGACCGTTGCGGCTTCGGCTGCCGCGGCCTCCAGCATCGAACGTGCGTTGATCGGTTCCACTGTCCCTAAGCCCGTTTCTTGTCCGCGCTTCCACGGCAGCGCGTTGACAAAGACGTAATGCCCCGCCTGACGGCTTAGAGGACAAATCGGAAGAAACAGTTATCGTTGGTAAAGAACAGTTAACGATCGGTTGCCGTAGCTTTTCGAGCGGAACCGGCTTCGCGCGAAGAAAACGCGCCAAAAAACCACGTCAGGCTTGCGGCGCCCGATTGGATTTCGACGCCGCAAATGCGTCGCGGTATCCCGCTAATACGCCTTCGACCATCGCCTTCTGCGAAAAATGCAGGAAGATTCGCTCGCGCAGCGATTTCGCGCGTTGCAGCGCGGCAGCGGGATCTTGCAGCGTGGTCTCGATGGCGTCCGCCATCGCGGTCGCGATGTTCGGCGCAAACAGCGCGTCGGTATGCGGTCCGAAGATTTCGGGGATGCCGCCGACATTGGCGGCGATCATTGGAATTCCGGCCGCCGCCGCCTCGATCACGACATAGGGCATCGAATCCCCGCGCGAGGGAACCACCAGCAGCGATCCCTTTGAAAATCCGTAGCGCGCCTTGACGTGGCCGATGAAGCGTACGGCCTCGCCAAGGCCGAGGCGCTGGATTTGAGCCTTCAGCGCGTCGGTTTGCTCGCCGTCACCGCCAAGCGTCAGCGTGACCGGCCTGCCGTCGCTGCGCAGCCGCGCCACCGCGTCGATCAGCAGGTCCGTCCCCTTGATGTGCCTGAATTCGCCGACATAGACGAGGTCTGTGGCATCCGACGCCTTGACCACCGGATCGAACTCGTCCGCGGTCACGCCGTTGAACACGCAGCGCACCAGGCCTGCCGGAGGGCCGATGGTGCGCTGAAAGGTATCGCGGGCAAACGCGCTTTCGAACAGGAACAGATCGGTGCGGTCCCTCAGCGCACGTTCGAGGCGGCCATAGAGCGCGCCCTTCATCGTATTCAGCGGGTAATGCAGCGAACCGCCATGCGGCGTGTAGACCCGGATGATGTCCTTTGAGGCGCCTTTCATGCGAACGAAGGCGCCGGCCTTGGCGCCGTGGCCGTGCAGCACCACCGGTTTCAACCGCCAAACCAGCCGCATGAAACGCGCGAACACCAGGGTATCCGTGGGATGCGGCTCGCGGTGAATGGGCAGGCGATGGACGCCGAGCTTCAGACGCGGCGCGATTTCGGCCAGCGCGTCCGCGGCGCGTTCGCCGCCGGTGAGGCTGTCGGCGATCAGCCCGACCTGATGGCCGCGGTCGGCCTGGCCGTTGGCGAGGTCCAGGATATGACGGAAGATGCCGCCAACGGGCGCGCGCACCGCGTGCAGGATACGAAGTGGCTGCTCTGAAATCGCGGGCATGATCAGAACCAGCGCTCCCCGACCTGAGCGGTGTCACCGGGACCGAGCGACGCGCCATCGAGATCGCCGCGCGGCTGCACGGCGGCGGTCGGCGCGGTCGCAGGCATGCAGCCGGGCAGCGCCAGCGCAGCCAGCAAACATGAGATAGCGGCACGCGCGCCTTGCATCGAGTAGCCCAAAGACGAGAGGGTAAAATGTGAGTCCGATTAAGGACTTTCATGGTTAACAAAGCGTGATGTCAATGGCCAGCCCTGCGCAACCTCCCGGGGTAAATCGGCGAAATTAACCCAGCGGCAACCTTAATGGAGTGTAATCGGCAGCGTTTCGTGGAGTCGTGGCGTCTTCGGGAGTGTGCGATGCGTTTAGCGTTCTGGCGTTCCAGCGTGGACCGGACGGCCGAGCAAAGGCCTGTGGTCCGGCGGGCTGTTGCCCAGCCGGCGATCGACGCGCCTCCAGCTGCGCCGATCGCCGGCGATCTGGACGCGCGCGCATTAGGCCATGCGCTGCTGCGCAAGAAGCGCTGGATCATCATCCCGACATTGATTGCCGCCGGGCTCTCGATTGCCGCGGTCAATCTGGTCACGCCGCGCTACAAGTCCGAGGCGCGCATCCTGATCGACGGCCGCGAGAACATCTTCCTGCGGCCGAATGGCGAGCGCAACGACGAGCAGCGCGCCGGGCTCGATGCCGAGGCCGTCACCAGCCAGGTCCAGCTCTTGCTGTCGCGCGATCTCGCCAGCGAGATCATCAAGAAGAACAAGTTGGCGCAACTGCCGGAATTCGATCCGGTGCTGGGCGGTCTTTCGCCGCTGAAATCGCTGTTGGCTTTGGTGGGGATCGGCCGGGATCCGTTCTCGCTGACGCCCGAAGAGCGCGTGCTCGACGCCTATTTCGATCGCTATACGGCTTACGCGGTCGATAAATCGCGCGTCGTCGTCATTGAATTCCAGTCGCGCGACCCGGATCTGGCGGCGCGTGTCGCCAACTCGATCGCGGACGCCTATCTGGTGCTGCAGCAGGCGGCACGGCAGGAGCAGGCCAAATCCGCCAGCCAATGGCTTTCGGGTGAGATCGACAATCTGCGCAAGAAGGTCGCGGATGCGGAATCCAAGGTCGAGGATTTCCGTTCCAAGTCGAGTCTCTTTGTCGGCACCAACAATACCACGCTGTCCAACCAGCAGATGGGCGAGCTCAATACGCAATTGAACAACGCGCGGGGGCTGAAGTCCGACGCGGAGTCCAAGGCGAGGATGATCCGTGAGATGCTGCAAGGCGGCAAGCCGATCGAGGCTTCCGACGTGCTCAATTCCGAGCTGATCCGGCGGTTGTCCGAACAGCGCGTCACGATCCGGGCGCAGTTGGCGGAGCAGTCATCGACCTTGCTCGACAACCATCCGCGCATCAAGGAATTGAAGGCGCAGCTTGCGGTGCTCGACACCCAGATTCGCGACGAAGCGAGCAAGGTCTCGCGCTCGCTCGACAACGACGCGCGGATCGCCGGCGGGCGGGTCGAGGGATTGAGCGCGAGCCTCGACCAATTGAAGAAGCAGGCGAGCTCGAGCAACGGCCAGGACGTTCAGCTTCGGGCGCTCGATCGTGAGGCCAAGGCGCAGCGCGAGCTCCTGGAATCCTATCTGGCGAAATATCGCGAGGCCAACACCCGCGAGAATATCGATGCGGCGCCCGCGGATGGCCGCATCATCTCCCGCGCCAGCGTGTCGAATGCACCGGCCTACCCGAAGAAATTGCCGATCGTGCTGATCGCGACGCTGGCGACGCTGCTGCTCAGCGCCGGCACCATCCTCACCGGCGAATTGCTGCGCATCACCACGCCGCGCCTGATCGCGACGCGTGTCGAACCGGCGGTCGTTCGCGAGCCGGCGGCGGCGCGTGTGCATGAGATAGCGCCACGTGTGCCTGAGCCGGCGCTTGAAATGGTCGATGCGCCCGAGGCGGCGGTGGCGCCCGAGATCGATCCCGTTGTGGAGTTAAATCCGCCCCGCCTGGAAACCCCGACCGAGATCACCGAGATCGAGCAACTCGCCGAGAGCTTGCGCCATGCCGGCGACGCGGCACGCAAGGTCACGATCCTGGGCACGGCGTCGAGCGAAAGCATCACGCTGACGGCGCTGACCTTGGCGCGGCTGATGGCGCGCGACGCCAGGGTCGTGGTGGCGGATCTGTCGGTGTCGTCGCCGATCATCTCGGCGATTTCGGTCGATCCGACGGCGCCGGGACTGGTCGAATTGATGCTGGGCGAGGCGTCATTCTCGCAGGTGATCACCCGCGACCGGCTGTCGCGCGTGCATCTCGTGAGCGCCGGACGCCCGGGCTCGGATCGCAGCCTGCTGCAATCGCCGCGGCTTACGCTTGCGATCGATGCGTTGCTGCGGGTTTACGATCACGTGCTGCTGGACGCGGGGCTCGCCTCCGACCTGCCGGCGGAGCTGCTGACATCGCAGGCCCGCGCCGTGGTAGTGCCGGACGCATCGATGGCGTCGGACGCGCGCACCCTGATGTGCGATCAATTGAAGGCGGTAGGCTTCAGCGACGTGACGATGCTGACCAAGCCGACGCTGCCATCAGACGCCGTCGATCCCGGCCCGCGGGTTGTCGCGGCCTGAGGGCGGTCGCGGCAGCGTTTTCGAAAAGTGAGATGCTAGCGAAACGCGCTGCGCAGCCGTTGCGCCATCTGCAACAGCGCCGGATTGTGCTTCACCAGATGCTTGGCGCGGTTGAGGCCCGACATCGCCGCAGCGGCCAGCCTGCCGCGTGAGGTGAGCGGGATGAAGCAATCGAAAATCGGCTCGTCGCCCTTGCAGAACAGCCGCTTGTATTCGTCGGATCCGATGCCGAGATCGAGCGCGCGGTAACCTTGCCCGGCATAATGATCGATGATGTTGCGCATCAGGATCAGCCCGGGGCTGTGGCGCGAATTCTCCGACAGCGTGTAGGTGTTGAACATCATCGAAAAGCGGTTGCCGTCGGCGACGCCGGCGAACAGCGCGATCACCTCGGCCTCGCATTCCAGCGCGTGGATATCGATCGCGCGGCCGCCGCCGGCGACCGGCTTGAGGCAGGCGCCGCGAATAAAATCCTCGACGCCGGCTTCGGCGAACACGTTGGGCAGCTTCTGCTCCGCCATCCGCAGCGGTTTTATGCGGAAGAAGGCGTCGAGCAGCCGCGTGATCTCGCCGTCGGTGGAAGCCACGTTATAACGATAGCCGGCCAGCGTTTGCAGCTTGCGTTCCTTGCCGCGGAGCCGGCGGCGCATCGAATTGCTGATCAGCGCCGTGGGATCGGCGCCGGGCGGCATCGTCATCAGCGGGCAATCGTTGACCGAGGCCTGGCGCGGTAACGCCGCCATCGGGTTCGGCACATCCCGCCAGCGCATCGGCTGCTGCTGCAAGGCCAGGACGTCGGCCTGCGCATGCGCACCGATGCCCGATATCAGCGCTTCGAGATCATTAGCTGTCACGCTGGCGGCGAATTCGCCGTCCCACACGGCCATGTTGAAGGTCGCATGCTTGCCGCCCATGAAGGTCGCGGCCCGAACCCCGTGCTCATGCCGGAGCCCGAGCGGCAGCAGCAACAGCGGCCGTCGCTCGACATCGCGGGCGACGACGATGAAGGGCTGGACGTTTTCGCGCGCGCCGACCTGCCGCTGCCAGGCGGCCAGGAAATCGAAGCGCTGATAGGCTGTCGAGAGCGGCTCCCGCTCTTCCAGGCTGCGCCAGATCGTCTCGGCTTGGCCGAGATCGCTGAAGATATCGACGCCGGCGATGCGGCTTGCCTTCGACCACGCCGCCGCTTCCGCCGCCCGGCTTTCGATCGCAGCCGCCATGGTCATCTAAATACCTGCAAAAAGGGAATATTTACATATTTCGGCTTGGCCGACCCTTGGGCCGACCTTTGCAAAGAAATGTCAACAAAGAGTAATGACAATGCGTCCGCCGCGCGGTGGGATTCGGCGCATTGAAAGGCCAGACGGTTGCCGTCCGATATCGGATTTTTGACACGCGCCAGGCTGGAACTCGCTTATTTCAGCGGCTACGCCCTGATCCCGCGACGCAACGCCGGCGGTGCCGGGGTGATCTTGCGATTTGAACGCGTGCGGCCGCGGCGCAGTGGCCGTTTTCAGCCGCTCAGATCCCGGGAAATTACCCCCGACTTTCTCGACCGGACGATCAGGGCCTTGAAGCGCTGGAAGTTCGATATCGTCTCGATGGACGAAGTATGCCGGCGAGCGGTGACGCTGGCCGCGCCGCGGCGATTTGCCTGCCTGACCTTCGATGGCGCCTATAAGGATACCATGACATCGGCCTATCCGGTGTTGTCGCGGCACGATGTGCCGTTCGCGGTGTATGTGCCGACGGCGTTTCCGGATGGGGTAGGGGAAGCATGGTGGCTTGCGCTGGAAACGATCATCGCGCGTGAAAATCGTCTCAGCCTGATGATCGGTCGCAAGGAGCAACATTTCAATATCGCCGATACGCCCGAAAAATATCAACTCTACGATTTTCTCGAGGGTTGGATGCGCTCGTTGCCGCCACAGGATCTGTCGTCGGCGATCAACGATCTCTGCACGCGATATTCGGTCGATCTCGCGGCGTTGTCGCGTGACGCCTCGATGGACTGGAACGATCTGACCAAGCTCGCGGCTGACCCGCGTGTGACGATCGGAAGTGCGACCGTCAACTATCCGGTTCTCTCAAACCTGAAGGACGCGGCCGCGTTGCGTGAGATGACGATGGGCGCGGCGGTAGCGCAAACCGCGTTCCATCGCAACGTCAGGCATTTCGCCTATCCGTTCGGCGATCGTACATCGTGGCGCCGGCCGCATGTCGCGATGGCCGCGGAAGCGGGGTTTGTCAGTGCGGTGTCGGCGATCTCGGGGACGGTCCAGACCGCCGGGCGCAGCAATCTGCACGCGCTGCCGCGCATCGCCTGGGACGGACGGCTGCGTTCGCTGCGCGCGATGCGCGTGATGCTTTCTGGCGCGATGTTTCCGCAGCCGGCTTCACGCATCGCAAGCGGCGAGGCGGAACGTTCGGCACGATCAGAAGAGCAATTTGAAAAACAGGACTAGGCGTCCGGTCGCGACATCCAGCTGATGATCGGCATTGCCGGGAGCACCCAGCCGATGCCGGCGACGACATAGAAGATGGCTTGCAGCCATCCGGAATTCGCCAGCCACGGCGTCTGCGCCGCCGTCATCCCCAGCAATGACCACACCACCACCAGCAACAGAAGGGCGACGGTTCCAAAGAGCTTGCGGGTGCGTATGGTCATGACAGAAATGTGCGGTTCGTTGGTGGAGCGCGCCTTGCGCGCGGGAAGGGGCGGACTATAAGGGCAGCGCGAATTCATTCAAGCACAGCCTCTATGACCGATATTCCCGCCCCGCAAGCCTTGTCTGATCGAGCCTTGTCCGATCAAGCTGTGTTTGATCAGGCCTCGCGCGATCGCGCCGTCAGATGGTGGCTGTTGGCGGTCGCGGCCCTGATCGCGATCATGGTGCTGGTCGGCGGCGCCACCCGTCTCACCGAGTCCGGGCTGTCGATCACCGAGTGGAAACCGGTGACCGGCGCGCTGCCCCCGCTCAGTGACACGCAGTGGACCCAGGCATTCGAGGGCTACAAGGCGATCCCGCAATATCGTGAGCTCAACGCCGGAATGAGCCTTTCCGAATTCAAGTCGATCTTCTGGTGGGAGTGGAGCCACCGGCTGCTCGGGCGCGTGATCGGCATCGCCTATCTGCTGCCGTTCCTCTGGTTCCTGTGGCGCGGCGCTTTCAGCGGCGAATTGAAGCGGCGATTATGGGCGATCTTCGCGCTCGGCGGCCTGCAAGGCGTGGTCGGCTGGTGGATGGTGGCCTCGGGCCTTTCCGTGCGCGTCGAAGTCTCGCATTACCGTCTCGCCACCCATCTGGTGCTGGCGCTGTTGATCTTCGCGGCCATCGTCTGGACGCTGCGCCGATGGGCGGATCGGCCGTCATCCGCGGTGAGCCTAAGGCTGAAGGCCACCAGTGTGGTCTTGCTGGTGCTGACATTCGTGCAGCTTTATCTCGGCGCGCTGGTCGCCGGCCTGCGCGCGGGCCGCGTCTACAACACCTGGCCCGATATCGACGGCGGGTTTATTCCGTCAGCTGCGCGCTTGTTCTTCGATCAGCCGTGGTGGCGCAACCTGTTCGACAATACGCTGACGGTGCAGTTCGAGCATCGCATGACCGCTTATGCGTTGTTCGCGCTGGCGGTGTTTCACGCGGTCGATGCCATCCGCTCGCGGGCCGATGGCGCGGTGATCCGCGGCGCCGTGTGGCTGGTGGCCGCCATTACGCTGCAGGCGACGCTCGGTATTCTCACGCTGCTTAATCAAGTCCCGATTGATCTCGCCTTGACGCATCAGGCGGTGGCGATCGCGGTGCTGACCTTGGCGACGGTTCAGGCCGAACGGTTGGCCGCGCGGCAGCCGGCCGTGCAGCCGCGGGAATTGGTCCTGCCGCTCGGCCAGCCCGGTTGATTTGAGCGATTCTTAACGACGCAGCTTTACTTGCGGCCTTCGAGCGATACAACCAGCCCAACACAGGGTCTCAGCTCATGTCATCCGCATTCATTCAGGCTGCCGTCATTCTGCTTCGCGAAGGCCTCGAGGCCTTGCTGGTGATCGCGGCACTCGCCGGCTATCTCACCAAGGCCGGCGCTGCCCACCGCGTCCAGGCGCTCTACGGCGGTGCGCTGGCCGCCATCGCCGCCAGCCTGGTCGCGGCCTGGTTGTTTGCGGTGCTGAATTCGGGCGAGCACAGCGACATCATGGAAGGCATCATCATTCTCGTCGCGGCAAGCCTGATGCTCTATGTCAGCGGCTGGCTGATGGTGAAGCAGGACCCGCGCGGCTGGCAGGATTATCTGGCGCAAAAGGCCAATCACGCGCTGGCGCAGGACACCGTCTGGGCGGTCGGCGCGCTGGCCTTCCTCGCGGTATTTCGCGAAGGCGCCGAGACCGTGCTGTTCATCAATGCGCTGGCGACCACCGAAGGCGGCTGGACCGCCGGCCTGTTCGCGGGGCTCGGCGTTGCGACCATCGGCCTTGCGGTCTTGTTCTATTTCATCAACCTGATCGCACAACGGATTCCGCTGCGGCCGTTGTTCATCATCACCTCGGCATTCCTGTTCGCGATGGCGATCAAGTTCATCGGCGAAGCCGTCCAGGAATTCCAGGAGCAATCGGTGCTGCCGTTCACCGAGCTGAAGAGCCTTTCATGGTTCGATGCCATCGGGCTCAACCCGACGGTCGAGGCGCTGTCCGCCCAGCTTCTGGTGATCGTGTTTGCGCTGGCGACCTATTCGCTGTTTGCGCGCAACAGCCGGCTCACGCACGCCGACAAGAACGTCGTGCGCCCGGCACAGCGGTAACGCGGGCAGTATTGCCGATAGCATGATGATTATTGATTGAATCGGCGGCGATTTCCCTTCACCTCTCCCCACCGGGGAGAGGTGAAGGGGAGCGCGCGGATAACCCCGGCTAAATCTAATCTCATCCCGCTTTAGCAGTAGCCGTAAACGCCGCAGGCGTAAGGCAGGCGATTCCAGAGGCCGGGATTGGGGCCGCCATAATACGGGCCCTGGTAGTCGTAGGAATGGTTCGATCCGTAATAGCCGGGAAGCGTCGCGGAGCCCGGCAGCACGGGCGTCGTCATCAGCGGCAAGCGGACGTCGGGAAACCTGTCGTCCGTCGGCGTGAACAGCAGGTCGGAGTCTTCCTCGACATGAGCCTGGCGGCCATGGCGGGGCGGGGCCTTTCGATAGACGCCCGCGCCGGATCCATCGGGCAGGTCAGCCGCCACGGCGGTTCCGACCGCGAACATCGCGGCCAGCAATGGCATGGTCCAGCGCAACATGGCTCCGCTCCGAATCATCTAAGGCGATTCATTGCCACGTTATGCCGCAATCATCGTTAACGACCGTTAACGGGAGCTTGCCATCTCGGGTCTGGCCGTGACCTCAGGCCGTCAGCGCCTGTTCCAGATCGGCGATCAGATCTTCCTTGTCCTCGATGCCGATCGATAGCCGCACCACGTCGGGCGCAGCGCCCGCCTTGGTCTTTTGCGCGTCGTCGAGTTGGCTGTGCGTGGTCGATGCCGGGTGAATGACCAGCGAGCGGGTGTCGCCGACATTGGCCAGATGCGAGAACAGTTTCAGGTTCGAGACCAGATGGACGCCGGCGTCGTAGCCGCCCTTGAGGCTGAAGGTGAACACCGCGCCGGCGCCCTTTGGCGCATATTTGCGCGCGAGGTTGTTGTACTTGTCCCCCGACAAGCCTGCGTAATTCACCGTCGCCACCGCGGGGTGGCCCGAGAGGAATTCCGCGATCGCCTTGGCGTTTTCGCAATGCTTTTGCATGCGCAGCGGCAGGGTCTCGATGCCGGTCAGGATCATGAAGGCGTTGAACGGCGACAGCGCCGGGCCGAGGTCGCGCAGGCCGAGCACGCGGCAGGCGATCGCGAAGGCGAAATTACCGAACGTCTCCTGGATCCGGATGCCGTGATATTCCGGGCGCGGCTCGCTCAGAACAGGGTATTTATTGTTCTTCGACCAGTCGAAGGTGCCGGCATCGACGATGATGCCGCCGAGCGAATTGCCGTGGCCGGCGAGAAATTTCGTCAGCGAATGCACGACGATGTCGGCGCCGTGGTCGATCGGCCGGATCAGATAGGGCGTCGCCAGCGTGTTGTCGACGATCAGCGGCACCTCGGCCTTGCGGGCGACCGCCGAGATCGCCTCGATATCGGTGACGCTGCCGGAGGGATTGGCGATCGACTCGATGAAGATCGCCTTGGTGTGCGGCGTCACCGCGCGCTCGAAGCTGCTGATATCATCGGTATCGGCCCACACCACGTTCCAGCCAAAGCTCTTGAAGGCGTGGGTGAACTGGTTGATCGATCCGCCATATAATTTGCGGGCCGCGATGAACTCATCGCCGGGCCTCAGCAATTGCTGGAGCACCACCACCTGGGCGGCGTGTCCGGAGGCCACCGCCAACGCGGCGGTGCCGCCCTCGAGGGCTGCGACGCGCTCTTCGAGCACCGCGTTGGTCGGGTTGCCGATGCGGGTATAGATATTGCCGAACGCCTGCAGTCCGAACAGCGATGCGGCATGATCGGCATCGTTGAACACGAACGAGGTGGTCTGGTAGATCGGCGTCGCCCGCGCGCCGGTGGTCGGATCGGGTTGCGCGCCCGCATGCACCGCAAGGGTCGAAAATCCCGGAACACGATCGGTCATTGTTTTTCCTCTCCGACATTTCATCTTCGGCAACAGCCTTTTTGGCTGTGTTCCAAAGCATGAACAACACGATGTGACGTATCGTTGGTGATGGACGAAATTATGCTCTGGCGGAGACCAACGCGCCTCCTGATCGTACCAGGACAATCGCGGCAGAGATCGCTGCCGTCAAGGCGACTTGATGTCCGATCAAGGATGGGGGAATGACCGTGCTTCGCCTTGCCGCGTTTTCAGAACAATCGTTTCGCAATTGCGTCAGGAAGGCTCGTTCCTGTTTTTCGCAGCGCGATCGGATGCCGCGGTCTCGCCGCCGCCGACGCTGGTCCGGTTCAGCGAAAGCCGCATGCCCTGGGTCGGAACCGGCGCGCGCTTCGAGCTGAGCGTGCGCGAATTGACGCCCATCCAGGAAATTTCCGAGGACAGCCGGCCATATTCGATCTTGGGGCAGCGGTTCATGACGACCTTGAGGCCGGCGGCTTCCGCTCTTTCGGCGGCGGCGTCATCGCGCGCACCGAGCTGCATCCAGATCACCTTGGGCAATGGAGCGAGCTTCAGCGCCTCCTCGACCACCGGCATGATGTGGCTTGAGTTGCGGAAGATGTCGACCATGTCGATGGGACGGCCGATATCGGCGAGCGAGGCGACGAACGGCTTGCCGAGCAGGCTCTTGCCGACGTGACCGGGATTGATCGGGATCATGTCGTAGCCGCGCTGCGCCAGGTATTTGAACGCAAAATAGCTCGGCCGCACATTGACCGGCGAGGCGCCGACCATCGCGATGGATTTCACGCCGTTGAGGATCGCGCGGATGTAATCGTCGGGGTAGCTATCGTGGTTCATTAGATCAGTTCTTTCCTTCGTCATTGCGAGGAGCACTTGCGACGAAGCAATCCAGTTCTTGCTTGGGACAATGGATTGCTTCGCTACGCTCGCAATGACGGAGCTCGAATTTTTTCGCAATGACGAAAACTCTATCTATCCTGCCATTTCGGTTCGCGCTTCTCGATGAAGGCGCCGATGCCTTCCTCGGCGTCGCGCGCCATCATGTTCTCGGTCATGACCTCGGCTGCGTAGCGATAGGCGTCCGAAAGGCTCATTTCGGCCTGACGGTAGAAGGCGGCCTTGCCGAGCTTGACCGTGTAGGCGGATTTCAGCGCGACCTTTTGCGCCAGCTCAATCGCGGCATCGCGCTCGGTACCCGCCACGACGACGCGGTTGATCAGGCCGATGTCGCGCGCGGTCGCAGCGGCTATCGGCTCGCCGGTCAGCAGCATTTCCATCGCCTGCTTGCGCGGCACGTTGCGCGACAGCGCCACCATCGGGGTCGAACAAAACAATCCGATATCGACGCCGGGCGTTGCAAAGCTCGCGGCCTCGGAGGCAATAGCCAGGTCGCAGCTTGCCACGAGCTGGCATCCGGCCGCGGTGGCGATGGCCTGCACCGCGGCGACGACGGGCTTCGGCAGGTGCACGATGGCCTGCATCATCGCGCTGCATGCGTTCATCATCTGCGCGAAATAAGCCCGTCCGTGATCGCCATCGCCGCGGCGGGCGGTCAATTCCTTCATGTCATGGCCGGCGGAGAACGCCGGGCCGTTGGCGGCAATCACGACCGCGCGCACGCTTTCGTCGTCGCGGATGTCGTCGAGCGCCGCGTGCAGTTCGCCGATCATGGCTTCCGACAGGCTGTTGCGGCTGGCCGGGCGGTTGAGCGTCAGCACGGCGATGCTGCCCAAGGCACTGCTCAAGGTCTCGCGTAGCAGGATCGGCGGTTGCGGCGTCGTGGCGCGGGCGGCTTGAGCGGTCATCGAAATATCCGGGTGGGCGAGGCCGTCATCTTAATGTAACAGACGGGTACAGGCGAGGGCGGACCTAGCGCATGACCACTGCAAAAATGAACATGGCGGAACTCGAGACGTTTCTCCATGCCGAATTTCCCCAGGCGTTTACCGCCGGCGATATTTCGATCGAAAGCGCCGACGGGGCGACCTGTCTGCTTCGCCAGCGCTATAGCGATCGCATGCTGCGGCCGGGTGGCACGGTTTCGGGACCGACCCTGATGGCGTTGGCGGATCTTGCGATGTATGTGGTGTTGCTGTCGGCGATCGGCCCGGTCGGGCTCGCGGTAACCACCAATCTCAACATCAATTTTCTGCGCAAGGGGCAGCCGGGGCAGGATGTGCTGGCGGCAGCGCGGCTTTTGAAGCTCGGCAAGCGCCTGGCGGTGGGTGAGGTCAGTCTGCTGTCGGGGACATCGGCCGATCCGATCGCCCATGTGACGGCGACCTATTCCATTCCAAATGCTTGAGCTTTTCTAAGGTAATATAGCACCATATTTGTAAGTATATGTTTTTACAGATATTATTACCTTCAATTTGCATTGACGTGAGCGCGCGGACTATCTAGAAACCGCGGCAGTTCGGCGCGCTTCGCGCCGATTTCCATTTTCACGGATTTCCTCTCATGAAAACGTTTTCGGCAAAGCCCGCCGAGGTGACGAAGAAGTGGATACTGATCGACGCCAAAGGTCTGGTCGTCGGTCGTCTCGCCTCCATCGTCGCGATGCGCCTTCGCGGCAAGCACCTCCCGATCTATACCCCCCACGTCGATTGCGGTGACCATGTCATCATCATCAACGCGGCCCACATCGTGCTGACCGGTCGCAAGCGCGACAACAAGGTCTACTACAACCACACCGGCTTCATCGGTGGCATCAAGGAACGCACCGCCAAGTCGATCCTCGAGGGCCGCTTCCCCGAGCGCGTGGTCGAGAAGGCGATCGAGCGGATGATTCCGCGCGGACCGCTCGGCCGTGTGCAACTCGGCAATTTGCGGGTTTACCCGGGCGCCGAGCATCCCCACGAAGCCCAGCAACCCGAGACGCTCGACGTCGCTTCGATGAATCGCAAGAACATGAGGGCCGCATAAGATGTCCGATACCATGCAGTCCCTCGACCAGTTGTCGTCGCTGAAGGTCGCCGCACCGGAAGCCCCGAAATACGTCAAGAAGGTCGACAAGTTCGGCCGGGCCTATGCCACCGGCAAGCGCAAGAACGCGGTCGCCCGGGTCTGGATCAAGCCCGGCGCCGGCAAGGTCACCGTCAACACCCGTGAGGTCGAAGTCTATTTCGCTCGCCCGGTGTTGCGGATGCTGATCCAGCAGCCGCTGGTCGCAGCGGCCCGTGCCGGACAGTACGACGTGATCTGCACCGTGACCGGCGGCGGTCTGTCGGGCCAGGCGGGCGCCGTGCGTCACGGCCTGTCGAAGGCGCTGACCTATTTCGAACCCGATCTGCGCGGCGTTCTGAAGAAGGGCGGTTTCCTCACCCGCGACTCGCGCGTGGTCGAGCGCAAGAAGTACGGTCGCGCCAAGGCGCGCAAGTCGTTCCAGTTCTCGAAGCGCTAATTGCTTCGCTGGAATTTGCCGCAACGGCGGCGATCATGAACTTCGAAAGGCGCCTTCGGGCGCCTTTTTGTTTTTGCCGCATCGATTTCACGCGAGGTGGTTGGCCATTTGAAGGCGGTCGGCCGTGGTAGTTCGCTGCCCATTTTTAGCGACGATTAGACGCAATTTTTCCTGAAAACTTGCGTGTGAACACAAACGGATTGCCAACACGGCCGCATTAGTATCGCAGACTGTGCCGGTGCGTTCGATTAGATCCGCCGCGGCATGTGCATCAAACTCGGGCTGGGTGGCACATCCATGTTACTTGATATTTCGACGCTCTATCTCGTTGCCACGATGATGGCCGCGATGCTTGGCGGCATGCTGCTGTTTTTCGGCGCGCAAGAAAGCATCCCGGCGCTGAAATGGTGGGGGACCGCCTATCTGCTCGGCGCCGCATCCGTCGCGCTCTGGACGCTGGCCGGCGATGCGCTCGGCCGGCTGCCGTTGCTGGCGGTGAACGCCGTGGGCTTCGTGGCCTGCGGCATGGTCTGGAATGCCTCGCGGGTGTTTCACGGCCGCAAACCCAATCTGCCGGGGCTCGTGCTTGGCGCGATGGCCTGGGTCGCGGCCGGCGTGACGCTGGCGCCCGAAGCCGCCGAGCTGCGGATGACGATAGGTGCCGGCATTGTCGCGGTGTATGCGGCGCTGACGGCGTCCGAATTGTGGACCGAGCGCCGCCGCACGCTGCAACGGCGGTGGCCGGCGATCGTGGTGCCGGTGCTGCACGGTTTGGTGCTGATGCTGCCGATCCTGCTTGGCGATTTCCTGCGTCCGCAGGACGCCGCATTCGACGGCAGCATCTGGCTCAAGGTGTTCTCCGTCGAACTGGTGCTCTATGCCGTCGGCACCGTGTTCGTCATCTTCATGCTGGTGTCGGAGCGCGCGGTCACGGTGCACAAGACCGCGGCCTCGATGGATCCTCTGACCGGGATGTTCAATCGCCGCGGTTTTTCCGAAGCCTCGGCGCGGGTGATCGAGCGCGAAGCCCATGCGGGCCGCCCGGTGACGGTATTGATCTTCGACATCGATCATTTCAAATCGATCAATGATCGCTTCGGCCATCCGGCCGGCGACGAAATCCTCAAACTGTTCTCGGCCATCGTCATCAATACGCTGCGGATCACGGATTTGTCGGGACGAATCGGCGGCGAGGAGTTCGCGGCCTTGCTGCCGTGTTCGCTCGAGGAAGGGGTGCTCGCAGCCGAGCGCGTGCGCGAGACGTTCGCCGCATCAGGGATCGCGGTCGACGAAGGCCCAGTCGATACCACCGTCAGCATCGGGGTTGCCGGCGGACCGGCCGGCACTGAGCTCGAAGTGCTGCTGGCGTCCGCCGACACGGCGCTCTATCAGGCCAAGCGTGGCGGCCGAAATCGGGTCGAGGCGGCCGAAGAGTTGCCGCTGTCGCTGGAGAAATGGCGGCGCAAAACCGCGGGCCTATCGAGCGCGCAGCGCGGGGGCGTTCCCAATCCCGCGTAGCTTTTGAAACCGAGTGGTAACTCGCTGTTTACCATTCGCTCCATATCCTCAGCGCTATGGAATCGTACCGCAGACAGCCCGCTGACGCCGCCTTGATGTCGCTCGAAGCCGACGCGATGTCGGCCCGTGGCGGATTTGCCTGTACGTTCTCGAGCTCGGACGAATATGAGAGCGCTCTGATCTCGGAGCGGCGCGCGCAAGGCCGCTACGATCAGCCGCGCAACCGCTGGCCGATCGTGATGTTCGTCGGCTGCACGCTGATGGTTGCGGGTTCCGTGCTGCTGCTGAACTGAGTGGTCCCGGACCGGGCAGATGACGGGCGCCGCGAGGCGCCTTTTTCTTTTGCGGGCAGTTGCGATAGAAAGCGTGCGTCGCAATCCAGAGAACGCACCCCCATGATCACCGAAATCGCCCAGATCGACGTCAAGCCCGGCACCGAGAAAGACTTTGAGGCCGCGGTCGCCAAGGCCCGCCCCTTGTTCCTGCGCGCCAAGGGCGGCAAGGGTTTTGAACTGCACAAGTCGATCGAGAAACCGTCACGCTACCGGCTGATGGCGAAGTGGGAGACGCTGGAAAATCACACGGTCGATTTCCGCGGCTCTGAAGATTTCACAGCCTGGCGCGGCCTGGTCGGACAATATTTCGCAGGCCCGCCCGAGGTCGAACACACCGAGACGGTGGTGACGTCAGGCTGAGCGATCAAGGCTGCTACGCGGCCGACGTCATCCCCGGGATGAACGCAATTGCGTTCACCCGTGAGGTGCGAGCACTTGCGAGCCTCGAAGGATGGCCGCAAGCACCGAGCTGAACATCATCCTTCGCGACGCGGCGAAGACGCCGCTCCTCAGGATGACGGCGAACCCGTTGGCTGCGCATTTCAAAGCTTCGCGGCCTTTCAGGACGATGTCTTGATGCGCGCTACGCTGCCGCGGCAACCGGCGCTTTTTCCTCGGCCTTGAAATAGTCGATCATGACTTTCACGATCGCCATCAGCGGCAGCGCCAGCGCCAGTCCCCAGATGCCGAACACCACGCCGAGCAGGATCTGGAACGCAAACAGCGTAGCGGGCGGAATGTCGAGCGCCTGGCGTTGAAGCATCGGCGTGAGAATGTAGCTTTCCAACGCGTGAATGCCGAGGAAAAGCCCGAAGGCGCTGAGCGCGGCGACCCATCCTGAAGCGAGGCTTGCGAGCACTACGATCAGCCCGGCGAGCAGCGCGCCCACCGTCGGAATAAAAGTAAGCAGGCCGGCCTGGATGCCCAGGATGAACGAACTCTGGATGCCGATCAGCGCGAGCCCGATCCAGGTCACGAGAAACACCGCGGCCATGGTCAGGATCTGGGCGATCAGCCAGCGCTCCAGCGTTTCGCCGATGCGGTCGACGATGATGGTGGCGCGCGCCCGCTGCCGCGCCGGCGCCAGGAATAACAGCCCGTTGCGGTAAACGCTCGGCTGCGCTGCGAAGGTCAGCCCGAGAAACAGCACGATAAAGAAATTCCCGACCGCGCTCACGGTGCCCAGCAGCAGCTTGAGGGTCTGGCTCACGATCGCGCCGCCGCTCGAGGCAAATTCGCTCGCGCTCGGAAGATTGCGTGGCGCGGCAGCAGCGGGAGCGGCAGGTGTTTCCGACGGCGATGCGCCTGCCGCCGGGGCGGTCGATGCATTGCCGAGGTTGAAATAGCTGGTGTCGACGCCGTTTTTCTCCAGGAAACCCTTCACTGTGACCAGCTGCGACTTGATCGTATCGCTCAATACCTTGGCCTGTTGCGCGATGGTGGTGCCGCCGAGGAAGACCACGCCCGACAACAGGCCGGCGAGCACCAGGCAGACGATGGTCAGCCGCAGCGCATGCGGCAGCCTGATCACGCGTCCCAACAGGTTGCTGATGGCGTTGAGCGCGACCCCGAGCAGCATCCCGGCGAAGATCAGGAATAGCGTCGCGGCAAAATACCACGTGAACAGCAACAGCGCGGCAAACGCCACCACGCCAATGCCGCCGACGGAGATCGCCCAGGCAAGGTCGACGCGGGCAGGGACACGAACGTCAATGGAGTTTGGCAATTTGCTTCCCTGTTCGATGGCTGGTCCGAACGCTCACTCTTTAGACAAACGGCCACGGGATCAAGCAGGATGGGGATCAGGCAGCGGAACCCGGCGGACGCCAGCCGATGCTGGCCGTGAAAACCTGGCCGTGAAACGGGGCTTCACGCCCCAATGGGGCCGGTTGGCGCAAAGCTTCCCGGTTTCTTGAGGCTCCCCGGTTCTTGCAGGGCTGTGGGGTGACGAACGCTGGCATAAAATGTTGATCCGCGGGCGTTCGGGAGGCATGATCGCACTGGAATCGTGACCAGGTGTAGATAATTCTTGCCCGAGACCTTGAAAGTGGAGCGATGAGACGGCCCGTCGTCGGCGTGATCGGAAACGCCCACCAAGTCGAAAACCGTTTCGCGACACAGCTCGTCGGTGAGCGGAATCTCCGCGCCGTAGCCGAGGTCGCGGGTGCGTTGCCGCTGATGTTCGCGGGAACCCCTGAGATCACCGACATTGCCGCCTTGCTCGATGCTGTCGATGGCATCGTGCTGACCGGGGCGCGCGCCAATGTTCATCCGACGCGCTTCAAGACCGAGCCGGATGCCAAGCACGAACCCTACGATATTCTGCGCGACGACCTGGCGCTGGCGCTGTCGGAAGCGTGCGTCGCCCGCGGCGTGCCGCTGTTCGGCATCTGTCGCGGCTTGCAGGAAATGAACGTCGCCTTTGGCGGCTCGCTGCACCCGGAAATCCGCGAAATACCCGGGCGCATGAACCACCGGATGCCGCGGCTGGAGAACGGCGAAATCCATCCCGATCCCACGGTCGTGTTCGCCGACCGGCATGACGTCACGCTCACCCCCGGCGGCGCGTTCGCCAAGCTGTTGGGCCGCGAGACCATCCGGGTCAATTCGCTGCACGGGCAGGGCATCCTGGAGCCCGGCAAACGCGTCGTCATCGAGGGCGTGGCGGAAGACGGCACCATCGAGGCGATCCGCATCGCCGACGCGTCAAGTTTCGCACTCGGGGTGCAATGGCATGCGGAGTACGATCCGCAGTGCAATCCGATCAACCGGACGCTGTTCCAGGCGTTCGGCGACGCGCTGACGGGGAGCCAGCGGCGCTAGCCGAAACCTGCGGGGCGCGTGGACCCTCCAAAGCATTCCAAAGTGCCGACACAACGGTGGAGAAGACAGCATGGCCAAGGAAATTCTGTGCGGATTTGGGGTCGATGTCGATGCGGTCGCGGGTTGGCTCGGCTCCTACGGCGGTGAAGACTCGCCTGATGATATTTCGCGTGGGCTGTTTGCGGGCGAGGTCGGAAGCCCCCGCCTGTTGAAGATGTTCGATCGGCTCGGCATCAAGACAACCTGGTTCATCCCCGGCCATTCGATTGAAACCTTTCCCGACGAGATGAAGGCGGTTGCCAATTCGGGCCATGAAATCGGGATTCACGGCTACAGCCACGAAAATCCGATTGCGATGACCCGCGAGCAGGAAGTCGAAGTCCTGGACAAGTCGATCGAGCTGGTCGAAAAACTGTCCGGCAAACGTCCAACCGGCTACGTCGCCCCGTGGTGGGAATTTTCCACCATTACCAACGAACTGCTGCTCGAACGCGGCATCAAGTACGACCATTCGCTGATGCACCACGATCACCAGCCCTACTACGTGCGGGTCGGCGATACCTGGACCAAGATCGACTATTCCAGGAAGCCGTCCGACTGGATGGTTCCGCTGCGGCGCGGGCAGACAACCGACCTCATCGAAATCCCCGCGAGCTGGTATCTCGACGATCTGCCACCGATGATGTTCATCAAGAAGTCGCCCAACAGCCATGGATTCGTAAACCCTCGCGACATCGAGCAGATGTGGCGCGATCAGTTCGACTGGGTTTACCGCGAATATGACTACGCGGTGTTTCCGATCACCATCCATCCGGACGTCTCGGGCCGGCCGCACGTGCTGATGATGCTGGAACGGCTGTACGCGCATATGAGCGCGCAACCAGGGGTCAAATTCGTGACCATGGATGAGATGGCCGATGATTTCGCCAGGCGCTCGCCGCGCACCAAGTAGGAGACGGGTTCGATGTGCGCGCTTTGCGGTGTTTTGGGCGGAGCGGAGCATTGGACTGATGCCCATGACCGGCCCGGCGCGTTCACGCGCAATACCGGCCCGATCGAGCGCCGCAGGGAGCGCGCACGTCGCGTGATCCTGGCAAACCGGATCCTGCGCCATTTTGGCCTGAGCCTCGGCGACTGGCAGGGAAGTACCTTCATATTGTCGACACCGACGGGCAAAACCGAACTCGTCGACAACCTGGCGCATTTGTGGGGTGCCGCCGAGAGGCTTGTCGGTCGCCCGATCGACCCGCTCGATCAGGATTTCCTAGACAGATTGGACATGAGATTGGACTTGCATCCTTGAGCACAAACCTGGATTCCATCCCGGTGTTTTTGCTGACCGGCTTTCTCGGCTCCGGAAAGACGACCTTGTTGGCGCGATTGCTGAAGAATTCCGCCTTCCACGACAGCGCTGTTCTGATCAACGAGTTCGGCGAAGTCGGCCTCGACCATCATCTGCTGGGGCGCATCGATGACACGATGGTGCTGCTCAGTTCGGGATGTCTGTGCTGTACGATCCGCGGTGAACTCGCGTTTGCCATCCGGGAATTGTATTCCAAGCGCGAGCGCGGCCTGATCCCGCGGTTTCGACGGCTGATCGTGGAAACGTCGGGCCTTGCCGATCCGCTGCCTGCGATTGCAACGATCGCAGCCGACAAGGTTCTCAAGCATCATTTTCGGATCGGTGCCGTGATCGCGACGATCGATGCCGTCAACGGTCGCAAGACACTTTTGCAGCAGCCCGAAAGCCTGAAGCAGGCTGCGATCGCTGACCGGCTGGTCCTGACCAAGACCGACCTCTGCGACCAGCGAACCGTTATGGATGTCATCGATGCGGTGCGCATCATCAATCCGGATTCACCCCTCTATGACGCATGCGACGATCGGCTCGACCTGGCCGACGTTCTCGTCGAGCAGTCAACACCGATCCAGCTGCCGAGCGGGATAAGTTGCGCGGAAGTGCCGCCCGGGATGCTGCATGGTCGATCAACGTCGTCCTTTTCACTGCTGATCGACAGACCGGTCGACTGGACGTTGTTCGGCTTGTGGCTGACCATGCTTCTCAATCGCCACGGCGAGAATATCCTTCGGGTCAAAGGGCTTCTCAATGTGGAGGGTACCGATCGGCCAGTTGCACTCCACGGGGTGCAGCAACTGGTGTACCCGCCGACGCACCTTTCGATGTGGCCTGACGACGACCGGCGTTCCAGATTGATTTTCATTCTGCGGGGGGTGGCTTCAACGTCGATTTCGCGTTCGCTGCATGCCTTCGGACTTTTGGACGACGGCAATCCGCCGGGGAACGCGCGACAGCGCATGGCCTCCGGACAAGATATACTGTTCTCGTAAGATTGGATCGGCAAGGATGATCGAGGTTTGATCGACGAAAAAGCTCGCAGGATGGGTTGAGCTCTTCGCGAAACCCATCGTTTTCAAGGACGAAATTGACGGGTATCGCTTCGCTCCACCCATCCTTCGGATCTGCCAAAATCGACGCGAATGACCCAACTCGGACTTCCGCGTGTCAATAAAGGCGCACGGGGAGCGGGACGCCAGCCGGACCGGCCAGCAGGCCCCAGGTCTCGTCGGCAGCGACCTCGAACTCACGGTTCTGCACTGCGCCGCTCGCGACCTTGAGGGTGACCTTGTACGTGCCCGGCGGCAGATTGATTTCCTGGCTCTCGGGCGATTTGCGTCCGGTTGCGGGGGCGTCCGCCAACCTGGCGCCAGCCGCCAGCTCGATGGTCTGCTCGTTGATGGTGATGACGGCCTCTTCATCCGTGTCGTTGCCGAGCAACAGTCTGACCTGCCCTGGCATCGGCAGAATTGGCATCGGCAGGATGGCGGCATCCGTGGCGGCAGGCTTGCGCAGCGACAGATCGGCGATCGTCCGGTCGTCCTGATGGGCGAGCCGAAGCAGCGCCGGCCCATCTGATGTCGTGAACGCGATCACGGCCCCGTCCGACTTGACGACCGCGCCATCAGTCTCCGTCCAGCCGCGCTTGCCCAACTCGAGGCGATAGAAGCGGAGTACGCCTGCGAGATCGAGCGGCGTCTCGACGTGAAACGCCTTGATGAACGTTGAATCCTTCGCCGTCGTGAGAAGCCAGGGCTTGGGCCGCGGCAGACCGGTGACGGGATCGTCGTCCGCCGGCTGTGCCGGCGCCGCTTCCGAGGGGACGGCACAGAGCAGGCGCCTGGCGATGTAATTGCCGGGACAACCGGCAACGGCCCATGACATAACGTCATAGGTTGGCCGGAACGTGTCACGCGAGCCCGATGGGATGGTGCTTGTCGCGTTCGCGGGGGTGGTGAATATCGGGGTCGATTGATGGGTGGTTTTCGATGACCAGTGGTAGGTGCAACTGCTCAACCTTGAAAAACCGGTGTCACAATTACCCTGCGGATCCACGGCCTTTGCGAGCGCCCCCGTCAGGACGACGACCGTCGCTATGGCCGTCACGGCAGCCACGCTGCCGACGAGCAAAACACCTTTCGTTCGACGATTCATCGCCGGAGTCCAACTTCCACGAGAGACTTGGGACCAAGAGCCTTGGGAACAGGTGCTCGTCATGAGCTTAGTGGCGTTGGCCATGTAGAAAGTTCATCGCTCGTTGGTTTTCTCACACCAATTCTACGTTGCGTGAGCGCAGGGATCCCGTTGGTCGCTTGAACGCCCAAACCGACGCTTTCGATCGGCAAACCCGAACAACCAGCACTTCTGAGATTGCTCCGTAACCGGACGTGCCGCGGGCAAGCGGAAATCGACGCGAATGACCCGAAGGCGACATCACGGTCGTTTCAGCAGCGCAGTGTTGAAGTTTGACCTACGAACATCCTGCAAGCCAGGCTACGGCAACTCTCTTCCGCCGCGCTTCTCAACAAAAGCAGATCTCTGCTACGGAGGAAGATAGGACGCAGGCTCGCAGCCGTGAGATCATGTCGAACGCGGCGTATGATGCTTAGCGCTTGCTAACGGCAAGGTTCGGAATGTACTGGCACGGGTCGGATGGATCGACGTAGCCCTGATCGAATTCAATCACGTCGCCCGCATCCACGGTGAGTCCGGCAGGAAGCACCACTATGGCCTTGCCTACCCATGTGTCGGCGAAGACCTCCGTGTTTGTGGCGTAGTTCGGATTGATACGTCTGTCTGCAACGACCTGGCTCGATCGTGTCATGGCTAGCGCCTGAGCCGCGGTTGCTATCCCGATCACCATCGCTTGTTTCCGGATCCTCGCCCGCGGTGGCGACAACTTCGCCTTCGCGCCGCACTCAACCTTCGGCTCCTTGATGGCCGTCAATTCGTCTTCGCCCGACTCGCGCGCCGTCGCCTGCCGTTGTGCGAGGCCGACGGGTTCAACCGCCCAGGACGGGAGGGAAGCAGCGCCGGAAGCGAGGTCGCCGGCAGCGCGCGGCATGGGGAGCTTGGCCGGATTCGAGCTGGGGTCGCCGCCATCGTGTCCTGGCTGCTTCGACAGATCGGCACCATTGACGTCCAGCGTCGCGAGTGGCGCCTTGGCGCGCTTGTCGGCGTCGGCTACGGCTGGAATGCTCGGCAAAACATTCTGTTCATTCGGCGCGGAAACCGGTGGCGGCGGAGCCGCCACAGGCTCTTCCATCACGATTTCAACCGGCGTCGCTGCAATCGAAGCGGGCTCGGTCCGCTCGAAGAACCCGAGCAGTAGAACCAGCGCAATGATGACATGTCCCGCAATCGCCAATCCGTAGGCCATGCGGCGGTTGTTGGATTCCTGCCGAAGGAAATGCTGCAACCACTCCACCACAGCCACCGCGTCAATTGGAACGTGCCTCAACCTATAGCGTTTTCGAGCGAAGTGGGCACCGGTTCGCGTGAAGAAAACGCGTCAAAGCAAAAGACTAGAGCCCCGTTCCGATTCAATCGGAACGGAAAAGGCTCTAGTGCTATTTTACCTTAGGCATGCCGTTGGCTTCAACACTTTCTCCGTCACGCGGATGTGCTCCGACCGACAACGTGTTGGTCTCAGGCCGCTCCAGCGATGTCGGCTTGTGGCACCTTTCGGACGTGAAGCGATGTCCGACGTGAGTCCGTCATGCGCACCAAAGCGGACGTCCGCCGGCGCTTCCTCTACGGCAGTCGCGCGGCGATGCCATCGAGCAGGCATTGCAGGCCCTGTTCGAATCCCTGCTGCACCAGATGCGGATCATGGGGCGTTCGCGCGTCGTCGACGACGCGCATGAACAGGGGAAACTGACCGGAACTGCGGATCGTCTCGACGTACTGCGCCTGGCTTTCCATCCATCGCTCACGACCAAGGCCGGAGCGCGCTTCGGCCTGCTGCTCGGCGATTTCTCCAGCCGCGTAGCCTCGGGCGAAGGTCGAGAGCGTATTGGCGATCACCAGCATGCCGTCGATATCCAGCCCATGCCCGTCCAGCGTTTTCAGCGTGGCTTCCATCGAAGCCAGGCTGTTGGGCCCAAGCGTCGGTCGAAATACCGAGATCGCGATCATCCAGGGATGGCGTTTGATCACCGCGCGCGTGTGATGGGCGATCGCTGCCAGATCCGTTCGCCAGTCGCCTGACCGCTCGGGGCCCCGCGTTTCTCCCATCACCAGATCGACCATCAGGTCGAGCAGTTCGTCCTTGTTGCGCACGTAGCGATAGAGCGAGGTGGCGCGGCTTCCGATCTCGGCCGCCACGCGTCGCATCGAGGCCGCTTCGATCCCATCCGCATCGGCGATCTTCACGGCGGCCTCGGCGATCCGCGCGCGACTATGCGCCGGCTGCGGCCCACGGGACGGCCGGGCAGGCCGCGCGCACAGCAGCGCACTTGATTCCGTCGATACAGGTTTCTTCGTTACCATTGCGTACACTGTACGCAGTATGATAGCGGATGTAAATATCCGCGTTTCTGAAAGGGAATATGATGACGCCACCCGTCACGATCGTCGGTGCGGGCCTCGGCGGCCTGATTCTCGCACGCGTGCTCCACGTCCACGGCATCGCTGCTACGATCTACGAGGCGGAGCCTTCGGCGGGCGCCCGCACCCAGGGCGGCCAGCTCGATATCCACGCGCATGACGGCCAGCTCGCGCTGAAGGACGCCGGCCTGTTCGACGCGTTCCGCGCCATCATCCACGAGGGCGGCGAGGCTTCGCGGGTGCTCGACCAGCGCGGTACGGTGTTGCTCGACGAGCCCGACGACGGCACCGGCGGGCGTCCCGAGGTGCTGCGCGGCGACCTGCGGCGGATCCTGCTCGAGTCCTTGCCCGACGGGATGGTCCAGTGGGGACGCAAGGTCAGCGATGTCAGGCCGCTGGGCGACGGCCGGCACGAGCTGAGCTTCGCGGACGGCTCGACGTTGAGCAGCGGTCTTCTCGTCGGCGCCGACGGCGCGTGGTCGCGCGTTCGCCCGCTGCTTTCGGACGCCAAACCCGACTATGTCGGCACGTCGTTCATCGAGACCTATCTGTACGACGCCGACGAGCGGCACGCCGCGGCCGCCAAAGCGGTCGGCGCCGGCGGGATGTTCGCAGCTGCCCCGGGAAAGGGAATCTTCGCGCACCGCGAGGCGGGCAGTGTCCTGCACACCTACGTCGCGCTGAGCCGGCCCGTCGAATGGTTCGCCGGGATCGACTTTGGCAACGCCGCCGCCGCGACGGCTCGCATCGCGGCCGAGTTCGACGGATGGGCGCCGGAGCTCACCGCGCTGATCACCGATGGCGACACCGCGCCGGTCCTGCGCGTTCTCCACACCCTCCCGATCGCACATCGATGGGATCGCGTGCCTGGGGTGACGCTCGTCGGTGATGCCGCGCATCTGGCACCGCCGGCCGGCGAGGGCGCTAACCTCGCGATGTTCGACGGCGCCGAACTCGGCAAGGCGATCGCCGCGCATCCCCGCGAACTCGAAGCAGCACTCAGCGCCTACGAAGCGGCGCTATTCCCGCGCAGTCAGTCGGCTGCCGCCGACGCGCACGAAATTCTAAAACTTTGCCTCGGTGACAGCGCCCCGTTCGGGCTGGTGGAGTTCTTCGCGCACGCCTCCGCCTCGCAAACGATTTCATGATGCGGTTATTGCGCGCAGCCCGAATGTTCCCGCTCTGACTCCATTCTGTTCTCAAAGAACGAATCGGAGTCAAACAAATCAGCGCGGGCCAAATCCTAATGGCCGGTTACCTCGCAAAAGGGCGGCTTCCAGGTCCGCACGGCTTCAAGGTCTGATTGCCGCGACATGCGCGGATACGGACAGCACAAGAATTCTGCGATTCCGCTTCTTGTCCGTTATATTGTCATGCTACCTAAGGTATAGGGTCAAACTTCTGGCATTCATCCCATCGCATACCGCTGGAGATAGAGCATGGCCGTCACTGGCTCGTCCTTCGGGTTACGGAAGTCTCAGCCGCGCCCGATTGACGCGCTGAACGGCATTCGACGGCCATTGGCCTACGATTTCGCGATACGGCGAGCGCCTGGTCCTTCACGGCAGCCGGCTTCGCAGCAGCCGATTCCGAGCCGCATCGTGCTTATTCTGTCCGATCCGATGGATGCTGCGCGCGACCAGTTGTTCATCGATCAGGTGCCGGTGCCGCGCGACGCCTTTCGCTTCGACCCGCACGATCATATTCTGAGCTGGCGCGGTCTATTCGGTGGCGGTCAATATCATCTCAGTGTCAACAGGCGCTCCGGATCGGGGGTCGTCGGAGCGGGGCTCAATCCTGCGGGGATAGAGGCGACGCAGGTCGTCAGCTTTGTCTGCGACGTCGCCACGGACTGCGGCGCCCAATATGTCACCTCGGGCGGCAAAGCCGAGGGATTCGCCTGGGATCCCGAGTCCGCGGCGTGGAAGGGTGCGCAATGGGCGGCAGGCCGGTTGCAGCTTTCCTATTCGCTCACCCCCGGCGGGCTGATGGATCCGGCGGCGTTTGGCTTCGAATTTGCCGATTTGCAAACGGGCAACGATCCCTGGACCCCGGATGAGAGCGAGGCCGGCGGCACCCTGACGATGGGCGAGCGAAACGGCCGCCTGGTCTGGAATTTGCTGTTCAAGTCATTGGTGGACCCTGATGCAGATCGAGGCCGCTCGACCAGCGGGCCCGACACCGTCTATCCGCTGTGGCTTCAGGCGTTCGAGGATGCCAGCGCCATGAGCATCTCGGGCGCGATGCAGATCGATGGGCATTTCCCAAATGGCAGACTGGTCGGTTTGCAAGGCGTTGCGGCGCTGGCGCAGGCCAACGGCTATTTCAGCATCGCGCCGAATGCCGCGCCATTGGCGGTGTTCGGCGGCCGGCTCGTCATTGCAGGCGAGCCGATTCGCACCTCGCTGCTCAACGGCGACGTGTTGTCGTGGAGCGATCTCACCGCAAGCCAGCAGCACCAGACCGGACTGCCGGTGCGCGGCAGCGTGAAATTTGCAGCCGACGGGTCGACCGCGGCGAGCGCCGACGGCCGCTTGAAAATGCAGCGGCTTTCCGCCAAGGCCGCGCTTGACGCCATCGCGGCCCACCGGGACCTGCATCCGCAGGCCTTTGCCGCGGCGGAACGCCAGCACACCGCCCTGGCTGGCGGCCTGGACATCTTTGGCCTCACGTCGATGACGCCCTTTGTGAAGCAGCAAGGCTCGTGGCAGGACCAGGTCCAGGTCGCGGTGACGCAGGATCTCGGCGCCATCACCAACAGCTTTATGCCTTCCGATTTGTGGAACACGCTGTTTCCGGGAGATCAACCCAAACTGACCGGCAAATTGGCCGAGATCGCCAATTCACCGGTCGACGGTGTTTTCTATCCGGCTGGCTGGTACGGATCGTTGGCGGTCGCCGTGCTCACCCAGGGCCTGGCCGACGGCACCGACGACAACTGCAAATATCTCAACAAGTGGCGGGCCAAGACCTGGCTCAAGACGCAGACCGCTGCCTCCAAGGTCTATCAGGTCCACGGCCAGGCCTTGTTCCAATACGAATGGGACAAGTTGTTTCCGCTGACGGCGCAGTATCGCAGCGACCAGATCAACAACGCGTCCGCCTACCAGCCGCAGATCATGGCGAAGCTCCAGGAGCAGATTGACGATATCGTCAAGAACGTGGCCGACGATCCCGCCAATCCCGGCATGAAGGGCAAGCTGATCGCGCAGATGCAGGACTCCGGCCAATACGCCGTGATGCACAATCTCTACTGGGCGTTCTATTTCTATATCTACAACACCAGTCCTAGATTTCTCAAAAGTTTCTACACCCAGCTCAATATCAGCAGCGGCTCCGACGATACGACCATGCTGTCGCGGCTGTTGCAGGCCAACTCATCGGTGCTCACCGCGCTCGACCCGTCAGGTCACTTCGCCAATGAATATGTCAAGGCCATCAACACCTTCGTCGCCACCAACGTGATGATCGGCACCTACGACTTCAGCAACGATTCGATCGACGTCGACGTGGTGAAGCAATGCCTGCAGAAATTCGTCGACGACAACCTTAACAACAGCGACGCCAAGCTCGCCGCCGCCGCGGCAACTGTGCAGCAGATCCTCGATGACCAGCAGGCCGATGAGATCTTCGTGCAATCGTTCAAGGTCATCAACAGCTTTGCCGAGGCGATCGACGAAGCGATGGCGCTGCCGTTCATTGCCGAGCGTTACGAGAAATGGTTCGTCGCCACATATCCAAGGTTTTCGGTCGGGGTCGAAGTGTTTGGCTCGCTGCTGCTGGGCACCATCAGCGGGCTCGCTGTCGCCAGTCTGGTCGTGTCGTTCAAGGAATGGGGCCGGATGACCGACGATCAGCGTGCGCAGGTCATCATCGACACTGCCGGCCTGGGCCTGCAGTTCGTCGCCGCCGTGGTCCAGCGCGGTGCGCGGCTGTCGCTGGTTTTCGGGGCGGACGGCCTGAGCGCTGGCGAACGCGCGATGGCGTTCGGCCGGATCACCGTGTTGGGCGAAGGCGGCAAGGCGTTCGAGGTCATGTTCACGCGGACCGGCAGCGGCGCGGCCCGGTGGCTCGGCAGCGCCAAGCCAATCGTCGTGACCGGCGACGGCGTGGCGAGCGCGATCCTGGTCAGCGAGAACGCGGCGGCGGAGGATGCCTCGCTGGTGGGCAAGATGTTCGGCAAGAACCTGGAGGAATTCATGGGAACGCGGATCACACCGCTTCTCATCATCGCCGGGCTCTATTTCAATATTTCATCCCTGATACACGACAAGGGCGAGTTGGAAACGGCCAACGACGCGCTCGGCATTGCCAGCGGCGGATTGCTGCTGATTTCCCTGATGGGAACGGCGGCGGTGGGCCTCGGTTGGATGACCGCCGAATGCGGCATGGCGATGTTTTGCTCCGCGTGCGGCGCCTTCGGCATTCTCGCGGCGCTCGCCGGGGTCGGCATCATGATCTATTTGCTGGTCCATCCCGACACGCCGCCGGACCCGGTCGAGACATTTGTCAACAATTATGTCGAGCCGGCCGGCTTCAAGATCCGCAACCGCTGCAGCAGCCTCGATTACGCCAGACCGTTCGTCAATCCCGAACAGTCCGACCTCTTGATGATCGGATTTACGCTTGCCTCGGGCGACCAACTCTTTCGTTGCCGGCCCGACGGCACCATCGACAAGGCGCTAAAGTTCTCCGGCCAGCCGGATATGATCTGGCAGGCGAGCACGGACAGCCTGGGCGTGAGCAAGATCTTCACCGTGGCGCAGCCCGATGAGAGCAGGCCGCCCGTCGTGCTCTATCTCAGCATGATGAACGACCACACGGTTTCGTTCCAGCCGAAGCTGTCGCAGCCGTCCAATGTGTTGACGCAGTCCTGGCTGCACGCTGCGCAATCCGACGCCGTGTGCACCAACGGTGGCGCCTATCTGCTGTCCCTGGCGATGACACTGCAGCCGGTGATGCCGGACACGAGCACGCCGCCGAGCTATCCGCCGCAGAATGCGACGGGCTGGCTGAGCGATAATGGCAGCGGCCTTGGTTTCCAGCCGCTGTTTTTGCGGACGACGTTCACGCTGGCGATGTCGGGCATGGCGCCGAATTTCATGACCATGAAGAATCTCGATTTCCCGCTCGGCACCCAGCCGGATAAGGCGCAAGGCTTCATGCCGCAGTTTGCCGTGCTGCCCAGCGCGCCTCTCACCTGTGCCGTCGACGGCGCGCTGCCTGACTTTCTCGACTTCGATCCGACCTCCGGCGAGTTCAAGCCGAACGGTAAGGCGGCCGCGACAGCCGGCACCTCGACCTTGAAATTATCCGTCAAGAACGCGGTCGGGCAGGCGCAGGCGAGCTTCGCCATCACCGTGGCGGCGCCGCAGCCGTCATAGCGCAGCCGCGGCTGGCCTTATCAGGGGAATTGCGCCGATCAGGAGAAGACCAGAATGGGCGATATGAAACAGTTGCAGCAACGATTGCTCAGCCCCATCACCGGCGCGGCTGCTGGCGGCGACGCCGGGCTGATGCCCGAGCTTGTCGCGCTGGTGGATGCCCTGCCGTACTACGACAGCGATGAATTTTCATCGTGTCATCGCGGCACCTTGCTCAATCTCTTGATCACGAGACTTACTACCAATCCTGACCGGGACCGGTATAGCCGCGGCGATCCGGACCTTTCGCCGTACGGCTTTGCGGTGTTCCACCAGACCCTGCGCACCGAGGCGGCCACCGCCCTCTTTGCGTATTGGAGCGCCGGAGGCCCATTCTTCGATCTGCCGATATGTTATCCGCATAATCCGCCTTCGTCACCTCGTGATATCAGCATGACGTACCCTCTGTTTTTCAGCCATCATCTCCTGATCGACCTGTTGCGCAACAGGGGCGGATGGGCGCCTGACGGGTTCGACGACCGCCTGAGGCTGTTCAATCAAAGTTTCAACACTGGCGGATTGGCGAGCAGCGTCATGAGCGTGTTCAATACCGGTTACGATCCGGTGGCCAAGGCGTTGGCGGCTCTGCGTTCCGCCGCGCCACCCGCCGAGGCGGTCAAGGCCTTGAACGACACGCTGATGGGCCGCAACCTGGCCGGCCAGGGCCTGCGGACCAACATCAATACGGCGGTCAGCGAGGGCGGCGACAGCGCCATCGCCGCCACATGGCTGCTGTTCGTGTTGTGGGTGACGTTTGCCTGCCTGGAGGCGGATGATATCAAGATCGAGGCCATCATCCTCGAAGTCCGCTCCAGTGGTCTCCACGTTCCCGAACTGGTTTGGGAAAAGGTCTGGCACACGCAATATTCGAACTGGTTCGCACCGCTCAGCGGTGCCGATTTGGCGCCGCTGCTGCCGAACGTTGATGCGAGTTTCGCGAGTGAGCTCATCTGGGGTGAGAGATCTACCTGGTATCCGCCGGTAGGCTATCCTCCTTGGCATTAGGTGCGACTTCGGGTGCAGAGCGCATGATCAATGCCACCGGCAGCATCAGCGCGTTGCAGCTCAGCATCGACGGCACCCCGATTGCGGTTGCGCCGATCAGGAGAAGATCAGCATGGGCGATATGAAGCAGTTGCAGCAACGATTGCTCAGCCCCATCACCGGAACGGGTGCCGGCGGCGACGCCGGGCTGATGCCCGAGCTCGTCGCGCTGCTGGATGCCCTGCCGTACTATGACAGCGATGAGTTTTCGTCGTGTCATCGCGGTACTTTGCTCAATCTCATGCTGACGCGAATTATTCCCGCTGCTGAGTGGAATAAATTTCACGACGGCGATCCGGACCTTACGCCGTACGGCTGGGCGCTGTTCCGCCACATCCCGCGCACGGATGCGGCGGCCGCTCTCCAGGCCTATTGGGGCGCTGGAGGCCCTTTCGTCAATCTGCCCTTATGTTTTCAGAATTCGACGCCTGGGCCACCGCTTGCTACCTGCGTCACGTACTACCTGTTTTTCAGCCATCATCTCCTGATCGACCTGTCGCGTGACAGAGGTGGATCCGCGCCTGACTGGTTAGACGACCGCCTCGGGCGGTTCAATCAAAGTCTCAAGGCCGGCGGATTGGCGGCCAGCATCATGAGCGTGTTCAACACCGGTTACGATCCGGTGGCCAAGGCCCTGGCTGCTCTGCGTTCGGCCGCGCCCCCCGCCGAGGCGGTCAAGGCCTTGAACGACACGCTGATGGGCCGCAACCTGGTTGGCCAGGGCCTGCGGACCAACATCAACACATTGGTCAGCGAGGGCGGCGACAACGCCATCGCCGCCACATGGCTGCTGTTCATGTTGTGGGTGACGTTTGCCTGCCTGGATGCCGACGATCTCGTGATCCAGACCATCATCCTCGAAGTCCGCTCCAGCGGTCTCGACGTGCCCGAACTGGTTTGGGAAAAAGTCTGGCATACGCAATATTCGAACTGGTTCGCAGCGCTTAGCGGTGCCGATTTGCAGCCGCTGTTGCCGAACATTGATGCGGATTACCTGCCGGTTATCATCAGGTCGGCGAGCTACGTCTGGTATCCGCCGGTAGGCTATCCCGTTCCGCATGGTGGCCATTAAGTGCGAGCTCGCGTGCAGAGCGCATGATCAAGAACACCGGCAGCGTCAGCGCACTGCAGCTGGCCAGGGGCGGGGGCATCACGCCGTCCAGTCGGATCAACTATGCCCGCGACATCAGCATTGATATGGCTGATGCAGCTGCCGCTGGAGGCGCAAATGTTCCTGATGTGGCTCTCACGGTGGGAGTAGGCGATAACTCCGACTGAGGCGCTCCGACCGCGAGGTGAAACGCGGCAGCGCCCGTTGCGCGTAAAATCTTAATTGTTGGCTCGATTCAATATGATTTGCCTTGTCCAGTCCTTCACACCGCTACATCATTTCTGATTTTCAGAAATTGTCCTTGACTTTTGACCCAACTCAGTTGCTATTGCTCGCATCCCGTCCCGGAAGAGGGGGCGTTGGCCATCGTCACTGACGTTGGGGCGGGGAGCGATGGACGCGGATGCGCTTTTGACGAACGGCGCGTGAAGCGGACGGCAAAGTCGTGTGGTCCTGATGCCCCAATGGCAGGTGCGTCAAGTTCGCAGGAAGCTCACGTTTCCTGGGAGCGACGGTGACAAACAAGCCCTGGTCTCGCCGGGGAGAGCACGAAGATAAGCCGTAAAACCATTGCGCAGGGAAGGCCGGACTGCTTCCGCTGAACCTGTATGCTCGTGTGCGCTTTTTGCTACGTGCATCTTGGCACATGAGACCGCGGGTGCAGCGCGCACCCGGTCTTCCCTGCGCCCTCTCGTTTTTTGAGGGCCGATGAATTTGCAAACCTCGGGCGCATCGTGCCGCGAGAACGCCCACGTTCGTCATCGTCCGCGAAGGCGGACGATCCAGTATTCCGCGACGTTGGAAATTGATCAGTCGCGCCTCGTATTACTGGATACCCGCCGGAGCCTGTCATCGGGCGCGCATTCGCGCGACCCGGTGGCGGGTATGACGGCGGTGGGTGGAGCAACGTCGATCTTCCCAACGCCAAACAAAAAAGGGCGCTCCATCGGGAGCGCCCTTTGATGTGGTGGCTGCTATTCGCGGGGCGAAATCCCCGCGAATAAATTACAGCGAGTAGTACATCTCGAATTCGACCGGATGCGGGGTCATTTCGTAGCGCGCGACTTCGGTCATCTTCAGCTCGATGTAAGCGTCGATGAAGTCGTCGTCGAACACGCCGCCGTTCTTGAGGAAGCCGCGATCCTTGTCGAGATTCTCCAGCGCCTCGCGCAAGCTACCGCACACCGTCGGGATCGCCTTCAGCTCTTCCTTCGGCAGGTCGTAGAGATCCTTGTCCATCGCCGGACCCGGATCGAGCTTGTTCTTGATGCCGTCGAGGCCCGCCATCAGCATCGCGGCGAAGCCGAGATACGGATTGGCCATCGGATCGGGGAAACGAACCTCGACGCGCTTGGCCTTCGGGTTGGAGGTGTAGGGGATGCGGCAGGACGCCGAGCGGTTGCGCGCGGAGTAGGCCAGCAGCACCGGGGCTTCATAGCCCGGGACCAGGCGCTTGTAGGAGTTGGTCGAGGGGTTGGTGAAGGCGTTGATCGCCTTGGCGTGCTTGATGATGCCGGCGATGTAGGACAGGCAGGTCTCCGAGAGGTCGGCATATTTGTTGCCGGCGAACACCGGCTTGCCGTCCTTCCAGATCGACTGATGGACGTGCATGCCCGAGCCGTTGTCGCCATAGACCGGCTTCGGCATGAAGGTGGCGGTCTTGCCGTAGATATGCGCGACCTGATGGATGCAATATTTGTAGATCTGCATCTGGTCGGCCATCAGCGTCAGGGTGTCGAACTTCATGCCGAGCTCGTGCTGGGCCGAGGCGACTTCGTGGTGATGCTTCTCGACCTTGACGCCCATCTTGGCCATCGCGCCCAGCATTTCCGAGCGCATGTCCTGCACCGAATCCTGCGGCGGCACCGGGAAATAGCCGGCCTTGGTGCGGATGCGGTGGCCGAGATTGCCGCCTTCATATTCGGTGTCCGAATTGATCGGCAGTTCCGACGAGTCCAGCTTGAAGCCGGTGTTGTAGGGCGTGGTCTGGAAACGGACGTCGTCGAACACGAAGAATTCGGCTTCCGGTCCGACGAAAATGGTGTCGCCGACACCCATCGACTTGACCATGGCTTCGGCCTTCTTGGCCATGCCGCGCGGGTCGCGGTTATAGGGCTCGCCGGTGGTCGGCTCCAGCACGTCACAGGTGATGACCATGGTGGTTTCGGCGAAGAACGGATCGATCGTCGCGGTGACGGGGTCGGGCATCAGGCACATGTCGGATTCGTTGATCGCCTTCCAGCCGGCGATCGAGGAGCCGTCGAACATGGTGCCTTCGGCGAAGATGTCTTCGTCGATCATGCTGATGTCGAAGGTCACGTGCTGCCACTTGCCGCGCGGATCGGTGAAACGCAGGTCGACGTATTTGACGTCGTTGTCCTTGATCGATTTCAGGACGTCTTTGGCGGTCTTCATGAATTCCCCTTATGTCTGCGGGTCTGTTTCCAGGAGAGGACGACGATTTCGCGAACGAAATCAGGCCGCCGAAGCAGCCTTGTTTCTTGTTTTTGGGTCGCGAAAGGCGGGATAGCACCCGGCTCAGATAGCGTCCAGCCCGGATTCCCCGGTTCGGATGCGAATGGCTTCCTCGATGTTGGACACGAAGATTTTGCCGTCGCCGATGCGGCCGGTCTGGGCCGCGCGGCGGATCGCGTCGATCGCCCGTTCGACCAGGTCGTCGGAGATCACGATCTCGATTTTGACCTTGGGCAGGAAGTCCACGATGTATTCGGCGCCGCGATAGAGTTCGGCGTGCCCCTTCTGTCGACCGAAACCCTTGGCTTCGGTGACGGTGATACCTTGCAGTCCAACCTCCTGAAGCGCCTCCTTCACTTCGTCGAGCTTGAACGGTTTGATAATGGCTTCGATTTTCTTCACTGAACGCCTCCCGGGCATTTCGATATGTCAGAGCGTAGCATCGTCCGCATGGCGCCTGGCGCGCTCGCGCTGGTTGTTCGAGGGATTGTCCTGGCGAGCAGCCTGCAGGCTTCGGATGCCGACCAGCCGGATGATCCGGAGCGGGCTTCCAAAGCTAGTTGCCAAGGCCGATTTCCAAGGCTGGCTTCCTTGCCAGAGTTCGGCTTCCTCAAAAGCAGGGTCTATGCCAAGTTGTTGGGGAGCCTGATATTGAAACGTTATCAGGCTTTTAACGGGTATCCTGCAGAGCTTGACACGGGAGCCTACGAAATCGGCGGCCTATCCGATAGGCAAACAGCTCAATCGGTATGCATTCGTCAAGGGGTTGACGACAAACAGTCCGGAAATGCCTCAGGAAGAGGCGCTCGCATCGGGAATTTGACATGGAAGTCCTGACAACGGCTGAAATGGAACGTGCCGACCGGCTGACCATTGGCGCCGGGACGCCCGGCTTCGCGCTGATGATGAGCGCGGGGCAGGCCGTTGCGGAAGCCGCGATGGAGCTGGTCGAGGAGGGGCCGATCGTGGTGGTCGCCGGCCGCGGCAACAATGGCGGCGATGGTTTTGTGGCCGCAGCCGAGCTTGCGGCGCGCGGCCGCGAGGTCTCGGTCATCCTGCTGTGCGAGCGTGACAGTTTGCAGGGCGATGCCGCGTCGGCGGCGCGGGGATGGAAGCATCCGGTGCTGCCGTTCAATCCGCAGGCGATCGGCAAGCCGGCATTGATCATCGACGCGCTGTTCGGGGCCGGCCTCAACCGGCCGGTGAAGGGCGATCCCTATGAGATGATCGAGGCGATCAACGCCAACGGCGCGCCGGTGCTGTCGGTCGATCTGCCGAGCGGCATCAATGGTACGTCGGGGGCGGTGATGGGCGCAGCGATTAACGCCACCGAGACCGTGACCTTCTTCCGCAAGAAGCCCGCGCATCTCTTGCTGCCGGGCCGGATTCACTGCGGTGTTGTCCGGGTTGCCGATATCGGCATCGAGGCGCATGTGCTGGATGAAATCGCACCGCGGACCTTCGAAAACCTCCCGCAGCTCTGGCACGGCGCGTTTCCGGTGCCGCGGATCGATGGCCATAAATATGCCCGCGGCCACGCCATCGTGGTGTCCGGCGATCTCGCCGCGACGGGAGCGGCGCGAATGTCGGCGCGCGGGGCGCTGCGGGCCGGCGCGGGACTCGTGACCCTGGCCTCGCCGCGTGATGCGCTGGCGGTCAATGCAGCCGCGCTCACCGCGGTGATGGTGCAGGCGACCGATACCGTGGTCGAGTTTGCCGAACTCCTGAATGACAAGCGTCTCAATGCCTGCGTGATCGGGCCGGGGGCCGGGGTCGGCGAGCGCACCTGCGATTTCGTCCTGACCGCGCTGTCTGCCAAGCGGCATTTGGTGCTCGACGCGGACGCGCTGACCAGTTTTGCCGGCGCGCCCGATCGGCTGTTCGAGGCGATCAAGTCGGAGCCCGACCCGCAGGTGGTTCTGACGCCGCATGAAGGTGAATTTCCGAGGCTGTTCAGCGACATCAGCAACAAACATCCGCTTCGCTCGAAGCTGGAGCGGGTGCGGGCGGCCGCCGAGCGCTCGGGTGCGGTGGTGCTGCTCAAGGGGCCGGATACGGTCGTGGCCTCACCGGACGGACGGGCGGCCATTGCCGCCAACGCGCCGCCATGGCTCGCCACCGCCGGCGCCGGCGATGTGCTGTCTGGAATCATCGCAGGCCTGTTGGCGCAGGGCGCGCCGGCGTTCGAGGCGGCCTGCGTCGGGGTCTGGATGCATGGCGAGGCCGGGCGCGAGGCCGGGCCTGGCCTGATCGCGGAAGATCTGTCGGAAACGCTGCCGGCGGTGTTCCGGCGTCTCTATGACGCGTTCGGGGTCGACTATTGAGGTCCCAGCTTCCTTACTCGACAGCGTACCATCGCAGCAGCCGCGGCGCGGCCCAGTCTGCCGCCGTGGCCTCCAGCAGCCAGCGCCCGGCCGTGTCGGCGGCAAAGGCGATGCGCTGGATCTGGCCGGGCTCGACCGCGAGCGTATCCAGCCAGAACGGCTTCCAGCCGTCGTCGAGCCGGTCCAGCAGCCGAAAATGGTGGCCATGGAGATGGAACACGGTGGCCTTGTCGGCCGGGTTGCTCAGCGCCAGCACGACGATGCGGCCGGCCTTCGCCTTGAAAGCAGGATTGGCCTTGAACGCTGGCGCCGCCGATGCTGCGAAGGTCGAAGGCGGGACCCAGCCGGCCTGCGGTCCGCTCAGCGGCAGGTCGATGCGCAGGGCGCTCTTCAAATCCAGCCGCTCCGGCAGGCCGTTGGATGGGAGTGGTGGGGCGGCCGCCAGCGGTGCGGCGCGGACCGGCGGTTCCCGTGAGCCGACCAGCCGGGCGATCGGGCGGGCCTCGGTTCCGTCGTGCAACAGGATCGATGATACCGCCGCCGGCGCCATGTTCGCGTCGATGAAGGCGTCGACCCGTCCGCCAGGAGCGATCACCAGTGCGCCGTTGCGCGCCGGAAACGGCTCCGAAGGCTGCCCATCCAGCGCCATCACCTGGACGTCATGATTTTCAATTTTTATAGCGATAACATTACGTTGAAACCCATTGATGAAGCGAAGCCTCAGGCGCTCGTGGAGGCGAGCGGGGATATCCAGCGTCCTCTGCCGATTGACCGTGCAAACCGGCGCGGTGCCATTGGGGTCGGCCCCCGGAGCGATCGCTGTTCCGTCGGGCCGCAGCCGCCAGTCCTCGAACAACAACATTTCGTCGCGGTCGACCGCGACCGGCTCGTTCTCGGCGACGATCAGCGCGCGCGCCGCCGACGGCGGCCCTTCGCCGTCGCCCAGCAGCCTGAGGTCGCACATGAAGGTACCGGCGTGACGCAAGGGAATCGTGAGGCTTTGCTTGCCTTGAGGAGGGAGCACCGCCTGGGCCAGCAACGGCTCGGCGGCCGCAACGCCGTCGATGCCATGCCAGTTGAGCGCCACCGGTGCCGTCGTGTCGTTGGCGAGCCGCACGTCGAGCGCGTCGCCGCGTCTAAAGCGCAGGGCGTTCGGGGTTGCCGCGCCCAGCGACCAGATCGGTGTGTCGGGCTGCCCCGGGCGCAATGCGAGGGTGTCGGCCTTGGCCTGCAGCGCCAAGGCGGCCCGCGCCTCGGTGGCGGCCATCGACGGCAGGGCTGGGCCGACCATTGCGGCCCCCAATCCAGCCAACAGTTCGCGCCGGTCAGGGCGGAAAATGCGGTTCACCATGGGAGGATGCGGACCATTTTCCACTGGATATGTCCAGTCGCCGTTGTTAGGTCTCCCATGGCTTCCGAACGGGTATTTTTTTGCTGCGAACCGTCGGACATGATGCTATCGGCGGGCGTGGCGGAATTGGTAGACGCGCTGGATTTAGGTTCCAGTGACGAAAGTTGTGGGGGTTCGAGTCCCTCCGCCCGCACCAAGCGCTCATCAAGCGTTTGCATGAGATTGCCGGCGAGCCTTTCTCTTTGAACAAGAGGGGGTTGGCCTAACCACTGGCGCAGGCTTAATAAGGTCGCGCGCCGACCAGATTGACAATGTCCTGGGCCTTAATGCTCGCGACGAAAGCGGAAGAAGATTGACATCATGCAGGTCACAGAAACCCTGGCCGAGGGATTGAAGCACGAGTTCCAGATCAGCGTCCCGGCGGCGGATCTCGACGCCAAAGCCGGCGCTCGTCTGGTGGATCTCAAGGACAAGGTCCGTCTCAACGGCTTCCGTCCGGGCAAGGTGCCGGTCAGCCATCTGAAGAAGGTCTACGGCAAGTCGGTGATGGCGGAGACCGTCGAGCAGACGATCCGCGACACCAACTCGCAGATATTCACCGAGCGCGGCTTCCGCCTGGCGACCGAGCCCAAGGTCACCATGCCGACGGAAGAGAAAGCCGTCGACGATATCCTGACCGGCAAATCCGACCTGACCTATACGGTTTCGATCGAAGTGGTGCCGGCGATTCAATTGGCCGACTTCAAGACCTTCAGCGTCGAGAAACCGGTCGTGGAAGTCACCGACGCCGACGTCGATGAAGCGGTCAAGCGCATCGCCGACCAGAACCGCGGCTATGCCGCCAAGGCCGAGGACGCAAAGGCCGAAACCGGAGATCGGGTCACGATCAACTTCAAGGGCTCCATCGACGGCACGCCGTTCGAAGGCGGCGCCGGCGAGGGCATCCAGGTCGTGATCGGTGCCGGACAGTTCATTCCCGGATTCGAGGAGCAACTGGTCGGTATCGGCGCGAATGAAACCCGTCTGCTGAAGGTCGCGTTCCCCAAGAATTACGCCAGCGAGAAACTGGCCGGTCAGCCCGCCGAGTTTGACACCACGGCGACCGCGATCGAAGCGCCGCAGGACACCGTGATCGACGACGAGTTCGCCAAGTCGCTCGGCCTCGAATCGCTCGACAAGCTGAAGGAAGCCGCGGGCGAGCGGCTGAAGGCCGAATTCGCCGGCGCCACCCGTCAGCGCGTCAAGCGCACGCTGCTGGATCGCCTCGACGAAACCCATCGCTTCGAGGCGCCGCCGTCACTGGTCAATGAAGAATTCCAGCTGATGTGGAATTCGATCAAGGCCGAGATGGAATCCAGCAACAAGACCTTCGCAGACGAGAACACCACGGAAGAGGCCGCCCAGGAAGAATATCGCAAGATCGCCGATCGGCGGGTGCGGCTCGGTCTCGTGCTGTCGGAGATCGGCGAGAAGAACAAGATCACGGTCACCGACGATGAAGTCAGCCGCGCGGTGATCGAGCGCGCACGCAGCATGCCGGGACGCGAGAAGGAAGTCTGGGACTACTATCGCAACAATGCCAATGCGCTGGCCCAGCTTCGTGCGCCGATCTATGAGGACAAGGTCGTCGATTTCATCCTGGAACTCGCCAACGTGACCGAGAAGAAAGTCACGCGTGAAGAGCTCCTGAAGGAAGAAGACGACGAGAAGAGCGCGGCCTGAGATCGCCATTGGGCGAGTACCTGACCGGTTGGGCAGGTGCCCTTTCAGGCAGTCGGCGTTAATGATGAACCGCGAAAGCGCCTTGGCGACGGCTTCCGTCGCTAGGCGCAGCGTGGCGAATCAGCTTGAACTCGCCCCACTGACCGCGCCGTTGCCCGGTCTTGTCACTGGGGAATTGGCCCATATCTGTGCCGCTACCTAGCCGTTGTACCTAAACCTTTGGGGTGACTGATGCGCGATCCCGTTGAAACCTACATGAACCTCGTGCCCATGGTGGTCGAGCAGACGAACCGCGGTGAACGCGCCTACGACATTTTCTCGCGCCTGTTGAAGGAGCGCATCATCTTCGTGACCGGTCCGGTCGAGGACGGCATGTCGACGCTGACGGTTGCCCAGCTGTTGTTCCTGGAAGCCGAGAATCCGAAGAAGGAAATCTCGATGTACATCAACTCGCCGGGCGGGGTGGTGACATCGGGACTCGCGATCTACGACACCATGCAGTTCATCCGTCCGCCGGTGTCGACGCTGTGCACGGGGCAGGCGGCCTCGATGGGTTCGCTGCTGCTGGCCGCGGGCGAGAAGGACATGCGGTTCTCGCTGCCGAACTCGCGCATCATGGTGCATCAGCCCTCCGGCGGTTTCCAGGGCCAGGCTACCGACATCATGCTGCACGCGCAGGAGATCCTGAACCTCAAGAAGCGGCTCAACGAGATCTATGTGAAGCACACCGGCCAGACCTACAAGGCGATCGAGGACGCGCTGGAACGCGACAAGTTCCTCACCGCCGACATGGCTCGCGACTTCGGCATTGTCGACAAGGTGATCGACAAGCGTTCCGAAGAACCGACGCCCAAAGCACCCTGACCCAAAGGGTGCCCCGACGAAAGGCCTTGTAATCCTGCAATTCCTGCCTTTTGCTGGCGTCAACCATGGTGCCGCGGCCGGCAATCCGGCTGTCAGGGGTACTTTGTTGCCCTCGCTTGGGCGCAAAGTTCCGCTTTCGTGCTGGTTTGGCGGCGTGGTAATCCCGCAACGCTTGGCTGATTTCAGCATTCGGCGGTCGCGTGACCGCCGCAAATCACGGTATTGTCACGGGTATCCGAGGCGCGGCCGATTAGGGAATTCTTGATAGTCGGGTGTCAGCATGGTTGGCTAGGTCGAATAGGGTATGTTTGGTCGGGATTTGAGTTGGCCGCGATTCGCGGTATCGGGAGCGCAGGGCTTTTTTGGTACGAATTTTGCTCTATCTATCATTCTGTGCCGGCGGTGCCGGAGTGGGACACGGAAGATAGAACGGGATCGAACGGCGGACGGAGATAAGAATGAGTAAAGTCGGCACGAGCGAGTCCAAGAACACGCTATACTGCTCGTTCTGTGGCAAGAGCCAGCACGAAGTGCGCAAGCTGATCGCGGGTCCAACCGTGTTCATCTGCGACGAATGCGTTGAGCTCTGCATGGATATCATTCGCGAGGAGAACAAATCCTCGCTGGTGAAGTCGCGCGATGGCATCCCGACCCCGAAGGAAATCTGCAAGGTCCTCGACGATTACGTGATCGGCCAGAGCCATGCCAAGAAGGTGCTCTCGGTCGCGGTGCACAATCACTACAAGCGGCTCAATCACCAGACCAAGCACAATGATGTCGAACTGGCGAAGTCGAACATCCTGCTGATCGGTCCGACCGGTTCGGGCAAGACGCTGCTGGCCCAAACGCTGGCGCGGATTCTCGACGTGCCGTTCACGATGGCGGATGCGACGACGCTGACCGAAGCCGGTTACGTCGGCGAG
Source organism: Bradyrhizobium sp. S69 (assembly GCF_009766005.1). GTDB lineage: Bacteria > Pseudomonadota > Alphaproteobacteria > Rhizobiales > Xanthobacteraceae > Bradyrhizobium. The sequence continues at coordinate 513,553 of NZ_LMUK01000060.1, read as the reverse complement.
GACGTCGAGAACATCATCCTGAAGCTTTTGCAATCGGCCGACTACAATGTCGAGCGCGCGCAGCGCGGCATCGTCTATATCGACGAAATCGACAAGATCAGCCGCAAGTCCGACAACCCGTCGATCACCCGCGACGTGTCGGGCGAGGGTGTGCAGCAGGCACTGCTGAAGATCATGGAAGGTACCGTTGCCTCGGTGCCTCCGCAGGGCGGCCGTAAGCATCCGCAGCAGGAATTCCTGCAGGTCGACACCACCAACATCCTCTTCATCTGCGGTGGCGCGTTCTCCGGCCTCGAGAAGATCATCTCGGCGCGCGGACGCTCGACATCGATCGGCTTTGCCGCCCAGGTGCTGGCGCCGGAAGACCGCCGCACCGGCGAAATCTTCCGCCACGTCGAGCCGGAGGATCTGCTGAAGTACGGTTTGATCCCGGAGTTCGTCGGCCGCTTGCCGGTGGTGGCAACGCTGGAGGATCTCGACGAAGCTTCGTTGAAGAAGATTCTGACCGATCCGAAGAACGCGCTGGTCAAGCAGTATCAGCGGCTGTTCGAAATGGAGAACATCGAGCTGACGTTCGCCGACGAAGCGCTTGGCGCGGTTGCCCGCCGGGCGATCGAGCGCAAGACCGGCGCGCGCGGACTGCGTTCGATTCTCGAAAGCATTCTGCTCGAAACCATGTTCGATCTTCCAGGGCTGGAAGGCGTCGAAGAGGTGGTGATTTCGCGCGAAGTGGTGGAGGGGACGGCGCGTCCGCTCTACATCTACGCGGATCGTTCCGACCGCGCGGTCGAAAGCAGCGCCAGCGCCTGATCGCGCTCGGCTTGAGTAGTCGAAAAAGACGGCTGCGGGAGTTTTTCCGCGGCCCCGACGGCGTACCTCCAAGCGTTTGCAAGCTTGTATTAAGCCCCATTTGGCGGGCATTTCCCAGACTTGACACCCCCCCAGTCGATAGCCACCTAATGCTATCGGCGGCGAAAATTCGACTTGAGATTCGTCGCTCAGTGAACCGGGGAAGTAGGCTCCAGCAACGCCGAACGACCCCATCTCGGCACCTTGTGGCGGTTGCGCAAAGCGGCGGACTGCGTGCAAGGGGGCACAACAAAAGGAATAGGCCATGACGACCCCAAAACCCCGGCCAACCATCGTCCACGGCGAAAGCCGCTCTTATCCGGTGCTGCCGCTCCGCGATATCGTCGTTTTCCCCAACATCATCGTGCCTCTGTTCGTCGGCCGCGAGAAATCGATCCGCGCGCTCGAAGAGGTGATGAAGAACGACGCCCTGATCATGCTGGCGACGCAAAAGAATGCGTCGGATGATGATCCGACTCCGGATTCGATCTACGAGACCGGTACGCTCGCCAGCGTGCTGCAGCTGCTCAAATTGCCCGACGGCACCGTCAAGGTGCTGGTGGAAGGGCTCGAGCGCGCGCGCGTCGAGAAATACTCCGACCGCACGGAATATTACGAAGCAACCGCGGTTGCGCTCGCCGACACCGACGGCAGTTCGGTCGAGGCGGAAGCCCTGGCGCGCTCGGTGGTGTCCGACTTCGAGAGCTATGTGAAGCTCAACAAGAAGATTTCCGCCGAAGTCGTCGGCGTGGTTCAGGCGATCACTGATTTTGCCAAATTGGGCGATCAGGTCGCTTCGCATCTGGCCGTCAAGATTGCCGATCGGCAAGCCATCCTGGAGACGCTGTCTGTCACCGCGCGCCTTGAGAAGGTGCTCGGCCTGATGGAGAGCGAGATCTCGGTGCTGCAGGTCGAGAAGCGCATCCGCTCGCGCGTCAAGCGCCAGATGGAGAAGACCCAGCGCGAATATTATCTCAACGAGCAGATGAAGGCGATCCAGAAGGAACTCGGCGACGACGAGGGCCGGGATGAACTCGCCGATCTCGAAGAGAAGATTGCCAAGACCAAGCTGTCGAAGGAAGCCCGCGAGAAGGCGCAGCATGAGCTGAAGAAGCTGCGCCAGATGTCGCCGATGTCCGCGGAAGCGACCGTCGTGCGCAACTATCTCGACTGGCTGCTGTCGATCCCGTGGAACAAGAAGTCCAAGGTGAAAAAGGATCTGGTCGCGGCGCAGGCCGTGCTGGACGACGATCACTATGGGCTGGAGAAGGTCAAGGACCGCATCGTCGAGTATCTGGCGGTGCAGTCGCGCGCCAACAAGCTGACCGGCCCGATCCTGTGCCTGGTCGGCCCTCCCGGCGTGGGCAAGACCTCGCTCGGCAAGTCGATCGCGAAGGCGACGGGACGCGAATTCGTTCGCGTGTCGCTCGGCGGCGTGCGCGACGAAGCCGAGATCCGCGGTCACCGCCGCACCTATATCGGCTCGATGCCCGGCAAGGTCATCCAGTCAATGCGGAAGGCGAAGACCTCGAATCCGCTGTTCCTGCTGGACGAGATCGACAAGATGGGCGCCGATTTCCGCGGCGATCCGTCGTCGGCGCTGCTTGAGGTCTTGGACCCCGAGCAGAACTCGACCTTCAACGACCACTACCTTGAGGTCGACTACGATCTGTCCAACGTGATGTTCATCACCACCGCGAATACGCTCAATATTCCCGGACCGCTGATGGACCGCATGGAGATCATCCGGATCGCCGGCTATACCGAGAACGAGAAGGTCGAGATCGCGCGCAAGCACCTCATCCCGAACGCGATCTCCAAGCATGGCCTGGATTCCAAGGAATGGTCGATCGAAGACGATGCGCTGTTGCTGATGATCCGCCGCTACACCCGCGAAGCGGGCGTGCGTAACCTGGAGCGTGAGCTGTCGACACTCGCCCGCAAGGCGGTGAAGGAGCTGATGATCTCCAAGAAGAAGTCGGTGAGGGTCACCGAGAAATCCCTTGAGGAATTTCTCGGCGTGCCGAAGTACCGCTACGGCGAGATCGAGAGCGAGCCTCAGGTCGGTATCGTGACGGGCTTGGCCTGGACCGATGTCGGTGGCGAGCTGCTCACCATCGAAGGCGTCATGATGCCCGGCAAGGGCAAGATGACGGTCACCGGCAATCTGCGTGACGTGATGAAGGAGTCGATTTCGGCGGCGGCGTCTTATGTCCGCTCGCGCGCGATCGTCTACGGCATCGAGCCGCCTTTGTTCGACAAGCGGGACATCCACGTCCACGTGCCGGAGGGGGCAACCCCGAAGGACGGACCGTCGGCGGGTGTCGCGATGGCCACCACGATCATCTCGGTCATGACCGGCATTCCGGTCAGGCACGATGTCGCGATGACCGGCGAGATCACGCTGCGCGGCCGGGTGCTGCCGATCGGCGGCTTGAAGGAGAAGCTGCTGGCTGCAGCCCGCGGCGGCATCAAGACGGTGTTCATACCGGAAGACAACGCCAAGGATCTCACGGAGATTTCCGATGCGATCAAGGGTGGGATGGATATCATTCCGGTGGCTTACCTCGACGAGGTCGTCGCCAAGGCCTTGGTGCGGCCGCCGGTGCCGATCGTCTGGGAAGAGGACACCAAGGTGCCGGTCAAGTCCGACGCCACCGACGAGGCCGCAGGCGGCCTGACGGCGCACTGAACGTTGCAACGAGACCAACAGCGGCGTCCCATTCGGGGCGCCGCTTTTTTATGGCGCCGACCTTGTGATAACCGGCTTGGTGACGACCAGCTTTGTGACACTGGCTGCGGCTTGCGCCGGAGGCCACCGCGGGGCTAAACAGGGCACGAGGGCGATTAGCTCAGTTGGTAGAGCGCTTCCTTTACACGGAAGATGTCGGCGGTTCGAGTCCGTCATCGCCTACCATGATATGACTTGGTCCGTGTGGCGACCTCTCGGCGCCGCGACTTCGTCGTCGGCCAATTCAAGGCGGCCGGCTATCCATATTGACGAGCCATCTTGTTCCCGCATGGGCCACGCCACTGTCCCATAATGGGAACCATCGCGCCGTATTTTGGCCACTTGATCTTACTTAAACGCCCGAGCCGGAATTGAATTCCGCGCAGTAAACCGCGCCGCCGGATGCTCCCGAGCGTCCTACTCAAGCGCTGTCTTGATCGCATTGAAGCGATCTTTCCCCCCGACTGAGGACTTGTATTAATGCGTACCATCTTAGCTGCAACGGCTGTGCTTTGCGCGCTCGCGTCGAGCGCGGAAGCCCGATCCTATCATCATCACCATCTGCGCTATGCAGGTCGGCACGCCCACGATGCCGGGCGGCCTGGGGCTTGGTGTGGGTGGTACATGCGCAGTCAGGTAGGTAGCGATCCCGGTCCTTCGTATAATCTTGCGCGATCGTGGGCTAATTATGGGTCGAATGCAGGTGGTCCGACCGTCGGAGCCATCGTGGTCTGGCGTCACCACGTCGGAAAAATCGTCGGCGAAGAGAATGGTCAATGGATCGTTCAGAGCGGCAATGACGGCCACGCCGTCCGGACACGTCCGAGGTCGCTTGCCGGTGCGATTGCCTTCCGGAATGCGTACGCCGCCTTCTAGGCCGCGACGGCCCTGGCAACGGCAGCCTTTCTGAGCCAGCGGTAAGGGCTGCCGACGAAAACGACCCGCCTCGGAGACGAGGCGGGCTGGAGGCCTCTTGGAGTGGCCTCGTCTGTTGTGGGACAGGAAACTCTACGCCGCGAGCACTGTCATGCAGTTCTGAAGGTTGCGCCGTATATCTGCACCCGCGAACTTCACTGCGGAAAATAAAATGCTGGATGTCAAAGCTGTTGCCGGCCTGCGGGTCTGTTTTTTCCTAAGCGCAATCGGATGTGCGTCGGGCGCGCTCAGCCCCTCGGCGGCATTGGCTGCTCCAAACTGTACCGATTTCTTCTTCAATTCAGATGGTTCATGGAGCCCGACGCATCCGATCCTGATTGCAGGCCCGACGTTGCAGACCCAGGTGATGCCGAGCGACAAATTCCGTCCCGGCATGCCCGGATTGGGCGGCCGCATCGCCGCCTCGTTGAACGCGTCTTGTCGCTACGCGAGAACTTCCGTTGGTTCGCGAAACATTCCCAGGGTACCATAGGCGAAGGCAGGCCATTCGGGCGCGCGGCAAGATCGCGTGCCAGGCTTGCGCGGACTTGAACCCGAGAGCGACATGCGCCGTTTCCTGACCGCATTGCTTGGCCTGTTGATCGGCTATCCGCTTTTCGCGTTTGTGGGCTATTGGGCCATTGCATTGTTTTCAAACAATCACTTCGACGGTAGCGTCGAAGCCAGCATGACCGCGGCGTTTGTCTTTGGACCCGCGGGCGCGGTGATCGGATTGATCGCGGGAGCCGTCCTGGGCAAATCAAGGACGGTCCCGGTAGATAAGCCGGGAAGATAAACCTCTGTCGAAAGTCGGCAAACGACTTTCCAGATTTCACACAAGACCGGAGCGCGCGCAGATGGACACACCCACAGGCCACGATCAAAACGCCGATCAGATTGCGTACTGGAACGGACCGGGTGGCCAGCGCTGGGCCAGCCGGCAGCAGGCGCAGGATATCCTGCTGAAACCGGTGGCCGACATCCTGATCGATCGCGCCAGGCCTTTGGCGGGTGAGCGGGTGATCGATATCGGCTGCGGCAGCGGCGCCACCACGATCGCGTTCGCGCAAAAGGTCGGGCCGTCAGGTCATGTGCTCGGCGTCGACGTATCCGGACCCATGCTGGAGCGGGCGCGACAGAGCGCGCCCAAGGATTTGTCGGTTGAGTTCGCGCTCGCCGATGCCACGATCTATCCGTTCGATTCCGCAAGCAGAGACCTGCTGACGTCGCGGTTCGGCGTAATGTTCTTCGCCGACCCAGCAAAATCTTTCGCGAATATGCGCAAGGCGCTGCGGCCATCGGGCCGGCTGGCGTTCGCCTGCTGGCGCGAGCCGCGCGAAAATCCCTGGATGATGACGCCATTGCAGGCGGTCTACAAACACGTTCCGAAATTGCCGCAGCAGGGGCCGGAGGATCCCGGGCCGTTCGCGTTTGCCTCGGAGGCGCGGGTGCACCGGATTCTCGGCGAGGCCGGTTTTGCCGGGATTGCGATGGAGCCGTGCCCGCTTTCGCTCGATATCGCGATCGGCGGCGGGCTCGACGCGGCGGTGCAGAGCGCACTTGAAATCGGACCGGCCAACCGCGCGCTGGAGGGAGCACTGCCTGAGATTCGCACCGCCGCCACCAACTCGATCCGTGACGTTCTTGCGCCTCTGGTCAAAGGAAACGCCGTGCCGCTTTCGGCCTCGATCTGGATCGTGACCGCGCGGGCTTCCTAAGCCCGCTCTTCCCAGATCGTCGCGAGATGGACGATGGTCTGCGTGGCCTTTTCCATGTCCTGCACGCTGACCCATTCGATGCGCGAATGAAACGCGTGCTCGCCGGCGAAGATGTTGGGGCAGGGCAGTCCCATGAACGACAGCCGCGAACCGTCGGTGCCGCCGCGGATCGAGGTCTTTACCGGCTTGAGCCCGGCGCGGCGGATCGCCTCCATCGCGTAGTCGATGATCTCGGGGTGAGCGTCGATCACCTGCTTCATGTTGCGGTATTGCGGCTTGATCTCCAGCCGATACCTCGAGTGCGGAAAATCCCGCATCACCGATTTGACGATGTGTTCCAGCAGCAGCTCTTTTTCCTTCAGCCCTTGGTCAGTGAAATCGCGCACGATGAAGCCGACGGTGGCCTGCTCCAGCGCGCCTGAAATTCCGATCGGATGCAAAAAGCCCTGCTTGCCCTCGGTGGTCTCGGGCGAACAGGTGTCCTTTGGCAGGCGGTCGACGATGGCGGCCGCGATCTTGATCGCATGCTCCATCTTGCCCTTGGCAAAGCCTGGATGGGTCGAGACGCCCTCGATGGTGATGGTGGCGGCGTCGGCCGAGAAGGTTTCGTCCTCGATATTGCCGGCGGTTTCGCCGTCGATGGTGTAGGCGAAGTCGGCACCGAGTTTTTTCAGATCGGCCTTGTCGACGCCGCGGCCGATCTCTTCGTCGGGCGTGAACAGGATCTTGATGACGCCGTGCTTGATCTCCGGATGGCGCATCAGAAACTGCGCCGCGTCCATGATCTCGGCTAAGCCTGCCTTGTTGTCGGCGCCCAACAGCGTGGTGCCGTCGGAGGTGACGATGTCGTTGCCAATCTGGTCGGCCAGCGCGGGCTGGTCCGCGAGGCGGATGACTTGCGAGGGATCGCCGGGCAGCACGATGTCGCCGCCGCGATAATTCCTGACGATCTGCGGCTTGACGTTCGTGCCGGTGCAATCGGGCGAGGTGTCCATATGCGAGCAGAAGCAGATCACCGGGACCTTCTTGTCCGACGTCGCTGGGATGGTCGCATAGACGTAGCCGAATTCGTCGAGATGGGCGTCGTCTACTCCCATCGCTTGCAGTTCGCTGGCGAGCAGGCGGCCAAGGTTCTTTTGCTTCTCGGTGGAAGGGCAAGTGGGCGAGGCCGGGTCCGACTGGGTGTCGATGACCACATAGCGCAGGAAGCGCTCGGTGACGCCGTGGGTAAATTTGAGCGAGGAAACCAGCATGAGACGACCGCGACAGGATGAGGAGACGGGACCGCTCTATAACAGAAAAGCGCCATTCCGGGGCCGCGTCACGAGCCGGAATGGCGCTTAGAAATCAATCAGAAAGGGGCGTCTTCTCAGACCGCTTCCTTGAGTTCCTTGGCGGCGCGGAACGCCACCTTCTTGCTGGCCTTGATGTGGATCGCTTCGCCGGTGGCGGGGTTGCGGCCCATGCGGGCGGCGCGCTTGCGCACCTGCAGGATGCCGAGGCCGACGATACGGATGCGCTCGCCCTTTTTCAGGTGCTTGGTGATCTTGCTGACCAGGTCGCCCAGGATAGCTTCGGCGCTCTTCTTCGACAATTCGTGCTCTTCCGCAAGCGCCGCTGCAAGGTGCTTCAGCGTGATCGTAGCCGGGGTCGCTGCTTTCTTCGCCATATTTGGCCCTCCTCGTTGTTGATGGCTCAGGAAACTAAGACGTAGCAGGCCTTAAATGATTCGGCGGCCGGCTGACTACGCTGTTTTGCCGATAAAATGGGCCTTATTTGCATCGAGGTCGCAAAAACGCCTACCTGGCAAGGGGATTCGCAACTGCCTTGACTAAAGCGGGACAGCCCTTTATGCCCTCGGTTCTGCGCGGATCAGCATCTGATTACGGCATCCGCGGGAGTAGCTCAGTTGGTTAGAGCGCCGCCCTGTCACGGCGGAGGCCGCGGGTTCGAGTCCCGTCTCTCGCGCCAGTTTTTTCAATCACTTAGCTCAAATTCCAGATTTCAAAAGTGTCATAAGGGATGGTTGTGTGACGCTTTCGGTCGCATTCTACACCGCCCTTGACCCGCGCTTCACGGCCGCGGAGGCGGCCTCCGTAAGCGAATCTCACAACAGTGACGTCGTTCGGTTTTGAACCTCTCGTGGCCTGCTTGGTTAATATCGGTGGAGTTGGCCATCTTGCCGGTCCAATTGTCAGGCGTGCGCCTCAAGCGGCCTGAATGGAGCTCATATGATCGGGAAACTCAGTCTACTTATCGGCGCGGTCGCATTGTGTTCAAGCGTGGGCGCATTGGTTCATGCGCAAGCGATCGATTCCGCAAGGCCGGGCTCAGCAGTTTCGCCCAGAGCCGCCGCAACCGACGAACCCGCCGATTTTCGATCGTTGGTTTCTCCGATCAAATATCGTCGCGGCCGCGTTGCTGCGCACCGCCGACCGGCAGCCGCAGTTTCTCGCGACGGCTACTGTGATTATGATGTATATCCATCCTGCTACTATGACGGGTACGCTTTTACAGGCAACGGACTGGCTATCGTCGGAGGTCTTCCTGTCGTCCACCACGAAGGCAAGAATTCCCGATTGTCGCGGCCGTAGACATTAGCGCGCGATACCCGCCCAAACGACCAAAGCCGCCCAGGCGGGCGGCCTTGGTCTCATTTCCCTAAATTGCGGGACAGCCTCAGCGGACCATCGTCGTATCCGAACTGGTCACCGCCACCGGCTTGCCGGCCTTAATCACATGCGCGGTCTGGGTGTAGTCCGTATTGGTGCGCGCCGAGATACCCAACCCGGCCACGACAATACCGGCCACCAGGGCAACCACCACGATCTTGAGGTGCGTCGAACGGTCTGCGGAATGAATTGAGTGGTTCATTTGAGCCTCCGGGCGTCTTTACCGCCGTTTGTTGGCTCTAGACCTATCCCGCGCGTGTTTCGGGAGGGTTTCGCGGGTTCCGCAAAATGGTTTCACGGCCCGCCAATGTGTGTTTCGTACATTGGCTTGCAGTGCAGCGCGGTTCCGCCGAAACTGCCCATAAGTATCCGGGAGAGAAGCATTAATATGAAAATGACCCGCAGGGGCGCGCTTGGCGCGGCCTCGGCCGCCTTGGCCACCACCATCCTCGGTAAACCGGCCAGCGCGGCCGCTGAATTCGAATTCAAGCTTGGCGTCGACACGCCGGACGAGCATCCGTTGACGATTCGGCTGATCGAGGCGGCGCGTGCGATCGGGTCGCAGTCGGGCGGCCGGCTCAACATCGCGGTTTTCTCGAACAGTCAATTGGGTGGCGATCCCGAAATGCTGTCGCAGGTGCGGGCCGGCGGCATTGAACTGATGGCAGCGCCCAGCCTCACGCTGTCGATCCTGGTGCCGCTCTCGGGCCTGCCCAGCATCGGTTTTGCCTTTCCCGGCTACGATCAGGTCTGGTCAGCGATGGACGGTGGGGTCGGCGATCTCGTCCGCGACGCTATCGGCAAGGCCGGGGTCGTGCCGATGCGGAAAGTCTGGGACAATGGTTTCCGGCAAATCACGTCATCGTCGAGCCGGCAGATCAACAGCGTCGAGGATCTCAAGGGATTCAAGATACGCGTTCCGGTCACCGCACTCCTGACCTCGCTGTTCTCCGGGCTCGGTGCGCTGCCGGCGAGCATCAGCGTCAGCGAGCTCTATTCGTCGCTGCAGACCCACATCGTGGAAGGGCAGGAAAATCCGCTGGCGCAGGTGTCGACCAACAAGATGTACGAGGTGCAGAAATATTGCGCGCTGTCGAACCATTGCTGGAGCGGTTACTGGATCATTGGTAATCGCCGCGCGCTGTCCGGTCTGCCGGCCGACCTGCTGGAGATCCTCAACGGCGGTTTCGATGCCGCCGCCGCCAAGGAGCGCGCCGACCTCGTGGAGATGGACCGCTCGCTGCAAGCCGAACTCACCGGCAAGGGCATGATTTTCAACAGGCCGGACCCGGTGCAGTTTCGTGCTGCCTTGGTGAAAGCGGGCTTTTACGCCCAATGGCAGAAGACCTATGGCGCGGAGGCTTGGGCGCAGCTCGAGAAATATACCGGGCCGCTGATCTGATATCACCGGCGCGCTTACCTCCGGCGTAATCGCGCGCGCTACCGCGGCAGGGCATGATCCAATCATCGGCAACAAGTTCGCCGACCGATCATGTCTTGCAAACGGAGATGCGCGATGAACCCTCGATCTGTCCTCCAGGTCCCGGCAAAGGACGGCACCAAATTGTTTGTGCAGGATTGGGGCAGCGGCCGGCCGCTGCTGTTTCTTGCCGCCTGGACCTTCAATTCCAGCGTCTGGGGCAGCTACATCGCCGCGCTGAACGCGAGGGGTTTTCGCTGCATTGCGCCGGATCGGCGTGGGCACGGCCGGTCCGACATGCCGGCAACCGGATATGACATCGACACGCTGGCCGACGATTTGGCTGCGATCATCGAGCAGCGTGACTTGCGCGACGTGACGCTCGTGACCCATTCGATGGGGTCGATCGAGGCGGTCAACTATTTGGCGCGGCACGGGTCGGCTCGGATTGCGAAACTGGTGCTGCTGGCTCCGACGACGCCATTCCTGGTGCAGACCGAAGACAATCCGGACGGGGTTCCGCAAGCCGCCATCGAGGCCGACAACGCGGTCGTCGCGCAGGACTTCCCGAAATGGATCGCCGCAAACGAGGCGCCGTTCTTCATGCCCGACACACCGGAGATCACGCGAGCCTGGGTCCGGGAGATGATGCTGAGCGTGCCGCTGCCGGTCGCGCTGGCGTGCCGCAAGACCATCTCCTTTGCCGATCTTCGCGCCGCGGCCGCCGGGATCGATCGCCCGACCTTGATCGTGCAGGGCGACCAGGACGCCAGCGCGCCATTGCCGCTGACAGGCGCCAAAACGGCCAAGCTGATCAAGGGCAGCAAGCTTGTCGTCTACGAGGGAGCGCCGCACGGACTGACGCTGACGCACAGCGAACGCCTTGTTTCCGACCTGCTTGCCTTCGTGGCGGGCTGAGCAGCGGGTGGGCTAGCTCGCCCGCTGGATATCGGCACGGATCGAGCGCGCCGCGAGGGCGAACAACAGCGCGCCGAGCGTGGTCGCCACCGCTGCCGAGAGCAGCGAATAGCGCACGGCGTCGGCGCCGTAATCGTTCTTGAGGGCGTCGTTGAGCATGCCCACCGCCAGCGGGCCGATACCCTGAGGCGGGGGGGGCCTGCGCTACAAGCGCATGGCGGGGCTTTCCTCGGGTGGAATTCGGGCTGGTGGTCTCGCTCGGGCGCCGGCCGCCGACGGACGTGGTCCGTCAGGCCGGGGCAGTCGGCACGGACAAGGGACAGATCGGTCGGCCGCTGCCCGGAACGATCGCATCGGGAGACCGGCGCTGCGGTGGCGGGGGGTGCCGGATCGGCCTGACCGATCGACCGGCGTTCGGGGTTTCCCACCGCGCCCGGGGATGGCTGGAACTGTCAAGATAGCTTGTCTTGCGCCCCTTGTTGCGCTGCGCTAAGCCTCAGAATAATTCCAATCAACGAATCTGCGGGACCAAAACCGCGGGAAAAGGCCTCGCCGATGACCGGCATCTTGCAGAACTACCTTCCACTCGTGGTGTTTATCGGGGTTGCAAGCCTGATCGGTCTGGTGCTGCTGATCGCCCCTTTCCTGGTCGCCTTTCAGCAACCGGATCCGGAAAAGCTCTCCGCCTATGAGTGCGGATTCAACGCTTTCGACGACGCCCGCATGAAGTTCGACGTTCGCTTCTATCTGGTCGCGATCCTCTTCATTATCTTCGACCTCGAAGTGGCATTCCTGTTTCCGTGGGCGGTGGCGTTCGGAAAACTCGGCGTCACCGGCTTCTGGTCGATGATGGTTTTCCTTGCCGTCCTCACCGTCGGCTTCGCCTATGAATGGAAGAAAGGCGCGCTCGAATGGGATTGAGCCCCGCTGCCACAACCGCAAGACCCGTATCGGCAAGACCCGCAGTCGCGCCAGCCGCGACCGGCATTATCGATCCGTCCACCGGAAGGCCGGTCGGCGCCAACGATCCTTACTTTCTCGAGGTCAACCACGAGCTGTCCGACAAGGGCTTTTTCGTTGCGGCGGCCGACGACCTGATTACCTGGGCGCGCACCGGCTCGCTGATGTGGATGACGTTCGGTCTCGCCTGCTGCGCGGTCGAGATGATGCAGGTCTCGATGCCGCGCTATGACGTCGAGCGGTTCGGCTTTGCGCCGCGCGCCTCGCCGCGGCAATCCGACGTGATGATCGTGGCGGGCACGCTGACCAACAAGATGGCGCCGGCGCTCCGCAAGGTCTACGACCAGATGCCGGAGCCGCGTTACGTGATCTCGATGGGGTCGTGCGCCAATGGCGGCGGCTACTATCATTATTCGTATTCGGTGGTGCGCGGCTGCGATCGCATCGTGCCGATCGACATCTACGTGCCCGGCTGCCCGCCGACCGCGGAGGCGCTGCTGTACGGCGTGTTGCTGCTGCAGAAGAAGATCCGCCGCACCGGTACCATCGAACGCTAAGTAAGGGTTGTGTAATGGACGACGGCAGGCTCGACGCCCTGGGGCAGACGATTGTTAGCGCGCTTCCGGGTGCCGCGACCGGTCATGCGGTCGCGTTCAACCAGCTCACGGTGACGGTCGAGGCGGAGAAGATCGTCGATGTGGTGCGTTTCCTGCGCGACGATCCTGCCTTGCGCTTCGTCAATTTCACCGATGTGACCGCGGTCGACTATCCCGGGCGCGAGAAGCGCTTCGACGTGATCTATCATTTTCTGTCGCCGACACTGAATGCGCGGCTTCGGCTGCGCGCGCAAGCCAGCGAAACCACGCAGGTGCCCTCGATCATCGAGGTGTTTCCGGGCGCCGACTGGTTCGAGCGCGAGTGCTATGACCTCTATGGCGTGATCTTCGTCGGCCATCCGGACATGCGGCGGTTGTTGACCGATTACGGCTTCGACGGCCACCCGCTGCGCAAGGATTTTCCGCTCACCGGTTTCGTCGAGGTGCGTTACGACGATCAGGAGAAGCGGGTGGTGTACGAACCCGTCCGGCTCAATCAGGAATTCCGCAAATTCGATTTCCTCTCGCCATGGGAAGGCGCTGATTATCCGCCGCTGCCCGGGGACGAGAAGGCGGAACCGAAGGTCTGACCATGAACGAGCAAAACCTCCGCAATTTTACCATCAACTTCGGGCCGCAACATCCGGCGGCGCATGGTGTGCTGCGTCTGGTGCTGGAACTCGACGGCGAGGTGGTTGAGCGGGTCGATCCGCATATCGGCCTCTTGCACCGCGGCACCGAGAAGCTGATCGAGACCAAGACCTATCTACAGGCGATCCCGTATTTCGACCGCCTCGACTATGTCGCGCCGATGAATCAGGAGCATGCGTTCTGCCTTGCGGCGGAAAAGCTGCTCGGCATCGAGGTGCCGCGCCGCGGGCAATTGATCCGGGTGCTGTATTGCGAGATCGGCCGCATCCTGTCGCATCTACTCAATGTCACTACGCAGGCGATGGACGTCGGCGCGCTGACCCCGCCATTGTGGGGCTTCGAAGAGCGCGAAAAGCTGATGGTGTTTTATGAGCGCGCCTCCGGCTCGCGCATGCATGCGGCGTTTTTCCGGGTCGGCGGCGTGCATCAGGATCTGCCGCCGAAACTGATCGACGATATCGAGGCCTGGTGCGATCCGTTCCTGCAGGTTGTCGCCGACCTCGAGACGTTGCTGACCGGCAACCGCATCTTCAAGCAGCGCAACGTCGATATAGGCGTGGTGACGCTGCAGCAGGCGTGGGAATGGGGTTTCTCGGGCGTCATGGTGCGCGGCTCGGGCGCGGCGTGGGATCTGCGCAAGGCGCAGCCTTATGAATGTTACGCCGAGATGGATTTCGATATTCCGATCGGCAAGAACGGCGATTGCTACGATCGCTACTGCATCCGCATGGAAGAAATGCGCCAGTCGGTGCGTATCATGCGGCAGTGCATCGCCAAACTGCGCGCCGCCGACGGGCAGGGGCCGGTGGCCGTCCAGGACCACAAGATTTTCCCGCCGCGTCGCAGCGAGATGAAGCGTTCGATGGAAGCGCTGATCCATCACTTCAAGCTCTACACCGAAGGCTTCCACGTGCCGGCCGGCGAGGTCTATGTCGCGGTTGAAGCGCCGAAGGGCGAGTTCGGCGTCTATCTCGTCGCCGATGGCAGCAACAAACCGTATAAATGCAAGATCCGCGCACCGGGTTTCGCGCATCTGCAGGCGATGGATTTCATCTGCCGGGGCCATCTGTTGGCCGACGTCTCGGCCATCCTGGGCTCGCTCGACATCGTGTTTGGAGAGGTCGATCGGTGATGGCGCAAGCGCCGATCCAATTTGACCGGACTTCAGGAGCTCTCGAGGGAGCCAACCTGTGGGAGCGAACGGCCGCGCTGGCGCTGGCGACGGGCTCTAAAATATCGTCGCACTTCTCGCATCGCGGCTACATCGGCTGCGCCAATCTGCTGCGCAAGACGCTGCCCGAGCGCAACATCGCGATCAAGCTCAACCCCGACGCGACCTTCGAATTCCCCTATGGCGATGGCTACTGGAGCAAGCTGCTCAATCGTTCCTACCACTATGAGGACGAACTGGAGTTGCTGTTCCGGGATTCCGCCAACGTCGATTACACGTTGCTCGATTGCGGCGCCAATTATGGCTATTGGTCGGTGCTGGTCTCGAGCGCGCCCATGGGCTCGCACAAGGCCATCGCGATCGAGCCGTCGTCGCAGAATTTCGCCAAGCTGAAGAATAATGCCGAGATCAATGGCAACCGCTTCGAGTCGATGAAATGCGCGATCGGGGCTGCGCGCGGAACGGCGCGGCTCTCCGGCACCAAGCACGAGGCGTTCAGTATCGCGGGCGGGCCGGCCAGCGACGGCGAGGATGTGCCGGTGATCGCCCTCGACAATCTACTGGATGACGGCAAGGTTTCCGCCGACGGCAAATATCTGATCAAGCTCGATGTCGAAGGCGTCGAAATCGAGGCCATCAAGGGCGGCACACGGCTGTTGCAGGCCGACAGCGTGATCCTGTGCGAGGAACACGGCAACGATCCGCAGCATACCGTGTCGCGCTATATCCTCGAACAGACCCCGCTGAAGCTGATCGTCTACGATCCCAGGAGCAATCGCCTGGAAACCGTCACCGAGCTTTCGATTCTCGACCGCATCAAGGTTTCATCCCACGTCGGCTATAACGTATTCGGCACCGCAAGCGCATTTTGGCAGGACAGGATCAATGCCCTGAACGCCAACGCCGCGCGCCGCTCGCAATGAGAGACTGAGAGAAATGTCCGTCCGCCGTCTCGCACCAAAGGAACTTCAGCCCGCGAACTTCGAGTTCTCGGCCGAGAATCTGGCTTGGGCCAAAGCCCAGATCGTCAAATATCCGGAGGGCCGCCAGGCTTCCGCAGCGATCGCGATCCTGTGGCGGGTGCAGGAACAGCACGAGGGCTGGGTTTCGGAAGCCGCGATCCGCGCGGTCGCGGACCTGCTCGATATGCCCTACATCCGCATGCTCGAAATCGCGACCTTCTATACGATGTTCCAGCTGCAGCCGGTCGGCAAGAAGGCCCACGTCCAGGTGTGCGGCACCACGCCGTGCCGGTTACGCGGCGCCGGCGACCTGATCGAGGTATGCGAGAGCAGGATCCATCACGACCCCTTCCATCTGTCCGCCGACGGCAATTTCAGCTGGGAAGAGGTCGAGTGTCTCGGCTCCTGCGTGAATGCGCCGATGGTGATGATCTGGAAGGACACCTACGAAGACCTGACCAAGGACAGCTTCGGCAAGGTGCTGGACGGCTTTGCCTCCGGCAATCCGGTGCAGCCGGGGCCGCAGAATGGCCGTCAGTTCTCCGCGCCGCTGGGCGGACCGACCACGCTGAAGGAAACCACCTGATGCGTGCTCACGCCAAGTCTTATCCGTTAAGCAGTCTTATTCGTTGATCTGAGGAAAATTCACGTCATGCTCGACGACAAGGACCGGATCTTCAAGAACCTCTACGGCCTCCACGATTGGGGTCTCGAGGGCGCGCGCCGCCGTGGCGCCTGGGATGGCACCAAGGCGATCATCGACAAGGGCCGCGACTGGATCATCGCCGAGATGAAGGCTTCGGGCCTGCGTGGGCGGGGCGGGGCGGGCTTTCCGACCGGGCTAAAATGGTCGTTCATGCCCAAGGAATCCAAGGACGGCCGGCCGAGCTATCTGGTGGTCAACGCCGACGAATCCGAACCCGGTACCTGCAAGGACCGCGAGATCATGCGGCACGATCCGCACCTTCTGATCGAAGGCTGCCTGATCGCGAGCTGCGCGATGGGCGCGCACGCCTGCTACATCTATGTGCGCGGCGAATTCATCCGCGAGCGCGAGCATCTGCAAGCTGCGATCGACCAGGCCTATGAGGCCAAGCTTGTCGGCAAGGACAATGTCAACGGTTGGCCGTTCGACATCTATGTTGCGCACGGCGCCGGCGCTTATATCTGCGGCGAAGAGACCGCGCTGTTGGAGAGCCTGGAAGGCAAGAAGGGCCAGCCGCGGCTGAAGCCGCCGTTCCCGGCCAATGTCGGCCTCTATGGCTGCCCGACCACCGTCAACAACGTCGAGTCGATCGCGGTCGCGCCCGACATTCTGCGGCGCGGCGCGGCATGGTTCGCGGGTATCGGCCGGCCCAACAATGTCGGCACCAAGCTGTTTTGCATTTCCGGCCATGTCGAGCGCCCCTGCAACGTCGAAGAGGCGATGGGCATTCCGTTCCGCGAACTGATCGACCGTCATTGCGGCGGCATCCGCGGCGGCTGGGACAATCTCAAGGCGGTGATCCCCGGCGGCTCGTCGGTGCGCATGGTGCCGGCCGAGCAGATCATCGATACGCCGATGGATTTCGACAGCCTCGGCAAGCTGCGCTCCGGTCTCGGCACCGCGGCCGTCATCGTGATGGACAAGTCGACCGACCTGATCCGCGCCATCGCGCGCATTTCCTATTTCTACAAGCACGAGAGCTGCGGCCAGTGCACGCCGTGCCGCGAGGGCACCGGGTGGATGTGGCGGGTGTTGAACCGGATGGCCGAAGGCCGCGCCCACAAGCGCGAGATCGACATGCTGCTCGAAGTGACAAAACAGATCGAGGGCCACACGATTTGCGCGCTGGGCGACGCCGCGGCGTGGCCGATCCAGGGCCTGATCGCCCATTTCCGTCACGAGATCGAAGAACGGATCGACCAATATTCGCACAAGGCGGATGTCGACGATGCCGGCATCCTCGATCCCACCCATATGGTCGCGGCGGAGTGATCGCGATGTCGCAGCCGAGCATTTTCTGGTGGCAGAAATTCGGAACGCTGGCGCAGATGGCGCAGGCTGGCGTTGCGTTGCTCGGTTTTGTGGCGATCCTGTTCCAGATCAACGAAATTCGTGGCAACAGCCGCGCCGCGAGCGCCCGGCAGGCCTTCCTCGGCTATACCGACCTGGCGTTTAGAAATCCGAAATTCTCCGTTCCCGACTACGACGTCATCAAGACCGGGGGCGGCGACGAGCGGGCGCAGTATGAGAGTTTTGTCTCGTATTTCCTCTACGCCTGCGAAGAGGCCACCGCCGCGTTCGCCGGCAAGCCGGAATGGCAGGCTTCCTGCGACTACGATTTGAGGCCGCATCTGCCGTTCTTGTGCGAAAAGAACGTCGCCGAGCCGGCTTATCTCGCGACCTACAGCGCCGACACCCAGCAATGGGTGAAGGCGTCCATGAAGACCGCCAGCGTCACACCACCCGACTGCAAGCTCGGAAAGACTTGAGAGCGCAATGACCATACTCATCGTCGATGGCAAAGAGATCGATGTTCCCGCGGAATACACGCTGCTGCAGGCGTGCGAGGCCGCGGGCGCCGAAATTCCGCGGTTTTGCTACCACGAGCGGCTGTCGATCGCCGGCAATTGCCGGATGTGTCTCGTCGAGGTGAAGGGCGGCCCGAAGCCGGTCGCGAGCTGCGCCTGGGGCGTTCGCGATTGCCGTCCCGGTCCCAAGGGCGAGCCGCCGGAAATCTCGACCCGCTCGCCGATGGTCAAGAAGGCGCGCGAAGGCGTGATGGAATTCCTCTTGATCAACCATCCGCTGGACTGCCCGATCTGCGATCAGGGCGGGGAGTGCGACCTGCAAGATCAGGCGATGGGCTATGGCGTCGACACCAGCCGCTTTGCCGAAAACAAGCGCGCGGTCGAGGACAAATATCTCGGCGCGCTGGTCAAGACCTCGATGAACCGCTGCATCCAGTGCACGCGCTGCGTCCGCTTCTCCGCCGAGGTTTGCGGCGCGCCGGAAATGGGCGCCACCGGCCGCGGCGAGGATATGGAGATCACCACTTATCTCGAGTCTGCGCTGACCTCGGAATTGCAGGGCAATCTGGTCGATATCTGCCCGGTCGGCGCGCTGACCTCGAAACCGTATGCGTTCGCCGCACGGCCGTGGGAGCTCGGCAAGACCCAGTCGGTCGATGTGATGGACGGCGTCGGCTCGTCGATCCGGGTCGATACCCGCGGCCGCGAGGTGATGCGGATTTTGCCGCGCATCAACGAGGCGGTGAACGAGGAGTGGATTTCCGACAAGACCCGTCATGTCGTCGACGGCCTGCGCACGCAGCGGCTCGACCGCCCCTACATCAGGGAGAACGGCCAGCTCCGCGCCGCGTCGTGGCAGGAAGCCTTCGCCGCGATCGCGGCCAAGGTCGGTCGGATCGACGGCAAACGGATCGGCGCCATCGCCGGCGACCTTGCCGCGGTCGAAGAGATGTTCGCGCTGAAGGAATTGCTGGCGAAATGCGGCTCTGCGAATCTCGCGGTCCAGGGCGGCGAAGCGTTCGATCCCAAGGCCGGGCGCGCTTCGTATATTTTCAATCCGACCATTGCCGGCATCGATCAGGCCGACGTGCTTCTGATCGTGGGCTCGAACCCGCGCAAGGAAGCGGCTGTGTTCAATGCGCGGATCCGCAAGCGCTGGCGCAGCGGTCAGCTCAAGATCGGTGTCATCGGCGCCAAGGCCGACCTGACCTACGGCCACGACTATATCGGTGCGGGCACGGACTCGCTCAGCGATCTCGCCGCCGGCAAGCATTCCTTCGCCGACGTGCTTAAAGCTGCGAAAAATCCGGTCGTGCTGGTCGGCGCCGGCGCGTTGGCGCGCCAGGACGGCGCCGCGGTGCTGGCACTTGCCGCCAAGCTCGCGTCGGATGTCGGTGCGATCAAGGATGGCTGGAACGGCTTTGGCGTGCTGCACGAAACCGCCTCGCGGGTCGGTGCGCTCGATATCGGCTTTGCCGCCGGCGCAGGCGGCTTGAACGCGGCGCAGATGACCACGTTCGGCACGCTCGACGTGCTGTTCTTGCTCGGCGCCGACGAGATCAAGGCGCCGGATGGCACGTTTGTCGTTTACATCGGCACCCATGGCGACCGCGGCGCGCACCGCGCCGATGTGATCCTGCCGGGGGCTGCCTATACGGAAAAGCAGGGGCTGTTCGTCAACACCGAAGGCCGGGTGCAAACCGCCAACCGCGCGGCGTTCCCGCCGGGAGAGGCGCGCGAGGACTGGGCGATCATTCGCGCGCTATCGGACGTTCTCGGCAAGAAGCTGCCCTTCGATTCGCTCGGCGCGCTGCGCCAGGCGCTCTTCAAGGCGGTGCCGCATCTGATGCGGGTCGACCAGATCGAAGCCGGCAATGCGGCCGACCTGAAAACGCTTGGCGGCAAGGGCGGCAGCGTGGAGAAGGCGCCGTTCAAGACGCTGGTCGAGGATTACTATCTGACCAACCCGATCGCGCGCGCGTCGGCTGTCATGGCGGAATGCTCCCGCCTGGCTTCCGGGCACATGCTGACCGCAGCGGAGTGAGCGTGACCTGATGGCTGATTTCTTCGCAAGCGCATTCTGGACCGGCTTCCTGTGGCCGCTGATCATCATGGTCGCGGAAAGCCTGCTGCTGCTCGTGGTGCTGTTGATCGCGATCGCCTACATCCTGCTGGCCGACCGCAAGATCTGGGCCGCGGTGCAGATCCGGCGCGGCCCCAACGTGGTCGGGCCGTTCGGCCTGTTTCAATCCTTCGCCGACCTCCTGAAGTTCGTGCTGAAGGAACCGACCATTCCGGCCGGCGCCAACAAGGGCGTGTTCCTGCTGGCGCCCCTGGTATCGTGTGTCCTGGCGCTCGCGGCCTGGGCCGTGATCCCGATGAATCTCGGCTGGGTGATCTCCGACATCAATGTCGGCGTGCTCTATATTTTCGCGATCTCCTCGCTGTCGATCTACGGCATCATCATGGCCGGCTGGTCGTCGAACTCGAAATATCCGTTCATGGCAGCCCTTCGCGCCGCGGCCCAGATGGTGAGCTACGAAGTCTCGATCGGCTTCGTCATCATCACGGTGCTGCTGTGCGCGGGATCGCTGAACCTGTCGGCGGTGGTCGAGGCGCAGAATACCCGCGGATTCGCCAGCCTGATCGGCCTGCCGCAACTGACCATCCTGAACTGGTACGTCTGGCCGTTGTTCCCGATGTTCGTGGTGTTTTACGTCTCGGCACTGGCTGAGACCAACCGGCCGCCGTTCGATCTGGTGGAAGCTGAATCCGAACTGGTCGCGGGCTTCATGGTCGAATATGGCTCGACGCCCTATCTGCTGTTCATGCTCGGCGAGTATGTCGCGATCACCACGATGTGCGCGATGGCCGCGATCCTGTTCCTCGGGGGCTGGCTGCCGCCGGTGGCGCTGCCGCCGTTTACCTGGGTGCCCGGGATCATCTGGTTCGTGCTCAAGGTATTTTTCATGTTCTTCATGTTCGCGATGGCGAAGGCGATCGTGCCGCGCTACCGCTACGATCAATTGATGCGGCTCGGCTGGAAAGTCTTCCTGCCGCTGTCGCTGGCGATGGTGGTGATTGTGGCCGGCGTGCTGCAATTCACCGGCATCGCGCCGAAGTGAGGTCGCCATGAGTGTCAACATCAACGCCACGGCCCGTTCGCTGCTGCTGTCCGAATTCGTATCGGCGTTCATTCTCGCCATGCGTTATTTCTTCAAGCCGAAGCCGACGCTGAACTACCCATTCGAGAAGGGGCCGATCTCGCCGCGCTTCCGGGGCGAGCATGCTCTGCGACGTTATCCGAACGGTGAGGAGCGCTGCATCGCCTGCAAGCTGTGCGAGGCGATCTGCCCGGCGCAGGCGATCACCATCGAGGCCGGCCCGCGCCGCAACGACGGCACCCGCCGCACCGTGCGTTACGACATCGACATGGTGAAATGCATCTATTGCGGCTTGTGCCAGGAAGCCTGTCCGGTCGATGCCATCGTCGAGGGACCGAATTTCGAATTCGCGACCGAGACCCGCGAGGAACTCTATTATGACAAGGCGAAACTTATCGCCAATGGCGACCGTTGGGAGCGTGAGATTGCAAAATCGATCGAACTCGACTCGCCGTACCGGTGAGGTGAGGACATGATCCTTCCGGCGCTGTTCTTTTATCTGTTTGCCGGCATTTGCGTCGCGTCCGCCGTGATGGTGATCGTGTCGCGCAATCCCGTGCACTCGGTGCTGTTCTTGATCCTCGCCTTCGTCAATGCGTCCGGCCTGTTCATGCTGATGGGTGCCGAATTCCTGGCGATGATCCTGGTCGTGGTCTATGTCGGCGCGGTCGCGGTGCTGTTCCTGTTCGTGATCATGATGCTCGACGTCGACTTCGTCGAACTGCGCGAGGGTTTTAGCCAATACCTGCCGTTCGGTCTGGTGATCGGCGGGATATTCCTCGCCGAATTGCTGCTGGTCGGCGGCGGCTGGGTCATCAACCCCGGCGTCGCCAAATCGATTACGTCGGCGATTCCGACCAATGTCAGCAACACCGAGGCGCTCGGCCTCGTGCTCTATACGAAATACATCCACTACTTCCAGGTCGCGGGCATGGTGCTGTTGGTCGCCATGATCGGCGCCATCGTGCTGACGTTGCGCCACAAGGTCAGCGTCAAGCGCCAGGAGATCAACGTGCAGAATGCCCGGACGCCGGAACTGGCGATGGCGGTGCGCAAGGTGACGTCGGGGCAGGGCCTTCAGGACGCGGACGCGGCGGAGTGGGTGCAATGACGATCGGTCTTGGACATTACCTCGCGGTCGGCGCCATCCTGTTCACGACCGGGATTCTCGGCATCTTCCTTAACCGCAAGAATATCATCGTCATCCTGATGTCGATCGAGCTGATCCTGTTGGCGGTCAACATCAACCTGGTGGCGTTCTCGACGTTCCTCGGCGATATCGTCGGCCAAGTGTTCGCGCTGTTGGTGCTGACGGTGGCCGCGGCGGAAGCGGCGATCGGTCTGGCGGTGCTGGTGGTGTATTTCCGCAACCGCGGCTCGATTGCGGTTGAAGACGTCAATCTGATGAAGGGCTAGCGCTTCCATGATCCAGGCAATCGTCTTCCTGCCGCTGATCGGCGCTATCCTCGCGGGGCTGATCGCGATATTCGGCGCGCATGCGCGCAATCCGAGCGGCGACGCGGTCGAGCATCATGATGACGCGCACGGCGCCGATGCGCATGCCCAAGACTCCCACACTTCTGATGCCCACGCTTCCGTGGCGCGCGCTTCCATTGCCCATGACGATCATGCGACCGACGATCACGGCCACGGCGATCATCACGCGGTTGAGCCGGCGGCTGCCGGATCGCGCGCGGCGGAGTTGATCACCACGGGCCTGCTGCTGGTCTGCGCGGGATTGTCGTGGTTCGTTTTCTTCGACGTCGGCTTCGGGCATCACGACGCGCGGATCGCGCTGTTCCCGTGGATCACCTCAGGCGACCTGCAAGTGTCGTGGTCGCTGCGGGTCGATACGCTGACTGCCGTGATGCTGGTGGTGGTCAACACCGTGTCGTCGCTCGTGCATCTTTATTCGATCGGTTACATGGACGAAGACCCGTACCGGCCGCGGTTCTTCGCTTATCTTTCGCTGTTCACCTTCGCGATGCTGATGCTGGTGACCTCGGACAACCTTGTGCAGATGTTCTTTGGCTGGGAAGGCGTCGGGCTCGCGAGCTATCTATTGATCGGGTTCTGGTACCAGAAGCCGACGGCGAACGCCGCTGCGATCAAGGCCTTCGTGGTCAACCGGGTCGGCGATTTCGGTTTTGCGCTCGGCATCTTCTCGGTCTTCGCGCTGATCGGCTCGACCGATTTCGAAACCATTTTCGGCGGCGCGCCGGGCCTCACTGGCAAGACCATCGATTTCTTTGGCTGGCATCCCGAGGCGCTGACCCTGGCCTGCCTGCTGCTGTTCATGGGCGCGATGGGTAAGTCAGCCCAGTTCCTGCTGCACACCTGGTTGCCGGACGCGATGGAAGGCCCGACCCCGGTGTCGGCGCTGATCCACGCGGCGACCATGGTCACCGCGGGCGTGTTCATGGTGGCGCGGCTGTCGCCGTTGTTCGAACTCGCACCGGACGCCCAGGCCGTGGTGATGTTCTTCGGCGCGACGACGGCATTCTTTGCCGCCACGATCGGCCTGGTGCAGAACGACATCAAGCGCATCGTGGCCTATTCGACCTGTTCGCAGCTCGGCTACATGTTCGTGGCGATGGGAGCAGGGGCCTACTCCGTCGGCATGTTCCATCTGTTCACGCACGCCTTCTTC
The DNA here is from genome assembly GCF_009766005.1 of Bradyrhizobium sp. S69. Lineage (GTDB taxonomy): Bacteria > Pseudomonadota > Alphaproteobacteria > Rhizobiales > Xanthobacteraceae > Bradyrhizobium. The sequence continues at coordinate 489,662 of NZ_LMUK01000060.1, read as the reverse complement.
AAGGCGCTGTTGTTCCTTGGCTCGGGTTCGGTGATCTACGCGATGCATCACGAGCAGGACATCCGCAACATGGGCGGGCTGTGGCGCAAGATTCCGTTTACTTTCGCGGTGATGTGCGTCGGCACCCTGGCGTTGACGGGTTTTCCGATGTTCGCCGGCTATTTCTCAAAGGACGCGATCATCGAGTCCGCTTATGCCTCGCATAATCCGTTCGCGACCTATGCCTATATCCTGACGATCGCGGCCGCCGGCCTGACCTCGTTCTATTCGTGGCGGTTGATCTTCAAGACCTTCTTTGGCGAGCCGCACGATCAGGAGCACTACGAGGCGGCGCATGAAGCCCCGCTGACGATGCTGATCCCGATCGGTGTCCTGGCGATCGGCTCGATTGCCGCGGGCTTTGCCTTCAAGGCGTTGTTCGTCAGTCCGGCAGGCGTCGAGGAGTTCTTCCGCGAATCGGTCAAGATGAACCCGCATATCCTCGAAGACATGGAGCAGATGCCGCATCTGCTGGGATATCTGCCGTTTGTGATGATGGTGCTGGGCTTTGCCGTCTCGTATCTGTTCTATATCCGCAGGCCCTATCTGCCGGTCGAACTCGCAAACCAGCAGCCGTTGCTCTACCAGTTCCTGCTCAATAAATGGTATTTCGACGAGCTCTACGACTTCATTTTCGTTCGCCCGGCAAAATGGCTCGGCCGCTTCCTGTGGAAGGTCGGCGACGGCAAGATCATCGACGGCTTCGGGCCGGATGGCTTTTCGGCCGGGGTGCTCTATGTCACGCGCAACGTCGTGAAGCTGCAGACCGGCTATCTCTACCACTACGCCTTCGCGATGCTGATCGGCGTCGCGGGATTGATCACCTACTTCATGTTCGGCGTGGGAGGCCAGTGATGACTACCTGGCCCATTCTCTCCGTCGTCACCTTCCTGCCGGCGTTCGGCGCGTTCCTGATCTATCTCAGCCGCGGCAACGACGAGGCTGCCGAACGCAATTCGCGCTGGATCGCGCTGTGGACCACGCTGATCACCCTTGCGGTGTCGTTGATCCTGGTCTGGCGCTTCGATCCGGCGCAGCCGGATTTTCAATTCGTCGAAAAGGCGCCATGGCTCGCCAGCGCCATCACTTACCATATGGGCGTCGACGGCATTTCGCTGCCGTTCGTGATCCTGACCACCGCCATCTTGCCGTTCTGCATCATCGCGAGCTGGAAGTCGGTGAAGATGCGGGTGCGCGAATACATGATGGCGTTCCTGGTGCTGGAAACGCTGATGATCGGCACGTTCTCTTCGCTCGACCTCGTGCTGTTCTACCTGTTCTTCGAGGGCGGCCTGATCCCGATGTTCCTGATCATCGGGGTGTGGGGCGGCCCGCGCCGGGTCTATGCCAGCTTCAAGTTCTTCCTCTACACGCTGCTCGGCTCGGTATTGATGTTGCTGGCGATCATGGCGCTGTACTGGAATGCCGGCACCACAGATATCCCGACCCTGATGCATACCGCGGTTCCGCGGTCTTTGCAGACCTGGGCGTGGCTGGCGTTCTTTGCGTCTTTTGCGGTGAAGATGCCGATGTGGCCGGTTCACACCTGGTTGCCGGATGCGCACGTCGAAGCGCCGACCGCGGGCTCGGTGATCCTGGCCGCGATCCTCCTGAAGATGGGCGGCTACGGCTTCCTGCGGTTCTCGCTGCCGATGTTCCCGCTCGCCTCGCACGACTTCGCGCCGCTGATCTTCACGATGTCAGCCATCGCCATCATCTACACCTCGCTGGTGGCGCTGATGCAGGAAGACATGAAGAAGCTGATTGCCTATTCGTCGGTCGCCCATATGGGCTTCGTCACGATGGGCATTTTTGCCGGCACCGTTCAGGGCGTGGCCGGCGGCGTGTTCCAGATGGTCTCGCACGGCATCGTGTCGGGCGCGCTGTTCCTCTGCGTCGGCATTATCTACGACCGGATGCACACCCGCGAGATCGCGGCCTATGGCGGGCTCGTGAACCGCATGCCGCTCTATGCTCTCGTGTTCCTGGTCTTCACCATGGCCAATGTCGGTCTGCCCGGCACCTCCGGCTTCGTCGGCGAGTTCATGACCCTGATCGGCACCTTCAAGGTCTCGCTGCCGACCGCGTTCTTTGCTACCACCGGCGTGATCCTGTCGGCAGCCTATGCGCTGTGGCTCTATCGCAAGGTGGTGTTCGGAGCGCTGGTGAAGCCGTCGCTGGCGAGCATGAAGGACCTCACGGCGCGTGAATGCCTGACGCTGCTGCCGCTGCTGGCCCTTACCCTGCTGTTCGGGTTCTATCCGAAGCCGGTGCTCGACATGTCGGCGGCATCGGTGCAGCAACTCGTTACCAATTACAGCCACGCGCTGACGACGCAGGCCGCCGCGCTGTTGCAATGAAAAGACTGGTTAGGACGACGCCATGAGCTTCGAGAGTGCAGGTTATCAGTTGCTGCCCGTGCTGCCGGAGCTCGTGCTGGCCGGCGGCGCCATGGTGCTGCTGATGGTCGGGGCCTACCGCGGCCCGCAGACCACCGGCCTCGTGACCGCGCTTGCCGTGTGCCTGCTGATCCTGACCGGCGTGCTGGAACTGACGCTGCCGGCCGGAAAACTCACCACCTTCGGCGGCAGTTTCATTGTCGATGACTTCGCCCGGTTCCTCAAGATCCTGGCGCTGATCGGCTCCGGCGTCACGCTGATCCTTTCCTCGGAGTTCCTGTCCGACCCGTCCCGGCGCATCTTCGAATATGCCATCCTGGTATTGCTCTCGACGCTCGGCATGCTGGTGCTGATCTCGGCCGGCGATCTCATCATGCTCTATCTCGGGCTCGAACTGATGTCGCTCGCGCTTTACGTGGTGGCGTCGAGCAACCGCGACAATCTGAAATCCACCGAGGCCGGCCTGAAGTATTTCGTTCTGGGCGCGCTGTCGTCGGGCATGCTGCTGTATGGCGCTTCGCTGATTTACGGTTTTACAGGCACCGTCAGTTTCGCCGGGATCGCGGTCGCGGTGAAAACCGGCAGCATCGGTATCGTGTTTGGGCTGGTGTTCCTGCTGGCCGGGCTGTGCTTCAAGGTTTCGGCGGTGCCGTTCCACATGTGGACGCCCGACGTCTATGAGGGCGCACCGACGCCGGTGACGGCGTTTTTTGCGTCCGCGCCCAAGGTGGCGGCGCTGGCGGTGTTCACCCGCGTCGCGCTGACCGCATTCCCGGGCATCGTGCCGCAATGGCAGCAGATCGTGGTGTTCGTCTCGATCGCCTCGATGGCGCTGGGATCGTTCGCGGCCATCGGCCAGAAGAACATCAAGCGGCTGATGGCCTATTCCTCGATCGGCCATATGGGCTTTGCCCTGGTGGGGCTCGCGGCTGGTACCGCCGAGGGCGCGCAGGGCGTGCTGGTCTACATCGCGATCTATGTCGCGATGACGCTCGGCAGCTTCGCGGTGATCCTGTCGATGAAGCGCAACGGTCAACACGTCGAGCAGATCAGCGATTTTGCCGGGCTGTCGCGCACCAACCCGCTGTTGGCTTTCTTCTTTGCGATGTTTCTGTTCTCGCTGGCGGGCATTCCGCCGCTCGCGGGATTCTTCGCGAAGTTCTATGTCTTTATTGCCGCGATCAAGGCCGGACTGTTTACGCTCGCCGTGATCGGCGTGCTCTCCAGCGTCGTCGGCGCGTTTTACTATCTCACCATCATCAAGGTGATTTATTTCGACGAGCCGCTCGCCAAGCTCGATCCGATGCGCCTGGAGCTGCGCACGGTGCTGGCGGTCGCAGGCCTCTTCAACATCTTTTTCTTCGTCTATCCGGGACCGCTGGTCAGCGTCGCGACAGTCGCGGCGAAGTCACTGTTTTGATGGCATTCGCGCTCGGTCCACGAGCCATATCGGCGGGTTACCGGCTCGCGGCTTTCGATCAAATCGGCTCGACCAACGCGGAGGCGTTGTTGCGTGCGCGCGACGGCGAAACCGGGCCGAAATGGTTCGTGACGTCGGAGCAGACGGCCGGGCGCGGGCGGCGGCATCGCGCCTGGATCGCGCCACGCGGCAATCTCGCCAGCAGCATCCTCGAGGTGATCGAAATATCGCCGTCGGTGGCGGCGACCCTGGGGTTCGCGGCGGGACTTGCACTTGAGACAGCGCTGCAAAAAGTAAGCGTTGAGGCATCGCTGAGATCAGCGGGATCGGATCACATGAAGTTTGCGCTGAAATGGCCCAATGATGTGCTGGCGGGGCGGCAGAAGCTCGCCGGCATCCTGCTGGAGGCGGAAGCGGTCGGGGATAAACGGCTCGCCGTCGTGGTCGGGATCGGCACCAATGTCGTCGCAGCTCCTGAGGGGACGCCAACGCCCGCGACGTCGCTGGCCGCGCTCGGCGTCCAGATCGGCGCCGAAGAGCTGTTTGCGGCATTGTCGGACGCCTGGACCGAATTCCGCGGCATCTGGGACAATGGCCGGGGTTTTGGCGACATACGAAAACTCTGGCTCGAGCGCGCGGCCGGGCTCGGCGAGCGGGTTGCGGTCCAGACCGGCAACTCGCTGATCGAGGGTACTTTCGACACCCTGGATGAGACCGGCTGCATGATCGTCCGGGCACCGGACGGCAGGCGCCTGCCGGTTACCGCCGGCGACGTCTATTTTGGCGACGCAGCCTCCGCGAGGGCAGTCTGATGGCGAGGCCGGATGAATTGACCTTTGCGCCGCTCGGCGGCGTCGGCGAGATCGGCATGAACCTGTCGGTCTATGGCTTCGGCAACCGCCATCAGGGCTCGTGGCTGGCGGTCGATCTCGGGGTGTCCTTTGGCGACGAGGAGCATTTGCCCGGCATCGATCTCATCATGCCCGACATCCGCTTTCTGGAAAAAGAGCGCAAGAACCTGGTCGGCCTGGTGCTGACCCACGCTCACGAAGATCATTTCGGCGCCATCATCGATCTCTGGCCGAAGATCAAATGCCCGATCTACGCCACGAAATTCAGCGCCGCGCTGTTCGAGGCCAAATGCGCCTCCGAGCGCAATCCGCCCAAAATCCCGGTTACCGTGGTGCCGTCGGGCGGTCGGGTCCAGCTCGGCCCGTTCAATGTCGAATTCATTCCGGTCGCGCACTCGATCCCGGAATCGCACGCGCTGGCGATCCACACGCCGGCCGGCACCGTGCTGCACACCGGCGACTGGAAGATCGATCCGACGCCGATCATCGGGCCGCCGACCGACGAGCGGCGGTTGCGCGAACTCGGCGATGCCGGCGTGCTGGCGCTGATCGGCGATTCCACCAACGCGGTCAGGGAGGGGCGTTCGCCGTCCGAGACCGAGGTTGCCAAAACCATTGCCGAACTGGTGAAGGGCGCCAAAGGCCGGGTCGCCGTCACCACGTTTGCCTCCAACGTCGCACGGCTGCGCGCGGTCGCGGACGCGGCCAAGGCCGCCGGCCGCGAAGTGGTGGTGGTTGGCCGCGCGATGGAGCGCGTGGTGCAGGTGGCGCGCGAAACCGGCCATCTCGACGGCGTGCAGAATTTCCGCGGCGCCGACCTCTACGGTCATTTCCCGCCCGACAAGGTGCTGGCGCTATGCACCGGCAGCCAGGGCGAGGTGCGCGCGGCGCTGGCGCGCATCGCTAATGACGATCATCCGCAGGTGACGCTGAACAAGGGCGACTGCGTGATCTTTTCCTCGCGCACCATCCCCGGCAACGAGAAGGCGGTCGGCGGCATCATCAATGGCCTGGTGACGCAGGGCATCGAAGTCATCACCGACCGCACCCATCTCGTGCATGTCTCCGGCCATCCCCGCCGCGACGAACTGCGCGACATGATCTCCTGGGTGCGTCCGCAACTGCTGATCCCGGTTCACGGCGAGGCGCTGCATCTGTTCGAGCACGCCAAGCTCGCCCGAGCCGCCGGCGTGCCCAAGGTTCTGGTCTGCCGCAACGGCGACCTGGTCAAGCTTGGGCCTGGCGAGCCTGCGGTGATCGACGAATTGCCTGCCGGGCGGCTCTACAAGGACGGCTCGATCCTGGAGGATTCCAAATCGCGCGCGGTGGTCGAGCGGCGCAAATTGGCGTTCGCCGGCTGCGCCTTCGTGGCGATCGCGGTGACCGACAAGGGTGAGCTGGCCGACGATCCCGAGGTTGATCTGGTCGGCATTCCCGAGAAGAATACCGCCGGTGAGGTCATCGACGAGATCGTGTTCGATGTGGTGGTCTCGACCGTGGAGGGCCTGCCGCGGGCGCGGCGGCGCGATCCCGACGCCATGGCGGAGTCGGTACGCCGCGCGGTGCGCGCGACGCTGAACGAGCAGTGGGGCAAGAAGCCGCTCTGCTACGTCCACGTTCTGACGGTCTGATAGAGGCGCGTTCGGCAAAAGCGGTCGGCGGTCTTGCGATCGCAAGGCGCGCCGACGACAGGGAGGAGATGCGCATGCTGGGTCGGCTCAATCATGTGGCGATCGCGGTCAGGGATGCGGAAAAGGCCGCCAGGATCTATGGCGCGGCGTTCGATGCCGAGATCTCCGCGGCGGTGCCGTTGCCCGAGCATGGCGTCATCACCGTGTTCGTGACGCTTCCCAACACCAAGATCGAATTCATCCAGCCGCTCGGCGACAATTCACCGATCGCCAAATTCGTCGAGCGCAACGCCGACGGCGGCATCCACCACATCTGCTACGACGTGCCCGACATCATCGCGACGCGGGATAAACTGATCAAGGACGGCGCCCGGGTGCTCGGCGACGGCGCGCCGAAGATCGGCGCTCACGGCAAGCCGGTGCTGTTTTTTCATCCGAAGGATTTTTCCGGCGCGCTCGTCGAAATCGAACAGGCCTGAGCCGATGGTCTATACAATCTCGACCGGGTTCGCGATCTACTTCGTCATCTGGTGGATCGCGCTGTTCCTGACGCTGCCGTTCGGCGTGCGGAGCCAGCACGAGGACGGCGAGGGCAGTCCGGGCTCCGATCCCGGCGCGCCGGTGACGACCCATATGGGCCTCAAGCTGATCTGGACCACGGTGATCTCCGCGGTGATTTTCGCCGCCGGCTTGCTGGCGTATTATAACGGTTATCTGAATGTCGAATGGCTTTCGCGGCTGATCGGGATGCCGTTCTGACCGCCTGATTTTTTCGGGTTTCGCGGGGGGGTAAGGAAATGACGTTTCAAAGAGCGGTTATTGCGTTGCTGGTGCTGATGATCGCAGGTCTCGCCGGGGCCTTTTACGTGGAATGGAAAATGTCGGTTCAGCTCCGCACCGTCAAAGCGTTCGTCGAGGGACACGTGTTCGCCGAAGCCGTCGCGGCCTGCGAAGCGGCGCAGAGTTCGACGCCGTTCAAATGGAATGACGGTTCCCGCACCTCCATCATCGGATTGAATTCGGTCAAGCTCGACAAGTACAATGTGATCGCGAGCTACTCGCTGGTCGCCGACGGCGTCTATTGCGACTATGATCCGATCAAGAAGAAGGCTGATATCGGTTCGAGCTTCCTCGAACGCGATTGAAGCCGAAATTCGCGGGCAGCAGAAGAACCGGACGCGACAGCGATGAGTTCACAGCAGCAACCGCCGGACGTCCCTGGCCAGCACCAATACCGAATTCTGCGCGAGGCCGATCTGCGAGACTACCTCGCGCGGCTTCCCGCGATCGCCGCACAGCTCGGCGGCCCGCCTGAGGCATGGTCGATCGGCGAGGTGGGGGATGGTAACCTCAACCTGGTGTTCATCGTAAAAGGGACGAAGGGCGGCATCGCGGTCAAACAAGCGCTGCCCTATGTGCGGCTGGTGGGCGAAAGCTGGCCGCTGCCGCTCTCGCGCTCGCACTATGAATACCGGGCGCTGGTGCACCAGGCACGGCTGGCGCCCGGTTTGGTGCCGGGCATTCTTCATCACAACGAGGTTCTGGCTCTGACGGCCATGGAACTGCTCGAACCGCACATCATCATGCGCAAGGGGCTGGTTGCCGGAATCTGTTATCCGCGCTTCGTCGATCACATCACGACCTTTATGGCGCGGACGCTGTTCCTCAGCTCCGATCTGGCGATGCCGGCCGCGCAGAAGAAGCAGGATATTGCCGTTTTCTGCGGCAACCATGCGCTGTGCAAGATCACCGAGGATCTGATCTTCACCGATCCCTATCGTCAGGCCGAGCAGAACCATTGGACGTCGCCGTGGCTCGATCAGACCGCCGCCGCCTTCCGGCAAGACCTCGATTTGCACGTCGCGGTCTCGCGGCTCAAGCTTGAATTCCTGGCACGGCCGGAAGCGCTGATCCACGGCGACCTCCACACCGGGTCGATCATGGTGACCGAAAGCCAGACGCGGGTGATCGATCCCGAGTTCGCATTCTATGGCCCGATGGGATTCGACCTCGGCGCCATCATCGGCAATCTGCTCATGAGCTATCTGGCTTCGGCCGGCCACGAGCGCACGCCCGGCGACCGGCGATCGTTCGAGGCCTGGATCCTGCAGACGATCGAACATCTGTGGGCGGAGTTTTCCCGCAAATTCGTCGAGCTGTGGCGCGCCGAGGCCAATGGCGACGCCTATCCGGGAACTCTGTTTGCCGGCCAGGCCGGCGCGGCGCGACTGGAGATCGAGCGGCAGAGCTATATGGATCGGCTGTTCCGGGACGCCGTGGGATTCTCGGCAGCCAAGATCATCCGCCGCATCCTCGGCCTCGCGCACAATATCGATTTCGAGCTGATCGAGGACCCGAAGCGCCGGGCCATCTGCGAGGCGCGCAGCCTGCGCCTGGCGCGCACCATGATGCTGGAAACGCCGTCGTTCCGCACCATCGGCGCGGTGACCAAGGCGGCGCGCGAGCTGCGCGATTGGCAGCCGGATTTTGCCACGTAACGCGTGCTGGCCTTATTCCGCCGTCCTCGCCCGCAACCGCTGCGCATAAACGTTGATGACCAATGCTGCGAGCAGGATGAGACCGCGGATCAGGATCTTGAGGAAGCTGTCGATGTTGACGTGGTCCAGTCCATTGTTGAGGACGCCGAGCACGAACAGGCCGACAATGGTGTTGCCGATGCCGCCTCGACCGCCGAACAGGCTGGTGCCGCCGACCACGACGGCGGCGATCGAATCGAGCAAATAGCTGTCGAATTCATTCTGCTGCGCGCTGCCGAAATGAGCGACGCCGAGCATTCCGCCGATCCCCGAGCAGACCGCGGCGATGACCATCACGCTGCCGAGGATCAGGTTGACGTTCAGTCCCGAATATTCCGCCGCTTCGCGATTGCCGCCGACCATGTAAACGTAGCGGCCGAAGCGTGTATAGGTCAGCACCAGATGGCCGGCGAGCAGCATCAGGGCCGCGACAATCACGATCCAGGGGATACCGCCGATCGAACCCGATCCGAGCGTCGCGATAACGTCAGGCACCTTGTAGGCTATCTGTCCGCGCACCAGCAGCGCGGAGATGCCGGCAGCGATCTGCATCATCGCCAGCGTCATGATGAAGGAGGGGATGCCGATCAGGGTGAGCCCAAGCGCGTTGACCACGCCGAGCAGGGCGCAAAGCACCAGCGCGAGCAGCACAGCCACCCATCCCGGCATCGGGAAGTTGGCGATGTTGACGTAGGATTCCTGCATCGTGAAATAGGCCACCGCAATGCCGGTGACGTTGGCGATGCTGGCGATCGAGAGGTCGATTTCGGCGCAAAGGATCACGAAGGTCAGCCCGACGGCGATGATGCCGGTGACCGAAACCTGGGTCAAAATGTTGCCGAGATTGTCGAGCGTGGCGAACGAGGGGCTTGCCGCGGCGAAAAAGCCGCTCAGGAAGATCAGCGTCAGGAACGGCGCGATATTGCGCATCTGGGAGCGCAGGAAGGTGGCGAGGCCGCCTTGCTTGCGGCCGGCCGGAACTGTTTCACTACTCGCCATCGCGCTTCTCCGTCATGCGGCTTCCAGCAGCCGATCCTTGCTGACCGCCTCATTGGCGAATTCACGCACCACCGCGCCCCGCTTCATCACCACGATCCGGTCGGCGAGCGACAGCACGGTCTCCGGTTCCGTCGATAGCACGATGATGGCCAATCCCTTGGCGCGAAGGTCGCGGACGATGTTGATCACGTCGTTCTTGGCGCCGACATCCATGCCGCGCGTCGGCTCGCACAGCACCAGAAGCCGTGGCGGATAGGTCAGCCATTTCGCCAGCGCCACCTTTTGCTGGTTGCCGCCGGAGAGCATGCCGAGGTCCAGGCCGACGACCGGCGGCCTGATCTGCAATTGCTCGACCTGCCGCATCGCGATAGCCCGCTCGCGCGCCGGCTTGAGCAGCACCGACGAAATGCGCTCCAGGATGCTGATCGAGATGTTCTTGTAGACGGGCTCCTGATGGAACAGCATCGCGCGGCGGCTTTCCGGCACCAAAGCGATGCCGGCGCGCCGGGCAGAAGCGGTGCTGCCGAACGTTCTTCTTCGGCCATCCACCGCGAGCGATCCGCCGTCCGGCTTCAGCTTGCCGAACAGGATCCGCGACAGTTCCTGCTGCCCGCAGCCCATGAAGCCGTAGATGCCCAGCACCTCACCGGCGCGCGCCTCGAACGAGACGGCGCGAAGGCTGCGGGCGAAAGTGAGCTGGTCAACCTTCAAGACCACCGATCCGGCGTTGGGCGGCGGCAGCATCAGATCGTCGCTATAGCTGTGCTCGAGCGCTTTGCCGTCGCGGCCGATCATGGCTTCGATCAGCGCGCCCTTCGTGGTCGCGGCGGCGGCCGTCTCGGCGACCTTCTGGCCATTGCGAAACACCGTCACGGTGTCGGAGACGCGCAAGATGTCCTCGATGAAATGGGAAATGAAGACAATGCCGGTGCCGGCGTCGCGCAACTGGCGCAGGGTCGCGAACAGGCGCTCCACCTCCGGCGGCGAGAGCGCCGAAGTCGGCTCGTCGAGAATGACGATGCGCGCCCCGGAGAACAGCACGCGGGCGATCTCGATCAGCTGCTGCAAGCCGATCGGCAAGTCGCCGAGCCGCGAATACGGATCGACATCGATGCCGAGCCTCTTGAGTTGCTCGCCGGCTTCACGCGCCATGCGGCGCCACTGCACCAAACCGAAGCGATTGGTCGGCTGCTGACCGAGAAACACGTTCTCGGCGACCGACAGATCGGGGACGACACTGAGCTCCTGATGGACCATGGCGATCCCGGCCGCGCGCGCGTCGCGCGCCGATCGAAAATGCGCCTCGTGTCCATCGAGCAGGAAACGGCCGGAGAATTCCGTGTGCACGCCGGCGATGACCTTCATCAACGTGCTCTTCCCCGCGCCGTTTTCGCCGACGAGACCATGAATCTCGCCGGCGCAAAGCGCGAAGTCGACCCCGCGGAGCGCCTCGACACCGCCGAAGGCCTTGGTGATCCCTTGCAGTTCCAGGATGGGCGAGCGCATAACGGCTCAGATCAGGAAGTGATCCTCCATCCACTGCATGCCCGCCGCATTGCTCTTGGTCACCACCGGACCGTCGGTCACGACGCTCTTCGGAATGCCCTGTCCGCTCTTTTCGCCTCCGGTCACGGCGGCGACGCCGGCGACGATGGCGCCGCCGTGGATACGGCAGGACGGATTGCGCACGGTTGCAAACATGCGGCCTTCGCTGACCGCCTGTATGGCCGGCGGCATCGCGTCAACGCCGCCGATCAGGATGTTGGTGCGGTTGTGGGCCTTCATGATGTTGTAGGCCGCCAATGCCATGTCGTCATTGTGGAAGAACGCCGCATCGATCTGCGGATATTTGGTGAGATAGGTTTCCCACAGCCGCGCCGTCTTCGATACGTCCCAATCGCCGGGCTGGGTATCGAGCACCTCGACGTTCGGATACTGCTTGATGACGCTGTTGAAGCCCTTGGCGCGGCCTTGCGCGCCGGTATGGCCGAGTGCGCCCTGCGTCATGATGACCTTGCCCTTGCCGCCGATCGCGGTGACCAGCGCCTGCGTCACCGAGGCGCCCATGAATTCGTTGTCGGGCGCGAGAAACGAGTGGACGTTGAGCTGGTCGAGCGGTGCGATCAGGGTGTCCATGTCGATGACCGGCGTGCCGGCGTCGATCATCTTCTGCACCGGCTGGGTCAGCGTACCGATGCCGAACGCCTGGATCGCGACGAAGTCCCATTTCTGCGAGGCCATATTGTCGATCGCCGTGCGCTGCTTGACGGCGTCGAGCTGGCCGTCGAACCACGTGACCTCGACGTTGAACAGCTTGCCCCAGGCTTCGGCCGCCTGCTTGCCCTGGGCGCACCAGGTCGCCTGTAACCCTGCGTTGGAGAAAGCGGCCTTGAGCGGCTTCTCCGAGCGTGCCATTTCCGCCGCCAGTGCGGAGCTTACGGGCAATCCGCCGAACAGGGCGGTTGCGGCGCCAGCGGTTGCCGCTGCCTGAAGCAGATCGCGCCTGGTCGTTGAGGAATTGTCGGTCCCGGACATTGCATTCTCCCTCTCACTGTTTGTAACCGACAGCGTCATTGCACGCGCTGCGGATGCCGGCAGTCTTCCACATCCGGGAGGCTTGCGCTACCCGCCAGCCAATCGTCGAAAATTATTCGTCGAAATTGATCGATAGCGCGGTTCGCCAAATCTTTTTGGCGTTACCGCAGCGCGGCAATTATCCGGCGCTCTGGTTCTGTTCCGCGACCACGCCATCGATTTCCGCCAGCAATCGCCGCCACGCCGTGTCCATCTCAGGTGACCAGTCGGAACCGAGAAGCTCGCGCAACGTCGCCGCGATGACCGCGAAGAATTCGACGAACAAATCGCGCGGCGTGCCATAGGCATCGTGCGAGCACACCTCGCATTCGATCAGGCGAAAACGCCCGCGCCGGTCGCCTGCGAAATCCAGCAACGCCACGATGGTCAGCGCCAGCATCGAGCCCTTGACGGGATCGCTGCCCTCGCTGCGGAACATCATCTGCGCCTCGGGGTGTTCGTTGAACAGCCGGCGAGACCAGCGGGGTCAAATCCTCGCAGCGTTCGGCGGCAAGTTCGAAACTGCGTTCGATCGGGTTGGTGGGCGGCATGATGTCTGTTCTGCCCGTCATTGCGAGCGATCCAGAGCGACAGCTAAGAAGTGGATTGCGTCGTCGCGAGAGCTCTTCGCAACGACGCGCAAAGAGCATCCGCGAATCATCTCGAAAAAAAATATCTCAAAAAAAAGAGCAGGGCCCTAGCCCTGCTCAAAAATTGTGTCGACCCTATTTCCCCGAAAAATTTGGATTTGATCTTGATTGACGGGGCGACGCCGCTTGTGCGCGTCAGGGCTCCTCCCGAGACTTGGACCACCAGACTTCGACCTCGCGGCCAGCCTGAGGTTGTAGTGGTAGACTATCTTTTTTGACTTGTCATCAATTTCAGCAACGATTGTTCAAAATTCATGCATTTGGCGAAATGATCGGGATTCGACCACTCGGAGTTGCGTTTCTGGCGGGCAGTCGGCGGTCGAGGCAGGGCAAGGGGCCGCGCAACTGGACGAGAAGCGGCGGCATTCGGCGACACCGGAACGGGCCGGTTATTTCGCGCGGACGCCCAAGATATCGCCGGTGGGATGCTCTCGACTTCGGACCAAGCGGGTGATTAAGGTAGCGTCATCGGGAAGGTGGGCTGGTTGATGCGCCGACGGTTGCGGAAATTTCTTCCGATCGTCTTGATCGCTCTGATGGTGCAGATTTTGGCACCAATCGGCGCTTGCTGGGCTGCCAGCATTGCCGCCTCCGATCCCCTGGCTGCCGCGACCATCTGCCGGGACGGCGCCGCCGCAACCGCAGGGCAGGCCGATAGTTCGACCGGCCAGACCGGCGGCCATCATATGCATGATGGCGCATGCTGCATGGCCTGCGGTTCCCACGCGCCGGCCTCGATCGATACGCCTCATACGGCCATCGCTGTGCCCTATCGGCATGCCTTGCGGGTGGTCTGGCACGCCGCCGCGCTGAGCCCGCCGGTTTTCCGGTCCGGCGCACACGCCCAGGCCCGGGCGCCCCCTTCCATTTCCTGACCGTCAAAGACCTCACGATCGGTGCGGCTGGGGCCAAGCCGGTATCGCCATTGGGTAGGCTGGTCGTTGCGCCAGTGCCAGGAATTACAGATGTTTCGTATCTCAGCCTTCAGTGGCGCCAGCACCCTTGTGCTGTGCGGTGCCATGTTCGCTTCATGTCCTCCCGCGATCGCCCAGACTTCCGGTAGCGCGCTGCCTGCGATCACCGTGGACGCTCCAAAACAACGGCTGGTGGCCCGCCGTGCGAAAAAGCCGCAACGTCAGGCGACCACCGTCGCCAGCCGCAAGAAACCGGTGGCAACGGCGGCGGCCAATCCAGCGGCCCCGCAGAGCGACAGCAGCGGCGTTATCGCCTCGCTGGGGACGCCGCCGGTCAAGCAGCGATTCGCGCTGCCGCAGGAAAGCTACAGCATCACCGCCAAGCAGATCGACGAGACCATCAACCTGAAGGACCCCGAAGACGCGGTCAAATACATGCCGAGCCTGTTCGTCCGCAAACGCAACGACGGCGACAACCAGGCGGTGCTCGCGACCCGGACCTGGGGGCTGGCTTCCAGCGCGCGAACGCTGATCTATTACGACGATCTCTTGATTTCGGCGCTGATCGGCAACAACAATTCGGGCGCCTCGCCGCACTGGAACCTGATCCCGACGGAAGGCATCGCGCGGATCGACTTCCTCGACGGCCCGTTTGCCGCCGCCTATCCCGGCAATTCCATCGGCGGCGTGCTGCTGATCACCTCAAAAATGCCGGACCACGCCTTTGCCACGGTGAAGGAAACGGTCTCGGTGATGCCGTGGAACCAATACGGCACCAAGGACACTTATGCGAGCAGCGTCACCAGCGCTGCGGCGGGCAATCGTGAGGGCAAGCTTTCCTGGTTGCTCAGCGTCAACTACCAGGACAGCTATCAGCAGCCGCTGACCTACACGACCAATGCCACGATCCCGGGTGGAACCAGCGGTACGTTTCCGGCGCTGACCAAGCAGGGAACGCCGGCCGATGTCGTCGGCACCGGGGCGCTGGCGCATTCGCAGCAGACCTCGGCGAACCTCAGACTGGCCTACGACATCACGCCACTGGTGCAGGCCACGTACTCAGTGGGCATCTGGAACAACGTCCAGACCTCCAATCCGCAGACCTATCTGACCTCAACCGCGACAGGCGCTCCGACCTTTGCCGGAATCTCCGGCTTTGCGAGCAACAAGTACACCTGGGACCAGACCCATCTCAGCAATGCCGTTTCGCTCAAGAGCGACACCAAGGGCGTCTACGATTTCGATCTATCGCTATCGAGCTACAATTATCTGCAAGATATCATGCTCAATCCGTACACCGTGACGCAGACAGGCGTCGGCTACTCCCAGAACGGCAAGATCACCCGCAACGACGGGACCAATTGGCAAAATGGCGATGCCAAGGGCATCTGGCGTCCGTTTGGCTACGACGGCCCGCAGGAGATCAGCTTCGGCGTCCATGGTGACCGCTATTATCTGGATAACCCGGGCTACCTCTCGTCGACCTGGAACGTGACGTCGGCAACGGGTACCGGCCAGCTTTTCTCCGATAGCATCGGCGAAACCCGGACCGGGGCGTTGTGGGTACAGGATGCCTGGAAGATCGTCCCCAATCTGAAGCTGACGCTTGGCGGTCGGCTGGAAAGCTGGGAGGCGGTTGATGGATTCAATCTCAACAGCGTCGCCAAGTCCGGCACCGGAACCACGAGCGCGCCAGTTCCGACGCTGCTGGCGAATTCGGTCAACCAACCGGGCCTCAACTCGACGAATTTTTCGCCGAAGGCATCGCTGTCCTACGATCTCAACAAGGACTGGAACATCACGACAAGTTTTGGCGAGGCCTATCGCTATCCGACCGTCACCGAGCTTTACCAGAACATCAGCGTCAACGGGGTCGCGACCTTCGCCAATCCCAACCTGACGCCGGAGCAGGATTTCAACGGTGAGTTCGTGGTCGAGCGCAAATGGACCGACGGCCGCGTCAGGCTGACGCTGTTCGAGGAGTACGTTTACAACGCGATCATCTCGCAAACCACCAACGTCAACCAGACGCCCACCACGACCATCGGCAATGTCAATGCGATCCGGATGCAGGGCGTCGAGCTTTCCGCGGAAAGGGACAATGTGGCGATCAAAGGTCTGCAGCTGTTCGGCAGCGTGACCTATGTCGACTCCCGCATTTTGTCGGATCCGACCTGGGCGGGCGTCAACCCGATAACCCTTCAGCCGGACAACGCGGTCGGCAATCGGGTGCCCTATGTTCCGGACTGGCGCGCCAAATTCGGCGCCACCTACCGGCCGAACGAAAGCTGGGCCTACACGGTGGCTGCCCGTTACAGCGGCAAGCAATACTCGACGCTCGATAACACCGACATCATTTCCCATGTCTATGGCGCCTTCGACAACTACATCGTCGTCGACATGAAGGTCCATTACAACACGACGCCAAACCTCTCGTTCGATTTCGGCATCGATAATTTGTTCAACGAGCAGTATTTCCTGTTCCACCCGTTCCCCGGAAGGACCTATGTCCTCGCCGGGAAATACACCTTCTGAAACGCAAAACTTGCTGAAACGCAAAACTCGAGAACAAGAAACAAGGAAGTTCCCATGAGAAAAATCGCAGCGAGAAAAATCGCAGCCGGACTTGTCGCCTTGTCCGTGTTCGCTAGCCTGATCGCGGCGCCGGCGCGCGCCGAGGAGATCAAGGCCGGTGATCTCGCGATCACGCAGGCCTGGAGCCGTGCTACGCCGAACGGTGCGAAAATCGGCAGCGGATATTTCACCATCGAGAACAAGGGCACGACGCCGGATCGGCTGGTCGGCGTTTCGGCCGATGTCGCCGGCAAGGTCGAGGTGCACGAAATGGCCATGAAGGACGGCGTGATGACGATGCGTCCACTGCCGGAGGGTCTCGCGATCGATCCCGGCAAGACTGTAAAACTGGCGCCGGGCGGCTACCATCTGATGATGTTCGATCTCAAGAGCCCACTGAAGCAGGGCGATGCACTGCCGGTGACGCTGGAATTCGAAAAAGCCGGCAAAGTGAAGGTTTCGCTCGACGTGCAGGGCATTGGCGCGCAGGGACCCGCTGCGGCCGATGGCATGCAGAAGAAGATGCCCGACGGCGCGAAGATGTGAGGCGAGAAATGTCCAATAGCCCTTATTGCCGTTTTCTCACCGCCGGCGCTGTCGCGGTCATGCTCATCGCGGCGTCCGCGGCCAGCGCCCATATCACCCTGGAAAGCAAGGAGGCTACGATCGGCGCGCCGTTCAAGGCGGTGTTTGTCGTGCCGCATGGCTGCGCTGGCTCGGCAACGATCAAGATCCGCGTGCAAATTCCAGATGGCGTGATCGCTGTGAAGCCGATGTCGAAGCCCCGCTGGAATATCGAGACCATCAAAGGCAAATACGCCGCCGAATACGACTTTCACGGCACCAAATTGTCTGAGGGCGTCAAGGAAGTGGTGTGGAGCGACGGCAAACTGCCTGACGATTTCTACGACGAATTCGTCCTCACGATGTATCTGACCGACACCCTCAAGCCCGGCAGCATGCTGTATTTTCCGACGGTGCAGGAATGCGAGCAAGGGGTTAGCCGCTGGATCGATATTCCCGTCGATCCGGCCCACGCTCATGACAGCAAATCGCCGGCACCGGGCGTGAAGCTGTTGGCAAAACCTTAAAAAGGCAGTCCGGACGATGCGCCTGATCGCGGGCCTGGCAACGCTTTTGTGGGTGGTCTGCTTTGCCACCGGCGTGTCGGCGCACGCCTCGCTGGTCGGAGCCGAGCCGGCCGACGGCAGCGTGCTCGCGACGGCGCCAAAAACGGTGCAACTGCGTTTCAACGAGCCCGTGACCCCGGCGGTGATCAGCCTGATCGATGCCTCGGGCAAAAGCCGTGACGACGTCGTCGTGCGCGCGGTCGATCAGATCGTCACCCTGGTGCTGCCGGAGACGCTGCCGCGCGGCACCCAGATCGTCAGCTATCGCATCATCTCCGCGGACGGGCATCCGGTCGCGGGTTCGCTGGTGTTTTCGATCGGCGAGGTGACGGGAGCCGCCGCTGCGCCGGCCACCGACGGCGCCCGCGCCATCCTGATCTGGCTGGCGCGGATTGGCGTCTACCTCGGGCTGTTTGTCGGCGTCGGCGGGGCCTTCTTCGCGTGCTGGATCGGGCTGGGCGCCGGCAGAACCGGCGCGACGGTCGGCGCGCTCTGGACAGGTCTCGCCAGCGCGGTGGCATCGCTCGGCCTCCAGGGGCTCGATCTATTGAACCTGCCGTTCGCCGGCATCGTGACGCCGGCACCGTGGACCAGCGCGCTTGCCACCAGCCTCGGGACATCGCTGCTGATCGCGATCGCGGCGATGGTCGCCGCCTATTTTGCCTCGCGCGGTCCGACCATGACGCTGCCCCGGCTACTCGCGTCGGCGGCAATGGCGGGCGTCGGGCTTTCGCTGGCCGCGACCGGCCATGCCGCGACGGCGCCGCCGCAATGGCTGACCCGGTCCTCCCTGTTCCTGCATGGCATTGGCGTGGCCTATTGGGTCGGCGCGCTGGCGCCATTGGCCGACATGGTCCGGCGGCGGGCGGACGCGCTGCCCGCGGCGCTGCATCGCTTCTCCACGCTGGCGCTGCCGGTGGTCGGCGTGCTGGTGCTGACCGGCCTTGGGCTTTCGGTGATCCAGCTCGAAAGCTTTGGCGCGCTGTTCGAAACCGGATACGGCATCCTGCTGTCGATCAAGCTTGTGCTCGTCGTCCTGCTGCTCGGGCTTGCCGCGCTGAACCGGTTTTATCTGACGCCGGCGATCGCGACGGATGCCGGCAAGACGCGCCCCCTGCGGCGCTCGATCATGCTCGAATGCGTCCTGGTGCTCGGCATTCTCGCCGTCGTCGCCGGCTGGCGCTTCACCCCGCCGCCGCGCGCGCAGGCGGCGGCCCGGACTTCGGCGGTGGTGACGCCGCTGGCGATCCATATCCATACCGAGCAGGCGATGTTCCAGGTGCTGGTGTCGCCGGGCAAGGCCGGTGGCAACGGCTTCGTGCTGCAATTGATGAACGGCGATGCCAGCCCGCTCGCGGCCAAGGAAGCCACACTCGTCCTCAGTCTGCCCGAGCGCGGCATCGAACCGCTGGAGCGCGCGGCGACCTTGGGCGCCGACGGCTACTGGCATGTTCGCGATGTGTTGCTGCCCTATCCCGGGCACTGGCACATCCGGATCGAAGCCCTGGTGACCGACTTCAAGAAAGTTACGCTGGAAGATGAGCTTGATATTCCGTCGCATTAGAATGGCGTCATAAGCTTTTCTTCCAAAAGCTGGTTTGTGACGCGCTCGTGCCTTAATCGCACGCTCAATGTGACAGGCGAAATAGCCGGAAATCAGCCACCGGAGCCGCTTTTGCGGCTCCCGCCCTTGTGTTTTCCCGCACGATCCGGTTTCACTGCGGGCCTTCCGTGTTTCACCGATTCTTTGAGTGTACCTATGCGACTGTCGCGATTTTTTCTGCCGATCCTTAAGGAAAATCCGAAGGAGGCCGAGATCGTTTCGCATCGGCTGATGCTGCGCGCGGGCATGATGCGGCAGGAGGCGGCCGGCATCTATGCCTGGCTGCCGCTGGGCTTGCGGGTGCTGAGAAAGATCGAGCAGATCGTGCGCGAGGAACAGGACCGCGCCGGCGCGCTCGAGCTGTTGATGCCGACGCTGCAATTGGCCGACCTCTGGCGCGAAAGCGGCCGCTATGACGCCTACGGTCCGGAGATGCTGCGCATCACCGATCGCCACAAGCGCGAATTGCTGTATGGGCCGACCAACGAGGAAATGATCACCGAGATTTTCCGCAGTTACGTCAAATCCTACCGCAGCCTGCCGCTCAATCTCTACCACATCCAGTGGAAGTTTCGTGACGAGCAGCGTCCGCGGTTCGGCGTGATGCGCGGCCGCGAATTCCTGATGAAGGACGCCTATTCGTTCGACATCGACGAGGCGGCGGCGCGCCGCTCCTACAACCGGATGTTCGTCGCGTACTTGCGGACCTTTGCGCGGATGGGATTGAAGGCGATCCCGATGCGCGCGGAAACCGGCCCGATCGGCGGCGACCTCAGCCACGAATTCATCGTGCTCGCCGAGACCGGCGAGTCCGGGGTGTATTGCGACAGCGACGTGCTCAATTTGCCGGTGCCCGGCGACAATGTCGACTATGAAGGCGATTTGACACCGATCATCCAGCAATGGACCTCGGTCTATGCCGCGACCGAAGACGTCCACGACGCCGAGCGGTTCGATCGCGAAGTGCCGGCTGAGAAGAAGCTGCACACCAGAGGCATTGAGGTCGGGCAGATCTTCTATTTCGGCACCAAATATTCCGACACCATGAAGGCTTTTGTTGCGGGTGCCGATGGCGCCGACGTCCCGATCCATGGCGGTTCCTATGGCGTCGGCGTGTCGCGGCTGGTCGGCGCGATCATCGAGGCCTGCCATGACGACGCCGGCATCAAATGGCCGGAGGCGGTCGCTCCCTTCAAAGTGGCGATCCTCAACCTCAAGCAGGGCGCCGAAGATACCGATGCGGCATCCGAAAAGCTTTATCGCGAACTCACGGCCAGTGGCGTCGATGTGCTCTATGACGACACCGACCAGCGTGCCGGCGCCAAGTTCGCCGCCGCCGACCTGATCGGTATTCCCTGGCAGGTCTTGATCGGCCCGAAGGGGCTCGCCGAAGGCAAGGTCGAACTCAAGCAGCGCAGCGACGGGGCGCGCGAGAATCTGAGCCCGGCTGAAGTGCTGGCAAAGCTGACCTCGTGACGAATTATCCACCGGTGCTGGCGGGATCGGTCACAATCAGCCCGAATCGTGTGAAAATCGACCTATGGATGAACCCATGAGCGAGCCAGTCCGGACCCCACCTTTCGCGGCCTTCGAATGGCTGCTGTCGGGACGCTATTTGCGCGCCCGCCGCAAGGAAGGTTTCATCTCGGTGATCGCCGGCTTCTCGTTTCTCGGCATCATGCTCGGCGTCGCCACGCTGATCATCGTGATGGCTGTCATGAACGGCTTCCGCAAGGAACTGCTCGACAAGATCCTCGGCCTCAACGGGCATCTTCTAGTGCAGCCGCTGGAATCGCCGCTGACCGACTGGAAGGATGTCGCCGACCGGATCAGCCAGGTGAAGGGCATCCGGCTTGCCGCGCCCGTGGTCGACGGCCAGGGGCTCGGATCGTCGCCGTTCAACGCGGCCGGTGTGTTCATTCGCGGCATCCGCGCCGACGATCTCAACAACCTCACCTCGATCGCCAAGCACATCACGCAGGGCACGCTCGAGGGATTTGATGACGGGCAGGGCGTTGCGATCGGCCGCAGGCTCGCCGATCAATTGTCGCTGCATGCCGGCGACAGCATCACGCTGGTCTCGCCGAAGGGCGCGGTGACCCCGATGGGCACCACGCCGCGCATCAAGCCGTACAAGATCAATGCGGTGTTCGAGATCGGCATGTCGGAATATGATTCGACCTTCGTGTTCATGCCGCTGGCGGAGGCGCAGGCCTATTTCAACCGCAACAACGACGTCACCGCGATCGAGGTGTTCACCGACAACCCCGACAACATCGTCGCCTACCGCAAGGCGGTGACCGAAGCCGCGGGGCGGCCGGTATTTCTGGTCGACTGGCGACAGCGCAACTCGACCTTCTTCAATGCGCTTCAGGTCGAGCGCAACGTGATGTTCCTGATTCTCACCATGATCGTGCTGGTCGCGGCGCTCAATATCGTCTCCGGCCTGATCATGCTGGTGAAGGACAAGGGCAGTGACATCGCGATCCTGCGCACCATGGGCGCCTCGCAGGGCTCGATCATGCGGATCTTCCTGATCACCGGTGCCGCGATCGGGGTGGTCGGTACGCTGACCGGTCTTCTGGTCGGGCTGTTGGTTTGCTTCAACATCGAATCGATCCGGCAATTCCTGTCCTGGCTGACCAGCACCGAATTGTTCGATCCGACGCTCTACTTCCTTTCCAAGCTACCGGCCGAGATCGATTTCGGCGAGACCAGCGCGGTCGTGATCATGGCGCTGACCCTGTCCTTTCTCGCGACCCTCTATCCATCCTGGCGTGCCGCGCGCCTCGATCCCGTCGAAGCGCTCCGCTATGAGTGAGGTGCCGATGGCGCACGGGGCGGAAGATGTGCCGGCCGTCTATCTCCACGAGATAAAACGCCAGTACGTGCAAGGCGAAACCACGCTGACGATTCTCGACGGCGCCAAGCTTGCGTTGTGGGCGGGGCAGTCGGTGGCGCTGGTGGCGCCGTCAGGCTCGGGCAAATCGACCTTGCTGCATATCGCGGGCCTGCTCGAAAGCCCCGATGACGGCGAGGTCTATGTCGGGGGCACCGCGACCTCAGGGTTATCGGACGTCGACCGGACCCAGATCCGGCGCACCGATATCGGCTTCGTCTATCAATCGCACCGGCTGCTGCCGGAATTCACCGCGCTTGAAAACGTCATGCTGCCGCAGATGATTCGCGGCCTCAAGCGCGGCGAAACCGTCAAGCGCGCCACCGAAATTCTGGCCTATCTAGGCCTCGGCGATCGCATCAAGCATCGTCCGGCCGAGCTATCCGGCGGCGAGCAGCAACGGGTCGCGATCGCGCGCGCGGTCGCCAATGCACCGCGGGTCCTGTTCGCCGACGAGCCGACCGGCAACCTTGATCCCGGCACCGCCGATCACGTCTTCAAGGCGCTGATGCAACTCGTCAAGGCAACGCGCGTGAGCATGCTGATCGCGACCCACAACATGGAACTCGCCGGACGCATGGACCGGCGGGTGTCGCTCGAGGGCGGCAAGGTGATCGAACTCGAATGAGTGCGCGCGTGCCGTTCTAGAGTTCCATTCCGATTGAATCGGAATGGAGCTCTAGTTTCTTATTTGACGCGTTTTCTTCACGCGAACCGGTGCCCACTTCGCTCGAAAACGCTCTAACGCGCGTGGCGGTGCCGCCGGTGGCGTCGTACGGGCGGCGGCTCCTGAGTGGCGTTTACAAAATAGGGATTGACGATGCATTGCGCGCCGCGGCCCGACGCGGCGGGCGCGCATTGCGCCAATGATGTAAAGCGGCATTCGTTATAGTTGTACGGGCCGAACACTTGCAGGCAAACCGGGTACGCTGGATCATACGCCTGGGCTCGAGCCGGCGCGGCGGCCGACATAGCT
Source organism: Bradyrhizobium sp. S69 (assembly GCF_009766005.1). Lineage (GTDB taxonomy): Bacteria > Pseudomonadota > Alphaproteobacteria > Rhizobiales > Xanthobacteraceae > Bradyrhizobium. The sequence goes on along the minus strand of NZ_LMUK01000060.1, from coordinate 466,466 downwards.
CCAATCGCCAAACCTGCGAAAATCGCCAAAGCGGCAACGCGCATCATTTTCTCCGCCGCGAGTTGCGGCCTTTGCCTTCAAAACCGATCAAGCTCACCGCATCGCGTCTTCATCATCGATGAGATTCGAGCGGCGCTGTCGGCCGCCAGCAGAAGGTTATCGTCGGGCCCGAGTCAACCGGTCTTCGCTGGCCGATGCAACCGCCTGTGGAGGATCGCTTTAAAACCAATCCAGCCGCGGCGCCGCGCCATATTCCGGTCAATTCACGCTCGTAACGAATAGGGGTCGCTCGACTGTCATAGCCGTACACTATGCAGGACAGACGATGCACGAGCGCGTGTTCGCCACATGAAAAAATCCGATATCATCTGCCCCAACTGCAATGCCGGCTATCGGCGCGTCGAACTCGCAAGCGGCGCGCGAAGCACCGGCGAATTCCGCTGCCTGCTGTGCGATCACGTGCTTGAAGTTTTCGACGGGACGGTCGAGGTCGCCATCCGCCTCACGGTGCAGCCCGAGAAGACCTTCCAGGGCCTCAACAACTAAGATCATTCAAAACGGACGCATGCCGCCGCTTGGCTGACGAGCCGATTTGATTGGTCGCGGCGTGGCTGCCTAGTAATCGTCGGATTTTAGGGGCATATGAGCGTCATGCGAAACAGACCTGTCATCTTGCTATCCGCGATCCTTCTGGCCGGCGCCATGCTGTTGGCGTTGCGCGGGGAGTTGCATGCCCATGGATACCAACACGCGAACGGCTTGGCCGGCCCGCCCACGGAATGCGGCTTTTGGGGTCCTTCGATGGCAGAGGGAATGTCCTGCCGATAGCGGGCCACGCCGCGGCTGCTTCTGAACACCAGCCGTTCGCCGCGAAGCCTTCCACTGTACGGAGCCGATTGCGTGATCCCGGACCGAACTTGCCGTCTGGCGCGGTCCCGGTTCGTTCCGTCGGATCCCCTGGATTAACCAAGCCGTATTTTTCGAGGCCGCCTGTCGAATTGACCTGATACGACCCGCTTGACTCCTGGAACAAAAAAGGAACAATGTTCTTCTTATGTTCCAGTAGTGGGAGGGCGGATATGTTGAGGGTATTCGTGGAAGAGGCGGCAGCACTGGCGTCGATCGTGTTGTTTGTCGGGATGATCGCGGTCTGGGCGCAACTGTTCGCGCAGCTCTAAAGCCCAGGTTCTGCTGCGGCCCGGCCTGACGGCGGGCCGGCCGCTCCGGCCCGTTGAGGCCGGACCACGATCGGCGGTGAGTTGCATGGGCGAAGGTCTCGTTTGGTGCGTTCGGCTGGGTCTGGTGTTCGTCCTGATCGGCAGCATGTCCTTGGTCACGGCTTTATCGTTGCTGGTCGGCGACATCGGCGGCGGTCTGCGCCGCGTCCTCGGCGCGGTCGCCATTGGCGCCTTCGCGGCGCTGGTTTTGCTGGTCTCGGCGATGCTCGCCTTCAGGGTGGGCCATCAATGCTCGCTGCGGCTTCGTAACAGGATGAACCGCCGCGAACTGAAATAGACCCAAACATTCGAGCATGCCGAACCGCCAATAAACAGGCAGCCCCAATAAACAGGCAGCCCTCAACGGGGAGCCCTCAACAGGCAGCCCTGGGGAAAAGCAGGACGGCTGGATTTAATCGCGGGTTCGGCGTGGACAGCGCTGGCCGGAGGCTTCACCATCAGGGCGCGAGTCGGCCCTCTAGTTCCGCCTTTTTGTCGTTCTCTTGGTCGTTCTGTCGGGCTGGCGCGCGTACCCCTCGAGCCTGATATCCGATCAAGTTCAGCGCGCCCGAACCCATGACCGAGAAGCCTGTCGCGACCATGCCCAATGCCGGATTCGTCCACCTTCATGTCCATTCGGCCTATTCGCTGCTGAAAGGCTCGATCAAGATCGCGAAGCTTGCGGAACTCGCCAAGGCCGACCGGCAGCCGGCGCTGGCATTGACCGACACCGACAACATGTTCGGCGCGCTGGAGTTTTCCGACAAGCTTGCGGGCTACGGCATCCAGCCGATCGTGGGCTGTGAACTCGCGGTCGATTTCGGCGACCAGGATCCCAACGCGCGCAATGCGCTCGCCGCGGCCCCGGCGCGCATCGTGCTGTTGGCGGCGCGCGAGCGTGGCTACCGCAGCCTGATGCGGCTGAACTCGCGCGCATTCCTGGAAACACCCGTCAACCAGGCCCCGCATATCAAGTTCGATTGGCTGCAAGGCGACGCCGAGGACCTGATCGTGCTGACCGGCGGCCCCGAGGGGCCGATTTCGCTGGCGCTCACGGCCGATCAGGCTGCCTTGGCGGCGACCCGCTGTGACCGGCTGGCGAGCTTGTTCGGCGACCGGCTCTACATCGAATTGCAACGCCACAACATCGACCAGGAGCGGCGCGTCGAGGCTGGCCTGATTGATCTCGCTTATTCCAAGGGCTTGCCGCTGGTCGCGACCAACGAACCGTATTTTGCCACCGCCGACGACCACGAAGCCCATGATGCGCTGCTCTGCATCGCAGGCGGTCGCCTGGTTGCCGAGACCGACCGTTATCAGCTCACGCCGGAGCACCGCTTCAAGACGCGGGCGGAAATGGCGGTGCTGTTTGCCGACATTCCGGAGGCGCTGGCCTCCACGGTCGAGATCGCGGAGCGCTGCTCGTACCGGCCGCTGACCCGCAAGCCGATCCTGCCGCGCTTCACCGTCGGTGCCGGCGCCAACGCGGTCGACGCGCAAAGCGAAGAAACCGAGGAATTGCGCCGTCAGGCCGAGCAGGGGCTCGCCAACCGGCTCAGGGTCCATGGCCTGTCGCAAGGCACCTCGGAGGAAGACTATCGCGCGCGACTGGCGTTCGAGATCGACGTCATCACCCGGATGAATTATTCGGGCTACTTCCTGATCGTCGCGGACTTCATCAAATGGGCGAAGGCGCAGGGCATTCCGGTCGGCCCAGGCCGCGGCTCCGGCGCGGGCTCGCTGGTCGCCTACGCGCTGACCGTCACCGATCTCGATCCAATTCGGTTCGGCCTGCTGTTCGAGCGCTTCCTCAATCCGGAACGCGTCTCGATGCCCGACTTCGACATCGACTTCTGCCAGGACCGGCGCGGCGAGGTGATCGATTATGTGCAGCAGCGTTACGGCCGCGACCAGGTGGCGCAGATCATCACCTTCGGTACGCTGCAGGCGCGCGGCGTGCTGCGCGACGTCGGCCGCGTGCTGCAGATGCCCTATGGCCAGGTCGACAAGCTGACAAAACTGGTGCCGCAAAATCCCGCCGCACCGGTGACACTGGCCGCGGCGATCGAGAGCGAGCCCAAGCTGCAGGCGTTTCGCGATGAAGATCCAGTGGTGGCGCGCGCCTTCGACATCGCCCAGCGTCTCGAGGGCCTGACCCGTCACGCCTCTACCCACGCCGCCGGCATTGTGATCGGCGACCGCCCGCTCAGTGAACTGGTGCCGCTCTATCGCGATCCGAAATCGGACATGCCGGTGACCCAGTTCAACATGAAATGGGTTGAACCGGCCGGCCTCGTCAAGTTCGACTTCCTCGGCTTGAAGACGCTGACGGTGCTCGATGTCGCGGTCAAGCTGCTCAAGCAGCGCGACGTCCACGTCGATCTGCCGACCCTGCCGCTCGACGACGCCAGAAGTTACCAGATGCTGGCCAAGGGCGATGTGGTCGGCGTGTTCCAGGTGGAAAGTCAGGGCATGCGGCGGGCGCTGGTCGACATGCGGCCCGACCGTTTCGAGGACATCATCGCGCTGGTGGCGCTCTATCGTCCTGGCCCGATGGCGAACATCCCGACCTATTGCGCCCGCAAGCACGGCGACGAGGAGCCGGAATATCTTCATCCCATGCTCGAGCCGATCCTGAAGGAGACCTTCGGCGTCATCATCTACCAGGAACAGGTGATGCAGATCGCCCAGGTGATGGCCGGCTATTCGCTCGGCGACGCCGATTTGCTGCGCCGCGCGATGGGCAAGAAGATCCGCTCCGAGATGGAAAAGCAGCGCGCGATCTTCATCGCAGGCTCGATCAAGAATGGCGTGCCCAAGGGGCAGGCCGACACGATCTTCGAATTGCTGGCAAAATTCGCCGATTACGGCTTCAACAAGAGCCACGCGGCGGCCTATGCTCTGGTGTCGTATCACACCGCCTATATGAAGGCGCATTATCCGGTTGAATTCCTGGCGGCGTCGATGACGCTCGATCTCTCCAACACCGACAAGCTCTCGGAATTTCGCGCCGAAGCGCAACGGCTCAAGATCAAGGTCGAGGCGCCGTCGGTGATTCGCTCGGGCGCCACCTTCGAAGTCAGCGACAATACTATCTATTACGCGCTGGCCGGCCTGAAGGGCGTCGGGCATCAGGCGGTCGAACTGATCGTCGAGGCCCGAAAGGCCGGGGCGTTCACCTCGCTGGCGGATTTTGCGTCGCGGGTGAATCCACGCGCGATCAACAAGCGCGTGATCGAGAGCCTGGCCGCCGCCGGCGCGTTCGATTCGCTCGATTCCAATCGCGCGCGAGTGTTTGGTGGCGCCGAGGCGATCCTGGCGGCGTGCCAACGCAGCCATGAGGCGACGACCATGGGCCAGAACGATATGTTCGGCGGCGCCGCTGATGCGCCGACCATCATGCTGCCGCAGCTCGAACCGTGGCTGCCGGCCGAACGGCTGCGGCGCGAATACGACGCGATCGGGTTCTTCCTGTCCGGCCATCCTCTGGACGACTACGCCACCGTGCTGAAACGCCTGCGGGTGCAAACCTGGGCGGAGTTTTCGCGCGCGGTGAAGACTGGTGCTACCGCGGGCAAGGTCGCCGCCACCGTGGTGTCGCGCATGGAACGGCGGACCAAGACCGGCAACAAGATGGGCATCATGGGCCTGTCCGATCCGACCGGCCATTTCGAAGCCGTGCTGTTTTCCGAAGGTCTGGCGCAATATCGCGACGTGCTGGAGCCTGGCGCTGCGGTGCTATTGCAACTCGGCGCGGAATTGCAGGGCGAAGACGTCCGCGCGCGGGTGCTGCACGCCGAGCCGCTCGATGCCGCGGCGGCCAAAACCCAGAAGGGGCTGCGGATCTTCGTTCGCGACACCAAGCCGCTGGAGTCGATTGCCAAGCGCCTGCAGATGCCCGATGTCGCGGGCGCTCCGGCGGTGCCGGCCGCCGCCAATGGCGACGTCTCGCTGGTGATGATGCTCGACCTCGAAACCGAGGTGGAAATGAAGCTGCCGGGCCGCTTCAAGGTCTCCCCGCAGATCGCCGGCGCGATCAAGGCGGTGTCGGGCGTGGTCGACGTGCAGACGCTATAGAGCGTTTTCGAGCGAAGTGGGTACGGCGCTCGCCGTCACGCCAGTGACGACGATGCGCCCATCGCTGCCGCAATCATTGCCATGTCGTGTTCGGAAATTTCGAACAGCCCGAAGCGCAGCTGAAACCCCCAATTGCTCTTGGCCGTCGTGAACTGGAGCCTCTCGATAAGCGGCTTGATCGGTATCTCTTCAGCGCTGCGCCAATTGACGTCACGGCGGAACGGACAAAAGCCGCCCTTCGTTGCCTGATATGGGCTGCCATCCTTCACGACGCCTATCGCCGTAAACGACTGTAGCTTGTCCTTGCCTTGGAAGGCGCTGGTCGGCGAGTAGTAGACGACCCCGTCGCCAGGGTGGACGCGCCTGAGCGGCGCTGCCTTGCCGTGACAGACCTGCATGAACCCTTTGCTTCGGCCGATACGGACGTGTTCGGCCGAGGCAACTGCAACCCAGTTCTTGCTCATGCGGCCCCCGGGACAAACACGCGCAGGCGATGGCCATCGGGATCGGTCGCCACGAAGGTGAAACCAAAATCCATTTGCGCCGGTTCCTGGATGATATCCAGTCCGCGCTCCTTCCAATCGGCAAACATCGTTCTGACGGTCGCGGCATCTTCGACCGTGAACGCGACTTCGCTGCCTCCAGCCTGCGCGACGGCTGCGGGCTCAACCGTTTTGCGCGACCACAACCCCAGCATCACCCCGCCTGACAACGGCAGCATGGCAAAGGTGGGCGAGGTCTCGACGGCCGGCCGGCCTAACAGATCCGCGTAGAAGGCGGCGCTGGCCGGCGGGTTCTCGACATAGAGCAGGACAAAACTGAAGTTTGGCATCTGGAGGGTTCCTGTTTGAACGTCGCTGCCGAACCGCATTGGCGTTCGGTGTGAGTTCAATCTAGGCGATGGCACTGCCAAAAACTGTCAGTAGTGAAATCTGACCTTATTGCTCCGGGATTCCTTCAGCCGCGCGCCACTCCTTCAGCAGGACTTGACGACGGCGAGGATAGCGCTTGTCGACGACTTGCACCTTGCTGATGCGGTCAGTCCGGAAATGGCGAAAGCCCTCGCGTAACTCGCACCACGCCACGACGACGCGCACCCGGTCGAAAAAGCCGACAGCGAAGGGCCAGATGGTACGTTTTGAAGCGCGCTTATTGCCGTCCAAATAGCCAATGCGCAACTTGCGTTCGGTTCGAATGGCCGAGCGAATGACCGGAAGCTCGGCGTCACCGGCGGCAACGGCATCGCCGGGCCCGACGAGAAGGCTCGAAGTATCGAGACTGGTTTTCAGGTCTTGCGGGAGCACGGCGGCGATTTTGGCAAGCGCGTTGCGCGCGGCAGCGCTCAATGCTGCGTCGGCACGGTCCGCCACCCAGCGTGAGCCGAGCACGATCGCCTCGATCTCCTCTTCCGAAAACATCAGTGGAGGCAGCATGAAGCCCGGGCGCAGGACGTAGCCGACACCGGGCTCGCCATCGATATGCGCACCCTGTGCATTCAATGTCTCGATGTCGCGGTAGAGCGTCCGGAGTGAAATCCCGAGCGCCTCGGCCAGCACCGCGCCACTGACGGGGCGACGATAGCCACGAAGCACTTGAATGAGATCGAGTAGACGTTGCGCGCGTGACATCGGACCCACCGTGCAAGGAGCGGGCAGAGGTTATCAGGAAATGCTGCCATTTTGTGTCAGCATACGCGAAGGGCTGCGTTGTCGCGCGTGTCGATGGGCTTCGGAAAGGCAGGAATTCGGCGCTGTTGCCACGGCATCCCGCCAATATGACCGTCGACTGCGAGAATGATGCTCGCCGAACTAGCGGAGTTGCAACCATCCCAAATTATTCGCTATTCGTTGCCTCGGGGAAAAATGCTTTGGGGACGAGATGTTTTTACGTGGCTTGGCGTTGTTGGGCGTTGCAGTACTTTTATGCGGATGTGAGACCGCGCGAAGCGGGCTTGATTACTCGGAGATGATGCACAAACTGGGATCGCCGAAGCCGGGGCAAGCCCGAATCATCGTGCTGCGCGAGAAAGCCTACGGCGGCATTGGCGACGTAGCGTGGGACGTTCAGCTCGACGGTACGCCGATGAATGGCTTAAGGACTGGAACCTATGTCTTTGCGGATCGTCCAGCCGGCCAGCATCAATTGACGGCGACCGAGCCCGCGTTTCCGGGGACGACCCATCGCGACGTCGCATTTCAGGCGGGCCAAACCTATTTCTTTGTCGCCCGAACCAGCGAAAGGAGGGACGCTATTCTCGCATCTACCGCGGGAGTAGGGTTGCTGGGTATGGCGGTTAGCTCGGCGGTAACGGCCGGTTACAGCAATCCTGGACCGTTCGACCTGCTACCCCTGGAAGAGACTGCCGCCAGGACGACGATCGCTGAACTTCGGCTCGGGGAGTAGATCGGGCTTTGGGCGGACGGTTTGGCGCTATCGACTGCCCAAATAGGCCCAGAAACCGGCCGGAATGCCTTGCTTCCTGGTAGAATCCCGCTATATAGCGGCCCATCTCACACGGAAACATGGCTCAAAAGGCCGTCCGGTGGCAACCGGGCCATAAGGCTCGTTTGCTCACACGTTTCCGGAGGAACCAACCGGAGAATTGAACAATGGCGCTACCCGATTTCTCTATGCGTCAGCTGCTTGAAGCTGGCGTTCACTTTGGCCACCAATCGCACCGCTGGAATCCGAAAATGGCGGATTACATTTTCGGTGCCCGCAACAACATCCACATCATCGATCTCGCCCAGACCGTGCCGCTGTTGCATCGCGCGCTACAGGCGGTCAGCGATACGGTTGCCAAGGGCGGCCGTATCCTGTTCGTCGGCACCAAGCGGCAGGCGCAGGACGGCGTCGCCGAGGCGGCCAAGCGTTCGGCGCAGTATTTCGTCAATTCGCGCTGGCTCGGCGGCACGCTGACCAACTGGAAGACGGTGTCCGGCTCGATCAAGCGTCTGCGCCAGCTCGAAGAGATGCTGTCTACCGGCGAAGGCGCGCAATACACCAAGAAAGAGCGCCTGACCCTGCAGCGCGAGCGCGACAAGCTCGACCGCTCGCTGGGCGGCATCAAGGACATGGGCGGTCTTCCCGACATGATCTTCGTGATCGACACCAACAAGGAAGACATCGCGATCGCCGAAGCGCAGCGGCTCAACATTCCCGTGGCCGCGATCGTCGATACCAATTCCGATCCCAAGGGCATCACCTTTGTCGTGCCCGGCAATGACGACGCCGGCCGCGCCATCTCGATGTATTGCGACCTGATCGCGCGTGCCGCGATCGACGGTATTTCGCGGGCGCAGGGCGATTCCGGCATCGATGTCGGCGCCTCGGCTCATCCGGTCCGGGAAGCTATCCCGGCGGCAGCGCCGCAGCCCGTCGGCTTCCAGGGTCTCGCCGGTCCGCGCGGCACCGCCGACGATCTCAAGAAGCTCACCGGCGTGTCAGGTGCGATCGAGAAGAAGTTCAACGACCTCGGCATCTTCCATTACTGGCAGCTCGCCGAACTCGATCACGACACCGCGCACAAGATCGGTGAAGATGTCGGGCTTCCGACCCGCGCCGATGGCTGGGTTGCCCAGGCCAAGGCGATGACCGCCGACGCCGAGTAACGACGAGCGGGTTGACCGGATCGATCCGGTCACCACTTCTCATTTGACCTAATTCCTGGTGGTGGGAGGCGGCGCGGCGTGAAGCCGCGCCGCGACCGCCCTGACAGGCAAAAAGGATATCTAGCGATGACGACGATCACAGCCGCGATGGTCAAGGAACTGCGCGAGTCGACCGGCGCAGGCATGATGGATTGCAAGGCCGCGCTGACCGAAAGCAGCGGCGACATGCAGACCGCGCAGGACTGGCTGCGCAAGAAGGGCCTGTCCAAGGCCGCCAAGAAGGCCGGCCGCGTCGCGGCGGAAGGCCTGATCGGCGCGCTGACGTCGGGCACCAAGGGCGTGGTGGTCGAGGTCAATTCCGAGACCGACTTCGTGGCGCGTAACGAGCAGTTCCAGGGGCTGGTCAAGATGATCGCCCAGGTTGCGCTCAAGGTCGGCGCCGATGTCGCGGCCATCAACGCCGCCAAGGTTGGCGACGTCAACGTGGAGCGGGCGATCTCCGACGCCATCGCCACCATCGGCGAAAACATGACGCTGCGCCGCGCGGCTTCGCTCGAAGTCGGCAAGGGTGTGGTGTCGAGCTATGTCCATGGCGCGGTGATCGACGGCGCCGGCAAGATGGGCGTACTGGTCGCACTGGAATCCACCGGCAAAACCGATGAGCTGGCCCATCTCGGCCGCCAGTTGGCGATGCATGTCGCGGCGGCCAATCCGCAGGCGCTGGACCCGGCTGGGCTGGATCCGGAAGTGGTGCGCCGCGAAAAGGACGTGCTTGCCGATAAATATCGCCAGCAGGGCAAGCCGGAGAATGTGATCGAAAAGATCGTCGAGTCCGGCCTCAAGACTTACTACAAGGAAGTCTGTCTGCTGGAACAGGCGTTTATTCATGACGAAAAGGGCAAGTCGGTCGCCCAGGCGCTGAAGGAAGCTGAGGGCAAGATCGGCGCGCCGGTGAAGATTACCGGATTTGTGCGCTATGCTCTCGGCGAGGGAATCGAAAAGCAGGAATCCGATTTCGCAGCCGAGGTCGCGGCGGCCAGCGGCAAGAAATAACTGCCGGAACAATCCTTCCGGCGTCAATCCTCCAAGTGATTCAATCCCTTGGAGGAAGACGGCGCCGGGATTAGGCCGCCCGGGCTGACAGGAAGCGATCGCATCATGGCTGAGCCGGTCTATCGTCGCGTGGTGATCAAGCTCTCCGGGGAATACCTTGCCGGTGAGAAATCCTTCGGCATCGACCAGCCCACCATCGACCGCATCGCCGGCGATCTGATCGCGGCGCGCCAGCTTGGCGGCGAGATTGCGGTCGTGGTCGGCGGCGGAAACATCTTCCGCGGCGTCGAAGTCTCTGCGCAGGGCGTCTCCCGCCCGACCGGCGACACCATGGGCATGCTTGCCACGGTGATGAATTGCCTGGCGCTGGAAGCTGCGATCGAGCGCAAGGGAACACCCGCCCGGACGCTGTCAGCGCAGGTGATGCCTCAGATTTGCGAGCTGTTTACCCGCGGCGCCGCGCATAAATACCTCGCCGAGGGACGAATTGTGCTGCTCGGCGGCGGTACCGGCAATCCGTTTTTTACCACCGATACCACGGCGGTGCTGCGGGCCGCCGAAATCGGCGCGGAGGCCGTGCTCAAGGCCACCAATGTCGACGGCGTCTACAGCGCCGATCCCAAAAAGGACCCGTCCGCCAAGCGATTTGACCGCCTGACCCATTCGCAGGCGATCGAGGGCGGCTACAAGGTCATGGATGCGACCGCTTTCGCGCTTGCCCGCGAGACGTCGCTGCCTATCATCGTATTCTCGATTGCCGAGCCGGGATCGATCAGCGCGATCCTGCGCGGTACCGGTCACGGTACCATCGTCGCCGGTTGACGGGCTTGCCAAGCAACAGGACCGCACGCTGGTAAAGGGCGGCGCGGTTGGTCTTTTAGGAGGGGAGAGCGTTATGCCCACACCTGGTTTTGACATCAACGAATTGAAACGCCGCATGCAGGGCGCCACCCAATCGCTCAAGCATGAACTGGGTGGTTTGCGCACCGGGCGCGCTGCGGCTTCGATGCTGGAGCCGGTGCAGGTCGAGGCCTATGGCAGCCATATGCCGCTTAATCAGGTAGCGACCATCAGCGTGCCGGAACCGCGTCTGCTCTCCGTGCAGGTATGGGACAAATCGATGGTCAAGGCGGTGGAAAAGGCGATCGTCGATTCCAATCTCGGTTTGAGCCCGGCCACCGAAGGGCAGGTGCTGCGGCTCCGGATTCCGGAACTCAATGAAGAGCGCCGCAAGGAATTGGTAAAGGTTGCGCATAAATATGCCGAGGCGGCCAAGGTCGCGGTGCGGCATGTTCGCCGCGACGGCCTCGATACCATCAAGAAGCTGGAGAAGAATCACGAGATCTCCGAGGATGATCAGGAGCGCCTGGCCACCGATGTGCAAAAGGCGACCGATGGGACGATTTCGGAGATCGATCAGTTGCTAGCGGCCAAGGAAAAGGAAATCCTCACCGTTTAGCGCCTCGCGGTCGAGGTTTGGGCGAGGTTTGGGATTGAACGATGTCTAACGCCGCGGCTCCCGCCACTGAAGGACCGGATCGATCGGACGGTCCGTCGCATGTGGCTATCATCATGGACGGGAATGGCCGCTGGGCGGCCGCCCGGGGACTGCCGCGCGCGGAGGGCCATCGCCGTGGCGTCGAGGCGTTGCGCCGCGTGGTTCGCGCGGCTTCCGAACTTGGCATTCTTCATCTGACGATCTTCTCCTTCAGCTCCGAGAATTGGTCGCGCCCGGCGACCGAGATCGGCGATCTGTTCGGCCTGCTGCGCCGTTTCATCCGCAACGATCTGGCGACCCTGCATCGCGATGGCGTGCGGGTCCGGGTGATCGGCGTGCGCGACGGGCTCGAGCCCGACATCTGCGCGCTCTTGAACGAAGCCGAAGAGCTGACCAAGGCCAACACCAAGCTCACGCTTGTCGTCGCCTTCAACTACGGCTCGCGTCAGGAAATCGCCAACGCGGCGCAGCGGTTGGCGCGCGAGGTCGCGGATGGCAAGCGCGAGCCGTCGTCGATCGACGTCGATGCGCTTGGGCAGTACCTCGATGCGCCCGATATTCCCGATCCCGATTTGATCATCCGCACCAGCGGCGAGCAGCGTCTTTCGAATTTCCTGATGTGGCAGGCGGCCTACAGCGAGCTGGTGTTCGTGCCGATCCACTGGCCGGATTTCGACAAGGCGGCGCTTGAGGGGGCGATCGCCGAATATGCCCGACGGGAACGCCGCTTCGGCGGCCTGGTTGCGAAAACCGGATCGTGACCGAGGGCGAAGCCGCGCCGGCGGCGGCCGCAGAGCTGGGCGCGCGCAATCTTCTGACCCGCGTGATCGTAGCCCTGGTGCTGGCCCCCGCCGCGATTGCGATCGCCTATGCCGGCGGATGGCTGTGGACCGCGCTGGTGAGCCTGGCCGCGATCGGCCTTTATGTCGAATGGCTGGCGATCGTGGGGAACGCGCGTTCGACGCGTGTGGTGGGTGCGGGTACGGCAGCGCTTGCCATCGCCGGGTTGTGTCTCGCGCTCGGACGCATTGAGGCTTCGCTCGTCGTGTTGATGCTCGGCCTCGTGGCGGTGGGAGCGGTGACGCCGGAACGCCGCATCTGGGCGATCGCTGGGTTCGGCTATGCCGCGACCGCGGAGCTGGCGTCTACGCTGCTGCGGTTCGATCCGAAGATGGGATTTACGGCGCTGATGTTGGTCTTTCTCGTCGTGTGGGTGACCGATATCGGCGGATATTTTGCCGGCCGCGGCATCGGCGGGCCGAAACTCTGGCCTCGGGTCAGCCCGAAAAAGACCTGGGCGGGCGCGCTTGGTGGCTTCGTGGCGAGCCTGGTCGTCGCCGCGGGTTTTGCCGCGCTGGATCCCAATAAAGCGGATCCGCAGTTGATGCTGAAAATGACATCCCTGCTGCTACTCGGCGCTACTTTATCGATCGCCTCGCAACTCGGCGACCTCTTCGAGTCGGCGGTGAAACGGCAGTTCGGGGTCAAGGATTCCAGCCATATCATCCCCGGCCATGGCGGGTTATTGGATCGGCTGGACGGATTCGTCGCCGCGGTGGCGTTGGCGGGGATTTTCGGGCTTTTGCATGGCGGCGTGGATGGCGTCGGCCGCGGTCTTATGGTTTGGTGAAAATATGAGCGCAGTTCCGTTGCGTAGCAGCAAAACGGTGGCGTCGGCCGCCCGTAGCGTCACCGTGCTGGGGGCCACCGGCTCGATCGGCGACAGCACGATGGATTTGCTGCGGGCGTCCCCCGATCGCTACCAAGTCGAGGCCCTGACCGCCAACTCCAACGTCGCGGCGCTGGCAAAGCTGGCGCGGGAGTTCGATGCCCGCTTTGCGGCCATCGCCGACCCAAATCTCCTGGAGGATTTGCAGGACGCGCTGGCGGGCACCGGGACCGAATGCGGGGCGGGCGAAAGCGCCGTTATCGAAGCTGCGAGCCGGCCGGCCGATTGGGTCATGGCCGCGGTGAGCGGCGCCGCCGGACTGAAGCCGGCGCTCGCGGCGGTGGATCGCGGCGCCACGGTGGCGCTGGCGAACAAGGAATGTCTGGTTTGCGCGGGTGATTTTTTCATGCAGCGCGCGGCCAAGGCCGGCGCCTGCATCCTGCCGGCCGATTCCGAGCATAATGCGCTGTTTCAGGCGCTGGGTTCCGGCAATCGCGAGGAACTGATCCGCGTCATCATCACCGCATCAGGCGGGCCGTTCCGGACCTGGGCCAGCGCCGATATCGAGCAGGCGACGCTGGCGCAGGCGCTGAAACATCCGAACTGGAGCATGGGGCAGAAGATCACCATCGATTCGGCATCGATGATGAACAAGGGGCTGGAGGTGATCGAAGCCTCCTATTTGTTTGCGTTGAAGCCGGATGAGATCGACGTGCTGGTTCATCCGCAGTCGATCGTGCACGGCATGGTCGAATTCTCGGATCGTTCGGTGGTTGCCCAATTGGGCGTGCCCGACATGCGGATCCCGATCGCGCATTGTCTGGGATGGCCGGACCGCATCGTCGGACCATCCGCCAAGCTCGATCTTGCCAAGATCGGACAGCTCACCTTCGAGGTGCCGGATTTCAAGCGGTTCCCCGGACTTCGGCTGGCTTACGATGCGCTGCGGACCGGGAATGGCGCGACAGCGGTTTACAACGCCGCCAACGAGGTCGCTGTGGCGGCGTTCATTGCCGGCAAGATCAGATTCGGTGCGATTGCCGGGCTGGTCGAGGCGACGCTGGAAGACTGGATGCGCTCCGGCAATCAAGCGCCGTTGACGTCCGCCGATGACGCCATCGTCGTTGACCATATTGCCAGAAATAAAGCTGCCACCCTCTTGCCTCAAATTGCCGCAAAGGCATCCTAGAAGGTCGGGGGCAGAGCTTCGGCTCTGGACGAGGGGAATTGAATGTCTGAGTTTTTCCTGCATAGTTTCAATACGTTGAGCCATGGGCTCGTCGGTTACCTCATTCCCTTCCTGTTCGTTCTGACCATCGTCGTATTCTTCCACGAACTCGGCCATTTCCTGGTCGCCCGCTGGGCCGGCGTGAAGGTACTAACGTTCTCGCTCGGCTTCGGTCCGGAACTCGTCGGTTTCAACGATCGTCATGGCACCCGCTGGAAGATTTCGGCGGTTCCGCTCGGCGGCTACGTCAAGTTCTTTGGCGACGAGAGCGAGGCTTCGACGCCGTCGTCCGACGCGCTCGCCAACATGACCGAGGAAGAGCGCGCGGGCAGTTTCCACCACAAGAAAGTCGGGCCGCGTGCCGCGATCGTCGCCGCTGGACCGATCGCCAATTTCATTCTGGCGATGGTGATTTTTACGGGCCTGTTCACGTTTTACGGCAAGCCGATCATGTCGGCGCGCGTCGACAAGATTGAGGCGGGCGGTGCCGCGGCGGCAGCCGGCTTCCAGGTCGGCGATGTCGTGACGGCGATCGACAATCAGCCGATCGAGAATTTCTCCGACATGCAGTGGATTGTCGGCAGTCACGCCGGCGAGCAGCTTTCGTTCACGATCAAGCGTGGCGATGCGATCGTCCAGCTGCAAGGGACCCCTGAGCTCAAGGAACAGAAAGACGCGTTCGGTAACATCCATCGGCTCGGCGTGCTCGGAATCACCCGGGCGTCACAGCCGGGCGATGTCATGACCGAGCGCGTGAACCCGGCCACGGCGACGTGGCTTGGCGTCAAGGAAACCTGGTTGGTGATCGACCAGACGCTGACCTATATCGGCCGCATCTTTACCGGGCGCGAGCGGGCTGACCAGATCGGCGGCCCGCTGGGAATCGCCAAGATTTCGGGGCAGGTCGCCACCTTGGGCCTGGCCGCGCTGATTCGTCTGGCCGCGGTGCTCTCGGTGTCGATTGGGCTGCTGAACCTGTTTCCGGTACCGCTGCTCGATGGCGGTCATCTTTTGTTCTATGCGGTTGAGGCCGGCAGGGGCCGGCCATTGTCGGATCGCGCCCAGGAAATGGGGTTCCGGATAGGGCTGGGGCTGGTGCTGATGCTGATGGTGTTCGCGACCTATAACGACATCCTGCATCTGGCCGCGTCATGATGCCTTATTTGCGCGGCGTGGCGGATGGGCAACGTCTTGGAATGAAAATCAAATTGCACTGCAATCGGGCGTTTGCCGTCCCGGTAAAATTGTCTACAAGCAGGGCAACGAATGGGATTCTGCCGGCCCGCGGGGGTGCGAGCCGGCATTGGAATGACAAGGGCGCGTTGCGAATGAATCTTGGAATGCGAGTGCGGGGGGGCCTGCTGGCCGCTCTAGTCCTGTTCGCTGTGCCGGTAGCTGCCCCGCTGGCCGCTATGCTTGTGTCTTCGCCCGCCGCCGCCCAGACCGTGGCGACGATAGAGGTTCAAGGTAACCGTCGCGTCGAGGTGGAGACCATCCGCTCGTATTTCAAGTCCGGTGCCGGTGGACGTCTCGACCAGGGCCAGATCGATGACGGCCTGAAAGCCTTGATCGAAACCGGCCTGTTCCAGGACGTCAAAATCAACAATATCGGCGGCCATCTGGTGGTGACCGTGGTCGAAAACCCGGTGATCGGGCGCGTCGCCTTCGAAGGCAACAAGAAGGTCAAGGACGAACAGTTGACCGCGGAAGTGCAGTCCAAGCCCCGCGGAACGTTTTCACGTCCGATGGTGCAGTCCGATGCCGAGCGCATCGCCGAAATCTATCGCCACTCCGGCCGTTATGACGTCACCGTCACGCCTGAGGTCATCGAGCAGCCGAACAATCGCGTCGATCTGATCTTTACGGTTACCGAAGGCCAGAAGACCGGCATCAAGTCGATCGAATTCGTCGGCAACGTCTTCTATTCGTCCTATCGCCTGAAGGACGTCATCAAGACTCGCGAGTCGAACCTGCTGAGCTTCCTCGGCGGTAACGATGTCTACGACCCGGACCGCATCGAATCCGATCGCGACTTGATTCGCCGATTTTACCTCAAGCATGGTTTCGCCGATGTGCAGGTGGTGGCCGCGCTGACCGAATATGATCCGGAAAAGAAGGGCTTCCTGGTTACCTTCAAGATCGAGGAAGGCCAGCAGTACCGCGTTGCCTCCGTCAACTTCCAGTCCGGCATTTCGACGCTTGACGGCAATACGCTGTCGGGTTTCTCGCGGGTCTATGTCGGATCGCTTTACAACGCCGAGGCGCTCGAGAAATCCGTCGAGGAAATGCAGATCGAGGCGTCGCGCCGCGGTTATGCCTTCGCGGTGGTGAAGCCGCGTGGCGACCGCAATTTCGAGTCGCATACCGTTTCGATCACCTTTGCCATCGACGAAGGTCCGCGAGTCTACATCGAGCGCATCAACATCAAGGGCAACACGCGCACCCGGGACTACGTGATCCGCCGCGAATTCGATATCTCCGAAGGCGATGCGTATAACCGCGCGCTGGTCGATCGCGCCGAGCGCCGGCTGAAGAACCTCGACTTCTTCAAGACCGTGAAGATCACGACCGAACCTGGCTCATCGAGCGATCGGGTGGTTCTCATTGTCGATCTCGAGGAAAAATCCACCGGCGACTTCTCGGTATCCGGCGGTTACTCGACCACCGACGGCCCGCTGGCTGAAGTCAGTATTTCAGAGCGCAACTTCCTCGGCCGCGGCCTGTTCGCGAAAGCATCCGTGACCTACGGCGAATACGCGCGCGGCGTGTCGCTGTCGTTCGTCGAGCCGTATCTGTTGGACTATCGGGTCGCCGCCGGCCTCGACGTGTTCTATCGCCAGCAGCTCGCCAACACCTATATTTCGTATGGCACCACGACCATCGGCTTCTCTCCGCGACTGGGATTTGCGCTGCGCGAAGATCTGTCGTTGCAACTGCGCTATTCGCTCTATCAGCAGTCCATCACGCTGCCGTCCTCGCTCGACAATTGTAACAATTTGAGCGGGAACCTGTTCACGCCGGCCTATATCCAGGCCAAGTATGGCAGCCTGCTCAACGATCCAAGCGGCAATTTCCAGTCAGGTTTCCTGCCGGGCTGTTTGGCGGACGGCGAATCGTCCTTGCCGGTTCGTGAGGAACTGGCGAACGGCGCGGAATGGGTTTCGTCGGTCGGCTATTCGCTCAACTACAACACGCTCGACAACAACAAGAACCCGACTGACGGCTTGCTGCTCGACTTCAAACAGGACTTCGCCGGCGTCGGTGGCGACGTCAGCTACCTGAAGTCCGCGATCGATGCGAAGTACTACACGCCGCTGGTGGCTGACCTGGTGGGCTTGATCCACTTGCAGACCGGCATGCTGAACCAGGTCGGCAGCGACTCGATCCGCATGCTCGACAACTTCCAGATGGGACCCAACCTGGTTCGCGGCTTTGCGCCCAACGGCATTGGCCCGCGCGATCTGACCTTCTATCCGTTTACTGGGTCTGGCGACGCGCTCGGCGGTACCAAATATTGGGGCGCGTCAGCCGAATTGCAGATGCCGTTCTGGTTCCTGCCGAAGGAAGTGGGCCTGAAGGGCGCGGTCTATGCCGACGCGGGATCGCTGTGGGATTACCAGGGGCCGACATCGTATGCCACCACGGGTGAAGTCAACGGCGTCGTCAATGGCGTCGCCTGTAAGTGCGCCATGGTGTACGACGATACCAACGTCATCCGCACATCGGTCGGTGTCGGCTTGATCTGGGCGTCTCCATTCGGTCCGCTGCGCTTCGATTATGCGATCCCGATCACACAGGGTAAGTATGACGTCGTGCAGCAGTTCAAATTCGGCGGCGGAACCTCGTTCTGAGTTTGACCGCGGGCCGGACCGCGACAGGTGGAATGGCGCAGCCGAGATTTTTTGAGCAACCCCCTTCGTCGACGTTGGCTGAACTGGCCGCGTTGACGAAGGCGCATCTGGTCGACGCGTCCCGCGGCGGCCTGAAGGTCAAGGGGCTGGCCTCGCTCGACGAAGCCGGCCCGTTGCATCTGACTTTTTTCGACAATCTGAAATATGCCGGTCAGCTTGCCTCGACCAAAGCGGGGGCGTGTCTGGTCAGCCCGCGTTTCGAGGCGACCGTTCCCGCCCATGTGACGGTGTTGCGGGCGGCCCATCCTTTCCGCGATTTCGTGCAGATCGCGCGCGAGCTTTACGGCGATACCCTTCGGCCGCAATCATGGTCCGGCAATACGGGGATCGCGCCGTCCGCGATTATCGATCCGACCGCCCATCTGGAAGACGGCGTGATCGTCGAACCGCTTGTGGTGATCGGCCCCGGCGTCGAGATCGGTGCCGGGACGGTGATCGGCGCCGGCGTCGTGATCGGGCCCAATGTCCGGATCGGCAGGAATTGCAATGTCGGCGCGCGGTGCGCGATTCAATGCGCCCTGATCGGCAATGATGTGTTGATCCATCCCGGTTGCAGCATCGGTCAGGATGGCTACGGCTTCATCTTCTTCGGGCCCAGCGGCCATACAAAGGTGCCCCAGATCGGTCGCGTCCTGATCCAGAACAACGTTGAGGTTGGCGCCGGAACCACGATCGATCGGGGCAGTCTGCGGGATACCGTGATCGGCGAGGGCACCAAAATCGACAACCAGGTCCAAATCGGCCACAATGTGACCATCGGCAGGCATTGTTTGCTGGCGGCCCAGATTGGGCTGGCGGGCAGCCTGACGATTGGCGACAATGTCGCGCTGGGGGCCAAGGTCGGAATCAACAATCACCTTCATATCGGTGATGGCGCGCAGGTTACGGCCATGAGCGCGGTGAAGGATGATATTCCGGCCAACGGCCGCTGGGGTGGTTATTTTGCAAAACCCACCAAGCAGTGGTTCCGGGAGATCGTTGCGGTCGAGCGTCTGGTGCGTGACGGCGCGCAAAATCCAAAGGGGGAGGGGCGGGAGTGATGGAGGAGGCTGCGGTTAAATTTGAACTCGTTGATATCAACGAGATCCTCAAGACGTTGCCGCACCGTTTTCCGATGTTGTTGATCGACCGCGTTATCAATATCCGCGCCGACTACAGCGGCATCGGTATCAAGAACGTCACCTTCAACGAGCCGCCGTTCCAGGGACATTTCCCGGACCGCCCGGTATATCCCGGCGTGATGATGATCGAAGCCATGGCGCAGACCGCCGGCGTGATCGGCATCAAGTCGGTTGAAGGCACCGAGAAACCGCGCGCGGTTTATTTTCTGACCATCGACAAGTGCAAATTCCGCAAGCCGGTGATGCCCGGCGATACCATCGAATATCACATGAAGAGCATTGGCCGGCGCAAGGCCATGTGGTGGTTTCACGGCGACGCCCGGGTGAATGGCGTTACTGTCGCCGAGGCCGACGTTGGCGCGATGCTGACGGACTGACGGGGTGCCGCGAGGTCTTCGTCGGAGAAGCTCGATCCGGGAATGCCGGACGTCACTGGACAGTATTCTTGCGTCGCGCTAACCACCCGAAAACCCCACATTTTATCGCCAGACGACAGTAACGGATTGCGGACCATTCGATGAGCATGATCGACCCCACCGCGCGGATCGAAGATGGCGCTGTGATCGGCGAGGGGACCAGCGTCGGGCCCTATTGCATCATCGGCCCCAACGTCGTGATCGGCGCGAACTGCAGGTTGATCGCGCATGTCAACGTCACCGGGCAGACCACGATCGGGGCGGGTTGCACGATCTATCCATTCGCCTCGCTCGGCGCGCCGCCACAGATACTCAATTTACACGACACCGGCCGACTCCGGATCGGCGATGGCTGCACCATCCGCGAGTCCGTGACCATGAACAGCGGCAGCCCGAAGGGCGGCGGGCTCACGACCGTCGGCGACCGCGGTTATTTCATGAATTGCGCCCATGTCGGTCACGACTGCCATGTCGGCAATGATGTGATCTTCGCGACCTCGGCGACGCTGGGCGGTCACTGCGAGATCGGCGATTTCGTCTTCATCGGCGGGTTGTCGGCGGTGCATCAGTTCACGCGGATCGGACCGCAGGTGATGGTCGGCGGCGTCTGCGGCGTGCGCGGCGACGTGATTCCGTTCGGCCTCGTCAACGGCCAGTATGCCAGCCTCGAAGGCCTCAACATCATCGGCATGAAGCGGCGCCAGTTCACCAAAGCGCGGCTGGCGGCGGTTCGCTCGTTTTACCAGAAGCTGTTTCACGGCCCCGGCATTTTCGCCGAACGGCTCGCCGCGGTGCAGCCGCTGGCAGCCTCGGATCCCGCGATCGGCGAAATCCTGACCTTCATCGGCAATGGCGCGCATCGTGCGCTGTGCCTTCCGGCTGGCGATCGCGACAAACATTGACGATGAGGTAGCCAGAGCCATGACCCATGAGGCGTTGGATATTTCATCGCCGATTGGCGTGGTCGCGGGAGGCGGCGCGATGCCGTTCGCGGTCGCGGATTCGCTGATCGCCCGCGGCTTCGATCCGGTGCTGTTTGCGCTGCGCGGCGCCTGCGATCCGGAGCGGGTGAAGCGGTTTCGCCACCACTGGATAGCGGTCGGCCAGCTCGGCCGGGCGGTGCGGCTGTTTCGCAGCGAGAACTGCCGGGATATCGTCTTCATCGGCAGCCTGGTGCGCCCGGCGTTTTCAGAAATTCGCCTCGATTGGGCCACGGTTCTCGAGCTCGGCCGCGTGCTGACCGCGTTCCGAGGCGGTGACGATCATCTCTTGTCCAGGGTCGGTGGCATTTTCGAGCGGCACGGCTTCCGGCTGGTCGGGATCAAAGACGTCGCGCCCGATCTTTTGATGCCCGAGGGCTGCCTGACCCGCGCCGTTCCGGATGAAAACGCCGCTGCCGACATCGCGAAGGGGCGGCAGTTGCTGGATGTACTGAGCCCCTACGACGTCGGACAGGCCGTCATCGTGATCGATGGCCATGTGGTGGGGATCGAAGACATTGAGGGCACCGACGGGCTGCTGGCGCGCGTGGCGCGGCTGCGCGGCGAGGGGCGTGTCCGGGCGAAGGCCGGCCGCGGCGTGCTGGTGAAGGCCCCCAAGACCAATCAGGACCTGCGCTTCGATCTGCCGACCATGGGGCCGCGAACCGTTGCGGGCGCTGCCGCCGCCGGGCTGGCCGGGATTGCGATCGCCGCCGGCAACACCCTGCTGGCCGAGCCGCAGGCCACGATCGAGACGGCTGACGCCGCCGGGCTGTTCGTCACGGGGTTGCCCGCTTGATGCCGCCGCGAAACCCCGCCGACGTCGAGCGAAAAATATTCCTGATCGCCACGGAAGAGTCCGGCGATCGGCTTGGCGCCAATCTGATGAAGGTGCTGCGCCAGCGCCTCGGCGGCGCGGTCCGGTTCGAGGGCGTCGGCGGCCGGGCGATGACGCAGGAAGGTCTCGCCTCGCTGTTTCCGATCGAACAGCTCTCGATCATGGGGTTTGCCGCGGTGATCAAGCAGTTGCCGCGGATTTTGCGGCTGATCCGGCTGACCGCCGACGCGGTCACGGAAGCTTCACCCGACATGCTCGTGATTATCGACAGTCCCGATTTTACCCATCGGGTGGCCAAACGCGTTCGCGCCCGAGATGCGACGATCCCGATCGTCGATTACGTCTCGCCGTCGGTGTGGGCGTGGCGGCCGGGCCGGGCGCGCGCGATGCGCCGCTATGTCGATCATGTCCTCGGGCTGCTGCCGTTCGAGCCGGAGGCCTATCGGACGCTGCAGGGTCCGCCCTGCAGCTATGTCGGGCATCCCCTGCTCGAGCAGATCGCGACGCTGCGGCCTGACATCGCCGAGCAACAGCGCCGGGACCAGGCGCCGCCGGTGCTGCTGGTGCTGCCGGGAAGCCGCCGCAGCGAAATCAGGCATCACATGGCGGTCTTTGGCGAGACGTTGAGCCGGCTGCAAGCGGAAGGCGTGGCCTTTGAATTGATCCTTCCGACCATGCCGCATTTGTTGGAGGCGGTCCAAGCGGGCGTCGCAGGCTGGCCGGTGCAGCCGCGCGTCGTCGTCGGCGAGCAGGAAAAGAAGGCGGCTTTCCGGATCGCGCACGCGGCGTTGGTCAAGTCGGGCACCGTGACGCTCGAACTCGCGGTGGCCGGCGTGCCGATGGTCGCCGCCTACAGGGCCGGCAGCGCCGAGGTCTGGATCGCGCTGCGCCTGATCCGTGTCAGTTCGGTGATCCTCGCCAATCTGGTGGTCGGCGAGAATGTGGTGCCGGAATTCATCCAGCAGGATTGCACACCGGAAAAGCTGGTTCCGGCATTGCACGAAGTCCTCGGCGATACACCGCAGCGGCGGCGCCAGCGCGAAGCCTTTGCCCGGCTGGATACGGTGATGTCGACCGGCAACCAGCCGCCCAGCGTGCGCGCCGCCGACATCGTGCTGGCGACGATGCGTAAATCGCGGCGGGCGGGTTAGCTTTTTGTTTTGGTGCGCTACGGCTTTGGCGGCGTAGCTTCCTGCCATTCGGGCACGGCGTCCTTGGGGTCGAACCACGAGGCGCCATCCGAGCGCCAAATGTGCATTTTCGGCCGCTCGGCAATCGGCGTGTCGAGGCAGCCCATCCGCAGCAGGATGGTGCTTTTGCCTTCGCGCTCGGCGACAATGTGCGAGCCGCATCGCGAGCAGAAATATCGGGTCTTGCCGGGCGAGGACTCAAAACCCCGCAGCAGGCTTTCACCCTTGATCCAGCGGAACCGGTCGCGCGGTACGTTGGCCACGGTCGAGAAGGCCGAACCGTGGGTCTTGCGGCAGGTATTGCAGTGGCAATGAACGATCGGTCCGGGATCGGAATCGACTTCGTAGGCGACATCGCCGCACAGGCAGCTTCCGCTAAGCATGGCTTCTCCGATTCAAATAAAAATCCCGCCCAGGATAATCTCCGGGGCGGGACTTTCGAACTCAGGGATTGCGTCGCTTACTTGCGGCCGGCGATATCGACGTAGTCGCGACGGGGAACGCCGGTATAGAGCTGGCGCGGCCGGCCGATCTTCTGCTGCGGATCCTCGATCATCTCGCTCCACTGGCTGATCCAGCCGACGGTGCGCGCCACGGCAAACAGCACGGTGAACATCGAGGTCGGGAAGCCCATCGCCTTCAGCGTGATACCCGAATAGAAGTCGACGTTCGGATACAGCTTGCGCTCGATGAAATAGGGATCATTCAGCGCGATCTTTTCGAGTTCGAGCGCGACCTTCAGCATCTGGTCGTCGCCATGGCCGGTCTCGGCCAGCACGGCGTGACACATCTTCTGCATGATCTTGGCGCGCGGATCGTAGTTCTTGTAGACGCGATGCCCAAAACCCATCAGGCGGACTTCGCTGTTCTTGTCTTTCACCTTCTTGATGAATTCGGGAATCTTGTCGACCGTGCCGATGTCGGCGAGCATCGCCAATGCGGCTTCGTTGGCGCCGCCATGGGCGGGTCCCCACAGGCAGGCGATGCCGGCGGCGATACAGGCAAACGGATTGGCGCCGGACGAGCCGGCGATGCGAACCGTCGAGGTCGAGGCGTTCTGCTCGTGGTCGGCGTGCAGGATGAAGATCTTGTCGAGCGCGTCGGCCAGCACCGGGTTGATCTTGTACTCCTCGCACGGCACGGCAAAGCACATGTGCAGGAAATTCTCGGCGAAGCTCAGCGAATTCTTCGGATAAACAAAGGGCTGGCCGACGGTGTACTTGTAGGCCATTGCCGCCAGCGTCGGGATTTTTGCGATCATCCTGATCGAGGCGATATTGCGCTGCTTCGGATCGTTGATGTCGGTGGAGTCGTGGTAGAATGCGGCCAGCGCGCCGACGGCCGCTACCATGATCGCCATCGGGTGCGCGTCACGGCGGAAGCCCTGGAAGAAGCGGGCCATCTGCTCGTGAACCATGGTGTGATGGATCACGAGCTGGTCGAAATCCCGCTTCTGGGTCGCGGTCGGAAGCTCCCCGTACAGCAGCAAATAGCAGGCCTCGAGGAAATCGCCGTGCTCGGCGAGCTGTTCGATCGGATAGCCGCGGTATTCGAGGATGCCGGCGTCACCGTCGATATAGGTGATCTTGGACTGGCAGCTGCCGGTTGAGGTAAAGCCGGGGTCGTAGGTGAACATCCCGGCCTGGCCGTAGAGCTTGGCGATGTCGATCACATCGGGCCCGATGGTGCCGCTCAGAATTGGGAAATCGTAGGTCTTGTTGCCGACCGTCAGTGTTGCGGTTTTGGAGCTGGATTTTGCGTCCATCGTGAGGTCCCCGATGAAATCGTTGTGAAAACCGGACTTGCCGCGGCGTTCTCCTAGGAGATAGCGCGGCAACTCGGATTGTCTAGAAGTGTCGGCCAAATGGGTATCGTATTGCCGTGTGCACTGCAAGACGGCGCCCGGGGCATGGCCGCCTTGCGCGGCCGCGGGGCCTCCAAAGGGCTATGTGGCGGCTTGATCCGCAAGCCTGGCCAGGCATTCCTCCCGCCCCAGCACCGCCAGGACGTCGAATATTCCAGGCGAGGTGGTGCGCCCGGTTAGCGCGGCGCGTAACGGCTGCGCGACGGCGCCAAGCTTGAGGTTATTGGCTTCGGCGAGGCTGCGCATGGCGGCTTCAGTGGTTTCGGCGGTCCAGGGTGTGACGGTTTCGAGGGCGGCGCGAAGCCTGCCGATCAGTTCGCGGTTTTCGGCGCTCAACAGCGCGGCGGCCTTCGGCTCGATCTGAAGCGGCCGGTCGGCGAAGATGAAATAGGCGCTGTCGACCAGTTCGATCAGCGTCTTGGCGCGCTCTTTCAGGTTCGGCATCGCCTGCAGCAATTGCGCCCGCGTGGTGTCGTTGAGTTTCGCCTTGAGGTCGGAGCGATCCGGCACGTAGTTCAGCACGTCCTCGAACATGGTCACGAGAGATTGATCGTCGGCGTGACGGATGTAGTGGCCGTTGAGGTTTTCCAGTTTGGCGAAATCAAAGCGCGCGGCCGAGCGGCCTATCGCTGCGAGGTCGAAGGCGTCGATCATTTCCTGGGTCGAAAAGATCTCCTGGTCGCCATGGCTCCAGCCGAGCCGCACCAGATAATTGCGCAGCG
This sequence comes from Bradyrhizobium sp. S69, assembly GCF_009766005.1. Classification (GTDB taxonomy): domain Bacteria; phylum Pseudomonadota; class Alphaproteobacteria; order Rhizobiales; family Xanthobacteraceae; genus Bradyrhizobium. Next base: position 441,071 of record NZ_LMUK01000060.1, on the reverse strand, counting down.
CCGCCGGCAAATATCCCATGGCACGGTAGGCATCCACGCCCAGCGCCCCGTGGCGCTTGGAGAGCTTTGAGCCGTCGGGCCCATGGATCAGGGGAATGTGGGACATGCTGGGCACGCCCCAGCCGAGCGCGTCGTAGATCTGGCTCTGGCGCGCGGCGTTGATCAGATGGTCGTCGCCGCGAATAATGTGGGTGACGCCCATGTCGTGATCGTCGACCACCACCGCGAGCATGTAGGTCGGATTGCCGTCGCCCCGCAGCAGCACGAGGTCGTCGAGGTTCTCGTTCTGCCAGACCACGCGGCCCTGCACCTGGTCCTCGATCACGGTTTCGCCGGACAGCGGCGCCTTGAGCCGGATGGTCGGCTTGATTCCATCAGGCGCCTGCGAGGGGTCGCGGTCGCGCCACAGGCCGTCATAGAGCCGGGTGCGGCCCTCCGCGCGGGCCTTTTCGCGCATCGCGGTCAGTTCCTCCGGGCTCGCGTAGCAACGATAGGCCTTGCCGCTGGCGAGCAATGCTTCCGCGACCTCGCGGTGGCGCGCGGCGCGGTCGAACTGGTAGATCACCTCGCCGTCCCAATCGAGCTCGAGCCATTTCAGCCCGTCCAGAATGGCGGCGATGGCCTCCTTGGTCGAACGCTGGCGATCGGTATCCTCGATCCGCAACAGCATCTTGCCGCCGAATTTGCGCGCATAGAGCCAGTTGAACAGCGCCGTGCGGGCGCCTCCGATATGGAGGAAGCCGGTCGGCGAGGGGGCAAATCGGGTGACGATGGAATCGGTCATGGTGGGAAACGGGGCCTATGCGTGAACGGCCGTGGTGTATAGCAGGTGCCGTGCATAACTAAAGCCTTGCCATAAAAGCCTTCGGATCGGCCATAGGGGCGCTCCGGGCTTGGCTGGGAGCGGCGAATTTGGCAGAAGGTCGGCTGATCCCGAACAGGAAACCCGAATGACGACAGAACCGGTGGCGACGGCAGAGGCGGGGCGCGATTTCATTCGCGACATCATCCAGGCCGATCTCGACTCGAAGAAGCACAGCCGGATCGTGACGCGGTTTCCGCCCGAGCCGAACGGCTATCTGCATCTCGGCCATGCCAAGTCGATTGCGCTCAATTTCGGCATCGCGCAGGAGTTTTCCGGCCGCTGCCACCTGCGGTTCGACGACACCAATCCGACCAAGGAAGAGCAGGAATATATCGATTCAATCCAGGCCGACGTGCGCTGGCTCGGCTACGATTGGGGCTCCGATCTGTTTTATGCGTCGGACTATTTCGACCGGCTCTATGAATGGGCGGAAACCCTGATTCGTGATGGCCACGCCTATGTCGACGATCAGTCCCAGGCCGAGATCCGCCACAACCGCGGCACCTTGACCGAGCCGGGCCAGAACAGCCCGTTCCGCGACCGTTCGGTGGAGGAAAACCTCGACCTGTTTCGGCGCATGAAGGCGGGCGAGTTCCAAAACGGCGCGCGCGTACTGCGTGCCAAAATCGACATGGCGTCCGGCAACATCAACCTGCGCGACCCCGTGCTCTATCGCATCCTGCACGCCCATCATCCGCGCACCGGAACCACATGGTCGATCTATCCAAGCTATGACTACGCCCATGGCCAGTCGGATGCGATCGAGGGCATCACGCATTCGATCTGCACGCTGGAATTCGAGGATCACCGGCCGCTTTACGAATGGCTGCTCGACAGACTGCCGGTGCCGTCAAAACCGCACCAGTACGAATTCGCCCGGCTCAATCTGACCTACACGCTGCTGTCGAAGCGCGTACTGACGATGCTGGTGCGCGACGGCCATGTCGCCGGCTGGGACGATCCGCGTATGCCGACCATTGCCGGGTTGAAGCGCCGCGGCGTGCCGCCGGAGGCGGTGCGCGAATTCATCAAGCGCATCGGCGTCGCCAAGTCGAACAGCGTGGTCGATCTCGGCATGCTGGAATTCTCGATCCGCGAATGCCTCAACCACACCGCGCTGCGGCGCATGGCGGTCTTGAAGCCCCTCAAGGTCGTGATCACGAATTATCCGGAAGGCCAGGTCGAGGAGCTGGAGGCGATCAACCATCCGGACGATCCCGCCGCCGGCACGCGCCGCATCGCGTTCAGCCGCGAGCTCTATATCGAGCAGGACGACTTCATGGAAAATCCGCCGAAGAAGTTCTTTCGGCTATCGCCGGGCAACGAAGTGCGGCTGCGTTATGCCTATTTCATCAAGTGCACCGACGTCGTGAAGAATGCCGCCGGCGAGATCACGGAATTGCGCTGCACTTATGATCCCGCGACCAAGGGCGGCAATGCGCCGGACGGACGCAAGGTCAAGGCGACCATGCATTGGCTATCGGCGGCGCAGTCGGTGCCGGCTGAAATCCGCATCTACAATCAGTTGTTCCAGAACCCGGCGCCGGACGCCGCCAATTTCGCCGGCGATATCAACCCGCAATCGCTCGAGATTCTCAGCGATGCGCGGGTCGAGCCCGCGATCGCCGAAACCAATTCACCCGATGCGATACAGTTCGAGCGTCAGGGCTATTTCGTGCGCGACCGCGATTCGACGCCGGACCATCCGGTGTTCAACCGCACCATCGGTCTGCGCGACACGTTTGCCAAGGAAGTCGGCAAGGGTTGAAGCGACAAGATCTGAAGCGATAAGATCCCGGAGTTTGTCAGTCCCGAGGCTTGGTCAGTCCCATCCCCGCGAGCGTGGTGCGGAGCGCTTGTCGCGCGAGACTGTCCCTGGCTTTCTCTTCGACCAAGATGTTGATGAGGGCGAGCCGCTTCGGTTCGTCGTCCGCTTCCGCCAGCAATTTGCGATAACGGTCGTAGTCAAATCCCGCGTCCGATTTACTCATGGTCCCGATCTCACTCAACCCATCCGAAAGCGACTGTCGCGCAACCCGTCAACGCAAGCAAGCATTCGACGCGGGAATCTACGTTGCGCTGCGCTCAGGGCTGAGAATGATTAACCATGACCGGCGCGCATGAGGCGCCGGATCAGCCGAGGCGTTGACGAACCTCGTTGCGCATCTTTTCGCGGAACTCTGTCCGGCGCGCCGGGCGTTCTTGTTCGGGGATGTTGAAGCGGTCGAACACGTTGAAATTGTCGAGGATCGGATAGCTGTCGCAGGCCATCGCCAGGATGCGCAGCAGCTCGCCGGCCGGACCAGAGGGGCCGGATATCTCCCATCGCCGGATGGTGTCGCCGCCATTGGCGGGGGTGAGGCCGCACAGCTTTGCCATGTCGGCGGGCGTCAGCGATCTGCCGATGGCTTCGCCGAGGTCGTTGCGGAGTTGTCTGAGTTCCGGGCCGGTCACTTGGGATATTCCTTGGAATCTTGCTGGGCAGGACGGATGGCGAACCAATGCCTGATTCTGCATCTGTTCCGCTATTCGCAGCAGCAGGCCGTACGATAGCATTGTGGTCCAAAGTTGGACCCAGGCTTGGATCATTGGGTCGCGTACGGGGCGTAGCCGCATGGCAGAGCGGGGCAGGGCTCAAGGCCGTAGCCAGGCCGGAACCTGGCCCGGAGGCGGCGCCGCGCAGGCCGGCGGTTTCGCACCGTCGGGCTTTGGAACCTGGTCTTCGCTCGCGGCCAAGCTGCGGGAATGGATCGCGGCCGAGGCCGGCGCCGGCCGGCTGATGCCGTGGGTGCCGGTCGCGTTCGGCGCCGGCATCGCGTTCTACTTCACCGCCGATCATGAGCCCGTGAAATGGGTCACCACGATCACCGCGACGCTGCTTGGCGCGGCGGCCTTCGGGCTGCGGCGGCACAAGATGTTTGCGGTGACGGTGATGATCGCGGCGATCGCGGCCGGTTTTGCGGTGGCGACGTGGCGAACCGCCTTGATCGGGCACGGCGTATTGGCGCGGCCGATGTATTCGGTGTCGCTGTCGGGTTTTGTCGAGGCCCGCGACATCCGCGAGCGCACTGATCGCTTCGTGCTGCGGGTCTCCCAGATGGACGCGCCGCATTCCCCCACCAAACTGGAGCGGGTGCGGCTGTCGGTGCGAAAAGGCACCGCGCCCGACGTCGGCAGCTTTGTCGAATTGAAAGCGCGGTTGCAGCCGCCGCTGGCACCGATGCGGCCCGGCAGCTACGATTTCGCGCGCGATATGTTTTTCCAGGGCATCGGCGCTTCCGGTTTTGTCACCGGCGCGATCAAGACAATTGAGCCGCCGGTCCCAGGCGGGCTGTCGTTGCGCTATGCGGCCGTGATGCAAGGCTTACGCGACGCGATCGACGCCCGCATCCGGACCACGCTCGACGGCGACAAGCGCGCCATCGCCACCGCGTTGCTGACCGGACGCCGCGACGCCATCACCACGCCGGTCAACGATGCGATGTTCATTTCAGGGCTCGGGCACGTGCTGTCGATATCAGGGTATCACATGGCGGTGGTGGCCGGCGTGGTGTTCTTTGCGGTGCGCGCGCTGCTGGCGCTGTTGCCGGCGCTGACAGTCGGCTTTCCGATCAAGAAATGGGCGGCGGCCGCAGCTCTTGCCGCCGCCGCCTTCTATCTGCTGCTGTCCGGCTGCGACGTCGCGACCCAGCGTTCGTTCTTCATGACGGCGGTGGTGTTGATCGCGGTTCTGGTCGACCGTCGCGCGGTGACGTTCCGTACGCTGGCGGTCGCTGCGATGATCGTGCTGGTGTTGGCGCCGGAGGCGCTGCTGCATCCGAGTTTTCAGAGCTTGGATACGCCTCTGGCATAAGCGTACTTTCGGCCCATAAGCCCATTGAATTGTTTAGCGTTTCCGGCTCTGCCAGAATGACGGACGTGAACAAAAACCGCTCAAAACAAAGCGAAAACCCCCGACTGACGGCGTAGAGTCCCGGAAAAAGTCCCGGAATGGTTTGGCGTGTTCACGGGGCGTTCGGGGCGCCCGCGCAGGCAAGCCAGCGGGGGCCATTACAGGGTCGCGCCGTGGTCGGCGACCGAATATCGCCCCTATGGAATTGACCGCACAGGGCGGCGCGGCTGGGCGGCGACGGGCGTTTGCCGTGGCCGGTGGGGGCCGAGGTCACTGGCCTTGGGGTCAGCCTGCTGGCCTATTTTGCGGGAGCGGTCTTGCCTAGCTCACCGGCAAGCCAGCCAATTGCGTGAGGACTTTTGAGGGGGTCGGGGCCCTCGCAATCCAAGCACTGAAACGCGCGTGGACCTCTGCCGCCTGGCGGCAGTGCCAAGGTAAGAAACGCCCCGCAATCAGGGCAAGTCGGTCGCTGTGCTTGTCCCATGTGCCCATCCTGGAACCGGGTCTCAATCGCGTCAATCAAAAACAGCATGGCGGGGCGACCGTTCCAACCGGTGGCCGCATTTTCTCAGCCTTTGGGATTCGCAGCCTGGACTGTGGCCATTCGCGGCCTTTTTCTTCGGTAGCGCCCTGTGTTTGGGGATGCCGGGCCGTATTTAGTTTCGTCCTGCCTTTAGTGCGCAGGCCACGGAGCCGTACTAACCCTGTATAACCACCAACCAACCCGCCTAGAGCGCTCCGGCCGCGTGCCGACGCGAGATACCAGCGAAACCCCAAAGATGGGGACTCCCAAAGTGAAAATCCTATCAATCAGACCGTCCCCACCGGGCGGCAATACGCTTGCGCATGTCGATGTCGAGTTAATCGACGGCGCGAAGTTATTCGGCCTGCGAGTATCCCGCGCGGACGACGGCTCATATCGCGTGTTCGGTCAGAACTCCGACCGTGGACGTACCTGCTCATTTTCTCCGGCGATCGTCGCAGATATCGCAGCAGCAACCATTTCCCAACTCCATATGGACGGGCCTTCGCAACATGACCGCACTCCGCGCAGTTAAAAACGACATCGATAGCGGTGGTATTGCAGACATCCGCAGTATCCTGATTGAGAACGGCTACTGGCCAATCCCGGTGAAGGGCAAGCGTCCTCACATTAAGGGATGGTCGAAGCTACGGGCAACAACTGCCATCATAGCCTCGTGGGATCGCGGATATCTCGACCACACCAATACAGGCATTCTCTGCGGCAACGATCTAGTTGCCATCGATATCGACGCGCCAACGCAAACGGCCTGCGATAAGTTGATCGCGCGGTTGATGAAGATTCCGGCTGCCGAAAACGCTCCGCGGCGAACGGGCAGGGCGCCGAAATGTATGTTCCTGTTCCGCGCGATAGAGCCCGGTAAGAAGGGCATTACACCAGAATTCACCGTTGACGGCCAAAAGCACCAGGTTGAGATCTTGCGCGATGGGCAACAATTCGTTGCCTTTGGCGATCACGTGGAAACGTGCAAGCCCTATCTTTGGGAGAACGGTTCGCCACTGGACATCGAAGCAACCGATCTGCCTATCATCACGTCAGAACAGATCTCCGCATTTCTTGTCGACTCTGAAGCCATCCTCGCCAGCATGGGAGAACGCGTAAAGGAAGAGCCAAAATCGAAGCGAAACGCTGCGGGCGGCAAATCGTTTTGGCAGCAAGTCAACAGCGCGGCGCTCGCCGATCTAAACAAATGGGTGCCGGCGTTGTTCTCAGGTTCGCAATACCAGAGCGGGACCGGCGCATGGCGTGTGTCCAGCGATGAACTTGGCCGCGCCCTTCAAGAAGATATCAGCATCCACCCAGATGGTGTTCAAGACTTTGGACGAGAGAAACCGGCAACGCCGATTGACTTAGTTGAGGAGTTCGGCGGCGCACCCAATCCGAAGGCTGCCGCGGACTGGTTGTGTGAGCATATCGGCATCCTGCCGGCAGACCTTGGATGGGAGCACCGTCAAGCTGTTGCGATCATCACCGGCCGCAGCGCTTTGCCGAAGCCGGCGAACGACGACGTCAAATCCCCTGTGGCCGTTTTCGAAGATCCATTTACGCCGGCAGCGTGCGGTGGCCTCATGGCGGATATTTCGCAGTGGATTCTTGATACGTCGCGCCGCCGTTCGCCCGAGTTTGCCGTCATGGCATCTATTGCATTCATGTCTGTGTTCTACGGACGGCGCGTGGTCGGTCCAACTGGATGTGGCGTGAATCTGTACCTTGCTGGCATCGCCGGGCCTGGGTTTGGCAAGGAGGCACCACTGCAGCGGTTGGTTAAGTTGCTGCAAGATTCGGACATGTCGTATCTCGTTGGCGCTGGGGAAGTCTCCAGTGCAAGTGCGATCGAAAAGATACTTCGCCGTAAGCCGGTGGTGGTCATGCCATGGGACGAGGTGGGAGACGTGCTGGAGGCGATCAACGCAAAAGGGACCGGAAATTGGGCCGCGACGATCCGCAAGGCCATGTTGGAACTTTACTCGAAATCAACCGGCGTTTGGTTCGGTAAGGAGACCATGGACGACGAGCGGATCGGAGCGCCGATCCATTGCCCGTCTCTAACGGTCGTCGGTACATCGACTCCGACGCGTTTTTATGGCGGCCTGTCGGAGAAGAACCTGTCGGATGGCTTCGCTGCGCGTATGATCTTCATTGCGCCGACCAAGCGACCCGAGCGCGGCAATCCTCGCGATAACGGCCTTGCTGTTCCCGAACCGTTGCGGAGCGCAATCAAGGACGCGCAAAAGTGTTTCCCCTGGCCATCCATGAATTCGCAGGGAAACTGGCGGGCGGCTGACGTGCAGCCGAGCCTTTATGAAGTGGCATGGAAAGATGCCGCGGCGGAAAAAGCGTGGCTGGCAATCGAGGATTGGCAGGAATCCGAGATCGAGCGAGATGAAACCAGGGACGGTCTGGTTGGGCGGTTGGCTGAGAACGCAATCCGATTGGCAACCCTACGCGCATTAAGCCGCGATCCCTCGCAGCCTTCAGTCAATGTCGGGGATATGCGTTGGGCACACGCCATCATGTTGGCCTCCGTTCGATCGCTCGATGATGGCGTCGCGAAGTATATGTCTAGCAGCCAGTTTGAGCAGCTATGCCAGGCCATTCTGTCTTCGCTTCGCTGCAGTCGCGGTGGTTCTATGTATCGAGCAGAATTGCTGAAGCGGCGCGGCATCAGTGGGTCAGACACTCGGACATTTGATGCCGCGATCGTGCGCCTTCAAGAGACCGGCGATATCGAGAAAACAGACGGCAAGCGGTTCGTTCTTTCACGCGCCAGCGGAGGGTGAGGGATTTGCAGAATCCTTGGAAAAGCTCCGCAATTGCATCGTGCTGGTACGGAAAATTGTGCCACCTACTTGCAAATTGCAAGAAAACTGCAAGTGGAGTGGTGGGTGTAAGTATATGATATATATAAATATTATTAATTTACTTGCAGATTTGCAGGATTTGCAAGGACTCTCGATCTTTCTCGGTCATTCCGAAGATACCCATGACTTGCAAATCTGCAAATCGGTTTCAAAGGAGAAGATTGATGGTTGATCCGTATACAATCGACGATGCAGACGAGTGCGACGGCGAAGCGCTGCACGTCTATGGCCGAGATGCCGCAACCGGCGAATGGTGCTGGCAGTGGGTGTCGGTTGAAACGCTCGTTGAGGCTGGCCGCGGCGATCTCACGCCATGGCTGTTCGATGAGGCATAGCAATGCCCACAGGCGTTCGGGTACCTCCGAACTACCCAGCTATAGCGTCGGAAACCGGCCATCTAAATTTACAACCATATTCGCCCTCATTTTTCCCTTCTGCATTTTCGGCGGCGCAAGCCGTAGCAACCCAGAGAGCGGCGAAAGGCTGCCAGATCCAGCACCATCACGGAACGAGACAGACCAACATGACCCCAGCCAACGACAATGACCAGCCCATCGCAGCGGACCGAGTTATAGAGGTCCGCCCGCGCCCTGACGAGCTAAACAGGATTCTCCACCTCCGCTTTCCTGGCATGGGGCCAGCGTACGGCGCACAGCTCGACGCCGCTGCGCGCAAGACCTTCAACACTGACATGACGCAGTGGTTCGGCTTGGATGGCCGATGGCACTCGACGGGCGAGCAATATCGACAGAGCAAGGGGAAGCGGCGGCAGCAAAAAGCAAATCGTGCGCCAGCGCACGATTTGGACGAAGCCGAAGCCACCACCGAGCCCGTGCGCGATGGGTGGATGTTCACCGAGGCTGTGGCCTGCCGCTGGCGAGAATACGCGCCAGTTGTAGCGGAAGGCGCGGAATTCCTGGCCGGCCGTACGACTCCCTCAGTCGGTGGCCGCCAGATCAGGTTCGATGCGGTGGAGGATGCAATGATCGCACTGATCGACGCCCAGCGAGCATCGCCTGTCACGGCCAACGAAAATGAACCCGCAGGCCGACGCCGAAGATCGCGACGAAATTATTCGCGGAATTTTGCCATAGCAGCCTGAACTGCACATTTTAAACTTAGTTCGGAACGTATCGCACTGAGGGCATCGACGATGCACGTCAGGGGCAATTTTCGCCCCGCACGTCTTTGCTCCGAGAAACTTCGACTCCGCTCACTGCGGAGTCCATTTTCTCCATCAATCCCATAATTTTGAGAATGCAGGAACCACAATGCGGAAATCGCAGATCGTCGATCTGTTGTCGCGCCGTCTCGGTGTGCGCACGACACGGCTGACGAATTTAGTTCAACGTCTGGCCGAGGCCGGTCTTTTGCCGATCGCAAAAGGACCGCCGTACCCAGATCTAACGCCCGTCGAGATTGCCCGGACGCTGATCCTGGCGGTCACGGACGAGGGGTTGGGCGCCGCCCAAGCCACGATCATGAAGTACGGTGGGTTACCCGGGCCGGGAGCCAGCCTTGAGGAAGTATTGGGCCACGCGCTCAGTCGGCGGGAGTCGCTGGTGCCGACCCGTAGTTGTCTCGAAATTCACACAGGCGACGCGCCGTACGCGGTCTTCACGGTCATCAGCGCGGACGGCGCTCGGACCCTTGTCTTCGGCGATATGCCGGACGTCGAATCTGTCGATCGCACCGTTCTTATCAGCGGTGCTGCACTTTTCGCGGTTGCCCAGGAGATCAACGGCATGTCCGGCGCAGATGTCGACAAGCTGTTGGCAGGTGCAACCGAGATGAAACCGGCCGTTTCGGCGGTCAATTAAGGAGCAAAAGCTACATGCCGATAGGGACACTATTTTCCTGGTTAACGGAAAAAGGTTACGGATTTTTACAGCCTGATAGCGGGAATCGCGAGCGCGCGTTCGTCCACGCCACCGAAATGAATCGCTTGGGCATCAGGCGCCCGATCGTTGGAACGCCTTTCGAGTGGGAGCTAATCCAGCGAAACGGCAAGCCCTACGCCGTAAACGTCGAACTCCTAAAACCCTTCGGACCCAAAGTCGAAGCCGACACCGACGATAGCGACGACGAATAAGCCGTAACAAAACACCGGAGCAACACCACAGTGGCCAAACTACCGCAGACTAAAACCGAACCTAAGACGCGGCTAGAGCGCATCGCCAGCGTCAGCCCGCGATATGTCAGCCTACTCACAAAGCACGCCGAATTGAGGGCGCGATTTGAGGAAATAGTTGAAGAGGCTAACGGTCCCCGAGGCCGTGTTGATGGCGTGATTGACGGCAAAACCGGCGCTGTCAGATACAATGCGGTGCCGTTGGCAGAGCAGGCACGACGAAGCCAAGTGGCTTGGGTATCGCAATTGCCGAAACCCAAGCCAAAGCCGATTGTTCGCCACGCGGGTGCGGTTGCTCTGCTCGACGATCTATTGCCCGAGCAGGTGCCTGAAGAACTGAGCCCGCCACCGCCGCGCGCTTCATGGCCCGGCGAACAGCGACTTGCAGAACTAGGTGCCGAGGCAGAGTCGATCACGGAGGCTCTGAAGCTGATTGCTCCTGAGATCACGAAAGAGCGCAAGCAGTACAGCCGGCTTGTGGTTGCGCAACAATCCGCGGAATATCAACAACTGGTCTTGAATATAGTCGACATCGTTCGGGAACTTGGTGGCGCAATCCTCGCGCATCACGAGTTCATCAATCAACAGCGGCTCGACGGAGTTGCGTATAGCGTGTTCAAGCCAATCAACTTGAATGCCTACGGTAACCTCAACGAACCACATACGCCGTTGCTGGCCGTGCTCATCGATGCTGCCGAGAAGGGGCATATTCGTCCGGCCGATCTGCCGCAGTTTAAGATGCCGGTTGATATTTCTTACCTCCAAGGCGGTGAATGATATGGCTACTATGCGAGATGGTAAGTTGGTGTCCCGCAAGGAACTGCGCGCCGAAGTCGATGCGCTGTTGACGCGGACGAAGGCTGCGGTGGCCAAGCGCAAGCCTAAGGCTAGCGTTAGCGTTGCTAAGCCTGCGCCGAAGCCTGTACCTAGCGCTGTTGCGAATCCCGCCGCGCCGGCACCGAAGCCCGCGTCTCGCAGCGCCAGATTACGTGCCGCCGAAGGCCAGGTGAAGGCCGCGCGTCCCAAGGATGCACGACTCGTATGGAAAGACATGACTACAAAGTAAATTTGCACGGCGTTCGGTCCTTGCGACGTGCGATCGGCGGGCGCTGTATGGAGCAGCGGCGCCCGCTAACCAACCACAGCTGGCCGCGCGGAAGTAATGCCGCTTGGTGGGTACGGGTATCTCCGAACTAGCCAGTTTACGTTTTTAAGAAACCTGTGCCAATACCACAACGCGCGCGTGGACTGCCCCGGTTCAACTGGTTGCGACCCATCCTCGACCTACCAGCGACCTATCTTTCAAGGGAATTTAGATTTGAAGCACGTCATTCCGACCCACTTGTCACCCCCTTCGAAGCGATGGGTGAAGCAAATTATTGGCGATTTTGACCTGGAAAGTTTCCATTTTCGCCTCCTCGTTAAGGCCGCCGACGCCTGGGATCGTAGCGAGCAGGCGCGAGAGCAGATTGTTCGCGACGGCATCACCACGCCCGATCGTTATGGCGTTCTGAAAGCGCATCCTGCTGTTGCGATCGAGCGCGATAGCCGTCTGGCCTTCGCGCGGCTATTGCGTGAGCTTGCGTTGGATGCTGCTGCGCCAGATACCCGGCCGCCGCGGACCGCCGACTATGGATCGCGCCGGTAATGCCCGTTCGCAAGCGGAAGAATCGGCGCAGCCCATCGGCCGGCCTTGATGCATGGGAGACGGTCTTCTCATCCGAGTTCGATTTCTTTGGCGAACTGGCTGACGCTGGAATTGCTACAGATGCCTACGGCCGACCGGACCGGGACGAGGCCCGTGCAGCGTGGCAGCGGTATGGCGCGGAGTTTCTGTCGACGTTCAGAGAACCGCACGTGCCCTGGGCGCTCGAACAGTTCGGAGAACCTTGATGCCCGCGCGATTGATACGAGATAGGCGGCGCCGCTCAGTGCGCCTCACGCCGGAGGCAATCGCGTTATTCCGGCGCGGCATGGCCGATCCACACGACCAGTACATCAGGATCGCGCTTGCTGCCGCACTTGGACGGAGCAAGTTTGCAGCAAGTCCGTTGGATCCCGAGCCACGCTCGTTGATCGGCTGCGACCGTGAGCCGGTGACCGACGTGCTGGATTTGCGCGCGCAACTTCTGAAATCCATAATCTGAACCACCGCGGCGACGCCGGATGAACGCGCGCCGTAAACTTAAATAAAGGAAAACTAAATGGCATTTCTAGGAGTAGGCGCCGCCATAGCTGGGGCGTTGTTCGAAGGCAGCGCAGTCGCT
>NZ_LMUK01000060.1:318568-428501 GCF_009766005.1 Bradyrhizobium sp. S69 | reverse complement strand
TCACGCGCTGTTCGTCAAAAGCGCATCGGCGTCCATCGCTCCCCGCCCCAACGTCAGTGACGATGGCCAACGCCCCCTCTCTCGGGACGGGATGGCAAGGATTAGGCAAGTGATTTGGGTCTGGAGTCAAGGATAATTTCTGAAAATCAGAAATGCCGCAGAGATGTAAAGAGATAGACAGGGCAAAGCAGATTGAAACGCTTCAACAAATTCGATTTTGCGCGCCAGGGGCTTTGCCCATCGCGCGGCGCCGCAATCCCGGCGCACGGTGCGAAACTATCGTCGTGCATCGATACCCGGAGGATGACGCAGCGACTGTAACGGCGGACTACGCTCCGCTAATCTACCCACAGACCGAGCGGAGGGGGCACTTCAGTGGGATCATGCCGGAAACACAGATACCTGCGGAAATAGCGAGAGGACGACGGTAATGCCTTTGTTAGGTGAGCCTCTTCGATTTGCGGTCGAGTATGACTTGAAGGAGAACCATGGCGGGGATTGGATGTTCGGGCGTTTCTGCTACTGGTGCGAGGGCCGTCGCATCGGCGACTACGAGTTGGGCACATCTCTCCGAGACGTCCTATTTCAGCTTGAACAGCTGCCGCGAGACCGGCACCTCCGGGTTGGCCAGCGCCTCAATTCCAAGTCAGCCATTGATGTCTTTCGCTGCTTAATGCAGCTCTGTTTGGCACCGCCGATTTGAACAATCGCCAGAGTAGCCGAACAGGAGCAATGGGCGCGGCATAATATATTACCGCCGGTGGACGTATTTGATTCTTGGAAGGGCTTTCTTCTAGAAGACCAGCAGACTGCTCGCTTCATCTTCGCGCACGATCCGTACTTAGACGTCAATGAATTTTTGCTGAAGCCGGGTGAAGTGGATTCGGTCTTGGATGCGGCGCTCAATGCGTTGAGCGAGATCTATGAGCGGGTACGCGGTCGATAGAAGCTCGTAGGGCGGATTAGCCGTAGGCGTAATCCGCCGCTCAGTGGCGATATCATTCCGCCGCGACATCGACGCAGGATTGTTTGCGGAAGATTGGACCGGTGACTGCAAACGAGCGTTTAATTCGGCGAACGACGGTGATCGTGCAGTGGCTGTGCGAAAGCGGCGGATTACGCTTCGCTAATCCGCCTTACGATCTACTACCGTGCCGCAACTATCCGCAGCGGCATCGCGGACGCAGCACCGGCATGCGCGGTTCGGGCGGTGTTCGCCACGTACAGCCCGCGCCGGTCCGGATAGGGCTTGAAGGCGTCGGTCAGTCCGACCACGGTTTCCGCGGCACCGAGCATCAGGAAGCCGTCGGGCTCGATGCGCTTGGCGAGGCGGCCGAACACATTCGTCTTGGTGTTCTGATCGAAATAGATCAGCACGTTGCGGCAGAAGATCACGTCGAAGCCGCCGAGGTGGGAAAAATCCTGCAGCAGATTGAGTTGCTTGAACTGCACCATGGAACGGATGTCGGCGTTGAGCTGCCACAGCTCGCCCACTTGCGTGAAGTGCTTGACCAGCAACTGGATCGGCAAGCCGCGCTGAACCTCGAACTGGCTGAACAGACCGGCGCGGGATTTATCCAGCACGCCGTGCGACAGATCGGTCGCGACGATCTCGACGCGCCAGCCCGCCAGCGTCGGGCCGAGTTCCTTCAGGCACATCGCGATCGAATACGGCTCCTGCCCGGTGGAGGAAGCCGCGCACCAGATGCGCAAGGCGCGGCGGCTGGCGCGTGCCCGCAGCAATTCCGGCAGCACCGTCGCCTTCAGATGATCGAACGGAACCTTGTCGCGGAAAAAGAACGTCTCGTTGGTGGTCATCGCCTCGACCACTTCGGCCGCCAGCGGCTCCGTGCCGTTCTTTAGCTTCGCAACCAGTTCGCCAAGTCCCGGCAGGCCGGCCTTCCGCGCCAGCGGGATCAGCCGGCTTTCCACCAGATATTGCTTGTCGGCGGACAGATCGAGGCCGGAGCGATCCTTGAGGAACTTACGCAAAAACTCATAGTCCGACGGCGTCACGAACGATCTCCCGAAAACACGCGAACCAATTTCGACGCGATCTGATTGAGCGGCAGGATGGCGGCGCAAATACCCGCATTGGCGGCGGCGCCCGGCATTCCCCACACCACACTGCTGGCTTCGTCCTGGGCAATCACGCTGCCGCCGGCCGCCACGATCTCCTTGCCGCCGCGCATGCCGTCCGAGCCCATGCCGGTCAGCACGACCGCGAGCACGCCGCCCTGCCAGACATCGATCGCCGAGGTGAACAAGGGATCGACGGCGGGCTTGCAGAAATTGACCGGCGGACCGTCATCGAGCGCGATCGCGGTCTCAGCGCCATGACGAACGACGCGCATATGGCGTCCTCCCGGCGCAAGATAGATGGTGCCTGGCTTGACGATCTCGCCGTCGATGGCCTCGTGCGCCGGGCGATGGCTGGCGCGCGCCAGATGCTCCGCCAGAATCGTCGTGAAGGTCGGCGGCATATGCTGGGTGATGAGCACCGGAAAGCGATCGATCACGGCGCCGATCTCGGCGACCAGCGCCATCAGGGCTTGCGGACCGCCGGTCGACGAACCGATCAACAGCGCGCGCGGCGCCTGGTGGCTGAAGGCGCGGCGCAGCAGTTGCGGTTGTGCGACCGGCGCCGGCGGCAGGCGGGGCGATCGATCGAGGCTCGGCGCCAACGGCGGGCTTGCCGGGGCCGTCGCGCTGCGGCGCACCTTGGCGCCGAGCGAGCGGATCTTCTGGATCAGATCGTGGTGAAACGTTTCGGCCGCGGTCGCCTCGCGGGTGCTTTCGGGTTTCGGAATGTAATCCGACGCCCCCAGCGACAGCGCCTTGAAGCTGATCTCCGCGTTGCGGCGGGTCAGGGTCGAAGCCATGATGATGATGAGATTGCGCTTCTTGGCCAGCAGCAGCGGCAGCGCCGAAATGCCATCGAGTTCCGGCATTTCGATATCGAGCACCGCGACATCCGGATTGATGCGCTCGATCTGGTTGACGGCGTCGAGACCGGTACGCAGCGATGCTGCGACGACCATGTCCGGCTCGGCTGCAATCCAGCGGGAGATCAATCCCCTGATGACGACGGAGTCATCGACCACCATCACCCGCAGCGGCTCCTGCTGCGTCGAATTCGGGCGTGCAGTACTTGTCAACGCAATACTCATTACTCACCGGGGTACGGTACATCAGGCACGACGGAAACAACAACGCCGAGAACTGTTCGGCGGCCGGGACTGGAACGCAAAGACGCAAGGGCTACTAACAACCGAGAACGACTAACAATCACGAAGCAACCAACAACCACGCAAGATCAGATCAGACCGACTTCCTGGAATTTGGCGGTGACGATGTCCTTGTCGAACGGCTTCATGATGTATTCGTTGGCGCCGGCGTGCAGCGCGCGCGCGATATGGGCGACGTCGTTTTCGGTGGTGCAGAACACCACCTTGGGCTGATCGCCGCCGGGCATGCGGCGCAGATTGCCGAGGAACTCATAGCCGTCCATCACCGGCATGTTCCAGTCGAGCAGGATAGCTTCGGGCAATTCCCGCTTGCAGATTTCCAGCGCCTTTTCGCCGTCCTCGGCTTCCACGATCTGGAAATCCAGTCCTTCCAGGATGCGCCTTGCGACTTTGCGGATGACGCTTGAATCGTCCACCACCAGACATGTTCTCATTTTAGCCTCTGTTTCTTCAATGACCGAAAAGGGAGGTGTCCAGGGTCAGTCGGACACGCGAGCCCTTGTCGTTGAGTTAAGCTGCCAGCTGCGTCGGCAGCAGTTCGAGGACACGATCGACATCGAGCACCACCATGAGCTGGCCGTCGAGACGGTGAACGCCGCCGGCAAGCTTGGCCATGCGGGGATCGAGGTTGACGGGGTTTTCCTCGCGGCTGTCGTCAGCCAGGGTCAGCACCTCGCCGATCTGGTCGATCAAAAGGCCGTAGGACTCGCCGCGGAGGTCGACGCCGACCGCCATCGCCGGCTTGCCGTCGTCGTTCTTCGGCAAACCCAAACGGGCGCGCATATCCACCACGGTGACGATGCGGCCGCGCAGATTGAGCACGCCGGCGATCTCGCTCGACGACAGCGGCACCCGCGTCAGCCGCTCCGGCATGAACACGTCCTGCACCCGTGAGATCGGCAGCCCGAACAACTGGCCCCCGATCATCGCGGTGACGTATTCGGCGACCGAGCCTTCGGCGATCTGGGTCTTGCTGGTCATGTTGGCTTCCTTCGACATTTAAGCCGCCCTGCTCAGTTCGGCGGTCTGTTCCTTGAGCGCCGCGATCAGGCCGGGACGGTCGAACTTGGCGACGTAATCGTGGAAGCCGGCGAGCCGGCCGCGCTCGATCGCCGCCGGCGACACCATCGAGGACAATGCGATGATCGGCATCGCGCCGAAATGCTGGTCGGCCCGGATGGTCTCGGCGAACTCGAAGCCATTCATGTCGGGCATCTCGATGTCGGTCAGCACCACGTCGAACGCCTGCCCCGAACGCAGCGCGGCGAGGCCCTCTTGCGCGTTCGGCGCCACCCGCACGCGATAACCCGCGGCCTTGAGAACCGGCGCCAGCATGTTGCGGAAGAACGCGCTGTCGTCGACCAGCAGCACCGATTGCGCCGATTGCGAGGGCCGCATCTCCTTGCGGGAGAACCAGTCCGCGAACGCCATCGGCAGGAAGTGACCGACATCGATCACTTCGGTGGCGTGGCCCTTGATCACGGCCGAGCCGAGAATGCCTTCCTGGCTGCCCGCGACTTCGATGTGGAGCTTCTCCTCGACGATGTCGATGATCTCGTCGACCACCAGCCCCATCGAGCGGCCGTCGTCGGCGAACACCAGGATCGGCTGGGCGCCGGAGGTCTGGACACTGACCCCGGCCATCTGCACCAGCGGCATCAGTTGCTCGCGGTATTGCACCATGTAACGGCCGTTGGAGAGTTCGATCTTGTCGGCGGCGATCTCTTCCAGCCGGGTGACGAGGCCAAGCGGCACCGCCTTCGGCTGGCTGGAGCCGGCGCGGAACACCAGCAGCGAGGTCAGTTGCTCGGCCGCATTGGCGCGCGAGGCCGCGTTTTCGTCCGCGATCTCATGGGAAGCGGAACCGGACGCGCCCAATGCCTTGGCGATCCCGTTGGGATCGATGATCATGATGACGGCGCCATCGCCCAGGATGGTGTTGCCGGAGAACATGTCGATGTGACGCAACTTGGTCGACATCGGCTTGACCACGATTTCTTCGGTGTGGAATACGCCGTCGACCACGATACCAAAAGTCTGGCTGCCGACTTGGGTCACGACGATAAAGCCGTTCTCGGGATCGCTTGAGGTGCCGTCGTCGATCTTGAGCAGCTTCTTCAGGTGCATCAGCGGCAGCAGCTTGTTGCGCAGCCGCAAGACCGCGGTGTCCTTGATGCGCTCGATGCGGTGCTCGGAGTTGGCACGGGCCCGCACCAGTTCGACGACAGCCAATTGGGGTATCGCAAAGCGGTCGCCGGCGGCTTCCACGATCAGCGCCGAGACGATCGCCAAGGTCAGCGGGATCTTGATGGTGACGGACGAGCCCTCGCCGGCCACCGACTTGACGTCGATGGTGCCGCCGATCTGGTCGATATTGGTGCGCACCACGTCCATGCCGACGCCGCGGCCGGAGACCGAGGTGACGGCCGCCGCGGTCGAGAAGCCCGGCGCGAAGATGAACTTGTGGATCTGGGCTTCCGTCATCTTATCCAGTTCGGCCTCGGTGACGAGACCGTTCTGCAGCGCCTTGGCCTTGATCCGCTCGGTGTTGAGCCCGCGGCCGTTGTCGGCGATGCAGATGATGATGTGGCCGCCTTCATGATAGGCGGACAGGCGGATGGTGCCCTGCTCCGGCTTGCCATTAGCCACCCGCTCGGCCGGGGTCTCGAGCCCATGATCGGCCGAGTTGCGCACCATGTGGGTGAGCGGGTCCTTGATCAAATCGAGCACCTGGCGGTCGAGCTCGGTGTCGGCGCCGTGCATCTCCAGTTCGATCTGCTTGTGCAATTCGCCGGAGAGGTCGCGGACGATTCGTGGCAGCTTCTGCCAGGCATTGCCGATCGGCTGCATCCGCGTCTTCATGACGCCTTCCTGCAGTTCCGCCGTCACGTTCGACAGCCGCTGCAACGGCACCTTGAACTCGGTGTCCTCGTTGCGACGGGAGATTTCCAACAGCTGATTGCGCGTCAGAACCAGCTCCGAGACCATCGTCATCAGATGTTCGAGCGTGTCGACATTGACGCGGATCGACTGGTTGGCGATCTTGTCGCCCTCGGCCACCACCTCCAGATCGGCGGATGGCCTTTTCGCGGCCGGCTTGCTGGCCTCCTTGGCTTCCTTCTTAGGAGAGGCGGCGCGGGGTTCGGCTTCCGGCGCGGATGATGGCACCAGTGCGGGGGCAACCACTTCGATCGCGGTCTCCTGGAAGGCGCGCTCCAGATCATCCAGCGATACTTCGCCCGGACGCAGCGCGCGCTCCAGGGTCTGCGGCACAAGCGTGCCTTCAGCGACCGGGATCGCGGCGACGGGCGCCGCGGGTTCCGGCGCAGCCGATGCCGACGCGACCAACGGAGCTGGCGCGGACATCGCGGCCATCCCGTGCTCGACCATCTCGTGCAATTTTTCGATCAGATCCTCATCGGAGCCTTGCGGCTCGGTCTCGGTGGCCTCGAGCCCCGCGAGGATTTCCTTGATGCGATCGATACTCGCCAGGATCAGGCTGACCGCATCGCCGGTGACCGGCATGCCGTCACGGAATTTGCCCATCAGCGTCTCGCCGGCATGGGCCAGCGCTTCCAGCCGCGGCAATCCCAGAAAGCCGCAGGTGCCTTTGATGGTATGGACGAGGCGGAAGATGTTATCCAGAATCTTGGCGTTGTTCGGATCCTGCTCGAAGCGCACCAGTTGATTGTCGACCGTGTCCAAACTCTCGCTGGTCTCGGTCAGGAACTCCCGCAATAAATCATCCATGAAATCGACCCTGATACGCACGGGCGCGCCACATCGACACGCCATTCGTAGTTTGGGCAGCTTCTATGCAAAGCGTTTAATATTGGTTGAGTAATTGGAAAAGAACGCTCTCAACAAAGAGATAAGGACGCTCCCGGGATTCTACGGGGCGCCGTAAACGCTTGGTTAACCGGAAAAGGGCGCCCTGAACGCGCCT
The DNA here is from genome assembly GCF_009766005.1 of Bradyrhizobium sp. S69. Lineage (GTDB taxonomy): Bacteria > Pseudomonadota > Alphaproteobacteria > Rhizobiales > Xanthobacteraceae > Bradyrhizobium. Next base: position 421,307 of record NZ_LMUK01000060.1, on the reverse strand, counting down.
TTACGAAGCGGTCACGACGATCGAATCGCCCTCGGGTGCGAGCACCACCTTCAGCCCGCAGGACTGTGCCAGCAGGCGGGTGTAATAAGGTTGCACGGCATGGGCATCGACACCCGCGGCCTCGGTCGAAGCCAGGAGATCGGCGATGTTTTGCGGCATGCGTGCGTTTAGTCCGCTGGCCGCGACGCGGAAACTCAGTGCGTCGCCTTCGCCGATCGGATCGACCGTGATCACGCCGCCGCGCGGAATGGTCTGCTGCGCGATCACCATCATGTTCAACAGCAGCTTGACGCGATTTTTGGCCAGCAGCACCCGCGGCAGATTCCAGGTGATCTTGGTCTTGGCATCTTCCAGATGACCGCGCGCCATATTCTGCGCGTCGCCGATGTCGATCTGCGCGCCCGCCGAGCCCGCCGCGCCGAACGCCAGCCGGCAGAACTGCAAGCGCGCCGAGGCGGTCTTGGCGCTCTTGCGGATCAGGTCGAGGGCAAACTCGCGATCTTCCGGCTTGGGATTGTCGTCGAGCACCTCGAGCCCGTTGACGATCGCGCCCACCGGACTGATGAGGTCGTGGCAGACCCGCGAGCACAACAGCGCCGCCAGTTCGAGGGCGTCGGGGGCGGGACCGGGAGACGAGGTGCCAGACATGAGATGCTCCCTGGGGATCTGCGCGGTGCGAACCAAGGCGAATCACGCCTGCTTCTTGGCTTGATACACTGCGGATGCGCGTGGTGCCAACACAAGGCCTTGTCGCGCCTTGCCGCCGCATGCCCCTTTTCACGACCTGCGAGAAACGTATAGGTAATGTGAGACCGCATCTGAGGCACGTCCAAGAATATCCGCCCAGGAATCCGCCCATGAATGAGGCACGCTTGTCAGGATCTGTGATCGATTGCGCTACTGCGGCCTCGCTGATGGCGCCCTTGACCGATCTCGTGATCCGGGCCGGCGCCGCCATTCTGGCCGTCGACCGCCTTGCCATGAAGGTCGAGGGCAAGACGGATGGATCGCCGGTGACGCAGGCGGATCTGGCCGCCGACCACATCATCGCCGAGGGTCTGGCCCACCTCATTCCGGAGATCCCGGCGATTTCGGAGGAGCGCGCGCATCTGGCGAAGTCGCCCTATCACGGTAGCTTCTTCCTGATCGACCCGCTGGACGGCACCAAGGAATATGTCGCCGGCCGCAACGAATTCACCGTCAACCTCGCGCTGGTCAGCGACGGCACGCCACTATTGGGCATCATCGGGGTGCCGGCGCTCGGATTGATCTGGCGCGGGCTGGTGGGGCAAGGCGCACAACGGCTGACGACCGGTTCAACCGCGGCGGCGGCCGAGCCGATCCAGACCCGTCGCATGCCGCCGCACGGCAGTCCCTGGATCGCCGCCGTCAGCCGCTCGCACGGCGATGCCAGGACCGAGGCCTTCATCGAGAGACGGCCGGGCGCGACCCGGCTGGAACTCGGTTCGGCGGTCAAGTTCGGTCGGATCGCGGAAGGGGCTGCCGATATCTATCCGCGCCTGGCGCCGACCTGCGAATGGGATGTCGCGGCCGGCCACGCCATCGTCACCGCCGCCGGCGGCAAGGTCACGGATATGGAGGGTGCCGCGTTGCGCTTCGGCACCGGCGCCAAGGACTTTATCGTGCCGGGGTTCATTGCCTGGGGCGACCCGGCCGCGACCCGGTAACCCGCGCGCTATTCCGCCAGGCTTTGCTCGAGCCCCGGCCAGCGCTGGGTCGCGTTGCGCAGCACGCCGGCGGGCGCTGCCGCAAAGGCATCCCGGCTTTTCTCGCGGCTGAACAGATAAAGCCGCTGCCCCACCACCAGCCAGAACCGCGGACTTCCGGCCACCGTCACGCCGCGGGCCAGATCGATCGGGTCGTAGCCGCCGAACTGGGGCCCGTAAATATCCGGATGGGCGACGAACGACGCGCGATTGCCGGCGTTGCGGAAGCGCCAGACCGCGCCGGCCTGCGAGGCCTCGAATTCCTCGCGGCCGAGCATGGCTTGCGCATCGGTGAAATAGGCGACGGGGTCGAAGCCCTCGATGGCAAGGCCGGAGAAGCGGTTCACCACCACCCGTTCGGTGGTGGAGGCCTGCGCCTGTGGCAAGCCGGCCGGCCCAGCAACGCCCAGCAACCAAAGCACCGCCAGCCCGATCAAGGCAATTCCGGGGCGACCGGCCTTTCCGGACGAACGGCCGTTTCTTTCCTGCCGTGGTGCCGTCATAGTTGATGCCGATAACATTCGAGTCGGGGGACAATGGACGCAACCTAAAGCCGTGTTTGTTGGCATCAGGTTAAGGCGGCGCCCATGATTTCAATACCCAGGGGTTTCTTCATGGTTTTCGCCTCTCGCCTTGCCGCGGTGACGCTCGCTGGCGTCATGTGCTGGACTGTGCCGGCTTTCGCGCAGCAACAGCAGCAGCCCTACCCGCAGCAGGAGCAACCGCAGCAGCCGTATGTGCAGCCGGCGCAGCCCTACGCGCAACCCGATGCGGCACCGCCGCCGGCGCCGTCCCCGCGCGCCCAGCAGGCTCCGAACACCTACGCACCGGACGAACTGGTCGGCGCCGGGCACCGGTTTTTCGGTAACGTCTCGCGCGGCCTTGCGTCCGTGATCGAGCGCGCGGTCAGCCAATGGGGCCTGCCGAACGGCTACGTGCTGGGCGAGGAAGGCAGCGGCGCCTTTGTTGCCGGCCTGAGATACGGCGAAGGCACGCTCTACACCAAGAATGCCGGGGACTTGCACGTCTACTGGCAGGGACCATCGGTCGGCTTCGACTGGGGCGGCGACGGCGCGCGCACCATGACGCTGGTCTACAACCTGCCCGCCACCAACGCGATCTATCAGCGCTTCGGCGGCATCGACGGCTCCGCCTACATTATCGGCGGCTTCGGCATGACCGCGCTAACCGCCAACAGCATCGTGCTGGTGCCGATCCGCTCCGGCCTCGGCCTGCGCCTCGGCGCCAATATCGGCTATCTCAAATACACCCCACGCCCGACCTGGAACCCGTTCTGAAACGGTCGCGAACGCCGATTTACGTTAACGCGGCATTGGGCTGGCATTTACCCCGCCGCCCATGGCAATGTGATTAACGAAGAGTTTCCAACACGGGAATTCTAAGGTTTTCACAGCTTTTGCCGCGCTAGCGGGGAGTTTCGTCGATGGTCGAACCGATCATGTATCTGGCGATCGGTTTTCTGGTCTCGATGCTGTTCGGGCTGATGATCGTGCCGCTGGTTCACAACCGCGCGGTGCGGCTGACCACCCGGCGCATGGAGGCGGCGACGCCGCTGTCGATGGCCGAAATCCAGGCCGACAAGGACCAGTTGCGCGCGGAATTCGCGATGTCGGCGCGACGGCTCGAAATGAACGTCGACCAGCTCAAGAACAAGACCACGAGCCAGCTCGCCGAACTCGGCAAGAAGTCCGATGCGATCAATCGCATGAAGATCGAGCTCGGCGAGAAGAACGCCGCGATCTTTGCGCTCGAGGCACGCGAGAAGGCGGTCAAGGAGCAGTTGCGGGCGACCGAGGAGGAATTTGCCGCCAAGACCGAGGCGCTGCGCGGCGCCGAGCGGGCGCTGGCCGACAAGCAGAGCGAGCTTGCCAAGATCAATACCGAACTGTCCGACCGTTCGATGATGGCGGACAGCCGCCAGGTCGAGCTGGTCGCGGTGCGCGCGCAGATCGAGGACCTCAAGAATCGCGTCGGCGACGCCGAGAAGGAATTCGCCGCGACCCAGACCCGGCTGGCCCACGAGCGCGGCGAATCGGAGATCGCGAGCCGCGAGCTGACCGAAGCGCGCGGCCGGGTCGAGAATCTGAGCCAGCGCGTGACCGATCTCGATCGCCAGTTGATCGTCCAGGTCAAGGAAGCCGAAATGCTCGGCAACCGCGTCACCGATCTGGAAGCCCGTCTTGCCACCCAGGGCAAGCTGTTGGCCGAGCGCGATTACGAAAACAATCAGCTGCGCCAGCAGAACGCCGCCGCCGAACGCGCCGTCAGGGAATTGCACGACGAAATCTCCGGCATGAGCGGCGGCAAATTACCCGCCATCGAGAAGCTCCGCGCCGAGAAGGCCGCGGTCGAGGAACAGCTCGGCATCGCACGCGACGAGCGCGCCAAGCTGCAACGCGACATCAATGCGATCCAGCAGCAGGCCGAGAGTTCCTGGGCGACCGAGCGCATGGAAAACGCCCTGTTGCGCGAGCGCATCAACGACATCGCCGCCGAAGTCGCCAAACTGGCGATGACCTTGGAGGGGCCGAATTCGACGATCGAGGCCATGCTGGCCGCGGAACCCGTGATCCCGGCCAAGGCGGCTAGAGCCGCCAATGGCACGGCTGCCAACGGATCCGCCGCCAATACCAACGGCAACCTGGCCGAGGGCGGCGGCACGCTCGCCGACCGCATCCGGGCCCTGCAATCCCACGCCTCGCGGGCCCGCCAGCAGGGCGCCTGAGCCCTCGCCGCATTTGGGCCGCACGATTTAGCCTCCAACGGGGTTTGGCAAGCTTGACACCAGTACCCCGCACTTCGTAAATCCCGGGCTCTGACGGGGTGCCTGTTTGCACCACGATCCCGGGCGCATAGCTCAGCGGGAGAGCGTTCCCTTCACACGGGAGAGGTCCAAGGTTCGATCCCTTGTGCGCCCACCATCAAAAGCCTCTGTTTCGAGAGGCTTTTTGCATTTTGGCCCTTCGCCTGTTCGGCAGTTATCAGCAGAACAATACCGAAACTCGCACCAAGAAGCGGGGAATATCCGGGGATTTTGTTCGCGGCCCGTTCCAGCCTTAATGCCGGCGCCAATCCAAAGCGGCGGCACTCCGCTAGTTGGCCAGCGGCATCTCATCGAACGTTTGATCGCGATAGGTCCGCCCGGTCGCTTTCTTCCTTACACCGCCCCACTGCTTGAAAAAGAACGCCGTGCCGAACTCTCGGCAGGCGGCCTCGATCTCGTCAACCCACTCTTTCATCATCGGACGCGATCGCGGCCCGCTCTCGCCGCCGACGATCGCCCAATGAATGCCCGTCAAATCGGCATCCATCACCGATCCTAATAGCGGTTCGAACGAAATGAAGCGCACCGTCGCATTCACCTTTCGCAAATTGTCAATTCGATCGAGATAGTCGCTGCTTTCAACGCTTGCACCAAGCCATACGTTCGAAAGCATGGGCAACTTGGCCGTAATGGCCGCCATTCTGTCTGGCCGCTTTGTCAATATCTGATACGTGTGCCAGGGCGTCGATTGCATCACGGACCAAACCTCTTCGACAAACTGTGGAGACACAGCATCGTGAAACAGGTCCGACATAGAATTTACAAAAATGCGTCGCGGCTTCCGCCATTTTGCGGGGACGCTCAACGCCGCGCGGTCGAGACGCACTTTGCCGGTCCATTTCGCTCGGCCGCCGCTCTTGCGCGTCAAGCCTCGATATTTTTCCATACCCATGGCATCGAGGCGCGCAGCCATCCGCATGGCGTAACAATTGGTGCAGCCTGGCGACAGCACGGTGCAGCCGGCGACAGGATTCCAGCTCGCATCGGTCCACTCGATCGAAGTATCAGCCATGCTGCCTCATAGTAATCGTCCTTGATTGTTCACGTTGCTGATATCATTCCAAAGCTTGCGGCCTAGTGGGTGAGCACTAACGAAAACGAGCCAGTACAAACGCTGCCCACCAGTCGCCGATACCAGTTCAATACCATCCGCTGGAGTGGTCCCCAACCCTTTGATCAGACCGAGCCAATGGCGCAGCAAGGCAGTTCGAACGGCTTGGTCACCGCGATTCACATCGACAGCATCATGCCATCCGGGCATGAATGAGTCTAAAACGCGCCGCTCATTTAGATATCGCCTAAGGTTCCGCTGCAGATCGAAAATGCTAACATGGATCAACATGTCCATACGGCTCAACGTAGCCAACTTTTGAATGATCGAGAAAGGCAGGCTTTCTAAATTGTACGGATCAAGAAAGGCGAAGTGCAGGCCCGTAGGATTGAGCGCATAAGTGATCCGATCGACCGCCGTTGACGCCGCTTCGTTATAAAACTGGGCTGCCCCACCTAGTTGTGCAATTCGCTGGCGAAGCGCGTCAATGTTTTCGGAGTCCAGATCGTTGAAATGCAGTTCGGAGAATTTTGTGCCGCTTAGCTGTGCCGCTTTGAAGGCGACAAGCGGGCTCCCGTCAATGAAGTATCCCGCACCTTCAACCAGCGATCGGCCGGGGCCCGAGAACAGTTCGATGTATGCGGCTCCCCCCGTGCCTTTCGGCGGCAGAAACATCGCACGCGCACTACGGTAGGAATCTACATATTTGCTTAGCCGCTCGTGCTTCTCTGACGCCCATGGGCCGACAATATCGGCGAGCAGAACATCGCTCGGGTCAATCGCTTTTTGTGCCACATTCCACCCCAATCATGGGGCATCGTAGCACCAGCGAAATCCAATATACCACCACTGGTTGCTAATAATTTTAATGATAGTTAATGCGTGCGTTTGTTGACAATGAAGCCACTTAATCGACGGCACCCGACCGCTCGCGCCAAAATGCGCGCTCGCGGCGTCTTCGCTGTCGCCAACCTCAAATCGCGAAGATCCAGACCGCGACGATGACGCCTAATGTCGCAAGACCGCTGATGGTCCAGCCGGCGACGTAGGCGGCTTCGTCTTCCGCGGTGTCACGCCGGCCGTCAAACCGGTCGGTCGAATTGATCCAGTGATCCGACATGATCGCCTCCTGAGCGCATCAGGAACACAATCGCCGACGGCGCCCGCCGGTTCCCTCGCACCTTACAATATTGGCCTCACGCCGCCGCCAGGCCGGCCTCACGCCGCCGCCAGGCCGGCCTCCCGCAGCCGCCCGGCCAGCCAGCCCGACAGCGGCCCGTCGACCACGCCGCCGAGATAGACTTCGGACGCCGCCAAATTGGTTTTCGCAAGCGTCAGCAACACCCCGAGCCGATAGGCGTGCCACAGATGCGGATCGGTCATCGCCCGCAGCTTGTGGCGGTCATGTTCGAGCGGCTGATGGTTGGCCGCCTTGCGGACTTCGATCGCCAGCAGGTTTTCCGGGACCGTCCTGCGGTGCACCACGATATCGGGATAGACCGATTTGCCGCTATCGTCGTCGGTGGAGACGATCGCGCCCTTCGGCAGCCGCAGCCGGCGCTCGCCCAGCCGGTTATAGTCGCAATCGACATCCCAGCCGGCGAACCTGCTTTCCAGATGCACCGCGAGGCGGTGCGTCAGGGTCCGCTCGCCGAGATCCTGCTCAAGCAGATGGGTCTCGCGTGCATAGAATTCACCGAGGGCTGCGACCACCTTGTCCAGTTCGGCCTGCATCGCGGCTTGCATGCATTCTCCGCCGGCAACGTCCCGCCTCGCTCTGAAGCGCTCGTCCCGTTTACATCTGCACTTCGATCAGCCGCGGCCCCTTGTCCGCGACGCCTTCGGCCAGCGCCTTGACGAAATCGTCGACATTGTCGACCGAGCGGGCCGGCACGCCCATGCCCTTGGCGAGCGAAACGAAATCGATGGTCGGGCCATCGATCTTCAGCATGTCCATCGCCCGCTGGCCGGGATCGCCAGCGCCGACGCCGTCGAATTCGCCGCGCAGGATCTGGTAGATCCGGTTGGCGAACACGATGGTCAGCACGTTGAGCCCTTCGCGGGCCTGCGTCCACAGGGACTGGATGGTGTACATCGCGCTGCCGTCGCCGACCATGCAGATCACCTTGCGATCCGGACAGGCGACCGCCGCTCCCGTGGCAACCGGCGTCGAGAAGCCGATCGAGCCGCCCATGTTCTGCAACCAGTCATGCGGCTTGGAGGCCGCCGTCGGCGGAAAGAAGCCGCGGCCGGTGGTGATGGATTCATCGACCATGATGGCGTTTTCCGGAATAGCCATCGCGATCGCCTGCGCGATCGAGGCGTGGGTCAGCGCGCCGGTCGGTTTTGCCAATTCCATCAATTTCTGCGGCTTGACGTCGGACGGCTTGGCGCCGACCGCGCCGGCCAGCGCTTCCAGCGCTGCGACCGAGTTCTCGCCCCAGGAGGTCATGCGGTGGACGTCGGTGCCTTCCGCCTTGAGCATGCTGGGCTTGTTCGGATAGGCAAAGAACGCGACCGGGTCGTTGGCCTCGACCAGCACGATATGCTTGAAGTTCTTCAGGATCGGCAGCGCCAGTTCGATCACATAGGGAATGCGGTCGATCGAGAACCGGCCCTGCCCGCGCGCCATGCGCGGATGATAGGTCTGGCCCATCACCTTGCAGCCGGTCTTGCCGGCGATCTGCTCGGCCAGCGCCAGCGCCTCGGCGGTCAGCGCACTGCCGGTCATCAGCACCAACGTGTGGGCCGGATCGTCGCGCAGGATCCGGGCCGCTTCATCGACGGCTTTGGCGGAATAGCTCACGCGCTGGCTGTCGACCGGCACCTCGGCGATGCCGTCGGCCTCGTTCCAGGCGGTGTCGGCCGGCAGGATCAGGGTTGCGATCTGAGGGGGCGCGCTCTTGGCCGCGGCGATCGCCGCGGCGCCGTCGGCGGCGATGGATTTGGCATCCGGCGAGGTGCGCACCCAGGCCGACATCGGCCGCGCCAGGCCCTCGATATCGGAGGTCAGCGGCGCGTTGAAACCGATGTGATAGCCCGCGTGCTGGCCGACGATGTTGACGATGCCGGAATGCGCTTTCTTGGCGTTGTGCAGATTGGCGAGGCCGTTGGCGAGGCCGGGTCCGAGGTGCAGCAAGGTCGAGGCCGGGCTGCCCTTCATGCGGAAATAGCCGTCCGCAGCCCCCGTTACCACGCCCTCGAACAGGCCGAGCACGCAGCGCATGCCCTCCACCCGGTCCAGCGCGGCGACAAAATGCATCTCCGAGGTGCCCGGATTGGCGAAACACACATCAACGCCACCCGCCACCAGGGTCCGCACCAGACTTTCCGCACCGTTCATCATTCCACTCCCGTTCGCGATATTTTTCACAGCTGGCGAAGATCAATCATTCCTGACGCGTTTCGTCAAAGGGTCCGCAGGCATTGCTGCCATCGCGGGAGTTCTCCCTCCCCCCTTGCGGGGGAGGGTTGGGGTGGGGGGTGGCCGCAAGCACAGTGCTTGGAGACCCCCACCCCCAACCTCGAGAGCGAGCTCCGCTCGCCTCGGACCCCGCAAGGGGGGGGAGTCGAAGCGCACTCGATGTTGCACGAACAACATCTGTGTCTCTCTTAACGCAATATTTGAAAATCCCGGCCCTCACGGGCTCGTTGCTTGCGAAATCGGCGCGATTATGGCCTGTCTCGCGGCAAGTCGATTTTTCATGAGGATGAATAATGACGCGCGCCCTTGCCTGTTTGTTCGCCGCGGTGACCTTGCTGGCCGGTGCCGGCCACGCGCAGGCCCAGAACTACGACATCATGAGCGGCGGCCCCAGTTTCTTCGGCGGCGGCGGCTCCGGCCCGATCGCGCGCACGCTGGTCAATTTCGACAGCGGTTATGCGCCGGGGACCATTTACATCTCTACCGCGGAACGCCGGCTCTATCTCGTGCTGCCGGGCGGCCAGGCGTTGCGCTACGGCATCGGCGTCGGCCGCGACGGTTTTCGCTGGGGCGGCGTGCATAGGGTCTCCGCCAAGAAGGAATGGCCGAGCTGGACCCCGCCGTCGCAGATGCTGCGCCGGCGCCCTGACCTGCCGCGCCATATGGCCGGCGGCATCGACAACCCGCTCGGCGCCCGCGCGATGTATCTGGGCTCGACGCTCTATCGCATTCACGGCTCGAACGAGCCGGAAACCATCGGCCAGGCGGTATCGTCCGGCTGCTTCCGCATGACCAATGACGACGTGACCGATCTCTATAACCGCGTCTCGGTCGGCGCCACCGTGGTGGTGAAGAACTAATCCGAGAGATCGGCGCGTCATGGTGGGTGGGCAAAGGCGCGCTTGCGCCGTGCCCACCCTACGGCTTGCTGACGGCAACCGCGCCGGATCAAGACTTGCGAACGCGCGCCAATTGCGGCAGCGTCGATGCAATGCGCGCATCTTTCCGGCACCAACCTTTGTTGCGGACACTCGCGGTCGTGCTGGCCTGCGTCGTCACCGTCGACGTCGCCCGAACCGCGGCCACGGAAATTCCCGCCATCGCCTCGCGTCAGCGCGCCGAAAAGAAGACGTTCACCGACAGCGAGATCACCGAAGGGTTTTTCAAGACCGCGTTCGGCGCCGAATATCATCTGGCGGGCCGGGTCGACCGCATCCGCAAATACGACATGCCGGTGCGGGTGTTCGCCGATAGCGCGGGCCGCGCCGATCGCAAGGCGCAACTCGCCAAGGTGGTCGACGACATCGGCTTGCGCATTGCGCACCTCGACATCGCGATGACATCGAGCAGCGACGACGCCAATGTCGTCGTCAACCTGGTGCGCGACCGCGACCTGTCGCGCACCATCACCAATTTTTACGGCAGCGAGCGCGCCAAGGAGATTCGCTCTTCGCTCGATCCGCAATGTCTGTCCGGCTTCCGCAAGAACGAGAACTTCGAGATCCAGCATTCCGACGTCATCCTCACCGTCGACAGCGGCGACTTCGTCTTCCTCGACTGCGCCTATGAGGAACTGCTGCAGGCGCTGGGGCCGATCAACGACACCAGCTCGGTGCCCTGGACCATGTTCAACGACCAGGTGTCGATGGGCTTCTTCGACGTCTACGATCAATACATCCTCAATCTGCTCTACGACCCCCGCATCAAGGCCGGCATGACCGTGCAGGAGGTCAAGGCGGTATTGCCCGAGGTGCTGACCGACGTGCGGGCCTGGGTCGCCAAGACCAACAATTTGCCGCAGTGAGGGGACGTCGCCGCCAATGAGCGCCACGGCACTGATCCACTCAGATCCTTAGGAGCTCTTCCTTAGGAACTCTGCTCGCCGAAAGCCGTTGGTTCGCGGCCCGGGTGCGAGCTTCCGAAATTTAAGCTTCAAAATTGAAGTTTCCTTCGGCGTTGGACGCAGAAATAGGAACAAGTTCCGCGCCGGTCCGTTTCCGACCCTTGACCCTTGGGCATTGCACAAGCGCCGGTCGCGACGACGGAATGAGTTAGCGAACATGAGTTATGCCGATCCGACAGACGTTGGTGCTCCGCCCCCGACTTCGAAGGATGTCTTGCATATCGGCAGGTCATCCGAACTGAAATCGAAGGATGCGCCCAAGGATACGCCTAAGGAAGCTTCGCAAGAGGACGCGGACCTGCGGGCGGAAAAGCCGCAACCGAGACCCGACACCGGAAAACCAAATCCCGACGATCCGAAGAAAGATCCCGCATCCGATCAAACCGAGGCGCAGGGTCCGAAGGGTATCAAGGGCGCGTTTCAGAAGCATCCGATCGCGATGATCGTTTGCCTTGGATTGATCGTCGCAGGATTCATTGCCGGGATCGCATGGTATCTTCATGCCCGGCACTATGAAAGCACCGACGATGCCTTTATCGACGGCCGGTCGGTGCTGGTCAGCCCGCAAATCACCGGCAACATCATCAGCGTCAATGTCACCGACAACCAGATCGTTAGGAATGGCGACCTGCTCGCGACCATCGACACGCGCAACTACAAAGCCGCGCTGGATCAGGCGGAAGGACAGATCCACCAGGACGAAGCGTCGACAAAAAACATCGATGCCCAGATCGCGGCCCAGAGAGCCCAAATCGATCAGGCCACGCAACAGGTGACGGAAGCCCAGGCCGCGCTCAAATTCTCGACCGACGAAAATACCCGATACCAGGACCTCGTGCAGAAGGGTGCCGGCACCGTTCAGCGCGCGCAACAGGCCTCCTCCGACTTCACAGGCAAGCAGGCTGCGCTTGACGCGGCGACCGCGGCCAAGGTGGTCGCCGAACGTCAGATCGACGTGCTGAACGCACAAAAAATCGGCGCCGCGGCGCAGCTCGATCAGGCCAAGGCGCAAAAGGATCGCGCCGACGCTGATCTGCAGCGCACCGAGCTGCGCGCCACCGTCGATGGCCGTGTCACCAAGCTGACCGCCGCCGTCGGTGCACTGGCCGCACCCGGACAGTCGATCATGGTCGTCGTGCCGACGGATATCTGGGTCACGGCCAATTTCAAGGAATCTCAACTTCGCGACATGCGCGTCGGACAATCGGTCGATATCAGCGTCGACGCCTTCGGCAGAACGTTCCCCGGCCGGGTCGACAGCGTTCAGGCCGGCAGCGGCACCGCCTTCAGCCTGTTGCCGGCGGAAAACGCCACCGGAAATTATGTGAAAGTGGTGCAGCGCGTCCCGGTCAAGATTACGTTCGACAAGCGTCCTGAAGTCGAACTGGGACCCGGCATGTCGGTGGTGCCGACCGTCACCGTGCGTCCCTGAGCGGGATCGCGGCCGATGCCCGACACAACAGCCGATAAGGGCGAATACGGCAACGCCAATCCCTGGCTCATCGCGGTCCTGGTTGCGGTCGCGACCTTCATGGAGGTGCTCGACACCACCATCGCCAACGTGGCGCTGCGTTACATATCCGGCGGACTGGCCGTCAGCAGCGACGAAGCCTCCTGGGTGATCACGACCTATCTGGTCGCCAATTCGATCGTGCTCTGCGCCAGTGGCTGGATCGCGCAAATGTTCGGGCGCAAGAACTTCTTTCTGGTCTGCATCACCTTGTTCACGGTGAGCTCGCTGCTGTGCGGCTTTGCCTGGAATCTGCAGGCGTTGCTGGTCTTCCGCGTAATGCAGGGCCTCGCCGGCGGCGGCATGACGCCGGTGGCGCAGTCTATACTGGCGGCGGCCTTCCCGCCCGCGAAGCGCAGCCAGGGATTTGCGCTCTACGGCATCGCGGTGGTCGTCGCACCTGCCGTCGGGCCGACGCTCGGCGGCTGGCTGAGCGACAATCTGTCCTGGCACTGGTGCTTTCTCATCAACGTGCCGATCGGAATGATCTCTGTCGTGCTGATCTATCTGATCATTCCCAGCTCGCCGGAAAAGGCGAAGGAGCGTGCACAGCTCTGGGCCAAGGGGCTGAACTTCGACTTCGTCGGCTTCCTGCTCATCGCGACATTCCTCGGCGGCCTCGAGGTCGTACTCGACCGCGGCCAGATCGACGACTGGTTCAGTTCGCCGTTCATCGTGACCTTCGCGGCGATTTCCGCCACCTCGATGTTGCTGTTCATTCCGTGGGAGTTGAATCGGCCGCAGCCGCTGATCGACATCAAGATGCTGACCGGCCGCCAGTTCGGCACCTGCTTCCTCATCATGCTGGTGACAGGCGCGTTGTTGATCGCCACCACGCAGATCCTGCCGCAACTGCTGCAGGAGGAATTCGGCTACACCGCGACGCTGGCCGGGCTCGCGATCTCGCCGGGCGGCGCGGTGACGATGGTGATGATGGTGGTGGTGGGCCGGCTTGGGTTCGTCCAGCCGCGCTATCTGATCGCGGCGGGCGGCGCGATCGCATGCTACGCCATGGTCGACCTGCTGCGGATGACCACCGACGCCGACTTCTGGTACTTCGCCTGGTCCCGCATCTATCTCGGCATCGGCCTGCCGCTGGTGTTCATTCCGATCACGACCGCGTCCTATGACGGCATTTCGCCTGCGAAGACCGACCAGGCTTCGGCGCTGATTAACCTGGCGCGAAATTTCGGCGGGTCGATGGGGGTGGCGCTGAGCCAGACCGTGCTGGCGAGACGCGAGCAGTTTCATCAAAGTCGCCTGGTCGAGCACATCGGCTCGTGGAATCCCTTCTATAACGACAGCCTGGGCCGCATCCAAAGTTACCTCAACGGCCGCACGGCCACCGGCAGCCCGTCCGGAACCAGCGCCGCGGTGGTCGGTCAATTGGTTCAGAGCCAAGTGACGATCCTCGCCTATATCGACGTGTTCGTTGCGCTGGGATTGATCGCCGCGGTGATGGTGCCGCTGGCCCTGACGCTGCGCTCGGTCAACCGCAGCGCCGGCGCGAAGCCGGCGCATTGAGCGGGTTGAGCGTTGATAGCGTGGCGAAAGCGTCTCGACGTCGTCATTGCGAGCGCCAGCGAAGCAATCCATCGGCCGCGAGGGAGGAGCCGGATTGCTTCCGCCTTCGCCAAACGGGTACGGCGGACAGGTCGTCGCAAGAGGCTGCTCGCAATGACGCGCAACAGAAGGCGTCATCCTGAGGTGCGCGCACTTGCGCGCCTCGAAGGATGGTGTTCACCGCCGTGCGTGCGGCCATCCTTCGAGGCTCGCCGAAGACGGCGAGCACCTCAGGATGACGGCCGGATGATGGCGGCGTGCGCGTCGGGCAGCCGTCATCTCCTTGCCACGGGCACCGGCTCGTCGTCATGCAACTCCCAGGCCCGGGTCTCGTCGGTTTCGACAAAGCCCGCCTGCAATTCGCGCTCAGCTGTGGCCATGTCGACCGCGCCGACCCAGCGTCCGACCACCAGGGTCGCGATGATGTTCGATGTCAGGTTGGTGGCGGCGCGGATCTCGGCCATGAAGCGGTCGACCCCGAGCAGCAGCGCGATGCCGGCCACCGGCACCGCATCCACCACCGGCAATGTCGCGGCCAGCGCGATGAAGCCGCCGCCGGTGACGCCGGCCGCGCCCTTCGAGGTAAACAGCATCACGAACAGCACCGCGAGCTGACGCCCGATCGATAGTTCGACATTGAAGGCGTGGGCCAGGAACAATACCGCCATGGTCATGTAGATCGCGGTGCCGTCCATGTTGAAGGAAAATCCGCCCGGCATCACCAGGCCGACGACTTCCCTGGAGACGCCGATCTTTTCCAGCTTCTGCATCGATCGCGGCATCATGGTCTCCGCGGAAGTCGCGGCGAACACGAACAGGATCTCGTCCTTGAAGTAATTCAGCACGCGGACGATGCGAAAGCCGCAGATGCGCAGCAAAGCGCCGAGCACCAGGACCACGAACAGAATGCTGACGACGTAGACCGACGCAACCAACTGGCCGAGGTCGAGCAGCGTCCGCAGCCCGTATTTTCCGACCGTGAACGCCATCGCGCAGAGCGCTGCGATCGGCGCGAAAATCATGATGATCCGCACCATGCCGAACAACGCGACCGACGCAGAATCAAGCAATGCGACCATCGGCTTGCCGCGCGGGCCGGCCAGCACCAGCGCAAGCCCGAGCAGCACGGCGATGAACAGCACCGGCATGATGTCGCCCTTGACGAAAGGCTCGACAAAGGAGGTCGGGATCATCGACAGGAAGAAGTCCGACAGCGTGATGTCCCTGGCGACCTTGGCGTAGGCCTCGACCGCCTTGGTGTCGAACGCTGCCGGATCGGCGTTGAGACCGAGGCCGACCTTCCAGACATTGCCCACGATCATGCCGATGATCAGCGCCAGCGTGGAGGCGACCTCGAAATAGACCAGCGCCTTGATGCCGACATCGGCGATACGACGGAGATCGCCCATCCGGGCGATGCCGACCACGATGGTGGTGAAGATGATCGGCGCGACCACGACCTTGATCGCGCGCACAAAAGCGTCGCCATACGGCTTGAGCGACGCCGAAAATTCCGGATAGCAATACCCCAGCCCAGCGCCGATCGCGATCGCCACCAGCACCTGCAAATAGAGCTTGCGATAAAACGGCGTGTGGGCCGCCGCGACTTTCGCCAGCGGCGTCCGGCTCAGCGGGATTTCGGACGCCGCGCGGTTGGCATCGATCGCTGACATGGTGCTGTCTCCCGTCCGCCATTCACCGATGGCTTATGACTTACGGCACTTTGCGGCAGGTGCGAGTTTTGTCAGGCTATTCGGCGGCGACGCTGTTTATCGCCGCATGGCCGTGGGTTTTGACCACGACCTTGATGGCGTCCTCGATGCGCTCGCGGGCGTAACGCAGCGCGGTGGGGAGATCTTCCAGCGCGAAGGTGTGGGTGTGGACTTTGGTGGCGTCAAAACGCTTCTGCGCCATGAACGCCTCGGCGCGATGGGTGGCGCTCTTGCCCTCGCCGCGAATGCCGAACACATAGATGTTGTTGCGCACCAGATAGGCGATGTCGACCAGGGCCGGCTCGTGCGGGAACGCGGCGAGGCAGATCTTGCCGCCGCGATTGACCATACGCGCGGCTTCGTTGACCGCATCGGGCGCGCCCGAGCATTCGACGACATAGTCGACGCCCTTGCCGCCGTTGAGCCGCCTGACCGCGGCGACCGGATCTTCCGCCTTGGCATTGATGACGTGATCGGCGCCGAGTTCGAGCCCGATCTTGAGGCGGTTGTCGCGGGTGCCGGTCAGGATCACCGGATGGGCGCCGAGCGCCTTGGCCACCGCGACGCCGAGCAGCCCGATCGGACCCGGACCGGTCACCACCACGCTTTCACCGGCGACGAGGCCGCCGAGTTCGGTCAGCCCGTACATCGCGGTGCCGGCGGTCACCACCAGGGTGGCCTCCTCGTCCGACATCGCATCCGACACCCGCACCAGGGTGTTGACATGATTGATGGCATATTCGGCGAAGCCGCCATCGGTGGTGAAGCCGTTGGCGCGGTGGCCCTTGTCGACGTCGCCGTAGTTCAGGCCGTAGTTGTGGCAGGCTGTGTACATGCCCTCGCGGCAGCGCTTGCACTGGCCGCAGCCGGCGTGAATTTCCACGGTGACGCGTTCGCCGATCCGGTATTCGTCGACGCCGGGTCCGAGGGCGGCCACCGTGCCCATATATTCATGGCCCGGCGTGAAATTCTTGTTGTAGGGCAGACCGCCCTGGATCATCGCCGGCGGCCCGTGGTGAATGATCTCCAGATCCGTGGCGCAGATCGCTACCGCGTCGATCCGCACTAGCACTTCCGCCCGCTTCGGAACCGGCACCGGCTTGGTGGTCAGCGTCAACTGGTCGGGATCGCCCAACACCCAGGCGCGCATGGTCTCCGGGACCGGAACATTCGCCGACGTCCTGACATGGTCATGCTTGTACATGGCTCGCTCCTCGAGGCTGATGGCGTGAACTATTTTGCGATTTCTTTCTTGACCGATCCGCGAAGGGTGGCGCCCGGCGCGCCGAGCTCCATCGACAATTCATCGGTCGCGGCGATCAGATGCAGCTTGATCTGATCGAGATAATCGGTTGTGGCCCGGAACAGCGGCGCCGACACGCTGATCGATCCGACCACCGCACCGGCGTGGTCGCGGATCGCAGCGCCAATGCAAACGACGCCGAGTTGGAACTCCTCGCGATCGATCGCAAAGCCGTTGCGCCGGACCAGCCGTAGCTGCTCTTTCAGTTCGTCCCTGTCGACGATGGTATGAGCCGTGAACGCGGTCAGTCCCTTATCGGCAATGATGCGGTCCAGTTCGCGCGGCGGCAGCCAGGCCAGGATCGCCTTGCCGGTGGCGGTGGCGTGCGCCGCGTTGGATTCGCCGCCGAGCCCGCCGCCGACCCGCACCGCATGCCGCGCGTCGCGCCGCAGCACATTGACGAGGCTGGTATCCTGCATGATCGCGAGTTGCACCGCTTCGCGGGTCTGGTCGTTGAGCCGGTCGATATAGTCCTGCGCGCGCCGCGGCAGATCGACCTGACGCAGGCACGCCGCGCTGAGATAGAGGATGCGCGAGCCCAGCACATAGCTCTTGCTGCCGACGCCGCGGGCGACATAGCCCCAATTGCACAACGTCGAAATCAGATGATGGCAGGTCGAGACGTGCAGGCCGGCGCGCCCGCTGATCTCGGTGAGCTTCGCCTCGCCGCCGGCGTCGGCGATGATATCGAGGATCAGAAAGGCGCGATCGAGCGCCTGGATGCCGCCCTTGTCCCGCCCCATCGGCGGGCGAGCCGGCATCACGCTGTGCGTTTCCTCGACGCTGAGATCCATCGGCGCGCTCCGCGCGTTGTCGGTTCTTGCTTGTTGGCTGGATTGAGCGGTATCCGGCCGGGTTAATCAAATGAATTTTCACATTGCAGATCGATTTTTTATTAGGTGAAAATCATGGAATGGCCTTCGCCGTGGTACGGGCGACGCAAAGCCCCGGCGGCGGACCGTTGACGTTCCGCCGCTCGCAACCAACGAGAGGAAGTGAAAATCCGATACAAGCCGCGCTCGAAAGCGCGATCGGCTTGCGTCACGCGGTCTTGTCGAACAGTTCCCGTCCGATCAGCATGCGGCGGATTTCGCTCGTGCCGGCGCCGATCTCGTACAGCTTGGCGTCGCGCAGCAGGCGTCCGGTCGGATAGTCGTTGATATAGCCGTTGCCGCCGAGCAACTGGATGGCATCGAGCGCGCATTGCGTCGCCTTCTCGGAGGCGTAGAGAATGGCGCCGGCGGCATCCTCGCGGGTGGTCTCGCCGCGGTCGCAGGCTTTGGCCACCGCATAGACATAGGCACGCGAGGCGTTCATCGTGGTGTACATGTCGGCGATCTTGCCCTGCACCAGTTGGAAGGTGCCGATCGGCTGGCCGAACTGCTTGCGCTCATGCACATAGGGCAGCACCACATCCATGCAGGCCTGCATGATGCCGAGCGGACCCGCGGCCAGCACCGCGCGCTCGTAATCGAGGCCCGACATCAGCACATTGACGCCACGGCCGACCTCGCTCAGCACGTTCTCTTCCGGTACTTCGCAATTGTCGAACACCAGTTCGCAGGTGTCGGAGCCGCGCATGCCGAGCTTGTCGAGTTTTTGCGCGGTGGAAAATCCCTTGATGCCCTTTTCGATGATGAAGGCGGTGAGGCCGCGCGGTCCGGCGGACGGATCGGTCCTAGCATAGACCACGAGGGTGTCGGCGACCGGGCCGTTGGTGATCCACATCTTGCTGCCGTTGAGGACGTAACGGTCGCCCTTCTTGTCGGCGCGGGTCGCCATCGACACCACGTCGGAGCCGGAATTGGGCTCCGACATCGCCAGCGATCCGACATGCTCGCCGGAAATCAGTTTTGGGAGATATTTGCGCTTCTGCGCCTCGTTGCCGTTGCGGCGGATCTGGTTGACGCACAGATTTGAATGCGCGCCATAGGACAGGCCGACCGCCGCCGACGCCCGCGAAATCTCTTCCACCGCGAGGCAATGCTCGAGATAACCGAGCCCGGCGCCGCCATATTCCTCCTCGACGGTGATCCCATGCAGGCCGAGCGCGCCGATCTTGGGCCAAAGGTCGCGCGGAAACTGATTGCTCTTGTCGATTTCAGCGGCGCGCGGCGCGATCTCCTTCTGCGAAAAGCTCTGCACGGTTTCGCGGATCGCGTCGGCGGTCTCGCCGAGATCGAAATTGAACATCCGATGCGCATTGGGGATCATGGTCGGGGCGGCCTCCGAAATATTGGCTTGGTTGCGCACAGCCTTATGCGCTGCCAACAGGCTTGGCAAACAAGCTTGTCAGACAGCTTGTCATGGGCCGCCGGGCCTGAGAAGGGCCCCGGATTGGCGGCGCGGGGCCACGCCAATCCGCGGCGGAGTATCCAGTATTCCAGGGCGTTTGACCGCCGGTGACGGGTCCGGACGGGCGACGACGGGCCTTGCCCTTGGCGGCGCAACGGGATGTAATTCGCACCAAATCACCCTCCGGAACCAACCACGGCGGGGACAACACCACCAGGAGACGCCCGATGCACGGAACAATCGATCTCGCCGGCTTGCCCCATCAAAGGGCCGCGCGCGAGCAGGCGCAGTCGCTTCCGCTTGAAGCGTTCGATGTCGCCAACCCGGAGCTGTTCAAGACCGATACGTTCTGGCCGTATTTCGACCGGCTGCGCCGGGAAGAGCCGGTGCATTACTGCAAGGACTCGATGTTCGGGCCGTATTGGTCGGTGACCAAATACAACGACATCATGGAGATCGAGACCAATCATTCGGTGTTCTCGTCGGCGGCTTCGCTCGGTGGCATCACGGTGCGCGACGCGCCGACGGATTTTCGCCGCGAGAGTTTCATCGCGATGGACCAGCCGCGGCATGGCGCGCAGCGCAAGACCGTGGCGCCGATGTTCACGCCGACGCATCTCGACCAGCTCGCGATCAACATCCGCCAGCGTTCGGCCGAATGCCTCGACAACCTGCCGAAAGGCGAAATATTCGACTGGGTCGATCAGGTCTCGATCGAACTGACCACGCAGATGCTCGCGGTGCTGTTCGACTTCCCGTGGGAAGATCGCCGCAAGCTGACGCGCTGGTCGGACGTCGCCACCACGCTTCCGGGTCCGGATGGCCTGGTCGCGACCGAAGAAGAGCGGCAGGCCGAATTGCGGGAATGCGCGACTTACTTCGGCAGGCTCTGGAAGGACCGCATCAACCAGCCGCCGAAGAGCGATCTGCTGTCGATGATGGCGCATAGCGACGCCACGCGCGACATGGACCCGAATAATTTCCTCGGCAATCTGGTGCTGTTGATCGTCGGTGGCAACGACACCACCCGCAACACGCTGTCGGGCAGCCTCTATGCGCTGAACCAGCATCCGGACCAATATGCCAGGCTACGCGCCAATCCGGACCTGATCGACAGCTTCGTGCCGGAGGTGATCCGCTGGCAGACGCCATTGGCGCATATGCGCCGCACCGCATTGTCCGATTTCGAATTCCGCGGCAAGCAGATCAAAAAAGGCGACAAGGTGGTGATGTGGTACGTCTCGGGCAACCGCGACGAAGAGGCGATCGACCGCCCCTACGAGTTCATCATCGATCGCGCCCGGCCGCGCACCCACATCTCGTTCGGCTTCGGCATCCACCGTTGCGTCGGGCTGCGGCTGGCGGAGCTGCAACTGAAGATCATCTGGGAAGAAATCCTCAAGCGGTTCGGTAACATCGAGGTGGTCGGCGAGCCGAAGCGGGTATATTCGAGCTTCGTCAAGGGTTACGAAACCCTGCCGGTACGGATCGCCGGCTGACCAGCGGCCGATGGAACTTTGAGGAATCGATCGATTATGAACATCCAGACCACGATTAAAACCGACAAGGCCGAGCGTCAGCGCCTGGCGCGCGAGGAAGCCTATTCGACGCCGCTGAAGGATTTTCATCCCGGCGCACCACGGCTGTTCCAGGACGACACGCTGTGGCCCTGGTTCGAACGGCTGCGCAAGGAAGAGCCGGTGCATTACTGCACCAACTCCCGGATCGAGCCCTATTGGTCGGTGACCAAATACAACGACATCATGCATGTCGACACCAACCACGGCATCTTTTCCTCCGACGTCTCGCTCGGCGGCATCTCGATCCGCGACGCCCCTCCGGGATTCGACCAGCCGAGCTTCATCGCGATGGATCAGCCGCAACACTCCGCCCAGCGCAAGACCGTGTCGCCGATGTTCACGCCAACGCATCTCGACCAGCTCGCGGTGCTGATCCGCGAACGTTCCGGCAAGGTGCTCGACGCCTTGCCGCGTAACGAGACATTTGACTTTGTCGACCGTGTCTCGATCGAACTGACCACCCAGATGCTGGCGACCCTGTTCGATTTTCCATGGGAGGAGCGCCGCAAGCTGACGCGCTGGTCCGATATATCGACCGCGCTGCCGAAGAGCGGGATCGTGGAATCGATGGAGCAGCGGCGCCGAGAACTCGACGAGTGCGCAGCCTGTTTCGGCGGTCTCTGGAACGAACGCGTCAACGCCCCGCTGCGCAACGACCTGATCTCGATGATGGCCCATAGTGACGCGACGCGGCACATGGATTCCGACAATCTGATGGGGAATATCATCCTGCTGATGGTCGGCGGCAACGACACCACCCGCAACACCATGAGCGGATCGGTGCTGGCGCTGAACGAAAATCCGGATCAATACCAGAAGCTGCGCGACAACCCCGACCTGATCGACACCATGGTGCCGGAAGTCATTCGCTGGCAAACGCCGCTGGCCCATATGCGCCGCACCGCGCTGGTCGACACCGAAGTCGGCGGCAAGACCATCCGCAAGGGCGATCGGGTGGTGATGTGGTACGTCTCGGGCAATCGCGACGAAGAGATGATCGAGAACCCCAACGACTTCATCATCGATCGTGCCCGGCCGCGCACCCATCTGTCGTTCGGTTTCGGCATCCATCGCTGCGTCGGCATGCGGCTCGCCGAGTTGCAGCTCAAGATCGTCTGGCAGGAGATGCTCAAGCGGTTCGACAAGATCGAGGTGGTCGGCGAGCCGAAGCGGGTCTATTCGAGCTTCGTGAAGGGCTACGAGTCCCTGCCGGTCCGCATCAGCTAGGCCTACCCCTCGATCCGGCAGCCGGGCCGCCCTATAGAATTGCGGCATGGCTGCTTGAACCAGATGAGAAGCCCGGGTTGCCGCTTTTCGTTCTAAGGCTTTGATCAACGGAGCGCGTCAGGCGCGCTTCCAAAATCGAGGCCGTGATGGACGATAGCGCGACAACCGAAAGTGCGACCAAGGAAGCCGCGACGACCGGCCCGGATTGGCCGCTGGACATCTACCGGACGCTGAAAGCGTTTGGCGTTTCGCAGATTTCATATGTCCCGGATGCCGGCCACTCCCGGCTGATCGAGCTGTCGCATGGCGACGGCGCCATCAAGACCACGGTCCTGACCACGGAAGAGGAAGGCGTCGCGCTGAGCGCGGGCGCCTGGCTCGGCGGCGATCGCGCGGCGCTCTTGATGCAGTCGAGCGGCGTCGGCAATTGCGTGAACATGCTGTCGCTGTTGGCGAGCTGCCGCATTCCCTTGCTCACGCTGGTGACGATGCGCGGCGAATGGGCCGAGTTCAATCCGTGGCAAATCCCGATGGGCAAGGCCACGCCGCAAGCCTTCGAAATTATGGGCGTGACCGTGTTGCGGCTGGAGCGTCCCGAAGACGCCGCAGAAGTCGTCTCGGCGGCCGCCTCATTGGCCTACGAAAGCGATCAGCAGGTCGCGGTGCTGATTTCGCAGCGCATGCTCGGCCGCAAGAAATGGACGGAGACCCGATAATGGCACGGAATTTCGGCTCGCTCGATCGCCGGCAGGCGGTGCAGACCTTGCTCGCCGACCGTGGCGACCTCCTGGTCGTCAGCGGTCTCGGATCGTCGTCCTACGACGTGTTCGACGCCGGCGACCACCCGGCCAATTTCTATTTGTGGGGCGCGATGGGAGGTGCGGCGATGGTCGGCCTCGGCATCGCGCTGGCACGCCCGCAACGGCCCGTCGCCGTGATCACCGGGGACGGCGAGCAACTGATGGGCATCGGCAGCCTTTTGACCATTGCCGCGCACAAATGCACAAACCTTTCGATCGTCGTGCTCGACAACGGCCATTTCGGCGAAACCGGAATGCAGATCAGCCATTCGGGATTGGGCGCCAGGCTCGATCTGATCGCCAGCGGCGCCGGCATCCGCGAGGTCACCGAGATCACCGACCTCAAGGGCGTCGCGGAATTCCGGGGCGAACTGCACAACATCAAGGACGGACCGAGGCTTGCGATCGTCCGCATCGCCTCGGGCCATGTCGAGCGGGTGCTGCCGCCGCGCGATGGCGTCTATTTGAAGAACCGTTTCCGGGAAAACCTCGGCCTTGCGGTGACGTAGTGCTCCTCCCTCATCCTGAGAGGAGCTATTTCGACGTCATCCTAAGAGCCTGTGAAGGTTTCTCGGACGTCATCCTGAGGTGCGAGCTCTTGCGAGCCTCGAAGGATGGCCGCACGCACCGAGCTGAACATCATCCTTCGAGACGCGGCGAAGACGCCGCTCCTCAGGATGACGTCCGAGAAAGCTTCGCAGCCTCTCGGGATGAGGTCACCAGCTTCACGCGAGCTTGATGTCCCACAGGCCTTCTTCACGGCAGGCGTTGATCTCGTCGCGGAGCAGGCTGGTCATGAGCGTGATCGCGTTGGAGCCCGGATGGTCGATGGGGGATGCAATCGCAAGCTCGCGCATCGGCGCCGGTTTGGAGATCGCGGCAGTTTCCAGCCGGCCTTCGGCGACTTCATGGCGCACCGAAGACGGCGGCAACAACGTGTATCCCAGCCCCTCCTCGACGAGGCTGGTCAGAACCCGAAACGAATCCGCTTCGATCTGGACATTGAGTTTGGATTTTCTCTTTGCCGCCGCACGTTCGATCAGCGCCCGGAGTCCATGCGAATGACTTGGCAGAACCAGCCGCTGTCGCAACAGCCAGCCGATATCCACCCGCTTCTTCTGCGCCAGTCCGCTGCCGCGCGGCCCCACCGCCACGATGTTGTCGCGGCCGAGGCCGTGAACGGTCAGATGCAGATCGACCGCCGGCCCGTAGATCACCGCAAGGTCCATCTCGCCACGGTGCAGCCATTCGATCAGATGTCCGCTGTAGCTCTCGACGATGCAGAGCGAAATGCCCGGGTAGCTTTCGACGGTGCGCCGCGCCAGCCGCGCCGAAATCACGCAACTCACGGTCGGAACGAGGCCCAGCACCACCCGCCCCGACGGCGCGCCGCCGGACGACTGAATGTCGTCACGGATCTGGTCGATCTGCCTGACGATACCGGCGGTCCGCGACAGCAACAGGCGCCCGGCCTCGGTCAGCACCATGCCGCGGCCGTTGCGGGTAAACAGCTCGGCGCGCAATTCATGCTCGAGCAGCTTGATCTGGCGGCTGAGCGCGGGCTGCGCCACGCGCAGCGTATCCGAGGCTTTGCTGAGGCTCCCGAGCTCTGCTACGCAACTGAAGGTCCTGAGCTGGCGGAAATCCATACTTGTCAATCTTGGAATGCAGGTTCATACGCTATAACAATTCAGCATAGGGAGTTGGCGGTGGTTCCACAACACCACGCAGACCTGCAATCATCCATGCATCGCGGCCGCGGATAATTTCGAATGACCGACATCGAACAGGACGACCACGCCGATATCCGCGACGCCGTTGCCAAGCTGTGCGCGCAATTCCCCGGCGAATATTGGCGCAAGCTCGATCGCGAGATGGCCTATCCCAGTGCCTTCGTCGATGCGCTGACCAAGGCCGGCTATCTCTCGGTGCTGATCCCGGAAGAATATGACGGCGCCGGCCTGAAATTGTCGGCGGCGACCGCCATCCTCGAAGAGATCCACCGCGCGGGCTGCAACGCCGGCGCCTGTCACGCGCAGATGTACACGATGGGCACGCTGCTGCGGCATGGCAGCGATGCGCAGAAAGCGAAATGGCTGCCGAAAGTCGCCAGCGGCGATCTGCGGCTGCAGGCCTTCGGCGTCACCGAGCCGAGCAGCGGCACCGACACCTCCTCGCTGAAGACTTTCGCCAAGCGCGACGGCGACCACTACATCGTCAACGGCCAGAAGATCTGGACCAGCCGCGCCGAATATTCCGACCTGATGATCCTGCTCGCGCGCACCACGCCGAAGGAGCAGTCGCAGAAACGCACCGACGGCCTGTCGGTGTTCCTGGTCGATATGCGGCAGGCCAGGAACAATGGGCTCGAGATCCGACCGATCCGAACCATGATGAACCACTCGACGACGGAAGTGTTCTTCACCGACATGAAGGTGCCGGCGGAAAATTTGATCGGCGAGGAAGGCAGGGGGTTTCGCTACATCCTCTCCGGCATGAATACCGAGCGCATCCTGATTGCGTCGGAGTGCATCGGCGACGCCAAATGGTTCATCGCCAAGGCCACCGCCTATGCGAACGAACGCCTGGTGTTCGGCCGCCCGATCGGACAGAATCAGGGCGTGCAGTTTCCGATTGCCAAGGCCTATGCGTCGATGCGCGCGGCCGAACTGATGGTCAAGGAAGCGACGCGCAAATACGAGGCCGGCCTGGACTGCGGCGCCGAGGCCAACATGGCCAAGATGCTGGCAGCCGATGCCTCCTGGGAAGCGGCCAATGCCTGCGTGCAAACCCATGGCGGCTTCGGCTTCGCGGAAGAATATGACGTCGAGCGCAAGTTCCGCGAAACGCGGCTCTATCAGGTGGCGCCGATTTCGACCAATCTCATCCTGTCGTTCGTCGCCGAGCATGTGCTGGGCATGCCGCGCTCCTATTGAAAATTAGCTCTTGCTGAGAACAAAAGATGCTTCCGCTCCAGGGAATAACCGTCATCGCCGTTGAACAGGCGGTCGCAGCCCCGTTTTGCAGTTCGCGCCTGGCCGATGCCGGCGCCCATGTCGTCAAGGTCGAGCGACCCGAAGGCGATTTTGCCCGCGGCTATGATGCCGCGGCCAAGGGACAGTCGAGCTATTTCGTCTGGCTCAACCGCGGCAAGGATTCCGTGGTGATCGACCTTGCGACCAAGGAAGGCCGCCAGCAGCTCGAACAACTGATTGCGGGCGCCGACGTGCTGTTGCAGAACCTCAAGCCCGGCTCGATGGACAAGCTCGGCTTCTCGCTGCAGCGTCTGACCACGGATTACCCGGCGCTGATCTGCTGCACCATCTCGGGCTATGGCGATGACGGCCCCTATGCCGACCGCAAGGCCTATGACCTCTTGATCCAGGCCGAAAGCGGCCTCGCCTCGATCACCGGCGGTCCGGACGGACCCTCCCGCGTCGGCGTCTCGATCGTCGATGTCGCCACCGGCGCCACCGCGCATGCCGCGATCCTCGAAGCCCTGATCGGACGCGGCCGCAGCGGCAAGGGCGCCGATATCCGGATTTCGATGTTCGACGTGATGGCCGACTGGCTCACGGTACCCCTGTTGAACGCCGAAGCCGGCAATCCGCCGAAGCGTATGGGGCTCGCGCATCCCTCGATCGCACCCTACGGCGTGTTTCGCTCCAAGGACGGCAAGGACATCCTGATTTCGATCCAGAGCGAGCGCGAATGGAAGAAGCTCTGCGCCGAGGTGCTGGATCAGCCCGATCTGCCGAACGATCTCCGGTTTTCCAACATGGTCGAGCGCGTTCGCAACCGGGCGCTGACCGACCAAACCGTCGGTGACAGCTTTGCCACGCTGACCCGTGATGAGCTGCTGAAGCGGCTGTCCGATTCCGACATCGCGTTTGCCGAGGTGAACAGCATGGCCGACCTCGCCGTGCATCCGCATTTGCGCCGCATCGAGGTCGACACGCCGAACGGCGTGGTGAGCTATCCGGCGCCGGCGGCCATTTCGGTCGGCGACCCCCGGCATTACGGCGCCGTGCCGGGTATCGGCGAGCGTCCCGACACATCGAAAGACCGGACCTGACCGCCATGGCTGAAACGCTCGACCTCGATCATTTGCGGCAATGGATCGGCCGTACCAATGAGGTTTCCGACATCGTCACCGCGCAACTGACAAAGGGCTTGCGCGCGACCTTGTTTCAGGAGATCGGCGAGCCGAAGCCGGGTGATGCTGCGCCCTTCACCACCCATTGGTGCCTCGGGCAGCCGGTCTATCCGATGTCGGAACTGGGCCCCGACGGCCATCCCACCCGCGGCGGTTTCCTGCCGCCGGTACCGCTGCCGCGCCGGATGTGGGCCGGCGGCGAACTGGAATTCGTCGATGCGCTTCGCGTCGGCGACGTCGCAAAGCGTACTTCGCGGATTTCCGACGTCACCATGAAGACCGGCTCGACCGGCGTGTTGTGTTTTGTCTCGGTGCAGCACGAAGTGACGACGTCGCGCGGCCTGGCGATCCGCGAGCGGCAGGACATCGTCTACCGTGACGTCTCAGGCCCGGCACAGGCCGCGCCCGCCAAATCGCCGCCACCGCAGCCGGTGGCGCAACATCAGGAGAAGCACGTATCCGATCCGGTGCTGCTGTTTCGGTATTCGGCGCTGACCTTTAACGGCCACCGCATCCATTACGACCGCGACTATGTCACCAAGGTCGAGGGCTATCCCGGTTTGATCTTCCACGGCCCGCTGCAGGCGAGTTTCATCGTCGAACTGGCGGCGAAACTTCATGGCGGACAGCCACCAAGGAAGCTCAGCTATCGCGGCGTGCAACCGTTGTTCGAGGGCAGCGAATTCTCGATCAACGCCACCGCGACGGATAACGGCATGGAGCTGTGGATTGCCAACGCCGAGGGCCAGCCGACCATGAAGGGCACCGCGAATTGGTGAGTTACTAGATCGTCATTGCGAGCGAAGCGAAGCAATCCAGTCTTGCTTTTGGGCCCATGGATTGCTTCGTCGCTTCGCTCCTCGCAATGACGTGGAGCACAAGGTCATACCGCGATGTCCCGCACACCAACAAAACCCACCGCCACCACCGTCAAGCACGCCACGCTCGACCTGCTCCGCGCGTTCGGCATCCGGAAAGTGTTCGGCAATCCCGGCTCGACCGAATTGCCGTTCCTGAGCGACTGGCCCGACGACATCGACTATGTGCTGGGCTTGCAGGAGGCCGCCGTGATCGGGATGGCCGATGGCTACGCGCAAGCAACCCGCAACGCCAGTTTCGTCAACCTGCATTCCGCAGCCGGCGTCGGCAACGCGCTCGGCAACATCTATAACGCCTATCGCAACCAGACCCCGCTGGTGATCACGGCGGGCCAGCAGGCCCGCAGCATCATGCCGCTGCAGGCGTTTCTGTATGCCGAGCGCGCCTCTGAATTTCCGCGGCCTTACGTCAAATTCAGCGTCGAGCCGGCGCGGCCCGAGGATGTGCCGACCGCGATCGCGCGTGCTTATTACGTGGCGATGCAGCCGCCCTGTGGACCGACCTTCGTTTCGGTCCCGATCGATGACTGGACCCACCAGACCCAGCCGGTCGAAGCCCGTAACGTGAGCCGCGAGCTCGGCCCTGATGCGAGCGCGATGCAGGCGCTGGTCGCAGCACTTGCCAGCAGCCAACGCCCCGCGCTTGTGATCGGCCCCGCGGTCGATCGCGCGCAGGCGGTCGACCTCGCGGTCCGCGTCGCGGAGAAGGCCAAGGCCGCGGTGTGGGTCAGTCCGTTCTCGGCGCGGTGTTCGTTTCCGGAGCGGCACCCGCAATTCGCGGGCTTCCTGCATGCTTCGCCAGGACAATTATCCAGCGCGCTGCGCGACCATGACGTGGTGGTGGTGATCGGCGCGCCGGTGTTCACGTTTCACGTCGAGGGCCATGCCGAGATCTTCGACGGCGCGACCGCGCTGTTCCAGATCACCGACGACCCGACTGCCGCGGCGGTCACGCCGCACGGCACCAGCATCATCGCCACCATGAAGCCGGCGCTGGCGATGCTGATCGATTTGCTGCCCGATACAAAACGCGCGGTGCCGACGGGTCGGGCGCTGCCGCCCGCGCCGCAAGCCGCCGAACCTATCCCGGTTGAATATCTGCTGCATGCGCTCTCGATCGCGATGCCGGATGACGCCGTGCTGGTGGAGGAAGCCCCATCGCATCGTCCGGCGATGCAAAAGTTCATGCCGATGCGCGGCCAGGACAGCTTTTGCACCATGGCGAGCGGCGGCCTCGGATTTGGGCTGCCGGCCGCGGTCGGCACCGCGCTCGGCCGTCCCGGGATCAGGACCGTGTGCCTGATTGGTGATGGTTCGGCGATGTATTCGATCCAGGCGCTGTGGACTGCCGCCCAACGCAAGCTGCCGCTGACGGTGGTGGTGATCAACAATTCAGGCTATGGCGCGATGCGCTCGTTCAGCCAGGTGATGCAGGTGCGCAATGTGCCCGGCCTCGATTTGCCCGGCATCGACTTCGTCGCGATCGCGCAAGGCATGGGATGCGACGCCGTGCGGGTCAGCCAATCGTCGGAGCTTGCGGGTGCGCTCAAACGCGGGCTCGCGTTTGAAGGCACCAGCCTGATCGAAGTGATGGTGGATTCGGCGGTGCCGCTGCTTTACGCGCACAAGAGTTAGCGGTGGCATCATCTTGAAGGGATGTGAAGCTATCTCCGCCGTCATCCTGAGGTGCGCACCATCTTTGGCGCGCCTCGAAGGATGGTGTTCAGCGTAGTGCCCGCGGCCATCCTTCGAGGCTCGCAAGAGCTCGCACCTCAGGATGACGTCGGGGATGATGGCTTCTGCGCCTCCTCACCATGAGGTATCGTTTTTCATGAAGCCAGAAAGCCCCCGTCCGCGGCCAGCACATGGCCGACCACGTAGGATGCGGCGCCGGAGAGCAGCCAGATCACGGCTTCGGCGACTTCCGTAGGCTCGCCCATCCGTCGCAGCGGCAGCCCTGCCGCGACACTCGACATGTCGCCCACGCCTGAACGCAGCATCATGTCGGTGACGACGCGGCCCGGCGCGATCGCGTTGATGCCGACACCGCGCGGCGCCGCCTCCATCGCCGCCGAGCGCATCAACGACATCACCGCCGCCTTCGAAGCCGAGTAGAGCGACAGGCCAGGATTCGGATTCCGGACGCCGCTCACCGATGCGTTGATGACGATCCGGCCCTGCCCCTGCGCGAACATTACCGGCAGTTGATGCCGAAGGCACAGGAAGACCGAACGCACATTGCTATCGAATACCTCGTCATAGACGGAATTGTGCTGCGCCTCGAGCGGGGCGCGCCGTTCCTGGAAACCGGCATTGTTGAACGCGGCATCGAGCCTGCCGTAATGCGCGACCGTCGTCCCGACCAGACGCGCGACCTCATCCTCTTGCGTGACGTCGGTGCGGACCGCCAGCGCCTGCGCGCCGAGCGTTCGGCATTCGGCGGCGGCCGCTTCAATCTCCGCCTCACGCCGGCCCGCGATCACGACCGCCGCGG
The DNA here is from genome assembly GCF_009766005.1 of Bradyrhizobium sp. S69. Classification (GTDB taxonomy): domain Bacteria; phylum Pseudomonadota; class Alphaproteobacteria; order Rhizobiales; family Xanthobacteraceae; genus Bradyrhizobium. Next base: position 390,839 of record NZ_LMUK01000060.1, on the reverse strand, counting down.
CGCCCTCTTCGGCCATCTTGAGGGCGGATGCCCGGCCAATGCCGCTGCCGCCGCCCGTGACTAAACAGACCTTTCCGGTCATCCGGCCCATGCCCGTATTCCGAGGCCTGTCCGCCACCAATGTCTCGCTCATGACACCCAACTCCTGGAAGCCGCGCAACTCCTGGAATCCTCCAGCTCCCACGGGCCGCGCTGCTTGCCCGCCATATAGTTGTATGGTACAACTATTTCATTGGAGTCAATCGATGCTTTCCGCAGAGCTGCCCCTGATCGACGATATTCGCGCCGCTTCCCGGCAGATGGTCCGCGAGTTCGGCTTCATGCAGCAGACGCTGGCCGCGACCGATTATCCACCGTCGGCCGTTCATTCCATCCTCGAGATCGGCACCAGCGGGCCGATGACCTCGGGTCAACTGGCCGAATTGCTGCACCTGGAGAAATCCAGCGTCAGCCGGATGGTTCGAAAGCTGATCGAATGCGGCGAACTGAAAGAGACGTCCGATGCGGACGACGCCCGGATCAAGCCGCTGTCGCTGACTTCAAAGGGACGGCGCACCCTTGCCGCGCTTCATGATTTCGGCCGGCGGCAAGTTTCCGACGCGCTCGCGCGGCTGCCCGAGGCCGAGCGCAAGCTGGTGCGCCAGGGACTGATGATCTATGCCCGCGCGCTGGCGGCAGCGCGCGTCACCGAGGCCGAAGCAGCGTAGCTAGATATGTTCCGCCGCGTGCGCGGCGAGCAGGGTATCGGCTTCGGCTTGTTCGCTGCTGGTCTTGTTGAAAAAGGCATTGAGCAACACGGCCGTGATCGACGTCAGGATGATGCCGTCGCCGAAGATCGGCTTCAACGTGTCCGGGAAGACGTGGAAGAAGGTCGGCGACACGATCGGGATCAGGCCAAAGCCGATCGAGATCGCGACGACAAGCACGTTATTGCGCTGACCGGCGTAGTCCACACCCGCCAGGATCTTGATGCCGGTCGCCGCCACCATGCCGAACATGATGAAGCCGGCTCCGCCGAGCACGCATTGCGGCACCGACGCGACGATAAAGGCGAGTTTGGGAATAAGGCCCAGCACCAGCATGATGACGCCGCCGGCCACGCAGACCCAGCGGCTGTAGACGCCGGTGACGCCGACCAGGCCGATGTTCTGCGAATACGACACATAGGGAAACGTGTTGAACACGGCCCCGATGATGGTGCCGAGCGAGTCGGCGCGGAGGCCGCGCTTGACGTCCTGGGGTTCGACCTTGCGGCCGGTCATGGCGCCGAGCGCGAGAAACATTCCGGTCGCCTCGATGAAGACGATGGTCATGACGAGGCACATGGTCAGGCAGGGGATCAGATAGAATTCCGGGAACCCGAATTGCAGCGGCAAAACGATCCGGACCAGCGGCTCGTTTTGAATGCCGGAAAAATCAGTCCAGCCGAGCGCGATGGTGACGAGATAGCCGACCGTGATTCCAATCAGCACGGCCATGTTCTGCAGGAAACCGCTGGCGAATTTGATGACGGTCAGAATGACGGCCAGCACCAATGCGGCGATCAGCAGATAACCCGCGGCGCCGAAATCCGCCGATGCCGCGCCGCCGCCGGCCCAGTTAACGCCGACCCGCATCAGCACCACGCCGATCATGGTGATGATGGTTCCGGTCACCACGGCAGGAAAGAACCTGAGGACATGTCTGACGAACGGGGCGACGCAAAGCCCGAAGATGCCGCCGACGAGAACGGCGCCATAGATCCCGGTCAGGCCGACGCCGGGCATCGCCGCCATGGCCAGCATCGGCGAGATCGCCACCGCGGTGACGCCCATGATGATGGGCAGGCGAATGCCAAAAGGACCAAAACCGATGGTCTGGATCAGCGTCGCAATTCCGCAGGCGAACAGGTCGGCGTTGATGAGCATCGCGATCTGGTCCTTTGGCAGGTGCAACGCCCCGCCCAGGATCAACGGCACCGCGACCGCATTGGCGTACATCACCAGCACATGCTGGAGGCCGAGGGCAAACAGCTTTGGCAGGGGCAACATTTCGTCGACAGGATGGACAGACGTCGTCATCGGAGCTCTCCATGCGTGCAATATTTTCATATTGCATGCAGTTTTGCTCCTTTGCATGCCCATGTTATTAGCTGACGTTGCACAAAAATGCTTCTACCCGATGCCGGCTCGCGGATTAGCTCGCAGCCTCATCCTGAGAGCCTGTGAAGCTATCTCGACCGTCACCGTCATCCAGAGGTGCGAGCTCTTGCGAGCCTCGAAGGATGTTGTTCAGCGCCGTGCGCGCGGCCATCCTTCGAGACGGCGCTTCGCGCCTCCTCAGGATGACGGAGGTTACGAGCCTCATCCTGAGGAGCGGCTTCTTGGCCGCGTCTCGAAGGATGGCCGCACGTTCTCGCGTCAGGCCTTATCTGAAACCTTGACGGGTTTGCGCGAGCCACCTTTTTTAGGCGGCGCCGCTTCTGACCGCAGCGTGAAGCCGGTCATCGGAATATGGGCGTATCGAAGTTCAGGCTTACCGCCATGCTTGAACCCGAGTTGCGACATCAGGAGTTCTTCCGCCATCGTTATCAAGACCGGCGGGTATTCGCCAATGATCAAGGCGGCGCGTTCGAGGGTCATGGTACTTCTCTCGTCCAACAGCATTTGATACATCACGCTGATGGGGCGCACGTGCTCGAATGTGACGTCCTTCTTCCAGTATTTTTCGCCGGAGTCGCGCACCACTTTGGCGGCGTCACTGACGCGGGGGTACGTTCGCCAGTTCTCCCGGCTGAAACTTCCGCATTCCAGATAAAGCGAGATCCCGCAGAGCATTTTATTGAGAGAGAAGCTCATCCTGGCGCCCACTTTGGCACAATCGATCAGCGCATTGATCAAGATGCGCGCCTTCTTCGAATCGAGCGAATCGCCGTGGATCGAGTATCGCATGGCTTCAGGTTGTCAGTTTGAACGCGATTGAGGGAGCGGCTGTTTTGGAATGTTCTTCACTGATGCCCGCTATCTTCATTCACTTCCCGTAGGCTTCGCGCATCTTGGCCTGGATCTTCGCCATGCCGGCGATCCAGCGATCGTAGTTTTCGGTCTTCTTGCGCATATAGCCAAGCACTTGCGGGTGCGGCAAAATGACAAATGTCTCCTGCTCCAGCCCCGCCAACACGTCTTGCGCGACCTGTTCCGGCGTCAGATCGCCGTCGCCGGATTGCGGGCCCTTTGGGATAGACCGGAGCATGTTGGTGTCGACGCCCTGCGGGCACAGGATCGACACCTTGATGCCGTCGGCGCGGTGGGAGATCGCGAGGTTCTCGGCAAATCCGACCGCGGCGTGTTTTGTCGTGGAATAGGCCGGGCTGCCGACCTGCGACAACAGCCCCGCCGCCGAGATGGTGTTGAGGAAATAGCCGCCGCCGCGTGCCTTCATGCGCGGGATCAGATGCCGCGCGGCATAGACATGCGCCATGACATGAACGGCCCAACTGCGCGACCAGGGTTCGTCGGAGCTGCCCCCGGCATTGACCGACATCGGATCGAAGCCGCCGCCGATGCCCGCGTTGGAGCAGAACAGCGCAATCGGGCCAAACTGATGTTCGGTTTCCTCGATGACGTGAAGGACATCCTTCTCCTTCCCGACATCGCATTTGAAGGCGGCGCCACCGATCGGCGTGGCAACGGCGCGCGCGCCGTCGGGATCGATATCGACCACCACCACCTTGGCCGCGCCGGCGCGATGGAAGGCTTCGCACAGCGCCTTGCCGATGCCATTGCCACCTCCGGTCACGACCACGACTTTACCGGCGACCTGCATCGTCACGCTCCCTGGTGAGGTTTATCTTCGTTGCTTCGGTCTGGATCGGCGGAGCTTGCAAGGCTCAGGTCATGACCAGATCGAGCACGGCCGTATAATGGCACGCCGCGCCCAGAAGCACAAAACAATGCCAGATCGCGTTCTGGAACCGCAACCGCTGCCAGGCATGGAAGATCACGCCCAGGCTATACAGCAACCCGCCCGCCGCCACGAAGCACAGCGCAAATGTCGGCAAGGTGGCGACGACGCGGCCCGAGAGCATGATGCCGCTCCAGCCCATCGCCAGATAAAGCCCGACCGACAAGCGGTCGAAGCGTCCCGGCAGCGTCAGCTTGAGCGCGATGCCGACGATCGCGACGCACCAGACGCCGGCCAGCAGCACCATGGCCATGACGCTGTCCTTCAATTCCATGATGACCGGCGTGTAGGTCGCCGCGATCAACAGATAGATCGCCGAATGATCGAACCGCCGCAGCACCCATTTGGCGCGCGAGACCGGCCACAGATTATAGGTCGCCGACAGCACCAGCATCGCCAGCAAACCCGCGACGTAGACCGATACCACGGCGACATCGAGCGCGGTGGCATAGACCGCCGTCAGCACGATCAGCACGGTGGCCGCGATCAGCCCGCCGAACACCCCGATCGCGTGCACGATGCCATCGGCGATCAACTCAGCGCGGTCGTAATTCCAGCGCACGGCACCCGCCACCGCGTGGGCGGAGGTCGAGGCCATCTGCTTCAGTCTGAAGATCGTCATGGCGGCCGGATCGACTTTCGCAAGGAAACGCTGAATAAGTGAGCAGCGGAATATAGGGTTCTAAACATAGGTCTCGGAGGGTCAACGAACCGTTCAAAGGCCCCCTCAGAAATCCTCGCACGACAATCGGGTCGGAAGTGTGAAGCTTGATTTTACCCGCTTTATCGCCATTTTTTAGCTCACCCGCTGCCTCCGCTTCGAGCACCCTCCCTGATGGCCCCTAGGTTTTCCAAAATTGTCGAGGAAGCACGCCTGTCGGCGCGGGCGCTGCTCGACTATGGCGAGCATTTGTTCAACCCGACGGTCCGGCTTGGCGTCACCGGGCTGTCACGCGCCGGCAAGACCGTGTTCATCACCGCGCTGGTTCACGGCCTGACCCGCGGCGGCCGCTTTCCGGTATTCGAGGCCTTCGCATCGGGGCGCATTGCCCGCGCCCGGCTCGCGCCGCAGCCCGACGACGCGGTGCCGCGTTTCGATTACGAGAACCACGTCCGCACCCTGATCGCGGATCGGCACTGGCCCAGTTCCACCGTCGACATCAGCGAACTGCGGCTGGTCATCGATTATCAGCGGCACAATGGCGCCGACCGCACGCTGACGCTCGACATCGTCGACTATCCCGGCGAATGGCTGCTCGATCTGCCGCTACTCAACAAGAGCTACCAGCAATGGTCCGCCGAGAGCCTGGCGCTGTCGCGCGAAGGCCCGCGCGCGAAACTGGCGGCGCCATGGCACGCCCAGCTTGCGCCCTTGAAGGCCGAGGGTCCCGCCGACGAGCAGGCGGCGCTGGCCTCGGCGCGGCTGTTCACCGAATATCTGCGCGCCTGCCGCGACGAACGCTTTGCCATGAGCCTGCTGCCGCCGGGGCGCTTTCTGATGCCGGGCAACCTCGCGGGCTCGCCGGCGCTGACGTTCGCGCCGCTCGATGTGCCGGCGGATGACGCCGCCCCCGACGGCTCGCTATGGGCGATGATGGTGCGGCGCTTTGAGGCCTACAAGGACGTCGTGATCCGGCCGTTCTTTCGCAATCATTTCTCGCGGCTCGATCGCCAGATCGTGCTGGTCGATGCGCTGGCGGCCTTCAATGCCGGCCCCGAGGCGCTGCACGACCTCGAAGCAGCGCTGGCGGGAATCCTGGATTGCTTCCGGATCGGGCGCTCGACGCTGTTCAGCAATCTGTTCCGGCCGCGCATCGACCGGATATTATTTGCGGCGACCAAAGCCGACCATCTGCATCAGTCGAGCCATGATCGGCTGGAGGCGATCCTGCGACGAACGGTCGCAAAAGCCGTGAGCCGCGCCGAATATGCCGAGGCCGAGATCGACGTGGTGGCGCTGGCCGCGGTGCGTGCCACCCGCGAGGCGATGGTGGCGCGTGGCCGCGACAGGCTGCCCTCGATCCTGGGCACGCCGGCCTCAGGCGAGCGCGTCGATGGCGAAACCTTCGACGGCAGCACCGAGGTCGCGACCTTTCCGGGCGACCTGCCCGCCGATCCGGAACAGCTTTTCAGCGGCGAAGGCGCCTTTCACGGCCTCTCCAGCGCCCCCCCGGAGAAGACCGATTTTCGCTTTCTGCGCTTTCGGCCGCCGCTGCTCGACCATCCGGGCACTGAGGCTCCCGCTCTGCCTCACATCCGCCTTGACCGCGCCCTCCAGTTCCTGATCGGAGACAAACTGCAATGAGCGAGCGATCGCCTCATCGGCGCCCCCAGACCTTCAAGCTCGACGATCCCGATGTCGTCGTGATGGACCCCGATGACCAAAGCCGCCCGGCCCGCGGCGCCATTCGCGTCACGCCCGAACCGGACCCTGCACTGCTGCCGGTGCCGCTAGAACCTATGCCGATGCTGCCGGCGCGCCCCGGTCTGCGCTGGGGCGCGGTGTTCTGGACGGCGTTGGGCGGACTGGTGCTGCTCGGGCTCGGCCTCAGCCTCGCGCATCTGATCGAGGATCTGTTCGCGCGCAGCGAGGGCCTTGGTTTCCTCGGGCTGGGTTTTGCCTTTGTCGCAGCGCTGGCGCTGACCATCGTGATCGCGCGCGAAGCCTTCGGCCTGGCGCGGCTCGCCACCATCGAGAAGATGCATCTGCGCGCCACGGACGTGCTGCGCAGCGACGACCGCGCCGCCAGCCGGACCATCGTCACGGAGCTTCTCAAGCTGGCGCACCAGAACCCGCAACTGGCGCGCGCCCGCGCCACCTTGCAAGGCCATGCTGACGACGTCATCGACGGCGCCGACATGATCAAACTGGCCGAGCGCGAATTGATGGCGCCGCTCGATCAGGAAGCGCGCCGCCTGGTCTCATCGGCAGCCCAGCGCGTCTCGGTTGTCACCGCCGTCAGCCCGCGCGCGCTGATCGATATTCTCTTCGTATTCGTGGCGTCGTTGCGGATGATCCGGCAACTGGCGCGGCTCTATGGCGGCCGGCCGGGCACGCTCGGCATGATCCGGCTATTACGCCACGTCATCGCCCATCTCGCCGTCACCGGCGGCATGGCGGCGAGCGACAGCATGATCCAGCAGATGCTGGGCCACGGCATCGCGGCCAAATTGTCCGAACGCCTCGGCGAGGGCATCCTCAACGGCCTGCTTACCGCCCGGCTCGGCCTCGCCGCCATCGACGTCACCCGCCCACTACCGTTCACCGCCCTGCCACGCCCCGCTTTGACCGATCTCGCCAAGGATTTGCTGCGCAAGCGCGACGATGGCGAGGGGTGAACTGAGCAGTCATGGTTCGAGACGGCGCGCCGGACAACGCAAGTGCACTGCCGGGAGGGTGCCTCCTCATCATCAGGCCGAAGAGCGGCGCGCCGACGCCTAAACATCCGCCACCCTCATCCTGAGGAGCGGCGTTTTCGCCGCGTCTCGAAGGATGGCCGCAAGCACGCATCTGAATTGACAAATGTGCCGATCGATCCATCATGAGGCCTGCGCTTACTGAACGTTTCAAACGCGAGCATTTCGCAATGAACGACGGGGCCTACCTTTATATCCTCCGATGTGCCGACGGCAGTTATTACGTCGGAACAACTCGCTCGACGCTTGAAATTAGGATCGCCCAGCACAACGACGGAACATTCGGGGGATATACGCAGGCGCGCCGGCCGGTAGAACTGGTGTTCTCGCAATGGTTCGATCGAGTCACGGATGCGATCGAAAACGAGCGCAAGATCAAGAAATGGAGCCGGGCAAAGAAGCAGGCGTCCATCCGAGGCGACATAGCCGCGTTGCAGGAGCTGTCGCGGCGCAAAACTCTTCATCCTTCGAGACGCCCGCCAATCGCGGGCTCCTCAGGATGAAGGCGTCGGACGTTTCGCCATCGGCGCTCCGTTCTTCGGCCTCATGGTGAGGAGGCGCTCTTGCGCCGTCTCGAACCATGACTGCTCTGCATCATCGCTAGCGCCCCTGGTACTTGCGGCCATCCTTCGAGACGCGGCCAAGGGGCCGCTCCTCAGGATGAGGTTCCCATCGGCATCGATCGGAAAATCGCCGGCCAGCACGCGCCAGCGGAACAGCGGCGAATCCGGAGGCGGCGACAGTTCCGGGGTCCAGCCGGTTAGTTTTTCCAGCGCGTAGGTATCCATCACCAGCCCGCGCCAGGCCCGCTGGACCTGTTCGAGCGGCTCGCGCACCGCGGTGGTGGAAGCCCATACCGGATTGGCGTTGTCGGGCTCGCGCGCGACATAAATCCCGGCATGCCCCCTGATCAAATCCATCCCGGGATCGCGAAAGCCCATGAAGCGGCCGCGCTCGTTGATCTGGACCACCGGCACCTGGTCCTTGAAATACCAGCGCATCATGGCGTAGGTCCGGTAATCCGTGGTCGCAATCCAGCTCGCGCCGGTCTTGCGCAGTTCGGCCTGCGCCCGCTCCGCGACCTGCTCGTAACCCGCCTCGCCGCCGATCGGATCGTTGCGGCCGATGAAATTCCAGGGAATGGCGACGTAATAAAGAAACACCCCGACGACGAAGACGATCCCGGTCACCACCGCGGCCCTGACCCAGAAGATCGTCGCTCTGACCATCCATGCCGGCCAATCTTCGCTTGGCGGCATCGCGATATTGATCGCAGTGGCGGCCAAGCCGGCCGGCCACAGAAACGCCGGCCAGGTATCGCCGACCCGCAACGTCGTCGACTTCCAGAAGAAATAGCAGAAGGGAACGATGACGCAGGTCGACAGCAGGATCGGCACCGCCTCGCGCCGGCGATATCCGCGCCAGGCCGTCAGCACCACGCCCGACAACACCACCGGTAGCATCACGAACCCGACCAGCCCAAACTGGATGCCGATGAACTCGCCGACCGTGCGAAGCGACCATTCGTGGGTCGCCACCGCGCGCACGAACTGGAATCGGAACGACGCCCAGTCGTGCTCGCTGTTCCAGATCAGCACCGGCAGGAAAATCGCGACCGCGATCAGCGCCGCGAGCCAGGGCAACGGGCTCTTCAGCCAGCGCCATCGCCAGGCCGGCACCAGCGTGAAGGCCACGACCGCCGGAAGCAGCATGATGAACGTGAATTTCGACAATAGCGCCAGCCCCGCGAACAATCCCGCGGCCAGCCACCAGCGCGCATCGCCGCTCGCGCTGAGCCGGACCAGCGCCCACAGCGTCGCCACCGCGAACGGGATCATCGCCACGTCGGGCGAGACCTTGGCCATCAACAGCCCGTAATAAAGCGCGGCCTCAGGCATCAACAGCGCCAGCACGACGGCCCTGGCGTCGCGGGTCATGCGCCGCACGATGTCGGCGAGCAATAGTTGCGTGACCAGCATGGCCACCACGCCGGCAAACCGCACGCCCAAAGTGGTGTCGCCGAAGATCGCGGTGCCGAAACGGATGAACCACGCGATCATCGGCGGATGATCGAGGAACGAGAGCACGTTCTCCTTCGACCAGGTCCAGTAATAGGCCTCGTCGGTCCGCAGATCGATCACGCCGGCGAAGATCAGGCGCATCGCCGTCATCGCGGCAATCAGCGTGACGACGCCCGGCCATGATTCAAGGAACGAACCCAGCCGACGGGCGGCACGGTACGGCCTGACGCTGGTATCGGGCGAGGCAATCGTCATGGGGCCTTCTCGCCCGCTCCGAATGGGGTGTCAACGTGCGGACGATTAAACGTGGAGGGTGTGGATCAAGTTGCGTCGCGTCATTTTGCGTCGGGCGCCGGGACGACGGCGAAAAGCTGTTCAGTCCGGGAATAAAACTCTACCATCGCCGATATCCATTAACTGAATCAGATGATCGCAGCCGTCCGCTCCCAGTTCGCAAGATCTTTTCGTGGCATCGGCCTCCGGCAGATTCGCTTGGCCTGTGGCCTGGTGCTGTTTACCTATCTGCTCAGCCATTTCCTCAACCACGCGCTTGGCAACATCTCGATGGCGGCGCTGGCCAAGGGGCTGCATTACCACATCCTGTTCTGGCGATTTCCCCCGGTTGCGATCGTGTTCTATGGCGCGGCTCTGGTTCACGCCGCATTGGGCATCTGGGCGCTGTACCAGCGCCGGCAATTTCACTGGCGCGCGATCGAGCCGCTGCAGCTCGTTCTCGGTTTGAGCATCCCCGCGCTGATCGTCGCGCATGTCGTCGGGGCGCGGCTCGGCCAGTCGCTCTTCGCCCATGAAAAGCTCTATCCGCAGGAGCTTTATTCGTTCTGGGTCGCACGCCCGTACCGGGTATGGCTGATGTCCGCGGTGCTGGTCATCGCCTGGGTTCACGGCAGTATCGGGCTTTATTTCTGGCTGCGGATGAAGGCCTTTTTCAAACGTGCCGCGCCGTTCCTGCTGGCCGCGGCGGTGCTGGTTCCGACGCTGGCGCTGTTGGGCTTTTATCAGGGCGGCCGCAGCGTCGCAGCCGACAGCAGCAATCCGGACTGGCGGACCAGCAATCTTTCCGAGCGCCAGGTCGGCACGCCGGCCCAGCAAAAGACGCTCGACGATATCGCCGATGACCTGTTGATCGGCTATCTCGCTTTGATCGCCCTGGTGCTGCTGGCAAAGGGCGCGCGCGCGCTGTACGAGCGGCGCGGCGGCATGATCACCCTGTCCTATGGCAATGGCCGCGCGGTTCGGGTGCCGAAGGGCCTCAGCGTGCTGGAAGCGAGCCTGCGCCACAACGTACCGCACGCCAGTGTTTGCGGTGGCCGCGCCCGCTGCTCGACGTGCCGCATCCGGGTGATCGGCGACTATGGAACATTGCCGGAACCGTCGCCGCGGGAAGCCTTCATCCTGAACCGCGGCCGAACCGCCGATCCGTCGGTCAGGCTCGCCTGCCAGTTGCGTCCGACCGAAGACCTGTCGTTCTTCCAGCTCTTCATGCCGCATTTGATGTCGGCCAACGCCCACGCCTCGCAGCCGCAACGGATCGGCCAGGAGCGTTATCTCGTCAGCATGTTCGTCGACATGCGCGGCTCGACAAAACTCGCGGAACAGCGGCTGCCGTTCGATACGGTCTTTATCGTCAACCGGTTCCTGAGCGCGGTGTCGCAGGCGGTGATCGAATGCGGCGGACAGCCCAACCAGTTCATCGGTGACGGAGAGCTGGCGCTGTTCGGGCTGCAGACCAGCCCGCAGGTCGCCTGCCGCCAGGCGCTGAAGGCGGCAGCGTTGATCGCCGTCAATATCGAGGAATTGAATCGATTCCTCAGCCACGATTTGCACGAGCCGATCGGCTTCGGCATCGGCATTCACGGCGGCGAGGTGATCATCGGGGACATCGGCTACCGTGAGCACATGGTGTTCACCGCGCTCGGCGACGCGGTCAATGTCGCGGCGAGGTTGCAGGACATGACCAAGAGCCTGGCTTGCGAAGCGATCCTCTCCGAAGAGGTTCGCATCACCGCCGGGCTTGCGGCAGAGAGTTTGCCCGAGCAGGAAGTTGCGATCCGCGGCCGCTCCGGTCCGATGATCGTGCGCACCGTCAGCGCCGCGAAGACATTGTCCGCGCTGATCGACGACCACGCCATCGTCGCGGCGTAGCTTTTATTTTTGACGCGTTACGGCTACCGCCTGCGCACCTTCAACGTCTGCTATTGATCGTAATTAGGACGCTTCGTTCCAAACTCCCCGGCCGTCGTGCACGGTCGGGGGGTTTTGTTTTTTCGCAACGCAGCATCGGCAAAATGCCGCCGGGTGCGCGAGGCGCGCGCGGGATGTTGGGTAAGTTTTTCCTTAAAACCGGGCGGCCGAGCGTTTCGCCGTGGCTAAAAAAATGCCTCGGGACGGGTAAAATCGGCAAAAAGTGCGAAATGCGCCGCGATTATGATCGTTTTCCGCCAGAATCGGGATGTCGTTTAAGCTCTATCAAGGCTCGCGCAGACCGCGTATCGTACGCTGGTCGGGCATGCCGGTTTGCGGGGACTGGCAGCTCGTGATCAATTTTTGATCCCGCGGAGACGACGTGATGGCTAAAGGTACTGTGAAGTGGTTCAACGCGACCAAGGGTTATGGGTTTATCCAGCCTTCAAGTGGCGGCAAGGACGTTTTCGTTCATATTTCGGCAGTCGAAAAAGCTGGCCTGTCAACGCTCAACGAAGGACAGACGGTGGAATACGAAGAGGTAGCCAATCGCGGCAAGACCTCGGCTGAGAACCTCAAGGTTTAGGCCAAAGACTGTAGTGTCGGGGCTTTAAGTTCGCGACTGTCAGGTCAAGACTTCAACTTCGAGACTTTAAGTTTAAAAAATTGAGATCACGGCGGCACCCTCTCGGACGTAATCCGGGAGCGGGGCTTGCGGGTACATCTCCCACAAACACAACGCCCGGCAGGAGCAAGCGCGTGCTCTTGCACGCATGGCCAGTCGCGTGCTCTCGCACGCATGTCATCGCCTGTGCATTGCGTTGTATCTGGCGCAATTTGCGAAGCGCGCGGTTTTTCAATCTTCCTTCATCCACTGGACCAGCGTCATGACATCCGGCGGCTGCGCATAGCCGCGCGGCCACATGTCCACCACCCACTCGACCTTGGTCGCGCGCTCGACCAGCACCGCGGTGTTGTGCGGCAGCTGCAACACCAGCGGATTGCCGCGATAATGCGGGTCGCCGACCGTATGAAACTTGAACAGTCCCCATTCCTGCAACACGAGCAATAGGCTGGTGGTGTTGCGGGTGGTGTCCCAGCAATCGTAATTATGCTTGTCGTCCATCGCGCGCACGTCGGCATTGGCGACGCGTTTGTTGGTCCCGAGGATCGGGCCCATGCGGCGATCGAACCAGATCACGGCCTGCTGTACCGCCGCCCGTTCCGCCGCGGCCGAGGCGCGGCCGGCGGCGAGGATCCGCGTCAGGGTGCCACGGTCGCCGGGCGTGAAGGCGAGGATTTCGCGGCGCCGGCACACGAAGCTGTAGCAGACCGTCATCGATGCCGCCGAGGGCGGGTAGATCGACACCGTGCTGTACAGCGCCGCCTGCGGGGCCGTCAGTTCGGTCGCGCCCGCCGGCAGCGGCACAACGGCCAGCACCGAGCCGATCAACGGCAGCACGAATCCACGAATCGCAAATCCGCCAAACGCCGTGCGTCCGCCCCGTCCGCTGGATCGCTTTCGCCTGTCCGAGAATGTCATCCGCCGCCGCGTTTCCCATCAAAAAATCGCGCGAAATCTATCGCAGCGGTTTGGCGATTGAAAGCCAGTGTCCATATAGAATGAGGAAACTTCAGGTCGTGCCATGACGTCTGATGCAGCATCCTCGGTCCCATTCAAGGCACCCTATGCGCCGGACGATCGCCTGATCGCGGCCCGGTTGCTCGAAACCGCTGGGCTGGACGCAGCGCGGGAAAAGCGGATCGACGCCACGGCCACGTGCCTGATCGGGGCGATCAGGGCCAATGACGACCCGCTCGGCGGCGTCGAGGATATGCTTCGCGAGTTCGCGCTGTCGACCAAAGAGGGCCTCGCACTGATGGTGCTCGCGGAAGCCCTGCTGCGCGTGCCCGACAGCCGTACCGCCGATCGCTTCATCGAGGACAAGCTTGGCCAGGGCGACTTCGTCCACCACGAAACCCGATCCAGCGCGTTCCTGGTCAACGCGTCGGCATGGGCCCTCGGTGTATCCGCCCGTGTGATCAAGCCCGGTGAAACCCCACAAGGCACCATCGGACGGTTGGCCAAGCGCCTGGGCGTGCCTGCGGTGCGCGCGGCGACACGGCAGGCGATGCGGCTGATGGGCAGCCATTTCGTGCTCGGCGAAACCATCGAATCGGCGCTGGCGCGGGCGCAGCCGCACAGGATGCCGGCGCCGCGATATTCCTTCGACATGCTCGGCGAAGGCGCGCGTACGGCAAATGACGCTGCGCGCTATTTCTTGTCCTATGCCAGCGCCATCGAAGCCATCGGCCGCGGTGCCGGCGAACGGCCGCTGCCCGACCGGCCCGGCATCTCGGTCAAACTCTCGGCGCTGCATCCGCGCTATGAAGCGGTGAGCCACGCACGCGTGATGAGCGAATTGGTGCCGCGTCTGGTCGAACTGGCGCGCCAGGCCAAGACCTATGACCTGAACTTCACGGTCGATGCCGAGGAAGCCGACCGGCTGGAACTATCGCTCGACGTGATCGCGGCGGCGCTCGGCGACGCATCGCTGGCGGGCTGGGACGGTTTTGGGCTTGCAATCCAAGCCTATCAGAAACGCGCCGGCGACGTCATCGACTATGTCGACGGCCTCGCGCGAACGCTGAACCGGCGGATGATGGTGCGTCTGGTCAAGGGCGCCTATTGGGACACCGAGATCAAGCGCGCGCAGGAGCGCGGTCTCGACGACTATCCGCTGTTCACCCGCAAGGCGATGACCGACCTGAACTATGTCGCCTGCGCCCGCAAACTGCTGGCGCTGCGGCCGCGCATCTTCCCGCAATTCGCCACCCACAACGCACTGACGGTTGCGACATTGATCGAGCTTGCGGACGGCAGCGACGGATTCGAATTCCAGCGCCTGCACGGCATGGGCGAAGCGCTGTACGCCCAATTGAGCGGGGATCGCCCGGATCTCGCTTGTCGCACCTATGCGCCGGTCGGCAGCCACCGCGATCTGCTGGCCTATCTGGTGCGGCGGCTGCTGGAGAACGGCGCCAATTCGTCCTTTGTGGCGCTCGCCGCCGACGACAAGGTGCCGGTGGCAAATTTGCTGCGCCGGCCGGCCGATATCATAGGCTCCGCGGACCATGCGCGACATCCGGAGATTCCGCTGCCGCGCGATCTGTACCGGCCGCAGCGGATCAATTCGCGCGGCATCGAGTTCGGTGAACGCACAGCGTTGAGCCAATTGACATCAGCCATTGCCGGCGACCCTACGGCGGTCGATCGCGTCAGCGAGACCAGTGCGGACGACGCAAGCCGCATGGTCGCGATCGGCCGCGCGGGCTTTGCAACATGGAGCCGGACGCCCGCCGAAAGGCGCGCCGCGATCCTGGAGCAGGCGGCCGAGCTGCTCGAAGCTCGCTCGGCGCATTTCATCGCGCTGCTGCAATCCGAAGGCGGCAAGACGCTCGACGACGCGCTCTCGGAAGTCCGCGAGGCCGCTGATTTCTGCCGCTACTACGCCGCCGAAGGCCGCAAACAGTTCGGCGCGGGCGAAGCGATGCCGGGCCCGACCGGGGAAAGCAATGTGCTGCGATGGCGCGGCCGCGGCGTGTTCATCGCGATATCGCCGTGGAATTTCCCGCTGGCGATCTTTCTGGGGCAAGTTACGGCGGCGCTGATGGCCGGCAATAGCGTGGTCGCCAAGCCCGCCGAACAGACGCCGTTGATCGCGGCGGAGGCCGCCCGTGTGCTGCACGAGGCCGGCGTCCCCACTTCAGTGCTGCATCTGGCGCAAGGCGACGGCCGAATCGGCGCGGCACTGGTCGCCGATCCCGCCATCGCAGGCGTGGTGTTTACCGGTTCAACCGAGGTGGCGCGATCGATCAACCGGGCATTGGCGGCCAAGGACGGCCCGATCGTGCCGCTGATCGCGGAAACCGGCGGCATCAATGCGATGATCGTCGATGCCACCGCGTTGCCCGAGCAGGTCGCCGACGATGTCGTGACCTCGGCCTTTCGTTCGGCCGGCCAACGCTGCTCGGCCTTGCGGCTGCTATACGTACAGGACGAGGTCGCCGATCGCATGATCGAGATGATCGCGGGTGCCGCGCGCGAACTGAAGATCGGCGACGCGCGCGACCCGTCGGTGCATATCGGGCCGGTGATCGAAGCGGAAGCCAAAGCGCGGCTGGAGGCCCATATTGCCCGCATGAAGCGAGAGGCTCGCGTGCATCTCGCAAGCGCCGCGCCCGACGGTAATTACGTTGCACCGCATATTTTTGAATTGTCGGACGCCGTTCAGCTCACCGAGGAAGTGTTCGGCCCGGTGTTGCATGTGGTGCGCTACCCGGCGGACGGACTCGATGCCGTCCTGCGATCGATCGAGCGCACCGGTTACGGATTGACGCTCGGCATTCACTCGCGGATCGACGATACCGTCGAGGACGTGATCGACCGTCTCCAGGCCGGCAACGTCTATGTCAACCGCAACATGATCGGCGCGGTGGTCGGCGTACAGCCGTTCGGCGGCCATGGATTGTCCGGCACCGGCCCGAAGGCCGGCGGCCCGCATTATTTGGCCCGCTTCGCCACCGAACAGACCGTGACCATCAACACCGCCGCCGCCGGCGGCAATGCGGCGTTGCTGTCGGGCGGGGAGTAGGAAGCGCAACGGTCGTCATCCTCGGGACGAACGCAATTGCGTTCACCCGTGAGGTACGCCCGCAACGGGTTCGCCGTCATCCTGAGGCGCGAGCTCTTGCGAGCCTCGAAGGATGCTGTTCAGCGTCATGCTTGCGGCCATCCTTCGAGGCGCGCAAGAAAGAGCGCGCACCTCAGGATGACGGTGAAGTTGTTGCGCGGATGACGAGTGGTTGTAGTTATGCCGTCCCGCGATGCAGCAAGTGCCGTTGCATCTGCTACCCAACATGGGTCAAATGGCCGTCACACAGAACATCAGACCGCGAAATTCCGGCACACGGACAAAACCAACAAACGTCACGGGAGCGATCTCACTATGGAAGACGGCATCTTCGAAGGCCTCAAGGTTCTGGACTGCGCGAGCTTCATCGCAGCGCCGGCGGCTGCAACCGTGCTGTCGGATTTCGGCGCCCGGGTCATCAAGATCGAGCCGCCGGGATCGGGCGATCCCTATCGCAACCTGCCGAATTTGCCGGGCTACCCGCAGAGCGAACATAATTTCGCATGGCTGCTGGAAGCCCGCAACAAGCGTAGCCTGGCGCTCGATCTGAGCAAGCCGGAGGGACAGGCGGTGTTGCATCGGCTCGCCGCCGAGGCGGATGTCTTCATCACGAATTTTCCGCCGGCGGTGCGCGGCCGGCTCGGCATCGCCTATTCCGAGCTTGCCCCGCTCAATGAACGGCTGATCTACGCCTCGTTCACCGGCTATGGCGAAAAGGGCGAGGAGGCCAACAAACCCGGCTTCGACAGCAACGCCTATTGGGCGCGTTCGGGCCTGATGGATCTGGTGCGCGCCGATACCACCACCACGCCGGCGCGCTCGGTGGCCGGCATGGGCGACCACCCCTGCGCGATGGCGCTGTATGGCGCGATCGTCACCGCGCTCTACAAGCGCGAGCGCACCGGCAAAGGCTCGCATGTCGCCTCGAACCTGATGGCCAACGGCGTCTGGGCCAACGGGGTGATGGCGCAGGCCAAATTATGCGGCGCCAAATTCTCAGAGCGGCGGCCGCGCGAACACGCGCTCAACGCCGTGACCAATCACTACAAATGCCGCGACGGCCGCTGGATTATCCTGTCGCTGCTCAACGAGGAAAAGCAGTGGCCGGCGCTGACCCGCTGCCTCGGCCGCGAGGACCTGATCAGCGACTCGCGATTTGCCACCAAGACCGATCGCCACGCCCGCTCGCTGGAACTGATCAAGCTGTTCGACGAGATCTTCGCCACCCGGGACCTGGCCGAATGGCGCGCGCGGCTGGACGGTAACGGCCTGGTGTTCGGCGTGGTCGGCATCCTCGACGACATTCCGACCGACCGGCAGATGATCGACAACGACGTGCTGGTGCCGTTCGAAGGCGACAGCTTGCTGACCGTCAACAGCCCGATCTGGGTCGATGGCAGCACAAAGACCGCGCCGCGCCGCCCGCCCAATATCGGCGAGCACAGCGACGAGGTGCTGCGCGAGGCCGGCTATGACGAGGCCGCGATCCGGCAATTGCGCAATTTGGGCGCGGTCGGCTGAGCACATCCGTCATTGCAAGGAGCTCTTGCGACGAAGCAATCCAGTTCTTTCCGTGACCCTGGATTGCTTCGCTTGCGCTCGCAATGACAGCTTCTAGTTGTTGTGCAGCAGCACCCAGCCGACGGCGGCGAGGCCGATGACGACGGCGACCGCGATCGCCCATGTCGAGACCCGGATCGCGCTGACGGTTTGCCGTTGGGCTTCGTTCTCGGCGATCTCGCGGTTGCGTGCCTTGTCCTCATTAGCCTCGCCCATCGCCCGCCTCCCGGCCTGTTCGTTGGTTCCACCTGATCGAAGACTACCCTACAGGCCAGCCGTCGTCGATGGACGCAACGCCGCTTCGAACGCCGCCGATGAATCCGGCGCAGCGCCGCCATGGCCGCCGATGCCCGTCAGCCGGCTCAGGGAAAACGCCGCCAATGCGGCGCAGAGCGCGGCACAAGCCGCCGTCATGAAAACCTCCGCGGCGCTCCATTTCATGCTCAACAGGGCGCCGCCGACCAGCGGTCCGACGATCGAGCCGATCCGGCCGATGCCAAGCGCCCAGCCGACCCCGGTCGCCCTGACCGCGGTCGGATAGAACGCCGCGGCCAGCGCATTCGCCGCGATCTGGCCGCCGACGATACACAATCCGGCAACGAAGATCGCCAGCGTGACCAAAACAGCGGAATGTCCGAGATGGCCGATCGCACCGATGGCAAACACGGCGATGAAATAGACCAGCGCCAGCGCGCGAAACGAGAAGCGGTCGATGATGCTGCCGAGCGCGAACGTTCCGACAATGCCGCCGACCTGCAGCATCGAGCCGATCACCGCCGCTTCCGACACCGACGCGCCGAGGTCATTGAGAACCGTCGGCAGCCAGTTCGACAGGAAATAAAGGTCGAGCAGGCTCATGAAGAACACCACCCACAGCAGCAGCGTGACCAGGGTTCGTCCATCTCGAAATAGATGTAATACCGGAATCCCCGTCAGTTCCGGCTCATGCACGACGAACCGTGTCCCCGGCGCGAATGACGCCTTCGGGCCGATCGATCCGAGCAATTGCGCGACCCGCTGCGGCGCGCGTCCCCTGAGCACCAGGAACCGGACCGATTCCGGCAGGCGCTGCGCCAGGATCGGCACCAGCAACAGCGGCACGGCGCCGCCGACGACAAAGACCGAGCGCCAGCCAAATAGCGGAATGAGCGCGGCCGCAAGCAAGCCGCCAAGCGCCGCCCCCACCGAAAAACCGCAGAACATCATCATCACCATGGTCGCGCGGCGACGACGCGGATTGAATTCGGACGTCATCGCAATCGCATTCGGCATCGCGCCACCGAGGCCGAGCCCGGTCAGAAACCGGATCGCGAGCAGCGAATGGACGTCGCCGATAAAGGCGGTCGCGAACGTGCCGATGCCGAACGCCAGGGTCGAGAAAATAATAATCTTGCGGCGTCCGATGCGATCGGCCAGCGGCCCGAACAACAGCGCGCCGATCATCAGCCCGAACAAGCCCGCGCTGAACACCGGGCCAAGGGCCGCCTTGGTCAGGCCCCATTCACCGGCGAGCGCCGGGGCGACATAACCGATCGCCTGGGTGTCAAAGCCGTCGAGAAACAACACCGCCGCGCAAAGCAGCAGCAATTTTATCTGGAATCCGCCAACCGGCTGTTGATCGATGAATTCAACGACATCGACAGGCGCCGTGCTGCTTTGAGAGTTCGAAATGGCCATCTTGTTTCCCCGGAAACGTCACCGCGCGAGTCTTGTCAGCCCGGCTTCCTTGACGCTGTTGGTTTTCTATGTTCGTCATTGCGAGGAGCCCTTGCGACGAAGCAATCCAGTTCTTCGCTTGCGGCACTGGATTGCTTCGCTGCGCTCGCAATGACGATCCTTACGCACTACCCGCGCAACGCATCCTTCGAATAACCGGCGATCCGCTTGTAGGCTTCCGACAACCCGACCAGCTCATCGCGGCTGATAACATCCTCAATCGCCGCGAACGGACGATCGCGGGTGCGCTCGAACACCTCGCGCAGGATGGCGTCGGGCGGGTTGCTGCGGTTGGTCAGCACGATGCGCGTGGTGGCTTCGAGACGCTGCCTCTCGTAGACCGCGAGCGCCGCAGCCGGATCGGCATTCTCGAGCAGCGCCGAGGTCAACGCCCGCGCGTCGAGAATGGCCTGGCCGGCACCATTGGAACCGCGCGGCACCATCGGATGCGCGGCATCGCCCAGCAACGTCACCCGATCGAAACTCCAGCGTGGCAACGGGTCCTGATCCACCATCGGAAATTCCAGCACGCTGTCGGCGCCACGAATCAGCGCCGGGACATCGAGCCAATCGAAGTGCCAATCGGCGAAGGCGCCGATGAAATCGTCGATCGAGCCGGGCCGGTTCCAGTCACGCTTGCGATAAACCGGCGTCTCTATTTCCGCGACCCAGTTGACGAGCTGCAATCCGTCGGCAGCGGCGGGACGGATCGGATAGATCACCATCTTGCCGTGCGACATCCACCCCGCCCGCACCATGCTGGCGCCCGACAATATCGGTTTCCATCGCGTCACGCCGCGCCACATGTTGATGCCGGAATAGCGCGGCTCACCTTCGTCCGGGAAAAACTGCTTGCGGATCGCCGAATTGATGCCGTCGCAGGCGATCGCGACGCGGCCGCGTACCGTGCACCGGTTGTCGCCGTCCGGACGATCGGAAAAATGCACGCTGACGCCGCAAGCGTCCTGCTCGACGCCGGTGCAATGATGGCCGGTCAAGAACCGGTCGCCACCCGCGCGGGCGCGAAATGCATCGAGCAACGCCATCTGCAGATCGCCGCGATGGATCGAGAATTGCGGGTGCGCGTACCCCGCCGCCCGTCCGAGCGGCTCCTGATAAATCAGTTGGCCGAAGCGATTGAAGAAGGTCGCGTCGCTGGTCTCGATCGCAATCCGCGACAGCGCCTGTTCCAGCCCGAGCGCTGCAAGTTCCTTGCTGGCATGCGGCAGCAGATTGATGCCGACGCCGATCGGCCTGATTTCGGCCACCGACTCGAAGATCCGGCAGGGAATTCCGGCCGCGTGCAGCGCGAGCCCGAGCGTCAGCCCGCCAACGCCACCGCCGACGATGACGATATCGTCCATGTTTCCTTCCCGCACGCCGCGTTGGGCGATCCAGATCGTTGGGCGGATGAAACAGATTGATCAGTCTACTGTCAATCTCGAGGCTGTAGGCAGCACCCATTTCTAGCGGGTTTTGACGAAGCACATCCCCATCCGCGAAGCCTTGTCGACGACCTGGCACGCCAGTCCTTTGGCGCAGGTCCATGATCTAAAACTGCGGTCGTTGTCGGCGGCGCCGGCATGCGGCGCATAGCAATGCGCGCCCCAGCCGTCGTCATATTCGGTGCCGGCGAGTTCGGAGCTGCCGCGCAATTGTGGGCGGCTGGAGAAGCCGCGGGAATAATCCGGCGTCTTGCCGTCGCGCAACGCCATCAGGATATCGCGACGCCGGGCCTGGTCACCAAAGAAATGCGGCGACGCCGGCACGATATTGGCATTGGAAGGGTTGGGCGCCAGCCAGTCGACGCCAGGAAAATGAAAGCCGCCGATGCCGCGGGTCTGATGGCAACCCGCGCAGGTCACGTCGTTGAGCCGGCGTTCAAAGCCCGCCAGCGAGCGGATGTTCTGCAACGGGCCGCCACGCTCGGCGGCCTTTTTCAGGGCCGTGACGACATCGTCATTGCTGAAGACCGGATCGATCTTCGGGTCGATCTTGGCGGCATCGCCCTGCACCAGGCCAAATTCGGGCTGCAGGTTGGAGGCCGAAAATCCGACCGGTGTGGCGGCAATCGCGCCGGTGGCGAGATATTCGGGCGGGATCACAAGCGTGCCGCGATCGAGTTCGGTGAAATGCTGCGGATCGAGCAACCACGCCTTGAAGGCGCGCGCCAGCTTACGGTCGGCCAAGAGACGCGCGCGATCGATCTGGTTCTCGAGCGGCGTTTCCTCGAACGCGTGGTTTTGCGCATTATAATCGAACACCTTCAAGAGATAGTCGGTGCGGAAATCGCGGGTCGGCGATTTCAGCGCATGGACAATCTGGATGTTGGTTTCGATGCGGTCGATATTTTGCGGCGCAACCAGATCGAGCGGCCCCTCCGGCGCGGCCAGTTTTTCCGCAAGTACAGCACCGGTCAGCGGCAAGTCACCCGCCGCGAGCCATCGCCGCGCCACTTCGGCGCAGGTGACCGCCGCGCCATTGACTGCGACCGCGTGATCGCCTTTCGCCTTGAGCACGACATTGAGCGTCATCGGCAAGCGCGGCGAGGCCAGGCTGTCGGTGGCTTGCGCCGATTTGGTCGGGATCAGGCGGTAGATCAGCCGGATTTCGCCGCAGGTCTCCGGCGCCACATAGGCGCGGTCCATCCGGTTGACGATGCCCGACAGCACGAAGCGCGACTCGTCGGAATAAAGCTGCGCGCGATCGAACAGTTGAAAGTCGTTGGTGTCAGCAACGCCGATGCTCTCACCCGGATGATCGGCCTTGTGACTTGCGACGTAGCGGTCGAACTCGGCATCGATCGCGCTGCGGACCGGCGCCATCGACGGCAAGGCAAACAACTCGCCGTCCACGATCGACGTATCGGCTGATCGATCGGGCATCAGGATGCGGCCAAGACCGAACCTGCCGCGATCGAGTTCGCGCAACGCCAGCGGATCGGTGATCGCGGTGCCGCGCTCCAGCGGCGCGCCCTGCACCGCGTGCCACGCACCACAAAGCGCCAGCAATGGTACAAGAAATCGCAAGCCGTGACTCATATCCAGACTAACACCGTATCCTGACGCTTATTCAAGGCGTGTCGCACCCGGTGTGGGCGATAGTGTGGTAGCCCGAAATGCGAAAAAGCGCCTCACATGACAGTGAAGCGCTTTCGCAACTATAGCCTGTTTAATCGCGGCGATCGCAGCCTAGCGGGCAACGACCAGGCCCCTGCTGGTGACCACTACCCAATGGCCATCCTGGCGCCGCACCGCATCGATGCGGCCGAGGCCCGGCACCAGATCGCCGGCATAGACTTCGAAGATGCCTTGCCGTCCCTCGATCAGCGCGCCGCCATTGGCGACGTCGCGCAGGATCCAGCCGTCGATGGTCGGCAAGCGGCCGACCTCCATCTTGACGTCCGCGACCTTCGGCCCGGTCGCTGCGGCGTTCCCCGGCGGCGTAATCGAACCGGTCACTTCCTTCGGGGCCGCCGGCGGGGGTGCCGCGGCCGCGACCGGAGTTGGCGGCGTGGCGTGAAGCTTTTCGACCTGCTCGGAGAGCTTGGCGAGTTTCGCCAACGGTTCAAGCTCGGCCTTCTCGACCTTGTCGAGGCGGTCATTGGTCTTGCCGAACTGCGCCAGACCGACTTTCGAGGTGTGTTCGACGCTCGCCTTGAGTGCTGCGATGTCGGCGTCGATCCGCGCCACCGTCGCATCGAAAGCGGCATTGGTGGAGGGCATGGCGTTGGCGGCAAGCGCTGTGTCGTGACCGGCGAACTGCTGAAGGCCCGCGGTCGCCATGGCGCCGCCAATTGCACCCGCGATCGCGGCCAGCGCCACCACGGCGGCGAGCGCCGAAAGCCGGCGCTTGCCGAACATGCTCTGGCTTGGTTCGGAGTCTTGCGCCGGGCCGGTCTCTTCATGGTCCCAGCCGCGGTTGGCGGACGACATGATCATGACGTTGCCGGGCACGCGCGGTTCTGATTTGGAAGCCTCTGCCTTGAAGGACTCGGCCTTGAAGGCCTCAACCCTGGGAGCCTCGACCTTGGGAACGCTCACTTCCGGAGCTTCGCCAGCGCCTTGTTCAGGTACCAAAGCTGGAGACTCCACCTCGACAGGCGCTTCCGCCGATATCGCGGTGGGCTCGCTTGAAACATCCGAAGAATGGGCAACGATCGGCTCGGCCCCGGAAGAACCGGATTCAGCGCTCGTCTGCTCGGCTTGTTCGCTCACGGCTAAGTCTCCACAATGGGTTGACCTTTTGGTAACTTTCATTGCTTGCGAAATCGTTACCGGCCATCGGCTTACGGAAATTTTAGGAAGTCGTCCGGCCCACCTTTCTTGCGCCGCCAAGTTGTTGTTGCGGCGCGTTTGCCGCACCCGAACCGGCTGCCACTTGGCCTGAAAACGCGATAGCATGGCCCGACCGACCAGCCAGAAGGCAGGGGGCGCCATGACGATCGAAAAGTGCATCAACGAATTTGCGGTGGGCGACGTCATTTTCGAGGAGGGCTCGACCGGCCGCGAGCTGTTCGTCGTGCTCGACGGCAGGATCGACATCGTCAAGCAAAACGGCGCCAGCAAGACCGTGATCGTGACGCTCGGCAAGGGTGAGTTCTTCGGCGAAATGGCGGTGATCGATGGCTCGGCCCGTTCGGCCACCGCGATAGCCGCCGCCCCCGGCACCCGCGTGATGCGGATCAATCACGCCCGCTTCGTCTACCTGGTCAGTCAGCAGCCGGCCTTCGCGCTGATGGTGATGGATGCGCTGAGCAAGCGGCTGCGGGCCTCCAACGCCCTCACCTTCCGGGCCGCCACCCCATGAGCGAGCACAGACCGAGCCCGTTTCCGGTTCTCCGTGACAATAGCGTCTGCTCGCTGATTCAGGCCGCCGAGGACGTCTACCAGGTGCGGTTCAAGAATCGCGCCGCCAACGCCTATCTGGTGCGCGGCAAATCGCGAACCATCATGATCGATGTCGGGCTGTCCTCGAATTATCCGGCGCTGCTGGAATGCCTCGAACATGTCGGCTGCCCGCCGGACAAGATCGATATGGTGATCCTCAGCCACGAGCATCTCGATCACATCGGCGCGGCCTATCATTTCGGCGGCCGCACCATCATCGCCGCGCATCGCCTGGCCGCCAACAAGATCATGCTTCGTGACGACTTCTCGATGCTGCGCAAGATGTTCAACGAGCCGGATGTTCCGATCAATATCGATATCTGGCTGGAAGAAGGCAATCTGATCGACCTCGGCAATTTCCGCCTCAGCGTGATGTACACGCCGGGTCATACCTCGGCCTGCATCAGCCTGTTCGACCATGAAAAGGGACTGCTGTTCGCGGCCGACACCCTGATGCCGGGCGGGGTGATGGGCGGCGTGTTCGGATCGGGCAGCATCAGCGACTACATCCAGTCGCTGGAGCGGCTGAAGGGGCTGAATTCCAAAATCCTGCTGTCGGGTCATGGCCGCCTGTCCGACACGCCGCAGGACGATGTGCGGATCGCACTGCAGCGATCCCATGGATTGCTGTCGGACACAGCGCAATTGTTCGATGCGCTCGACGCGCGATCGAATTTCGAGCCGATCATGCAATCGGTGCGTGACCTCAACAAGCTCGACGACGGCTGAATCTTGTCGTCACCGGTTTGACAGACGCCCCGGCGGTCTGCTCAAAAGCGTCCCACAACGATAAAAAACAGGGGAGCAAACCGTGAAACTGTATGACTCGATCGGACCCAACCCGCGCATCGTCCGGATGTTTATGGCGGAAAAGGGCATCGACATGCCGCGGCAGGCTGTCGACCTGCGCAAGGGCGAGAATCGCGAAGCCGATCATTTGAGGCGGAATCCGCACGGCCAGATGCCGACGCTCGAACTCGACGACGGCAGCTACCTCTCCGAGATCACCGCGATCTGTGAATATCTCGAGGAGAAATATCCGGCGCCGCCGATGATCGGCGGAACGCCGGAAGCGCGCGCCGAGTGCCGGATGTGGACCCGGCGCGTCGATCTCAATATCTGCGAACCGCTCGCCAACGGCTATCGCTTCGGCGAGGCTCTGAGATTCTTTCAAAAGCGGATACCGGTAGCGCCGGACGCCTCTCCCGGCCTCAAGATGATCGCGGCTAACCGCCTGCAATGGCTCGACGGCCAGATCGCGGGTAAGGACTATCTGTGCGGCAAACGTTTCACGCTCGCCGATATCCTGCTCTATTGCTGGGTCGATTTCGGAGGCGAGGTCGGCCAGCCGCTCGATCCCGCCAACACCAACATCGCGAGCTGGTTTGCGCGCGTCGCGGAGCGGCCATCCGTCAAGGCGTGAGATCAGGTCTGGAACAGGATTTTCATGACCCTCGTTGGCCGGACTCGGATTGCCTTGTCCCGGTTGGCGACTACCGAAGAGAGCGTTTTCGAGCCAACGGGTCGCGCGACCGAAACCCGGACAAACCATCGACAACGCGGCAGGTTACGGGAAATTAAGTTGAGGTCTTCGTCGAACTTGAAACAGTAACGGATGCAGCTTGGTGCTGCGATGGGAGGCCAACCGGTGCGCGCGTCCAAACGCTTTGCGGCTCTGTTTCCAATGATTTCAATCGTCTCGGTGTTCGCACTGTCCGCGCAGGCAGAAGAACCGAGAAGGCCCGAGGCAAAGGGCGGACCGGCGCGGCCGGCCGGGCCAGCGATGCGCCCCGGCGGACCGGTACACCCCGGCCCCGGCGGACCGCAACATTTGGGAGGGCCCGGAGGCCCGCGCGTGGGGCGGCCCGGCGGACCTCGCATGGCGCACGGACCCTTGCCGATGCGCAATTTCGGCGGACACGGCTATCATGGTCATCTCGCCTGGGGTGGCGGCCGCTGGCATCACGAGGTTCGCGATGGCCGCGACGGCTGGTGGTGGGACGTCGGCGGCGCATGGTATTTCTATCCGCAACGGCTCGATGGTCCGCCGACCTACGTGTCCGATGTCGAATTTGCCGACGATGCCTATGCCGACGAAGGGCCGCCGCCCGGTCCGGACGGTTATGCGCCGCCCCCCGGAGGAGGCTATCCGCCGCCCGCGGTTGCTGCCTATCCCCCGCCCCCACCACCACCGCCTGACCCCGCTGCGAGCGCGATTGGCGGCGCGTTGATCGGCGGCATCCTGGGTGGCGCGCTGACCGGCCGGCCTGGTGGCGCGATTGCCGGCGCCGTTGTCGGCGGCACGACCGGAGCGCTGGTTGGCGCATCGGCCGCGGCCCGTCCCGGCTATTATCTGGCGCAAGGCGGTTGTTATTATCGCTACCCGTCCGGGCAATATGTCGTGGTCGACCCGCGCAATTGTAATTGAGGTGGGCCGCACAATAACGAAGGGCGTGCAGGCTTCGGCCTGCACGTTTGACCTGATTAAATCACCACCGGCGCGTCCGGCAGTTCATTCGGGCCCTTGCCGTGCGCGGGGAAATGCTGCGCCAATTGCCGCGAGACCGCCTCGATCCCCCGGATCACGCCGCTCTTGAATTTTCTCGCCTTGAAATCGCTCTCCATCCCGGCGCAAATCTTTTCCCAACCTGCGGCATTCACCTTCGCATCGATGCCGCGATCCGCGACGATCTCGACGTTTCGATCGGCCAGCAGCAGATAAATCAGAACGCCGTTGTTGTGGACGGTGTCCCAGATTCGCAACTGCGCGAAGACATCGATCGCGCGCTCCCGCGCCAGCTGCCCCCGAAACAGGGGCGCGCCGTCGAGCGCACCCTCCACCACAAAGCGGACCTGGCCGGAATGGGTGGTCTCACCGGTCTTGATCGCCTGTTCGATCGCGGCCAGCACCGGTGGCGGAAACAGCCGCTGCGCCCGCCAGCGGTGTTCGAGGAGATGTTTGCCGATACGCGCGATGCCCATATGCCCACCAGTTCCGATCTACCAGCTACCGGATGCGCCGCCGCCGCCGAAACTGCCGCCACCACCGCCGCTGTCGCTGCTTGAACTGCTGCTGCTGCCGCCGGAATAGGATCCGCCGCTATATCCGCCGCCGGACCAGCCGCCACTTCTGCGGCCGCCACGGCCGACCGGCGTCGGCGCCGTGATGCTGTCGGCGAACATCGTGAAGATCGATGTGACCACGCCGGCGAAGCCTGCGAGGATCCACGAGGTGAAGAAATACCAGGCGAGCAGCGCCGCCAGGCCACCGGCTGCCGCCGAGCCGAGCAGGCGGCCCAACAGTTTCCGCAACGCTCCGCCGAAGATCAATAACCCGATGAGAACGAACGGATTGAACGGGTTGAGAAACTCGAGCGAAGGCGAGCCCGATCGCGACTCCCGCTGCGGCGGCGGGGGCGCCGACAGTGGCTCGCCATCGACGACGCCGATGATGCGGTCGACGCCATCGGAAATGCCGCCGGCAAAATCCCCGCTGCGAAATTTCGGCGTAATGATCTCGTCGATGATGCGCTTGGAGGTCGCGTCGGTCAGCGCACCTTCGAGGCCATAGCCGACCTCGATGCGAAGCTTGCGATCGTTCTTGGCGACGAGAAGTATCGCGCCGTCATCGATTTTCTTGCGTCCGATCTTCCAGGCTTCGGCCACCCGGATCGAGTATTGCTCGATGGCCTCGGGTTCCGTGGTCGGCACGATCAGCACCGCGATCTGGCTGCCCTTGCGCGCTTCGAAATCCCTGATCTTCTGGTTCAGCGAAGCGATGTCGTCGCTGGACAGCGTGCCGGTCTGATCGACCACGCGCCCCACAAGCGGCGGCACCGCGACCTGGGCTAACGCCAACGAGGCCCAGCACAGCAATAACGCAACGAGAGAGGCTCTGGCAGCGTTCATCGCGCTCAATCTCTTTGCCGGATTATTTGGCGGGCGCCGGCGCCGGATTGAAATCCACTTTCGGCGCGGTGGAGATTTCCTTCTCGTTCTCGACCGAGAAGTTGGCCTTCTCCTTGTAGCCGAACACCATCGCGGTCAGGTTGGTCGGAAACGTGCGGATGCCGACATTGTAGTCCTGCACCGACTTGATGTAGCGATTGCGCGCCACCGTGATGCGATTTTCGGTGCCTTCCAGTTGTGACATCAGATCGTGAAACAGCGCGTCGGATTTGAGCTGCGGATAGTTCTCGGTGACCACCAGCAGTTTTGAAAGCGCGCTACTGAGCTCGCCCTGGGCGGCCTGGAATTTGGCGAACGCGCCGGGATCGTTGACGAGTTCCGGCGTGGCCTGGATGCTGCCGACCTTGGCGCGGGCATTGGTGACGCCGAGCAGCACGTCCTTTTCCTGCTGGGCAAAGCCCTTCACCGAATTGACGAGGTTGGGCACGAGATCCGCGCGGCGCTGGTACTGGTTCAAAACCTCCGACCAGGCCGACTTGACCTGTTCATCATTGGTCTGGATCGCGTTGTAGCCGCAATTGGTCAGGCTCAACATCGCCAGCGCTGCCAGCACCGTCCAAAGTCTGCGCATCGAATCCTCCCGGTTAACTCGTGGCAAACTAGCAGAAGGATTGGAACGGCTGTAGTATTTTAAGTCGTCGTTCCGGGGCGCGCTCCTGCGCGAACCCGGAATCCAGACTCCCTGTGGCAACGTTTCGTGCGGACAACAACACAGGGGTTATGGATTCCGGGTCTGCGCCAAGAGGGCGCATCCCGGAATGACGAGCGTTGATTCAGTAACCGCCAGCCCCTAAACTCTCGCCGCCTTCGCTTGCTGGATCGCCTGCCAGATCTTGACCGGCGTCAGGGGCGTATTCAGGCCGCTGATGCCGAGGTCGCTGAGCGCGTCCATCACGCCATTGGCGATGCAGGGCGGGCCGCCGATCGCACCGGATTCGCCGCAGCCCTTGGCGCCCAGCGGATTGGTGCGGCAGGGCGCGGAATCATCCAGCGTGACCGTGATCGGCGGAATGTCGTCGGCGCGCGGCACGCAATAATCCTGATAGCTTGCGGTCAGCAACTGGCCTTCCTCGTCGTAAGACACGCCCTCATAGAGCGCCTGTCCGATCCCCTGCGCGACACCGCCGTGAACCTGTCCCGTCACCAGCATCGGATTGACCGCGACGCCGACGTCATCGACCGTGGTGTAGCGTACCACCTTGCTGACGCCGGTCTCCGGATCGATCTCGACCTCGCAAATGTGCGTGCCGTTGGGCCAGCTCGGACCGTCGACCTCACCTTCGCTATCGACGCTGAGCCGCGCGCCAGTTTCCTTTTTGGCGATATCGAACAACCCGATGCGCCGGTCGGTGCCGACCACCGTGAGCCAGCCGTCGCGGTATTCGATGTCGTCGATCGAGGTCTCCAGCAGGTTCGAGGCCTTTTCGCGCGCCTTCGCGATCATGTCGTTGGTCGAGACCGCCACGGCCGTGCCGCCGACGAACAGCGAGCGCGAACCGACGCTGCCGAAACCGGTCGCCAAATCGGTATCGCCCTGGATTACATCGATCTTGTCCATCGGGACGCCGAGCGACGCCGCGACCATCTGGGTGTAGGTGGTCTGCAACCCCTGCCCCATCGCCATGGTGCCGGAATGCAGCACGATGCGGCCCTCGGCGGTCGCGTGCAGGCTGACCTTTTCGGTGTGCGCCCGGCCGCCGGTCCATTCGATGTAGCTGGTCAGGCCGCGGCCGTAGAGCAGGCCTTTTTTCTTTGCCGCCTTCTTGCGCGCGGCAAAACCATCCCAATCCGCCAGCTCGGACGCGCGCTCCAGCATGTGCGCGAACGCGCCGCTGTCGTAAACTTGCCCGACGGCATTGGTGTAGGGCAACTGTGCCGGCTTGATGTAATTGACCTTGCGGATGGTGCGCGGATCGATCCCGATCTGGCGGGCTGCTGCGTCCATCAACCGCTCCACGATGAACACGCCTTCCGGCCGGCCCGCGCCGCGATAGGCTCCGACCGGCGCGGTGTTGGTCATCACCGCCTTGATCTCGTAGTGAACCAGCGGAAGGTCATACACGCCGGACTGCACGAAGGGCCCGAGCACCAGGGGAATGATCGCGCCGGTGCCGGTGAGATAGGCGCCGGTGCCGCCGACCGAGCGCACCCGATAGGCCTGCACGCGACCTTTGGCGTCGAGCGCGAACTCGCCGGTCGAGGTCAGGTCGCGACCATGGGTGCCACCGACGAAATCGTCGGTGCGCTCGCCGCGCCAGCGCACCTTGCGCCCCAGTTTGACCGCCGCGTAAGCCACGATGCCGTCTTCCGGATAAAGGCTGGTCTTCTGGCCGAAGCCGCCGCCGATATCGCCGACCAGCACCCGCACGCTTTCCTTCGGCCGCTTCAATACCGCCTCGGCCAGCAGATCTCGGGTCGAGCCCGGCGTTTGCGACTGGACGTGCAGGGTCAGCCGTCCGGATTTCTTGTCGACCTCGGCGATGGTCGAGCGCGGCTCCATGGCCGAGGGGATCAGCTTCTGGCTGATGAGATCGAGCGAGACCACATGCCTGGCGCTGGCGAAAGCCGCCTCCACGGCGGCTGCATCGCCATAGCTCATGACCGCCGCGATATTGTCCGGCGCCCCGGACCATACCGCCGGCGCGCCGGGCTTGATCGCGGCCACCGGATCGACCACCGACGGCAGCACGTCGTATTCGATCGCAATCGCCTCGGCCGCGCTCTGAGCCGTCACCCGCGAGGTCGCCACCACAGCGGCGATCGGTTCGCCGGCAAAGCGCACGATCTCATGCGCCAGCAGGCGGCGGGGCGGCGCCGTCATCGGCGAGCCGTCCGGCCGCTTGAATACCAGCAGCGTCGGGAGGGTGCCGATGTCGTCGGCAATCAGATCGGCGCCGGTATAGACCGCTTCAACGCCCGGCATCGCCTTGGCGGCGGCGGTGTCGATCGACCCGATCCTGGCGTGGGCGTGCGGCGAGCGCAGCACATACAGCCACAGCGCGCCGTCCTCCGGTTTGTCGTCGATGAACTGCCCCTTCCCGGTGAGCAGTCTTTGATCTTCCAGGCGCTTGACCGGTTGGCCCGCACCAAAACGCATATTGCCGGGAAGAATATTCATCCGTTTGTCCTTCGAGTATTTTTGCTAAGTCTTTCGAGCATTTAGTCGGGTTTTAACGGGTTTTTCGAGCAAAACAACTCGCCGTCATTCCGGGGCGCGCTCTTGCGCGAGCCCGGAATCCATAACCACTGCCGGGAGTATGGATTCCGGGCCTGCGCCAAGTGGCGCATCCCGGAATGACGGTGCCATTGGCAAGCAGCCCGCGTGCCAATCACCCGATATCCCGCAACACCGCGGCGACCACCTCGCGCTGGTCCGCGGTCAAGGCCGCTTGCGGCGGGATCGGATCGCCGACATCGTAGCCCTGGATCGCAAGGCCGGCCTTGATGCAGGCCGCCAGATTGTAGCGCGCGAAGGCTTCGTTGATGCGCCACAGCCGCCGCTGCAAGGCCATCGCCTCGTCCCAGCGTTTGGCCTTGCCGAGGTTGTAAAGCTCGACGCTCTGGCGTGGGATGATGCAGGCCGGCCCGGCCATCCAGCCAACCCCGCCGATCAGCATCACCGCGACCGGAATATGCGCCGACGCCGAGAACACTTTTATCCCGTCGCCGCATCGGTTCATGATCGACAGCAAGCGCCCGGTATTGGTCGAGGCATCCTTGATGTAACCGATGCGCGGATGGGTCGCGAGCCGTGCAATGACATCGAGCGTCAGGTCGGAGCGCTGGAATTGCGGATTGGTGTAGATCACGACGGGGATATCGACCGCGTCGGCAATGGCGCGGAAATAAGATTCGATCTGCGCGTCCGCCAGCGGAAAATACGCTTCCAGGATTGCGAGAATGCCGTCGGCGCCGAGCTTCTGGTAGGATTTCGCCTGCGCGACCGCATCCGCGGTCGATGTCGAGACGACGCCGGCGACGACGGGGACGCGGCCCCTGGCGGCCTCGATCGTGGTCTGCACCACGACCGTGCGCTGCGCATTGTCCAGATAGGCGAACTCGCCGGTCGAGCCGAGCGGCGTCAGCCCGTGCACCCCTGACGTGATCAGATCGTCGCAGAGTTTTGCCAGCACGCCGGTGCGGATCTTGCCGTCGGGATCGACCGGGGAGACCAGATAGGGAAAGACGCCGTGGAAATCGGTCATGGGGCGAGCCTCGAAAGCGCGGGAACTTGACGTATCTTTTGCCGTGTCTTGCCGTCTCTTGGCGTGCCCCCAGGGCTTAGTCAATTGCGCGGCTGTCGAGGGCTTCGTCACCAGCGATCGGTATATTTTCGCTGGAAACCCGCGGCTTTAGTGACCGGCATCACACCTCGAGCCCATGCTTTACCGCTATAACGGCCGGGTGATACCCTCCATGGTCCGCATCCGGGATCTTGCATGCGCGCCTGTGCCGCCATCGTCTTTGCCGTTCTGGCCTTTTGCGCCTCTAGCCACGCCGCATTGGCGGAGAAGCGGGTCGCGCTGGTGGTCGGCAATTCGGCCTATGAAAACGTCGTCGGGCTGACCAATCCGGCGCACGACGCCGCCGTCATATCGGACATGTTCAAGCGCGCCGGCTTCGACGTGGTGGACGCCAAGCATGACCTGAAGAACGCCGAGATGCGCCGCGCGTTGCGCGAATTCACCGACAAGGCGCGCGATTCGGATATCGCGGTGATCTATTACGCCGGCCACGGCATCGAAGTGAACGGCGTCAATTATCTCGTCCCGGTGGATGCGATGCTGGAGCGCGACACCGACGCCTATGACGAGGCGATCTCGCTCGACCGGATCCTTCAGGCGATCGAGCCCGCCAAGCGGCTTCATCTCGTCATTCTCGATGCCTGCCGCAACAACCCGTTCCTGAAAAAGATGACGCGCACGGTGGCCTCGCGATCGATGGATCGCGGGCTGATCGGCGTCGAGCCGAATGGACAGAACACCTTGATCGCCTATGCCGCCAAGGCCGGCTTCACCGCGATGGACGGCGACGGCCAGAACAGTCCGTTCGCGCTGGCGCTGTTAAAACACCTGACGACGCCGGGCCTCGACCTGCGCAGGTCGTTGGGGCTGGTGCGCGACGACGTGCTGGCCGCCACCGCCAACAAGCAGGAGCCCTATTACACCGGCTCGCTCGGCGGCGAGGACATGGCGCTGGTGCCCGCGCCGGCGGCGCCGGTTGCTCCGCCGGTCGCCGCGAAATCCGACGTGCGCGGTGACTATGAACTTGCCGAACGGGTCGGCACCAAGGACGCCTGGGATTCCTTCGTCGCGGCCTATCCGTCGGGCTTCTATGCCGATCTGGCCAAGGCGCAGCGCAACAAGCTCGGCGCTGAAACCGCGCGTCTGGCAGCGACCGAAAAGGCGCGTGCCGCGACCGAGGAGAAGGCCCGATTGGCCGCCGAAGGCGCCAAGGCCAGCGAGCAAGCCAGGGCAGCCGCGGAAGCAAAGGCGGCTGAGGACGCGCGGCTTGCCGCCGAGAAGAAAAAGCAGGCCGAGGAAGCCAAGGTAGCGCTGGCCGCGCAAGCCAATGCCGCGGCGCAGGCCAAGGCGGCCGAAAAGGCCGCCGCAGAAAAGCCTGCCGAAAAGCCGCGCGAGCAGGTCATCGCGTCGCTGCCGTCTGCCGATCAGGCCGGCCCCAAAGCATCAACATCGTCGAGCTCCGATGCTGCCGTTCCGCAGGACGTTCCGCGATTGCTGCAATCCGAACTGAAGCGGGTCGGATGCGGCATTACTGACATCAACGGCGAATGGAGCGCACCGTCACGACGGGCGCTGGATTCCTTCAACAAAAACGCCGGGACGAAATTCGACATCAAGCTCGCGAGCCTCGATGCGCTCGATGCGGTGCGCGGCAAGACCGAGCGGGTCTGCCCGCTCGAATGCGACAGCGGCTATCGCGCCACCGGCGACCATTGCGTCAAGATCACCTGCGACGACGGGCAGGCGCTGGGATCGAACGGCACATGCCACGCCAAGCCGGAACCGCAACGCGCGGAAAGAGCCCCGGCGCACAGGGCCCCGTCCGGCGGGGGTGGCAAGTGTTTCTCGTTCGAGGGAACGCGAGTCTGCCAGTAGCCGCGGTTAAAGCGGCTCGCAGGAGGCGCTGACGACGCGCGGACGGCCGCAATACGCCAGCCCACCAAAACGCGTCGTGAAGGTGTATTCCCGCTTGCCGGGCTTCAGTCGGTTGTCGATCGTCAGCGTACAGCCGTGGCCGACCACGGTAATATCGGCAACCAAGATGTTGTTCGGATACGACCTGATGGCCTGAATATGGTGTTTGCCCAGCACCCGCAACGAGGCCGAGCCGGCCGCCGCCTCGGTGGGCCTGCCGCCGAGGGTGGTCTCATAATGCTCCTGCCCGGAGACGGTGCTGTCGACATCCAGCGACGCATGTCGGTCGACGGTTAAAGTTCCGGTTCCTTCGGCATGAATCGGGAAATTGCTGACGGAAGGATTTTCGCAATCGGCAACGCCGTCATAGGTAAATTTGGCTCTCATGGTCGAACCCGCGGCAAAACAGCTCGCCGGCAACACGATCAGCCCCGCAACGACTGCCGCGCCGAACGCGCGATTGAAATTTTTGCGTTTCATCATCCATCCCTTCAAATTTCCGACCGGTCCATCCGTCGGGCCGCGATCGATCAAGCGCCGGAGCACCGGCAAGGCATGATCGGTCGCCCGCGGAAAACCGCGGCTGTTCAGTTAGTTGCAAAAAGGGTTGTACGGTTCAAAGCTGGCCGCATCATTCGCGTCGCCGCCCTCTGGCGCAAAAGCCGGCAGCACCAGCACCGGGCCGATAAACGGCAGATTTGGCTGTTCGACCAAACGATCGATCAGCGCCGTTCGTAACAGTGAAATGCACCGTAGATGCCGGACCGGTCGCGCTCAAAGCCGATCGCGCTGCGCTCCTCGTCGCGGCGCCAGATGTCGCGCAGCGGCGCAAGCTCATGGCTTTCCAACGGGGATTCCGTGCCCGCGGTGCGGAAGATCACGCGGACATCGTCGCTGCCGGCACGATCGATCGCGTTCCAGAGCGCACCGATTTCGTCCGGCGCCATCCAGTCCTGCGAGTCGAGCAGCACGACCGCATCGATCTGGCGCGCGGGAAGGCTTTCGAGGAACTGGCGCAGATTGGCGTGAACCGGAATGATCAATCCGGCGCCATCGCGCATGCGGGCGAATTGGCTGGCCTGTAAATAAGGCGGCAGGCAGAGGTCGCCGGGACCGCGGTAACGGCGATGAAGCGCCTGCCAGGCGAAATAGTTGGTGTCGTTGGGATGGCCGTTGATCAGGCGCGACAATCGCTCGTAGAGCACCTCATGGAGCGGCGCGCCTGCGCCCAACAGCTCGCGCTGCTGCGGCGGAATGCCCAGGCTGAACAGCAGGGCCGGCGTGCCCGTGATCAGCTTGGCGAGCGGCGAATGAAACAGACGATGCAGACGGGCCAGCGCCTCAATGCGCTCGGGAGCATCGACCTTGCCGCTCAGCAACGCCTTGAGATCGATCCGGGCCAGCTTTGCCAGCCTATGCGCAAGGCCGATAAAACGGCCGAGCATGCCGTGGCGATAGAACCCGTCGGTGAAATAACGATACCGCGGACGCCCGACCACATTGCGCTTGTCCCAGTAAGCCCGCGCATCGGCGTCGAGCCAGAGCCACAAATGATCGCGATAGAGTTCGGCGTTGGCGGGCGAGGCGGCCTCGCCGAAGAACTGCCAAAAATCAGCGTATTTGGAAAACGCGCGAAGCCCCGCGAGCTTGAGCTTGAGCAGCGACAGATGAGCTTCGTTGAGATCGACGGCGAACACTTGGGCAGGCCGGGCCGTCAGGTAGGATAATGCGTTACATCCGCCGGATGAGATGGTGACGATGGTCGAGCCTACCGGCAATTGCAACGCCGCGAGGTCGGCTTCCGGATCTTCCCATATCTGGGTGTAAACCAGGCGGCGAAACCAGAAGGAAAACAGGCGGTCCCACACAGTCGATTGTTCGTCACCTCGGCTGTTGCGGACCGCGTCCGCGATAAGTTGCGTGCTCATCTATTCCCCGAATCAGCAATCTGACGACGGTATCGTGCTCTCGCTGCAGTTTTGCGACAGCCGCGAATGCACCCGCGCGTCACTGTCACATCCCTGTCGCGCGAACATCGGAATAAGCGAGACCTGCCGCAGGAGGCTGATGGATGTCCGCATTTCCTTCCGATATCGGCGCAGACATGGCCGGAGATATCCCCGCTAATCTCAGCGCCAATTTTAGCGACAATCTCGGTGACAAGTTTTTCTGGGCGACCGAAGCAACCGATCGCATGAACCGGATGTACCGCCGGCAGCGTCACATCTACGACGGCACCCGACGATATTACCTGCTCGGCCGCGACCGGCTGATCGCCGATTTGAAGCCTGAGGCCGGCGCCAATGTGCTGGAAGTCGGCTGCGGCACCGGCCGCAATTTGGTGCTGGCCGCCCGCCGGTTTCCCGGGGCATGCTGGTTCGGCATCGACGTCTCGACGGAAATGCTGACCTCGGCGATTACCGCGATCGCGCGGCGAGACCTGACATCCCGGATCAAGGTCACCCATGGCGATGCGACCGCGTTCGATCCGGAGCTGCTGTTCGGCATCCCGTCGTTCGACCACATCATGATTTCCTACAGCCTCTCGATGATCCCGAACTGGAAGGCGGTGCTGGAAGCCGCCATCAGCCGGCTCAAACCCGGCGGCCGTTTGCACATCGTCGACTTCGGCCGGCAGGAGCGATTGCCCGGCATCGCCCGCGCGCTGCTGCTGCGATGGCTCACATTGTTTGACGTCACGCCGCGCGACGATCTCGAGCGCGTGCTGTCCACGATGGCCGCCGCATCAGGCGCTGGTGTGAAGTTCGAACGTCCGTTCCGCGGCTATGCCCAATATGCGGTGCTGACGCTTCCATCGGGGCCGGCAAAACCGTGAACGCGTGGCTTGCATTGCTGGCGGCGGGCGTGTTGGAGATCGCCTGGGCACTGGGCCTGAAATATTCCGACGGCCTCACGCGATTTTGGCCGACCGCGCTGACCTTGGTGGCGATCGCGCTGAGTTTCAGCCTGATGGCGCTGGCGCTGCGATCGCTGCCGTTCGGCACCGCCTATGCGGTGTGGACCGGCATCGGCGCCGCCGGCAGCATCATCGTCGGCATGCTGATGTTCAGCGAATCCGCCGATCCGGTGCGGATCCTCTGCCTGACATTGATCGTGGCGGGAATGGTCGGGCTCAAGCTTAATTCGCCGGTTTAAAGGCGGCGCGTTGTTCTCGGCGCTGCCGCTTCGCACGCAGGCCTCGCCAGCCTTCGACGGCGCCGAACAATGCGAGCGCCAGCACGAACGGAATAACGTGATACAGCACGCGAAACATCAGCAGTCCCGCGATCAACGGATCCTTGTCCTCACCGCCAAGCCCGAGCAGGATCGTCGCGTCGAATACGCCAAGGCCCGCCGGCGCGTGGCTGGCGAATCCAAGCAAGGTCGCGACGATGAAAACGACGACGAGCTGAAAGATCTCGACGTTGGCCTCCGGCGGAATCAACACGTACATCGCGAGCGCCGCGGCGCAGAGATCGAAAACGCCGATCAATATCTGCACCAACGTCATCGGCCCGGACGGCAGCCGCACCGGCCACCGAAGCGTGCCGATATTTCTCGGCGACAGCCAGCTCCACGCCAGGAAAACGATCACGCCCAGCAACAGCGCGACCGCGAGGCATCGATTGAGCTCCGGCGAGAGCAAATCGATCACGCTGATGGCATCAGGTTGCGACAGCACGCTGAGCCCGAATGCGGTCAAATTGCCTAACCAGAATGTGAGTCCGGTCAGGAAGCAAATGTTGGCGACATCGAGGCCGCCAAGGCCGCTGGCCGAATAGATCCGGTAGCGGATCACCGGCGAGATCAGCGCCACCGCGCCGATGCCGTGCGCGATCGGATAACTGGTAAAGCTGGCCAATGCCGCGATCCGGTAGGGAACATCGGCGCGCCCGATGGTGCGCAGCGCCAACAAATCATACAGCGTCAAACTGCCATAGGACGTCGCAACCAGCAGCAGCGCCAGTGCGATCGAATGCCACGGGGTATGCTCGATGACCGCCAGGACGTCGTCGACATCGATGCGTTTG
Source organism: Bradyrhizobium sp. S69 (assembly GCF_009766005.1). GTDB lineage: Bacteria > Pseudomonadota > Alphaproteobacteria > Rhizobiales > Xanthobacteraceae > Bradyrhizobium. The sequence goes on along the minus strand of NZ_LMUK01000060.1, from coordinate 352,240 downwards.
ATGGCATGCGTCAACGCGAATATCGCCATCACGGCAATCGCAATGCCGATCACGACACCCAGGCCTTTGAGCCGGGCGCTGGGCAGGATCGGCTTCTGCAGCACGTTGATTTCCAGGGTAGCTATCCATTCGGGCCACGACTTAGCATCGTCGTGCCACCTGATTCGGCGCGGTCTGAGTCATCCATTGACACGTAGATGTGACAGCCGCGTTACCTGCCATCGTTAACCACACGCGACTTTAGAATCGCTGCAACGGCCGGAATCCCGGCGCATTGCCGTCGCAACTTGTTCACGCCGCCTCGGTAAGACCCGCGCGAAACCAACCGATCGATTCGAGGAATCATGAGTGCGGAATTCGATTACGAGCTCACGCCCGACCAGTGGGACGTGCTCCGGGCGCTTCGGCGGCCGACGCCGAGAAGCCGGCGCCTGAATGTATCAGTGGTGGACGGCCTGATCGCGTTGCAACTCGCCGCGATGATCGACGATGGACCGGTCATGACGCCACGCGGCCGCGAAGTGCTGGTGCGCGGTTCGTCGCGGCTGTTGTTGGATCTCGCGGCTTGAGGTCCACTATTTCGACGAACTCATTTCGTGGCGCATTTCCCTCTGAGACGACGCGAGACGTCACGTCATAAAAAAGCGCCCCTCAGGCGTATCGTCTGAGGGGCGCGTCGATTTGACGAAAGCAATGACGACAGCGACGCCGGAAAATTATTCCGCGGCTTGCGCCAGACCGTCGGCTTGCGCTTCCTTGTTGTAGTCATAGACCACGCGACCGTAGGGCAGCGTGAGGTCGGCGAGGAAATGATGCGCGCCGATCACCCGGCGCACCGGGAAATCAGCTACCGGTGCGTTGACATGCGGCACCAGATGCAGTCGGCCAGGTCCGCTCCACGATCCCTTGACGACGATATCGGTGAGATTGATCGCGACCAGTTGGCAGACTTCCGCGCGGCCGTCGACGCCGGGGATCAGTTTCAGATTGATCTGCGTCTTGGACAATGTCGCGAGCGTCGCTTCGCCGTGGCCTGCCATCGCTTCATGCTTGTAGCCCATGGTGCCCATGGCGACGAGCTGATTGGCGTATTCGAGCGTGCCGGTCAGCGTGTCCTTGACGATTTCGAGCTTTGGGTGCGCATATTTCTTCGGAAAGCCCCAGATCTCGCGGCCGGCGGCAATCGGCGGGTCATCGTCGAGATACATCTGCGAAACGAAATTGACTTCTTCGCCGTTCAGGCGCGCCGGGATCACCAGGCCGGACTCGGTATAGCTGCCGAATCCGGAGCTGTCCGGCATCTTGATCCATTCATAATGGACGATCGCCTGGTCGATCGGCTCCAGCGGCTCGGGCAAACCAGCACGGATCAACTCCGGATCGGTCTCATAGGTGATCACCAGGAATTCACGATTGATGAATCGATAGGGCCCCGCCGGATAGCTCGGGCTCGCCATCGGCATCGACGGCAGCTTGAGAATATCAGCCTTGCGCATGTGATGATCCCCTATTCCCCGGTGAATGATGAGCGACGAGTTGCCGTCATCGGCCGGCAGCCCGCCATAAGAAATTGCTAACGGCAGTGTTTGACAGCGATGTGAAGCGGTTTGCGACCGTTAAGAATACCGGCGCGATATCGCGCAACGGCGCCGTCCCCGTGCCGAAACAAGCGTCCTTGTCACACCAGCGTCATCGCCTCCGGTGAATTCTAACCGTCGCCCGCCACCCTGGAAATTCAGGAAGAACTCCGGGAACAAATCCGGGAATTCTTCCAGAGAACGCGTCAGAACAACGCTTCCAGAAAAACATCGAGAGCATCATCATGGACGCACGAACGCCGGACTCAGACGTTGCCGCGATCGCGAACTGGCGGCCCGACCATTGCGACCGGGTGGCGCTGGTGCTGCAAGGCGGCGGCGCGTTGGGCGCTTACCAGGCCGGCGTCTACCAGGCGCTGCATGAAGGCGGCATGGAGCCCGACTGGGTGTGCGGCGTGTCGATCGGCGCGATCAATTCGGCGATCATCGCCGGCAATCCGCCGGAGCGTCGGCTGGAACGGCTTCAGATCTTCTGGGACCGGATCACCGCGCGCAAGGTGTGGCACTACACGCCTGACGGCGACGTCTATCGCAAAGCGCGCAATCTCACCAGTTCATGGCTGACCACGACGCTGGGCCAGCCCGGCTTCTTCAAGCCGCACGACATGAATCCCTGGTTCAGTCCCGCCGGCGCCAAGACCGCGACCAGTTATTACGACACCACGCCGCTGCGCGACACCTTGCTGGAGCTGGTGGATTTCGACCTGATCAATTCGCAAAAAATGCATTTCGCGGTCGGCGCGGTCAATGTCCTGACCGGTAACTTCCTGTATTTCGACAACAAGAAGGAAGTGATCGCGCCCGAACACGTGATGGCGAGCGGCGCGTTGCCGCCGGCGTTGCCGATGGTGAAGATCGGCACCGATCATTTCTGGGACGGCGGCATCGTCTCCAATACGCCGCTGCAACATCTGTTGGACCAGGACGACAGCAAAAACTCGCTGGTGTTCCAGGTCGACCTGTTCAGCGCCCGCGGCGCGCTGCCGCGCGACATCCAGGAGGTTCTGGCGCGGCAAAAGGACATCGTCTACTCCTCGCGCACCCGTCACAACACCGACATCTACCGGCGCATGAACAATCTGAAGGCAGACTATTTCAAGGCGCTGTCGAAGATCCCGGACGATCAGTTGAGCCCGCAGGAACGCATCAGCCGCGATCATCTGGCGCATCTGCCGGGGATCACGATCCTGCAGATGATCTATCAGCAAAAGGCCTATGAAGGCGATTCGAAGGATCACGAGTTCTCGGCGACCTCGATGCACGAGCACTGGCAAAGCGGCCTGGAAGACACCAGGCGTACCCTGCAGCACCGCGACTGGCTGACGATGCCGGAGGATAACATGGGCATCGTCGTGCACGACGTGCATCGCGAACGGGATTATTGATCGACCAAGACGTTGACGGCGTCATCCTGAGGTGCGAGCTCTTGCGAGCCTCGAAGGATGGCCGCACGTACGGTGCTGAACACCATCCTTCGAGACGCGGCGAAGACGCCGCTCCTCAGGATGACGCCCGAGATAACTTCACGGGCTCTCAGGGTGAGGTAGCTATGTTTTCCGCGCTCGTATCGTGGCTTCACCACATGGAATTCTTGGCGCGTTCCGGCCATTCCCGGTCGTAGCTGTCGCCGCCGACCTTGTCGTCGCTCATCGAGGCCAGGATCTGTCCCGGGGTCGGCAAGCTCCTGGGGTCGACGCGCTTGTCGGGGTTCCACAGGTCGGACCGCACGATGGCGCGGGCGCATTGAAAATAGATCTCGTCCACGGTCATGACGATGACCGTACGCGGCGCCTTGCCGTCCATCTTGAACGACGCCAGCAAATCCGGGGCCGCCGAGACCTCGGCGCGGCCGTTGACGCGCAGCGTGCTGCCGGAGCCCGGAATCAGGAACAACAGCGCAATCCTGGGATCGCGCACGATGTTACGCAGCGAGTCGACCCGGTTGTTGCCGCGGCGATCCGGCATCATCAGCGTCTTTGCGTCGTGGATGCGGACAAAGCCGGGCAGATCGCCGCGCGGCGAACAATCGAGCCCCTCCGGTCCGGAAGTCGCCAGCGCCGCGAATGGTGACTTTTCGATCAGCACGCGATAGAGCGGCGTCACGCGATCGGCGACCTTCACCATGGAGGCATCGCCGGTCTCGCCGTAGATCGCCTCAAGCTGTTCGGTGGTCGCGATGATCGTCATGCTTTCTCCTGCTAACCGACAAAGTCAACGCAACGGCGAAATCCTATTCGTCCCACCGATCGCCCTTGATGATCCGAACCAGTTGGCGCGCGTGATATTCGGCGCTGCTGACATTCATGATGGTGAAATCGGGAGCCGCTGCGGCATCATCGACCGTGCGGCCAAGCCGTTGCTCGATTTTCCCGTCGCTGCCGCGCGCGCGCATCGCCAGCCGTTCGGCCAGAACCTGCGGCGGCGCCGTAATCGACACCACCGCGACGTCGGCGTAGGCGCGGCGCGCCGCACCGATCACGGTGCGCGACACATTGGCGATCACGGTATGGCCGGCGCGGATATCGTCATCGATCGCGCGCGGCAACGCGTAGCAATGGCCGTGCGCCTCCCAATGCATCGCGTAGGCCTGTTGCGCGAGCGCCTGCCGGAAGGCCTCGGGGTCGACTTGTTCATTGTCCTCGAATACCGAGGCCTCGCGCGTGACGACACGGCGTGCAAACACGATATGGCGATCATCGGCGCAGGCAGCTTTCGCCAATCCGAGCAGCGTGTCCTTACCGGCGCCGCTCGGGCCCACCGCCAGGACGAGCCGCCCCGGCCCGATCGCTCCCGGCCTGGAGCCGGTTATCGTGATCTGTTCGCTCACGCCACCCGCTGCCCTTTGCGCCAGACCGCGCGCACCACCGGAACGTCGTGCGCGACATGGACGCGGATCAAATCGGCGCGCTTGCCCACGGCGATTTCGCCACGATCATGAAGCCCGACGGCTTCGGCGGGCGCCTTGGTCACGGTGCGCACCGCCGCGGCCAGATCGATCGCGGGAACATGCCGCGGCAATTGCAGCGCGCCCATGAGGAGACTGGAAGGGACGTAATCGGACGACAGAATGTCCAACAGTCCTTCGCGCGCCAGATCGACCGCGGCGATGTTGCCGGAATGCGACCCGCCGCGCACGACATTGGGTGCGCCCATCAGGATGCCGATGCCGGCCTGGTGCAGCGCGTGCGCAGCTTCCATCGTGGTCGGAAATTCCGCGACCGAGACCCGGTCGCGGATCGCGTCGGTAACATTCTCGCCGGTGGTGTCGTCATGGCTCGCCAGCGGAATCTTGTGCGCATGGGCCTGCGCCACCACTTCGCGCAGATTGGTTTCCGCATACGCCTTCTGGTAGGCGGTGCGCCGCTCGAACATCACGTCGAGTTCGGCATCAGTCTTGCCGCCCTTGCCGCGATAATAGATGCGCAGCTTGGCCTCATCGCGAAACTGGCGCTGCCCCGGCGTGTGATCCATCAGCGACATCAGCCGCACATCCGGCCGGCCGATCAGCTCCTGCATTTCGTCGAGCACGTTCGGCATCGGGATTTCGCAGCGCAGATGCAGGAAATGATCGACGCGCATCATGCCGGCGTCGCGCGCCGACGTGATGGCCTCGGCCAGCCCGCCATCCCTCACGTCGTCGTCGCGCCCGACCCGCAGCGAATCCAGTACCGTGGTGATGCCGCAGGTCGCCAATTGTCCGTCATAGGAAACCACGGCCGCGATCGGATTCCAGAACACTTTTGGGCGCGGCTCGTAATGTGCCTCGAGATGATCGGTATGCAGTTCGATCAGGCCCGGCATGACCAGGTCGCCGCCGGCATCCTCGCACCCGGCCGGCCCATCGCCCTCGCCGAATTCGGCAACGTGCCCGTCGGAAAACGCGATCCAGCCGCGCTCGATCACGCGATCGGCCAGAACGATTCGGGCGTTGCCGATGGTTGTTTCGGACTTTGCATTCATCTTGCAAGCATCTCTCTTCTTGAAAGCATCTCTCTTCAGGCCGCGGCGGCAAACGAAGTCACGTCGACGATCCGGTCGGCGATCAAATGGCGAATCTCGTCGTCATGGACGATCGCGACCATGGCGACGCCCTGACGTTTCTTACTGTCGACCAGCTCGACCACCACCGCGCGATTGGCGGCATCGAGCGAGGCGGTCGGTTCGTCCAGCAGCAATATCGGCAGGTCGGAGATGAAGCCGCGCGCAATGTTGACGCGCTGCTGCTCGCCGCCGGAGAAGGTCGAGGGCGGCAGCGCCCAGAGGCGTTCGGGAATATTCAGACGGCGCAGCAACTGACCTGATTTTTCGCGCGCCTCGGCGCGCGCGACGCCGTTCGCGATCAAGGGCTCGGCGACCACATCGATGGTGGCAACCCGGGGCACCGCGCGCAGGAACTGGCTGACATAACCGATGGTGGCGCGGCGCACACTGAGAATCTGCCGCGGCTCGGCCTTGGCCAGATCGATCTGCGTCCCCTGGTGCCGGATACCGATCCGGCCGCTATCGCAGCGGTAGTTGCCGAAGATCATCTTGAGAATAGAGGATTTGCCGGCGCCCGACGGCCCCGCCAGCACGACGCATTCGCCGGGCTCGACGTGAAACGAAACGCCGCGCACCACCGGCAGTTCGATGCCGCCCTGCAAATGCATCACGAAACTCTTTTGCGCGTTGTTGATGTCGATCATCGCGGTCATTTCAGCTGTTCTCCGCGCTCATGCCGGTAAAATCGAGGAGACGAGCAATTGCGTATAGGGCTCGCAGGGATCGTCGAGCACCTGATCAGTCAGTCCGGTCTCGATCACGCGGCCGCCCTTCATCACCATCACCCGATGCGACAACAGCCGCGCCACGGCGAGATCATGCGTCACCACGATCGCCGCCAGTCCGAGTTCGCTGACCAGATTGCGCATCAGGTCGAGCAGCCGGGCCTGCACTGACACATCGAGCCCCCCGGTCGGCTCGTCCATGAACACCAGCCGCGGCTCGGTGACGAGATTGCGCGCGATCTGTAACCGCTGCCGCATGCCGCCGGAATAGGTCCGCGGCGCGTCGTCGATGCGCCCGGTGTCGATCTCGACCCGCTCCAGCCAGGACGAAGCGGTATCGCGGATGCGGCCGTAGTGATTCCAGCCCACCGCCATCAGGCGCTCGCCGACATTGGCGCCGGCCGATACCGCCATCCGCAGGCCCATCGCGGGATCCTGATGCACATAGCCCCAGTCGGTGCGGAACAGAAAGCGCCGCTCGGCTTCGCCGAGGGCGGCCAAGTCGCGCATCACGCCGTCGCGCATCCGATAGGACACGCTTCCCGCGCTCGGCGTCAGTTGCGCCGACAGCAATTGCAACAGCGTCGACTTGCCGGAGCCGGATTCGCCGACGATCGCCAGCACCTCGCCCGGATACAGCGCAAAGGACACGTCGCGGCAGGCCATCAAATGGCCGTAGGATTTGCCGAGGCCCTCGGCGGTCAGCAGCGGCTGGTCGCTATCGCCATTTAAGGTCTCAGCCATTTTAGTTTCAGCCATGCGCCCTCTCCTTGTGCGGAGCCGCGCTCTCGCTGCCGCGATGGCCCTGGCTTTGCCGGGTCTCGCAGTAATCGGTATCGGAACAGACGAACATCCGGCTGCCCTTGTCGTCGGTGACGATCTCATCGAGATAGGAATCGCCGGCGCCGCACAACGCGCAGGGCGCATCGAACCGGTAGCGGGTGAACGGATGATCCTCGAAATCCAGCGACACCACCGAGGTATGCGGCGGGATCGCATAGATGCGCTTTTCACGGCCGGCGCCGAACAGTTGCAGCGCCGCGCAATTATCCATCTTCGGATTGTCGAATTTCGGCGTCGGCGACGGATCCATCACGTAGCGGGCATTGACCTTCACCGGATAGGCATAGGCGGTCGCGATATGGCCGAAGCGGGCGATGTCCTCATAGAGCTTGACATGCATCAGGCCGTATTCGCCGAGCGCGTGCATGCGCCTTGTCTCGGTCTCGCGCGGCTCGAGAAAGCGCAGGGGTTCCGGGATCGGCACCTGATAGACCAGCACCTGCCCCGCATGCAGCGCGCCTTCCGGAATCCGGTGCCGGGTCTGGATCACGGTCGCGTCCGTCGTAGAGGTGGTGGTCGCGACACCGGCGGTCTTGGCGAAGAACTTGCGGATCGAGATCGCGTTGGTGGTGTCGTCGGATCCCTGGTCGATCACCTTCAACACGTCGTCGCGACCGAGGATCGCGGCCGTCACCTGCACGCCGCCGGTGCCCCAGCCATAAGGCATCGGCATCTCGCGGCTGGCGAACGGCACCTGGTAGCCCGGTATCGCGATCGCTTTCAGGATCGCGCGCCGGATCATCCGTTTGGTCTGCTCGTCCAGATAAGCGAAATTGTAGGTTGGCGCGTTCATTCGGCGGCCTCTCGTAGCGGCGGCGAAGCCTCTGCCTCGGCGAACTCCTGGCGCAGCTTGCGCAGCAGGCCGAGTTCGGACTGGAAGTCGACATAATGTGGCAGCTTGAGATGTTCGACGAAGCCCGTCGCCTGCACATTGTCGGAGTGCGACATCACGAACTCCTCGTCCTGGCTCGGCGCGAGAACCTCTTCGCCAAGCTCGCGCGCGCGCAAGGAGCGATCGACCAGCGCCATCGACATGACCTTGCGCTCGCAATGTCCGAACGCCAATCCATAGCCGCGGGTAAAGCACGGCCCTTCGGTGGCCGAGCCCTTGAACTGATTGACCATCTGGCATTCGGTCAGCGTGATCGATCCAAGCGGCACCGCGAAACCGACATCTTCCGCCAAAAATTCCACCTCGACTTCGCCGAGCCGGATTTCGCCGGCAAACGGATGGGTGCGTCCATAGCCGCGCTGCGACGAATAGCCGAGCGCCAAGAGAAAGCCTTCGTCCGCCCGCGCCAGGTTTTGCAGGCGCAGGTCGCGGTCGGCGGGAAAGCTCAGCGGCTCGCGGGTGAGATCGCCGACCGGCGCATCGTCATCGGGGCGCGGCGAGGATTCGATCAGCCCGTCGCGGCCGAGGATATCGGTGACGCGCGGCATCGCCCCGGCAGGCGCGTCCGACGTCGCGGGAAGCTCGGGCGCAAAGCCTTCCGCCAATTGCGGATCGAGCAGCCGATGGGTGTAGTCGAAGGTCGGTCCGAGGATCTGACCACCGGGGATATCCTTGAAGGTCGACGATATCCGCCGCCGCACCTGCATCCGGCCGGTGTCGACCGGTTCGGTGGCGCCGAACCGCGGCAGCGTGGCGCGAAACGCCCGCACCAGAAAAATCGCCTCGATCATGTCGCCGCGCGCCTGCTTGATCGCGAGCGATGCGAGCTCGCGGTCATACAGCGAGCCTTCGGTCATGACGCGGTCGACGCCGAGGCTGAGCTGTTCGGAGATCTGGGCGAGCGACACTTCCGGAACGTCGCGATCGCCGCGACGCTCATGCGCCAGCAGCCGATGGGCGTTCTCGATGGCGCGCTCGCCACCCTTGACGGCGACATACATGATTAATCTCCCTCGGCGACAAGCCGCGTGGTGCGGGGGATCGCGACGACGGCGTCGTCGGCCACCAGCACCACGTCGATGCCGCGCGGAAACAGCGTCGCGTTGATCGCGAGCCGCGCGAACAGATCCAACGGCTCGATCGTGGCCTGCAGTACGGTCGTGCCGTCGATGCCCGGCCCGCTGAGCTCGAAGGCCAGCCCCTCACGCAGGCTCTCGACCTGCAGGATCAGCGTGGTCGAGCGATCGGGGTATTCATTGCTGCCGAACGAGAATTGGTCCAGCGCGGGAAGTTCGGCAGCGTTGCCGATCAACGCAAAGCTGCAGATCGAGGAATCCGAGACGATCGGCGCGCTGGTATGGAATTTGAGCCATTTCTCGACTTCCGGCGCTTGCGCCATTCGCGGATCGAGCCAGAGCGGCGTGTCGTGATCGAACAGCGTCAGCGCGATCGCGGCGGTGCCGCGCATCACACCGGGAGGCGTGCCGGAGGCCGAGGCGATGCAATGCACGCTGCCCGGCCGCGCCATCGCATCCATCACGGAGCGAAAGGTGGTCTGCGCCGACAACACCTTGTCGGCAAAACCGGACGGCAATTCGGCAAATGTCGTCATCGCTCAGCCCTCGCCACGCACCATCGTGTAGAAATCGACTCGCGTCGCCGCGGTCTCGGCAGCCTTGCGGTTTTGCGCGGCGGCGATCGCCGCGCGCAGCGGCGCCAGCACGTTGGCTTCAATTGTGCCGGCATGATCGGCGCTCTGGATCAGGGCATCGCACAACGCGATCATCTGCGCCTTTTGCCGATCGCGGCCCAGCGCGTAGCCAAAGCCGACCTCGCCGGTCGAAAGCCGCACCGCCGCGCGCGACACCGTGGCCTCGCCCAGGTTGAACGGCGCGCCGTCGCCGCCGGTGCGGCCGCGCACCATCACGAGGCCATTCTCCGGCTCGCGCAGGTTTTCATGATCCGGTAGCGAGATCGCGGCAAGACGTCCCGCGATCTCGACCGCGCCGGAATGCGCCAGCACCGCCATCGCTGCTTTTCGCTTGGCCTGCTGGCCGCTCTCTTCGGTCGTCAACATCAAGGCAGCCTTGGCTTCAACAATCTTGCCTGAATCAAGTTGTCTATGATACTAGACAACTTGATAAGCGAACGCCATGACTGTTTGGTGACAAAATGATGATTTTCGCGATCCCCCTCCCCGGCCCGACGCCATGACCTTGCAGGAAACGTCATCCGGCGTGGCATTGTGGCGGCAAGTCGCCGACGGCATCGAGCGCGGCATCGCTGACGGCCGTTTTGCCGCGGGCGAAAAGCTGCCCGGCGAAATGGAGATCGCCGAGACCTATCGCGTCAACCGCCACACCGTGCGCCGCGCGCTGGCAACGCTCGCCGAACGCGGGCTGGTGCGCGCCGAGCGCGGCAGCGGCACCTATGTCGAGGCGGCAAAGCTGGCTTATCCCTTGCGTTCGCGCACGCGGTTCTCCGAGATCGTCGGCGCCGGCGGCCATGAGCCGCGCGGCCAGTTGATCGATGCATCGGACGACGTGGCGACCCGCGAACTGGCGCGGGAGTTGGGGCTGAAAACCGGCGCGCCACTGATCCGGATCGAATCAGTTCGGCTGGCCGACCGCACGCCGATCTGCGTCAGCACCACCTGGCTTTCCACAACACGCTTTCCGGATGCCGGGCGCGTCTTCGCCACTACCCGCTCGATGACCAAGCTGTTGGTGCATTACGGCATTCGCGATTATCGGCGCGGCACGACCAAAATCACCGCCGCCATCGCCGACGCCGCCGATGCCGCGCGGCTCGATCTGGCGCTGGGCCGTCCGGTCCTCGTCGTCGACAGCACCGACGTCGATACCGACGGCACGCCACTCGTGACCAAACGTTCACGCTTTGCCGCCGAGCGCATCGAATTCGTGGTGGAGAGCGGTTAGGGCGTAGGGTGGGCAAAGGCGCGCTCGCGCCGTGCCCACCATCTATCGAATCGCGAGCCTTATGGTGGGCACGCTTCGCTTTGCCCACCCTACCAACTGTCGCTCACCGCCTCACGCCACCGCGCGCGGACCGATGATGGCGAAGCGCAGTTTGCCTGAAATCCAGTCGATCATGGCGACCGCGATCAGGATCATCAGGATCAGGAACGATACCTTCTGCCATTCCAGCACGCGGATCTGTTCGGCCAGTTGCAAGCCGATGCCGCCGGCGCCGACGATGCCGATGATGGTGGCCGAACGGGTGTTAGACTCGAAAAAGTAAAGCATCTGCCCGGCGATCACAGGAAATACCTGCGGCATCAGGCCAAATCGAATCTCGTGCAGCGCATTGCCGCCGGAGGCGCGGATGCCCTCGACCTGCTTCCTGTCGGCGCCCTCGATCGCCTCCGAGAACAGCTTGCCAAGCGCGCCGAAATCCGACAAGGCGATGGCGAGCACGCCGGCGAACGGGCCGAGACCGACCACATTGATCCAGACCAGCGCCCAGATCAGTGTATCGACGCCCCGGATGGTGTCGAGGAAGCGCCGGATCGGAAACCGGAAGAAGTTCGACGGCACGATGTTTTTCGCCGCCAGCAGGCTGACCGGGAATGCGAACACCGCGGCCAGCGTGGTGCCAAGCAAGGCGATCGACAGGGTTTCTCCCAGCGCCCTCAGATAAAGCGGCAGCGACGCGCCGGGATTGGGCGGCAGCATCATCAACGAGATCCAGCCGAGCTGATGAATGCCATTCAGCATGCGGATCGGCGAAAAGCCAAGATGGATCAGGCCGAACACGAAGATCGCGAGCGCGCCTGCTAGCATCGACGGCCACGCCAACCGCGAGGAGACCGGACGGTTGAAGACATCGGGATATCTGGCGCGCAGGCCATCGGTCTCCAGCATCGAGCGTTTGGTCATGTGCGCCGCTCCTTGCCGAACAGCCGCCCGCGCACCCAGCCGGTGCCGATATCGATGACAAACACCGTCAGGATGATCAGCAGCAGGATCGCGCTGACATCGGAGTAGTAGAATTTTCGGATCGCCGTGATCAGCTCGACGCCGATGCCGCCGGCGCCGACAAAGCCCATCACCGAGGCGCTGCGCACATTGATCTCGAAGCGCAGCAGCGTGTAACTGGCGAAGCCGGCCACGACCTGCGGCAGCACCGCGAAGCGCATGCAGGCGATCCAGCCTGCCCCGGTGGAACGCAGACCTTCGACCGGCTTCATGTCGATATTCTCGACCATCTCGGCATATTGCTTGCCCAGCGCGCCGATCGAGTGGATCGTGATGGCGAGAACGCCAGCCATCGGACCGAGACCGAAGGCGATCACGAAGATCAGCGCGAACACGATATCGGGCACGGTGCGGCAGAATTCCATCAGGCGCTTGACGATGAAACGCACCCAGGGACCCGGCGAGGTGTTTTCAGCCGCCAGGAAATTGAACGCAAAACCCAACACCGCGCCGAACAAGGTGCCGACATAGCTGATCAGGATGGTTTCACCCAATAGCAGCGACCATTTCTTCCAGCCCCACAGCCATTCGGGAATGTTGGTCCAGACCCGGCTGCCATTGTCCAGCGTGAGCAGGCGATCGAAATAGCTGACGAAATGACCAAAATAAGTGAACAGCGTGCGCAGGTTCACTTCGGCGCCGATCGAGGCGATCGCCAGCGCGGCAAGAAACGCGGCAGCGCCGAGCGCCACGCGCAGCCGCTTGCGCGCGACAGCCTTACGATAGACCTCGTTCAGCGCGGCAAGCTGCTGATCCGGGAGTATCGAGACTGCGATGGTCAAGGTGCCGCACTCCGCCGCGCATCGAAATAAAGCGAAAGAGCCGGGTCAAAGGACCCGGCTCTTATGTCAGTTGCAGCGAATCAGGACGCCTTCTTGCGCAAACTGTCGACGAACTTGATCAGCTCGATGGTCTTGTCGTAGTCCGGGTTGGTCACCGGCTGCCAGGGACGGTTCTTGCCGTCCGACAGCTTCTTGAACGCTTCGGGGTCCTTCTGCGCGGCATCGAGGAATGCCTGCTTGATCGCGGCCTTCATGTCGCCGGGCAGATCGTCCAGATAGGCATAGGGCGAGTTGATGATGAGATCGGACTTCACGATCACACGGAAGTCTTCCTTCTTCAGCGGCGTGCCGTCGCTCGACTTGACCATGTTCTTGTTCAGCATGCGCGTCAGGTTGGAATCGTCTTCGGCGTTCCACCAATTGGCACAGACATCGACGGTGCCCTGCGCCAGCGCCAGCACGGCGTTTTCGTGGCTGCCGGTGAGCACCACCTGAGAGAAGAACTTGTCGGGATCGACGCCCATCTGATCCATCTTGAAGCGCGGCATGTTGTTGCCGGAGGTCGAGTTGGGATCGACCAAACCGAGGTTCTTGCCCTTGAGGTCGTCCAGTTTCTGGTACGGGCTCTTGGCCAGCACGTAGAACACCGAATAATAGCCTTTGGAGCCGTCGGAATTGACATCGATCACAAAGGCGTCGGTCTTGACGCCGGTGACAAGGGCACGCGCGAACGACGCCGGACCGTAATAGCCGATATGGATGTTGCCGGCGCGCTGGCCTTCGATCACCGCGGCGTAGTCGTTGGCCACCCGCAGGGTGACCTTGATGCCGAGTTCCTTCGACAGATAGGCCACGAACGGCGCGTAGCGCTCGGTGACGCCCGAACCGTTCTCGGCTGGAATCACCGCGAAGGTGATTTCCGGATATTTGGCCTTCCAGTCTTCGGCGGACGTGGCGGAGCGGACGAAGGCCAGCGACGCGGCGCCAGCCAGAACAATACGGCGATTGATCATGATGAATTCCCCTGTGGTCGTGAAAAGCTGACGGCCCGCTACAGGCTTGTAGCGGCCGCCCTTGACAGTCGCGTTACTTCAGGCCGCAGCCGCCGTGCCCAGCGCCGGAACGTCGACATTGGCGGGGACATGGACCGGCGCCCCGCCCATGACGTCGTTGGCTTCGAGATCGTACAGTTCGCGCGCGATGTGGTCGGTGAGCATCGCCGGGACGTCGTCGAACACGACGCGGCCGGCCGCCATGCCGATCAGGCGATCGCAATAGGTCCGCGCCAGATCGAGCGAATGCAGGTTGCAGAGTACCGTGATGCCGAAATGCTTGTTAATGCGCAACAGTGCATCCATCACGACCCTGGTATTTCGCGGGTCGAGCGAAGCGATCGGCTCGTCCGCCAGAATGATATCGGGCTGCTGCACCAGCGCTCGCGCAATCGCGACGCGCTGTTGCTGACCACCGGAAAGCTGGTCGGCGCGTTGCGCCGCCAGCGAGGCGATATCGAATTGCTCCAACGCCGACATCGCCAGCGCCCGGTCCTGCTCGGGCCAAAGCTGCGCGAGGGAACGCCAGGCCGGGATTTCAGCCAGCCGCCCCATCAGCACATTGGTAAGGACATCGAGCCGGCCGACCAGATTGAATTGCTGAAAGATCATCGCCGAACGGGCCCGCCATTGCCGCAGCTCCCTGCCACGCAACGCGGTGACGTCCTCGCCTTCGAACAAAATCCGCCCGGAGGTCGGCTGGGCGAGGCGATTGATCATCCGCAGCATCGTCGACTTGCCTGCGCCGGAGCGGCCGATCACGCCGACGAAGCTGCCGGGCGGGATCGAGAACGAGGCATTATCAACAGCGGCCTTGGTGCCAAATCGGCACGTCAAACCTTCGACTACCAGCATCACTTGCTCCAGGAAGCCTGACCGAGGGCTATCTGGTGCTATCGCTAGTCTCCGGATTTTACAGTTATGTGACAGTCGTGCTGCGGCCGCGGCCTTCGTCCACATCCCGCACGCCGTCATCGAAGCGTCACGTTATCGTCATCATGCCCGTCGATGACGGGCGGCAACTGAATCAACCCGCATCACCTGGAAGCCCGCATGGCCGGCAAAAGGCTCTCCGTCGAACCGACGATCGACCCTTCCGCAAAATTGAACGACGTCAAGCTCGGCGCGTACACCGAAGTCGGCGCGCGGACGATTTTGCAGGAAGTGACGATGGACGATTATTCCTATGTCGTGAACGACGCCCAGATCACCTACACATCAATCGGAAAGTTCTGCTCGATCGCAGCGATGACCCGAATCAATCCCGGCAACCATCCGATGCACCGGGCGACGCAGGCGCATTTCACCTATCGCGCCAGCGCCTATTTCGATGGCGAAGCCGATGATGCCGAGTTCTTCGCCTGGCGGCGCGCGCATCACGTCAATATCGGCCATGATGTCTGGATCGGGCATGGCGCCATTGTGCTGCCGGGCCGCAACATCGGCACCGGCGCCGTGATCGCGGCGGGAGCCATCGTAACCAAGGACGTCGCGGCCTACACCATCGTCGGGGGCAATCCGGCACGGGTGATCAAGCGGCGGTTTCCCGAAGCGATCGCGGACCGGCTCGCCGAACTCGAATGGTGGGACTGGGACCACGAGACCTTACGGCTCGCCTTGCCCGACTTTCGAAAACTCGCGGTCGAGGCGTTCCTCGAAAAATATGAAGCTATCGCGCGTGCACAGCGCACGGCTTCTCAGCGACAAAAGGCCGCGTCGTGATGCACATCTTTATCGAAGGCGGCCGGGCGTTGCTCGGCGGGCAAATCGGCGAAGCGTCGATCGAGATCGCCGACGGTAAAATCAGCGCCGTGGACGGCGCGACGGTGCACACTGCCCTCAACATCGATGCCGGCGGGCTTTTGGTGCTCCCGGGCATCATCGATCTGCATGGCGACGCCTTTGAGCGGCAGATGATGCCGCGGCCGGGCGTCGATTTCCCGATCGACGTGGCATTGATCGACAGCGACCGGCAGGCGATCGGTAACGGCATCACCACGGTGTTCCACGGCACCACTTGGTCGTGGGAACCGGGCCTGCGCAGCGGCGACAACGCGCGGCGATTGCTGGAGACCATCGAAGCGCTGAGGCCGCAGCTCGCGGCCGACACCCGCTTCCATTTGCGGCACGAGACCTACAATCTCGACGCCGAAGCCGAGATCGTTGGATGGCTGTCGACGCGGCGGATCGATCTGCTCGCCTTCAACGACCACATGGATTCGACCGTCGGCAATCTCACAAAGCCGCAAAAACGCAGCCGCATGGTCGAGCGCAGCGGCCTCTCCGACCGCGCGTTCGATGCGCTGGTCGAGCGTGTCGTCGGCCGCGCCCAGCTTGTGCCCGCATCGATTGCGCGGCTTGCCGAGGCCGCACGCGCCGCCGGCATCCGCATGCTGTCGCATGACGACAATACGCCGGCGATGCGGCAGGCTTTTCGCGCGCAGGGCGTCGCCATCGCCGAATTCCCTATCAACGAGGAAACCGCGCGCGAGGCGGCCGAGGCGGGCGACTTCATCGTGTTCGGTGCTCCGAACGTGGTGCGCGGCGGCAGCCATACCGGTTGGACCAAGGCCAGCGACATGATCGCCAAGGGCCTGTGCTCTGTTCTGGCCTCGGATTATTATTATCCGGCGCAATTGCTGGCGGCGTTTCGGCTGGTCGCCGACGGCGTGCTGGCGTTACCGGCGGCCTGGAATTTGATTTCGGCGGCGCCCGCCCGCGCCGCGGGCCTTGCCGATCGCGGCGTGCTCGGTGCCGGCCACCGGGCAGATCTCATCCTGGTCGATGACGAACAGCCGCTGCGGCCGCGCATCGTTGCGGTGATATCGGCCGGCCGTCTCGTTCATCTCACCGATGCCAGCCGTCTGAACCGGACCTCGGCGCCGGCGCGCAAGGCAGTTGCGGCGGCGTGATCGCACTCTATTGTGACAATCATGACCAATACGCCGCGCTATGCGCTCTATTATGCCCCCGCACCCCGAAGTGAACTCGGTCGCTTCGGCGCGCATCTGCTGGGTTATGACGCCTTCAGCCACAAGACCTTGCGGTTTCCCGTCGATATCGAGCAGGCCTTGCCGGATTGGGGCGAACTGGCACAGGACCCACGCAAATACGGCTTTCACGCCACGCTGAAGGCGCCGTTCATACTGGCTGACGGCAAGACCGAGGCCGAATTGCTTGCCGCTTGCGCGGAGTTTGCAGCCATGCCCCGGCCTATCCCGGTGATAGCGCCCGTCGTCGGCGCGATCGGCGATTTCATCGCCATCGTGCCATCGCAGCCCTTCGCTGAACTGCAGGCATTGGCCGCCGATGCGGTCAGCCGATTCGATGACTTCCGCGCGCCGCTCACCACAAAAGATCGTGCGCGGCGCAATCCGGAGCGGCTGACGCCGCGCCAGCGCGACTATCTCGATCGCTGGGGATATCCTTACGTGATGGAAGAGTTTCGCTTCCATATGACACTGACGGGCAGACTTCCGGCACAACGGCATGAAGCAGTGCTGGCGATCCTGCGGCAGCGCTTTGCGGCGCTCGACATGCATTCGCTCGCGGTCGATCGGCTGGCGCTGTTCCGCCAGAGCGATTCCCATTCGCAATTCCGGATCGTGCGGCACTACAATCTGACGCAGGCTTAACGCCTGTCAGCGGGCCGCCCCGACCAACATCGGAACCACGCGCAGCGGTCTCTCCGCCTGGCGCTATCAAGTTCTTGATTTGTTCATTTTTCAATGAAAGAATCGCCGAAGACGCGCGAAGCCACCGATGAGTCGCCAATCGAATGACGATCTCGTTGCGGTGACGGACAAATCGCCGGGCGTCCTGCATGCAAGGGGGACTGCTCGTGCTGGCTGCGTTGACCGCTCCATATCTGGATACGCTCAATCCGCAACAGCGCCGCGCGGTCGAGCACGGCGTCACGGCCGATGGCCATGTCGGCACGCCGCTGCTGGTGATCGCCGGCGCCGGATCCGGCAAGACCAACACGCTGGCGCATCGGGTGGCGCATCTCATCGTCAACAATGCCGATCCGCGCCGCATCCTTTTAATGACCTTTTCCCGGCGCGCGGCGTCCGAAATGTCGCGCCGGATCGAGCGAATCGCCCGCAAGGTGTTGGGCGACAAGGCCGGCATCATGACCGACGCGCTGAGCTGGGCCGGCACGTTTCACGGCATCGGCGCGCGATTATTGCGCGAATATGCCGAGCAGATCGGGGTCGATCCCGCCTTCACCATCCATGACAGGGAAGATTCTGGCGACCTGATCAATCTCGCCCGCCACGAACTCGGCCTGTCGAAAACCGAAAGCCGGTTTCCGACCAAGGGAACCTGCCTCTCGATCTATTCGCGCTGCGTCAATACCGAGGCGCCGATCGAACAGGTGCTCGGAAAATTCTTTCCGTGGTGTTCGGGGTGGAGCAACGAGCTCAAGCAATTATTCGCCGCCTATGTCGAGGCCAAGCAGGCGCAGAACGTGCTCGATTACGACGATCTGCTGCTGTATTGGGCGCAGATGATGTCGGAAGCGGCGATTGCCGATGATATCGGCGGCCGCTTCGACCACGTGCTGGTCGACGAATACCAGGACACCAACCGTATCCAATCCTCGATCCTGCTGGCGCTGCGGCCGGGCGGTCGCGGACTGACGGTGGTCGGCGACGACGCGCAGTCGATCTATTCGTTCCGGGCCGCGACCGTGCGCAACATCCTGGATTTTCCGGACCAGTTCACGCCGCGCGCCGAGATCATCACGCTGGACCGCAACTACCGCTCGACGCAGCCGATCCTGTCGGCGGCCAACGGCGTGATCGATCTCGCCAGGGAACGTTTTACCAAGAACCTGTGGACCGAGCGGACCTCGTCGGACAAGCCTCGCCTGGTCACGGTGCGCGACGAAACCGATCAGGCGCGTTACATCGTCGAACGCGTGCTGGAAAACCGGGAAGGCGGCGCGCTGCTCAAGCAACAGGCCGTGCTGTTTCGCGCGTCATCGCACAGCGGTCCGCTGGAAGTCGAATTGACCCGCCGCAACATTCCGTTCGTGAAATTCGGCGGCCTGAAATTCCTCGACGCCGCCCATGTCAAGGACGTACTGGCGTTGCTGCGCCTGATCGAAAACCCGCGCGACCGCGTCGCCGGTTTCAGGGTGCTGCATCTGTTGCCGGGCATAGGTCCTGCTTCGGCGCAGCGCATCCTCGACCAGATGGCGGAAGCCTCCGATCCGATTGATGCGCTGTGCAAGCTGCCCTCGCCGCCCCGCGCCGGCGCCGATTGGAAATCCTTTACGCAGACCGTTGCCGATCTGCGCTATTCGGAATGGCCAGCCGATCTCGAGCGGGCGCGGCTGTGGTACGAGCCGCATCTCGATCGTATCCATGAGGAAGCGGAGACGCGAAAGGCCGACCTCATTCAGCTGGAGCAGATCGCAAGCGGCTATCCGTCGCGCGAGCGTTTCCTCACCGAACTCACGCTCGATCCGCCGGATGCGACCAGCGACCAGGCCGGCGTTCCCCTGCTCGACGAGGATTATTTGATCCTGTCCACGATTCATTCGGCCAAGGGCCAGGAATGGAAATCGGTCTATGTGCTGAATGTGGTCGATGGCTGCATGCCCTCCGATCTCGGCGTCGGCACCTCCGCCGAACTCGAGGAGGAGCGGCGGCTATTATACGTGGCCATGACACGCGCCAAGGACGATCTGCATTTGGTCGTGCCGCAGCGCTTCTTCACCCACGGCCAGGCCGCGCAAGGCGACCGTCACGTCTACGCCTCGCGGACCCGCTTCATTCCGGAACGATTGCTCGGCCTGTTCGAGCGCGCCAGTTGGCCGGCCCAGGCTGCGGCCCAATCCGCGCGCAGCATGGGACCGCGAATCGACGTCGGCGCGCGGATGCGCGGCATGTGGCGATAGATTAACCCGGGCTATGGGCTGGTCCCTGCACCGTCAGGAAATCGATCGGGCCGCCAGGTTCGTCGTCATCGAACACCGCGATCACGAAGCGACCGGTTTTCCAGGCGCGGGTGTCGAGGTTGCTGCGGCCCTCGTACAATTTCGGCCCGTCGGCAAAAGAATCGTGGCCATGCACGACATGATGGTCGCCGAAGCCCGCGGCATATCCTTCCGGATAGCGCTTCCACAACAGCGTCTTTTCGGTTTGCCGGTCGAGCGGCAATTCCGGATCGAGGCCGGCATGCACGTAGATCCGCTGGCGGTCGACGTGCATCAGGGCAAGCCGGTCCAGCCATTCGATATCGCGCGGCGCAACCTTCGACGGATCGCCGCCATATGATTTGAGTGCGGTTTCACCGCCGCGCTCCAGCCAATATGGCAGGCGGGAGGGGTCGCGCAGCGCCTCGACCATCATCGCGTCATGATTGCCCTTGAGCGGAAAGAACGACCACCCACGCGGCGGTCCTGCCAGTAGGAAATCGATCACCGCCTTGCTGTCCGGCCCCTTGTCGACATAATCGCCGAGCGTCACGATGGTGCCGAGCCGGCCGGCGGCGTGCCCGACGATCCCGGCAAAACCGTCGCGCAGCAGATCGATTCTGCCGTGAATGTCGGGAATGACGTAGGTAAAACTCATTAGGTAAAGCTCATGCGGCGCGCCTCGCTCAGCCTTGCGACGGCCGCGTCCTGCCCGCGGGACGAAGGGCGCGTATATTCGAGGCGACGGCCTCGATGCCATAGACCGGCTCGCCCAGCGGCACGCCGGCTTTCAGAAGTCCGTCGCGATAATGGGCGGTGTCGCCGGGCAGCTTCCAGCGGAAATTCTTCAGATGCCGTTCGACGGTGAATTGCGGAAAATGGCCGAGCAGGACTTCGACCGCTTTTACCGCTTCCTCCGACCGCCCCAATTGCGCCAAAGCCGCCGTTCGCAGCGCCAGGACCTGAAGATGTCCGGGGTTCACGTACAGAGCTTCGCGCGCCCATGACAGCGAGGCGTCATATTGGCCGAGAAGGTAATGGCTGAACGCGTTCAACGCCGCCCACCGGTATCTCGGATCGGAGTTGCCCTGCTGCGCCGCCACCGAAAACAGCTCGATGGCCTGCCGATGCTCGCCGCTCACGAGATGACATATCCCGAGAACGCCGCGCGCGCCCATATCGTAGGGGTTGAGCTTGACCGCGCGCTGCGAGGCGTCCATCGCCGCCTCAAAGTGCCCTTCCATCGCGTGCAAATAAGACAGCAGTGAATAAGCAAAGGACGAACGGGGATCGAGCCGCACCGCGCTCTCGGCGTGGCTCATCGACGCCGCCCATAATTCGCGGGTGCTCTTGATCCAGCCGAACTGCACGGCCTGGACCTGGATGAGGCTGAGATAAGCTCGCGCAATCGAAAGCGTCGGATCGAGCGCGATCGCCTCCTCGAACAGGCCGATCGCAGTTTCGAAATCGGCTCTGGTCTGCAGATAATAATGCGACAGGCCCTTGAGGAACCTGTCCCACGCGGTGACATCGTTCGACGGCGAGCGCGACGGCGCGGAAGCTTCCGCGCGATAGATCTCGGCGGCGATCGCGGCGGACAGGCTGGTAGTGATTTCATCCTGCATCGCGAACAGCTCGCCCATGTCCCGGTCATATCGGCCGGTCCACAATTGCTCGCCGCTTTCCGGCGCGATCAGTTCGGCGGTGACGCGAATCTTGCTTCCGGCTCGCCGCACCGAGCCCTGGATCAAATAGGTCGCGTCGATCTCCCGCGCGATCAGGCGC
Source organism: Bradyrhizobium sp. S69 (assembly GCF_009766005.1). Taxonomy (GTDB): domain Bacteria; phylum Pseudomonadota; class Alphaproteobacteria; order Rhizobiales; family Xanthobacteraceae; genus Bradyrhizobium. The sequence goes on along the minus strand of NZ_LMUK01000060.1, from coordinate 330,598 downwards.
GTGCTCTGCTGGTTGCCTTTGAAGGAGAATGTCGAATTGCGGCTCAGCACCCGATAGAACGATTGCAATGAAAGCGCGTGAATCAAATCCTCGGTCAGACCATCGGAAAAATATTCGTCGGCGCTGTCGCTGAGATTGGCGAACGGCAGCACGCCCACGATCGCCGTGCGATATTGCGCGGCCAGGCTCGACATATCCTTCGAGGTCCTGATCTCCCGGCCGGTCGTTTCGGCGCCGGCCGGCTCCCAGGTCCAGACATGGACCGGTTCGTCGATATTCTTGAAACGGTGACTGCCGGCCTCGATCAGGACGGCGCCGAGATGCTTGCCGGCCTCGTGATAGGCCTTTGCCGAAACCGCCACGCCACCGGGGGCAGCCACCGCTTCGAGGCGGACGGCGATGTTGACGCCGTCCCCGAACACCTCGTCTTCGTCGGCCATCACATCGCCCATGTGAACGCCGAGACGGAATTGCATGGCGCGATCGGCGGGAAGGTGGTTATTCCGCTCAGCCATCAGCATCTGCATCGCGATCGCGGCCTTGACGGCCCCGACCACGCTCGGGAACTCCAGCAGGAATCCGTCCCCGGTGTTCTTCACGACCCGACCGCCATGATTGAGGATGATCGGATAGATCGCGCTCCGATGCGCCTTGAACGTGGCGTGCGTCCCCTCCTCGTCGCCCCCCATCATGCGCGAGTAGCCGGCGACATCAGCGCAGACGATGGCGGCGAGGCGTCTTTCCATATCTTCCCGCGTTCCTGAACCGGCTGCCGACACGGTACGTGGCCGGCCGGCATGATCCCATGGCTTTATAACAAGTGGCTTTATAACATACGGCTGCGGCAGAAAATCAGATGATGATCGAACTGCGACGGTTTGACCTGCCGGCCACCCTATTTCAGCCGGCGCCAGACCGAGATCGGGATGTTCCCGTCCGGCCGCGGCGGTACGCGGTAGCTAAGTTCATCGCCGCTCAACTCGAAGCTGCGCTTCTGCTCGGTTCCCTCCCAATTGGGGAAGGATGCGTTTTCGATTCTGAACGTGATCTTGCCGGCGGCAGGCTCGACAACGATTGTGCCAAAGTGGGTGCTCGAACCCATCACGGCCGCCTGGTACTCGCCCGGCGCCGCCGTCTGCTTGTCGCCCGACGCGAAACGCGGTCGCTCGGCCTTGAATATCTGCAGCGAGTAACGTCCTTGCGCGTCGATCATCAGCAAGCCCCTGGGCGCGGCGCCATAGTCGGGGCCCCGTGTGCCGTCGGCATGCAGCACGTCGGCCGCAACCAGGGTCCAGGTCCCGGCAAGAGACACCACCTCGGCGCGGGCCATGGAAGTAACGCTCATCAAACAGAACAGGCCGACGGCAACGGCTTTCAGCATAGCGACATTCATCCCAGATTCTCCAGATTGGATCTGAACTCCAGAGTTACAGACATTTGAGCTTATTGGAAAACGCAGCCCGTCCGATCACAAAGGTTTGAGTCGGTGCTATCAGTACAAATCCAACATTGTTGTGGGCGACGGCTCAGCGATAGCTGCCGCAAGGTGGTCGAGAGCCGCGCAAAATAATCGCGATAGTCTTAGAGATAGCGGCTCGGCGAGAACGCCGCCACATCGAAGGACGGCTCCGCTCCGGCGATCATCGCCGCGATCGCAGCGCCGGTGGCGGGGCCCGTGGTGAAGCCGATGTGCTGGTTGCCGAAAGCGAGCCACAGGCCGGAATGCCGTGGCGCCGGCCCGATCATCGGCAAACTATCCGGCAGCGTCGGCCGCGACCCGCGCCAGGGTTCGCCGACAGTCTCGCCGAATTGGAGCACGCCGCGCGCGACCTCGGCCACCGCATCGATCTGGACCAACGATGACGGCGCGTCGCGGGCCGTCAGCTCGACGCCGGACGTGACGCGGATGCCCTGCTCCATCGGCGTCATCAGGAAACTGCCGTCGGCGTCATGGATCGGGCGTTGCAACGAACGCACCGGATTGGGCCTGAACTCGCGATGGTAGCCGCGCTCGAAAGCCAGCGGAACGCGATAGCCGAGCGGCCGCAGCAGATCGGCCGACCAAGGGCCGAGCGCGACCACGATATGGCGCGCCGACATCACGCCGTCCGCCAGCACCACGCGCCAGCCGTCGCCTTCCGGCGCGATGGCCTTGATATCCGACTGACTGACCTCGCCGCCGGAGCCCGCGAACATCCGCGCATAGGCCTTGACCACCGCGCCCGGTGAATCGACCGACGCCGTCTGGGTGTGCAACAGGCCGACCTGGTAGACCGGCAGGATGTTCGGCTCGAGCGCCGAAATCGCCTGACGGTCTAGCAGCTGGCTTGCGATGCCATATTCCGCTAGCAGCGCCTGCTCGGCTTTGGCCGCCGCCACGGCGTCGCCGCGCCATGCCTTCAGCCAGCCGGTCTCGCGGATGCGCTGTGCGGCGTCGGCCTTGACGATCCATTCGCGATGCAGCTTCAGCGATGCGCCGATCAGCCCGTGCAGGGCGGTTGCGCGTGGCCTGGTGCGAGACGGTGTGGCGTTGGCCAGGAAGCGCACCACCCAGTCGATATTCCTGATCGCCCAGACCGGATCCCAACGCAGCGCCGGATGGCGGTTGGTCAGATATTTTGGCAGCGCCTTCCAGAGCGAGGGATTGTTGAGCGGCGATATCGAACCGCTGGAGAGAATGCCGGCATTGCCATAGGAGGTTTCGCTGCCCGGCTCCCGCCGATCGACGAGGATGACGGACAGGCCCCGCTGCCGCGCGGCATAGGCCGCCGACACGCCGACGATGCCCGCGCCCAGCACGATCACATCCGCTTTGTTGCTTGTTGCAGCGTCCGTCATCACTTGAACTTACATCAACGTCAGGCTGCCATCCCGACGCTCACGATGCGGCGCCCTGAACGGCGCCGCCGACCAGCCCGCGACGCACCGCCTCCTGATATCCGTCGTCGAGCGCCCCCGACAGCGCGCCCACCAGTTCGTCGATCTGAGGTTTGGTGATGATCAAGGGCGGGCAGATGAATATCGCATCAGGCGCGGCGCGGAGCACAACGCCGCGATCCATCGCGCGCTGCTGGATCAGCGCGCCAATGCCGGCGGCGGGCGGCAGCGGCGTGCGATTGGCCTTGTCGGCAACAATGTGAACCGCACCGATCAGCCCGACACCCCGCGTCTCGCCGACCAGCGGATGGTCGGCGAGGCCTTGCAGCTTCTGCTGCAGATAGGGGCCGACCTTGCCGACCTCGCCGACGATGTCGCGCTCGGCATAGATCTTCAGGGTCTCGACGGCGACCGCCGCGGACACCGGATGCCCGGCATAGGTAAAACCATGGGCGAAGTTTCCGAGTTTTCCCGAATGACGGCTGATCGCGTCCGCAATCTCGTCACTGATGATGGTCGCGGAAATCGGCAGGTAAGCCGAAGACAGCGCCTTCGCCACCGTCATGATGTCGGGTTCGATGCCGAAGGTCTCGCAGCCGAACATCTTTCCGGTGCGGCCGAACCCGCAAATCACTTCATCGGCGATGAACAGGATGTCGTAGCGACGCAGCACCTCCTGCACGCGGGGAAAGTAATCGAGGGGCGGCACGATGACGCCGCCGGCGCCATTGACGGGCTCGGCAATGAACGCCGCGATGGTGTCCGGTCCCTCACGGATGATCAGCTGTTCGAGATTGCCGACCAGCCGATCGACGAAAGCCTGCTCGCTCTCGCCCGGCAGGCCGTAGAGATAATGGCTCGGGCAGTCGGTACGCAGCACGCCGCCCACCGGCAGATCGAAATCAGTATGGTTCGGCTGCAGACCCGTCATGCTGCCGGCAAACACGGTGATGCCGTGATAGGCCCGCACGCGGCTGATGATTTTCTTCTTGCGCGGCCGGCCGATCGCATTGTTGTAGTACCAGACGATCTTGGCCGCCTGATCGTTGGCCTCGGAGCCTGAATTCGCAAACAGCACCTTGCCGAGCCCCTTGGGCACGATCTTCAGCAGCGCTTCGGCCAACTCGATGGTCGGCTCGGTCGAGCGGCCGTTGAAGATGTGATAGGTCGGAAGCTTCTCCATCTGGCGCATCGCGGCCTCCACCAGCCGCTTTTCGCTGAAGCCCAGCGACGTGCTCCAGAGCCCCGCCATCCCCTCCAGATATCGCTTGCCGCTGTCGTCATAGACGTAGACGCCCTCGCCTTTCGCGATCACGGTCGGACCGACGATCTTGTGCTGCTCCAGGTTGGTGTAGGGGTGAATGACGGATGCGATATCACGACCCGCGAGCGAGTTCGGATGAGAGGTCATAGGGGTATCTCCGCAAGGTTCTGATGGCATCGGGCCATCATCATGTCGGACATGATCTTGTGCCACCGGCGTGTGAACAACAATGACAAATTATGCAGGGAACCTATGGCGGTGTGGTGGCCTTCACCCTTCCACAGGGCGCGCCGCCAAAATATCGAAAACAACCCCATGCAAAGTAACCGGCCGCCGGCAGCCGGAAAAGCAACTTGACCCGTCGGGCAAATCACCCTCATAGTTGCATCATTCCGAAAATCTGTAATGCCGTCGGCCTGCCATAGCGGGCGCGTCCGTTTACGATTGCCGCCGAAAATCCTCCCCCCAACATTGAACTGCACCCGCTCGCTGCCGCGAGCGATCGCCCGCGCGTGGCCAGGCCGCGCGCGGGCGGCTTGCGTGCCAGGAAACATCGACATGAACACCGCCTTTTCCGACACCGCCACGACAATGGCGATCGCCGCCACCGAGCCGACCAAAGCCGATGCGGCCCCGCCTCTCGCGCCCGAATGCTCCATCGGGCATCCTGATCCGCAACTCAGCGAACAGCTCATGATGACCGCACTGGGGGTCGCCGATCGCGACGCGATGGATGGCATCCTCCGGCAATTGGTCAGGGCCAGTGCGAGCGGCGGGGGTGCTGACGAGGTCAACCTCTCCTTCATGATTTCGATGGTGAAGAGCCTCAAGCCGAGGGATTCCGTCGAGGCCATGCTGGTGGCGCAGATGGTTTCGATTCATGTGATGACAATGCGGTGTGCCCAGCTCCTCGCGACGGCGGACGACCTCGCCCAACACGACAGCGCCGCGCGCGCCTTGGGCAGGCTCGCCCGCACGTTTCCAGCCCAGATCGAGGCGCTCAACCGCTACCGCAGCCATGGTGAACCTGCCATCACCCTGCAGAACGTGTCGGTCGCGGATGGCGGCAAGGCTATTGTCGGCAACGTCACGCAGCATGCGAAAATGATCGGTTCGGACAAAACCCCGGCTTCCACAGCGCGGAAGCCGCCGAAAGCCGCGGGCCCCAGGCGACGGAGCGCGCCCGCGACCGCCGAGCGGGAAGCACAGGCATGAGCCATCACCTCCGCCATACCGGCCCGATGCTGGCGAGCCCGCGTTGTGGCGCCAAAACCCGTTCCGGCGGCGCGTGCCGCTCTCCGGCGGTGCACGGCAAAAAGCGTTGCCGCATGCACGGCGGCGCACAAGGATCCGGCGCGCCAAAGGCAAACCAGAACGCGCGCAAGCACGGCCTTTTCACCAGGGATGCGATCACCGAGCGCAGGCAGATTCAGGCGCTGTTGGGTGACGCGCGGAAGCTGCTGGAGGAGATGAAGTGATGAGCCGTCATTGCGAGGACGTCGTCAAGCCGTCGTCCAAATCTTAGATATTTTGAGCCAGCCACTTACTTCCGCTGTCATTGACGCCGGCCCATCCCGCAAGGTCGCCAGAGATGTCAACGATGAGCAACTGGTCCTCACTCCCGATGTGCGATTTCAGCCGATCGCGGATCTCGGCCGGCGTATGAGCGCACTGGACAATCCAAACCGTTTCGAGGTGATGCCACCAAGCGCCCAACGACCTGATGGCGTCGATCAGGTTTTCGTAGGCCTCGCCTTTGGGAGGGTGGATATCATAGGCGACAAGGATGGAGGGCAAACCGGCAGTCTTTTCCATCAAACGCTTGAGCGCTTGGTGCTCTGGTCCGCTGGCGCTGCCTGACAGGAATTTTTCGACCTCGATGAACGATACCTTTCCGCCTGATTGCGGATTTGGGCGGTGCATCACGCCGCGCGCGCCAGTGGCAGGATCCCGAGTTAAACTCCAGGAGTCGCCATTGCTGCTTTCGTAAATGAGCTCGCTATGGCTTGGCGCCGCTTTTTCGTCGATTTGCTTGCCAAGCACATAACTAAACGCGCCTTGAAGAGGATATTTGCGCATCAACTGGAACTGGACTTCCGGGTTCTTCTTCCAGATGGCCATTTCGGCAAAAGCGACCGTGATCGTCCCGTCGCGGAACGGATAATCCCCGGGCTCCTGAACGTTTAGATCGTTCCAAGATACGTACATGGCAAATCAATGGGGCGGGCGCGGTTCCGTTCCACCACAATCTACGAACCCGAGCGAATCCTGAAGAGAAGGGCCCGGTCAAACGGCCCGTGAATGTTCCGATCCGGGACCGGGGGCTAGAGCGGGATGACTTATCTTCGAATCGCCATCCCGCTCTAGTCTATTGTTTGAGCATGAACTTTTCGGAAAACCGGTTTCCACTTTTCCGGATCATGCTCTCATTCAACGTGATTTTTGGGCTCGCGCCACCGCAATTGGCAAGCATCTTGCTTCACCAAATCCGTCAGATTCGAAGAATCGAGGATGGATATGAACTTTGCGAAGATGTTGCTCGTCGCTCTTCTCATCGCGGCAGGCGTGAATGCAAGCAAAGCAGCCATTCGGATTGCTGATGATCGCGGCGGCAAGATCGGGAACTATCTCGATCGATATGCGGCCCTTCGCACGTCCGGCGAGACTGTCGTCATCGACGGCCTGTGCCTCTCCGCATGCACCATCGTTCTCGGCTCCGTTTCTCACGATAAGATATGCGTCACCTCGCAGGCCAATCTGGGTTTCCACGCCGCGTACGATCTCGACGCGAATGGCCGAACCGTCCCCAACCGCGAGGCGACGCAGATGCTTTATTCGCATTATCCCTCTCCGGTACGGCGGTGGATCGCCGCGCGCGGCGGCTTGACATCCCAGGTGCTCTATCTGCGCGGCAAGGAGCTGATGAGCCTATACCGACCCTGCTATCTCGACGCCCAGGCGTCCTCGGCACACTGATACGCCGCGCGATCGGCTACGCCTTGCGGGGAAAACTCCTTGCGACGCCCAATCAATTGACGTGAAGTTGCACGCCCGCGCGCTTTTGCAGATAGCCAAGCACACTGAATAGATTCCTGGCTTGCGGGTTTCCGCGCGGACCGAACATTCGGATGAGGCTCTTGGGCGGTGCGCCGGTTGCCTGACCCAGCTTTTCAAAACCAACCGTCGCCTTGATGCAATCGCGCAGAATGGTCTTGCCGGCATCAACATCGCCACTCAGCATCGCATTGATGCCCTCGCGCAGAAGCGCCTCGGCGAACTTCTTGTCGGTCTTGACCCGGCCCCGAACCAATTCTTTGAAAGGTTTTGCTTTCGCCATCGTTCGTCTCCGTTCAGCGCCGTCCGCGTTTAGCTTTTTTGTAATCCTGCCAATAGCCATGCGCTGCCTCGATATCCGCTGCTGCCGCTTCTTCGTTCCACCGGTCAGGCAGCGGAATTGCGCGCCAAAAGCTGATTGCAGCTAGACCGTCGCACAATTCCAGATAGATTGGAGCTGGCTAAGGTTCTTCCATAGGGGGTGACTGTGAACAAAAAAGTTATATGGGGTTTACTGATTGGGATTATTTGTTGGATCTCTCCGGATGGCGCCTTCGCCTCAACTGAGGACGATCACCTCCTGGCAATGATGCGCAAGCTCGAAGCGCGCGTCGAAGCTTTAGAAGCAAAGAATTCGCAATATCGTGATGAAATTGCTGAAGCACGGCGGACGGCCAAGGTCGCAGTCGAAAAGCTCAAGTCAGCCTCAACAGCGTCATCGCCAGTGCGAGATAGTTACGCAAGTTACCCCGACAAGCTGCTGCCCAAAATTGTAGAGCCCCCTGTTTGGTCAGGCGCATATTGGGGAGCGTCGGCGGGCGGCGGGGTTACAAAATCAAGAGTGACGTCAAACGAGCAATTCAGTGAAAACTTTCAATCCAACTCTTACCCCTTCAACGTAAACGGCGAAAACATGACCGATACCTCGGGTCCAGGACATCGAGGAGGCGCCATGATCGATTTATTTGGCGGTTGGAATTTCCAAATATCACAAGCTTTCGTCGTTGGCGGCCAACTCGAAGCCTCGGTATCTGACCTGAACTTCAATTCGGCCGGCACCAGGACATACAGCTATTTTAACGCAGCGGGACCAACGGGACAAACGGCGGTAGAGGATTTCCGTCCGCAGGTTTCCTCGAATTGGATGGCGTCGGCGCTTTTTCGCGCCGGCCTCCTCGTAGACGCAAAGACCCTGATTTATGGGATCGGTGGGGTGACCCTGGCTGAATTTGAAGCCCGTAACCTCGCAGACAATTCGTTTTATCAGCTTGAAGAATCTTTCATGGCGACCGGCTGGACGGCTGGAGCGGGTATAGAGCGAAAACTCACTTCCGACTGGAGTGTGAGGGCCGAATATCGATATACGAACTTCGGCAGTCAAAGCTCTAACGGCCAGTTCAATTTTCAATCGACTGGCCCGCTTGCTGGGACTCAGCCCTATCAGCGACAGGCTCAGTTTGAACAATCGATGCAAGTCGGCCGGATAGGTGTTGCCTATGCTTTTGGTGACCTTCGGTAGTTCGAGACGCCGAATGACGACGACGGGCGAGGCGGGATAAGCACGATGATGGTATCAGTCATCAATTGAGTGCACTGGCACCGTAATTTGCATGGCTATATGATGTGATGATGCGACCGCGCAGATAAATGCACTCGTCGACTAACGCCTTCTGCTCATCAGTCAGCATATAATCCTCGGCACAACGATCAGGATATTCGGAAGATTGTAAGACTCTGGCTTGGCTTTGCGGTGCGGCCCTGATTGAATTGGGCCGGGTCGGCAGGGGTACATCATGACAGCAATTATCGGGTTTTTCGGGGCCGTACTACTTGGAGCCTTGGGTTGGTTCGCAACTTCTTTCGTCGCGACTCCAATTCGCTCATTTTTCGATCTGCGGAAAGAGGCACGGCGCCAGATGCTCCTTTTCGACGAACGGGACGTTGTCGTTTATCTGAACGAAGAAGGCGAGCCGGAGGACGCGCAAGAAGCACAAAAAGCCAGAGACAAGCTGTCCGCAGCAAAAAGGACCATCAGGGACCTAGGATCACAGCTGATAGCCTTCGCTGAGAGCGAGCCTGTAGCAGCGATGGCCCTTAAGATCCTGGGATACCGAGCAAGGCAAGCCGGTGAATATCTTATTGGACTTTCGGAACATCTTGCGGCGTGGGGCCCTGAAGAGCAGCGGTATAAGATTTCCGCAGAAGCCGCTTTGGGCTTCAAGAGAGCGCCGCGGGGAGTTGCACATTGATCTATGAAAGTGGCCCATGGAAAGCCCAATTGCTCCGAGATGCTGGGCGCTTAAGACGAATAGCTGAAACCAGGTTAGACGTTGAACAGCCGGCGCAAGTCGATAAAGCAATGGTTGCCTTTGAGAGGCTTGTTTTTCTAACCGCTTACTCAATGCGAAAACTTTGGGAATCTGGAAAGCTATCGACAAGTTGGCCTAAGAACCGCCTGCCCTGTAATCGACTTCCTAACTCCGGAAGCGTGCCGGATCGATTGAATTGGCACGACTTGGATCGACATTACGACATGAACTTCGACGAGCCCGTCATGATGCCCGCAGATGAATTTTGCAGTCGCATTGTTCACAGCTTCATTTTCCTCCCCGTCATCAATATCCAGGGTTCGATCGACTCGTTTTATTTCACGTCTGACACCCATCGCAAAAAGGCGCTTTGGATTACCGGGGTCGCTGACGTTGCTCACCTGATCACGGTTACTGGTAAAGATTTTCCGAGTACCGGCGTCTTTAAACGGGCCAATAACGGGGAGTTGGTTGTCTGGTCTGGGCACGGAGACCCGCCAAAACACATGAGGTAAGTCGCGGCCGTTGGGCATCCTGTAGCCTGCATTCCTGGCTTCCGATAATGAGAGTTGTTGGAAGTCAGCCGCTGTAAGCGCTAGTGCCGGGTCACAACCAGACGTTAGTCTGGGATGGACTCCCCCCTTCCACATCGGTCAAAATCGGAAGCGGGGGGATTCTGATGCTGAGAAAGGTGGTTGCCCTGGAGTTCGTGCGCCAAATGGGCGCCGGTCGAACCTGTCCGCTCCTGGTCAATTGCGAGAAAGCAGACGGGTCGGTCATCTCCGTTGTCGCCAAATTTTCGGACTTCTGCGAGCAGCGCGAAACCCATCTGGCTCGGGAAATAGTCGGGGCGTGCTTGGCTGGTGACCTCGGCTTGCCGGTGCCAGAACCTATGCTCGTCGAAATCCCGGCCGGCTGGAGCGAAATCGTGCCGGATGCGCCCTTGAGGGCGCGAGTAGCGGCGAGCAGCCCCCTCGCTTTCGGATCGACGCTGATGACAGGCGGCTTTTCAGCCTGGACCCCGAACACACGGATAAAGGAGGCCATGTACGAAACGGCCGCCGCCGTGTTCGCCTTCGACGCAATTATCCAAAACCCGGATCGCCGTACCGCTAACCCTAATTGCCTTGTCCGGGGGGAGGATATCCGGATTATCGACCACGAACTGGCATTCGCCCATCGAGTTGTACTAGGGTGGAGACCTCCCTGGGCCCCGGGAGGGCTTAACTGGTTGGAGACAAAGGGAAGTCATATATTTCTAAACGATTTGAAGCGCTCTCTCCTGGATTTTGCTCCAATTCGGCAGCGTTGGAGTGCTCTTGCCGATGATCGGCTGGTCGAGTATCGAGCAGCGGTTCCACCTGAATGGGCTCACGTCGCGGCCGACGTAGATTCCGCGTTGAAGCTCATTCGAGACGCTCGAGACAACATCGACGCGTGTATAACTGAAATCCGACGGGTACTGTCATGAAGGACATGCAGCAATACGGCTTCGTAATCCTTCGCTACGTTCACGACGTGCTGACGGCTGAATTTATCAACGTTGGCGTGGTTCTGTACGTGCCGTCTCAGGGCCGCGTGATCGCCAAGACGAGGAACACGATGGGGCGCCTCCGGGGAGTTTTCCCGGACCTAGATCGCGCAGCGTTCAACTCCGCCATGTCGAGTGTCAGGCACGGTTTTCGAAAGATTGCCAAGCGCAAGTCCACCGCAGGTCTGTTTACGTCTCATGACTCCGTACTCGCCATAGCGAAGGAAGCAGTCCCCCACGACGACAGTTCGCTGCAGTGGTCGTCTGTTGGCGGCGGTCTCACTGGCGACGTCCAAGAGACCTTCGATCGTCTCTACAATCAATTTGTGGCTCGGTATGATCATAGGTCGTCGCACCGCCGAACTGATGATGAGATATGGCGTCCTGTGCTTGCTAAGCTCGAAGAACGAAATTTGGCGACAAAACTGCACGAAAAGGTGATCGCCGGATCCTTGGACGACGTGACATTCAAGCACGCATGGAAGAACGGACAGTGGCACGTTTATGAGCCAGTCTCGTTCGACCTAGCAGAGGCTGATAGTATAAAGGGAAAAGCTCGAGAATGGCTCGGTCATCTAGCCGCGGTCGTCGCCGACGGAAAGACTGAAGCTTTCAAGCCGCATTTCTTCGTGGGGGCACCTTCTGACCCACGTTTGAATGCAGCTTATGAGGTGGCGAAGAAGATACTGAGCCAAGCACCAAATAACCCTGAGGTTTTCGAAGAAGCCCAGTTAGACGAGTTCGTTTCTCAGATTGAGGACGAAGTGCGGGCGCACGACGCTCAGTAAGGGTGCCCATTCGAGGCTGACCCAGATGTGGGCCAACGAAGAACTGACGCGCCGCGCCGTTGAGATCATTCGGCGCCTGCCGGGAGAGGCAGAATACGCTCGGCTTATACCAATTAAGCTAGAAGGTAACGGCAGTTCGTGGGTGCCTAGGCAGCACAACTGCCACGCCAACGTCGCCACAGTCGTCAGTTGGTATGAGGGCCTAAA
>NZ_LMUK01000060.1:309598-318558 GCF_009766005.1 Bradyrhizobium sp. S69 | reverse complement strand
CGTACGCATACGACGAAGACCGCCTGATTGACGCATGCGCGCGGGCACGGCGAGTTGTATGATGGCGATGCGTGAAGGTCAGGCGGCTTGCTGATCGGTGGGGTTGTCGGCTTGGCGCAGGAGCTTCCATTCCCAGGGCAGCAGCTCGTGCAGACGCGATGCGGGAAGATCGGCGATACGGGCGAGGATGTCGGCGAGCCAGGCTTTGGGATCGACGTCGTTCAGGCGACAGGTCGTAATCATCGTCAGCATGATGGCGGCGCGGTCAGCGCCACGCAGACTGCCGGCGAAGGTCCAGTTGCGCCTTCCCAAAGCGATGCCGCGCAACGCTCTTTCGGCGGCGTTGTTGCTGAGGCAGATCCTGCCATCGTCGAGGAAGCGGGCGAAGTCGTCCCAGCGCCTGAGCATGTAATTCATAGGCTTCAGGACCTCGGAGGAGCGCGATAGGGTTTCTCGCTCGCGGAGAAGCCAGGCGTGCATGTCGTCGAGCAGCGGTTTGCTTCTCTCCTGGCGCACGGCACGCCGCGCGTCGGCACTGCGGCCGTTGATGGCGCGCTCGATCTCGAACAGGGCGTCCAGACGCCTGACCGCCTCCAGCGCGATCGGGGAGACCGGTTTGCCTTTCTGTCCGTCCCGGGCGGTTTTCTCGATATCGGCCAGCTCGAAGAAGCCCCGCCGCGCATGGGCGAAGCAAAAGGCCGGCGTGATCGGCATCGCCTTCTTCTGCGGGTCGAACAGCGGCTCGAAGCCATTGTAGCAATCGGCTTGCAGGATGCCGGTGAAGGCGGTCAGATGCTTCTGCGGATGCTCACCTCGTCGGTCGCTCGAGGCGTAATAGACCGCCGCCGGCGGCGCAGGCCCACCGTAGGGCCGGTCATCCCGCACATAGGTCCAGATTCGCCCGGTCGTGCACTTACCCTTGGCCAAGATCCGGATGGTGGTGTCGTCGCCATGAAGGCGCTCGGCCGACAGCACATGCCGCTCGATCAGTTGGAACAGCGGCATGACGGCGAAGGTCCCGTGGCCGACCTGGTCGGCCAGCGTCGATAGCGGCAAATCGATCATCTCAGCCTTAAAGCGCACGCTCTGGCGGTTGAGCGGGATATGCATGCCGAACTTGTCGAACAGGATCGTCGCCAGCAATTGCGGACCGATGAAGCCGCGCGGCGTGGCATGGAACGGTGCCGGCGCCTGGCTGATCTTCTCGCAATCGCGGCAGGTGAACTTTTCCCGCACCGTCTCGATCAGCTTGAACCGGCGCGGGATCTCCTCCAGCGTCTCGGTCACATCCTCGCCCAGCTTCGCCAGGCGCGATCCGCCGCAGCATGCACAGCTCGTCGGGGCCTCGATGACGACGCGCTCGCGTTCGATGTCGTCCGGCCACGGCTTGCGCACCGGCCGCTTGCGTGTGAAGGCGCGCACGGCCTGGGTTTTCGCCGCGGCGGTACGTGCGGCAAGCTCATCCTCGCTCGCCGTGGCGACGAGTTCTTCGAGCTCCAATTCCAATTGCTCGATCAGCCGCGCCGTGCGCTCGGAGCGCTGCCCGTACAGTTCGCGCTTGAGCTTCTCGATCCGCAGCTCGAGGTGCGCGATCAGCGCCTCGTTGGCCGACAGCTCCGCCCGCGCACTGGCAGCTACCGCCTCGGCTTGCAGCCGCGCCTCACGCTCGGCCTGCAGCGCCGCCAGGGCACTCACGAGGTCTGATGGAAGGTCGTTCGGCTTCGATATCATGAAGCCATTGAATCAGATCACGTTGCAGATTCAAACAGTAAAACGGCTATCCGACCCGCGTTGGTCGCAGCGCTTCTTGAGGGTTGCGCCAATCGATTCCGGACAACAGATAGCTCATCTGCGCCGGTGAGATCGTCACTGCTTCGCCCGCAACCGATGGCCAGATGAACCTCCCTCTCTCGAGTCTTTTGGCGAACAGGCATGCCCCCTGGCCATCGTGCCAGATCACCTTCACAAGATCGCTTCGGCGACCGCGGAACACGAACAGATGACCGCTGAGCGGGTCCTTGCGCAGCACCTCCTGAACTTGGAGTGCCAACGACGGAAAGCCTCGGCGCATGTCCGTGTAGCCTGTCGCCAGCCACACTCGCGCGCCCGTCGGAACCGGGATCATCGGCGAACCAGAGCATCGAGAACGCGACGTAGCGCGTCTCCATCAACGTCGCCATCGACCCGGATGCGGTGCCCGCTACCAAGATCAATCTCGATGATGCCCTGGCTCTTCCGTCGACGCGCCGCCGTCGTCGTCAATGGCACTTCGGCCACCTCCCGCGGCGGCGCGGACGGCCCAATCTCGACCGGCACGAACGGCGCTGCGCTCGCTTCACCATCCTTGCAAAGCTCTTTGCGCCACCTGAACAGCTGGCTCACATGAAGGCCGGCCATGCGAGCCACCTCGGAAACACTCGCTCCGGGCTCGAGCGATGCTGCAACAAGCCGTTCCTTCTCATCCTGCGACCAACGGCGCCGCCGCTCGACCGATGTGATAACCTCTGCCCGCGAAATCGTCATAGCGCTTCTCCTAGGATTACCCCTAGGACCTGCAGCCCTCGCGTCCCTCAAACAAGACGGCCTTTGGCGGAGGGATACCATCGATCTGCTTCAAGCCAGATTAATCGGCGCGGAATAGGAGCTGCACCAAAATTGCGTCAGAGCCAATATTGCAGGCCGAATGACACCCGCGCCTCGGCCCGTTGCTCAGACTGTGCATGATGCCAACCGCCAGACTCTGAGTTCTACTGGATAAAAGCTGGGGGCAACGTCAATGCTGCTGCGAGTGAGCTTGAGGCGCTGGAACAGGGCGCTCGTCCATGTGGCGGAGGTATCACGCGGCAACTGTCGCGACAAGCGATGAGACAATTTCAGCCCAAAGCAATGCTAGTTACGTATCGCGCGTAGTCGCTTCTGCCCAGCGCCAATCCCAAGCGCTCAAGCTGTGCCCGATCAATGAACCCTTGGCCAAAGGCGACTTCCTCGGGGCAGGCAATTCGAACTCCCTGACGCCTTTCGAGCGTCGCTACGAACTCTCCAGCGTCCAAAAGACTGTCAGGGGTTCCAGTGTCCAGCCAGGTGAAGCCTCGGCCCATACGTTCGACCGCCAGCTGCCCGCGCTCGAGATAACGGCGGTTCAAATCCGTGATTTCCAGCTCACCTCTCGCGGACGGGTTTATGCTAGCGGCAATATCGACAACCTGGCTATCATAGAAATAGAGCCCGGTGACGGCGAAATTCGACTTTGGCAGCTTGGGCTTCTCTTCGATCGAGGTGGCATTGCCGGCTTCATCAAACGCGACCACACCGTAACGTTCGGGATCTGCGACCCGATACGCGAATACGGTTGCGCCCGTTGAGCGGGAACATGCGTTCCCCAATAGCATCGGAAGGCCGTGGCCGAAGAAAATGTTATCGCCGAGAATAAGGGCGGACGGCCCGCCTTCCACGAATTTGGCGCCGATGATGAACGCCTGCGCCAGACCCTCAGGCTTTGGCTGCTGCGCATATGATAGCGATAGCCCCCATTTGCTGCCATCCCCGAGAAGAGATTCGAATAACGGCAAATCATGGGGAGTCGAAATGATTAGAATCTCACGAATCCCCGCCAGCATCAGTGTGGTCAGCGGATAATAGATCATCGGCTTATCGTAGACCGGCAATAGCTGCTTCGAAGTCACCAAGGTCATCGGATAAAGTCGCGTCCCGCTGCCCCCGGCAAGAATGATACCCTTCAAGATGCTTTCCCCCGTTTAGGCTGCAGCAGACAATCGAGACAATCTGAGAGGGATTCTCTCATGGGCCGAAGGCGAATACCAAATGTAGCATTTAGCCTATCGGTCGATAGCCTAGAGTTTGCCGGCCGCAAGGCTGCGGTCGGATAGTCGGAAGTCGAGATCGGGTCAACCGGCACAGAGCGCCCTCCCCGCTCGGCGGCGCCACGAACGATTTCCTTCGCAAAACTGCACCAAGACAGAGTGTCCGGGCCCGCGAGGTGCGTCACACCTGCAAATCTTAGGTTCCAACGAGAACCCGTCACCTGGCTGGCGATGGCGATGATCGCGCCGGCGATATCCGGCGCATAAGTGGGGCACCCCAGCTGGTCGTCGACTACCCGAAGTCTATCGCGCTCAGCCGCAAGACGTAGCATAGTTCGCACGAAATTGCTGCCAAAAGGGGAGTAGACCCAGGATGTTCGAAGCACGATATGCTTCGGATTTGCTTCGACGACGGCGAGTTCACCCCCAAGCTTGGATCGGCCATAGACGCCTTGAGGAGCAACCGGGTCGCTCTCGATGTACGCGCCCTGTTTCTTCCCGTCGAACACGTAGTCCGTTGACAGATGGATAACCGGCGCGGCCTGTTGCGCCGCTGCTGCCGCAGCCGCGCGAGCACCGTCCCGGTTAATGGCGAATGCCTGATCTGGCTCAGACTCTGCCCTGTCGACGGCGGTATAGGCTGCAGGATTTATGACGACGTCGGGACGAAAATCGGCGAGCGCTTTTTCGATCGAAGATAGCCGCAACAGATCGACCTCGGGACGCGCGCCGTAGCCGAACACGATATTCTTATCGAGAGCTGCGGCTTCGCGCAGAGATCGAGCAACCTGGCCTTCGCCACCGATGACATATAGTCTCATTGCCACTCAGGCTTTCACCAGGCCCAGGCGCTCGCCGCTGTAAATGCGATCTCGCAAAGGCTGCCACCAGTCGGCTCGCTCAAGATACCAACGAACCGTTTTTTCAATTCCGGTCTCGAACGTCTCTTGGGCGCGCCAGCCCAACTCAGTTTCGAGTTTGGTGGCGTCGACCGCATAACGTTGATCGTGACCGGGACGATCGGTTACGAATGAAATCAGGTCGTGGCAAGAATTCTTGCTGGGGCGTATTCTATCGATCCACATGCAGATTTGCCTAACGACTTCAATATTTTGTCGTTCATTGCGCCCGCCGATATTGTAGGTCTCGCCTGGGCGTCCCTTTGCCAGGATAATGCCCAGCGCACGTGCATGATCTTCCACGTACAGCCAGTCGCGGACGTTCGACCCGTCACCATAGACGGGCAATGGCTTGCGATCCAGCGCATTGAGAATGATGAGCGGAATCAGCTTTTCAGGAAAATGATATGGACCGTAATTGTTGGAACAGTTCGATACGATCACCGGCAACCCATATGTCCGCTGCCAGGCCTTTGCCAGATGGTCCGAAGCGGCCTTTGTTGCCGAATAAGGCGAACTCGGATCATATGCGGTGGTCTCTGTGAACAGCCCATCATCTCCAAGCGAACCGTAAACCTCATCGGTCGAGACATGAATGAAGCGAAAGTCAATCCCGCTATTGGTCCGACGCGGTGCAACATAGCGACGAGCAGCCTCAAGTAGCGTGCAAGTGCCCAGGACGTTGGTTTTCACGAAGACGTCTGAGCCGGAAATCGAGCGATCGACGTGACTCTCGGCCGCGAGGTGAACCACGGCGTCTGGCTGATATTTGGCGAAGATCCTTTCGATCGCCTCGGGATCACAAATGTCATGCTTTTCGAACGCGTACCGCGAGTCGGAAGCAACCGGCGCCAGCGATGCCATGTTGCCCGCATAAGTAAGCTTGTCGACGACGACCACGTCGTGTTTCAAATCCGCAATGAAATGGCGGCACACCGCCGATCCGATGAAACCGGCGCCGCCAGTCACAAGCACTCGCATCCCCAACTCCTAGTGACTAAATTGAAAGGCAGGCGTCGCATCTTGGAGGCGGGGCTGCCTCCTGTCCTTGTCCGAGAGGACGACGTCCGCATTTGCTATCTGCCAATCAATTGCCAACGCCGGATCATCCCAAGCAATACCCCGATCGCAATCCGGTGCATAGTAATCGGTGGTCTTATAGATGACTTCGCAGTTGTCCTCCAGCGTGACATAACCGTGCGCAAATCCAGGAGGCACCCACAACTGGCGCCAGTTCGCCGCCGAAAGATCCACGCCCACATGCTGGCCGTAGGTAGGGGATCCCACCCGAATATCGACGGCTACATCGAGGATGGAGCCCCGCGCGCACCTCACCAGTTTACCTTGCGCGTGGGGCGGTGTCTGGTAGTGCAGGCCACGGAGGACACCTTTTTGCGTGGAGCGCACGTGGTTGTCCTGGACGAAGCTCGCTTTAACGCCTTGCGCCGCCAGAATATCCGCGCGAAATGTCTCGGAAAAAAAACCTCGCTGATCGCCATGCTTTTTTGGCGTCACCAGCACGAGTTCCGGGATCGTCAGTTTCTCAACTTGCATAGCCATCCACTCGCGGCCAGACTTCAAGCTGGCCCTTGCCGCTAAGCCGCTACCAAAACTACATATTTCCTCCAAGGTCAATTTCTACAGTTGGTATTTAGACCCGCCGGTCACTCTAAGTAGGCTTATGAGCACGTTTACCGCGTGCGCGCGCTTTGTAACACGCCCAATTTTCCCAGCGCCAATAGCGCCTACGGCATTTCCGGCAAAATGCCCCTAATTTGGTCCGTTGGCAACATGTGCCGAGACTCTAATCGCCACTGGATGAAAGTTCAGGGGCAGGTCAGACCCGCTCGGCTACGTGACCGACGTCCTCACCGGGATCGTCAATGGCCATCCCAACAGCGACATCGATCAGCTGCTACCTCGGCCTACCGACAAGCAGACCTTCAAGCCGTGGCCCGATACAACGCTTACGATCAAGCTTACCCGCAAAAACGCTCTCTTCGCAGTCTCCGATAGCGGCGCCGAGCATTGGTTATTCACGGACGACCAAACCAACTAGCCTACCGTGTTTTTATAGCAACTTATAGATCGATTTGAGCGTGTCGTGATTGAGCTTTTGCGCTCCCCCAACAAGAGAATGGTCGGAGAATGAAAGCGAAAAATGGTATTCTGGTGTACCTTGCGTAGATTGACGTACCAAGGTTGCGTCGCGGAGTTGAACACCAAAATGACGGCCAAGAGCGCAAACGCGGAGAGCACTGCATACCTCCGGCACCGCAAATGTTATGGAATATTTGTTCTGAAGCGCGTCTGCGATTCGAAACATCGCCGAGCACTGAGCAGATATTTGGAGAATTGTAGTACTCTGCATCAATATTTTACCAGAACGCGTTGTCACCGGAGGCATTTCGCTTTGTTCGAACGACGGCAACGGATCTACGATCGTTACCGGATTTCCAATCCGGCCTTCCAAATAATACCTCCAACGATTGAGAAAAAGGCTGCGATTTTTGGCCACAATTTGATTGATTTCCTCACCGCCCCACAGCGCTGATGAAGTAACATTCTCCTCGTGGATTACCACAATCTCACTCGCATAGTATGTGTAAAGACCCATGGCCCTCAATCGAAAGCAAAGATCGCAATCCTCATAGTAACCGGGGTCGAAAAGCGGATCAAAGCCTCCAACTTTGAAGAAAGAATCTCGTTCAACCAGCAAACATGCTGCGGAGCAGTAATCGACGATGTGGCTCCCATATTCAAAATGTGGGTCAACTTTGAGATTTTGCTGTCCCCCGCGCAAAGACATCCCGTTTGGCAACAAGAATGCGCCAGCCTCCTGCAACACTCCGCTGGGATAGAGAAACTTAGGCCCAACGGCTCCTGCCGAAAAACACGTCTTAAACTGGACGATCAAGTCGTTTATTATGTCGTCAATTGTTACGTCATTGTTCAAAAACAACAGAAATCTGCCGCGCGCGGCTTCAGCTGCAATGTTGTTTCCTTCACCGAAGAACATATTTTGCGAAAGACTGATTAATGTAGCACTTTGATCCAGCCCCTTCTTCAGAGTCGCCAGTTCAAAAGAATTGCTCCCGTTGTCTACAACTAAGATTTCAAAGCTGACCGAGCGCGTATGACGTTTGACGTTCTCTAGACAACGAAGAGTCAGGTCGCTCTTATTCCAATTCAGGATGATAATGGAAACCTCGGGTGGATCGACATCCGCTGTTTCACCTCCCCCAGCGAGATTTTGTGGGGATGAGAGAACAGCGGTCATTTCCCAAGCCTCTCTTTGATCCAGCGAATCGGAGCGGTAATTTTCCAGCTTGTCGAAGCTAGTATCGCTTTGTGTTCCTGCTTCCACGCGCTCTGAACACGAGCGATCTCCCTATCCTTCTGCGCGACTTCGCCGAGAAGCTTCCCGATTTCTGTGTTCTTTTGAGCGAGCTCAGAAGCACCCCGGGCTAATTCTGTGTCCTTTTGAGCGAGCTCAGAAGCACCCCGGGCTAATTCTGAATCAGCAAGCGAAGACATTGCTAGTAAAAGATTTATCTTCGCTTTAAGCTCAGCAATCTCGCGCATTTGAGTTTCTGGAACGAAACCCGACATAGATAAGTTACCTTCTTTAGATACTGTTTTGGTGAAAACACAACGATCAATTCTTAGCTTATTACCATTATGCGGCCTTACAACTGCGCTCGCCTAGAAACCGACTTCAGAAACGCCTGCACTCTCCGACAATTCGGAGTCGTGCTACCGGCTAGCTGGCCCACGTGCCGTCGTCCTGTGATTCTGCCCCCGTTTCCGGTTGCAAATCAAGGCCCCTTAAGAATCGACGGTATTAGGTAGTCGAGTTGCTGTGCGTGCGGGGGGACGGTAGGCCGCCGTCGACGCCGGCGCCCGGATCAGTGTCGTGCACGAACTGACGCAGTACGGCAACGATCAGGGACCAGTTTGTGCCCCTGATCGAGGCCATCGGGAAAAACTCGGCCGCAAGCCGGAACAGGGCTCAGCAGGCTGCGGCGAAGCCGATCTCGAAAACACACGGGATCGATGGCTATGTCGCGCCCGGATCGCCAAGCACCCAACCGCCGCGAACGGAAAATTGGCTGACCGCTGACCCAAGGGATGCGAAAGAAGATCGACAATGGCGGCTTCGTAAAGAGCCGGTTCCGGGAATTTGGACAGGACGATAAGTGGAATTTCTGCCTGAAAGCGGCGATGATGGCCGCGAACG
>NZ_LMUK01000060.1:140246-309588 GCF_009766005.1 Bradyrhizobium sp. S69 | reverse complement strand
CCCGCGAAATCGTCATAGCGCTTCTCCTAGGATTACCCCTAGGACCTGCAGCCCTCGCGTCCCTCAAACAAGACGGCCTTTGGCGGAGGGATACGTCGCTGCGGGCGCAATTGATTTTGCAGTGACGCTAACCGCAAGCGTTGGCATCTCGTTCGCTGGGAGGCCGTGATGAGCGCACTGAATGCGTTTGTGACAGATGACGCAACATTTCTATTTTCTGATGCCGCAATCTGTCATCCCCAGACCCTCGCTTTGGCTGGCCTCATGAATAAGGTTGAGATATTTCCGCAATATTGCGCTGCCGTGGCCGCAACCGGCAGAACATCTGCAATGGGGCATTTGTTTGCTGTGCTGGCTGCGCACGACTTCGCTGATCGTAAGTATTTCGTCGATAACATTCCCAACATCATCCGGCGTCTTGCCCAGGAAGCGCCAGATCAATTCGAGGGTTTCAGAATTGTTATCGCGGGTCCAGGTTCGCTGTTCTGCATTCAGGCCGATGAAGGTATCGGAACGAAGCCATTCGAAATGACGGAGTGCCCCGTCTTCATAACCCCGGCCGCAGTCGATGAAAACGATCGAAGCATCATCGATATGAAGTTTGATGCTGAACAACCTGCCCAGTCAGGCTTGGCTATCATGCGAGCGCAGCGTGAAAAGTTCGCGGTCATTGGTGGCTGGTGTCAAATGACGACGATCAAGCCCAATCATATCGAAACGCGAATTTTGGAGCGCTGGCCGGATAAAATTGGAGAACGGATCAATCCAGAGATCCGGAGCGTTGCATAATGTCCAACGACCTTGTAGTTCAGCTTGGTGCGAAACTGGACCAATTCCAGAGCGACATGAACTCTGCTGGTGATATGGCGGATAGCGCTGTAAGCCGGATTGAATCGTCGTTCGCGAGCCTGAATCCAACGGCTGGTGGATTCGGTACATTCTTTACCGCTGCTGCGGCCGGGTTCACCGGAATTCTGGCGTATGTTGTTTCGCTCAATAAACAACTTGCGGACATGCAAGCGACCGCCGAGCAGGTTGGTCTTACGCTCAAGGATTTTCAAGGCGTACAGTTCGGCGGGCAAGTCGCGGGCCTTTCGACGGACCAGATAAACGATGGACTGCAGAAGTCGGCCTCGCTGCTCAATGACGCCGCGCGCAACTCGAACTCGCTGTCTAAGGAACTTGATGCAAACGGCATAAGCGTCAAGAACGCCAACGGCCAATTGATCTCTCAAAATCAGTTGCTGCAAATAGCGGCTGGCCTCGTCAGCAACGCTGCGACTCCGCAGGACGCTATTGTAATAGCGCAGATGCTGGGGTTTACTCAAGAGTGGGTGCCTTTGTTGCAGCAGGGCGCTACCGCAATGGGCACGTTAAGTGACCAGGCGACGGCGGCAGGCGCAGTTATTGACGACGCCACTATCAAAAAGGCTACCGACTTTAACGCGGCGTGGCAAAAATCCAGCACTGAGTTTGCTACATATATGAAGGCTGCAATTGCCGACCTTCTGCCTGGCATGGACGACCTAATTCAGCGTGGGGCCAAGTTCTTACAGAGTATAAAAGACAAGGGCGGCGGCGCTCAAGGGATATTGGGTAGCCTTGGCCTCGGTCTTACCATCGGATCGGGTGATAACAAGAAGGTTGTCACAATTGATGCAGATAGCCTGAACAAAGCGGCCGAAGAGTTCAAAAATGCTCCAGCGTTCTCACTACAGTTCTGGGCAGACGCAGGTGCATTATTAGCTTCCCCCTTCAAGCTCACGCCGCTTGGTGCGCCCGGGACAGGTGCAGATGCGCTGAACAGTTCCGCATATCCGCAGTCAGGACCGAAGTCCATTGCGGACGTGCAGGCGCATTATCAGCACCTGGCCGACCAGAAGCAAGACGACGCGCAAGATGCAAACGATAAGCACACTGTAATTGATCCAAGAGACGTTCCGGCAGACGCCTACGATCGTGCGCAAAATCAGGTAGAAAAATCTACCGCCAAAACCAGCGCAGATGCTGACGCGCAGGGACTGGGCGCTGGCGATCTCGCTGCGGCAGAGGCGCAAACCAAACTTGATCTTGCCGCCAAGCAGGCTGGCATAGCACTTACCCAACAACAGATAGACAAGAACCAGGATCTGGCACAGGATGCTGGCGAAGCTGCAGATGCCTTGGCTAAGGCCAAGGTCGCTTCTAACATTAGTTTCGGTCAACAGACTGCGCTTCTAACTCCGCAAGACCTGACGATTGCCACTCAACTAAAGAGCATCTACGGCAATGATATTCCGGCCGCCATGGCCAGTAGCGAAGCCGCATCACTCAAATTCAACGCCACCATCAAAGACCTTGGCTCTCTCGGCCAGCAGGTCAACAGTCAGTTTTTCGTTGACTTCGAAACCCAGATTCGCAACGGCGCATCTGCTATGCAGGCCCTACAGACTGCGGGCGTCAATGCGCTGGGTGCCATTGCCGACAAGCTGACGAAGATGGCTGCTGACAATTTGTGGTCGTCGGCGTTCGGCGGGTCCAGCGGCGGCAGCATCTTGTCGCTATTCGGGCTGGGCAGCACGCCATCGATCAATGCCAACGGCTCGATCTCGGGCGCTGCGGGGCCAACGTCGGTTGGTGGCGCACCTCTTGTTGGACAGTTTGCTGGAGGCACCGATAACGCTCCTGGCGGCTTATCGCTGGTGGGCGAGCACGGGCCGGAGTTGCTGAATATCCCCAAGGGCGGCCAGGTCATTCCGAACGATGTGCTTAAGGGCGGTAACGGGGGCAGCGTGATTGCGCCGATGAATTTTACCATCAACGCGCCGAATGCTGATGCCGCTGGCTTGGCAAAGCTTCAAGTGCAGCTGAATCAATTACAGGCCGAGTTGCCGGCGCGCGTTGTGTCGGCTGTGACCATGGCGAAAAAGCAGAGGCGGTTGTGATGGTGGGTGAGGAAAACCTGATTATAGTCCCGGGATCGAACGAGCAACCGTCGAAGCGATTTCTCGGTCCATCCGATCCAATGTTTCGATGCCTTCTCGAAGGGTTGGGTATTTCTTGAAGCCGACTTTGCGATAGCGGAAGGAGTGGTCCGAATGATGTGGGGCCAGCAAATCGATCACGGTAGCCGTCTTGGCGCTTCGAGGCGCATATCCCTTTGCTGTTGCAAGTTAAAAAAGCTTCAAGAGGGAGTGGCGGGTATCACGTTTTTTTAATTCCGATTGCTTACCTCCGGCCGCAATGATGAAAGCCTTCAGATACAGTTCAATGCTCTGCGAGATGAGGAAATATTGCGGGCTTGTGATCCTGTCGAACCGACTGTCATGTAGAATGCGAGATGCCTGGCGATATTGCTGTGCGTCCGTCAGGAAACTAATGGCTAGAAACTTGTTAGTTTCTTCAGGAGCGCGTTCGGTCATCTTTTTCCGTTCCAAACCTTGTCCGGGTGCCTAGCGCCAATTGCGCGTGACGTTGATTGCGAAGGCGAGGGGCGCACCGATGGCGGCGCCCAAGAAACCGTCTACGGTCGCGGCAACGTAAGCCCCGAGCGCGCTGGAGCTCGTTTCAACGCCATAGAATGCGCCAACCGCACCCAGTCCGACCGTCATGATGATCAGCGTTCTATCGTTCCTATCTTCGGCGCCCAGTCTGCGCGCCTCTCTTGCGCTGAACCGGTACGGTCCAGTCGGCTCCCTTGATCCGCAGTTCGGGCAAGCGGCGGCGCTAAATGAAACCGGTCGGTCGCAGTCGTGGCAGGAGATTAGTTCTGTTGCTGACTTCCAATTCATTCATGGCCAACCATCATCATGAAGTCACTTTCGCAAACCATCCTTATTGGCGCGCCCTCAGCGATCATCGCTTCCGCTTTCCGCTGCTTAGAGCTTTTCTCTTGCCCTTTCGTGAGCCGCAAATCCTGATCGCCAACCACAAGCATAGTAATTTTTCTGCTCACGGAATCTGCAACCTTGCATCCGGCGTTGGCAGCCATTTGGGCTGCCTGATCCCTCGCAAGGGACAATTCTCCAGTGAACACGACGGTTTCACCGAATAGCGGTCCATCGGGGTTACCGTCTTGGGAATGTCTTTTCCAGTCAGTCTTGCGCTTAAACGGTCTTGGGAGATAGCCAGCTACACTTTCATAGCCGATGTCATCGATCCACGCCTGGAGATTTATTTTTGTGTCGGCCATGGCGCGCAAAAGGATTAGACCTGCTGCACGAGCATCTTCCGCGGCGTCGTGGTGACGGAATTCAATTCCGAACGATGACGCTAAATTCTTCAGTCCATAGCCGCCGTTACCCCCACCGTAGGAATCCCACGCTCGACGCGCGACCTGTAGAGTATCGAGCCATATACAGGGCAGACCATCGGCGCCGTACCTGGCGGCGGCGCGGGCAAGCGCGGTCCGATCAAATGGACTGTGATGAACGATTGCCGTGTCGAGAAGCGCGCTGCTGATAATGGGGAACACTTTAGCCATCGTTGGCTTGCCTGCGACATCCTCTGGGCGAATTCCATGGATGGCAATATTGGCAGAAGAAAAATTGTCCTCTGGGTCAATCAAGATTGTAAGCGACTTAAAAACCTCGCCGGCCTTGAAGTGAACTAAGCCGATCGAGCAGATGCTTGCGAAATCCGAATTCGCAGTCTCGACGTCTAGCGCGATAAAGTTCGTAACCACAAAGTAAGCCCCCCCCCAGACCCGGCGCAACTATACGGCGTGGAAGCCGGGCAGGGCAACTGCTACCTTTAGCATCATGTGCGGTGGGGAGCGGCGGTAGGCGCCGAAGAGACTTAGCAATCGACTATAAGATCAAGGAGTGCTCGATATTTTCGCCCGGCAATGGCTCGGCATGCATCCCGGCGGCGGCGCCAAGACCGCGGATTTACGCTCGGGGCTGGAGTGAATCGCGGTGATGTAAATGGTGCCGAGCGTGCACAGGGCGGCCAGCGACATGCCAATTACCCTCGCGCCGCCCTGAATCAGCAACCTTCCGAGACGCGTCCACATGCCCCAAGTATCTAGCGGCGAGTAGTTAAGCGATCCCGAAATTCCCAAAGAGAATATCGGGACCCGACCGGCCGGCCAAACGCGATCCAACTCAGCGGCGGTTGTCAAATCTGTAGCAAGCCGCGCGCCGAAGCGCCCCATGAGGGATGGACTTTTAACGCCGATCCTTTCGAGGCCGGGAATCAAGAAGACCCGGTAGTGGCGGAAGCCGAGGGCGCGACCCGGAACTTTGCTCGGTGGCCGGATCGTCCTGAACCTTCGCCTGTTGCCTACGTCTTATGACCAACCCAATCAGGCCAGCAATCACCAGCAATGTGCCTGCCAGTATGAGCCAATGCGGCAAGTGCCATTCCATGCCAGTTATACTGTCCACTATTTCTTCGCCTTCAGCTCTGTAGGTTCAGGCGACCTCGGCCGGGTCATTTCTTAGGCCGGCCCCGCTTCTTAACCGATCTGATCGGCCTCGACGGGATTTCTGCCCTCAGCGCCGCTTCGCCGAGCGATGTTATGCAGAAAGTCCAACCGAACATTTGGTCCTGCCGACGCTTCAGCCAACCCTTCGTCAGCATGTTGACGATTGTTGATGGGCCGGCAGGGTACAGATTCGCTCCCGGCAACCAATCCCTTCCGACCAATGACTGCAAGGCACAGCGTTCGCGATAAACGGGAAAACCTGGAGGGCGCCGTGGCATTTACCGTTTCGCCTTCAACTCGATCTCGGCAGGCCTACCTCTGGTATTTTTTGCGATTTGCAGATCATTCACTTTCGCCCGTGCTCGGATTACGGATTCGCTCCGATTCATCTCGGCCGCAATATCGACGACGTGTTTTCCGGCGGCTGCCAAATCTCGAAGCAGGTCGTCGTCTTTTGAAGTCCACGGGCGGCTACGACGCATTATTTCTTCCCCTTCAACGCCTGCTCAACCAACCGCCGAATTGCCTCTGGCCTGCCGGGTAGGTCATCCTGGCGCCGCCGCCAGTCGTCTATTTCCGAGACCGAGTCCGTAGAAATACGGACGTTAATCGCCATGCTATCCACAGGCGGTCTGCCGCGTTTCGGTTTTTTAGCGCTATCAATTGTTGACTTCATGGTTTTATGATGCCAGAAAAGATTTGGACGGGCAATACCCGTTCGATTCTACAGATAATGAAAGACATCACCACCATGACCGATTCTGCCGCTATTGTTTCCGACCAAATAGATCCGTCTCCGCTTTTTTGCGAGCGCACTTTTTTTCAGAAGATTCGCGAAGAAGGGTGCAACCCCATTGCTCGCGATGGGGGCCTCTACATAGACTTTATCAATTCTGCGGCTGTTAGAGATGCTGGAAGATGGGCCGCGCTTCACGATCCAGACGGTGCGTTAAGGCTGGAATACGCGCGTGCAGCTTGGGAAGATCGAAGGACCGATGACGAGGTCATTCTGCTCGGGGCCGAGACCGTTTGAGTCCAACCGCTGTAAAGTGGCTCACCGGCCAGTCACGGCCTGACATTCTCAACAGGCTGCGTATTTGGCCCGCGTCTTAACCGGCGCGGGCTGTTTTCCGCACCTTGCCAAAGAAACTTACGGTTTTTGACTGGGCTCCACGCCAGCACGTCTTATAATGCCGTGTTTCGTGTGCGTCGGCTTAGGCCGACGAGGTACGCAAGTCCACTATACCCGAGGGCGCGCCTTGCCCAATCCCGCCAACGACAACGACCGCTTGCTCACACCCGAGCAAGCGGCGTTGAGGCTGAATATCACCGAGGACCAACTTAGTGGGCTCACTCACGACGGTGAAATCGCTTACATCAACGTCGGGCGCGGCAAGAAGCGACCACGACGGCGGTACGCGGAAGAAGACATCAAAGAGTTTGAGGGGCGTCGCCGCAGGAGGGAAGCACCGTGTCCGTCTATCGTGACAAGCGCTCGCCGTACTATCAATTCGATTTCCAGCACGAAGGTCATCGGTTTCATGGCAGCACGAAATGCACGTCTCGACGCGACGCGGAAAAATTCGAGGCCGCAGAGCTAGAGAAGGCCAAGGCGCTGGTGAAGGCGACGCGCCGAGCCAAGACGTCGCTTGCAATTGATGACGTTGCGGGCCGACTCTGGAACGACAGCGCACAGTATGATGCGGAGCCAAAAGCCACCGAGACCAACCTTGCGCGGCTCATAGGATACTTCGGCCAGTCGAAGCAGCTAACCGACATCGACCACAAGGCGGCCAAGGACATGGTGGCGTGGCGCCGCGGACAACGCGTCTCCCGGCGCGGTAAGCGGACCAAGGAGCAAGAGGAGGCGCTGCCGCTGGTCTCCAACGCCACCGTAAACCGTTCAGCGACCAAGGTGTTGCAGCGCCTGTTTGCCTTCGCCAAAGCCGAAAGGGCGATGTTTGAGAACGAGCCGGACTGGGAGGCGCTGCTGCTGCCAGAGCCGTTGGAACGGGTGCGTGAGCTGCAGGACAGCGAGGCCGCGGCATTGGATGAAGCAATGCGCGATGACTATGAGGCGTTCTTCGCGCTCGTTGGCGCCAGCGGCATGCGCCTCAAGGAATGCGTGACGCTCCGCTGGACAGAAGTCAACTTCGGCACGCGGCAAATCGTTCGCACTGGTAAGGGTGGCCGGCGCGTGGTTTTCCCGATCACGCCCGCGGTTCACGAGATCCTGTTCCCGCTGCAGGGGCAGCACCCGGAGTTTTGCTTCACCTATGTGGCTGTCTACGGCAACAAGCGGCTTGGCCGAGTAAGAGGACAGCGATATCCTCTCACCTATACTGGCGCCAAGACCGCTTGGCAGCGCATCCGCGCCAACTCTGGCGTAGCTGACTTCCGGTTCCACGACTTCAGACACGATTTCGGAACTAAGCTTCTCCGCGACAGCGGAAACCTCAAGCTGGTGCAGAAGGCGCTCAACCACCGGGACATCAAGAGCACCCTGCGTTACGCGCATGTGCTGGATGAGGATGTGGCTGTTGCCGTCGAGCGGCTCGCGAAGTCCCGGAAAAAGTCCCGGAGCAAGATCCGGGATGCGAGTTAAGTATCTGAGTTGACAAGCGAAGTGGCTCTCCGCGTCCCACATTTCAGATGTCGTTCGCGGCCACATTGGGATTGGTCGCGCTGATCCAGATCGGCATGCCCCGGCTGTTTGCCGCGCCGGATAACTCCATTACCGCAAAAGTCGCGCTATGGGGCGGGCGGGAGATCATGACGCTGACACTGGCCTCGCTGGTGGCGGGGCTTGCGACCACGCCCTATGCCGCCTTCCACTTCCATCGGGTGACGCCTTACGGCGTGCTGGCCAATCTGGCGGCGATGCCGGTGGTGTCGGCGGTGGTGATGCCGGCCGGCATGCTCGGCCTGTTGGCGATGCCGTTCGGGCTCGACGGCGTGTTCTGGTGGCTGATGGGGGTCGGCATCGACTGGATGATCGCGGTGACCGAGTGGGTCGCAGCCTTGCCGGGCGCGATCGGGCGCATGGCCGCCTTCGGCATCGGCCCGCTGATCGCCGCCAGCGCAGGCATCGTCCTGCTGGGGATGTTGCGGACGCCGCTGCGCTGGTCCGGCGCGGTCGTCCTGCTGCTGGCGACGGCATGGGCGCTCTTGGTTCCGCAGCCCGATGTGCTGATCTCCGGCGACGGCCACAATGTCGGGGTTCGTGGCAAAGACGGTCGGTTGCACCTGATGCGCAGTGCCAAGGATGCGTTCCTCATCAAGGAATGGCTCGCGGCCGACGCCGATCCCCGGCTGCCTGCGGATGCTGCGCTGGCGGTCGGCGTTTCCTGCGACGAGGCGGGATGCGTGGCGCCCATGGCCGGTGGCGCGCAGGTGACGCTATCGCTGCGGCCGGAGGCGCTGGCGGATGATTGCGCGCGTGCGGCGCTGGTGGTGACGGCAAGGCAAGCGCCGTCGACATGCGCAGCACCAGTGATCACGCTGGATCGTTTGCGGCGGCAGGGCGCGCTGGCGCTGCGGCGAAGCCGCGACGGCTTTGTCGTCGACGCGGTCAAGCCGAGAGGCTTCGATCGGCCGTGGTCACCGGCGGTCGCCGGCGACGCCGAGGATGAACCGGGTCTCGTGCGTACTCCGGCCGCGCCGCGCACGGTGGATGCGACGCCGGCCGAAGCCGATCAGCAAAGCGAGGATTGAAGAAGTTCAGCGCGCTGGCGCAAAAAAGCCCCGGCTCACACCGGGGCTTTTTTAGCGATCGGATCGGTCAGCGGCCGGCGGGCGCCGAGATGGCGTGGCCGTCGGTATAGTCTGAATACGGGCTCGGCTGCGCCACGGCGTTATTGGCGTTGCGGAACTGGTCGCTCACCGGCGCCCGGACCATTTTCCTGGCGTGATGATGTTCCGCAGCCGCGGCGATCTGTGCAGTCGAGGCAACCATCAAAGTAGCTGCCAGTACGGTCAGGATTGTCTTTTTCATTGTAGTCTCCCTTGTCGATCGCCTCGCGAAGCGTTCGCCTCGTCTTGCGATGTACGGGAGATAGAGCGAAGCAGCCGATTTGATAATCCGTGGAGATGGAGAAGGACTATCAATCAGGGCTGGATAATCGACCCCTTGCGCCCAGCCCCCGATTACCGGTCCGAGGGCTGGCGAGGCATTTGGGCCAAGACCATTGGACCAAGACCATTAGACCGAGACCACGAGGCTCGCTCAGTATTTCCGGTAAAGCCCGATCAGCTTGCCCTGAATCTTCACCCGGTTGGGCGGCAGGATCCGCACCTCATAGGAGGTGTTGGCGGGCTCCAGCGCGATCGACGCGCCGCGGCGGCGGAAGCGCTTCAGCGTGGCTTCCTCTTCGTCGATCAGCGCCACCACGATGTCGCCGGTTTCCGCGGTGTCGTTGCGCTGGATCAGCGCCATGTCGCCGTCGAGGATGCCGGCATCGACCATCGAATCGCCGCGTACTTCGAGCGCGTAATGCTCACCTGAGCCGAGCATATCCGGCGGCACGCTGATGGTGTGGCTGCGGGTTTGCAGCGCCTCGATCGGCGTACCGGCCGCGATGCGGCCCATCACGGGCACGGCGACCGGATGGTTGCCGTCGTCCTCGTTCATAGCGTTATTGTTGCTGGTGCTGCGGATCTTGCCGAGCGTGCCTTCGATGACGCTCGGCGTAAAGCCGCGGCGGCCATTGCCATTGCCGTTCCCGGAAAGCTCCGGCAGCTTGATCACCTCGATGGCGCGGGCCCGGTTGGGCAGGCGGCGAATGAAGCCACGCTCTTCCAGCGCGGTGATCAGGCGATGAATGCCGGACTTCGAACGTAGATCGAGGGCATCCTTCATCTCGTCGAAGGAGGGCGGAACGCCGTCCTCTTTCAGCCGCTCATTGATGAAACGCAGGAGTTCGTACTGTTTGCGCGTGAGCATCTCGACCAGTCCCCAGTTGTGTCGTTCGATTCCAAAGACCCGATTCCAAAAGACTTGGCCTCGCTTCGCGAGCTTGTCGGATCCCAGAGAGTCGGGAGTTCTAGAAAACTCCAAGTTGCAGTTTGTAGCCGTCAATACTCGAAACAAATCATGAACGGACACTATATGTTCCATATGTGTTCCGCAACCACTTAATTTCTGATGAATAGAGTGAGTTTCAGAGCGTGAGTTTTAGGTAGACGCGCTGTCGCTGGTGATCAGAACGGCAGCCGCAGGATGT
This sequence comes from Bradyrhizobium sp. S69, assembly GCF_009766005.1. Lineage (GTDB taxonomy): Bacteria > Pseudomonadota > Alphaproteobacteria > Rhizobiales > Xanthobacteraceae > Bradyrhizobium. The sequence goes on along the minus strand of NZ_LMUK01000060.1, from coordinate 298,959 downwards.
CGCAAACCGAGCCGGAAGCGGCCGGCGGCGCGAACGGCGCGCGTATCAGAAGTGCCCGTGCCGCAGCGAGATTCCCCAACAGCGAACTGTCTTGATGGTTCACCGGCGTCGCGATCAACGCACCGTCGTCGCGCGTCTCGAGGCGCGCGCGCAGGTAGTCTTCGCGTTGGTCGTTGGCGGCGAGATCGCGACCGAGCAATGCGGTTTCGCGGGCGTGATGAATGCTCGTGCGGCCCGATAGAGCGCGAATCAACGGCACCAGAAACAGGTATGCGCAGACGTAAGACGACACCGGATTGCCGGGCAGGCCGATCACCCGCATGCCGCCCAATCGTCCATGCATCATCGGCTTGCCCGGGCGCATCGCGATGCGCCAGAACGCCATCGCGACGCCCTCGGCCTCCAGCGACTGCTTGACGAGGTCATGGTCGCCGACCGAGGCGCCGCCGGTGGTGATGAGAACATCGGCGCCGGAGTCGCGGGCGCGGCGGATGCCGTGGGTGGTGGCCGCAATGGTATCGGCGGCGATGCCGAGATCGATGGTCTCGGCGCCCTCGGCACGGGCCAGCGCGCGCAGCGCGTAGCCGTTGGAATAGACGATCTGGCCGGGACCGGGCTCCGATCCCGGCATCACCAGTTCGTCGCCGGTGGCGAGCACCGCGACCTTGGGCCGGCGGCGCACCGCAAGCTCCGGATAGTTCATGGAGGCGGCCAGCGACAGGTCGCGGTCGGTCAGCCGGCTGCCACCGGCTAAAAGCACATCGCCCTTGTTGAAGTCGACGCCTGCGGGCCGGATATGCCGGCCTGGGCTCGTAGGCTCGGTGATGGTGATGTTCGATCCATCGACTTCGGTGTCTTCCTGGATCACGACGCCGTCGGCGCCGTCGGGAATGACGCCGCCGGTGAATATCCGCACCGCCTCGTTGGCGCCGACTGCTTTATCGAGCGGCCGTCCCGCGGCGACTTCGCCGATCACCTTGAAACGCGCGCCGGCCCTGCTGGCGTCGGCCGATCGTACCGCATAGCCGTCCATCGCCGACATCGCCTGCGGCGGCTGCGTGCGCAACGCGGCGAGGTCGCGCGCCAGCACGCGATGGTAGGCGGCATCGAGCGCGACCATTTCCTCGGGCAACAGCTCGGAGCCTGCGAGAATGGCGGACAGCGCCTCAGTGACCGGCATCAATGCCAAAGTAAATGCTCCTGAATTTCCGTAACTCGTGACTTCTTTGTTCGTCATTGCGAGCGAAGCGAAGCAATCCAGGGCAACGAAGTAAGACTGGATTGCTTCGTCGCTTCGCTCCTCGCAATGACGAATTCAGATCGATTTTAGCAATTTATTTCCGTCAGACTAAATTCCAAATCTCTAAATCCCGAGCGCCGTGAGCGCGCGCGCCACGTCATCGGGCGAAGTGACGTGAACGGCGGTCAAGCCCCGCATCCGCGCGCCTTCGATATTCTCGGCGAGATCGTCGAAAAACACGATGCGCTGCGCGGGTACCCCGATCGCCTTCACGACATGATCATAGGCGGGGGCGTCGGGTTTTCGAAGCCCGATCGTGGAGGAAAGAAAGATTTCGCGAAAATGGCCGAGGATGTCGGCGTAGGTTTTGGAGAAATGTTCGATGTGCGGCTGGTTGGTGTTGGAGAAGGCATACAGCGGCAGTCTGTCGGCGGCACGTGCGAGCAGGGCGTTCATCCCGGGCATCTCGCCGGCAAAGATCGCGTTCCAGCCCTCCAGGAATTGGGCGTCCGAGATGTCGACGCCGAGCGTCCTGCGCAGCGCCGCAAAGAACTCGGCGTCGCTGACCTCGCCGGTCTCATGACGCCGGAAGGTTTCGTCCGGCCCAAACCGCCCGGACAGATCCGCCAGCGTGCGGCCGGCGTGCCCGGCCCAGCACGCCAGCGTCCGGTTGAAGTCGACATTGATGACCACGCGGCCGAGATCGAACAGCAGCGCGTCGGCGGAGCCGGGGGTGAGCAGGGGCGTGGTCATCGGCGACGATGCCGTCAGTAGCGATAGGGCTCGATGTCCAGCAGCGGATAGGCGCTGAACACGCTGGGCAGATTGGTCGCGGTGGCCGTGTGCAGGCTGGATTTGTCGACGCCGGCGAACGAGGTGGCGCCGAGCAGCCCGAGCGTCCGGATCACTTCGTCTTCCAAGAGCTCCAGCATCCGCTCGACGCCGGCTTCACCGCCCGCCGCAAGCGCCCAGCATTGCAAGCGGCCGAGGCCGACGATGTTGGCGCCGGCGGCGATCGCCTTGACCACATCGGTGCCGCGGCAGATGCCACCATCGACCATGATCTTGGCGCGGCCGCGCACCGCTTCGACGATCTCCGGCAGCACATGCATCGAGCCGCGGCCGTGATCGAGCTGACGTCCGCCGTGATTCGACACATAGATCCACTCGACGCCGTGATCGATCGCGATCTCCGCGTCTTCTGATGTCGCGATGCCCTTGATGATCAGCGGTATCTTGTATTTGTCCTTGATCAGCTTCACCGTCTTCCAGTTCAGCCCCATCTGGAAGTCGCCGCCGCTGACGCGCAGGCGCGTGGCGCGGACATAACGTTTGGCGATGTCGCGCTCGCGCCGGCTGTAATGCGCGGTGTCGACGGTCAGGCAGAACGCCGTGTAGCCCTTGGCAATCGCTCTGGCGACGCTGTCTTCGACAAAAGCGTCGTCGCCGCGGACATAAAGCTGGTAGATACGCAAGGCGTCGGGTGCGGCCTCGGCGACCTTCTCGAGGCCGGGCCCGGACACCGAACTCAGCATATGCGCGATGCCGAACCTGCCGGTCGCCCGCACCACCGCGGCAGCACCCTCGGGGTCGAAGATTTCGAGCGCGCCGACCGGTGCGATCATCACCGGAAGCCGCATCTTGCGGCCGAATTGCTCGACCGTGGCATCGACCCTCGACACATCACGCAATACGCGCGGCCGGAACGCGATCTCGTCCAGCGCCATGCGGTTGCGTCGCATGGTGGTCTCGGTCTCGGCGGCGCCCACGATGTAGTCCCAGGCATTCTGGTTGAGATTGGCCCGCGCCTTGCGAACGAATTCGTGAAGGTTCTGGAACTCTTCACGGCTGGCGGCGAGCTGGGCCAGGGCCGGTGATCGCATCGGGGTCGCGTCGTTCATGGTTTCCTCCGGGGAGCGCTTCACGTTTCTTGCGTCAGGTTTTACCTTCCTTTCGCCTATCGCGTCCCGGGCCTCCGCACCATCCCGAAAATGCTATGGCTGGTATCACCCGATACCGCGGAAAAGCCGGTCCGGCCAGCCCGACGGCGGCACGCGGTCAGCCTTCCGGAAGCGGCTGGGCCAACGCCCCAAATCCGTGCAGGCCCGTAGGGCGGGGATCAGCCGAAGGCGCAATCGGCCATTCCATTGCGACTTCATTCCACGCGCGACGAACTACGGCGACAGCGCACTAAATTATGCTGGCATGACGCCGTCGGCGTGCTTGGGACAGCCGAGCAATTTGTTAGTTTAGTGCACTGTCATGTCTGGACGGCGCCCCTTGTCAAGGGTGTCCTGCGGTTCTGCGAACTCTCGGGTGCGGTCATGTCTTCGGCCTGTTTGCGAGGGGTTGAGACCCTCTGGCCCTGATGATTCGTCCGCTTGGCTCTTTGCCTCAATCACCGTATCGCACGCGATTGGGTGCCGACAGTGCATCTGGCTTCCGAGCCTTATCCGTTGGTTCACATCACCCCTTGGTCACCCTCGATTATGTTTCGCCGGAATCCAGGGACGCGCGGCGAGGAACTCTTATTGATAGCCTTCTTTAAGCGGCGATCGGCAGTTCGTTGTATTCGCCGCCGCGCGTCATCAACGCGAAGACGATGCGCGCGACCTTGTTGGCCAATGCGACAGCTGTCAGCTTGAACTTATATTTGACGGCCTTGCGCGCCAGCAATCGATCGGCCCACATGCGCAGCGCGTCATTGTGCCCCTTGCGATGACAAAGCGTCGCGCAGGCCCCGACGACGAGCAGTTTGCGCAAGTAACGATCGCCCATCTTGGTGATGCGCCCGAGCCGCTCCTTGCCGCCGGTCGAACTTTGGCGCGGCGTCAGGCCGAGGAAGGCGGCAAACTCCCGGCCGCTAGCGAAAGCGCTCGTCTCCCGCACGGTAGCGACAATCGCCTGCGCGGTGAGCGGGCCGACGCCGGGGATCGTCATCAGCCGCCGCGCGATCTCGTCAGCCTTGACCAGCGTCTTGATCTCCTCGTCGATCGCCGCGATCTCGGCGTCGATCGCATCGATTTGATGAACCAGCGGCGCCAGGGCCTGACGCACGCAATCGGGCACAATGACTTCGCCGTTGTCATCGCATCCGTCGGCAAGGAGTCGCTTAAGCGCATAAGCATTCTGCACGCCCTGCGACGCCACGACGCCAATCTCGCCCAGATGGCCGCGTAGCGCGTTGAGCATGCGCGTCCGATGGCCCGACAGAAGTTCGCGGGCGCGATGGCGCATCAGTTGCGCCTGGTTCTCGACGCTGCGAACGGGCACGAAACGCATGTTCGGCCGCCCGACCGCTTCGCAGATCGCCGCCGCATCGACCGCGTCGTTCTTGTTGCGCCTGACATACGGCTTCACATACGCCGGCGGGATCAACTTGACCTGATGGCCGAGGGCGATCAACGAGCGCGCCCAGTGGTGCGCCGAACTGCACGCTTCGATTCCCACCACGCATGGCGGCAGCGAAGCGAAAAAGCTCAACAACTGCCCGCGCCGAACCGCCTTGGCGACCACCAAAGCCCCTCCGGCATCGACGCCATGCACCTGAAAGACATTCTTGGCGATGTCGAGCCCGACGATCGTGACAGACGACAGATTCTTGATAGACTTGCCCATGGACGGCTCTCCTCAGATGGGTTGTGACAACGACCATCTTGGCACATCGATGCCGGTCGGGGCGCCGTCCACCCCATCACCGTAACCCTGAGGGAAAGAAACGGTCTGAGGGAAAGAAACGGTAGATGTTGGCCGGGCTCATGCCGAGTTGAGCGGCGATGTCGGCCACCGAGGTCCTATGGTAACCCACGCGGCGAAACTGCTCCTCCGCTGCGTCCAGTATCCTCCCGCGGGCCTCGTCGGAATCTTTTCCCGTTCGGACCGGACGGTTCATCGAATTGACGGAGCTCTACTCAGCAGCCAATGCTGGTCGTAATTCCGGTTCCTCTGTCGAATTCTGATGGACCTGATCTGCAGTCGGCTTGATCCGAAACCACGCAGCATAAAGTGCGGGAAGGAAGAGCAGAATCAAGACCGTTCCGACCGCCGTGCCGCCAATCAGCGTATAGGCCATCGATCCCCAGAACACGGAATGCGTGAGGGGGATGAAGGCCAGCACGGCAGCAAGCGCGGTCAGGATCACGGGCCTCGTGCGTTGCACCGTGGCTTCGATGACGGCGTGATAGTCATCAAGGCCAGCAGCACGGTTCTCCTTGATTTGTTCAGTCAGGATCAGCGTATTGCGCATCAGGATGCCCGCCAGTCCTATCAGGCCCAGAATGGCGTTGAATCCGAAGGGCTGGTTAAAGGTGAGCAACATCGGTACGACGCCGACGAGGCCGAGCGGTCCCGTCAGCACGACCATGGCCATCGTCGAGAAAGATCGAACCTGCAGCATGATGACGATCAGCATGGCGGCAATCATGGCGGGAAAGATCGTCGCCAACGCATCGTTGGCCTTGGTTGCTTCCTCGATCGATCCGCCCAATTCGATACGATAGCCGGCCGGCAGGGACGCGATCAGCGGTTGAAGAGCCGTCTTGATCTCCTTGGAGACCTCCGGAGGCTGGGTCGCCTCATTGATGTCCGACCTGATCGTTACGACGGGGGTGCGATCGCGACGCTTCATTATAGGCTCTTCAAGTCGGACTTCCGAATGGCCGACCTGGTCGAGCGGAACCGCGCGGCCGTCCCTGCTCATCAATGAGAAATCCGCGAGACGCGACGGATCCAGCCGCTCGCCACCGGCGCTGCGCGCCACGATGGGGACATTGCGAATGTCCTCGCGGACCTGCGTAACGGTGATGCCAGTGAGAAGGAACTGGAGTTGCCGGCCCACCTCCGCTGGCGAAAGGCCGATGAGGTTCAGTCGATCCTGATCCGGGATGAAGCGGAGCACGGGCGTGCGATCACCCCAGTCGCGGTTCGCCTGGCGCACATCGGGAACGCCACGCATGATACCGAGCGCTTTTTTAGAGATGGCGTACAATTCCGCCGGATCGGGCCCCATGACCCGAAACTCGACAGGGAATGGCGTGTAGGGTCCGAACACAAGCTGCGTGACGCGCACATTGGCCTCAGGTGCGAGCCCCTGTGACACCGCCTGTCGGAGCCGGTGCTTCAGATCTTCGCGCGCCTCTGCATCCGGCGTCAGCACGACGATCTTGGCGAAGGCCGGGTCAGGCAGTTCCGGCGCCATCGCGAAGAAGAAGCGGGGAGCGCCCTGACCGATGTAGCTCGTGACGATCTTGGCCTCGGGCTGATCGTGCAGCCACCGCTCGAGCTTCTCGGCTGCGGCGGTGGTCGTCTCAATGCTGGTGCCTTCCGGCAGACGAACTTCCACCAGCACTTCGGGACGGTCGGAGGTCGGGAAGAACTGTTGTTTGACGGCGCCCATGCCGACACCCGACAGCGCGAAAGCGACGGCGACGATGCCGCAGGTTACGAACTTGTGGCGCACTGCGAAGATAATGAGCGCGCGCAGGCGCCGATAGTTTGGCGTACCGTAAATCGCGTGGTGACCACCTTCGATCGGTTTGATCGCGGGCAGCATCTTGACGCCCAGATAGGGCGTGAAGACCACCGCGACGATCCAGGAGACAATGAGCGCGAACCCCACGACCCAGAAGATGTTGCCGGCGTATTCGCCGGCCGTCGAACGCGCAAAGCCCACCGGCAGGAAGCCGGCGATCGTCACGAGTGTTCCCGACAGCATCGGTGCTGCAGTGTGGCTCCACGCATAGGCCGCCGCCCGGATGCGGTCCATGCCCTCTTCCATTTTCACCACCATCACCTCGATGGCGATGATGGCGTCGTCCACGAGAAGGCCAAGCGCCAGGATGAGGGCGCCGAGTGTGATGCGGTCGAAGAACCGGCCAGTCTCCAGCATGATGAGGAACACGACGGCAAGCGTCAAAGGAACGGCAGCCGCGACCACGATGCCGACGCGCCAGCCGAGGCTGAGCAGGCTCACCAGCAGCACCACGCCGAGTGCCATCGCAAACTTCATCATGAATTCGTCGACCGCCGAGGTGATGTTGACGGCCTGGTCGCTGACCTTGGCCAGAGACATCCCAAGTGGCAGCGTCCGGGAGATCGCTGCGGACCTCTCCTCCAGCGCCTTGCCGAGCGCGAGGCCATTCCAGCCCTCTTGCATCACCGCCGCGAGCATGATGGCAGGCTCACCCTGGTGTCGGATGAGGTAAGTGGGAGGATCCTCGTAACCGCGACGGACTAATGCGATGTCGGAGAGTTTCAGCGTCCGCCCGGCAGCGACGATCGGCGTGTCGGCGATCGCCTGGACGCTGTCATAAGCGCCATCGACCCGGATGAAAACCTGCGGCCCCTTGGTGTCGATCGAGCCTGCCGGTGTGACGGTGTTCTGCCGCTGCAAGGCGGCGACAATATCCTGCGCCGACACGCCGAGGGTTGCCAGTCTGGGATAGGAAAACTCGATGAATATCTGTTCGGGACGTTCACCGAGGATGTTGATCTTCTTGACGCCGGGCACGTGCAGGAGATCCTGGCGAATGGCCTCGGCTTGCCTGGCGAGCTCCCGCATCGGCATGCCATTCGCCTTGAGGGCATAAAGGGCGAAGCTCACGTCGGAATATTCGTCATTGACGAAGGGGCCGAGCACACCGGACGGCAGCTTGCGCGCTTCATCCCCGAGCTTCTTGCGGGCCTGGTAGAACTCCTCCTGCACGACGGATGGCGGCGTTTTGTCCTTCAGCGTAACGGTCATGTAAGCATAACCCGGCCGTGTGGTCGTCTCCACCCGGTCGTACCAGGTCAGCTCCTGAATCCGCTTCTCCAGCGGTTCGGCGACTTGGTCCTGCATCTCGCGCGCCGTCGCGCCTGGCCATACCGTCGTGACCGTCAGGGTCTTGATCGTGAAGGAGGGGTCCTCGGCCCGCCCGAGCTTGAGGAAGGCATAAGCGCCTGCGGCCGCCAGCAGGAGGATGAAGAACAGGGTGACGGCCCGTTCGCGGACTGCGATCGCGGAAAGATTGAAATTCATCATGTGGCCACTCCTATTTCCTCGACGTTCGTCCTAGCGCTCACGCCGTTCCTGCAGCAGGTCGGCGCCGAGTGAACCGCGCTAACCTAAAGAACGCGGGCCTCTGACTGCGCTTCTGCTAACTTACGATGGGTTCGGCGGCAGCTTCTTTGAGGCCAGCTGCCGCTTGAGCGGCAAGCCCACGGGCCGCTGCTTGTGAATCTTGAAATTCCTCGAGTGCATGGACTCTACCCCACCGCAGGGTGAACACGTGGAGACCACGGTTGGTGTACGACGCGTCGCCGTGGAGCAGCGATGCGGCGCCGTCCCACTGAACAAACACGGTGGTGTGCCACGGCCAGCCCTTCACCCAGATCTTGTTGACGGTGAGATGGAGATTGGGAAGGACGCGTCCGAGGCGCTCGAACCAGCGGCGCATGGCTTTTTTGTCGTGGCGCTCACCGCCAAGCGCGTGGGCGCCGGAAACGCGGTGATAGACATGCGGCGCGACTGCCTTCACCGCTTCATCCCAGCGGTGGTTGTTGACGTGGTCGAAGGTCTTTCGGATCTCTTTCTTGACAATGTAACTGTACAGCATTGGACTTCTCCAACGGTGATCGCGGAAAGATTGAAGCTAATTAGTTTCCCCTGCTTTCAGACGCAGTCCTGACGCGAGCGCCCTCCTGCAGGAGATGAGCGCCGAGCGAAACAACGGAATCACCAGAGCTCAGCCCGGAGATCACGGCGGATTCGCTGGTCACACGCACAAGCTTGATGGACTGAAAGCGTACGGCCGAGGTGCCGCTGTCGAAGACCCAAACGCCGGTCTTTCGGCCGTCATCGAGCACGGCTCCCAGCGGCACCTGGACTTCCGGCTGTGTCTCCTGGCTTGCAAGCCGAATGGTGACCGTTGCGCCAAGAGGTGCCGCCGCGGCCTCACCGTCGAGCACATAGCGGGCCTCGTAGGTACGGGTCTGGACATCGGCGGAATCCGACAACTGCCGGAGATGCGCAGTAAAGCGACGCCCATCGCTCCCATACAGGCTCGCCTCGGCGAGCGAGCCGATCGCCGGCCGCATTGTTTCGGGAAGCGCGACCACAGCTTCGCGAGGACCGGACTGTGCAAGCCGAACCACGGTCTGGCCGGCGGAGACCACTTGTCCCGGCTCGCCAAGCGTTTGCATGACTGTTCCCTCCGCGTCTGCCAGCAGGACGGAATAGTTCGCCTGGTTCTCGGCGACCCCTGCGTCGGCTTCGACGGCGGCGAGTTGCGCCTTGGCTGTGTCCGATGCTGCCTTTGCCTGCTCGTAACGCTGGTGGGAAGCCCATCCGTCGCTCACCAACTTCGCGTATCGCTGTTCGTCCGCGTCGGTCTGAACGAGAGATGCACGCGCTGCGGCAACGGCATTGCGCTTCGCAGTAAGCGCGAGGCGAAGGTCGGTTTCGTCGATCCGCATGAGCGGCTGCCCGGCTTTGACCTGCTCACCGACATTCACCAGCCGTTCCACGATCTTGCCGGCGACGCGAAAACCGAGATTGCTTTCCACTCTCGCCCCCACAACGCCGGTGAAGCCGCGTTCGGTTCCGGCAACTCGCGCTGCCGTCACCAAGTTGACGATCGGTAGTTCTAGTCTCGGATCGCTCAGGGCAGAGGCCCTTTGGGCGGGAACGGCAAAAGTAGCGAAGGCCGCCACCCCGGACGCCGCGAGAAGGACACCGCCCAAGACCGCAAATCTCTTCTTTCTCATGTCCAACTCCTGCTTCCTTTTAGATTGTGTTCAAGCTCTATATTACGGATAGAGTTCGACCACAATCTAAAATGACCGATTTCACGGCACTGTGATCAGGCAGGAAACCCGGCTTTTCTCGGCGTAGGAGGTTCTGCAGCCTGAGTGGGCTCTTGATAGATTGCGTTCAGCCTCTATCTTGAGTATAGAGGTCAAACGAAATCTAAAAGGGAGCTCCACCATGCGAGTGAGTCGCGTTCAGGCCGCGGAGAACCGCCAAACCGTGATCGATGTGGCAAGTCGCCTCTTCCGGGAGCGCGGCTTTGATGGCATCGGGCTCAAGGATTTGATGGAGGGGGCCGGGCTAACCCAAGGCGCCTTCTACAAGCAGTTCGGCTCAAAAGAGGATCTGGCGGTAGAGGCATCCAGGCGGGCACTGGAGAGCGCGTCCGGCCGATGGTCGGACGCGTCCGTGCAGAATCCTGATGATCCGCTTGGCGCGGTGATCGCGTTTTACCTCAGCGGCGACCATCGCGAAGAAAAGATGGACGGTTGCCCGATTGTGGCACTCGGCTCAGATGCCGCCCGACAGGGCCCCGACGTGAAGGCGGAATTCGAAGCGGGAATCAAAGCGCATCTCGACGTGCTCGGCCGCTTCATCGCCGGGACCGGCGACGAGGCCTCCCGCGGCAAGGCGATGGCCATTCTCGCGACGATGGTCGGCGCGGTGACGCTATCGCGCGTCGTCAACGACCCTGATCTGGCTCAGGCGCTTTTGGATGCCGCGGCCGAACAGGTTCGCGACGCTGCCGCCGCTTGAAAGCGCGCCCCATCGAAGCACGGAGAGATCGAATGCTGAGCATGACTGAAGCCAAACCAAGTTTGCTGAAGGTATCGGATAAGCTAAGCGTACGTTTTCAAAGGACTGGCAGCGGGCCTCCGCTGCTCCTCATACATACAATCCGGACGCAGCTCGAATATTTTCGAAGCCTGGCACCGCTCCTCGCGAAATCGCACACGGCGTACGTCATTGATCTCCCAGGCCACGGACATTCACCAATAGATCCAAGCGCGAACTTCGACGAACCCTACTTCAGGCAAGCCGTCATTCGCGTTATCGAGGAACTAAATCTCTCAGACGTCACGATCGTCGGCGAGTCGATCGGCGGGGCCTTGGCCCTTACGGTGGCGGCGGCGCTTCCGCAACGTGTGAAGCGGGTCTATGCGATCAATCCCTACGATTATGAGACTCGCTACGGGGACGGTATTCGACGCGGCAACTGGTTTGCCAATTTCATCATCGGAAGCTTGCAGATTCCCTTGCTCGGCGCGATGAATGCATCGCTCGAAAACAAGTTGGTTCTGGGCAAGATTATGGGCGGGGGATATCACGACCCGCGCAAACTGCCGACCGATCTGCTCGCCGAGTTCGATGAAGTAGCCCACCGCCCCGGATACAAGCGGATCGCACGCAAGGTGCTGGCAGGCTGGCGATCCTGGAGCAAAGCGCGGGACTACTATCGGCAAATCTCGACGCCTGTAACGCTCATATATGGCGATAGCGATTGGTCTCGAACAGATGAACGCGAACTCACACGCTCGCTGATTCCCGCCTCGCAGATGGTGACGCTGAAAAATACCGGCCACTTCTCGGCTCTCGAGAATCCGTCTGAGCTGGCCCGCGTGATATTGGCGACGGAATGACAGTGAAGATCAAATAGAGGAGCGTGCAACTATGTTCAATCGTGTTTGGAAGAGATTGAATTACTGGGCTGAAGTTGTAGGCATGGACGATCCGCGCGGCGAGTACATGTTTGGGCTGGAAGAGCGTGTCGCAAAGCTCGAGCGTGATGTAGAGGGTCTTCAGATCCAGTCCCGAATAATGCCAGTCGGGTCGCAGGATGACCGTGTCCATCAAGTGCAATCGTGAACGCCGCTAATTCGGTGAATGGCGGATTACGCCTTTGGCTCCAATCCGCCCTACGCCCTCGCCTCGCTCCACGGCGCGCGCATACCCCGTCGACATTTTCCCGGAACACAGCCATGATCCGGGATAAGCCGCCCTCAAAGTCGGCAACGTCTAGGGAGAACATCAACATGCGATCGTACGTCGTCGGGATTTGTACCGCCGCCCTTACCGTTTTTGCGGTGAGCGGCGCATTTGCCGGGGACAAGAAGTACGATCCGGGCGCCAGTGATACCGAGATCAAGATCGGGCAGACGATGCCCTATAGCGGTCCCGCGTCCGGCTATGGCACCCAAGGAAAGGCCGAACTGGCCTACTGGAAGATGATCAACAGCAAGGGCGGGATCAATGGCCGCAAAATAACGCTGCTGACAATGGACGATAGCTACAGCCCGCCAAAAACAGTCGAGCAAACCCGTAAGCTCGTCGAGCAGGATGAAATACTTGCGGACATCGGATCATTGGGCACCCCCACCAATTCCGCGATTCAGAAGTACCTGAACGGCAAGAAGGTGCCGCACATCCTCATCTCGACGGGCGCTGCGAAATGGAACGACCCGAAGAACTTTCCCTGGACCACTCCATTTTACCCGCCCTACGCACAGGAAGCGAAAATCTACGGCAAGTACATCGTGAAGCAGCTTCCGTCGGCCAAGATCGGCGTGATTTATCAGAACGACGACTTTGGCAAAGATTACCTGAGAGGATTCAAGGAAGGCCTTGGCGAGAGAGCCGACCTGATCGTTAAAGAGCTAACCTATGAAGTGACGGATCCGACGATCGATTCCCAGATCGTCGCGTTGAAGTCGGCCGGCGCCGACGTTGTTTTCACGATTGCGACACCAAAATTCGGCGCGCAATCGATCCGCAAGATCGCCGACCTCGGCTGGAAGCCCACCCACTTCATCGTCTCTGTTGCCAGTTCGATCGGAGGAGTGCTTGAACCGGCAGGGGCCGAAGCTTCGACCGGCCTGATCACGGCGCTCTCCAACAAGGTTATCGGCGATCCCGCCTGGAACGATGATCAGGGCGTCAAGGACTATCTGGCTTTCATGAAGGAGTGGTATCCGGAAGGAAATCCGATCGACGGGAGCAATCAGACCGGCTACGGGTCCGCGCAATTCACCGCGATCATCTTGAAGAATTGTGGCGACGAGCTGACACGCGAAAACGTGCTTAAGCAGGCCACCAATTTGACGGACATCTCGCTGCCACTTCTGCTGCCCGGTATTACGCTTTCCATCACTCCTACTGACTATTCGACGTTCAGCACCTTCCGCCTAGCCAAATTCGACGGAAAAACCTGGAAATTCTTTGGCGAAAACATCAGCACCGCGTCTCGCTAGCTCGCCGAGTATTCTGGAGACTCTTTCCAACTATTTGAAAGCGAGTCTGTTTTTCGTCATGGCCGGGCTCGTCCCGGCCATCCACGTCTTTCTGTGTAAGCGCAGCCAAGACATGGATGCCCGGGGCAAGCCCGGGCATGACGAGCTTAGCTGGAAAGCCCCTATTTCATTGGCTGCTTTTATAGCGAAGCCGGGAGCTCAATCGCGGGGCATTCGGCTGGCGGAGAGAGTGGGATTCGAACCCACGGTACGGTTTCCCGCACACACGCTTTCCAAGCGTGCGCCTTAAGCCACTCGGCCATCTCTCCTGATGCCCTGTCTTTGGATGCCTTCTCTTGAAGGGAGGCGCGGACTTTTGCAAGGGACTGCGGCGGGGATTGCGACTATTTCCCCAACCGATTGATATTTATGTATAATTTTGCTCTATCTGACGCCGCCCGCAGGCGCGGCCGGAGGCCAATGAACCTGAAACAGGCCGACACAGACGATTGAGTGGAACGGCAATCGCGTTTAACGGAGACGGCATGACCATTCAGCAGGCATTCGCGATCGGCGTGGCCGCGATCGTTTTGGGGAGCGCCGAGCCGGCGATGGCGCAGGCCTGCACCCGCGACGGTCCCGTCGTGATGTGCAATGACGGCCGCCGCGGCTTGCTGTCGGGCGATGCGATCGTCTGGCCCGACGGGACGCGATCCAGCCTGACGCCGCATCCGAGCGTCATCATCGGCAACAAGGCATCCGTGGTGGTCGGGCCGGGCGTGTTCGTCGGCCAGGGCAAGGGCATGGTGCCGCTGGATAATCCGAGTGCGCCGAACAAGATGCGTTGCGCCACGCTCGACGGCGCATCGTATTGTAATTAGAGCATGATGACTATTGATTGAATCAGTCGCGATTTCCCTTCACCTCTCCCATTGGGAGAGGTCGGCGCGTAGCGCCGGGTGAGGGGTCAAGGCCTCACGTTTGGAAGAGCCCTCACCCGATTTGCTTCGCAAATCGACCTCTCCCCGCCGGGGAGAGGTGAAGGGAAGCGCGCGGATAGCCCTGGTTCAATCTAATCTCATCCCGCTCTAGCTCACTTGCCCTCGCCTTGGTGGGAGAAGGCCATCGCGGGAAAACAGCGTGCCTAGTGATAGCGCGCGTTGGAATTGGCCAAGCGCGGCGGCCACAGCACCGGCGGCGGTTCGATCGCCGGCGGCTCGCTCGCCCTCTTGCCTGATTGGCTCGTCTCCAGCGTATCGACGAAATCGGCGAACCATTGCTGAATGGTGCCGGCGCGAAGTTTTACCATCATCGCTTCCCAGCGCAGGCGGCGTTCGGCGAGCGGCATCGAGACCGCGGTGGCGATGGCCCGCGCCATGCCGTCGATATCGTGCGGATTGACCAATAAAGCCGTATCGAGCTCGTTCGCGGCGCCGGCGAATTTCGACAGCACCAGCACGCCCGGATCGGCCGGGTTTTGTGCCGCGACATATTCCTTGGCGACGAGATTCATTCCGTCATGCAGCGGCGTCACCACGCCAACCTGCGCGGTGCGGTAGAGCCCTGCCAGCACGGTCTGGCTAAAGCCCTTGTTGAGATAGCGGATCGGCGTCCAATCCACCTCGCCGTGACGGCCATTGACCTCGCTGACCAATTTCGCGAGCTCGTTCTGCAGATTGCCATAGGCTTCGATCGTACCGCGTGACGGCGTCGCGATCTGCAGCAGCGACACGGTTCGCGCCAGCGCCGGCTGCATGGTCCACATCCGATCGAAGGCGCAGAGACGGTTGACCAGTCCCTTGGAGTAATCCAGCCGGTCGACGCCGATCGCGAGCTTCTCGCCATGCAGGCTGCGCCGCAACCGCGACACGTCGGGATGCAACACCGCCTTGGTGGCCTGCTCCGCGAATTTCTGCGGGTCGATGCCGATCGGGAAGGCTTTGAGCTGCGACCTGCCGTAGCGCGAGGTCACGACGCCACCTTCGACATCGAGGCCGAGCTCAGCCGCCAGATAGCCGGCGAAATGATCGCAATCGTCCTGGGTCTGGAATCCGATCAGGTCGTAAGCCAGCATGGCCTCGACCAGCTCACGATGATGCGGCACGCCCTCGATGACGGTGCTCGCCGGCCACGGCGTATGCAGGAAGAAACCGATCGGTTGCTTGACGCCGAGATCGCGCAGTTCCGCGCCAAGCGCCAGGAAATGATAATCCTGGATCCAGAACGCCGTCTCCGGCTTCTGAAACCGCAGCAACGCCCGCGCCATGAAGGCATTGACTTCACGGTAGGAGAAATAATCGTCCTGCGATGTGCGGATCAGATCGGTGCGGGAATGCAGCGCCGGCCACAGCGCCGAATTCGCAAAACCTTCATAGTAGCCGCCGTAGTGCGCGGCCGGCAGATCGAGCATCGCCAGCGCACCGGCGCCAAGCGCCTCAATTTCCGCGAATGGCTCCTTCTGCGCGCCATCGCGCACCCGGCCGCTCGAACCCACCCAAATCGCACCGGATTTTTCTACCACCGGCAATAAGGCAGCTGCGAGCCCCCCCGTCATGGGCTCATTGGCCTTACCGCGTGCCACACGATTTGAAACAACGACGAGATTCACAGGGTCCCCTCCTGAAGGCGCTCGCGTATTAACAGCCATTCATCAATATGGTTCCGGGCCAACCTTTCAACGAAATGAAACCAAATTCCGGCGGAAGCGAATGGAACCCGAGGGTTCCACCGCCAGCGAAGCGAAATCTGCTCAAATCAACATTGATTCCGACAAAATGACGCCGGTTATCGCCCGACGGCGACGTCGTTATCGAGCAACTCGGCCAGGAACGCGCGCACGTCGCGCGGTTCGTCGAAATGACCGTTCACGCCCTGCGCGCGCCGGCCGACGGAAAAGGCGAGCCCCTTGAGCTCGGGCATGATCGCGAACACGGTTTCGTCGGTGACATCGTCGCCGATGAAGATGGGACGTCGCCCCCGAAACGGCTCGTGTTTCATCAACTCGGTCACGCCCGACGCCTTGTTGAATCCGGCATGCTTGATTTCGCAGACGCATTTCCCGGGGAGCACTTCGATCGGGGCATTGGGCAGATCGGCCCTGATCAGCGACACCGCCTCGTAGATCGCCTTCTCCGCATGTGGCGCCAGCCGGTAATGCAGCGCCAGCGAATAGCCCTTGTCCTCGAGCAGTATTCCCGGACTGAGTTTGGCAATCGCCGCCAGCCGCCGCTTCAATTCCTTGTCCATCGGCGGCGCATGGGTGGCGACGGCCTCGCTGTCGGTCGATAGCCGCATTTCCGCGCCATGGCCTCCGACCGCCGGAAACTGTTCGGGCGCAAAGATCAGATCGATATCGTTGAGCGAACGTCCGCTGACCAGCGCGAGCGCGCCGGAGGTCCGCGCCAGCAAACCGGCGAGCGTTTTCGCAAGGTCCGGCGGCACCCAGACTTCGCGCGGCGTCGGCGCCAGATCGAGCAGCGTACCGTCGATATCGAGCAGGATCGCGATCTCGCTCAAATGCGGCACCAGTGCACGCGGCACCGGCACGGCGTCCGGCGCCTGCTGGCCTTGGGGCGACTCTTGGGGCGATAGATCTTCCTGCAACGGCATTTTGGCCAGACCCTGATTCATCTCATCCTACTCCACAAAAGCCAGCGGCTGTGCGACAGATTCGAGCGATTTGCGCTCGGCCGCAACGGCGTAACGCCACGCCACGGCCGCGGCAGTCACCATCAAAGCCGACCCCAGCAGATAGCCGGCGAAAACAGAGTTGCGCGATCCGGTATCGATCAGCGCGCCGAACAAGGCTGGGCCCGCGACGCCGCCGATCGCGGTTCCGATCGCATAGAACAGCGCGATGGCCAGCGCCCGCACTTCGAGCGGAAACGTTTCGCTGACGGTGAGATAGGCCGCACTTGCCGCGGGCGAAGCAAAGAAGAAGATCACCATCCATGCGATGGTCTGGCCTTGCGCGCTCAGGGCGCCGATCGAAAACAGGTAACCCGACAGCGCCAGCAGAACGCCCGATACGCCATAGGTCAGCGTGATCATGACGCGGCGGCCGAGCGTATCGAACAACCGCCCGAGCAGCAGCGGCCCGAGAAAATTGCCGGCCGCGAACGGCAGCAAATACCAGCCGACATGGTCGGCCGGGATGTGGAAGAAATCGGTCAGCACCAGCGCGAAGGTGAAGAAGATCGCGTTGTAGAAAAACGCTTGCGCCACCATCAGCACCAGCCCGACCAGCGAACGCTGGCGATACGTCGTAAACAGCGTGATAGCCACTTCGCGCAGCGGCGTATGATCCCGCATTCTGATCTTGATCTTCGGCAAATCCTGCTGCTGCACATGTCCGGTGACCGATCGCTCGATATCGCCGACGATGGCGTCGGCCTGCTCGGGTTGGCCGTGAATCATCAGCCAGCGCGGGCTTTCCGGAATCCACATCCGCATCACCAGCACGATGAGTCCAAGGCCTGCGCCGATAAAATACGCCAGCCGCCAGCCATGATCCGGGCCGACGGTGGCGGGATCGAGCAGCACGATCGCAGCGGTCGCCCCGATCGCGGCACCAATCCAGAAACTGCCGTTGATCAACAGATCGGTCCAGCCGCGATAGCGCGCCGGCACCAATTCCTGGATCGTCGAATTGATCGCGGTGTATTCGCCGCCGATCCCGGCACCCGTCAGAAAGCGAAACAGCGCGTAGCTTGCGACACTCCATGACAGCGCGGTCGCCGCCGTCGCGGTGAGATAGACCGCCAGCGTAATGAAGAACAGTTTCCGGCGGCCGATCCGATCGGTCAGCCAGCCGAAGCCGAGCGCGCCAAGCACGGCGCCGGCGAGATAGGCGCTGTTGGCAAATCCGACGTCGAAATTGGAAAACCGCATCGTCGGACTTTCCTTCAACGCCCCGGCCAGCGCGCCGGCAAGCGTGACTTCCAGTCCGTCGAGGATCCAGGTGATCCCGAGCGCCAGCACCACGCGGGTGTGAAAGCTGCTCCAGTGGAGAGCATCAAGCCGCGCGGGAATGCTGGTTTCGACGATGCGATCGTTGTCCTGCCGCACCGGTGCAGAAGCCACAACGCTATCCCTGGCCGCCGAACCAAGCCGCATCCGTTGCCAATCCATGCCAATTTGCCAATGAGAAACACCCCGGAACACGCCGTTCCAAGGTTCTCAGAATGTGATCGCAGCCATCATGACGATTGCCACACGCGACAACGCCCGCGCGCGGTCAGGGTTCCCGCATCGCGGTATGACCGCAGGCTGATTTTGTGGTGCAATTCGTTGTAGCAGCGACGCGCGTCGATGACGCCATTCGCCGTCGTCTCGGCCCAGATGCCGAGACGATGATGCGAGCTGCGCTGGGAACGAGTTTTTATGCCGCGCGGATGTTGGCCATGAAGCGGTCGAGTTCTGCGCGCAGTCGCGTGCTTTCGGTCGACAGCGTGCGGGCCGAGTTCAGCACCTCTTCGGAAGCTGAACCGGTTTCGGTGGCGCCGCGGTTGACTTCCATGATGTCGGCCGCGGCTTCGTCGGTGCCCTTCGCAACATTCTGAACGCTGCGGGCGATTTCCTGCGTCGCCGCGCTTTGCTGTTCTACCGCGGTCGAGATCGACGAAGCGATCCCGGAGATCTGGCTGATGGTGCCGCCGATCTCCTTGATCGCCGCGACCGATTCCTGGGTCGCGCCCTGCATGCCCAGGATATGCGAGGAGATCTCGTCGGTGGCCTTGGCGGTCTGGCTCGCCAGCGACTTGACCTCGGAGGCAACGACGGCAAAGCCGCGTCCGGCGTCACCGGCACGGGCAGCTTCGATGGTGGCGTTGAGCGCCAGCAAATTGGTCTGCTCGGCGATCGCGGTGATCAATTTGACGACGTCGCCGATTTCCTGCGCCGCGCGCGACAACTTGCCGATTCGGCCATCGGTCTGCTGCGCCTGCAGCACCGCGGCCTCGGCAATGCGGTTGGATTCGCGGACCCGCTTGCCGATTTCATCGACCGACGTGGACAGCTCTTCGGTGGCGGAGGCGACCGATTGCATGTTGCTGGACGCTTGCTCCGACGAACCTGCGACCCTGCTGGACAGGCTCTGGGTGGTCTCGGCTGTGCGGGTCAAGGTTCCCGCCGCCGATTCGAGTTGCACGGCGGAGGCCGAAACGTTCGACACGATGGCGCCGACCGCGGCCTCGAATTCATCGGCGAAGCTGATCAGTTCGGTGCGGCGCGCAGCACTGCTCGCTCTGTTCTGGGCTTCCTGGGTCGCCGCATCGCGCTCGGCCTTGGCGACCGCCTGTAGTTTGAATTCCTCGACTGCAGCCGCCATCTCGCCGAGTTCATCCTTGCGGCCGAGACCCGGCAGCACGACGTCGAAATTGCCGCCCGCGAGTTCGCGCATCGCCTTGCACATCGCGATCATCGGTCGGGAGATGCCCTTGCCCAGCAAGGTCGCGAGCGCAGCGCCGAGCAGGAAGCCGCCGGCCGCGAGCATCACGATCAGCCGTTCGGTCCGGGCGATGGTTGCATCCGAATAGGCCTCGAGCCGTTGCTGATCGGCGACCAGATCCGCCTTCATCGCGCCCGAGCCCTTCATGATCGCGGCGGCAGAGTCGGTCATTTCACCGGTCAATTCCTCGATCGACTTGGAATTTTCCACCAGTCTGCTCAGGGCCTGCCCGTATTCCACCATCAGCCTGGAGGCTTCCTTGAGGCCCGCGACGATCTTGTCGTCGGGGGTCGAGATCGCGTGCAGCGAGTTCTCGACGAATTTGAGCCGCGCCAACGCGCTGGTGGCGACGGTCTGATCCGAATTGACGACGAACATATTGGCAAGCGCGGTCATCGCCTGATATTGCGCGATCACCTGCTTGACGCCGAGTTCGACGGCGGGAAGCTCGGCTTCCCCGGCGTTGCCGACGAGTTCGTCGAGCTTGTATTTCAACATATTGCCGCCGCGCGCGAGCTGGTTTTGCGCGACCAGGGTGCTGTCGTTCTTGACCTTTAGAATTTCAGCGAAAATCTTGGTGAAGGCACCGAATTCCCTGGCAAGGCGCGTGATCTGGTCGAGCGCAGCGGGGTTCGTGGTGCCCTTCATCGCCTGCTCGATGACACCTTTAAGATCAGCTTCGGCCTTCAGGGCTGCTTTGCCGTCGTCTTCTTTCCCGGTCACCACATAATAGCGCGCCAGGCCACGATAGGAGATCAGCTCGCGGTCGATGTTGCGCGCCAGATCGGCTTCCGAAACGCTCTTTCGGTAGGAGGCCACCCCGGCGGAAACGTCCTCGAAGCCCAAATAAGCGAAGCCCATGCTGACGGCGGTGATCGCCAGCACGACGGCAAAGCCGAGCATGATTTTGCCGCGAAACCGTAAGCTTGGAAGCCTCACGGACGGCGATTGTAGCCTGACACGCCTCGACGACCCCACCTTGACCCCCCGTATTGCTTTGTCGCAAGGCCGCGCGAACGCGCGCCGACCCCGGGTGGTAAGCTAGAACACAATGGATAAAGGGCCGTAAATTTACGTAAGCGCCCTCATCTCCAGGTTGCGGCCGGGGCCGGTCTCGGGGCAGAAAACCGCCTGATCGCCCGGTACAAGGACCCGGCAGGAGGAAATCATTCGGTCTGGGCCGCGCTGCAACAGCTTCCGCGACGAAGTTCCTAGTTGCAAAGTTTCGCTGCCGTCCTTCTAATTGGACTAATTAAAAATCATCGGGAGGTACCAGCGTGTCTACAGTCAAACTGACGGTAAATGGCAAGGCGGTCTCGGCGGAGGTCGAGGACCGGACCTTGCTGGTCCATCTCCTGCGCGATCATCTCAATCTGACCGGCACCCATGTCGGCTGCGACACCAGCCAGTGCGGCGCCTGTGTCGTCCATATCGACGGCCGGGCCGTCAAATCCTGCACCGTGCTGGTCGGCCAGGCCAACGGCGTCAACGTCACCACCATCGAGGGTATTTCAAAGGGCGAGGAGCTGCATCCGATGCAGGCCGCGTTCCGCGACAATCACGGACTGCAGTGCGGCTACTGCACGCCGGGCATGATCATGTCGGCGATCGATATCGTGCACCGGCACAGCGGCAATCTCGACGAAGAGACCGTCCGGCACGAGCTCGAGGGCAATATCTGCCGCTGCACCGGCTATCACAACATCGTCAAGTCGGTGCTCGACGCCGCCGGACGCATGAAGGTTTCGCAGGCGGCGGAATAGCTGCCGCCGGCGAAAAGCTACCAATTCAAGACCGCCTCGTTTTGATGAAAACAGGCGGACATCAAAAACTCCGGTAGGGAGATCAGGACATGGGCGTTGAAGGCATTGGCGCAAGCGTTGTGCGCAAGGAAGACCGACGTTTCATCACCGGCAAGGGCCGCTACGTCGACGACATCAAGGTGCTGGGCATGACCCACGCCCATTTCATCCGCAGCCCCCACGCGCACGCCAAGGTCAAGCGCATCGATTCATCCGCGGCGATGGAAATGCCCGGCGTGGTCGGCGTGCTGACCGGCCAGCAGATCGTCGACGACAAGATCGGCAATTTGATCTGCGGCTGGGCGATCACCTCCAAGGACGGCACCCCGATGAAGATGGGCGCGTGGCCGGCGATGGCGCCGGAAACCGTGCGTTTTGTCGGCCAGGCGGTCGCCGTGGTGATCGCCGAGACCAAGAACCTGGCCAAGGACGCGGCGGAAGCCGTGGTGATCGAATATGAGCAGCTTCCCGCGGTCGCCGACGTGATATCGGCGATGAAGCCGGGCGCGCCGCAACTGCATCCGGAAGCGCCGGGCAATGTGGTCTATGACTGGGCGATCGGCGACGAAGCGGCGGTCAAGGATGCCTTCAGCAAGGCCGCCAATATGGTGACGATGGATCTCACCAATAATCGTCTGGCGCCTAACCCGATGGAGCCGCGCGCGGCGATCGCCGAATACAACGAAGCCGAGGAGCATTTCACACTCCACACCACGTCGCAGAATCCGCACGTCGCCCGTCTCATACTGTCGGCGTTCTACAATGTCGCCCAGGAACACAAACTGCGGGTGATCGCGCCCGACGTCGGCGGCGGCTTCGGCTCGAAGATCTACGTCTACCCGGAAGAGATGGTGGCGTTGTGGGCCTCGAAGAAAGTCGGACGCCCGGTGAAATGGACCGGCGACCGCACCGAGTCCTTCCTCACCGACGCGCATGGCCGCGATCACGTCTCGAAAGCCGAGATGGCGTTCGACAAGGACAACAAGATCATCGCGCTGCGGGTCAAGACCTACGCCAATTTCGGCGCCTATATGTCGCTGTTCTCGTCGGCGGTGCCGACCTATCTCTACGCGACCCTGCTGTCGGGCCAATACAATATTCCGGCGATCTATGCCGAGGTGATGGGCGTCTATACCAACACCACGCCGGTCGATGCCTATCGCGGCGCGGGCCGGCCCGAGGCAAGTTATTTGCTGGAGCGCATGCTGGAGACCGCGGCGCGGCAGTTGAAGGTCGATCCGACCGAATTGCGCCGCAAGAACTTCATCACGCAATTCCCGCATCAGACGCCGGTAATCATGGCCTACGACATCGGTGACTTCAACGTGTCGCTGGACGTGGCGATGAAGGCGATCGACTACGCCGGGTTCCCGGCGCGCAAGGCCGCCGCCAAGTCGGCGGGCAAGCTGCGCGGCATCGGCGTCTCCTGCTACATCGAAGCCTGCGGCATCGCGCCGTCGAAGGCGGTCGGTAGCTTGGGGGCCGGCGTCGGCCTGTGGGAGTCGGCGGAAATCCGCGTCAATCCGGTCGGCACCATCGAAGTGCTGACGGGATCGCACAGCCATGGCCAGGGCCACGAGACCACCTTCGCGCAACTGATCGCGGAGCGGATCGGCGTGCCGATCAGCCAGGTGCAGATCGTCCATGGCGACACCGACAAGGTGCAGTTCGGCATGGGAACCTATGGTTCGCGCTCGATCGCGGTCGGTGGCACCGCCATCATCAAGGCGATGGAAAAGGTCGAAGCCAAAGGCAAGAAAATCGCGGCGCATCTATTGGAGGCGTCCGAAGGCGACATCATCATCGAAAACGGCGAGTTCAAGGTCGCCGGCACCGACAAATCGATCGCGCTGCCGATGGTCGCGCTCGCCGCCTACACCGCGCACAATCTGCCCGATGGTATGGAGCCGGGCCTGAAGGAGACCGCGTTCTACGACCCGACCAACTTCACCTTCCCGGCCGGCGCCTACATCTGCGAACTCGAGGTCGATCCCGGCACCGGCAAGACCAGCTTCATCAACTTCGTCGCCGCCGACGATTTCGGCCGGCTGATCAACCCGATGATCGTCGAGGGCCAGGTCCATGGCGGCCTCGCCCAAGGCATCGGCCAGGCGCTGCTCGAACATGCCATCTACGACACCAGCGGCCAGCTCGTGACCGCGTCGTTCATGGACTACGCGATGCCGCGCGCCGACGATCTGCCGTCGTTCAAGCTGTCGCACACCCCGACGCTGTGTCCGGGCAACCCGCTCGGCGTCAAGGGCTGCGGCGAGGCCGGCGCGATCGGTGCATCGGCTGCCGTAATCAACGCCATCACGGACGCGATCGACAACAACAAACTCGAGATGCCGGCGACGCCCGACCGGGTGTGGCACGCCATCCACGGCAACGCATAACAGGGAGCACGATCATGTACGAGACATCCTATCATCGCGCCTCCTCGGTCGACGAAGCCGCGGCACTGTTCGCCAAGGGCTCGGACTCGAAATATCTCGCCGGTGGCCACACTTTGATCCCGGTGATGAAGCAGCGGCTGGCGGCACCCTCCGACGTGATCGATCTCGCGCGGATCAAGGATCTGGTCGGCATCGAAGCGTCCAGCGATACGCTGACCATCAAGGCCGCGACGACCTATTTCGACATCATGCACAGTGCTGATGTAAAGAGATCGATCCCGGCAATTGCCTACCTCACCTCGGTGCTCGGCGATCCCGCCGTGCGTCATCGCGGAACCATCGGCGGTTCGATCGCCAACAACGACCCGGCCGCGGATTTTCCGGCGGCCTTGCTGGCGCTCGGCGCAACCGTGAAGACCAACAAGCGCTCGATATCGGCGGATGATTTCTTCAAGGGCCTGTTCACGACCGCGCTTGAGGATGGCGAGATCATCACCCAGGTCGCATTCCCGGTTCCAGCCAAGGCGGGTTATGCCAAGATGCGGCATCCCGCATCGCGTTTCGCGCTGACCGGCGTGTTCGTCGCCCGCACCAAGGCGGGAGACGTCCGGGTCGCCGCGACGGGTGCATCGGAAAACGGCGTCATGCGAGTACCGGCGATCGAGGCGGCCTTGAAGGCCAACTGGTCGGCGGCAGCGCTCGACAGTATCAAGATTTCCGCCGGCGGGTTGTTGACCGATATTCACGGATCGGCGGCCTATCGCGCCAATCTGATCAAGGTAATGGCGCAACGCGCGGTCGCCGAAGCCGGCTGAGCTATAGAGCGGGATGTTATCCCGCTCTATCCCTTTATTTAAGCATGATCTCCGGGCAAACGCTTCGCGTTTGTCCCGCGGGAAAACCGGTACCCACTTTTCCGGATCATGCTCTATCCCATCTTGAACCATGCAAGCGGCGCGCAGCGATGCGCGCCGCTCTGCATTTGGTCATATTCCGACCAATTG
This sequence comes from Bradyrhizobium sp. S69, assembly GCF_009766005.1. GTDB lineage: Bacteria > Pseudomonadota > Alphaproteobacteria > Rhizobiales > Xanthobacteraceae > Bradyrhizobium. Next base: position 274,054 of record NZ_LMUK01000060.1, on the reverse strand, counting down.
ACGCTTGCTATGCCGCCTCTAAGGCGAGACTATTTTGGCAGGAAACGTTCAATGGAAAAAAACAACGTGCTCGATAAATCAGCCCCGCAAGTCGCCACCCATGCCTCCGGCCCGCTGGCAGGCGTTCGCATCGTCGAATTCGCCGGCATCGGCCCCGGTCCCTTTGCCTGCATGATGCTGGCCGACATGGGCGCGGAGGTCGTCACGCTCGATCGCGTCGGTGCCAAGAAGAATCTGAAATCGGTCGCCGGGCGCGGGCGGAAGGTGGTCGAACTCGACCTCAAGGACAAGGCATCGATCGCGCAAGCGCTGGATCTCTTGGCCCATGCCGACGCGCTGGTCGAAGGCTTTCGTCCCGGCGTGATGGAGCGGCTGGGGCTCGGACCCGAAATGGTGCTGGCGCGCAATCCGCGTCTGGTTTACGGCCGCATGACCGGATGGGGTCAGGAAGGCCCGCTGGCGCAGGCCGCCGGCCATGACATCAATTATATCTCGGTCACCGGCGCGCTGGCCGCGATCGGTACCAAGGAGAGGCCGGTGCCGCCGCTCAATCTGGTCGGCGATTTCGGCGGCGGCGCGCTCTATCTCGTGGTCGGCGTGCTCGCAGCGCTGCTGGAAGCAAAAAAATCCGGCAAGGGCCAGGTGGTCGACGCCGCGATGTGCGACGGCGCGGCGTCGCTGATGTCGATGTTCTTCGATCTGGCGGCCGCGGGACGCTGGACCGATGAGCGCGAGACCAACCTCCTCGACGGCGGCGCGCATTTTTATGGCGTCTATGAATGCGCGTGCGGCCAGTTCGTCTCGATCGGCTCGATCGAGCCACAATTCTACGCGCTGCTGCGCGACCGCGCCGGCCTGTCCGAAGCCTGCTTCGATGCGCAGATGGACCGCGACGGCTGGCCGGGGCTGAAGCAGAAACTGGTCGAGGTATTCAAGACCAAGAGCCGTGACGAGTGGTGCAAGATCATGGAAGGCACCGACATCTGCTTTGCGCCGATCCTGACCATGCAGGAAGCGCCGCACCATCCGCATATGGCGGCGCGCGAGACCTTCGTCACGCGCCACGGCGTCACCCAGCCGGCGCCCGCGCCGCGATTTTCGCGCACGCCGTCCGTGATTCGGGATGCGGCGAAAGCGGATATCGCCGAGTTGACGGGCGAGTGGGGCGCGGGGAAGTAATTACCGCAAACACACCGTCATCCTGAGGTGCGAGCTCTCCCGGCAGCGCACTTGCGCTGTCCGGTGCGAGCCTCGAAGGATGGCCGCAAACACAATGCTGAACAACATCCTTCGAGGCGCGCAAGAAAGAGCGCGCACCTCACGGGTGAACGCAATTGCGTTCATCCCGGGGATGACGGTCAGGCCTGTAGGGTGGGCAAAGGCGCTCTTGCGCCGTGCCCACCATATCAATAGCGGATCGCTTGATGACGAAGATGGTGGGCACGCGGAGCCTGTCATCGGGCGCGCATTCGCGCGACCCGGTGGCTTTGCCCACCCTACGGGATATCTATGCCGCGTTATCCACCTTCAGCACGCCGCGCCTGATCTGGTCTTCCTCGATCGATTCGAACAGCGCCTTGAAATTGCCTTCACCGAAACCGTCGTCGCCCTTGCGCTGGATGAACTCGAAGAAGATCGGTCCGATCGCGTTGGCGGAGAAGATCTGCAGCAGCACCTTGGTGTGCCCGCCATCGACCACGCCCTCACCGTCGATCAGGATGCCGTCACGTCGCAGCCGCGCGACGTCCTCGCCATGACTGGGCAGGCGGTTGTCGATCTTCTCGAAATAGGTCTCGGGCGGCGACGGCATGAACGGCAGGCCGTCGGCGCGCAGCGTTTCGACGGTGCGATAGATATCCCTGGCGCCGCAGGCAATATGCTGGATGCCCTCGCCGCGATAGACGTTGAGATATTCCTCGATCTGGCCGGAATCGCCGGCATCCTCGTTGATCGGAATCCGGATTTTGCCCTCGGGGCTGGTCAACGCACGCGAGAACAGGCCCGACGCGCGTCCCTCGATGTCGAAGAAGCGGATCTGGCGGAAATTGAACAGTTTTTCATAGAAGCCGGTCCATACATCCATGCGACCGCGATGGACGTTATGGGTGAGGTGATCGAGATAAAACAGCCCCGCGCCTTCGGGGCGCGGATTTTGCGCCGCCAGCCATTCGAACTCGGAATCATAGGCCGAGCCCTTGGCGCCGTAGCGGTCGACGAAATACAACAGGCTGCCGCCGATGCCCTTGATCGCGGGGACATCGAGCGTTTTTTGCTCGGCCGAAATCTCGGCCGGCTCGGCGCCCAGCGACAGCGCGCGTTCATAGGCCCGCTTCGCATCGACCACCCGGAACGCCATCGAGGGCGCACACGGTCCGTGCGCTGCAACGAAGGCAAAGCCGTGGGTTCCAGGCTCCTCGTTGACCAGATAATTGATGTCGCCCTGCCGGTAGACAGTGATCTTCTTGGTGCGGTGGCGCGCCACCGGCGCATAGCCCATCAGCTTGAACAGCGCGTGCAGCTCCGAAGGATTGGGATGGGCGTATTCGACGAACTCGAAGCCGTCGGTGCCCATCGGATTGTCAGCGCTGATGATGGCGGCCGGGGCGTCGTGCGGAAATGGTCCCATATCGAATCTCCTGATTCTGTTGGAAGCAGTTTCCGCCATCAGGGCCGCAAAGTGCATGCAAATGAAGCCGCCTTCCGCTATATTGATGCATGATTTGTGCATCATATGGGCATTATACGCATGATATCCGTGGACAGCTTTGACCTCAAAATATTGAGCGCGCTGCAGGACGACGGCCGCCTCACCAACCAGCAACTGGCCGATCTGGTCGGCCTATCGGCGTCGCAATGCTCCCGGCGGCGCATGCGGCTGGAAGAGGAGAAGGTGATCGCGGGCTATCATGCTGATTTGGCCAGCGAAGCGCTCGGCTTCAACCTGATCGCCTTCATCCACATTACGCTGGCGACCCATTCGCCGGACAATGCCAAGCGATTCCGCGCCCTGGTCAACCGGGTCGACGATATCCAGGAGGCCTATTCGCTAACCGGCGACGCCGATTACCTGCTGAAGGTGATATTGCGCGATCTCAAAAGCCTGTCCGACATCGTCAACAACGTGCTGATGCCGCACCAGAGCGTGGCGCATGTTCGCTCCTCGATCGTGCTCGATCGCCTGAAGGAAAGCGCGAAACTGCCGCTCAAGGCATTGCGCTAGCAGGTCCCAAATCGAGGGAAATTCGCCATCGCGCCCGGCTTTGGATTTGGGATAATCCGTAACAACTCAACGGGGGATCAACATCATGGCCCTGCAACTCCGGCCGAACTGCGAATATTGCGACAAGGATCTGCCGCCAGACGCAACGGACGCTCGCATCTGCAGCTATGAATGCACGTTTTGCGCGGATTGCGTCGAGACCAACCTGCAAAACGTCTGCCCGAACTGCGGCGGCGGTTTTGCCCCGCGGCCGATCCGGCCGGCGAAGCCGTGGCGGCCAGGCGTCTGCGCCGAGGCCCAGCCGCCGTCGGACAAACGCGTCCATCTCAAGTACAGCCATGACGACGTCGCGGCGCACTGCTCGCGGATCAGGGATATTGCGCCGGAAGCGCGGTGACGTTCCAACATCGTCATTGCGAGCCAACGGGTCCGGCCTCTGGCCGGCCCGATGACAGGCTCCGCGAAGCAATCCAGTCTTCCTTGTGGCTCTGGATTGCTTCGTCGCTGCGCTCCTCGCAATGACGAACAATCACTCCGCCGGCAGGATCGTCCCTTCGACTTCACCAAAACCGACGCGATAGCCGTCACCCTGGCACCAGCCGCGCATCACCAGTGAATCGCCGTCTTCGAGGAAGGTGCGCTTGGCGCCGCCGGGCAGCTCGATCGGTTCGGTGCCGTTCCAGCTGATTTCCAGGAGGCTGCCGCGCGCGTCCTTGTCCGGGCCGCTGATGGTGCCGCTGCCAAGGACATCGCCGACATTCATGGCGCAGCCGGACGAGGCGTGGTGCACCAATTGCTGCACCGACGACCAGTACATGTATTTGAAATTGGTGCGGCTGATCCGCATTGCCTCGTTCATCGCCGGCGTGCGCAGGCCGACATCGAGCTGCAGATCGTAATTATTCGCCTGCGCCTGCTTCAAATATGGCAGCGGCGCCGGATCCTGCGCCGGCCCATGCACGCGGAACGGCTCCAATGCTTCGCGGGTGACGATCCACGGGCTGATCGAGGTCCCAAACGCCTTGCCCTGGAACGGCCCGAGCGGCACATATTCCCATTGCTGGATATCGCGTGCGCTCCAGTCGTTCAAAATCACAAAGCCGAAGATCATCTCTTCCGCCTGGCTCTCGGTGAGCATCTCGCCCATTTTCGACGGCTGCCCGACCACAAAACCCATTTCGAGTTCGAAATCGAGCCGCTTGCAGGCTCCAAAACTCGGCACCTCGGCGGTCGGCGGTTTGAGCTGGCCGCGCGGCCGGCGCACCTTGGTGCCGCTGACCACCACGGTGGAGGCACGGCCGTTGTAGCCGATCGGCATATGCAGCCAGTTCGGCTGCAGCGCGTTGTCCTTGCCGCGGAACATAACGCCGACATTGGTGGCGTGCTCCCTCGACGAATAGAAATCGGTGTAACCGGCGACCGCGATCGGCAGATAAAGCTTGACGTTCGCCATCGGTACCAGCGCGCGCGAGCGCAATTCACTGTTGTCGCGCAGCTCCGGATTGTCATGCCGCAGCAATTCGCTGATCCGCGCGCGCGTCTGCGACCAGACTTTGGGACCTAACGCCATGAAGGCGTTCAGCGTCGGCCCGGCGAACACCCCGAGCGCGCCGACATCAAGCCTCGAGTCCTGTTCGAGCTCCCAGAGATCTAGCACGTAATTGCCGATCGCGACGCCGACGCGCGGGGCAAGTCCATCCTTCGACGAGAACACGCCATAAGGCAGGTTCTGGATCGGGAAGTCCGAGGTGGCGTCGACGTCGATGAAGGAGCGGAGTTTTGGGTCGTTGGGGTGAGGCATCGTTTTTCCGAGATTAGAGGTGTTTTCGAAGGCGGCTCTCTTCACCCTCCCCTGGAGGGGGAGGGTCGACGCGACCCGGCGACGCGCAGCGTCGTCCGGTAGAGCGGCGGGGTGGGGTGGCGATGCGTTGTGCCGTAACACTGCTCCACCCCACCCCGTCTCACATTTCGCTTCGCTCAATGTGAGCCGACCCTCCCCCTCCAGGGGAGGGTAAGAAACTCTACGGCTTGTTCGGATCGAAACGCTTCTCCAGGCCGTTCCAGCAATCCGCGTAATCGTCCTGCAGGGTCGGGGTTTCAGCGGCGTGTTTGGTGACACGCTGCGGGTAGCGGGTTTCGAACATGAAGGCCATGGTGCCGGTCAGCTTGACCGGCTTGAGTTCGGAATTGCTGGCGTGGTCGAACGCCTGGCGATCCGGCCCGTGCGGCAGCATCATGTTGTGCAGGCTGATGCCGCCGGGCGTAAAGCCTTGCGGCTTGGCGTCGTAGACGCCGTAGATCAGCCCCATGAATTCCGACATGATGTTCATGTGATACCAGGGCGGACGGAAGGTGTTTTCCGCCACCGCCCAGCGCTCCGGAAAGATCACAAAATCGATATTGGCGGTGCCCGCGGTCTCCGACGGCGAGGTCATCACCGTGAAGATCGACGGATCCGGGTGATCGAACCCGATGGCGCCGACCGGCGAGAACGTCCGCAAATCGTATTTATACGGCGCGTAATTGCCATGCCACGCCACCACGTCGATCGGCGAATGCGGCAAGGTGGTCTTGAACAGCTCGCCGCCCCATTTCACGAACAACTCGGTCGGCGTGTCCTTGTCTTCATACGCCGCCACGGGGGTGAGGAAATCGCGCGCATTGGCCAGGCAATTGGCGCCGATCGGGCCGCGCTCCGGCAGCGTGAAAGCGCCGCCGTAATTCTCGCAGAGATAACCGCGCGCCGGACCGGACGGAATCTCGACGCGAAACTTCACGCCGCGCGGAATCACCGCGATTTCGGCGGGCTCGATATCGATGCGGCCGAACTCGGTGACGAAGCTCAAATTGCCCTGCTGCGGTACGAACAGCATCTCGCCATCGGCATTATAGAAATGCTGATCGACCATCGACTGGGTGATCAGGAAAACATGCGCGGCCATGCCGGCCTGGGTGTTGGCGTCACCCGCCGTGGTCATGGTCTGCACGCCCTGCAAGAAGGTCTGGTCGTGCGTTGGAATCGGCGCCGGATCCCAGCGCAATTGCGCGATCGGCAACCCGGCTTCGTGGCACGGCGCGGTGCGCCACAGTCCCGCATCGATCCTGGCAAAGCGTCCCGAGTGCCTGACCGACGGCCGGATGCGATAGAGCCAGGAGCGCTCATTGCTGCCGCGCGGCGCGGTGAACGGCGAGCCGGACAATTGCTCGGCGTAAAGTCCGTAGGCGCAGCGCTGCGGCGAGTTGCGGCCGATCGGCAGCGCGCCTGGCAGCGCCTCGGTTTCGAAGCTGTTGCCGAAGCCGGACATATAGCCCGGCGCGATGCCGACGGAAGCCCGGTTGATGATGTCAGGCGAGGTATTGATGTTCATGGTCATCCTCCTTGCAAGCTGGCCCACATTTCCTGATCGCGCTTGTCGGTCCAGATCACGGGATCGTCGATCCCCGACGCCTCGTCGAACGCCCGCGAGACGTTGAACGGCAGGCAGTGCTCATAGATCGCAAAGCTCGAGAACTTCGGATCCATCACCTCGCGGGTGGACGCCATCGTCTCCTTGAGATTGCGGCCCTTGGCGACCGCGCTTTCGGCCGCACCATACAGCGTCGAGACGAAATCGCGGGTCATCGCGATGGCGTCGCGGCCGGTCGCGATGCCTTTCAGCGCATCACCGCGGCCCGGCGCGATCGCCTTGGGATTGAAGGCCCGGATTTCGTTCAGCGTCGCCGGCCATTCGCGCAAGTGAGCATCGCCGCAATAACAGGCGGAATGATATTCGATCAGATCGCCGGAAAACATCACTTCGGCATCCGGCACCCAGGCCACGATATCGCCCGAAGTGTGTCCCGCGCCGAGCTGCATCAGCCGCACTTCGCGCTTTCCGAGATAGATCGACATCTCGCCTTCGAAGGTCAGCGTCGGCCAGGTCAGTCCGGGAATGCTCTCGGCATCCTGGAACAGCCGCGGAAAGCGGCCATATTCCGAATCCCAATCCTGCTGGCCGCGCTCTTCGACCAACCGGTAGGTCTCCTGCGACGCGATGACGCCTTGCGCCTTGTAGGCGGAGGCGCCGAGCACGCGCACCGCGTGATAATGCGACAGCACGACATATTTGATCGGCTTGTCGGTGACCGTGCGCACCCGCTCGATCACTTTATTGGCCATCGCCGGCGTCGCCTGCGCGTCGAACACCAGGCAGCCATCATCACCGACGATCACCGCGGAGTTCGGATCGCCTTCCGCCGTGAAGGCATAGAGATCAGTGCCGATCTCGGAGAAGGTGATCTTCTTTTCCGCCATGTCGGTGGTGGATGCGAAACCTTTTGCCATTTATTTTCTTTCCTTCGAGATATTTGTTTGAAAGGCCAAGACCGTCATTGCGAGGAGCTCTTGCGACGAAGCAATCCAGTTCTTTCTGTCGCTCTGGATTGCTTCGCTTCGCTCGCAATGACGGCTAAACATATTTTCATTCTTTCTATTGTTGCTGTTGCTGCGCCTGTTGGTCTGCTGTCGCCATCCGCCGCTTTGCAAGCTCAATTGCCTCGCGCAACACCCCGATATCGCCGATATGGTTGGCCAGGATCAGCACCAGCGCCGCATCGAGATCGGCGCTCTGCGCGTCGCTCAGGCCGCGATGAGCCTCGACGACCGCGCGAAACGCGTCATCCGGCTTGGTGAAATTCGATTCCGTCGACAATGTCATGCGCGCGACTTTCAGCTATGGCCCGTGGCACGCGCCAGCGCGGCGTCGAGCGCGGCGCGGGTCGGATGCCGGAAACGGGCCGCGACATAACCATCCGGCCGCAGCAGATAGGCGGTGCCGGGTTCGGCATCGTAGCGCCGGGACGCCAACCCCTGCGGATCGGCCAACCCGTCAGGACCGCCGATACGGATCACGCCGACGTCCTCGGGCGTATCGATATCAGCGCCATTGCTGAACGCGAGCAGCGTAAACCGCTTTCCCGCCTTGATGAAGGCTTCGGTCAGGAATGCGGCCTCGCCGGCAACCGGCGCATCGGGCATCGAGGTGCCGGGCCGCGGACCACCGCGCCAGTCGTCACCATCGGCCGAGGACAGCGGCGATTCATAGACCGAAGGCACCGAGAGCCGTCCGCCATTGATCATACGCTTGCCGAATTCGGTTTCCTTGGCCAGCGACAGCACGGCCTTGCGCAATCGCGCCTCCTGCGGTGAAACAGGCGCCATGAAATCGGTCGAACGGGTCGATTCCCGGATGTTCTCATCCGCCGCGGCACTTCGCTCGGTGTGATAGGTCGCGAGCAACGCTTGCGGTGAACTTCCGCGCAGCACGCGGTCCAGCTTCCACGCCAGGTTCTCGGCATCCTCCAGCCCGGAATTGGCGCCCCTCGCCCCGAACGGCGAGACCTGGTGCGCGGCATCGCCGGCGAACATCACCCGGCCGTGCAGAAATCTTTCCATCCGTCGGCACTGGAATTTGTACAGCGAGATCCATTCGAACTCGAACTTGTCGTGACCCAGCATGCGCGCGAGCCGCGGCCGGACATTTTCCGGCCGCTTCTCGACCGTCGGATCCGCGTCCGGATTGAGTTGCAGATCGATCCGCCAGATGTCGTCGGGCTGCTTGTGCAGCAGCGCCGACCTTCCGGCGTGAAACGGCGGGTCGAACCAGAACCAGCGCTCGGTGGGAAATTCGGCCGCCATCTTGACGTCGGCGATCAGGAACTGGTCTTCGAACACCTGACCGGCAAACTCAGCGCCCACCATTTGACGCAACGACGACCGCGCGCCGTCGCACGCCACGAGATAGCTGGCTCCAATCCGATAGGGCCCGTCCGGGGTCTCGATCGTCAGCACCACATGGTCGTTACGGACTTCAAGGCCCGTCACCTTGTTGCGCCAGCGCAGATCGATATTGGGAAGCTCCTCGACCCGATCCACCAGATAGGCCTCGGCGTAGAATTGCTGGAGATTGATGAAGGCGGGCCGCTTGTGGCCTTGTTCCGGCAGCAGGTTGAACTGATAAAGCAGGTGGTCGCCGTGAAAGATCTTGCCGACACTCCACACCACGCCCTTGTCGACCATGCGCTGGCCGATGCCGAGCCGGTCCCAGAATTCCAGCGAGCGCTTGGAAAAGCAGATCGCGCGCGAACCCTCGCCGATCCGGTCGGCGTCGTCGAGCAGCACAACGGACTGGCCGCGCTGCGCCAGGTCGATCGCCAGCGACAGCCCGACCGGACCGGCGCCGACCACCACGACGGCATGTTCCGCGGGGTCGCCATCGCGCCGATCCTGATCGGGATGGCGACGGTAGCCGAATTGGGTTTTGGTCTGCGCCATGTCTTCAACCCTTGACGTTCAACCTTTGCAAACCTTGGACTGGTCAAGCAACCGGATCACGGCTAAGATAGTTTCACGTGCAACTATCTTAAACGCCTGACGCGTCCCGCCGTCAACTTAAATTGGAGCGGCTTTGGCAAAACTCGATCTTCTTGGATTTATGCCGTTCCGGCTCAGCCGCCTGGCCGCCGAGGTCAGCATGGCGCTGGCGAGCGAATATGCCGAACGTTACGGCCTCGACGTTCCCGCATGGCGCGTGATGGCGACATTGGGATTTCGCGAGACCCCGTGCAGCGCGCAATTTATCTCGCAATGCACAAGAACCCACAAATCGACCATCAGCCGGGCGGTGACGTCCTTGCTCGAGCGCGGCGCCATCGAACGGGTCGAGAATGCGGACGACCGCCGAGAATTCGACCTGCGGCTCACCCGTAAGGGCCGAAAACTCTACGAGGAATTGTTCCCGCGGCTGTTGCGCAAGGAGCAGGACATCCTGTCCTGCCTCTCGCCCCGCGAGCAAAGGGATTTTGCCATGCTGCTCGGCAAGATCGAGCAGAGCCTCGATCTGGTGCAGACGCCCCACGAGGTGAGCAAGACGGAGGCGTATTAATGTAACTGCCGTCATGGCCGGGCGTAGCCGTCTGAAGGACGGCGTCGCTTCCAGCTCGCCTATGGCCGGCCATCCACGTCTTCACGCAGTCCTATCAAGAAAGACGTGGATGCCCGGCACAAGGCCGGGCATGACCAGCGTTATTTAGTCATCACCGCCCTACTTCGCGGCCGTCACCACGATCTCCACGATATGCGGCGCTTCGAGATCGACGCCGATGCAGGCCCGCATCGGCGGATTTTTGGGATCGACCCATTCGTCCCAGGCGCGGTTCATCTCACCCTTCTGCTTCATGTCGGTGATGTAGACGATCGCGGACAGTATCCTGCTCTTGTCGGTGCCGCACAGTGCGAGACTCTCGTCGATCCGCGCCAGCGCCTTGACGGTCTGCTCATACAGCGACGGCGTCACCGGATCGGGCGCGACCGCCACGGTGAACACCAGGCCGTCATGAACGACGGCGCGGCTCCGGGTTGGCGTCAATCCAGCAAAGCGAGTGATCATGGCCTGCTCCCAAGGTGTTTGGCGATGTAACCAGCCATCTGTTCGCTCGCTTGATGCTACTTGTTGCGATTCTACTTGGCGAATGAGCGCGACGGCGGCAAATGCAACGCAAATGCATCGACCTTGTCGCTGGCGCGTGGATAAATCTCGCTCACGATCGGATCGTGGCCGGGGATGAAACGATCGGGATGGCCGGCCAGCCGCTCGACGACCTCCCAGCCCTGCGCCATGTCGCCGATGTTATAGACGATCGGAAACGGGCTGCGCTTGTGCAGATTGCCGTAGTAATGCGCCGCGTCCGACGCCAGCACCACCGGGCCGCGCGCGGTTTCGATCCGCACCACCTGCAAGCCGTCGGAATGGCCGCCGACACGATGCACCGTCACGCCCGGCGCGATCTCGCCATCGCCGGAATGGAAGGTGACGCGCTCACCGAAGACATGACGCACCATCAGGGTGACATGCTCGACCGAAAACGGATGCCGCAGCATGCCGTTGCACATGCAGCGACCGGTGGCATAGCTCATCTCGCGCTCCTGGAGATGAAACCGTGCGGCCGGAAAGCGATCGAGATTGCCGGCGTGGTCGTAATGCAGATGGGTAACGACAACATCCCTGATGCTGTCGGCCTGGACCCCGAAACGATCCAGCGCGTCAACCGGATTGAGCGTCAGCTTGCGGCCGCGTAATTGCGCTTCCTCGGCGTTGAAGCCGGTATCGACCAATATGTCGCGGCCCGCCCCTCGGATCAGCCAGACGAAGTAATCGAGGTCCTGGGCCGTGGTCTCGTGCGGATCCGGCACCAAATAGTTCAGATGAGGCGTGCGCGGCGACATCGTCGCATAGCGCAGGGCATAGATTTCGTAGACGTTTCCCGTTGGATTCATTTTTTGGCTTCGCTTTTTTCCTGGGGTTTCATCATTGTTAAATCAGCGGCCGGCCGATTGCCACACCAAGCCATTGTCATTGGCAAAGGCCCCTGCGCAAGGTCAGATCTGCGAAGATCAGACCTGCGAGTGTCAACGCCGCGCAGCAAAGGTTACGGCTGGATGTCGCCGGCATGACAGGCGTCGCGCACAAAATGTGAGGCCAATCACATTGTCCGGCGCAGGTTCGGTTCATGAACCAACCTATGCGCCATGGGATGCGAGCCCATCCTGGCTCGGATTTATGTCCTCGAACGGTCAGGTGGCATCGCGGTTAATCGTCGCGATAAGCCCGACGCCGCAAGCGGTTGACGGGTGGCGGCCCCGGTTTGATAATGCAGACTGTGTAGAGTAAGGTCGCCGAGGCGCAAGCTGGGATCGGCGCCTTGTTGGCTGGACCCCCGTCGCATGAAAATTTGCTTCGCATTGCTTGTGACCTCGATTTTGGCGATTGCACCGATCAACCGATCGGTCGCCGCGGATAGCCGGGCCGACCGCTTTGCGTTGGTCATCGGCAACGCAAAATATCCGGATGCCGACGCGCCGCTGAAAGAGCCAATCAACGACGCCCGTGACATTGCCGACGAACTCAAGCGCGACGGTTTTAGTGTCGATATCGGGGAAAACCTGACCGGCGACGGCATGCGGCGCGCCTTCGACAAACTATATGGCCGCATCAAGCCGGGCTCCGTAGTGCTGGTTTTCTTCAGCGGATTCGGCGTTCAGGCCGCGCGCCAGAGCTACATGATCCCGGTCGACGCCCAGATATGGACCGAACCGGATGTTCGCCGCGACGGCTTCAGCCTGGAAACCGTGCTGGGCGAAATCAACAATCGCGGCGCGGGCGTCAAAATCGCCCTGATCGACGCCTCCCGCCGCAATCCGTTCGAGCGCCGGTTCCGCAGCTTTTCCGCCGGCCTCGCACCGGTAATCGCGCCGAACGGTACATTGGTGATGTATTCGGCGGCGCTCAGCTCGGTCATCTCGGACAATGGCGGTGATCACAGCCTGTTCGTGCAGGAGCTGCTGAAGGAAATCCGCGTTCCCGATTTGATGGCGGAAGAGACGCTCAACCGGACCCGCGTCGGCGTCACCCGGGCTTCCCGCAGCGAGCAAGTGCCGTGGATTTCGTCCTCCCTGGCGGAGGATTTCGCGTTCATTCCGGGGACCAACACAAGCGCGAACGGCTCACGGCCTCAAAATGGACCTTCGAATGGGCCTTCAAACGGACCGTCGAGCGCGCCATCGCCCGCAGTCGCGCTCAATACGCCTCAGGCTTCCGAACCTCCGGCGCTGCCGCGGTTTGATCCACCACCGCCGATCAAGCCGCTCGAAACCCCGACGCCCCCCGCGACCAATCCGGAGGACAAAAGCGACGGGGCATCCGCTTCGGCGCTCGCCCGCGATCCGATCATCCAGGACCTGAACAAAAAGCTCGCGGAGAATCCCGACGACGCCAATGCGCTTTACCGCCGTGGCCAGGTCTTTGCCAGCAAGGGGGCCTACACCCTTGCCATCAATGACTTCTCCGACTCGCTGCGGCTGAACTCAAAGGACGTCGAAGCCTATAACAACCGCTGCTGGGCGCGCACCGTGATCGGCGATCTGCAGGCCGCCCTGAAGGATTGCAACGAGGCACTTCGGCTGCGCCCGAGCTTTGTCGATGCCCTGGACAGCCGCGGCCTGCTCAATTTGAAGAGCGGGCAAACCAAGAATGCGATCGCCGATTTCGACGCCGCCCTGAAGATCAATCCGCGATTGACCTCGTCGCTGTATGGCCGCGGGCTCGCCAAGCAGCGCAACGGCTCGGTATCGGAGGGCGATCTGGACATTACCAACGCCAAGGCGATGGATCCGAATATCGTCAAGGAATTCGCTAGTTACGGGGTAAATTGACCCGGATTTAGGTTGCAGGGGACTGCTGCTTGCTCGAACCTCGGGACGGCACCAGAGACATACTGACAGGATAGTATCGCGAATTAAGGCGGTAACCGCCAGGATCTGTGACCTTTGTCACGGCGGTTGATTTTTAGCTGTATTAAACCGCGCTCATTGCGCAGGAGGGACCAGCAATGTCGAAAATTTTTGGAACAAGAAAGCTGACCGCGATCGTTTCGATCATGACCGTCGGCGCCGCGCTTTCGATCGGGGTGGGAAAAGCTGTCGCCGGCGATAACAATGTCACCGAGGATCAGATCCTCCAGGCGCTGAGCCCGCCGAAAAAGCCCTTGACCAGAGGCCTGTCGGTAGGGCCGCAGGCCGATCCGGCGAGCGTCGCGGCCGAAGGCGCTTTCGTTCAGAAGATCCGGAACCGGGCGACCCGTTCACTTTCGACCGGCGAACGCGAGGAAATCGCCACCATCGCGAAGAGCAAGCCGAACATCGATCTGGAAATCAACTTCGACTACAATTCAGCCGATATCAGCAGCAAGTCGCTGCCCTCGGTTCAGGCCCTCGGCAAGGCATTGACCAACCCGGACTTGAAGGGCTCGACCTTTATCGTCGCGGGCTATACCGACGCGGCCGGCGGCGAGGGCTACAATCAGGATCTGTCCGAGCGGCGCGCCGACGCGATCAAGCGCTATCTGAGCGACAAGTTCGGCGTCGCCGGCAGCGATCTGGTGACCGTCGGTTACGGCAAGACCAAGCTGAAAGATCCCAGCCAGCCGCTGGCGGACGTGAACCGCCGGGTGCAGGTCGTGAACATGCAGAACAAAGAGACCGCGTCCAAATGAGCTTCCTGTCCAAGTGAGCTTCCCTTGCAAGTGAGCCTCCCTCGAATGTTCCGGTGAACGGAGACCTCAAGGGAGCCGTATTTGAAGCAATCTTGGAGGCAATCTTGGCGTGGCGTGGACTAAAGCTTTACCGCTACAATGCGTCCCGCACCCTGCGGGACGTGCTGTTTCAAAAGCGCCCTCTGCGCTAGAGGACAGCCGAAGCCGCGCCCGATACCCGCTCGACGCATGAACGCGACACGACAAGGTCTGGATTGATCCGGCGATGAAGCTCTCTGAATACCTCAATCCTGCGCTGGCGGTGATCGCCGTTGTTGCACTGGGCGCTGGTTATTACTGGTTCGACCTGCGCTCTCCGCCCGAGCAAAAGGAAACACCGAGCCAGGCGCGCGTCATCGTCACCAAATCCACCAATGCTTGCTTCTCCGATCTGGTGCGGGTCACCGGATTTGTGGTGCCGCGCAGGGAAGCGGTGGTCGGCGCCGACCAGGAAGGCTCCAAGGTCACCGATCTGCTGGTTCGCGAGGGCGATACCGTCGCGGATAACCAGGAACTGGCGCGGCTCAGCGCGCCGCCGCAGCAGCCCCAGCAGCCGGGAGCACCGGCCAGACCAAATCAGGGGCCGATTTCGCTGCGCGCCCCGGCCGCAGGCTTGCTCACCGAGGTCAAGACCATCGTCGGCGCGCCGGCCTCGCCGCAGGCCGGGCCGATGTTTCGCATTGCCGTCAACAACGAGGTCGAGCTGGACGCCCAGGTGCCCGCCGTCCACATGCTGAAGCTCAATCCGGGCGCGACGGTGCGCATCAGCCGGGACGATGCGCCCGATCTGGTCGGCCGCGTCCGGCTGATTTCGCCGGAAATCGACCGGACCAACCAGCTCGGCCATATCAGGATATCGCTGACCAGCAACCCGTCGCTGAAGGTCGGCATGTTCGCCCGCGCCAGTATCGACGCCAAGCGCAGTTGCGGGGTAGCCATTCCGCGCACCGCGATCGACCATCTGACCGTTCAGGTCGTCAAAGGCAACACCGTCGAGACACGGAACGTCCGGGTCGGGCTCGTGTCGGACACCAGCACGGAAATCCTGGAGGGCCTCGACGTCGGCGAAATCGTCGTGGCCGACGCCGGCAGTTCGCTGCATGACGGTGACCAGATCAAGACCATGTTCGCCGACGAACTCGACCGCACGCGGGGACGCTGATGGCTTTGAATATTTCGGCATGGTCGATCCGTAACCCGCTTCCGTCGGTGGTGTTTTCAATCATCCTGCTGGCGCTGGGCTGGATCAGTTTCACGAAGCTCGCCGTGACGCGCCTGCCCAGCGCCGACATTCCGGTGATCTCGGTCGCGGTCGGCCAATTCGGCGCGGCGCCGTCCGAACTGGAATCGCAGATCACCAAGACCATTGAAGACGGCGTGTCGGGTGTCGAAGGCGTCCGGCATATTTCATCGTCGATCACCGACGGGTTGTCGGTGACGACGATCGAGTTTGCGCTGGAGACCAATACCGACCGGGCGCTGAACGACGTCAAGGACGCCGTCACCCGGGTGCGCAGCAATTTGCCGCAAAACGTCGCCGAACCCTTGATTTCGCGGGTCGACGTGATCGGACTGCCGATCGTCACCTATGCCGCGATCTCACCGGGCAAGACCCCGGAGCAACTGTCCTATTTCGTCGACGACGTCGTCAAACGCGCGCTGCAGGGCGTGCGGGGCGTCTCCCAGGTCGAGCGCATCGGCGGTGTCGAGCGCGAAATCCTGGTCTCGCTCGATCCGGACCGGCTGCAGGCCGCGGGGCTGACCGCCGTCAATGTCAGCCAGAGCCTGCGCGGTACCAATGTCGACCTCGCCGGCGGCCGGGCCGAGATCGGCAAGAACGATCAGGCGATCCGAACGCTGGCCGGCGCCAAGACCTTGAACGATCTCGCCGGCACGATGATCCCGCTGTTCACCGGCGGCGAGGTGCGGCTCGACGATCTCGGCACCGTCACCGACACCATCGCCGACCGGCGGACCTTCGCCCGCTTCGATGGCGAACCGGTGGTGGCACTCGGCATCAAACGCTCCAAGGGCGCCAGCGACGTGGTGGTCGCAGGTCTGGTGCAGAAACGGATCGACGCCCTCAAGGAAGCCTACCCCGATGTCGACCTCAAGCTGATCGACACCTCGGTCGAGTTCACCAAGGGCAATTACGAAGCGGCGATCTCGACCTTGTTCGAAGGCGCCATTCTCGCGGTTGTCATCGTGCTGTTGTTCCTGCGCGACATCCGCGCCACCATCATCGCGGCGATCTCGCTGCCGCTGTCGATCTTCCCCGCGTTCTGGGCGATGGATATCCTTGGATTCTCGCTCAACCTGATCAGCTTCCTCGCCATCACGCTTTCAACCGGTATTCTGGTCGACGACGCCATCGTCGAGATCGAGAACATCGTGCGCCACATGCGGATGGGCAAGACGCCGTATCGCGCCGCGCTGGAAGCCGCCGACGAAATCGGCCTCGCGGTGATCGCGATCAGCCTCACCATCATCGCGATCTTCGCGCCGGCGAGCTTCATGGGGGGCATCGCCGGTCAATTCTTCAAGCAATTCGGCATCACGGTTTCTGTGCAGGTGTTCTTCTCGCTGCTCGCCGCGCGGTTCGTGACGCCGGTGCTGGCGGCTTACTTCCTGAAAGACCATTCCCACGACGATCCGCCGCCGGGACGCGTGCTGAACGGCTACCACAGGCTCGTGACATGGTCGGTCCGGCATTACCTCATCACGGTGCTGGTCGGCCTTGGAATCTTCGCCGCCTCGTGCTGGAGCATCTATCTGCTGCCACTTGGCTACCTGCCGGCGCAGGACGCCGCGCGTTCGCTGCTGGCGATGGAACTGCCGCCCGGCTCGCAGCTCGCTTATACCGAGAAAATCACCGAAGAGATCGTAACCAGGCTGCGCAAGCATCCCGAGGTCAAGAGTGTTTTCGTCGATGGCGGCCGGGTGCCGCCGGGAACGCTCGAGGTACGCCGCGCGGCGCTGATCATCAATTACACGCCCAAAAAGCAACGCAGCATCACGCAGCGTGAGCTTGAACTGGCGGTCAGCAAAGACCTCGAAAATGTTCCGGATATCCGATTCTGGTTTCTCGACGAGAACGGCCAGCGCGCCGTGCAACTGGTCGTCACCGGCGTCGACAGCGGCATCGTCGGTAACGTCGCCAGCGAACTCGCCAACCAGATGAAGCGGATTCCGCAGCTTGCCAACGTGATTTCCGAGACCTCGCTCGACCGGCCCGAATTGCGCATCCAGCCGCGCGCGGACCTCGCCGCCCGGCTCGGTGTTTCGACCGAAAGCCTGTCGCAGACCATTCGTGTCGCCACCATCGGCGACGTCGGTCCGGCGCTGGCGAAATTCGACGCCGGCGACCGGCTGGTGCCGATCCGCGTCCAACTCGAGGACTCCGCCCGCGGCGACCTGCAAACCCTCGAGGAGTTGCGCGTACCGCTCGGCGAGCACGGCGAAAAGGGCGGCGTGCCGTTATCGGTGGTCGCCGACATCAATTTCGATCAGGGCCCGACCAGCATCAATCGCTATGACAGGGAACGCCAGGCGACCGTTGCGGCCGATCTGGTGGGTACCGCCGCACTGGGCGATGCTACCAAGAAGATCCACGAGCTGCCGGTCATGAAGAGCCTGCCGAAGGGCGTCAATGTCGGGCCGTCCGGCGACGCCGAGGCGCTCGCCGACCTTTCAGCGGGCTTCATCACCGCCATCACCGCCGGGTTGATGATCGTCTATGCCGTGCTGGTGCTGCTGTTCGGAACCTTCCTGCAGCCGATCACCATCCTGTTCTCGCTGCCGCTCTCGATGGGCGGCGCGATCGGCTTGCTGCTCCTGACCGGCAAGCAGCTCACGGTTCCCGTGTTCATCGGCATCCTGATGCTGATGGGCATCGTCACCAAGAATGCCATCATGCTGGTGGAATTCGCCGTCGAATCGATCCGCGAAGGCAGACCGCGCGACGAGGCGATCATCGATGCCGGCATGAAGCGCGCGCGCCCCATCGTCATGACCACGATCGCGATGGCCGCCGGCATGATGCCGTCCGCGCTCGCGTTCGGCGCCGGCGGTGAATTCCGCTCGCCGATGGCGCTCGCCGTGATCGGCGGCCTGGTGTTCTCCACCGTGCTGTCGCTGGTGTTCGTGCCGGCGATGTTCGTCCTGATGGACGATGTCGGCGCCTTCATCTGGCGCTTCGGCAAGCGACTGCTCGCCTCGCATGCCGAGAGCGAGCATCCGTCGGCGGCTCACACCGCCGATCACGAGGATGCCGATCGCAAGCAACCGTCGCCCCCACCGAGCATCGTGCACTCACCCGCCGCGGAGTGAGCGGTGTATCACCGTCATCACCGGGCTCGTCCCGGTGATCTACGTCTTACTTTCTTCAGCGAGCTAAGGACGTGGATGGCCGGGCATAGGCGAGCGGAAGCGACGCCGTCCTTCGGACGTCTATGCCCGGCCATGACGAAGTAGCAGGCTCGCGCCCGCGCCCTACTCGTTCCGCGCCAACGCGGTCAGCTTGGTGAGGTTCTGCAGTAAAATCCGGCCGCGCTGCAAATCGAGGATGCCGTCCCTGCGCCAGAGCTGCAATTGACGGTTGACGCTTTCACGCGCGGCGCCGACGAAGACGCCGAGCTGTTCCTGCGAGATGTGCACTTCGGAACCGAAATCGGAGGCCAGCGCGCAGAGCCGTCGCGCGAGCCGAACCGGCAGCGGCTGCAGCACCGATTCCTCCATCCGCTCGCTCTGCCAGCGGATCCGCTGGCACAAGAGCTGGATGATCTTGATCGCGACCTTGGGCTCGCGTTCGAGGAAGGCCAGAAAATCCTGCCGCCGCAGCACGAACAGTTCCGACGGCTCGCCGGCCATCGCATCTGCGGTGCGGCTCTCGCCGTCGAGCACCGCGACCTCGCCAAACAGATCGCCCGGGCCCATGAAATTCAGTGTCAGCCGGCTGCCGTCGGAGGCGCCGGTCTCGATCCGGATCTGGCCGCGGCGGATCCCGAACAGGGCGTCGCCGGCATCGCCCTTCTGGAACAACACCTCGCCGAGACCAAGTTGCTGGGTGTGGCAAAGACCCGATATCCGCTGCAGTTCGTCGGCGCCAAGATCCGCGAACATCGGATTCATCTTCAGAATGACCGCAAATTCAGTCTGTTTGCTCATTGCAATACCTTCACAATACCTGCCAGCGCTTCAAAATAGGCGTATCAAACAATGTGTCTCTCGAAGTGTGTCATAGGTCACAGAACTTTGCAGCAACTCCGGATTATTTTCGACCCTCCTTTGAGCGGTCTGCCCTTTCCGGGATAAGCTCAGGCCATCGGCCGCGTCGGAGCATGATGCGGCCGGAGAGACGCTGTTTGCCTGGGTTGGAATAGCATCATGAAGCCACTGAAAATCGCCGGAGCCGCCATTGCCGCCATCATCGTGGTCGCGGGCCTCGTGCTGGTCGTCGGGATTCCCTCCAGCTTCCTGACCTCCGCGATCCAGGCGCGGGTCGAGCGCGAGACCGGATACCGGCTGACGATCGCGGGCTCGACCAAAATCGGCCTCTGGCCGTCGTTGAACGTGACGCTGGACGACGTCACGCTGCAAGATCCAAAGGACCGCGACAGCAGCGACCAGCTGACCGTCGGCAGCATCGAGGCCAACATCAAGCTCGCGAGCCTGTGGTCGGGCGCCCCCGAAGTCACCGAACTCGTCATCGACCGTCCGGTCCTGACCGTCCCGTTGCTGCGCGAACGCACCGTGCCGCGCAATTCGCCGCCGCGGGGCGTGGTGACCTCCACGGAAGCCGAAGCCAAGCAGAACACGGTCAGAATCGGGCGCGTGACGGTCACCGATGGCGCGATCGTTTTCTCCAACCTGCGCGATCGCGTGACCAACCGCATCGACGGCATCAACGCCAAAGCCACTATCGGCGACGATCGAAACATCCGGGCCACCGGTAGCGCGCGCGCCAGCGAGCATCCGCTCAAATTCGTCATCAAGGTGACGCCGCCGGCGCCACCGCTCGAACGGCAGACGATCCCGGTCGATTTGATGGTCGAAGCGCCCGATCTGCTGAAGAACCCGCTGTCGGCCAAGGCCGAGATCCGGCTCAACGGCACGGTCGTGATGATCAACGGCCTCACCGGCGCGCTCGGTGACGCCGCGTTCAACGGCTGGGCCTCGGTCGATATCGCGAGCAAGCCGCTGGTCAAACTCGACCTCGACTTCCAGCGGTTCGATGTCGCGATGTCCAAGGGCAACGCCGGATCGACGCCGCAGCCATGGAGCAATGTTCCGATCGACCTCGGCGGATTGAACTATGTCGACTTGCAGGCGAAGATTTCCGCCGCCGAAATCAATATCGGCGACAGCCATATCGCGCCGGTCGCGATCGACGCCACGCTGGCCAGCGGCGTGCTGAAATGCCGGCTCGCCAATCTCGGCGCCTATGGCGGCCAAGCCAATGCCGATCTGATCGTCGATGCCTCGCCGGCGGTGCCGGCTTACGCGTTGCGCAGCGACTTGGCCGGGGTCCGCGCCTTGCCGCTGCTGCAAAGCGTGGCCGATTTCGATAGGCTCGACGGCAAGCTGCAGGCCAAGCTGTCGCTACAATCCTCAGGCGCCAGCCAGCGCGCCATCATGTCCAACCTCGATGGCACGGTGTTCACGGTGTTCCAGGACGGCGCAATCCGCGGCATCAACGTCGCCCAAATGATCCGCTCGCTGACCTCCGGCACTCTGTCGGGATGGCAGCAGAGCAACGAACAGACCACCGACCTCAGCCAGCTCTCGGCCTCGTTCCGGATCGAGAAGGGCAAGGCCACCTCGACCGATCTCAATTTGGTGGGCCCGCTGGTGCGCGTGACCGGGTCCGGGACCATCGACCTCGGCGAGAAGACACTGGCGTTGCGGACCGAACCGAAGCTCGTGATGACCACGCAAGGCCAGGGCCGCACCTCCGATCCGGTCGGGCTCGGCATCCCGGTGGTGATCGACGGCCCGTGGGCCAGCCCGCGGATCTATCCGGATATGGCCGGCATCCTCGACAATCCGGATGCGGCCTATGCCAAGCTCAAGGACATGGGCAAGGGCCTGTTCGGGCCGAACGGCGCGCTCGGCGGATTGGGCGGCAATCTGTTGGGCGGCAACGCCGCGGGCGGAACTGCCAAGGTGGACAATCAGACGGGCAACGCCACCGGAAGCAACCCGCTGAGCGGCCTGTTGGGCCAGAGTGGCACCGGCGGCACCGGCGGCGCGTCCGAGCCGCTCGGCGGCGATCTCGGCAAGACCATCGGCAATCTGATCCAGCAGGGCATCGGGCAAGGCGGTACCCAAGGCAATGTTCAAGGCCGCGTTCCCGGCCAAAGCCGCGCGCTTTCGGTGCCGGGAACGCCCGCCGCGGCAGCCCCATCGACCTCGCCCGCCCCGACACCGGCGCAGAGCGATCCGACCGCGCAGCCGGCCCAGGAGAGTCAGCCAATGAACGACGTGCTGCGGCAGTTGTTCAACCGCTGAGTTTGGCCTGATCATTGGGTTTCCCTGGTTGACCCCCACCCCCGACCCCTCCCCGCAAGGGGGAGGGGAGAAGTGCGCCGTGCCTAGCGGCGTGTTCTCCCTCTTGATGTCCACCGCCGTGAAATCTGACTGCTTGCTTCTCTCACTCCACACCCAGTGACGCAGTTCTATCGCTCCCCTCCCCCTTGCGGGGAGGGGTCGGGGGTGGGGGTAGCTGCACGCGACGCGGCCCGCCATTTGCGCGCCGTCCGGGCTAACCATGCCGAGCTCCGGCCGGGCCACCTCACATATGCTAGGGATGTAATATGTTAGACTAATCATGGCCGGCACGGCCGTGAACGCGGCGCCCATTGCGGGGCGCTGCCGCCGAGGATTGGGATGAGCGGGGTCAGGGACAATATCCGGTTTGGCGGTCGAGGCTCGTTTGCGGGCCTGTTCCAGGGCCTGTTCGCCAAATACGTCCTCGCATTGGTGGGCCTCGTCGTGTTCGTGCTCGCGGTCAACGGCGCGTTCGAGACCTGGATCAGCTACCGCGCCACCAAGACCACGCTGACCGACGCGATGTCGGAGAAGGCCGAGGCGACCGCCAAGCGGATCGAGCAATCGATCTCCGATCTCGAACGGCAGATCAGCTGGGTGACCCGCGCCAGCGCCGACACGCTGGAGAAACACCGCAACGACTATGCGCAACTGCTCAACGGCGTCCCCGCCGTCAGCCAGCTCTCGCTGGTGAGCGGCCAGGGCCGCGAATTGCTGCGGCTGTCGCGCACCAATATCCAGGTCAATGGCGGCGCGGATTTTTCCCGCGACATGCGCTTTAGCCAGACCGTCGAGCGCGGCGTCAATTACGCGCCGGCGGATTTCAGGGGCTCGCAGCCTTATATGTCGATCTCGGTATCGCATTCCGGCTTCAACGCCGGCGTCACCGTGGCCGATATCGACCTTGGCATCCTGTCGGATTTGCTCGGCGACGCCCAGGTCGGCAAGGCCACCTTCGCCTATGTGACGGATTCCAGCGGCAAGGTGCTCGCGACGTCGGCGCGAGGCCCCGAGATCGGCGCGGATCTGTCGACGCTGCCGCAGGTCGCAGCCCTGATGACGCCGGACAGCGCGCCGCTGGCCTCCGGCACCGATTCCGAGGGCCATTCGGTGCTGACCGCGGCAGCCGCTGTCCCCAAACTCGGCTGGACGGTGTTTTTCGAGCAGCCGACCGCGCAGGCGCTGGCGCCGATCCGCGACCAGCTGGTGCGCATCGCGTTGCTGATCGCGCTTGGGCTCGCGGTCGCGATCCTGGCCGGCACGCTGCTGGCACGACGCATGCTGATCCCGATCACGGCGTTGAGCAGCGGCGCGCGGCGGCTCGGCGCCGGCGATTTCAGCCACCGCATCGACGTCCACACCGCCGACGAGTTGGAAGAACTCGCGAGCCAGTTCAACAGCATGGCCGGGCAGCTCGCCGAGACCTATTCGGGCCTCGAGGCCAAGGTGGAGGAGCGCACCCGAGATCTCGCGCAGTCGATCAACGAATTGAAGGTGCTCGAAGAGGTCGGCCGCGCGGTGTCGTCCTCGCTCGATCTCAACGCGGTGCTGCCGACGGTGGCGGCGCGCGCGCTCGAAATCACCCATGCCGATTCGGTGCTGATCTACGGCTATGACGCGGCCAACCACTGCTTCAACCTCGCCGAATCGATCGGCATCGACAAGGCAGCGCCCGGCGATCATCTCGCGATCGACCAGGACAAGAGCGTGCTCGGCGAAGCCGCCAGCAAGGGCGAGCCGATCGCGATTGCCGATCTGGCCGACGCCAGCGATCACATTTTGCGCGACCTCGCGATCTCCGCCGGCTTCCATTCGGTGCTGGTGGTGCCGCTGGTCGACAAGCAGGGCGTGCTGGGATCGCTGGTGGTGTTGCGACAGAACATTGGCGCATTCTCGCCCAATCTGATCGGGCTGATGCGAACCTTCGCGCATCAATCGGTGCTGGCGATGCGCAACGCGCGGCTGTTCACCGAAGTGGATGCCAAGGGCCGCGAGTTGGCGACCGCGCATGCCACCGTGCGCGAGCAGGCCGACAAGCTGCAGGAGCAGACCGACCAGCTGAAGGATTGGAACAAGTCGCTGGAGGAGCGGGTCGAGACGCAACTCGGCGAGATCGAGCGGATTCGTCGGCTCGAACGCTTTTTGGCGCCTCAAGTCGCGCAACTGATCGCGTCGGGCGACGGCCACGAAGGCCTGCTCGACAGCCACCGCCGCGAAGTCACCGTGGTGTTTTGTGACCTGCGCGGCTTTACGGCGTTCACCGAGCAGACCGAGCCGGAAGAGGCGATGAACGTGCTGCGGGAATATCACGCGGCGCTCGGCGAATTGATCTTCCGCTATGAGGGCACGCTCGACCGCTATGCCGGCGACGGCGTGATGATCCTGTTCAACGCGCCGATACAATTCGAGGATCATGTCAAGCGCGCGGTGAAGATGTCGGTGGAGATGCGCGACACCATCGGCGCGCTGACCGAGAAGTGGCGCAACCGCGGCCACAATCTCGGCTTCGGCATCGGCATCGCGCTCGGCTACGCGACGCTCGGCCAGATCGGCTTCGAGCAGCGGCTGGAATACGCCGCGATCGGCAGCGTCACCAACCTCGCCTCGCGGCTGTGCGACGAAGCCAAGGCCAACCAGATCGTGGTCGGCCGCAGAGTCTTTGGCATGGTCGAGCAATGGGTCGAAGGCCGCCCGATCGACGATCTCAATCTGAAGGGATTCAATCATCCCGTCCTCGCCGCCGAGATCCTGAGCTGGCGCGAGGAAGTCGATAACGTCGTGGATGCCGCGCCGGCGGCGCGGCGGCGCAAGCAGCCGTGAGCACTTTCGCCGTCCCGGATTTCGAGCCTGTGAAGCTTTCTCGGCCGTCATCCTGAGGTGCGCGCTCTTTCTTGCGCGCCTCGAAGGATGGCCGCACGCACTGCGCTGAACACCATCCTTCGAGGCTCGCAAGAGCTCGCACCTCAGGATGACGGTTCCGATGGATCCCGGCCTCGTTCGCAATGACGACCGAACATGCGTCCGCATTCTCGCGACACCCCTCGCCCGAGTTTTGCAAATTCATTCGCCCCAAAAATCAGAGGGGCGCAGCGCGATCCCAAGAGGGACGCGGGGAAGACCGGGTGCGCGCTGCACCCGCGGTCTCATGTGCAACAACAAACAAAAAACGCACATGAGCATACAGGTTCAGCGGAAACACTCCGGCCTTCCCCGCGCAATGGTTTACGGCTTATCTTCGTGCTCTCCCCGGCGAGACCATAGCTTGTTTGTCACCGTCGCCCCCAGGAAGCGTGAGCTTCCCGAGAACTTGACGCACCTGCCATCTGGGGCGTCAGGACCACACGACTTCGCCGTCCGCATTGGCGCCGTTCGTCCGCGCCAAAGGCACGCAACGCCGCCGCGTCCACCGCATCCCATGCCCAACGTCCAAGACGATCATGATACGTCCCCTCTGAGAGGGCCGGGACGGGAGAGAATAAGAGGGTGATTTGGGTCAGGAGTCAAGGATAATTTCGGAAAATCCGAAATATCGTGGAAGTTTGAAAGCGCTGAAAGAACTGGAAAATTCTTGGTCGCACCATAAAGAAGGATTCCGGTAGGCATTCACAAACCGAAAGAACCGCAATAGGCTCCAAACTGATTTGTTTTTTCGAAATAGCGCGTTGGAGGAGGCTTGGACAGGGTAAGTCCACTAAAGCGAAGCCAAAATATGGCCCAAATAAAGGGACGAAACACGCGTCCAGAGCTCGTGGTTCGAAAGGCCCTACACTCGCTTGGGGTCGGTTACCGGCTACACGTGAGAACACTTCCAGGTAAGCCTGACATCGTTATGAGCGGGCGGCGCAAGGTCATTGAAGTTCGTGGCTGCTTCTGGCATCGCCATCCCTACTGCGAGTTTGCATATATACCGAAGTCTAATCAACTCTTCTGGAAAACCAAGTTCAGGGGGAATGTCCGCAGAGACAGAAAGAATCTGTCAGCGCTCCAGAATGGTGGATGGGACGTTCTCGTGATCTGGGAATGCGAGACGAACGACATTAGTGTTTTGAGATACCGATTGGAATCCTTCATTCGGGGAAAGGGACGCCGGAGTGAAAAAGCCTCCCGAGAAGAGTATTCTAAAAAAGCTTGAACGCTTGCGGCGGGGGCACAAACCGCGTGTGCTGGACCTTTTCTCCGGATGCGGTGGAATTTCGCTCGGGTTTAATTCCGCGGGCTTCCAAATCGACGCTGCGGTGGAGATCGACCCGACGGCCGCCGAAACTCACGCGCGCAACTTTCATTCTGAGCTGAGCCCCGAATTGCTTGCGGCTCACATGAAACCGCGAGACCTTACCCAAATAGAGCCAGATGAGCTGACCAGCGCGCTCTCTCTAGGAACAGTTGAGGATTCCTTTGACGTCGTAGTGGGTGGTCCACCCTGCCAAGCCTATGCGCGGGTGGGGCGGGCCAAACTTCGTGATGTGGCTGACCACCCAAGTGCGTTCAAAGTTGATCCGCGCGGCAATCTTTACCTTCGCTATTTGCATTTCGTCGAAGCTACTCAGCCGCTGGCACTTCTGATGGAAAACGTTCCGGATGCTATGAATTATGGAGGCCACAATGTCATGGCTGAGGTGGCGGAAGCGCTCAACGACCTAGGATATATTGCCCGATACAGCCTCATAAATACCGCCTTCCATGGCGTCCCCCAGATGAGGGATCGCGTTTTTCTTATCGCCTATCATCGCGCTTTAAACACCGAAGTTCACTTTCCAAAAGCTACCAATCACTTAGTCCTACCGTCTGGATATGCAGGCACTCGAGCTGTGGCGCTGAAGTACATCGATCTTTTCGAGAAGCAGTGCTTTGTAGAGGCTGATCACGGAAACCCTTCGCTTCCGGGGCCGGTAACTACCATGGACGCGCTTGGCGACCTCCCCTCCATCACCCTTCACCTCGAAGGAAAGCTTAAGAGAGGCGCACGGCGTTTCGATGAATTTATTCCGTACGGCCCGAGGACGAAGTTTACCGCCTACGCCCGTTTGATGCGAAAATGGCAGGGTTTCGAAGCCCCGGGCGAAGGACTACGCGACCACGTGATTCGCTATCTTCCTCGCGACGCAGATATCTTTCGACACATGCCTAGCGGCGGCGAATACCCAGCCGCCCATGCAACTGCGGTGAAGCTCTGGGAGAAAAAAATCAAACAAATTGAACGTCGCCTAGCCAAGCCCGTCAGTAAAAATGACCGGGAGGCGCTGTTCGCTAAAATGGTACCTCCCTACCCGGTCCATAATTTCCCAAACCGGTGGTGGAAACTTCGTCCAGACGCCCCATCCCGTACCCTGCTGGCGCATATCGGGAAAGACACCTACTCACACATCCACTACGACAGCGCGCAGGCTCGCGTGATTAGCGTGCGTGAAGCAGCGAGACTGCAAAGCTTTCCGGACGGCTTTTGCTTTTCTGGAACTATGAACCCGGCATATAGGCAGATCGGGAACGCCGTTCCGCCGATTATGGCCAAAAGGCTCGCTGAAAAGATGATGGAGGCCCTCCAAGGCGCAGCTGTTCCAACGCTCGTTGCGGCAGAATAGCTACTCTCCTTCATCTTCTTCGATATTAATCTGCTCGGCTACGCTCCAGGTAGAGAAGAGGCTGACGGCCACCGTATACGCGTCGGGTCTAACTTGCGGACTCAGCGGCTGGACTACAGCAAGAATCTGTTTTGCAGCCTCTCTGATATCGCGGGAAATTGATAGCTTGGCGCTCCCGTCGGTATAGTCGAACAGCCGGTAAAGATCGGTCGGTGGTGCCGACGGCTCGGCAGCGAATTCCAATTCAGCTTGACTGATCTGAATTGGACGCTCGAATCCCGCACGGGTCGTCTTGACCTCAACCCTACGCATTTCTCCTGCTGAATCCTCGATCTCAAAGTCCCATGGGTTAATAGCGTTTTCTTCGGCAACCCATTTATAAGATTGGATTCGTCCAGCGCTTAGCTCACCTTCCAGCCAGTCCTTCAAGAGCTGCTCGCCTCCGAGCCCGGTGGCTTCGGCCTTCAACCGAGCCTCTCGAAAGGCTTCAGCAGTCATACGCCTGGGTGAACCTCTTCTACGAAGGCGTCGCAGTCCCTCTGACGAACCTGCAGCGGCTTCCTCAAGGGCTTCGTCCAGATCAGGATCGATCAACTCGCGAACGGGATGTTCAGCAGGGGACCTAGCAGCGAGAGCGCGGAGATCCTCCTCACTGATCACAGATGTCTTTCGATTGCCGACAGAGCTGCTGAGGCCGCTATAGACTGCTGCATCATGCGGATTCGTTTGGGACAGCAGTACCAAGACCATTGAAGTAGGTTCGGTAGTGCCGCCCACCGCGAAGAGAACCAAATCGCCGGGCCTGAGCTGATCGTAACGGTTCGGGTCAAAATCTGGATTCGGGATGAGTTCGCCGTTCAACCGCCAATTCTTTCCTCCTGAACCGGCCGTAATCACCTTTCTGGTGAGCGTTTGAGGATCGGGACTCGCGCCGGGACCATAGATGGTCACGGGGATATTGAAGCGGCGGCGCTCTCCGTCGGCACGAGCTGCTGGGAAAAACCGCTCAGCGAACACGTCCGCGTTGAGATTAATGCCCTTCTGCTTGCTGCCCTGGTCTCTCGACAATCGCGCCTCCGCCTGGAGTCGACGAAATTGGGGCTCAAAGAGGGTCAGGTCCGACATTGTCAGCTTCTTGATCGCGTATTGCAAAATCACCTCCCGGGAGGAAACGAATCGCTGAGAATCGCCCCATTTAGCCGGCCGCGTCCCAGGTTGCCAAACTCCCAGACGAACCAGCAAATTCTGACGGGCGAACCGGCACCCAAATGGGCGACTGGATGTCAGCCGATGTTAAGCGGCCCTCGCCGCTTCAAATTCTTGCCGCTCTTTCTCCCGCGACTTCTCGGCAGCTCCGCGGTTTTTGAGTCCAAGCTTCCAGCGAATGAGATCGCCGAGGCGCGGATAAATATCATTGTGTGCTGTTCCGTAACGCACCCAATTGTTCAACGCGTCGAACTCCCCTGGTTTGGTCTGAGCCGTCAGGTGGACATAGTTATTGATGTTCTCGCCTATTGGGTTCTCTCCAAAAGCGTTTGCTCGCTCGTCGTCATTCACAAACAGGGCCTGCCAGAGCTTGTCCGAATGGCTAAAGGTGAGCTTCTTCGTGAGGATCGCTTCGTACAAAGTTCGCAGACCGTTCGGATCGACCAGCTTAGGAACGCCGTACGCATGATCGTATGCAAGCTTCGCGAGCGCCTTAAGTACCACCGGCTGACCTGCGACTGTCTTGGTCCGTTGCGCCTCTTCTTTGAAGCCGTCGATTCGCTGCACAACATCCCAAAAGCGCTTAATGAAATCGATCTTGGCATCGACCTGCGACTGAGGCGTCGCTTCTTTTGCATTGGAGCCGTGCACCAATAGCCGATTGACCATGATGATGTCTTTCAACGGGAGACCGTTGCTGTTCCAGTGCTTGGCGTCGCTTTCGTCGGCGATGTTAAATTCAATGATCTCTTTGTCTCGGCTAACTGCAGCAATAGCATCGGATTGATCGTAATTCTGCACGAGCGAACTTTGCAAAGGTTTGCTGCGCGAATTTAGATCGGAGAAGAGTTGCTGTTCTTCAGATTCGTTCAATCCAATGTGGATTTCGATGCTCACGCTGCACTGGTTCAGCGCAATGCTTTTGACCGAATCCCAGAATTGCATTTCATCCGTCGAAAGTTGGCCGTCCCTCCCGGTGGAAGCCGGTGTGTACAGAGCCTTCCCGCCTGGGTATTTGCCATTCTTCAGTATCTGATCGAGATACGAGATTACCCGGTCGAAAGCGTAGCGGCGGTGTTGACCGTCCACGACCCAGAGCTTCTGCGTCGAACCCAAACTCAAACGAAGCACGTCCGGCGGGAGATCCTTATCGTCGATATGCAAATCCTCTTCACTCACGTGACGCAAATTGCACACGAGAGGCTGGAGCCCGGCATAAGGACCGGCTGCAAGGTCGTTTTTTATTTTTATGACGTCGTCGGGAATGGGCTTGCCACTCATGTCGGCGATGACGGACCGAACGAGTCCCCCCAGGACATACTTCGCGAGTCCCTTTGCGTGTTCGCCGTTCAGGCTTCGCTGAGCGATAAACTCGTCGCCGTATTCTTCTGACTCGCGAATGTCCTTGTTCGCCACGAGAGACCAATCGATGAATTTCTTGATCGACATCCGCGTAGTGAGTGTCTTTCGGCCGAGATTGACCCCGTCCATAGCCATGATTGTCAGGTACTCATTGCCCCGACCCCGCTTGCGATCCGCTAGGGTCCGAGTCCGCTCGGCGTTAGCGCCATCCATGCTCTTCGCTCCGGGTACAGAATCGATGGAACGGTTAGAACAACAAAATACCTGGATGTCAATTAAAACATCCAGGATAAAAATATTTTAATCCT
The DNA here is from genome assembly GCF_009766005.1 of Bradyrhizobium sp. S69. Lineage (GTDB taxonomy): Bacteria > Pseudomonadota > Alphaproteobacteria > Rhizobiales > Xanthobacteraceae > Bradyrhizobium. Next base: position 243,704 of record NZ_LMUK01000060.1, on the reverse strand, counting down.
GGATGTAATTTTCTGACGAGGATTCGATGACTTGCGCGGTACTTGGCTTGTCGGACGCTACCTGCCGAATGCCGCGCTCGACTATTGCAATTTGCAGCGATCGGGTCGGGCATGACAACTAAGGTCAACCGATCGGCGAAGGGGCCGCCGAACTCAGGATTGATCGGGGGCCCGGCTACCGGATCTATTTCGGTTGGGACGGCAGGGTGCTGGTGATTCTGTTGGGTGACGGCAGCACAATGACATCGAGGCAGCGCTGCGGCGTTGGCGCGATTACAAGCGACGCAAGGTCGAAGGCAAGAAGGGTTGACGATGCCACTGACCAGGGATTTTCGCCGAACGGTGCAGGCGCGCGCTACGCGCGATCCGGCCTTTCGCAAGGCGCTGTTCCAGGAGGCCGTGCAGACTCTGCTGCAGGGCGAGATCGACGCCGGCCGTGCCGGCATGCGTGACTACATCAATGCGACGATTGGATTTGAAAAATTAAGCACGGCACTTGGCAAGCCGGAGAAGAGCCTGATGCGGATGTTCGGGCCCACCGGCAATCCTACGGCCGAGAACCTGTTCGGCGTGATCGGCGTGTTGCAGGCCGAGACCGGTGTGCATCTCGAAGTCCGCGTCGTCGCTGATGCGGCCTGAGCGACTGAGACGGGCGGCGAAAGCAAATCGACGCTGCCGGAGCGTTTTCGAGCGATGTGTGAGCGGCCCCGGGGTGCGGTGAAGGCTTACCCCGATGTTTTCGGCAGGGTCGACGCCGCTGCGCCGGAGCCGCGAACGCCTTTGATCTTGCTGATCACCATCGCATGCAATCTCGGCACCTTGTCGATGTTGGTGTGAGTGACGTTGGCATCGTCGACATGGTAATTCGTGAGTTCGCCATGGAAGCCCGGACCGCGCGTGACCATCGCGTCCGCGCCCTTGTAGAGGTTGAGGACCCGGGCCACGTTTGCGCTCGCCGCATGGGTATAGGTTCCGTCAAACGCGACGATCAAGGCCACGGGCACGCCCTCCCGGCCGAGGTCCGTGCCCATGTCCATCACGGAGTCGGCGCCAAAGGAATGACCGACCAGCACGATGGGCCCGCGCTGGCCCGCTTTGTAGTTCGCGGCGATCGCGTGCGCGACCTCGTGCCAGCTGGCGTAGCTGTCCACGGTAGCGGAAATGCCGACGCTGCGGAGTTCCACGGCAAGGCTATCCATGCCCAGGGAAAACACATTCAGGAAGCCGCGCAGCAGATAGACGTGTGTCACGGACGCGCGCGGTGCGGCGGACGGTTCGTGGACCGCGGCGATCTTGTTTCCGGACGCCGCGGCGGGCTCGCCGACCGCGCTGAAGCAACCGCCAACGCTGATCACCGCAGCGGTTGCCAATACCGCGACGGAAAAAACCAATTTGCGCATGATCAAAAAGTCCCGGCAAAAATCGAGGAAGGAAACGCGCGTGAATTTGTCCGAATGGAGCATCGTGCGCAGGGACCGGCAATCTCTAACCGTTTGCGAGACGCTCCTTGAAGGATCGTTTCCCAAGGGATGTCGCGGATTTGTCACAGACGTTCGACAAGCGATCGTTGCGATCTCTGCGCGAGCGTTTTTTTCGACTTCGTTACGCTTTGCCTGCGCTCGTGATCTACCTCACTAACGCCTCACCCCGCTCCCATTCCGGCTTCCCCCCTCCGCCCCCGTTCTGGTATCCATTTCCCCGAACACGGGAACGCAACCTCAATGACCAATCTCCCCGCACGCGGCCTCTCACGACACCTGCCGGCGCTCGCCACCGCCGCGGCGCTGTGTTGCCTCGCCGCGCAGCCTTCCCGCGCCGCGGACGAGGCCGACGCGCCGAAGGGCGCTTCGGTCACGGTGCTGAAGGCGGCGAAGGCGTGCTTTCCGGCGATTGTCGAGGTTTCCGGCATTGTCCGGGCGCGGGACGAAACGTCCGTGCGGCCGGAGCGGCAGGGGCTCAAGGTCACGGAAATCCTGGCCGATGCCGGCGACACCGTCACCGCGGGCCAGACGCTGGCGCGGCTGATCCTGCCCGAGGGCGGCACGGTGGTGGTGCAGGCGCCGGTGGCGGGGCTGATCTCGCAGTCCTCGGCCGCGATCGGCGCGATCGCGTCGGGCCGCGGCGAAGCCCTGTTCACGATCATCACCCGCAGCGAGTTCGACCTGATCGGCATGGTACCGACCCGCGACCTCGGCAAGCTGAAGGTCAACCAGACCGCGCGGATCAAGGTGGTCGGCGCGCCCGAGGTCGACGGCAAGGTCGCCCGCGTGGCGCCGACCGTGCAGCCCGACAGCCAGCTCGGCCAGGTCACGCTGCAGGTGACGTCGACCCAGCGCCTGCTGGTGAATTCGTCCGGCCGGGCGCTGATCAAGACCAGCCAGAGCTGCAACGTCGCGGTGCCGCTGACCGCGGTGCTCTACGAGACCGCCGGCACCGTGGTGCAGGTGGTGCGCCGCGACCGGGTCGAGACCAAGCGGGTCGAGGTCGGCCTGATGTATGGCGGCCAGGTCGAAATCCGCGACGGCGTCGCCGAGGGCGACATGGTGGTGGCGCGCGCCGGGTCTTTGCTGCGCGAAGGCGATCCGGTGCGGCCGGTGACGGCGAGCGCGGAGGGGAAGTGAGGGGCGGCGGCGGCGCGGTCGTTCCTGCGGAGGAGCCCGTGAAGCAATCACCGACGTCATCCTGAGGTGCCCGCCATCTTTGGCGGGCCTCGAAGGATGGCCGCAAGCACAGAGCTGAACACCATCCTTCGAGACGCGCGCAAGGGCGCGCTCCTCCGGATGACGGTCGTTATGGTGGTGCGTTCGCAGGGACGACGCGTTGAGAGGCTTCGTGTTGAAGCTTCGCCTTACCCGCCGGCGTTTTCGGTTGCGCTGAAGCGGACGTCTTCCATCAGGGAGGACGACACCGAGGGCACCTGGACGCCTTCGGAGGAGCGCGAGATCGCGACGCGGGTCTTGTTGAAGGAGGACTCGATACCCTGGCCAGTCTGGCCGTTGAGGTTGTTCAACAGCTCGGCCATCAGCACGCTGTTGGCGCCGGGCGAATCGTCGGCCACCTGGCCCGGCGTCGCCGAGGACAATATCAGCGCGTTATCAGGCGCGTTGATCGGCGCCAGGCCGTGGGAGAAGGCGCGGAAGCGGCGCTCATAGGGGTTGCGGCGGGAGGCGTCGATCACCACCAGCTTGGCGCGGGCGCCGCGCTCCTTCATCACGTCGAGCACGGCTTCGACGCTGACGCCGTCGCGGCGCACGTCGGCCTCTTTCCAGATCGCCGCGTCCACCGGCATCATGTAGCTCTCGCGGCCGGCCTGCACGCCATAGCCGCCGAAAAACAGCATCACCACGGAATCCGGGCGGATGCGGGATTTCAGCCGGGCCACCGCGCGGTTCATGTCGTCCTTGCTGGCGTCCTCGACCACGTCGACCTCAAAGCCGTCGCGGCGCAGCGAGGCGGTCAGCGCGCGGGCGTCGTTGATCGGCTGGGCCAGCGGCGCGCTGGCGTCGGGATAACGGCCGTTGCCGATCACGAGCGCGATCCGCGAGGTGTGCGGCGTGGCGGCATCGTCCTGCGCGGTCGCGATCGCCTTGGCGGCATCGAGCGCCCGCATGTTCAGCGCCGCATGGGCGCCGATCACCACCGACAGCACGCCGGCAAGCGTGGTCGCGATGGTGAGAGAACGGCGCGAGATACGGAACTGAGGTACATGCATCACGTTTCATTCCTGGTCGTGGCGATAGGCGCGCAACATTGGTCGCGCCAAAAGCCGTCTAGGTTTGAGGGATTACCGATCCCATTGCCGCCGAAATACGTTCAATTTGCGGCGCTGCAGCAAAGGCTCCTTTAACCCACCCCACCCGGCCCGGCAAGTCCGGCCGGGCTCTTGAAAGTTCCAAAATAACCCTAGGAAACAGAGTCTTGCCGCACCGCCCGCGCCCGGCGCGTTCGGCCGGCATAGGACCGGGATCCGGTTAATAAATTCCCTCAATTTGTGGGATCCGTATGTGACCAACATCACATTTGTATTTCGCTGCTATTCGTATAGGTTTTTGAGGGACTTGCAGGTTGCCGCAAAGCCCGTGGCGGCCGCGCTGAGAGAACTTCCATGAATTTTCATGAGATCGCAGGCGCCGCTTGCCGGGCGCTGACGGCCCGCAAGGACGGCCCGTCGCTGTACGATGTCTGCGATCCCCTGCTTTTGAACTACGACGGCGGCGACCGCCATCTCGGGAAATTCTACCGGACCGCGCTGGGCAACCCTGCCCTGCGCCCGCTGCTGCGCCGGGCCGGACTGCCCGAATTGCGCGACGAGAGCCGCTTTCGCCAGTTGCAGCAGGCGCTCAGGCAGGCGCGCGACGACGCGCAGCCGGACTGGAGCGCGATCGGCCAGCCGGTGGCAGCACTGCTCGACAGCATCGCGCCCAGCCATCCGAAGCCGCCGCCGGTCGCAGCCCCCGACCGCGCGCCCGGCGTGGCCGAGATCGAAGCCGCGATCCGCCATTGCGGCGCGCATCTGTTGCGCTCGTTCCGCTCCAACGGCTTCATCCCGACCTATGCCGCCTTCAACCTGATCGGCGACCCTGATTTCGGTGGCCGCGAACTGGAGATGGCGCTGACCGGGCTGAATGCGCGCGGCTACCAGAACTCGACCTTGCTGTTCAATCTGGCGCGGGTCTTCATCGCGCGCTCGAAGGTGGCGCCCCTGATCAACCCGTCCTGGCGCGGCATCGCCGAGCCGATGCGGCAGCCGATGCAAATCAAACATCGCTCGGCCTATTACGACGCCTTCTTCACCGAAGCGCTGTTGAGTTTTGTCGACAGCGGCCTGGCCAGCCCCGACCAGGCGAGCGCCTCGCGGCGCGCGATCGCCGACATGGTGGAGTTCTGCCTCGTTACCAGCAAGGAGGAGGTCCGCGCGCAAGGAGGTTTGGACGCAAGCGCGAACCACGCCGCCAAATTCGCGGTCATCACCGCGCTGGCGCCGCTGCCGCATCCGCGGTTTTCCAGGTTCTTCTCGCAGATCAAGCAGGATCTGGGCTTCGGCATCTATGTGCCGGATTGCGACACTACCGCCTGTTCGTTCTCGGCCGCGACCCAGGCCGGCTCGACCGACCCGATCCTCGACCAGCCGCTGCTCGACTTCTACGCAGGCTATCAGGTTTCGGCCGGCAGCAACGAGCCGCGGGTGACGGTGCCGATCAACGACAACATCGATTACGAAGGCGGCGTCGTCACCTGGATCGACAACCTGGCCGGCGAACGTCCGTTCGGCAACGACCTCGATCCGACGCTCAATCTCGACATCCTCGAAGTCTCGTTCCGCAACTTGGCGCGCTGGAAGGTGATCGAGACCCCGCAGCGGCTTAAGATCGTGCACAACATCATCGGCTTTCAACGGCGGCTGGCGCAATCCGGCGCGTTTGCCAACCCGCGCTCGCATATCTATTATCTGCCGGAATTGTACTGCGCCTATTTCGGCCGCTGCTACGCGGCGTTCATGGCGTTGCCGCAGGCCGCGCGCCACGCGATCGACCCCGGCGGCGCGTTCGAGTTGATCCGCGGCAAGGTCTTGTTCTATGTCGAGAACGAGTTGATCTCCGCCGAGATGAACGTGTTCGACGCAGCATTGGCGCTGATGGCGCTCGGCCATCTCGGTGCCGCCCCCACCAGCTTCACGCCGGCGCTGCATTGCATCATCGACCATCTCGGCGAAGGCGGCCGGCGCGGCCCGTTCAAGGCCTATGAATGGAACAAGATGAAAACCCCGATCCGCATCCTGGTCGGCGGTCCCGAGGTCACCTCGGCCTTCGTGCTGATGGGGCTGGTGCTCGCCCGCCGCGCGTTGACGCTAGCAGGCTCCGCTTTCGGATCCGCGCCATGAAGATTACCGCGACGCCGACCCTCCACATTCTCGGTGCCGCCGCGCTGATTTACGCGGCCTATCTGCCGATCGCGCTTGGGCTGCAGCATTCCTATGTGCCGCCGACCCATCGCTTGCCGCCGCCGCGCCTTGCCGCCCTGGCGTGGCCGTTGGGGCCGATCACCCCGTATGGGCATGGCGGGATCGCATTCCACGCCCACGTCGACGTGTTCGGAGCGCTCGAGGAGGACAACGAAGCCGAGCAGCGTTCTCCCGTCGTGCTGTACGAGGACGGCAAGCCACTGGGGCCGGCCCATAGCACGCTCGTGGATGTTATTCGCAAGGGTAACGGCCGTTACACCCACTTGAAAGGCGTGGGAATGGTGTTCTCCAGCAGCGACAACACCGACCCGAGCAAGAACGGGCGGCATTATACGGCGATGTGCCGAACCGAGGTCGCGGTCGCCGACGTGCCGCAATGCGGCCCCTGAGCGTGGCTTATCGCGTTAAATTGACGGCAAGCCCGTGCCGGGCGCTGGCGCCGGAGCCGAATCCGCACCACAATTCCGACCCGAAATAACGGCTAGAGCCTGATCGGTTCTGATTGGATCAGACCCGGGCTCTAGGTTTTCGTTTTGACGCGTTTTCTACCGCAGATAAGTCTACGCAATCTGCGCAGATTGCTATGCGAACCGGTGCCCACGGAGCCTGTCATCGGGCGCGCATTTGCGCGACCCGTTGGCTCGAAAACGCTATAATGCCGTATTGCCCCTTGCATAGGCCCTTTGCATGCTGACGAAATTGCTGCCCGCGATTGCGCTTGTTTTGCTGCCGGCGATGGCGGACGCCGCCGACATCACGGGCGTCCCGAAGATCCACGATGGCGACCAGATCGTGATCGGCAGCGCGCGCATTCGCCTGCGCGGGATCGACGCGCCATCGGTCGACCAGCTCTGCCTCAACAACGCCGGCGAGCGCTGGACCTGCGGGATCGCGGCGCGCGACGAACTCATTCATCACGCCGACAAGAAGAGCTGGACCTGCCATGTCGAGCGCACCGACCGGCGCGGCCGCAACGTGGCCAAGTGCGAGGTCGACGGCGAGGACATCCAGAAATGGCTGGTGGCAAGCGGCTGGGCGCTGGCCTATGTCAGGCTCACCCATGATTACGAGGCCGACGAAAAGGCCGCGCGCGAAGCCAAGGCCGGGATGTGGCAGGGCGCCTTCATCGCCCCCTGGGACTGGCGCGTCCGCAACAAGAAGACGGCGATCCTGGGCGCGGCCAAGCCGCCGGCCAATGCCCACGCCATCCTCTTGGCATCGGCCTCGGGGCCGGTCGCGCCCTCGCCCGAATGCACCATCAAGGGTAACGTCAACGGCGCCGGCGAATGCATCTATCACACGCCCGCGAGCCGCTGGTACGCCCAGATCAAGATGCAGGTCGCCAAGGGCACGCGCTGGTTCTGTTCGGTCGAGGACGCCGAGGCCGCGGGCTGCCGCGCAACCAAGCGATAAAGCCGGATGACGACACTTTTCATCCTCCGCAGGCCCGCGTAAAACCCTCAAAATTCACGATTTGTATTGATTCCGGCCACGACAGCTTCGGCTGTCGCAAGAACAAGGAAAGCCAACAATGACGGTTCGCGCCGGCCGGGAATTCCTGGCGATCCCCGGGCCCACCAATATGCCCGACGACGTGCTGCGGGCGATGCATCGCCCGGCGCTCGATATCTATTCGAGGGAGATGGTGGAACTGACCGATGGCCTGCTCGGCGATCTCTCGACATTATTCGCCACCAAGGGCCACTCCTACATCTACATCGCCAACGGCCATGGCGCCTGGGAAGCCACTTTGAGCAACGTGCTGTCGCGCGGCGACAAGGTGCTGGTGCTGGAAAGCGGCCGGTTCGCGATCAACTGGGGCAATGCGGCGGCCGCGATGGGCGCCGAGGTCGAGGTGCTCAAGGGCGACTTTCGCCGTGCGATCCGCCCGGCCGAGGTCGAAGAGCGCTTGCGGCAGGACAAGAACCACAGCATCAAGGCGGTGCTCGCGGTGCAGGTCGACACGGCGTCGGGCGTCTTCAACGATATCGAAGCGATCGGCAAGGCGATCCGGGCCGCCGGCCATCCGGCGCTGTACATGGTCGACACCGTGGCCTCGCTCGGCTGCATGCCGTTCGAGATGGATGGCTGGGGCATCGACGTCGCGATGTCCGGCTCGCAGAAAGGCCTGATGACGCCGCCCGGCCTCGGCTTCGTTGCCGCCAGCGACCGTGCCCGCGAGGTGCACAGACACGCCAACATGCGCACGCCCTATTGGGACTGGACCGAGCGCGATGGGCCTGAACATTACCGCAAATATGCCGGCACCGCGCCGGTGCATCTGTTGTTCGCGCTGCGTCAGGCGATCAACATGCTGTTCGAGGAAGGGCTCGAAAACGCCTTTCAGCGCCATCGCCTGCTGGCCGAGGCGGTGCGACGCGCGGTCGCAACCTGGTCCGAAGGCCAGGTGCTGAGCCTCAATATCACCGAAGCCGGCGAGCGCGCCAACACGGTCACGACGGTGGCCATGAACGGTCACGATCCCGTTGCGCTGCATCGCTATGCCAAGGAAAAATGCGGCGTGGTGCTCGGCACCGGAATCGGCGAATTGATCGGCAAGGGCTTCCGGATCGCCCATATGGGGCACGTCAACGCGCCGATGATCCTCGGTACGCTGGGCGTGATCGAAATGGGCCTCAACGCGCTCGATATCCCGCACGGCAAAGGCGGCACCGGGGCCGCGATCGATTGGCTCGCCGAAAGTGTCAACGCTTAGTGATCTATCCGCAAAACTGATCGGTTCAGCTTTCCGGACCTCATCCTGAGGAGGCGCGTTAGCGCCGTCTCGAAGGATGGCCGCGAGTCTGTGCGTTGCTGCCATCCTTCGAGACGCATCGCTGCGCGATGCTCCTCAGGATGAGGGCGGTGGAAGTATCCAGCTTCGGAAACACCTCACTAGCTACGATACAGGCCTTTCCGATACCCCTCCATTCGTGCTTATATTGATCTTGCGATAAATAAGAGGCCGACAACGGCGCATGCGCGTATTCCGCAAAACCGGGCACCGGTTTTGCGACCGGAACACGCGCAGAAAAGCACGGGGAGTGATGCGATTTGGCGTCCGTTGAATTGCGCGGCCTGACCAAGCGATTTGGATCGCTGGCGGTGGTCGATCATGTCTCCTTGCGTATCGACCACGGGCAACTGGTCTGCCTGCTAGGCCCCTCGGGTTGCGGCAAGACCACGACCTTGCGGCTGCTCGCGGGCTTCCTGGAACCCTCCGACGGCGAAATCCATGTCGGCGATCGGCTGGTGTCCTCGATCGCGCGAACCTTGCCGCCCGAGCAGCGCAAGATGTCGATGATCTTCCAGAGCTACGCGCTGTGGCCGCATATGACGGTCGCCGAAAACATCGTCTACGGGCTGCGCTTGCGGAAAATGGATCGCGACACCATCGCCAAAAAGCTCAAGGCGATCCTGGAAACCACAAAACTCGAAATCCTGGCGCAGCGTTATCCCGGCGAATTGTCCGGCGGCCAGCAACAGCGCGTGGCGCTGGCGCGTGCGTTGGTGGTCGAGCCGGAAACGCTGTTGCTCGACGAACCCCTGTCCAACCTCGACGCCAATTTGCGCGAGGAAATGCGCTTCGAGATCCGCCGGCTGCACGATGAATATCGCTACACCACCGTGTACGTCACCCATGATCAATCCGAGGCGATGACCACCGCCGACCTGATCGCGGTGATGAATGGCGGCAGGATCGATCAGCTCGGCACGCCCGAAGACATCTACGATCGGCCGCAATCGGAATTCGTCGCCCGCTTCATCGGTGCCAGCAATGTCATCAAGGGCACCGCGCTCGACGACAGCCATTTTTCGTTCGCCGGCGCGACCTTGCGCGTGGTCGGCGCCAAGCTGACCGCCGGGCAAAGTGCCGTGGTTGCGATCCGCCAGCATGACATCCAATTATCGACGCAGGCGCCATCAGCGTCCCAGAACGTGGTCAAGGCCACCGTGACCCGCCAGGTATTTCTCGGCGCCAACCGAGACTACATGGTCGAAACCTCTGACGGCACGGTGTTGCGCATCGTCACGGCGACCGAGAATCCGGTTGCGAAGGGCACTGAGCTCTGGCTGACGCTGCCGCCCGAACGCTGCCGCGCGCTCGAACGATAGCAAATGCCGAACAAGAACACGACGGCAAGAAAACGACGGGAGCACGCGATGAAAAATAGAACACCATCGAGGCGCGACGTCCTGAAGGGCTCGACCGCGCTGGCGCTTGGCGCGGTGTTCGCCGCGTCAGCCCGCGCCGAAGCGCCGCCGGCCGAGACCATCACGCCGCAACTGATCGAGGCCGCGAAAAAAGAAGGCAAGGTGGTCTGGTACACCGCGGTCGATCTTTCGGTCGCCGAAAAGATCGCGGGCGCCTTCAAGGCGAAATTCGACGGCATCGACGTGCGGGTCGAGCGCACCGGCGCCGAGCGGGTGTTCCAGCGCATCGGCCAGGAATATGCCAGCAACGTCCATGCCGTCGACGTGGTCAATTCGTCGGACGCCTCGCATCTGCTGACGTGGAAAGCCCAGGGCCTGCTGCTGCCTTACGTGCCCGAGGATGTCGCCAAATACTACAAGCCCGAGCACCGCGATGCCGACGGCACCTATGCCGGCTTCCGCGCCACCTTGAGCCCAATCGCCTACAACACCAAACAGGTCAAGGCGGAAGAGGCACCCTCGAGCTTCAAGGATTTGCTCGATCCGAAATGGAAGAGCAAGATCGTCAAGGCGCATCCGGGCTATAGCGGAACCATCCTGACCGCGACATTCGAGATGGTCCGCGACATCGGCTGGGATTTCTACGAGAACCTGGCCAAGCAGAACATCATGCAGGTGCAGTCGGCGACCGATCCGCCGAAGAAGCTCGCGCTCGGCGAGCGCGCCGTGATGGCCGACGGCACCGAATACAATGTCTTCCTGCTGAAAGAATCCGGCCAGCCGGTCGAAGTGGTCTATCCGAGCGAGGGCACGCCGTTCATCATCGGCCCCAACGGCATCTTCAAGGCGGCGCCGAATCCGAACGCGGCAAAACTGTTCCAGAATTATTGTTTCACGCCGGAAGCGCAGGCGATCATCATCGAGGTCGGCGGCCTGCGTTCGCTGCATGCGCAGGTCAAGGAAAAGCCTGGCCGCAAGCCGCTCGCCGACATCAAGCTGATGAAGGAAGACGCCGCAAGCGCCGAGCAGCAGAGCGAGGCGATCAAGGCGCGGTATCAGAAACTGTTTCACGTTTAACGCCGTCATTGCGAGGAGCGAAGCGACGAAGCAATCCAGTCTTTCTTGTTGCTATGGATTGCTTCGCGGAGCCTGTCATCGGGCCGGCCAGAGGCCGGACCCGTTGGCTCGCAATGACGAAAAGAAAGCCAGCGCGATGCGAAAAGTCATAACCAGGCGCGATGCGATCAAGGGCGCCGCCGCCCTCGGCGTCACGGCGTTCGCGGCTTCGGTCAAGGCCGCGAGCCCGGAGCCCGTTTCGATCACGCCATCCTTGATCGAGGCCGCGACCAAAGAAGCCAAGATGATCCTGTATTCGTCGATGGACCTTCCGGTCGGCGAAAAGCTCGGCAAGGCCTTCGAGGCGAAATATCCAGGCATCGAAGTGCAGATCGAACGCTCCGGCTCCGAGCGGCTGTTCCAGCGCCTCGCCCAGGAATTCGCCAGCAACATTCGCGCCGCCGATGTCATCAACACGACCGACGCCTCCCACATCATTACCTGGAAACGCAACGGCTGGCTGGCGCCGTTCGTGTCCGAAGACATGGCGCGGTATTTTCTCGCCGATTATCGCGATCCCGACGGCATGTCCGCGACCTCGCGGATCTATCTGTCCTCGATCGCCTACAATACAAACCTGGTGAAGCCCGAGGACGCGCCGAAGGGCTTCAAGGATCTGCTCGACCCCAAATGGGCGGGCAAGATGGTCAAAGGCCATCCGGCCTATAGCGGCACCATCATGACCGCGACCTTCCAACTGGTGCGCGAATTGGGCTGGGATTACTTCGAGAATCTGTCGAAGCAGCGCGTGATGCAGGTGCAGTCCTCGACCGATCCGCCGAAAAAGCTCGCGCTCGGCGAGCGCGCGGTGATGGCCGACGGCAACGAATATAACGTGGTGTTGCTGAAGGAAGCCGGCCAGCCGGTCGAGCCGGTCTATCCAGTCGAAGGCGCCCCGACGGTCTCGGCGCCGACCGCGGTGTTCGCCAGCGCGCCGCATCCCAACGCGGCGCGGCTGTTCCAGGCATGGCTGCACACGCGGGAGACGCAACAATTCTTCACCGACTTCACCGCGCAATATTCCGCGCATTCCGAGGTCACCCCGAAGCCCGGACGGCGCAAGCTTTCCGACCTCAAGCTGATGAAGGAAGACGCCGCCGGCGTCGAGGCGATGGCCGATGAGATCAAGACACGCTATGCGAAGTTGTTTCGGGTGTGAATGTGCGTCGGCTACACTCACCTCGTCATTCCGGGGCGCGCTCTTGCGCGAGCCCGGAATGACGAATTCGTTTTGGATTGAAGGCATATGACCATCACCGCCCCCATCGAACCCACCAAGGTAAAAATCGACTGGACCAAGCCGGTGCTGTGGCTGTTCGCGGCATTCCTGCTGGTGCTGATCGTGCTGCCGATGTCCTGGCTCGCGGTCTACGCCGTCACCGACAAGACCAATCACCTCACGCTGCAAAACTTCGTCACGCTGTTTACCGACCCTGACTTCCTCGATCCGCTGCTGACCACCGCGATCATCGCGACCTGTTCCGCTACGATCTGCTGCCTGATCGCAGCGCCGATGGGATGGCTGGTGTCGCGCACCGATATGCCGGGGCGGCAGTTCATCCGCGCGCTGGTCACCGCTTCGTTCGTGACGCCGCCGTTTCTCGGCGCCATCGCCTGGGAATTGCTCGCCGCGCCCAACAGCGGATTGCTCAACCAGCTGTTTCGAACTCTTACGGGCGCTGAATCCGACGATCATCTGTTCAACATCTATTCGCTGACCGGAATCATTTTCGTGATTTCCTGCTACACGTTTCCGTTCGTGTTCGTGTTGGTCGCCAACGCGCTCGACACCATGCCCGGCGAACTCGAGGACGCCTCCGCCATTCTCGGCGGCAAAGCCTGGACCACCGCACGGCGGATCACGATCCCGCTGGCGCTGCCGGCCCTCGTCGCCGGCGCCATGATCGCGTTCCTGCAAGCGATGACGCTGTTCGGCTCGCCGGCGATCCTGGCGCTGCCGGCCGGCTTCCACACCATGACCACGAAAATCTGGAGCCTGTTCCAGTATCCGCCGAAACCCGAACTGGCGGCCGCTGCCGCGGTGCCGCTGCTGCTGCTGACCATCGTGCTGCTGCAGGCGCAGAAATTCATCTTGGGGCGACGCGGCTATTCGGTGGTCGGCGGCAAATATGGCGCGCCGCGCCGGGTCGAAATGAAAAAATGGCGCTGGCCGGCGCTGTTGTTTTGTCTCGCGGTGCTGCTCAATCCGGTGTTCCTGCCCTATCTCGCCTTGCTCAACGCCGCGTTCTCGCCCAATGCGACGACCCTGGTGACGCCCTCGATCTTCACGCTGCACAACATCGTCTTCGTGTTTACCGAGCTGTCCTCGACCCAGCTCGCGATCAAGAACACCGTGATCCTCGGCACCGCGACCGCGACCATCGGCACCATCCTGGCGCTGGTGATCGCCTATGTCACGACGCGCAAGGTGATCCCGGGCTGGCGCGTGCTCGGCTTCCTCGCCACCGCGCCGGTCGCGGTTCCCGGCATCGTGCTCGGCGTCGGGCTGTTCCTCAGTTACACGCGGCCGCCCTTTGTGCTCTACGGCACGCTGTGGATCCTGCTGATCGCGTTCCTGACCATCAACCTGCCGTCGGCCTATCAGCAATTGCAGGCGGCGTTTGCCACCATCCATCCCGAACTGGAGGACGCCAGCCGCATTCTCGGCGCCACGCGGCTGCGATCCCTGCTGCAAATCACCGCCCCCTTGCTGCGCACCGGCGTGATCGCGACCTGGTGCTTCATCTTCATCGGCGTGATGCGTGAATTGTCGGCCGCGATCGTCCTGTTCACCTCACAGACCAAGGTGATCTCGGTCCTGATCTACGACCTCAACGAAAGCGGCGACCTCGCCGCGATCGCGGTTCTCGGCATTTCAATGCTGATCATCACCTTCGCGGTGGTGCTGGCCGTCAACCAGATCCCGATGTTCGGCGCGGGGAACAGCACAAGGGCGCGGTAGCGGGATAGATCAATCGTAGGGTGGGCAAAGCGAAGCGTGCCCACCACCGCCAACAACAATCTCGATGGTGGGCACGGCGCAAAGAGCGCCTTTGCCCACCCTACAGGCTCTACAGGCTCGATCGTCATCCTGAGGTGCGCGCTCTTTCTTGCGCGCCTCGAAGGATGGTGTTCAGCGTTGTGCTTGCGGCCATCCTTCGAGGCTCGCAAGAGCTCGCACCTCAGGATAACGGTTACGGCCGTTCAACCCTATACGCCTCGACCTGCGCCTTGAGCCGCTCCAGCGACGCGGTCGGGGCGGCGCGGTCGACGGTGTATTGTCCGTTCGCCAGCATCGCCAGGACTTTCAGGTCGACCGCCGGCGAATGGTGGACGACGTCGCCGTAATTGCCGAGATCGTGGGTGATGTCCTGCGCCTCGCGAAAATCATGCAAAATAGCGTTCGGAAACTGCGCCAGCCGCCGGCTGATATAGGCGGTGAAGTCGTAGACGATCTTCAGCGTCGCCGGCGAAGCATCCCGCATCGCGACGAATTGCAGGATCGAATAAGGCGGGAAGTAGATATCGAATGTGACGCCGGGATTTGTCTCGATCAGGCCGATCGCATCACGCTCGAAATTGCGCACCATGGCGCCGTAATCGTAGCTTTCCGACAGCGACGACCGCCGCGCCGGGGACGTAATATCGACGAATTCCGCCATCGCCCGCTTGGCGTTATAGAAACCCGCCACGTCAAACGTCGGCGCCAGCACATTAATGTCATCGACATTGGCAAGCGGAAATTTGAACAGCACGCCGGTGGTCAGCCGCGCCACCGTTTGCCGCAAGGGCGGAAACGACCGCGCCAGCATCCACAGCGATTCGCGCGCCATGGCGCCGCTGAACAGATACTGCGCCACGCCTTTGACATTCCGCCGGTATAGATCGGCCGGAAGATAGATGTCGGCATCGACTTCCGGCGCATCGCGGAAGATCCAGTCATCGATTTCCCAGATCACGCGCTTGGGGTGGCGATCGAGCGCCGCGGCGAGCACAAAGCTCTGCTCGTGGGAATTCGAACCGGTCATCGACAGTTTCAGGGAATGGCCGCCGAGCACGCGGTCGATATCGCTCTGCCTGAAATGAATCGCCAGCGAGGTTCCCATCAACACCGTATCGAATGGCTGGCTACGCACGAGCCCTGCGTCCTGCATGCGGCTATCGTTCGAATACATCGGCGGCGTAAAGCGCGCCGGCCGGAACAGTTGCAGGGGATCGACGATGAAATTCAGCGCGACCGCCAGCAGCATGACCGCGACGGTCGCGCCGAGAAACCGCAGCAGATTTCTGGAGGAGGCGTTCATGATCTAGAACCGAAAATAAATGAATTCGCTGTGCTGCGAGATTCCAAGAATCCCGAAAGCCAGCACCGCCGCGGTCGCGTAGATCAGGACGGGCCGCATCCGCCAGACGCCGATGGCATCGCCGACCCGCCGATTCCCGTGGTCGTAGCCCATGATCTCCTGCGTGTTCGGCGCCAACCATGCCAGCGCGGCATACACCACGAGGAAACCGAAATCGGCGATTTCGCCGCGACCGAAGCTGACATGGCCGGGATCGACCATCCTCGACAGGATGAACTGCGCCTGCGCGATGCTGTCGGCGCGGAAGAACACCCAGGCTACGACGACGGCCAGGAAGGTCAGAACGACGGAGGCGAATTTCGCCAGCGGCGCGAGGCGCGGCGGCGCCGATGGACCATAGTTGCTCCAGGCGTGATTGACGCAGAGATAGAATCCGTGCAGCGCGCCCCAAACGACAAACGTCCAGGCCGCGCCATGCCAGAGGCCGCCGAGCAGCATCGTGATCATCAGGTTGACGTAACGCAGCACCCGGCCACGCCGGTTGCCGCCGAGCGGAATGTAGAGATAGTCGCGCAGGAATTGCGACAGCGTCATGTGCCAGCGCCGCCAGAAATCGACGATGGAGGTTGCCTTGTAGGGCGAGTTGAAGTTCAGCGGCAGGAAGATGCCGAACATCAGCGAAATTCCGATCGCCATATCGCAATAGCCGGAGAAATCGAAGTAAAGCTGGAAGGCGTAGGCCAGCGCGCCGATCCAGGCCTGGTCGAACGACGGATTGCCGGACCCAAAGGCGGTCGCGACCAAGGGCTGGATGCCGTCGGCCAAACCGGTCTTCTTGAACAGACCGATGGCGAAGATCATCAGGCCGCACAGGATCAGATGCGCGTCGGGCCGTTTGGTCTCGGCACGCTCGAATTGCGGGATCATGTCCTTGTGGTGCAGGATCGGGCCCGCGATCAAATGCGGAAAATACGTCACGAACAGCGCATAATGCGGCAACGCGTAGCGTGCGACGTTGCCGCGGTAGGCGTCGACCAGAAACGCGATCTGGGTGAAGGTGTAGAACGAGATGCCGACCGGCAGCAGCACGTGGAGCGTGATCCCGGTCAAAAACAGCGCGTCGAGATTGGCGGCGAGGAAGCCGGCATATTTGAAGATGCCGAGCACGATGAGATCGCCGGCGACCCCGGCCGTGAGCACGGCAAATCGCGGTGCCGGCGCCAGCGATCTTTCGATCAGGAGGTAGCCGATGCCGTAATTGAACGCGATGGATGCCAGCAGCAACGCCACAAACTGCCAGTTGCTGAAGGAATAAAATGCCAGCGACGCCAGCGCGAGCCATATCACCGGCGCCAGATTGCCGAGCCGGCCAAACGCGAAATAGCCGAGCAGCGTGATCGGCAGGAACAGGAAAATGAACGGATAGGAGTTGAAGAGCATCAGGCCTTTCTCAACGGCGCCGAAAAGCCTAACCATACAAGTCGGCCGTCAACAACCCCGGTGCAAATGTCAGCCCATCTGGCAATCCGCGATATCGAACCGATATAGGAAAGCGGACCCTTAATCCTTCTCGTCATGCGCGGGCTTGACCCGCGCATCCATCAAGAAAGAGACCTTTCTCAGGTAGATGGATTGCCGGGTCAAGCCCGGCAATGACGGCAAGAGATCAGGTCCAAGGAACCGAAAGAGGATTTGAGTGGCACAGGCACCAGGCAAGAAAGCTTCGCACCCCGCACCCAGCGCACCGCGCCGGCCGCATTCGTTCACCACGCACGGCATCACCGTGACCGATGATTATGCCTGGCTGAAGGATGACAATTGGCAGGAGGTGCTGCGGGAGCCCTCGATCCTCGATGCCGATATCCGCTCCTATCTGGAGGCGGAGAACGGCTATACCGAGAGCCTGCTCGGCCACACCACCCCGTTGCAAAAGACCCTGATCGCGGAGATGCGGGGCCGGATCAAGGAAGACGATTCCAGCGTGCCCTCGCCGGACGGCGCTTACGCCTATTTCCGCAAATTCCGCGAGGGCGGCCAGCACGAATTGTTCAGCCGGATGCCGCGCGACGGCGGCGAGACCACAATCATCCTCGACGGCGACGAACTCGCCGCCGACGAGGAATATTTCAAGTTCGGCGGCGCGCGGCATTCGCCCGACCATCAGCTCGAGGCCTGGAGCGCCGATATCAAGGGTTCGGAATATTTCTCGATCCGGGTGCGCGACTGGGCTACCGGCGAGGACCATGACGATCTGGTCGAGGAAACCGACGGCAGCGTGGTGTGGAGCGCGGACAGCCGGCACTTTTTCTACATCAAGCTCGACGATAATCACCGCCCGATGCAGGTGTGGCGGCATCGCCTGGGCACACAACAGGCCGACGATGCGCTGATTTATGAGGAGCAGGATTCCGGCTGGTTCACCCACATCCATGAAAGCGCCAGCGGCCGTTTTGGCGTCATTGCCGGCGGCGACCACGAGACTTCCGAGCAGCGGCTGATCGATCTGACTGAGGTCAATGCACAGCCTCGGCTGGTCGCGGCACGCGAGGAAGGCGTGCAATATTCGGTCAACGATTGCGGCGACGAGCTGTTCATCCTCACCAACGCCGACGGCGCCATCGACTTCAAGGTGGCTACCGCGCCGTTAGTGTCGCCCGAGCGCGCCAACTGGCGCGATCTCATCGGCACCCGCGAAGGCGTCTATGTGCTGGATGTCGAGCTTTATGCCGGACACATGGTGCGGCTGGAGCGCGCCAACGCGCTGCCTGCCATCATCATTCGCGATCTCACCACCGGCGATGAACACGCCATCGCATTCGACGAAGCCGCCTATTCGCTCGACACCATGGGCGGCTACGAATTCGACACCACCAATCTGCGCTTCGCCTATTCGTCGATGACGACGCCGTCGGAAGTCTATGACTATGACATGGCGAGCCGGACGCGCGTCTTGCGCAAGCGCCAGGAGATTCCTTCCGGCCACAATCCGGCCGATTACGTCACCACCCGCATCATGGCGAAATCACACGACGGCGCCGAGGTGCCGGTTTCGATCCTGCACGCCAAGAACCTGGTGCGTGACGGCAGCGCGCCGCTGTTGCTGTATGGCTACGGCTCTTACGGCATGGCGATGCCGGCGTCGTTTTCCGCCAACCGGCTGTCGCTGGTCGATCGCGGCTTTGTCTATGCCATCGCCCATATCCGCGGCGGTTCGGACAAGGGCTGGGGCTGGTATCTCGACGGCAAGCGCAAGAAGAAGACCAACAGCTTTGATGATTTCGCAGCGTCGGCGCGCGCGCTGATCGCGGCGAAATACACCAGCAGCAAGCGAATTGTCGGCCATGGCGGCAGCGCCGGCGGCATGCTGATGGGCGCGGTCGCCAACCGCGCCGGCGAATTGTTCGCCGGCATCGTCGCCGAGGTGCCGTTCGTCGATGTGCTCAACACCATGCTCGACGACACCCTGCCGCTGACCCCGCCGGAATGGCCGGAATGGGGCAACCCGATCGAAAGCGCCGAGGATTTTGCGACCATTCTGTCGTATTCGCCCTACGATCAAGTCGCCGCACAGGACTATCCGGCGATCCTGGCGATGGGCGGCCTGACCGATCCGCGCGTGACCTATTGGGAGCCCGCGAAATGGATCGCACGGCTGCGCGCCACCATGACCGGCGGCGGCCCGGTATTGTTGCGCACCAATATGGGCGCCGGCCACGGCGGCGCCTCGGGCCGCTTCAACCGGCTCGACGAAGTCGGGATCGCCTACGCATTCGCGTTGTGGGTGGTGGGGTTAGCGGAGAAGGGTGAGGCTTGAGTTGCTTCGTGTCCCGGGCGCGATGCAGCGCGCAGCGATGCGTCGCAGAACCGGGACCCACGCTTTTTCGCGGAGCAAGCGTGGACCCCGGATCAGCAGCGCACCGCTTCGCGCTGCGCTGCATCCGGGGAACGCGCGCTATCTCCCCGTCTTTTTCCGCCACTCCGCAAAGTCCTTGAGCGTCTGCTCGTCGGTCGCGGGATAGAGCCCGAAGATGCCGCGGCCTTGTTGGACCTGTTCGGTAACGAAATCCTCGAAGGCGGTCATCTCGAAGGCTTCGTTGGCGATCTCGTCGGCGAGATGCGCCGGGATCACCATCACGCCGTCGCCATCGCCGAGGATGACGTCGCCGGGAAACACCGGCGCGTCGCCGCAGCCGATCGGGCCGTTGATCTCGATCGCCTGATGCAAGGTCAAATTGGTCGGCGCGCTGGGCCGGTGGTGATAGGCCGGAAAACCGAGTTTTCCGATTTCCACGGAATCACGAAACCCGCCATCGGTGATGACGCCGGCGACGCCGCGCTGCATCAGCCGCGTCACCAGGATGGCGCCGGCCGACGCGGCGCGGGCGTCCTTGCGGCTGTCCATCACCAGCACCGCGCCGGGCGGGCAATCCTCCACCGCCTTGCGTTGCGGATGCGAGCGGTCGCGAAACACCTCGAGCTTGTTGAGATCCTCGCGCGCCGGCATGTAGCGCAGCGTAAAGGCTTCGCCGACCAGGGTCGGCTGGTCCGGGCCAAGCGGATGCACATCCTGAATGCACTGGTTGCGAAAGCCGCGCTTGTAGAGCGCGGTCGCGACGGTGGCGGTAGAGATGGTCCTGAGCTTGTTGCGGGTCGTGTCGCTGAGTTTTGTCATTTCCGTTTCCATCGTTCGTCACTCAAAACCATCGTCGTCCCGGCGAACGCCGGGACCCATACGCCGTGTCCTCGCGTTTTAATGCAGTGAGGTGAGCGGTCTTCGTTCATCACCAACGCCAGGGGTTATGGGTCCCGGCGTTCGCCGGGACGACGCTTACGCATCAATAAATCGACGGCTCGCCGACCGGCGCGCCGAAACTGGTCTCGAGGAAATCGAAATCGCAGCCTTCATTGGCCTGCCGGATATGGCGGGTGAACATCCAGCCATAGCCGCGCTCGAAACGGGTCTCGGGCTTGGTCCAGGCCGCGCGGCGCTTTTCCATCTCGGTGTCCGAGATATCGAGGTTGATGGTGCGCGCGTTGACATCGAGCGTAATCCTATCGCCGTTGCGCACCAGCGCCAGCGGACCGCCGATATAGGATTCCGGCGAGACATGCAGGATGCAGGCGCCGTAGCTGGTGCCGCTCATCCGCGCGTCCGACAGCCGGACCATGTCGCGCACGCCCTGCTTCACCAGTTTCGTCGGGATCGGCAGCATGCCCCATTCCGGCATGCCCGGGCCGCCCTGCGGGCCCGCATTGCGCAGGATCAGCACGTGGTCGGCGGTAACATCGAGATCGGGATCGTCGATCGCTTTCTTCATCGAGGGATAATCGTCGAACACCAGCGCCGGCCCGGTATGCCTCAGGAAGCGCGGCTCGCAGGCGCTCGGTTTGATGACGCAGCCATCGGGCGCGAGATTGCCCTTCAGCACCGCCAGCGCGCCCTCGGCATAGATCGGATTGGCCACCGTCCTGATCACATCGTCATCATGCACTTCGGCCCGCGCGATGTTCTCACCGAGCGTCTTGCCGGTCACCGTCATCGCATCCAGATGCAGATGCTCCTTGATGCGGCCCATCAATCCCGGCAATCCGCCGGCATAGAAGAAATCCTCCATCAGATATTTGTCGCCGCTGGGCCGCACATTGGCGATGACAGGCACCTTGCGGCTGGCCTTCTCGAAATCGTCGAGCCCGATGTCCTGGCCGGCGCGACGCGCCTGCGCGATCAGATGAATGATGGCGTTGGTCGAGCAGCCCATCGCCATCGCCACGGTGATCGCGTTCTCGAAGGCTTTCCGGGTCTGGATCTTGTCCGGGGTCAGGTCTTCCCACACCATCTCGACGATGCGGCGGCCGGATTCGGAGGCCATCCGGATGTGGCCGGCATCGGCGGCCGGGATCGAGGAGGCGCCCGGCAAGGTCATGCCGATCGATTCGGCGATCGCGGTCATGGTCGAGGCGGTGCCCATGGTCATGCAGGTGCCGTAGCTGCGGGCGATGCCGGCCTCGACATCGACCCAATCCTTGTCGGATATCTTGCCGGCCCGCCGCTCGTCCCAATATTTCCAGGCATCGGAGCCCGAGCCCAGGGTCTTGCCCTTCCAGTTGCCGCGCAGCATCGGCCCTGCCGGGAGATAGATCGCGGGCAGGCCCATCGAGGTCGCGCCCAACAGCAGCGCCGGCGTGGTCTTGTCGCAACCGCCCATCAGTACCACGCCGTCGACCGGATGGCCGCGCAACAGCTCCTCGGCGTCCATCGCCAGCAGATTGCGGTAGAGCATGGTGGTCGGCTTCAGGAAGGATTCCGATAGCGACAACGCCGGCAGTTCCATCGGGAAGCCGCCGGCCATCAGGATGCCGCGCTTGACGTCATCGACGCGGGATTTGAAGTGCATGTGGCAGGGCTGCGCGTCCGACCAGGTGTTGAGGATCGCGATCACGGGGCGGTCCTTCCACTCCTCCGGCGCGTATCCCATCTGCATCGCCCGCGAGCGGTGGCCAAAGGCCCGGAGATCGTCGGGCGCGAACCAGCGCGCGCTGCGCAGTGTTTCCGGGCTTTTTTTCTTCTCTGTCATATCGGCACCTGTTCGAGATCGCTTGGGCTCGTCATCCCACAGGCCGTCCATCGGGTGCAAGTTCCGCCTGCGAGCCAATTTGCGAAATCTGGCGCATGGCTGCCCGGCCGATCAGGCGATGCTGCACCGATTCCGTGCAGCATGACCGGCCGCCGTCTCGCGTTGCACTGCAAAAGCGATGCGAACGCGTCGGTCAAGCCAACCGTGTTGCCCGATTGAGCCTTCCTTGTATCATGCCGGTACGGAGATGGCGCGAAGCACGGATGACGCTGACCACCAAACTGGCCGCCGCGATGATCGCCCTGGTTGCGATCACGGTTTCCGTTGTCGGCTGGCTGAATTACCGCGGCGTTGAACAGGTCGCGGTTCCGCGGATGCTCGACCGCATCGAAAGCCAGGCAGGGCTGGTCGCCGCCGACCTCGAATCCTACGTCGCCGGCGTGCGCGGCGATATTGCGGGCTTCCGGGCCGGCTCGGCGCTGAATGCCCTGATGCGCGCCCATCAGGCAGGCGGAACCGATCCGGTCGACGGCGCGACCGAAAACACCTGGCGTGAACGGGTCGCCACCCGCCTTGCGGCCGAGCTCGCCGCCAAACCGTCTTACGCGATGATGCGCTTCATCGGCGTCGACGACAACGGCCGCGAGATCGTCCGCGTCGATCACTCGGGACCGAACGGCACGATCAGAATCGTTCCCGCCGAAGGGCTCGAACCAATGGGGGATCGAAGCTATTTCAGGGAAATGATCAAGCTGGGGCCCGGCGAGGTATTTGTGTCGTGGCTCAGACTGGATCGCGCCGGCACGGAGGCCGTGAACCCGCCGCGGCCGACGCTGCGGGTGGCGACGCCGATGTTCACCCCCGACGGCAAACTATCCGGCATTTTCATCATCGATGTCGATATGCGGCCGGCCCTCGACAGCGTCCGCGCCTCGGCGCGACCAGGAGAAAGCGTCTATCTCGTCAACGAGCGCGGCGACTATCTGCTGCATCCGGACCATGCGCGCGAGTTCGGCTCGGAACTTGGGATGCCGATCGAAAGCTGGCAAAGCGACTTTCCGATGCTGGCGCCTTCGCTCGGCACCGCGCACAGCGTTGCCTATGTCGTGCCGGATAGCGCCGGCCAGCCGAGCGGAATAGCCTTGGCGCCTGCCGTTCTGGCCGGGAACGAATGGGTCGCGGTGATCAAGGCCGCTCCCAACGCGGTCGTCACCGCATCGGCCGCCGCCATCCAGCATACTTCGGTGTTGGCCGGTCTGGTCGCGGTGTTATGCGCGGCCGCCCTGGCGGTGTGGATCGCACGGTCGCTGACGCGTCCGATCGTTGAACTGACCGCGGCGGTCGAGGGAGCCGGCCGCGACGGTTCGGCAACCATTGCGGTCGATGCCAGCGGCGAGACCGGGGTGCTGGCGCGGGCATTCGCCCGGGCGATCGGCGAAATCCGCGCAAAAACCATCGCGTTGGAGCGCGAGATCGAGCAACACCGGCGTACCGAAGCCGCCAGGGGCCACCTCGCCGATCGCGAGCGCCTGTTCAGCGCCGCGGTCGAGTCGTCTCACGACGCCATCGTCACGAAAACCCTGGAAGGCAAGGTAACCGGCTGGAATCCGGCGGCCGAACGCATGTTCGGATTTACCGCGGCGGAAGCGGTGGGCCAGGATATCGATCTCATCGTTCCTCCGGAACGGCGGTCCGAGCTTCACGATATGCTGAGCCGGATCGGGCAGGGCCACGTGATCGAACAACACGAAACAATACGGTTGCACAAGAGCGGAAGCCCGGTGGCGGTTTCGCTCAGCATATCTCCCATCAAGACCCCATCGGGCGCGATCGTCGGAGCAACAAAAATTGCCCGTGACATCACCGAGGCCAAGAAAGCCCGGGAGGCGCTCAACCGGGAAACCGAGGAGCGGCAGCGGATTTTCGAAACCTCCCAGGACCTGATTCTGGTCACCGATAGCCAGGGCGTGCTGGTCCAGGTCAACCCCAGTGCGCGAGCTACGCTGGGATACGCGCCCGAGGAGATGATCGGCTACAACGCGATCAGATTCATCTACAGCGACGACCTCAACGACACCCGCGATGAATTGCGCGCCGCGCGGCGCAAGCGGCATACCCGGAATTTCGACACCCGCTTCATCCACAAGGATGGACGTATCGTGACGCTGTCGTGGATGGGAACATGGTCCGATCCGGCGCGGCGCCACTTCTTCATCGGCCGCGACATGACCGAAAGCCGGCAGACGCAGGAAACGTTGCGCGAAAGCGAGCAACTGGCGCGCGGCATCATCGACAACGCGCTCGACGCCTTTGTCCAGATGAGCGAGGACGGAACCATCTCGGACTGGAATTCGCAGGCCGAAAAGATCTTCGGATGGTCGCGTAACGAAGCGGTCGGCAAGCACCTCGCAGACCTGATCATCCCGGAGGAGCAGCGCGACGCGCACCGCGCCGGTCTCGAACGCTATTTGCGCACCGGGCACCGAAAGATCCTCGGACGCCGTCTCGAACTCGAGGCGCTGCGGCGCGATGGCAAGGAAATCACGGTCGAACTGAGTGTCACCGGACTGCGGCGCCGCGACGGCGTCGTGTTCAACGGCTTCATCCGCGATCTCACCGACAAGATCGCCGCGGAGGATCGAATTCGGCAGGCCGAAAAAATGGAAGCGCTCGGCCAGCTCACCGGCGGCATCGCGCATGACTTCAACAATATCCTGACGGTGATCACCGGGACCATCGAGATCCTGGCCGATGCGGTCCGCAAGGAACCGCAACTCGCCGCCATCACCAGGATGATCGATGAAGCCGCCTCGCGCGGCGCGGATCTGACCCAGCATTTGCTGGCGTTCGCCCGCAAGCAGCCGCTTCAGCCGCGCGAGATCGACGTCAATGCCCTGCTGATCGATACCGCCAAGCTGCTGCGGCCGACACTCGGCGAGCATATCGAGATCGAAACCGTGCTGGAAGATGAAGCCTGCTTCGCGACCGTCGATCCCAATCAGCTCACGACCGCCATTCTTAACCTGGCGCTGAACGCCCGTGACGCCATGTCCAACGGCGGCAAGCTGGTGCTGGAGACCGGATCGGTTTATCTCGACGAGGGTTACGCGAGCGCTCATGGCGACGTTGAGCCCGGTCGGTATGTCCGCATCGCGGTCAGCGACACTGGAAGCGGCATTCCGACGGCGATGCTCGACAAGGTGTTCGACCCGTTCTTTACGTCGAAAGGACCCGGAAAGGGCACCGGTCTCGGCCTCAGCATGGTCTACGGCTTCGTCAAGCAATCGGCCGGCCATATCAAGATTTACAGCGAGGAAGGCCACGGCACGACGATCAAGATGTACCTGCCGCCGGGCGCGGCGACATCCGTCGCCGCCGGAACCGCCTCGGTCGCCTCCCTCGAGGGTGGAAGCGAAACCATTCTGGTGGTGGAAGACGACAGGCTGGTAAGAGATTACGTGCTGACGCAACTGCGCTCGCTGGGCTACGTCACGCTGGAGGCCGCGAATGCGTCGGAGGCCATCGCCATCGTCAAGGCGGACCACGCATTCGACCTTCTGTTCACCGATGTGATCATGCCGGGTGGATTGAACGGCCGCCAGCTCGCGGACGAGCTGCTGACGATCAAGCCCGGATTGAAGGTGCTGTTCACCTCGGGCTACACCGAAAACGCGATTATTCATCATGGCCGGCTCGATACCGGCGTCATGCTGCTCGCCAAGCCCTATCGCAAGGCCGAGATGGCCGCGATGATCCGCACCGCGCTGGCTTGCTAAGTGCATCTCCTCTCCTCGTCCCCGGGATGAACGCAATTGCGTTCATCGGTGAGGAGCATCGCACTTGCGATGCGTCTCGAAGGATGGCCGCAACGCACGGACTCGCCGCCATCCCCCGCGCAACAGCTCCACCGTCATCCTGAGGTGCGCGCCATCTTCGGCGCGCCTCGAAGGATGGTGTTTAGCCTCGTGCTTGCGGCCATCCTTCGAGGCGCGCAAGCGCGCGCACCTCAGGATGACGTCGGAGATCGCTTCACAAGCTCTCAGGATGCGGTCCTGTGAACCGGTTGGTGTTATGGAATCGGTGCGCATCCCGGATCAAGTCCGGGAAAGGCTTTCGCTCGAAAACGCTCTAGAGCTCTGCGCGAACGCACCGCGCTTGTCTTGGGATCATGCGCCGCGGATCATGCGTTGGATCCGGGAGCGCGCGAGGCGGTCAGCACGATCCGGATGAGATCGGCCGCATTGCGGGCGCCAAGCTTCTTCATGATGTTGGCGCGATGATCTTCAATCGTCCGCGGGCTGATTCCAAGCTGACGCCCCGCCTCCTTGTTGGAGGCACCGGATGCGAATTGCTCCAACACGTCGCGCTCGCGCCGCGTCAATGGTTCGCGCCCGGGAAAATGCAACGAGACGATTTTCGAGGCATCACCCTGCGCCTGTCGGCGCACATAGGCCGAGATCGCCTCATCCAGCCGGGCCACGATTTCACTGCCCCTGAACGGCTTCTCGATGAAGTCGAGTGCGCCATTCTTGATCGCGCTCACGGCCATGGCGATGTCGCCCTGTCCGGAGACCATGAAGATCGGCGCGGGATAATCTTCTCCGCGCAGCTCCCTGAGAATATCGAGCCCCGATTTACCGGGAATATGCACATCGAGCAGGATGCACGCCGGAATCCGGGTCCGCGCCACCGCGAGCAGTGCCGCGCCATCGGCAAAGCAGATGACCTGATAGCCGCCTGCGGACAAAACCATCGAAAGGGTTTCGCGGACGGCGGGATCGTCGTCGACCACGAATATCTCGCCACGGGAAGCAGAATTTTCGGTCATGCACCATCGTCCATCGACAGTCAGGAACGCTCACCCCGACGACCACTGCGCCCGCTCTGGATTCGAGCCCGACCGTATTTGTACGGGACAGGAACTTTACGCACAAGTAGCGCTGGGGGATTTAACAACGCGAGACAAGGAGAATCCTCATGCAGAACACGGCAGGCAGCAGCCGCCAACCCGACGGCCGAAACGACAATTACTTCTCGGTTGTCACCGATCTGGTGTCCCTGATCGAGCGCATTCAGGCCAGCATACAAATGCTGGAACCGGTGATCGCGCGGGCGCTGCCCCTCGGCGAGCTGGAGGCTTATGATGATGTCGTCGTGCTGGATGACGTCACGCCCCACTATGTGAGGGCGAATACCGTACTGGACACCTGCAGAGCGGGGCTCGGGGTTGCCTTGCATGGCCTGCTGGATAGCGAGGCGTCAAACGGCTTGCTGGAAGCGACCGCGGCCCACGAGGCTCGGTAGATGGCGCATAAGCGCGCCGGATGATGGTGGTTCCGATCGACGGAAACTTGTTCGGCGGCCGATAGCTTCGGTGCCCTGGTAGATCCATGGCGTTTTGGCACCGGCGCGCGTGACGAAAACGCGTCAAACCAAAGCCTAGCCCTGCATGAGGGCGTCTTGATTGGATGAGGCGCCGGGCCCCTTTTTCTTGTGTTTTCCCAACAGAAACTGAACGTTGATCTCCGCGCCATTGACGCGGACCAGTTCGCAACGGCGATAGGCCAGCCCGGTCGACGACAACAGCAGAAAGAATTCCTTGAGATTGAGACCCTGAATCGAGCCCTCCACGGTCAGGATGGCATCGTTGTCCGATATGGCATTGAGCATGCAATCCCGCCGCCACGTTCCATCGATGCCCATGATGCAGACGCCATAGCCCCGGCTGAAGGTGACGCGTTCCGGCCCTTTGAGTTCCTCTGTCATTGTTATCGACCCGCGATTGCGGCAAGCTTCGGCGCGAAAGCGCCGCCCGCCGTCGTTGTTGATGCCGCCTGAAAGCCGCTCGGACGATAGAGCCCGCGCCGTTCCGGATAGGGCTTGTAGACGTCGGTCAGCCCGACCACCGTTTCAGCGGCTCCCAGCGCCAGGAAGCCATCGGGCTCGGACGCCTTGGCGAGGCGGCGGAAAATGTCGACCTTGGTGTCCTGATCGAAATAAATCAGAACGTTTCGGCAGAAGATCACATCGAAGGTCCCGAGCTGGGAAAAATCGTGCAGCAGATTCAATTGCCGGTGCGCAATCATCGCCCGAATATCTGCATTGATCTGCCAGAGCTCGCCGATCTGCTTGAAGTATTTGACCAACATCTGAATCGGCAGACCGCGCTGGACTTCGAACTGGCTGTATATTCCGGCCTTGGACTTCTCGATCACTTCCACCGAGAGATCGGTCGCGAGAATTTCGATCCGCCAGCCGGCCAGCGCGGCGCCCATTTCCTTCAGCGACATCGCCAGCGAATAGGGCTCCTGGCCGGTCGAGCCGGCGGCGCACCAGATCCGGATGCTTCGGCGGCTCGCGCGCGCGGCAAGGATCTCGGGTATCACCGAGTTGCGAAAATGTTCGAACGGAACCTTGTCGCGAAAGAAGAACGTCTCGTTGGTGGTCATGGCTTCCACCACCTGGGTGGTGATGGAGGCCGATCCGCCTTTCATCTTCTGTACCAGTTCGCTGATACCCGGCAGGCCGGCTTTCCGCGAAACCGGCAACAGCCGGCTCTCGATCAGATATTGCTTGTCCGAAGATAGATCGAGACCGGAACTGTCCTTGAGATATTTGCGCAGATATTCGTAATCGGACGGGGTCACGGGCGGCCTCTCGAAATGAATCGCGATGATTTCAGATGGATGTCACCGGACGACGCCATGACGTCGATGCTCATGCGCGAGTGGCTGCGGCTTCGGAAGCAATCGGTCCGGAGCTTTGCTCCGGGTTTTGATTCAGCACGCATATCTTGACCTGACGCACCTTGAGGCGAACGAACTCCGGAGGCGATAAATTCGCGCTATTCCTGGGGCGCCGGCTGCAGCAGACCGACTTCCTGGAATTTCGCGGCGACGATGTCCTTGTCGAATGGCTTCATGATGTATTCGTTGGCACCGGCGTGCAGCGCGCGCGTGATGTGGTCGATGCCGTTTTCGGTGGTGCAGAACACCACCTTGGGCTGGTCGCCGCCGGGCATGCGGCGAAGATTGCCGAGAAACTCGTAGCCGTCCATCACCGGCATGTTCCAGTCGAGCAGGATCGCTTCGGGCAATTCCCGCTTGCAGATTTCCAACGCCTTTTCACCGTCCTCGGCTTCCACGATCTGGAAATCCAACCCTTCGAGGATACGTCTTGCAACTTTGCGGACGACGCTTGAATCGTCCACCACCAGACACGTTCTCATTTTAGCCTCTGTTGATTCAATGACCGAAAAGGCAGCAGCCGCCATCAAGGGATCATGTGGTGATATTCCTTGAGACCCCTTTAAGGATTATTCTCCCATGCAACCGATAACCGTCCCGTTTCACATCCAAGTTAATTTCGGTGCCCGTGCTACTACGGGAGAATTCCCAGCGGGTTACCTCATGCAATTCGGGCCGCGGCGATCACGGCAAAACCCGGTGAGTTGCGCTACGCGCCTATCCGAAAAAGGGTATCGGCATCGTCCGTAACCATACAGGTTGCACTTCCGCTTGATCGGTCAAGTAAACTGTCCCGATTGAGGCGATGATGACCTGTCGGCCGCGCAGGCAGTTGAACCGGCGCGGCTCGGCCGCGACGGCAACTTAGACGTACCGCTATGACAAAACACAATTATGAGTAGTGCGACTTGCGGTATTCCGACCTGCTAATTCTTCTTGCCAACGAACCGTGTCACGCTACGCTGCGCGGCGACCCAGAGACCGGTTGTGCTCCCGTATTCAGGAGAGTGCTTTGAACGCGGCTCGCCGTTCATCCGCTCCGCGTCCGCCAAACGGATTCTTGTCATCGCTGAGCGCGGACGATTTCGAACTGATCCGCCCTCATCTGAGGACCGTCGATCTGACGACGGACCTCGTGCTGGTAGAAATCGATGACACGCTGAAGCGTGCATATCTGCCGCATCGAGGCGTGATCTCCCTTGTCGTCAAGCTCGCACGCGGCGAGCAGGTCCAGGTCGCCATGATCGGGCGCGACAGCATCTTCGGCAGCTTCTCCGCGCTTGGGGATCCGACCGCCTTGAACAGCGCACTGGTTCTGATTCCGGGCGTCGCGTCGACACTCGACATCGATCGTCTCCGAGCCGCGGCCGATCGGAGCCCTACGTTCCGGGCGACACTGATGCGGCATGGACTGGCGATGTACGCGCAGATCCAGCAGGCCGTCGGATGCAACGCCTCGCACAGCGTGGAATCCAGGTTGGCGCGCTGTCTGTTGCAGATCAGGGATCTATCCGGCAGCGACAAGCTCGTTCTAACCCAGGAGGCGATGGCCCAGATGATCGGCGCACGCCGCAACAGCGTATCGCTGGTGGCCACCACGCTGCAGCAGGCCAGCTTCATCCACTACAGCCGGGGCCGCGTGGAACTCAACGATCCCGACGGCCTCGGCAAGACCGCCTGCGAATGTTACGCGACGGTCAAAGCGCAGTACGAAAGACTGCTTCACCCGCGCTGCGAGCCCGTCTCGGGCCATTGAACAAACGCTCGATCCCGCGTCCGGCCACGAACTAAACTTTCCGTTAAACAAGCCGGCGCTATCGTTCGAGCTTACCTCGCCGGTCATGCGACGAGAGACGGCGATACGGCCTTAACAGGTGGTGGCCATGTCCGAGCACAGATCGATCCCGCTAGGCCGCACGCTGCTGGCCGGCAAAGTGATCTCCAATTTCGGTCAGTCGAGCATCGACTGCGTGGTGCGCAGGCTTTCCGACCACGGCGCCACCATTTCGGTGGAAAGCCCGCTCGGCATTCCCCGAGAGTTTCAGCTCGTCATCACCGACGAGGGGATACCTCGGCCCTGCAAGGTGGCGTGGCAATCGGACAAGGAACTCGGATTGGACTTCGAGCTTGCCGACGGCCTCCACCAGGATGCGACGGCGCCGCCGGCTCCGCCCGAACGCCGGGACGAACAGATCGTGCGGGGGCAGATGCTGGCCTTGAGGTCGGCGCTCGACGAAATCCAGATCGGGGTGGTGCTGCTCGACAGCGATTTGCGCGCCCAGATCATCAATCGCGCGTTCCGGCAGATGTGGAAATTGCCCGACCAGATAGCCGACAGCAAGCCGGCCTTCGCCGCGCTGATGTATCACGGCCGCGATACCCACGCCTATCAGGTCACGCCAACCGATCTCGATGCCTACATCGCCAATCGCGTCGGCCTGGTGCAGGCCGGCGACACCACCGCCCTCGATCTGCGCCGCTCGAACGGCGAGGTCATCCGCATGCAATGCGCGGTTCTGCCGAACGGCGGCCGGATGCTCAGCTACACCGTGGTCACCGATATCGTTCGGCACGCCGACGAACTGGAAGTGTTGCGCAGCGCCCTGGACAATATCACGGACGGCGTGTTGCTGCTCGATGCCGATCTGAATGTGCAATTCGCCAACAGGAAGGTGCGGGAATATTTTGGCCTGACGGAAGAACAGGCCGCGGTTCATCCGCCGTTCGCGAAGGTGCTTGTCGACAGCGGTGCGCATGGCGTGCCGCCCGACCAGATCGAGGCATATTCCGCCCGTCGGATCGAGGCGATTCAAACGATGGAACCGAAGGCCCAGGATATGCAACTCGCGGACGGCCGGCATGTTCGCATCCATTGCACCGTCACGCCGAACGGCGGCCGGATGCTCTCCTATTGCGACGTCACCGACCTGATCCGCAACGCCGAACTGCTGGAAAGGCTCGCGACCACCGACTCGATGACCGCCCTCTATAACCGGCGGCACTTCCTGACATTGGCGGGAGCCGAATGGAGCCGGTTTCAGCGCTACCAGCGGCCGCTATCGATGCTGATGATCGACATCGATCATTTCAAGTCGGTCAATGACCGCTACGGACACGCGGTCGGCGACCAGGCGATCATCTCGGTGGCGACCGCCTGCCAGCAAAACAAGCGTAACTCCGACGTGGTCGGCCGGCTCGGCGGCGAGGAGTTCGCGGTCCTGCTGCCGGAAACCGACCAGGCGCAGGCCGCAATTGTGGCCGAGCGGATTCGCGAAAGCATCGCCGGGCATTTGCTGTCGGTGCACGACGTCCAGTTCGCGCTCACGATCAGCGTCGGCATCGCCGCCGCCACCGCGAGCATGTCCGGGACGGATGCGCTGTTGCGCGCGGCCGATTCTGCGCTCTACCAGGCCAAGTCCGAAGGGCGAAACTGTCTCGCTTGCTGGTCGCCGCCACCGGCGCCAAGGTTGGCCGCCGAGTGAGCCAGCGCATCGAGCAACCGTAAAAATATTCTTAAACGTCAGCGCGCATTGCGGTAAATTTATCGGCACCAAATTTACCTCTTAATTTACGACGATCTGCTTTTATCACGGCTACCAGCGCGTACCTGCGAGAATGCCCGCACGCGACCGATCGATGCTATTCGAATGACGGGAAGCGCGTGGCGTGAGACAGGTAGATCGAATCCAGGATTTTCTGCAACGGCTGCTGCCGCTGACGCGCAGCAACCTCTTGACCGAACTCGAGCGGATGGAAGCCTGCGGCGCCGACATGCCGGGTGCCGCAAAGGTTCTGAGCAAATTACGCGCGGAATTCTACAAGAACGGGCAGACTCAGGATCGCCTCGGCCACCCCGCGCATTATTTCTTCGCTCCGCTCGATCCGCTGCTCACGGATGGCTCTTCCGAACATGCCAATTCCGGCCGGATCCTGCGCGCCTCGCTGTTTCCGATCTGGGAATGGATCAGCCGGGACCTGCTGCCGACGATGGCGCGCGACTACCTCAAGGACATGAACGAGTTGATCGCCGCCGGCGATCAACGCAAGGCCCGGCTGGCCGCCGCCACGTTCCAGACCAAGGTCGTCAAATCGCTCGAGGGCAGGCTCGGTTCGCCCGACGGCGCCGATCAGGTCCGCGCCAGGCTTGCGACCTACACGGCTTCGCCGGCGGCCTATCTCGACCTGACCAAGATGATGTTCGTGCTGCGCGCCCGCGATGCGCTGGCCAGGTTCAACGAAGCGCTTCCGCCGACGATCAAGAAATTCGACGATGCGCAGGTCGCGAAGATGACCGCGTTGCTCAATGCCTTCAGAAAAGCCAACGCCGAGGAGATTGCCTTCGCACTGGCGCTGGTGGCGACACGGCTCAAGACGCCCTGGGAATTGCTCCGCGTTGCCACCAGGGGTGCGCCGAACAGGAACGCCTCGGACATCGCCGCCGGCCCCTATGCGATTGCGGTCTCCATGGTACTGGACCGGGTGGAGGACAAGCAGTCGACGTTGCGGGTCGCCTTGAGAAACAACCGGGTCATGGTCGCCAAGGAAATCCTGGCCGAGATCTACGATACCGAACACGCCATGCAGACCGCGATCGATTTGCGCGACCGATCCAGTTGGGGCGAGCGGCTCGACCATCTGATGAATGAGGTGACCGCGCTGGTGGAAGCGGAGGTCAGCCGCTTCCCCGACAATGTCGGTCACATCCTGGGATCGCGCCGGCACCGCCGCAGGTCCCTGGCCGGACAGCTACGCAACGCCGTGAGCGGCGGAACGGCCTTTTGCAAGAAATTAATTGGCCCGCGCGAGAAATCCCGCGCTTAGAGCGTTTTCGAGCCAACGGGTCGCGCGAATGCGCGCCCGATGACAGGCTCCGTGGCTACCGGTTCGCGTCAAGAAAACGCGTCAAAACAACAGGCTAGAGCCCGGTTCCGATTCCATCAGAACCGGGCTCTAGAAATTTGCGGCTTCAAGATCGTGAGACAAAGAAAAAGCCCGCCGGTTTGACCGGCGGGCTTCAATCTTATTGCAGCTCAAGCGACCGATTGAGGATCCCGGTACATCCGCGGTAATCCCATATCGGCTGCGTCAGACGGCGCGGAGGTCTTCAGCGCTGGTCTTGCCGCGCTTGCTGTCAACCTTCGCTTCGTACGAAACCTTCTGGCCTTCGTTGAGCGAGTTCATGCCAGCGCGTTCAACCGCGCTGATGTGCACGAACACGTCGTTGCCGCCGTCGTCGGGCTGAATGAAGCCGAAGCCCTTGGTCGCGTTGAACCACTTAACTGTTCCGATAGACATTTTAACTACTCCAAGATGCGCATGTGCGCCGCTAGACCCGCACGACCTTCGCACGAGCTTAAATCCGATTTCAGCGATGTCTTGGGGAGAGGAGCCGGTTCGGCGCGTTCAACAAGCAAATCGACAATTCGAATGACGCGCATATAGGCCATCGCTGCGAAAATAGCAAGCGATAACACAATCCGGCCCAGGAAATCATCCGCGGAGCCGCCTCTAAAGCACGGTTCGGAAAGGGAAAATCGCGCGCTGGACTGGATCAACCGAGCCGGCTGATCTGCTCCTCGGTCACCACACGCTCGACATTCTCGGTCTTGCTTTTGATACGATAGCGCGGGCGTCGGTCCGCTTCGATCGGCAGGCAAGCGACAATGGTATAGACGCTGCGCTCCCTCGGGTTGGCGCGGCCCTGCGGCCCCTGAAGTAGGTGATGCACGTCATCGTTGATCGCGTAATTGTGGGCCATCGCCTGTCTTTCCGTTGTAGACGGGCTTTTAGTCAGAATGGTCACAAAAAGCAACAAATCTCGTTGGTTAACACGGGTGCGCAAGACGCAGGGACCATCGGGAACCGGCACGCGGCCTGCCGGAAAGCGCCCAAAACGGTCAAAATGGGGTGTTTGCGACCAGCGGGTTTTGGTTGTGCGGATCGCCGAGGTGCATCAGTTTGGCGTATCCGCATCCGACATCGAAACCACCCCGAAATGACCGCCATGGCAGACTGGACCCGATGACATCAGAGCCGGCTGCCACCGACGCAGCGCCGATCGACGCCCGGATGCGGCGACGGGTGGTGCTGGCGTCGATCCTCGGCAACGGGCTGGAATGGTTCGATTTCGTCTCCTACGGCTATTTCGCCAGCATCATCGCCAAGGTGTTTTTTCCGGCGGCCAGCGATCTTGCGCTGCTCTTGACCTACGCGACCTTCGCGATCGGATTCGTGGTGCGGCCGGTCGGCGGCATCCTGCTCGGCGCCTATGCGGATCGCTACGGGCGGCGGCGCGCGCTGTCGCTGCTGATCGTGATGATGGCGTTCGGCACGCTGACCCTGGGGCTGACGCCGGCTTACGCCAGCATTGGAATCCTGGCGCCGATCATTGTCGTGCTCGGCCGCGTGGTGCAGGGCATCTCGATCGGCGGCGAATTCGGCAGCGCCACCGCGCTGCTGGTGGAATACGCGCCGCCGAACCGAAAGATGATGTATGGCAGCTTCCAGATGTCGTCGCAGGCCCTGGGGCGGGTGCTCGCCACCGGCATCGGACTGCCGGTGCTGCTGCTGTTCTCGCCTGCGACCGTGCAGGACGGCGCGTGGCGGATTCCGTTCCTGATCGGCTCGCTGATCGGTCCGTTCGGTTTCTATGTGCGCTACCGGCTGGCGGAATCGCCGGAATTCGAACGGCTGCTGGCGCACAAAGCCGATGTCGCGCGTGCGCCGGTCCGCGAGGTGCTGCGCCAGCACTGGCTACAGGTGATCACGGCGATCGGGCTGACCATCATCGGGACCTCGCTGACCTATATCTGGAACACCTATCTGCCGACCTATGTGGTCGAGCAACTGCATCTGCCGCTGTGGCAAGGCCTGCTCGGGGTCGCCGTCACCTCCGCGCTCGGCATCGGTACCTGCGTGCTCGGCGGCTGGCTCGCCGACGTCTATGGCCCGTACCGGATGTTCTTCCTGTTCACCGCGATCTCCGCGCTGATCTCGTATCCGATGTTCGCCTATGTGCTGGCCGCGCCCGGTTTCGATCGGCTGTTCCTGGCGCAGTTCGTGGTACTCACCGTGTTCGGATTG
The DNA here is from genome assembly GCF_009766005.1 of Bradyrhizobium sp. S69. Taxonomy (GTDB): domain Bacteria; phylum Pseudomonadota; class Alphaproteobacteria; order Rhizobiales; family Xanthobacteraceae; genus Bradyrhizobium. The sequence continues at coordinate 207,763 of NZ_LMUK01000060.1, read as the reverse complement.
TTGCAGGGCTCAGGCCCGGGGCTGCTGGCGGGGCTATTCCCGGTCTCGGTGCGCTCCACCGGGATGGCGATCTCCTATAATGTCGGCGTGACCGTGTTCGGCGGATTCGCGCCGCTGACCGTCACCTGGCTGATCGGCCTGACCGGCAACAAATTGATGCCGGCATTCTATATCATCGCCGCGGGCGTGCTCTCGATCGTGGTGGTGGGCTCGACGCTCGGCAGCGTGCGGCGGCGCGCGCCTGGGCTTTCTCCGACGGAATCAAGGACCCTGTAGCGCCATGGACATGCTGGTCAAACTTTACGAATTGCCGGATTCGCAGGCCGCGTACCAACGCGTGCAGCAGGCTGGAATCACGTTGCGACGGGCGCTGGCCCCCGAAAAACACATCGTCACTTCATGGGTGCGGAAGAACTTCAGCGACGCATGGGCGAGCGAGGTTGACGTCGCTTTCAGCCGCCAGCCGGTTTCCTGTTTCATCGCGATCCAGCAAGGCAAGGTCGTCGGATTTGCCTGCCACGACGCCACCTGTGCCAACTTCTTCGGTCCCACCGGCGTCGAGCCGAATGCCCGGAAAAACGGAATTGGCGCGGCATTGCTGTTCGCCTGCCTCGAGGCGATGAAGCAACAGGGCTTTGGCTACGCCATCATCGGCGGCGTGGGACCGGCGGCGTTTTATTCGAAAACAGTCGGCGCGGTCGCCATCGAAGGCTCCGAACCCGGCATTTATCGCGGCCTGCTGTAGCACAACACCTGATCTGGATCAGAGCTTCCGGAGCAGCGGGTCCGACATATCGCGTTCGTGCCAGCGATCGATCCAGACCGCATCAGCCAACGGCGTGCGCGGCAGCCATCCCTTGATTTCCAGCTCCGGCTTCTGGAAGAAATGCGTGACATAGCCGACGCAGAGATAGGCGATCGGCTGGATCGACGAAGGAATGCCGAGTGCTGCGCGCAAATCGTCGGGCCGAATGATGCTGACCCAGCCGACGCCGATATTTTCCACCCGCGCCGCGAGCCACAGATTTTGCACGGCGCAGACCGCGCTGTAGAGATCCATATCGGCCTGATGGGTTCGCCCGAGCACGACCGAACCGGTGCGGCTGCGATCGCAAGTGATGCAGATCCCGATCGGCGCCTCGACGATTCCTTCCAGCTTGAGCCGCCGGTAGGTCTGTTGCCGCTCGTCCTCGAACATCGCGGCGGCTTCCTCGTTGGCGGCCGCGAACGCGTCCCGCACCTTTTGCCGGACCGCGGGGCTCCTGACCACGATGAAATCCCAGGGCTGCATGAAGCCGACCGACGGCGCGTGGTGCGCGGCTTTCAGGATGCGCGCCAGCACGGCATCAGGGATCGGGTCGGGCAGGAATTGCCCGCGCACATCGCGGCGGTTGAAGATGCATTTGTACACCGCATCGCGCTCGGCGGCGCAGAATTCCGGGTCGGTCTGAAGGTCGCTGGATTGCATAATCGTCTCTTTCTCGCGCGCGGGCGCCAAATAACTTAGCTGAATTTGCCGCCGGGGTCGCGGCCATCGCCTGGCCTCGCGGCGGGTTACTTTCGCGGGTCGGATCTACGCAGCAAATAAATGTCCATGATCCAGCCATGCCGTTCGCGCGCCGCTTTGCGCAGCGCCACGATCTCGTCCTTGACCTCGGCAAGCTTGCCCGACCGCAGGATTTCATGCTCGGTTCCAAGATAAGCGCCCCAGAAGATATCGAGATCCTGGTCGGCCAGCCCCGCAAAGGCCTGGACACCATCGAGCAGCACCACGACGGTGCCGGCCTCGTTGGGAAAACCATCGGCGAGCTTGCGGCCGGTGGTGAGCAGCACGCCTTCGCCAATCTGATTGAGCGCGATGCGGTGTTTCGCCGCCAGCACCTGCACGCTGCTGATGCCGGGAATCACCTCGAACTCCAGCGCGAGTCCGTTGGCGCGCAGGCGTTCGATGATCCGCAACGTGCTGTCGTAGATCGCGGGATCGCCCCAGACCAGCACAGCGCCGACTTCGTTGTCGCCAAGCTCGCGTTCGAACCGATCGCCATAGAGCTCGGCAAGCCGGCCATGCCAGTCATCGACGCCGGCCAGATAATCGCCGGAAGCATTGCGCTGCGGCACATCGATGCCGACGGTGCGATAGCCGGCGTTTTCAATGAAGCGCTCGCAAATCGAGATTCTCAGATCGCGCAGCGCCGACTTTTCACTTCCCTTGTCGGGAATGAAAAAGACGTCGACCTGATTGAGCGCCCGGATCGCCTGCATCGTCATGTGGTCGGGATCGCCCACCCCGATGCCGATGACGAAAATCTTGCGCATCTGTTTCTCCAGCAATCTTCTTGAGCGCATCTTAGCCGTTGACGCCACCCACGCGCCAGCCGCCCGCGATCCGATCGATCCGGGTCAGCGACAGCGGGTCGATCGTAAAGCGCAACGCTGATTCCGGCGGCAGATCGAGCGCGATCGCCAATGCCGCGCGCACCGTGCCGGAATGCACCACCAAGATCACGTCGCCGCCCGGGAGTTTTGCAAGACCTTCGCGGACACGCACGATCTGCTCGGCAAAGCTCTCGCCGCCGGGTGGCTTGCTGCTGGCCGGCGCATCCCAGAAATCGCGATAGACAATGCCGAGTTCGCGCGCGAGGTCATCATGCCGGCGTCCGGTCCAGTCGCCAAAATCCTGTTCGCGAAAATTTGCCTCCGCGACCGGCCGCAATCCGAGTGCCGCCGCCGTTGCGAGCGTCCGGACCGCGGGGCTGGCAAACGAGGCCGCGCCACCGGGCAATCTCGCGCGCAACGTCGCGAGTTTCGTCGTATCGCTGGTGTCGGCAGGCGCATCGTCGCCATAGATCACGCCCGCCGGTCCCGCGACCGGCGCGTGACGGATCAACCACAGGCGGGTGTCCTCGTTCACGGCGACGCCTTCACGACAGCCGCGCCGCGAGCATGACCAACACCGCGGTCTCTACCACCTGTTCGACCGCGCCGAAGACGTCGCCGGTGACCCCGCCGATCTGCCGCCACGCCAGCACCGCCATCGCAGCAGTACCGGCGATGGTCACCACCACCGCGAGCAACGCGGCCTTCGCCGGCAGGCACACCAGCGCCAACACGACGGCAATCACGACCGCCATGGCCACGCTCGCCATGTCGGGCCTTCCTGCCGATTTGCCGAGCCCGTCGTCACGCGCGAACGGCATATTCGCCGCGAGCACCGGGATCGCAGCCCGCGCCAGCGCATGCGCCACGACGAGGGCTGGCACAATGGCCGCGACCGGCAGACTGGCCAGTGCCGATAGCCTTGCCGAAAAGCCTACCAGCAGAACGATCACACCGTACGTGCCGATCCGGCTGTCGCGCATGATCGACAGCTTTGCTGTGCGGTCACGCCCGCCGCCGAAGCCGTCGCCGACATCGGCGAGGCCGTCCTCGTGCAAGGCGCCGGTCAAGGCCGCACTGGCGCCGAGCGCGAGCGCCGCGGCGGCCAGCGCTGGAATGCCCATTCCCAGCAAGCAACGATCGATCAGGCCGACGATGAGGCCGATCAGCGCGCCGACCAGCGGGAACGCGCGTTGCGCGCGCGCCATGCCGTCGGGCGCAGCGCTGGCCGGGTGCGGCACCGGCAGCCGCGTCAGCAGCCCGACCGCGAGACTGATGTCGCGGGTCCAGTCGCGAAAATGACCAGCGAGTTTGGAGGGATGTTCATCGCCCATCATTTCAGCCGTACGCTGCAACCGGCGACCATCAGCCAGGCTTCCGACGCCCGCGCCGCGGTGCGCTGGCCGAGGATGCCCGCCAGATCGCGAAACCGGCGCAACGCTCTGTCGATCGGCACCGGTGCCCAGCCGATCTCGTCGCCGACGATAATGACCGGATACGGCGCCGCGTTGAAACGATCGAGCTGATGCTCCCACGCGGCGATCAGACTGGCATCGTCCTGATCGAAGCGATCGCCGAGCCACAGCGCGAGGCTGTCGATCACCACGCCCGATGGCGCCGGCCGCAGATCGGCCAACGCCTGCGCGATATCGGCCGGCGCCTCGAGCGTTCGCCATTTGGCGTTGCGCTCCGCGCGGTGCCGCCGCACCCGATCGGCCATTTCCGCATCATCGGGATCGGACCGATAGGTCGCAACGAACACGACGTCATCGCCCCACGCCTGCGCAGTCTCGACCGCGCGTCGGCTTTTGCCGCTGCGGGTCGGCCCGGTGATGAAAATCACATTCGCCATCGTAAGTGCAGTCTTGTTCGATTCAGTCTTGCCCGCGATCCGCCGGCCACGGCTCCAGCGTGCCCGCCATCACGTCGGACAGATCGGCCATCTCGGTCAGGATGGCGCCGGCGGCCCGCAGCAACGGCACCATCATGACCGCCCCCGTGCCCTCGCCAAGCCGCAACCCCAGATCGAGGTACGGCTTGCCGCCCAGCACCTGGAGCAGCAAATCATGTCCGCGCTCGGCGGAGCGGTGCGAAAACACGCAATAGCCTGACACTGCCGGTCGCAACCGCACCGCGACCAGCGCCGCCGCCGAGGCAATGAAACCATCGATGATCACAGGACGGCGATGCATCGCGCTGCCCAACACCGCGCCGGCCATCATCGCGATCTCGTAGCCGCCGAACTCGGCCAACACGTCAAGCGGCGACGTCGTATCGCTGCGCGCCGCCGCGCGTTCCGCCACCGCGAGCTTGCGCGCGATGCCGGCCTCATCGAGGCCGGTGCCGGCGCCGACGCAATCGGCCAGCGGTATCCGTCCAAGGCGATGCAACAATAGCGCCGCCGACGTGGTGTTGCCGATGCCCATCTCGCCGATCGCCACGATATCGGTACCGGCCTCGATGGCCTCAGCGACGATCGAGGCGCCACGCGCGAGGCAATCGCACGCCTCAATGATGGTCAGCGCGGGTTCGTTGACGGCGTTGCGGCTGCCGCGCCTGATCTTGGCGTCGATCAAACCTGGATGGGCGGGGAGATCCGCATCGACGCCGGCATCGATCACCCGCACATCGACTCGGGAGGCGCGTGCCAGCGCGTTGACGCCGGCGCGGCCGGCCAGATAGGTCGCAACCATCGCGGCCGTGACACTGGCGGGATAGGCCGAAACGCCCTCGGCGGTGATGCCGTGATCGGCCGCGAACACGAACATCGTGGCGCGCTTCGTGCGCGGCGGCTGCGGATGCCAGATCGATCCGAGTTGGACCGCGAGGTCCTCCAGCCGGCCGAGCGCGCCGAGCGGCTTTGCCTTGCCGTCGATCCGGCTACGAAACTGCGGCGCAAGCGACGGATCGACAGGCTCGATAGGCCAATCATGAGGTGCGGCTGATGAACTTTTGCTGTGCATTTTGACTTCCCTTCGACCCACCGTCGAACGAATTGATTCCGGTGTCTTGCGGCCGGTCTCCTGGCTCGCGGACAATGCCCTCAACCGCCTTCCCGAACCCGCTTTGCGGCGTTCAGTGACGTCATTGATCTCGGACGATCCGCCTACAGTTGCGGGGGCAGCCGCGGAATTGCCTGCCAAACAACATGTCAGGACAAGCGCACCGCATTCCCGTTTCACCTCTCGCGAGGCACCGAAAGACGGAACCACGAGAGCATGATACAGGTGCCCGCGCAAGCGTGGGTGGTCCTCGCGCCAGGGAAATCATGAGCGAAACGGTACCCTTACAGACCCCCGACGTTCTGGTGGTCGGTGGCGGCAGCGCCGCGCTGTGCGCGGCGATCGCGGCGCGGCGCAGCGGCGCCTCGGTGCGCATGGTCGAGCGGGCGCCGGCCAGCCTGCGTGGCGGCAACACCCGCCACGCCCGCAATTTTCGTCTGATGCATGACGGGCCGCAATGGTACGTTCCCGACAGCTATGGCGAGGACACGTTTTTTAGGGATTTGGTTCGGGTCACGCGCGGCGCGACCGACCAACCGTTGGCGCGGCTTTTGATCCGTGGCTCCGCCGATATCACACCATGGCTGATCGAAAACGGCGTACGCCTGCAAGACCCCGCCGGCGGCGCGATGCCCTATTCCCGGCGCACGGCGTTTTTTCTCGGCGGCGGCAAGGCGATGATCAACGCGCTCTACGCCACCGCATTGAAACTCGGCGTGACCATCGACTATGACAGCGAAGTGGTCGCGCTTTCCTTTGCCGACAACAGGCGTTGCACAGCCGACATCCTGCATGCCGGCAGCATCGAGCGCGTCACCGCCCGGACGATGATCGCGTGCACCGGCGGCCATCAGGCCAATCTCGATTGGCTGCGCGAAAGCTTTGGCCCCGCCGCCGACGGCTTCATGATCCGGGGCACACCGTATGACACCGGCACGGTATTGCGGCTGCTGTTCGACGCCGGCGTAAAGCCGGTCGGCGATCCCGCGCGCGCGCACATGGTCGCGGTCGATGCCCGCGGTCCGAAATTCGATGGCGGTATCGTCACCCGCATCACCGCGATCCCGCACGGCATCGTGGTCGATCGCTGTGGACAGCGATTTCACGATGAGGGCGAGGACGCCCGCAAGACCCATTTTGCGCGTTGGGGCGCGCGTATCGCAGAATGTCCGGATCAAATCGCCTATCTGATCCTCGACGCCAAAGGTTTGGAGCGCGCCTTGCCGACCGCGCTGCCGCCGATCCGGGCCGATAGCATCGCGGAGCTCGCGGCAAAACTTGGCCTCGATCCGGCGGCGATGGAAACGACAATCCGGCAATTCAACGCCGCGACGGATGCGACCGGCGATGCGCCGCTGAACGATCGCGCCACCACGGGCTTGACCCCGCCGAAATCGCGCGCCGCGGTCGCGCTCACTGAGCCGCCGTTCGCGGCCTATCCGTTACGGCCGGGCGTCACGTTCACGCATTTCGGCGTTGCCGTCGACGATCATCTGCGGGTGGTGCGAAATGACGGCACGCCGGCACATCATGTATTCGCGGCCGGCATGATCATGGCCGCGAATGTGCTCGGCGACGGCTATCTCGCGGGGCTTGGCGTCGCGCTTTCGACGGTGTTCGGGCGCCTCGCCGGCGAAGCCGCCGCGCGGCAGTCGCGCACGACCTGACGCCCTTGAACCGCGCCGTTACTTCCGAGCCGTTACTTCAACGTGTCGCAGGCCGCCACGAGCCGCTGCCATGCGGCCTCGTCCGCCGGAAGTCCAAACCGGTAGCGCCGTGATTCCGCGGCAAAGCCCCGGACCAAAATTCCTAAACGCGCGAAATGATCGAGCAGATCGATGTCATCGGGCGCCTCGAACAGGCCGAACAGATCGGTGCCGCCCATTATTTTCAGCCCCGCGCCGCCGAGTATTGCATCGAGCCGCTTGCGATCTTCCGCCAGACGAAGCCGCGTCGCGGCGATCCACGCGGTATCGCGCAGTGCCAGCCGCGCGATTTCGCACGCAGGCCCCGACACCGGCCAATCACCGAGCAACCCGCGCCAATCCGGCGCCTCGGATTCGGTGACGACGACAAAACCCACGCGCAATCCGGCGAGGCCGAAAAATTTTCCGAGCGAACGCAGCACCAGGGTGCCGGCCGGCAAGCGCGGCAGCGCCAGGATCGAAACATCGGGCCGCACATCGGCGAACGCTTCATCGACGATCAGCCGCCGTCCGGTCACCGTCCAGGCCTGTGCGAAGGCCGTGAGATCGGCGTGGGCGATGATGCGGCCGTCCGGATTGTTCGGGTTGACCACGACAAGCGTCTCGATGTCGTGCCGCCTGAGGTCCGGCAGCGCGTCGAGTTCATGCACCTCGGCGCCGGCGTCGCGCCAGGCCGCGGCGTGCGAGCCATAGGTCGGCCCCAGGATAGCCACGCGGCGCGCGCCGATCAGACGCGGCAACAGGCGGATCGCAACCTCGCTGCCGGGAACCGGGATCATCGCGGCATTAGCCGGAAGCCCATAGGCCTCGGCGGCGGCCGCCGTCATTTGCGCCATGTCGCGCGCCAGCGGCAGCCGCTGATACAAAGCGGACGCCAGTGGTGGCACCGGCCAGCAAATCGGATTAATCCCGGTCGACAAATCGATCCATGGCAGCGGCGCGGACGGATAGAGCGACGCGGCCATGTCGATGCGGCCGCCATGGACGCGCAGTTCGCCCATCCTCTTCCAGTTCTCATCCCGCACGTGCATGTTGCTATCCATGGCCGACCCGACCAACCGCGTCCTGATCCTGATTGTCGCCTTCGGCATCGAAGCCATGCTGGCCTATCCCGCGCCGCTGTTCCGCGCAATTGGTCATCCGGTGTCGTGGATCGGCGCCCTGATCGGGGCGATCGATACCGCGCTCAACCGGCCGGATTATTCCGACACAATGCGGCGCATTGCTGGCGTTGTGACCGTGCTGTTGCTGCTCGGCGTCAGCCTCGGCGCCGGCCTTTCGCTGGAGATGGTGGCCCGCGTTGTTCCCTCACTCGGATTTGCGCTGGCGGTCGTGATCGTCGCCACGCTGATCGCCGGTGGCAATCTCGATCAGCATGTGCGGGCGGTTGCTGCCGCGCTGCGGGCCGACGGGCTCGCCGGCGGCCGGAAAAGCGTCGCCAACATCGTCGGCCGCGATCCCGAAGCCCTCGATGAGGCCGCGATCTGCCGCGCCGCGATTGAAAGCCTCGCCGAAAATGCTTCCGACGGCGTCACCGCGCCGGCGCTATGGTATCTGATCGGCGGATTGCCCGGCATGATCGCTTACAAGGCGATCAACACCGCCGACAGCATGATCGGTCACCTCTCCGAACGCTACCGTGCTTTCGGCTGGGCCGCGGCAAGGCTCGACGATCTCGTCAACCTGCCGGCGTCGCGGCTGACCGGGCTGATGTTCGTCGCTGCCGCAGCACTGGTGCCGAACGCGTCGGCGACATCGGCATGGCGGGCCTTGTGGCGCGATGCGCGATTGCACCGCTCGCCCAATGCCGGCTGGCCGGAAGCCGCGATGGCCGGCGCGCTCGGGCTGCGGCTTGCCGGGCCGCGCGCCTATCACGGCGTGGTGGTCGACGACCACTGGATGGGCGACGGCCGCACTGAAGCAACCGCCGAGGACATCGATCGCGCGCTGGTGGTCTACCGTGTGGCGTTCGCCGGCGCGCTGCTGATCGTCGCGGCGAGTGCCGCGCTGATCAGCGCGCGAGGCTGAGCAGCTTCTCGACATCGAGATGCGCTTCGAGATGCACGGCCAGCGCGTCGAGCGTTTGTTCGACCAGTGCTTCATAGGCGAGCGAGCTTGCGGGCGCGCCAAGCCGCGCCAGCCACGTTGCGCGCTGCGCGTCGCCGGCGAAAAATCCATGCAGATAGGTTCCGGCCACGCGGCCATCGGCCGAGATCGCGCCATCGAAACGCCCATCATCGAGCCGCACCAGCGGATTCTGCGTTGCCACGCCAACGGTGCGGCCGATATGCATTTCATAACCGGCAACCGCGACGTCGTCGGCCACGGTGCGGCCGTTGACGGCGATCAGCGACTTGTCGCCGGCCAGTTCGGTCTCGACCTCGATCAGGCCCAATCCCGCAGCCGATCCCGGCGGTCCTTCGATGCCGTCGGGATCGCTGACGCTGCGCCCGAGCATCTGATAGCCGCCGCACAGCCCGAGCACACGGCCGCCGCGGCGATGATGCGCGATGATGTCGGCGTCCCAGCCATAGCCACGCAGCGCCGCCAAATCCGCGATGGTCGCCTTCGAGCCCGGTAAAATCACCAGATCGGCATCGACCGGCAGCGGCGCGCCGTTGCGCAACAAGATCAATTCGACATCTGGTTCGAGCCGCAGCGGATCGAGGTCGTCGAAATTGGCGATATGCGGCAGCACCGGCACCACGATACGCAGGCGAGCCCCGGCCGCGCCGGGCTCCGGCGCCAATGAGGCCTCGAGCCCGTAGACATCCTCGGCCGGCAGCCGATGCGCCTCGCGAAAATGCGGCACCAGGCCGATCGGCGCCCATCCAGTGCGCCCGGCGATGAAATCCATGCCGCTGGCGAACAGCGAGGGATCGCCGCGCATCTTGTTGACGATAAAGCCCGCGATCAGTTTGCCGTCCTCGGGATCGACCACGGCGGCGGTACCGCACAGGCTCGCAATCACGCCGCCGCGGTCGATATCGCCGATCAGCACCACCGGCGCATTGGCGGCGCGGGCGAACCCCATATTGGCGATGTCGTTGGCGCGTAAATTCACTTCCGACGCCGAACCGGCGCCCTCGACCAGCACGATGTCGCATTGCTCCCGCAGTTTCGCGTAGCTGTCGAGCACATAGGCCATCAGTTGCGGCTTGCGCGCCTGATACTCGCGCGCCTTCGCGGTGCCGACGACGCGTCCCTGCACCACGATCTGCGAACCGACCTCGCTTTGCGGCTTCAGCAGCACCGGATTCATGTCGACCGACGGCGCGACCCGTGCGGCGCGCGCCTGCAACGCCTGCGCGCGGCCGATCTCGCCGCCGTCTTCGGTCACCGCGGCGTTGTTCGACATGTTCTGCGGCTTGAACGGGCGCACCGAGAGGCCGCGGTTCGCCAGCAATCGACACAGACCGGCAACGATCAGCGACTTGCCGACATCCGAGCCGGTCCCCTGGAACATGAGGACGCGCGCAGCCATCAGAATTCGATGCCGGCCTGGGTTTTGACCCCAGCCGAGAAGTGATGCTTGACCGCGCCCATTTCCGTAACGAGATCGGCCGCCTCGATCATCGCCGGCTTGGCGTTGCGGCCGGTCACGATCACGTGCAGATCGGCTCGCCGCGACGTCAGCCGCGCCACCACTTCGTCGAGCGGCAGATAATCGTAGCGCAGCGCGATGTTGAGTTCGTCGAGCACCACGAGGTTGATCGAGGGATCGTCGAGCAAGCCCTGCGCAATGCTCCAGGCACGCTGGCAGGCCGCGATATCGCGCGCTTTATCTTGCGTCTCCCAGGTAAAACCCTCGCCGGCGGTGTGCCAGACCACGCGGTCGCCGAACGATTCCAGCGCCGCCTGCTCTCCGGTGGCGCGGCCCTTGATGAACTGCACCACGCCGATGCGCCAGCCATGGCCGAGCGCACGCAAGGCCAGACCAAAAGCAGCGGTCGATTTGCCCTTGCCCGGCCCGGTATTGACCATCAGAAGGCCCTTGGCGATGGTTTTGGACGCCTCTTCGGCGTCCTGGACCGCCTTGCGTTTGACCATCTTGGCGCGGTGCCGCTCGGCCTCGCGTTCGGCCTCGTCTGCGTCGATCTCGGTCATAGGTTCCTGCGGGTCATGCGATGGGCGAGGACAGGATCATATCAAACCCCTCCGGGCAACCAGCTCGGGTTCCCAGAGGGATTGACTCGACGGCGTTTCCGTCTGAATGAGTCCCCAGCCGACGGTGTCTCGTCTTCGGGCGGGACTAAGAGGGAATACCGGGCGCAGGAGATCTGGGGAAGTTCCCGGGTGTTCGGCGAAGCCGGAGCTGCCCCCGCAACTGTGAGCGGAAAGCCTGCACCAAAAGCCACTGGGTTTTAACCCGGGAAGGTGGTGCCGGCGATGACCCGTGAGCCAGGAAACCTGCCGCCGCCTGCCGTATCGCCATTCCGGGCGGGGCGTCCTGGAGTGTGAGGGTTGGTGAACGGAGTGCAGGTCCGCTCGCCGCTTGTCTGGCAGCCGTTCCTTGAGCGGATGCCATCCATTGACGGGCTTTGCTATGGATCAATCTGCACTCGACGCAACTCCACGAACGCCTACCTCCGCAGCCGCCGATAGTGGAGTCACGCTCCATGTCTGCGTCACCTGCCGTGCCGGCGAGGAAGGCCAACAAGACCAAGCCGCACCGCGCGCCGGCCGCCGGCTGCATGATGCCTTGGCCGAGGCACAGCGCCACGACGGCGCGCCGCACTTTCGCATCGCCGAAGTCGAATGCCTCTCCAATTGCGATCGCGGCTGCAGCGCCGCGCTCACCGGACCGGGACGCTGGAGCTATATCTACGGCGATCTCAGCGAGGCCTCGGTCGACGATCTCCTCCTCGGCGCTTCGCGCTACGCCGCCACCGAGGACGGGCTGGTGCCATGGCGGGAACGGCCGACGATCCTCCGCAGGGGTGTCATCGCCCGCATCCCGCCCGCCCCGAAGCCGGTCTGAGGAGCACCCATGTCGATCGAAAAAATTCCCGTCACGATCATCACCGGCTTCCTCGGCGCCGGCAAAACCACGCTGGTTCGTCATTTGATGCTGAACCCGCAAGGTCGGCGGCTGGCGATCCTGGTCAACGAATTCGGCGATCTCGGCATCGACGGCGACATCCTGAAAGGCTGCGCCGACGCCAATTGCCCGGAAGACGCCATCGTCGAACTGACCAATGGCTGCCTGTGCTGTACGGTGGCGGATGATTTCGTTCCGACCATCGCAGCCTTGCTGGCGCGGCCGCAACCGCCCGACCACATCCTGATCGAAACGTCGGGACTGGCGCTGCCAAAGCCGCTGTTGAAAGCGTTCGAGTGGCCGGATCTGCGCTCGCGTATCACGGTCGACGGCGTGATCGCGGTCGCCGACGCCGAGGCCGTCGCCGACGGCCGGTTCGCGCCCGATCTGGCGGCGATCGCGCGGCAACGCCTCGCCGACCAGACTATCGACCACGACACGCCGCTCGGCGAAGTGTTCGAGGACCAGGTCGCCTGCGCCGACATCGTGATCCTCAACAAGGCCGATCTGGTCAGCCCCGAGCGTCTTGCCGAGGCCCGCAAGATCGTGCTGGCGGAAGCGCCGCGCAGCATCCCGGTGCTCGATATCACCGAAGGCCGCGTCGATCCGCGAATCGTGCTCGGGATTGGCGCCGCGGCCGAAGACGATCTGGCGGCGCGGCCGAGCCATCACGAGGATCACGACGATCACGATCACGACGATTTCGACACCATCGTGGTGACGCTGCCGTCCAACGCCGATGCCGAGACGATCGTGGCCCGGATCGAGGCGATCGCACGCGACCATCATGTGCTGCGCGCCAAGGGCTATGTCGCGGTTCCCGGCAAACCGATGCGGCTGTTGGTGCAGGGCGTCGGCACGCGGGTGCGCGCGCAATTCGACCGTCCGTGGCGCGTCGATGAAGAACGCCGCTCGCGCATCGTCGTGATCGGCGAGCGCGGTTTCGATCGCGACGCCATCACCGCCGTGCTCACGGGGTAACGCATGCACATCCTGCTGCGGGAACGGCATGGACTTGAGGAAACCGCGGCGGCCGAGGATCTCGGTCAGGCGCCCGCGGACCTCGTCGTGCTGTCCTTTGCAGACAGCGACCTCAGCGCGTTCGCGACGGCCTGGCGCGGCGGCCGCGAGAATTTGCCGAGCCTGCGGCTGGCCAATCTGCGCCGGCTGGCGCATCCGCTCTCGGTCGATCTCTACCTTCAGAATACCTTGTCGGGCGCGCGCGGCATCCTGATCCGGCTGCTCGGCGGCATCGACTATTGGCGCTACGGGATCGAGCAGCTCAGCGCGCTGGCTGCCGCAAACGGCATCGCGCTGGCGATCCTTCCCGGCGACGGCCGGCCCGATCCGCGGCTCGATGCCGCCTCCAACCTGCCGCCCTCGACCCTGCGCCGGCTGAAAACCCTGTGCGACAATGGCGGTGCGGATTCGGCGCGTGCCGCACTGGCGCAGCTGGCGCTCGCCGCGGGTTTGCCGGCGGTGCCGCCGGTCGCGCGCATTGCGCTGCCGCGTTATGGTTTTTACGCTGCCGGCACTGGCGTGATCGAACCGGACAACATCGACGCCGGGCGCGACGGCGCACCTATCGTGCTGGTGATTTTCTATCGCGCCATCCTGGCGGCATCCGACACCGATCCGATCGACCGCTTGATGGCTGAACTGGCGCGGCGCGGCACCCGGGCGATCGGCCTGTTTGCGACCAGCCTGAAAGACCCGGAAGGCGACGGCTGGCTGCGCCAGCAACTCGTGCGGATCGCGCCCGATGTCATCATCAACGCGACGGCCTTTTCCGCGCGCAGCGATAGCGCTTCGGGCTCGCCCCTCGATGTCGTCGATGCCCCCGTGCTGCAGGTGGCGCTATCGGGCGCCAACCGCGAATTGTGGGCCGCGTCCGACCGCGGGCTGTCACCGCCCGACCTCGCCATCCATGTCGTGCTGCCGGAACTCGATGGCCGCATCTTTGCTGGTGTCGCCTCGTTCAAGCAGCTCGAAGCCGCCGATCCCGAACTCGGCTATGCCCGCCTGGTGCATGCAGGCGACGACGGCCGCATCGCCGCGATTGTGGCGCGCGCGGGGGCTCTGATCGCGCTGCGCCGCACCGCTGATACCGATAAGCGCGTTGCCATTGTGCTGTCGGCCTATCCGGGACGCGAGGACCAGATGGCGCATGCGGTCGGCCTCGATGCGCCCGAAAGCACGATCGAGGCGCTGCATGTTCTGCGCGACCGAGGCTACGCCATCGCCGACATCCCGGCGGATGGCTCAGCGCTGATCGACCGGCTGAAAACCGAGACGATCCGCTGGCCGCTTCAGCACTACCGAACTGCACTGGCCGGCCTCGATCCGGCACTCGCAGCCGATCTTAGGGCGCAATGGGGATCGCCCGAAAGCGACCCATCGATCGTCGACGGCGATTTCGTTTTCAAGGCGGTCAATTGCGGCCATGCGCTGATTGCCGTGCAGCCGGATCGCGGCCGGCGCGCCGATCGTGCCGCCGAGTATCACGATCCCAGGCGCGCGCCGCGACATAGCTACGTCGCGTTTTATCTGTGGCTGCGCCAGGTCATCCAATCTGACGCGATGATCCACATGGGCGCGCATGGCACGCTGGAATGGCTGCCGGGAAAATCGGTCGCGCTATCGTCGTCGTGCTGGCCCGAGGCGCTGCTGGGTGCAACGCCGGTGATCTACCCCTTCATCGTCAACGATCCTGGCGAAGCCGCCGTGGCAAAACGCCGGCTCGGCGCGGTCACCATCGGGCATATCACGCCGCCGATCTCACCCGGCGCGGTGCCGCCGGGACTGCACGCGATCGAGCGGCTGCTCGACGAATATTCGGTGGCCGACGGCCTCGATCCGCGCCGCCGCGAGCGGTTGGCGCAAGCGATCGTCGATGCCGCGCGCGACAGCGGCCTCGACCGCGACAGCGGCGTCACCGCCGCCATGACGCCGTTACAGTCCGTGGTGCGGCTCGATAGTTTTGTGTGCGACGTCAAGGCGACGCTGGTCGCCGACGGGCTGCACATCTTCGGTCGCGTGCCGCTGCACGCCGAGGATCAAACCGGAATTCCATACCCAATTCCGTACTTGGCCTGTGCGTCGGGTGAACGCGCCGCGTTGCTGGCAGCCCTCGACGGCAAGCACGTCGCGCCCGGGCCCGCGGGCTCGCCGTGGCGCGGCCGGCGTGACGTGCTGCCGACCGGACGCAATCTCTACACCGTCGATACCCGCGCGGTGCCGAGCCGCAACGCCGCCGAACAAGGCAAAAGCCTCGCCGAGGCGCTGTTGACCCGGCATTTGCAGGACCACGGCGATTATCCACGCAACGTCATGCTGGACCTCTGGGGTTCCGCAACCATGCGCACCGCCGGCGAGGAATTCGCGATGGCGCTACACCTGATGGGCGTCACGCCGGTATGGGACACCACATCGGACCGGGTCACCGGCTTTGACGTCATGACACTGGCGACGCTCGGGCGTCCCCGGATCGATGTGAGCTTGCGCATCTCCGGTCTGTTTCGGGACGTGTTTTCGACCTTGCCCGATCTGTTCGAGCAGGCGGCGGCAGCCTTGGCCGCGCGCGATGAACCCACGGAAGAAAATCCCTATCGTGCCTCAACAAGCCCGCGCGTGTTCGGACCCGCGCCCGGTGACTACGGCACAGGCGTCACGGAGGCTGTAACGGAATTCACGCCGGCCAGCGCCGAAGATGCCGGCGAGACCTGGCTTGCCAACAGCGCTTACGCCTATGGCGGCGGCCGTGATGGCGCCGGCGCGCGCGCGGCACTGGAGCAACGCACCGCTGCGACCGATGCGTTTATCCATCCGCAGGATCTGCCCGAGACCGATTTGCTCGCGGCACCGGATTATGCCGCCCATCAAGGCGGTTTCGCCGCTGCGGCGCGCAAGCTCACCGGTGCGGCGCCGACGCTCTACCATGCCGACTCGACCAATCCCGACGCGCCGCGGATGCGCACGCTCGCCGAGGAAGTGGCCCGCGTGGTGCGCGGCCGCGCCGCCAATCCGCGCTGGCTTGAGGGACAGATGCGGCATGGCTTTCGCGGCGCGGCCGAGATCGCCTCGACGCTCGACCAGATGGCAGCGTTCGCGCATTTGGCCGGCTCCGTTGAAAGCCACCACTTCGATATCTATTACGACGCAACGCTCGGCGACGACGCGGTGCGGCGCTTCCTCGAAGCGGCCAACCCCGAAGCCGCTGCCGCGATGCGCCAGCGCTTCCAGCAAATGCGCGAGGCCGGCTATTGGGTGACGCGACGCAACAGCGTCATCGAAGGCATCGCGGCAGCGCCGGCGGATACCGAGGCCACGTCATGAGTTACGTCTACGAGACCGATGGCGCCGCGATCTACCGACGTTCGTTCGCGATCATCCGCGCCGAGGCGCGGCTCGACCGGTTCGATGCCGGTGACGAAAAGGTCGCCGTGCGCATCATTCATGCGAGCGGCATGGTCGAGGTCGCCGATGATATCATGTTCACGCCGGGCTTCAGCGCCGCGGCATCCGCCGCGTTGCGCGCGGGCGCGCCGATTTTCTGCGATGCCCAGATGGTGGCCCATGGCATCACGCGGGCGCGGCTGCCGGCCGACAATTCCGTGATCTGCACGCTGAACGATCCTCGCGTACCTGATCTCGCGGTGGCACACCGCACCACCCGCACCGCGGCGGCATTGGAGTTGTGGCGCGAGCGATTGGCGGGCTCAGTGGTGGTGATCGGCAACGCGCCGACCGCTTTGTTTCGGCTGCTGGAAATCCTCGGCGAACCTGGCGTAAAACCGCCCGCGGCCGTGATCGGCATCCCCGTCGGCTTCGTTGGCGCGGCCGAATCCAAGGAGGCACTGCTCAAAAGCCGGCTGGTGCCCAGCGTGATCGTGCGTGGACGGCGCGGCGGCAGCGCGATGGCGGCCGCGGCGCTCAACGCCGTCGCAAGCGAGATCGAATGAGCGCACCCGCCACCATCTATGGCGTCGGCCTCGGCCCCGGCGATCCGGAGCTGATGAGCGTCAAAGCAGCACGGCTGATCGCCAAAGCAAGTGTCATCGCGCATTTCCGCAAGCCCGGACGTCCCGGCAATGCCCGCACCATGGTCGACGGCCTGCTGGCGCCTGCCGTTATCGAAGAGGCGTTGGAATATCCTGTCACCACCGAGATCGCGCTGGAAGACCCCGCCTATAATGCGGCGCTGCGGGCCTTCTACGACGAATGTGTGCAGCGGCTGCTGCAACATACCGCTGCTGGCCGCGACGTCGCGGTGTTGTGCGAGGGCGACCCGTTCCTTTATGGCTCGTTCATGCATCTGCACAGCCGCATCAACGGCCACGCGCCGGTCGTGGTGGTGCCCGGAATTTCCGGCATGTCCGGCTGCTGGACTGCGAGCGGCGTACCCATCACCTTTGGCGACGACGTCCTGACCGTGGTGCCGGCGACGCTCGACGAAGCAACGTTGCGCGAACGGTTGCAGTCGATCGATGCGCTTGTGGTGATGAAGCTCGGCCGCAATCTGCCGAAAGTACGTCGCGCGCTGCAAGCGGTTGGGCTTGCGGAGCGCGCCGTCTATGTCGAGCGCGGCACCATGGCCGGCGAGAAGGTATTGCCGCTCAGCGAGAAGACCGACGACGAGGCGCCCTACTTCTCAATGATCCTGGTCCATGGCCGCGGGCGCCGGCCATGAGCGGCTGGCTCGCCATCGCCGGCCTCGGCCCGGGCGCCGAAGAACTGATCACGCCGGAGGTGACCGACGCGCTGGCGCAGGCCACCGATTTGATCGGCTACGCGCGTTATGTGGCGCGGGTGCCTGAGCGTGCAGGCCTGACCCGCCACGGCTCGGACAATCGCGAGGAACTCGACCGCGCCAGCCTGGCGTTGCGGCTCGCGGCCGAAGGCAAGCGCGTCGTCGTCGTGTCCTCGGGCGATCCCGGCGTGTTCGCGATGGCGGCCGCGGTGTTCGAGGCGGTCGAAGTCGGCGAGTCGTCATGGCGCGATCTCGACATCCGGGTATTGCCCGGCATCAGTGCGATGTTCGCCGCGGCGGCCCGGATCGGTGCTCCGCTCGGGCATGATTTTTGTGCCATCAACCTGTCGGACAATCTCAAGCCATGGGAATTGGTCGAGCGCCGGCTGCGGCTGGCGGCGCAAGCCGATTTTGTCATCGCGCTCTATAATCCGCTGTCGTCGGCGCGACCCTGGCAGCTCGGCCGCGCGTTCGAGCTGTTGCGCGAGGAACTGCCGGAAAGCGTGCCAGTGATTTTTGCCAGCGCCGTCAGCGATATCAGCGAAGCCATCGAGACGGTTACCTTGCGCGATGCGGTGGCAGACCGTGCCGATATGCGTACGCTGGTGCTGATCGGCTCGTCGCGAACCCGGCTGATCCCCCGCGCAAGCGGCAAACCATTCGTCTATACGCCGCGTTCGGCCGGAAGCTCGTCATGACCGAGCCAACGCAACACCTCGCCAACCGTCTCGACCTTGTCCCGCGCGGGAATCAACGGACGGCGCACCATCACGACAGGCAATCCCAATTCGCGCGCGGCTTCGATCTTGGCGAAAGCGCCATCGCCGCCGGCGTCCCGGGCCACCACGATGTCGATGCGATGATTGACGAGCAGCACGCGGTCGCCGGCAAGGTCGAACGGCCCGCGTGCCACGATCAGCTCCGCCCCGGGCAGCGGCAGGGGCGCGCGCGGCGGATCGACCAGCCGGACCAAATAGAAGTGCTGCGGATGGCTGGCGAATGGCGCGAGCTGCATCCGGCCGATGCCGAGAAACACGCGCCGGGGCGATGCGCCCAAAGCTTCCGCCGCCGCAACGAAATCATCGACCTCGATCCAGCGGTCGCCAGCCATGCGCGGCCAAGGCAGCCGCTCCAGCGCCAGCAGCGGCACGGAGGCGATTGCGCAGGCCGCGATCGCATGCGCGCTCATTTGCGCCGCGAACGGATGGGTGGCATCGACCACGCGTGCGATATTTTGGTCGCGGAGATATTTTGTCAGCCCATCGACGCCGCCAAAACCGCCGACACGCCAGGGAATCGGCGGCGGCGTGGGGCGTTCGGTGCGGCCGGCATAGGACAGCACGGCATCGAACCGCGGATCGTTCGCCAGCAGCGCCACGAGCTGGTTGGCTTCCGTGGTGCCGCCGAGGATCAGGACCCGCAATGGTTTGGCCGGGGAGGATGTCATGGCAGGCAGCGATGACATACCGACGCCCTGGCTGTCCATCGTCGGGATCGGCGAAGACGGGCTTGAGGGGCTGTCGGCGGCGGCGCGGGCGCGGCTCGCGGCCGCCGAATTGATCGCCGGCGGACGGCGGCATCTGGCGCTGGTCGCAACGCTCAGCAAGCCTGCGCTCGAATGGGAGACGCCGTTCGCCGCATCGATCCCAAAACTGCTGGCGCATCGCGGCAAGCGCGTGGTCGCGCTGTGCTCAGGCGATCCGTTCTGGTACGGCGCCGGCTCGGTGTTTGCCGAAGCCGTTCCGCTTGCGGAAACCATTGCTATCCCTGCGCCATCGACCTTTGCCTGGGCCGCGGCGCGGTTAGGTTGGCGGCTCGAAGAGACCATCACGCTCGGACTGCACGCGCGTCCGATCGAACTGTCGCGCCCGCATTTACGCACCGGCGCCCGGTTGATCGCGCTGGTGCGCGACGGCGCGGCGACGGCGCAGGTCGCCGCCTATCTGAACGGCGTTGGCTTCGGGCCATCGCGCCTGACGATCCTCGAAGCGCTCGGCGGCCCGCGCGAACGCATTCGTACAGCCTCCGCCGCGGGCTTCGCCATCGATGAGATCCAATCGCCGGTGGCGCTGGCGATCGAAGCGATCGCCGAACCCGGCGCCACCCTCATTCCGCGCGTCGCCGGATTGCCGGATGAGTTGTTCATTCATGACGGCCAACTGACAAAGCGCGAGATCCGTGCGGTCAGCCTCTCCACGCTCGCGCCACGCGGCGGCGAATTATTGTGGGATATCGGCGCCGGCTCCGGCGCGATCGGCATCGAATGGCTGCTCGCCGATCCCGCCAACCGCGCCATCGGCATCGAAGCGCGCGAGGACCGGCTCGCCAATGCGCGCGCCAACGCGCAATCCCTGGGCGTGCCGCACTTCGATCTCCGGCTCGGCACCGCGCCCGACGCATTGAACGATCTGCCCACACCCGACGCGGTATTCGTCGGCGGCGGCGCCAGCCGCGATGGTGTGCTTGAAGCGATATGGCAGGCGCTGCCGCCGGGCGGCCGTCTGGTGGTCAATTCCGTGACGCTGGAAACCGAGGCGCTTCTGATTGCGTGGCAGGCGCGCCATGGCGGCGCGCTGCTGCGGCTGTCGGTCGAACGCGCCGGTTCCATCGGCGGCCTCACCGGATGGCGCGCCGCGATGCCGGTGGTGCAATGGAGTGTGACCAAATGAGCCGGCAAAAAAACCGCATGGTGATCGGATTAGGTTTTCGCGATCAGGCCTCCGCGCAGTCGGTCGGCGAAGTGCTGGCGGATGTCGTCGCCAAAGCCGCGAGGCCGGATGCGACCGTCGAGCTTGCCGTGGTGGAAGACAAGGCCACGCATCCGAGCCTGCTCATAGCGGCTCATGCGGCTCATTTATCGATCAAGCCCGTCGCCGCCGAGACGCTGCGCGCGGCGGACGCGCGCGTGACAACGCGCTCGGAGCGCGTACTAAGGCAACGCGGCGTCGGCAGCGTCTGCGAAGCCGCAGCATTGGCCATTGCCGGCAGCGATGCGCGTCTCGTCGTTACGCGCCAGGTGTCGACCGATCGCAACGCCACTGCTGCCGTCGCTTTATCGGAGGACATCGTGCCATGACCGTCCATTTCATCGGCGCCGGTCCCGGCGCGCCCGATCTGATCACCGTACGCGGTCAAAATCTGGTGGCGCGGTGCCCGGTATGTTTGTTCGCGGGATCGCTGGTGCCGCGCGAGATCATCGCGCTGTGCCCGCCCGGCGCCCGTGTGATCGACACCGCGCCGCTCGACCTCGATGCCATCATTGCGGAATTCGTCACCGCCCACACCGCCGGGCTCGACGTGGCACGGCTGCATTCCGGTGATCTCTCGATCTGGAGCGCGATGGGCGAACAAATTCGCCGGCTCGAAGACCACGACATTCCCTATACGGTGACGCCCGGCGTGCCGTCCTTCGCCGCCGCAGCCGCCGTGCTGGGACGCGAACTGACGTTGCCCGGCATCGCCCAGACCGTGGTGCTGACCCGCACCTCGGGCCGCGCCTCGGCGATGCCATCCGGCGAAAGCCTTGCCGTCTATGCCGCGACCGGCGCCACGCTCGCAATCCATCTCTCCGTCCACGTGATCGACGAGGTGGCTGCGACCCTGATCCCGCATTACGGGGCGGATGGCGCAGTCGCCGTCGTGGTGCGCGCGAGCTGGCCCGAACAGGTGGTGATTCGCGGCACGCTATCGACGATCGCAGCCCAGGTGCGCGAGGCCGCGATCGAACGCACCGCCTTGATTCTGGTCGGGCCGTCGCTATCGGCGCATGATTTCGCCGACAGCGCGCTTTACAGTGCGAATTATGACCGCAGGTTCCGACCCTCCGCAGAGACCGGCCGTGGCCGCGACTAGCACGCCCGGGCTAATTATTGCCGCACCCGCCAGCGGCAGCGGCAAGACCACGCTGACCTTGGCGCTGCTCGCCGCGTTGCGCCGGCGCGGCCGGATCGTGCAGCCTTACAAATGCGGCCCGGATTATATCGATCCGGCGTTTCATGCCGTCGCTGCCGGCAGAGCGTCGTTCAATCTGGATTCATGGGCGCAAGGCCGCGAACGCTTTGACGCGCTGCTGGAGGCTGCGGCGGAAGCCGATATAGCGCTGGCCGAAGGCGTGATGGGACTGTTCGACGGCGTGGCATCGCAAGGCGCCTGGGGCACCGGCTCGACCGCCGATATCGCGGCGGCGACCGGCTGGCCGGTGGTGCTGGTGCTCGATGTCGCGGGTCAGGCGCAATCCGCCGCGGCGGTCGCGCTCGGTTTTGCGCGCTATCGCGACGACGTCACGATATCAGGCGTGATCCTCAACAAGGTCGCCAGCGAGCGCCATGCCGCGCTGGTGCGCGACGGCTTTGCGCGAATCGGCGTCCGGGTGTTCGGCGCTATTGCGCGCGACACCGCGCTGACGATGCCGGAGCGCCATCTCGGACTGGTCCAGGCGCAGGAGGATCCGGCGCTGCTGGCGCGGCTCGCCACACTCGCCGATCTGGTCGAGCGCGACATCGATCTTGCGGCACTCGAAGCGGCGGCGCGTCCGACACGACGTCGGCCGCCTGCGGCCGCGCCCCGGATGGTTCCGCCGGGACAACGGATTGCGCTGGCGCGCGACGTGGCGTTTTCGTTCGTCTATCCGCATCTGCTGCAAGGCTGGCGCGCGGCGGGCGCGGAAATCATCACGTTCTCGCCGCTGTCAGACGAGCCGCCCGATCCTTCCTGCGACGTCGCCTGGTTGCCCGGCGGCTATCCGGAACTGCACGCCGGCAAGCTCGCTGCCGCATCGCGCTTCGCCGACGGGATCCGCGCGTTCGCGCGGACGCGCCCCGTCCATGGCGAGTGCGGCGGCTACATGACGCTTGGCGCCGGCCTGATCGACGCCGCGGGGCACCGTCACGAAATGCTTGGGCTGCTCGGGCTCGAGACCGATTTCGCGCAACGCCGCCTGCATCTGGGCTATCGGACCGCGACGTTACACGCGCCGATCCCGGGCTATGCCGCGGGCAGCGCGCTGCGCGGCCACGAATTCCACTATGCCCGCGTGGTGACGCAGCCCGACGAGCCGCTCGCCGACATCCGCGATGCCTCCGGCGTGGCGACGGCGGAAACCGGAAGCCGGCGCGGTCACGTCACCGGAAGTTTCTTTCACATGGTCGATGTCGCGGGGGACGCCAGGCCATGACCACAGCTGACAAACCCTCCATCGGCAGCATCGCCCTGATCGGCGGCGGGCCCGGCGACGTCGACCTGTTGACCTTGCGCGCGGTGGAGCGGCTGCGCGCCGCCGAAATCATTCTTTATGACGACCTCGCCGGCGACGACATCCTGTCGTTCGCCTCCCCCGACGCCGAACTGATCGCGGTCGGCAAACGCGCCGGCCATCCCTCGCCGAAGCAGCAGGAAGTCAGCCGGCTGATGATCGAGTATGCAAAACTCGGCAAGCGCGTGGTCCGGGTCAAATCCGGCGATCCCTCGATCTTCGCGCGCGCCGACGAAGAGATTGTCGCGGCCCGCGACGCCGGCGTGCCGATCGAGATCGTGCCCGGCATCACCACCGCGACCGCGGCCGCCGCCTATCTCGGGACATCACTGACCAAGCGCGGCGTGGCGCGAAGGGTGCAGATGGTCACCGGGCACGATGTCGATGGCAAGCTGCCGGAAGACCTCGATATCGCAGCGCTCGCCGACCCCGGCGCGACGACATGTGTGTTCATGGGCAAAGCCACTTTCGCGGCACTGGCCGAAAAGCTGATCGCCCATGGTCTGTCAGCAGAGACCCCGACTGTGGTGATCGAAAGCCTGGGCTCGCCCGCTACGTCAGTGATGGCGGGGGCGCTAACGGAAATCGCAACCCGCCTCACGGCCGCAAAGCCGCAGGGGCCATGCATGATCCTCTACGGCGCCGCGCTGGCCGGCGTCGGCGCCATAAAGGTTTAGAACGTGATGAGATGAGGTTCGATCACCGACTAAGCCGTCATTGCGAGGAGCAACAGCGACGAAGCAATCCATTCTTCGTTTGACGCTATGGATTGCTTCGCTTCGCTTGCAATGACGATTCAACCTTCTCTCATCCTGCTTTAGAACGCGCGCAACTTCACCACTTGGCCGACGCGGATAGTTCGTAGGTTCGTGGCGCGCGAAGATACACCTGGTCGGGATAACCGGGATCGGACCATGCGGCATACACGGCGTTGGTGATGTTACGCACCCTGAATCTGACCCGCATCGAATCGACGCCCTGCCACGGCAGATCGCGCTTCGCGATGTCAACGAAGGCGTACAGATCGGCGGTGGTGTAGGCGTTCATCGTGGTCGCATCGTCCTCATACAGGAATCGATTTCCGACATGGCGAACGGAGCCGCCGATCTCGACCGGCCAGCGCCAGTCGTTGAAGCGATAGGAAGCCCCGGCGTTGACGATGACAGGCGCCACGTTCGACGGCGTGTTGCCGCTCACATCCAGGCCGTTGAGCACAAAGTTTTCATAGCGGGACTGCGTCACCGCGACATTGACCCAGAGCTTGACGGGGTCGATCGGATTTATCGCGCCCGATAGTTCGAGGCCTTTGGTCCTGATCGCGCCGGCCAACGTCGATGTCGTATCATTGATCTGCACGTAGACATTGTTTCTCAGGATGTCATAGGCCGCGAGTGTCCATTCCGCCCGGCCGCCCCAGAACAATTGCTTGACGCCGCTCTCGTAGATCCGGGAGCTGGTCAGTTCCAGCGACGTTCCGGGGGTCAGCGAGAACAAGCCGGCCGCCGCCGGATCGTACGCGGTGGCATACATGCTATAGAAAACCAGGTTCTTGATCGGTTCGAACGTATAGGCCGCGCGATAGGACACCGGCTGCCAGGTCTTGGTGAAAGGTTGCCCGCCGGGAATGGAGCCATCGAAATTGATGCCGTCGCGTTGCAGGGTGAAGTCGTCAACCCTGACGCCGCCGATCAGGGCGAACATCGGGGTCAGCTTGAGACGATCTTCGATCGATCCGGCTAGGGTGTCGAGATGGTTGTTTCGGATGTCGGACAAAGGCGGACCGGTCGGCACATCGTACACCCCTGCAACCGGATTGAGCACGGAAACCGTATCCGCCGGGTAAGTGTCTCCGCCCTCCTCGGTGAACTTGATGTCGTTGCGGCTGACCTGAAGTTGGGCCGCCAGACGGTTCTCCATGCCGAAGAACGAGCTGTTCCAGACCACGTCGGTGTTGTCGCCAAAGACATGCTGATTGTGGTCGACGAAAAACCGATCGCGGTCGATGGTAGAGGTAGCGAGATCGAAGGCGTAGGTCTCGCTGTCGAACCAGTGCCGTTGGGCGTGGTAGTCGTAGACCTGGTTCTTGACCGTGATGTCGGGGCTCAGCGCCCATTCGAATCCGCTGCGCAGCCAAAGTTCGTGAGCCCCGACGGAATTGTCGGCCACATTGTAATTAGTGGTCAGGGTACGCGAATCCACAGTTACCGGTGCGATGACGGAGACGCCGTCGAACGTGTTGAGTGCGCTGCCCGACACCACGCCGCCCTTGGAAAACGGACCGGAGAACGAGGTCGGCACCAGCGGCGTGCCCCAATAGGCATGACCTTGATCGTTCTTGTACTCGATCGCCCCGAACACCTTGAACGTATCGGATATCCGATAGTTCAGTTGCCCCGAGAAATTCGAAAGATTCTCGTAGTCGCCGTCGATGAAGCTGACGGCTTTGGACTGGCTGAGATCGACCCGATAATCCAGTCCCTCAATCGCCGAGCTGCCGCCCGAACCGAAATGGGTGCGATAGGTGCCCAGCGAATCGATCGAGGTATCCAGTTCGTTCTTGATCGCTCCCGTGGTCGGCTGCTTGTTGACGTAGTTGACCGAGCCGCCGATCGCATCCAGCCCGGACATCAGGGATGACGGACCTTTCAGGAACTCGACACGGTCGAGATTCGAACTGTCCATCACGCGTGAGGTGATATCCTGCGGACCGATCCAGATTCCGTTGTAGAGGGTGTTGATGGAGCTACCGGTGAAGCCTCGCATCGAGAACCCGGCCGGCGCGCCCGCAGCATCCCCGGACAGCACACCGACCGCGCCTTGCGCGGCTTCCGTCGTGGTTCGATAACCCTCCTGCTGCATCTTCTGCTGGTCGACGATTTCGACGGAGGCCGGCGTCTCGCGGACGGTGAGGCCGAGCCGGCTCGCGCTGGCCGCCACCCCATTGCTGTTGAGTGGGGTTCGCGGCGCTTCGGCCACGGCAGGCGCGGGACCTGGAGCGGGCTTGGCTGTCGCTGCGCGGGTGCGACCGCCGACACGAGCGTGTTGGCCGGGATGGCTCGTCTCTGCCGGCACGCGCTTTGCGGGCTTGCGTTTCGGTTGCCCGACGATCACGGGCTCGATCGTGCTGGAATTGCTTGGCGCCGTCGTTTGCGCCATGCCCGGGGTGACCGCGACAGACGAAAATAGTGCAAGCAGGCTGAGCGGCGCAGCCCTCGAACGCAAACCGCGCGCGCACTCAACCGCAAGCAGGTGCCCACGCACGAATATCGGCGCAGCGCGCCGATCAACTTCAGAATTTGACAAGATGATAGTCCCGACGGCGAACGCCTAACCGTCACCGCGGTTGCCGCTACAGACTGCCTTCGCCCCCTGGCAGGTATAGCAAGCTACTCTCGCCACATCGGAGCACCCCGCCGACGCGTTCGCGCGTGACAATGACCGGCAGCAGGTTTCCTGGCTCGCGGGTTATCACCTCGGACCACCTTCCCAGAGACGTATCGGTCTCCAGTGGTTTTAACTGGTCGTCGGCTATCCGCCTACAGTTGCGGGGGCAGCCGCGGAATTGTCTGTCGGAACAAACGCACCGCATTCCCTTGGTTAGCCCTTGCGAGCACTACCGATTACGAAAGTGGCATCGGATCCTAACCGCGTCAACCGTTGAATCAGCGGCGTACCAATTGTCTCGCCGCAAGATCATTCCGCGCGCGGACTAAGATCATATCCCTTGAAACGATAGATCAGATACGACACACCCCAGCTCACGACGAACAGTCCGACGATGCCATAACCCAACGCGCCGAAATTGCTGTTGAGGTTGGAGATCGCATCCCAGAACACGCCGTGCAAATCGAATTGATCGCCGATCAGGCCGAGCGTTTCGATGCCGCCGACCACCAATGCCACCAGCACCGATACCGATGTGATGGTGAGATTGTAGAACAGTTTGCGCATCGGATTGCGATAAGCCCAGCCATAGGCGCCGAGCATCAATACGCCGTCCGTGGTGTCGACCAGCGTCATGCCGGCGGCGAACAGCGCCGGGAAAATCAGCAGCGACCAGCTCGATACCGAATTCGACGCCTGCGCCGAGAGGCCGAACAGGCTGATCTCGCTGGCGGTCTCGAAGCCGAGCGCGAACAACAGCCCGATCGGATAAAGATGCCAGCTCTGCGAGACGAAGCGAAACAGCGGCCGGAACAGCCGCGCCAGCCAACCGCGCTGTTGCAGCAGCGAATCGATCTGCTCTTCGGTGACGTGATCGCCGCGCTCGGCCAGCCGAAACGCCTGGTAGACGCCGCGCAGCACGATCAGATTGGCGATCGCGATGATGAACAGAAACAACGCCGACGCCGATGTCCCGATGACGCCGCCAATCTCGCGGTAGGAGGCCAATCCTTCGCTCAGCGCGTTCGCTGTCATCGCCACCGCGACGGACGCGACCACGACAACGGTCGAATGCCCCAGCGCGAAGAAAAAGCCGACCGCGACCGGCCGCTTGCCTTCCTGCATCAGCTTGCGCGTGACATTGTCGATCGCGGCAATGTGGTCGGCATCGATCGCATGCCGAAGTCCGAGGCTGTAGGCCAGCACCGCGGTGCCGATCAGGACTGGCTGATGGGCAAAGGCCACCAACGCCCAGATCCAGGCCCCCAGATTGGCGGCCACCAGAAAGGCATAGATGCCAGCGATCCGGCTGCGAAAGCCCAGCAGTTCGGGTTCGGCTGTCGGGACAATCGATCTCACGGAACCACCTTTGATTTCAGGGCTACGCCTTGCGCCGGAAAATGGAATCGCAGTCGGCGCCAGCCGATCACGGCTCCGGTCACCGAAAATAGAAATCCAATAGCGCATAACACCACGATCAGCATGCTTCTCACCGTCGGATGGGCGGACAGTATCGGAAAATCCAGCGTGTGCAGGGCGGTGTAGGCCCACCGGTAAGCCCGGCGCGACGAATCGAGCCGCTCCATCACGCGACCGGTCGCGCCATCGACCTGAAACCAGACATCGCCACAGACCGACCGATAGACCGGCGCACCTGGGATCAGCGAGGCGGCCGGATAATGGTCGCTCGCGTCGACCACGACGGGCGCCGCACAGTTCGACGCGATGCGCTGGATAACGCCATCGACCTCTTCGGCGCTCAGATAGGAACGAGCTGCTTGCGGATTTCGCGGATCGGGGCGGATCGCCGCAATCGACTGCGAATCGACACCCGTTCGCTCGCGTTTGTAAAAGCGCTCGCCGAAGGCGAACCATTCGACCTCTTTGGCGGATTTTGCGATGGAACGTGCGTCGCCGGCAATGCCGTTCCAATCCGGCGTTCGCGCGATCGTCGCGGCTTCCGTGTCGGACAACCGGCCGCGCGAAAACAACAGGCCATGGTCCATCGACAGCCAGCCGCTGAATATCCAGGTCACCACGAATGTCGCGGTGAACAGACCGAGGATGTGATGCCAGGCGTGCCAGCCGCGAAACGGCGATCCGAGGCCGACGCGCGAAAGCCGCAGCCTGATCACGCCAAGCACGGCTCCCGTCACCGCCGCGACCAGCGCACCTAAGGAAAGCGTCCACACGACTTTGTCCCAGGCCGCCCAATTGCGGCGCAGAACGGTCGGGTAAATCCAGTGCACCACGCTGCCGGGATAATTCCAGGCCCGCTGGTAACGCGTGGTGTCGAGCACGACCTCACCGGTCGCGGAAGAGACGTAGAGCTCGATGCCCGACGGATCGGACAACGCCACACGAAAAAGCGGCCGGTGTTCGTCATAGCCGTTGGGCACGCTCCATTGATCGTAATCCGCAACGGAGGCAACGATGGCGTGCGTCGCGTCGATACGATTTTGGCGCGCATGGGCTTGAGCGATAGCCAATGCAAGCTGATCCGACGTGACAGCGGCGGCGGAAAGATCGTCGGCGCGAACCGCCGCGGGCTTCGACGCGCCGGTCACGATGTAAACCGGGCCGTCGGGGCGCTGGATCAAACGAACCCGCCGCGCGCCATCGATATGGCTCGCGACAACAGCCTCGTCCGGGCCGTGGCGAACCCGCGAAACATCGATTCCCCGCAGGCCTGCGAAACGCGCCGCTTCCGTCAACGCCGGAAACGGCACGAAATGCATCACGATGCCGCTCGCAAACCACATCGCAAACAGCAGGCAAAAGCCGACGCCAAGCCAGCGGTGCAGCAGAACGAGGGCTTTCATAATGTGGCGCTTACCATTTGAACGCCGCGGCTAATTCATAAGTCCGCGGCGCGCCAAGCAGGATCTGGTCGGGATAGAACGGATCGCCCCAGGCCGCGTATTCCCGGTTGAACAGATTGCGCACCCGGAAGGTGACGCGGGTCTGGTCGACGGCCGGGAAGAAATATTTCGGGATGTCGACGAAGACATAGGCGTCGGCGACGGTGTAGGCGTTCATGATCACTGTGTTGGCGTCGGAATTGTAGCGATCCCCGACGTAACGCGCCGACATGCCAAGTTCGACCGGCAATCTGGTATCGAAACGATAGGAAGCAGCGGCATTGGCGACAACCGCCGGCACGTTCGGCGGCGTGTTGCCGGAAAACGAACCGCCGGCAAACTCGTAGTCGGCATAGCGCGCGTTGACAAAGGCGAAATTGCCCCAGAATTTCAAGGCCGTGGTCGGCTTGATCGCGCCAGCGATCTCGACGCCCTTGGCATTTTCCTGGCCCGCGATGTTCAACGTCATGCCGCCGGCCGCGGCATAGACGTTCTGGCGATCGATATCGAACAGCGACAGCGACCACTCGGCCTTGTCGCCCCACAACAACTGCTTCACGCCGGTCTCGTAGGTCTGCGACGTGGTCAGGTTCAGCGGCTGGTTGGCGGCGAGCAGAAAGATGTTGTTGGCGGCGACATCGGCGCCGGTCGCATACTGGCTGTAGAACGTCATGCCCTTGATCGGCTCCCAGGTATATCCGATCCGGCCGGTGACCGGTGTCCAGTCCTTGGAGAACGGGAAGCCCGCTTTGTCCGCCCCGGTGATATCGGTCGAGTTGCGGCCAAGCTCGATGCCTTCGACGCGGACGCCGCCGATCAAGGCAAAGGCCTGCGTGATCTTCAGGCGATCCTCGAACGACAGCGACTGGTCGTTGATGACGGCGGTCTGGTTCTGCGTCGTCAGCACGCCGTACAGGCCGGGCCACGGATCGACCAGCGGCACATCGTCATGGGGAAAGTTCGCAGCACCCGGCCGGCCGAAATCGAGATTGCTCACGGCAACCGTCGTGACCAGCCGGTTATCCATCCCGGCGATTTTGCTGTTCCATGTCAGATCGGTGATGTTGCCGACCAACTCCTGATCGTGCGCCACGTAAAATCGTTCGCGATCGACCATATTGAGAAGCGAGTTGAACGCCGCGACCTCGCTGTTCTGCCATTGGCGCTGCGCGCTATAATTATAGACTTGGCTTTTCAGGGTGAGTTCGTCGTTGATCGCCAGCTCAAAGCCGCCACGCACCCAGAGCTCGTTGGCGTTCACATAATTGTTGGCGACGTTGTAGTTGGTCGTCAGCGTGCGGCCATCGATCGTGACCGGGCCGAGATTGGTGCCGTTGTCATTGGACACATAGGTTCCGGAGACAATTCCATGGGTCGCGTTGGGTCCGCTATAGGCCGTCGACACCAAAGGTGTGCCCCAATAGGCATTCGAATGGTCCTCTTTGTATTCGATGGCGCCCCAGATCTTCAGGTTTTCCGAGATCTTGTAGTTCAACTGACCTGATACGTTGAAGGTCTTGGTGTCGGTGTCGTCGATAAAGCCGTTGAGCTGGGAACGGCTGATGTCGAAACGATAGTCCAGCCCCTGTACATTGGTGCTGCCGCCGGAGCCGTAGGAGCTGCGGAAGGAATTGAGCGAATCGTAGGAGAAGAACGCCTCGTTTTGCACCGGCCCGCTGGTCGGCTGCTTGTTGACGAAGTTGATCGCGCCGCCGCTCGCGCCCTCGCCTGACAGCAGCGACGCCGGCCCCTTTAGGATCTCGACGCTGTCGAGATTGGCGGTGTCCATGTAGCGCGAGGTCATGTTCTGCGGCCCGATCTTGATCCCGTTGTAGAGGATGTTGACCTGACTGTTGGAAAACCCGCGCATCGAGAACGCGCCGGGCTCGCCGGGTCCATCGCCACCGGTCACGCCAACGGCGCCTTGCGCCACTTCCGTGGTGGTCCGATAGCCCTGCTCGCGGATCTTGTTCTGATCGATGACCTCAACGGTCGCGGGAATCTCGCGTACGTTAAGCCCAAGCCGGCTCGCGCTGGCGGCGACGCCATTGGTGTTGAGCGGCGATTGCGACGGCGCCGCATCGGTTGCCGCCGGCGTTGCTGCCGCCGGCCGACCATTGTGCCGATTGGCAACCCGCGTGGATGTCGACGCGCGCTTTGCGGTGGGTGAAGTTCGCTTGACGGGCTTGCGCTGCGGCTCGGTGACGACGACCGGCCCTAGCTGGCTGGGCTGCCCGGTCGGCGTCGCGGTCTGGGCCCGCACGGCACCGGTCGAAAGACAGGCGAGCAAAGCCAGCGGTGCGGCCGAACAGCGCAGCAAGCTTCTGGCGGAAAATTGACGAGAGGCTGACGCGAAAACTCGGCAGGCAAAATGGGACGTCGAACGCCCATCATCTGTTGAAATTGACACGAGTGTCGTCCGTGGGCGATCGCCGATACGTCACCGCGGTTGCCGCCACATCCACCTCGCCCCGAGCCGGATGTAACAACTATTCAACGACACCGGAGCACCCCGCCCGACGCGTTTGCGCGTGACTATGACTGGCAGCAGGTTTCCTGGCTCGCGGGTCATCGCCTCGGACCACCTTCCCAGAGATCTTGCGATCCCCAGTGGTATTAATGGTCGTCGGCTATCCGCCTACAGTTGCGGGGGCAGCCGCGGAATTGCCGGACCAAGTCTGAGATCAAGGCCGGCGCACCGCATTCCCTTGGTTAGCCCTTGCAGGCACTCCCGAAACCAACGTGGCATCGGGCCGCGATTGCGTCAACCGTTGGGCGCTGGAAAAATTCGACACGCTGCCTAATCTTGGTCTAGAAGTGTTTTTACAAGCTCGATGGTCGTTTCGGTTTGGTCTTTCGGATGAACTGGTTTCGCGCCAAAATCAGCAAGGTCACATCGTTCGCGCTGTTCGCGCTCGCGATTAACCTTGCGCTGTCGTTCGGCCATATTCACCTCGAAGGCTTTCGCGGCGGCGAGACCAATGCCGGCGTGCTGCTGTCGGCGCTCTCCCACGCCAAGGGCGGGCAACCCGACCAACACAAAGGCCATCTCGACGATCTCTGCCCGATCTGCATGGCGCGGGCGGCACTCGGAGCCGGCCTTGCCGCCGTTGCCCCTGTTCTGTCGTTCGACCTTGCCTACGTTACCCTCGAGCCCGCCTTCGTCGCGGACCTCGCGATCCCGCAACGCCCGCGCGCGAATTTCCAGTCGCGCGGTCCGCCGCTGTCCTGACATCGCCGCTTCGCCGTGAACGTGGATCGCCAGCTCACTGCTGGCGACCGCGACCGGAGTTGCCGCCGCGATTTCCATCACCTGATCCCCATCATCGGCCGCTTGCGAGCCCTGCTCGGTAGGCGCTTGCCATCATCGGTCGGCAACAACGGCGTGTTGCATCGGCGATGCCGCATGCCGCGAGGTGACATCATGATCGTACCTACGCTTCGCCCGATGCGCATCGGGCCACTAAGTCGACGGCTCCATCTTGCCGTGGCCTGCTGGCTGTTGCTGACGGCTGTGCCCGCGTTCGCGCATCCCCATGTCTGGGTGACCATGAAAGAGGAATTGCTGTACGCGCCCGATGGCGCGTTGACCGGCGTTCGCCATGCCTGGACCTTCGATGAAACGTTCTCGGCCTTCGCAACCCAGGGCTTGAGCGCCAAGACCAAGGGACATTTCACCCGCGAAGAGCTGCAATCGCTGGCCCAGACCAATATCGAGTCGCTGAAGGAATATCGCTACTTCACCTACGCCATGGTCGACGGCAAGAAGCAGAAGAACGCCTTCAACGAGCCGGTCGACTACTGGCTCGAGTTTGATCCGAAGAAGACCGAGCTCACGCTGCATTTGACGCTGCCGCTGAAGAGCCCGCTCAGCGCCAGGCAACTCGTGATCGAGGTGTACGATCCGGAGTTCTTCGTCGATTTCGGGCTCGCCGAGGGCAATCCGGTGAAACTCGTCGGCGCCCCGCCGCAATGCGCGGTATCGACGGAGAAGCCGTACGATTCGAGTTTCCAGTCGACGCCGACGTTAAAGGAGATGTTCGCCACCTCGGAAGCCAATGTCGGGATGGGCATGAGCTTTGCCAACAAGCTCACGGTGCAATGTCCATGAAAACGGTCGAGATCGCCTTCAGCCGATTTCTTGGATTGCCTGATGACGCCAAGCCGGTCGCGGCTTTTCTGATCTGCTCGGCGTTGATCGCGGTTGGCGTCGCGATGTGCACCTCGCCCGCTACGGCGCAGGCGTCACCGTTTGGAGCCGCACCGGCCGCTTCCGGCTTGGCAGGTTGGGTGCTCTCCAAGCAGGCGATCTTCTACCGGGCGCTATCGGGCACGATCCTCCTAGCAAAGAACGACGGCTCAGCGCTTTGGACGCTGATGGGAATTGCGTTCGTCTACGGCGTGTTCCACGCGGCGGGGCCTGGCCACGGCAAGGCCGTCATTTCATCTTACCTGCTTGCCAATGACGAAACCTGGCGCCGTGGCATCGCGCTGTCTTTCGCGTCCGCGCTGGTGCAGGCGTTCACCGCCATATTGATCGTCGGCGTCGCGGCGGTGTTGCTCGGCGGCACCGCGAAGATGATGGGCCAGGCGGTACGCGTCATCGAGATCGCGAGCTATGGCCTGATCATCCTGTTGGGTTCGCGGCTGCTCTGGGTCAAAGGTCTCGGTTTGATGCGCGCGACGGCCGCCTGGCGCGAACAGCATAACGGAGCCGTAGCCGACCATCGACATCCGCAGGCCTGCGTTGAGCCCGATTGCGGACACCCGATCCATGATGCTTTCGGCGCACTCGGTAAACCGGCTGATAGCGACGGCGGCCAGAGCGGGCTTTTGCAGCGCCAGCACCATCATGGCCAACTTCAATGCGACGCCTGCGATCATGATCATCCGCACGGTCATGATCATGGACCCGACGTGCTGCCATGGGGTCATGCCCATGGTCCGGAGCCGCACGAGCTCGGCGGACCGGACGGCTGGAAACGCGGCCTGTCGGCGATCGTGGCGGTCGGATTGCGGCCCTGCTCGGGCGCCATCATCCTCCTGGTGTTCGCGCTGTCGCAGGGCTTGTTATGGGCCGGCGTGGTCGCGACGTTCGTGATGGGACTGGGCACCGCGATCACGGTTGCCGCGATCGCAACCCTAGCGGTCAGCGCCAAGGCGTTTGCGCGACGGTTCACGACCGACGAGGTCGGTTACGGCGGCGTGCTGGTGCGGGGCCTCGAAGTCGGCGCCGCCGTTTTGATTCTGGCGTTCGGCATTTTGTTGCTCGCCGGCTATATCGCCAGCGAGCGTCTGGTGGGATTCTAGAGTTTTTACTCTGGATTGGCGCCGACGCCGAGTATGCCCATTTTAGCGGACGCCGCATCCATGTCGGCGGCTGTAATGGGTTGATCCACCACGAACAGATAACATCCCGCCGAAACGGCGCCGATCAACGAGCCGACCACGAGCGCCGGCACAAACGAGCCGGTATGCTGCACGATCAGCCCGGTCACCGTCGGCGCCAGCGCGCCACCGAGATAGCCGCCGAAATTCTGCACCGCCCCGATCGAGGCGGTGCAATTGGTCGGGACCGCGACCGAACTCAAGGCCCAGGCGCAGGTGCTGGTCACGTAGACCAGGAATAACGAGATCGAAATGAATGCGATCGCGAGCGCGTTGCTGCTGACATAGGCCGCAGCCACCGTGCAGATCGCCGTTCCGAGCAGGGCGATGGCGGCCGGATAACGCCGGCTTTTGAGCGGCTCGACGCCGCGGCGCACCAGAATGTCGGCGAGGCGTCCGCCGAGCACGCCGCCGACGACGCCACAGGCAAACGGGACGGCCGCGGCCCATCCGGTATATTTCACGCTCATATGGCGCTCGATCTCGAGATAACCGGGCAGCCACGCCGTGTAGATCCAGGTCAAATAGATGCAGCCGAAATAGCCGAAGATCATGCCCCACGTGGTGCGGAAGCGGAACAAGAGCTTCCACTCGCGAAAGGTGACCTTGGTGCGCTGGCCGGGCGGATCGCCTTGCGTCCGGTAGGCGTTTTCCTGCGGCGTCAGCGCGAGGTCGCCCGGATTGCGATACAGCGCGTACCAGAGCGCGGATACGATCAGGCCGGCGATGCCCATGATCACGAACATCACGCGCCAGCCGAACGAAAGCATCAGGTAGGTCAACAGCGGTACGGCGATGGCGGTGCCCAGCGACGACGCACAGTTGAAGACGCCGGTGGCGAGACCACGGTCGCGCTGATTGAACCAGTCCCGCACCACCCGCGCCCCGGTCGGAAATTGCGGCGCCTCGCCGATGCCGAGCAGGATGCGGGCGCCAAAGAACTCGCCGAAATTCCGCACCAGGCCGCCGAGCAATTGCGCCAGCGACCAGAGGGTGAGACCCATCGTCAGCAGGATACGCGGCCCCAGCCTGTCGACCATGGCGCCGGTGGGCAATTGGGAGAACGCATAGGCCCAGAGAAATGCGGAGAGCAGGTAACCCATGTCCGCGATGGACAATCCGAGTTCCTCGCGGATCAGCGGATTGGCAACGGCCAGGGTCGCCCGATCGATGTAATTGACGACGCCGGCAACGACCAGCAGGGCCAAAGCGACACGCTGAACCGATTTAAGACGCGCTGTCGCTTGCTCCGTTCCCGACATGGGTTTCCTCACCTTGTTGTTTTGCCGGACCGTAGCAAGCGTGCGAGCGTCGATCCAGAACGGAACTCGCGGGGCCTCACTGCAATTTTGCCATGGGGCCGGCCTTGACCGCGGCGCTTGATGGCACATGCGCAACATCGCGAACTGAGGAATCAGATCGACTTGACTTCGCCTCCGTCCATCCGGAGCGTAGAGCCCGTCATCCAGCGCGCATTCGGCGAGACCAGAAACGCCATCAGGTCGGCGATTTCTTCCGGCTCGCCGTAACGCGAAATGCCGGCCTCCTGCGGGAACTTGGCGGTCGCCTCTTCGACTGTCATGTTGTGAAGCGGCGCCCAATGCGCGAGGTAGGAACGACGACGCCCGGTCATCACGGGGCCCGGCAAGACGCTGTTGACCTGCACGCCATCGGTGATGCCGCGGTCCGAAAATGCCTTCGCCAACGCGACGATGGCGGCGTTGATGGTGCCGACCGCGGCATACGGCGCTTTCGGAAACAGCGCGGAATTTCCCGACATGAACACGACGGCACCCTTGGTTTGCTTGAGCGATGGCCACGCCGCGATCGCCAGCCGGCGCGCACCATGCAACTTGAGCGCCAGCGCGCTGTCCCATTGGGCTTCCGTCATCTCGAACAGATCGACTTGCGGTACCGCGCCTGCGATATTGAGCAGTGCATCGACCTGACCGAAGGCGGCGAGCGTTTGATCCGCGACCTGCTTGGCGGCCGGGATATCGGAAAGATCGAGATCGAGTACCAGCGGCGTGGCGCCCGCCGCTGTCACGGCCGCCGCGGTCTCGTCGAGGTTTTTCCGGTCGCGCGCCACAAGGGTGATGGCGGAGAAGTCCTTTGCGAGACGGATCGCGGTGGCGCGGCCGATACCCTGGCTGGCTCCGGTGACAATAGCGACTGATTTGGACATTCGGATTCTCCCATGACTTCGGGCCTGGTGAAGAGGTGGCGCTGGCGCGCGCCGTCAGGATTTGAGGAAATCACGGATCTCCGCTGCGATCTCCTGGGCGTGCGTCTCAAGCGCAAAATGGCCCGTGTCGAAGAAGCGGATGACCGCATCGGGAATGTCGCGTTTGAAAGCCTCTGCGCCCGGCGGCGTAAAGAAGGGATCGTTCTTGCCCCACACCGCGAGGAACGGCGGCTTGTGGGTCCGAAAGTAATTCTGAAAGGTCGGATAGAGCGCGACGTTGCTCTTGTAGTCGCCCATCAGGTCGAGTTGCACTTCGTCGGCGCCCGGGCGCGCCAGATAGAAATCGTCGAGCGATTGGCCGTCCGGCGAGACGGCGCTCTCGTCGGCAACGCCATGGGTGTATTGCCAGTGCGTCGTCTGCGGGGTGAGGAATGCGCGAAGGGCGATGCGATTGGCCTGCGACGGCTCCTCCCAATAGGCCCGGATCGGCGTCCAGCCGTCGCTCAAGCCTTCCTCATAAGCATTGCCGTTCTGCGAAATGATCGCCGTGATCCGCTCCGGATGCTTGACCGCGATCCGAAAACCGGTCGGGGCGCCATAGTCGAAAACGTACACCGCAAATCGGGCAAGGCCGATCACTTCGGTGAAGCGGCCGATGATTTCGGCGAGGTGATCGAAGGTGTAGGCAAATTTGTCGCGCGCGGGCATGCCGGACTGCCCGAAGCCGGGAAGGTCGGGTGCTACGATATGAAAGCGATCGGCCAAGTGCGGGATGAGATCCCGGAACATGTGGCTCGAGCTCGGAAAACCATGCAGCAGCAGCAAGGTCGGCGCGTCTTTGGCGCCGGCTTCACGATAGAAGATGTTGAGTCCGTCAACGTCGGCTGAGCGAAATGTGACCTTGGTCATGGTGTTTTCTCTTTCTGGTGTGACGTGTTTGATAGCCTGTTGGGGGTTACGACGGCTGGGACCGTTTTTACCTGCTCGCAATCCGGGGATCTTTGTCAGCCATTCTCGCGCTGGCTTTGGCCGGACTCGCGGATGGCTTCGAGGATGATATCCGTGACGATATCCGGAGCTGTGACACTCGGCGCATGATCGACCGGATGTTGCCTGACCCGCGCCTTCACCCGCGCCGCCATGAAGCGCTGGGTGTCGGGAGCAATCATGCGATCCGCTTCAGCGACGAGAAACCAGCTCGGCCGCTCCAGCCATAATGGCCGCCCGACCTTGACGCCAATGCATTGCAGGGCGATCGGCCGCTGGATCGCGGCCAGCAAGGCATGCTCCTCGGGCGTCGCAAGCTGTGCGAACGCGGCCGCGAATGCGCCCTCGGGAATGAGGCCGTGACTGTCCGGCGCGAGTTTTGGCGCCATGGGATGCGGCTCGGCGCGGTTGAATACATCAGCGACCGTCTCGCCCTCTGCCGGCGCCAGCGCGGCGACGTAGACGAGCGACCTGACTTTCGCGCTCTGCGCGCCGGCGATAACGGCGCCGGCATAGGCGTGACCGACCAACACCACCGGTCCATCGATCCGCTCCAACGTACGTTCCAGGGCGGCCACGTCGTCGGGCAGCGACGTCAGCGGCAGTGGCGCGGCAATCGATTTGACGCCATGAGCGCTCAAGGAAGCGATCACCTTGTTCCAGCTCGATCCATCGGCCACGCCCCGTGGACAAGCACCGCAGTGACGGCGTTATCGGACATCTTTGCTTCCTTCCGTGCGCCCCGCCAGCTTTTGCCGGGACAACCATAACCTCTTTGATCGTATTTATTCGGTTATGCTCGAATAGATAACTTGTCAAGAGGCCTTAGAGAGGTTACGAATACCGACCAGATTTCGTTCCATCAGAGGATACCGAATGGCCTCCGGCCAACAGCCCGCGATATTCATTGCCGACGCACCTGCGCTTGATTTCCTGAACTCGATTGCCACGCCCGTGGATACCGAGATCGACTGGATCGAGGATGGCGAGGGATTTCTGCGATGGCTGGAGCAGGCGCGACTTGTGCCGCCAGAGGCGCTCAAGGCGTTGCGAGCCCGGGCGAAGCCCGGTGAATTCGACGGCGTTGCCGCCCAGGCGCGCACGCTCCGAAAGTGGTTTCGAAAATTCGTTGACGACCGCAGAGGGCGGCCGCTTGGCGCCGACGTCCTGAAAGATCTTGGCCCGCTCAATCGGCTGCTGGAGCGCGATGAGAGATTCGACCGGATCGTGGCGGACCACCATCATGACGATGGCTCCGTGCTGGAATTGCGATCGACGCGGCGCTGGAAATCGCCGGAATCGTTGCTGCTGCCGATCGCTGCGGAACTCGCGAAATTCGTTTGCGAAGAGGATTTCTCCGACGTGAAAGCGTGCGAAGGGCCGGCCTGCACCCTGCTGTTCGCCGACCATACCCGCGGCCGTGCGCGCAGATGGTGCAGCATGGCGATTTGCGGCAACCGCGCCAAACAGGCGGCGCATCGGCAACGTCTTAAAGCAGGTAGCTAGAAGGACGGTTGCTCAAGGAAAATGGCGGAGAGGGAGGGATTCGAACCCCCGATAGGCTTGCACCTATGCCGCATTTCGAGTGCGGTGCATTCGACCACTCTGCCACCTCTCCAGGCGCCATAACGGGTGATTTGAAGTGAACCCTCGGTCGGGCCGTGTTCTAGGCGAGGACGGCGGGCCAGACAAGGCGTCGGGGACGACAAATTCGTCGGTCGCGGCGGCAAATCGGCCCGGAGATGCGAGAAGCAATCCGGACAGGAATCCGCATCAGAAAAGGTGGGACCGCCAGACTCGGTAAAAACAGGCGGTCCCGTGCCGCTTCATTGAAATTCTGGCCGGGAAGTGCGGCTTCGCGGTCAGCCGGAGCGACGATCCGACGGTAGCGATCCGCGCACAATCGGCAACGCGAACCCGGTTTTAACCTAACCGATCAAGGTTACCGGCCCGGCCGCCCAAGCCTTGTCCGGAAAGTCTTGTCCAGAAAGTCTTGTCCGGGCACCACAATGTTGAGGCCTGCGGCTCAATCCTTGCTCTTCTTGTCTTTCTTGCCGTTGCCGGCCTTGTCGTCCTTATTGGCGTCCTTCTTGTCTTTACCGTTGTCCTTCTTGCGGTTGGTAAAGCGCGCATTGCCGAGGCCAGTGCCGATGGTCAGCACGCCCCAGCGTTCGACATCCTGCATGAACGGCACCTCGGACAGCCCCTGCGCCACGCCGTCATTGTGCATCAATATCGCCGTGTCGTGATCGCCGATCTGGGGGATCGCCTCGACCAGGCTCGCCGGCAGGTTGAACTTGCTGCTCTCCCAATTGCCCGGCAGGTTCTGCGCGCCTTTCTCGATCGAGCCGTCTTCGTTGATCACGCCTGGACAGGCAATGCCGATGAAAGGCGCGAGCTTCAGTCCCTCGGTGTCGGCGGCCAGGATCAGATCCTTCAGCATCTTCACCAGCCGCTTCACCGCGCCCTCGCGCGTCGGCTCGTCATCGGCATGACGCCACAGTTCCGACTTCCAGACCTCGGCCTTCGACAGGTCCGGCGCCTTTTTCCAGCGGGTTTCGACCACGCCGCAGCGGATATTGGTGCCGCCGATATCGACCGCGAGGATGCTGTCATAGGCCTCGAAAATCCACGACGGCGCCAGATGCAGGCAGCCGATCAGGCCGGCTTCATCGGGATGAGAACGGATCGGCACCAGGCCGATCTTGTGCCCTTCCGCCTTGAGGATGATGTCGGTGCGCGCGATCGCGATCTCGCCGACCCGGCTCTGGCGAAAGCCGCCGCCGACCACAATGCGCTCGGTATCGGCCCAGGCCTTGGTCTTGAGAAAGCGCCCGATCACATAGGCCAATTCCCGGGCGAATTCCTCGATCGCGCCATGCACCAGCGCCGCGGCCGCGACATCGTCGCCGACCAGCGCCTCGTCGAGTTCGCTCTTGCCGATGTTCTCGGCGGCTTTCTTGCCGAGCGGGTCGTCGCCGCTCTTCTTCAACGGCTTGCGCAAGGTTTCCAGGATTTTGCGGAACGCGCCCTTGCTGGCGCGGTCGCCAAGGAAGCCCTCGTCGTCCTTGATTTCGATATTGAAGCTGTCGACGTCGACCGACGGCAGACGTGTAGCGCCGTGACGGGCGATGCCCGTGGTGGTAACGATATCCTCAGCCATGTGGCCCCTTGCCCGGTTGGAACCCGCATACAACGAGCGGGGAACCCGTTGGTTTCATTGGGGCACGCGAATAGCGAATGGCGAATAGCCAGTGGCGAAGCGAGGGCTTCCATATTCGCTATTCGCCACTCGCTATTCGCCATTTTCGGCCCAAATCCCTCCTATTTGGACGATTTTCGGGCTCGTTTACCTTGACTCGGCGCTCTCGCCAGCTATAAGTCCGCTCAATCCGGCGCGGGTTTTCTCGCGCTGTTTGTTTTTGCGTGGGTTTGAGGGACGCTTCCTTGTCAAAGGATCCTGCCCTGTCGCGCGAGAATTGAACCCATAACGACTGAAGAAAAAGCCGGCCCGGATGTATCCGAGGCCGGGATCGAACACGAAGGAATTAAACGATGTTCGCAGTCATCAAAACCGGCGGCCGGCAATACCGCGTCGTTCCGGATGATGTGCTCGAGATAGGCAAGATCGCCGGCGATGTCGGAACGATCGTGCAGCTTGGCGAAGTTTTGCTGGTCGGTGGCGATTCACCGGTGCTTGGCGTGCCCACGGTTGCGGGTGCGTCGGTTGCGGCCGAAGTGCTGCAGCACAAGCGCGGCCCGAAGGTCATCTCGTTCAAGAAGCGCCGCCGCAAGAATTCGAAGCGCAAGCGCGGTTATCGCGATGAGATCACGGTGCTGCGCATTACCGAGATCCTGACCAACGACAACAAGCCGACCGTCGGTCCGCGTCCGAAGCGCGAGAAGAAGGTGGTTGCCGCCGCTCCGGCAGACAGCGACGACTAGACCTCGATGCCCGCAAGGGCAGACCGATAAAAAGTGACCGCTTCGAAATGAAATTTGAAGCGTGACGCGAATTGAAATGAAATGATTCCGTCAAGGAATCGACCTGAACTTTATAGAGAAGTTCTGGTCTTTAGAGAGAAGTTGGAGACGGGCCATGGCTCACAAAAAAGCAGGCGGTTCATCGCGTAACGGCCGTGATTCGGCGGGCAAGCGACTCGGAATCAAAGCCTATGGCGGCGAGCGCGTCATTCCCGGCAACATCATCGCGCGTCAGCGCGGCACCACCTGGCATCCCGGCCTTAATGTCGGCATGGGCACCGACCATACTCTGTTCGCCAAGGTCGAAGGCCATGTCGAGTTTCGTGCAAAAGCCAACGGCCGCACTTTCGTATCGGTAATTCCGATGGAAGCCGCGGCCGAGTAAACGGTGGACACATCGAGTCCGCCGGTCCTGTTGAACCGGCGGAGCTCCTGAGGGCTCTAAAAGGGGAGGCGGGAAACCGGCCTCTCTTTTTTTGTGCGCGTGTTCCAGACTACGCGTCTGGCCTTGGCGAACAGGAGCCCGAGATGTTGCAGGATATTCCGACACCGACGTTGCGCGAGGCGAGAGCCTGCGTCCTCGAGACCGAACGGCTGACGCTGCGCCGGCCGACGCTCGCGGACGTAAAAGCGATTGCCGGTCTCGCCAACGACCGCCGCATTGCGGAAAATACCCGCCGCCTGCCGCATCCCTATCT
Organism: Bradyrhizobium sp. S69; assembly: GCF_009766005.1. GTDB lineage: Bacteria > Pseudomonadota > Alphaproteobacteria > Rhizobiales > Xanthobacteraceae > Bradyrhizobium. Next base: position 165,151 of record NZ_LMUK01000060.1, on the reverse strand, counting down.
GCAGGATCACGCCGTGGAATTCGTTCGCGCGATGGCCAACGAGCCGCGCGAAACCGTATTCCTGATCGAAAACAATCACACGCCGATCGGCATGGTCGGCGTCGACTGGCGCCAGCCGGAGGCGCCGGAACTCGGCTATTGGCTCGGCTTCGAGCATTGGGGCCAGGGGTTTGGAACCGAGGCTGCGCGCGCCGTAATCGATTTCGCGTTCGAGGAATTCGACATCGAGCACCTGATCTCGGGCGCCCGGGTCGCCAATCCGTCGTCGCGCAACATTCTGGAGAAATGCGGCTTCCAGTGGAGCGGCGTCGAACTGCACCGATTCGAGGCGCTGGGATCCTCGACGCCGGTCGACTGCTTCCGCTTGACGCGCGGCGTCTGGTCGTCGCTGAAGAGCTGGGGCAATTCGACGCGAAGAGAGCGGTGATGCTCTTTTCCCCTCTCCCCTTGTGGGAGAGGGTGGATCGCACCGCTAGGTGCGAGACGGGTGAGGGGTCTCTAACTCTCATTATCTTGCGACCCCTCATCCGCCTTCGCTTCGCGAAGGCACCTTCTCCCACAAGGGGAGAAGGAAGAGGTACGCTGCTCACACCGGCGGACTGACGACCCGCTGCTCGCGCCCCAACTGCCGCTCGCGCAGGAAAATGTAACACCCGGCGCCGATGATGATGGCGGCGCCGACGATGGTCGCCAGCGACGGCACGTCACCGAACACCGCGTAGCCGAACATCACGGCCCATACGATCATCGAATATTGATACGGCACCACCACGCTGGCCGGCGCCAGTTTCAGCGAGCGGTTGGCACACAACAGCGCGCCGACCGAGATGCAGCCGGCGGCTGCGAACAATGCGAGACTGTCGAGCCCCGGCGTCACCCAGCCGATCGGCGACAACAGCGCGCCGAGCACAAAGGTGCCGGCGAATTGCGACGACGCCAGCACGATATCCGGCGTCGCCCGCAGCGAGCGGGTGATCAGCATCAGCACGGCGAACGAGGCGCTGCCGCCAAGCGCGATCAGCGCCGGCCAACTCATGGTCTGCGGCGACGGATGCAGCGCGATCAGCACACCGCCAAAACCGATCACGATCGCGGTCCATCGGCGCCAGCCGACATGCTCGCGCAGCACGATCGCGGACAGCGCGGTGACGAAAATCGGGCAAGCCAGATAATAGGTGATGACGTCGGCGAGCGGCAGATACACCGTCGCCAGGAAAAAACAGGCGACTTCGGCGGTGGACAGGATGACCCGCAAACCTTGCAGCCACGGCCGCTCCAGCCGGGTGAAGTCCGCGCGATGCCGCCATATCATCGGCGACAGCACGAACAGCGCGGCGCAAGCGCGCAGCCAAAGCAGCTGTCCGACCGAATAGGTCGCGACCATGAACTTGCCCAGCGCGTCGCCGAACGAGAACATGAAGACCGCGAACACCATCAGCCCGATGCCGGCGAGGCGCGCGGAACGCTCGTCGGTGTGGGTGGAGATTTTGGAAAACAAGCCCATGCAAAGAACAACCTCATCCTGAGGAGCGGCCTTTTAGCCGCGTCTCGAAGGATGATACGTTCATCGTCATGGTTCGAGACGGCGACCGGACAGCGCAAGAACGCTGCCGGGAGTGCGCCTCCTCACCATGAGACAGCAGTTGCGTCAATACCGACCAATCACGACAGGACCCGCCATGACCGAATTCGATCCCGCAACGCATCGCATGGTGCCGCAACAGCGCTGGTTTGAGGATTTTGCGGTCGGCGAGCGCTTCGTGATCCCGAGCCGCACCATGACGTCAGCGGTATTCGCGGCGTTCCAGACCGCCAGCGGCGATACCCATCCGGTGCATTACGACCTCGAATATTGCCGCAGCCGCGGCATGCCGCAGCTGCTTGCGCATGGCTTCCAGACGCTGATCCACACCGCGCCCGGCGCCGGATTGTTCCCCTTTATGGTGGAGGAATCGCTGGTCGGCTTTCTCGAACAGTCGAGCCGGTTCTTAAAGCCCGTCTACGCCGACGACACCCTCTATCCCGCGCTCGAAGTGACTGAATTGACCCCCGGCCGCAGCACCGGCACGGTCACCCTGCGCTCGACCGTGTTCAACCAGCGCCGCGAGATGGTGCTGGAAGGGATGCAGAAATTCTTGATCCGACGCCGGCCAGCCCAAACCTGAGACAGGCGGCCGGCGACCCCTGTGCCTCGAAAAAGCCCCGAAAATTAAGGCTTTTCGCCGATGTCGGGACTCTTGAGGGTTGCCGCACCGGCCTCCCTGCCTTACTTAGAGCCTTGGTTCTGATTGGATCAGAACCGGGCTCTAGATTCATATTCTGACGCGTTTTCTTGACGCGAGCCGGTACCCACGGAGCCTGTCATGGGCGCGCATTTGCGCGACCGGGTGGCTCGAAAACGCTATGGTAGGCCCATGAAATTCCTTGACGAAGCAAAGGTCTATATCCGCTCCGGCGACGGCGGTAACGGCTGCGTGGCGTTCCGCCGCGAGAAATTCATCGAGTTTGGCGGCCCCTCCGGCGGCAATGGCGGCCGCGGCGGCGATGTCGTCATCGAAGTGGCCGATGGATTGAACACGCTGATCGATTACCGCTACCAGCAGCACTTCAAGGCGCAGAAGGGCACCAACGGCATGGGCAGCGACCGCCATGGTGCCAACGGCAAGCCGATCCTGCTCAAGGTGCCGGTCGGCACCCAGATTTTCGAAGAGGATCGCGAAACGCTGATCCACGACTTCACCACGCTCGGCGAAAAATTCGTGCTCGCCGAAGGCGGCAATGGCGGCTTCGGCAATGCGCATTTCAAGTCATCGACCAATCGCGCGCCGCGCAACGCCAATCCCGGCCAGGAAGGCGAGGAACGCTGGATCTGGCTGCGGCTCAAGCTGATCGCCGACGCGGGCCTGGTCGGTCTGCCCAACGCCGGCAAGTCGACCTTCCTTGCCGCGGTCAGCGCGGCAAAGCCCAAGATCGCGGATTATCCGTTCACGACCCTGCATCCGCAGCTCGGCGTGGTCGATGTCGATGGTCGCGAATTCGTGCTGGCGGATATTCCGGGCCTGATCGAGGGCGCCCATGAAGGCGCCGGCCTCGGCGATCGTTTTCTCGGCCATGTCGAGCGCTGCCGCGTGCTGCTGCATCTGGTGGACGCCACCTGCGAGCACGCCGGAAAGGCCTACAAGACGGTGCGGGGCGAGTTGGAAGCCTATGAGGGGCAGCTCGCGGACAAGATCGAAATCGTGGCGCTGAACAAGATCGACGCGGTGATGCCGGACGAATTGAAGAAGCAGAAAGATCGCCTGAAACGCGCGGCGAAGAAAACGCCGCTGTTGATCTCGGGCGTAACCGGCGAAGGCGTCAAGGACGCGCTACGGGCGCTGGTGGAAGTGATCGGCGAAGCCCCGGTGTCCACCAAGGCCAAGGGCGCGGCGCAGAACGAGCCGTGGGCGCCGACAGTTTAGATACCGAGACCGAAGCCCCGCTCAAGCAACTGTCGGCAGCAGACGCTTCACTTCATCCTGCAGATCGGCGATCGCGTTGCGATCGCCCGACAGATGCCGCAGCAGGCAGCGCTGGAACAATCCATCGAACAGCGCATAGAGCGCGCCGCGGGAAACCGCAGGCTCTCGGCCGCCAAGTGAGGCAAAGCGGGACGCCACGCGCCACACCATGTCTTCCAGGCTCTTGTCAATCTCGGCGACGTCGTTGCGAAAGGCATCCTCGAACAGCGACTGCGAACGAAGGTCGTACCACAGCCGGTGCATCCGCGCGTCGTCGCGCACCGTCTCGCCGAGCTTTTCCAGAAAGCCCTTCAGCAGTTCGTCGCGGCTTTGCGCGGCCAACGTGATCTGGTCGTACCGCGTGACGCACTTCGCCTTGTAGTGGCGAACGCAACAGCAGATCAGGTCGACCTTGTCGCTGAAGTAATAATGCAGCACGCCATGGGTGAATTCGGATTTCTGCGCGATCTCGCGCAGGCTGGTGCGCGCATAGCCGAGCTCGGCCAACGTCTCCAGCGCGGCCTCGGCCAATTCGATACGCCGGGCACTGAACTTGTCGACGCGCGTCGGCTCGATTCGATCCGAGGGCCGGGCCGGCCGTCTGATCGGTTCGATTTTCCGCTGGGTCGCTCCGGATTGCCTGCGCACGCCTGAAACTCCGAATCATCACCTCGCCTCGGCGGCATGATGCCCCAAAGCCTCCTTGCGAAGACCATCCTCTATCGAGGCCGTCAAGGATTACTTGACAAGTGTATAGTTTTTGGACGATCGTCAAGACATCCTTGGACACTTGTCAAGTTTCCAGGTTTCGCGGCCGCAAAGAGCCGCGCACAGGGAGGAAAGGCAGGCTGCGCACCCCGCGCTGCCGTTGGTTCGGCTTTGCCGAAGCTTTTCCTGATGAACGAAACGACGCGAACCGCCGGCCTCACCGGCGGCAATTTGGCTGCTTTGCCGGCAGCGGAAGACGCACGTCACAACGAATGAAACCCAAAGGGAGGAGCAAGCGATGAGTGGAAACAGTCTGGCAGGCCGCAAGGCCCTGGTTACCGGCGGCGCACGGGGCATCGGCGCGGCAATCGCCGAAGCGCTGACGAAGGCCGGCGCGGCCGTGATGATCGGCGACATTCTCACCGATCTCGGCAAGGACACCGCGGGACGTCTGGCCAAATCGGGCGCCAAGACCGGCTTCGTGCCGTTGAATGTCACCGACGACGCGCAATGGGAGAAGGCGGTCGCAGCCACCATCGCCACGCTCGGCGGCTATGACATCCTCATCAACAATGCCGGCATCGAGATCACCTCGCTGGTGATCGACGTCAAGGCGGAAGACCTGCGGCGGATGTGCGACGTCAACATTGTCGGCACCGGTCTCGGCATGAAGCACGCGTTTCGCGCGATGCGACCAGGCGGCCCCGCGGGCACGGGCGGCGCCATCCTCAATATCTCGTCGGTCGCGGCCACCATCGCGTTCCCGGCGATCGCCGGATATTCCGGCACCAAATCCGCGGTTGACCGGATGACCCGGGTTGCCGCGATGGAAGCCGGGAAACTCGGTTATGGCGTGCGGGTCAATTGTCTGTATCCCGGGCTGGTGCCGACCGATATGGGCATGCAATTGGCCGGCGACATTGTCGCAGCCGGGCTCGCGGCCGATCCGAACGCGGCGGTCGCATCCGTCATCGAACAGACGCCGCTCGGCCGCCTCGGCGAAGTCAGCGACATGGCCGACGCCGCGGTTTTCCTGTGCTCCAACGAGGCCCGCTTCATCACCGGCGCCGGCCTGCCGGTCGACGGCGGCATGGGCATGTAGTCACGAACTCAACAGAAACATTTCGGAGGAAACATCATGAGCGAAAAGAAGCCCGTCGTCGTCTATGGCGCTTCCGGCTACACCGGCCGGCTGGTATGCGAATATCTGCGCGAATACAACATCCCCTTCCTTGCCGCCGGCCGCAGCGCCGAGAAGCTCGACGCTGCAATGAAATCGAACGTGGCCGGCATCGAGACCGCCGACTACGAGGTGGTGAAGGTGCCGCATACCGTGACCGCGCTGACCGAGTTGTTCAAGGGCGCCTCGGTCGTGCTCAACACAGTGGGCCCCTTCGCCAAGTTCGGTGGTGAGGTGGTGCAGGCCTGTTTGGCTTCCAAGTGTCACTACACCGACACCACCGGCGAGCAGGACTGGCTGATCACGCTCGAACAGGAGTGGGGCACGAAGTTCGCCAATGCCGGCCTGCTGCTGGCGCCGGGCATCGCGCAGATGTACACCACCGGCGAGATCGCCGCGCAACTGTGCCTGGAAACGCCCGGCCTCGACACGCTGGACATCGCCGTCTTCTGGGGTGGCAGCCCGACCATCGCCTCGACGGCGACCATCCTGGTCAATGCCGCGATGGCCAAGGCCTACTACCTGGAGCAGAACAAGTACGTCGAGCATCAGCCCGATGCCGGCCTCTACAACCTCGCCATCCCCGGTCAGCACGAGCTGGCTCTGGCGCTGCCCTGGGGCGGCACCTCGCACCCGGTGTGGTTCAAGCGCGATCCGCGCGTGGCCAACGTGAAGGTGCTAGGCGGCGTTTTCAACCGCGGGCTGATGCTAGCCGTGCCGCAGATCGTCGCCGCCGCACTGGACGCGACCAAGGACATGAAGCCCGACGACCGCTATGCCGCGCTGGCGCAGACCGCCGCCGGCGTGATGAACACCATGCCGCCGCGCGAGAATCCGCGCGTCAACAAGTCGATGGATTCGGTGCATGCCTCCGGCCCGCTGGGGCACGCGCACTGCATCATCTACGGAAACAGCAACTACAAGCAGACCGGAATGCTGCAGGCCTATGCCGCGTTCTCGCTTTTGCAGACCCCGCCGAAGAAAGTCGGCTTTGCCTCCGGCTGCCAGGCATTCGGGCATCGCGAACTGCTGGGCCAGTTGCGCAGCTTCGGGCTGGTGATGAACCCGATCCTGACGGTTCACACCTGATGCGATCAGATGACGCGGCTAAAACCCGCGTCATCTCCTCTCCAGGAGGACAATTGCGATGCGGCTGATCGACTATCTGGATAAAGGCGCTTCGCTCGGCGCCGATGCACCATGCCTGACCATGGACGGCAAGGATTTGAGCTATGGCGACGTCCAGCAATTAAGCTATCGGATCGCGAAAGGCCTCGCGAATTCCGGCGTGGCGCCCGGAGAGAAAGTCGCAATCCTGTCCGGTAACGACCCGCTCGCCTTTGCCTGCGTGTTCGGCATTTCGCGCGCCGGAACGGTCTGGTGTCCGATCAATCCGCGCAACGAGGCGGCGGAAAACCAGTTCATCCTCGACGCGTTCGATTGCAGCCTATTGCTGTTCAACAGCAGCTTCGCGCCGATGGTCGACAGGATAAGGTCCAATCTGCCGAAGCTGCGCCAGCTCGTCTGCCTCGACGCCGAATTTTCCTATGCACCCTCGTTCGAGCGCTGGCTTACCGATGTCGGCCAAGAGCCTTTTCAGCGCGATCCCGTTGACGATCTGGCCCTCATCCCCGGCACCGGCGGGACCACCGGAAAACCCAAGGGCGTGATGCTCTCGGGCCGCAACATCGAAACCATGACGGCGCTGACCCTGATGGGCTATCCCTTCAAGGGGCGTCCGACCTATCTGGCGCTGGCGCCGCTGACGCACGCGGCAGGTGTATTGTGTTTTCCGATCATGACGCTCGGCGGCCGGGTGGTGATCATGCATCACCCCGACATCGGCGAATTCCTCGAACTGATCCCGCGCTATCGGGTGACGCACACATTTTTGCCGCCAACCGTCATCTACATGCTGCTGGATCACCCGAAGCTCGAAAGCGCCGACTTGAGTTCGCTGCAATGCTTCTGGTACGGCGCCGCCCCAATTTCGGTGGCGCGCCTGGCCGAGGCACTGGAAAAGATCGGCCCGATGGCGCAGCTATTTGGACAGACCGAAGCGCCGATGATGATCTCGATGATGGCGCCTGAGGATCATCGTCACCCCGATGGTTCGATCGCCACCGAACGGCTGTCGTCGGCCGGCCGGGTCGGGCCGCTGGTAAGGGTCGGCATCATGGATAGCGACGGCCATCTGATGCCTGTGGGAGAACGCGGCGAAATCGTGGTTCGCGGATCGCTGGTGATGGACGGCTACTACAAGAACGCCGAAGCAACGGCGGAGGCCTCCGTCCATGGCTGGCATCATACCGGCGACATCGGATATCTCGATGGCGACAATTTCCTCTACATCGTCGATCGCGCCAAAGACATGATCATCACCGGCGGCTTCAACGTCTATTCGGTCGAAGTCGAGAATGCGCTTCAGGCCCACGACACCATTCAGGATTGCGCCGTGATCGGGTTGCCGGACGAGAAATGGGGCGAACGCGTTGTCGCCGTGGTGCAGCCCAGAGCAGGACGCACCGTCGATGTCGCGGCGGTATCGAGCTTCGTCAAGCAGCGGGTCGGCAGCGTCAAGACGCCCAAGCAGATCGAAGTCTGGGATGACCTGCCACGCTCCAAGGTCGGCAAGGTGCTGAAGGCCGAGATCCGCGCCAGGATGCTGGCGAACGCGAAGCCGTGACGGTGGCCTGAAACGCCCCCGTCGCATCGTCCCTCGCCGCCCGGCGGACGCAATCGGCCCATATTGAGCCAATAAATCAGATGCTTTCGGGATGGGCTGACGTTACAACGCCTGTTCCGCCGCGCCGCTTCCAGATCGAGGAAGTGACGCCTCTGGCCCCCACGAACCACCGCGTCTTTTCGACAGTACCCATGGCCCGCCCAAACTTAAAAAAATTCCGCCGCATCGTCGTCAAGGTCGGCTCATCGCTGCTGATCGATTCCGACGCCGGCGAAGTCCGGGCGTCGTGGCTCGCTGCACTGGCCGCCGACCTTGCCAAGCTGCACAAAGAGGGCCGCGAACTCCTGATCGTGTCGTCCGGCTCGATCGCGCTCGGACGCAGCCGGCTGAAGCTGCCGCGCGGCACCCTGAAGCTCGAGGAAAGCCAGGCCGCGGCCGCGGTCGGGCAAATCGCGCTGGCGCGCATCTGGTCCGAGGTGCTGGGGCATCACGGCATCGGCGCCGGCCAGATCCTGGTCACCTTACAGGATACCGAGGAACGCCGCCGCTATCTCAACGCGCGCTCGACCATCGCCAAGCTGCTGGAATGGCGCGCGATCCCCGTGATCAACGAGAACGATACCGTGGCGACCAACGAAATCCGCTACGGCGACAACGATCGCCTTGCCGCGCGCGTCGCCACCATGGCGAGCGCCGATTTGTTGATCCTGCTGTCCGATATCGACGGGCTCTACGATGCGCCGCCGGGCCGCAATCCCAACGCAAAACTGATTCCCATCGTCGAGTCCGTCACCTCCGATATCGAAGCTATGGCAGGTGCGGCGGAATCCGAACTGTCGCGCGGCGGCATGTATACCAAGATCGAGGCGGCCAAGATCGCCACCACCGCCGGCACCCATATGCTGATCGCCTCCGGCAAGATCGAGCATCCGCTGCAGGCGATCGCCGATGGCGGGCGCTGTACCTGGTTTCTGACCCCGGCCAACCCCGTCACCGCGCGAAAACGCTGGATCGCAGGCTCGCTGGAGCCGAAGGGCACCTTGACCATCGACGCAGGCGCGGTGACCGCCTTGCGCGCCGGCAAGAGCCTGCTGCCGGCTGGCGTGATCCGGATCGACGGCCAGTTCACCCGTGGCGATGCCGTGGTGGTGCGCGGCCCCGATACCGATGAAATCGGCCGCGGCCTCGTCGCCTACGATGCCGAGGACGCCGACAGGATCAAGGGCCGCTCGTCGCCGGACGTGATGGCGATCCTTGGCATCAGCGGCCGGGCCGAAATGATCCACCGCGACGACCTCGTGATCGGCCCGAGCGGGGCATTTTCAGCTAATTAGGCCATTGGCCGAGTGGCCCAAAGGCCGGTCGCGCTGCCAAGCCTGCCAGCCATGCCCTCCTGGGTCTCGCAAAACATGGATTCCAGGGCGATTTACGTGCTAGGACATGACCTTAACTGAAGACGAGACCGATATGAGTGCGCCGCTCAAGGCGATCGACGGAAACGCCGATCTGCCGGCCCTGATGACCGAACTCGCCGTGCGGGCACGTGCTGCCGCGCGGGCACTGGCGCTGGCGTCGCCCGAACAGAAAAACCGCGCACTCGACGCGATGGCACGCGCCATTCGGACCAGCGCGGCCGCGATACTTGCCGCGAATGCCGAGGATGTCGCGGAAGTTCGTAGCAGTGGCGCGAGCTCCGCCTTTATCGATCGGCTGACGCTGACCCAAGCGCGCATCGATGCGATGGCCGACGGCATCAAAACCGTGCGCGATATCGCCGATCCCGTCGGTGTGGTGACCGAGAGCTGGCAGCGCCCGAACGGCATGACCATCGAGCGCGTGCGCGTGCCGCTGGGCGTCGTCGCGGTGATCTTCGAGAGCCGTCCCAATGTCGCCGCCGATGCCGGCGTGCTGTGCCTGAAATCGGGCAACGCCGTTATCCTGCGCGGCGGCTCCGACAGTTTTCGCTCCTGCCGCGCGATCCACCAATGCCTGGTTGCGGGCTTGCGCGAAGCCGATTTGCCGGAAGCCGCGATCACGCTGGTGCCGACCCGCGACCGCGCGGCGGTGGGCCTGCTGCTGACCGGACTGAACGGCGGCATCGACGTCATCGTGCCGCGTGGCGGCAAGAGCCTGGTGGCGCGGGTCGAGGCCGAAGCGCGCGTGCCGGTGTTCGCGCATCTGGAAGGCGTCAACCACGTCTATGTCGATCACGCCGCCAATCTGGAGATGGCGAAGTCGATCGTGCTCAATGCCAAGATGCGCCGCCCCGGCGTTTGCGGCGCCGCCGAGACGCTGTTGATCGATCGCGCGGGTGCGGCCGTCAGCCTCAAGCCGCTGGTCGCGATGCTGATCGATGCCGGTTGCGAGGTGCGCGGCGACGATGCCGTGCAACGCGCCGATGCCAGGGTGAAGCCCGCTTCCGACGAGGATTGGGACACCGAATACGAGGATGCCATCATCACCGCGAAGGTCGTCGACGGCGTCAATGCGGCGATCGCCCATATTCACAACCACGGCTCGCATCACACCGATGCGATCGTGACCGAAGACGAAAACGCCGCGCGCAAATTCCTCAACGAGGTCGATTCGGCGATCGTGTTGCACAACGCATCGACGCAATTCGCCGACGGCGGCGAATTCGGCTTCGGCGCGGAAATCGGCATCGCCACCGGGAAATTCCACGCCCGTGGGCCGGTCGGCGCCGAGCAACTCACCAGCTTCAAATATCGCGTCCACGGCACCGGACAGACGCGGCCGTGAGCACACATTCCGGGCGTGCCATTTGTTTTAGAGCGTTTTCGAGCGAAGTGGATACCGGTTCGCGTGAAGAAAACGCGTCAAAACAAAAACCTAGAGCCCCGTTCCGATTCCATCGGAACGGAAAAAGCTCCAGTGCCGCGTCGCGTTGCGAGCTTCGGGATCGGGGCACGCATTGAGGCCTGTTTCTGCGGCGTCCGCATCACAAGCTCTGCCGTTGTTCAACCAGGGTATGCGGATCGGCCTGCTCGGCGGCTCATTCAATCCGCCGCATGCCGCGCATCGCGCCATCAGCCTGTTTGCGCTCAAGCGATTGAATCTCGATCGGGTGTGGTGGCTGGTGACGCCGGGCAATCCGCTCAAGGATAATGGCGGCCTGCATGATCTCGACGAACGCGTCGAGGCCGCGCGCCGGATGGCGAACGATCCGCGCATCGATGTCAGTTGTCTCGAAGCTGTCATTGGAACCCGCTATACGTTTGACACGATTGCATATCTGCGCCGCCGGACCTCCGGTTTGCGCCTGGTCTGGATCATGGGCGCTGACAATCTCGCGCAATTCCATCGCTGGCAAAACTGGCGGCGTATCGCCGCCGAAGTGCCGATCGCGGTCATCGACCGCCCCCCGCAAAGTTTTCGCGCGCTCTCCGCCCCCGCCGCCCAGGCGCTCGCGCATTATCGTCTTCCTGAGAATATGGCCGGCCGGCTGGCCGACCAGCGCGCGCCAGCCTGGGTGTTCCTGACTGGCATGAAACTTGATCTGTCCTCTACCGGGCTTAGGAACCCGGACGGTAGCTGGAAGTGACGAAACGGGTTACTGGAAGATTGAAACCATTAACCCCACATGCGTAGTATAGTCCGTGGACGCCGGATTCGGCGTTCGCGATACAGTGAAAGGAATGGTCCCTGACCACATCTGTATTGTCCAAGTCTGTTTTACCCAAGTCTCGTACGACTAAGTCTGGTTCGACCAAGGCCGATTTGACTAAGTCTGGTTCGGCTAAGTCTGGTTCGGCTAAGTCTGCTTCGTCCAAGACACGTAAAACATCGACAAAAGCGGCCACCTTGAAGGCGCTACCCGACGCCGACAAGACCCTGCAACTGATCCTCTCCCGCCTCGACGATATGAAGGCGGAAGAAACGGTCACCATCGACCTTCGCGGTAAATCTGCATTTTCCGACTACATGGTCGTCACCACGGGCCGGGTTAACCGGCATGTCGGCGCGATCGCGGAAAACCTTGCCAAAGGTCTCAAGGAAACCGGCATCAAGGCGATCCACGTCGAGGGTTTGACCAACTGCGACTGGGTGCTGATCGATTCCGGCGATGTGATCGTGCACGTGTTCAGGCCCGAGGTGCGCGAATTCTACAATCTGGAAAGATTGTGGACGCATAACCCGGCGGCGCCGCAGCCGGTCTGAGCGTTAAGCCGATGCTGGTCGGCGGATGCGCATGCTAATTTAGCGCACGCATTGAAATGCGTGCGGCGTTTGATTTGGCGCGTGTTGCACATGATCCGCCAAAGTGTGAGCCGAACGCCATTTTGCCGGAAAATGCTTTGCATGCGCCTCGTCGTCGTTTCCATCGGGCGGCTGAAGCAGGGCCCGGAGCGGGAACTGGCCGAACGCTATCGCGAGCGTTTCGACGACATCGGCCGCAAGCTCGGCTTTCGCGGCCTCGATATCCATGAAATTCCCGAAAGCCGCGCGCGCGACGCCGCGACCCGAATAGCGGAGGAAGCCGTGGCGATTTCGGCCGCCATTCCGGAAAAATCCGTGCTGGTGGCGCTCGACGAGCGCGGCGACAACCTCGATAGCTCAGCTTTTGCCCGCCATCTTGGGCGCTGGCGGGATGAGCAGGCCGGTCATACTATTTTCACCATCGGCGGCGCGGACGGACTTTCGCCCGATTTGCGGCGCAAGGCCAAGTTGCGTATGGCGTTCGGCGCTGCGACCTGGCCGCATCAGATCGTACGCGTCATGCTTCTGGAACAGATTTATCGGGCCGCGACCATCCTGGCCGGCCATCCCTATCACCGCGCGTAGGCCTGGCCCGTATAGGTTTGGCCCCGCGCCGGCAAAGAAGGCACTGATCAGGGTTCGATGCAGCGAGGTCCGAACACTCCTTCGCGTTTCGCAACCGCCCGTCGCGGTCAGTTGCACGGTTTGCCATTATCCCTTGCGTTGCTGTGTGCAGGCCTTGCGGGCATGACCCTGCCCGCCACGGCCCAGATCGCAACCGCGACACCCACGCCGGCCGCAACCCCGTCACCGGACGCCATCAAACAGCGCGAGCAGGAACTCGAAGCGACGCGCGGACAGCAAAAGAGCGCGGCTGACGCGCAGGAGAAACTCAAGGCCGATATCGCGACGATCGGGCAGGACCGGGCCAAGTTCAATCAGCAACTGATCGACATCGCCGCCCAGGTGCGCGGTGTCGAGGCCAAGATCGGCGACGCCGAAGCGCGGTTGCGCCCGCTCGACGACCGCGAGCAGCAAATCCGCGGCTCGCTCGATTCTCGCCGTTCCGAGATCATCGAAGTGCTGGCCGCCTTGCAGCGCGCGGGCAGGCGCACACCGCCGGCTTTGCTGGTGCGGCCGGAAGACGCGCTGCAGTCGCTTCGCACCGCCATGCTGCTCGGATCCGTCGTGCCCGAACTGCGGGCGCGCGCCCAGAAACTCGCCGGCGACCTCGGCGAATTGATCGCGCTTCGCAAGACCATCGCTACCGAGCGCGACCGGCTCGCGGCCGACCGCGATAAACTGAAGGACGACCAGACCCGGCTCGCGGCCCTGATCGACGAACGGCAGCGTCAGCAAAGTTCGATCGAAAAGGACATGGCGGCGGAAAGCGCGCGCGCCATCACGCTGTCCAAGCAGGTCGACAGCCTACAGGGCCTGATCGCCAAAATGGAACAGGATTCCAAGACCGCCGCGAAAGCGGCCGCGACCGCCAGCCTGCAAGGCGCCCCGGCCAACCCCAACGGCAAGCCTGATCTGGCGGCGCTCAAGAATCCTTCCCGGTCGAGCCCGGCGATCGCCTTTGCGTCAGCCAAGGGCCTGTTTGCATTACCGGTTAATGGCACCAGGATTCGCGAATTTGGCGGTTCCGATGGTGTTGGCGGCGTCGAAAAAGGCATTTCCTTGGCAACCCGGATCGGCGCCCAGGTCACAACACCGTGTGACGGCTGGGTTGTTTACGCCGGGCCGTTTCGCAGCTACGGACAACTCTTGATCCTGAATGCCGGGGGCGGGTATCATGTCCTGATCGCCGGGATGGAGCGCATTTCGGTTAACATCGGCCAGTTTGTACTTACGGGAGAGCCGGTCGCAACCATGGGGACGACATCTCAGGTCGCATCCATTCTTGCCGCCAACGCGAGCCAGCCCGTGCTCTATATCGAGTTCCGTAAGGACGGCACTCCAATCGATCCAGGTCCATGGTGGGCCGCAAATGAAGGCGAAAAGGTTCGCGGATGATGCGCAAGACTTCTGTAATTCTCCTTAGCGCCGCCACCGGCGCGGCACTGACGCTGTTCGTGACCCAGCCACGCTCGGTGTTCATGGGATCGAGCGCGCGGGCCGCCACCTCGGACACCTACCGCCAGCTCAATTTGTTCGGCGACGTGTTCGAGCGTGTTCGCAGCGACTATGTCGAGAAGCCCGATGACAGCAAGCTGGTCGAATCCGCCATCAGCGGCATGCTGTCCGGCCTCGATCCGCACTCCAGCTACATGGACGCCAAGAGCTTCCGCGACATGCAGGTGCAAACCCGCGGCGAGTTCGGCGGCCTCGGTATCGAAGTCACGATGGAAGACGGGCTGATCAAGGTGGTCTCGCCGATCGACGATACGCCGGCATCCAAGGCCGGCATCATGGCCAACGACATCATCACCAATCTCGACGACGAAGCGGTGCAGGGCCTCACGCTCAACCAGGCGGTCGAGAAGATGCGCGGGCCGGTCAATACCAAGATCAAGCTGAAGATCGTCCGCAAGGGCCAGGACAACCCGATCGACGTCACGCTGGTGCGCGACAACATCCGCGTCCGCTCGGTGCGCGCGCATGTCGAGGCCGACGATATCGCCTACATCCGCATCACCACCTTCAATGAGCAGACCACCGAAGGCCTCAAGAAGGAAGTCGCCAACCTGCAAAACCAGATCGGCGATAAGCTGAAGGGCTACGTCATCGATCTCAGGAACAATCCCGGCGGCCTGCTGGAAGAAGCGGTCACGGTGTCCGACAGCTTCCTCGAGCGCGGCGAGATCGTATCCACCCGCGGCCGCAACGCCGAGGAAACCCAGCGCCGGGTCGCCCATCCGGGCGACCTGACCAAAGGCAAGCCGGTGATCGTTCTGATCAACGGCGGCTCTGCATCGGCATCGGAAATTGTTGCCGGCGCGCTACAGGACCACAAGCGTGCGACGCTGGTCGGCACCCGCTCATTCGGCAAGGGTTCGGTGCAAACCATCATTCCGCTCGGCAGCGGCAACGGCGCGCTGCGTCTGACCACGGCGCGCTACTTCACGCCGTCCGGCAAGTCGATCCAGGCCAAGGGCATCGTCCCCGATATCGAAGTGCTGCAGGACGTGCCCGACGAATTGAAGTCGCGCACCGACACCAAGGGCGAGGCTTCGCTGCGCGGCCATCTGAAGAACGATGGCGACGAGAAGACCGGCTCGCAATCCTACGTGCCGCCCGATGCCAAGGACGACAAGGCCCTCAAGATGGCCGACGATCTGCTGCACGGGGTGAAGGTCAATCCGAGCCCTGCCGCCAACGGCGACAAGGCGGCGATCGACGACAAGGCCGCCAACGACAATACAACGCCTGACAGCAAGCCTGCCGCCAAGGAAGCGAATTGATCGCTGCTCTGGTTTTTGTTTTAGCGAACTCTCAAAAGGGCGGCCTTCGGGTCGCCCTTTTTTGTAGCCGGTTCCCATTGCCGCTGATTCGCCCGGCCGTGGTATCTTCTGCCGGTCTGATTCGGGGAGATCCATGGCAGAGACGGCCGACGATCTGAGCGCACCGCTCGGACAGAAAGCGGCGCCCCGCAAGCGCCGGTTTCGGCTGCCGTTTACCGGCATGCAGCTGCTTGCCGTGCTGCTCGGCCTGTTCCTGGTGACCTTCGCGGGCTTTGCTTTGTTCAACGACAATCCGCTCGGTGGCGAGCCGATGGTGCGCGTCGCGCTGCCGCAGGCGACCCCAGGCGAAAAACCCGCAATGGCGTCCCCGGTTACCGCCGAGCCGATGGAGAAATCCGCGCCCAAGCAGGCCGCCGCAGGTGAGCAAAAGACCGTCACCATCATCGACGGTTCCAGCGGCGCCCGCCACGACGTTACGATATCCGGCGACGGTGCCGCCGCCGATAATGGCGGCGCTGACGCGCCGCCTGCCGTGATGGCCGGCATCAATCCGCGGCTCCTGGAAAAATCCCGCTACGGCATGATTCCGGTGGTGGCCGATGGCCTGAAGCCGTTCACGGTCTACGCCGCCGAGGCCGATCGCGCCAAGGCGGCCAAGATGCCCGTCGTCGCCATCGTGGTCGGCGGCCTCGGCGTCGGCGCGGCCAAAACCACCGATGCCATCATGAAGCTGCCGCCGGCGGTAACGCTGGCGTTTACGCCCTACGGCTCGGATCCCGGCAAGCTGGCGGAACGCGCCCGTGCGCAGCGCCACGAAATCCTGCTGCAGATTCCGATGGAGCCGTTCGACTATCCGGATAACGATCCCGGTCCGCAGACCCTGCTCACAACGCTGAACGCCGAGCAGAACCTCGACCGGATGTATTGGCACCTCAGCCGCTTCCAGGGCTATGCCGGGATCGCCAATTTCATGGGCGGGCGCTTCGTGGTCGCCGATTCGGTGATGCAGCCGATCGTCCGCGAAGCCGCCAAGCGCGGGCTCGGCTATTTCGACGATGGAACCGCGCCCCGCAGCGTCGCCGCCCCGCTGGCGGCGAGCCAGGCCATGCCGTTCGCCAAGGCCGACGTCACCATCGACACGGTTCCGACCGCGACGGAAATCGACCATGCGCTGGCCAATCTCGAAAATCTGGCGAAAGAACGCGGATTAGCCATCGGCGTCGCCTCGGCACTACCTATATCAATCGAACGGATCGGCGCCTGGACCAAATCGCTCGAAAACCACGGCATCATGCTGGTGCCATTGACAACGGCGATGCTCAAATCAAAATCAGGCTAGGGTATGCGGACCTGCCGGTCCGGCCCGTCGGAACGACCCTGCAAGAGGCTTTGACCGAATGGCGCGCTACGAAGACCTGCCCTACCGGACCTGCGTCGGCATGATGCTGATCAATGCGGCCGGGCGTGTCTTCATCGGCCGCCGTGCCGGAGGCATCGAACATGTCGACGATTCCCACGTCTGGCAGATGCCGCAAGGCGGCGTCGATCCCGGCGAGGATACCTGGGACGCGGCGAAGCGCGAGCTTTACGAGGAAACCAGCGTCCGTTCTGTCGAAAAACTCGGTGAGGTCGCGGACTGGCTGATCTACGACATTCCGCGCACCGTGGCCGGCCGCGCCTGGAAGGGCCGCTATCGCGGCCAGCGACAAAAATGGTTCGCGGTGCGCTTCACCGGCAGCGACACCGAGATCAACGTCGCCAATCCCGGCGGCGGCCACAAGGCCGAGTTCGTCAACTGGCGCTGGGAGCCGATGAAGAATCTTCCCGACCTGATCGTTCCGTTCAAGCGGCCGGTCTATGAGCGCGTGGTGAAGGAATTTTCGAAACTGGCGGGCGATTAGCGTTTTGACGATCGAAAAACCTTATCGCCCCAATGTGGGGGTGGCGCTGTTCAACGCTTCCGGCGAGGTGTTGATCGGCCGGCGCTTCAAGGACGACGGCCCGGAGATCGTGCTTCCCGGCCTTGAATGGCAGATGCCGCAAGGCGGGATCGACGCCGACGAAAATCCACGTGAGGCGGTGATGCGCGAGCTCTGGGAAGAGACCGGCGCCACCAACGCGCAATATCTCGACGAGACCGACTGGCTGACCTACGAATTTCCGGACTTCGCCGGCCCCGCCACGCACCGGCTGGCGAAATTCCGTGGCCAGCGCCAGAAATGGTTCGCGCTGCGGTTCACCGGGCGTGACGACGAAATCGATCCATTGCAGTCACGTAACGGCCAGCCGGCGGAATTTGATCAATGGCGATGGGAGCGGCTTGACCGCGTCGCCGACCTCGTGGTGCCGTTCCGTCGCGAAGTCTATCGGACGGTGGCGCGGCATTTTGCGAAATTCGCCCGCTAGAGTCTTTTTATTTTGACGCGTTTTCTACCGCAGATAAGTCTACGCAATCTGCGCAGATTGCTATGCGAACCGGTGCCCACTTCGCTCGAAAACGCTCTGGGATCCAGCTTAACTCGGCCCGACCTCGAACGGGCCGATCGCGATCACATGGCAATTGCTGTCGTGCTTGGCGCAATTGCCGAGCGCATCATTGACCGCATCCTGTTCGCTTGAAGCCTTGAGCGCCAGCCCGGGACGCCCCGAGGAGCCGACCGCGACCGCGTTCCAGCCGGACGAGGCCTGAGCGAGCTGGCGGGCGACATCGTCCCGTGCATCTGCCGCGATGGAAGAATTGTCGCCGGCGCGAAAGAAACCACTGGCCCTCATGATCGTCGGCACCGGCACCACGAAGACGTCATCGACGGCCACGATCATGCAGGGGGCGCCGGCAACGGCGCCACAGGTTTCCAGCGTCCGGCGCACGACCTCGGCGATCGTCGTCCCGTCGGTGTAGAAAATGAAATTCCCTCCCGGGCCAACCGCGATGGCCTTGCTTTTCTTGCCCGGCACGTAGTTGCTCTCGAGCCTGGCTTTTCCCGGATCGCGCGCGAACGGCATGTCCTTTGAAGCGAACGGCTTCTCGGTCGAAGTGTCGCGCCGGATCCACGGCAGCGGCGGGACCGGCGGCCTGCCGTGCAGGTAGACCACCGCGCTTCCGACGGCGTAGAGCTCGCATTTCCTCGGCGACTTGACGCTGTCGGCACGCTTTTGACAGAGCTCGACGGCGGCGCTTTTTGCGGCTTCCTCGTTTGGCGCACTGCTGGACAGACCGATAATGCCGTTCTGGTTCAGCGCAAACGCCTTCGGCTCCGCCGCCGCTACATATTCGTTTGCCAATATGACCCGAGTCTTGTCGGTGACGAAAGGCACCGACTCGGCCGAGAATCTTTCATTGGATGGAGCGGGCGGCGGGGCAGAAGGCACCGCCGGTGGCGCGGGTACCGGACTGGCCGCGGACACCGGAGTCTCCTTGTTGCCGGCCGCCGATTCCCTGAACGCGTGCCGCAACTCCATCCTGGTGAAGTACAGGAAGCCGCCGACGCCGATGGCCACCAGACACACCACCATCACCGCGACCGGCCACATCCAGTTCGGCGCCTCGGCGGAACGAGGCCGGCCGGGCTTCTTGAACTGCGGCGTTGCGTAGGTGCCGTCCTCACGCCGCATCGCGACCATGTAGGCGTGCACCGGCGTCGGTATGTTCTTCACTTCCTGCGCGCCGATATCGGCGAACTGCACCGACAATTTGTTGGCGACCTGCTCGTGCACCGCGCGCGAGATGCAGATGCCGCCGACTTCGGCGAGACCTTCCAGCCTTGCTGCGATGTTGACGCCATCGCCGAGCAGGTCACCATCACGCTCGACCACATCGCCGATGGTGATGCCGATACGAAAGCTCATCTGCCGGCTGGGCGGATAGGCCATGTTCCGCGTGCGCAGGCTTTCCTGGATGTCGATCGCGCAGCGCACCGCTTCGACGGCACTTGGAAACTCGGCG
Source organism: Bradyrhizobium sp. S69 (assembly GCF_009766005.1). Classification (GTDB taxonomy): domain Bacteria; phylum Pseudomonadota; class Alphaproteobacteria; order Rhizobiales; family Xanthobacteraceae; genus Bradyrhizobium. The sequence goes on along the minus strand of NZ_LMUK01000060.1, from coordinate 145,509 downwards.
AGAACAGCGTCTCCGGCGGTGTTGAAAATGCGTCCGCCGGCCTTGGCGATGAAGTCGTCGGTGACGGATCGATAGGAGGCGAGACGCCGCAGCGTTTCCTCCTCGTCCTCGGCAACCAACCTGCTGTAGCCGGCAATATCGGCCGCAAAAATCGCCGCTATCTTGCGCTTCATGAAGGCTAAGCCCCGGGCCAATAATTGCCGCCGCAGAATGCCGTCAGAAGTTCCCCGGCGCAACCGGGTTTCAACGCCGGAAAGCCGCCGCGAACGTTGTAATCGCTAAGATTTTTGGAGATTTCCTTGAAGAGCCGAACGCGGCGGATGGCCAGAGCGTTTTCGAGCGAAGTGGGCACCGGTTCGCGTGAAGAAAACGCGTCAAACAAAAACTAGAGCCCCGTTCCGATTCCATCGGAACGGAAAAGGCTCTAATGCATCGCCGTCGAATTGAGCTGGCTCTCGATGCTCTTGAAATGGTCGAGCCGCTCGATCGCGTGGTCGAGCTCCGAGCCCTCTTTCTCGGCGAGCTTGGCTTCCATTTCGGAAATCTGACTGGCAAAGGCTTCCCGATCCAGATCCTTGATCGAGGTCGCGACGTCGGCAAGCACGGTGAGGCCCTTGTCGGAAACTTCGGCAAGGCCGCCAAGCACGATGATCTTCTGATGCGTGCCGCCGGTGGTCACCGTCAGAATTCCCGGGCGGATCGTGGCGACGACCGGCGCATGGCCGGCCAGCACGCCGAAATCACCTTCGACGCCGGGAACGTCAACCTGGTCGACTTCGCCGGAGAAGGCGAGCTTTTCAGGAGAGACGAGATCGAAGTGGAAGGTGGCCATGGAAGCTACTCTCTCAGCTGTCACCCGCGGGCTTGACCCGCGGGTCCATCAATCAAAGAAATTCTTTCGCGATGGATTGCCGGGTCAAGCCCGGCAATGACGCGATCGTAAACTTAAGCTGCTTCGGCGAGCTTCTTGCCCTTCTCGACGGCTTCTTCGATGTTGCCGACCATGTAGAAGGCGGCTTCCGGCAGATGATCGTATTTGCCTTCGCAGATCGCGCGGAAACCCTTGATGGTGTCGGCGAGGTCGACGAACTTGCCCGGCGAGCCGGTGAAGATTTCGGCGACATGGAACGGCTGCGACAGGAAGCGCTCGATCTTGCGGGCGCGCGCGACGGCAATTTTGTCCTCTTCGGACAATTCGTCCATGCCGAGAATGGCGATGATGTCCTGCAGCGACTTGTAGCGCTGCAGCACCTGCTGAACCATACGGGCGGTCTCGTAGTGCTCCTGGCCGACGATCAACGGCGAAAGCATGCGCGAGGTCGAGTCGAGCGGATCGACCGCCGGGTAGATGCCCTTTTCCGAGATCGCGCGGTTCAGCACCGTGGTGGCGTCCAAATGCGCGAACGAGGTCGCGGGCGCCGGGTCGGTCAAGTCGTCGGCCGGCACGTAGATCGCCTGCACCGAAGTGATCGAACCCTTATGGGTGGTCGTGATGCGCTCCTGCAGCGCGCCCATGTCGGTCGCCAGCGTCGGCTGATAACCCACGGCGCTCGGAATACGGCCGAGCAGCGCCGACACTTCGGAGCCTGCCTGGGTAAAGCGGAAGATGTTGTCGATGAAGAACAGCACGTCCTGGCCCTGATCGCGGAAATGCTCGGCGACCGTCAGACCGGACAACGCAACGCGCATGCGGGCGCCGGGCGGTTCGTTCATCTGGCCGAACACCAGAGCGCATTTCGATTTGACGCTCGGATCGGGATTGTGCGGATCGGCATTGACCTTGGATTCGATGAACTCATGATAGAGGTCATTGCCTTCACGGGTCCGCTCGCCGACGCCGGCGAACACCGAATTGCCGCCGTGCGCCTTGGCGACGTTGTTGATCAGTTCCTGAATCAAGACGGTCTTGCCGACGCCGGCGCCGCCGAACAGGCCGATCTTGCCGCCCTTGGCGTAAGGCGCCAGCAGATCGACCACCTTGATGCCGGTGACCAGAATTTCAGCCTCGGTAGCCTGGTCGGTATAGGTCGGCGCTTCCTGGTGGATCGCGCGCAATCCTTCGGAGGCGATCGGGCCACCTTCATCGATCGGCTCGCCGATCACGTTCATGATGCGGCCGAGCGTGCCGGCGCCGACCGGCACCTGTATCGGGCCGCCGGTGTCGCTGACTTCATGGCCGCGAACCAGGCCCTCGGTGGTGTCCATCGCAATGGTTCGCACGGTGGATTCGCCGAGATGCTGGGCGACTTCGAGCACCAGGCGGTTGTTGCCGTTCATGGTGGTGATGGCGTTCAGAATCGCCGGCAGATGGCCTTCGAATTGTACGTCGACGACGGCGCCGATGACTTGCGTGATGCGTCCGGTCTGGTTGGCGGGTGTAGCCATGAAATCTCTCCTTCGAATTCTTTATCTCAGCGTCCGTCCGTGCGATCGGGCTTGCGCCGTTAGAGTGCCTCAGCGCCGGAGATGATCTCGATCAGCTCCTTGGTAATCATCGCTTGACGGGTTCGGTTGTAAATCAGGGTCTGCTTGCGGATCATGTCACCGGCGTTGCGGGTGGCGTTATCCATCGCGCTCATCTGCGCGCCGTAGAACGAGGCGTTGTTTTCCAACAGCGCCCGGAAAATCTGCACCGCGAGATTGCGCGGCAAAAGCCCGGTCAGAATCTCGTCTTCTTCGGGCTCGTATTCATAGGATGTCGCCGGACCCGCATTGGCGGCGGGCGCCTCGACCACCAGCGGAATGATCTGCTGGGCGGTCGGGACCTGCGAGATCACCGACTTGAAGCGCGAGTAAAACAGCGTGCAGACGTCGAATTCGCCGGCGTCGAAGCGCGCGATGATTTTCTTGGCGATGTCCTCGGCATTGACGAAACCGAGCTGCCGAACCGAGCGCAGCTCGACATTTTCGATGATCTGCTTGTCGAAGGTGCGGCGCAGCTGCTCGTAGCCCTTGCGGCCGACGCAGAAGAACTTGACCTCTTTGCCTTGGTTCATCAGCGCCAGCGCGCGCTCGCGGGCAAGGCGCACGATCGAGGAGTTGAAGGCGCCCGACAGGCCGCGTTCGCCGGTGCAGACCAGCAGCAGATGCACCTGATCCTTGCCGGTACCGGCCAGCAATACCGGCGCGCCGGGAGAACCCGCGGCGGCGGTGGCGATGTTGGAGATCACCGCGTCCATCTTTTCCGCATACGGACGCGCCGCTTCGGCGGCAGACTGCGCGCGGCGCAGCTTGGAGGCTGCGACCATCTGCATGGCTTTGGTGATCTTCTGCGTCGCCTTGGTGGAGGCGATGCGGACCCGCATGTCTTTAAGTGACGCCATTCTTAGTTCACCCCGGCGATCCGATCCTCAAGCGATCCGACCGCAAGCCCCTGTCTTCGGCAGGCCCGGCAGGTACGCCGGGCCGCCACGGCAAATCACGCAAGCGTCGTTCAAACAAGCGTCTTGGCGAAACCTTCGACCACGGCCTTCAGCTTGCCGGCGGTATCGTCGGAAAGGTCACGGCTTTCGCGGATGCTGTTGAGGATCTCGATATTCTTGCCGCGCAGCAGCGACAGCAGGCCATCCTCGAACGCGCGCACCTTGTTGAGCGGCAGTGCATCGAGATAGCCGTTGGTGCCGGCCCAGATCACGCACACCTGCTCTTCCATCTTCAGCGGCGAGAACTGCGGCTGCTTCAGGAGTTCGGTGAGGCGCGAGCCACGGTTGAGCAGGCGCTGCGTCGAGGCGTCGAGATCGGAGCCGAACTGCGCGAACGCCGCCATTTCGCGGTATTGCGCCAGCTCGCCCTTGATCTTGCCGGCGACCTTCTTCATCGCCTTGGTCTGCGCCGACGATCCGACGCGCGACACCGACAGACCGACGTTCACCGCCGGCCGAATGCCCTGGAAGAACAGATCGGTTTCCAGGAAGATCTGACCGTCGGTGATCGAAATCACGTTGGTCGGAATATAGGCCGACACGTCGTTGGCTTGGGTTTCAATGATCGGCAGCGCGGTCAGCGAACCCGAGCCCTGGCTGTCGTTGAGCTTGGCGGCGCGCTCGAGCAGGCGGGAATGCAGATAGAACACGTCACCGGGATAGGCTTCGCGGCCCGGCGGGCGGCGCAGCAGCAGCGACATCTGGCGATAGGCCACCGCCTGCTTGGAGAGATCGTCATAGATGATGACGGCATGCATGCCGTTGTCGCGGAAATATTCGCCCATGGTGCAGCCGGTGAACGGCGCGATGTACTGCATCGGCGCCGGATCGGACGCGGTCGCGGCAACGATGATCGAATATTCCAGCGCGCCTTGCTCTTCGAGCACCTTGACGAACTGGGCCACGGTCGAACGCTTCTGGCCGATCGCGACATAGACGCAATACAGCTTGATCTTCTCGTCGGGCTGCGCGTTGAGCGGCTTCTGGTTCAGGATGGTGTCGAGCGCGATCGCGGTCTTGCCGGTCTGGCGGTCACCGATGATCAATTCGCGCTGGCCGCGGCCGACGGGAATCAGAGCGTCGATCGACTTCAGGCCGGTCGCCATCGGCTCGTTGACCGATTTGCGCGGAATGATGCCGGGCGCTTTGACGTCGACGCGCATCCGCTTGTCGGCCTGGATCGGGCCCTTGCCGTCGATCGGGTTGCCGAGCGCATCGACCACGCGGCCGAGCAGGCCCTTGCCGACCGGCGTATCCACGATCGCGCGGGTACGCTTGACGGTCTGGCCTTCCTTGATCTCGCGGTCGGCGCCGAAAATCACGATACCGACGTTGTCGGTTTCGAGATTGAGCGCCATGCCGCGGGTGCCATTCTCGAACTCGACCATCTCACCGGCCTGGACGTTGTCGAGGCCGTAGACGCGGGCAATGCCGTCGCCAACGGACAACACCTGTCCGACTTCAGAAACCTCAGCCTCCTGGCCGAAATTCTTGATCTGGTCCTTGAGGATCGCGGAAATTTCCGCGGCGCGGATGTCCATCAGCCTGCCTCTTTCATCGCGTTCTTGATCGAATTGAGTTTGGTGCGAAGCGAACTATCCACCATGCGGCTGCCGAGCTTGACGACCAGGCCACCGATAATGGAGGGATCCACATTCACGTTAAGCGCGACGTCCTTGCCCGTCACTGATTTCAGCGCGGTCTTCAGAGCGTCGAGATTCTTGTCACTGAGCGTTTCGGCGACGGTCACGTCGGCGGTCGCCTCACCCTTGAACTTGGCGACCAGCGCGCGGAAGGCACGGATCACGTCGGTGACCGCGAACAGCCGCCGATTGGCGGTG
>NZ_LMUK01000060.1:2408-140096 GCF_009766005.1 Bradyrhizobium sp. S69 | reverse complement strand
CTTGACCTGCGAACCCGCCGAAAAAACCGGACTGCGAACCAGCCGCTTCAGATCCGCACTGTCGGCCAGCATCGCTGCGAATCGGTCGAGATCGCCTCTCACCGCGTCGATGGATTTCTCATCGCGCGCCAATTCGAACAAAGCCGTCGCATAACGGCCGGACACACCTGAAACGGACGGATCTTCTGCAGCCACAAGCACACTCTATTAGCTGTTAAATTCGCAAGGCAAAAACCGTCGCCAACATGGCGCCCATCCAAGCCCTTGGAATTCAAGCGGGACTTCGATTTCCGACCGGCACGAGTGATACCGGGACCGTTAAAATCGCGGCTTTGCTAACATAGCATAAGCGCAGGTGCAACATGACGCCCACCAAGGGCGATGCGATGTCGCGGCTGCTTTTCGGCATCGCGCCAAGGCCGGTTCTGCTGGCATTTCCCGTCCGGCGATTCGGCCACGAGGTCGGTCACCGCCGCGGCGTCGCCTCGCAGCGAAAAAGCTCCACCCGAAATTGCATAGGCGCCATGAGCGCGGGTCGCGGAACGGAAAGGGCCGATTTGTTCCATTTGGCCATTACTTGAGCAAATCTCCTTCAAATGAACGAAAACTTAAACCTCAAGTAATTATAAGTAATTTGTTGGTTAACAATTCGTTAAAGCGAAAGATTACGGAACATCTATCGATCAGTCTCTCGGGTAACAAGATGTTTCAGTCCGAGACAAATCGGATTTACTGCCTAATTCGTGCCTCATTAGGCCAGCAAACGCCAGCCGACGCCAAATGGAGCGGGGGTTCCACTTGTCACATATGTGGCAATACTATCTTGAGGGACATTTTAATGATCGCATCTACGATGTCGGCGCTGGGAGCTGTAACCCGGTCGCGTACGGCGCTCGCTGTTTTCACCGCAACGATTGTGCTCGGTGGGGGTATTAGCGAAGCCTCAGCCAAGGGTCGCCACCACCACGGCTACCATCACTATCGCCACCACCATCACGCCAGCGCTTCCGAGGGCTCCGCTGGGTCGTCTTCTGAGTCGTCCTGGCGCGATGCCAACGCCTCGATCGCGTCTTCGTCGGGCGGCCACAGCTTCTCGGGCATGGCCTCGTTTTACGGCAATGAATCGGGCAGCAAGACTGCCTCGGGCCAGCGCTTCAATCAGAACGCCATGACCTGCGCCCATCGCTCACTGCCGTTCGGCACCAAGCTTCGGGTCACCCATGGTGGCGCAAGCGTCGTCGTCACCGTCAATGATCGCGGACCCTTTGTTCGTGGCCGCGTGCTCGACCTGTCCACGGGCGCTGCCCGCGCCATCGGGCTGACCGGCGCCGGCGTCGGCCGCGTCACCGCCGAAGTCGTCTCCTAACTTCACGTTCGGTAAGCGTTGCGTGGCGTAACGGCCGCAAGCGTTTTGCGCGCCCGATAAAAGCCTGCCGTCGCCAATGACGGCGGGCTTTTTTTGGGTTTGAAGACTCGCGTCGTCATTGCAATGACGGTTGGTAAGATTTGCCAACTCTACAAAAAACTCTGCGGGTCGACATCGACCTCGAGCTTGAGATTGCCTTTGGTCTTCGGTCCGGCCGCGAGCCATTCGCGCAGATATTCCGACATGTCGACATTGCGCAGCGATTTCACCAGCAGCCGGAAGCGGTAGCGGCCCTTGATGACCGCAAGCGGCGCTTCGGCCGGACCCAGCACCTGGATCCGCTCGTCGATCGGCGCGATCGCCGCCAATTTGCGCGCAAAGCCTTCCGCCGTGGGCCGGTCACCCGCCGAAATGATCAGGCTCGCCAGCCGGCCGAACGGTGGATAGCCGGTTCGTTCGCGGGATTCGATTTCGGTGGCATAGAACGCCTCGCGATCGCAGGCCACCAGCGCTTTCATCACGGGATGCTCGGGCTGATGGGTCTGCAAATAGCCGACGCCGCGGCCCTGATCGCGCCCGGCGCGTCCGATCACCTGGTTGAGCAATTGAAACGTCCGTTCGGCGGCGCGCGGATCGCCGTTGCTGAGGCCCAAATCGGCATCGACCACGCCGACCAGATTGAGCCGCGGGAAATTATGCCCCTTTGCCACCAGTTGCGTGCCGATGATGATGTCGACCCGACCTTCGGCGATCTCGTTCAGTTCCGAGCGCATGGTCTCGATCGAGGTGATCAGATCGCTCGACAGCACCATGGTGCGCGCCTGCGGAAACAACGAAGCGGCTTCTTCCTGCAGCCGCTCGACGCCGGGGCCGACCGCGACCAGCGATTGCTCCGCCGCGCAATGCGGACAGGTTGGCGGACGCGGCATCGAGAAGCCGCAATGATGGCACACCAGCCGCTGGCGGAATCGGTGATCGACCAGCCAGGCATCGCAGATCGTGCAGGCGAACCGGTGCCCGCAGGCCCGGCACAGTGTCAGCGGCGCGTAGCCGCGGCGGTTGAGGAACAACAGCGCCTGCTCGCGCCGTTCAATCGCAATCCCGATCTGTTCGGCAAGCCGCGGTGAGATGAAGCGGCCGCGCGCCGGCGGCTCGCGGCGAAGGTCGATCGCCTCGATGTGCGGCATGTGCTGGCCGCCGAAGCGGGCCGGCAGCACCACGCGTTGATAGCGGCCCTTCCGCGCATTGACCTCCGATTCCACCGACGGTGTTGCCGACGCCAACACGATCGGGATTTTTGCGATATGCGCGCGCACCACCGCCATGTCGCGCGCGTGGTAATGCGCGCCTTCATCCTGCTTGTAGGCTTGATCGTGCTCCTCATCGACGATGATCAGCCCGAGATTGCCGTAAGGCAAAAACAGCGCCGAGCGCGCGCCGACTACGACCGGCGCTTGGCCTGCCGCGATCGCGGCCCAGTTGCGCGCGCGGGTCCGCGGTGTCAGTTCGGAATGCCATTCCAGCGGCCGCACGCCGAAGCGATGGGCGAAGCGATCGAGGAACTGTCCGGTCAGCGCGATCTCCGGCATCAGGATCAGCGTCTGCTTGCCGCGGCGGATCACTTCGGCGATGGCCTCGAAATAGACCTCGGTCTTGCCCGAGCCGGTGACGCCGTCGAGCAGCGCGGTGTGAAAACTGCCGTTTGCCGCCAGCGCCCGCATCGCATCGACCGCGGTGCGTTGCTGGCGCGAGAACTCAGGCTGCGAAAATGAAGGATCGGGCGCCGGTGGCGGCAGCGGCGGCGGCATCGTCTCGACCGTCAGCGTGCCCTCATCGACCAGGCCATCGATCACGCCGGTGCTGACGCCGGCTTCCCGCGCCACTTCCGATTTGCCGTGCAATAATCCGTCCGACAGGCAATCGATCAGCCGCCGCCGCGCCGGCGTCATGCGCCGGGGCGGTTCGCCAACCAGCCGCACGCCCATCCGCATCCGTTCGGGGCCGAGATTCTCCCCCATCCGCAACGTCATCCGCAACACCATCCCGCGCGCGGACAGCGTGTAGTTGGCAACCCAATCGACGAGCGAGCGCAGTTCCGGCTTCAGCGGCGGCACGTCGAGCTTTTCGCTGACGTCTTTCAGGCGATTATGCAGGCGCGGATCGGGATTGGCGTTTTCGGCCCAGACCACCGCGACCACTTCGCGCGGTCCCAGCGGCACGCACACCACGTCGCCCGGCTTGAGTTCCATGCCGCGCGGTACGCGATAGGAATAAGCCTGATTGAGCGCGACCGGCACCAGCACATCGACGACGCCGGTCGATGAGGCCGGTGAAATGCTGGCGCGGATGGAATGGTCCATGAAGAATCAGACTCGAAGGGATGTCGGAACGACGGCCTAACTTAAGACTCAAAGGCGGCCACGACCAGTGTCTGCGATCGCCGTTCCCGCAACTTAGCGAACGGTAAACCAAAGAGGTGCGATATAATCGCAACGGAATCACGTGCTCGTAAGATAGCCCTGAAGAGAGCTCGATGGCCAAACCTGTTCCCGCGGCTCAACCGATCGACATTGCCTGCGCCGCCGACGATCTTATGCGGGAGATCATGCATTGGCTGTCGCATTTGCGCGCCGAGCGACGGCTGTCACCGAAGACGCTCGAGGCCTATGCCCGTGACGTTCGCCAATGCATGGTGTTTCTCGGCGAACACTGGGGCGCCAGCGTGACGCTGTCGCGCTTTGCCGCGATCGAGGCCACCGATATCAGGGCGTTCATGGCGATGCGACGCGCCGACGATATTGGTGGGCGCTCTCTCGCGCGGTCGCTGGCGGGCTTGCGCTCGTTCGGCCGTTTTCTCGAACGGGAAGGCAAGGGCAAGGTCGGCGCGCTGGCCGCGATTCGCGCCCCGAAAATCGGAAAGACCCTGCCGAAACCGATCCAGATGGCGGCGGCCAAACGTTTTACGGATGCCGACGAACGCGCCGGCGAAGACCGCGATCCCTGGATCTGGGCGCGCGACGCCGCGGTGATGGCGCTATTGTACGGATCGGGCCTGCGTATTTCCGAGGCGCTCGGCCTGAAGCGCCGCGAGGTGCCGTTGCCCGGCGCGGGCGATGTGCTGGTCGTGACCGGCAAGGGCAACAAGACCCGCATGGTGCCGGTGCTGCAGAACGTATTGGCGCTGGTTCAGGCTTATGTCGCGGTCTGTCCGCATCCGTTGCCGCCGGAGGGACCGATCTTCGTCGGCGCCCGCGGCGGCCCGCTCAATGCCCGAATCATTCAGCTCACCATGGAACGCTTGCGCGGCGCGCTCGGCCTGCCCGACAGCGCGACGCCGCATGCACTGCGACATTCTTTCGCAACGCACCTATTGAGCCGCGGCGGCGATTTGCGTGCGATCCAGGAACTGCTCGGCCACGCCTCGCTCTCGACCACGCAGATTTATACCGGGATCGACAGCGAGCGGCTGCTCGAAGTCTACCGCACCGCGCATCCGCGGGCCTGAAACCACCGATTTATCAACGGCAAGGAAGCCTCGTCACCGCGCTAGCCCCTTGCGCTAGGCAGGCCGTTCGGTCAATCGTGGCCGATCAGGGCAGCGGGAGGGAATCATGAGCGCGCATGAGAGCATGGAGCAGGCGGACCAAGCTAAGGAAGCCTCGCACGAAAACCGCAACATCGCGCTGTTGATCGCGATAATCGCGCTGTGTTTGGCGCTGTCGGAAACACTCGGCAAGGGCGCGCAGACCGAATCCATCAGCAAGAATGTCGAGGCCTCCAACCTGTGGGCGTTTTTCCAGGCCAAGAGCATTCGCCGCACGACGGTACAAACCGCCGCAGAACAGGCCAAACTCGGTCTCGGCAGCGGAGCCGACGATGCCACCAAGGCGGCGGTGCAAAAGCAGATCGACGACTGGCAGAAGACCGCGGCGCGCTATCGCTCCGAACCCGAGACCAAGGAAGGCTCCGAGCAATTATCCGAACGGGCCAAGCAGGCCGAGGAAGAGCGCGACCTCGCGGAAGCGAAATACCATCATTACGAGCTGGCATCCGCGGCATTCCAGATCGGCATCGTGCTGGCTTCCGCGACCATCATCACCGGCATCATGGCCTTGGCCTGGGTCTCGGGCCTGCTGACGCTGGCAGGCGTCGCGATGACCGCACTTGGCATCTTCGTGCCGCATTTGCTGCACTTGCCGTAAACGACTTAACGTAAAAGACTCGGCGTAAAAGACTTGCCGAAGCGCCCTACCGCGCTTCGTGCACGCGTTTGCGGAAGCGCTGGATCAGCCGCAGCATCCGCGACGACCAGCCCTCGCGATGGCCGCGCAGGGCATCGGTGATTCGCCGCTTGATCGGATCGACCAGCGCATTGGCCCTGGCTCTGAGCGAGAGGATGAACTGGTAGAGCTTCTCGAACCACGCCATCTGCAGCAGCTTCGGCCGCGTGACGTCGAAGATGAAAGCGGTGACGCCGACGCCGAGAAATTTCCCGAAGATGATCGTGACGATCGCGCTGGTCCAGTATTCATGGGAGAGCAGCCAGAAGCCGACCAGCTTCAGCGGAAACAGCGAGACGATCGGCACCACGAATACGATCAGCGTCATCGCCGGCGACAGCGTATCGACACGGTCAGCGAGCCATTGCTTGAAGGCGCGCAGCGGGATCGACGCCACCGCCCTGGCCACGATCGGCTCAAGATGATCCCACAGCCAGGCTTCGATCAGGAAGATGATCGCTAGCAAAACCCAAATCGGCTGGAGCAGGCGGCGCATCGTCACATGTCATCCCCGCCCGGCATCAACCGGGCGTCGGTCACATATGGATGGCGCGTTTGCCGACTGCAAGCGCCGCTTCCTTGATCGCTTCCGAACGGGTCGGATGGGCATGGCAGGTGCGGGCCAGATCCTCGGCCGAACCGCCGAATTCCATCAGCACCGCCGCCTCGTGGATCATTTCGCCGGCCTCGCGGCCGACAATGTGCACGCCCAGCACCCGATCGGTCTTCGCATCTGCGAGAACCTTCACAAAGCCATCCGTAGTCTGGTTGACCTTGGAGCGGCCATTGGCGGTAAACGGAAATTTGCCGACGGTGTAGGCGATTCCGGCCTGCTTCAGCTCTTCCTCGGTCTTGCCGACCGTTGATACTTCCGGCGTGGTATACACAACGCCTGGGATAACGTCGTAGTTCACATGGCCGGCCTGCCCCGCGATGATTTCCGCGCAGGCAACACCTTCGTCTTCCGCTTTATGCGCCAGCATGGGGCCCGCCACGACGTCGCCGATCGCGTACACGCCCTTCACGCTGGTCGAGAAATGCGAATCGATCTGCACGCGACCGCGATTGTCGAGTGCGACACCGGCTTCCTTCAGGCCGAGGCCCTCGGTGTAGGGAACGCGGCCGATACAGACCAGCACCACATCGGCTTCCAGGGTTTCCGGCGCGCCGCCCGCGGCCGGTTCGATCGTCGCAACCAGCGTCTTGCCCGAGCTATCGATGCCGGAGACCTTGGCACCGAGCCTGAAGGCAAAGCCCTGCTTTTCGAGGATGCGCTGGAATTGCTTGGCGACTTCGCCGTCCATGCCGGGCAGGATACGGTCGAGGAATTCCACCACCGTGACCTTGGCGCCAAGCCGGTGCCAGACCGAACCGAGTTCGAGCCCGATCACGCCGGCGCCGACAATGAGCAGGCTCGACGGCACCTTGTCGAGCGACAGCGCGCCGGTCGACGACACGATGCGTTTTTCGTCGATCTCGATGCCTTTCAGCCGCGCGATGTCGGAGCCGGTCGCGATCACGATATTTTTGGTCTCGACGATCTGGGTCTTGCCGTCATTGCCGGACACTTCGATCTTGCCGGCGCCCAGGATCTTGCCCTTGCCGCTGATCACGTCGATCTTGTTTTTCTTCATCAGGAACTCGACGCCCTTGACGTTGCCGTCGATGCCCTGCTGCTTGAAATTCATCATCGAGGGCAAATCGAGTTGTGGCGCGGAAACGCTGACGCCCATCTTGGCGAACGAGTGTCCGGCCTCCTCGAACATTTCCGAGGCATACAACAGCGCCTTCGACGGCATGCATCCGACGTTGAGGCAGGTGCCGCCGAGCGTCGCATTCTTTTCGACCACGGCGACTTTCATGCCGAGCTGTGCCGCGCGGATCGCGCAGACATATCCGCCGGGACCGGTGCCGATAACAACGAGATCATAGGTGGCCATGGTTGAAGTCCTGTAGCTGAAATGTGTGACAGGTATTGGCTAGCGTCCGCCCGACACATCGAGGATGGCGCTGGTCACGTAGGACGCCTCGTCCGACATCAGCCAGACGATGGCGTTGGCGATTTCATCCGCGGTGCCGACGCGCTTCATCGGCACATTGCCGGCGAGGCGATGCGCGCGGTCGGGTTCGCCGCCACTGGCATGAATATCGGTGTCGATCAGGCCGGGCCGGATCCCCGCGACGCGAATGCCCTCACCGGCGACTTCATGACCGAGCCCGACCGTGAACGAATCGATCGCGCCTTTTGAGGCCGCGTAATCGACATAGGTATTGGGCGCCCCTAATCTTGCGGCGACCGACGATAGATTGACGATGACGCCGCCCTTGCCGCCATGGCGCGTCGACATCCGCTTCACAGCCTCGCGTGCGCACAGAATGCTGCCGGTGACATTGACGGCCATCACGCGCTGGATGCGCTCCGCCGACATCTCATCGACCCGCACTCCGCTTTTGCCGACAATGCCGCCATTATTGACCAGCGCGCCGAGCGTGCCGAATTTGTCGGCGGCCTCGAACAGGCTCAGGATATCGCTCTCTTCGGCGACGTCGCATTTCGCCGCGATCGCCTTGCCGTTTTTTGCCTCGATCGCCGATACCACTTCATCGGCCGCGGCCTTGTTGGTGGCATAGCCGACGACGACGCGAAATCCGCGTGCCGCAGCGGCGATCGCGGTAGCGCGGCCGATACCTCGGCTGCCGCCGGTGATGATGACAACTTTGTCGGTCAAATCAGCCCCCATCATACGCACGCATAGTCACCGGGGCGCCGCCAATGCCGCCGCCCCAAAGCTTCGGCAATCCGATCAGAGATCCAGCACCAGCCGTGCCGGATCTTCCAGGCTTTCCTTGACCCGCACCAGGAACGTCACCGCTTCCTTGCCGTCGATCACGCGGTGATCGTAGGACAGCGCCAGATACATCATCGGACGAATCTCGACCTTGCCGGCGACCGCGACGGGGCGATCCTGGATCTTGTGCATGCCGAGAATGGCGGACTGCGGCGCGTTCAGGATCGGCGTCGACATCAGCGAACCGTAGATGCCGCCATTGGTGATGGTGAAGGTACCGCCCTGCATTTCATCGATCTTGAGCTGGCCGTCGCGCGCGCGCCGGCCGAAATCGGCGATGCTCTTCTCGATATCGGCAATCGACTTGCGATCGCAGTCGCGCACCACCGGCACCACGAGACCCTTGTCGGTACCGACGGCGACGCCGACGTGATAATAATTCTTGTAGATCAGATCAGTGCCGTCGATCTCGGCATTCGCGGCCGGAATGTCCTTTAAGGCCTGCACGCAGGCCTTGGTGAAGAAGCCCATAAATCCAAGTTTGCTGCCGTGCTTCTTCTCGAACACGTCCTTGTACTGGGCCCGCATCGCCATGATGTGGCTCATGTCGACCTCGTTGAAGGTCGTGAGCATCGCCGCGGTGTTCTGCACATCCTTGAGGCGGCGGGCGATGGTCTGACGCAGCCGCGTCATCTTCACGCGTTCCTCGCGTGCGGCATCGTCGGCGGGCGAGGGCGCGCGAACCTGCACCGCGGCGGCCGGCTGGTTGACCGGCGTCGGCGCCGAAGCGGCTTTCTCGATCGCGGCGAGCATGTCGCCCTTGGTGACGCGGCCATCCTTGCCCGAACCCGGAACGGTCGAGGCATCGATGCCGCTCTCGGCCGCGATCTTGCGCACCGACGGCGCCAGCGGCGCGTCGGTTGGAGGCGCCTTCGATACTGCCGGAGCGGGCGCTACTGCCGCAGCAGCGGCAGGCGGTGCAGCCGCGGCCTTGGCGGGCGCGGCAGCCGGCTTGGCGGCGGCAGGCGCTCCGCCTTCCGTGATCTGTCCGAGCAGCGCGCCGACCGCGACGGTCTCGCCGTCCTTGGCGGTGATCTCGCCGAGGGTGCCCGCCGATGGTGCCGGCACCTCGATCGTGACCTTGTCGGTCTCGAGCTCGACCAACGGTTCGTCGACCGCAACGGCATCGCCGGCCTTCTTGAACCAGCGGCCGATGGTGGCCTCGGTCACGGATTCGCCGAGTGTCGGAACGCGAATTTCAACCATGATGTCGTTTCCTCTTTGCGTCATGGCCGGGCTCGTCCCGGCCATCCACGCCTTAAAATCAATTTTACTGTGCAAGACTTCGACGTGCAGGACTTCGATGTGCAAGACTTCGATGCCCGGGACATCGAGTGCGAAAACGCGCTTCGCGCTCCCGCCCGGGCATGATGATTTCCAAATGTTAGTTCAGCGCGTCATCCAGCAGAGCCTTGAGCTGCGCCAGATGCTTCGACATCAAACCGGTGGCGGTCGCCGCGGCCGCGGCGCGGCCGGCGTAGCGCGGACGCTTGTTCGGCGCGTTGATCTGGTTCAGCACCCATTCGAGATAGGGCTCGATAAAATGCCACGCGCCCATGTTGCGCGGCTCTTCCTGGCACCACACCACTTCGGCGCTCTTGAAGCGCCCGAGTTCCTGAACCAGCGCCTTCAGCGGCACCGGATAGAGCTGCTCGACGCGCATGATGTAGACATCATCGATGCCGCGTTTTTCGCGCTCGTCGTAAATGTCGTAATAGACCTTGCCCGAGCACAGCACGACGCGGCGGATCTTGTCGTCCGGCACCAGCTTGATCTTCTCATCGGGCTGCATCGCCGCGTCATCGTAGAGGATACGATGGAACGTGGTGTCGGCACCCATCTCGTCGAGCCGCGACACCGCGCGCTTGTGCCGCAGCAGCGACTTCGGCGTCATCAAGATCAGCGGCTTGCGGATTTCGCGATGCAATTGACGCCGCAGCACGTGGAAGAAATTGGCCGGCGTGGTGGCATAAACCACCTGCATGTTGTCTTCGGCGCACATCTGCAGGAAACGCTCGAGCCGCGCGGAAGAATGCTCCGGTCCCTGCCCTTCATAGCCATGCGGCAGCATGCAGACGAGACCCGACATGCGCAGCCATTTGCGCTCGCCCGACGAGATGAACTGGTCGAACAGCACCTGCGCGCCGTTGGCGAAGTCGCCGAACTGCGCTTCCCAGATCGTCAGCGCCGTCGGCTCCGCCAGCGAATAGCCGTACTCGAAACCGAGCACCGCCTCCTCCGACAATAGCGAGTTGATGACTTCGTAGTGCCCCTGATCGCCGCCGAGATGATTGAACGGTGTGTAGCGGCTCTCGTCTTCCTGGTCGATCAGCACCGAATGGCGCTGCGAGAAGGTGCCACGCTCAGAATCCTGGCCCGACAGCCGGACGTGATGGCCTTCCTGCAGCAGCGTGCAGAACGCCAGCCCTTCGCCGGTCGCCCAGTCGATCCCGACACCGGTGTCGATCGCCTTGGCGCGATTTTCCAGAAAACGCTGGATGGTACGGTGAGCCCGGAAGCCATCCGGCACCTTGGTGATCTTGCGGCCGATATCCTTGAGCACCGACAGATCGACGCCGGTGACGCCGCGACGCGGATCTTCTTCCGCATCGGCGGATTTGAAGCCGGCCCATTTGCCGTCGAGCCAGTCCGCCTTGTTGGGCTTGTAGCCGGTGCCGGCTTCAAGCTCGGCATCGAGCCTGGCGCGCCAGTCGGCCTTGGCCTTCTCAACCTCGCCTTCGGTCATCACGCCTTCGGCGATCAGCCGCTTGGCATAAATCTCCAGCGTGGTCGGATGCGACGCGATCTTCTTGTACATCACCGGCTGGGTGAACGCCGGCTCGTCGCCTTCGTTATGGCCATGCCTGCGGTAGCAGAACATGTCGATCACGACGGGCTTGTGGAATTTCTGCCGGAACTCGATCGCAACCTTGGCCGCGAACACCACGGCTTCCGGATCGTCGCCGTTGACGTGGAAGATCGGCGCATCGATCATCTTCGCCACATCGGAAGGATAGGGCGAGGAGCGCGAATAACGCGGGTAGGTCGTGAACCCGATCTGGTTGTTGACGATGAAATGCAGCGAACCGCCGGTGCGGTAGCCCTTCAGGTCGGACAGGCCAAAACATTCGGCGACCACGCCCTGGCCGGCGAACGCTGCGTCGCCGTGCATCAGCAGCGGCAACACCGAAATGCGCTGATCCGGCGGATCGCCGTGCTGATCCTGCTTGGCGCGAACCTTGCCGAGCACCACGGGATCGACGATCTCCAGATGCGAGGGATTGGCGGTCAGCGACAGATGGATCCGGTTGTTGTCGAACTCGCGGTCTGATGACGCGCCGAGATGATATTTGACGTCGCCCGAACCCTCGACCGCGTCGGGATTGGCAGAGCCGCCCTTGAATTCATGAAACAGCGCGCGATGCGGCTTGCCCAGCACCTGCGTCAGGACGTTGAGACGGCCGCGATGCGGCATGCCGACGACGATCTCCTTGATGCCGAGATTGCCGCCACGCTTGATGATCTGCTCCAGCGCCGGGATCAGCGATTCGGCGCCATCGAGACCAAACCGCTTGGTGCCGGTGAATTTGACGTCGCAGAATTTCTCGAAGCCTTCGGACTCGACCAGCTTGTTGAGGATCGCGCGCCGACCCTCGCGGGTAAAGCTGATCTCCTTATCCGGTCCCTCGATGCGCTCCTGGATCCAGGCCTTCTGCGCCGCGTTGGTGATGTGCATGAACTCGACGCCGAGCGTCTGGCAGTAAGTGCGTTCGCAGATCGCGACGATTTCCCGCAAGCTTGCGTATTCCAGCCCGAGCACATGGTCGAGGAAGATCTTGCGGTCGAAATCGGCGTCGACAAAGCCGTAGGAGCGCGGGTCGAGTTCCTCGCGATCGCGCGGCGCCTCGATCCCGAGTGGGTCGAGATTGGCATGGAAATGGCCGCGCATGCGGTAGGCGCGAACCAGCATCAAGGCGCGTACCGAATCGCGGGTGGCCTGGTGGACATCGCCTGCCGATTGTTCCCCGCCCTTGGCCTGTGCCTTGGCGGCAAGCTTGGTGCCGACGGCTTTTTCGACTTGCGCCCAGTTGCCGTCAAGCGCGGAGGTCAGATCGTCGCGCGGCGCCAGCGGCCAATTGTCCCGGCCCCAGGAGGCGCCTTCGGCGTTTTTCCGGACGTCGTCCGGGGTGTCTTTCAGGCTCTTGAAGAATTCCTGCCAATCGGCGTCGACCGAGCCGGGGTCCTGTTCGTAGCGGGCATAGAGATCGTCGATATAGGCGGCGTTGGTGCCCTGCAAAAACGAGGAGAGGGCAAATGCGGCATTCGCGTCCTGGCGAGACATGATGGCGTCCTGGATTTTTTACTTTCGCGCGTAGAAGACGGCGCAATCGCCGATCCGGATACCGGATCAGCGTGTTGGGAGTCGTTTACCCCATATGGGGCGAATCTTCGCCCCCAAAAGAACTAAAAAGTGAATTAGGATTTCAATTTTTCGACAAGAGTCTTTCCGAGCCGCGCGGGGGACGGCGAGACGGTAATTCCGGCGGATTCCATCGCCGCGGTCTTGGAACCGGCGTCGCCCTTGCCACCGGAAATGATCGCGCCGGCGTGCCCCATGCGGCGGCCGGGAGGTGCGGTAACACCGGCAATGAAGCCGACCATCGGCTTCTTGCGGCCGCGCTTGGCCTCGTCTTTCAGGAACTGGGCGGCATCTTCCTCGGCGGAACCGCCGATTTCACCGATCATCACGATCGACGTGGTGTGGGGATCGGCCAAAAACATCTCGAGCATATCGATGAATTCGGTGCCCTTGACCGGATCGCCGCCGATG
This sequence comes from Bradyrhizobium sp. S69, assembly GCF_009766005.1. GTDB lineage: Bacteria > Pseudomonadota > Alphaproteobacteria > Rhizobiales > Xanthobacteraceae > Bradyrhizobium. Next base: position 126,770 of record NZ_LMUK01000060.1, on the reverse strand, counting down.
CCGACCGCGGTGGTCTGGCCGAGGCCCTCCTGGGTGGTCTGGAACACCGCTTCATAGGTCAGGGTGCCCGAACGCGACACGATGCCGACCGAGCCGGGCCTGAAGATGTTCGCCGGCATGATGCCGATCTTGCATTCGCCCGCGGTCATCACGCCCGGGCAGTTCGGCCCGATTAGGCGGGATTTCGATCCGCTCAACGATCTCTTGACCCGCACCATGTCGAGCACCGGAATGCCTTCGGTGATGCAGACGATCAGCGGGATTTCCGCGTCGATGGCTTCGCAGATCGCGTCGGCGGCGCCCGGCGGCGGCACGTAGATCACGGATGCATCGGCGCCGGTCTTTTCGCGCGCTTCCATCACGGTATCGAACACCGGCAGATTGAGATGTTTCGATCCGCCTTTGCCCGGCGAGGTGCCGCCGACCATCTTGGTGCCATAGGCGATCGCCGCCTCGGAATGGAACGTGCCGTTCTTGCCGGTGAAACCCTGGCAGATGACTTTGGTGTTCTTATCGATCAGGATGGGCATGGGTTAAGACTGCTTTCGCGAGACGACCAAGACGGGTTGCGAGACGGGATTAGTGGACACGCCGATACACGCCGGTGAGCACGTCGGCCCATCCTTCCGCGTCGGGCGAGAACTGGATTTTCAGGCTGTAACTGTTGTCGTCGAGGATTTCGTAGACATGGCGCGCGTTGCCGCGCAGCGAGCCACGCACCAGCACCAGCGACTTGCCGCTCCAGCCACCGGACGCCGGCGACGGCGGATAGTAGCCGAGCGAATCGTGCCAGAATAATTTGTAGAGCCGGTCATCGCGATCATAGGTGAACACGCCATGGGTCGCGAAGGTCTCCTGGCCGTCGCGGGTCTGGCGGGTATCCTGGATCAGGTAGAAGCCGTTGAGATCGATACGGGCAACGACATGGGAGGTCGCCGGCCCTCCGGTGGCCCAGCGCGACGGATAGACCATCTCGTCGCCGCTCCATTCGCCCGCGAACACCGCGAGTTTGCGATGCTCCTCAAGCGGTGTTGGCGCGGCGAAATGGTCCTCGGCCATCGGCTCAGCCTCCCTTTACGGCCTTGACGATTTTCTGCGCGGCGTCGTCGAGATCGTCGGCGGACAGCACATTGAGACCGGATTCGCGGATGATCTTCTTGCCGGCATCGACATTGGTGCCTTCCAGCCGAACCACCAGCGGCACTTGGAGGCCGACGTCCTTGACCGCGGCGACCACGCCGTCGGCGATCACGTCGCATTTCATGATGCCGCCGAAGATGTTGACCAGGATACCCTTCACATTGGGATCGGCGGTGATGATCTTGAAGGCGGCGGCGACGCGTTCCTTGGTGGCGCTGCCGCCGACATCGAGGAAATTCGCGGGCGCCATGCCGTAGAGCTTGATGATGTCCATGGTCGCCATGGCCAGCCCGGCGCCGTTGACCATGCAGCCGATGTTGCCGTCGAGCGCCACGTAATTCAGTTCGTATTTCGACGCCTCGATTTCCTTGGCGTCTTCCTCGGTCTCATCGCGCAACGCCACGACTTCGGGATGGCGAAACAGCGAGTTGTCGTCGAACGAAACCTTGGCGTCGAGCACGCGCAGATCGCCCTGCTTGGTGACGACCAGCGGGTTGATTTCAAGCATCGCCATGTCCTTGGCGACGAACGCGGTATAAAGCTGCGCGACCAGTTTCTCCGCCTGCTTGGCGAGATCGCCGGTCAATCCGAGCGCCTTGGCGACGGTGCGGCCGTGATGGTTCATGATGCCGGTTGCCGGATCGACCGAGAAGGTCACGATCTTTTCCGGGCTGTTATGCGCGACGTCCTCGATGTTGACGCCGCCTTCGGTGGAGACCACGAACGAAACTTCGGCGGTCTCACGATCGACCAGGATCGACAGATAAAACTCCTTGTCGATGTCGGAGCCGTCCTCGATGTAGAGCCGGTTGACCTGCTTGCCGTGCGGCCCGGTCTGCACCGTGACCAAGGTCGCGCCCAGCATCTGCTTGGCGAATTCGTTGACTTCGGCGATCGATTTGGCGATCCGCACGCCGCCTTTGTCGCCGGCGGATGCTTCCTTGAACTTACCCTTGCCGCGGCCGCCGGCGTGGATCTGGCTCTTCACCACCCAGACCGGGCCGGGCAGCGTTTTCGCGGCGACGTCGGAGTCGGACGCCCGCAGCACCGGCACGCCCTTGGAGATCGGCACGCCGAATTCATGCAGCAGCGCCTTGGCCTGGTATTCATGGATATTCATTTGGACGCTCTCCGGACCCCTGGTGCGGCGAATTTGGAACTCGCTTCGCATTTCTTCTGGTATACCATATACCAGAAGAAAGCCAAGTCTGAAACGAGAAGCCCCATCCGCTTGGGAATTTCACCGTGTTAGTGCTGCCTGGCTTTCCGGAGCTCGCGTCAGCGCAAGCCCCGGTCTTGGTTATATCTTGGGTGTACGGCCTGCCGCCGATTATTTGCCGAGCAGGTCGGGCGCGATCTTCTTGCAGGCATCGACCAAGCCCTGCACCGCGCCGACCGACTTGTCGAACGCTTCGCGGTCCTTGCCGGCCAGTTCGATCTCGACAATGCGCTCGACGCCCTTTGAACCGATCACGGTGGGCACGCCGACATACATGTCCTTCACGCCATATTCGCCGTTGAGATAGGCCGCGCAGGGCAGCACGCGCTTCTTATCGCGCAGATAGCTCTCGGCCATCATAACCGCCGAGGCGGCCGGCGCGTAGAACGCCGAGCCGGTCTTCAACAAATTGACGATCTCGGCGCCGCCGTTGCGGGTGCGGTCGACGATTTCGTCGATCCGCGCCTGCGAGGTCCAGCCCATCTTGACGAGGTCAGGCAGCGGGATGCCGGCCACCGTGGAATATTTCACCAGCGGCACCATGGTGTCGCCATGGCCGCCGAGCACGAAAGCGGTGACGTCTTCGACCGAGACGTTGAATTCGTCGGCGAGGAAATAACGGAAGCGCGAGGAATCCAGCACACCCGCCATGCCCACCACCTTCTTGTGCGGCATGCCCGAAGCCTTCTGCAGCGCCCAGACCATCGCATCCAGCGGGTTGGTGATGCAGATGACGAAGGCATCGGGCGCGTATTTCTTGATGCCGGCGCCGACCTGCTCCATCACCTTGAGATTGATGCTCAAGAGATCGTCGCGGCTCATGCCCGGCTTGCGCGGCACGCCGGCGGTGACGATGCAGACCTTGGCGCCGTCCAGGGCTTCATAGGAATTGGCGCCGGTAAAATGCGCATCGAACCCGTCCACCGGGGAAGACTGGGCGATATCGAGCGATTTGCCCTGCGGGACGCCCTCTGCGATGTCGAACATCACGACATCGCCGAGCTCCTTCAAACCAATGAGATGAGCCAGCGTTCCGCCGATCTGACCGGAGCCAATCAAGGCAATTTTATCGCGCGCCATGGGAAATCTGTCCTTTTGAACGTCAAGAAGGAGGGAGGAAGGAAGCTGGTTCGCTGTTATCCCTTTCGAATGATACGTTCAAGTCGGGCCATGCTCAATTGTCGGCGCTGCCTTGATTTCGGTCAGGGCGATGCCGGCATCGTCCTTCCGGGATGCGCCTCTTGGCGCAGACCCGAAAATCCCGCAGGCGCATCAAGTCTCCACCAGCCCGGTGCTGGAGCCGCTGGCCATGGAATCCTTATGCCCATGGGGCAGCGCCAGATAGGATTCCGAGCTCATCTCGATCAGCCGCGACGAGGTTCGCTTGAATTCGTTGGCCTCGATGCCTTCGCTCGCCTGATACAGCGACACCGGATCGGCCGCGGCCGACGCCATCAACTTCACGGCATTGTCATAGAGCGTATCGATCAGCGCGATGAACCGCTTGGCGGCATTGCGCTCGGGGTAATCCATCACCGGAATATGGTCGATCAGGATCGTGTGATAATCATGCGCCAGCCGCAAATAGTCGGACGCGGCCAGCGGCTTTTCGCAGATGTCGGCGAAGGCAAACCGCGCCACCCCGTGCGCCGAACACGGCACGTGGAGAATCCGGCCCTTGATCGAAATATCGCGCGGCTTGCAGGGCGCGCTGCCCGTCATCTTTTCCCAGGCCTTGTCGAGCGCGGCATCGGCAGCGCGATCCGCCGGCACCAGCCACATCTTGACGCCGGCGAGTTTCTCCAGCCGGAAATCAGTACGCGCATCGAGCCGTAGCACGTCCATGTGATCCGATATCTGCGCGATGAAAGGCAGGAACAGCGCCCGGTTCAGGCCGCCTTTGTAGAGATCTTCCGGCGCGACATTCGAGGTCGCCACCACCACCGTGCCGAGCTCGAACAGCTTTGAGAACAGCCGCCCGAGGATCATCGCGTCCGCGATGTCGGTGACGTGGAATTCATCGAAGCACAACAGCCAGGCCTGGTCGAAAATCGCAGCCGCGGTCAGCGCCATCACATCGCCATCGGGTAACTCGCCGCGCGCGATGTCCTGACGAAATCCATAAATCCGCTCATGCACCTCGGCCATGAATTCGTGGAAATGGGCGCGGCGCTTGTGCTCGACCGGCGACTGCTGAAAAAACAGGTCCATCAGCATGGTCTTGCCACGCCCGACTTCGCCATGAACGTAGAGGCCGCGCGGCGGCCCTCCGTTCTTGTCGGCGAACAAACGCCCCAGCAAGCCCTGCTTGCGCGCCGGCTTGTAATGCGAAAGCCGCGCCTCAAGATCGGCGAACGCCTCGGCGGCCCGCGCCTGCGCCGCGTCGGGCTCGATCGCGCCGGAGGAAACCAGGGACTGATAGTGGGCCAAGAACGAGGCGGACGAGGTGGGCGGGGTGGACAACATGGCCCACCTTACGGCCCCAGCCGGACAGAAATTGCAAGCCGTGAATTGGTGCAGGGGGTATGCGGGGATCGGCGCTTGGGGCACCGCGCAGGCCTTTCACTAACCGTCATACCCGCGAAAGCGGGTATCCAGTACGCCGCAGCTCTTCGATTTCATCATCAGCGCTCTGGAATACTGGATTATCCGCCGGAGCCTGTCATCGGGCGACGCTTTCGCGTCGACCCGTTGGCGGATGATGACGGTATTGGAGGTGGCCAGCGCCTTTCCCTTCACGCACTCAGCGCGTAGGAATCCTCGACTACATAGGGACCGCCACCGGTGGAGGCCCGGGACGAGAACAGCACGAACCTTGATGCCGTGAACACCCGGGTCGGAAAATATCCGCGCACCGACAGATAGTCCGCGACGTCCTGATTGGAGGCGTCGCGCAACCGCGCCAGGGTCACGTGCGGGGTGAATTTCCGGCCCTCCGGATCGAGCCCCATCCGCTGCATCAGCCGTTCCAGCTCGGCCTGCAGCTCGATCAACGGCCGGCTTGGCACCACCGAGGCCACCACCGCGCGGGGCTTTTTTCCACCGAAACTCGACAGGCCCTGCAGCGCCACCTCGAACGGTTTGCGGTTGACCCGAAACAGCATCGAGGCGATTTCGTTAGCCGAGATGCCGTCGATATCGCCAATGAAGCGCAAGGTGACGTGATAATTTTCGGGGTCGATCCAGCGCGCGCCGGGAAGGCCGCCGCGCAAATTGGAAAGCGTCTGGCCGATCTCGGCCGGGATTTCCAGTCCAGTAAACAGGCGCGGCATCGCACGACTCCCGATGCAGGGGCATGGTCCGAAAACCGTGGAAGCCGCTTTTCGGAAAGATCACACCCTGAAACAAGTCCGGTAACGAATCACCGATGCTGATTTTTACCGTAGTTATGTGACTCTGCGAAGGATGCCGTACAAATCAGACGGTAAAACACCGGGTTAGGGTTATCGGTGCCGCTTTTTCAACTGCGTTGCCCAGCTATCGCGCCGACAAGTGCCTGCACACTGGGCAAAATATTTTTCACGATGACATCGACGCCTTCCGGCGTCGGATGCATGCCATCCGCCTGATTGAGCCTGGCATCGGCCGCGACCCCGTCGAGGAAAAACGGGTACAGCGGCACGCCGAACGCTTGCGCCAGATCGGGATAGATGGCGTTGAAGCGCGCCGAATAATCGCTGCCATAATTCGGCGGCGCCAGCATCCCGCACAACAGAACCGCGATTTTACGCGCCTTCAGCCGGGTCAGGATCTCCGACAGCGCACCGCGCGTCAGCTTGGGATCGATGCCGCGCAAGGCGTCGTTGGCGCCGAGCTCGAGGATGACGGCCTCGGTACCTTCCGGCACCGACCAGTCGAGCCGGTCGCGGCCCCCGGAACTGGTATCGCCGGACACCCCGGCGTTGGTCATGTCGACATCTATCCCCTTGTCTTTCAAAGATTTTTGCAGGCGTTCCGGAAACGCGGCCGAAGCTTGCAAGCCGAGGCCGGCGCTGAGCGAATCGCCCAGCACCACCATCTTGATCGGCCTGGCTCCAGCATGGATCGGCTCTGGCGCCGGGGCTTGAGCCGAGACGCTTTGCGTCGTCATCAAGGCGACCAGCAACACGAGTATGTGCACGAACATCCGCGCCCCACCCTCGACCCCGGCGGGGGAAGTGCCATATGACCGAACCATGGACAGTCTCATCGAACCCTCGTCATTGGCCGGCCTCGAGCCGGACACCATCGCCATCTCGAATGTCAATCTCTCGCTCGGTAGCGGGGCGGCTCGCGTTCATATCCTGAAAGATATCAGCCTGAATGTGGCATCCGGGGAAGCGATCGGGCTGATCGGGCCATCGGGCTCGGGGAAATCCACGCTTCTGATGGTGATGGCGGGACTGGAGCGTCCCGACAGCGGGGAGGTGGTGGTCAACGGCACCGCTTTCAATGCGCTCGACGAAGATGCCCTGGCCCGCTTTCGCGGCCGCCAGGTCGGCATCGTGTTCCAGTCGTTTCATCTGATCCCGACCATGACCGCGCTGGAAAACGTCGCGGTGCCGCTGGAGCTCGCCGGCAATCCCGACGCCTCGGCGCGCGCGGCGAAAGAACTTGCTTCCGTCGGTCTCGGCGACCGCCTGCATCATTATCCCACGCAATTATCCGGCGGCGAGCAGCAGCGCGTCGCGCTGGCCCGGGCTTTGGCACCGGATCCGGCGATCCTGGTGGCGGACGAGCCGACCGGCAATCTCGATGAGACCACCGGCAAGCAGATCGTCGATCTGTTGTTCACCAAGCATGCCGAGCGCGGCATGACCCTGGTGCTGGTGACCCACGATACCTCGCTGGCGCAGCGCTGCGATCGTGTGGTGCGGCTGCGCTCGGGCCGTATCGACACCCAGACCACGGATCGCAAAGCCGCTTCATGAGCATAGCCGCCGAACCCATCCGGGGCGTCGTCCAGGAACCCGCCCCACGCGGCCGTGGAGCTTCGCTTGCGCTGCGCTATGCGTTGCGCGAATTGCGCGGCGGCCTGCGTGGTTTCTACGTTTTCATCGCCTGCATCGCGCTCGGCGTGATGGCGATTGCCGGCGTCGGATCGGTCGCGGCCAGCCTCGGCGAGGGATTGGCGCGCGAGGGCCGCACTTTGCTGGGCGGCGATGTCGCGTTCTCGCTGATCCAGCGCGAGGCCAAGCCGGACGAAATCGCTCTGCTGCGGTCGCGCGGCAAATTGTCGGTGGCGGCGACCCTGCGTGTGATGGCGCGCGCCGGCGACGGCCAGCTCGCACTGGTCGAGCTCAAGGCCGTCGACGACAGCTACCCGATGCTCGGCCAGCTCACGCTCAAGCCGGACATCCCAATGGCCGATCTGTTGGCCGAGCGGGACGGCGCATTCGGCGCGGCGGTCGATCCGACCTTGCTGGCGCGGCTCGGGCTGAAGCTCGGCGACCGCGTCAGCATCGGCACCGCGACCTTTCAGATGCGCAGCGTCGTCGATGCCGAGCCGGACAAGCTCGCCGGCGGATTAGGCTTCGGTCCGCGATTCCTGGTTAGCGAAGCCGCCTTGCGCGCCACCGGGCTGTTGCAGCCCGGCAGCCTGGTGCGCTGGATCTACCGGCTGAAGCTGCCCGACAACGCCGCCAACGATGCCGCGGCGACCGCGCTGATCGATAACGTGCGCGCGGCATTGCCGGAAGCCGGCTGGGAAATCCGCTCGCGCAGCAACGCCTCGCCGCAGCTCGAGCGCACCATCAGCCGCTTCACGCAATTTCTCACGCTGGTCGGCCTCGCCGCTTTATTGGTCGGCGGCGTCGGCGTCGCCAATGCGGTCAAGAGCCATATCGATCGCCGCCGCGACGTCATCGCCGCCTTCAAGGCGCTTGGCGCGACCGGTCGCGACGTGTTCGCGATTTACCTCACGCAAGTGACGGTGCTCGCCGCGGTCGGCTCGCTGATCGGCCTCGTCGCGGGCGCGGCGCTGCCTTTCATCATTGTCGGCGTGTTCGGCAAATTGCTGCCGCTGCCGGTGGTGCCGGCGCTGCATCCGGATGACCTTCTGCTGTCCTTCATCTATGGCCTGCTCACCGCGCTCGCCTTCGGACTATGGCCGCTCGGCCGGGTCCACGATGTGCCGGTGGCGGCCTTGTTTCGCGACATCGCGACCAGCGAGGGACGCCGCCCGCGCTGGCGTTATTTGGCGCTGATGGCGGTGGTGATTGCGCTCCTGATCGCGGTGGCGGTCGGGCTGGCCTATGACAAACGGGTTGCCGCGGTGTTCGTGGCATCCTCGGTCGTGGTGTTCGCGGTGCTGCGCGGCATCGCCGCCGCCTTGATGGCGCTGGCGCGGCGGTTGCCCAGAGCCAGCGCGACCATGCTGCGGCTGGCCATCACCAATATCTACCGGCCGGGCGCATTGACGCCGTCGGTCGTATTGTCGCTCGGCCTCGGATTGACGGTGCTGGTCACCATCACGCAGATCGACGGAAACCTGCGGCGGCAATTCCTGGCGGCGCTGCCGGACCGCGCGCCGTCATTTTATTTCATCGACATTCCGGCCAACGATGCCGACCGCTTCGGCGCGTTCCTCAAACAGACCGCGCCGGGCTCGACCATCGAGGACGTGCCGATGCTGCGCGGCCGCATCGTCTCCGCCCATGGCGTCCAGGCGGAAGACTTGAAACCCTCCACCGATTCGGAATGGGTGCTGCAGAGCGACCGCGGCCTGACCTATACCGGCGAGATCCCGAAGGGTTCGAAAATCGTCGAGGGAGAATGGTGGGGCGCGAACTATAGCGGTCCCCCGCTGGTCTCGATCGAGAAGAAGATCGCCGACGGGCTCGGCCTCAAGCTCGGCGATCCCATCGTCGTCAATGTGCTGGGACGCGATATCACGGCCACCATCGGCAACATGCGCAGCGTGGACTGGCAGAGCCTCGGGATCAATTTCGTGCTGGTGTTCTCGCCCAACGCCTTCAAGGGCGCGCCCCACACCCATGTCGCGACCTTGACCGAGACCCATCCGGATCCGTCGGACGACGCCCGGATTATCAAGTCGGTCGCCGATGCGTTTCCGACGGTGACCAGCGTGCGGGTTCGGGAGGCGCTGGAAACCATCGGCGCGGTGGTGACGAATCTGGCACTGGCGATCCGCGGCGCCAGCGCGGTTACCCTGATCTCCGCCATCCTGGTGCTGGGCGGCGCGCTCGCCGCCGGCCATCGCCATCGGGTCTATGACGCCGTCATTCTCAAGACCCTCGGCGCCACCCGCGCGCGGCTGCTTGGCGCCTATGCGCTGGAGTATCTGATGATCGGGTTTGCCACCGCCGTTTTCGGCGTGATCGCGGGCTCGATCGCGGCCTGGCTGATCGTGACCCGCCTCATGACGCTGAGTTTCGTCTGGCAGGCCGGCAGCGCCACCGGCGTGGTGGCGGCGGCGCTGATCGTCACGGTGGGACTGGGGCTTGCCGGCACGCTGCTCGCCCTCAACCAGAAGCCCGCCACCGTGCTGCGCAATTTATGATAAATTGAAGCAGCCCGCCGCTGGGTCGCGGGCTGCTTGCCAAGGATCTTGCCAAGGGCACCGAAGGCTCTCGCGCGCTACTTGCGAGTGCCTTGCAAAGGTACCGCGCACCATACCCTTAATCGTCGATGCGGAGCGACATTCAGCCGCGCGTGGAAGCTTGCAGCGAATGTGCTAGTTTCCCACATATCAGCTTGGGTCAGAAACCGGTTTGATGACAAAAAAGTAATGTCTGCAAACTCTGGTATCTGGGATAGATTTGTAACCGACGCCGCAAACCCTTTGCGCTTCGCCGGACAACCAACGGGAATTCGACCATGTCGGACCTTGACCGCAATTATACTTCTCCCTTCGGCCGGGCCGCCGGGCGCGCTGACGCCGCGACCGTCGATGCCGGTCTGCGCGCCTACATGCTGCGCATCTACAATTACATGACCATCGGCCTCGCCATCACCGGCCTCGCCGCGCTCGGCGTTTATATGGCGGCGGTGACCACCGATCCGGCCGGCGCTGCCGCGAAGATCGGCAACGCGTTCCTGACGCCGTTCGGTTACGCGATGTTCGTGAGCCCGCTGAAGTGGCTGTTCATGCTGGCGCCGCTGGCCATGGTGTTCGTGATCTCGGCCGGCATCAACCGGCTCAGGCCGGCCACCGCCCAGATGCTGTTCTGGGTGTTCTCGGCGCTGATGGGCGTTTCGCTGTCGTCGATCTTCCTGGTGTACACGCACACCTCGATCGTGCGGGTGTTCTTCATCACCGCGGCCTCGTTCGGCGCGCTCAGCCTCTACGGCTACACCACCAAGCGTGACATGAGCGGGATCGGCTCATTCCTGATCATGGGCCTGTTCGGCATCATCATCGCCAGCGTGGTCAATATCTTCGTCGCCAGCACGATGCTGCAGTTCCTGGTGTCGGTGGTCGGCGTGCTGGTGTTCGCGGGCCTTACCGCCTACGACACCCAGCGGCTGAAGAACGATTACATCTACGGCTATGCCTCGCAGGGCGGTGACGTGGCGGAGCGTGCGGCCATCACCGGTGCGCTGTCGCTCTATTTGAACTTCATCAACCTGTTCACGCTGCTGCTGCAATTGCTCGGTCAGCGCGACTGATCACCTCCGCCTCGCGCGGATCAATTCAAGCCCCGGCCTAACCGCCGGGGCTTTTCTTTTGCGCGAAGCAAAAATAGTCTGTCGCCATGCCTTCTCCCGAAACGTCTGCTCCCGAAATGTCCGCTCCCGAAATCAGGCCCGCCATCGAGGCCGACCTCGCCGCCATTACCGGGATTTACGAACACGCGGTCCGCCATGGCACCGCGACGTTTGAATTGACCCCGCCGGATCTGGCCGAGATGACGCGGCGCTTCAAGGCGCTGACCGACGGCGAGTTTCCCTATTTCGTCGCAGCGCTCGACGGCCGCGTGATCGGATACGCCTATGCCGGGCCCTACCGGCCGCGGCCGGCCTATCGCTTCACCGTGGAGAATTCGGTCTATCTGGAGCCTGCGATCCACCGGCGCGGCATCGGCCTGCAATTGCTGCGGCGGCTGATCACCGAATGCGAGGCGCGCGGCTATCGGCAGATGATCGCGGTGATCGGCGATTCCGCCAATGCCGGATCGATCGGCGTGCATACCAAATGCGGATTCCAGATGATCGGAACCCATCCCAATGTCGGTTTCAAGTTCGGCCGCTGGCTCGACACGGTGATGATGCAGCTCGCACTCGGCGACGGCGCCACGACGGTGCCGGCTCCGTAGCCCGGATTCAAAATCTCGAAAACAACCCCATGCAAAGTAGAAGACCGTGCCGGCGGATGCTTGAATCGTAGGGTTGGCAAAGCGAAGCGTGCCCACCATTCACGATGCCAATCTACGTGGTGGGCACGGCGCCAAGTGCGCCTTTGCCCACCCTACGATTCAAGAACTAACACCCGCTAAACCACCGCCAGCTTGCGGTCGATCACCAGAAGCACGCGATCGAGCTCGTGGCCGCGGCGCAGGATCAGCCCGGTCGCCGAGATCACGCTGTACATGCCCTGCTTGCGCGCCAGCCGCGGATCTTTTTCGATGCGATAGATCGGCACTTCGGAAGCGCGGCGAAACACCGAGAACACCGCGCGGTCTTTCAGGAAATCGATCGCATAGTCGCGCCACTCGCCATCGGCGACCATGCGGCCATACAGGTTCAGGATACGACTGAGTTCGAGGCGGTTGAACGTCACCCGGCTCGGTAACGGCCCCGCAGCGGTATTGCGCGCCGCCGCGCGGTTCTCGCTTGGATCGGCATCCTCCGACATCGAGCTCATGCTGCATCTCCTGTCATATCGCCGACATGATCGCGCCGACCGGCCGCCGCTGCAAGAGGTCCGTGTCAATGGAGGCAGGATTCGGGAGGCAGAATTCGGGAGCCGGAATTCGCGCAAGGTCCGGTCGCCGGCGGATTGGGGTTTCCGGCCGGAAATGCGTCGTCACGGGATCGTTAGCGGAATCATAATACCGCCCAAATTCCGCCCAGTGCCCGCCGTGCTGGATTGCGAGAAGATACTCCTGCGTTGACCCGGTCCTTTCGGTTCCGGATTCCTCAGCCCCCAGCCCCCCGGGGTCGTCAGGATCGGGTCTGTTCGCAGGAGATAGTTTATCCCCATACTGGGCCAACGCGAGTTGGTCCTTTTTCTTTTGGGGGCAAGATTCTTTTTGGGGCGAGGCGGACGTGTTTCGAGATGTCCCCGCTGCCGCCTCGGCGGCCCACGAACTTAATCGCGACGATGGGCGGACTTGCCGCAGAGCTGCTTGTGCAGGGGCAGCACGTAGTCATCCGTAAGCGGCGCAATCGGGAAGTCACGCGGAGCATCGGGTTCGAGCCAGATCGCCTGTTCGATTTCAGCCGCCGGTTGTACCGCTTGATCGCATTCGACCATGAACAGCGCCGCATCGACCATGACGCCGGCTTCATTGGCGGCCGGCGCCAAAAATTGCCCGAGCGGCACCAGCGACTGGATGTCGACGGAAATTCCGAGTTCTTCTTTCAGCTCCCGCACCAGCGCCGATTGGACAGTTTCGCCGGCATCGATCCTGCCACCCGGTTGCATGAAAATTGTCGTGTGACGCTTCCTGACCAAAAGCGTGCGTCCGTCGGCGCGGACCAGCATGGCGGCAGCGATCCTCAACACCGGCGGATCGATTTCTGGCGTCGGCATCAAAAATTCTCGAAATGAAAAAGGGAAAAGCCAGCGCTGAAATTATCACGCTTCGGCTGATTCGAAAGGGAGTCTGGCCACACGACCGCGCCGGTTGCATCAGCCCCGGTGCATCACCGCGCTGGATACCGGCTTAGACTCCAAGAAAACCTAGAGCGTTTTCGAGCGAAGTGGGTACCGGTTCGCGTCAAGAAAACGCGTCAAAACAAATGCTCTAGTGCAGCAGGGTATAGGCGGCGCCTAGCATCGGGCCGGGCTTTTCGCGATTGCCGTCCTGGACATAGACCGCCGCGGCATCGACGCCCTCACGGGAGATATTTTCCAGCGGCACGGTCCAACTGCTCTGACTGCCGTTCCAGTCACCCACCTTGAGCACGTTGCGCACGACGTTGTGGTAGGTGATCTCCTGGCCGCGATTTTCGCCGCGCGCGATCGAAATCGGCACCTCTTTCGAGACCGAACAAATCCATACCTCGCCGTGCATCGCGCCCAAACCATGGGGGGAAGCCGCGACCGAAACGTTGATTTGCTTGCCGGTCACCGTCATCGAAACCGGCACCGACATGACTTCACCGGCCCCATCGGTCTCGCCGATGGCGCCTTCGATGCCGGCGCGATCGCTTCCGATCACGTGAATGGACCCATTGACGACTGCCTGCGGCGTGTAGACGTCGCGATCGCCGCGCATGTGCGAATAGGCTTTCTGGCGTGCGCTGAACCGCGCATCCGCCAGGGTATCTTTCCAGCCGAGATAATCCCAGTAATCGATCGGCATGCTCAAGGTGATGATCGAGGGATCCCTCGCGAGTTCACCCATCAACTTGTCGGCGGGCGGACAGGACGAGCAACCTTGCGACGTAAACAGCTCCACCACCGCGCGCGGATCGGCCTCGGCTGGACGAATGACGGCGACAATCGCAACGATGCCAAGTGCACCGGACCATCGCGAAATACAATTAGTGGCTGCTATCGCTACCATGCTGGGAACCAGGAAACATCCACGCCGTCGTAACGGAGGCCGTTATTGCTAAAGTCGCTATTACCGAAGTCGCTATTGCCGAAGTCGTCGTTAACCTAACTCGCGGCAGCGCGACTGTCTCATACCGTGCGGACTTGATCGTATTGGCCTTCCTAACGCAAGAAGGCGGCCCTTCATAGGCCGCCTCTTGTTCACCCGCTACTCACTTCGCAGTGAGGCCCTGATCACATTCCGCGCTACGCCGCCAGTTTGCGCAGCACATACTGCAGAATCCCGCCGTTTCGATAATATTCGAGCTCGTCGAGCGTATCGATCCGGCATAGCAGCGATATGCGCTGCACTGCGCCATCGCCGGACGTGATCTCAGCCGTCAACTTCTGGCGCGGCTTCAGGTCTCCCTGCAACCCCCGTATTGTTACGGTCTCGTCGCCCTTCAGGCCGATCGACGTCCACGAGGCGCCTTCCTCGAAGGTCAGCGGCAGCACGCCCATGCCAACGAGATTGGAGCGATGGATGCGCTCGAAGCTCTGACAGATCACGGCGCGGACACCCAGCAACCGGGTGCCCTTTGCCGCCCAGTCGCGCGACGAACCGTTGCCGTATTCGGCACCGGCGAACACCACCAGCGGCACCTTCTCCTGCTGGTACTTCATCGCGGCATCGTAGATCGACATCTGCTCGCCGTCGGGCCAGTGCTTGGTCAAGCCACCTTCGGGAATATTGCCGTCGGCGCCCTTCAGCATGAAGTTCTTGATGCGGATGTTGGCGAAGGTGCCGCGCATCATGATTTCATGATTGCCGCGCCGCGTGCCGTATTGATTGAAATCGGCCGGGCGCACCTGATGCTCCGACAGATATTTTCCGGCAGGCGAGGTCAGCTTGATCGAGCCGGCCGGCGAGATGTGGTCGGTGGTGATCTTGTCACCGAACATCGCCAGGATCCGCGCATCGACCACGTCGACAATCGGCTCCGGCTCCATCTTCATGCCTTCGAAGTAAGGCGGGTTCTGCACGTAGGTCGAACTCATGTTCCAGCGATAGGTTTCGCTCTCGACGGTCTTGATCTTGCGCCAGTTGGTGTCGCCCTTGAACACATCGCCATAGCGCTTCTTGAAGATCGTGGCGGTCACGAACTTCTTCATCACCGCATTGATCTCTTTCGTGGTCGGCCAGATGTCCTTGAGATACACCGGCTTGCCGTCCTTGCCCTCGCCGATCGGCTCGACCGCGAGATCCTTGGTCACCGTTCCGGCCAGCGCGTAAGCCACCACCAGCGGCGGCGAGGCCAGATAATTGGCCTGCACATCGGGGCTGACGCGGCCCTCGAAGTTGCGGTTACCCGACAGCACAGCGGCACCGACGATACCGTTGTCGTTGATGGATTTGGAAATGTCCTCTTGCAGCGGGCCGGAGTTGCCGATGCAGGTGGTGCAGCCAAAACCGATCAGGTTGAAGCCGACCTTGTCGAGTTCGGCCTGCAGTCCGGAATTGGTGAGATACTCCGCGACCACCTGGCTGCCCGGCGCCAGCGACGTCTTGACCCACGGCTTTGCCTTGAGACCCCTCGCCGCGGCGTTGCGCGCCAGCAGGCCGGCACCGATCAGCACGCTCGGATTGGATGTGTTGGTGCAGGAGGTGATCGCCGCGATCACCACGTCGCCATGGCCGAGATCGAAATTGTGATTTTCGACCGCGAAGCGCTTCGAAGCTTCGCCGGGCTTTTTATATTCGCCCGCCAGCGCGGTACCAAAACCTTCGGCGACCGCCGGCAGCGCGACGCGGCCTTCGGGACGCTTCGGTCCGGCCATCGACGGCACCACGGCGGCGAGATCGAGCGTCAGCGTTTCCGTGAACACCGGATCGGCCGACTTGGCGGTGCGGAACAGGCCCTGCGCCTTGGCGTAAGCGGTCACCAGCGCGACGCGGTCGGCCTTGCGGCCCGAGGTCTTCAGATAATCGATGGTCGCGGCATCGACCGGGAAGAAGCCGCAGGTCGCGCCGTATTCCGGCGCCATGTTGCCGATGGTCGCCTTGTCCGCCACCGAGAGAAAATCGAGGCCGGGGCCAAAGAACTCGACGAACTTGCCGACCACGCCCTGCTTGCGCAGCATCTGCGTCACCGTGAGCACCAGGTCGGTCGCGGTGACGCCTTCCTTGAGCTGGCCTTTCAGTTTGAAGCCGATCACTTCCGGCAGCAGCATCGACAGCGGCTGGCCGAGCATCGCAGCTTCCGCCTCGATGCCGCCGACGCCCCAACCGAGCACGGCGAGGCCGTTGACCATCGTGGTGTGCGAGTCGGTGCCGACCAGCGAATCCGGATAGGCGATCTCGAAGGTGCCGGTCTTCTTGCCGACCGTCATCTTCTCCTTCTTGGTCCACACCGTCTGCGCGAGATATTCGAGATTGACCTGATGGCAGATGCCGGTGCCGGGCGGCACCACGGAGAAATTCGAGAACGCGCTCTGGCCCCATTTCAGGAACTCGTAGCGTTCCTGGTTCTGCTTGTATTCCTCGGCCACGTTCTTGCCGAATGCCTTGTTGTCACCGAAGAAGTTCACGATCACCGAATGGTCGATCACCAGATCGACCGGCACCAGCGGATTGATCTTCTCGGCATCGCCGCCGAGCGCCTGCATCGCATTACGCATCGCCGCCAGATCGACCACCGCCGGCACGCCGGTGAAATCCTGCATCAGCACGCGCGCGGGGCGGAACGCCACTTCATGCTCGAGCTTGCGCTTCTTCAGCCATTTCGAGACCGCGACGATGTCCTCTTTCTTGACGGTGCGGCCGTCTTCGTTGCGCAGCAGGTTTTCCAGCAGCACCTTCATGGAATAGGGAAGCTTGGAAATCCCCTTCAGACCATTCTTCTCGGCAGTGGGCAGGCTGTAATAGACGTAGGTCTTGGCGCCAACCTTGAGGGTCTTCTGGCATTTGAAGCTGTCGAGCGAGGTCATGTGAGGCAATCCCAATTTATCGTTGTACCCGGCAAGGGTATCTTGGTACCGTTGTCTTAGCTGGTCATGATGACTTGCGGCGCTAGATCGTGTGCGGCATCAAGTTCCGGCTTATAGAATCTTTTAGAAGCTTTCCAGTGGGGCCGCCACATCGACAAGCGTGTCGCGGCATCGCGCGACCGAAAAATTTGGCTGCGCTACCCACAGGATTCCTTAAGGGCTGTGAAGGGACAAGATGCGGCTCTCGGGGCGCGGTGTGAGATGTGTGCGAGGCGGCCGGGAGGTGCTCTCCGGGCTCGATTTCGAGGTCTCCGCTGGCGAGGCGCTGGCCGTCACCGGCCCGAACGGATCGGGCAAAACTTCGCTGCTGCGGATCCTGGCCGGCCTGCTCGCGCAAGCTGGCGGATCGATCGAACTCGAGGGCGGCGAGGACGAACTGACCCTGCCGGAGCAGTCGCATTATCTCGGCCATCGCGACGCGATCAAACCCGCCTTGAGCGCGCTGGAGAACCTGTCGTTCTGGCGGGATTTTCTGGGCGGCGAAGTCGGCAATCTTGAGCAAAGCCTGAGCCGGGTCGGGCTCGACCATGCCGCGCACCTGCCGGCGGCATATTTGTCAGCCGGGCAACGACGGCGGCTCTCGATCGCCCGGCTCCTGGCCGTGCGGCGGCCGATCTGGCTGCTGGACGAGCCGACCTCGGCGCTCGATGCCGCCGGACAGGCGTTGTTTGCGGATCTGACCCGCGACCACCTCGCGCGCGGCGGCCTTGTGGTTGCAGCAACCCATACACCGCTGGGGATCGAGGCGCGCGAGTTGCGGATCGGAGCAGTTGAGCAATGAGGCACTCCTCGCTGCACCCCCACCCCCGACCCCTCCCCGCAAGGGGGAGGGGAGATTACTCCGCGTCGCTTCCGCATGCTCCGTGGCCGAACGAGAAGTTTCTCCGCGCGAGGGAAGCGCTAAATCCGTTAACTCGAGACAACATTGCGTGTCTGGAGACGATGCCTCTGCTTCCCCCCTCCCCCTTGCGGGAAGGGGTCGGGGGTGGGGGTCAGCTTGCGATGGCGGCCAAGACCAAATCACGACGAGGCCGCGCATGACCACGCTCGCCGCGCTTGTCCGACGGGACATCCGGATCGCCTTACGTGTCGGTGGCGGGGCGCTGATCGGCGTGCTGTTTTTTTTGATTGTGGTGGTGCTGATGCCCTTCGCGATCGGACCCGATTTGGCGCTGCTGACCCGGCTGGGACCCGCGATCCTCTGGCTCGGCGCGCTGCTCGCAAGCCTTTTGACGCTGGACCGGCTGTTCATGGCCGACCACGAAGACGGCTCGCTCGACCTGATCGCGATGAGCCGGATGCCGCTGGAATTGACCTGCGCGGCCAAAGCGTTGGCGCATTGGCTTGCCGCCGGCCTGCCGTTGATCATCGCGACCCCGGTGCTCGGGCTGTTGTTGAATCTCGATGCCGGCGCGACCTTGGCCGTCGCGCTGACGCTGCTGGTCGGAACGCCGGCGCTGACATTTACCGGCATGATCGGCGCGGCGCTCGCGGTCACCTTGCATCGCGGCGGATTGTTGCTCGCGGTGCTGGTGCTGCCGCTGTCGATTCCGGTGCTGATTTTTGGCGTCGCAGCGTCGGAAGCCGCGATTTCCGGCCCATTGTCGTTTGGAACGCCGTTTTCGATCCTGTGCGCGCTCTCGCTGGTCAGCTTTGTCATAGGACCGTTTGCCGCAGCGGCAAGCCTGCGGCAGGGACTGGATTAAAATGGACTGGATTGATTGGACCCGACCGATCAAGGAATTGCGATGCCCAACCAATTGCCTGTGACGCCAGCGACGACTATCAGGATGCCCAAGGACTCCAATATGACGCTGATCGACCTCGCCAACCCCACCAGGTTCTTGTCGCTGACCGCACGTATCCTGCCGTGGCTTGCGGGAGCGACCGCGATCCTGCTCGCGATCGGCCTTTATCAATCCGCCATGGCGCCCGACGACTATCAGCAGGGCGCCACCGTCAAGATCATGTTCATTCACGTGCCCAATGCGTGGCTGTCGATGTTCGTCTGGGGCGTGATGAGTATCGCAGCCCTGGGCACGCTGGTGTGGCGGCATCCGCTGGCCGATGTCGCGGCCAAGGCCGCCGCCCCGATTGGTGCCGCCTTCACGTTTCTCGCACTGGTGACGGGCTCTTTGTGGGGACGGCCGATGTGGGGCACCTATTGGGAATGGGACGCCCGGCTGACCTCGGTCTTGATTTTGTTTCTGATGTATCTCGGCCTGATGGCGCTGTGGCGCGCGGTGGAGGACCCGTCCCGTGCCGCGCGCGCCGCCGCGATCCTTACGCTGGTGGGCGCGATCAACCTGCCGATCATCAAATTCTCGGTCGATTGGTGGAACACGCTGCATCAACCGGCGTCCGTATTCCGGATGGGCGGACCGACCCTCGACCGCGCCTTCTTGATGCCGCTGCTGGTGATGGCGGTGGCATTTTCGCTGCTGTTCATCACCTTGCATATCGCCGCGATGCGCAACGAGATTTTGCGCCGCCGGGTGCGCAGCTTGCAGATGATGCAAGCCAGCCAGCGTTCGGCGTGACGCGATGTCGCTGGGTCCCTATGCGTCCTTTATCGTGACTTCCTATGCACTGGTCACCGCGGTGGTGCTGTTGCTGATTGTCTGGGTCGCGATCGACTTTCGCCGGCAGAAGCAGCGCCTGCGCGAATTAGAGCAAAGCGGCGTCACTCGGCGTTCGGGGCGCACCGCTGCGGATATCAAATGACTGAACGAATGACCGAACCCACGACATCCAACGTCACGCCGTCCGAAGCGTCATCGCCGCGCCGGCTGTGGCTGATGGCTTTGCCGCTGGTCGGCTTTGTCGCATTGGCCGCCTTGTTCTGGTTCGGCTTGCGCGAGGGCGATCCGTCGCGAATCCCCTCCGCCCTGATCGGCCACGCCGCGCCGCAAACCGCGCTGCCGGCGCTGGACGGCCTCGTCAATAACGGCGCGCAAGTGCCCGGACTCGACCCCGCTTTGTTCAAGGGCAAGGTCAGCGTCGTCAATGTCTGGGCCTCATGGTGCGTGCCGTGCCACGACGAAGCGCCCTTGCTGACCAAGCTCGGCCAGGACAAGCGGCTGCAACTGGTCGGCATCAACTACAAGGACGCCCCCGACAACGCCCGGCGCTTTCTCGGACGTTACGGCAATCCGTTCGGCATCGTCGGCGTCGACGGCAACGGCCGCGCCGCGATCGAATGGGGCGTCTACGGCGTGCCGGAGACTTTCATCGTCGGGCGCGCCGGCACCATCGTCTACAAGCTGGTAGGCCCGGTGACGCCTGAGAATTTTGATGTCGTGCTGAAGGCCGAGATCGAAAAGGCGCTGAAGGCGGGTGGGTAGACGTCATTGCGAGCGCAAGCGAAGCAATCTAGGGCCGCACAGAAAACTGGATTGCTTCGTCGCAATGACGGCTTTAGCGCAAGCGCGGGACGACAGAGAGGCTCACCCCTTCGTCACGTCGCCCGCTTCGGCCTCGCTTGCCTCCAGCGACACCGGTTCCAGGCTGTAGCGCTTGATCAGCGGCATCTGGGTGATCGCAAACAGCATGACCAGCGGTGTCACGCCGAATACCTTGAAGTTCACCCAGAAATCGGTGGTCTGGGTGCGCCAGACGATCTCGTTCAGGATCGCCATCGCGAAGAAGAACAGCGCCCAGCGCAAGGTCAGCATCCGCCAGCCCTGCGGCGTCAGGTTGAACATCTGGTCGAACATGATGGCGATAAAGGATCGGCCGAACAACAGCCCGCCGCCGAGGATCGCGGCGAACAGGCCATAGATGATGGTCGGCTTGACCTTGATGAAGGTCTCATCGTGCAGCACCAGCGTCAGCGTGCCGAATACGATGACGATAACGCCGGTGATAACAGCCATGATCGGCACATGCCGCGTCACCATATAGGACGCGATCATCGCGACGATCACCGCGGCCATGAACGCGCCGGTCGCCACGAACAGATGGAATTTGGCGTTGGCGATGAAGAACACCAGCAGCGGGCCGAGTTCGGTCGCGAGCTTGAACAGCGGATGGGGCTGCTTCTTGTCCATTTAACTTTCAATCCCTGCGATCGCCTGAGCGAAATCCCTTGCCGTGAATGGCGCGAGATCTTCGATGCCTTCGCCGACACCGATGAAGTGTACCGGCAGTTTGAATTTTTCCGCCAGCGCCACCAGAATGCCGCCGCGCGCGGTGCCGTCGAGTTTTGTCATCACCAGACCTGTGACGCCAGCGGTACGGTGAAAGGCCTCGACTTGCGACAACGCATTTTGTCCCACCGTGGCGTCGAGCACCAACAGCACGGCATGCGGCGCCGAGGCGTCGACTTTTTTCAGAACGCGAACGACCTTTTCGAGTTCTTTCATCAGCTCCGCCTTGTTCTGCAACCGGCCGGCGGTATCGATCAGCAGCACATCGAACTTGCCCTGGCGCGCCTCGGTGAGCGCTGTAAAGGCAAGGCTCGCGGAATCCGAACCCTGCGCGCCCGCGACAACCGGCGATTTGGTGCGCTCACCCCAAATTTTGAGCTGCTCGATCGCCGCCGCGCGAAAGGTGTCGCCGGCCGCCAGCATCACCTTGCGGCCCTCCGCGCTCAGTTCGGCGGCAAGCTTGCCGATGGTGGTGGTCTTGCCCGAGCCATTGACGCCGACCACGAGGATCACGAACGGCTTTTGCGCGGCATCGATCACCAGCGGTTTGGCCACCGGCGCCAGCACCTTCTCCACCTCGGTCGCGACCACGGCTTTGACGTCGTCGGCCGAGATCGCCTTGTCATAGCGGCCGACGCCGACCGCGGCCGCGATCCGCGCCGCCACCTCGGTGCCGAGATCGGCACGCAGCAGCACGTCCTCGATATCCTCGAGCATCGCGCGGTCGAGCTTGCGTTTGGTGACGAGATCGGCGACCGCGGAACCCAGCGAACTCGAGGTTCGCTTCAGTCCGCTCGACAGCCGCCGCCACCAGCTCAGTTTGGTCTTTTCCGGAGTGGTATCGCTCATGTTGGGGGTGTGTTAGCGGTTTCGCGCCATGAACGAAAGTCACAACGAACGCCTTGATGTTCCCGCATTGACGGCGGAAGAAATCCAGGCCCGCGTGCTCCATCGCGACGGGCTGATGCTGGTGATCGACAAGCCGGCCGGGCTGCCGGTGCATCGCGGGCCCAAGGGCGGCGCCAACCTGGAATCCTCGTTCGACGCGCTGCGATTCGGCCTGCCGCGCCCTCCGGTGCTGGCCCACCGGCTCGACCGCGATACGTCCGGCTGCCTGGTGCTCGGCCGTCATCGCAAGGCGACCGCCTCGCTCGGCCTGCTGTTCAAGCATGGCAAAATTTCCAAAACCTATTGGGCGGTGGTCGAAGGCGGCCCGGCCGAGGACGAGGGCACCATCGACATGCCGCTCGGCCGCCTCAATGCCGAGCGCGGCTGGTGGCAGAAGCCGGACCCGGAAGGGCAAAAGGCCGTCACAAACTGGAAAGTATTGGGCCGTGGTAATGGCCTCAGCTGGCTCGCGATGGAACCCGTGACCGGCCGCACCCATCAATTGCGGGTGCATTCATCTGCCTCGGGCTGGCCGATTGTCGGTGACAATATTTACGGCAACGGTCCGCGCTTCGGCGAGCCGACCCTGCATCTGCATTCCCGCGGCATCGTGATCCCGATCTCGAAAAACAAGGATCCGATAAGCGTAGTGGCACCCGCGCCGGCGCATTTGCACGAACGGCTCAAGGCCTGCGGCTGGAACGGCCAGTAGTTCTACGGTGCAGTTCTCCGGTGCGGGTGCGACATCTGCGACCTCGCGACATTGCTAAACTTTTACCGAACCTTCAGGGGTTCGTCCTACACCAGAGCGTTGGCCGAGAACGGCCCCCAATGGCTCAGGACGAGCAATGCTGCACCCCGCGCGATCGATCGTCGATGAAGTCGAAGCCGCGATCAAAATCGGTTCCCCCGAAAAAGGCCTGGAGACCGTCAAGCGCGTCACCGAGCTTTTCCTGCTCTCCGCCGGCAGCCTGAACGCCGAACAGATCGAGTTGTTCGACGACGTACTCGAGCGCCTGATCAAGACCATCGAGCTTCGCGCCATCGCCGATGTCAGCGCGCGGATCGCGCTGGCCGAAATGAGCGAACAACTGGCGCCCATTGCACAGGCGCCGCCCACCGTGATCCGCCGCCTCGCGCATCATGACGAGATCACCGTCGCCGGCCCGGTCTTGAGCGAATCTCCCCGTCTGAGCCCGGAAGACCTGGTCGAAATCGCGCAGACCAAAGGCGAGCCGCATCTGCTGGCGATTTCCGGGCGCTGGTGGTTGCAGGAAGTCGTCACCGACGCGCTGTTGGCCCGCCATTATCCATCGGTGAGCCGCCGGCTCGTCAAAAATCCCGGCGCGCGGGTTTCGGCAAACGGGTTTGCCGTGGTGGTGGCGCAAGCTGAATCCGATCCCGAGCTCGCGGTCGAGACCGGGATCCGGGTCGATCTGCCGCCGCAGCTTCGTCATCGACTGCTGCGCGATGCGACGGAGGCGGTCCGGGCGCGGCTGTTGTCACGCGCACCGGCCCATATTTTCGAAGAAATTCGCAGCGCGATCGCCAATGTCTCGGCCGGCGTCGAGCGCGAAATGTCGGTGGCGCGCGACTTTACCTCGGCCAGGCGTTTTGTGGCGCAGCTCAAGGACAGCGGCAAACTCACTGAAGCGGCCGTGTTGGCCTTTGCCAAGGCGCGAAAATATGAAGAGACCGTCGCGGCGCTCGCCGTGTTGTCGAAATCCACCATCGAGGTCATTCGTTCCTTGATGCAAAGCCTTCGCGACGACGGTATCCTGGTTCCCTGCAAGGTCGCAGGGCTGAGCTGGGAGACCACGGGCGCGATCCTGGAGTGCCGCTATTCGACCGGCTCGATCGGGCTGCATGAACTGGCCAAGGCCAAGGCCGAATACGCCAAGCTCGCCGCCGACAACGCCCATCGCCTGCTTCGATTCTGGCAGGTCAAGTCGACCTCGCATTAGTCTTTTGTTTTGACGCGTTTTCTTCACGCGAACCGGTGCCCGCTTCGCTCGAAAACGCTCTGACCGGCGCGGCTTACGCCACCGCCGTCAATCGCGCGCCGTCGTTTCCGCTGATGGTCAATTTCCGTACCGCGCCCGGCGTCTCGCCGCTGATATCGACCGGAATGAAATGTTCGGTGCGGCCCTGCACCGCACTTTCGATCAACACGCTGCGCTGATGGCCTAGCTCCGACACCAGCCGCCGCGTCAATGCCGCCTCGCCTGCCGCCCGCAAGCGCCCGGCGCGCTGCTTGATGACATCGCCCGCCACTTGCGGCATCCGCGCCGCCGGCGTGCCCGGTCGTTTCGAATAGGGAAAGACGTGCAGGAAGGTGAGACCGCATTCATCGACCAGATCCTGCGAGCGCGCGAACATCTCCTCGGTCTCGGTCGGAAAGCCGGCGATGATATCGGCGCCGAGCGCGATGTCCGGCCGCAACCGCCGCACCTGCGCGCAAAATTCGATCGCATCGCCTCTGGAATGGCGCCGCTTCATCCGCTTCAGGATCAAATCGTCGCCGGATTGCAGCGACAGATGCAGATGCGGCATCAGGCGTTCATCGTCGGATATCACGTCGAGCAGATCGCGATCAACCTCGATGGAATCGATAGAGGAAATCCGCAACCGTTTCAATTCCGGCACATGACGCAGGATCTGCTTGGTCAGTTGGCCGAGTTTCGGCTCGCCCGGCAGATCCGCGCCGTAACTGGTGAGATCGACCCCGGTCAGCACGATCTCGGCATGGCCGCGCGCGACCAGCGCGCGGACCTGGTCGACCGCGGCGCCCATCGGCACCGAGCGCGAATTGCCGCGGCCATAGGGGATGATGCAAAACGTGCAACGGTGGTCGCAGCCATTCTGCACCTGCACGAACACCCGTGGCAGACCTGCCTTGAATCCATCCAGCAGATGCGGCGCCATTTCGGTGACCAACATGATGTCGGCGACCGCGATCTTCTCGCTGTCGCCGATGCCGAATGCCGGCGCACGCTCGAACACCGCGCGCGCCGCACGCCACGCCTCCCCGCGCATCTTGTCGTCATTGCCGACGACGCGATCGACCTCGGCCATGTCGGCAAACATCTGGGCCTGGGTCTGCGCCGCGCATCCGGTGACGACGATCCGCGCACCGGGCCGTTCGCGCTTGATGCGCCGGATCGATTGCCGGGCCTGCGCCACAGCCTCATTGGTCACAGCGCAACTGTTGATCACGACGGTATCGACCAGGCCCGCTCTCTCGGCCTCGCGCGCGATTACCTCGGATTCAAAGGCGTTGAGGCGGCAGCCAAAGGTAACGACTTCGACGCCCATCACTTAAGCGACGGACGCAAACAAAGCGGGATCGAAGCGGCCCTCATACTCAAAGGTCGCGGTGCCCGTCATCAACACATGGTCGTCACGCTCGCGCCATTCGATCGCGAGGTCGCCGCCGGGCAGCGCGATATTGACGATGCGATTGGCGCGCCTGAGCCTTGCCGCCGCCACCGCGGTCGCACAAGCCGCCGAGCCGCAGGCCTTGGTGAGCCCGGCGCCACGTTCCCAGGTGCGGATCGTGATGTGATCGCGGTCGACGATATGCGCCAGCGTGATATTGGCGCGCTCCGGGAAGATCGGGTGATTTTCCAGCAGCGGCCCAAACCGCGCGAGATCATAGCCGTTGACGTCGTCGACCCAGAAGATCGCATGCGGGTTGCCCATCGAGACCACCGATGGCGAATGCAGCAGCGGGGCATCGATCGGCCCAACCTGCAATTCGATATAGCGGGTGTCGCGAAATTCTTCGGCGAGCGGAATATCCTTCCAGCCGAATTTCGGCGGACCCATGTCGATCGTATAGAGATCGGCGGAGGGGCCCTGCCAGCAATTCAACAGGCCGGCTGCGGTCTCGAAGGTGGCGCTGGCCTGGCCGGTGTTCTCGAACAGCCGGCGCACGACGCAGCGCATGCCGTTGCCGCAGGCGCCGGCTTCCGAGCCGTCATTGTTGTAGATTCGGATGAAGGCCTCGGTGCCCGGCAGCCGCGGCGGCTGCAGCACCATCAACTGGTCGAACGGAACCCCGGCGGGCGAAGCAACCGCGCGCGCTTCCGCCGGCGTCACCGCGGCGGGCTTGTCACGCAGATCGACCACGACGATTTCGTTGCCGATCCCGTTCATCTTGGCAAACGCGTGGTTGGCGAGCGCGCTCATGAAATATCCCGATTTATGCCTGCCTTATATGGCCAGTGATGCCGAATTGGCCAGCCTCCGCCGCAGAGGCGCATGACGTATCTGTCATGGGACGAGAAACGAACTTGCGTGTTAGGTATGGCTATGCTTCGCGAGATTGGGCCGGGACAAGCCACGCAAAGCGGATATGCCATGTCAGATGTCATGTCAGATGCCTTGGAGAACATTGGATGAATTCGATTCGCCGTTTCCGCTCTGCCTTGGTCGCGCTGGTATCGGTAGCCGCGATTTCGCTTGGTTTCGCCCCCGCGCTGGCGCAATCGCCGCCGGCCGCGAGCCCTGCTGCTGCGAGCCCTGCGGCCACCCCGGCTGCTGCCGCGACCCCGACACCGGCCCCCACCCCGGCTCCCTCGGCAACGCCGGTCCCGCCGCCAGCCGAAAACAAATCGCCAGCCGATAGCCCCGCGGCATCCCAGAGCCCTGCGCCGCCGCCGGTCGCGCCGGTCCAGACCGCGGATCCGTTCGGCGAGGAAATCGCGCTGACGCCGAAAAAGGTCGTGATCCTCAAGGGCACCGCCAATTGGGATTCGGCGTTCGACACCTTGATGGAGTCGTTCAAGTCGCTAACGGCCCTGCTCGACAAGCAGAGCATTGCGCGATCGGGCAATCCGATGATCGTCTACACCTCGACCGACGATACCGGGTTCACTTACCTCGCGGAGATGCCGGTCGATCAGGAGCCGAAGAACCTGACCAAAGACATGAGCCTCGGCAAATCCCCCGAAGGCAAAGCGCTGAAGTTTGTCCATCGCGGCTCCTACGACAACATGGACAACACCTACGAGGCCATCACCAACCACCTCGACGACAAGAAACTCGAGGCCAAGGATACTTTCATCGAGGAATACATCACCGATCCCCTGAAGACCGCGGAGGACAGACTGGTGATCAACGTGTTTGTGCCACTGAAATGAGGACAATCATGAACCCTGCGCGACACACCGCATGGCTCGCCGCCGCCATCGGCGCCAGCGCGTTGCTGGCGACGCCGGCCTTGGCGCAGACCGATTTCCCACCGGCGATCACCGTCTCGGGCGAAGCCGCGATATCGGTGGCGCCAGATCTGGCGCAGGTCGAGGCCGGCGTCACCTCGGACGGCAAGACCGCGCGCGAGGCCTCCGAGGCCAACAACGTCACGATGGGCAAAGTGCTGCTGGCGCTGAAGGCCGCGGGCATCGATGCCAAGGATATCCAGACCTCGCGGCTGTCGCTGCAGCCGCAAAGCGCGCCGAACCGCAGCACCACCAATGCCATCGTCGGCTACCGCGCCAGCAACCAGGTCACGGTGCGGTTGCACGACGTCACCAGGGTCGCGAGCACCATCGACCTTCTGGTCGGCGCCGGCGCCAACGATATCGGCGGCATCAATTTCATGGTGTCGCAGGCCTCGAAGCTGCTGGATGACGCCCGCGAACAGGCCGTCGCCGACGCCCGCCGCAAGGCCGATATCTACGCCAAAGCCGCCGGCGTCACGCTCGGCGCGCCGCTCAGCATCTCCGAAGAAGGCTCCCCGGGCCCGGTGTTCCGCGGCAAGATGATGGCCGTAGCGCCGATGGCGATAACGCCCGTCGCACAAGGCGAACAGACACTTTCGGTGAACGTGAGCGTGTCCTGGACGATCAAGCCGGGGCAGTAGTTTTTATCGGTCGTGCAGGCGAAGAAGCCTAAGCAGCTATCTCGGACGTCATCCTGAGGAGCGGCGTCTTCGCCGCGTCTCGAAGGATGATGTTCAGCTCCGTGCTTGCTGCCATCCTTCGAGGCTCGCAAGAGCTCGCACCTCGGGATGCCGTCGAAATAGCTTCACAGCCTCGTTCGCCGGGACGACGAAGAAAAATTAGATCTCCAACACCTGCCCCGGCTTGAGCGCGACAAACCGCTCGCGAGGAATTTTGGCTTCATCGAGTGCGGCGCCCAACGCCTCGGCCGGCGCCTCGATCGCTTCATCGGTCAGTTGAAAGGTGCCGTGATGATGCGCCAGCGCCTGTTGCGCGCCGCAATCGGCCAGGGCCTTCACGGCATCTGACGGATTCATGTGCTGATCGCGCATGAACCAGCGTGGCTCGTAAGCCCCAATGGGCAGCAGCGCCAGCCGCAGCGGCCCATGGGCTTCCCGCACGTTGCGAAAATGCTTGCCGTCGCCATAGCCGGAATCGCCAACGATGTAGATTTTTCCCGCCGGCGTCTCCAGGACAAAACTCGCCCACAGCGCCTTGTTGCGGTCGAACAATCCGCGCGCCGTCCAGTGCCGCGTCGGCACCAAAGTCGCCGCAACGTGATGGCCGAGCTCGACGCGGTCGTGCCAATCGAACGCCTCGGCTTTGATCGCGCGATCAGCCGCGCGCATGGTGATGTCGTTGCCGAGCGGCGTGATCACCCGCGGCGAGAATTTCGCGGCAAGCTTCGACAGCGTTGCGAGATCCAGATGATCGTAATGGCCGTGCGACACCAGCACGATATCGATCGGCGGCAATTTGTCGAACGCGATGCCGGGATCGTTGTGACGCTTCGGCCCGGCGAAGGCCATTGGCGAGGCGCGTTCCGACCAAACGGGGTCCGCCAGGATATTCAGCCCCGCGGTCTGGATCAGCCAACTGGCATGGCCGACAAACGAGACCCGCATTCGCTCGCCCTCGACGCGCGGCGGCGGCGTATCGGCATACGGGCTCGGCACCCATTCTGGCCACTTTCCGCGCTTCCGGCCGCTACCAAGCTGCCAGCGCAGTACCTCCCTGAGAGATTTTGGCGGCGATCCATCGGGATCGAAGAAATGCGTGCCGTCGAAATGGTCGGAGACCGGGCCGGCGTAGGTTTTCATGGGGGAGCATCCAGAACGACGGCACGCCGATCACAACGGCGGCTCCAGCGAGCAGTCCGAGAGGGCGGCGGCGGGGCGAGATTCACAAGTGGGACGAGACTCGCTGCGTAAATTCAACGCAGATCTGCAGGAGCGCCCTGAACGTTTCAAAAACAAGCGAAGTCTGGTAGTACACCGATGCCCGCCTAGGCAGCATCCCTTCTGGAAGGGGACGCGCGGTGTACTAACCAGCTTCTCGGCTCGGGTTGGAATCTCCGCCGTGATCGTCGTGTATCATTGACCGCCGTCGTCCGCAAGGATGGCGGCGGTCTTCTTTTAGCCTGCACCAAGTAAAGTTGCCTGATTTTGGAATTTAGATAGCTATTTGGCCCAGCATATAAAGTTAGTGACCGCTCGGAGCTGAGAACCGCTCGCTCCAATATGATGGGTCGATGGGCACTGGGGCTCTGGTCTGGTCGACCGCCGCACATGAATGCAGGGCACTAACCAACTAGGCTGAGTCAGTTTCAGCTGATTTCAGAGATTTTTATCCGCCCGGAGTTCAATCTGGAGACCACGGCTGGGTGCTCGACGCCTGGCGCGGGTTCGGTGCGATGAGGCGTCTGAATTCTTACCTGCCTGGCGGCCGACCTCGACTGAGGCATCTTAGGAGTATAACTCAGTTTATGTACGTACATGCGCGAAATATAAGTCATATTAACAAGGAAGATAGGCCTACTTAAGAATCTGAGGCGGAGCGGCAGATCGCGGCGTCCGGCGCGATGCGGATGCTGGGCGCAGATCGGGCCGGACTGCAGCACCTGAATGTGGGGCGCCAACCAACTAGGCGAGTCGATTTCAGCTGAATTTAGAGATTTTCGTCGGCCTGGGGTTCAATCCGGAGACCATGGCTGGGTGCTCGACGCCTGGCGCGGGTTCGGTGCGATGAGGCGTCTGAATTCTTACCTGCCGGGCGGCCGACCTCGACTGAGGCATCTTAGGAGTATAACTCAGTTGATGTACGTGCATGCGCGAAATATAAGTCACATTAACAAGGAAGACGGGCCTACTTAAGAATCTGAGGCGGAATGGCAGATCGCGGCATCCGGCGCGATGCGGATGCTGGGCGCAGATCGGGCCGGACTGCGACACCTGAATGTGGGGCGCCAACCAACTAGGCGAATCGATTTTCGCCGATTTCAGGGGTTTTAATTGACCCAAGGTTCAACTTAGAGACCTATGGCTGGAAACTCGACGCCCACTGTCGGCTCAAGAGATTAGGCGGGGCGCGTCCGTTCTGCGCCTCGACGTCAAGTCGATGTAGCTATATAATGAGCTATCTATAGCCGTTTTAGCTAGACTTTTTGGGTCAACCCCTATATGTACCAATTCTTATCGAATATTGTTGGGAGGCTGCCTTGGCTGTTTCGAAGAAAAGGAGTCCTAGTTACCCTAGAATTAGCCTCACCCGAGCGCTCGATATGGTTGATAGAATTTATCAAGCCGCGTTCGATTCTGCCATCGATACTGAAACTTCCCTGAAATTAATGGGTTTTCAAGGGCAATCGGGGCCATCAACTGCGGCTCTGTCATCTATAAAGCAATACGGTCTAATCGAAGGACGGGATCAAGCTATTAAAGTCACACCTTTGGCAGTTAGGATTCTCCATCCATCGAATGACGAGGAAAAAAGCTCAGGTTTGAGAGAGGCCGCTTCGAATCCTCGATTCTATGCAGATATTGAGAAACAATTCGGCGGCCGAATACCGGGAGATCAGGTTCTAAAATCTCAATTGGTTCGTTCACACGGATTCAATCCGAATGGCGCCGACGACTTCATTCGGGTTTTGAAAGAGAACAGGGCATTCATGGAAATGCCGGAGCGTATTGAGGATGGACACACAACGGAACGGGAAGATTCGACGCCTCAACCAGCTTTGAGCAGCAGTCGACCCCTCCATAATTCGGTGAGAATGACATCGCCTCAATTGGGGTCGATCGGTGAGGAATCCTTGCGATTTCGAGTTTCTCCGGAATGTGTTGTCTCGATATTCTTTAGCGGACCCGTTTCTCGTCATGCCATTGAAAAATCGATACAATACTTGGAGTTAGCCAAGGAAAACTATTCAGACCCGCCTGACGATTGATTTGACACGTTGACAGTAATTTCCTAGGTCTCTGCTAATTCTCGAAAAGACGTTCTTTTCGACCCGCCGCCCGGCCCTTGAGGCCGGAGGTCAACGCCCGACAGCGCGATGCGCCCTCGGGCGCAAAAGTGTTTGGAATACCCTCATCCTGAGGAGCCGCGAAGCGGCGTCTCGAAGGATGAGGCCAAGGTGGTCGCCGCCACCTTTCGAGACGCAGGCTAACGCCTGCTCCTCAGGGTGAGGGCCGCAACAGGACGACGCAATTGTTCGACAATCTGTCGGAAAAACTTGGTGGCATTCTCGACCGTCTGACGGGCCGCGGCTCGCTGTCCGAGGCGGACGTCGATGCCGCGATGCGCGAAGTGCGCCGCGCGCTGCTCGAAGCCGACGTCTCGCTCGAGGTGGTCCGCAGCTTCATCGACAAAGTCCGCGAGCAGGCGGTCGGCGCCACCGTGGTCAAATCGGTGACGCCGGGCCAGATGGTCGTCAAGATCGTTCACGACGAACTGGTCGCGATGCTCGGCTCAGACGGCCAGACCATCGATTTCAACGCGGTACCGCCGGTTGCGATCATGATGGTCGGCTTGCAGGGCTCCGGCAAAACCACCACCACGGCAAAACTCGCCCGGCGCCTGACCCAGCGCGACAAGCGCAAGGTGCTGATGGCCTCGCTCGACGTCTATCGCCCGGCGGCGATGGAGCAGTTGGCGGTTTTGGGCCGCGACCTCGACATCCAGACCTTGCCGATCGTGGCCGGCCAGAAGCCGCCGCAGATCGCGCGCCGCGCGATGGAAGCGGGCAAGCTCGGCGGCTACGACGTGGTGCTGCTCGACACCGCCGGCCGCACCACGCTCGACGAAGAAATGATGAGCGAAGCGGCGGAAATCAAAGCCACCGCCAATCCGCATGAAGTGTTGCTGGTCGTGGACTCCCTGACCGGCCAGGACGCGGTCAATCTGGCGCGGTCGTTCGACGAGCGTGTCGGCCTCACCGGCATCGTGCTGACGCGGGTAGACGGCGATGGCCGCGGCGGCGCGGCGCTGTCGATGCGCGCGGTCACCGGCAAGCCGATCAAGCTGATCGGCACCGGCGAAAAGACCGATGCGCTGGAAGATTTTCATCCGAGCCGGATCGCCGGCCGCATTCTCGGCATGGGCGACGTGGTGTCGCTGGTCGAGAAGGCCGCGGCCAATATCGACGCCGAAAAGGCCGCGCGCGTCGCCGAAAAGATGCGCAAGGGTCAGTTCGACCTCTCCGACATGCGCGAGCAGTTGCTGCAGATGGCCAATATGGGCGGCATCAGCGGGCTGATGGGCATGATGCCGGGCATCGCGAAAATGAAGAACCAGATCGCCAATGCCGGGCTCGACGACAAAGTCCTCAAGCGCCAGGTCGCAGTGATCGATTCGATGACGCGCCAGGAGCGCAA
The DNA here is from genome assembly GCF_009766005.1 of Bradyrhizobium sp. S69. Taxonomy (GTDB): domain Bacteria; phylum Pseudomonadota; class Alphaproteobacteria; order Rhizobiales; family Xanthobacteraceae; genus Bradyrhizobium. Next base: position 94,083 of record NZ_LMUK01000060.1, on the reverse strand, counting down.
GAACCCCGATGTCCTCAAGGCCAGCCGCAAGAAGCGCATCGCCGCCGGCGCCGGGCTGAAGGTCGAGGAAGTCAACAAGCTGCTGAAGATGCACCGCAACATGGCCGACATGATGAAGGCCATGGGTTCCGGCAAGCGCGGCCCGATGGCCGGCATCGCGCAGGCGATGGGTTTCGGCGGTGGCGGCGGCATGCCGTCGCCCGAACAGTTGAAGGCGCTGCAGGAAAAAATGCCGGGCGGCGCCGGTGGCATGCCGGCACTGCCGAAAGATCTTCCCGGAGGCTTGCGCGGCGGCCTGCCAAATTTGCCCGGGCTCACCGGCATCAGCGGCAAACCCAACCTGCCGGGTCTCGGCGGCTTTCCCGGATTGGGGAAGAAGAAATGACCTCTTCCGTCATTGCGAGCCACCGGGTCCGGCCTCTGGCCGGCCCGATGACAGGCTCCGCGAAGCAATCCAGGACCACGAAGAAAGACTGGATTGCTTCGTCGCGGAGCCTGTCATCGGGCGCGCATTTCGCGCGACCCGGTGGCTCCTCGCAATGACGCCTTCGAATTCCAATCGCTAAAATATTCAGACACTCACAGGAGAACCAAATGTCAGTCGTTATTCGTCTCGCCCGCGCCGGCACCAAGAAGCGTCCGGTCTATCACGTCGTCGTCGCCGATTCGCGTTTCCCCCGCGATGGCCGCTTCATCGAACGTCTCGGCCATTTCAATCCGCTGCTGCCCAAGGACAACGAGGCGCGGCTCAAGCTCGACATGGACAAGGTCAAGAGCTGGCTCGCCAAGGGCGCACAGCCGTCGGACCGAGTGACCCGTTTCCTCGATGCCGCCGGTGTCGTGAAGCGCGCCGCCCGCAGCAATCCGGAAAAGGCCGTGCCGCGCAAGGAGCGCAAGGCGGCTGCCGAAGCCGCCTCCAAGAAGTAAGCGTTAGCGCCGCGTGACGGTAGCAGCACCGATTTGCGTCGCCCGTATCGGCGCCGCGCATGGCGTGCGCGGCGCGGTGAAGCTATGGACCTTCACCGAAGATCCGCTGGCGGTGCAGCGCTATGGGCCGCTGTTGACCAAGGACGGCGCGCGTCAATTCGAAGTGACGCACGCCCGTGAGGCCAAGGACCATCTGGTCGCGACCCTGAAAGGCGTCGCGACCCGCGAGGACGCTGAACGCCTCAACGGCATCGAACTCTATATTGCGCGCGAGAAACTGCCCGATACCAGCGAGGATGAATACTACCACGCCGACCTGATCGGGCTCGCCGCGGTGACATCCGCAAATGAGCCGATCGGGCGCGTCATCGCGATCCACAATTTCGGCGCCGGCGACATCATCGAGATCGCGCCGCCCCATGGTGCGACCCTGCTGCTGCCGTTCACCAACGCCGTGGTGCCGACGGTCGATCTGGCGGGCGGCCGCGTGGTGATCGAACTGCCCGCGCAAGTCGACGGTGACGAGCCGGAAGCCTCCGGCTGAGCGGCCCGTTCCGATATTGATCCGCGGCGCCACGCGCTTACCTAATCGCCCACATTTATCGGGGATGATGGATATGGCTCCCACCCACAAGGCTCCCACCCACAAGGCTTGGCGGCTGCACGCCCACAATGATCTGCGATTCGAGGATGTCGAGACGCCGAGGCCCGCGGCCGACGGCGTTTTGGTTGCGATCGAAGCCGGCATGGTGCTGTCGTATACGAATAAGGTGCTGTCGGGCTCGGTGCCCTACAGCCTGCCGCCGATGCCGTTCGTGCCCGGCACCAACGCCATCGCGAGGGTGGTCGCCGTCGGCAATGACGTCACCCATGTGCGCCGTGGCGACCGGGTGTTTCTAAGCCCGCATCTGCGCGGCGATGTGCCGGATCCCGAGCCGCCGCAAATCCTGATCGGCCTGACCGCAACCGTAACTGGCCCGGCGGCGCTGGCGCTACAGGCGCGCTGGCGCGACGGCGTATTCGCCGAAATCGCGCACTGGCCGGCCGCCTGCGTCACCCCGCTGGTCGGGCTCGACGATAGACCCGCGACCGAGCTGATCGGGCTTGCCAAGTTGATCGTGCCGTTCGGCGGCCTGCAGCGCACCGGCCTGCGCGGCGGCGACACCATCATCATCAACGGCGCGTCGGGTTATTTCGGTTCCGGTGCGGTGATGCTGGCGGTGGCAATGGGTGCGGGCCGTGTGGTCGCGGTCGGGCGCAAGCAGACCGCGCTGGAATCGCTGCGCGACGCGTTCGGGCCGCGCGTGATTCCGGCGATAGCCAGCGGCGACGTGACAAAAGACCTCGCCGTCATCCGCCATGCCGCGGGCGGCGGCGCCGATGTCGCGCTCGATCTGTTGGGCGCCGCCAAGAGCACCTCGAGCACGCTGTCATGCTTGCGCGCCTTGAAGCGCGGTGGCCGCCTGGTGCTGATGGGCAGCGCCGAGGCGCCGCTTGAACTTTCGTTCCGCGAGATGCTGGCAAATGATTGGGAGGTGGTCGGCCAGTTCATGTATGCGCGAACCGCGCCGGGTCAGCTTGCAGCACTGGCCGCCTCCGGCCTGCTCGATCTGCGCAAGATCGTCGTGACCAAATTCAAGCTCGCCGACTTCAGGCAAGCCGTCGAGGCCGCCGCCTTGATGCAGGGACTCGATCTCACCGCCGTGGTGCCGTAACGGACAGCGATGACTTCTTCCTCGCCGATCTGGCGCACCACCGTACTGACGCTGTTTCCGGAGATGTTCCCCGGACCGCTCGGCGTCAGCCTCGCCGGCAAGGCGCTGGAATCCGGCCTGTGGGCGCTGGAGGCCCGGGACATCCGGGATTCGGCGACCGATCGCCACCGCAGCGTCGACGATACGCCGGCCGGCGGCGGCCCCGGCATGGTGCTTCGGGCCGACGTGCTGGCGGCGGCGATCGATGCCGCCGAAATGGTCCCGGATGCGCCAAACAGCCGACCCCGCCTGCTGATGAGCCCGCGGGGTCGGCCACTGACCCAGTCACGGGTCCAGGCGCTCGCCGCGGGCCCCGGTCCGCTGATCGTGTGCGGGCGGTTTGAGGGCATCGACCAGCGGGTGATCGAGGCGCGGCACCTCGAGGAGGTTTCCATCGGGGACTATGTGCTGTCCGGCGGCGAAATCGCCGCGATGGCCTTAATCGACGCCTGCGTCCGGCTATTGCCGGGGGTGATGGGCAAACTGGCCTCCGGAACCGAGGAGAGTTTTTCCGACGGACTACTGGAATACCCCCAATATACCCGCCCGCAGACTTTTGAGGGCCGGCCGATCCCGGAAATCCTCACTTCCGGCGACCACGCCAAGGTCGCGGCCTGGCGCCATGCCGAAGCCGAGGCCCTGACCCGGGAACGGCGGCCCGATTTGTGGGTCCAAAGGCCTGCGCCAAAGACTCGCCAAAAACGCCCAAAAAACACGACGGAAGGGTGACAACGCTCCGGGATTGCCGTATAGGAGCGCCAAATCCGTGCAGGATCGATGGACGTTTGCGCAGCCCGCGCTTGGCTGGGCGCGCCGCCAATGGAGATTTCTACAATGAACATTATCCAAGAGCTCGAAAAAGAGCAGTTCGACAAGCTGGCCGCCACCAAGGTCATCCCGGACTTCGGGCCTGGCGACACCGTGATCGTCAACGTCAAGGTGGTCGAAGGCGATCGCTCGCGCGTGCAGGCCTATGAAGGCGTCTGCATCGGCCGCAGCGGCGGTGGCCTCAACGAGAGCTTCACGGTTCGCAAGATCTCCTACGGCGAGGGCGTCGAGCGCGTGTTCCCGGTGATGTCGCCGATGATCGACTCGATCAAGGTTGTGCGCCGCGGCAAGGTGCGTCGTGCCAAGCTGTATTACCTGCGCAACCTGCGCGGCAAATCGGCCCGCATCGTCGAGAAGAAGACCGAGCGCGCTGCCCCGGCGGCGGTCGCCGCTGCCGAGTAATTTTCGGTCCCAACGCGGACTGGACGAAAAAGCGCGGGCTCACCCCCGCGCTTTTTTATTGCGCGTTTGCTGCGGCGCTCGTCGCAAGCGCGCTGGCAACAAACGCATATCGCGCTTAGATACCTCATGTGTTATGAGGCTAGAATGGTTCCAGACCCGACCAGTGTTGCAGGCCAACGCGTCGCGCCGTTCGTGATCGACGATCGCTCGCGGCTGCCTGGCCGTTTCTTCGGCCGGTTTGCGACCTCGGCAACGTCAGAGCTTAGAAGCGCGCTTTAACCGGCGCCGCTGTTTCACTTGCTCGCGCGTCATCGCGCCCACCCGCTCACACGAAATTTCGCTCAACAAAATATATCTTGGAGCTTACGCTCATGTCCAAACCAACCACGCTGTACGACAAGATCTGGAACGATCATCTGGTGCACGAAGCCGATGACGGCACCTGCCTGCTCTATATCGACCGCCATCTGGTGCACGAGGTGACCTCGCCGCAGGCATTCGAAGGCCTGCGCGCCAGCGGCCGCAAGGTTCATGCGCCGGAGAAAACCCTGGCCGTGGTCGACCACAACATTCCGACCACCGATCGCTCCAAGCCCAATCCGGACCCGGAGAGCATCGAACAGATGCGGGTGATGGCGGACAACGCCAAGGAATTCGGCATCGAATATTTCAACGAGTTCGACATCCGTCAGGGCATCGTCCACGTCATCGGCCCCGAGCAGGGTTTTACGCTGCCCGGCACCACCATCGTGTGCGGCGACAGCCACACCTCGACGCATGGCGCGTTCGGCGCGCTGGCGCACGGCATCGGCACCTCCGAAGTCGAGCATGTGCTGGCGACGCAAACTTTGATTCAGAAAAAAGCCAAGAACATGCGGGTCCTCGTCGACGGCAAATTGCCCGACGGCGTGACCGGCAAGGACATCATTCTCGCCATCATCGGCGAGATCGGCACCGCCGGCGGCACCGGCTACGTGCTGGAATATGCCGGCGAAGCGATCCGTGCGCTCTCGATGGAAGGCCGCATGACGGTCTGCAACATGTCGATCGAAGGCGGCGCCCGCGCCGGCCTGGTCGCGCCCGATGAAAAGGCCTACGAATTCCTGAAGGGCCGGCCGAAATCGCCGAAGGGCGAAGCCTGGGACGCCGCGATGCGTTACTGGGAAAAGCTGCGCTCCGACGAAGGCGCGCATTGGGACCATGAGCTGCGGCTCGATGCGGCCAAGCTGCCGCCGATCGTGACCTGGGGCACCTCTCCGGAAGACGTGGTGTCGATATCGGGCTTCGTGCCCGATCCCGACCAGATCTCCGACGAGGCCAAGCGGCTCTCGAAGCATCGCGCGCTGCATTACATGGGGCTCAAGGCCGGCACCAAAATCACCGACATCAAGCTCGATCGCGTCTTCATCGGCTCCTGCACCAATGGCCGCATCGAGGATCTGCGCGCGGCCGCCAAGATCGCCGAGGGCAAGACCGTCAACGGCCATGTCAATGCGATGATCGTGCCGGGCTCCGGCATCGTGAAGGAGCAGGCGGAAGCCGAAGGCCTCGACAAGATCTTCATCAAGGCCGGCTTCGAATGGCGCGAGCCGGGCTGCTCGATGTGCCTTGCGATGAACCCCGACAAACTGTTGCCGGAAGAGCGCTGCGCCTCGACCTCGAACCGCAATTTCGAGGGACGGCAGGGTTTCAAAGGCCGCACCCATCTGGTCTCGCCGGCGATGGCCGCGGCCGCCGCGATTGCCGGGCATTTCGTCGACGTCCGGGAGTGGAAGTAACTCGCGGCATGCGTAGAGATCGAAGCATTCTGGAAACGCCTCGTTAATGAGCGAGGCGCAGACTGGTCTCTTGCGGAGACAGACCTTTCGCAAGGAGCCGGTCATGGCCGACAAACCAGAATTCGTCGATATGATCAGCGAGGCGACGCGCCAGTCGCGCCGTCGCCCGCAGACGCTGATCATCGAGCCGGAGAGCAAGGAAACCTCGCGTCTCAGTCATTGGCCGCCGGATCGGGTGGTGCAGTGGCGGATGGAGAACCTGACGCCGTGGAAGCTCAAATCCTGGAAATTCAAGAATTGGGATTAAGCAGGAATTAAGATTGAAAGCGGCTGCGAAAATCGCAAGCCTTGAAAAATCGAAGTCTCGAAAAATCGAAGCCATGATGGACAAAAAAACAGGCCCGCACATCACGGGCCTGTTTGATGTTGAGCGCCAGCCGAGCGACTAGCGGCAATGCCAGCAGCGCCGATGCCAACGGTGATGCCAACGCACCTCGGTCGTCGCCTGCTTCGAGCTATCCTGGACGGTCGCCGCCGCGCCCGGATTGCTCAGCGACATCGCATTTGCACGCTCGCTCGGCGCGGCCAGAACCAGCAACGCCCCGACAGCCGCAAGTCCCAAAACTTTCGTCACATTCATATTTGTTCTCCATGGGTCCAGGATTTCACGTCCGCGCCGAACTGGCTGAGTAGATCAGCCGTTTCGGCGCGACGCAGGTCGTTGGGCCGAAGCTTGCGACGTGAATGTGAGTTGTCCCCTGCGCCGGGAAATCAAATGCGCGCTGCGCGGTTAGGTTCCCGCCGTACATCGCGTGACGCACAAAAGCGGGTTGGACTTTCGTCTCGCGAGAGAGGCTCTCGGAGCTAACCCGGACGCCAGAAGCAGTTCATCCGCGGCGTGATCACGGTGCCGCTTGGCCGGTGCTCCTCGACATAGGTCGCCGTGCAGTCCCGCACCGCATTGGGTCCCGGGTTGTAGCGCGGATAGACGCCATCGGGTTCGACCTGGTAGCGCGGATAGATCGGCACGCGCCGTGTCGGCCGTGTGCTGCGGCGCGGGATGGAGCGATCGACGGCCGCCGGAGGCTGCGCTTGTGCTACCCGTATCCCGGACGGCGCGGTCTGCGCCCTGGTGCCGGATGCCGGCAGCAACAGAGCTCCTGCAAGGGCGACCCCCATCGCCGCGATCCCGATCCGCGTCATAAGCCCACCCAACTTGTTATGCCACTGCTGTCCGCTTCTAGCATTCGCATCGCGTGGCAGCTAGCTCCCTTCAGCTAGCTCTCTTGGCAAGGGGCCGGCATTCCGATGCGCTCTCAGATCAGAGATTGGACCAACGCGATGTGGACTTCAGCCAAAGCACCCTCCCTGGCCGAAATGGAGGCCATGGCGCACGACATCTTCGAGCGCCTGCCCGCCGACTTTCGCGAGCTATGCGAGGGCGTGGTGATCCGCGTCGACGATTTTCCGACCGATGAGGTGCTCGACGAGTTGGAGGCCGAGAGCGAATTCGACCTGCTTGGCCTGTTCCAGGGCACCGGCCTGCCGTTCCGTAGCAGCCAGGATATCGCCCCACTGCCCAACATGATCTGGCTCTATCGGCGGCCGATCCTGGACTACTGGACCGAGCACGAGGAGACGCTGGGCCATATCGTTCGCCACGTGCTGATCCACGAGATCGGCCATCATTTCGGACTGTCAGACGCGGATATGGAGGCGATCGAGGAACAGGACGATTCCGAAGATTAGCATTGCCGGACGATTAGCCTTGCACAATTTGACCTTTGCCCAAGGCCCCGATGGGGGTAAAAGTACCCCCTGAAGTCGTAGGTTTGCGCCCTTTTGGCTGCAAACCTGTTAGCTGTTCCCTCGCACAGATGAAGATCGGGCCATGGAAAAATTCACCACGCTGGAAGGCGTCGCAGCGCCGCTGAAGATCATCAATGTCGATACCGACATGGTGATCCCGAAGCAGTACTTGAAAACCATCAAGCGCACCGGGCTTGGCAAGGGCCTGTTCTCGGAACAGCGCTACAAGGACGACGGCAGCGAGAACCCCGATTTCATCCTCAACAAGCCGGCCTATCGCAACGCCAAGATTCTGGTCGCCGGAGATAATTTCGGTTGCGGCTCGAGCCGCGAGCACGCGCCGTGGGCGCTGCTCGATTTCGGCATCCGCTGCGTGATCTCGACCTCGTTCGGCGACATCTTCTACAACAATTGTTTCAAGAACGGCGTGTTGCCGATCCGTGTGTCGCAGGAAGACCTCGACAAATTGTTCGACGATGCCGAGCGCGGCGCCAACGCCACCTTGAGCATCGACCTGGCCAGCCAGGAAATCCGCGGGCCCGACGGCGGCACGCTGAAGTTCGAGATCGACCCGTATCGCAAGCATTGCCTGCTGAACGGCCTCGACGATATCGGGCTGACGATGGAAAAGAAGTCGTCGATCGACGATTACGAAGCCAGGGTCAAAACCGAGCGCGCCTGGGCCTGATCTGACCAGCCATTGATCTCATCAGTTATCGATCTAACCAGCTATTTTGGTGACGTTGCGCATGCGGCCGGACGTCGTCACCTTCTGGCACGGTCCGCTCGATGCGCTGCGGCTATTGTGCCTGAGATCGCAGGTCGCCGCCGGTCATAAGGTCACCGTCTATAGCTTCGATCCGCTGGCAGGCTTGCCCGATGGCGTCGGCAATGCCGAGGCCGAGGCGATCCTGCCGCGCGCTTTTTCCGAACGGCTGCGCCCGCCGCAGCCGGATGGCTCGTGGCGGGATTGGACCCTTCTGCAATTTTCCGATTTCTTCCGGATGCGGCTGATGGCGCAGCCCACCGTCGCAGACGATGTCCGCTTGTGGCTCGATGCCGATGTGCTGTTGCTCAAGCCGGCCGCGATCGATCCCGCAAAACCTTACTTTGCCTGGGAGCGGCCGCGCCAGCTCGGCAATTCCGTGCTGTATCTTCCGCCCGGCGATCCGATCGTAGCCGCGTTCGAAGCCCTGATGAAGCAGGACGAACTGACGCCGGACTGGCTGTCGCTGCGGCATCGCCTGACATTTGCGATGCGCAAACTGCGCGGTGGATCAAGGCGCCTGTCGGATATCCGCGTTGCGATCTTTGGCCCCGCGGCACTGACCGCGCTCGCGCACCGCGCCGGCGAGTTACACTATGCGCTGCCGAAGAAATCGTTTTACGCGGTGCATGCCGAACCGAAACTGTTCTTCGAGCGCTCGGATTTTTCCGCATTGATCAATGACCCCGACATCATCGGGCTGCACATTTCGCCCAAGGGCCGCGGCAACACGCAGCCGGTCGCGGGCAGCCTGTATGCGTGGGCGGCGGAGAAGTTTGGGAGCTGAGCGGAACGTTGCTTTTCCCCTCTCCCCTTGTGGGAGAGGGTGGATCGAACGCGCATAGCGCGTTCGAGACGGGTGAGGGGTCACGGCCTCTCGTTATGCGGCGACCCCTCATCCGGCAGCCTACGGCTGCCACCTTCTCCCACAAGGGGAGAAGGGAAGAGACGCGAACTAAATTCTCAATTCCCCATCGCCGCGATGGCGTCCGCGATCGCAATCGTGCGGCGGGCCATGTCGGCGTGCAGGCGTTCCACCATCTGGCCGTCGAGCCGGATAGCGCCGCGCGCGGCATTCTCCGGTTGCTCGAAGGCCGCGATGATTTTGCGGGCCTGGGCAATTTCCTCATCCGGCGGGGTGAAGATGGCATTGCACGCCTCGACCTGGCCGGGATGGATCAGCGTCTTGCCGTCAAAGCCGAGATCGCGGCCCTGGGTGCATTCCTGCCCGAAGCCGTCGACATTGCTGAAATCGCTGTAGGGCCCGTCGAAAATTTCCAGCCCGTAAGCGCGGGTCGCCAGGATGCAATGCGTCATCATCGGAATCATCGCCGCACGGCCCGGCCGCATCAGGATCCGCGTCTCCCGCGCGATGTCGTTCGGTCCGAACACGAATCCGGCCAACCGTGCCCTGGGATCGCGCGAAGCCCCCGCTAATTTGTCGGCGTCGAGCACCGCGCGCGCGGTTTCGATCATCGCCCAAACTTTAATCGATGGGTCGGCATGGACGGCGGCCAGCCGGTCGCCGATCGCCTGGAGATCCTCGACGCTGGAAACCTTGGGAACCAGAATGCCGTCGGGCTTAGCCTGGCCTGCCATCGCGGAATCGTCGACCCACCACGCTGAATCCAGGCTGTTGGTGCGGACCCAGACTTCACGCTTGCCAAAACCCTTGGCGGCGATTGCCTGCGCGATCTGGTCGCGCGCAAGCCCCTTGGCATCCGGCGCCACCGAATCCTCGAGGTCGAGGATGATGACGTCGGCGGGCAGGTTGCGGGCTTTTTCCAGCGCCCGCGCATTGGAGCCGGGCATGAATAACGGGCTGCGGCGCGGACGGATCATGGCTGGGTTTCCTCAGAGATTTCGAACCCGAGGCGATATCACCTCAACGTCGGCTCCGAAAGTCTTGTTCCGGTCATCGGCATATGGTTAGCCTCGGATATGTCGCCATTTCCCCAGCACCTGCTTGAAGGCTACCGGACCTTTACCTCGCAACGCCTGCCGACCGAGCAGACGCGCTACCGCGAATTATCCGAGCGCGGCCAGGCGCCCGCCGTGATGGTGATCGGCTGCTGCGATTCCCGGGTGTCGCCGGAAGTGATCTTCGACGCCGGTCCCGGCGAATTGTTCGTGATGCGCAACATCGCCAATCTGGTGCCGGTGTACCAGCCGGACGGCGGCGCGCATGGCGTGTCGGCGGCCTTGGAATACGCGGTCAGCGTGCTGCGCGTGAAACACATCGTGGTGCTTGGCCATGCGCAATGCGGCGGCATCCGCGCCTTCATCGACGACATCGAGCCGCTGTCGCCCGGCGACTTCATCGGCCGCTGGATGGCGATGTTCGTCAAGCCCGGCGAGACGGTCGCGCAGCGCGGGCACGAGTCCCGGCAGGAGTTTACGACCCGGATCGAAAAGGCCGCGGTGTTTCGCAGCCTGGAAAACCTGATGACGTTTCCGTTCGTGCAGGCCGCGGTCGACAGCGGCGAATTGCTATTGCACGGGGCCTATTTCGGTGTCGCCGAAGGCTCGCTGTTCGTGCTCGATCCGGTGGCGAAGGAATTTCGCGGTGTTGGCGAATTGCGAGTGGCGAATAGCGAATAGAAGGAAATTCCGCTTTCTATTCGCTACTCCCATTCGCCATTCGCTCTAGTCTTTTGTTTTGACGCGTTTTCTTCACGCGAACCGGTGTCCACTTCGCTCGAAAACGCTCTAATGATCGCTGCCCCAGCGGTCCGACAGCGCCAGGATCAGCGCCGATACCACGAACACAATATGGATACCGACCAGCCAGCCCATCTTCTGGGCGTCGAAGGTCGAATCCAGGTTCATGAATGCCTTCAACACCTGGATCGCGGAAATCGCCACGATCGAGGCCAGCAGCTTTTGCTTCAGCCCGGCGAAATCGACCTTGGTCATCCATTCCGGCCAGTCCGGATGGGCGCCGGGATCGATCTTCGAGACGAAATTCTCGTAGCCCGAAAACACCACGATCAGGATCAGATTGCCGGTCAGCGAGACGTCGATCAGGCTGAGCACGCCGAGGATGATGTCGGATTCCTTGGCGGCGGCCGCATGCAGGATGAACTCCCACAGCATCATCATGAATTTCAGCATCAGCACCGCGAGGCTGACGACGAGGCCGAGGTAAAACGGCGCCAGCAGCCACCGGCTGTTGAACAGCACGCTTTCGAGCCCGTGCTCGACGCGCTTGAGATGCGGGTTGGGCCGGTAGGGAGCCGGTTGTTCGCTCATCGCAGTGCCGCCCCGTTCCTTCGCCGCGTAGGGTGGGCAAAGCGAAGCGTGCCCACCATGACATATCCGGACTAGAATGGTGGGCACGGCGCAAGAGCGCCTTTGCCCACCCTACGATGGCTGCTGCTTAGGCCGCCTTCTTCTTGGCGGTGATCAGCTTGCGGTTGATCAGGCACTCGGCAATCTGGATTGCGTTCAGCGCCGCACCCTTGCGCAGATTATCCGACACGCACCACAGCACCAGGCCGTTTTCCACCGTCGCGTCCTCGCGGATGCGGCTGATATAGGTCGCGTCCTCGCCGGCCGCCTCGTAGGGCGTGACATAGCCGCCCGGCTCGCGCTTGTCGATCACCAGGCACCCCGGCGCATTGCGCAGGATGTCGCGGGCCTCGTCGGCCGAGATCGGATTCTCGAACTCGATATTGACCGCTTCGGAATGACCGACGAATACCGGCACCCGCACGCAGGTCGCGGTAAGCCTGATTTTGGGATCAAGAATCTTCTTGGTCTCCATCATCATCTTCCACTCTTCCTTGGTGTAGCCGTCCTCCATGAACACGTCGATCTCGGGGATCACGTTGAAGGCGATACGCTTGGGAAATTTCTTGTTGACCAGATCGCTGTTGGTGTAGACCGCCTTGGTCTGCGAAAACAGCTCATCCATCCCGTCCTTGCCGGCGCCCGACACCGATTGATAGGTCGAGACCACGACGCGCTTGATCACCGCCTTGTCGTGCAGCGGCTTCAACGCGACCACGAGCTGCGCGGTCGAGCAGTTCGGATTGGCGATGATGTTCTTCTTGGTGAAACCGGCGACCGCGGCCGCGTTGACCTCCGGCACGATCAGCGGCACGTCCGGATCCATCCGCCAGGCCGACGAATTGTCGATCACGATGGCGCCGGCGGCACCAATCCTGGGCGACCATTCCTTCGACACGGAACCGCCCGCCGACATCAGGCAGATATCGACGTCGGAAAAATCATAATGCTCGAGCGCTTTGACTTTCAGGGTGCGGTCGCCATAGGACACCTCGACACCCACGCTGCGGCGTGAGGCCAGCGCCACCACCTCGTCAGCCGGAAATTTGCGCTCGTCCAGGATGTTGAGCATTTCGCGCCCGACATTGCCGGTCGCACCGACCACCGCGACTTTGTAACCCATCGTTCACTCTCCGAAGAAAAATGCCTCGCCCCCTCGTGCCACGGAAAGGGAAGAGGCAGCGCTTCTATGCGAGAAACGCCTTTAAGACAACGTAACAGCAGAACCTGGCCGAACTTGATGCCGGCCAGACTTATATCAGGCCATTTTGTGCGCGTGGGCGTTTGATGCAGTCGTTTTCGGGCACCCGTGCCGACCCTCACGATCCGAGCCGGATTCGCTCGGCGCTGACCAGCTTTGCCGACGAATGCTGTGGTACGCTGGCCCGCCTGATCGTCTATGTGGGGGCTCTGGCGCTGCTTGCCATCGTCGGCCTCCATTTCTGGAACGAATTGCCGGCTAGGGATATTGGGCCTACCGCCAAGGCGGCTTGGAGCCCAGCCACCCGCTCTTATCCGGCGTTCGCCGTCAGCCAGCCCGAATCGTTTGAAAAAACAGCATCTTACGAAATTCTTCGGCATCCGGGTGGCGGCCGCAAGGATGTCCTGCGCTGGGCCGCGGCAGCCGAAAAGCCCATAGCCGAGCTCGAAATCTACCGTCCCGGGGATGAGTTAAGCGAATCGGGTCCCGCGCTCGCCGAACTGGCCGACCGGATGGACCCCAATGGCGCCCGCGAGCTGGAAGCCGCAGGCATCATCGACAGCAAATTCGGCGCGGTGACCCTGCTTCGTCTGGCCGGCCTGGCCCGCGGCGACGCGCCAGCCTGTCTCGGCTTCGTGAAACGTCTCGATCAGGCCGATTTGCGGATTTCCGGCTGGTCCTGCCAGGGCGACACGCTGCCCGCCCGGCGTGCGGCGGTCGGCTGTATCTTGAACCGCCTGACCCTTTTGACCGCCGGGAACGACCCGAAATTGGCCGAAACATTCGCCCGCGCCGAGCTCAGGCGCGGGAGCTGCGCCCCTTCCGCGACCGCCGCTGCCGCGGCGAGCTGGGTGACGGAGAACGAAAATCCCCAATTGCGCGGCGCGTTCTGATCCGGCGCGGCTGCCAGGACGCCGGTCGCCGGGATGCTGGTCAGTGTGCCGATCAAGGCGCTGGTTTTCATGCAACTTTTTCACTTCCCCCGGCATTATTGTGAGCCAGTGTGGCCCGATTGACCTTGTGGCCGGATGGCCCCGGCAGTTAAATGACGGGTAAATCGGACACGACGCTCCGCCGGACCATGAGGACATGATGACCCCGAAATTCTCCGCTGCGAGCAAACTCGCGCTGTTGCTGGCCGCCGCCGCGGTTACTGTCGTTGGCCTCGGCCTGACGCCTGCGAGCGCGCAGTCCGCCCCGACGCCGCAGCAGAAGCGCCAGCAGCAATACGACAGAAACGGCCGCCCCTATTACGGCGCCCGCGGCCCCAACCAAGTTTATCAGCAGGGTCCGCATACCCGCGTTTACGTCACCACGCGCTCCTGGCTCGACGCCGGCGTCGAAGTGCTGCCGGGCGACCGCAAGTTCAACGACTACGCCTTCCCGCCGGACCTCGGCTACCCGTCGTTCGCGCGCGAGAACAACAACCGCCCGATCGATCGCGGCCCGATGAACCCGCCGTCGGACATGGGTGGATATCCCACGACCTTCCCGCTGTATTGAGCGGCGACACATTCGCAGACGAAAAATGCCCGGCTTTGGCCGGGCATTTTTTGTGATTGGGAGTCATTTGTGGGACCGCTACAACACTGACTGCGTCGTCCCGGCCTAGCGCGCAATTGCGCGTAAGGCGCCGGGATCCATAATCCCTGGCGCTGATGATTCCGGAAGGCCTCTCCTCACGGCCGAAACGAAAATCCTCGGCGTATGGGTCCCGGCCCCGTACGCGCAATTGCGCGCTAGGCCGGGACGACGGCGGATAGGCCTGCGCTTAGCTGTGCAGCGCCTGCAATTCTTTCAGGATCGCCTCGCCCATCTGCGTCGTGCTCACCACCGTGGTGCCTTCCGATTTGATATCGGCGGTGCGCAGGCCGGCGGCGAGCACTGCGGCGATGGCGGCGTCGAGTCTGTCGGCCAGCGCACCCATCTCGAACGAATAGCGCAGCGCCATGCCGAATGAGGCCAGCATCGCGATCGGATTAGCCAATCCACGGCCGGCGATGTCGGGTGCCGAGCCATGCACCGGCTCATACAGCGCCTTGCGCTTCTTCGTCTTGGCATTGACCGCGCCGAGCGAAGCCGACGGCAACAGGCCGAGCGAACCCGTCAGCATCGCCGCGATGTCGGACAGCATGTCGCCGAACAGATTGTCGGTGACGATGACATCGAACTGCTTCGGCGTCTTCACCAGGTTCATGCCGCCGGAATCGGCCAATTGATGCTCGAGCGTCACGTCCTGGTATTCGCGGGCATGGACCTGCGTCACCACCTCGTTCCAGAGCACGCCTGACTTCATGACGTTGCGCTTTTCCATCGAGGTCACCTTGTTGCGGCGCTGGCGCGCCAGATCGAAGGCGACGCGCGCGATGCGCTCGATCTCATAGGTGTCGTAGACCTGGGTATCGATAGCCCGCTTCTGGCCGTTGCCGATGTCAGTGATCGTTTTGGGCTCGCCGAAGTAAACCCCGCCGGTCAATTCGCGCACGATCATGATGTCGAGGCCTTCGACAATCTCGCGCTTCAGGCTGGAAGCATCCGCGAGCGCCGGATAGCACACGGCCGGCCGCAGATTGCCGTACAGGCCTAAATCCTTGCGCAAGCGCAGCAGGCCGGCTTCGGGCCGCACCTCATAGGGCACACTGTCCCACTTCGGACCGCCGACCGCGCCAAAGATCACCGCGTCGGCAGCCTGCGCCTTGGCCATGGTCTCGTCGGTGATGCTGACCTTGTGCGCGTCATAGGCCGAACCGCCGACCAATCCCTGCTCGGTCTCGAAATGCGCGATGCCTTGCGCGTTGAGCCAGTCGATCAGGCGCTGCACTTCCGCCATCACTTCGGGGCCGATGCCGTCGCCGGAGAGAAGCAGCAGTTTATGGGTCGCCATGGTCCGTTACCTCGGGATCATTGTTGGTTCGTCATTGCCGGGCTTGACCCGGCAATCCAGCATTTTTCAAGATGATGGATGCCCGGGTCGAGTCCGGGCATGACGACGGAGTAAACTCGCGCGCGGAGTGCTAAAACGGCATTGCGCGATTGGCAAGACACCATTGATGACCGCGGCCTGTGCAAGCCGGCCTGCCCCTGCCACAATGGGTTGTTGCTGGAGTATTTCCCTTGCATGCCCCCGAGCGTTCCCTGCCCGCCACGCATGCCGCGCGGCTGATTATGGTGCTGTCGCTGACACCGACGATCGGCCTCGGTATCGGCCGCTTTGCCTATTCGCTGGTGCTGCCGGACATGCGCGATTCGCTTGGCTGGTCCTATTCCGCCGCGGGCTTCATGAACACCATCAATGCCGCCGGGTACCTCGCCGGCGCCTTGATCGCCTCCGCCCTGGTGAAACGCTTTGGGCTGTCCGCGGTGGTGCGCTGGGGAACCGTCGCCGCGGTAGCCTCGCTGGCGCTCTGCGCGCTATCAGGCAATTTTGTCGTCTTGAGCTTTGCGCGCCTGCTCGCGGGCGTGGGCGCGGCGGTCGGCTTCGTCGCCAGCGGCGCGCTGGCGGCGACTATCGCGCAGTCGAAGCCGGAGCGGGCGAATTTTCTGCTGAGTTTGTTCTATGCCGGCCCCGGCTCGGGCATCCTGCTGTCCGGCCTGATCGCGCCCTTCACCTTGCAGGCCTTCGGGCCGGGATCGTGGTGGATCGTGTGGTGGGCGATGACGCTATTGGCCGCCATCATGATCCTGCCGCTGCTGCTGACCCGTTTTGGCGCCAACGCCGAGATCGCCGATCCGACGCCCGTCCGATTCGCAATCCGGCCGGCGCTGATCTATCTCGCCGGCTATTTCCTGTTCGGCGCCGGCTACATCGCCTACATGACCTTCATGATTGCCTATGTGCGCGATGCCGGCGGCGGCGCACCGGCGCAGAGCGCGTTCTGGTGCCTGATCGGACTGAGCGCATTCGCGACGCCATGGATCTGGCGCCGGGTGCTGGCGCTCGACCGCGGCGGCCGCTCGACCGCGATCATTCTCGCCGTCAATGCGGTCGGCGCGGCGCTGCCGCTGTTCGGCCATTCGGTCGTGCTGCTGGCGATATCGGCGCTGGTGTTCGGCGTTTCGTTCTTTGCCGTGGTCGGCTCGACCACCGCCTTCGTCCGCTTCAATTATCCGCATGCGGCGTGGCCGACCGCGATCGCGGCGCTGACGATTTCCTTTGGCATCGGCCAGACGCTCGGGCCCGTCGTCACCGGCGCCATCACCGACGCGTTCGGCAACCTGTCCTATGCGCTCAACGCAGGCGCTGCGATGCTGGCGATGGGCGCGGTTCTGGCGGCGTTTCAGGGAAGATTGGTGAATAGCGAATAGCGAGTGGCGAATAGGGAAGATGCGCGCGAATTTTTCTTTCTACTCGCTACTCGCCATTCGCCCCCATCAACTCCCGCTGAACGAATTATATCCCTGGTCTTCCCAGTAGCCGCCCTTGTAGTCGTTGGTGACTTCCATCGACATCACATATTTCGGATTCTTGAAGCCGAGCTTGGTCGGCACCCGGATCTTCATCGGAAAACCGTAGGCGCGGGGCAGAATCTCGTCGGCGAACTTGAAGGTCATCTGGGTCTGCGGATGCAGCGCCGTGCGCATGTCGAGCGGCGAGTTGTAGCCTTCCTTGTCGGCGCACTGGAACCAGACATATTTCGCGCTTGTATCCGCGCCGATCAGTTTGAGGAAGTCGCGCAGCGGCGTGCCGGTCCAGCTCCCGATCGCGCTCCAGCCCTCGACGCAGATATGGCGCGTCACCTGCTTGACCTGCGGCAGCTTGTAGAGTTCGTCCAGCGTCCATGATTTCTTGTTATCGACGAGACCCCGCACCTCGAGCTTCCATTCGTCGCCGCTGACCTCCGGCGCATCGTCGAGTTCGTAATAGGCATTGAACGGAAACGGTTTTGTAATCGCGCTCTCCGGAAAGGTCGGCGCCAGCGCGTCGGGATTGAAGATCGCCGCCTGTACCGCGTCATTGAATTTCGAGATCTGCGCCAGCAGATTGTCGGCCGAAAAACTGTCGGTGACGTCGCATCCGGTCAACAGCGTCAGCGCGCCGAGGCTGGCGCCGCCGGCGATGAAACGCCGGCGCGCCAGATCTGGCATCGCCCGGGCAGCGTCCTTGACCAACAGCTTCTTGTCGACCCCGGGAATTAAGAGGGAGCGCAAGCGACCCATGATATGTCTCCTCAAGAATGTATTAGCGGCCGATGATCATGGCGCGCAGACTCTTAGGCACCAGCAGCGCCAGCGCGACATGCACCACCAGGAAGGCGCAGATCAGCGCCATGCAGGTGAAGTGGACATAGCGCGCGATATCATAGCCGCCGAATAACGCGGTCAGATATTGCAACTGCACCGGCTTCCAGATCGACAGCCCCGACAACACGATCACAATCCCGACCACGATGATGCCGGCATACAGCAGCTTCTGCACGTTGTTGTATTTCGAGAGGTCGCCATGCGACAGCTTGAAGGTCAGCGCCGCCCTGGTATCGGCAATCACGCCTGACGGCGTGATCGGAAGCAGCTTGCGGCGGAAGCGGCCGGTGGCGAGGCCCGTGATCAGATAGAGCAGGCCGTTGACCATCAACAGCCACATCGCGGCGAAATGCCAGAGCAACCCGCCGCCGAGCCAGCCGCCCAAGGTGATCGACGACGAAAAGCTGAACTTGAACAACGGCGAGGCGTTATAGATTTGCCAGCCCGACATGATCATCACCACGATCGCCACGGCGTTGGCCCAGTGCATGGCGCGGACCCAGGCAGGCTGAATGACTTTCGCGGCCGGGGCCGGGCGGTGATCACTGATGGTCATACTGGACATGGTTGTTCGCTCGCTGGCGTGGATACCCCCCTTATACGCTGGGAACCGGCATTTAGTTACAGCGATGCGGTCCATGGGACCGACGGCGGGCGGCCGTCGACGTTCACAAAAAAGCGAGCCGGGTTTTCCCCCGGCTCGCAATGGCGTGTCCCGAAGGGGCACGTAGGATCAGGACACGTTAGATCGAGATACGTTAGATCAAGATACTTGGGGTCTTACGAGGGCATCAGGACGGTATCGACCACGTGGATCACGCCGTTCGACTGATTGACGTTCGGGATCGTGACGGTCGAGGAACCACCCTTGGAATCGATGATCATCACGGTGTCGCCCGAGCGCTTCACGGTCAGCTCTTCGCCCTGAACGGTCTTCAGCTTCTTGCCGTCGGTCAGGTCGGAGGCTTCAAGCTTGCCGGCAACCACGTGATAGGTCAGGATTTTGGTCAGGGTCGCCTTGTTCTCGGGCTTCACCAGGGTATCGACGGTGCCGGCCGGAAGCTTGGCGAAAGCGGCGTTGGTCGGCGCGAATACCGTGAACGGGCCCTTGCCTTCGAGGGTATCGACCAGGCCGGCAGCCTTCACCGCGGCGACGAGGGTGGTGTGGTCCTTCGAATTGACGGCGTTCTGGATGATGTTCTTCGAGGGGAACATCGCGGCGCCGCCGACCATCACGGTCTTCTCGCCTGACATTTCGCTCTTCATCTTGTCTTGTGCGCTAACGGGCGCAACGATCGTGGCAGTGATGGCGAACGCGCTGAACGCGACGGCCGAAAGCAGAGCAATACGCTTGGACATGGATCATCTCCCGATGAATGGATTGGGTGACCGGCGGGTTTGCCGGATTGTTGACGACCGCGTCGGATGCCTGGATCCGCCTGCGCTGTCGTTGCCCGAGTTACGGGAGGGTTTTGGCGTGGTTTCAGGGAATATATTTTCGACGGTGTGAAACTATTTTTGGGTGACGCCGTTTGCGGCGTCGCTCGACCGTAGTGTAACTCGTCATTGCGAGGAGCGAAGCGACGAAGCAATCCAGTCTTACTTTGTGGCTCTGGATTGCTTCGCTTGCGCTCGCAATGACGGCCTCAATGCTTACGGTTCGTCCTCACGACGCCTTCTGCGCCGGCGCGGGCTCACGATTATGCGGCATCTGAATAAAACCGCGATTGTGGGTCGGGCTGATCAGGATTTCGTTGACGCACACACGAGGCGGCATGCTGGCGACGAAGGCGATGGTGCGGCCGCAATCCTCGGGCTGCAGCATCTTGGCCTGCTCTTCTTCCGACGGCACTTGCGGCCGCAATTTGAGGATCGGGGTTGCGACCTCGCCGGGCGACAAACAGCACGCCCGCAAACCGTTGACGCATTCATCCATGTTGAACGAATGGGTCAGCGCCAGCACCGCATGTTTGGTCGTGGTGTAGGCCGGGCCCGGCATCTTCGAGACGTGACGGCCGGCCCACGATGCGACGTTGATGATGCAGCCATCCTTCTGTCTGCGCATCGCCGGCAGCACCGCGCGCATGCAATACAGCACGCCGTTGAGATTGATCTCGACCAGTTTGTCCCAGCCTTCCAGCTCCATGTCGGCCCAGCTGCGCTTGGGAACATTGATACCGGCGCTGTTAACCAACAGATCGATGCGGCCATGCCTGGCGAGGATATGATCGGCGGCCTTGGACACGTCGGCCTTGTGGCTGACGTCGAGCGGGATCGCCTCGGCCTTGCCTCCGCTTTTCGTGATCTTGGCCACCACCGTATCCAGGGCATCCTGGCGCCGCCCCGAAACCACCACGATCCAGCCGTCCGCCGCCAGCGCTTCGGCGCCGGCTTCGCCGATGCCGCTGCCGCCGCCGGTCACCCAGGCCACGCGTTTCCCGCTATTTGTCATGCAAACTGTCTCCGTTGCTTTGTGAAGGGCGTTTTTGCTAATGAACGCCTCATGATTTACGGCCGATCGGATGCGGCCGTCCGCCCCCTGCAATGATGCATGAACGCACCCCAGAAAACCACCATGAACGCCAACCTGTTTTCTCGCCTGTTTGACGACCTCGACAATCCGGCGCGCCTCGCGATCGAGATGCTCGACGGCACCCGCATCAGCTATGGCGATCTGATCGGTGAGGCCGGGCGGATCGCCAATGTGCTGGTGGCAAGCGGCGTCAAGCCGGGCGACCGGGTCGCGGCCCAAACCGATAAATCAGTGCCGGGCCTCGTGCTGTATCTCGCCACCGTGCGCGCCGGCGCGGTCTATCTGCCGCTCAACACCGCCTACACCCTCAACGAGCTGGAATATTTCCTCACCGACGCCGAGCCGTCGCTGGTGGTGTGCGATCCCTCCAAGGCCGAAGGCATCGCCGCGATCGCGACCAAGATCAACGCCCACGTCATGACGCTGGGCGCCGATGGCAAGGGATCGCTGACCGAGGCTGCGGCCAAGGCCAAGCCCGAGTTCACCACCGTCGCGCGCGCCAACGACGACCTCGCCGCGATCCTCTACACGTCGGGCACCACCGGCCGTTCCAAGGGCGCGATGCTGACGCATGACAACCTCGCATCGAATTCGTTCAGCTTGGTCGACACCTGGCGCTTCACCGACAAGGATGTGCTGATCCACGCGCTGCCGATCTATCACACCCACGGCCTGTTCGTGGCCAGCAACGTCACGCTGTTCGCTCGCGCCTCGATGATCTTCCTGCCGAAGTTCGATCCTGAAACGATCATCAAGCTGATGGCGCGCGCCACCGTGATGATGGGCGTGCCGACCTTTTATACAAGGCTGCTGCAAAGCCCGGCGCTGAACAAGGAATCCACCGCGCATATGCGGCTGTTCATTTCGGGCTCCGCGCCGCTGCTCGCCGACACCCATCGCGAATGGTCGGCGCGCACGGGATTCGCCATCCTCGAACGCTATGGCATGACCGAAACCAACATGAACACCTCGAACCCCTATGACGGCGACCGGGTGCCCGGCGCGGTCGGCCGCGCGCTGCCCGGCGTCTCGGTGCGGGTCACCGATCCCGAAACCGGCAAGGAAATCGCCCGCGACACCATCGGCATGATCGAGGTCAAGGGTCCGAACGTGTTCAAGGGCTATTGGCGGATGCCGGAAAAGACCAAGGCCGAATTCCGCGACGACGGCTTTTTCATCACCGGCGATCTCGGCAAGATCGACGCCGACGACTATGTCCACATCCTCGGTCGCGGCAAGGATCTCGTGATCTCCGGCGGCTTCAACGTCTACCCCAAGGAGATCGAAAGCGAGATCGACGCCATGCCGGGCGTGATCGAATCCGCCGTAATCGGCGTGCCGCACGCGGATTTCGGCGAGGGCGTCACCGCGGTCGTGGTCTGCACCAAGGACGCCAAGGTCGATGAAGCTTCGGTACTGAAAGCGCTCGACGGGCGGCTCGCCAAATTCAAGATGCCGAAACGGGTGTTCGTGGTCGACGAATTGCCGCGCAACGCCATGGGCAAGGTGCAGAAGAATATTTTGCGCGATACGTATTCGAAGATCTACGCGAAGAATTGACGTCCCCATCAAGTCTTCGGGACGCGCGAAAACGCGCTCCTCAGAGCCTATGAAGCTATTTCCGCCGTCATCCTGAGGTGCTCGCCATCTTCGGCGAGCCTCGAAGGATGGTGTTCAGCGCTGTGCTTGCGGCCATCCTTCGAGGCTCGCAAGAGCTCGCACCTCAGGATGACGTCCGAGATAGCTTCGCAGCCTCTCAGGATTTCGCGCGAGCGGTGAAGCCCACGAACAGCGACGCCGCTCCCTCAAGCAGCAGGCGCGCTGCCCAAAATGTCCGACAGCGCCGATAACAGCCGGTCAATTTGCCCGTCGGTGCCCACACTTATCCGCAGATAGTCGGAGATGCGTGGCGCGGAAAAATGGCGAACGATCACTGCGCGTTGGCGCAATGCGGTGGCCAGCGCCGCGCCCTGATGCGCCGGATGACGCGCGAAGACGAAGTTGGCGGAGGACGGCAGCACGTCGAAGCCAAGCCGGACCAATCCGCGGTTTAGCCGTTCCCGGCCTTCGATCACGCGAGCCCGGCTCTGTTGAAAATAGCTTTCGTCTTCGAGCGAGGCGATGGCGCCGGCCTGGGCGGGCCGGCCAAGCGGATAGGAGTTGAAGCTGTCCTTTACCCGGGTCAGCGCCTCGATCAGGTCGGCATCGCCGATCGCATAGCCAACCCTCAAGCCGGCCAGGGCCCGGGATTTGGACATGGTCTGGACGACCAAAAGGTTCGGGTGGGAGGCGACCAGCGGAATCGCGGTCTCGGCGCCGAAATCGACATAGGCCTCGTCGATCACCACGGGAGCGTCCGGATGTTGCTCCAGCAGGGTCACGATCTCGGCCCGCGACAGCGCAATCCCGGTTGGCGCATTCGGATTGGGAACGATGAGCGCGCCGGCCGGCCGGCGATAATCGGCAACGCGGATCTGCATCGCCTGATCGAGCGGCACCGTCTCATAGGCGATACCGAACAGACGGCAATAGACCGGGTAGAAACTGTAGGTGATGTCCGGAAACAGCAGCGGCGCATCATGCTTGAGCAGCGCGGCGAACGCGTGCGCCAGCACCTCGTCCGAGCCGTTGCCGACGAACACCTGTTCGGGGCTGACCTGATGGTAGCCGGCCAACGCCGCACGCAGCGCGATCGCCTGTGGGTCGGGATATAGACGCAGCGTATCGGTCGCCTCGCCGCGTATCGCTTCCAGCGCGCGTGGCGAAGGGCCCAATGGGCTTTCATTGGTGTTGAGCTTGACCAACTCCACCATGCGCGGCTGCTCGCCGGGCACATAGGGTCTCAGATCGTGGGTCAAACTGCTCCAGAAACGGCTCATCTGTCTCGTCCCGTTGTTCGGCTAACAATGACGCGCTGCCGTCTATTACCGCCCGTACAAGAGACCTAGCACAAAGGCCGCGCCTGCTCGCCCCACGTTCATGAATCGTGCTTCAGGCGTACCCGGCCGGGCCGCGCCCCAACGCTTGTCAATGCCTGCAATTGCAAGGCTCATCCGTAGGGATGAATGACGGTTCGCTATTGGTGATTTTGCCCGTTGCACTCGCTGTTTCGACTACGTAAATAGAATTACTCTATCGCGATCCCCGCCGGGCCTGCGCGGGCCCGCCAACAGTCAAAAAGCCGCCGATGACCGCCAGGATCGAACGTCCGCTTTCGCCACATCTTCAGACCTACCGCTGGACGTTGACGATGGCGCTGTCCATCATCCACCGCGCCACCGGCATGGCGCTCTATGTCGGCACCCTGCTGCTGGCATGGTGGCTGATCGCGGCGGCCACCGGACCGACCGCCTATGCCAATGTGCAAGCCTTTACGTCAAGCTTCATCGGACGGCTGATCGTATTCGGTTATACCTGGGCGCTGATGCACCATTTGCTCAGCGGCATCCGGCATTTCGTCTGGGACCTGGGCTATGGCTTCAAGGCCAATGAGCGCGAAGCGCTGACCTGGGGCGCTGCGATCGGCGGCATCTCGCTCACGGTACTGTTGTGGATCATCGCTTACGTGATCGGGGGTGGCCGATGAGTACGCCTGATCCGTCCAAGTCGATGCGCACGCCGCTCGGGCGCGTGCGCAATCTCGGCGCCTCGCATTCCGGCACCTCCGATTTCTGGCGCCAACGCATGACCGCGGTGGCGATGGTGCTGTTGATGGTGCCCGCGATCGTGATCGTGATGATGCTGCTCGGCCGCAATCAGGCCGGCGCGGCGCAGGTCCTCGGCTCGGCGCCAATCGCGATCATCATGCTGTTGTTCATCGTCGCCAGCACCTGGCACATGAAAATCGGCATGCAGGTCGTGATCGAAGACTACGTACATAGCGAGATGGTGAAGCTTGCGTGCGTGATGGCCAATAATTTCTTCTGCATCGCGGTGGCGCTGGCCTCGATCTACGCGATCCTAAAACTGTCATCGGGAGTGTAATCCATGGCCGAGGGCAACGGAAAAACCACGAACGGCGCGGGTGGCCCGGCCACCAACGGCAAGGCCTATCCGATCGAGGATCACACCTATGATGTGGTCGTCGTCGGCGCCGGCGGCGCCGGACTGCGCGCGGTGGTCGGCTGCGGCGAGGCCGGCTTGCGCACCGCCTGCATCACCAAGGTTTTTCCGACGCGCTCGCATACCGTAGCAGCCCAGGGCGGCATCTCCGCCTCGCTCGGCAACATGCATCCGGACGACTGGCGCTGGCACATGTACGACACCGTCAAGGGGTCGGACTGGCTCGGCGACCAGGACTCGATCGAATACATGGTGCGCAACGCACCGGACGCGGTCTACGAGCTCGAGCATTGGGGCGTGCCGTTCTCGCGCACCGAGGACGGCAAGATCTATCAGCGGCCGTTCGGCGGCATGACGCTGGATTACGGCAAGGGCCAGGCGCAGCGCACCTGCGCGGCCGCCGACCGCACCGGCCACGCCATGCTGCACACCATGTACGGCCAGGCGCTGCGGCATTCCGCGGAATTCTACATCGAATTTTTCGCCATCGACCTGATCATGGACGACCAAGGCGTCTGCCGCGGCGTGATCGCGCTCAAGCTCGATGACGGCACGCTGCATCGCTTCCGGGCGCAGACCACGATCCTGGCGACCGGCGGCTATGGCCGCGCCTACGCCTCCTGCACCTCCGCCCACACCTGCACCGGTGACGGCGGCGCGATGGCGCTGCGCGCCGGGCTGCCGCTGCAGGACATGGAGTTCGTCCAGTTCCACCCCACCGGAATCTACGGTTCGGGCTGCCTCGTCACCGAAGGCGCGCGCGGCGAAGGCGGCTATCTCGTCAATTCCGAAGGCGAGCGCTTCATGGAGCGCTATGCGCCTTCCGCCAAGGATCTTGCCTCGCGCGACGTGGTGTCACGCGCCATGACCATCGAAATGCGGGAAGGCCGCGGCGTCGGCAAGAAGAAAGACCACATCTTCCTGCACCTCGACCATCTCGATCCCAAGGTGCTGCACGAACGGCTGCCCGGCATTTCCGAATCGGCCAAGATTTTCGCCAATGTCGACGTCACCCGCGAGCCGATCCCGATCCTGCCGACGGTGCACTACAACATGGGCGGCATCCCGACCAATTTTCACGCCGAGGTGCTGACCAAGAAGGACGGCGACGACAACGCGGTGGTGCAGGGCCTGATGGCGATCGGCGAAGCCGCCTGCGTCTCGGTGCATGGCGCCAACCGTCTTGGCTCGAATTCGCTGATCGACCTGGTGGTATTCGGCCGCGCCGCGGCGCTGCGCTGCGCCGAAAAGCTGACGCCGAACGGCAAGCAGCCGGAATTGCCGGCGGGTTCGGCCGACAAGGCGCTGGGGCGGCTCGACCATTATCGATATGCCGCCGGCGGCACGCCGACCGCGAAGCTGCGCGACAGCATGCAAAACGTGATGCAGAATAATTGCGCGGTGTTCCGCACCGGCGAAATCCTCAATGAAGGCCAGAACCTGATCCACAAGGTTCATGGCGGCATCGGCGACGTGTCGGTGAGCGATCGTTCGCTGGTATGGAATTCCGATCTGGTCGAGACACTCGAATTCGACAATCTGATCGTGCAGGCGGTGGTAACGATGGACTCAGCGGCGAACCGCAGCGAGAGCCGCGGCGCCCATGCGCGGGAGGATTTTCCCAACCGCGACGACAAGAACTGGATGAAGCACTCGCTGGCGTGGATCGACGAGGCCGGCAAGACCTCGATCGATTATCGCCCGGTGCATGATTATACCATGACCAACGACGTTCAGTATATTCCGCCAAAGGCGCGGGTGTACTGATGACAGTTCGCCTTGAGGATGCTGTTATATGATTTTTCAGGAGCAACTTCCGCTCCAAAGGATCTTTATGGCACATCAAGATTATTCCTCGCTCACCATAAACAGTCCTAATCCGGTCAAGCGGTGGAGCCATCGAACGCGATTTAAGGTCGCGTTGGGAATCATCGATCCCCAGCCCAACGACAGCATCCTGGATTACGGCACCGGCGACGCCTTCACCCTCAAGCTGATCAAGGAAGCGCAACCCTCGGCGAAGTGTATTGGTTACGATCCGTTTCTGGACTCGGCCGCGCACGAGGTGAAGGCGACATACCCCGACATCGAGCTGTTGACGGAGTTCGCGCCGCTGAAGGGACAGAGCTTTGCCAAGGTGCTCTGCTTCGAAACGCTCGAGCATTTTGACGGCCGCTTTCTGGAAACCCGGCTCGACGAACTGACCGGCCTGGTGGCGCCACAGGGACGTCTCGTGATCTCGGTACCGATCGAAATCGGCCCGGCGTCGCTGTTCAAGAATGCCGTTCGGGTGCAGATGGGCAAGGTGCACCCTGGAACGACCTTGGCCAAGGTGGTGCAAAGCACCTTGTACCAACGCAATCTCGGACGATCGGCGGCCGACACCGGCGGCTACATCAATTCACATGTCGGCTTCGACTATCGCAGTCTGCTGCCTCTGCTGGAAAAGCGAAACTTTCGTCTGATGCAGACGTCGTTTTCGCCGCTGGCGGGTTTTGCGACGGATGCGGTAAATAGCCAGATATTCCTGCGATTTCTACGTAACACGTAGAAGCTCTGACAACGGACGGCCAAGGCGAGAAGGATTTGTTTGATGGTTGAATTCGCACTGCCCAAGAATTCGAAGATCACCGGCGGCAAGGCCTGGCCGAAGCCGGCCGGCGCGACCGAGACGCGCGAGTTCAATGTCTATCGCTGGAATCCGGACGACGGCAAAAATCCCAGTGTCGATACCTATCACATCGACACCAGCGATTGCGGCCCGATGGTGCTGGACGCCCTGATCTGGATCAAGAACCACATCGACCCGACGCTGACCTTCCGCCGCTCCTGCCGCGAAGGCGTCTGCGGCTCCTGTGCCATGAACATCGACGGCCAGAACACGCTGGCCTGCACCAAGTCGATGCACGACGTGAAGGACGGCGCGGTCAAGGTCAATCCGCTGCCGCATCAGCCCGTGGTCAAGGATCTGGTGCCGGACCTGACCAATTTCTACGCCCAATACGCCTCGATCGAGCCGTGGCTGAAGACCACGACGCCGACGCCGCAGAAGGAATGGAAGCAGAGCCACGAGGACCGCGAAAAACTCGACGGCCTCTACGAATGCATCCTCTGCGCATGCTGCTCGACGTCCTGCCCGAGCTATTGGTGGAATCCCGAGCGCTTCCTCGGCCCTGCCGCGTTGCTGCAGGCCACCCGCTGGGTCAAGGACAGCCGCGATGAAGCCACCGGCGAACGGCTCGACAATCTCGAGGATCCGTTCCGGCTCTATCGCTGCCACACCATCATGAACTGCGCCAAGGCGTGCCCGAAGGGCCTCAACCCTTCCGAGGCCATCGCCGAACTCAAGATGAAGATGGTCGAGCGCCGGATCTAAACGGATCGTCATCCCGCGCGGGCATGGAACAATCCCATGACGACCACATTCCCGATCATCCTGCACCATTTCGAGCAGTCGCCGTTCTCGGAAAAGATCAGGATCGTGTTCGGCCTGAAGAACATCGAGTGGCATTCGGTGCTCATCTCGCGGATCATGCCGCGTCCGGATTTGATGCCGATGACCGGCGGCTATCGGCGCACGCCGGTGATGCAGATCGGCGCCGATATCTACTGCGACACGCAATGCATCCTGCGCGAGTTGGAGCTGCGTTTTCCCGAACCCACGCTGCTGCCGAGCGGATATCGAGGCCTGGCATCGGCCAGCGCGATGTGGGCCGACCGCTCGTTCTTCCAGAACACCGTCAACCTGGTGTTCGGCTTGCTGGCGGACAAGGTCCCGCAGGACTTCATCGCCGACCGTGAAAAGCTGCGCGGCGCCAAGTTCGACGTCGCGGCGATGACGGCGGCGATCCCGCAGATGCGCGATCAGTTTCGCGCCCATGTCGGCTGGATCGAGACCCAGTTGGCCGATGGCGGACCCTGGCTGGGTGGCGACAAGGTCGGCCTTTGCGATGTGCACGCCTACATGAACCTGTGGTATGTGCGCACGAATCTTCCCAATGCCGACGCCATGCTCGCGGAATTTGGCCATACGCGCGCATGGGAGGCGCGACTACGCGCGGTCGGCCATGGCCGCCGCTCGGGCGAGATGTCGACCGCCGCCGCGCGCGAGATTGCCGCGGCCGCCGCGCCGCGAACCGTCGAATTGTCCGACCCCAACGATCCGAACGGCCGCAAGCCCGGCGACCGGGTCGAAGTCGTGCCCGACGACTACGGCAAGATCAAAGTGGGCGGCGAGATCGTCGCGCTCTCTTCGCAGCATATTGCCATTCGCCGGCATGATCCGCGGGCCGGCGAGGTTATCGTGCATTTTCCGCGCGCCGGCTTCCTGATATTGCCTGCCTAGGGGTCTCGCTTCCCCGCTGGTAACAGTGCAAGGCTTCGCGCAGCGGAGTGGCCTACGACGGCCCCGACCGATGGCGTTGGAGTCGCCGGCAAAGTCGGCTATGCATGCGGCGCTTTTTCGGAAAGCTTGCCGCGAGGACTTCTTGACGACACCGACGCATCCGCTCGCCCCTGCCGCGATCGCCGCCAACGACCTGGCCGCGTCGCCATTCGGGACGTTCACACCCAACGCGGTGCAAGCCGCGGTGATTTCGCTGGCGCAACGCTCGCGGTTGAAGCGCGGCGCCTTCCGTCCGATGTTGTCGCGGCTGGTCAATCTGCTGCGTGCGGGACCGGTCGACGTGCCGTACCAGGGCGCATCGTTTCGCTTCTATCACCAGGCCAGCGCCACCGAGCGCGGCGCCTTGTTCAATCCCGATTACAACATCGAGGAACTGGATTTCCTGCGGGCGCATACGCCCGTCGGCGGCGTGTTCGTCGATGTCGGTGCCAATGTCGGGACCTATGCGATGCCGCTGGCGCGCCACGTCGGCGAGAGCGGAAAGGTGATCGCGATCGAGCCGCATCCCGTCACCCATGCGCGGCTTTCGTTCAACCGCGCGGCGTCCGGCTTCACCCAGGTTGTCTTGGTGGCGGCTGCGGCCGGCGACGCCGACGGCGAATTGATGATCGAAACCGACGGCGACAATCTCGGCGCCAGCCACATCGTGTCGGGCGAACGTACCGGCAATGCCATCACGGTGCCGTCGCTGCGGTTGCAGCGGATTCTCGGCGACGCCGGCGCTACCCATGTCGATGCCCTCAAGATCGATGTCGAAGGCTATGAGGACCGCGTGTTGACCGGCTTCTTTCAGGAAGCGCCGTCGTCGCTATGGCCGCGCGCGGTGGTGGTCGAACACCTGTCGCGCAACGAATGGCTCGCCGACTGCATTGCCGACATGCGCGCGCGGGGTTACGCCGAGACCGGCAAGACCCGCAGCAATACCTTGCTGGTGAAACAATAATCGCATTGCAAAACGCAGGAGATTTCGATGCTCGACCACATCGGCTTTCCGGTTTCCGATTACGAACGCGCCAAGGCCTTCTATCTGAAGGCGCTGGCGCCGCTCGGCTACAGCCTCATCATGGAAGTCTCGCAACACCAGAACGACCACCCCGCGGCCGGCTTCGGCGCCGACGGCAAGCCTGATTTCTGGATCGGCGGCGAAGGCGGCCTGGACAAGCCGCTGCATGTCGCGATCCTCGCCAAAGACCACGCGACCGTCGACGCGTTCCACAAAGAGGCGCTCGCGGCAGGCGGGCGTGATAATGGCGCGCCCGGCATTCGCGCGCATTATCATCCTAATTATTACGGCGCCTTCGTGCTTGATCCCGATGGCCATAACATCGAGTCGGTATGCCACGCGCCGGAATGACCGGTTCCATGCCATCCCGGCCCAGGAACAGGAACATCGCCGCTTCCGGCCCGTTGTCGCCTCCAGAGCCGCTGTAAAAGCTGATGGAGCGAAACATGACCAATGACAATGCACGCGATGTAGATCGCGCCTGGGAACTAATGAAGAAGATCGGCTTCGCGATGCTGGTCACCCATGACGGCGACAAGCTTCGCGCGCGGCCGATGAGCGCGTTCCTGGAACGCGAAAATAATGCGATCTATTTTCTCACCGACGGGCGGCGTCACAAGGACGAAGAGATCGCGCGCAATCCTGGCATCAACCTGTCTTTTGCCAATGCCAGCGATCAGAAATATGTCTCGG
Organism: Bradyrhizobium sp. S69; assembly: GCF_009766005.1. Lineage (GTDB taxonomy): Bacteria > Pseudomonadota > Alphaproteobacteria > Rhizobiales > Xanthobacteraceae > Bradyrhizobium. The sequence continues at coordinate 63,390 of NZ_LMUK01000060.1, read as the reverse complement.
TCACCGGTACCGCCGTGGTCTCCAATGATCGCGCCAAGATCAAGCAACTGTTTTCGACGCCCGCAAAAGCGTGGTGGGACAGTGCCGAGGATCCCAATATTCGCGTTCTGAAAATCGTGCCTGACGATGCCGAATTCTGGGACACGCCGGGCTCCGTTATCAGTTACGTGAAAATGGCGACCGCCGCCGTCACCGGTTCGCGGCCCGAGATTGGCGACAACCGCAAGGTCACGCTGTAGATGCCGATCGAGCCCCCCGAAATTCCGCCCGCGACGCCCGGCCATCCGACCGAACCGCCGCAAGAAAGTCCGCCGGGCAATCCTCGGCCGGAGATTCCGGTGCCGATACGCGAGCCCGGCGAATCACCGCGACCTGAGGAATTACCGGGCCAAATGCCGGAAGAGCTGCCGGTGCGCGGGCCGCCGGGGCCATCCGCGCCCAATCCTGCGGCTGACAAAATGTCGCAGGGGACGACGTAAGACTTCATGAAATCCTTCTTATGCAAGAAGTCCTTCTTATGAATGCGTCATGAATAATTGCGCATGCAAGCTGTTGCGCGAATGAAATAAATAGCGTCTGCGTTTTATCGTCCGCCACAATCCGGCCTAACGATTCGCCGTTGATCGGCACGCCGACGTTTTCGGCGAATGAAGAATCCTTACATCGCTCAGAACCTTTCCGGGGACTCACATCAAATGACACACCTTCGTCTCGTGCTGCTTGCCTCAACGGCGTTGACGGCGCTGCACTTCGTCAGCACGCCGTCGCACGCGCAAACCGCTCCGATCGTCGTTGCACAAGCTCAAGGCGAACTCGGTCCTGACGGAAAACCGAAGCAGCCGCCGAAGGGCGCGCCGCCACATGCCGCACCGCCCGCCGCCGCGCCACATCCCGCGCCGCCGCCGGCAGCCGCGCCGCATCCTGCGCCTGCTGCGCCTCCTGCCGCACGCCCCGCGCCTCCGCCTGCGCCGCCCCCGCATCCCGTGGCGCCGCCTCCGGCCGCGCCCAAGCCTGTCGCCCCACCCGTAGCCGCACCTCCGCCGCACCCGGCGCCGCCGGCCGCCCCGCCGCCGCACGCTCCGCCCCCTGCCGCAGCCCCGGTGCGTCCCGCGCCGCCCGCGGCAGCACCAGTGCCAGTTGCGCCAAAGCCGCCGATCGCCCCCAATGCGGCGCCCGCGGGACAGCCTCACGAGCACGAGCGGGAACGGCCCCCAGGAACCCCAGCAGCCCCAGGAACTCCGGGCACGCCGCCGAACGGTGTCAAAGCAGCGCCTGCAACGCCAAACGCTGCTCCCGCACCAGGTGCGGCACCAGCGGGTCAGCCGCACGAGCGCGAACGGCCTCCGGGAGCAGGTGCTCCGGGAACCGCTGCTCCTGCCGCTACGCCGCCAGTAGCCCCTGTGGCGCAGCCCCCGGCAGCCGCGCCGAACGCGGCCAGGCCTCCGGCCGCAGCCCCAAATGCGGCCCCCGCCGCGCCGGCGCCGAATGCGCCCGCAGGCCAAGGCGGACGCCCGCCTGGAGCCGGACCAGGACAAGGCGCTGGTGCTGGACCCGGCGGCGCGCCGTTCGCCCGTCACGCCCCGCCGACCGTCACTGCGCCTTTGCCGGCGGCGCCCGTGCCGGCCGCGGCCCTGACCCCGATTGCGCCGGGCGCCGCGCGCCAGGGGCCGCGCAACATGGATGGGTTCCGTGCCGACCGGCATGAAACCCAGGAAGGCGGCCGCACCGTCTTTACGGAGCCGGGCCGGGTCATTGTGGTCGATCCCAGCGGTCAGTCCTTCATCCGCCACGACGAGGATGAGCGCTTCCGTTACGGCGCGCGCGACATCCGGACCGAGCGGGTCGGCAACGAAAACCGCACCATCGTGATCCGTCCCGACGGCTCGCAGATCATCACCGTGGTCGGCGCCGACGGCCAGTTGCTGCGCCGGATCCGACGCGATCAGCAGGGCCGCGAGATCGTCATCATCGACAACAGCTACCGCGACCCCGGCGCGGTCGGCGGCTACTATGTCGACCTGCCGCCGCCGGTGATCAGCATTCCCTATGATCACTACATCGTCGACGCCGACGTAGCACCGCCCGACCTGATCTACGACACCATGGAAGCGCCGCCGGTGGAGCGGATCGCACGGCGTTATTCGCTCGACGAAATCCGCTACAGCCCCTCGGTCCGCCAGTTGATGCCGAGCATCGATCTCAACACCATCAACTTCGAAACCGGATCGTGGGAGATTCCGCCGGATCAGGCGGCGCGGTTGCAGTCGATCGCGGACGGGCTCAACCGGGCGATCCAGCGCAACCCGCGCGAGGTGTTCCTGATCGAGGGCCACACCGACGCGGTCGGCAACCCCGTCGACAATCTGTCGCTGTCGGACCGGCGCGCCCAATCGGCCGCCGAACTGCTGACCTCGCAGTTTGGCGTGCCCGCCGAAAACCTGACCTCGCAGGGTTACGGCGCGCAATATCTCAAGGAACAGACCGACGGGCCGAGCCGCATCAACCGGCGTGTCACCGTCCGCCGCATCACGCCTTTGCTCAACGGCGGAACGGCCTCGCTGCCGCCCCCGCCTCCCGGCACCGTGCCGCCGCGCTAAATTGCGGCGATCGACTGAAACGCAAAATGGCCGGGAGCAATCCCGGCCATTTTTGTTTGAGTTCGTCATTGCGAGCCAACGGGTCGGGCGAACGCCGCCCGATGACAGGCTCCGCGAAGCAATCCAGGGCTAAAGGCAAGGACTGGATTGCTTCGTCGCTTCGCTCCTCGCAATGACGGAATTCGTCGTCCCGGCCTCCGTGCCGGGACCCATACGCCGTGTCATCTCGTTTCGGCAGTGAAGCAAATGCCTTCTGCAATCACCAACGCCAGGGGTTATGGGTCCCGGCGCGCAGGCCGGGACGACATGCAGATGCGCCCCGCGCGCTTCAGCCCTTGTCGCTGTCGAGCTTGAATATCTCGGAACCTTCGCCGATCGAGAGCAAACCCGTCTGCGAATAGAGATCGAGCTTGGTGCGGGTGTCGGCGATGTCGAGGTTGCGCATCGTGAGCTGGCCGATGCGGTCGGCCGGTGTGAACGGTGCATCCTCCACCTTCTCCATGCTGAGCCGTTCCGGCGCATAGGTCAGATTGGGGCTCTCGGTGTTCAGGATCGAGTAGTCGTTGCCACGGCGCAGTTCGAGCGTCACCTCGCCGGTGATCGCACGCGCGACCCAGCGCTGCGCGGGTTCGCGCAGCATCAGCGCCTGGGAATCGAACCACCGCCCCTGGTAGAGCAATCGGCCAAGGCGCATGCCGCTGATCCGGTGTTGCTCGATGGTGTCCTCGTTGTGGATGCCGGTGAGCAGACGTTCGTAGGCGATGTGCAGCAGCGCCATGGCGGGCGCCTCGTAGATACCGCGGCTCTTGGCCTCGATGATGCGGTTCTCGATCTGGTCGCTCATGCCAAGCCCATGGCGGCCGCCGATGGCGTTGGCCTCGAGGAACAGCGCGACCGGATCGGCGAAGGTCTGGCCGTTCAACGCGACCGGCTGGCCCTCCGCAAAACGCACGACGACCTGCTCCGCCTTGACGTTGCAGTCGTCGCGCCAGAACGGCACGCCCATGATCGGATTGACGATCTTGATGCCGCTGTTCAGGCTCTCGAGATCCTTGGCCTCGTGGGTGGCGCCGAGGATATTGCTGTCGGTCGAATAGGCCTTTTCGGCGCTCATCTTGTAGGCGAAGCCACTGGCGGTCATGAACGCCGACATCTCGGCGCGGCCGCCCAGTTCGTCGATGAACTGCTGGTCGAGCCAGGGCTTGTAGATCCGCAGGTTCGGATTGGTCAGCAGGCCGTAACGGTAGAAGCGCTCGATATCGTTGCCTTTGAAGGTCGAGCCGTCGCCCCAGATATTGACGCCGTCTTCCTTCATGGCCGACACCAGCATCGTGCCGGTCACCGCGCGACCGAGCGGCGTGGTGTTGAAATAGCTGATGCCGCCGGTCGAGATGTGGAAGGCGCCGGATTGGATCGCGGCAATGCCTTCGTGCACCAACTGGGTGCGGCAATCCACCAGCCGGGCTTTCTCGGCGCCGAACTCCAGCGCTTTGCGCGGAATCTCGTTGTAGTCGGTCTCGTCAGGCTGGCCGAGATTGGCGGTGTAAGCAAAGACGCGGGCGCCCTTTTGCTTCATCCACAACAGCGCCGCACTGGTGTCGAGACCGCCCGAGAAGGCGATGCCGACTTTTTCGCCTTTGGGCAGACTTTTCAGGATCGTACTCATCAAACGTCCAATCGATCGAAAATTGTAAATGCCAAGCGTGGCTTGCAGGTCTTGGCCCGAGTGCGCGAATAACAAATTTCGCAGCCTTGGGCACGCGTTTAATGGCCGCTTGCCTAACAATGAGGTCGCTTAGGCGGAGGGAAGCGGGCCCACGTCGCGTCCGCGCCAGCGCTGCCGCATGCGGTAACCGGGCCAGGCGAACCGGGTCAGCGCGCGGTCGACGCCCTCATCGGTGAGGCGGGTACGAGGCCAGCGATAGATATAGCCATGGACCAGCCAGATCACCAGAAACGTCACCAGGCCGGCGGTCGCGACATCGGTGAAAAAGTGCCCACCGAACGCCATCCGGAGCACGCTGGTGGTCACCCCGAACAGGGTGGCGGCGCCCAGCGCCAACGGCCGCAGGGCCGGAGGCGCCAGTACCGCGGGCGCGATCGTCCAGAATGCGGTGGCGCCCTCGCCGGAGAAAAACGAACAGTTGCGCGCGCATGTGCCGCGCGGATCCCACCACGCCACGAACGGCTGGGGTCCGTTGAATTGCTCAACCACCACCGGACGCGGGCGGCCCCAATAAGACTTGAAGGTAAGGTTGGTGAGAATCCCCGCGGCCAGCAACAGCGTCACCAGCAGGAAGGCGATCGCGCGGCCTGACATCAGGAGCCGCCGCTCCGGCCAAAGCAGCTTGATCACCAGCGCCCCGAGGGCCGGCAGAGCGAGCCCCCACGCAATCCACATCGCGGCATCGCGTGCCAATGCGGCGGCGCCGTTGAGCTTCAGCGGAAACGAAGCGGTCGCCGGATCGTAAAACAGCGCCGCGAGTTTGAGATCGAACTCGGGATAAATCCCAAACAGCAGTTCGATCACAACCGTGAGCGCGAGGGCGATAAAAAGTCCAGTCCGGTTCATGGCGGGGGTTTAGCCGAGGGTGTTTGGGATGGGAAGAGGCGGAAAGTCCAGTCGAATTGCGGCCGTCATCCTGAGGATGCGCGCTCTTGCGCGCGTCTCGAAGGATGGCCGCAAACACCGTGCTGAACACCATCCTTCGAGACGCGGCGAAGACGCCGCTCCTCACGGGTGAACGCAATTGCGTTCATCCCGGGGATGACGTCAGAGATAGCTTCACAGGCTCTCAGGATGACGGCGGCCCGTCAATTTGCGGCCGCGAATGCGAGGGCAGCGGTGGGGGCGGCGTCAGCGGGCGCGGCGGCTCGCGCCAGGCGCCGGCGTTGCGGCCCGCGATCATCCAATAGACCACGCCGGCGACGATGCCGGCGCCGGTCATGATTTCGAGATGCCGCCGCACGATGCCTTCGAACCGGAACGTCGAGGTATCGAACGGCACCAGGCCGAGATAACAGGCAAGCCCGACGATGCCGCCGCCCACCGCGTAGGTCAGCGCGGCCCTGACATAGAAGGCTTCGGTGATCAGCACCACGATCATCGCCGGCAATAAGGCAAAGCCGCTGATGAAGATGAACCCGAAGCCGACGATGATGTTCAGCGTGCCGGGATCGACCGGACCTGCCCCGAGATCGCTGAATTCCGGAAACAGCACCGCGCCGACCACGATCATTCCCGCCACCAGACAGGCAGCGAGGAAGCCAAATAAAATGACGAACAAACGGCCGATCAGTGCCATGTATCAATCCGAAGCAACGTTTCGTGACCTCATCCTGAGGAGCGGCGTCTTCGCCGCATCTCGAAGGATGAGATGTTCAGGTGGCCATGGTTCGAGACGCGCGCACCGGACAGCGCAAGTGCGCTGCCGGAGAGCGCGCTCCTCACCATGAGGGCCCGTTGTTCTCAATCCGTCATCGCCATGGCGCGCAGCGCCTGGCGCTCGCGGGCCGACAATTTTTCGGTTTCCGATTTCAACTGGCCGCAGGCGGCGAGGATATCGCGGCCGCGCGGCGTGCGCACCGGCGAGGAGTAACCGGCGTTGAAGATATATTCCGAGAATTTTTCGATCTGGTCCCAGTCCGAGCACTCATACTTCGAGCCCGGCCACGGATTGAACGGAATGAGATTGATCTTGGCCGGGATGCCGTTCAACAGCTTCACCAGCAGCTTGGCGTCATCCATCGAATCGTTGACGCCTTTCAGCATGACATATTCGAAGGTGATGCGCCGCGCGTTCGACGAACCCGGATAATCGCGGCAGGCCTGCAGCAATTCGGCGATCGGATATTTCCGGTTCAGCGGTACCAACTCGTTGCGCAACTCGTCACGCACCGCGTGCAGCGAGATCGCCAGCATGACGCCGATCTCATCGCCGGTGCGGGCGATGTTCGGCACCACGCCCGAGGTCGACAGCGTGATGCGGCGCCGCGAAATGCCGACGCCTTCATTGTCGGCGACGATCAACAGCGCATCGCGCACCGCCTCGAAATTATACAGCGGCTCGCCCATGCCCATCATCACCACATTGGTGACGAGACGGCTGCCGGTCGGGGTCTCGCGGTCGGCCCAATCGTTGAGGCGATCGCGCGCCACCATGATCTGGCCGACGATCTCACCGGCGGTGAGATTGCGCACCAGCCGCTGCGTGCCGGTGTGGCAGAACGAGCAGGTCAGCGTGCAGCCGACCTGCGAGGAGACGCACAGCGTGCCGCGATCGGTTTCCGGAATGTAGACGCACTCGACTTCATGCGCCTTCTCGACCGCATCGCCGCTCGGCAGACGCAACAGCCATTTGCGGGTGCCGTCGTTGGAAATCTGCTCGGCCACCACTTCGGGCCGCGCCACGGTGAAATGCTGCTCGAGTTGCCCGCGCATGTCCTTTGAGATGCTGGTCATCTCGTCGAACGCCTTGGCGCCCCGGACATAGATCCAGTGCCAGAGCTGCGCGATGCGCATCTTGCGCTGCTGCGGGGGAACCCCGATCTCGCCCAGCCGCTCGGCGAGCTCCGCGCGCGACAACCCGACCAGCGACGGCTTGGCCGGCGGCACGTAGCTTTCGAGCGCGACCTTTTCCAGCGGCGCTATGGCAGTTGAGAGCGTCATAAAATCACACGAGATGGAGAACAATGTAGGGTGGGCAAAGCGAAGCGTGCCCACCGGCGGCGTCAATGGTGGGCACGGCGCAAGCGCGCCTTTGCCCACCCTACGATCTGCTACCAGATAAGGCTTTCGGGCCCCTCAAACAACGGCATTCTCTGGTTAATCCGTCCTAGCGCCTAGCGCCGGCAGTCCTGCGCGAGCCGGTCGAGCGCCTGGGCAAGGCCCTTCATCGAGAAGGTATCGATCGTCTCGGTGCCCTTGGCCGACACGCCCTTGACCACCACATCGGCGGACTTGCGCATCGCCTCGACCATCCGTTCTTCCTCGGCGGCGTTCTTGATCCAGAGCCCGTCGCCCTGGGTGTACATCGCATAGCTGCCGCCACCGACTTCCAGGGTCGATTCCGACCCCGGCTTTAGCGTGTAGCCGATCATGATCGACACTTCGTTGGTCACTTTTTCCGCCGGACGCGTCGAAACGAACGCATAGGCCGGATCGCGCGGACGATTGGCCGGATTGGTTTTCGACGAAGAGGGTTTTGCCAGCGCGAAACATACCTTCTTGCCGTTCGGCGTCGCGCTATAGGCGCCCCAGGTGCCGAACTGGCCGATCAATGTCGGCTCCACGCCACCGGTGACGGCAGCCGCCACGGTCGCTGCCGCCGGCTTGGCCGCCGCAGGCTTGGCTGACGCGGGATTAGCTTGCTTGGGAGAGGACGCGCTTTGCGCGTGCGCGGGGATCGCAACCCCGCACACCAGCAAACTCGCGACCACAATTGTCAGGATTCGCCGCACGGACATGACCTGATCTGGTTCCCTCATCATTGTGACCTGAAGATGGCCCGATAGCGTGTCGTCGCCCGACCGATGGATAGCGGGGAAATGCCTTTTTGGGAAGGTAGTTACGCCATCCTGTGAACATCGCATCCGCGGCCGCGGCGACGCCGGTGTGGCATCGTTCAAACCTGGTCTAACCGTCGCCTTTGGCGCGGCTTGCGCGATGCTTTTCCCATTGCGCATCGGTCCACTGCAACAGATCCTCGGCACCGGAACTGCGCAAATGCGCCCCGCCATCCTGCACCACCATCTCGCCATTGATGTAGCCGGCGGCGTCCGAAATCAGGAAGCTCGCGAGATTGGCCAGTTCGTGATGTTCGCCGGACCGCCCGAGCGGATTGCGCGATGCCCAGTTCCCGTCACGGCCTTCGGGGCGAAGCTGGCCCGACGCACCCGCGGTCGGAAACGCGCCGGGCGCGATCGCCACCAGGCGCACGCCCTTCGGCCCCCACTCCACCGCCAGGCTTTTGGTCATCGCCAAGACCGCCGACTTCGCCATCGCCGACGGCACCGTGAAGGCACGGCCAGTCACGGTCGACGTCGACAGGATGCTCAGCACCACGCCCTTGTGTCGGGCTTCGATCCAGCGTTTGCCGGCGGCCAGCGTGCAATACATCGTGCCATGCAAGGTCGGCGCGAGAATGGCGTCCACGGCGCGAAACGACATCTGCTCGGTCTGCGCGATGAAGGTCGCGGCCGCGTTGTTGATCAGCACGTCGATCGGCGCCTCGCGCCAGATCGTATCCATCATGGCATCGACCTCCGCGCCATCCCTGATATCGCACCGCGCCACCGCGACCTTGCCGCCGAGTTCGCTGCGCATCTGGCCCGCGGTCGCCTCCAGCAATTCAAGCCGGCGGCCGCAGATGATCAACTCGGCGCCAAGCTCGACAAAGCGACGTCCCATCGCCGCCCCCAGCCCGGAACCTCCGCCGGTGATCAGAATACGTTTTCCAGCGAGAAGATTTTTTTCAAACATCGTTTGAATCCTTTTCGTGGCATCCGTGCCCAATATCCGTCATTGCGAGCGCAGCGAAGCAATCCAGGGCAAAAAAGCAAGGACTGGATTGCTTCGTCGCTGCGCTCCTCGCAATGACGGAGGGGGCGATGCGTTCCAAAAAAAGCCGAATCAGATTGTAGCCCGGCATCAAATCCGGCATGAAGCATTCAGCTTCTTTTGTGCGTCCGAAACGTAAGGTGTGTCCATGAAAGCCATCCTCTGCTCGCAATATTGCCAACCCGACGATCTCGTGCTGGCCGATGTGCCCGATCCCGTCGCCGAGGCCGGCCAGGCCGTGATCGCGATCAAGGCGGCGGCGCTGAATTTCTTCGACATCCTGATGATCCAGGGCAAGTACCAGATCAAGCCGCCGTTTCCGTTTTCACCGGCGGCGGAAGTCGCAGGCGTGATCGAAAGCGTCGGCGCAGGTGTCACCGACCTCAAAGTCGGCGACCGCGTGGTGGCGTCCTGTGGCCACAATGGCGCGCGCGAAAAGATCGCGCTGCCGGCCAATTCCATCGTCAAGATTCCCGACAATCTGGATTTCGACCGCGCCGCCGGCATCATCATCATTTACGGCACCGCGCTGCACGCGCTGGAAGACCGCGCCAGCCCGAAGCCCGGCGAGACCCTGGCGGTACTCGGCGCCGCCGGCGGCACCGGTTTGGCGGCCTGCGAACTCGGCAGACTGATGGGCCTCAAGGTGATTGCGTGTGCGTCCTCTGACGAGAAGCTTGAATTCGCCAAGGCGCATGGCGCCGAACTCGGTCTGAACTACGCCAAGGAAGATCTGAAGGAAGGCTTGAAGCGGCTCACCGGCGGCAAGGGCGCCGATATTATTTTCGATCCGGTCGGCGGAACTTACGCCGAGGCGGCGCTGCGCGCGATCGCGTGGGAAGGGCGCTTCCTGGTGATTGGATTTGCCGCCGGCGACATTCCGAAGATGCCGCTCAATCTGGCGCTGCTGAAAGGCTGCGACATCCGCGGCGTGTTCTGGGGCCATTGGGCGCGGCTCAATCCGGAAAAGAACCGCGCCAATCTCGAGAAGCTCGTGAAGTGGACCGCGGAAGGCAAGATCTCATCGCATGTCGATCGCACCTTCCCGTTGGCGCAAACCGCCGACGCCTTGAAGGTGCTCGCGGGCCGCAAGGCGATGGGCAAGGTGATCCTGCATCCGTAACGGTCGCACGCGGGAGAACGTGGCGCTGCGAACGTCGTCCTCAAGCAACGGCCTTGCCGTCATCCCCGGGATGAACGTAATTGCGTTCATCCCGTGAGGTGCGCGCTCTCCCGGCAGCGCACTTGCGCTGTCCGGTGCGCGCCTCGAAGGATGGCCGCAAGCACAGAGCTGAACACCATCCTTCGAGACGCGCGCAACGGCGCGCTCCTCAGGATGACGTCGGTTGTACGGCTTCACCCAACCTTGCCCAAATGAAACCTAGATATCTCCCAAATCGCGCGGATCGGCGTCGTCTTTTGGGCCGATTCACCGCGCGATGCTGCTTTCCGTGACAGGGGGCGCTGGTGGGCGACGAAACTAGCGACAGCTGATGCGTCGAGCGCCCCCTCGTTACGCGATATAATGGGGAAGCATCACTATGACGGAGACCGCCAAGCGGGCTCGATCGGATGATCCGATCAAAAATGGATTCGGCAGATCGCGGGACGACTCCCGGTTTGCGCCCAAACCGGGCGCCCGATTCCGTAGAACGAAATTAAACCTGGAATCGGAGGATTCGCTGCCGCTGTTTCTTTCCGGCCCGACCGACGACGACAGGCCCACACCTTCTGGCAAATCCCGGGAACAGCACTTCGATGAAACAAGCGGGCGAACCTCGCCGGTTTCACGCGGCGTCATCACGACGGGACTTCTCGCGGCGTCCGCGGTAGCCGTTGCCTGTGTGATTTTCTCGCTGCAAGACCGCGACCGTCGCGCCGTGATCGCGCATGCGAGCGCTTCACTGACGCCCGAGCAACTGGCGCCGGTCGATCAGCCCCCGCCGACCCGCGAAGCGATCGCCGCCGCATTCAAGGCCGAGTTGCACAATCAGTTGAAGGTCAATCGGCCCGCGACGATTGCGCCGCCGTCCCCAGACCAGCCGTAAGCGTTACGAAATTTCTGCCTCGCCCGCGCCTCGCTTCAAGGCGGCGCGGGCGGCGTCGCGATGCTCCGGAGTGATGTGAGCCGCGACCAGCCGGATCGCGGTGGCCAGCACCGCTGCGTCATCGGTGAAGCCGAGCACCGGCAGCATGTCCGGGATGAAATCGAACGGCAGGATGAAATAAGCCAGCGCGCCGAGCAGCGTCGCCTGGACATGACGCGGCGTGTGTTTATCGAACGCGCAATAATACGCCGCGAGCAAATCCTCGGCGAACGGCAGTTTGGTCACCACGCGCTTGAACTTCACCCAGAAGCGCTTGCGGACGCTTTCGCGGTCTTTTGCCAGCCGGTCGGCCGGCTCAAATCCCATGGTGTGTTCGCTCGCCATCGCCCTTGCCCGGCTTTTCGAAAAGCCGCGCTAAATCGCCGCGGCCAACAGCCATAAAGCTGGGGACGTCGCGCCATCCTTGCAAGATCGCAAAACTGTCTCAGGCCACCCCGAGCTGGCCCGCGATCGCGTTCATGGCCTTGGCGAGTTCGATGTCGAGGGCGGTGACACCATCGGCGTCATGGGTGGCGAGCACGACCTCCACGGTCTTGTAAACATTACGCCATTCGGGGTGATGGTCGCTTTTCTCCGCCACCAAAGCGGCGCGCGACATGAACCCGAAGGCCTCGTTGAAATCCTTGAACGCAAAGGTGCGCGCAATGGCCTCACGGCCCGGCGTCTCGGTCCATCCGGGCAGGCCTTTGAGGGCCTGGTTTCGTGCCTCCGCCGACAGCCGTTCCGCCATAACGTTCTCCCATTCCACGTCATGTCTCACCCTAACACCGAAGGGGCGGCCCGGGATCCATCGCCCGGCCAGTAACCATGACATAGATGTAACCCACCGAAAGACCCGAAACTTGTTACAATCCCGGCCGTATTCCGTTGGCGGCGATGAAATCGATCCCGGCACATCAGCCAGGGATTTGTACCGAGGCTATAGCCATTCGATGACCGAAGGTCCGGACCTCGAACAGGTGCCGACATCGCGCCCCGGACCGCGGCCGATGACGTTCGTCATGCTGGCGGGTATCCTCGCCATCATCGGCACGCTCGCCGCCGCCTACTACTTCGCGACGCGGCCGGAGATCCTGCGAATCGCGGTCGGTCCGGCCAACAGCGACGACGTCAAGCTCGTCCATGCGCTGTCGCAGGGCTTTCGATCGCATGGCTACATCCGCTTGCGTCTGGTGCAGACCGATGGCGCGGCCGAGAGCGCGCAGGCGCTGGCCAACGGCAAGGTCGATCTCGCCATCATTCGCGGCGATCTCGACGTGCCGAAGAATGCGCAAGCCGTGGCGACGCTGCGCAAGAACGTCGCGGTGCTGTGGGTGCCGCCCGCCGCCAAGGGCAAAGGCAAGAAGGCCGGCCCGAAGATCACCAAGATCGCGCAGCTTGCCGGGCGCCGCGTCGGCGTCGTCGGCCGTACGCCTGCTAATGTCAATTTGCTCAAGGTGATCCTGCAGCAATACGGCATCGATCCCGCCAAGGTCGAGATCTCGCAATATCCGGCCAGCGAGATCGCCGAAGCGATCAAGAGCCAGAAAGCGGACGCCTATCTCGCGGCCGGACCGGTCAACAGCAAGATCACGACGGACGCGATCACAGCGTCCACGCATGACGGCGGCACGCCAACCTTCCTCGCGATCGATACCGCCGAGGCGATCGCACAAAACCATCCGAATTACGAAGCCGCCGACATTCCCGCCGGCGCCTTTGGCGGTTCGCCCGACCGGCCCGACGATGCGGTGAAGACGATCAGCTTCGCGCACCACATCGTCGCGCGAAAGGATATGTCGGATTCGACCATCGCCGCCTTCACCCGGCAATTGTTCGCGATCCGGCAGTCGGTGATGGCGGAGTTCCCGCTGGCGGCCAAGATCGAAACGCCGGATACCGACAAGGACGCGGCGATCCCGGTGCATCCGGGCGCCGCGGCCTTTGTCGACGGCGAGGAAAAGACCTTCCTCGATCGCTACGGCGATTACATCTGGTGGGGGCTGATGGGCCTGTCGGCGATGGGTTCCGCCGGCGCCTGGTTCGCGGGCTACCTGAAGAGGGACCAGCGTAACACCAATTCGACGCTGCGCGACCGGCTGTTGGAGATGCTGTCGGCCGCGCGCCAGAGCGATTCCACCGAAGAACTCGACCGCATGCAGTCCGAGGCGGACGGCATCCTGCGCGAAACGCTGCAATGTTTCGAGCACGGCGCCATCAACGAGGGCGCCTTGACCGCCTTCAACATCGCGTTGCAGCAGTTCCATAACGCCGTCGCCGACCGCAAGGCGCTGTTGATGAGCATGCCGCACAGCCTGCAACGGTCCGGCGCCCAGCTCCGGGCAACCGCGGCGCTGTAGACAAGCTTCGGCGTTGTAATCTCGCCGTCATCAAGTTTTCCTATAGCGGTTCCAAATCCCAATAGCGGCTCCATACTCGGCCGAGGCCTCGCATGACGATCAAAATTTCCCGCCGACGCTTCCTCTCGACCGCCACCGCGACCGGCGCCGGTCTCATCGCGATGCCTTATCTCAGCCGCGCCGCCGACCGGCCGCTGGTCACCCATGGCGTGCAGTCCGGCGATGTCAGTGTCGACGGTGGTGTGGTGTGGTCACGCGCCGACCGGCCATCGCAAATGATGGTCGAGGTCTCAACCACCGAATCCTTTGCCAATGCGCGGGCGCTGCCGCCGATCGCAGCGCTCCCAGAAAGCGACTTCACCGCGAAGATGCTGCTGGAAAACCTGCCCGGCGGACAGGACATCTTTTATCGCGTGCGGTTTCGCGACCTGTCGCATCCGGACGTTTCCAGCGAGCCGGTGGTCGGTCGCTTCCGCACCGCGCCCGCCGACCGCCGCGACGTCAGCTTCGTCTGGGGCGGCGACGTCGCCGGACAGGGCTGGGGTATCAATCCCGACGACGGCGGCATGGTCACCTACGCCGCCATGCACAAGCACCGGCCGGATTTCCTGATCCATTCCGGCGACACCATCTATGCCGACGGCATCATCAAGGAAGAAGTGAAACTCGCCGACGGCAAGACCTGGAAGAACATCACGATCCCGGAAAAGGCCAAGGTCGCCGAGACGCTCGACGAGTACCGCGCCGCGCACAAATATAATTTCCTCGACAACAATGTCCGCGCCTTCAACGCCGACGTGCCGATCTTCGTGCAGTGGGACGACCACGAGGTCACCAACAACTGGTCGATCTCCAAGCAGCTTCCGGATACGTACAAGGTGCGCGATATCTCGCTGCTCGCCGCGCGCGCTTCCCGCGCCTTTCACGAGATGTATCCGATGCGCGAGAGCATCGTCGAACCGGGCCGGGTCTACCGCACGCTGAATTACGGCCCGCATCTCGACGTCTTCATGCTGGACGAGCGCAGCTATCGCGGCGGCAACGGCCCGAACCAACAAACCACTTACGGCCCCGACGCCTACTTCATCGGCCCCGATCAGTTCGCCTGGCTGAAGCGCGCGTTGCTCAATTCACGCGCGACCTGGAAGGTGATCGCCTCCGACATGCCGCTCAGCCTGATCGTCTATGATGACGCCGCCAACAAAAAGGGCTCGGAAGCGTTCGCGCAAGGCGACGGCCCGCCGCGCGGCCGCGAGTTAGAGATCGCCGACATCCTGCGCTTCATCAAGACATCCGGCGTCACCAACACGGTGTGGCTGACCGCCGACGTGCACTACACCGCGGCGCATTACTACAGCCCCGACAAGGCGCAGTTCCAGGAATTCGAACCGTTCTGGGAGTTCGTCTCCGGCCCGTTCCATGCCGGCACGTTCGGACCGAACGAGCTCGACAATACCTTTGGTCCCGAAGTGAAGTTCGTCAAAGCGCCGGACGCCGGCAAGGAAAACCTGCCGCCGTCGGCCGGCTACCAGTTCTTCGGTCATGTGCAGATCGAGGGCAAGACCGGCCGCATGACGGTGACCTTGCGGGATCGCGCCGACGTCGCGCTGTGGTCGACCACGCTGGATCCGAAGCTGGGCTGAGCGAAAAATTACGGGCGTCATCCTGAGGGCCTGTGAAGCTATCTCCGACGTCATCCTGAGGTGCGCGCACTTTCTTGCGCGCCTCGAAGGATGGTGTTCAGCGCAGTGCGTGCAGCCATCCTTCGAGGCTCGCAAGAGCTCGCACCTCAGGATGACGGTGGAATTTCGAACCCATCAGCCACCCGCGCCGCCCCGTCGCAGCGCCGCCTCAAGCGCTTCGGTCGAACACGGTTTCGGCAGCCGTGGCCGATCGGAAAAGGCTGCGGGAATGCCGGCGGCGGTGTCGTAGCCAGTGACGAAGACGAACGGAATCTTCAGCGCGTCCAGCCGTTCGGCAATCGCAAAGCTCTTTTCACGGACCAGGCCGACGTCGAGCAGCGCAAATTGCGGTGGGCGATCGGCAATCAACTGAAGCGCGGTCGCCACGCTGGCGGCGGTCCGGACCGTCTTCACCCCCAGAGCAAGGATCGTGTCCTCGAAGTCGAGCGCGATGATCGGATCGTCCTCGACGAGCAACACGTCGTCGGGAACAGCAGGCATGCTGGGAGAAGCAGGTTCCATGATCTTGCCAGGTTGGATCAACGGGTTGGATTGGTCGAATAAATGGCCGTCCATTGCCGAAGCCTCACTGCAGCGCGCCCCAAGCGGTTCCCGAATTGAAACCACCACAGCCCATTTGCGTTGTCTGTTCACTTGTGCACACAGCAAATGAAATTCATCGGCTATCGTCGCCGCGGAAACACGGGAACTTGCGATGCCTGCGCTCAATCGATCCACCGCCGACGCCGACGACCGGCCGTTCAATAATCTGCTGCGGCGACTGAATCCGAGTGATTTTGCGCTGATCGCGCCGCATCTGACCCACGAAGAGGCCGCGGCCAATGAGCTGCTCTACAACCCCGGCGACGATGTCGGGACGGTCCATTTCCCCTGCGGGCCGAGCCTTGCGACCTTCATGGTCGCCAACGAGGATGGCCGCGACCTCGAAACCATTCTGGTCGGCCGCGAAGGGGCGGTCGGCGGCATTGTCAGCGAGGGCTATCTGCCGGCCTACACCCGGATCGTCGTCAAGTTCGGCGGACCGTTCGTGCGCCTCAGCGTCGGAAAACTGGAGGCCGCGAAGCTAAAATCCAACACCTTGCGCAACGTCTTCGCGCGCTATGCCGATTGCATGCTGGCGCAGATATTCCAGTCGACCGCCTGCAATGCGATCCATTCGATCGAGCAGCGCACCGCGAAATGGATCATTTCGGCGATGGAGCGCACCGACGGCGATAATGTCGTGCCGCTGACGCATGAACAATTGTCGACGCTGCTGGGGGTGGGCCGCAGCTACGCCAGCCGGGTCATCCAGGTGTTCAAGGCCGAGGGCGTGCTGGATACCCGCCGGGGCTCGATCCTGGTCCGGAACCCGGACGCGCTCCGGCTGCGGGCCTGTCGTTGTAACGAATCCGTCAAAAACCACTTCGAAGAGGTGTTGCGTGGGGTCTATCCCAGCGAGGAGACCTGATGCGGCCGGGTGCGGCCTCATTTTGAGGCGAAAATCGGTCAATCAATCTGGCAACAAATCATTGATTTTTGGCGTTTTCTGACTATATTGCGCTGCAACGCGTAGGGTTTGCCCGGTCCTTTTGGCCGGGCTTCCTTTTTGGGGCGGTGAGCGCCCTGCGAATTTCAGGTTTTCTTGAGCGTGATCCGGAAAAGTGGGTCCCGGTTTTCCGGTGAGATCGTGCTCCAGCCGTGGCCTGGACTGAATAGGCCTAGTCAGAAGAAGAGCTATGAACCTTCGTAACATCGCCATCATCGCCCACGTCGACCACGGCAAAACCACTCTGGTCGACAAGCTGCTCCAGCAATCCGGCACCTATCGTGACAACCAGCGCCAGGTCGAGCGCGCGATGGATTCCAACGATCTGGAGCGCGAGCGCGGCATCACCATTCTGGCCAAGTGCACCTCGGTGCATTGGCTCGACACCCAGATCAACATCGTCGACACCCCGGGCCACGCCGATTTCGGCGGTGAAGTGGAACGCATCCTGTCGATGGTCGACGGCGTGATCGTGCTGGTCGACGCCGCCGAAGGTCCGATGCCGCAAACCAAATTCGTGGTCGGCAAGGCGCTCAAGCTCGGCCTGAAGCCGATCGTCGCCATCAACAAGGTCGATCGTCCGGACGCCCGCATCACCGAAGTCGTCAACGAAGTGTTCGACCTGTTCGCAGCGCTCGACGCCACCGACGATCAGCTCGACTTTCCGATTCTGTACGGATCGGGCAAGAACGGCTGGATGGGAATGACACCCGATGCGTCCCACGACGCCGGCATGCAGCCGCTGTTCGATCTCGTGATCAAGCACGTGGCGCCGCCCGTGGTCGAAGAAGGCCCGTTCCGGCTGCTCGGCACCATCCTCGAGGCCAACCCCTATCTCGGCCGCATCATCACCGGCCGCATCGCATCCGGCTCGGTCAAGCCGAACCAGGCGGTGAAGGTGCTGTCGCGCGACGGCAAGGTGGTCGAAACCGGCCGCATCACCAAGATCCTCGCCTTCCGCGGACTTGAGCGGCAGCCGGTCGAATTGGCTGAAGCCGGCGATATCGTCGCCATCGCGGGCCTGCCCAAGGGCACCGTGGCCGACACCTTCTGCGATCCGAGCGTCGAGACGCCGATCCAGGCGCAGCCGATCGACCCGCCGACCGTGTCGATGTCGTTCATCGTCAACAACTCACCATTGGCCGGCACCGAAGGCGACAAGGTTACCAGCCGTCTGATCCGCGACCGCCTGTTGCGCGAGGCCGAAGGCAACGTCGCGCTGCGCGTGGTCGAGGCTGCCGACCGGGATTCGATGGAAGTATCGGGCCGCGGCGAATTGCAGCTCGCGATCCTGATCGAGACCATGCGCCGCGAAGGTTTTGAACTGTCGGTTTCGCGTCCCCGCGTGGTGTTGACCAAGGACGAGAATGGTCAACTGCTGGAGCCGGTCGAGGAAGTCGTCATCGACGTCGATGAGGAGTTCTCCGGCGTCGTCGTGCAAAAGATGAGCGAGCGCAAGGCCGAGATGATCGAGATGCGCCCGTCCGGCGGCAATCGTCTGCGGCTGGTGTTCTACGCGCCGACCCGCGGCTTGATCGGCTATCAGGGCGAACTGATGACCGACACCAAGGGCACGGCGATCATGAACCGCCTGTTCCACAACTACCTGCCCTACAAGGGCGACATCCAGGGCCGCCGTAACGGCGTGCTGATCTCCAACGACCAAGGCGAGGCGGTGGCCTACGCCATGTTCAAGCTGGAAGATCGCGGCCCGATGATGATCGAGCCGGGCTGGAAGGTCTACAAGGGCATGATCGTCGGCGAGCACACCCGCGACAACGATCTTGAAATCAACATCCTCAAGGGCAAGCAGCTCTCCAACATTCGCACCACCTCCAAGGACGAAGCGGTGCGTCTGACCCCGCCGATCCGGATGACCCTGGAAAAGGCGCTGGCCTATATCGAGGAAGACGAACTGGTCGAAATCACCCCGAAATCGATCCGCCTGCGCAAGCGCCACCTCGACGCCAACGAGCGCAAGCGCGCGGAGAAGACCAAGGAAGCGGTGGCGTAAGGCGACCGCTAGAATCGAACACAGATACCGTCATGGCCGGGCTTGTCCCGGCCATCTACGTCTTGGATACTGGGAAAGTAAGACGTGGATGCCCGGGACGTCTGCGCAAAGACGCGCTTTGCGCTTTAGCCCGGGCATGACGAAACGATAGACGCCCTATGTCCCTTCCCTCCTCCATCGATGTCGCCATCATCGGCGCCGGCGCCGCCGGCATCGCCGCTGCGCATGCGCTGCAAAATTCCGGTCTCTCCGTCATCGTGCTCGAAGCGCGCGACCGGGCCGGCGGCCGCGGCCATACCATCATGGCGGCGCCCGGCATCGCCTTCGACCTCGGCTGCGGCTGGTTGCATTCGGCCGACAAGAACCGCTTCGTCACCATCGCCGAACACCTGAATTTCGAGATCGACAAGACCCGCCCGCCGTGGCGCGAGCAGAGTTTTGATACCGGGTTTGCGCTCGCCGAGCGGATGGATTTCATCCGGGCGCTCGACGCGTTCTATGACCGCGCCGAGCAGGCTGCAAAGACGGCGATCGCGAGCGGCCACGATCCGGCGGCGAACGACTATCTGGAGCCCGGCAACCGCTGGAACCCGATGATCGATGCGCTCTCGAGTTACATCAATGGCTGCGAGCTCGATGCCGTCTCCATCCTCGACATGGACGCCTATGAGGATACCGAGATCAACTGGCGCGTACGCAACGGCTATGGCGCCATGATCGCGGCCTATGGCGCCTCGTGCCCGCTGGCGCTCAATTGCGACGTGAGCCTGATCGATCATTCGGGAAAGCGCCTGCGGATCGAGACGTCGCTCGGCACGCTGGAGGCCGGCAAGGTCGTCGTCACCGTGCCGACCAATCTGATCGCCGACGAAGCCATTCGCTTTCACCCCGCGCTGCCCGCAAAAGTCGACGCCGCGATCGGTCTGCCGCTCGGCCTCGCCGACAAGGTGATGCTGGCGCTGGACCAGCCTGAAGCGCTGCCGAAGGACGGCAGTCTGCGCGGCGCCACCATGCGCACCGCGATGGGCAGCTACCATTTGCGGCCGTTCGGACAAGCCGCCATCGAAGGCTATTTCGGCGGAAGTTTTGCGCGCGAATTGGAAGACGCCGGCCCCGGCGCCTTCGCCGCGCAAAGCATCGACGAGATCGCAGCCCTGCTCGGCAATGATTTTCGCCGCAAATTAAAACCGCTGGCGGAATCGCGCTGGGCTCACGACCCCTACGCGCGCGGCTCCTATTCACACGCACTGCCCGGCCACGCCGGAATGCGCGCGGTGCTGGCCGCGCCGGTGGATGGCCGATTGTTCTTTGCCGGAGAGGCCACCTCGCCGAACTTTTTCTCGACGGCGCATGGGGCAAGAGACTCAGGCGAGCGGGCGGCCGGGGAAGTGATCGCTTCGATGAAGGGATAAGCCGTCATTGCGAGGAGCGCAGCGACGAAGCAATCCAGTCTTTCTTTGCGGCCTTGGATTGCTTCGCGGAGTTTATCATCGGGCGGGCGTTCGCCCGACCCGTTGGCTCGCAATGACGGATGGAGCCTACTCTAGCACCCTCGCCCTCATCGCCGCGTCGGGCAAAAAGCATTCCTCGTACTTCCCGAATATCCGATAGCGATTGCGCGCGACGAGACTGTAGACGGCGTTGCGCAAAAACTTCGGCACCAGCCGCAACGCGCGCGCCCATCGCCAGCCTGGCAGACTGGACAGCACCGTCAGCGCCGCGTCGGATTTGAAATACGCGACGCCACCATGGATCACGGCGTTGGTATCGGGGTCATGGGGATCGATGCCGAAGGCCTGCGCCAGCCGCGTGCCATAGCCGGACTGGATCGCGGTGAAGCGAAAGCGCGTTTGGGTGTCGCGCGCGGCGATGAAGCGGATCCAGCGCGAGCAGAACACGCAGACGCCGTCGTAGAGAATTACATCATCATCCGGCCATTGGTTCGATGCGCCCAAAACCGCCGCCTCCTTCATTTTTTCTTGGCCGATTTCACGGCGCCCGCCTTGATCGCGGCATCCAGCACCGGACCGAAAACTTTTTCTCCGCCATCGCTCTCCGCCAGCCAGTGCCCCTCGCCGCCGAACGCCGGCAGCACGCGAAAGTCGACCTTGTCGCCGCCGGTGCGGAAGGCGTCGGCCATCTGCTTCGAAATATCAGGCGAGAAGTAGCTGTCATTGCCCGCCACCAGCCAGATCACCGGCACCCGCGCCTCGTCGCCGAATTCGCGCGCCGATGCGATCAGCGTGTGCGGCGCGCAGACCTGATTGGGTGCGTCATTGGCATGGCCGCCGCGTCCCGGCGCGAAGGCGATGATCGCCGAGATGAGCTTGGGGTCTTCGCCGGCCATCGCCAGCGCGCCCCACGCGCCGGCCGAGTGCCCGACGATGATCGTGCCGTCGTGCCGGACAAAGTGCTGGCCGAGCAGATAGTCGAGCGCGGCCTTGATCGAATCCGCGGTCGCATAGCCGGACCTCGAATAATTGGCCTCGTCGCAGCCGCCTTGGTCCTCGAGATATTTGCCGCCGGTCGCGCCATGGCCGGGCCGCTCCGGCACCAGCACGGCGTAGCCCCGCGCCACCAGATACGCGGTCAGCGCGCGGTATTCCGGCTGCGGCGTTTGCGCGCGGCGCAGCACATTCTGCGTCGAGGCATGCGCAATCACCGCCAGCGGAAACGGTCCATCGCCGGGAGGGCGAAACAGCAGCGCGTGCGCCGCGAGGTCGCCATCCGGCGACGGCACCAGCCATTGCTGCTTGCGGGCCGGCTCGCCTTCCGCGCCCTGCGCGCCGAGGCCTGCTTGCGCTTGCGCGCCATGGATACCGGCAAAAGCGAGCGTGACGAGTGCAACTAGCGCGAAGAGGGCCTTGAACAATTGCATGAATTTACCTTGAGGCGAGGGAGCACCGGAATGGAGCGGCCGGAATAGGCAATCGGCCGGCACACTAGCGGCGGCGAATCAAATCGGCGCATTTTTTCGTGAAGGCTCCCCGCCCAAAACGGGATTTGGCCGCCGATGCACCGCCAACTGGCAGCCAATGGCCCCTTGGGGCGCCCCGTTGTCCTTTTTCGGTACAGCGAATGGAAAAACTGATGCAAGAAATCCACAGGTTAACCGATAATTAAGGATGGACCTTGAAGACGGCGCGCTGACTTGCTTTGATTAGGTCATGAGCACAACCCTGATCGAGGTTCGACCGGCCAAAGCTGCGGACGCAGCCGCGGTGGCGTCCACCCATGACGAAGCCTGGCGCTCGGCCTATCAGGGCATCATTCCCGGTGCCGAGCTGGAGAAGCTGATCAACCGCCGCGGTCCGCAATGGTGGGACAGCGCGATCCGCAAGGGCAGCCGCGTCAGTGTGCTGGTGTTCGGCGACAAGGTCGCAGGCTACGCCAACTATGGCCGTAACCGCGCCCGTAGCCTGCACTTCGAGGGCGAGATCTACGAACTTTACCTTCGCCCGGAATTCCAGGGCCTGGGCTTCGGCCGCCGGCTGTTCACCGCCGCCCGCCGCGACCTGCTGCAAAGCGGCCTGAAAAGCATGGTGATCTGGGCGCTCTCCGACAACGATCCGGCGACGGAGTTTTATCGTGCCCTCGGCGGCCGCATGGTGGCGCGCTCGTCCGAGAAGTTCGGCGCCAAGTCGCTCGACAAGGTCGCCTTCGCCTGGACCAACTAACTCCAGGCTTTTTGCTACGATTGTCGTTGCGGGGCTTGACCCGGCAATCCATCTTTTTTTAAAGCGGCCTTTGAAAGCGCGACGGATACGCGGGTGGAGCCCGCGTATGACGGTTGTGCTAATCCCGCAGCAACGGAGCCATCCATGCGCATTGACGCCATCTCGATCGGACTGGATCCACCGCGTCAGGTCAACGTCATCATCGAAGTGCCGGTCGGCGGCGAGCCTATCAAATACGAGATGGACAAGGAGGCCGGCACCCTGGTGGTCGACCGCTTCCTCTATACGGCGATGCGCTATCCCGGCAATTACGGCTTCATTCCGCATACGCTGTCGAACGACGGCGACCCCTGCGACGTGCTGGTCGCCAACACCCGCGCCATCGTGCCCGGCGCCGTAATGAGCGTGCGGCCGGTCGGCGTGCTGCTGATGGAAGACGAAGCCGGCGGCGACGAGAAGATCATTGCGGTGCCCTCCTCGAAGCTGACCCAGCGCTACGACAAGGTGAAGACCTATAGCGACCTGCCCGAGATCACGCTGCAGCAGATCCAGCACTTCTTCGAGCACTACAAGGATCTCGAACCCGGCAAATGGGTCAAGGTACTGCGCTGGGGCGGGCCTGAGGATGCCTTCAGGCTGATCGAGGAAGGCATGGAACGCGCGAAGGCGAAGGCGAAGTAGTTTTCGTGTCCCGGACGCGGTGCAGCGTCCTTCACGATGCACCGCAGAGCCGGGACCCACACTTTTCTGCAAATCGCTCCGTGACGCTCGATGGGTCCCGGCTCTGCGGCGCACCGCTCCGCGCTGCACCGCGTCCGGGACACGCGCCCCCCCGCGAGGATCACACCCCCGGCTTGGGCAATCCGGCGATCGCGCAGGCGGCGCGCAGGGTGTTGACCAGCAGGCAGGCCACCGTCATCTGACCGACGCCGCCGGGCACCGGCGTAATCGCGCCAGCGACCTTCAAGGCTTCGTCAAAGGCGACATCGCCGACCAGGCGGGCCTTGCCGTCGGCACCGGGCAGCCGGTTGATGCCGACATCGATCACGGTAGCGCCCGGCTTGATCCAGTCGCCGCGCACCATCTCGGGCTTTCCCACCGCAGCGTAGACCAGGTCGGCCTGGGCGCATAATTTCGCCAGATCGCGCGAGCGCGAATGCGCGATCGTCACCGTCGCGTTTTCATTGAGCAGCAATTGCACCAGCGGGCGCCCCACCAGATTGGAGCGGCCGATCACGATGGCATTTTTGCCCTCGAGCGAGGCATGCACGCTTTTGGTCAGGATGATGCAGCCGAGCGGGGTGCAGGGCGACAGTGCCGCCAGCCCGCCGGCGAGGCGCCCGGCATTGCTGGGGTGCAGCCCGTCGACATCCTTGGCGGGGTCGATGGCGTTGATGACGGTTTCGGTATCGAGCGACTTGGGCAGCGGCAATTGCACCAGAATGCCGTGCACGGCGGGATCGCGGTTGAGCCCGCCGATCAGCGCCAGCAGATCGGCCGGCGCGACATCGGGCGGAAGCCTGTGCTCGAACGAGGCCATGCCGGCGGCCTGGGTCTGCTTGTGCTTGCTGCGGACATAGACCTCGCTGGCGGGATCGCTGCCGACCAGCACCACCGCCAGACCGGGCGTCAGCTGATGGTCCCGCTTGACCCGCGCGACCTCGTCGGCGACGCGGGCACGAAGTTCGGCGGCAATGATCTTTCCATCGATGATGCTGGCCGTCATCTCAGTCCTTTGTGTCCAATTTCGCTGCGATTGCCTTGCGCAAGGACTCACCCAGCATCCTGGGATCGCCGTCGACGGCGACCTGCTTGAGACGCGACGTCGCGCCAGCCAACAGTTTTATCCTGGCCCTGGGCACGCCGAGCACTTTGGCGAGCAGTTCCGTCACCGCGCGGTTGGCCTCGCCGCCTTCGGCGATGGCGCGGACGCGAATCTTGACCACGGCACGGCCGTTGGCGAGCGTCTCGATGCCGTCGATGTCGTCACGGCCGCCGCGCGGCGTCACCCGCAGCGCGATGCTGATGCCTTGGGTGGAATAGCGCCAAGGTTCCCTCAAGGTTCTGCAACAATCAGCGATCCATACGCGCGATCAGAACACCGCCGGATAGATGTAATAGACGATGACCTTCTGGATAAACATGATGATCAGGATCAGGATGATCGGCGAGATATCGAGGCCGCCGAGATTGGGCATGATCCTGCGGATCGGCGCCAGAAACGGCTCGGTAATCCGATACAGGAACTCGGCGACGGCCGACACGAACTGGTTGCGCGTGTTCACGACATTGAAGGCAACCAGCCAGGACAGGATGGCTGACGCGATCAGCAGCCAGACATAGAGATCCAGAACAATAAGAACGATGTCGAGAACGGCGCGCATGGTGGGCTTACTCGCAGGTTTCGGTCCAGATTCGGCTACCGGGTAAATATCGGTTCCGCCCCGCCCAAACAAGGGAAGTCCGGGCCAAACCGCCCGGAAAACAACGATTTCGGCGTTCTTGACTTGCCCTTGATGCGGATTGTAAATGGCGCCGACTGCTGGCTGCCCCAAGACGTGTTAGGGGCGGCCGCGGAGGGGCCATAGCTCAGCTGGGAGAGCGCGTCGTTCGCAATGACGAGGTCGGCGGTTCGATCCCGCCTGGCTCCACCACGCTTCGCCCTTCGGGCTACGCGTGGCGCAGCCACGAAAGACTGAAAGGCGAAGCGTGATGCCCGGCATAGCCCGAAGGGCGACGACGGGCTGAGTTCATCGCCACCTAACCGCCCCCCCCCTACTTCCCCGTAAATCGTGGCGGCCGTTTTTCCATAAAGCTCGCGACGCCTTCGCGAAAATCGCTGCCGCGCAGCGCCACCAGCATCTCGCGGTTGGCGTCGATGGTGGCTTCGGCCAGCGTCTGGAACGGCACGTCGTACAGCTGCCGCTTGATCACCGCGATCGCGCTTGGCGAGACGAAGTCGGCGAGGTCGCGCGCGTAGGCATAGGTCTGCTCGCGCAGTTGCTCGGGCGGATACAGCCGATTGACGAGACCGATGCGCAGCGCCTCATCGCTTTGCACCCGCCGCGCCGACATCAACAGATCGAGCGCATGGGCGTGACCGACTAGGCGCGGCAGCATCCAGCTGATGCCATGCTCGGCGATCAATCCCCGGCGCGCAAAGGCGGTCGTGAACACGGTATTGTCGGCGGCAAAACGAAGATCGCAATACAGCGCATGCACCAGGCCGATGCCGGCGGTGGCACCGTTCAGCATGCCGATCACGGGCTTTGCGATCGACGGATAATACGCATAGCGCGCCTGCCAGTCCGGCCGGCGGTTCATGTCGAACGGCGGCACGTTCGCCGCGCGCCTGACATCATCGGGATCGAGACCCTTCAGCGCATCCATGTCGGCCCCGGCGCAGAACGCGCGGCCGGCGCCGGTCAGCACGATGACACGCACATTGTCGTCGGCGCTGGCGGCTTCCATGGCATGGCGAACGTCACGCTCCATGATCGGCGTCCACGCATTCATGCGGTCCGGCCTGTTCAAGGTGATGGTCGCGATCTTCTCGCTCACCTCATAGAGAATATGCTGATAGGTCACGGCGATCTCCCTGATGTTTTTTGTTGATTGAGCCTATTCAAAGCGCGGACCGTAGATGGGGTAACTCTAGCGCGTTCGCGATACCGCGCGCTATTCCGCGGCTTGGGACATCACCGACATCGGCATGCGGGCGCGCCAGCCGTCGAGGAAGCGGTTCAGCCAGGCGCGTTCGATCACGTCATGCTGTGCCCGATCGGCGAAGTGATGATGGCGCTCCCGCGCGCCCGGCAGCGCGAGGCGCTCGCAGCCGCGCGTGGTCCAGCGATGCATCATCGCGTAGGTCACGTCGGGATGGAACTGAAAGCCGAAGGCGTGGCCGGCCTGGATCGCCTGCACCGGAAAGTCGCTTGCCTCCGCGAGCAGTTCGGCGCCGGCCGGCAGCTCAAATCCGTCGCAGTGCCAGTGATAGACATGGTCCGGCCAGCCCGGGCAGGCCGCATGGCCCGCCGCCGTCGGCCGGATCGGATAATATCCCATCTGCGCGCGGCCTTGCGGATGCGGCGCAACCTTGGCCCCAAGCTGCTTGGCCAGCATCTGGGCGCCCAAACAAATTCCGAGAAACGGCCGCTGTTCGCGCAGCGGCACCGCGATCCAGTCGATTTCCCGGCGCACGAAATCATCGGGATCGTTGGCGCTCATGGGCCCACCGAAAATCACCGCGCCGGCGTGATCGTCGAGTGTTTCCGGCAGGGCATCGCCAAACCGCGGGCGCCTGATGTCCAGCCCGTATCCGAGCGCCCGCAGCACATTGCCGACGCGCCCCGGCGTCGATGTTTCCCGGTGCAGCACGATCAGGATGGGCAGCAAAGGCGACACTGGTGATCGCAAGGGCGACACAGGCGATGCCGACAGCCTGCCGGGGAAACGCAGGACGGCTTCGGTGTTGGCTTCGATCGGCGGAAGCGACATCGTTCTTCAGGCTTTTCCCGCCGGGACAGACGCGAAGCGTTTGCCCGGAGATCACGCGCTCAGGGCCGGAATCATACCTAAGCAAACGTTAATTTCGTATGAGCTTGGACCGTCTTCGAAGCAAATCGCGGGCCAGAATGCGGCCTATCAGCGTTTTCGGAGCTGAAAACGGCCGACCGCCGCCAGGATAAATCCGCGCGGAAACAGCCGCAGCAGGAACGGCACGACCTTGATGCCGAGACCGGGCAACACCACGCGCTGGTTGGCCATCAGCCCGCGATAGCCCTGTTGGGCGACCTCGGATGCCGGAACATTGAGGATCGCCGAATCAAATCCAGGCGTGTATCCGGCCCGCACCTGAAACTCCGACGGGACCGGGCCGGGACACAGCGCGGTGACGCGCACGCCGCGGGCCGCGAGCTCCTGCCGCAGCCCCTCGGTGAACGACAGCACATAGGCCTTGGAGGCGTAATAGACCGCCATCCCGGGCCCCGGCAGAAAGCCGGCGATCGAACCGACATTGAGAATGCCGCCGCGATGCCGGATCAGGCTGTCGGAAAACCGCAGCGAAAGGTCGGTCATGGCGCGGACATTGACGTTGATGATGTTGAGCTGCTCGGCGCGGTCTAGCTCGATCGCATTGCCGAACAGGCCGAAGCCCGCATTATTGACCACGAACTCGACCTCGACGCCTTCGGCGGCCAGCGCCGCGGCGATTTGATCGCCGGCATCGGGTTGCTCGAGATTGCATGGGATCACGATCGGCGCCGCGCCGCCGGCCGCCTTGATCTCGTCGGCCAGCGCGGCCAGGCGATCGGCGCGACGTGCCACCAGGACCACGCGATGGCCGTTCGATGCGAACACGCGCGCCAGTTCTGCACCTATTCCCGCTGAGGCTCCCGTAATCAGCGTCACACGCTCGGTCACGTTCAATGCTCTAAACTTCGTTGGCAAGGATGGGCGCTGGCGCGCCGGGATGAGGGGTACGGTTTAGGCGGGCTACGCGTCACCCGCAAGTCACCCCCCGGCATGGCGGCGTGATCAATTGTATTTACAGGAATTGAACAGCAATATTTCCGAGCCCAAGCGAGGCCCAGACGGCCCACAAGTCAATAAATTAAAGTTCCGTCATGTCGGGTCGCGCGCATTCGCCGCACCGCATCATATTGCGGCATCCGCGACATCCGAGCCGCCCTCGGCCGGCGCCGATGGCCGCCGTTCGGCCACACGATGCTTAAGCTCGATCCGGTCGCGCGCCGACACGCCCAACAGATCGGCGGCGCGCCACAGCACATTATCCTCGAACTCGCTGACCTGGCCGTCGGCATAAACCAGCTCCCACATCATTTCGACGATGCGAAGCCGGCCCTGCTCGTCCACCGAACGCATGATGACGCTGGTGAAATGATAGAGATCGACCGCCTCGCCCTCGACCAGCGTGGCCGACGCTATCAATTGATCCGCGGTGCCCGGATCAAGCGCGAAATGAGTTTCCAACAGCCCGTGAAGCTTGCGCTTCTCCACGTCGGTTGGTTCGCCATCGATCGAGATGACGTGGATCAGCAGCGCCGTCGCCGCAAGGCGGAAGCCGGTGTCGTCAAACTTCCGGTCGCTGTGCGCGGCTGGAGAAACAACATCGGCAATGAATTGGCGTAGTCCGTCGAGCATCGATCTTCCAACTAGTTGAGGGCCTCGGCCGCCACGAAATGAAGGCCAATGATGGCCTGTCGTGACCGATATATGGTTCAGAAATCCAACCCGCGCAATCCGCGCCGGTTCCGGCGCAAGCATTACGTTTAGGCAATATGCGGAGCGCTCAAGCACGTTCCCCGGATGCTACGCAACGCGCCGCGTCTCGCGGCGTGATGCGTTGCTGATCCGGGGTCCACCACTGACACGTGGGTCCCGGTTCTGCGGAGCGGCATAAGAATGCCGCACCGCGCCCGGGACACGGCATCCGCCGTTTCGCCCTACGGTATCTCGTACACCACGATCTTGTCGGCGATGCCGCGCAGGGCCGCCTGCTTTTGAATCGGCGTGATCGCGGCCTTGTCGAGGATCGCGGCGACCGCCGGCGCATCGATCACCGGTCCGGTGATGTGGATCGCCTGCGAGGTCGAGAGGCCCTGCACCCGTGCTGCGATGTTGACGGTCTGGCCGAAATAATCCTGCCGTTCGTTGAGCATCACGGCGAGGCACGAACCCTCATGGATGCCGATCTTGACCACGAGGTCCCTGGTACCGCGCTCGACATTGAGCCGTTCCATCGCCGAGCGCATGCGCAATCCCGCGGCGAGCGCCTGCTCCGGCCGGTTGAAGGTCGCCATCACGGCATCGCCGATGGTCTTCACCACCGCGCCTTTCTCCGACGAGATGATCTCCAGCAAAGCGTGGAAATGCGCCCGCACCAGATCGAACGCGGCGAGATCGCCGACCCGCTCGTACAGCGCGGTCGAGCCCTTGAGGTCGGTGAACAGGAACGTCAGCGAGGTGATCTTGAGGCGCTGGTCGATCGTGAGATTGTCGGCCTTGAAGACGTCGCGGAAGGTCTGGTTGGTCAGCATCCGCTTGGCCGTGATGAACGGCTTGCGCTTGCCGAGCAGATGATGAAGCGCGTCGGCGGCGACAAGCACCGTCGGCAACGCGCGCACACCGGCATGATTGTCGAGCGACAGCAATAGCGGGCCGGGACGCAGCACCGTGGTTTCGACCGGCGCATATCTTTTGTCATAGACCAGCGATAGATGCTGTGGATCGGTGGTCGGATCGCCCTGCACGTCGATGAAATGCGCGGCATGCGTCACAGGCTCGAAGATGATGATGAATTGCGCCGGCAATTGCAGCGACAGCGTGGTCTTGTCGCCGGCCGGCAATTCGAGCGCCCTCAGCATCACCTCGTTGGACAGCGAGGCGAACGATTGCTCGTCGAAATCGACGCCGGAGCTCCAGAATATCTGCTTGAAATAATCCGCGATCGGCAGCGCATTGGGATCGTGCGCCGCGATGCGCCGGACACGCGGGCTGACGGTGAAGGCGACTTCGACCTGCTCGTCGACCGAGGCCTCGTAATTGCAGGCGCATAGGCCGCAATGATAGTCGTCGCTGCGCAGCGATTTCAGCGTCGAATGGGCGTCGAGTACGCCGCCGCAACCCGGACACAGCACGTTCCAGGTCAGTTCGAACAGGCCAAGCCGCGAGGCGTGGAGAAAGCCCGAGATCACCTGCTCTTCGTCGAGCCCGGTCCGCTTCGAAAAATCCAGCAGGTTGACCCGATTAAGTTCGTGATCCGCGCCGGTCTCGATCAACCGCTCGATGGCGTCGGCGACCGCGGGATCGGCCGCCTGCTTCAATGCCGTAAATTGTGCCTTGGTGTCGCTCATCAGGTGTATGTAGGGCGGATTGCAGCCGCATCCAAGTGATGTCCGGATGACAGTTTTGCGGGTGACGATTTAGCCTGTGGCTGTCTTGTCAGCGCGGCATGATCCGGAACATCGGCGAGCGCTCGGGTTGCGTCGTGACGATCCCGATCGGCATCAGCGGCGCCTTGTCGAGCAGCTCGACGCGAAACGCGCCGATCATCTTGGCCAGCGCCAGGGTCGCTTCCACCAGCGCGAAATGCGCACCGATGCAGACCCGTGCGCCGACGCCGAACGGCAGATAGGCAAACCGATCCGGCGCCGGCTCGGGCGCCATGAAGCGCTGCGGCACGAAGGCGTTGGGATCGCGCCAGAGCTTCTCATGGCGGTGCAGCAGCCACGGCGCGATCAGGATCACGTCGCCCTTCTTGACCGGCAGCCCGGCGATTTGATCCGGCGCCAGCGCCGCGCGCGCGATCAGAAACGCCGGCGGATAGAGCCGCATCGTCTCGTCGACCACCGCGCGGGTGAATTTCAACCGCTCCAGATCGAGCCCGCCGTTGACGGTTGCGCCCTTAACTTCGCTCGCGACCGCGTCCTGCGTCTCCGGATCGAGCGCGAGCAGATATAGCGACCAGAACAATGCGGTGGCGGTGGTCTCATGGCCCGCGAGAATCATCGTCGCCACCTGGTCGCCGAGCTGCTCGTCGCTGAAGGCTTGCCCGGTCTCGGGATCGCGCGCGGCGTCCATCAGGTCGAACAGGTCGCTCGATGGCGCACCGGCCGTCTTGCCGGCGGCGCGGCGCTCGGCCATCAGCATCGCCACGAACGCGGTCCAGCGCTTGCGGAAGCGGGCGCGGGAAAAATCCTGCGGGGTCGGCCAATTCAGCGGCAACAGCAGATCGAGAAAATGCGGCCGCGCCAGCCGCGCGCCATATTCCATCACGAAGTCGCGTAACGCAGCGCCATGACGCTCCATGCCGAACGAGAACATGGTGCGCCCGGCGATCTCGAGCGTCATGCGCTGCATCGCTTCGCGCAGATCGACCGGGCCGCCGCAGCTTGAGCCAAGCTTCGCGATGGTCTCGTCGGTGGCCGCGATCATGTGCGGGATCAGCGTCGTGACCGCGCGCGGCGTAAAGGCCGGCGCCAAAGTGCGGCGCTGGTGTTTCCAGGCCCGTCCCTCCGCAATCAGAAGACCCTCGCCGAGCACCGGCCGCAACACCCGGATGCCGGGCGGGGTCCGGGTGTAGTTCTCGTAATTGTCCACCAACACATGCCGGATCGCATCCGGCGTATTGAGGATGAAGCTGCCGTGACCGAAGAAGCGACCCTGGATGATGTCCTCTTCATAGGCCCGCTGGCCCCAGGTCCCGATCACGCTCTTGCGCATCGCCGAGATCCGCCCGAGCACATTCATGCTCTGCGGCGCGCGCGGCGGGCTTGGCGGCACCAGCGGCACGCGCGGGGCTGGGATGTCG
Organism: Bradyrhizobium sp. S69; assembly: GCF_009766005.1. Lineage (GTDB taxonomy): Bacteria > Pseudomonadota > Alphaproteobacteria > Rhizobiales > Xanthobacteraceae > Bradyrhizobium. The sequence continues at coordinate 31,531 of NZ_LMUK01000060.1, read as the reverse complement.
TAGGCTTCGGCAATGCTCACGGTCGGCCTCGTCAAAATGGTCTGCGACCGAACCATAGCGCTTTTGATCGGACGGTTGGTGGCCATTATGAGGCAGCGCGGCGCGCGGTCCTCTCAGGCGCGATAGCGCAGCGCCTCGACCAGCAAGGCGAAGGCGGCCGAAGGCTCGCGCCGGCTGGGATAATATAAATGGTAGCCTGCAAATGACGGGCACCAGTCCTCCAGCACGCGGATCAGGCGCCCGTCCGCGAGCTGTTGCGCGACCTGGTCCTCCATGACGAAGCCGAGCCCGAAGCCGGCGGCGGCCGCGCGGACGATCATCCGGGTACTATTGAAGGCCAACTGTCCCTCGACGCGCACGCGCAGCTCGCGACCGTCCTTCTCCAATTCCCACGCATAAAGACCGCCGGCGCTGAGCAGGCGCAAATTGATGCACTGATGCAAGGCCAGATCCTGCGGCGTGCGGGGTATCGGACGTTGCGCGAAATAGCCGGGCGAACCGACCACCGCCATGCGTAGGTCGGGACCGATTCGGGTGGCGACCATGTCGTTGGCGAGCGCCTCGCCCAATCGGACGCCGGCGTCGAACCGCTCGGTCACGATGTCGGTAAAACTGGAGTTGACGTCCAATTCAACGTGGATGTCAGGATAATCGGCCAACAGTTTTTCGAGCGCGGGCCACACAACATTGGTGGCGGCGTGCTCGGACGTGGTGATGCGGATTCGCCCCGCCGGCTTGTCGCGCAGTTCGCCCAGTGAGGCGAGTTCGGTGCCGATGCTGTCCAGCGCCGGCCTGAGCGTGCCGAGCAGCCGTTCGCCGGCCCCGGTCGGGGCGACGCTCCGGGTGGTCCGGGTCAAGAGCCGCACGCCAAGCCGCGCCTCCAGTCGCCGGATGGTGTGGCTCAGCGACGATTGCGAGGTGCCGAGCTTGGCGGCGGCGCGGGTAAAACTGCGTTCTTCCGCAACCACCAGGAAAGCGTTGAGATCGACCAGCTCCTCGCGCTGCATTCATGAACCTCTGATATAATTCCAGGCGGTTTATAGCAGCTAACCCTCACAATGCCGCGCGATTAAAGCATCCGAGGGTCGGTGACTCCGATGCCGGCCCAACAGACTGCCTCAGGCTGCGGCGGATTCAGTTCGCACCATGGACGCATGATCGAGCGTTGGATTGAACCAGCGCCGCAGCGCTTCCTGCAATCCGTCGGTGCTGTTCGCCTCGCCGGCCCAGGCAATGCAGGCATCGGGACGGATCAGCATCGAAGGCCCGGTATCGACGGCGACGCAACGTATCTTTGGCGTGCAGGCTGCCACGAGCCTGGAAGCCTTGCCCTCGGTCGAGGCGTCGAGCAGAACGCCGCTGCCATCCTGCATGAGGTCATAGAGCTTCGCGCCATCGCTGGGCGAAAGCTGGTTGATCGGCCTGTCACCGATCACGCGGCCGACGTCGTCGCGCTCCGAACCGAGATCGTAACGGATCGAAAGGCCGCTCATCATCTCACCGATCAGCCGGTTGACGTCATCCGATAGCATCAGGTTCGCCACGACCTCCCGCATCGCACCGGATTGCGGATCTGGCCGCATGATCGCGGTCTGGGCAAGGGTATTGGCCAGAACGGCTTCGGCGACGGGTCGCCGCTCGGCAGTGTAGCTGTCGAGCAGGCTTTCGGGCATTTCGCCGCGAACGACCGCGGCGAGCTTCCAGCCGAGGTTTGTCGCGTCGACGAGCCCGAGACCCAGGCCCTGACCGCCGAACGGCGAATGGATATGCGCCGCGTCGCCGGCAACAAACACCCTGCCTCGGCGGTAGGTATCGACCAGCCGGGTATTGTCGGTCCAGCGGCTGGCGTTTTCGAACGCTTTGACATGAACATCCAGGCCGCTGACACGACGCAACACGGCTTCGAACTCTTGGTGTGTGACCGGAGCGTCCCGATCTTTCGGCGGCCCGCTGAAGTCCATCATGAAGACACGACCGAGCAGGAACCCGAACATGCCGCCCGATGTGTAACGAAAGCCATGGGGTAACCGGCACTCAGGATGCTCGACCTCTGCGAGCGCCTGGTACATCGTCAACGTCGGATCCGAGCCGGGGAAATCGAAGCCGGCCAGTTTGCGGACCGCGCTGCGTCCACCGTCGCAGCCGACCAGCCAGGAACAGCGGACATGGCCTTCGCCGGCGGGAGAGGCCCACGCCACATCGACGCTATCGGCCCGTTGCACCAGGCCGGTCACATCACATTCACGGCGCTGCTCGATCCCGAGCGAGCGCGCCCGATCGGCCAGCATGGCCTCGATGGCTTGCTGATCGACCGGGCTGCCGCGCCGTTCCGGCTCCTTCTGCGCGTCCGTTCGGATCAGGATCAGACCCGCAAAGTGGCCGCTGTACTTGGTATACTTTGGTTCGCCACTACCGAGGCCCGGCGCGCTTGGCGCGGCGAACTTCTCCATCGCTGACAAGCTGCGCGCCTGCGCGGCGCCGATGGCCGCGGCCATGCCGCGACGCCGCAAGGCTTCGATCCCGAGAGGTCCGATCCCTCCTGCCTTCAACACCATGCTTAGGGCGGCCAGACGCTCCAGCACGAGAACCCGCGCCCCGCCCAAGGTCAGCTCGATGGCGGTCAGCAGGCCTACCGGCCCTGCTCCCACCACCACGACATCGACCGAATTTTTCATGGATTAAATCCTAATATGTACTTAGTACATATTTAGATATGGTATAAGCCGTCTCATGTCAATTCCATCCGACCGCCGATCCCGTAAGCGCCTCGCCACGCGACAGGGCATCTCCGACGCCGCCACGCAGCTGTTCATGGAGCGGGGCTTCGATCGCGTGACGGTGGACGAGATCGCGGAGGCCGCCGACGTCGGGCGGATGACGGTGTTCAACCACTTCCCCCGCAAGGAGGACATGTTCTTCGATCGTGACGAAGAAGGCCGCGAGATCCTGCGCGAAGCCTTGCGCAAGCGCGATCTCCGTTTCCCGCCGACCGAGGCCTACCGTCTGCTCGCGCATCGGCTGATTGCCGAGCGCAGCCCCCTCTTCAGTTTTAACCCGCAGGGCCAAGGCTTCATCGAGACCATCGAGGCCAGCGAAACCCTCAAAGCGCGGGCCCGGGCGATCCGTGACGAACTCGCCGAGGTCGTCGCGGTCGCGTTATCCGAATGCGTCGGGCGAGACCCCACAGATCCCGACGCCCATCTGGCGGCCGGTCTGCTGCTGGCGATCTGGACCGTGGCCTTCCTCCAGGCGCATCGGATATTTCGGCAGACGAAAGATGCAGAACAAGCGAAAACTGCCTTTCTCGCTACCGTCGATAAAGGGACCATCGGCCTGAAAGCGACGATGGCCGGCACGCCTTACGCGTGAGCGATTCGGGCACTGCGCTCACTCATCTTCTGCATGCTCGGGACGGTTGAACCGGCAAGAGAGTCTGTGAAGCTAATTCGGACGTCATCCTGAGGTGCGAGCCCTTGCGAGCCTCGAAGGATGGCCGCATGCACGATGCTGAACAGCATCCTTCGAGGCGCGCAAGAGCGCGCACCTCAGGATGACGGTTCCGGTGTGTCCCCGCAAGAGCGGGGCGAGGGAGCAGAACCGGGCTCTCGCCTATTTCCGATCAGCGGCCGATGGTCGCCATCAGGTGCGCGGGGTATCGCTCGCCCTCGACGGCGATGTCCGAGAGCGCGCGCTTGATCGCGCCGAGATCGCCGGTGGTCAGCTCGAGATCGGCGGCCGCGATGTTCTCCTCGAAGCGGGCAAGCCTGGTGGTGCCGGGGATCGGCACGATCCAGGGCTTCTGCGCCAGGATCCAGGCCAGAGCGATCTGCGCCGGCGTGACTTTCCTGTCGCCGGCGATGCGCTTCAACAGATCGATCAACGCCTGGTTCTTTTCCATCGCTTCCGGCGTGAAGCGCGGCAGCAGCTTACGGAAATCATTCTCGCCGAGTTTCGTGTCGGCGCTCATCGCACCGGTCAGAAAGCCCTTGCCGAGTGGGCTGTAAGCGACGAGGCCGATTCCGAGTTCCTCACAGGCCTCGAAGATGCCGTTGCTCTCCGGGCCGCGCGTCCACAGCGAATATTCGTTCTGCAGCGCGGTCACCGGTTGCACCGCATGCGCGCGCCGCACGGTCGCAGCAGCCGGCTCAGACAAACCGAAATGCCTGACCTTGCCCTCGGCGATCAGCTCTTTGACGGCGCCCGCCACGTCCTCGATCGGCACATTGGGGTCGACGCGGTGCTGGTAGAACAGGTCGATCACCTCGATGCCCAGCCGTTTCAGCGAGGCCTCCGCGACCGCGCGGATCTGCGCGGGGCGGCTGTTCATGCCGGCCATCTTGCCGTTCTCGATGTTGAAGCCGAACTTGGTCGCGATCACCACCTGCTCGCGCACCGGCTTCAGCGCTTCGCCGACGATCTCCTCGTTGGTGTAGGGACCATAGACCTCGGCGGTGTCGAAGAAATTCTCGCCGCGCTCGACCGCCTGGCGGATTAGCGTGACGCTCTCCGCCTTGCCCAGCGAATGGCCATAGCTGAAATTCAGGCCCATGCAGCCGAAGCCGATCGCCGAAACTTCCAGATTGCTCTTTCCAAGCACGCGCTTTTTCATGGTCTGTCCTCCGATTGGCCGGCCGCCGGCCGTCCTGATGTCTTAGAAAATAGGCGCTCCCCACCGATCGATTAGCCGCAACAAACCGCATGAAGTCATATCTGTAATTCATCAATGCTCAGGCGACCGCCGCCGCGGCCGGATGATCTTCCGTGATCTTTCAGTGGGTTATCAGGGCCTTGCGGCCGTTGGTGGCTACCTCGGCACTGGACAGCGAAGGAGTTTCGCGGGCATCAATCCAGGAGGGAATCACAGGGCCACCGACGCCCGCGATCGCAAGGCCAGACGGAACGGGATATGACGGACCAGCCGGAGCGCTCCAAATTTGCCGCTGACAGCCTCGCGGCACCGCTGCGGCATTCGGTATTCCGGCGGATCTGGCTGGCGAGCCTGCTGTCCAACCTCGGCCTGATGATCCAGGCGGTCGGCGCGGCCTGGGCGATGACCCAAATGACGTCGTCCGCCGACAAGGTCGCGCTGGTGCAGACCGCCTTGATGCTGCCGGTGATGCTGATCTCGATGCCGGCCGGCGCCATCGCCGACATGCATGACCGCCGCATCGTCGCGCTGGTCTCGCTATCGATCTCGCTGTCCGGCGCAACGGTGCTCACCGCGCTGTCGTGGTTCGGCCTGGTCACGCCGCCGATCCTGCTGGCGCTGTGTTTCGTGGTCGGCAGCGGCATGGCGCTGTTCGGACCGGCCTGGCAATCCTCGGTCAGCGAGCAGGTGCCGGCGGAAACGCTGCCCTCGGCGGTGGCGCTGAACGGCATCAGCTACAACATCGCGCGAAGTTTCGGACCGGCGATCGGCGGCGTGGTGGTTGCCGCCGCGGGCGCGGTCGCAGCGTTCGCGGCCAATGCGGTGCTCTATCTGCCGCTGCTGGTCGTGCTGTTTCGCTGGCGCCGCGTCACCGCGCCGTCGCGGCTGCCGCGCGAGCGGCTCAACCGCGCCATGGTCTCGGGCGTGCGCTATATCGCCAACTCGCCCTCGATCCGTATCGTGCTGGCGCGAACCTTCGTGACCGGCATCTTCGGCGGTTCGGTATCGGCGCTGATGCCGCTGGTGGTGCGCGACCTGTTGCATGGCGGCGCACAGGCCTACGGCATCATGCTCGGCGCGTTCGGCATGGGCGCGGTGATCGGTGCGCTCAACATCGGCGAAGTGCGCAAGCGGATGACCGGCGAGGCCGCGGTGCGCACCTGCGCGCTGACGATGGGCGTCGCGATCGCGGCCATCGGATTAAGCCGCGAGCCGGTGCTGACCGCGGCGGCGCTGGTGATCGCGGGCGCGGTATGGATGCTGGCGGTCGCGCTGTTCAATATCGGCGTCCAGCTCTCGGCGCCGCGCTGGGTGGCGGGCCGCTCGCTCGCGGCGTTCCAGGCCTCGATCGCCGGCGGCATCGCGATCGGAAGCTGGGGCTGGGGCCGCCTGACCGACGCCGCCGGCGTGGAAACCGCGCTGTTGGTTTCGGGCGGGCTGATGTTTTTGTCGCCGCTGATCGGATTGTGGCTGCGAATGCCGCGGATCGGCGGTCGCGACGGCGAAGCCGAGGTGCTGGCCGATCCGGAAGTGCGGCTCTCGCTGACCGGACGCAGCGGGCCCCTGGTGGTCGAGATCGAATATCGCGTCGCGCAGGACAACGCCCGCGCCTTCCACAATGTGATGCAGGACGTGCAGCTCAGCCGCCAGCGCAACGGCGCCTATGGCTGGTCGATCGCGCGCGACATCGCCGATCCCGAGCTCTGGACCGAGCGCTATCATTGCCCGACCTGGCTCGATTTCCTGCGCCAGCGCAACCGCGCGACGCAATCCGAACGCGCGCTGCACCAGCGCGCCATCGACTTTCACATCGGCCCCGACCCGGTGCGGGTCCGCCGCATGCTGGAACGCCCGTTCGGATCGGTGCGCTGGAAGGAAGAAACGCCCGATGGCGCCGCCGGCGACGTCCTGCCGGTAGTCGCAACGGCGGCGGGGAGCAGCACGTAGTTTGCCGTCATTCCGAGGCGCGCAATTGCGCATCCTAGCCCACGCCAAGCGGCGCATCCCGGAATAACGAAAGCGAAAATCACTGCCCGTGGTCGACCAGCACCTGGTTGCAGGCCTTGCTGATCCGGGCGCGGTTTTGCTGCAGGCAGGCCAGCACCGCATTGTCTCCATTATTCATCACCGCCCGGCAATGGCGGGTGACGTCGCGGGCGCAGGCGTCGTGCCCCGGTTGCTGCTGCTGGGCCGAGGCCGCCGAGACCCAAAAGCCGGTCAGGACAAGCGGAACGATCACAAGAAATCTGGCCATCTGGTTGGTCCTCACACGCCTCAATGAATGGAAACGAATTCGCGCAGCTCCACGCTGTTAGTATCTTTGAGAGCGTTTCGGGTTCCACCGCATGGTGAAAATTAGTTGGCGGAACGGGGCGTCGTTGGCAGGACGTTAACGTCTATTTCTCATTAATGACAGGGATGCGAGAGGCGGGCGCGGCGTGGGACATTCGCGAGGTCGGCCAAATGCCGACATCGCGAAGCGGGCACGCGGTCATAACTTTGAGTGTGTAGAAAGAGTAAATCATGCGTAATGCGTTAGGCTTGTTGTTGGCATGCGTTGTTTCGGCCGCCGTGATCGCTGGTGTCTGGTTCTGGACCGCTTCGCCGCACGCCGAATTGTCATCCGCCCCCGCGACCGTGAAGGCCGCGCAAGCCGATCGGCTTCCAGCCAGCGCCAAATCCGCCGACGATGTCGAAACGACCGCGGCGATTTCCGGCAAGCCCGGCTCGCCCGCGACACCGGCCGCGAGCCCGGCCATGGCGGTCGTAGCGCAGCCGGCCGCAGCACCTTGCGCCAATCCGGATGCGCTCGGCGTCAGCCGCATCGTCGAAGTCGATACCACCGGCGGGCCCGGCTTCGGCTTCGAGCATTTCAAGCAGCTCGATTTTCTGGCCGACAAGGAAGTCGTGCTGACCTTCGATGACGGTCCGTGGCCGGGCAATACGCCCGCGGTGCTCAAGGCGCTGGCGGACCAGTGCACCAAGGCGGTGTTCTTTTCGATCGGCAAGCATGCGAGCTATCATCCGGAAATCCTCCGGCAGGTGCTGGCGGCCGGCCACACCGTGGGAACGCACACCTGGTCGCATGCCAATCTGAACAGCAAGAAGATGACCGACCAGCAAGCCAAGGACGAAATCGAGAAGGGCATCAGCGCCGTAAAGATAGCGCTGGGCACCGCGCCCGCACCGTTCTTCCGCTTCCCCGAACTGCAGCACGGCCCGGCTTCGGTGGCTTATCTCGGCACGCGCAATGTTGCGATCTTCTCCTGCGATATCGACTCCTTCGACTACAAGCGCAACAACACCCCCGCAAAGGAAATCGAAACCGTCATGGGTGGGCTCGCTAAGCTCGGCAAGGGCATCATCCTGATGCACGATTTCCAGAAGCACACCGCCGAGGCGCTGCCCGAATTGCTGCGTCGCCTCAAGGCCGGCGGTTACAAGATCGTGCTGATGAAACCCAAGGGCACGCTGGAAACGCTCGCCGAGTATGACGACATGGTGCAGAAGGAAGGCAGCAAGGTCGCGGTCTCCAGCGGCCGCCCCGTCGCCAGCGTGGTGCAGACGGTTTCGCAGTAAGGGATACGCCTTGATCGCACCGAGTCGTGCCGGAGCTACCCGCTGATTCCGGCACCACGACGACGCGGGTTCGGCGCTCGGGCCCACCTCAAGGCGTTGTTAGGAAGTTTCCTGCAACGTGCACGGGCTCTGACCGCGTCGCACGGATGGCTCAAGCCTCCTGAGGATCTTCACCTTGCAGGCATTCCCCAGAATTACCGGCCGCCATTATCTGGCGATTTTCGTGTTGGCGTCGGCCACTTTGTCCTATCAGATCCTGATCACGCGCTTTTTCAGCGTGATGCTGTATTACCATTTCGCCTTCGCCGCGATTTCGCTGGCCATGCTCGGCATGACGCGCGGCGCGATGGAGGTCTACAACAAACCTGAGCGTTATGCGCCGGAGCGGGTGGGAGCGGAATTCGCCCGCCACGCGTCGTGGTTCGCGATCACAGGCGTCGGCGCCATGATCGCCTTCCTGTGCGTCCCGCTGGTGATCCCATCGGATTACGTGCTGGTGGCGCTCGCGATCACGACTATCGCCTTTGTCGGCCCGTTCACCGAAAGCGGCGTGTGCATCACGTTGCTGCTCACCCGTTTGCCTTATGGCGGCGGCTGGCTCTACGCGGCCGATCTCGCCGGCGCAGCCATCGGCTGCCTCGCCGTGATCTTCGTCTTGCTGGTGGTCGATCCCGTCAGCGCCACGTTCGGAATCGGCGCCCTCGCGGCCGGCGCCGGTTTTGCGGTGGTGCGCGGCAGCGGCGAGGTCCGCAGCCTGCGTCTGAGCGGGACGGTCGCGCTGACGTTTTTGGCGGCGACCGTCGTACACACCGGACTCGACGTATCGGGTAAAGGCCATCTCGGCGTGTTCTGGGCCAAGGGCTCGGAGCAACTGGGAACGCTGTTCGAACGCTGGAATACCTATTCGCGGGTAAGGGTGACCGCGTACGGCGTGAGCGCGCCGTTCGGTTGGGGTTTTTCGCATATCCCCGAGATGAAGATCGACCAGGACCATCTCGACATCGACGCAGACGCGGCAACCGTCATCACCCGCAACGATGGCGATGTCGGCAAGCTTTCTTATCTCAGGGACGACGTTATCAATTCCGCCTATCTGGTGCAGCCGCCGGAAGACGTCGCCGTGGTCGGCGTCGGCGGCGGACGCGACGTGCTGTCCGCGCTCTATTTCGGCGCCAAGCACATCCACGGCATCGAGATCAACCCCGCGATCTTCGAGGTCCTGACCGACAAATTCGCCGATTTCTCAGGTCATCTCGATCGCCGGCCCGGCGTGTCGCTGGTCAATGCCGAAGCCCGCAGCTACATCAACCATTCGTCCGACCGATATGACCTGGTTCAGATCTCGCTGATCGACACCTGGGCTGCGACCGCCGCCGGCGGATTGACGCTGACGGAAAACCGGCTCTACACAATCGAGGCATGGAACGACTTCTACCGGGCGCTGAAGCCGGGCGGAATGTTGTCGGTATCGCGCTGGTACGAGCCGGACGCTCACCGCGGCGAATTCTATCGCCTGGTCGCGATCGCAGCCGAAGCGCTGCAGTGGCAGGGCGTGGCCGCAGCCGATCTCGTCAACCATGTCATCGCGCTGAATGTCGGCGGTATCGTCACCGTGATTACCCGCCCTGACGGTTTCACGCCGGCGCAATGGCAAGGTGCGCGGGCGCGGCTTCAGGCCCAGGATTTCAAGATATTGCTGGGCCCCGACGTCAGTTTCGACAGCGTCACCTCGACGATGATGGCCGGCAAGGCCGACGCGGCATTCTTCGCTTCGCTGCCGCAAAATGTCAGCCCCTCGACCGACGACAATCCGTTCTTCTTCTATACTTCGCGGTTTACGGATTTCTTCGGCAAGCCGCTGTCGACGCTGTCGTACAACAACAACGCGGCGATCAGCATGACGCTGGCGCTGATCGTGACCGCACTCCTTGCCTGTCTTTATTACATCGTCGTTCCCTTCATCCGGCTCGCGAGGCGGACGCCGCTGTCGGTGCTGACGCCGCCGGTGACGTATTTCTGCGCGATCGGGATGGGTTTCATGCTGATCGAGATCTCGCAGATGCAGCGGCTGATGGTGTTTCTCGGCCATCCGGTCTACGGGCTGAGTGTGGTGCTGTTCACCATCCTGCTGTTCGGCGGCATCGGAAGCACCACGGTGGGCGCGCATCTGCCGCGGCCGGGCGCCGTCATCGCCAGGGTCGCGGCCCTGCTGACGACGCTGGCGGTGGCCGGGTTCCTGACCCCCTCGCTCACCATTTGGGCGCGGTCGGAAGCGACCGAGATGCGCATCCTATTGTCGGTGCTGCTGCTGGCGCCGCCGGCGTTCTGCATGGGCATGATGTTCCCGTTGGGCTTGAGCATCTGGCGCCGTCATTCGGAGTTGTTGCCGTTCTTCTGGAGCGCCAACGGCATCACCTCGATGTTTGCCTCGGTGCTGGGCATGGCCTTGTCGATCGAGTTCGGCATCGCCCACACCTACGCCCTCGGTGTGGGTTTCTATTCGGTGTGCGGCGTGATGGTCGCGATCGGCCGCCGGGCGGCCCGCGTCGAGATGTCTTCGGGATCGCAAGCTCATGATGGCATTGCCGCCGTCGCGGCCGCACCGTCGATCCAGCCGACGCAGATGGAACCGCTCGCTCCCGCGGCGCGCGCCAATTCAGCACATGCGAGCTAAAGCTTGCCCGGTTTGGCGGTGTTGACGGTCTCGTCCGTGAGTTACCCGCCACGGCCGTGAACGGCAGCGGGCAGCACAACGTAAAACGGCACTGTTTTCAGTGCCTTGCATGCTCAAAGCGGACGGCGGAGAACGGCAGCGGATGATACTTGGTGCCGCAAACAGGACTCGAACCTGTGACCCCGTCATTACGAATGACGTGCTCTACCAACTGAGCTATTGCGGCGAACCATGGCGCGGCTTCGGCAGCGGGCCGAAAACGCCCGCACCTGATATCGGGCGCGCCGCGATTTTGCAAGAAAAACGGGGCCTCCTGACCGGAACCTATCCGCCCCAGCGCGACAAAAACCCGCGCCAGCCGCCGGTCTGGCTGGTGGGGTGGATCGGTTCGGCGAATTCGCTGCCGGTCGCCTCGTCGTCGATCCCGGGGTCGTCGGGCGCCCGCACGATCGGGATCACCGCCGGAATGTTCGATAAGGCGGCCTTGGGCTGATCATGCCCGGCAAGATCTTGGCGCGCGCGAAACAGAGGCGCGGGCTGAGGCGGCTCGGCTGGGGGCGGCGGCGCGGCGGGTGCCGGTTCCGGCGCCAGTGTGACATCAGGCGAATTATCCTGTGGCGCCGCTGCGGTAGGCTCGATCGGGGCCACAGCGGGCTCCGCGGCAGGCTCGCTCGCGATGGCAGCCGGCGGTTCGCGCCGTGGCGCCGGCGGCGCCAGCATGGCTTCTTCAAACGGCGACGGCTCGATGGTGGCATTCTTGTCGGACGGCAATGCCGCGAGCGGCGCCTGCCAGACAAAGGCATCGAGCCGGCCGGTCACCGGCGATACCGGCCGCCAGGTCGAGGAGACATAACCGTCCGCGGTCCATACCGGATCATGCAGCGCCCGCACCGCGCGCAGGGTCCAGGCCCGCGCCCGGCCGCTATCGCCATGCTCGGTGCGTTCGATCTCGGCCATCAGCATCGCGACCCGCTGGGTCGGCGCGGCGATCAACGGCGCCAACGCCTCACGGGCGCGGACATATTCCGTGGCATCGATCGCGGCGCGCGCGAGCGCCAGCGCGCTTTCCGGATGACCCGGCGCCTTCGCCGCCAGCGTCTCCACGCGCACCAGCCGCTGCCGCGCGGAATCGCCCAGCCTGACATGGGCGTAGGCATCGGCCAGATCCGGATGCGGCTGCGCAAGCCACGCCGTCTCGACGATCCGCATCGAGCGCCGGATTTGATGCGCCTCGCTCTCATATTTGCTCGCGAGCACCGCGGCCGGCACCAATGTCGGCGCCAACTTGACCGCTTCCATCGCGGCTTCGCGCGCGCGGTCGCGATCGACCGTTTCCAGTTCCAGCGCGCGCGCGGTCAATAGCACGCCGCGCTGGCGCCGATACGCCGCTTTGTCGATCAGTCCCGACGACAAATTGGTGTCGAGGATCGCCAGCGCCCCGCTCCAGTCGCCCTTGGCGCAGCGGAACCCGAGCACCGCATGCGACGCCCAGGTCGAGGCCGGCGCGAGTTTCAAGGCTTCTTCCGCGATCGTCACCGCGGCGACCGGATCGTCGGCACGCTGGGCCTCGACGAACAATCCGCGCAAGCCCAACAACCTTGTGTCCTCACGCTCGGCCATGGCGCGAAAGGCGCGCTGCGCCCCGCCACGATCGCCATCAAGCTGCGCGGACTGGGCATGCAGCAACAGCGCCAGCGGATCCTGGCTTGCGTGACGGCGCGCAACTTCGGCATGGGCGCGGGCCGAGGAAGAATCGCCATGGCCGATCGCGAGCAGACCTTGCGTGATGGCGTGGCGGCCGCGCGCGAGGCGGCGCTCGCGCCGGCTGCGCCGAATGCCTTTCGGCATACGCCACAGCGCCAGCAATATCGTCCAGACCAGAATCGCCGCGGCAATGGCAATGCCGAGCAACATCACGAACACAGGCACCGTGGGATGAGCGCGCCAACCGCCCCAATTCATCACGACTTCGCCGGGCTGATCGGCAACCCATGCCGCGCCCCAGCCTGCGAACGCAATCAACAGCAGAAACAGAATGATCCTGATCATCGAAGGCCTATTGCGCGGGTTTGGCGAGCGACGCCATGGCGTCCGTCGCGAATTGGCGCGCCGCGGCGAGCGCCGCATCGCGCGCATCGGCCTTGTCGAGCCAGGATTGAGCCGCGGTGCGCTCCTCCAGCGGCAGCGTCTTCAATTCACGCCGCGCCTCGTTGGAATCGTTGCGCAGCGCCGCCGTCGTGACCCGCGCGACAATCGCGCCGCGATCATTGCCGACCGCGTCGATGCGCTCGATGCGGACCAGTTTTGCAGCACCCGCCCTCAGCCGATCGACAATATCGGGACTGACGCTGTCATTCTCCAGCACCGGCGGCGGCGACAGTTTTGGCACCAGCGTGAGCAGCTCGCGGCTCAGGATGGCCGCGGTCGGCACGCCATTGCCAGCAAAGCTCTCGAGCGAATTCAGCGCCGCGTCATCAGGGGCCAGCGATTTCGCCGCGCTCAGCGCATCCTTGAAGGGTTCGCCCTGCCGCACCGAAAGATCAAGCAGCGAGGCGACCACGACCCGGCGCAGCGCTATGTCATCGGCCGGCTTGGCGTTTTGCGGCGCGGTCGCGGCATGCACCGCGCTTTCGATTTGATCGAGACGCGCATTGATCGCGGACAGATCGACTGCCGCAGCAGTAGCGTCGACCGGCGCGGCAGTGGAATTGGCCGCACTGGAACTGGCGACGAGTTTTTCCGACTGCGCCCGCGTTGCGGCGAGTTCATCGCGCAGCGAGCCTTGCGATTTCTCCAGCGCCACGATCCGCGCCACCGTCGCCGGATCGGCTGCCGGCTTGCTGACCTTCTGCTCAAGGCCGGCGACGCGCGCAGCGATACCATCGACCGCGGCGACACTGACTTGCGGCGTCACGGGTGCCGGCTGAACCGCGGGCCAGCCCAGCACCCAGCCGACGCCGATCACCAGCGCTGCCGCGACCGCGCCCGAAACCGGCGCGATCACCCAAGGAGAAATCGGAGCAGCTGTCGGATGCGGCGGCTCGGTGGCGGCCGATTCCGCCGCCACGGTTTCGCCTGATCGGGCTTCCTCGGCTCGAGGCTCGTGTGAAGCGCTCTCGGGCGCGGCATCGCCGACCGGATCGCGGGTTTCACTGGATACCTCTGACGCCTCAAGGTCGATGGTGGGCGGCGCACGCCTGGCGCGGCCGAAATCCTGTGGCGGCGCCAAGTCTTCTCGAGATATGTCTTGTTGAGATGTGTCTTCTTGAGACGTGTCTTGAGGTGATTCCTGAGGGATTCCCTGGGGCCGTTCTTCAAGGCGATCATCGGCCATCGCGACTGTTCCTCATTCTGTCCTGGCTGGACCCTACCAGATTCGACGCTCTCTTAGCGCGATCAGGGGCGTAACGCACGCATCAGCGCCTCCAATAAGGCATTTTCATCGGGCCTGCTCGCGGTCAGGACCTGCGTCGCCCCGGCATCGCGGACCACCGAGGCCACCGCGTCGGAGATGCAGCATTGCGGTATCGCGAGCGCCGAGATTTCGACGCCGGCGGTTCGCGCTGCCTGCAAAAAGGCACGGGCGCTGCGCCGCGAATAATGCAGCACCGCGGCGATCTGGTTGGCCGCAAAACCCTCACGGGCCGCGGGCGGCAGTTCGGCGACCGGAATCATCCGGTAGGTGGTGTGGGTGACGACGGTAAAACCGCGCTCGCCGAGGTCGCCGGCGAGATCGCGCGCCAAATCGGCTCCGGCGAGATAAAGCAGCGTGCCGGCTTTCTTCAGACGTTTCGCCTTGACGCTGGCGAGCACGGCGTCACGCAAGGCGGCGACGCCGCCATCGGCGGCGATGACATCGCCAAAACCGGCGTGGCGGGCGGCCTGCGCGGTGTGTTCGCCGACCGCGAACAACGGCAGCTTGAGCAAGCGTTGGCCTGACGGGTGCCGCTCGAAGCCGCGCAGCGCGTTGGCGCTGGTGACGATGACCGCATGATAATGCGCATCCGAATCGTCCTGGAAGGCGAGCGCCTCGAACCGCAGCATCGGCGCCAGCAGCACCTCGAAGCCGCGCGCGTGCAAGGTCGCGGCGGTCGCCTCATTGTCCGGGTGCGGGCGGGTTACGAGAACAGCCATGCGTTAAACCCTCTGCCGCCGCTCGGAAAATTGCACTCCGAGACCCCATAATGCTACTGGATACAGTGGATCAACCTCATCCTGAGGATGCCCGACGAAGCGTAGCGAAGGCGGGCGTCTCGAAGGATGGCAGCTTGCACGGCCGTCATCCGCGGCCATCCTTCGAGACGCATCGCTCGCGCGATGCTCCCTCAGGATGAGGTCTTTTACTACGCAAACGCCGCTTTCGGCACTAGCGCAAGGGCTCAAATTGGCTAATGAAAAGTGGATGCTTGTGCTGGGCATCGAGACCACCTGCGATGAAACCGCCGCCGCCGTGGTCGAGCGCCAGGGCGATGGGTCGGGGCGGATTCTGTCCAACATCGTGCGTTCGCAGACCGAGGAGCATGTCCGCTTTGGCGGCGTGGTGCCGGAGATCGCCGCGCGCGCCCATGTCGATGCGCTCGACGGCATCATCGCCGCCGCGATGAAGGAGTCCGGTTTGCGCTTTTCGCAACTGTCGGCGGTCGCGGCCGCCGCGGGGCCGGGCCTGATCGGCGGCGTCATCGTCGGCCTGACCACGGCGAAGGCGATCGCGATGGTGCACGACACGCCGCTGATCGCCGTCAACCATCTCGAGGCCCACGCGCTGACGCCACGACTGACCTGCGCGCTGGCGTTTCCCTATTGCCTGTTCCTCGCCTCCGGCGGCCATACCCAGATCGTCGCCGTCACCGGCGTCGGACAATATGTCCGGCTCGGCACCACCGTCGACGACGCCATGGGCGAAGCCTTCGACAAGGTCGCAAAGATGCTCGGGCTGCCGTATCCCGGCGGGCCGGAAGTCGAGCGCGCCGCGCGCGGCGGCGATCCCAAACGATTTGCATTTCCCCGGCCGATGCTCGGGCGTCCGGATGCGAATTTCTCGCTGTCGGGATTGAAGACCGCTGTGCGCAACGAGGCCAGCCGGCTTGGCCCTTTGGAGCCGCAGGACATCGCAGATCTCTGCGCCGGCTTTCAAGCCGCGGTACTGGAATCGACCGCTGATAGACTGAGCGTCGGCTTGCGGCTGTTTCACGAGCAATTCGGTCCGCCACGAGCGCTGGTCGCCGCCGGCGGCGTCGCCGCCAATCAGGCAATCCGTGGCGCATTGCAGGATGTAGCCGCCAAAGCGCAGACCACGCTGATCATCCCGCCGCCTGCGTTATGCACCGACAACGGCGCGATGATCGCCTGGGCCGGCGCCGAGCGGCTGGCGCTCGGCATGATCGACACCCTGGACGCGCCGCCCCGCGCCCGCTGGCGGCTCGATGAAAATGCGATCGTGCCCGCGGGGTTTGCCAATACGCGGGCGGGGTTTTAGAGACGCCGATGGACAAGGAATCGCAGCACGCCCGGAACGAAGCGCCCCCACCCCAACCCTCCCCCGCACGCGGGAGAGGGAGTAGGCGGCATTCGCCGCAAACGCATGCCCTAAACCATTCGGGCAACAGCTACGCGTTTATCGGCCCCGCCCACCACACAACGAAGCGCGCCCCCTCTCCCGCTTGCGGGGGAGGGTTGGGATGGGGGATGGCCACGGGCTCGGCGTCGCGCATGGCTTTCCTCACCCCCCGATCAAAAGGATAGGGCCCTCCAATGCCGTCCTTTAACTCCGTTGCGGTGATCGGAGCCGGTGCGTGGGGCACGGCGCTGGCGGGTGTCGCCGCGCGGGCCGGACGCGATGTCGTGCTGTATGCGCGGGATGCGGCGCATGCGGCACACATCATTGCGGCACGCGAGAATCCGAGGTTGCCGGGCGTGCGGCTCGCGGCCGATATCACGGTGACCACCGATCTGGCGCTGGCAGGACGCGCCGATATCATCCTGATCGCCACGCCCGCGCAACATTTACGCGGCGCGGCCAACGTACTCGCGCCGTATCTTGCGAAGGGCACGCCGATCATCGCCTGCGCCAAAGGCATCGAGCGCGGCACGCACAAATTCATGACCGAGGTGATCGCGGAAGCCGCGCCCCATGCGACGCCCGCGATCCTGTCCGGACCCGGATTTGCCGACGACGTCGCGCGCGGGCTTCCCACCGCGGTGACCTTGGCGGCACATGATGAAGCGCTCGCCAGCGCATTGGTGCAGGCGCTGGGCTCTTCGACGTTCCGGCC
Source organism: Bradyrhizobium sp. S69 (assembly GCF_009766005.1). Lineage (GTDB taxonomy): Bacteria > Pseudomonadota > Alphaproteobacteria > Rhizobiales > Xanthobacteraceae > Bradyrhizobium. The sequence goes on along the minus strand of NZ_LMUK01000060.1, from coordinate 14,358 downwards.
CTATCACTCGACGGATATTCGCGGCGTCGAGATCGGCGGCGCCGCGAAGAACGTGCTGGCGATCGCTGCCGGCATCGCGGTCGGCCGCAAGCTCGGCGCCTCGGCGCTGGCGGCGCTGACCACGCGCGGCTTTTCGGAACTGGTGCGGCTCGGCCATGCCTGCGGCGCGCGCAGCGAGACCATGGCCGGGCTGTCGGGCCTGGGAGACCTGATCCTGACCTGCTCCAATCAACAATCGCGCAATTTCGCGCTCGGCATCGCGCTCGGCCGTGGCGAAGCGCCGCCGCCGGGAAAACTCGCCGAGGGCGAATTCACCGCGCCGGTGCTGATCGAGCTCGCGGTTTCGAAAAATATCGATATGCCGGTATCATCGGCGGTCGCCGCGATATTGAACGGCGCGGTTACCATTGACGCAGCGATCGAAGGCCTGCTGACGCGGCCATTCAAGGCGGAGGGATAACCTTCACTTCGTCATGCCCTGCGCAAAAGCGCGAAGCGCGTCTTCAGTCTCCTTGTCGCGGGCATCCACGTCTTGATAATAGTGTTGAAGGAAGACGTGGATGGCCGGAACATAGGCGAGCGGAAGCGACGCCGTCCTTCGGACGGCTATGTCCGGCCATGACGAATAGAAGAGGGACGACATGAATTATTGGCTGGTGAAGTCGGAGCCCTCGACCTGGTCGTGGGATCAGCAGTTGGCAAAAGGCGCCAAGGGCGAAGCCTGGACCGGCGTGCGCAATTTCACCGCGCGGCAAAACCTCGTGAAGATGAAGAAAGGCGACCGCGCCTTCTTCTATCATTCCAACGAGGGCAAGGAGATCGTCGGGATCGCGGAGATCATCAAGGAGGCCTATCCCGACCCGACCGACAAGACCGAAAAATTCGTCTGCGTCGACATCAAGGCCGACAAGCCCCTGAAGATTCCGGTGACGATGGCCGCGATCAAGGCCGACAAGAAGCTCGCCGAAATGGCCCTGGTAAAATATTCGCGGCTGTCCGTGCAGCCGGTGACTGCGGACGAGTGGAAGATGGTCTGCAAGATGGGCGGGCTTTAGGGCCGCCACCTCAATAGGTATTATAAAACCTCTCGCTCCTCCCCGGTCCCCGCCCCTCCCCGCAGGGGAAATTTAGCATTTCAGGCGCTTACTCCAAACCTTGCGGCCAGAATAACGCCGGGAGAGGAACAGGTTTTGAAATCGGGTGCCAGCAGCCTGAGCCCGACACCGCTCGACGACACAGCGAGCGTGTCCATAACGCCCGCTCTCGAAGCCGAGACCGAACGGCTGCTGTCGCAACGTACCCGCGATATCCGGTTTTCTCCCGAGATGATTCTGGCCTACCGCCAGAAGGAATGGCCGCAGCGAAGCAAGATTTCGCGCGCATGGATGATCTGGGTCGCGCTGATCAGCATGGCGTTCGTGCCGATCAGCTACCTTCTCGCTCCCGAATTCCTAGTCCTCACCACCCTTATCAGCGGGCTGCTGGTTCCGGCCCTGCACGCCTGTGCCTATCTGGTCTGGCGAAAGCCCCGCAGCGCCACGGTCGAAGGCCTGTCGCTGCTGCTTCTGATGATCAGCGTCATGATGGCTTACGGCTTCCTCGCCGCCGCGGCCGGCGGCACCGACGATGAGCGTTTCCTCACCTGCATCATGTATGTGAACACCATCGCGATCGTGGTGTTCAATGTCGACTATGTCTGGACGCTGGCCCTGATGGCCTGCTCCGCGGCCACCTTTTTCGGCTTTGAAATCTTCAATCCCGCGATCGACCTCAAGGAAGCGATCGGCACTACGGTGTTTTATGCGATGGGAATCTATGCGGCGACCGTCGCGCGCAAGACCCAGTCGATCCTCGCTCGAAAAGCCTTCCTGATGTCGCTGCGCAGCGAGTTTCGCAGCGACGCGCTGAAAAGCGCCAATCATCAGTTGGAAATCCTGGCGACACACGACCCTCTCACCGGGTTAGGCAATCGCCGCTCGGCGACCGACCTGATCGAGAAGCTCTGGCGCGATCCGACGATCTCGAAAGCCAGTATCGCGTTCATCATGGCCGATATCGACTGGTTCAAGCGGCTGAACGATACCGCCGGCCACGCCGCCGGCGACGAGTGCATCAGGCGCGTCGCCATGACGATCGAGGATTCGGTGCGGTTGGGCGAAGACGCCGTCTTTCGCTATGGCGGCGAGGAATTCCTCGTCGTTCTCGCGCACGCCTCGCCCGATCTGGCCTGGACGATCGCGGAACGCATCCGCTGCTCGGTGCAGGCGCTCGCCATCGTCAATCCTGGAACTGATCCCGTCGACGGTTCGGACAATTTGGTGACGATCAGCCTCGGCGTCGCGTTCGCGCAAGAAGCTGCCGCGCCGGAGACCGTCGCCAAATGGGCCGACGACGCCCTCTACGACGCCAAGCGTGGCGGCAGGAACATCGTGTTCTTGTCGAACGCTCACGCCGCCGACGATTCGTGCCATTTGCAGCCGCTGCCGCACAGCCCCGGCAGTTCGGCGACGAATTCCATCGGGGTTGTGGCTTAGGCTATCCTCGCTTCGCACAGCCAACGCGCGCTCCTCACCATGAGGGCACCAACGGTCAAAGTAGTCTTCGCTTCTCCGCTTATGCAGAGGGGAAGAAAAACACTTCGGGCGATCAAATAACCTTGACAGCGATTGCCGCTACTCCGGTGAGTTGCCCGTCGTGCCAATGTGTCGCAGCAAATCGTTGTTGATCGTGAGGGCAAATCACCTTCACTTCTTACGTCATCCCGCACCGCAAGAGGGGCGTTTCGCGATCGCCACGGACGTTGGGCGCGGGGAGCGATGGACGCGAGAGTGCCGCGAGACGAACGGCACTGACGCGTACGGCAAAGTCGTGTGGTCCTGACGCCCCGATGGCAGGTGTCAAATTCTTGGGAAGCTCACGCTTCTTGGGAATGACGGTGACAAGCAAGCCAGGTCTCGCCGGGGAGAGCACGGAATAAGCCGTAGAACCATTGCGCAGGGAAGGCCGGAGTGTTTCCGCTGAACCTGTATGCTCGTGTGCGTTTTTGTTTGCTACTTTTGCACACGGGACGCGGGTGCAGCGCGCACCCGGTCTTCCCTGCGCCCTCTCTTGAGGGTCGCACTGCGCCCTCTCTTTTTGGGGCGAACGAATTTGCAAAACTCGGGCGCAGTGTGTCGCGAGAATGCAGGGTTGTGTTTGGTGATCGTAGCCCGGATGAGCTCTTGCGATATCCGGGTCTTCGCCGCGGTCCCGCATATCGCAAGAGCTCATGCGGGCTACAGGCTATCAATGTCATTGCGAGGAGCACTTGCGACGAAGCAATCCAGCTCTTCCCTGTTGCATGGATTGCTTCGCTAACGCTCGCAATGACGGTCGTTGATGATTGGTCGTTTGAAAATTGAATCGAAAGCGTGAGGCGAGCGAGCCCTGCTTACTTTCCCCTCTCCCCTTGTGGGAGAGGGTGGATCGACGACGCGAAGCGGCGGCGAGGCGGGTGAGGGGTATCAGCCTATCGTTATGTCGCGACCCCTCATCCGGCGCTTCGCGCCACCTTCTCTCACAAGGGGAGAAGGAAGAAAGGTTACGCCGCCGCGGCCGTCACGACTTGCGCCAGGAGCTGCTCGCGCTTGGATTGCGAGCGGTAGCCTTTCATGGTCGCGGCGAAGCGCTCGAGGATGCCGTCTTCGAACGCGGTGACGATGGTGTCGTGCACATAGCTCTTGCGGCAGATCGCCGGCGTGTTCGACAGCTCATCGGCGGCGGCGCGGACCGCTTCCAGTACCTGCTTGTTGCGGCCGCGGGCGCTGGCGGCGGGCGAAATGCGCGACAGCGATTCCAGCACCACGGCGGACGCCATCAGGGTGCGGAAATCCTTCAGCGAAATCTTGATGCCGGCGATCTCGCGCAGGAACGCATTCACCGTGGTGGTCGAGGCCGCACGGACCACGCCGGAATTGTCGCGGTACTGGAACATGCGCTTGCCGGGCACGGTGCGCAGGATGCCGATCGCGCGCACCAGCTTGGCGGCGTTGCATTCCTTGCGCGTGGCCTTGCCGCCCTTGGCCTTGAAGGTCAGCACCACATTGTCGTCTTCCAGCGTGACGTTGGATTTCAGCATGGTGGTGGCGCCGCGGGTGCCGTTGAGGCGCGCGTAGGATTCATTGCCGGGCCGGATCGCTGTGCGCGCGATCAATTCGATCACCGCCGACAGCGCGAATTCGCGGGTCGGGGTGTCGCCGGACAGATGCATCGACACGTTACGGCGGATTTTCGGCAGCGCCGCGACCAGCTTGCCCAGCCGATGCGCCTTGCGCTGTTCGCGGACCTTCTCCCAGTCGGCGTGGTAGCGGTATTGCAGCCGGCCCGCGGCATCGCGGCCGACGGCCTGCAAATGCGAGGTCGGATCCGGCGAATAGCGGACTTCCTGATAGGCCGGGGGCACCGCCATCGAATTCAGGCGCCGGATGGTGCCGACATGCCGGATCGGCGTGCCATTGGCCCGAATGAAGGAATAGCTCTTGCCGCGCTTGATGCGCCGGATGGTGAGTTCGTTCTGATCGCCGAGCGTCAGGCCAAGCTCGCCGGCCAAATCTTCAACGGAGGTTTTGGCGACGATGCCAGTGATGGCGGGCTTGGTCGCGCCGCGCGCCTTGACCGGCGTTTTGGGCAGTTGCCCGAGCGCTCGCGCCAGCGCCACGGCGGGATCTGCGGAAACGGGCCGCGTAGCCTCGAAATTCTGCTGATCCATCATAGCCATAGTTCGCCTGCTTCACCTGTGCTTCCGGTAATGCCCGTTGTTATGGCTTGGTTCCGGCGGGACGCTCTGGCCCCGGGGAGGCCATTTAGGGGGTAAGCCAGCCCATTGCGAGTCCCGAATCTGTCGCAGGAGGTTTCCAGATACCGGTCATGGCTCCCATTCGCGCGATAACGTTGATTTAAGGCTGCGGCGAAACGCGAAAGTGATGGCTTCGGGAGGATGGACCGACGACGACCGGGGCCGCGACCGCCGCGATCTAAAGCGTTTTCGAGCCAAGTGGGAACCGGTTCGCGTGAAGAAAACGGGTCAAAACAAAACCGCACCGACCAAGGTCGGAGAGGTTTCCGCCTTGTCGCGAGGCAGCGCGGCGACGCATAATCAAGACAACGATCAAGAGGGCTGGTGGCCGCCAAATCCACCCTAATGGTGCCGCCGGTTGGAAGGGGAGAATGACGATGTCCGAGAAGATTTACGACGTATCCGCGGAATGGGCCAAGCGCGCCTTTGTCGACCAGCACAAATATCAGGAGATGTATGCCCGCTCGATTTCGGACCCGAAGGGATTCTGGACCGAGCAGGCCAAGCGCATCGACTGGATCGAGCCCTTCACCAAGGTGGAGAACACCTCCTTCGCGCCGGGCAATATCTCGATCAAATGGTTCGAGGACGGCGTGCTCAACGTCGCCGCCAATTGCATCGACCGCCATCTGGCCAAGCGCGGCGACCAGACCGCGATCATCTGGGAAGGCGACAACCCCTCCGAGTCCAAGCACATCACCTATCGGCAGTTGCACGACGAAGTTGGCAAGATGGCCAACATCCTGCGCACGCGTAACGTCAAGAAGGGCGACCGCGTCACGATCTATCTGCCGATGATTCCGGAAGCCGCCTACGCGATGCTGGCCTGCGCAAGGATCGGCGCCATCCACTCGGTGGTGTTCGCGGGCTTCTCGCCCGACAGCCTGGCCCAGCGCATCGGCGACTGCCAGTCCAAGATCGTGATCACCGCCGACGAAGGCTTGCGCGGCGGCAAGAAGGTGCCGCTGAAGGCCAATGTCGATGCTGCGATCGCCAAAAGCGGCGGCGTCGATTGGGTCGTCGTGGTCAAGCGCACCGGCACCCCCGTCGAGATGAATCCGTCGCGCGATTTCTGGTACCACGACGCGGCCGAGATGGTAACGACGGAATGTCCCGCGGAGCCGATGAACGCGGAAGATCCGCTGTTCATCCTCTACACCTCGGGCTCCACCGGCCAGCCCAAGGGCGTGCTGCATACGTCAGGCGGCTATCTCGTCTTCGCGTCGATGACGCACCACTATGTGTTCGATTATCACGACGGCGACGTTTACTGGTGCACCGCCGATGTCGGCTGGGTCACCGGCCACAGCTACATCCTCTATGGACCGCTGGCCAACGGCGCGACCACGCTGATGTTCGAAGGCGTGCCGAACTATCCCGATCATTCGCGATTCTGGAACGTGATCGACAAGCACAAGGTCAATATCTTCTACACCGCGCCGACCGCGATCCGCGCGCTGATGCAAGGCGGCGACGAACCCGTGAAGAAGACCTCGCGCAAGAGCCTGCGCCTGCTCGGGAGCGTCGGCGAACCGATCAATCCGGAAGCCTGGGAATGGTATTATCGCGTGGTCGGCGACGAGCGCTGTCCGATCGTCGATACCTGGTGGCAGACCGAAACCGGCGGCATCCTGATCACGCCGCTGCCGGGCGCCACCAAGCTCAAACCCGGTTCGGCGACGCAGCCGTTCTTCGGCGTGGTGCCTGAAATCGTCGATGCCGACGGCAAGGTGCTGGACGGCGAAACCAGCGGCAATCTCTGCATCGCAAGGTCGTGGCCGGGGCAGATGCGCACCGTCTATGGCGACCACGCCCGCTTCGAGCAGACCTACTTCTCGACCTACAAGGGCAAATACTTCACCGGCGACGGCTGCCGCCGCGACGCCGACGGCTATTACTGGATCACCGGCCGGGTCGATGACGTGATCAACGTCTCCGGCCATCGCATGGGTACCGCCGAAGTCGAAAGCTCGCTGGTGGCGCATGAGGCGGTGTCGGAAGCCGCCGTGGTCGGCTATCCCCACGACATCAAGGGCCAGGGCATCTATGCCTATGTGACCTTGATGAACGGCAGGGAACCTAGCGACGCCTTGCGCAAGGAACTGGTCGCCTGGGTGCGCAAGGACATCGGTCCGATCGCCTCGCCGGACCTCATTCAATTCGCGCCCGGCCTGCCCAAGACCCGCTCCGGCAAGATCATGCGCCGCATCCTGCGCAAGATTGCCGAAGACGAGCCGGGCAGTCTCGGCGATACTTCAACCTTGGCGGATCCCGCCGTGGTCGATGATCTGGTGGCACATCGGCAGAACAAGAAGGGCGCGGAGGGGTAGTTCCTCCGCGGGCAGAGAGAGGGGCTCATGCGGTTGCATCTCGGACGTCTGGTCTTGGCGGTACTCGTTGTCGTATCCGGCGCTGCGCTGGGCTCGCCCCGCGCGGGCGCCGCCAATCTCGACGAGGCCTGCGGCGGCCCGCAGAAAATAACCTGCAACTCGGCGCTTTATTGCCAGCTTCCGGCCGGGCAATGCAGCAGCCCCGATACCGCCGGTACGTGCCTCAAGGCGCCCGACTTCTGCATGCGGGTTTCCCGGCCGGTGTGCGGCTGCAACGGCAAGACCTACGCCAACGAATGCGAAGCCCGCAAAGCCAGGGTCGCGATCGACACGACTGGGGCCTGCAAGAAGCCGCCAGCGGCGGAAGGTGCGCCGGCGGCCAAGCCCGCGGCAAAGAAAAAGAAGAAGAAAACTCCGGCACCAGCCCAATAGGCAAGGTCACCGAGGACGCCTCACGGCATCGTCAGCGCTCGCCGGGCGTTTCCCGGCGAGTGTTGTTTTCAAGTCATTTACTTTAATTCGAACATTTTCTTACCTCACCCCCGCCAAATTCATCCAACGGCCCGCGTGGAAACCGCCTGGTTAAGGCACGCGGTTAAAAATACGTAGGCAAGCCGGCGTTTCGCCGAGGTTTGAGATTTTTGACCGCTCCGCTGGGGCGGTAGTAGCGAACTGGAGAACATAATGTCGCTGAGGATTGCGGTGGCGCTGGCAGCCACTATCGGGGCGGGCGTGTTGATGTCGGGCGCGGCCCAGGCGCGGCCGGACATGGTCGGCTTCCGGGGCGATTATTCGCCGGGAACGATCGTGGTGAAGACCAATGAGCGCCGGCTTTATCTCGTGGTCGATCCCGGTCACGCGATGCGCTATCCGGTCGGCGTCGGCAAGGCCGGCAAGCAATGGGCTGGCGTCACCCAGATCGACGGCAAATACCGCAGCCCGGCCTGGTCGCCGCCCGCCGAGGTCCGGCATGACAAACCGTCGATCGCGAGCGTGATTCCGGGCGGTTCGCCGCACAATCCGATGGGCGTCGCCGCGATGACCTTGGCCGGTGGTGAATATGCCATCCACGGCACCAACGTGCCGAATTCGATCGGCGGCTTCGTCTCCTATGGCTGCATCCGGATGTATAACGAGGACATCAGCGACCTCTACCAGCGCGTCTCGGTCGGCACGACCGTGGTGGTCTCACGCTGATCCGACGACTTCACGACCTTCAAAAGCCGCGCCTCGGCGTGGCTTTTTCGTCTCCGGCCTCAAAAATCCGAGGCGATACCTTTATTTTCCCAATCCCCGAAGCGGGTCGGTTCCGGCCCCTTCGGCCCCTGCAGCTCTTTTGCCAGCGGGTGAGCCTTGGCAGCGGTGGCTTGCCGCCGCGCTTCAGCTTCGGCGAGCGCGCGCTTGGCGGCCTCGGGCAGCGGCTTGCGTTCCGGCTCAGATGCAGTAGCCCTGAGCAACGAAGGATCGGGCGGCGAGGGCGAGGGATCCTGGGGCATCTTTTGCGGCTTTCAGCGAGAACTCGTATTCAAACCTTCGGCATCCAGATCATACCTGAACTTTGAAATCATGAAGGCGATTCTTATATTTGGCATATTCGCATGCGAGAGCAGTGCACCCCTCCGATGGTAGCCTTGTTCCGCCAAGCCGCCGTCACCGCTTCCGAGATGTTCCCAAGCAATGCCTCCTCAACGATTCGCTTTGCCAACCGAAGTGCCTGGTCTCGCGGCGCGGCGGATCGCAGCCGATATTCTTGACGGCGTGCTGCACAAGCACCGCCAGCTCGACGATCAACTCGACGGCGCCGGCGCGCATCCCGGACTGAAGACGCTCTCCGATCGCGACCGTGCCTTGATGCGGCGGCTGGTGGCGACGATCCTGCGGCGGCTCGGCACCCTCGGCCATGTGCTGTCGCGGCTGCTCAATCGCGGCATTCCGACCGACGCGCCGCGCGCGCAGAGCGCGCTGTTGATCGGCGCCGCGCAGATTCTCTGGATGGATGTGCCCGATCACGCCGCGGTCGACCTGTCGGTGCGGCTGGTGCAATCGGACCGGCGCGCCGCGAAATATGCCGGGCTCGTCAACGCGGTGCTGCGCCGCTGCGCGCGCGAGGGCGAAGCGCTGATCGCAGAGGTCAAGGCCGAACGGCTCGATGTCGCGCCATGGCTGCTGCAACGCTGGACCGCCCATTACGGCGAAACAATTGCCCGCGACATCGCCACCGCGATCGGCCATGAGCCGTCGCTCGACATCACCGTGAAATCGGACACCGCGCAATGGGCGACGCGCCTGCATGGCGAAACGCTGCCGACCGGGTCGGTGCGCACGCTGCTGCAAGGCTCGGTGACGATGCTGCCGGGATTCAGCGAGGGCCAATGGTGGGTGCAGGACGCCGCCGCCGCATTGCCGGTCCGGCTGTTCGGCGACGTCGCCGGTAAAAACATCGCCGATCTTTGCGCGGCGCCAGGCGGCAAGACCGCCCAGCTCGCGCAAGCCGGCGCGCACGTCACCGCGGTCGACCGTTCCCCAAACCGCATGGCACGGCTGCGCGACAATCTGGTTCGGCTCGCGTTGGAGGCCGAAACCGTCGTGGTCGACGCCGCCGAATGGCCGGGCGGCACCAATGGCGGCAATTTCGACGGCATCTTGATCGATGCCCCCTGTACCTCGACCGGAACCATCCGCCGCCACCCCGACATCGGCTGGCTCCGGCAGGAAGCCGATATCGCCCCGCTGGTCGCGCTGCAGCAACGGTTGCTGCAGCGGGCGGTCACTCTGCTGCGGCCCGGCGGCACCCTGGTCTACTGCACCTGCTCGCTGGAACCGGAAGAAGGCGAACAGGCCGTATCGACCTTTCTCGCCGCTGAGCCGTCGATGCGCCGGGCGCCGGTCGAGGCCGGCGAGGTCGCGGGCCTCGCCGAGATCCTGACCGCGGAAGGCGATTTGCGGACCCTGCCCAGCCATTTACCGCGGGACGAGCCGAGGCTGAGCGGGCTCGACGGCTTTTACGCCGCGCGGCTGGTTAAATCATGATTTTGCACTGTATTTTCAGACCGAGTCGTTGATTCGCGTACTTTCAAGATGGTGTCTTGACCGCGTTTCCGGATTAAAAGGATTCGCAAGATTCCCTCCCGACCGAGTGTGCGGCTTTAGAAGTTCTTTTCGCCTCCGGAAGCGAAGAGGACTTCTGAACCGGACCCATACTCGAATCATGTTTTCCTGGCGTCCCCTCGAATCCGAAGTTCGCTAAGGGGGTGACGCAATTTCGAGCGAACTTCGGGACACTTAGGCAAGGCGTGTCGGTCGCTCAACGCAGACGCATTTCGACGCTGATCATGGGCCGCTTCGCGCGGAACATGATGGCGCGCGCAAGTGGCGGCTCGGTAGCGCTGTCGCGGCTGTGGCCCGGCCGCGCCGATCGGCTGATCATCGCACCGCACGACCTGCGCACGGCCGACGCCACCCGGGCCGCCGAAATCTATGCCGGCCGCTTTGTGTTCGCCGGCAAGATCGTCACCTGCCACGGACGCTCGATCTTCGATCTCGAGCCGCCATCGGAAGATTGGGAGGTGGCGCTACTCGGCTTCGGATGGCTGCGGCATTTGCGCGCGGCCGATACCGCGCTGACCCGCGCCAATGCTCGTTCGCTGGTCGACGACTGGATGTCGAATCCTGCGAAGAAACGCCCGGTGAGCCGCCGCGCCGACGTGATGGCCCGCCGCGTGATCTCGCTGTTGTCGCAGGCCCCGCTGGTGCTCAGCGACACCGACAGCAAATTCTACCGGCGCTATCTGCGCGGCCTGACCCGCGATATCCGCCATTTGCGCTACGCCATGCTCGATATGCCCGACGGCGTGCCGCGGCTGCAGGTGGTGATCGCGCTGTGCTACGCCTCGCTCTGCCTTGCCAACCAGGCGCGCCACATCCGAGGCGCCACACGAAAACTCTCCGACGAGTTGGCGCGACAGATCCTGCCCGATGGCGGCCACATCTCGCGCAATCCTGGCGCGCTGATCGAGCTGTTGATCGATCTGTTGCCGCTACGGCAGACCTTCGCCGCCCGTAACATCGCGCCGCCGCCAGCCTTGTTGAACGCGATCGACCGCATGATGCCGATGCTGCGTTTCTTCCGCCATGGCGACGGCAGCTTCGCGCTGTTCAACGGCATGAGCAGCGCGCCTTCCGATCTCCTGGCAACGCTGCTCGCCTATGACGATGCGCACGGCGCGCCGATGGCGAACATGCCGCATACCGGCTTTCAGAGGCTCGATGCCGGTGCGATGACCGTGATCGTGGACACCGGCCCGCCGCCACCGGCGAATGTCAGCCACGACGCCCATGCCGGCTGCCTGTCATTCGAGTTGTCGTCAGGCCTAAGCCGGATCGTCATCAATTGCGGCATGCCGTCGACCGGCCGCGACAATTGGCGGGTGTTCGCGCGCAGCACGCCGGCGCATTCGACGCTGACTTATCACGAGACGTCGTCGTGCCAATTCGTCGAATTGTCGGCGATGAAGCGGCTGCTGCAGGGATCGCCGATCATTGGCGGGCCGACCCATGTCGAGAGCTATCGCGAGGCGGTCGCCAATGGCGAGCTGCTGACCGCCTCGCACGACGGCTATCTCGCGCGCTATGGCGTCGTGCATCGCCGCGTCTTGATGGCCTCGCATGACGGCTCCAGGCTCGACGGCGAGGACACGCTGGCGCCGGCGCCGGGCGCCCGGATCAAGGGCCACGATACCGACTATGCGCTGCGGTTTCATCTGCACCCGTCGGTGAAGTCGAGCCG
>NZ_LMUK01000060.1:0-2243 GCF_009766005.1 Bradyrhizobium sp. S69 | reverse complement strand
CCCCGCCGCACCGCCCAGATCGTGATCCGGCAGGATTCACGGCAGGCCTCCAGCATCCGCTGGACCTTCGTCCGCTCGACCGCGTCGCCTTCAGTGACAACCGCGCGGCGCAATGCCCGGCGCGAGCCCGAATTGCCGTTATAGAGCGTTTTCGAGCGAAGTGGGTACCGGTTCGCGTGAAGAAAACGCGTCAAAACAAAAAGACCAAAGCCCCGTTCCGATTTCATCGGAACGGAAAAGGCTCTGGAAAAGTGTCGCACAAGACATAGCGACAGCCTTAGCAGGCCGTTGTGAGAGGCGTCGAAAGCTGCTAGTTACCGGGCACTCGCGCGACTGGCGACTTTGGATGGAGCACCATCGGGAAGCGCGGGAATGACCGCCGCGCGCCTGGGCAAAAAGCACCCTTTTAACTGAGGATCTTGCCCATGACCGACCATCCGCGCCGCGTAACCCGTGCCCTATTATCCGTTTCCGATAAATCCGGACTGATCGAATTCGCCCGCGCGCTATCGGCGCATGGCGTCGATCTGGTCTCCACCGGCGGCACCGCCAAGGCGATCGCCGCAGCGGGCCTGAAGGTGAGAGACGTTTCCGATCTCACCGGTTTTCCGGAAATGATGGACGGCAGGGTCAAGACCCTGCATCCCAAGGTGCATGGTGGATTGCTCGCGATCCGCGACAATGCCGAACACGCGCAATCCATGAAGGATCACGGCATCGCGCCGATCGACCTGTTGGTGGTCAATCTTTATCCGTTCGAAGCGACCGTCGATAAGGGCGCTGATTTCGAGGAGTGCATCGAGAACATCGACATCGGTGGCCCCGCGATGATCCGCGCGGCCGCGAAGAACCATGACGACGTCGCGGTCGTGGTCGAGCCGCAGGATTACCAGGCCGTGCTCGATGAACTCGCGACCAACGGCGGCGCGACTACGCTAACGCTGCGCCGCCGCCTCGCCGCCAAGGCTTACGCCCGCACCGCCGCCTATGACGCGGCGATCTCGAACTGGTTCGCGCTTCAGCTCAAGACCGACGCACCGGATTTTCGTGCCTTCGGCGGCCGCCTGATCCAGGCGTTACGCTATGGCGAAAACCCGCATCAGCAAGCCGCGTTCTATCGCACGCCCGACAAACGCCCCGGCGTCGCCACCGCGCGCCAATTGCAGGGCAAGGAGCTGTCTTACAACAACATCAACGACACCGATGCGGCCTATGAATGCATCGCTGAATTCGACCCGGCGCGCACCGCGGCCTGCGTCATCGTCAAGCACGCCAATCCTTGCGGCGTTGCCGAGGGCGCCGATCTCATCAGCGCCTACCGCAAGGCATTCGCCTGCGACACCCAATCGCCCTATGGCGGCATTATCGCGGTCAATCGCACGCTCGATGCCGACACCGCCCGCGTCATTACGGAAATCCTGACCGAAGTCATCATCGCGCCCGACGCGACCGAGGAAGCCATCGCGATCATCGCCAAACGACGCAATCTGCGGCTACTGCTCGCCGGTAGCCTGCCTGATCCCCGCGCGCGCGGTCTGACCGCGAAAACCGTCGCCGGCGGTTTGCTGGTGCAGAGCCGCGATAACGCCGTGGTCGATGACATCGTGCTGAAGACCGTGACCAAGCGCGCGCCGACCGAGGCCGAACTTGGCGATCTCAAATTCGCATTTCGCGTCGCCAAGCATGTCAAGTCCAACACCATCGTCTACGCCAAGAACCTCGCCACCGTTGGCGTCGGCGCCGGACAGATGAGCCGGGTGGATGCCTCGCGCATCGCCGCGCGCAAGGCGCAGGACGCCGCCACCGACGCCAAGCTCGACCAGCCCATGACCAGGGGATCCGTGGTCGCCTCCGATGCGTTCTTTCCGTTCGCGGATGGATTGCTGGTCGCGATCGAAGCCGGCGCCACCGCCGTGATTCAGCCCGGCGGTTCGATCCGCGACGAGGAAGTCATCAAGGCCGCCGACGACGCCGGCATCGCGATGGTGTTCACCGGCGTGCGTCATTTCAGGCATTAGCGTTGATGTTCCGGCGCAAGAGCCCGTAAGGCTATCTCGCCGTCATCCTGAGGAGCGCGCTCTTGCGCGCGTCTCGAAGGATGATGTTCAGCTCGGTGCTTGCGGCCATCCTTCGAGGCTCGCAAGAGCTCGCACCTCAGAGCGGGAGAATCTTTCGGCCACGAGCATTTGCCAGGGCGGTTGGGGTGTGATTCGATTGCCCTGAGCGCGAAGCAGGGGCTGGCG
>NZ_LMUK01000007.1 GCF_009766005.1 Bradyrhizobium sp. S69 | reverse complement strand
CTCGTTTTTGTCGGGCGACGGCGAGGCGGCGCTTTGCTCGGATGACGATATCACGTCCATGATCGCGGATATCGATCAGTCGCCAGGGACATGGGGGATCTCGAAACAGGGAACAGCGGATTTTCCCGTCTTCGTTGCCTCGCCCGGCGCGAACACCGGGTCATTCGATCCAGCAGCGGGTCCGCTCGCGATCGAGTTTTCCAATCTGATATCCATGCTGCCGCCGGATAAATCATCGCTCATATTTGTCCAGTGTACGGGCCTGAGCAATCAAGGTTACAATGACACGGTTTTCGTTCAGTTCATCGACAAGGTCCCGCCGACCCCACACGTCACGAGTTTCGTGGCCTACAATGGTGACGCACCGGTCCCGCAAGGCGGAACGGTGGACTACGGGCATGTCATACTGAAGTGGAACGTATTCGCGGCGCAGTTGTGTCTCGTCGAGGAAACCGGACATGTCGGCAAGGCAATCGACACCGCGATCGTTCCGGCGCAGCAGCCATTGTCGAAATACAATCTCCAGCCGCAGGTCGGATCGACGGAATTCGACAGCAGAGACGTCAGCTTTAACGTCACCCCGCCGAAAATCAATCAGCTGAGCTGGGCTCCCAATGCGGTTGCGCCGGGCGGTCCATCGACCTTGTCGTGGTCTTGCAGTAACGCCGGATATGTTCGCGTGACCGGCAGCAACGGCGCCGTCATCATCGACAATGCTCCGTTGACGAGCTCGGTCGCGGTTAATGCCGGCTCTGTCGATACGACGTTTCAATTCACCTGCGTGGGCGCCGGTGTAGTCACCGTGCCCGCGACGCTCGCGGTGCCACTGCCCAATCCTTTTATCTTTGCTCAGTTGCAATTTCCTACGGCCGACGGCACCTGGACGATCAAAGTTCAGTGGCATGCCGACTACGCAACCAGTTGCCAGGTCTATTGCGTCGATACTGGACAGCTACTGTCGACAGACCTGATTTCGAGTTGCATGGTTCCGGCTCCGGTCGTGGGCAACACCGTCGAAGGACCGAAACTGTTTCGGATCGTCGCGGTCGGCCGCAGTACCGTCACGGTCGATAGCCCGGTCCATTGGATGTGGTAGTTCTGTCAATCAGGAAAAGATAAACCGATGTCGCTTCTCGTCGTCCCGATCTTTCGAGTCACAGCCCAAGGGCGGGGATCGGCGTGGCAAAAGGGAGGTTTCTGATGGGCGTCCGCGGCGTTGCAACGATTGGCGGAGTATAGACATGACCCTCAAGATACTCACCGGCGCCGACGTGAGTTCGCTGCTTCTCGATCAAACGCCGATCGGGTTTGCCATCGCCAATGCGGCCGATCCACAAGGCCATGCGATCATCTATATCTCGGACGATCCGCGTTGGGGGACGATAACGCTGACATTGCAGAACAACACATCCACCGGGATCACGCTGGATGCGGCGGCGACCGTCCTGAAGCTCTATGTGACGCCCGGGGTCAAGCAGATCGAGCTCGCGTCGCCTGACTGGGCGATGAGTTTTTTGAGTGACAAGGGTGGTCAGATCTGTCTCCAACTGAAATTTGCAGCGCAGAGTGCCGTCGTCGTCGCCGTAGGCCAGACAGTTGCAATCCAGTTCAAGAACGTACAGACGTCGGGCAGTTCGGGGCCGGGGCGATTCCTTGCCGAATATAGTGGCTTCAAGCCTGTGAAGGATGGCAGCCAGCGCATTCCGGTGCTACGGCAACTGCCGCCGGATCAGGCCAAGAACTGGCCGCTTACGCTGGGCTTCCGGTCGCGCGACGAGTACGGCGGCTCCAGCGATCAGGGGAAATC
>NZ_LMUK01000059.1:108289-108739 GCF_009766005.1 Bradyrhizobium sp. S69 | reverse complement strand
TCTGGCTCACGGACGGCTCCCTTGTCTGAGATCTCAACAACCTCATTCTGGCACAACTGATGCCGTAGGGGGCCGTCCACACCATCACGCCGTGTCGCCTATGTTTGTGCAGAGCGCTCCTGGCCTGGTCTGTGCTCCAATGGATACGCCAGGGGTTATGGGTCCCAGCGTTCGCTGGGACGACGAGAGGGGAGCGATTACCTCTGCAAAATCAATTTCAGTTCCATCTCGCGGAAGCCGAGATAATTCCGCCGCACCCATTGATGCAGTTCGGTCGATGAATCCTTCTCGTTGCGCAGATAGTCTGTGAACGAGAAGTTCAGCCGGTCGATATAGGTTTTCAGGAACGCCGGCAGGGCGCCGACGCGCACCACCCGGCCACTCGACATCGCGGCCGGCAATTCGCCGCGCACCACATATTCGTTGTCGATGGTGACCAGCGCCGACGCC
>NZ_LMUK01000059.1:87493-108118 GCF_009766005.1 Bradyrhizobium sp. S69 | reverse complement strand
GCATTTCGTGCCCGCGCGCCGAGACGCGGTCGGTATCCGCGACGAACAGGATGATCGGCGCGACGCGGCGGCGGGCGGCTTCCTTCAGGAAGCCGATCTCGTCGGACATCTTGAAGAACTCGTCGAAGGCATGGAAGCCGAGGTCGATCACCTTGGCGATCCCGTCATCGACGATCAGGCGGTCCATCAGTTGCATCTTGCCGTAGGTGTCGATGACGTCGGCGGTCTCGGTGGTCTTCGGTAGATAGTCCAGCAGCGACGGCTCCTTCAGATTGATGTCGAAGGAGACCACGTTGCCGTTTTTCAACAACAGGAATTCGCTCAGCAGCCGCGCCATCAGCGTTTTGCCGACGAGCGGACGGGGCGAGCAGATGATGTAGACGGGCGTATGGCTCATCGCGGGCTATATCAGGCGAATCCACAGCGTTTTCAAGCCAACGGATCGCGCGAATGCGCGTCCGATCACAGGCTCCGTGGCAGCCGGTTCGCGTGAAGAAAACGCGTCAAACGAAAATCCAGGCCCGGTTCATTAGAACCGGGCTCTAGCGCCCAATCCAGCCTAATCCCGCATCCTGTGCAATTATTTTTCGCCGCCGCGGGTGACCGGTTTGGTGGCGCCGACGAGGTCGGTCAGCTTGATGCGGTCGAATTCGCTCCAGACATTGGCAAGCCAGTGCCGGACATAGCCGCGCAGCACGAAGGAATAATTCGCGGCTTCGTCATGCACGCCCTTGTTGGCGACGAATTTGAGGAACGGCACCGAGGAGACCTCGACCTGCTCATAGGCCATTTCGTTGAGCTTGGGGATGGTGAGTTCGGTCGCATCCTTGATGCGGTGGAAATACGAATTGTAGGTCGCCTGGTCCCACTGGAAGAACTGGGTGTCGTTGATGAAATTCTTCACCAGGAAATATTTGGCGCCGCTCATGAAATTGGCGGTCTCGGCGATTTCGTCCAGGGAGGCGATCGAGGGTCCCAGTATATGGAACACGGCAAAGGTGATCTGGCCGGTCTTGGCGGCATCGAGGAAGCCGATGTCGCGCAGCGAGGCCAGCGCCGGCGACAACAGTCCGGCGCGGACGTCGATCACGGTGACCGAAGGGCTCGCCGCATTCAGGGTGTCGAAGATCTTCATCTGGTCCGAAGTCGTCGTCATGTCGACGATTTCGGTGATTTCGGGGTGGAAGCGCTTCAGCGTGCCACGCGGCGATTCGGTATCGAAAGCGCGGGTCGGCACATTGTTGGCGCTGAAATAATCCAGCAAGGTGCGCGAGACGGTGGTCTTGCCGACCCCGCCCTTGTCGGCGCCCACCACGATCACTACCGGCTTTGACATGAATTTCCCTTGAACTTCCCTAAGCGCCCGCTGGCCTGCGAAAGCGGCCGTAACGTCCCTACGCCTGCTTTGGGCGCGAACATGGCAGAAACAAGGGAGAATTCAATTCTTTAGACGCCCGCGAGCGATAATGGCTGCCGGTGTCGTTAACGCAACGGGGCTTTCGCCTTTTGTTTTGACGCGTTTTCTTCGCGCTAACCGGGGGTACGCCCGGAAGCAAGCTAATGGCGTCCCCATGGGCCGGGCGAATTGCTCCAGGGACCCGGAATAGGTTCGGGCGGCGTCC
This sequence comes from Bradyrhizobium sp. S69, assembly GCF_009766005.1. Taxonomy (GTDB): domain Bacteria; phylum Pseudomonadota; class Alphaproteobacteria; order Rhizobiales; family Xanthobacteraceae; genus Bradyrhizobium. The sequence goes on along the minus strand of NZ_LMUK01000059.1, from coordinate 106,496 downwards.
CCTCAGGTGTCGCTTGCGGTGTGCCGGCGGGATGAGCGCCCCACGGGCCCGAGGGGATTGGTGGCGGAAGCTGACCGTCCGGCGGTTGCGGCAGGGCGTCCGGCACCGGCTCCGGCAGGGCCAGCGGTCCGGGGTCGTGTCCACCGGCATATTTCACCAGCGCCTGGACGCGGCTCTCGACCGATGGATGGGTTGCGAACAAGTCGTGAAAGCCCTCGCGCGGGTTGTCGAGGCACAATTCCATCACCGCCGAGGTCGCGCCCGGCAGCTCGCCGCGGCCTTCGATCTTGCGCAAGGCCGAGATCATGGCATCGGGGTTTTTGGTCAATTCGACCGATCCGGCGTCCGCCAGCAGTTCGCGCGACCGCGACAGCGCCAGCCGCACCAGTTGCGACAACAGCCAGGCCAGCGCAATCAATGCCACCGCGATGATGATGACAATGATCGCGGCGCCGCCCGAACCCTTCCTGTCGTTGCCGCTGTCGGAGGAAGAGGAGGACGAAGACGACCATGACGAACGGCGGCCGGAGCCCCAGCCGAAATTGCCGAAATTGAAGAAGCCGCGGAACAACAATTCGGCGAAGAAGCCGACCACGCCGGCGATGATCACCGCGATCACCATCATCTGCACGTCGCCGTTGCGGATGTGGGTCAGCTCGTGGCCCAGCACCGACTCGATCTCCTGATCGTCGAGCGCATTGAGCAGGCCCCGTGTGACGGTGACGGCATATTGCCGCTGGTTGAGCCCGGTCGCGTAGGCATTCAGCGCGTCGCTTTCCACGATCTTCAGCTTCGGCATCGCAATGCCGCGCGAGATGCAGAGGTTTTCCAAGAGATTATAAAGCCGCGGCTCCTGCTGCCGGGTGACGTTCTCGCCGCCGGTCACGGCGTCGATGATCTTCTGATGGAAAAAATAGGCGATCACGATCCACAGCGCCGCCGCCCCGGTCGAGTAGGGCAGCGTGTGGATCACGTCGACGAGGGCCACCCGCAGGTAATAATCGACCGGTCCACCGGCATTGTTGACCACTTCGACGATCAGCGCGCCGGCATAGACCACCACATAGACCAGCAGAAACAGCCCGGCGAGCAGCAGCATCGAACGAAACCTGTTCGATGCGATGTGCGTGTAGAGACCGTAGGCGGCCATGATGCGCGCTTCTGCCGGGGCGGTGTCGAGGCTAGAACTTTACCGTTGGGGCCTGCTCGACTTCGGCGCGGCTGGCGCCGAGGTCGAAGAAATCCTTGTGGGTGAAGCCGAAGGTGCCGGCGAACAACGCGGCCGGCATCTGCTGGATGCCGGTGTTGTATTCCTGCACCGCGTTGTTGAAGAAGCGGCGGCTGGCGGCGATCTTGTTCTCGAGGTCGGACAATTCGCTCGCCAGTTGCTGGAAGTTGGCATTGGCCTTGAGGTCCGGATAGGCCTCCGACAGCGCGATCAATTTGCCGAGCGCGCCGCTCAACTGGTTTTCGGCGGCGGAAACCTGCGCCGGTCCCTGCGCCGACATTGCAGCGCCCCGCGCCTTGACCACATCGTCCAGCGTGCCCCGCTCATGCGAAGCATAGCCCTTCACGGTCTCGACCAGGTTCGGGACCAGATCGTGGCGCTGCTTGAGCTGCACGTCGATATCGGCAAACGACTGGTTGACGCGCTGGCTCAGCGCGACGAGGCGATTGTAGGCGGCAAACGCGAAAAGCACGAGAATGACGATGACGCCGAGAACGATCCAGCCGGTCGACATGGCAAAACACTCCTGATGGGACGACGGATGCGGGGCACCCTAGAGAACGGCAACCTAGACGAAAATAACGCCGCGCGGCAGCCCGCACGACGTGGACACCCGGTTAGTCGGCGCGAGCGGAGGATTAGTTCAAAAAGACCAACACTACGTCGTCCCGGCCTTGCGCCGGGACCCATACGCCGCGGATTCTCGTTCGGGCATGGGAGTAGATGCTTTCTTCCATCAATCGCGCCAGGGTGGGTCCTGGATCAAGTCAGGGACGACCCGTGGTGAGCATATGCTATTCCATCACCGCGTCGCGCGAGCGGTTGGTGGGGCCATCACCGGTCTTGCGTGGCGCGTTGCCGATATTGGTGGTTGAGTGTCAACGGACCCTGTCCTGCCTTGGTATTCCGGTCGCGGCCGACAATTCCGATGCGGCTTTTGCGGCTTCATTCAGGGTGTTATTCTGCGTTGGAATCACGTGTCTTCCGCCTCGCTTGAAATCCAAATACACGCCGTGGGAATCCGGCTCATCGGAGTTGTCTGCAGTCATGCCGACCTTGCTGCATTCATCGAAGGAGCAATGCTCGATAACCGTTGTCCACAGTACGATCCTCGTCCATCGCAGTATGAGGAATTTGAATATCGCCAATCTTCGAGCCACGGGGTTGATCTCGGCGGTCCATCGGTGAGCGAAAACGAGCAATAGGATGCATCTGAAAAATACGAGGACTGCGACCGTACTAATGATAGAATTGACAGTACTCTCGGATGTCTCCAGTTTTTTGTAGACGAAGATTGCGGCCGCCAGGACGGCAGTGGACGCCGTAAGCAGAGCCGAGCCAAATTGAAGTTCGCCCGAGACGAATACTAATATCCTGTTGGGTTTGGATTGCTGTTCTTCAGCCACAATGAAGATATCCAGATCATTGATTCAACTCATGATAGCATGAGTTGCAGGTATTGGTGATTGCAGCAGCGCAGTTATCGTTCAGCCTGCGGCATCGCCCCAGCGCCAGCGGCGGGCGCGGGCGTAATCTTCTTTGGCGCGGCGGGGCACATGCGCGATCTCCAGACCGTCCGAGGTGCAGAGCTTCGCGGTCACCTCGACCTTGCCGACGATGGGCTGCGCCAGTACGCGGGCAAAGCGCGATGTGACCGGCGCGCGGGTCAGCGCGACATAGCTGAATTTTTCGTCCTCGAACGGCAGCTCGGCGCCCTTGATCTGCTTGTGCGCCTGCGAGCGTTGCAGGCGCTGGGTGAAATGACACCAGTCCGGCGGTTGCAGCGGACAGGAGCCGTCGTGCGGGCACGGGGCGGCGACATGCGCGCCCAGGCCGATCAATTGCTCTCGCAGCGCGATGATCCGCGCAGCGCCCGCGGGGGTGCCGGGCTCGACCACCAGCAGCGTGTCGCGGGTTTTGGCCCACATTTGCGCAGCAAGGCTGCCTCGCGCCGCATCATTCATCTCGCCGATCAGATAGCTCGCGACCACGAGGTCGGCGGCTTCCGCGCCGGCAAGCGCCGTGCCGGCCTCATGGTGGTGGTAGTCCATGTCGCGCAGGCGGGTCGAGCCGCGGCCGAGCTCCAGCGCCAGTTCGCGCAGGGCGCCGTTGGCATCCAACAGCGTAAAGCGCTTCAAGGACGGCCATGCTTCGGTGGCCGCCCATGTCGCCGTCCCGGGTCCGGCGCCGACATCGAGCAGATTTTCGGGCGCGAAATCCGGCCTGATCTCGCCGAGCGCGTTCAGGCTGGCCGTCACCGCGGCATAGGTCGCGGGCATCCGCGCCAGCGCATAGGCCAGCGCATCGGCCTGCGACCTGATCGCGGCCGAGTTGCCGCCGCCGCGATAGGTCTGCGAGATCCGCGCCGCGCGCGCGGCCGCCTCGTTGCGCGACAGGCCGTGCAGCCGCGCCTCAAGCGCGGCTTTCAGTTCGGCGGGAAGGTCGGGTGAGGTCATCTCGCTCCGTCATGCCCGCGCAGGCGGGCATCCAGTATTCCGTGACGGTAGAGATTAACATAAACGGCGCGGCGTACTGGATCATCCGCCGGAGCCTGTCATCGGGCGGCGCATCGCGCCGACCCGGTGGCGGATGATGACGTCGGAAAATGCGGTGGCTCACGCCACGTGCTGATCGAGAATCTTCACGGCTTCGTCGAGCGCGACCGAGACCAGTTGCGAGACGCCGCGTTCGGCCATGGTGACGCCGAACAGCCGGTTCATCCGCGCCATCGTGATCGGATTATGGGTGATGATGATGAAGCGGGTCTCGGTGGTCGAGGTCATCTCGTGCAACAGGTTGCAGAACCGCTCCACGTTGTGGTCGTCGAGCGGTGCGTCGACTTCGTCCAGCACGCAGATCGGCGACGGATTGGTGAGGAACACCGCGAAGATCAGCGACAGCGCGGTCAGCGCTTGCTCACCGCCGGACAATAGCGACAGCGTCTGCGGCTTCTTGCCGGGCGGCTTGGCGATGATTTCGAGGCCGGCCTCGAGCGGATCGTCGCTCTCGATCAGGTGCAATGCGGCCTCGCCGCCGCCGAACAGTTCGACGAACATCCGCTTGAAGTGGCCGTTGACGACCTCGAACGACGCCAACAGCCGCTCGCGCGCCTCGCGGTTGAGGCTCTGGATGCCCTGGCGCAGCCGCTTGATGGCTTCCACCAGATCGTCGCGCTCGGTGGTCAGCGCGGTGTGCTGGGCTTCGACCTCGCGCAATTCTTCCTCGGCGCGCAGATTGACCGCGCCAAGCCGCTCGCGGTCGCGGCGCAGCTTTTCGAGATTTTCCTCGATCTCGGCCAGGGGCGGCAGTTCGGATTCCGGCGTGATTTCGGCCAACCCCGCCACCGCATGCGGTTCGATTTCCAGCATGTCGTGGATTTCACGCTCGACATCGGCAAGCCGGCGCCTGGAGCCATCCATGCGTTCCTCGGCGCGCGCGCAGGCTTCGCGCGAGCTCGACAGCGCTTCGAGCGAAATCTTGGCGGCGCGATCGGTTTCCGCCATCAGGTTCTCGGCGCTCGCCAGCGCATCGGCGGCGGCGCGGCGGGCAGCCTCGGCGGATTCAATTTCGTCGATCAGGTAGCGGCGCTTTTCCGCGAACACCGCTGGCGCATCATCGAGTTCGGCGCGCTCGGCGGTGACTTCGGTGATGCGGGCTTCGACGGTGGCGATTTGCGAGGCCGCGCCGCCTTGGCGGGTCTTCCACTGGTTCTGCTCGGCAACGATCGCCTGTAGCCGGCGGTCGGCGAGTTCCGCCTCGCGCGCCAGCGCCTGGGCTTCGGCCCGCACCTGGGCGGCGAGCCGGCGATGGCCCTCGATGTCGCTGCGAACCGCAGCAAGCTTGGTTTCGGCCTCGAGGCTCGGCGGCAACTCGTCCAGTGCCGCGGTCGCGGTTTCGTGCGCGCCGAGCGCCTCGGCGCGGCCGGCATCGAGGCGGCTATGCGCCTCGGTCAGCGCCGACTTGCGCGCGGCATGGCGACTGATCTCGCGCTCGGTATTGGCGTGGCGTTCGCGGGCGGCATCGGCCTCGCGCTGCGCGGCGCGCCATGCATCGCGCGCGGAAGTCTCCGCGGCGGAGGCGATCTTCAGCTCGGTCTCGGCGTTCTCCAGCGCCTGGCGCTTGGCGGCGGCCTCGCCGCGCGCCTGTTCCAGCTCATGTTCGATATCGATCAGCCGGGCCCGCTCGGCGAGACGGCGCGCCGCGCCGGTCGGCGCATGCGCTGCTGCGACAAACCCGTCCCAGCGCCAGACGTCGCCTTCCAGCGACACCAGCCGCTGGCCGGTCTTGAGCTGCGACACTAGTTCGCCGCCGCGTTCCTTGGCGACGACGCCGATCTGGGCGAGCCGCCGCGCCAGTTCGGACGGCGCGTCGACATGCGAGGCGAGGGATTCCACGCCATCGGGCAATGCGGGGTCGCCCTCGGTGACGCCGGAATTGGTCCAGCGCATCGGTGCCGACGGATCGACCGGCGCGTCGAGATCGTCGCCGAGGGCGGCGCCGAGCGCCTTCTCATAGCCCTTGGCGACGGTGACGCCGTCGATGATCGGCGGCCACAGGTTCTTGGTTTCGCCATTGACGAGTTTCGAGATCGTGCGGGCTTCGGTCTCGAGCCGCTGCACGCGCCGATCGGCGTCGTTGAGCGGCGCGCGCGAGGATTCCAGCTTCGAGCGCGCGGCAACGTGACCGGCTTCGCTGGCCTGTGCCGAGGCTTCGGACTGCGCCAGATGCTCCTGCGCGGTCTCCATGATGCCGGCGAACTCGGCGAGGTCGCCGAGGCCGCTGGTTTCCTGCGCGAGCTTGTCTTCTTCGGTGCGGACGCCGGCGATTTCCTGATCGAGCTTCGCCACGCGCTCCTGATGGGTACGCACGCCGGCTTCGAGCTGGCGGCGCTTGGCGGTGAGATCGGCCAGCGCCGTGGTCAGTTCGGTAAACAGCCGTTCGGCATCGGCCAGGGTCGCTTCTGACTCGGACACGCGCTCATCGACGCCGCTGCGCTTTTCGACGCGCGACTTGATCTCGTCCTTTAACTCGGTGTCTTCGACATCGAGCCGTTGCAACGCCACCTCGGCGTCGGCGCTCTGCTGCTGCTCGCGGGCGATGTCGGCCGAAAATTGCGTCAGCCGGCGATCGAGCTCGGCGACGCGCTCCTTGGCGCGCTCTTCCTCGCGGTCCAGCGTCTCGCGCGCATTGGTCAGCCGCTGCAGTCCGGCGGCGGCGCGGGCCTCGCCGTCGCGCAGCGCCGGCAGTTCGGAAGCGCGGATCGCCTGGATGCGGGCGGCCTCGGCCTGTTCGCGGGTGCGCTCGGCCATCTCGCGGACGCTGAGATCGTGAATCCGGCCGGCTTCGGCGACGTCGGAATTGGCCTCCAGCCAGCGCAGATGGAATAGCGTCGCTTCGGCCTTGCGCACCTTGGCGGCGACTTCGCGGTAGCGAATCGCCTGGCGCGCCTGCTTCTTCAGGCCTTCGATCTGGCCGGAGAGCTGGCCGACGACGTCCTCGACGCGCAGCAAATTGGCTTCGGCGGCTTTGAGGCGCAACTCGGCCTCGTGGCGGCGGGCGTGAAGGCCGGCGACGCCGGCGGCGTCTTCCAGCACGCGGCGGCGCTGTTCCGGCTTGGCCTGGATGATCTCGCCGATCTTGCCTTGGTGGACCAAAGCGGGCGAACGGGCGCCGGTGGCGGCGTCGGCGAACAGAATCTGGACGTCGCGGGCGCGCACGTCGCGGCCATTGATCCGGTAGACCGAGCCCGCATCGCGCTCGATCCGGCGCGAGATTTCCAGAATCTCGCGATCGTTCACCGCCGCCGGCGCGGTGCGGTCGGTATTGTCGATCGTCATCACCACTTCAGCGTGGTTGCGCGAGGGCCGGTTGCCGGAACCGGCGAAGATCACCGCATCCATGTCGGCCGCGCGCAGCGATTTGTGCGAGGTCTCGCCCATCGCCCAGCGCAGCGCTTCCACCAGATTGGATTTGCCGCAGCCGTTCGGTCCGACCACGCCGGTCAGGCCCGGTTCGATCATGAAGTCGGTCGGTTCAACGAAGGACTTGAAACCGTGAAGACGGAGGCGCGTGAGTTTCATGGACACGATGCTCTGTTGGCAGGGCGCGAATCTCCCTGCCGTGACAATACCATAGAAGGCAATGTCGGTGTGTGGCTGAGTCGCTTTCGCGGCTCTCTGGGATGCGACAATGGCGAGGCTGCGGCCGAAGGGCAACCGCCGCCCCGGGCTTTTCCCAAGGCTTTTATCAAGCCTTTATTGGGCTTTTATCGCGCTTTTTTGGCGCGCTTCGCCGAGGCTCCTATGGAGCCTTTTATCCCAAGCTTTTTGTGAGTCTTCGAACCGGCCGGATCAAACGCGGCCGAATCAGCTCTTCAGCAGCGGCTTGATCTTCTTCTCGAATTCCTCGAACGAAGCTTCGCCCTTAATGACTTCGCCATTGATGAAGAAGGTCGGCGTCGAATTCACCTTGAGTACTTCGGACGCGTATTTCTGGTCGGCCGCGATCTTGTCGAGCAGCGCCTGGTCCTTGAGGCAATCCTCGACCTGCTGCTGGGTGAGACCGGCCTGCTTGCCGATGCGGGCCAGGGTTTCGGTGGTGTTCTTCATCACCCAGTCGCTCTGCGACTTGAACAGCAGGTCGATCACGGCAAAATATTTCCCGGAATCGTCCTTGGCGATGCAGCGCCCCAGCATCGAGCCCGCGGCCGCCTTGATGTCGAGCGGGAACTCGCGGAAAATATAACGCACCTTGCCGGTGTCGATATAGGCCGCCTTGATCTTCGGAAACACCTCGGCATTGAAGGCCGCGCAATGCGGACAGGTCATGGAGGCGTATTCGGTGATGGTCACCGCCGCATCGGCCGACCCGATCGCCATGTCCGGCAGCGAGACCGGCTTGGCAACGTCAGCGGCGCTCTGCGCCATCGCGCCCGAGATCAGGCGCAGCGGTGAGAAACCGGCGAGAGCGGCAAGCCCGGTCAGCGACAGGGCGGTGGTGAAGGCGCGGCGCGTGATCATCAACGGTTTGCTCCCGGATTGGCGCGTTCACGCCAAGGACCTCGACAAGAGGCTGTTCGCTAGCTTGAAACCGCCATTGTGGCAATGGCATGCCGCGGTCCCCGGACCTCGCGGCCGGCTCAATTTCGCTTGATTGATGCGCCGAGCCGCGCCAGCGCCGCCCGCAATTCCTCGTCCTCGACCGCGGAAAGCGTTTCGGCGACTTTGGCCACCGCCTGGGCATCCGGCGCGCGCGGGCGGGCGGGCCGATCCCGGCGCGACAGCGGACCCTGCCGCAACGCCAGCCGGCCCACCGCGCTCCACCCGAAGAAACGGTTGACCCGTTGCAACAGCGCGTCGGAGGCATGCTGGATTTCCAGCGCCATCGGGCCCTCGACCCGCAGCACCAGCGTGGCCGGTTCCTGCGGTTGGCCCTGCACCGGCCGCGGCCATTGGATCTTCAGGGGCTCGGAATGCCGGGCGATCTCGGGGCCGGCGATCTCCGCCCAGCGCGTCACCAATTCGCGCGCGGCAAAACCCTGCTTGGCATAGGCGTCGGAAAACAGGTCGTTGAGCAGGACGGAAAGCGGTTTTGCCGAGATCGGGCCAGGTTTTGAAAATTTGGGCATCGGGCCATTATAGCACCGACAACCGGCGGCGACACGCTTATGCGGCGCGGGGCCGGATCGTTTTGAGGTCGCGATTCGCAGCGGGCGAATTCGTCATCCTGAGGTGCTCGCCGTCTTCGGCGAGCCTCGAAGGATGGCCGCAATCACCGAGCTGAACACCATCCTTCGAGACGCGCGCAAGGGCGCGCTCCTCACGGGTGAACGCAATTGCGTTCATCCCGGGGATGACGGTGTCACGCGTTGCTACGACGGATAACGCTACAGTCTCCCCATCAAGCACCATCGGGCGCTGGCTCTGCACTGATTCTGATATTACGGTGAGGCGTGCCTCCATCCGCAAACAAAAAACCCCGACATTCCGACGCGTCAGCCAGCCGTCCCGCGCTGCTGCTTGAATGGTACGACCGCCATCGCCGCCGGTTGCCGTGGCGGCCGCTGGCGGGTGAGCGCGCTGAGCCGTACCGGGTGTGGCTGTCGGAGATCATGCTGCAGCAGACCGGCGTCAAGACGGTCGGGCCTTATTTCGAGAAATTCATCGCGCGATGGCCGGATGTCGAAGCGATGGGCCGGGCCTCGCTCGACGACGTGCTGCGGATGTGGGCCGGGCTCGGCTATTATTCCCGCGCGCGCAATCTGCACGCCTGCGCGGTGGCGGTGTTGCGCGATCATGGCGGCGCATTTCCCGACACCGAGGAAAGCCTGCGGACGTTGCCGGGAATCGGGCCTTACACTGCGGCTGCGATCGCTGCGATCGCGTTCGATCGTCACACGATGCCGGTCGACGGCAATATCGAGCGCGTGGTTTCTCGGCTTTATGTCGTCGAGGAACCGTTGCCGCAGGCCAAGCCGCTGATCCAGCAATTGGCGGCGACGCTGCTCCGGCCTTTGCGCGCAGGAGACAATGAATCTCGCGCCGGTGACAGTGCGCAAGCACTGATGGATTTGGGTTCCTCGATCTGCACCCCGAAGAAGCCGGCCTGCGCGCTGTGCCCGCTCAACGAGGATTGTTTGAGCCGGGCGCGCGGCGATCAGGAAAGCTTTCCGCGAAAGGCGCCGAAGAAAGCCGGCGAACTGCGCCGGGGGGCGGCCTTTGTGGTCACGCGCGGCGCTGAACTATTGGTTCGCACCCGTCCCGAAAAAGGCTTGCTCGGCGGCATGACCGAAGTGCCGAGTTCCGAATGGCTGGCGGCGCAGGATGACAAGACAGCGCTGACGCAGGCGCCGGCGCTGAAGCGTGTCGCGCGGTGGCAGCGCAAAGCCGGAATCGTCACGCATGTGTTCACGCATTTTCCGCTGGAACTGGTGGTTTACACCGCTGATGTGCCTGCGCGTTCGGCCGCGCCGAACGGCATGCGCTGGGTGCCGGTTGCGACGCTGAAGGACGAGGCGCTGCCGAATGTCATGCGCAAGGTGATCGCGCACGGGCTGGGTCTTTAGGGCTTAAAGCGTTTTCGAGCGAAGTGGGGACCGGTTCGCGTGAAGAAAACGCGTCAAAACAAAGAACTGGAGTCCCGTTCCGACTTCATCGGAACGGGACTCCAGGCGCGCTGCTGACAGCACGCTGTCAGCAGGCCTGCGCCAGGATGCTGCGATCAGGAGGTTGCCATGATCGCCACCGCGCTCGACCATCTCGCCGCTCCGCCGTCCTCAAAACTGCTCGGCTGGCATCTGCTCGATGCGCGGCCCGGCGAGGGCTGGGTCCGTATCGGCTTCGACGGCAAACACGAATTCTGCAACCCGGCCGGCTTCGTCCAGGGCGGACTGCTTTCCGCGATGCTCGACGACACCATGGGGCCGGCGGTGTTCGTCATGACCGAGGGCAGGCTCTACACCGCGACCATCACCATGACGGTGAATTTCCTGAAGCCCGCAAAACCGGGACCGATCGTCGGCGAGGCCAATGTCACCCAACTCGGCAAGACCATCGCCTTCGTCGAGGGACGGCTGATGGCCGAGGATGGCACATTGCTGGCGACAGCCACGACGAGCGCGCGGCTGGTCGAGGCCGCGAAAGCCATTCGATAAAGGGCTTGCGATAAAGCGGATTTGCGCAGTGCGAGGCAAAAAGTTTCGCGGACCGCAGCTATCGCTTTCGCAGAATCCGATCGGCTGCTATCGTCCGCCCCAACAAGAAGAGTAGCAGGGGAGGACTTCGAATGAAGCCGCCGGTCGTTCGTGCCGCCAGCCGCCGCCGTTTTCTGCAATATCTCGCCGCCAGTCCGCTGTTTGTCTCCGGCGCCTTTTCGGCTTCCGGCGCGGAAGTGCCCTCAAAACTTCCCGATCCGATGATCTGGGCCCCGGCGGGCGGCGATCTGATCGATGACCCCAAACGCGCGATCAACGTCTTCGACTTCGAGCCGGTGGCCCGCCAAAACGTGCCGCCGGCGCATTTCGGCTACATGGCTTCCGGGCTTGACGACGAGGTCACGCTGCGCGCCAACCGCGAGGGGTTCTTGAAATTCCAGCTGATGCCGCACCGTCTCAACGACGTGTCCAAGGTCGACACCAGCGTCGAGCTGTTCGGCACCAAATATGATTCTCCCATCTTCGTGTGCCCGACCGGCGGCAACCAGTTCTTTCACCCCGATGGCGAGGTGGCGGTGGCCAAGGCCGCTCGCGCCGGCAATCATTTGCAGATATTGTCGACGTCCTCGAACTTCTCGGTGGAAGACGTCACCAAGGCGCGCGGGGCGCCGATCTGGTTCCAGCTCTATGCCTCGTCACAGTGGGACGTCGCGCAGGCGCTGATCAAGAAGGCCGATGCCGCCGGCTGTCCGGTCCTGATGGTGACGGTCGACCGGATCGCGGGCCGCAACCAGGAAACCCTGTTCCGGCTGATGCGCAGCGACACCCGCGAATGTTCGGCGTGCCATGACCGCGGCAGTTTCGCAGGCCGCGTGGTCCGCCGGCACAATTATGACGGCATCGATCTTTCCGGCATCACCGGCGGCGGCGAGTCCTCGAATTTGTCCTGGGAGACCGTCAAGCGAATGCGCGACGTGACGCGCATGAAGATCATGCTCAAGGGCATCATCACCGCGGACGACGCCCAATTGGCGGTCCAGAACGGGATCGACGGCATCCTGGTCTCCAACCATGGCGGGCGCGGCGAGGACAATGGCCGCTCCACCATCGATGCGCTGCCGGAAATCATCGCCGCCGTGAAGGGGCAAATCCCCGTCATCGTCGACAGCGGTTTCCGCCGTGGCACCGACGCGGTCAAGGCGCTCGCCATGGGCGCCAAGGCGGTCGGGATCGGCCGGCCTTATCTCTGGGGTCTCGGCGCCTTCGGCCAGGAGGGTGTCGAGCGGGTGCTGGAGCTGGTGCGCACCGAAACCCGCGCCGCCATGCAGCAATGCGGTGCGCGCTCGGTGAAGGAACTCAATGCGAGTTTTGTTAGGCGGGCGACCTGACGCGTTTGCCCGCGGTCCGCCGGGCAGATGTCTCTGTCCACCTCTCCCCGCCGGGGAGAGGTCGATTTGCGCAGCAAATCGGGTGAGGGGGCTTTAACGAGAGGCCGTAACCCCTCACCCCAGCCCTCTCCCGACGGAAGAGGGAGCGCGCTTCCGTTGCAGCTATGGCCCGATCATGATGCTTTACCGCCCGACCTGCACGATCGGCGGCTTGGCGTTGAGGCCCTCGACCTGAAAACCGGCGACGCGCTTGTAGTTGGCGGCGATGTCTTCCAGTTCCTGTTGCGACAGCACGTCGGTGACGACCTTGTAACCGTCGGGCGCGCGCTCCTCGACCATCTGCATTACCTGTTCCGGTCCGTTGCGGCGGTTGAGCATCACGAGGTCTGATGTGGCCGGCCGGCGCTCCGCCTCATAGGCCTCGAGCGCAGCATGGCTCGGGCCGTGGGCCAGGATCTCGCGGGTCAGCACCCGGGCGTCGAGGATGGCCTGCGAGGCGCCATTGGAGCCGATCGGATACATCGGATGCGCCGCATCGCCCATCAGGGTGACCGCACCAAAGGTCCATTGCGCCACGGGATCGCGGTCGACCAGCGGATATTCGTAAGAATGCGGGCAGTTCTCGATCAGGCCGGGCACGTCGAGCCAGTCGAATTTCCAGTCCTTGAACCAGGGCAGGAATTCTTCCAGCCGGGCGGCGCGGTTGTAATCCTCGCGCCGCCATTGATAGGTCGGCGGCATGTGCCGTTCGGCAATCCAGTTGATCGCGAATTTTCCTGACGAGTCGGCCTCCTTCGAAATCGGGTAGCAGACGAATTTCAGGATCTCGTGGCCGGCCATGATCATGGTGCGGCCGGACAGGAACGCATCGCTCCTGGTGATGCCGCGCCACAGGATGCGCCCGTTCCAGATCGGCGGACCTTCCTGCGGATAGAGCTTTTCGCGGATCGCCGAATGAATGCCGTCGGCGGCGATCAGCAATGTGCCGTCGTAGCTGCCGGCGGATTTGCCGCTGGCCTTGTCGATGAAATCGGCGCGGATGCCGTTGGATGTCTCCGTCCAGCCCGAAAGGTGATGGCTGGTGAGAATGTTTTCACGCCCCAACCGCTCGATCGCGGTATCGAGCAGGATCTGTTGCAGGGTGCCGCGATGGATCGAGAATTGCGGCCAGTTGTAGCCGGCCTCGATGCCGCGCGGCTCGCTCCAGATCGGCTTGCCATGCTTGGAAAAATACGCGAGCTCGCGGGTGCGCACCCCGGAGGCGTCGAGTTTTTCCAACAGGCCAAGCTCGATCAACTCGCGCACCGCGTGCGGCAGCACGTTGATGCCGACCCCGAGCGGCTTCAGCTCGGACACGCTCTCGAAGACTTTGGCGGATATGCCGATCTGGTGCAGGCTGAGCGCCAAGGTCAGCCCGCCGATGCCGCCGCCGGCGATGAGTACGGTCATCCTGTCCCCCTTTTATGTCAGGGGCGTCATGGCATGGCGACGCCGCGGTGGGCAACTGCGAAGGCCCGATATTGCGGGCCGCATGGCGCCGGGGATGGACGCCGCGGCGGCGTGTCGTTACGGTCGCGCGCCCGCTTTATGAGGACCATCATGCTGAAACTCTATTACGTTCCCGGTACCTGCGCGCTCGCCTCGCACATCGCCTTGCAGGAGGCTGGCGCCAGCTACACCACCGAACGGCTGGACTTCAAAACCAACCAGCAGCAAAGCCCGCAATATCTCGCGGTCAATCCGAAGGGGCGGGTGCCGGCGCTGGTGACCGATCACGGCACGCTCACCGAGACGCCGGCGATCCTCGGCTTCATCGCCCAGAGTTTTCCGTTAGCCAAGCTCGCCCCGCTCGAGGATCCGTTCGCGCTGGCGCAACTGCAATCCTTCAACAGCTATCTGTGTTCCACCGTGCATATCGCGCACGCCCACAAGGGGCGCGGCTATCGCTGGGCCAGCGACGAGGCTTCGTTCGCCGACATGAAGCGCAAGGTGCCGGAAACCATGGCCGCGAGCTTCGCGCTGATCGAACGCGGCATGCTGAAGGGGCCGTGGGTGATGGGCGAGACCTACACGGTCTGCGATCCCTATCTGTTTACGCTGACGCGATGGCTGGCAGGCGACAGCGTCGATCTTTCAACCCTGCCGAAGGTCGCCGATCATCACAGGCGGATGTCGGAGCGGCCGGCGGTACAGAAGGTGCTGGCCGAAGAGACGGCGTGAGGGCTGCTGGAACGAGTCCGTAGGGCAGGCAAAGCGTAAGCGTGCCTACCAGTTCTCTGACCCGTCGATGATGCAAAAAAAAGGTAGGCACGGCGCAGATACGCCTTTGCCCACCTTACGTCGTCACTCGCTTCGCGATCAGGCTACCTTGGTTTTGAGGTGGCCGAACATGATGTGTTTTGCTTCCTCGTCCATCTCGGCCTTGAAGGCGAACTTGTCCTTCAGCGCGATCGCGCGAGCGGCGGCCGGCCGCGCCGAGACTTCATCGTGCAGACGCTTCACGTTGGGATATTTTGTGAAGACGTCGTCGCCGAGCACGAACGGCGCCATCCGCGCCCAGCCCCAGAACGCCATGTCCACGATGGTGTAGGTATCGCCGACCATGTAGCGGCTCTTGGCGAGATGATCGTCGAGGATCTTGTAGTGGCGATGCGCCTCGTACTGGTAGCGGTTGTGGGCGTATTCCAGGTCCTTCGGCGCGGCGTGCTTGAAATGCACCGCCTGGCCCGAATACGGGCCCATGCCGGTCGCGACGAACATCAGCCACGACAACAGCTCGGCGCGGCTCGCCGGATTGTTCGGCGGCATGAATTTGCCGGTCTTCTCGCCGAGGTACAGCAGGATCGCGTTAGAGTCGAACACGAACACGCCGTCATCGTCGATCGCCGGCACCTTGCCGTTCGGATTCACTTTAAGGAATTCCGGCTTGAACTGCTCGCCCTTGCGGGTGTCGACCGGCACCAGTTCGACGGGCAGGCCGGTCTCTTCCAGAAACAGCGCGACCTTGTTCGGGTTCGGCGCGCCGTTGAAGTAGAATTTCAGCATGTTGGAAATCTCCCTTGCTGTTGTTGGTTTTGGAAAAAGTAAGACGCGGCAAAGCCGCCGACAGCATGTTCATGCTCAAATTTCGGCAAAAAGCGCAAGCGACGAGTTTGTGAAGCGGCAATGACGCCGAAAAATCGCCGCGTCATTCCGGGCCCGCGTCAAAAGGCGCATCCGGGAATGACGACGAGATGATAGAGAGCTCAGCCCACCGCCATGCCGGAGCGGATTTCGGCGCGCAGCTCGTCGATCAGGCGCAGGCCCTTGCTGGTTTCGACGTGCCAGAAGGTCCAGCCGTTGCAGGCGGGCGAGCCTTGCGCCACCGCGCCGATGCGGTGGATCGAGCCGACCTTGTCGCCGAGCATGATGGCGCCGTCGGCGCGCACCAAAGCGCC
Source organism: Bradyrhizobium sp. S69 (assembly GCF_009766005.1). Taxonomy (GTDB): domain Bacteria; phylum Pseudomonadota; class Alphaproteobacteria; order Rhizobiales; family Xanthobacteraceae; genus Bradyrhizobium. The sequence goes on along the minus strand of NZ_LMUK01000059.1, from coordinate 90,791 downwards.
GTGGCGCTTCTTGGAATCGACCAGCTTTGTGCCGGGCGAGATCATGCCGCGTTCGATCAGTTCGGAAAACGCGACGCGAGGCGCGTCGCGCGCGGTCATGAAGGGGGCCAATGTGGCTTCCGGCAGCGGCTCGATCGCGGCGATGCGCGCTTCGGCGGCCTGCGCGTAGGTCTTGTCGCGCTCGAACCCGATGTAGCGGCGGCCGAGCCGTTTGGCCACCGCGCCGGTGGTGCCGGTGCCGTTGAACGGATCGATCACGAGATCGCCGGGTTTCGATGACGACAGCAGCACGCGCGCCAACAGGCCTTCCGGCTTCTGGGTCGGATGAACCTTCTTGCCGTCTTCGCCCTTGAGTCGTTCTTCGCCGGTGCACAGCGGGATCAGCCAGTCGGAACGCGCCTGGACGTCCTCATTGGCGGCCTTCAGGGCTTCGTAGTTGAAGGTGTAGCCTTTTGCCTTCTCGTCGCGCGCGGCCCAGATCATGGTCTCGTGGGCATTGGTGAAGCGGCGGCCGCGAAAATTCGGCATCGGATTGGTCTTGCGCCAGACGATGTCATTGAGAACCCAGAAGCCGAGGTCCTGCATGATGGCGCCGACGCGGAAGATGTTGTGGTAGGAACCGATCACCCACAAGGTCGCCGACGGTTTCATGATACGGCGGCAGGCCAAGAGCCAGGCGCGGGTGAAATCGTCATAGGCGGCAAACGACGAAAACTTGTCCCAATCGTCGGTGACGGCATCGACGTGGGATTCGTCGGGCCGCTTCAGCTCGCCCTTGAGCTGCAGATTATACGGGGGATCGGCGAATACCAGATCGACCGAACCCGCCGGGAGTTTTGACATCTCGGCGACGCAATCGCCGATGACGATACGGCTACCGGGCTCTGACTCGAATTGAGTGCGGGGCGCCCTTGCAGACGCCCCGCGACGCGACACAACCATGACTCAAATACTCTGACTCAGGCGACGCTGTCGGCGACGCGGGACTAAACAACCGACTGGCGATACATTGACCGGGCAAAGTAAAAATCGACTTAACCGGGCAATTCTTTCGCGCTAGGCAAAATTTGCCGGGCGGGTTATTGATTAACGGAATAGAAATTTGGCGTTCACGTCGCCTTCGATGCGAGCCACGCTGGCGAAGCGCGAAATTGCGAAGCAAAGTAACGAAGCGGAATAGCGAAGCGAAGTCGCGAAGCGAAATTGGAATGAGGGAAAAGCGCCATGCGTTACGATGATTTCCGTCGCAGCGATGACATCGAAGACCGTCGCGACGACAGCGGTGGCGGCGGAATGGGCGGTGGCGGCGGCATCGGCCTTCCGATGGGCGGCGGCGGTCTCGGCATCGGCACCATCATCGTGCTCGGCCTGATCAGTTACGCGTTCGGCATCGACCCGCGGATTTTGATCGGCGGCGCGCAAGTTCTCAACGGCGGCGGCCAGGCGCCGACCTATCAAACCGATCGACGAACCGCATCCACGACGAAGACCGGCGCACCGACCGACGAGATGGGCAACATGATCGCCGGCATCCTCGGTGAAATCGACGATCGCTGGAGTGAAATCTTCAAGGCCAGCGGACAATCCTATACCGGTCCGAAGATCGTGCTATTCCGCAACACCACCAATGGCGGACGTTGCGGCATGGCGCAGTCGGCGATGGGTCCGTTTTATTGTCCGCCGGAGCAAAAGATATTTCTCGACACCGGATTCTTCCGCGAGGTCGAGACCCGGTTTCACGGCTGCGCGGGCAATGCCTGCAAATTCACCGCGGCCTATATCATCGCCCATGAAGCCGGCCATCACATCCAGAACCTGCTCGGCATTCTGCCCAAGGTGACGCGGCTGCAACAGCAGGCCGGCAGCAAGGCCGAAGCCAACGCGTTGCAGGTCAAGGTCGAGTTGCAGGCGGATTGTCTGTCGGGCGTCTGGGTCAATCGCGAGGAGAAGAAGCGTCCGGGCTTCCTCGAAGCCGGCGATATCGACGCCGCCTTGACCACGGCATCCGCGATCGGCGACGATACCTTGCAGCGGCAGGCAACGGGGCGCGTGGTGCCGGATTCCTTTACCCACGGCTCGGCCGCCCAGCGCAAGCAATGGTTCATGACCGGCTATCAGCAGGGCACGGTGCAGGCCTGCAACACGTTCGGTTCGGGCTAGTTATAGATTCGCGCGGTGCGTGCCCCGGATGCCGCGCAGCATGAAATGCTGCGCCGCTGATCCGGGGCCCAAAGTTGAGCCGGTCCCGTTATGGGTCCCGGCTCTGCGGAGCAGCGTAAAGGACGCTGCACCGCGTCCGGGACACGAGGTAACGTGCAAATGCCTTCGACCGACGAAACCCGAACCTTCGTGCCGCTCAACATCGCGGTGCTGACGATTTCCGATACGCGCGCGCTGGCGGACGACAAATCCGGAACGACGCTTTCAGATCGGCTCACCGCCGCCGGCCACAAGCTCGCGGCGCGGGAGATCGTCACCGACGATGTCGAGGCGATTCGCGCCGTCGTCAAGAGATGGATCGCCGATCCGGGCGTCGATGCCATCATCTCCACCGGCGGCACCGGCTTTACCGGCCGCGACGTGACGCCGGAAGCGATCGAGCCGTTGTTCGAAAAGCGGATGGACGGCTTTTCGATCGCGTTTCACGTGCTCAGCCATGCCAAGATCGGTACCTCGACCATTCAAAGCCGCGCCACCGCGGGGGTTGCCGGCGCCACCTTTATCTTCTGCCTGCCGGGATCGCCGGGCGCCTGCCGCGACGGTTGGGACGGCATTCTGGCCGCCCAGCTCGATTACCGCACCAAGCCCTGCAATTTCGTCGAGATCATGCCGCGGCTGGACGAGCATCTGCGGCGGCCGAAGGCCAAGGGCGCGTCGGCGTAGACCTACAACTCCATCTCCCAGGTCTCGCCGACCAGATCGACGCCAAAGCTGTGATGCTTCTCTTGCTTGACGCACTGAAACCCGGCGCGCTGATAGATTCCGCGCGCGGCGACCAGGATGCTTTGGGTCCATAGCGTGATCGAGCCATAGCCGGCCTCCTGGGCGAAGCGGATGCATTGCTCGACCAGCGCCCGGCCGACGCCAAGCCCGCGGGCTTTCTTCTCCACCAGCAGCAATCTTATTTTGGCGATTTCGTCGGAGGCCCTGACCAGGAAGATCGAGCCCACCGGCTCGCCGCCAACCTCGGCAATCCAGCACCGCTCGCGCACGGGATCCCAGGATCGCAGGAACTGCGCGGTGATTTCGGCCACCAGCGCCTCGAAGCTGATGTCCCAGCCATATTCCTGCGCATAGA
>NZ_LMUK01000059.1:85985-87364 GCF_009766005.1 Bradyrhizobium sp. S69 | reverse complement strand
CATGGCGTTGACGATGGCGGCGCGCTCGCGCTCGTCGAGCCCGGCCAGCAGCGCGCCGACCTCTGCGCGCGACCGTCTCTCGAGTTCGGCAAAAGCGCTGCGGCCCTTCGCGGTCAGCGCGATTTCATTGGCGCGGCGGTCGGCCTTCGACGGCTTGCGCGCGACGATCTGGCGGCGTTGCAGCGCCTGCAAGGTGCGGCTGAGGAAGCCGGCGTCGAGGCCGAGGGAGCCGACCAGATCGGTCGCCGTGCAGCTTTCGCGCTGCGCGATCTCGTAGATGACCCGCGCTTCCTGCAAGGTCCACGGGCTCGCCAAGAGCTTCGGCTCGATGATGCCGAGCTTGCGGGTGTAGAACCGGCTGAAACCCCTGACGGTCGCGATCTGGCTGTCGAGCGTCGGACTGGCGGAGGTATTTGACTTCATCAATCGATTATTTGACAAAATCAAATATATTGCAAGAGGCGTGTTTCAGCATCATTCGCGCACTCTCGTCATGGCCGGGCTTCGTCCCGGCCATCCACGCCTTTCTTACTTAGGTGCAGCAAAGACGTGGATGCCCGGGTCAAGCCCGGGCATGACGAACTCTCAAAGCTGCCGCCTCAGGCGACCATGATCCGGCTGCGTAGCAGCGTGCGTGAGGAGCGGCCGAGTTGCCGCAGCAGCCGCGCCTCGGAGCGGCGGGAATCCGGCGCGTAGCCGCCGAGCCGGTCATAATGATCGCGTGCGATCAGCAGTCCCTGTTCCGCCGACGGACCGGTGATCATCCGGGCGATGAACTTGAAGCCGTCCCGCAGCCGCGGATCGGCATAGGGCGAGCGGGCGTAACGGAAGATTCCGGCGCGCGGCCGGTCGCTGCTTGAAACCCGCTGGATGAATTGCGTCGTCTCTTCGATCCAGCCGTTGTCGAGCACCGCGCCGGCATGCAGGAACATCAGCCATGGCGAGCGGGCCTGCCGGGCGCCGGCGGCCAGCGCCGCGGCGCGGGTGCCCTTGAACGCCAGGAAGTGGCAGCCGGCCACGTCGGCCACGCGCTCGATGGTGTCGCTATCGCCGCGATCGACCAGCAGCACTTCGCGGATCACGCCAGCCGCGGCGCCCGGCACCAGCGCTGCAAGCGTGGCGACGGCGGGCTGTTCGAGGCCGTCGGTCGGAATGATGACGCTCAGCATGAACCAGGCTTCGATGTTTCAAAGCGTTGAAAAACGCTGCACTGTTATCACCTTGTCACACTCAAAACAGCCGTCCGGTTGCAGTTTTTTGAGGCAGATACCGTCGATGCGCACGATTGCGAAAATCCCGCGCTGTGGTGTGGATGTCCGCACGTATTGTTTTTGATTGTTCTTGATTTGTTCTATGTGCGTGCTATGTTCTCTTCATGA
>NZ_LMUK01000059.1:0-85901 GCF_009766005.1 Bradyrhizobium sp. S69 | reverse complement strand
TCCCCTCAACCCCCCGCCGGTCACGGCGCCCTCCGAGCCGGCGGGTGTATCTTCCCCTTTTCCCGAATTGGCGGTTGCGATCGATCGCGAGCGGCGGCGCGGCCGCGGCGCGCAATCCAACGCCAGCGGCCGTTTTGAGGCCGAAGCCCGGGTTGCGTTCGACGATGGCTGGCAGAGCCTTGACGAATTGCCGCCGTTCAAGACCACCGTCGGCCTCGACACCGCGCGAAAAGTCATCACCCGCAACGAATCGCCCGATATCGGCTTCGACCGCTCGATCAACCCCTACCGCGGCTGCGAACATGGCTGCGTCTATTGCTTCGCGCGGCCAACCCACGCCTTCCTCGGGCTGTCGCCGGGGCTCGATTTCGAATCCATGCTGTTCGCCAAGCCCGATGCGCCGGCGCTCTTGGAAAAGGAACTGGCGGCGCAGGATTACGAGCCGCGCATGATCGCGATCGGCACCAACACCGATCCCTACCAGCCGATCGAGCGCGAACGGAAAATCATGCGCGGCATTCTCGAAGTGCTGGAACGATCAGGGCATCCGGTCGGCATCGTCACCAAATCGGCGCTGGTGACCCGCGATATCGACATTCTGGCGCGGATGGCCAAACGCAATCTCGCCAAGGTGGCGATCTCGGTCACCTCGCTCGATGCCAAGCTGGCGCGCACCATGGAGCCGCGGGCATCGACGCCGCCGAGGCGGCTGGAGGCGCTCAGGCAATTGTCGGAAGCGGGCATTCCGACCACCGTGATGGTCGCACCCGTGATCCCCGCGCTGAACGATTCCGAGATCGAGCGGATTCTCGACGCCGCCGCCCATGCCGGCGTCAAGGAGGCCAGCTACGTGCTGCTGCGGTTGCCGCTCGAAGTGCGCGATCTGTTCCGCGAATGGCTGATGGCGAATTATCCCGACCGCTACCGCCACGTCTTCACGCTGATCCGCGACATGCGCGGCGGCAAGGATTACGATTCGCAATGGGGCACAAGGATGAAGGGCACCGGCCCGATGGCCTGGATGATCGGCCGCCGCTTCGAGATCGCCTGCGAAAAACTCGGGCTGAACAAACGCCGCTCGAAATTGACCACCGATCATTTCATCCGGCCGGAGCGCGGCGGGCAGCAATTGAGCTTGTTTTAATTGCTCACGTCGTCCCGGCGAAGGCCGGGACCCATACGCCGTGGCCTCTCGTTTTTGCATGGTGGTAGACGCGTTCCTGCAACAGAAGCGCCAGGGGTTATGGGTCCCGGCCTTCGCCGGGACGACGCGAAGTTTTTGCGCGAAGCTGAATAGCGGGAATTCCTCACGGTTCCCGGTTGCGCGGTATGCCCCGCTTGCGCAACCTTGCCGCATGATTCGCAAAGTCCCTGAAAAAGATCCGGCCAAACTGCCCAAGGGCGTCATCGCGGTGGCGCCGCCGAGCTTTCGCCGCGAACGCGCGCTGATCAAGCGCGGGGTCTGGCCGGTCGCGGGCTGCGACGAGGCTGGGCGCGGTCCGCTGGCCGGCCCGGTGGTGGCAGCAGCCGTGGTGCTCGATCCGAAGCGGATCCCCAAGGGCATCGATGATTCCAAGCGGCTGACGGCCGAGCGCCGCGAGGAGCTGTTCGAGGAAATCTGCACGACGGCGTCGTTTGCGGTCGCCTTTGCTTCGCCGGCGCGAATCGATCGGGACAACATCCTGCGGGCCTCGCTGTGGGCGCTGGCGCGCGCGGTCCATGCGCTGCCGGAAATGCCCAAGCACGTGTTCGTCGACGGCCGCGACAAGCTCGATACGCCGTGCGACTGCGACGCCGTGATCGGCGGCGACGGCCTGGTGCTGTCGATCGCGGCGGCATCGATCGTCGCCAAAGTGTCCCGCGACCGCCTGATGTGCGCGCTGGCGCAGGATTGTCCGGGCTATGGCTTCGAGCAGCACAAGGGCTACGGCGTGCCGGAGCATCTGCGGGCGCTGAATCTGCTCGGCCCCACCGCGCATCACCGCCGGTTCTTCGCGCCGGTGGCCGCCGCCCGGGCAAGACATCAGGCGATGACGATCGATACTGGCCGAGAAGCGACGGAAAGCGCGGTCGAGGTCGAGATTTTGGCGGCGATCTGACGCCGGTTGCCTCGGCGGCTGACGCGCTCTATCACACGTTCGGGATCGAACAGGGCGGCCGTTCGATTGGGGCATTCCGGGCGGTTCATGCGTTTCACCTCGCTGATTATCGAACTGATCCGCGCCCGGCCGCGGCTGGTGGTCTGGATCGTGGTGCTGGCGCAGGCGGCGTTGTGGCTGATCCTGCCGTTGTTGTTGTATCGAAGCCCGCCCGGTGATCTCGCAACCGTGCTGGCCTATGGCCGGGAATACCAGGTCGGCACCGATCTCGGTCCGCCGCTGGCGTTCTGGCTCGCCGACATCGCGTTTCGCGCCGCGGGCAACCACATCTTCGGCGTCTACCTCTTGGCGCAGCTTTGCGCGGTCGCGACGTTCTGGTCGCTCTATCTCTTGGCGCGCGCCGTGGTCGGCGGACAACAGGCGGTGCTTGCGATCCTCTTGACGATGACGGTGGTGGCCTTCAGTTCACCCGGCGTCGAGTTCGGCCCCTTGGTGCTGGCGCGTCCGCTGTGGGCGCTGTTGCTGTTGCATTCCTGGCAACTGATCGGGCAGGGCCGCCGCAATGCGTGGTTTGCCTGGTCGATCGAAGCCGGGCTGTTGTTGCTGACGACCTCGGCGGCGATCGGCCTGTTGCTGCTGGTCGCGGCCTTCGCGCTCGCGACCGCGCGCGGCCGGCGCACGCTGAAATCGTTCGATCCGCTGTTTGCGCTGCTGGTGATCGTGGTGCTGACGCTGCCCTATCTGGTCTGGCTGATCCGCGCCGACACCCTGATGTGGCCGCATTGGCCGGCGCTGTCGGATTTGCATGCACGGGCGCTGCACTGGGGGCGGCTGCTCGGGGGCCTGCTGCTGGCGATGTCCGGCATCGTGCTGCTGGTGGTGCTCGACACCGGCTGGTTCGCGCGCAACGGCGAAGATGCCCCGATTATCTTCCGGCCGCCGGTCGAGCCGGTGGCCCGCAACTTTGTCTATTTCTTCGCGATCGGTCCGGCGCTGGCCGGCAGCCTGGTAGCGGGGCTGTTCGATCTTGACCGCGTGGTCGGCGGCGCCGGCATCGCGCTGTCGATGTCGGGACTGGCGGTGATCGTGGCGGCCGGCGATCTCATTCAGGTGCGGCGGCAACGCGTGCTGCGCACGGTCTGGGCCGCTGCGATCGCGGTGCCTGCGCTCGCGGTCCTGGTGACGACGATTTTCCTGCCCTGGACCGGCGGCGGCGAGGCCGCGACCTCGCTGCCGGCCAAACCGATCGCGCGATTCTTCGGCGACAGTTTTGAGCGGCGCACCAACCAGCGGCTGCGCGCGGTGGCCGGCGATCCCACGATTGCCAGCCTGGTCTCGCTCGACAACGGCCGACCGCATCTGTTTCTCGACAAGACGCCGGAACGGACGCCGTGGCTGACGATGGAAAAATTCAACCGGACCGGCGGCGTCGTGGTCTGGCGCGCCTCCGATACCGACGGCCGGCCGCCGGCCGATATTGTGCAGCTTTTTCCGGGCCTGGTGCCGGAAGTGCCGCAAGCCTTCGATCGGCTGGTCAACGGCAGGCAACCGCTGCTGCGGATCGGCTGGGCCATCGTCCGGCCGAAGGGGCCGTGAAGTTATCTCGGCCGTCATCCCCGGGATGAACGCAATTGCGTTCACCTCCGGGATGACGTCGGAGATAGCTTCGCAGCCCCTCAAGATGAGGTCTGAGATCGTCTGGATCGAAGAATCGTAGGGTGGGCAAAGGCGCTCTGGCGCCGTGCCCACCATTTGATGCGCTGCTCGTGATGGTGGGCACGCTTGCGCTTTGCCCACCCTACGGAGTTGTCTGCTCCAGCGCCTTGGCGATCGCGCGCAGATCGAGCCAGGTCATCCGCTTGTAGGACGGCGAGCGCAGCAGATAGGCCGGATGGAAGGTGGCGATGGCGCGGATGGTGCGCGTGCCGGTGTCGTAGTTGAGCCATTTGCCGCGGGTGCGCATGATGCCCTCGCGGGTTTGCAGCAAGGTCTGCGTCGAGGGATTGCCGAGCGTGACCAGCACGTCCGGGTTCACCAGTTCGATCTGGCGCTGGATGAACGGCAGGCAGATTTGCGTCTCCTGCGGCGTCGGGGTGCGGTTGCCGGGCGGCCGCCATGGAATCACGTTGGCGATATAGGCCTTGCTGCGGTCGAGTCCGATCGTCGCGATCATGCGGTCGAGCAGCTTGCCGGAACGCCCGACGAACGGCAGGCCTTCGATGTCCTCGTCGCGGCCCGGCGCTTCGCCGACGAACATGATGCGGGCTTGCGGGTTGCCGTCGGAGAACACCAGCCGCGTCGCGGTATGTTTTAGCGCGCAGCCGTCGAATGTTTCCAACAGCGCCCGCAGCGCTTCCAGCGAAGGCGCGGTTCGCGCGGCGTCCCGCGCCGAGGCGATCGCAGCCTCCGGCGCCGCTGCGACCTCGCCACGCGGGGCCGGCATCACGGCCGGCTGCGGCCTGACCGGTTGGGGGAGCGCCGGCTCGCTTGCCGCCGGGGCGGCGACGGCGGCAGGGTCGGACAGCCGGTTGACCGCCTCGTCCGCCAGCGCGCAATCGACCCCGGCCTCCAGATAAAAGGCGAGCAATTGCTTGATGGTAGGGGCCGGTTCGGGGGTCATGGGCGGAAGCTTTGCGACATCAATCCAGCTTAGGATGCATTGCGCCATGACGAAACACCCGAAGCGGTATTTCCATGGTTGTTATCAGTCGAAAAATCGGAAACAAACGGTCTTTAGATGCGTTCTCGATATCGGGCTGAGATCAGATCATGAGCACTGAAGAACTTCCGCCGCGCGAATCCATGGAATTCGACGTTGTCATCGTCGGCGCCGGGCCGGCTGGCCTGTCGGCGGCGATCCGGCTGAAGCAGCTCAATGCCGATCTGACCATCGTCGTGGTGGAAAAAGGTTCCGAGGTCGGCGCGCATATCCTGTCCGGCGCGGTGATCGATCCGGTGGCGCTCGACAAGCTCGTTCCGGACTGGCGCGAGGACGCCGACTGTCCGCTGAAGACCCAGGTCAAGGACGATCGCTTCTATTGGGCGACGGCGCGCAGCGCATTTCGGCTGCCGAATTTCGCGATGCCGCCGCTGATGCACAACCATCACTGCTATATCGGCTCGCTCGGCAATGTCTGCCGCTGGCTGGCGCCGAAAGCCGAAGCGCTGGGCGTCGAGATTTACCCGGGCTTTGCCGCGGCCGAGGTGCTGTACGATGAAAAAGGCGCGGTGCGCGGCATCGCGACCGGCGACATGGGCATCGCGAAAGACGGCTCACACAAGGACTCGTTCACGCGCGGCATGGAACTGCTCGGCAAATACACGCTGTTCGCCGAGGGCGCGCGCGGCAGCCTGACCAAGCAGTTAATCGCCAAATTTTCGCTCGATGCCAACAGCGAACCGCCGAAATTCGGCATCGGGCTCAAGGAAGTCTGGGAGATCGATCCCGCCAAGCACCAGAAGGGCCTGGTGCAGCATACGTTAGGCTGGCCGCTGAACAATACGACCGGTGGCGGCTCGTTCCTCTATCACTATGACGATAACAAGGTCGCGGTCGGCTTTGTCGTGCATCTCAATTACGACGATCCTTATCTCTCGCCGTTCGACGAATTCCAGCGCTTCAAGACCCATCCGGCGATCCGCCCGCTGTTCGAAGGCGGCAAGCGGCTGGCCTATGGCGCGCGGGCCATCACCGAGGGCGGCTATCAATCGGTGCCGAAATTGAGTTTTGCCGGCGGCGCGCTGATCGGTTGCGCGGCGGGGTTCGTCAATGTGCCGCGTATCAAGGGCGTACACAACGCGATGGGCAGCGGGATGCTGGCGGCCGAGCATGTTGCGGCGGCGCTGGGCGCCGGGCGCGTCAATGACGAACTGATTGAATATGAGAATGCCTGGCGCTCGTCTGCCATCGGCAAGGATTTGTACCCGGTCCGCAATGCCAAACCGATGTTGTCGAAGTTCGGCACCATGCTCGGAATGGCACTCTCCGGCTTCGATATGTGGTGCAACACGCTGGGCTTCTCGCTGTTCGGAACCCTGTCGCATGCCAAGCCCGACCGCAAGACGCTGGATGCGGCCAAGGCCCATGCGCCGATCGCGCCGCCGAAGCCGGACGGCAAGCTCACCTTCGACAGATTGTCGTCGGTGTTCCTGTCCAATACCAACCATGAAGAGGACCAGCCGGTCCATCTGAGGGTCGCCGACATCAACCTGCAAAAGACCTCCGAGCACGATGTCTATGCCGGGCCGTCCAACCGCTATTGCCCGGCCGGCGTGTACGAGTGGGTCGAGGAAACCTCAGGCCCCAGGTTCCAGATCAACGCCCAGAATTGCGTCCATTGCAAAACCTGCGACGTCAAGGATCCCAACGGCAACATCACCTGGGTCCCGCCGGAGGGCGGCGGCGGTCCCAATTACGAGGCGATGTGACCACGATTGCGTGAGGCCGCCCGGGGCACGTGGGGTTCTCGCAGCCGGAAAACCCGTCAAACAACTGGTGGGCGGCTTCGGGCCGGATCGGCCCGGGCGTTTGGCTGCGGCCGAAGGCCACGATAACGCCACACTGCAAGCGCTTTGAGGCATCACTGGTTGAATTTGCTGATAAAATGCTGGTCGTCGCGGTCGCAATGCCAATCGATTGAGCGGCCCTATCCTTGCGGTTGAACGTCAAACGCGGCATTGTCGCCCATCTTGGTCAGGGGCCTTGCTCAAAAGGCCCGCAGGTCTTGATGCCGACGATCAGGTCTTGATGCCGACGATGAAGCTTCGCCTTCGAGACTGTCCGTACCATCCCGCCACAAAATCCTGGAGCTAGGCGAACCGTGATGCTTTCCAACCGTTTCAATCGCTGGACCTATGCCGCGCTCTCCGTCGCGATCCTCGCGGTGCCCGGCTCGCTCTCGGCGCAGACGCCCGATCATCAGGCCGACAATTCGGCGCAGTTTCCCTCCAGCCTGGATATGAAATCCTTGACCACGTCGGGCAGCTATCTGGCCGCCCGCCACGCCAGCGTCGAGCGCGACGCCAATTCGGCGGCGGCGTTCTATCGCTCGGCGCTGCGCAGCGATCCGAAGAACAATGAACTGCTCGATCGCGCGTTCATCTCGTCGGTCGCCGACGGCGATATCGACGACGCCGTGAAGCTCGCCGACCGGATTTTGACGATCGACAAATCCAACCGGGTGGCCCGCCTGGTGGTCGGCGTGCGCGACCTCAAGCAGAAGAAATACCCGAGCGCGCAGGTCAACATCAACCAGTCGATACGCGGACCGATCACCGATCTGGTGGCGACGCTGCTGTCGGCCTGGGCCAGCTACGGCGCCGGTGACACCAAGACGGCGGTCGCCAATATCGACAAGCTGACCGGCCCGGAATGGTATCCGCTGTTCAAGGACATGCACGCCGCGATGATCCTGGAGCTGGCGGGCAAGGACAAGGAGGCCGGCGTGCGGCTGGAGCGGGCCTACAAGCTCGACGATTCCATGCTGCGGGTGGCCGACGATTATGCGCGCTGGTTGACGCGCAACAAGGACGACGCCGCGGCAACCGCGATCTACGAGGCGTTCGACAAGAAGCTGCCGCGCCATCCGTTGGTGCTGGAGGGCTTGCGCGAAACCAAGGCCGGCAAGAAATTGCCGCCGCTGGTCGATTCGCCGCAGGCGGGTGCTGCCGAGGCGCTGTACGGCATCGGCGCGACGCTGACCCGCCGCGGTGGCGAAGACCTCGCGCTGGTCTATCTGCAGCTCGCGCTCTATCTTGAGCCCACGCATCCGCTGGCGCTGCTGTCGTTGGCCGATCTCTATGAGTCGGTGAAGAAGCCGGCGATGGCGATCAAGGTCTACGAGCGGGTGCCGGCGAGTTCGCCGCTGAAGCGCAACGCGCAAATCCAGCTCGCGACCGATCTGGACGCCGCCGACCGCAGCGACGAGGCGATCAAGATCCTCAAGAGCGTCACCGCCGAGGCGCCCAAGGATCTTGAGGCCATCATGGCGCTCGGCAATGTCGAGCGCGGCCGCAAGAAGTTCAGCGACTGCACGGAAACCTACTCCAAGGGCATCGATGCCCTGCCGGATCCGAACGACAAGGCCAATACCGTCTATTATTACTACCGCGGCATCTGCGAGGAACGCTCGCATCAATGGCCCAAGGCCGAAGCCGACATGAAGAAGGCGCTGGAGCTGCAGCCCGATCAGCCGCACGTGCTCAACTATCTCGGCTATTCGTGGATCGATCAGGGCATCAATCTCGACGACGGCATGAAGATGATCAAGCGGGCGGTCGATCAGCGCCCGGATGACGGCTACATCGTGGACTCGCTGGGCTGGGCCTATTTCCGTATCGGCAATTACGAGGAAGCGGTGAAGAATCTCGAGCGCGCGATCGATCTGAAGCCCGAGGATCCCACCATCAACGACCATCTCGGCGATGCCTATTGGCGCGTCGGCCGCACCCTGGAAGCCAAATTCCAGTGGACGCATGCCAAGGACCTCAAGCCCGAGCCGGACGATTTGCCGAAGATCGAAGCCAAGATCGCCAACGGCCTGCCCGACATCGCCTCGTCGAGCGATACCTCGGCGTCGTCCGCGGACAAGACCCCGGCCGACAAGAAAAAAGAGGACGGCAAGGACGTCGATAAGGGCGGCTGATCGAAGCGGTTCGGGAGCGTACCGCCGATGCAGGCTTTGATTGAACAGGCATTATCTGAAGATGGGCGCGCCAAGGTCAATTTGACCTTGCGGGTTATTGGGCGCCGTACCGACGGCTATCACGACATCGAAAGCGTGGTGGCGTTCGCCGATTGCGCCGATCATTTGACGCTGACGCCGGGGCCCGAGCTTGGGCTTGTCGCCACCGGGCCGCTGGCGGAAGCCTGCGGCGCGACGTCGGATAATCTCGTGATCAAGGCGGCGCATCTGCTTCGCGAGCGCGTGCCCGACCTCAAGGTCGGCAGCTTCACGCTCGACAAGGTGCTGCCGGTCGCAGCCGGTATCGGCGGCGGTTCGGCCGATGCCGCGGCGGCGCTGCGCTTGCTGGCGCAACTGAACGGCCTTGCGCTCGACGACCAGCGGCTGCACGCGGTGGCGTTGGCGACCGGCGCCGATGTTCCGGTGTGTCTGGCGTCGCGCCCCTGCGACATGACCGGCGTCGGCGAGAGCTTGCTGCCGCTCAGCCTGCCCATCATGCCATGCGTGATGGTCAACCCGCGCGTTCCGGTGGCGACCAAGGATGTGTTCAACGCGCTCGGGTTGCGCAACGGTCAATTGCTGGTCGGCGCCACCGATGTTCTGCGCGGCACCGCATGGCCGCAGGCCGGCGCCTCGGTCGAAGACTGGGTCGAAGTGCTGGCGGCAAGCTCCAACGACCTGGAAGGGCCGGCGACCCGCATCCAGCCGATCATCGGCGAGGTGATCTCGGCGCTGGCGGCGACCAACGGGGCCTGGCTGGCGCGGATGTCGGGCTCGGGCGCGACGTGTTTTGCGCTCTACGAGAACACCGCCGATGCCGGCCGCGCGGCCGATGCGATCCGGCGCGATCACCCCGAATGGTGGGTGCATGCGGGAACGCTGAGCTGAGCGCGCGACGCCGCGCTTAATTCATCAATGCGACCGCGCCAGGCAGAACGCCACGACTTCTTCCAGCGCGGTCTTCATCGGCGAGGCCGGGAACAGCGCCAGCGCATCGACCGCCATCGCGCCGTAATGCTGGGCGCGGCTGATGGTGTCTTCGAGCGCGCGGTGCTTGGTCATCAGGCCGATCGCATGATCGAGGTCGGCTTCGCCGATCTCGCCGCGCTCCAGCGACTTGACCCAGAACGCGCGCTCACTGTCATTGCCGCGGCGGAACGCCAGCACCACCGGCAGCGTGATCTTGCCCTCGCGGAAATCGTCGCCGATGTTCTTGCCGAGCTTGGCGGCCTTGCCGCCATAATCCAGCACGTCGTCGACGAGCTGGAAGGCGATGCCGAGATTCATGCCGACCGAGCGGCAGGCGGTCTGCTCGGCCTTGGGGCGGTTGGCCAGCACCGGCCCGACCTCGCAGGCGGCGGCGAACAATTCGGCGGTCTTGCCGCGGATCACCGCGAGATATTCGTCTTCGGTGGTGGCGGTGTTCTTGGCCGCGGCGAGCTGCATCACTTCGCCCTCGGCGATGGTGGCGGCAGCCGACGACAGGATGTCGAGCGCGCGCAGCGAGCCGACCTCGACCATCATGCGAAACGCCTGGCCGAGCAGGAAATCGCCGACCAGCACGCTGGCCTCGTTGCCCCACAGCATCCGCGCCGATAGCTTGCCGCGGCGCAATTCGCTTTCGTCGACCACGTCGTCATGCAGCAAGGTCGCGGTGTGCATGAACTCGACGGAGGCCGCGAGCTTGATGTGGCCGTCGCCGGAATAGCCGGTGAGGCTCGCCATCGCCAGGGTCAGCATCGGGCGCAGCCGCTTGCCGCCCGAGGAGATCAAATGGTTGGCGACCTCGGGGATCATGGTCACTTCCGAGCCGGTCCGCGACAGGATGGTGGCGTTGACGCGCTCCATGTCGGCGGCGACAAGCGCCACCAGCCGCTCGATCGACGCCCCCGCAGGGCTCTCGAAGGGTACAATAACCGCCACGCCGGTCTCCACATTTGCCCAAGAGGGATTATCCTCAGATACAATAGAAACTGCGGTGGAACGCGGCAAGGGCGCGGTGCGGGGACTTCCGCCACGCCGCCTTCTGGCCCGGGTCCATCCGCCTTCTAGCCCGGGTCCACAAAGGAGAAATGTCAATTGCGGGAATTGGTTCGGACCAACGATATCGTGCTGGTTTCGGCGGTCGGGGCGCTATTGGACGGCGCCAACATCCATCATTTGGTGCTGGACCAGAACATGAGCATCATCGAGGGCTCGCTCGGGGTGCTGCCGCGCCGGATCCTGGTCCATGAGGACGACAACCGCGAGGCCCGCCAGATTCTCAGCGACGCCGGCCTGTCTCACGAACTGCGGGCCGATGACTGAACCGCAGGGCGAATTAAGGGAGGGATCTATCGAGGCCGAATGCACCGAGGACGCCTTTCTGGGCGGCCAGCTGCGGCTGCGGCAGCCCAGATCCGGCCATCGCGCCGGCCACGATGCCATGCTGCTGGCCGCGGCGACGCCGGCCCAACCAGGCCATCGGGTCGTTGATTTCGGCGCCGGCGTCGGCGCCGCCGGTCTCGCGGTGGCCCGGCGCGTCGCTGATATAAGGCTTGTGCTGGTCGAGATCGATGCGGCGCTGGCGCAGCTGGCGCGCGGCAATGCCAGTTCGAACGCGATTGTGGCCGATACCATCGTGCTCGATGTCAGCGCCGGCATCGAGGCCTTCACAGCCGCAGGGCTTGCCCCCGACAGTGCCGATGTCGTGCTGATGAACCCGCCCTTCAACGATCCCGCGCGGCACCGCGCCTCGCCGGATAAAGCCCGCGAGATCGCCCATGTCGCGACCGAGGCGACGCTGGATACCTGGATTCACGCGGCGCGGCGCACGCTGAAGTCCGGCGGGGCGTTGACCCTGATCTGGCGCGCCGATGGAATTGCCGAGGTGCTGGCGGCGCTCGACCGCGGCTTTGGCAGCCTCGCCATCCTGCCGGTCCATGGCGAGCCCTCAGCGCCCGCGATCCGCCTGATCATTCGCGCCATCAAGGGCGGCAGGGCGCCGACCCGGCTTCATGCCGGGCTGATGCTCAACGACGAGCGAGGCGCGCCCAACGAGCGTGTGCAGGAAATTCTGGCCGGCAAGGGGGTTTTACTGGGGCTGCCCTGAACGCAGCAAATAGCTGCGAGCGGCGCTCAAGTTTTGAGCAGAAACACATGCGCAACGGGATCATCGCGCACATCGGTTTGGATCAATCGTGGTGGGAAAATCTTTACTGGGAGCAAATCTTTTCTGGGCGCAAATCTTTACTGGGAGCCAAATCTTTACTGGGGGAGCGTTTTCGAGCGCTGTTCCGGGGCGGAGGTGAAGTGGACCGCCGTCAAAAGGGCGCTCATCAGCAGCAACAACAGGTAGATTTTCATGCGTTTCTCCGCTGCTTCTTACAGCCCTATTAAACAGCTGCATTGCAAAAGGCGTTCCACCCTTTCAATGACATCGGCGTGATAAAGAATGGTTAACTTTGAGGTAATGCAATGACCGACCAAACGGGCAACCCGCGCGGGGCACTGGGCCTGATCGACCGGCTGAAGGCGCTGGTTCCAGAGCGTTTTCGACCTGGAACCGCGGTGGTCCCGGTGGTCCGGCTATCCGGGGTGATCGGCGCGGTGACGCCGCTGCGGCCCGGCATGTCGCTCGCCGGCGTCGCCCGGGTGCTCGAGCGGGCCTTTGCCACCAAGAATGCCAAAGCGGTCGCGCTGGTGATCAATTCGCCCGGCGGCTCGCCGGTGCAATCGCGCCAGATCTATTTGCGGATCCGGCAGCTCGCCGCGGAAAAGAAGCTGCCGGTGCTGGTGTTCGTCGAGGACGTCGCGGCCTCCGGCGGCTACATGATCGCCTGCGCCGGCGACGAGATCTTCTGCGATCCCTCCTCGATCCTGGGATCGATCGGGGTGGTCGGCGGATCCTTTGGATTTCAGGAACTGATCAAGAAGATCGGCGTCGAGCGCCGGCTCTATACGGCGGGCGCCCACAAGGCGATGCTCGATCCGTTCCTGCCGGAAAACCCCGATGATGTCGCGCGCGTCAAGGCGCTCCAGCGCGAGATCCACGCGATCTTCATCGCGCTGGTCAAGCAAAGCCGCGGCAGCAAGATCACCGGCGCTGATGACGTGGTTTTTACCGGCGAGTATTGGGCCGGAGAGACCTCGATTTCGCTGGGGCTGGCGGATGCGATCGGCGATCTGCGCTCGACCTTGCGCGCGCGCTATGGCGACAAGGTCAAGACCCCGGTGATCGCGCCCGCATCGGGCATGCTGTCGGGCCTTTTAGGGCGGAAATCGGCCGGTGCCGGGGCGATGGTCTCGCTGGAAGGGTTTTCAGGGTTGCCGGACGAGCTGATCTCGGCGCTGGAAACCCGGGCGATTTGGGCCAAATTCGGCTTCTAGCTCCCCTCCCCCTTGCGGGGAGGGGTCGGGGGTGGGGGTCTCCAAGCACTGAGCTTGTGGCCACCCCCCCACCCCAACCCTCCCCCGCAAGGGGGGAGGGAGAAGACTTGCGCTAACGGCGTTGTGATTGCGCCATTTAGTCCCGCTCAAGGCGATTGCAGGCCGGCCCGGCCTGCGCGACAATGCAGGCATTGGGGGCGTGCGCATGAATCAAGAGGATCGACCGATGCCGCCGCTTGTCGTATTCGCGGGCTTCCTGGGTGGGCTCGCCGTGGTTCGCTGGGCTTACCGGACAGCCCTTCAGGTCAATCAGGAGCTGGAAGAGGCGCGGCTGACACGCGCCGCGCAAGCCGCGCGATCCCACGATATTCCGACCTTGCGGCAGGATCCGGTCACCGGCGCCTATCGGCCTGGCTAGACCCGCTACCGCAACCCCGGAATCACTTGCGCCGGCCTCGGGGCCGGGCATGACCTCTGACGAGACCGGCGAGCAAGCTTGGAGGCGGGTGCGCTGTGACGCGAACCCTTCTTCGAACTGTCACATAAACTATGGCATTTCGAAGTTTTGTCGTGATAACCCGCCAATCGCTAACGATCCCATTTCGCCGGCCAGAGCGTTGCCGGGATGGTTAATTTGGTCTCAACGCGCAAGATCGCGTTTCACCCTCCCCTGGAGGGGGAGGGTCGGCTCACATGGAGCGCAGCGAGATGTGAGGCGGGGTGGGGTGGCGAAGCGAGGGTAAGAGGCGTCAGCCATCGTCATCTGCTGCGTCGCCACCCCACCCCGCTTGCAAGCGCAAGCGACCCTCCCCCTCCAGGGGAGGGTGAAGAGGAGATGCGCTCACCGTTCTTGCTTCAGTTGCCGCTGTGTCGCGCCCGAATCCCCACCCCACATCGCCTTGATTCCCGGTTCCTGCGCCGATACGGTCCCGCGCTCCTAACCAGCCCTCTCAAGAGATTTCGAATCGGACGATGGACGAGATACCTCCCCACATGCGCCCGGAACGTTCGTTCCAGGGTTTTATTCTCGCCTTGCAGCGGTTCTGGGCGGATCAGGGCTGCGTGATCCTGCAGCCCTACGACATGGAAATGGGCGCGGGCACCTTCCATCCGGCCACGACATTGCGCGCGCTGGGGCCGAAGCCGTGGAAGGCCGCCTATGTGCAGCCGTCGCGCCGGCCGAAGGATGGCCGCTACGGCGAAAATCCCAACCGCATGCAGCATTATTACCAGTTCCAGGTGATCATGAAGCCGTCGCCGCCGAACCTGCAGGAGCTCTATCTGAAGTCGCTGGCCGCGATCGGTCTGGATTCCGCGCTGCATGACATTCGTTTCGTCGAGGACGATTGGGAAAGCCCGACGCTCGGCGCGTGGGGCCTGGGCTGGGAATGCTGGTGCGACGGCATGGAAGTGTCGCAGTTCACTTATTTTCAGCAGGTCGCGGGCGTCGAATGCGCACCGGTCGCCGGCGAGCTCACCTACGGGCTCGAGCGTCTGGCAATGTATGTGCAGGGTGTCGACCGGGTCTACGATCTCAACTTCAATGGCCGCGACGGCGCCGAGCGGGTCAGCTATGGCGACGTGTTCCTGCAAGCCGAGCAGGAATATTCGCGGCACAATTTCGAAGTTGCCGACACCGCGATGTTGTTCGAGCAGTTCAAGATGGCCGAAGGCGCCTGCAAGAAATATCTCGAAGCCGGGTGGAAGAGTGGCAGCAATCGACAAGAACATCTGATGGCGCTGCCGGCCTACGATCAGTGCATCAAGGCGAGCCACGCGTTCAACCTGCTGGATGCCCGCGGCGTGATCTCGGTGACCGAACGCCAAAGCTACATCCTGCGCGTCCGCGAACTCGCAAAAGCCTGCGGCGAAGCCTGGGTCCACACCGAAGCGGGCAGGGCGGGTTAGTGAACTTCACCCTCCCCTGGAGGGGGAGGGTCGCCGCGAAGCGGCGGGGTGGGGTGGAGCAGTTCAATGGCAAAGAGGCCAATCAGCGACTTCAAGCACAAGACCGCGAAAGCGCTGAGGGCCAACACCACGGCTGCCGAGGACATCCTTTGGCGCCATCTCCGGCGCCTTGAGCTGACAGGAAGCCATTTTAGAAGACAGGTGCCGATCGGACCTTATGTTGCGGACTTTGCCTGTTTGAAGCAGCGTCTCATCATCGAGGTCGATGGTTCGCAACATGGAAGCGATGAAGGTCTTCACCGCGACGAAGTTCGAACGCGCTGGCTGAATTCGGAAGGTTATCGCGTGATGCGATTTTGGAACAACGATGTGATGAACAAGACCGAGGCTGTCATGGAAGCGATCCATGACGCGACCGCTGTCACCCCACCCCGCCTGCCGATGGCAGGCGACCCTCCCCCTCAAGGGGAGGGTGGAAAGTAGAACATGCCCGATCTCCTTCTCGAATTATTCTCTGAAGAAATCCCCGCGCGCATGCAGGCGAAGGCGGCGGAGGATTTGCGTCGCATGGTGACCGATAAACTGGTCGCGGAAGGCCTGGTCTATGAGGGCGCCAAGGCATTCGCGACACCGCGGCGACTTGCGTTGACGGTGCATGGCATTCCGGCGCGGCAATCCGACCTGAAGGAAGAGCGCAAGGGTCCAAGAGTGGGCGGACCGGAGGCGGCGGTGGCGGGCTTTCTGAAAGCCACCGGGCTTGCCTCGCTGGATGAAGCAAAAATCCAGCGCGACCCGAAGAAGGGCGATTTTTACATCGCCCTGATCGAAAAGCCGGGCCGGCCGACGCTCGACGTGCTCGCGGACATGCTGCCGGTGATCGTGCGCACGTTTCCATGGCCGAAATCGATGCGCTGGGGCGAACGCTCCGCTAAGCCCGGCGCGCTGCAATGGGTACGGCCGCTGCATGCGATCACCGCGACCTTCGGCATCGAGACCGAAGAGCCGGATGTCGTAAAGTTTTCGATCGACACCATCGAAGCCGGTCAGACCACGTACGGCCACCGCTTCATGGCGCCCGCGGCGATCAACGTGCGCCGCTTCGACGACTACGAGAGCAAGCTAAAAGCGGCCAAGGTCGTGCTCGACCCGCAGGCCCGCAAGGACATCATTCTGGCCGATGCCAAGCAGTTGGCGTTCGCGCAGGGGTTTGAACTGGTCGAGGATCAGGTGCTGCTCGATGAAGTCTCGGGCCTGGTCGAATGGCCCGTGGTTCTGATGGGCTCGTTCGACCAGGAGTTTCTGTCGATCCCGGGCGAGGTGATCCGCGCCACCATCCGCAATAACCAGAAGTGTTTTGTGGTCAGCGATCCCAAAGCCGGAAAGCTCGCCAACAAGTTCATTCTCACCGCGAATATCGAAGCGTCTGACGGCGGCAAGGCGATCGTCGCCGGCAACGAGCGCGTCATTCGCGCGCGATTGAGCGACGCGAAGTTTTTCTATGATACGGACCTGAAGACCAAGCTCGAAGATCGGTTGCCGAAATTCGAGCAGATCGTGTTTCACGAGAAGCTGGGCACGCAGGCCGAGCGCATCAAACGGATCGAGCTTGTTGCCGCGGAGATGGCGCCGCTGGTCGGTGCCGATGTCGAGAAAGCGAAGCGAGCGGCGCATCTGGCGAAAGCCGATCTGCTTACCGAAGTAGTCAGCGAATTTCCTGAACTGCAAGGATTAATGGGCAAGTATTACGCGCTGGCGCAGGGCGAGGATACTTCCGTCGCCGCCGCGAGCGAAGAACACTATAAACCTCAGGGGCCGAACGATAATGTCCCCGTTGATCCGGTGTCGGTGGCGGTGGCGTTGGCCGACAAGATCGATACGCTGATTGGTTTTTGGGCAGTTGACGAGAAACCTACAGGAAGTAGAGACCCGTATGCATTGCGCAGAGCAGCGCTGGGTGTGATTCGAATAGCGATCGAGCGCGAAATTGAATTGTATCCTCGCGGTCTTCTTGAGAGGCGAATCAAAAGGGTTCGCGCAGACCTTTCTGATGTTGAAATCTCCGAAATCGGCGACTCGTTCCAACGTTTCTTCGAGGATCGCCTCACTGTTCAGCTTCGCGATCAGGGCGCGCGACACGACCTCGTGGACGCTGTGCTTCATCTTGACGGCAAGGAAGTGGGGCTTTTGTCTATTGTCCGTCGCGTCGAAGCGCTCGGCAAGTTCCTCGACAGCGATGACGGCAAGAATTTGCTCGCGGGCACCAAGCGCGCCAGCAACATCCTTGCGATCGAGGAAAAGAAAGACAAGCGCAAGTTCGACGGTGCGCCCGATGCCGGGCTCTATTCACTCAACGAAGAAAAGACGTTGGCGAAAGCGATCGATGAAGTGAAGGCGGAAGCCAGCGCCGCGGTGGCAAAAGAAGATTTTGCCGGCGCGATGAGCACGCTGGCAAAGCTGCGCCCGGCGGTCGATGCGTTCTTTGACAAGGTCAAAGTCAACGACGACGATGCAAGCGTGCGCGAAAACCGCCTGAAGCTGTTGAATGAAATCCGCGCCGCGA
Organism: Bradyrhizobium sp. S69; assembly: GCF_009766005.1. GTDB lineage: Bacteria > Pseudomonadota > Alphaproteobacteria > Rhizobiales > Xanthobacteraceae > Bradyrhizobium. The sequence goes on along the minus strand of NZ_LMUK01000059.1, from coordinate 68,283 downwards.
CGCGTGCGGTGGCGGATTTCTCGAAGATACAGGATTGATCACCGGCGCGTGCTTACTTCCCCTCTCCCCTTGTGGGAGAGGGTGGCTCGCATCTTTAGATGCGAGACGGGTGAGGGGTATCGGCCTCTCGTTATGTTGCGACCCCTCATCCGCCTTCGCTTCGCGAAGGCACCTTCTCCCACAAGGGGAGAAGGGAAAAAAGATGCGTCGCATCCGCAAATAAAACTTGACAGCATTTTGCTGAGTTGCCCGTCGTGCCAATGTGTCGCAGCAAATCATGGTTGATCGCGAAGGCAAATCACCTTCACTTCTCAAGTCATCCCGCACCCTCGAAGAGGGGCGTTTCGCGATCGTCACGAACGTTGGGCGCGGGGAGCGATGGACGCGAGAGCTGCGACTGACGAGCGTGGCTGAAGCGGACGGCAAAGTCGTGTGGTCCTGACGCCCCAATGGCTGGTGTCAAATCCCTCAGAAGCTCACGCTTCTTAGGAATGACGGTGACAAGCAAGCCTGGTCTCACCGGGGAGAGCACGAAATAAGCTGTAACACCATTGCGCAGGGAAGGCCGGAGTGTTTCCGCTGAACCTGTATGCTCATGTGCGTTTTTTGTTTGCCTTGGCACATGAGACCGCGGGTGCAGCGCGCACCCGGTCTTCCCTGCGCCCTCTTCTTTTTGGGGCGAACGAATTTGCAAACCTCGGGCGAATGATGTCGCGAGATCGCGGAGTCGTGTTCAGTTGTCATCATCCGCGCAGGCGGGGACCCAGTATTCCGAGACGCCAGCGATGGAATCGAAAACTCGCGGGGTACTGGATACCCGCCTTCGCGGGTATGACGGTGTTGGTTGGAGCGTCGTCATCAGCGTCATTGCGAGGAGCGTAGCGACGAAGCAATCCAGCTTCCTTGTTGCATGGATTGCTTCGCTGACGCTCGCAATGACGGTCTTGGATCGGTTGTTTGAAAGTTGAATAGGAAACGCGGAAGAGCCGTCACCCTGAGGTGCTCGCCGCTTGGCGAGCCTCGAAGGGCGACCGCCGCAAGCGCTGAACTTGCGGCCATCCTTCGAGACGCGCGCAAGGGCGCGCTCCTCAGGATGACGACTGCTAATGAACAATGAGCCAAAAAAAGCCCCGCCCGGACGGGGGAGACCGGACGAGGCCTTTGTTGTCCGGTCGCGGCGGCTCAGCGCCCGGACAATTGGTGCAAGTCATGTGATGCAAGTCATGTCATGCAAGTCATGTGATGCAAGTCATTTGGTACACGTCATTGATGCGAATAAATCGCGTACCGCGACTATTCGATCACCTGAACGATACGGCGGGTGCGCGGTTCGATCAGGATGGTCTGGCCGTTGACGACCGTGTAGCGATACGGCGTCATGCCGTAGGTCTGCGGCACGTCGTAATAGGTCACGCCGGTTTCCGGCAGCACGGTGCCGACCGCCACCCGATCCGGAATGGTGTAATCAGGCACGTGTTCGCGAATGATGTATTGCCGGAACGCCGGAAACTGGTCGGCCGGGATGCCCTCGGCATCGCCATCCACGACGACGGGCGCGCCACGCGCCACGCCCACCGTCATGTCGCTTTGCGCTCTTGCCGCGATCGGGGCACTCACAGCCGCAGCTATCGCTGCAATGGCAAGGATCTTGTTGCCAAGTATCTTGTTCCGCATGATGAACTCCTTCAGTAGCTGCCGGCCGGTTTGCGCCGCCCAGCAATGCCACCCAATCCATCGCGCGCCTCATCGTTCCCGGAACAGTGCCATTCGCTTCGCTGCAATTTTCGGCATTTTTTGTCAGCCAATTTGGTCAGGTACTGGAACCCGTTGAAGCGATGGACGTCTCCTATTGCGGAACCTCGCCAACGGGTAGATTGCCGTCCTCGATTCGATCTTTCCCCAATCTGCCGGAGACCTTCTCAATGACCATCACCGCTGCGCATATTCCCGCCATTGTGGCCCTGCTCGCAGGCGTCCTGATCCTGATCATGCCGCGGTTCCTGAATTTCATCATTGCGATCTATCTGATCCTGGTTGGTCTGCAGGGCCTCGGCTTTCTCCGGATGTTTCACATGTAGCGCGGACCGGAGGGGTTTCGCAGCTTGCGCGGAACCCCTCAAAATGGTGTAAGGCGCCCATCTCCTTCCCTCGATTGGATTGTTGTCAGTCATGGCCAAAGCCGTCGCGAAGTCCAAGAAGACCGCAGAGAAAATCGTAGCTAAATCAAAGGCATCCGCGCCCGCACGGGCCAAGGCCGCTGCGCCGGCTTCGGCGCGCAAGGCACTGCCAAAAAGCCAAGCCAAACCTCAAGTCAAACCTGTTGCCAAAGCGGCTGCCAAACCGGTCGCGAAGCCTGTGGTCAAGGCCGCCAGCAAGCCGGTCCAGAAGGCCGTGGCCAGCAAGCCCGCCGCTGACGCGGTGAAATCCGGCAAATGGGTGTTCACCTTCGGCGACGGCAAGGCCGAGGGCAAGGCGACCCTGCGCGACCTCCTGGGCGGCAAGGGCGCCAACCTCGCCGAGATGGCCAATCTGGGCTTGCCGGTGCCTCCCGGCTTCACCATTCCGACCTCGGTCTGCACCTATTTCTACGCCAACGACAAAACCTATCCGAAGGAATTGAAGGCGCAGGTCGAAAAGGCGCTGGAGCAGGTCGGCAAGATGGCCGGCAAAATGTTCGGCGATTCCAGGAATCCGCTCTTGGTCTCGGTGCGCTCCGGTGGCCGGGCCTCGATGCCGGGCATGATGGATACCGTGCTCAATCTCGGCCTCAACGACAAGACCGTGGAAGCGCTGGCCGAACTGTCCGGCGATCGCCGCTTTGCCTATGACAGCTATCGCCGCTTCATCACGATGTATTCGGATGTCGTGCTCGGCTTCGAGCATCATCATTTCGAGGACATCCTCGATACCTTCAAGGACGGCCAGGGCTACACGCTCGATACCGATTTGACCGGCGACGACTGGGTCGACCTGGTCGGCCGCTACAAGGATGCGGTGGCGCGCGAGACCGGCAAGGATTTCCCGCAGGATCCGCACGACCAATTGTGGGGCGCGATTGGGGCTGTGTTTTCATCCTGGATGAACGCGCGCGCGGTGACCTATCGGCGGCTGCATGACATCCCGGAATCGTGGGGCACTGCCGTCAACGTGCAGGCCATGGTGTTCGGCAATATGGGCGAGACGTCCGCGACCGGTGTTGCGTTCACGCGCAATCCGTCGACCGGCGAAAGCAAGCTCTATGGCGAATTCCTGATCAACGCCCAGGGCGAGGACGTGGTGGCGGGCATCCGCACGCCGCAGGACATCACCGAATATGCGCGCAAGGAGTCCGGCTCCGACAAGGCATCGATGGAAATCGCGATGCCCGAGGCGTTCAAGGAATTGACGCGGATCTACACGCTGCTCGAAAAGCATTACCGCGACATGCAGGACATGGAGTTCACGGTCGAGCAGGGCAAATTGTGGATGCTGCAGACCCGCGGCGGCAAGCGCACCGCGAAGGCGGCGCTTCGCATCGCGGTCGAACTCGCCAATGAGGGCCTGATCTCGAAAAAGGACGCGGTGTTGCGGATCGATCCCGCCTCGCTCGATCAATTGCTGCATCCGACCATCGATCCCTCCGCCAAGCGCGACGTGATCGCGACCGGCCTGCCGGCATCGCCGGGGGCTGCCTCCGGCGAAATCGTGTTCTCGTCGGATGAGGCCGCGAAATTGCAGGCCGATGGACGTAAAGTCATTCTGGTCCGGATCGAAACCAGTCCGGAAGACATTCACGGCATGCACGCGGCGGAAGGCATCCTGACCACGCGCGGCGGCATGACCTCGCACGCCGCCGTGGTGGCGCGCGGCATGGGCAAGCCCTGCGTCTCCGGTTGCGGCAGCATTCGCGTCGATTATGGCCGCGGCACCATGAGCATCGGCTCGCGCATCTTCAAGACCGGCGATGTCATCACCATCGACGGTTCGGTCGGCCAGGTGCTGGCCGGGCGGATGCCGATGATCGAGCCGGAACTGTCGGGCGAATTCGGCACGCTGATGGGTTGGGCCGATTCGGTCCGCAAGCTTCGCGTTCGGGTCAATGGCGATACGCCGGAGGATGCGCGCGCCGCGATCAAATTCGGCGCCGAAGGCATCGGGCTGTGCCGCACCGAGCATATGTTCTTCGAGGAGACCCGGATCCGCACCGTGCGCGAGATGATCCTGGCCGAGGACGAGCAGGCGCGCCGCGCCGCGCTGTCGAAATTGTTGCCGATGCAGCGCGCCGATTTCGTCGAGCTGTTCGAGATCATGAAGGGCCTGCCGGTGACGATCCGGCTGCTCGATCCGCCGCTGCATGAGTTCCTGCCGCACACCCAGGCCGAGATCGAGGAAGTCGCGCGCGCGATGAACGCCGATCCGCGAAGGCTGGCCGATCGCGCCCGCGATCTCGCCGAGTTCAATCCGATGCTCGGCTTCCGCGGTTGCCGGCTTGCGATTGCCTATCCTGAAATCGCCGAGATGCAGGCGCGCGCGATTTTCGAGGCCGCAGTGGAAGCCGAAAAGCGCACCAACAAGGCGGTCGGGCTCGAGGTGATGGTGCCGCTGATCGCGACCAAGGCCGAGTTCGATCTGGTCAAGGGGCGGATAGACGCCACCGCGCAGGCGGTGATGAAAGAGACCGGCAAGAAGCTCAGTTATCAAGTTGGTACGATGATCGAGCTGCCACGCGCGTGCCTGATGGCGGGCGATATCGCCAAGACCGCCGAGTTCTTTTCGTTCGGCACCAACGACCTGACCCAGACCACCTATGGCATCAGCCGCGACGACGCCGCCGGATTCCTCGGCACCTATATTTCGAAAGGCATCCTCGAGATCGATCCGTTCGTCTCGGTCGATCGCGATGGTGTCGGCGAACTGGTCAAGATCGGCGTCGCCCGCGGCCGCAAGACCCGCCCCGATCTGAAGGTCGGCATTTGCGGCGAGCATGGCGGCGATCCCGCGTCGGTGGCGTTCTGCCACGAGATCGGTCTCGATTACGTCTCGTGCTCACCCTATCGCGTGCCGATCGCCCGCCTCGCCGCGGCGCAGGCCGCCCTCGGCAAGGCGGTCTCAAGTCAGGCGTAGAATCAGCAGCGTCGTTGCGAGCGCTGCTCGCAACGACGGAGGACGGGAACTCACGGCCCGCAAATAATTTTCTTCATCATTTTTATTGACGCGATGTTTACCATTTTGTTCGAGCGCCCGTTTACCAACAGTTTCGATGCCGCTCGCGAAAACCCAAGCACTGCTTGCGTGTAACCGCCGCGCACCACCGATTAACTCCCTCGCAACCTAAATTCGATATCACAAAAAAAGATCGAATTGCGCGGACGTACCGGGGTTCGATCGTGCGTGTGTGTGTAAGCGTTGCGTGAGTGTATCGATGTTAGGTGTGCGTAACCGGCCGAAGGGCGCGAGTTTCGCGTTCTTCGGCCTTGGTCTTTGTGTCTTTGCATTGACCCCCACAGAAGTCGGATACCAGGATATTGCATCGCTGCTCGCCAGGCAGCCCGGTGTCGCCGAGCGCTGGCAAAAGCGGGTGTTCTCCGCCGTCAGCACGATCCAGGTCGCGACCTATAGCTTCGGCCGCCCGATCGGGACTTCGGCGCCGCAGGCCGCACTGTATCGTCTGGCGAGCCTCGAAAACCCGAGCCTCGACGTCACCGGTTCGCTGACGCGTAACGCGCTGCTGCAACCTCCGCCGCGTTATCAGGCTTCCGAGTTCCCCACCGTCGACCGCACGCTGAAGGGCGATCGACTGGTCAAGTCCCCGCCGCCCGAGGCCGCAGCGCCGGCGGATCATGCGCCTGCCCTTGAAGATCCCGCGACCTCGAATGCGTCGGTGCGGGGTGCAAAGACCTCCGAGGCCGCGCCGGCCGGCGACCGAGCGCCGCTCGATCCGGAACTGGCGGAAGCGCTGAGCGCGCCGCCGCTGGCGCAATACGATGTCTCGATGTCGCTGGAAGCCCAGCCGCTCGAGGACCTGAAAGCAGCGCCCGATGCGGCAGCGATCGCGCTGGAGCCGGCGGCGTCGCACGATGGTTTCTCGGTGAAGACCGCGCGGCTGTTTTTCGGAAGCTCCTCCCTCGGCGCCCCCGCCGCGGGCATGGCGCGCTGGGAGCCGGGCGAAGAGCCGATGGTGGTGGCGCCGGACGCTGCCGCCGATCCCGACATGAAGGTGATCGCGTCGTTGCCGTCGCCCGCGGAACAACCTTCCAGATCCGCCGAGAGCGGCGAAAGCATTGCGGCCAAGGGCGAAGTCAACGCTGATAATCAGCGCACCAAGACGCCGGCCGAGCGGCTCGGCCTGTTCGACGACAAGGCGCGCGCCAAGTCGGAGAAGTGCCTCGCCGAGGCCGTCTATTTCGAGGCCCGCGGCGAAGCCGTGCGCGGCCAGATCGCGGTGGCGCAGGTGGTGATGAACCGGGTGTTCTCGGGTCGGTATCCAACCACGGTGTGCGCGGTGGTCTATCAGAACAAATATCACCACATGGCGTGCCAGTTCACGTTCGCTTGCGACAATGTCGCCGACGTGGTGCGCGAACCCGACATGTGGGACCGCGCCAAGAAGATCGCCAAGGCGACGCTGGACGGCCAGCTCTGGCTGCCGGAAGTGGCGAAGTCGACGCACTATCACGCCTACTGGGTGCACCCGTCCTGGGTCGCCGAAATGAAGAAAATGTACAAATTCGGCGTTCACACCTTCTATCGGCCGCGCGCCTGGGGCGACGGTAGCGAAGCGCCGAGCTGGGGATCGCCGGCGCAAACCGCCGAGATATCGGCGGAGCTGGCCGAAGCCGCCAAGAGCTCCGCCGAGGCTTCGCCGAATACGGTGCGACGCTAGGTTGACGCGCCGCTTCCCGTGACGCGAGAGCCTTCTCACGCATCGATATCGAGGGCGATATCGAAGTTCGGCGCCGAATGGGTCAGCGCGCCGGCCGAGGCATAATCGACGCCGGTCGATGCGATGGTCGCGATCGAACCTTGCGTGACACCGCCGGAGGCTTCCAGCACGACGCGTCCCCTGGCCATGCTCACGGCTTCGGTCAGTTCAGCGGTATCCATATTGTCGAGCAGTACGACATCGGCGAGGCCCGTATCGAGCACCTCGCGCAGTTGCGTGAGCGTATCGACCTCGATCTCGATCCTGACCAGATGTCCGATCTGCGCGCGCGCGCGTTCGAGCACCGGCCGGATGCCGCCGGCAACCGCGATGTGGTTATCCTTGATCAGGATCGCATCGTCGAGCCCGAACCGATGGTTGAACCCGCCGCCGCAACGCACGGCGTATTTCTCCAGCGCGCGCAGACCGGGCGTCGTCTTGCGGGTGCAGCAGATCCGCATCTTGGTGCCGGCGGTGGGCCGCACATAATCGGCGGTGAGGGTGGCGACGCCGGAGAGCCGGCCGACAAAGTTCAGCGCCGTGCGCTCGCCGGTCAAGACCGCGCGCGCCGGGCCGGACAATGTCAGCACATGAATGCCGGCAGCGACCACAGCGCCATCGCGGACATGGGCTTCAATGCTGATATCGGGCGACAGCCTTTGAAATACCGCGATTGCGAGCGGCAATCCTGCGATTACGCCGGATTGCCGTGCCACCATCACGGCATGGGCGTGGGTCGCCTCCGGGATGGTGGCCATCGAGGTGATGTCGCCGGCGCGGCCGAGATCCTCATGAAGGGCGCGATGCACAGCCTCGTCGATGGCGAGTGGTGAAAGGAACGCGTCGGGGTGCAAGAGCGAAGCAGGGGTTATCATGATGTGGCTTCCTGTCAGGCGGTGATGGGGTGTGTCGATCGCGTTGCCGGGCTCTCGGCCAGCGACGCTGCGATCTCCCGCGCCGCCTGGAGCGTCGTCATGGTGCGGTGCGCGAGATCGGGTCTTTCGGTTGGATGGTCGCTGCGGCAATGCGCGCCACGGCTTTCGCGCCGCGCCCATGCCGATGTCGTCACCAGCAATGCGGTGGTCGCGATGTTGCGCAGCGCGATATTGCCGGTATCGCGCTCGAGGCTTGCGAACGTCCTGATAGCTTGCGCCAGCCGGTCGGCGTCGCGGATCACGCCGACATGCGAGGTCATCATGGTCCGAAGATTGGCCTCGGTCAGCGGAGGCATCGCGCAATTGCGCGGCGTCGTTGGTTCCGGCGGGCTGGCGCGCGCCGCAAAATCGTGGCCGTCGATGTCCTCGGCGATGCGGGCCGCATAGACCGCGGCTTCGAGCAGCGAGTTTGATGCCAGCCGGTTGGCGCCGTGCGCGCCGGTGCAGGAGACTTCGCCGCCGGCCCACAATCCCCTCAGCGAGGTGCGGCCGCGCGCATCCACCGCGATGCCGCCCATGTGATAATGCGCGGCGGGCGCCACCGGGATCGGCTGTCGCGCCGGATCGATATTCGCGGCGATACAGCTCGCATAGACCGTCGGAAATTTTTCGGCGAAACGGCTGCCGAGTGAAGCGGTGGCGTCGAGAAACGCGCCGCGGCCGGTGGCGATTTCCGCGAACACGCCGCGCGCCACGACGTCCCGCGGCGCGAGTTCGGCGAGCCTGTGCCGCGCGATCATAAAACGCTCGCCTTTGTCGTTGATCAGCGTTGCGCCTTCGCCGCGCAGCGCTTCGGTCGCCAGCGGCGCCGGATCGCGGCCGACCATGATCGCGGTCGGGTGGAACTGGACGAATTCCGGATCGGCAATCACGGCGCCGGCGCGCGCGGCGATCGCAAGCCCGAGCCCACGGGCTTCCGCGGGATTCGTCGTCACGGCATAGAGATGGCCGATGCCGCCGGTCGCCATCACCACCGCGCGCGATGCGATGATGTGGGGTTTCGCGCTGGGGTCGGCGGTTTGACGCAGTTGCAGGCCGGTGACGGTGTCGCCCTCCGTCAGCAGCGCTTCTGCGACATAGCCTTCGATCACGCGGATCGAAGGCGTCGCGCGCACCGCGTCGATCAGCGCGGCGATGATCGCCTTGCCCGCCATATCGCCGCGCACATGCACGATGCGGCGCGCGGAATGCGCGGCCTCCTGGGAGACCGCAAGCCTGCCCTCGAGGTCGCGATCGAACGGAACGCCATACCGCAGCAGGTCATGGATGCGCGCGCCGGCTTCGCGCGCGAGGCCGAGCGCGATCGTCTCGTCGACCAGCCCGGCACCGACGGCAACCGTATCGGCGGCGTGCGCCTCCGCGCTGTCGCCCTCGGCGACGGCGGCCGCGATGCCTCCTTGCGCCCACGCGGTTGAAGCGCCTTCGCCGAGCGGCGCCGCCGATATCACGGTAACCGGACGCGGCGCCAGTTTTAGCGCGCAGAACAATCCGGCGAGACCGGCACCGACGATGACGATATCGTCGGTGGCGTGAGTAAGATCGTTGATCTGGTTTGACATGTTCGTCTCCACCGCTCGTCGTCCCGACGACTTAAGCGCAATTGCGCGCCAGGCCGGAGCGACGATGGTTTGTTGGGAGTTGCTAATTCTTCAGATTGATCATCCGCTCCACCGATCGCCGCGCCTTGTCGGCAATCGAGGGATCGATGGTGACTTCCTCACGCAAGGTGAGCAGGCTGTCCAAGATATTCGGCAGCGTGATCCGCTTCATGTGCGGACACAGATTGCATGGCTGCACTATTTCGACGTCGGGCAACTCGGCTCGCACGTTGTCGGCCATCGAACATTCGGTGATCATCACCAGCCGCCTCGGGCGCTTGTCGCGAACCCACTTGATCATGTGCGCGGTCGAACCGGTGAAGTCGGCCTCGGCCAGCACGTCCGGCGGGCATTCCGGATGGGCGATGATCTGTACCGACGGATCGGCCTCGCGATAGGCGCGCAACTCATCGCCGGTAAAGCGCTCGTGCACTTCGCAGGCGCCTTTCCAGGCGATGATCTTCACGCTGGTTTTCGAGGCGACATATTTTGCCAGATATTGATCTGGCAGGAAGATCACCGTCGCCGCATTCAGGCTCTCGACGACCTCGACCGCGTTGGACGAGGTACAGCAGATGTCGACTTCGGCCTTCACGTCGGCTGATGTGTTGACATAGGCCACCACAGGCACACCGGGAAAACGCATCCGCAACAGCCGCACATCCGCTCCCGTAATGCTCGACGCCAGCGAGCAGCCGGCCCGGGAGTCCGGGATCAGGACCGTCTTGTCCGGGTTGAGAAGCTTTGAAGTCTCCGCCATGAAATGTACGCCGCATTGCACGATGATGCCGGACTTCACCTTGGTGGCCTCGATCGCAAGCTGCAGCGAGTCGCCGCCGATGTCGGCGACGCAATGGAAAATCTCCGGGGTCTGGTAGTTATGCGCCAGGATCACGGCGTCGCGTTGCTGCTTCAGTTCATTGATCGCCTTGACGTAGGGCGCCATCAACGGCCACTCGACCGGGGAGATCACGGCCCTGACCCTCTCATAGAGGTGCGCGGTGGCGCATTCGACCTCTGGCGTCCACTCCAGCGACGGCATCGGCAGCGCTGGCGCGGCGGCGCGTGCTGCTGCGGGAGCGGTGGGATTTCGTCGTGCGACGGTGGCAGGCCCGCGAGGCGGGTTTCCGAAATCTTCCGGACCGTAAATTCCAGCGATAGGCATCGTGCGCTCCCTTCGATTTATATATACTCAATATGAGCATATATGAGCTCCGAGAAATCCGGCCTCCCAGGGCCGGCATTCCGGTGGTCTTGTTGGTTGTCTTTCGGGCGGAGCAACCTGCCGCGTTGCAGGCAATCCGTCACGTCACGCGAACTTTACTTATCCTCATAACGAGCAAATCGAATGTAACATGCATGTCGGCAAGCCGCTAGGTGTCCGGCCGGCTAAATTGTCTGGTCTGGCCGGCTCGATTTGCAACGCTGCAATGCGAAACGCTGTTTCGAAAACCTCACCATTGGGATTTGCATGCGAATGCATTAACTCCCTGTAACGCGCGGAACGCCCCGGCGAATCCGCTGCGATCAATCGGGGGAAATGTGCATGTCGGCAACCGCGGACGATCCTGGTCCGGCTCCGGGCGCGGCCAATTGGCGGACGCCGCTGGAGATCGTCATCTGCGGCTGCGCGATTGCACTGTTGAGCTTCGGGCCGCGCTCGAGCTTCGGATTTTTCGTGCAGCCGATGAGCCGCGAATTTGCCTGGGGCCGTGATGTCTTCGCCCTCGCGCTGGCTTTTCAGAATCTGCTGTGGGGATTGGGTCAGCCGATCGCCGGTGCCATTGCCGATCGTTTTGGCAGCTTGCGCGTGATCCTGGTGGGCGCATTGCTCTACGCCGCGGGTCTGGTGCTGATGCGTTACGCGGCGACGCCGCTGTCGCTCGACATCGGCGCCGGTGTGCTGATCGGCTTTGGTCTGTCGGGCTGTTCGTTCAATCTGGTGCTGTCGGCATTTTCGAAGCTGTTGCCGCCGGAACGGCGGGGCGTGGCGCTCGGCGCGGGAACGGCGGCCGGATCGTTCGGGCAGTTTCTGTTCGCGCCGTTCGGCGTTGCGATGATCGACAATTTCGGCTGGCAGACCGCGCTCCTGGTGTTTGCCGGGCTGATGTTGTTGATCGTGCCGTTGTCGCTCGCGCTCAGCACGCCGCCGGTGGCGTCGGACCACGTGCCGGCGCCGGACCAGCAGTCGTTCAGGACGGCGCTGGCGGAGGCGTTCGGCCATCGCTCCTATGTGTTGCTGGTGCTCGGCTTCTTCACCTGCGGCTTTCAACTCGCGTTTATCACGGTGCACCTGCCGGCCTATCTGGTCGATCGCGGCATACCGGCGTCGACCGGTGGCTGGGTGATCGCCGCGATCGGCCTGTTCAACATCGTGGGATCGCTCGGCGTTGGCTGGCTGCAAAACATCTTTGCCAAACGCTACATCCTGTCGGCGATCTATTTGATCCGCGCGATCTCGATTGTCGCCTTCATCTCGTTTCCGATCAGCCCGACCTCTGCCATCATGTTCGGCGCGGTCAGCGGCCTGACCTGGCTCTCGACGGTGCCGCCGACCTCGGCGCTGGTGTCGCTGATGTTCGGCACGCGCTGGTTTGCGACGCTGTATGGTTTTGCCTTCGTCAGCCATCAGGTCGGCGGCTTCCTCGGCGTCCTGCTCGGCGGCATCGTGTTCGAGAAATTCGGCTCCTACACGTCGATCTGGTGGCTGTCGGCGTTGTTCGGCGTGTTGTCGGCGCTGATCAACCTGCCGATCGTCGAGGCGCCTGTCGCGCGGCCGGTTGCGCAACCGGCCTGATCCGGTAAACATCCCTCCGAAATTTCGAAATTCAGGGAGCCTGCCATGGCAACGTTCAAGGCGATCAGGATCGACAAGGCAGAAAAAGGCACGACCGTCGCGCTCACCCAATTCGACGAAGCCGAATTGATGGAGGGCGACGTCACGGTCCGGGTCGAATGGTCGACACTGAACTACAAGGATGGCCTTGCCGTCACCGGCAAGGCACCGGTGGTACGGCGTTTTCCGATGATCGCGGGCATCGACTTCGCCGGTACGGTCGAAGCGTCGTCGCATCCGCAATGGAAGGCCGGCGACAAGGTGATCTGCGATGGCTGGGGCTTGGGCGAGACCCATCTTGGCGCCTATGCCGAGAAGGCGCGGGTCAAAGGTGACTGGCTGGTCCGCCTGCCGGAGGGCATGTCGTCCCGCGAGGCGATGGCGATCGGCACCGCCGGCTACACCGCGATGCTGTCGGTGCTGGCGTTGGAAAAATACGGCCTGACGCCCAGCGATGGCCCAATCGTCGTCACCGGTGCTGCCGGCGGCGTCGGCTCGGTGGCGACCGCGATCCTCTCCAAGCTCGGCTATCGCGTCGTCGCCTCGACCGGGCGGATGGCGGAGGCGGACTATCTGAAAGACCTTGGGGCCGCCGAGGTGATCGATCGGGCGGAACTGTCGGGGCCGGCCAAACCCTTGGCAAAAGAGCGCTGGGCGGGAGGTATCGACAGCGTCGGCTCGACCACGCTGGCCAACGTGCTCTCGATGACCAAATATGGCGGCGCTGTCGCCGCCTGCGGCCTTGCCGCCGGCATGGACCTGCCGACCTCGGTGGCTCCGTTTATTTTGCGCGGCGTGTGTCTGTTGGGCATCGATTCGGTGATGTGTCCGATCGAACGGCGCAAAATCGCCTGGAGCCGGCTGGCCAGCGATTTGGATCGGGGAAAACTTACTGAAATTACTCAAGAAATCGGCCTTGACGAAGTTGTCGGCGCGGGCGCCAAAATCCTTGCCGGACAGGTCCGCGGTCGAATCGTGGTAAAAATTCTGTAACGGCGTTCAGACTTTACCAACCAACCTGCTCCAATGTTGCCATGGTTAGTATGGTAAGCAGCGGGTAAAGAGGCCTTAAGGCGGGTACCCGCGCTCGGTGAGTTGGAGTTACGGCATGCTTGCGCGTTTTGTGTTGGGAACCATTACTGCCGCTGCGTTGGTCGCGCCTGCGCTGGCCGGGGCCATGAACGCCGACGAAGCCCGCAGGTTCGTGGCCGGCAAAGTCTTCGCCTTCACCTGTTTCGACGGCACCCGTGGCGCAGGCCGGATTCTCGACGACATGGGCGCGATCGGGGCGGTGCAATTTTCCGGCTCCGGTCCGGTGCGCCACCTCCGGCTGCCGGGCAACACGCTTCAGATTCGCGGCCAGGCGGTGTGTGCCTCGATCAAGGGTATTCCATTCGAGCCCTGCTTCAATCTCGACAAGAAGGACGAAGTCAGCTTCCGCGGATCGGTTTCCGGGATGGGCTTCGCGTATTGCGATTTCCATCACCAGGGCGCGGCCCAGATGCTGATGGCCCGCGCGGCGCGGCCGCGTTCGATGCGTCGGTCGGAGCAATCGGTCGAAGCGCCGCGGACCGAGGTTTCCGTGCGGGTCGAAACCCCGCGGGTCGAGAGCGCTGGAATCGAACCGGTCAAATCCGAGACCAAATCTGCGCCGGAGAAATCGGAGAGTGCTCCGGAATTGCGCCACTCGACCGAGTGATGATTGCGGCGACGATGCGCCATATTCAATGGTCCGTGATCGCCGCAGCGGTGATGCCGTAGTTCTACGGGCCCCTACTTTCATGTGTTGGTAGCGACTTCCGCCGCAGTTTTGCCGATAATGGGCAAGCCCGGCGCGGCCTCACGCATGGATTCGTCATGTCGCTTTATTATTTCCGGATCAGTAACGGCCGATTTTCCGGCGCCGCCGATCTGGGATCGGAATTCGAAAGCCGCGAAGCCGCCTGGGCCGAGATGACCAAGGTTTGCGCCAACCTGGTTAGCGGCATTTCCCGCAGCCTGAAACAAAACGCCGAATGGCAGATGGAACTGCTGGATGAGGCGAAGCAGCCGGTGTTTCGAATCCGGTTGGTCGCGGAATCGCCGGGCTGCTAGAGCATTTCCGGTTCTGATGAAATCAGAACCGGGCTCTAGACTCTTTTTTTGACGCGTTTTCTTGACGCGAACCGGTATCCACTTCGCTCGAAAACGCTCTAGCACCGCTTAGCCACCCGGCTGCGTGACGGGCGCGGGCTGCGCCTGCCGGCGAAACAGGATCCGCTGGTAGAGCCAGCCGATCGCCACCAGCACCAGTCCCAGGCACATGAATGACAGCGCACGATAGACGCCTGTCAGCGTCGACATGTCGATCAGGAAGGCCTTTCCGATGGTCAGCGCGATCACGACAGCGGACGCAAGCCGGGCGCGCTGCGAATTGACGAGAATGCCGATGCCGAGCAGCACCACGCCGAACGCCAGCCACGCAATCGAGTAGGTGTATTGCTCAGCGCCGCCGGTGGCGCCGTCGGTCAGCACCGGGCCGTGATAGAACCGCCTGATTTCGAAGGTGAGATAGGTCAATGCCAGAAGCAGCGCGCCGGCCGCGATCGTGTTGCCGTACCAGGCGCTGCGGCGACCCGCCACCGCATAGGACAGCAACAGCGCCAGCACCGCGGGCAAGGCGTAGCCGAGCAACAGCAAGTTGACGAAGATGCCGCCGACATCGATCGACCAGAAGATCGGCGTCTCCCACAACATCAGGCCGAACACGGTGGCAAGGCCGGCATAGACCGTCAGCAGCACCGCGCTGACATTGTGAACCACGCTGCCGCTGCGAATGCGCAAGCGTTCCAGCCCGATCGCCATCGCGAGCGCCGTGCACACTTGCAGCGCCACTTCGGTGAGGTCCGCGGTATCGCGATAGATGTCGCCGCCGTTCACCGCATGGCGAATTTCCGTGAAACCCAAAAGCACGGTGAACAGGATCGCCGCCGACTCGACCGCGCGCTGTGGCCGGTCATCGCCGCGGCGGCGCAGGAAGATGCTGCCGGCCCAGAACGACAACGCCGGCACGCCATAGCCCCATAATAGCCAGTTGAAAATCGGCGTGGTGCCGATCGCATCGCCGGCGATGCGCGGCTCGTAGGCGGTCCGCATCACGACGATGGCGGCCAGAATAGCCGCGAGCGAGCGCAGGAACGGGATCGGCCGCTGCATCGAGACCCACGCCGTGCCCAGCGACATCAACGCGATCGCGATCGAGAGCAGGCCCTTGTCGAGTGCAAAGGTCAGCGCCAGCGCCAGCGCGCTCAGCGTGCCCGTCGCAAACAAGGCGATCGAGATCGGCAGTCCCGGCCGGTTATCGCGTTTGCCGAGCAGCTCGGTCGCCGCACCAAAGGCCGCCGCGAGGATCACGGCGAGGATCGCAAACGGTATCGAGCGGTCGAGATGCGCGATCCGGGCGTAGAGCGCGATCAGGAGCGCGAGCGGCGTGAACACCGCCGCCCCCGACCAGACCACCGGGATGATCGCGGTGGTCGAACGCCCCTGCGCCAGAAATCCGGCGACGCCGAAGCCTATCGCAAAGATCGCGGCCGATGTCAGATGCAGCGAGACCGAACCGTCGGTGGCATGCGGGCCGATGCCCGGCAGAGCGCCGCCCGGCAGCACCAGCATGTCCGGATTGGCCAGCACGGCCCATTCCAGGAACACGACAGCGGCCAGCACCGCGGCGGCGGCGACCGCGCCGGTCGCGGCCGGCGCGCGCCACGCGATCAACAGGGTGCCGGCGACCAAGACCGCAAACGCCGTCATCGCAGCGTCGGCATGCAGGCTCGTGATCACGATCGCGGTGGCGCCGAGCAAATAGGCCGCGAGCGCGCTCGATGACATCGGCTCGATGCGATCTTGTTCCAGGGGCGGGCCGAACGCGAAGCCGCTCACCACCAGCAGAGCGGCGAGAACAAAACCGGCGACGACATGGAAGACATGCGCACCGACCATCGGGTCTTCGCATTGCAGGCAGGGCAGCGTCCACGCCAGCGCGAACACGATGGTGGTGATGGCGAGCCAGCTCCACAGCCGGATCCGCGCCAGCGCGAATGAAGCGGCCGTGACGATGGCGAGGTAGATGTACAGCGCCCAGAAATTCGGTTTGTCGGAAGAGACCAGAATTGGCGTGGCGAAGGCCGCCGCGACGCCGAGGCCCGCCAGCGCCGGCCCGTGCAGCAATGCTGCGGCGAGCGTGCCCAGCGCCACCAGCCCCAGCAGCACGAACGCGGTCGCGGGAACGAGAAAATCGTACAGCGCATACGCGGCATAGACGGTCGCGAACGCCACGGCCGTTCCGGCGGCGGTGAGAATGGCGGGAATGTTGGCGATCGGCAGCGCTTCGATGGTCGAGACGCTCTCCTTGCGGCGCAGCCATTCGCCGGCCGCAAGCAGCGCCAGCGCGAAGGCTCCGCCCAGCAAGACGCGCACGCCCGGCCCGACCAGTCCGGCCTCGATCGAATAGCGCACCATAAAGAATCCGCCGAGCGCCAAGGTGAGACCGCCGACCCAGACCACCCAGCGGGTGCCGATGCGCTCTTCGAAGCTCGGCGTGGCCACCGGTTGAGGCAGCGGCGGAGGCGGCACCGCCGTATCCGCGGCGTCGTACTCCGGTGCGATGTCCGGGCTTTCCGCCGTGGTCGTAGCCGGTTCAATTTCGGGCACAGGCGGTGGTTGTTCACCCGCGATGTCGGGCGATGCGGCGGGGAGGGCTTGATCGGCTTCCGGATAGGGTGCGAGTGGGGGCGGCGCGGCCTGCGCCAGGGGCGCGGCCCGTTCGAGCGTGTAGATCCGCTGGCGGAGTGCTGCGACCTGGTTGAACGCCTTCGCTGCGACGATCAGCGCGACAATGGCGATCAGGAATGAAAAGAAATCGAACATCGAGCCTCCAGGCCATCGGCCCGACGTTTGGGTTTTGTCAGCTTGGTTTTGTCAGGTGCTTCTATCACTTCGTTCTAATGGATTTTTTGAGCCTCATCGCCGGCCGCGGACCCGCAGACCGGGGGCGGGCCGCTCCTGCAATACCTCGCGCCGGAAGCGAAACAGCGCGGCGGGCCGTCCTCCGGTTTGTGTCGACATCACGCCGGTTGGTTCGACCAGCGCGCCGTTTTCCACCAGCCGTCGGAAGTTTTGCTTGTGCAGATGCCGCCCCGAGATCGCTTCCACGGTTCGTTGCAGTTCGGTCAGCGTAAATTCCGGCGGCAGCAGCTCGAACACCACCGGGCGATATTTCAGCTTGGCGCGCAGCCGCGCGATCGCGGTGGCGAGAATGCGCCGGTGGTCGAACCGCATCGAGACGCCGAGGCGGGGGACCTTTTTCCGCGCCAGCGCCGCGGGCCGTCCGTCACGGCGCGCTTCCTCGACCAGTCCGGCTTCGTAGAGCAGCTCGTAACGGTCGAGCACGCGTTCCTCGTCCCAATGCGCGCCCTCGGTGCCGAAATACAGCCGCACGCGATCCTTGCGGCCGAGCGCGCGCGTGGTGCCGGGCTCCTCGGCCTGCGCGGCCCAGTTGGTCAGTTCGGGCAAAATGTCGCGCTCGATCATCTCGGGGCGCACCTCGCGCCAATCTTCCCACGGGAAAAATCGATACCAGGGCTCGAAGGTGGCGCCCGGCAGACGCGCCGCGTTGTCGGCGGCGCGGGTCAGCGCGAGGTAGCCGATCGAGGCGACATGGACGTCGGTGTCGCCGGGCTCGGTATGGCGGCCGCGATCGCCGAACGTATAGAGCTGTTCGACATAGCCGAGACGCAATCCCGCCTGTTGCTCGACCCAGGCGCGCAGGCCGATCTCGAAGGTGCGGTGCGAGACCGCTTCGAACGGGCCGAACGGCAGGCCGGCCAGCCTGTCGCCATCGCCGCTCGACGCGATCAGGATCAAGGGCTCGTTGTCTTCAATCGCGACGATGGCCGCGGTCAGTCCGATTTCGATCGGCGTCAGCGGCTTGTCGCTCATCGCGCGGGGTTCATCGTTAGTCGAGGTCGACGCGGAACGGGCGGCCTTCGACCAGCATGTTGCCGGGACCCATCTCGTCGAGCGCGCGCAGCATCCGCCCCTCACGCCCCAGCGCCTTGTCGGCCAGGCTGACCATCAGCCGGTTCGGCTGTGCGAGCGCCGAGGCGGCGCGGATTTGCCGCGCGATCGACATCTCGTCGCGATGCGGATTGAGCATGCAGGCCGCGGCGAACGCGCTCGCGGTGGAGCGGCTGATGCCGGCATAGCAGTGGATCACCAGCGGCGCGTGGCGGTCCCAGCCACGCACGAAGCCCAGTACCTGCTGGATATGCGTATCGTTCGGCGCGATGAAACCATCGATATCCTCGGTGATGTCGTCGACCTGCACCCTGAGATGATTGGCCTCGAGCACCGATGGCGGCCGCTGCACCTGATCGACCTTGGCCATCACGGTCAGGATGTGGCTGGCCCCGGTGGCCGTGACGGTATCGGGGAGGGCGGCGAGCGAGCAGACGTGAATCATGGGGTTCCTTTTTTCGCCCCTGATTATAGGCCTGTGCGTCGCGCGGTAAAAGGTCCCAGCCGTCGCATGTTGTGGGAGGCTGGACGTGAAAACGCGATCCCGCGGCGCGTTGCGCCCGAGGTTGTCCAAGCAGTTCCGCCCCAAAAACGAGAGGGCGCAGTGCGATCCCAAGAGGGATGCAGGCGACCCTCAAGAGAGGGCGCAGGGAAGACCGGGTGCGCGCTGCACCCGCGATCTCGCGTGCCAAGATACACATAGCAAAGCGCACACGAGCATACAGGTTCAGCGGAAGCAGTCCGGCCTTCCCTGCGCAATGGTTTTACAGCTTATTTCGTGCTCTCCCCGGTGAGACCAGAGCTTGTTTGTCACCGTCGCCCGCAAGAAGCGTGAGCCTCTGGCGGACTTGACACCTGCCATTGGGGCGTCAGGACCACACGCCTTTGCCGTCCGCCTCACGCGCCGTTCGTCAAAAGCGCATCCGCGTCCATCGCTCCCCGCCCCAACGTCAGTGACGATGGCCAACGCCCCCTCTCTCGGGACGGGATGGCGAGGAATAAGCAACTGAGTTGGGTCTGGAGTCAAGGACAATTTCTGAAAATCAGAAATTTCGTGGAGATGTGCCGGGATGGGTAGGGTAAATCAGTTTTGAGGTTTTTCGGCAATCCGGCTCCTGACGCGCGATCAAACGTCAGTTTGTGGCACTTCTCGAACCTGCCGAGCGTGCCGGAGGATGTTCGATCTCGGGGCAAAACGAATGCGGAGCAGAGCGGGCGCGACTTCGGATTTCGACCGGAAGCGGACATAACGGCTTGCTGGCGACCCCAGACCGTACCGCTCGCGAAACTCATTCGGAGAGCTTTCCCCTAATGTCGCGCCAGTATTCTTCCGCGACGTCGGGGTCAATTTCGATAGGCGCTGAGGTTTCAGCATAGAGGCGATCTTTGCCATCTTTTCGCGGACCTGAAATCCAAAACCTTTCTCCAGTCTCAAGGTCGAAATAGTTTGCCTTGAAGCCACTACCTTTCAGGCTTTGGAAAGTGCGCCCTCCATAGCTGATAGATTTGCCCGTCTTCGAGAACGTGACGCGGCCAATGCGCGCTGGTCCATTCAGCGATGCGGATTTATTCTCGACATACATGATACGCGTTTTCGGCATGCTTATGCTCGCATGATCCACGTGCGACCTATCGCGAAATCGGGTCGCTCTGTTAGCTCGTTGGTAGCTCATGCGAATTAATGCAATCTGAAATGAACCCGGAGAAAGCGTTCTGGTTGCAGGTGACTTGAAAAAGCCGTCAGACCGTTAGCCGCCGACTTCCGATAATGGCACTGCTCTGACGCGCCGGGTCGGTCGCCTCACGTTCGTTGTTCGAGGGAAGAGCGAAAGTAGTTGGCCGACGATCAATCGACGCGATTGCCCCAAAGCCGACGAGGGGCCGCGCGGATGATGGGCTCGCCCGTTGACACTTTATTAAATTGTAGATACGTTATAATCCGTGAAGATCGTTTGGGATGAACCGAAGCGCCTCGCCAATATCGCCAAACATGGCGGCCTTGATTTCGCCGATCTGGACGAAGGGTTCTTCGAGCGATCCATGATCGTTCCGGGCAGAGGTAATCGCCTGATCGCCGTAGGGCGTCTCGCCGACGGCGTGGTGGTCGTGGTGTTTGTCACGCTCGGCTCGGAGGGCTTGAGCGTCATCAGCATGCGCCCCGCGAACGCCAGGGAAAGGAAGCTTCTCGATGGCTAAAAAATTCAAGGCCGGAAAAGGCTATGGCAGGAAGGATTGGGATGCGGTTTCCGACAATCCCAAACTCACCGACGAGCAACTTTCAAAAGCAAAGCCGTTTGCCGAAGCCCTCCCGGCTCTCGCGGCTTCGATCCGGCGTGGCCGCGGGCCGAACAAGGCACCGACGAAAAAGCTGGTGTCATTGCGGCTGTCCGGGCAGGTGATCGAGAAGTACAAGGCCGATGGCCCCGGCTGGCAGTCGCGGATTGATCAGGATTTGCGGCGGATCAACAAGATCAGGTGATGAACCAATGAGCTAACTTGCAAGGCGATAATTCTCCCCGCTAAATATTGCAGGAATTGAAATGGTGTGCGGCTCTCGCCGTTTCCCAGTGATTGAGATTGTTACCCAAGGGAGACCAGTGTGATCAAGTCGAGAAATGCTGACATCGAGGCTGTGGCCGTAAGTGCCGTCGAGGGCAAGCCTGTGTACGGCGGCCATATGCTCGTCAAGCCGCTTATCAAGGGCGACGAAATGACATTCATCGAGATCCATTACGCGGCGGGAGTCGGCGCTCCGCTTCACACCCATACGCATGAATCGATTGCTTACGTTGTGAAGGGCAAAATGAAATCGACTGTCGGCTCGGAGGAATTCATCATGGGACCAGGCGATGTTTGCCGGCACCCCAAAGGAATCCTCCACGGATTGGAGGCCATCGAAGACTCCGTTGTGGTCGAGATCAAGTCGCCGGCGCCTGATATCGGCGCCTTCTTCGCGATGCGAAAATGAGGATCGAATTACGGTGCACTTAACTTATTCCTCGATCGTGCCATGAGGAGGCGGCCGCCGCGATTCGAAATATTAAGTGCACTGTAACTAATGGATTGATCAGGATTTGCGGCGGATCAACAAGATCAGGTGAGCTCAGGGATAACCGGCGCCGGCAATTTCGACGTCGACCATGTCGATGCGGGCAGACGATTTGCGCTGCCGCAGTTCTTCATGGGATGTTGCCGCACTAAGACAGAAGAGTGTTCGCCGCTCCGGGCCGCCGAGAGCACAAGCGATGGCGCGTCGGCCCGCGACTTTTATTCGCTGCAACTCGTGCCCTTCGCGGCTCACTCGAATGAAGGCGTCCTCGTCGTAGGAAGCGACCCAGACGGCCCCCTCGTGATCGAGGCAAATGCCATCAGGGGCCTTCATGTTTCCGAATCGACGATGAAAGTTCAAGCTACCGTCGTCCTGTATCTCATATTCAGCGAGGCAATCGCCCTCCATCTCAGCCACGACGAGCCGGCGATTATCGGCCGAGACCGCGATGCCGTTGGGAAACCGCAATCCTTCGGCCACCACACGTGCCTTGCCGTCCGGCATCACCAAAATGATGCGGCCGACCGAGCCTCGATCTGGCGGCGGCGGCAAATCGAAGCCGAGATCGCCGACATAAGCGCGCGCCAGGCCATCGACGATCATGTCGTCGATCGTACCTGTCGCTATGCCGGAGAGGTCGGCGTAGAGCGAAAGCCCGCCGTCCGCATATGTCATCAGACGCTTGCGGAACATCGTCAATACGATGAGCTTGCCGTCCGGCAAGATACCAAGGCCGCAAGGCGTGTCGTCATCGACCTTCGCGTGCTGTTTGCACTCACCGGAGGGCTCCAGGCTCAGGAGTGTCCGATTCAAAACGTCAACGAACCAAAGCCGATTAGAGTGCCAGCGCGGGCCCTCGAAATAACGTCCCCCATCGAGCACGGCTTTTGGCGCGATCGGTGTCATTGATGCAGTCTCGGGATTTTCGTAAAATTGTTGCTGAACCCATATCATGCCGAAGGTTGTGCAGCAAGGAAAGCGCTACTGCATCGCCGGGTGGGTCGCCCCACAAATCCCGCGCTTCACGGGCACAATTTCGCGAACCGTTCCAGAAACTGCTTCTCGGCGCGGGCGGCGGTCCAGGGGGTGGTGTAGTCGGCTTGCGTCGCGGGCGGCAAAGATGGGTCGCTGCCGAACAGGCGCTTGGCTTCGGCTTGCGCAAATCCCGCCAGATGCGTCGCTTCCAGATAGGCCGCGCCGCGGTCGGCGTCCTTGATCCGGCGCGTCATTTCGGCGGGCAGTTCCGGCGGCAATCCAAAACGAATATGGATCGCCGACAACAGCCGCTTCTCCACCGCCTTGTAGTCGCCGCCGAGCACCGCCTTGAACGGCGAGATCATGTCGCCGATGACATATTCCGGCGCATCGTGCAGCAGCGCCGCTAGCCGGAACCTGGCATCGACCCGCGGCATCTGCTCGCGCATCACGGCTTCCACCAGCAGCGTATGCTGCGCCACCGAGAAGATGTGCGCGCCGCTGGTCTGTCCGTTCCAGCGCGCGACCCGCGCCAGGCCGTGGGCGATGTCGGCGATCTCGATATCGAGCGGCGAGGGGTCGAGCAGATCGAGCCTGCGTCCCGACAGCATCCGCTGCCAAACGCGCGGCGGCGCGGCACGCGCCGTCATTTGGTTTTGAGACGCGGCGCGCGGGGCTTGCCGCCGCAGGTCTGATGACAGAAGCAGGTGACGAGGTGGTCGTTGACCATGCCGGTCGCCTGCATGAAGGCGTAGACGATGGTGGGGCCGACGAATTTGAATCCGCGCGCGGCCAGTTCCTTGGAAACCTTGATCGACACCGGTGTGGATGCCGGCACGCTGGCGGTGGTCTTGAACTGATTGACCTTCGGTTTGCCGTCGACGAAATCCCACAGGAACTTTGAAAATCCGGCGCCTTCTTCCATGATCTTCAGGTAGGCCTTGGCGCCGTTGACCGTGCCCGCGATCTTGGCGCGGTTGCGGACGATGCCGGCATCGTTCATCAGCGCGTGAACTTTTTTCTCGCTGTAGCGGGCGATCTTCTCGGGGCGGAAATCGTCGAAGGCTTTACGGAAATTCTCGCGCTTGCGCAGGATCGTGATCCAGGACAGCCCGGCCTGGAAACCGTCGAGGATCAGCTTTTCATAGAGCGCGCGGTCGTCATATTCCGGCACGCCCCATTCGGTGTCGTGATAGGCCATGTAAAACGGGTCTTCACCCGGCCACGGGCATCGCGTCAGGCCGTCGGGATGCACGCGCGCGGATCGGCTCATGACAGCTCGCTCACGCCACAGTCTGTTTCGGCCCGGAACGCAACGCGTCGGGATCGGCGATGCGCAGCGCGAGGCCGCCCGATGTCAGGGGCGTTCCGGCATCGAGCGCGTCCACGGCGCGGTCGGTCCGGATCAGCGCGAGTCCTGTGCCATTGGCCGCCGAGCCCATGGTGCCGACCGGCTTGTCGCCGGCGACCACCGGCGTGCCGGCTTCCGGAGCAGGGCCATCCAGAATCACCTGGACGGTTCGGGTGCGCGCGGTGCCGCGATGCTGCATCCGCGACACCACTTCCTGTCCGACGTAACAGCCCTTGTCGAAATCGACGCCGTGCAGGCGGTCCATATTGGTTTCGTGCGGGAACGCGTCGCCGTACATGAAGTCGAGCCCGCCGCGCGGCACGCCGCAGGCAATGCGGTGCGCCTCATAGGCGGTGCTGTCGACCAGATCGGCGCCGATCAGGCCGGCCACTTTCGCCGCGAGTTGCTCGGGCACCAGAATCCGCCAGCCCAGCGCCGGATGGCGCGGATCGGCAAACGTCAAATCGGGTTTTACCGCGGGTTCACCGTCCCACACCGCCATCACGCCGAGGCTATTGGCAGGATCGGCGCTGTCGGACAGGTTTTCGACCGCGACCTTGGCGCGCAGTTTGTAGAAGCCGAGCTTGTCGGCGAGGCCCTTGGCGAGGGCGCGCGGGGTGTCGAGCAGGAAACCGCCGCCATGGCCGGCCGGCGCCTCGGTGATCAGGAAATCGATGGTGATCTTGCCTTGCGGCGTCAGCAGCGCGCCGAAGCGGCCCAGCGTCGGGCGAACCAGCGTCACGTCTGATGTGACCAGGCCATTGAGAAAGTCGCGGGCATCCTCGCCGCTGACCTTGACCACGCCCCGATCGGGAAGAAACGCTGCTTTCATTCAAAAATCTCTTGCGGCATGTTACGACGGAACGTAAGCCGCCAAGGTATAAACGACAAGGCCCCGTGCGGACGTCATCCTGAGGTGCGAGCTCTTGCGAGCCTCGAAGGATGGCCGCAGGTACTGCGCTGAACACCATCCTTCGAGACGCGGCGAAGACGCCGCTCCTCAGGATGACGGCCGAGGATGACGAAGACTGAATACGAGGACCGATGACTCAGCGATTTGATACCATTCTAAAATCCGGCACCGTGGTCAATCAGGACGGCGAGGGCGTGCGCGATATCGGCATTGCCGATGGCCGCATCGCCGCGATCGGCGCGCTGGCGCACGCCTCGGCCGATGAGGTGATCGACTGCAAGGGCCTGCACATCCTGCCCGGTGTGATCGACACCCAGGTGCATTTCCGCGAGCCGGGACTGACTCATAAAGAGGATCTGGAAACCGGTTCGCGCAGCGCGGTGATGGGCGGCGTCACCGCGGTGTTCGAGATGCCCAACACCGACCCCTTGACCGTCACCGAGGCTGCCTTCACCGCCAAGGTGAAGGCCGCCCATCACCGCATGCATTGCGATTTTTCGTTCTTCATCGGCGGCACCCGCGACAATGTGCAGGATCTGCCGGAGCTGGAGCGGGCGCCCGGTTGCGCCGGCGTCAAGATCTTTATCGGCTCCTCCACCGGCGCCCTGCTGGTGGAAGATGACGAAAGCCTGCGGCGGATCTTCAAGGTGATCCAGCGCCGCGCCGCGTTTCACGCCGAGGACGAATATCGCCTCAACGAGCGCAAGCCGCTGCGGATCGAGGGCGATCCGCGCTCGCATCCGGTGTGGCGCGACGAGCCCGCGGCGCTGATCGCGACGCAGCGGCTGGTGGCGCTGGCCCGTGAAACGGGAAAGCGCATCCACGTGCTGCACATCTCCACCAAGCAGGAGATCGAGTTCTTGCGCGACCACAAGGATGTAGCGTCCTGCGAGGCGACGCCGCATCACCTCACTCTGGTGGCCCCGGAATGCTATGAGCGGCTCGGCACGCTCGCGCAGATGAACCCGCCGGTGCGCTCGGCCGATCACCGGGAGGGGATCTGGCGCGGCATCGAGCAGGGCATCATCGACGTGCTCGGCTCCGACCACGCGCCGCACACGCTGGAGGAAAAGTCCAAAACCTATCCGGCGTCGCCCTCGGGCATGACCGGCGTGCAGACGCTGGTGCCGGTGATGTTGGATCACGTCAATGCCGGGCGGTTGTCGCTGGCGCGGTTGGTCGATCTCACCAGCGCCGGTCCGGCGCGGCTGTATAATATCGCCTGCAAGGGCCGGATCGCGTCGGGCTACGACGCCGACTTCACCGTGGTCGACCTCAAGCGCCGCGAGACCATCACCAATCAATGGGTGGCTTCCAAAGCCGGCTGGACGCCGTATGACGGCGTAGAGGTCACGGGATGGCCGGTCGGCACCTTCGTGCGCGGCCGCCGCGTGATGTGGCAGGGCGAACTGACCGCGCCATCGAACGGCGAACCGGTGCGGTTTCTGGAAACGCTGAAGGCTTGATGAGGCAGCGTCATCGTTGCCGTCATCCCCGGGATGAACGCAATTGCGTTCACCCGTGAGGTGCGAGCCCTTGCGAGCCTCGAAGGATGGCCGCAAGCACAGCGCTGAACAGCCGCAAAGCACGACGATGAACAACATCCTTCGAGGCTCGCCGAAGACGGCGAGCACCTCAGGATGACGGCTTTGCTGGTTGCGAGAGTTTTACTGCTTCGACAGCGCCAGTGAAAACTCGCCGTTGCGCACGCGCGCGGCGAGGCCTTCGACGAATTTCGCCACCGCGTCCTCGCCGTAGGTTCCGACCAGTTCGGCGAACGCCGCGAACAGGCTGGCCTGCGCCAGGCAATCGCCGTCGACACCATCGTGCCGTGCTTCCGCCCAGGCTTCGTTGAGATAGCTGAGCGCGGCCTGTTTCTGTTCGTGATCGGGCAGCGGGTCGCGGGCGGTCGTGAAGGTCACTGGATGGCTCATGAAACTCGATGGATGGTGTGCGCAATCCAGGACGGCGCGCTTCGAATGCAACAGATGTAGCATGTGGTAACGCTTCCGCGAGCGAGTTCTTTAAGAAAGGTTAACGGCGCTTTCGGCATTTAAGACGGTTCTCGATGGTCCGTTTTGGCCTTCAAGTTCCGCTTCGTGCCGCGGTGATTTCTTCAATCATTTCCGGGAAACAATCACGAAATGCAGTCGAGGATGGCGCTCGGTGTCGCACAAAGGTGGTAAGCGCCGGCTGCCGTCAGTTCCTGCGCGCTGCCATAGCCATAGAGCACGCCGATACCTTTGATGCCATTGTTCCGCGCCCCGATCATGTCGTGGCTGCGATCGCCGATCATCACGGCATGCGATGATTCGACCGCGGTCGTTTTCAGCGCATAGGCCAACAGATCGGATTTGTCGGCGCGGGTGCCGTCCAGCTCGGAGCCGAACACGCGCTCAAAATGCCGGCGCAGATCGAAATGATCGATGATGCGATCGGCGAAAACATGCGCCTTGCTGGTGGCGACGAACAACCGGTGGCCGGATTGGCGAAGTGCGGTCAGCACATCCTCGACACCGGCATAGACGGCGTTCTCGTACAGACCGATGTCGGAAAATCGTTCGCGATAGAGCGATACCGCGAGATCGGCGGAAGCCTCGCCCAGCAGTTTCACAAAACTGGCGCGCAGCGGCGGGCCGATGCACCAGGTCAGTTCGTCCTCGGTCGGGATGGTTTGCTGGCCGAGCTTGTCGAGGGCGTACTGTATCGAGCGCGTGATACCGGGCTTGGGGTCGGTCAGCGTACCGTCGAGGTCGAAGAAAATCGCGTCCATGGTTTTTCGATCGCAGGCTAATTGGCGTAGCGCGCGGTGAGGTCTCGCGAGATTTTCGCGCCTTCCTCGACATAGCGCCGGATCGCGACGGTGGCGGCCGGGGTGCAGGTCCGGTAGGTCTGCTGGAAGCCATTATAGCCGCGGTTGAAGCCCGCGATCAGGCGGGTCCGGCGATCGCCCGACGGGGTTTCGGCATCGACCAGCGCCTGCATCTGGTTGCGCCATTTCGCGCCGTCATTGGTACCGCAAATGCCGCGCAGATAATGCAGCGAGCCGAGGATTTCGGCCAGCCGCTGCAGGTCGCCGTCGAACGGTGCTGCGGCATCCTCGGCCCGCGCCGGGCCAAGGCTACAAAGCGAGATCACGAGGAGGGCGGCGAGAAAATGTTTCGACATGAAATGGGTCCGGGACCCCGATGTGCCCAAGGGGTGCGCGCGCACGCGTGTGCGCTGTGATATGCCTTCTCGGGACGTTCGAAGCAAGGTGCGAAAAGGGTTCTGATCAGGGTTCGATCAGCCGCCCGGCGGCGGCAATCACGTCTTCCAGGCCGTCGGTGACCGTGAGGTCGCCGAGCGCATCGGGCGCCAGCCATTTGAAATCATCGAGTTCATCGTTCAGGCGCGGCTCGCCGGCGCTCCAGCGCGCCGCGAACGACATGATGAGGTAGTGGCCGCCGCCGCCGGTTCCCGGCAGTATTTCGCGCCATCCGGCGAGCCCGACAATCTCTACCCGAAGTGCTGTCTCTTCATCGATCTCGCGCGTGAGCGCGGTGAGCAGTGCTTCGCCGAATTCGACCCGGCCGCCGGGCAGCGAATAAAAGCCCTTGCCCGGCGAACGCGCCCGCCGCACCAGCAGGATCTTGCCGTCGCGAAAGATCGCGGCGCTGACGGCAAGCTGGGGATGCGACGGCGGAATTGAATCGATCAAGGCAGGATCCGGAAAAGGCAGGAGCTGGTGTTGGCTCGGGACAAACGCGATGGCGTTGACCGCGATATCATGCCCGATCGAACCGTAGAGGTCTAATGGCCCATCATGATGGTTTCGACGTCGGCCTCGGTAGAGCCGTTGATGACGCCGCCGGCCAGCATGACCAGTGGCTTGACCCAGCCGGTCGCCTGCTCGGCGAGCGTGGCGCGGGTCTTGTCCTGCTTGGCCTGGCGCATGGCGTCACCGACCGCGGTCAGAATCGATGTCATCGCCGAAGTAAGATTGTCGAATTCGGCGCGAATGGTCTGATCGGCGGAATCATAGGCTTCGATCGCAAGGTCGCGCGCCTTGAAGTTCGATGCGGTGAAATGCTCGCAATAGGACAGCGGCTGCCATCCCAGAAAGTCTTCCGCACATTCCGGCATATCCGGAATCATCTCCAAGAGCATGATGGCTTCGTTGAAGTGGTTCAGATAGTCGGTGGCGAGCCCGGTGCGCGGGTTGATATTGGCCGCGCGCAAGCGCGCCGCCCGCGCCTCGTCCTGAGGGCTCGTCATCTGGCGATCGGATCGTGGGGCGGCCGTTGCGGTCATCCGTTGCACTGTTAACGTCCGGGGTTAAAAGGTGCTGAACGGATGCCTATCGGGATCGCAGAATGTGCGGACGCTTCGTCATAACCTCACCACCGGCGGCTTTGCGGCAGGTTTTTGGTTATGCCGAGCAGCCAAATTTCCCGCCCAGGTTTAATGTTGCACCGACCCAACCGATACCTGTGGTAATTATCGAAAATGCCACACATCATTTTCGTCTGATGCGCTGGGGGCTGCTGCCGGCCTGGGTCAAGGACCCCCGTAGATTTACGTTGTTGATCAATGCGCGATCGGAAACGCTGCTGGAAAAGCCCGCGTTCAAGAACGCGTTCAAGCGGCGGCGTTGCCTCGTTCCCGCGGATGGCTATTACGAATGGCACACCTCGGACAATCGCAAGCGGCCATATTTCATCCATCGCCGTGACGGCGCGCCGATCGGGTTTGCCGGTTTGGCCGAAACCTGGATGGGCCCGAACGGCGAGGAACTCGACACGGTGGCGATCGTCACCACCGCGGCCAGCGCCGATCTCGCGGCCTTGCACCACCGCGTCCCCGTGACGATTGCTCCCGGCGATTTCGATCGCTGGCTGAATTGCCGCGACGATGATGTCGAGGCGGCGATGGGTTTGCTGGCGGCGCCCGCGGAAGGTGAGTTTGCCTGGCACGAGGTTTCAATCCGGGTCAACTACGTTGCCAATGACGACGCGCAACTGGTGCTGCCGATCACCGCCGAACAGATCGCGGCCGAGGCGCCGGCCCCCGCCAAGCGCGCGGCACCGCGCAAGCCGGCCGCCGCCCCCGACGATGAGCAGGGGTCGCTGTTCTAGATCGTGATGAGATTAGTTTGAGCCAGGGCTATCCACGCGCTTCACTTCACCTCTCCCCGGCGGGGAGAGGTCGATTTGCTCCCGGCGATGCGAAGCATCGTCCGGTGCAAATCGGGTGAGGGCTCTATGCCAAACGAGAGGCCCGAACCCCTCACCCGGCGCTGCGCGCCGACCTCTCCCAGCGTGAAGCGAAAGCTCGGCCGATTCAATCAATAATCATCCCGTTCTAAATCAGCCTCACGCCGCGATCGGCGGCAGCCGCCTGGAAAACTCCAGCCGCAGCAGCCACAGGCTCAACAGCGCTTGCAGCGTGGTGGTTGCGATCGACAGGTACCAGATTTGTTCGATGCGAAAGCCCGGCCGCGCCGACAGCCACACGATCGGCACGACATAGGTGACGAGCCGCGCGGTCGAACTGATCAGTTGCGGCGTGGTGTGACCGAGGCCCTGAAAAATGCTCGAACACAGGAAGATCATTCCCTGCGCCACCAGGTTCAACGAGACCATGGTGAGAAACATGGTGCCGACCCCTATGGTTTCGCGATCGCCGGTAAATGCCTTCAGCAATAATTCCGGTTGCCATTGCGCAAAGATCGTGGCGGCGAGCATGATCGCGGCTTCCAGCCATAACACCTGCCTGAAGGTTTGCCTGACGCGCGCGCTGTTGCCGGCGCCAAAATTCTGTCCGACGATCGGTCCGGTCGCAAACGCAATCGCCATCGCCGGGACCTGGATCAGGCCGAGCACGCGGGTGCCGATGCCGAAGCCGGCCTGGGCGGCCGCGCCAAAATCCCGCAACGCGTAATAGATCACGGCCATATAGATGAACAGGATGGCGAATTCGCCACCCGCCGGCAGGCCGACGCGCAGGATGCGCTTCCACTGCACCAGGCGGGGACGCAACTGCGCAGGGTCGAGCGCGAGATAGTTTTTCGACCAGCGAAAATAAATCCAGAGCATCACCGCGCCCAGCACCATCGCGAGCGAGGTCGAAAGACCGGCGCCGGCGACCCCCAACGCGCGACCGGTGCCCCAGCCCGCGATCAGCACCGGGGCCAGCGCGATGTTGATCAGCATGGTCAACGCCTGGATCGCCATCGTCGGCGCCACGATGCCGGTGCCACGCAACGCCGCGAATACCGCCAGCAGCGGAAACTGCAACGCCAGCGCCGGCATGAACCACAGCAAATAGGTCGTGCCGGCTTCGATGGTGGCTTCGTCGGCCGCGAGCGATCGCATGTAGCTGCGCGCGAGCATGCATCCGGCGGCCAGCGCGCAAGTCCCCCACAGCACCGACAGACCGAGCGACTGGTTGAACACCAGATTGGCGTCGGCAGGGTCCTTGCGCCCGACGGCGTGCGAGACCAGCGCGCCGGTGCCCACGCTCAGCACCTGCGTGAACGCGTTGATCAGGAATCCGGCATTGCCGGCGGCGCCGACACCGGCGATGGCGGCGTCCCCCACGCCGGCCACGAAATACAAATCGATCAACTGACAGAGCATCGTGATGACGATGCCGACGAAAATCGGGGCAGCCATGGTCAGGACGTGGCTCACGATGGAGCCTTGGGTCAGGTCTTTCACGATTGAAATCCGATGAAGGAGGGCAGGTGTGTTGTGAACGCCACGGCACGCAGAACCGCGGCGAGCCATGGGCTCGCGGATCAGGTCCCGTAGGCTTCTCTCAACTGCCTTGATTCATCGTCCAAAACCTCGCGGTCTCTGGCGTCGAGTTGCGGATGCACCCGCCGCAACTCAGTGTAGCGGCATCCCGCGAGTCCAACAAAACATTTTCAGGAGCGTTTAGACAAAAATCTTCAGCGCGGCATATTGCAACAGCATGATGGTCTTGGCGTCCTGGATGCGGCCGTCGGTGATCATGGCGAGCGCCTGATCGATCGGCAGGTCCAGCACCTCGATGTCCTCGCCTTCGGAAGCGATGCCGCCGCCGCTGCCGATCCGCATCGACGGCTCATATTCGGCGACGAAGAAATGCAGTTTCTCGGTGATCGATCCCGGAGACATGAAGGCTTCGAACACCTTTTCGATTGTGCCGAGCCGGTAGCCGATTTCCTCTTCGGCTTCGGCGCGGATCCGAAACTCAGGGGCTGCGTTGTCGAGTTGTCCGGCGGCGACCTCGATCAGGAGATCGTCGTAGCCATTGACGAAGGCCGGATAGCGAAACTGGCGCACCAGCACCACGCTGCGTTGCGCCAGATTGTAGGGCAATAGCGCCACGCCGTTGCCGCGGTCATAGGTCTCGCGGTGCTGGGTCTGCCATTCGCCATCGGCGCGCCGGTAGTCGAACGTGGTGGTCTTCAGGATATAGTGCTCGTCAGAGAGCAAGCGGACGTCCTTGACGCGGACGCGGTCGGAGATGGTCATGCGGTGCCTGCTTAAATTTTAGGGGGTGGGCTCGCGGCCATCGAGCCATTTGGCGTAGATCACGCGTTCCTGCGCGTCGTAGCCGAGCTGTTCGTAGAACGCCTGGACCTTGGTGTTGTCGGATCGCACCAGCAGCATCAGTTTTTCGATGCCGCGCTGGCGCAACCAGTTTTCCGCAGCATCCATGACGACGCGGCCATATTTCTTCTGGCGATGATCTGGATCGACCGCGACGTAATAGACCCACCCGCGATGGCCGTCATGGCCGACCATGACAGAGGCAACGATGGCGTTTCCGTCGCGCCCGACCAGCACGGCCGAATTCGGTCCCTTGCGGGCGAACGCGATGTCGGACGTGGGATCATTCCAGGGCCGCGTCAATCCACAACGCTGCCACAGCGCAGCGACGGCCACGACCTCAGCGTCCGCGATCGGCGCGATCGCGAGAGCCCCCGACGTTACGATCACAGCACCTTGCCGGGATTCATGATGCCGAGCGGGTCAAGCTGCGCCTTGATGCCGCGCATCAGCGAGATCGCGACCTTGTCCTTGACGTCGGGCAATTCGTCGCGCTTGAGCACGCCGATGCCATGCTCGGCGGAGATCGATCCGCCCATCCGCATCACGATGGCAAACACCACGGCGTTGAGCTCGTGCCAGCGCGCCAGAAAATCGGCGGCGTTGGCGCCGATCGGCTGGCTCACATTGTAGTGGATGTTGCCGTCGCCGAGATGGCCGAACGGCACCGGCCGCGAACCCGGTATCAATTTGACCACGGCGGCATCGGCTTCGGCGATGAAGGCGGGCACGGAGGCGACCGGCACCGAAATGTCGTGCTTGATCGAGCCGCCTTCCGGCTTCTGCGCCGCCGACATTTCGTCGCGCAGTTTCCAGAACGCAGCCCGTTGCGACAGGTTCGCCGCGATCACGGCATCGTCGACAATGCCGTCTTCCATGCCCTTGGCCAGGATCGATTCGAGCGCGTCGCGGGCATCGTCGCGCGACGACGACAGCTCCATCAGGACGTACCAGGGGTGCTTGCTGGTGAGGGGATCGCGGATATCGATGCCGTGACGGATGCTGAAATCCACCGCGATGTCGGCCAGCAACTCGAAACTGGTGAGGCTGCCGGCGGCCATGCTCTGCGAAATCGCCAACAGCTTCAGCGCATCGGCGGGCGATTTCAGGCCGACATAGGCGGTCTCGATCGCGCGCGGTTTTGGAAATAATTTCAGCGTGGCCGCCGTGATGATACCGAGCGTGCCCTCGGCGCCGATGAAAAGGTTGCGCAGGTCGTAACCGGTGTTGTCCTTTTTCAGCTTCGACAATAGGTTCAGGACACGGCCATCCGCCAGCACCACTTCGAGCCCGAGCGCCATTTCGCGCGCCACGCCATAGGCGAGCGCGCCGGTGCCGCCGGCATTGGTGGAGAGATTGCCGCCGATGGTGCAGCTTCCTTCGGCGCCGAGCGACAGCGGAAACAGCCGGTCGGCCTCGGCGGCTTTTTGCTGGGCGATCTGCAACACCACGCCGGCTTCGCAGGTCATGGTGTTGGAGGCCGCATCGATCTCGCGGATTTTGTCCAGCCGCCGCAGCGAAATCACCACCTCGCCATGATGCGCGGTTTGCCCGCCGACCAGCCCGGTATTGCCGCCCTGCGGCACCAGCGCGATTTTGTGTTCGGTGGCGAGCTTACAGATCGCGGAAACTTCCGCGGTCGAGCCCGGGCGCAGCACCAGCGGCGAACGGCCATGGAACAGGCCGCGCTCCTCGGTGAGGTAGGGCGCGATATCGGCGGCATCCGTCACCGCATATTTGTCGCCGACGATCGCGCGGAAAGCTGCGAGCAATTCGGGCGGAAGCTGTGGGGCGGCGGGTTGAACGATATTCATGGTCGCGTCTCTTTTTATTTGTGCTTTTGTTGCGTGACGTCAGGCCCGGCCGATCGCGGCGCGGCGCAACCGGTCATTGATCGCCTCGCCGAGGCCGTGATGCGGCACCGGCATCACCGCGATGGTATGCGCACCTTTGGTGTCGAGCATGCGAAGATAGCCGAAAAGATTGGCCGCGGCCTCGTTGAGATCGCCGCGTGTGGACAGATTCATCACGGCCTTGGCGCCTTCCGATCCCGCCACGGTCAGCGGCCCGAACGCCAATAGCGCCTCACCAGCCTCAATTTGGGCGGCATCGAGCCGCACCGGCGTGCGCGGCGCATAATGCGACGCCAGCATGCCCGGCGCCAGCGGCGCGGCAGATTCGTGGGCTGCCAACTCCGGCACCCCGGCAAGCCCGCGGCCCAGCACGCGTTCGATCGCCTCGCGCGGCAGCCCACCGGGTCGCAGCAGCATCGGCGTCTCGAAACACCCGACAATGGTGGATTCGACGCCGACCGCGACCGCGCCGCCGTCGACGATCAGGTCGATGCGCCCCATGAGGTCGCTTTGCACATGGGCCGCCGTGGTGGGCGATACGTGGCCCGACAGATTGGCCGACGGCGCCACCACCGGCCCGCCGAACGCGCGCAGGATGTCTCGCGCGACACGATGCGCCGGAATCCGGATCGCAACGGTATCGAGCCCGGCGGTGGCAAGATCTGACACCGTGCAGCCGGCCGTTTTGGGCAGCACCAGCGTCAGCGGTCCCGGCCAGAACGCTTCGGCAAGGGCTGTGGCCTGCGCGTTGAATTGGCCGATCCGCCGGGCGGCGGCGAGATCGCCGACATGGGCAATCAGCGGGTTGAAAGCGGGTCTTCCTTTGGCCTGGTACAGCCGGGCGACCGCGTCAGCGTTGCTGGCGTCGGCGCCGAGCCCATAGACGGTCTCGGTCGGGAACCCGATCAGGCCCCCTTGCGCCAGACAATGCGCGGCGGCCGCCGTGGCGGCCTCGCCAGCGGGCAAAATCTGCGTTTTCAGGCCCACATTCACAGGGATCGATATCCTCAATTCGCCTTCTTGCGGTATGCGAAACCCAAGGCTATAAGCCGCCTTCTTGTCGGAGTGTGGCTCAGCCCGGTAGAGCACTGCGTTCGGGACGCAGGGGTCGCAGGTTCGAATCCTGCCACTCCGACCAAGATATATAACAGATTCAATCGGTTGCCGTACCTGCTGCCGAGCGCTGCGCTCGGTTTTGACAAGACCACGCAGGCACACTGAGCGGCCTTATAAACCACTGCAAAACAAGCTCAAGTGTATGACGCGGTAGACTCCGAAAAGGGGCTACTAGCGGCGTCGCCGCGTGGTCCGTCGGGCTTTTGTCGCTTTCAACATCGCCGTCAGAACCGTATGACCCTGGCTGTCCGTCGTGAGTTGCCAGGCGAGACCCATCGTCGCGGTATCGGTTTTGGTCTACCCCAGACAGGGAATGTGCCTTGCTTCTGCTGGCTGAGCCAGATCGGTGACCCCGTCGACGCCGCGATCTGCGCGGCAAGAAAGATCAGCATATCGTCGCCGGTGGATTTCAGATCGAAGCTGTGCCGTTCGTCGGCACGTTGTTGTCGAAGACGATCGGATATGGCGGTCAGCGGGTTGTCGTCGACGGCGGGACAACCCTAATCCATCAGGCACGTGTTCAGCGTCCATCCACATCCTAGAATTGAATTGAATTGACACGATCGCGCGACGCCTCGAAGCTGTGCGGGGGCGCCCTCGATCACCATTGCGTTGGGGTTTGGTTTTCGGGCGGGGCGTAATCGCAAGGGGGCGATCAGATGTCCACAGCGCAGCCGACGGGGTCAACGCATCAGCAGAAAATCGCCATTCTGGGCGGTGGCGCCGCCGCCGTGGCGGCCGCCTTCTGGTTGAGTGCTCCGGAGCAGAACGGCCGTTATCAGGTGACACTCTATACCCAGGGGTGGCGGCTGGGTGGCAAGTGCGCGAGTGGCCGCAATGCGGACCTCGACAACCGCATCGAAGAGCATGGCCTGCACATGCTGATGGGGTGTTACCAGAACGCCTTCGCTACGCTTCGCGCCTGCTACGGCGTGTGGAAGCCCGGGCCGACCAATCCGTTTCAGAACTGGCAGGACGCTTTCCTTCCACAGCGGCAGGTCACCCTGATGCAGCAGGACGGCCCGCCATTGGCGCCGGGCGGGATGCCGAGCTGGGCGCCATGGAATTTTCCCGATTTTCCAAAATTGCCGGGCCTGCCGGGTGACGAGCCTTCGGCCGCCATCGTCGCGCTGGAGTCCGCGCTGTCCGAGATGAACGATCCAAGCTTGATCCTCGCCATGGCCGATTTTCTGGACGAGTGGGTTCGGGCGCGTTTGCCGGCGCCGCTCGACCTGCCGCTGACCGCGGGTCTGGCCATCCTCCGCCAGGCATTGCGGCCGAGCGGTCCCGGTCTGATCGCGGAAGTGGCCGTCGACGCCCTGACAGGATTGGTCGAGGCGAACAACGCGCTTCAATCGTCGCTGACGACCATCGCCGGCCCGGAGCGTCCGGAATTGGCGGCTGAAGCAGGATGGTCGATCCGTCGGCTGTTGATCCTTGCCAATTTGGGGCTGGCGATCGGCCTTGGTTATGCGAGGGACATCCATTTCGGCGGGTCGAGCGCCTATGACAGGCTGGACACCCAGGACTTCCGGGCCTGGCTCAAGACGTGTCTGGCGAGCGACGAGACGCTCGACTCGGCGCTGGTCCGCGCGCCCTATGACCTCGCCTTTGCGTATGCTGCGGGCAATGCGGGCAGTCTCGACAACGGCTCGATGGCCGCGGGCGCCACGCT
The DNA here is from genome assembly GCF_009766005.1 of Bradyrhizobium sp. S69. Classification (GTDB taxonomy): domain Bacteria; phylum Pseudomonadota; class Alphaproteobacteria; order Rhizobiales; family Xanthobacteraceae; genus Bradyrhizobium. The sequence continues at coordinate 31,444 of NZ_LMUK01000059.1, read as the reverse complement.
GCGCTTCCTGTTGGAACTGGTGTTCGGCTATCGGGATGCGCCGCTATGGCGGATGGCCGCCGGTATGGGAGATACGGTGTTCACGCCGTTCTATGACGTGCTGACGGCGCGCGGGGTATCGATCCAGCTGTTCAGCCGGGTGACGCAACTGCGCCCGACTGGCGACGGCCGGATCGGCGAGATCGATCTGATGCAACAGGCCAGGACGGTGGATGGCAGCCTCTATCGTCCGCTGGTGAATGTTCTCGGCCTCGACTGTTGGCCGAACCAGCCGGACTGGTCGCAACTGGTCGATGGCGCGCATCTGAAAGCGGCCAAAGTCAATTTCGAGTCCAGTTACTGCACGGTCTCGGTTGGCACGCGAACGCTCGCGGTCGGAACGGATTTCGACATCGCCATCGTTGCCATCCCCCCGCTGGCGCTCAAGCCAGTGGTTGCTCCGCTCGCGGCCGCGAGTGTTGCCTGGCAGGGTGCGCTGGACAGCAGCCGGTCGGTCGCAACCCAGTCGTTGCAGCTCTGGATGCAGCCTACCATGGTCGAGCTTGGCTGGACCCTGGGTTCGACCGTGCTCACATCCTTCGTCGAGCCTTACGACTCATGGGCGGATATGTCGCATCTGTTGTGTCGCGAGACATGGAGCGGTCCGAACGCACCGCAGTCGCTCGGCTATTTTTGTGGCTGCATGCAGCTTTCCACCGGTCCGGTCACGCCTGACCAGATGAACCAGTTGGCCACCCAGTTGGCGGATGGCTGGTTGGCGACGAACATACAAACCCTCTGGCCGAATGCCGTCACCGCGCCCGGACCGGACCCGCAAATTGCCGGCCGCTACGATCTGGCAAATTTCGACATCTCGGATCAATACGTGCAGACGCCGGCCGGCAACAACGTCGCAAGTCGTTTCGACCCGGGCGCGGTGGCGGGTTTTTCCAACCTTTACGTGGTTGGTGACTGGACCAAGACGCGGTTCAGCGGCGGATGTTTCGAGTCCGCGATCGAGTCGGCGATGCTCGCGTCGCGCGGGATCAGCGGCTTTCCGACTGAAATCAAGGCGTCATAGCCGCCGCTTAATACCCTTCGCGGGTGCTTGATACCCTAGCGGGGGCTTGGCCTGCGGCGAAATTGCGCCGTGGCGGGAGCCGGCATTTGCGCGGATGTCACCGACAAAAAAACCTGTCGCCGTCACCGCGCATCACGACACTGACGCAACCTGTGATGCGGCTTCGATTGCCTACAAATGGCGGCTTTTGTTGAACTAATTAGCTTCGGGTCAACTTGTATCGTGGAATTGCCTGTGTTTGATGGTAGCGAGGTGCCGCAGGCCAGGGACTGCCGTCATGCCGAACATCCACGCCGGAGCGTCCGTCGGCGAACGCCGGGACAGCGCCGCGGCGGAGCCGTTGAGGCTGCCGCCGCTCGGCAGTTTTGTTTCCCAGCTTCTCGGCCATCAGATCGGTATCGCCGGTCACGCGGAGGAGCCGCATAGCGACCATATCCGCGGGGTCGTCCTGTTTATCGATATCGTCAGCTCGACATCGATGACCGATCTGGTCGCAGCTTCCGGGCCCGATGGCGCTGAACTGCTCGGTGGCACGCTCAGCGATTATTTCAGCGACGTGATCGACGTCGTTCTGGCGCATGGCGGCGACGTGATCCGCATCGATGGGGACGCCGTGATCGCGCTATGGCGCGACGACACGCCGTCGCAGACGCCGCATCTTCAGGCGGCGCGCGCCGCGCTCGCATTGCGGGGATTGCGCCACCAATGGCCGGTCGGATTGGGACCGCTGCAACATCGGTTGGCGCTGGCCGCCGGTACGTTCAGCACGGTGATCCTGCGCGGCCGCGGCAAACGCAGCTTTCTTGTCCTCGCCGGCGAGGCATTACGGACCATCGGCGAGATCTTGCACAGCGTCGAGCCCGGCGAGGTCGCGATGGATGAAGCCATCGCCCGCAGGCTCGGGCCGTCGGCCGTGATCGAGCCGGTCGCGGGCGCGGCGGCACACCGCGCGGTTCGGTTGGACGATCTGCGGCGCGACGATCTGCTCGATGCGACGGCGCCACCGCCTGTCGCGTTGCCGCCGCAAACGGTGCCACAAGCTGTGCCGCTCGAGCCGGCCTCGGTCGCTGCCTTCGTTCCGCGGATCGTCATCGAACGTGGCGCCTCGAAGCTGTCGGGGTGGCTCGCGGAATTCCGCGTCTTGAGCATGGTCTATGCCCGGCTCGGTGAGTCCGACATGCCGGACGCCGCGGCCGCCGGACGATTGCTCGCGACGTTCGGTCTGGTGGAGCAGGTCACCGAGGCGCTGGGCGTCGAGATCTTCGACGTGATGGCCAGCGAAAAGGGCATCACCGCGCGGATCGCTTGCGGTATCCCGCCGTTCAGTCTCGAAAATAACGCCGCGCGCGCGGTGGAGATTGCCCGGCGCATCAGCGCAACGCTGGCCGGCCTCGGCGTTCCCTGCTCGGTGGGCGTGACCACCGGACGCGCCTTCTGCGGTGACGTCGGCAACGCGATCCGGCGCGAATACGTGCTGAATGGCCCGCTGATGAACTACGGCGCCCGCCTGATGCAGACGGCCGGCGGCGAGGCGTTGTACGACGCCGCGACGATGGAGGTCACCCGGGGGCAGTTCGATTTTTCGCCGCCCGAAGCGATTGTCTTCAAGGGGCGCAGCGAGCCCCTGACGGTCTACCGGCTTGCCGAGCCGCGAAGCGCGCCGGGGCTGCCGGAAACCCAGGCCACGGCGTTGCATGGCAGGGACGATGAGCTGGCCCGGCTCGCGGCGGTGCTGGAGCGCTTTCGCGGCGGCGAAGGCGGCCTGACCGCGCTGGAAGGCGAACCGGGCGTCGGCAAGTCGCGGCTGCTGGCCGAGTTTGCCGATTCCGCCCGGTGGAATGGTTGCACCGTCGTCGAGACCGGCACCCGCGAGATCGATCAGGCCACCGCCTATTTCACCTTTCGCCAGATTCTGCGGAAGTTGTTGTGCGAGCCCGGCGATCCCGACGATGCCGCGCCGGCGCTGCTGCGCGAGCGCCTCGCCGATGCCTTGGCGGAAACCAGCCTCGCGCCGCGCGCGGCGCTGGTCGAGGATATCGTGCAGCTCGGTATCGAGGATCCGGGTATGGCATCGCAGATCAGAGGCGCGGCCCGCCAGACCGGCATCGAGGACATCATCGTCATCCTGGTGACGCGCCGGGCTGCGCAACGACCGCTGATGCTGGTGGTCGATGATCTGCACTGGATCGACGCCGCATCGGCCGATCTGCTGCTGGCGGTGGGGCGCCGGTTGCCGAAGCTCCTGATCGCCGCGGCATCGCGGCCTCTCGACGGCGCCGGCTCGGCACCCGGAGCGCGCGTGCTGCTGCGTGCGTCGGAGCGCATCGCGCTTCGGCGTGTGGACGCCGGCTCGACCGCGCGGATAATATCCGAAGTGCTGAAGGTGCGATCGATCCCGCGACGACTGGCGGAGTTCGTGCACCAGCAGTCTGAAGGCCTGCCCTTTCATGCCGAACAACTGGCACTATCGATGTTGCGGCTCGGGCTGATCGAGACCGCCGACCAGCGCTGCAGCGTCGGGGCTGCGGATCTTGCCACCGCGGCGGTGCCGCACCGGCTGCGCGATATCATCGTCAGCCGTATCGACGGACTGAGCCAGACCGACCAGTTGGCCTTGAAGGTGGCGAGCGTGATCGGCCGGGTGTTCGACGTGGAGGCGCTGCGGGAAATTTTTCCGGTGCCGACCGAGCCCGGCAATCTCGATGCAAGCATGCGGGGCCTGGTGCTCGCCGGCTTCCTTGCGACCGCCGACGGCAACGCCGGCACGGGTTACGCCTTTCGTCATGTCATCACCCAGGAAACAACCTACGATCTGCTGAGTTTCGCCCAGCGCCGGCCGTTGCACCGGCAGGTCGCCGAATCGATCGAGCGGCGCCACGCGGCCTTGCAGCCGCATTTCGCCGAGCTGGCGCATCATTGGGAGCGCGCTTCCGATACCGGTAAGGCGCTGGACTATCGGCTGCAAGCCGCTTCGCTCGCGATCCGCGGCTATGCCAATGACGACGCGCTGATGCATGTCGAGCGCGCCGAACGGCTGGCCGCGCGAACCAGCTTCGCGCTTCCGACTGCCGAACGCGCGCAGCTGGCGTATGTCCGGGGTGAGGCCTTGCACGCATTGTCGCGCTTTCCGGAATCGGCCAAGCATTTCAGCGAGTGCCTGCAACTGAGCGACGTCCATCGCCCCGCGACCGCGGCGCAAATGGTGGTTGCAGCGCTTGCACAGGCGGTGCTGCAAGGGTTGCATCGCCTCGGCGCGATACGAAAGTCCAGCGACCCGATGCGCCGGCATCGGTTGAAACTCTCGGCCCACGTTCATACCCGCTTTGCCGAGCATGCCTACTTCATGAACGACACGCTCTCGATGGTGCATGCAAATCTGACCGCGCTGAACCAGGCGGAAAGCATCGGCTCGGTCACGGAAGCAACCGGGGCTTATGGCGCTCTGGCGATCGGTCTCGGGATTGCCGGCATGCATGGCGCGGCCCGCTATTATCGCGACCGCTCCATCGGGCTGGCGGAGCAGGCCGGCGAACTGGCCGACCAGGGCGTGGCCCAGTTGTTCGCCGCGGTCTATTCGTTCCAGGCGGGTAATTGGGACGCAACCCGGGCCTACTGCGCCAGCGGGAGTTCGATCTTCGAGCGGCTGGGCGATCGCTTTCGCTATCAGACCTGCCATGTGCTGGTCGGCTATACCGCGCTGGTGACCGGCGAGTTCGAACGCGCCGCGCTGGAACTGGAGGCATTCGGCCCTTTGGCCGAAGCGGTCGACAACGCGCCGGTTCGTGCCTGGGTGCTGGCCGGCATGGGAATCCTGGATATGTTGCGAGGGCTGCCGCCGCGCCGCACGCTCGAGCACATGAAGGCGGCGGCCGATGAAACCCTGCATCCCGCGGAGCGGCTGTTGTGCGACGGACTTGAGGCGGCGGCCCGGCTGCGCGCGGGCGAGTTCGAGCAGGCCGGGCACGCCGCGACAAGGGCACTCGACAGCATGCGCGAAAGCGTTTGCACCATGGGCATCGCGTTCTTCAGCGTCTGCGCGGTGGCGGAGGTGCATCTGGCGCTGGCGGAGCAGGCGATGCTGCAAGGTGCACCGCATGAGGCGTTGACGGCGCAAGCGCGCGAGGCTTGCCGCCGCGTTTGGCAATACGCGGCGAAGACCCGAATCTGTCGCCCGCGTGCTCATCTGCTGACGGGAAGGTTGGCGCTGCTGGGTCATCGCAACCGCCGTGCCGCGGCACAATTCCGGTTAGCACTTGTGGAAGCCGAGCGGTTGGCTATGCCACTCGAACGGGGAATATGCTACCTGTGGTTGGCAAAGATACCGGGCGAAACGCCGGTCCGGGAGTGCCATGCCGCGCGCGGCGCGGCGGTGCTCCAGGAACTGGGCGCAGATCCTTGGGGTATCCAGTGTGGCCTTGCGGCGTCCGGACGAATTTGAAGCAATTCGCGCCTAGCCCGCCTGCGCCATTCGCCGATCGAAGGGGAAGCAATGTCGAAAACCAAAATCGCGATACTCGGCGGCGGGATGGCCGGCCTCAGTGCGGCCTACCAGCTCAGCAAGACCCAGGCGCTGCGCGATCGATACGAGGTGACCATCTATCAGCTCGGCTGGCGGCTCGGCGGCAAGGCGGCGAGCGGGCGGGATGCGATCGGACGCAACCTCGAACACGGGCTGCATGTCTGGTTCGGCTGTTACGAGAACACCTTCAAGATGCTTCAGGAAATCTACGCGGCGCGCACCCCGCCGCCGGGTTCGAAGCTGCGGATCTGGCAGGACGCGGTGAAGCCGCAGGACTACACGCCGATCGGCATGCTGGACGACAAGGGCGGCTGGCACTATCTGCCGCTGACCTGGCCGACCAACAGCGGCACGCCGGGCGACGGCACGTTGATGCCGACCATCGCGCAAATGCTGGAAACCGTCATCGGCTGGCTCAAGGAAATTTTTGACAACGGCAACGAGCCCAGCCCGGCGGAGGCCACGGCCGTGGCGGGACCACCGCCAACGCGGACGCCGACGCTGCCGCAGCCCAGCTCCGTACTGGAGGCGGCGATCGATCATCTCCGCGCGCTGGGGCCTCATCTCGAAGGGCAGGCCGACGAGGACCTGCAACGCCTGCCCGATATCCTGCGCTGGGTGCGCGATGCGCATGCCAGAACGCGCGGGGCCGCGGCCGCGGCGGGCAGCAAGGACGCCATCATCTTCGAAGTGCTCGATGTGTTCGCCGCCGTCGCGCAGGGCATCATGGTGGATCTATGGTTGCCGGATGCCACGCTGGAATCGCTGGATGGCAGCGATTTCCGCGCCTGGCTGCTCGATCACGGCGCCGATCCGAAAGTCGTTGCGTCATCCAGCGTCGTGCGCGTGCTCTACGACACCATGTTCCAGTACAAGGATGGCGACACCGCCGACCCGTCTTACGCCGCCGGCACCGCGTTGGGCGTCATCATGCGCCTGGTCGGCACCTACAAGGGGTCGATGATGTGGGACGTCCAGGCCGGCATGGGCGAGGTGATCGTTGCCCCGCTCTATGAACATCTGCTGGATGCAGGGGTTCAGTTTCAGTTTTTCTCCAAGATCACGAGTGTCGAGCCGGCCGAGGACAGGCCGGCGGTGCAAACCATCCGGCTCGATCGACAGGCGGACACACTCAATGGCGCTTATGCGCCGACGACCAGCCAGGATGGCACGGCCTTCTGGCCTTCGCAGCCATTCTGGGACCAGCTTCAGAACGGCGCCGCGATGCAGGCGGCGGGAGTCAATTTCGAGAGCTACTGGTCCAACTGGCCGGCGGCCGGGAAGGTGGTGCTGACCCGCGGCGTGGATTTCGACATCGTCATCCAGGCGATTTCGCTCGGGGCCTACAAGCCGCTCAACACCCAGGATGTCAGCATGTGCGCCGGCTTGATGACGCGCAGCCCGGCCTTCGACGCGTTCGTTCGAAACATCGGCATCGTGCCGTCGCAGGCGCTTCAGCTCTGGTGCAACTGCACGACCAGCCAGCTCGGTTGGACCACCGGCAAGCCGGCGACCGTGGCCGGCCCGGAATATCTCAACATCTGGGCCGACATGACCCAGGTGCTCGGCTTCGAACCGTGGCCGGCGCCGAAGCCGCTCTCGCTTCATTATTTGACCGGGACCTATAAAACGACCCTGTACCAGCAGCCGTCATCCAACACCGGCGTGCCGGCGACGGCGCGCGCCGAAATACGCCAGCAATCGATCGATTGGCTCAACGCATCCTCCGGCGCGGTGTGGCCGGTGGCCGATGTCGGCGGCAAGTTCGACTGGAACGTGCTGACCGCGCCGGCCGGCGCGGTGGGCGAGGCGCGCTTCGACGCCCAGTTCTGGCGCGCCAATATCGATCCGACGGAGTGTTGCACGTTGTCGGCCGCGGGAACCACGCAGTACCGGCTGCATCCCGATCAATCCGGCTTCACGAATCTCATCCTTGCCGGCGAGGGCACGCGGCATGGCTTCAACACCACGACCTTCGAAGGCGCGGTAATGTCGGGCGCCGCCGCATCGCGGGCGATCTGCGGCGAACCCACCAGGATCGTCGGTTACGATTTCCTGCAACGCCGGTTTTCGCAAGGTCCAGGCGCATGAGCAACGTGCCGTTCATCTCGTGGCTGGGCCACGGCGCGGCGAGCCTTGCGCCATCAGGCGTATTCACCGACGCCAAGGCGAATGCGTTCGTGATCGATGCCGATACCAAGGCCATGCAGCGGACCGTCGATACGCTGCTCAATCCCGCGGGCGCCGGCAAGGTTCGTTACCAGGTAGCATTGCCGGTGGCGATGCTGAGTTTCATGGACATCGCACAATGCACGTCGTCGACCGACATCCTGGGCTGGCTGCCCGGACGGGAATGCGCGATCTGGATTCCGCTGCTTGAATTTCGCGACGGACATCTGCTGCCGAGCCGGCTGGTGTTCTGGTCGCCCTATATTTTCATCAGCTACACCATCGGCATGGTGACCGGGCGTGAGGCCTGGGGCTGGCCCAAGGTGCTGGCCGAAATCGGTGTCGCATCGGATACGCCGACCAATCCGCAATTCAGTTGCACGACGACATTCTTTCCGACCATGGCGGCCACCACCAAAGGCCAGCACGGGGTTCTCTATCGGATCGTCCAGCAGCAGGCGGCGACGCAACAGCCGCCGGTCTGGCAAAGCGCCGGCGAAGCGCGGGCCGGACTGATCGGCGGCATCTTCGGCAGCCTTGCGGGCGATCTTCTCGATGCGCTGCAACCGCAGCTTCCCAGTGTGGTGTTGAAGCAGTTTCGCGCCGCCGGTGCGCCGCAAAGCGCCTGCTTCCAGGCGATCGTGGATTCGCCGATCGAAATGACGCGCTTCATCGGTGGCGGCCTGCTCTGGGACACGTTCTCGCTGGAGATCACCAACTGCGAGAGCCACGCCATCGTCTATGATTTGCTCGGCACCAAGCCCGCTCCGGGAACCACCACCACATTGCCGGTGAAGTTCGCCACCTGGGTGACGGTCGATTTCCAGGCGCTGAGCGGCGACGATATCGTAGTCACAACCTAATTGCCGCCCACGTTCGGCCGCGCAAACGGATCGCTCAGACCTTGCCCAAAGCTCGCAGCAGGCGTTGAGGCGTCATGGGAATTTGCGAGACATGTGCGCCTAGCGGCGCGATCGCGTCGTTGACGGCATTCATCGCGGCCGCCGACGCCGCGGCGGTGCCGGCTTCACCGCATCCCTTGGCGCCGAGTTCGGTATCACGCGTCGGCGTTTCGACATGGAATATCTTGATGTCCGGCATCTCATAGGCCATCGGCACCAGATAATCGGCGAGCGAGCCGTTCTCGAGCTGGCCGGTCTCGCCATAGCGGCACTCTTCGAACAACGCCGCGCCCAGGCCCTGGATGGCGCCGCCGCGGACCTGCTCGTTCACCAGCATCGGATTGATGATGCGCCCGCAGTCTTCGACCACCCAGACATCGATCAGCCTGACGAATCCGGTCTCGACATCGACCTCGACGTGGCATCCCTGAACGCCGTTGGTGAACGCGAAAGGATATCCTTTCGGAGAATAATGGTGAGCCACGGTCAGTTGTGGCGAGACATCATCCGGCAGCGTATCCGAACGGAAGTAGGAGATGCGGGCGACCTCCGACAAGGCGATGCGGATGTTGCCGGTCCCGGCGTCGACAATCTGGGCGTTCTGGATATCCAGGTCGGACGGCTTGGCTTGCAGGATCGCGGCGGCTACCGCCAGCACATTCTGTTTGAGTTTCTTTGCCGCCTGAAACGCGGTTTCGCCGCCGATGCCGGCGCCGCGGCAGGCCCAGTTGGCGCCACCATACGGCGTCACATCGGTGTCGCCGGTGATGACGCGCACGGTCTCGCGATCGACGCCCAAATTCTCCGCAACGATCTGGCCGATGATGGTTTCGGTGCCCTGGCCATGCTCGCCGATGCTGACCAGGCACTGCACTTCCCCTGATGGCGTGATCTTCACGATGGCGCCGTCCTGCGAAGAAATGCGCGCGCCGCCGACGCCATAAAACGCCGGCGAGGGATTGGTGATCTCGACGAACATCGCAATCCCGATACCGCGATAGACACCTTTGGCGCGAAGTTCCTCCTGCTGTTTTAGCAGCCGGGGGTAATCCATCTCGGCGTGGAGCTTGTCCAGGCAGACCTCGTGCGACAGCCGCTCGAATTTGTACCCGGTCGGCGAGGTGTACGGATACATGTCCTGGGTGATGATGTTTCGCCGGCGTATTTCAAAGGGATCGAGCCCGAGACGCCGGCCGATGCCGTCGATCAGCGACTCCGTTACCGAACAGGCGATCGGGTGACCGACCGCGCGATACTGGCTGGTTTGAACCTTGTTCTGGAAAACCACGCTCAAATCGCCGCGATAATTCCTGAACCGGTACGGCGCTCCCATCAGCCGCACCACCTGGTTGCCTTCGACGACACTGGTGCGCGGAAAGCTGGAGAAGGCACCGATCGCTGTGACGTCATCTACTTTCATGCCCAGGATATTTCCCGAAGCGTCCGCCGTCATGCTGGACGTGACGCGATGGTCGCGGGCGTGAATGTCGGAAAGAAACGATTCCATCCGATCCGCGACATATTTGACGGGCCGACCGGTCAGCATGCTCAGGCCGACGACGGCCATGTCCTCGTGATAGACATGCAGCTTCATGCCGAAGGAACCGCCAATGTCGGGGGCGACTACCCGGACGCGGGATTCGGCAATTCCGTAGTAGCGGCTATAGAGATCCTGGAACTGGTACGGCGTCTGGGTCGCGTGATGAACCGTCAGTTGCTCTTCGCTGGAATTGTAGTCGGCGATGATGGCGCGCGGCTCGAGCGTGACCGCGGTATGGCGGCCGAAATGAAAGACATCCTCGATCTCGACGGCGCCGTCCTTGAAAGCGGCCTCGACATCTCCGCTTTCCACTTTGAGCGTGAACGACAAATTGGTTCCGAGATCGGGATTGATGATCTCGGAGCCCTCCTGGCGCGCCAAGTCGATGTCGGTCACCACGCCGAGTTCTTCATAGGCGACTTCGACGAGCTCGGCGGCGTCTTCCGCCAACGCGCGGCTCTGCGCGACCACGGCGACGACGGCCTGTCCGGCCCAAACCACCTTGTCGATCGCCAGCGGCAGTTGCGGTGACGATTTCATGCCGCGGAAATGGTCGAGGGTTCCGACCCATGGCTTGCACAGTTTGGCGAGATCCGCGCCGGTGGCGACCAGATGAACGCCCGGCATCGCGGCGGCCGCACTGATATCGATCGACATGATTTTGGCGTGGGCGTAGGGGCTGCGCACAAAGGCCGCATGGAGCATTCGCGGCAGCTTCATGTCGGTGACGTATCGCCCTTTGCCGGCCAGCAAACGCTTGGCGTTCGGACGCGTCACCGAGCGTCCGATGTAGCTGTTGGGACGGTCGAGCTTGCCAAGGGCATTGTTCATGATGCTGTCCCGCGCTCACCTGGGCTCGCAGGCGTGTCGACATTCCCGGCTCTTGACCGCGCTACTGATACGATCGAGTCGACGATCGCCTGATAACCGGTACAGCGACAGTAGTTGCCAGACAGGCCGTCGCGAATTTCATGGCGGGTCGGGGTCGTGTTGCGGCTCAACAATTCATGCGCGGTGACCAGCATGCCCGCGGTGCAGAATCCGCATTGCAGCGCGTTGTTGTTGTGAAACGCCTGCTGAATATCGGCGATCGCCTTGCGCTGGCTCAGCCCCTCGACCGTTTCGACATGGTCGCCGTGGGCCTGCACCGCGAACATCAGGCAGGAATGCACGGCTTTTCCGTTCAGAAGAACCAGACAGGCGCCGCACGCCCCCATCTCGCACCCCTGATGCGTGCCGGTGAGCTCCAACTCCTCGCGCAGGAAATCCGCCAGCGACAGTCGCGGTTCGACATATTTCGCGACCGCTTCGCCGTTGACCTCGAGCTCGATCGGGACACGTTCGTTCATGTGACCTCGTCTTGGCGCATACAATCGGGTTGGCTCAAGCGGCCGAGCAGCCGCCCCAGCAACACCCGCGCCAGATGCATCCGCATGGTCGCGCTGGTTTCTTCATTGTCCTCGGGATCGAGATCGTCGCCGAGTGCTGCCTGGGCGTCGGAAATCGCGTCGGCCGAAAGCGCGCGCCCAGTGATCGCCGCTTCGGCGTGGCGGGCACGCAGCGGCGTCGAACCGACCGAGAGAAACGCAATCCGGATTGTGGAGACCAGATCTTGCGCAAAATTTCCCTGGACCCCGGCGCCGACCAGCGCGTAATCGCCGCGCCGACGCGCCAGTTCGTCAAACACGCAGCGATCGGCGTTCCCAAAACATGGAATGTTGATCGCGGTCAGGATTTCGCCGGGCTGCAAGCCAGTTTCGAAAAGCCCTCGAAAGAAACCGTCGGCCTTTGTGGTTCGGGTGCCGGCGAGGCTTGCGATCTCGAATTCGGCATCCATCGCCAAGGTCATCGCGGGAAACTCGGCGGAGGGGTCGGCCAGCGCGATGGTGCCGCCGAACGTTCCCATGTTGCGGATGGCGGGATGCGCCACGAAGGGTGCGGCCCGACGCAGCAACGGCGCGTGGCGCGCGATCTCCGGGGACGTCAGCATTTCCGCGTGCCGCGTCAGCGCGCCGACGCGCAGCACATTGCCGGACCGCGATATTCCAGTCAGGCTCTCGATGCGCGAAATATCGATCAGCAGTTCCGGCGCCTGCAACCGCAATGACAGAGACGGCACCAGGCTTTGGCCGCCGGCCAGATAGCAGCCTTCGCCGCCGGCCCGATCAAAGGCTTGCAACGCATCCTCTAGAGATTGCGTTCGAAAATATTTGAAAGCGCGGGCTTTCACGCACGGCCTCCCAATCCCTGGCAGACTTTGTAACCAATCGGTCTCAAATTATGTTTGGAGCCGCTTCCGCCTCATGTCAACAGAAATTACCATTTGGTCTGTTTTCCTTTATCTATAGCAAGAGTTTGAAAATGTTGATAAATATGAAACTCAAAACGGATTCGGGCGACGATGCGCAAGGCTAAGGCTGTAAAGGTCAAAAAGCGGCCGCTGAGCAAGCGCGTGGCGAAAACCGGTGCAGCCCGGAAAGCCGCACCGCCTCGCAAAAACATGCGGGCGGCCGAGCGTGAGAAGGTCATTCTCGATCAGGCGATCCGCTTCTTTGCCGAACATGGTTTCGGGGGGCAGACGCGTGAACTCGCCAAGCGCATCGGCATCACTCATTCGGCGATCTATCGGCATTTTCCGAGCAAGGAGGCGCTGATCGAGCGGGTGTATGAGCACGTCTATCTCGGCGGCTGGCAAAAGCACTGGGCCGGGCTGATCCTGGACCGGTCGCGTCCGCTGGAATCCCGGCTGACGCAGTTCTACTGTGAATATTCGGATCGGATCTTCAACTTCGACTGGGTCCGCATCTTCGTTTTCTCAGGCCTGAAATCCTTCGACATCAATGCGCGTTATCTCAAAGTGGTGATGGAGACGATCGGCGCGCCGGCCATGCTGGAAATGCGGCATGAACTTGGACTGGCCGCGCCGTCGCAGTTGCCGATCACCTCGCGGGAGCAGGAATTGTTCTGGGGCCTGCACGGCCGTATCTTCTACATCGCAGTTCGCAAGTTCGTGTACGGCACGCCGGTTCCGGAAGGCGAGGAGCGCCATGTCGTGATCGCCGATGGCGTCCATCAGTTCATGCTCGGCGCGCGCCAGACGGTGGACGACATCGTGCGGCAGAGTGCGAGCTAAAGGCTCGCTCGCTCGGCCACCGCGAATATCTTTCCCGATTGCGTTTTCCTGTTTGAGCAAATCCTGGGCAGGACTTGCTCAAACTACGGCCTTGTCAGTTCCACATCTAGGTTTAGCCTTGCATCTCAATTGGGATCCCAATTGGGTTTAGCTAGATGACATCTGATCCGACGATCGTTACGCCGATCAATGCCGCCGTAGATACCGCGGGCGCCAAGAGCACGTTGTCGCAGGAAGTCTACGGCCGCCTGAAGCAAGACATCTTCGATTTCCGGATGCCGCCCGGTCAGCGCTATTCGGAGCATGAATTGGCCGCGACGCTGCAGGTGTCGCGAACGCCGCTGCGACTGGCGTTGCATGTGCTCGCCCACGAAGGCTATCTGCAAAATGTCGGCGGCCATTCGTCCTGGCAGGTTCGCCCGCTCGATCTTGCGTTCTATGAGGATCTCTATGATTACCGCGTGGAGATTGAGGCGCTCGCGCTGCGCCGGCTCTGCGCGGCGGATAGCCCACCGCCGCTGATGGCGCTGCGGGCCTTCTGGTGCGTGCCGAAGGCAAAGCGCGAATTGCAGGGCCATCTCGTCGCCCAGCATGACGAGGTGTTTCACAGCACCCTGGTGGGATTCGCTGGCAACCGCGCGATGCTTCGCTCATTCGACGAACTGACCGACCGTATCCGTATCATCCGCCGGCTCGATTTCGTCAGCCCGGCGCGGATCGTGAAGGCCTATCAGGAACACGCCGAGATCCTGCGCGCGGTGGAAAACCGCGATGGTGTCGAAGCCGAGCGGTTGATCCGGCGCCATATCGAAACATCCCGGGTCGAGATCCGGAGCATCACCTTTCACCGTATGGCCGTTGCCACCTCGGCAGCCGCATCGGTCAGCGCCGCCAAAACCATCCGATGACGACACAGAGCGGAGTACGTCGATGAACTATGTCAGCCCGAATCCCTCCGGCCCAAGTTCTTCCGGCCCAAATCCAAAGCCAGGGTTACTGCCTTCCGACGGATGCCAGGATCAGGTTCTGCTCAATGATTGGCACGTGGTCGCGTTTTCGGAAGAAGTCATTTACGGAAAATTGCACCCGGTCACCCTGCTGGAGCGGGATCTGGTCGCGTGGCGCGATCTTGAGGGGCAAATTCACGTCTGGGAGGATTTGTGCATCCACCGCGGCGCCCGGCTTTCCAAGGGATTTATCCAGGACAACAAGGTGGTCTGCCCGTATCACGGCTGGAATTACGACGGCTCCGCCAAATGCGTGCTGATGCCGGCGGCGCCGCAGGAAACGCCGCTCAAGAAGGCGCGCGCTATACCGCATCACGCCCAGGACAAGTATGGATTCATCTGGGCGTGCATCGGCACGCCGGCCCGCGCGATTCCCGAATTCGCCGAATGGGACGACCCGAGCTACCAGAAGGTGACCTGCGGCCCCTACCCATTCCGGTCGGGGTACCGTGCCGTGGAGAATTTCGTCGATCCGACGCACTTTCCGTTCGTTCATGCCGGCGTCAACGGTGTTTTCAGCGATCCGGATCCGATCGCACCTTACGAGGTGCATGAGAGCGAGGAGGGGTTGTCTTCGACGGAAGTGCGCGTGACGCAGCCCTATGGCGATCCGCGCGGCGTGCCGGTGATCTCCTACTATAGTTACAAGTTGATGCGCCCATTGGTGGCTTATCTGAAGAAGCGGCTCGTGATCTCGGATCCGGCACGCGAGGCGGAGGGCAATCCGAACGATCGGTTTTGCACGTATTTGACCGCGCAGCCGGTCGACGAAGTCACCAGCATCGTGCGCATCGTCTGCGGGACCAATTTTTCGCCGCAGCCCTCCGACGCGGACGTGCGGCGGCGCCAGGACCTGGTCTATGCGCAGGACGGTGCGATCGTCGATACGCAGCGGCCGGAGCGTATTCCCGTCGATCTTCGCTATGAGTTGCACCATCGCAGCGATCTGATCGGCCAGAAGTACCGCAGCTGGCTGAAGAACATGGGTGTGACCTATGGCACCTTTGGCAATCTCTGAAGCGCGCGACGAAACCGCGGGCCTTGCGGTTCGGCTCGAACGCAGCGTCCCGATCGCAACAGATGCGCGGCTGCTCGAATTCGCATCGTTGCAGGGGCCGCTGCCGCCGGCCACGCCCGGCTCGCACATCGACGTGCATCTGCCGAGTGGCGGGCTGCGGCAATATTCGCTGGTCACGCCGCTCTGCTCGGCAACGCGCTATGTCATCGCGGTGAAGCGCGAGGCGACCGGCCGGGGCGGCTCGGTCTGGCTGCACGATGAGGCGCGGGTCGGCGCCGAATTATTGATCGGGCGTCCGCGGAACAATTTCGAACTTGACGAGACGGCGGAACAAACCGTGCTGCTGGCCGCCGGTATCGGCATCACGCCGATCTACGCGATGTTCGAGCGGCTGCAACAACTCGGCCGCCCGGTACGGCTGCATTACTGGAGCCGCTCGGCGGAGCATGCGCTGTTTCGCGAACGGCTGGAACGTCACCCCGACGCGACCTTGATCCATTCGTCAGGCGGCCGCGCTGTTTCGGCTAGCGACGTCCTGAAGGTGGCACCCCCTGGCGCCGAGATCTATTGCTGCGGACCGAGCCGCATGCTGGACCAGTGCATCGCCAGCGCCCCGCGGCCGCAGCATTTGCATGTCGAACGCTTTGCCAATGCGGCAAAGGATCTAGGCGCGTCCGAGCCGCAGGATGGCGTTACCGGATTCACGGTGCATCTGGCGCGCAAGAAACGCGACATCGAAGTCGCGGCCGGCGAGACCATTCTCAACACATTGATCGCCGCCGGCATCGACGTCGCCTATTCCTGCGAGGAGGGCGTGTGCGGCGCCTGCGAGACCACGGTGCTGGAAGGCACGCCGCTGCACCGCGACGCGGTGCGCAGCCCGGAAGAACATCAGCAGCGCAAGACGTTCATGATTTGCTGCTCGCTCAGTCGCGAGAAGCGACTCGTGCTCGATATCTAGAACCAACTGCTCTGCATCGAAAGTCTACGCGGAACATTGAGGCCGATCGCCCGGCATCGATCGACGAAAGCGAAAGGCCGCACGCGGTTGGCGTACGGCCTTTAAGTTTTGTTCGCTTGTCAGGTTCGATCAGTTGTCGTGGTGAATGATGGTTTTGGTTTCGCTACCGTCATCCCGTTCCTTCTTGATCACCGTGGTGCGATCGGTATCGCGCGGCTGGTTTTCCTTGATCACCGTGGTGCGATCGCGATCGCGGTCACGATCGGGGGCCTCGCCCACGGTCACGCCGGCTCCGACGGGGCCGACATGCACGCCGACTTCGTCTGCCAATGCGGGACTGACCAAAGCCGGGGCCACCAGAAGCGCTGCGATAACTAAATATTTCATATGCTGTGTCCTCCAAATGGTTCGATCGCAATCCAACGTCAGCTCCACGACGAAGTTCCGACGGAACCCAGTTTCCGAGTCGCGGAAGATTTGGAACGTTTGCCGTCGCCAAGCGTAACCCCGGCGACTTCGCCGTTCGTCCCCCCGGAACGGCGGAGATCCCAGGGATCGCCCCGGCGGCGTTTATCGCCGGGGCGGACCTTGAGGTGCCACATGCGCGTTGGCGGGAATTCGTCTTTTTCGGGAGCGTTTGATGAGATCGAAATCCGTCGCGAGTGGCGAGGAGCGGACCTTTGTGCTGATCCTCGACCAGGGCGAGGAAGCCTTCAAGGCCATCACCGACTTCGCCAACACGCAAAACATCAGCGGCGCCTCGGTGTCGGCGGTCGGCGCCTTTGCCGAAGCCAAAGTCGGCTGGTTCGACCTCTCGGCCAAAACCTACCGGCCGATCGGCGTCAGCGAGCAATGCGAGGTTCTGAGTTTGCTCGGTGACGTGGCGCAGGGTGACGACGGCAAGGCCAGCCTCCATCTTCACGCCGTGCTTGGACTAGAGGACGGCACGGTGCGAGGAGGCCATCTTCTTTCCGGCTCGGTGTGTCCGACCCTCGAGGTGACGATCCGGGAAACGGTGGCGCATCTGCGCAGGAAGAAACGCCCCGAGCTGGGTATCGCCCTGATTAGCATCTAGCGCCGATCTAGTTGATCCAGCCGAGCGCGCGAAACCAGAAGAAATCGATCGGCGCCAAAACCGCGTAGGAGATCATGGCGACGGCTGCGCAGGTCAGGACGGCGTAGCGCATCGGTACCCTCGCGATGCCGGCGGCGACCACGATCGGGGCCGCCTGATAGGGCAGGAATGGCGTGGCGTAGGCCAGCACCTGGGACATCAGCACCGTCACAAGCTGGAAACCACTGTGATCGGCAAGCGATTTAGCGAGCGGCGTGAATACCGCAGGCAGGCCGTTGGCCGTCACGACGAAGTTCAGGAGGCTCGCCAGCCCGACCATCGATGCGAAGCTTTTCGCCGGCGAGGCGGGATCGAGCGGCAACAGCGGAATGATCGCGTTTCCGATCAGGTCGCCGAGCCCCGACCAGGCGACGACAGCCGCGAGCCCGAGAATGCCGGCGAGGTAGATACAGGTGCGGACATTGACGCCGACGGCGAACTCCTCGCCGGTCAGGAAGCCTACTTTCGGCAAAAGGCAGATGCACGCGGCCACCAGCCCGACCCAGGCCGGTTGAATCCCGTGCAGGGAATCCGTGATCCACAGCGCCAGCGTGACCAGGAGGATGATCGACAGCCGCCATTCCGCCGGGCTCATCTTCTCCTGGGAAGCTGCGCTTTCGACGCGCTTCGGCTGTGCGGGAAACATCCAGACCAGAAAGCCCGTGATCAACGCGCCCTTGACGATGCCGAGGATCGGCGCGTGCAAGATGAAGTATGGCAGGTAGCCGAAATGGAGGCCGTAGGCGCGCTCCGCCGCGCCAGTCATCACCAGATTGGGTACGTTGGCCGGCAGAATGCTGGCCGACAATTCGTAGGTGCCAAGCCCGACCGCGAGCGCCAGCGCGATCCGGCCGCGCGTTCCTTCGCCAAGTCCGGTGCGGTCGGCGAGCGCCATGATGATGGGCATCAGCAGCGTAATGCGTCCCATGTTCGACGGCATCACGAACGCCAGCGCGTAGGTCAGGCAGACCACGCCGAGCACCATCGAGGGCCAGGATTGGGTGAGGAAGGCGGATAGCGAATTGGCGATGCGGTCGGCGAGTCCGACTTTTTTGATCGCGGCGCCGAGGACGAAGCCGCTCAGCACCAGCCAGAACGCCGCCGACTCGAAGCCGGCGAACACCACGCTGGCCGGCGCCGATCGGAATATGGTCAGTGCTGCAAAGAACAGCAGCGCGGTCAGATATTCGGGCAGCGCGTTGGTGGCCCAGAGCACGATGGCTACCGCGGCGAACCAGCCGGGATGGATGAACCATGTGCCTGGTAATATCTCGGTCATGACGCCTCAAGCGATGGATGGAGAAATCAGATCGCGGCATCGATGGCGGGACCGGAGGAAATCCGGGCTCAACTCATGCGACCGTGGGTCGCCGGGCGATCCGGACGGTGACGTATAGACCGGCGGCGCGTCGATCGAGTAGTGCGTGTATATCAATGCATCCATGCGGCCGCGATCCGCTTGGTAGCCGACAATTTCATTCATCGGGAGAGGCACGATCTCCGGCCGCCTTAGGCCGGTTTCCAAAAAGGAATAAGTAAAATCGCCGCGCGCGCATTCTCTTTTCGAGCCGCAGGGCGCATCCCGATGGGTAGGTAAACCCCAGGGGAGAAATGCTGTGGCCAGAATGCGGGCAATCGACGCTGCGGTACGGGTGCTGGAAAAGGAAGGCGTGGTTCACGCTTTCGGCGTCCCAGGTGCTGCGATCAATCCGTTATATTCCGCGATGAAGCAGCGCGGTTCGATCAGTCACATCCTGGCCCGGCATGTCGAGGGCGCCTCGCATATGGCGGAAGGCTACACCCGGGCCAAGGCGGGAAACATCGGCGTCTGCATCGGCACGTCCGGGCCTGCCGGCACCGACATGATCACCGGGCTTTATTCGGCGATCGCGGACTCGATTCCGATCCTGTGCATCACGGGCCAGGCGCCGCGCGCCCGGATCTACAAGGAAGACTTTCAGGCCGTCGATATCGAATCGATCGCCAAGCCGGTGACCAAATGGGCGGTCACGGTGCGCGAACCGGGACTGGTGCCGCGGGTGTTCGCCCAAGCCTTTCACATCATGCGATCGGGCCGGCCAGGTCCGGTGTTGATCGACCTGCCGCTGGACGTTCAGCTTGCCGAAATCGAGTTCGACGAGGAGACCTATCAACCGCTCGCGGTCTACAAGCCGGCGGCGACGCGCCAGCAGATCGAAAAAGCCCTCGACATGCTCAACGCGGCGGAGCGGCCGCTGATCGTCGCCGGGGGTGGCGTGATCGGTGCGGACGCTTCCGAGTTGCTGGTGAAGTTCGCGGAGACCGTCAATGTGCCGGTGGTTCCCACGCTGATGGGATGGGGCGCCATCCCGGACGACCACGTGCTGATGGCGGGAATGGTCGGGCTGCAAACCAGCCATCGCTACGGAAATGCGACGATGCTGGAGTCCGACTTCGTGCTCGGCATCGGCAACCGTTGGGCCAACCGTCATACCGGTTCGATCGAGACCTACACCAAGGATCGCACCTTCGTTCACGTCGACATCGAGCCGACGCAGATCGGTCGCGTCTTCAATCCCGACTTCGGCATCGTTTCCGACGCCAAGGCGGCGCTTGAGCTGTTCGTCACGGTCGCGAAGGAATGGCGCGGGTCGGGTAAGCTGAGGAAGCGTCAGGCCTGGCCGGCGGCATGCCAGGACCGCAAGCGATCGATGCTGCGCAAAAGTCATTTCGACCACGTGCCGATCAAGCCGCAGCGTGTGTACGAGGAGATGAGCAGGGCCTTCGGCCGTGACACCTGTTATGTGAGCGTGATCGGCCTGTCGCAAATTGCCGGGGCCCAGTTTCTTAAAGTTTACGGCCCGCGCAATTGGATCAATGCGGGGCAGGCGGGTCCGCTTGGGTGGACATTGCCGGCCGCGCTTGGCGTGCGCGTGGCAGATCCGGAACGGGAAATCGTCGCGCTTTCGGGCGACTATGATTTTCAGTTCATGATCGAGGAGCTGGCGGTCGGCGCCCAGTTCAAGCTGCCTTACATCCACGTCGTGGTGAACAACTCCTATCTTGGCCTTATTCGTCAGGCGCAGCGCGGTTTCGCGATGGATTACCACGTCCAATTGTCGTTCGAGAACATCAACGCGCCCGAACTCGGCGGTTACGGCGTTGACCATGTCGCGGTTGCGGAAGGTCTCGGCTGCAAGGCGATCCGGGTGACGGATCCCCGCGACGCCCAGTCGGCCTTTGCGAGGGCGCGCGAGTTGATGGCGGAACATCGCGTTCCGGTCGTCGTCGAATTCATTCTCGAGCGGGTGACCAATATCGCGATGGGGACAGAGATCGACAACGTCATCGAATTCGAGGAGGTGCTCGATCTGCCGCTCGATGGCGTTGTCGACAAATCCCTCGTCGAGCCGGCCTGAATCAAACTCGAATACATGCAAGAGAACCGTCATGCCGAAGTTCGCCGCCAATCTGACGATGCTTTTTAACGAGATGCCGTTCCTTGATCGCTTCGCGGCGGCAAGAAAAGCGGGTTTTGCCGGCGTGGAATCCCTGTTTCCGTACGAGTACGAACCGAACGTGCTCGCAGGACTGCTGCGGGAGCATGGCTTGACCCAGGTGCTTCACAATCTTCCCGCCGGCAACTGGGCGGCGGGCGAGCGCGGCATTGCCATATTGCCGGAGCGCAGGTCGGAATTTCGCGAAGGCGTGCAGCGCGCCATCGAATACGCCAAGGCGCTGAATTGCCCGCAGCTCAATTGCCTCGTGGGCATCACGCCCAAAGAGGCGGATCCTGCGGAATTGCGCAATGTCTTGCTCGAGAATTTGCGCTATGCGGCCGAAGTTCTTCGGAAGAACCACATCAAGCTGTTGATCGAGCCGATCAACACCCGCGACATTCCCGGATTCTTCCTGAGCGGCACGGAGCAGGCGGCTGCCATTGTCGCGGATGTCGGCTCGGACAATCTCTTCATTCAATACGACATCTACCATATGCAGATCATGGAGGGTGATCTGGCGCCCACGATCAAGCGGCACTTCGATCGGATCGCCCATATCCAGCTCGCCGATAATCCCGGGCGCAACGAGCCGGGTACCGGAGAAATCAACTATCCGTTCCTGTTCCGCTATCTCGATGCGATCGGATATCGCGGCTGGGTCGGTTGCGAGTACAAGCCGAAGACGAATACCATGGACGGTATGCGTTGGCACATCGCTGCAACCGCGGCGGCATAATTGCTGAAGGAAACCGGGACATGAGCGACGTCGGCTTTATCGGCCTTGGAATCATGGGCCGGCCCATGGCCGCCAATCTGCAGGCTGCGGGACATCGGCTTTTTGTCCTGGAGTCGTCCGCCGCCGCCGGAGATTTCGTGTCGGCCGGCGCGATCGCCTGCAAATCCGCCAAGGCTGTGGCGGAACAGGCGGAGGTCATCATCATCATGGTGCCCGATACGCCGCAGGTGAGCGACGTTCTATTCGGCCGCAATGGCGTCGCGGAGGGCATTTCAAAAGGCAAGATCGTCATCGACATGAGTTCGATCTCGCCATTGGCGACAAAAGAGTTCGCCAGGAAGATAAACGATCTCGGCGCTGAATATCTCGACGCTCCGGTGTCGGGCGGTGAGGTTGGCGCCAAGGCGGCATCCCTCACCATCATGGTCGGCGGCTCGCAGCAGAGTTTTGACGCGGTGAAGCCGTTGTTCGACAAGCTCGGCAAGAATGTAACCCTGGTTGGCGGCAACGGTGACGGCCAGACCACCAAGGTGGCCAATCAGATCATCGTCGCGCTCACGATAGAAGCGGTCGGGGAGGCACTTCTTTTCGCATCGAAGGCCGGCGCGGATCCGGCGTTGGTGCGGAAGGCGTTGATGGGAGGCTTCGCCTCGTCGCGTGTGCTCGAAGTGCACGGCGAGCGCATGATCAAACGCAATTTCGAACCGGGGTTCCGAATCGAACTGCATCAAAAAGACCTCGGCCTGGCGCTGGAGGGCGCGCGCGCCCTCGGATTGGCATTGCCGAACACCGCCGCCACGCAGCAATTATTCAATTCGTGCACGGCGCTCGGCGGCAAATCGTGGGATCACTCCGCGATGGTCAAGGCGCTTGAATGCCTGGCTTCCCACGAGATTGGCGAGTCTTAGGCGGCCGTTTGTGCTTCGGAGTTTCGACGGCCTTGGCCGGTGATCGACGCTCCCACCAGTCCGCCTTGAACTGCGGAATCAGGAAGTCGATCAGGGCCAGCGCTTTCCGGGGCACTTGCTTGGGCGACGGGAACACCGCGTGCAGTTCCTGACCGGGCAGGCTGAAGTCCTCCAGCACGGTCACGACCTCGCCGGCGGCCAATGACGCCGACGCCACGTAGCGCGGCAGTATCGCAATGCCCATGCCGGACCTCGCCGCGGAAAGCAGCGTCGACAAATTGTTCGAGCGCAAGGGCCCGTCGACGACGACGGACTGCGGATCGCCGGTTCGCGGTCGAAGCTGCCAAACCGCATCGCCCTGAACGCTGGAATACACGATGCAATCATGCGCCTTGAGGTCCGCAGGGTTTTGGGGCGCAGGCCGGCCGGCAAGGTATCGGGGAGAGGCCACCATCACCCATGGATTGTGGCCGATATAGCGGCAGCCCATCGACGAATCGGTCAGCCGGCCCATCCGCAGCGCGACATCGATGCCGTGGGTCACCAGGTCGAGGTAGCTGTCCTCGCAGGTGAGGTCGATCTTCAGATGAGGCTGCTGCCGCATGAAATCCATCAGCAGCGGGGCCAGGATCCTGCGCCCGAACGCCACCGAGGTCGAAATGCGCAGCGTGCCGACCAGGGTCTTGCTGCGCTGGCCGACCGCGGCATCGGCATCGTCAATCTCGGCGATGATGTTGGTGCAGCGTTCGTAGTAGGTCAGCCCATCTTCGGTGAGGCTTATCCCGCGGGTGTTGCGATTGAGCAGCCTTGTCCCAAGGTGCTGTTCGAGCTGCGTGATGGACTTGGTGACGCTCGATTGCGAGATCGAGAGCTCGTCGGATGCCTTGGAAAAGCTCCCGAGCTCGACCACCCGTTTGAAAATGCGAATGCAGGAAAGATGGTTCATGGCTCGAAACGTAACAACCAAATGCCTCCATTGAAACAGGATTTGATATGGGATCAGAGTCTGGCGCGCTTGCTGGCGCCGATGCGTCAGCACGGCATGCGGCGTCAGGCGCGCGGCAATACGGCATCCCAGGCCAGCGGCAAATTGAGCAGGCCGCGGAACGCCCAGCCGCCGATCTCGACGGGCGCGTCAGTGACGACCCGCAGATTCGGCAAGCGCGCCAGCACCGTCGGCAGCGCAATGTTGGCGATCATGGCGCGCGACACCCAGGCGCCGGCGCAGAAGTGCGGTCCCGCGCCGAATGCGATGCTCTTCGAAGCGTCGCGACGGATATCAAACCGGTCCGCGCCTGCGAAATATTGCTCGTCGCGATTGCCGGAGCCAAACATCAGGAATGCCCGGTCATCCGGCTCGAAATCGACATCGCGAATGGTCCATGGTCTTGCGATCCGTCGGGGCGACATGCCGATCGGCGAAATCCAGCGTGCGAATTCCTCGAACGCCTGTAGATAAGACACCGCTCCGGCTCGAACGAGGTCGAGCTGCTCGGGATGCGTGAGCAGCGCCCATAATGTCCCGGCAAGCGCTTTTCGCGGCTCGTTTTGTCCGCCGCTGATGGCGAGCTTGATGTTCGCCCGAACGCCGTCCATCGGCATGCCGGAAGCAACCATGACGCCGAGCAGGCTTTTGTCGTCTGCTTCGAGGCTGGGCAGCATATCGTCGATCGCGGCGTCTATTCCGGCCGTCGCTTCATGGCACCTTGCTTCCACCTTCGGATCGCCAACGTAGTTGGCAATGCCGTCGATCATCGCCTGCGACCAGGCGTTCATGTCCTGGTAGCGCATCTTCGTCAAACCGGTCACCGACTTCAGGCATTCTGCCGAGAACGGCAGCGCAAAATCGGCAATGAAGTCCATCGTCACGGACGAAGGAAGCGTATCGATCAGACGGTCGGCGTGCGCCTGGAACTGCAAGCTCCAATGGTTCTTGACCGTGCGTGGCGAGACCGCTGGGAAAAACGCGTTTCGCTCGACGCTATGCGCCGCGCCGTCCTTGCGCATCATGTTGTAGCCCATCAGCCGGGTCATCAGCCCGTTCGGCTGATCGGAGCTGAAAACGTCGATCTGCTTTTCGGAAACGGAAATGTCGTCCCGGCGGCACAACAACGTGCTGCCAAGCTGTGGCACATAGGCGATCGGCGCCTCCTTGCGCAGCGCTGCGAGCGTCGGATAGGGGTCATTCCAGAAGGCGGCGACGTCGATATCGATATGCGGCGCGGTGCTCAAGTCCGGTCCTCCCTGTTCC
This sequence comes from Bradyrhizobium sp. S69, assembly GCF_009766005.1. GTDB lineage: Bacteria > Pseudomonadota > Alphaproteobacteria > Rhizobiales > Xanthobacteraceae > Bradyrhizobium. Next base: position 6,647 of record NZ_LMUK01000059.1, on the reverse strand, counting down.
GGGCCATATTAAAGCCGGAACGGCGGCGCGTCTGTACCCAAGGAGAGGGACAGGCACCGCTCCGCTTGCCGCTATCAGCGTTGAACGCGCGTTGGGCTTAATTCAGCCGGTGTGGCGACGCCAACAGACGCAGCACGATGGCGAACAGTTCATTTTGAGAGGAGATGCCGAGTTTGGCGTAAGCGCGTTTGCGATAGGTGAATGTCGACTGCAGGCTGATGCCCAAATCCATCGAAATCGCTTCGGAGTTGAAGCCGGAGAGAATGCGCAGGCTCACCTGCCTTTCGCGATGGGTCAGGCGGGTGAGTGGATCGCTGGTCGAGAACAGCAGTTCAAGTTTGCGATAGGGGTCGTGGTCCGGCGGGTTCACCGCCTGAAAGTGCCGCGCCACGGTAGCACCTATCGCGGGCGCAATCCCGTTGAGGCGTTCGACCTGCTCGGAGCTGAAGCGGCCCTGAGCCACGGTCCGGTAAAAATTGACGTAGAAACATGCGCGCTCGGCCCAGATCGCGGTGGCGAACTTGTCCACGATCTCGGCGTCTTCAAAGAAAATCTTGGCGTATCTCGTGCTGTACATGCGGCGCGCGAATGTCGGCAGCACGATCGACGGCGCGCTGCTGCGTTCGCGAAAAATCGTGTCGCGGTTGGGATCGGCCAGATGAAAATGTTCGGAATAGGCCGCGCCGAGATCCGGTCCGCTCGGGATATTGCCGATGTCGAGCAGGCAGCGCGCGGAACGTTCGCCCTCGAAGGTGAAGACCATGCAGTGGCCGACGCCGCCGACGCGCCGTAGCGCACCGATCAGGGCTTGCGGGAACAAGGGGCGCCCGATCGCGAGCACGGCGGGCGTGATATCATGTTCGCCCGTACCCTTGAGGGCTTGGGGGGCCTTCATCGTTTCCTCCGCTGCAACCTGTTTTCGCAAGTCTACCAGCCGGCAGCGGCCAAATCCGATAAAGATTTGCGGGACAATTGCCGATCGGCAGGCGCGGCACCAGGCCGCGACCGGGCGCCGGCCCAGGCCTTCCCCGGCCCAGGCCTTCCCCGACCTAGAGCCTTCCCCGACCTAGAGCGTTTCCCGACCTAGAGTGTTTGCCGAATTAGAGCGTTTCCCGAGTGATGGGTCGCTCGCGATCAGGCGGCGTCCGAGGGCAGACCGCCATGCAGGCTCTTGTGGACCGCGGACGGGACAATGCCGAAGCATTTCCGGAACACGCGGCTGAAGTGCGAGGAACTGGAGAAACCCCAGGAGAAAGCGACGTCCGTGATCGTCTTGCCCGCATGCGCTTCCAGTTCCTGGCGGCAATGCAACAGTCTCTCCCGCCAGATATGATCGCTGACGGTCATGCCTCGCTCGCTGAACAGCATGTGCAGATAGCGCTTGGTGCAACCGAGCGCCGACGAGATCTGGTCGATGCTGAGATCCGGATCGCGCAAATGCTCGTTGATGAAGGCCTGCGCGCGTACATACATCGCCTCGGGGCCTGCGCGGTCAAAGGACGAGTCGGCTTCGCGCAGCGGCAACAGCAGCAGATCGATCAGCGAATCAGCGACGCCGACCGCACTGTTCGCCGACAATTTGGTGGCTTCGTTGAATGCCGCATGCACGAAGTCATAGGCGATCCGGCCGGTGCCGGTGCGCGCCGACAGCTTGCACGCATGCATCTTGCCGAACTGGAAGCCGCGTTCACGCAGCAATGCCTTCGGCACGATCACGACCTCATGCCGCGTCAGCGCCGGACTGACGATGGTATGGGGACAGGAAACATCGTAGGCTAGGCAGTCGCCGGGATTGATCTCGATTTGGCAGCCGTTCTGCTCGAAGTAGGAGACGCCGTAGGTCTGGAACAGCAGTTTGACATAGGGATGCTTGCTACCCTTGCTGCGCGAAACCGTTTGAGCGATTCTGTGCTGGCTTACCTCGATTTGGCACAGCTTCAGCTGCGAAACGATGGTGTAGTTGATCCGCGCGTCCAGCTTTGAGCTCTCGAGCGGGTCGATGTCGAAATGGCCGCAGAGATCCGCCAGCGCATCCGACCAGATTTGGATCTGCCGTTTCGGCCCCAACCCGACAGTGCTGAGCGAATGGACAGCGTCGGACATTTCTCACCACCGATTTGAGGTCAACCGCGCGGCGCTCGCGGCCGGTCACGGGAAATGATATCTAACGGAGCATCTAACGGAGCCAGCCGGGATCGCGAAGCAGCTCCGCCTCCCTCATCGATCCTCCGACCAAGTTCAGGCGGCGTCAAGGAAAACCTCTCGTTGAGACAGGGCTTTGGAGAAGGCCTTGCTATCCTCAACCGGGTTCCCGGCGGTTGCGGGGAAACGCCCCGTGCGTCGGCAAATGGCGAGATCTATGTCAGCACGACTTACCCGAATCGTGGTTTTGCGGTCGATCCCGGCAATCCGGGCAGGATTCGCTGGCAACGCAGGCCGAAACGGGATCCCACGGCCTGTCCGGTCGCATTCTGCCGGTCCACCGAGGGCCGGCCTGTGGGTCGGGCGAACGCAAACGCGATCCCTCATACTTTCGGACGAGTTCTGCAGCCTGCTGCATCAGTCCTTTGCTTTGCCTGAAGTGCCGTCATCGCCGAGCAATCGGGTGAAGGCTGCGACATGATCCGCCCATAGCGAGGGGAAGGCCATCGTGAGATGGCCATATGACTTTTCCGAGCCGGCTTGCACCGCATATTTCGCCTGTGGAACACGCTTCAGCAAACTTTCGAGGATGAGCAGCCGCGCCGGATTGAACTCGTCGTCATCGAAATTCAGCGCATATACCCTGGTCTTTATTTTTGCGAGATCACGCTCCGGATCGTCGTTCGCATCGAGGCTTTCCGCCTGCTTTCGGATCGAAGCGACGAACTTGTCCGCGGCCGCCTCGTCCGGAATGGCGGATTGCAGGCGTGGAACGCCGTCGATCATGAGCCGGAGAACGCCGTAGCCTTCCGCCAGACTGCGCGGCTGATGGAGGTAGTTTCCGCCGTTCCAATCCGGGTCGGATTCGATCGCGTTTGCGACCATCCGACGCCACAGCAGATTGCGTCCCGACACCTTGGTCGGAAAGGCAACAACCGGCATGATGCCGTCCTTCGCATCCGGATACGCTTCGGCCCACTGTCAGGCGTTCATCTGATGAGCTTCGAGCTTATTCCCCTGGCGCCGCTCAATCCCGCTTCGGCAGTTGCAGCGAATGACAACCGGTTTGCCGTAAGCTCGAGCGGACAGCGCCGACTAAAAATCCTGTAAGGCTCACTGCCGTTACACGATTGACGCACGTTTTCTGATAGTTGTTCTGATCGTTTGTTTTGGAGTGCGGCGCCGTCCGTTACGAATGCGGCCAATATGGCTTTAGTTGTATCTTGACAAAGGCACACCTTGCCTCGACAAGTGGCGTGGAACAAGAATTAGTCCGGAAAAAGAATTTCGACGATAGGTTTGTGCGCGGGGTTGTTGGCACAGGGGGGACGGCGTGAGCGAGCCATTTTTGTCCGAAATCAAGATCATGTCCTTTGTATTTGCGCCAAGGGGATGGGCGCAATGCAACGGGCAGTTGTTGCCCATCAATCAGAACCAGGGTTTGTTTTCGCTGTTGGGCACGACCTATGGGGGCGACGGGCGAACCAATTTCGGCCTGCCCAACCTGCAGGGACGCGCGCCAACCCACATGGGCGGCGGCCTGACGCTGGGCGAGCTCGGCGGAGAGCAGAACCATACGCTGACAATCTCCGAGTTGCCGACCCATGTGCATTCGGTAAATGTGTCGTCGGTCTCCACCAATGGGGGCTTCAATCCGGCCAACAACTATTTCGGCGGTTTCAACAATCTCTACCATTCCGCGGCGACTTTGACCCCGATGCAGCCGAACACAGTCGGCCCGACCGGAAGCAGTCTGGCTCACAATAATATGCAGCCTTATCTGACCCTGAATTTCTGCATCGCCCTCCAGGGCATTTTTCCGTCACAGACTTAAGAGGGGGCACCCGTGTCACAGCCTTACGTCGGCGAGATACGCATATTTGCCGGCAATTTTGCGCCGGCCGGCTGGATGTTCTGCCAGGGCCAGTTGTTGCCGATCAACGAATACGACACCCTGTTTAATCTCATTGGCACCACCTATGGTGGCGACGGCCAAAACACTTTCCAGCTTCCCGACCTGCGCGGTCGTGTCCCGATCCATCAAGGTGGCGGCTTTGGGCTGTCGCAAAATGGCGGCGTCGAGACGGTGACGTTGACCACGCAGCAAATTCCGGCGCATTCGCATGCGTTTCTGGCGTCTACCGCGGACGGCAACGCCAGCACGCCGGTGGCCAACGTGGCCGCTAAAGCGACCACCGTGGCGCTTTACTATCAGGCGATTCCAACTAACGCCATGGGACCCAACAGCATCGCACCCACAGGCGGCAGCCAGCCGCACGATAATTTCCAGCCATATCTCTGTCTCGATTTTATCATTTCGCTGTTCGGCATCTTCCCCTCCCCAACCTAGGACCAGACCATGTCCAACCAATTTGTTGCCGAGGTGCGCATCTTTCCGTTCAACTTCGCCCCCAAGGGATGGGCGTTCTGCAACGGGCAGCTCCTGCCGCTCTCGCAGAACACTGCCCTTTTCTCGCTGCTCGGAACCACCTATGGCGGCGACGGCAGGACCACTTTCGGGCTGCCCAACATGCAAGGCAATGCGCCGATGCATCCGGGCCAGGGTCCGGGTCTGACGCTGCACGATCTCGGCGAAACCGGCGGATCGAGCACGGTGACGCTGCTGCAGTCGGAGATGCCGTCACACGGGCACGCGTTGAATTCCGAAGCGCGGTTTGACGCGAACACCGGCGCGCCAAGTCCAAACGCAGCGTTTTCGCGCACTGCTAGCGGTGCGCCCTATCAGACCAGCACCAGCGCCAACGCGACCATGTCCGCCAACACGATCGCACCGGCCGGTGGCGGTCAGCCGCACAACAACATGATGCCATATCTCACGCTCAACTTCTGCATCGCGTTGCAGGGCATATTCCCGCCGCGCGGTTGACGATCGCATCCCGATGAGCACGCTCGACGCCGCGTCGCCGGCACCGTTCGGCTGGCAACGTGCGGCTGCTTCGGGCGTGCGTTTTCGCTCCATTGCGGAGGCCGACCTGCCGTTCCTGTATCGGGTCTATGCCTCGACCCGCGCCGAGGAGCTTGCGCCCGTGCCATGGTCCGAGGCGCAGAAGGCGGCGTTCCTGACCATGCAGTTTCAGGCGCAACATACCGAATATCAGCGAAGCTATCCCGATGCCGCGTGGCTCGTGATCCTGCGGGCCGGCGAACCGGCCGGACGGCTCTATCTCGGTCGCGGCAATATCGAGCACTGCGTGATCGATATCGCTTTGCTGCCCGAACATCGCGGCCACGGGCTTGGCGCCGCGATCATGCGCGATCTGATGGATGAGGCCGGCCGTGCCGGCAAGCGGCTGGCGATCCATGTCGAGAAATTCAATCCCGCCATGCACCTCTATCGGCGGCTCGGATTCCAGACCGTCGAGGACAAGGGCGTTTACGATCTGATGCACTGGAGCGCGGCGCCCAGTAGATCGATTCCGTAAAACCGAATGGTTGATACTCGGCCCCATCGCGAGAGTCTGTGAAGCCATTTCGGCCGTCATCCTGAGGTGCGAGCTCTCCCGGCAGCGCACTTGCGCTGTCCGGTGCGAGCCTCGAAGGATGGCCGCAAGCACGATGCTGAACACCATCCTTCGAGGCGCGTCGAAGACGACGCGCACCTCAGGATGACGGCCGAGATAGCTTCACGTCCTCTCAGGTGACGTCCAAAATAGCTTCACGTCCTCTCAGCTTCACAACCTCCCGGGATGAGGGAGGAGAAGCGTCCTGATATGATCCAAACTTTGGTAACGTAGCTCTACGTGAATACGGCCTCGTAGCTGTTGCCGCCATCCTTCGGGCCGATCGGGACCAGAAACAGATCCAGCGTCTCGAATCCGGGGTGCTGCAGGGGATAGATCGCCTGCGGCAGGAAGGGGCCAGGAGGCGAGAGGAACGTCAGCGAAAAGGCATCGCCTTGCCGAAGCCCTTTTCCCAGCCTGCGAACCTCGACGAGCCTGAGTGAGACTTCGCCGGCAGGTGCGGAAACGCGAAACTCGTCCTCGATCCGGCGTTCGAAATCGGCCGCCGTCAACTGGGCAATGTCGGTCGTCATCTGGCCTTCCCTTACGAACGCGGCGCCGACAGTGGGCCTATTCCGGGGCCGGAATTGGCCACAACCTCCTTTAACCAAAAGCGAAAAAACAGCAACAACCCGTGATTCCTGTGAACCACCTCACACAGACGCGATCGGCCGTATGACATCTTAACCATCCGTCAACCAACGATTGTACGGCGTTGCATTTTAATGGTATTTTAATCAATAGAAACGTCCAGGGCTTGAGGCGTCTGTCGGCATTACCGGCAATCGGGGCGGCATCGCGTCGAAGTCTCTCAAGCTGGGTGATTTGAGCGATTACGTGCCGGCGCGTTGCTTGTCCTGCCGGACGGGAGAATTCGATGTCTGATAACGGGTGTGCGCCGTGGAAAGGCGGCGCTTTCCAGTGGGTGCGAGGCCCACCCGGCAACCGCTCCAGCCGGAAGCAACCGGAGCAGTCATGGAGGAG
>NZ_LMUK01000058.1:13616-87693 GCF_009766005.1 Bradyrhizobium sp. S69 | reverse complement strand
GATGACCGCGATGCCGTCGGGATCGATATAGACGTTGTGATTGCCGTGGGTAGTGTTGTTGTCGCCGAACGTGTCGTTGTTGAGGGTGATGTTGAGCAAGCCGCTATAGTTGAAGACATCGAGGTTGTCGTAATAGCCGCCGCTGATGGTCGAGCTGGTGATCGAGGCGACACCGGTGACGCCGTTTTGCACGGCTTGTCCGGTATATTGGCCGCTGCCGAAGATCACGCTGCCTTCGCCGGTCGCGCTGCCGTTCGCGCCGTTGACCACCGTGTGATCCATGCTGAAATTATTCACCGACTGTCCGTAGATGCCGTCGTAGGACAGATTGTCGAGTTGCATATAGGCGATCGACACGTCGATGGTGTTGTTGAGGTAAATGCCGATACCGTTCGTGGTGCCGCCGGTGGTGCCCGTCTTGCCCGCGATGGTGCCGCCTGAACCCGCGGTAGAGCCGTCGCCGGTGATGGTCAGGCCGCCGCTGGCTCCGGTGTTGTTGAGGATGATGCCGTCGTTGGCGCCGGCGCTGGAGGAGATGCTTTTGAAAGTAACGCCGGGCGAACCGATGTTGGTGTTTTCGATGTCGAGCGCGGTGCCCGACGTCGAACTGATGCTGTTGGTGGTGCCGGTGATATCGACAACGCCGCCGTGGGTAAGCGAGATGCCCGTGCCCGAACCGGTGGTCACCGCGATATCCGACATCGTCAGCGTGCCGACGGTGCTGCCATCATCGACGATGCCGGCTCCCGAGCCGCTCTCCTTGATGGTGATGCCGCTGATGGTGTTGCCTGAATTGAGCGTGACGTCAGCGCCGCTCGAAACCGTAAACGTCGTGCTGCCGCTGCCAGCGCCGATGAGCTGTTCGCCGCTCGCCAGCGTAATGCCGCTCTCCGTATAGGTCCCCGGACCGACCGAGATGGTGTTGTTGACGCCGTGACCGCCGGCCGCATCGGCGGCGGCGGTGCTGACGGCCTTCCCGATCGAGGCGAACGGGTTCGTTTTGGTGCCGTTTCCGGTGGTATCGCTGCCGGTCGTGCTCACATACCAGATCGGCGCGGTGACGTTGATTGATACCGTCGCCGTCTGGTCGCTGTTGCCCGCCACGTCGTGGGAGCTGTACTGGAACGATGCCGTACCGGCGAAGCCTGGCGTCGCCACGAAGGTGAAGCTGCCATCCGCGTTGAGCGTGACGGTGCCGCCCACGACATTGCTGGCGCCGCCGGTGGTGGTCAGCGCAGCACCGTTGAATTCGATATCATTGGCCAGCACGCCACTGGTGGCGTTGACCGTCAGCGTGGTGTTGCCGACCATGCTGTAGCTGTCGTTGACCGCGATCGACGTGATCTCGACCGAGTTCGGCACCGCCGTCAGGCCAGTCGGAGTCTCGGTCAGCGTGGTTCCGGTGGCGGCCGTGCCGGTGGTGTTGGTGATGGTGATTTGACTGGTCACCGTATCGCCCGGGCTGATGCCGCCGTCGCCGTCGGCGTCCACCGTCAGCGTCGTGGTGATGGACGATCCCGACACCGTGGTGCCGGCCAGCAGCCCCTGATAGCTCGCCAGCGCCGCCGTCGTGAACGGCGTGCTGGTATCGAGCGGACCGGAGGAGGAAACGTCGAGCGACCAGTTTTCGAACGTCGCGTTGGTGCCCTGCAACGTCCCGATATCCTGGGTCGAGGCGGCGACGCGGACGCCGCCGGCAGCGACCGCCAGATCGGCGATGAATTTCTGGCCCACGTCGCCCTGCGCGACATCGCAGCCGTACAGCGCAATTTCGCCGCCCGGCGCCAGCGCGTGGCCGATCGCCGCCAGCGCCTGCGCGTCACCGGCGAGGTTGGCGTCGGTGAGATTGGTCGAACCCAGCGTCAACTCGCCGGCCTGGCCATGGCCCAGAATATCGATGGTGGTGAGATTGGGATCCGGATTGCTGCTCAGGAAGTCGGCGATCTGCTTTAGGCCATCGCTGTTGGCGCTGACCAGCACCACCTCGGTGCCGGGATTTACGCCGGCAACCAGGGCCTGATAATCCGGGACCTGCTGATCGATGAACACGATCTCGGTCGGATTCTTGACCCAGGTAGCCACGTCGGCGCCGACATTGGCCGCGGACGATACCGCACTGGTCCCATGCTTATCGGTTTCCGTGGCCGTGAAACTGTGCGCGCCGTCGGCAAAGGTCGCGGACGTCGTGATGTCGAAGGTGCCGTTCGCGCCGACCTTTCCGGTGCCGACAACCGTCGTGGTGTTGCCGTCGGCATAAAGCTTGATGGTTTCGCCTGCCTTGCCGGTGCCCTGCACTTCAACAGTGCCGCCACTGACCGGTTGGGCCACCACGGACGTGATCGACGGCGGCGGCGGCGCTTGCACATTCGCCATCTGTACATTGGGCGTCTGTGCGAGCTTGTTCTCGGCTGCGACCATGTGCCCGTGATCGCCAGCGCCGTCGTGATAATGATGCGTCGCCGTCGCATGACCGGCGCCGTCGTACATCATGCGCGGTTCCAGCGCCATGATGCCGCTGCGGCGCGCGCGCGGCTTCTTTGCCTTGGATTCGTTCGATCGAGACGCGGACGCACGCTTGCGGCTGAACCAGCCGGACCCGTTATCAGACATCGAATTCTCCCGTCCGGCAGGACAAGCAACGCGCCGGCACGCACTCGCTCAGATCACCCAGCTTGAGAGACTTCGACGCGATGCCGCCCCGATTGCCGGTAATGCCAGCAGACGCCTCAAGCCCTGGACGTTTCTATTGATTAAAATACCATTAAAATGCAACGCCGTACAATCGTTGGTTGATGGATGGTTAAGATGTCATACGGCCGATCCGGCCTTTGTGATGTGGTTCACAGGAATCACGGGTTGTTGCTGTTTTTTCGATTTTGGTTAAAGGAGGTTGTGGCCAATTCCGGCCCCGGAATAGGCCCACTGCCGGCGCCGCGTTCGTAAGGGAAGGCCAATGACGACCGACATCGCCCAGTTGACGGCGGCCGATTTCGCCCCCCGGATCGGGGACGAGTTTCGCGTTTCCGCACCTGCCGGCGAAGTCTCACTCAGGCTCGTCGAGGTTCGCAGGCTGGGAAAAGGGCTTCGGCAAGGCGACGCCTTTTCGTTGACGTTCCTGTCGCCGCCCGGACCTTTCCTGCCGCAGGCGATCTATCCCCTGCAGCATCCTGCCTTCGAGGCGGTGGATCTTTTCCTGGTCCCGGTCGGACCCAAGGATGGCGGCAACAGCTACGAAGCCGTGTTCACGTAGGCGCCGCGCGCCAGTGCATCAGATCGTAGACGCCCTTGTCCTCGACGGTCTGGAATCCGAGCCGACGATAGAGGCGCATGGCGGGATTGAATTTCTCGACATGGATCGACAGCCGCTTGCCGGCGCGGCCGGCCTCGTCCATCAGATCGCGCATGATCGCGGCGCCGATGCTCGGGCAGCAACGCGATATCGATCACGCAGTGCTCGGTATCGCCGCGATCGAGATAGAGCCGTCCGACCGGTTCGCCGGCGCGCAGCACGACGAGCCACGCGGCGTCAGGATAGTTGCGCTGATATTCGGTGTGCTGCGCCTGGAACTGCATGGTCAGGAACGCCGCCTTCTGCGCGTCGGACCACGGCACCGGCGCAAGCTCCTCGGCGCGGGTCGACGCATAGACCCGATACAGAAACGGCAGACGCGCAGGAGTGTGGCAAATAGTTGGCTGTGAATGCAAAGCGCTATTGGTTGCATTGGAATTTTGTCCCGCATCAAACGATGCACATGTGTGGAAAGAGCAATCTGTCCTTTTTTGTAGCAAAAGAGAGCATTTGTAATTGCTTCAATTTGCTCGGGTTGCTTCATCCTGACTGAAGAGATCGGTCCTAGGTTGTGGCCATGCGGATCGATCCGAAATCCTGGGCCGAAGCGTTCGTTGCCGAGTTGACCGTCGGTGGCGAGCGAGTCCCGTTCGAACGGGTTCTGGCCCACCATCTCGATGAAGTGGGCAAACTACGCGCTACGTCCGGCCTGACCTGGCGCGGCATCACACCCCTGCTGACCCGTGCGGGCGCCCGAAGGGCAAATGGCGGCCTGATTTCCGCAGATCAATTACGGGTCGGCTATGCCCGGCTGGTCCGCCATGCTGAAGAGGCTGTGGACAGTCCGCCTCCTAAAACCGCCTCTAGAAGTACTCAGGGAAATGGCGTGCGGTCCCGCCCTGCAGCGGCCGCCGAGCTTGAGCCGTCAGAGCCACCATCCCGCCCCCGTATGGCCGTCAGACAGACCTCGTCGCAATTGGGCAAGCCATCGTCCGATCGTGAAGAGGTCTCCGAAGACGAAATCGCTTTGGCGCTTACGGCTGCAATTTCTGCTTTTCCTACCGGCCCGCAGCTGAGAGAATGAGTCTCAAAAGAAGGTGCCCGATGAAAAAATCACGTGTCCGCCCGTTGCCGATCAACGATCTTGCGGTGCCCGCGGAGCCGGGATTGCGCGCATGTGGGTATTATAGGGTCTCAACGGGGCGGCAGTCGGAAGCCAACCTGTCCATCCCCAGCCAGAGGCAGGCGACCCGTGACTTTTGCGACCGCAAAGGCTGGACGATGGCTGCGGAGTTCATCGAGCCCGGCGCCACCGCCACCGACGACCAGCGCCCCGAATTCCAGAAGATGATCGAGCGGGCCTGTGACGACGACCACCCCTTCGATGTGGTGCTGGTTTATTCGTTCCGCCGGTTCTTTCGCGACGGCTTCGGCATGGAAATGTACGTCCGCAAACTGGCAAAATCCGGCGTGCGCCTGGTGTCCATTACGCAAGAACTCGGCGACGATCCGTCGCAAGTCATGATGCGGCAAATCATCGGGTTGTTCGACGAATATCAATCTCGCGAAAACGGCAAACACGTCCGCAAGGCGATGATCGAGAATGCCCAACAGGGCTTCTACAACGGTTCACCCGTCGCATTAGGATACAAAGCGGTTGAGGTCGAGAAGCGCGGCATTCGCATCAAGAAAAAACTGGCGATCGATCCGGTCGAGGCCGAGACGGTCCGTCTCATCTTCCGGCTCTACCTGCAAGGCGATGGCACCTCAGGACCCCTTGGCGTGAAGAAGGTCGTCACTTGGCTCAACGAGCGTGGCTACCGTACCCGGCTCGGCGCGCGTTTCGGCGTGGCGACGATCCACGGCATTCTCACCAACGCGATCTACATCGGGAACTCCGTCTTCAACAAACGCGACTCACGGACCCTGAAGCAGAAGCCGGTCAAGGAACACGTCCCGACCGAGGTGGCGGCGATCATTTCGAACGCGGATTTTGAGGCCGTTGCGGCGAACCTCAAGGTACGTAACCCTAGAACGACGGCTCCGCGGGTCGTGACTGGCCCGATCCTGCTCACCGGCGTCGCCAGCGGTTGCGATGGCGCCATGACGCTGCGGACCGGAACGTCATCAACCGGCAAGATCCATAAACATTACACCTGCTCGACCTGCGCACGCCAGGGCAAGACTGCCTGCAAGGGTCGCTCGATTCCCATGGACAAGCTCGATACGCTCGTCACCGAAAATCTCATCGAGCGACTGTTTCAGCCCGAGCGTCTCAACGTCATCCTTGGGAAATTGGCCAGCCGCCGCTCCGACAAGGCGTCCGAGATCGACCGACGGGTTTCAGCACTACAGGCGGAAGTCGCGACCGCGGAAGACAAGCTGAGACGGCTCTACACCATGGTCGAAAATGATCTGACCGACCTGGACGACATTCTGAAAGACCGGATCGCGACCCTCAAATCGGATCGGGACCGGGCCAAAGAGGCGCTCGCCCGTATTATCATTCATCCAAAGCTGGACGCCTTCAATGCCGAGGCCATCGAGCGCTTTGGGCAAATCATGAGGCAGAACATCACGACAGGGCCGATCCCGTTCAGGAAGGCCTACATCAAGTCGGTGGTGGACCGGATCGAGGTCGACGATCACGCGATCCGGATCATTGGGGATCAGGCAACCTTGGAACAAGTGATCGCCGGGGACCAAAATGCGGGTCCAAACGTCCGCAGTTTTGCACGGAAGTGGCGCACCCGACACGATTCGAACGTGTGACCTTTGCCTTCGTAGGGCGAGGCTATGCCGCTTGATTTGGCAGACGGCTGCTGGCTGGCAACCTAGCGGTCCGATCGTCTCTACGGTGAATCCCCATTGATCGCGAGTATTGGACTCTGGCAGCTTCGATCGAGGCAGCGCTACCGCAGTCTTCGCATTCTCTGGCGTCGGCTTCAACGAGTGCGGCATCCGGTGGAGAATTCATGCCAGCGACCCACCGCGCTTGTCCCGCGGGTGCCGCGGCATCCTAGCTTGAAGACTAGTGCTCGGTCAGCACATTGAGAAAAGTCGGCTGATCACAAATCTGTTATTTCGAAGATCGATGCAGCTTATGCGTCGGCGGACGTGATGAGATTGAGCGAAGCGAGCGGCCTGCGAGTTCAGTGGAATCCCGATCATGCTGATGGCAATGACGTCCAGCAAGGAGCGAAATCACAGGGACAACATCTCCAAACGAGATTCTTGCCGTTGCGCAGCTACCCTGCTTGGTGGGTTGAGCCGCAGATTCACGATCACTAGCCCCAGTCGGCTTGTCGCCGAACTGATGGAAATCTCGGATTTCGGATGGCCTCCTTACGGCGAATCTCAGACTTGACGGTGAACTCAAGATTCGATTTCTGAGTGCCGTTCGCAAGCGAGTAATGTTTACCGCTGCGTCAACGGAAACGTACTTAAACAAATTTTAATTCGCACTTTGGCCGCGGTCGCTTTACGGTTAAGGCCGTAGTTCATCAAATCAACAATGCAAGATGCAGTGGGCCGAGACTGGGCGATGGTGTTGGACGAGCTTCATTTGGCGTTTGTTCATATTACACGAACAGGTGGGACGAGCATCGAAGCTGCATTGGCTGGCCAGGATTGGTGGAACATTTCTCCCCACACCAAACATCTGAGCGCTCGTCAAACGCGAGCACAAATGGGCGAAGAGAAATGGAGTTCCTTTTTTAAGTTTAGCATCGTTCGAAACCCCTGGGACCGAGTAGTCTCTATGTTTGCTACTAGTTGGTGGATGGGTGACGATCGTCAATCCAATGCCGAAGCGGAGTTCGAGTATTTCATAGAGAATCTGACTCCGCATCCAAACGAAAAATATTCGAGTCTCATGTATTCGGAAATAATCAACGAACAGCTCGATATGATCATTCGCTACGAGGCGATTCAGAAAGGCTTCGATAAAGTTTGCGAACTGGTCGGAAAGCCACCAGTGATTCTTGGCCGAGAAGAGTCTCGTCAAAGGCGCCACTATTCTACGTACTACACCGACACGACGCGAAAAAAAGTCGGCGAGCTATTCAAAAAGGATATCGAAGATTATCAGTATAAATTTGAGCGAGCTGAAGACTTTAGCCCCAAGGCTCTAACGGTGCTTTGCGACGAGGCCCTTGCGCGACGGTCGCCACCTACTGCTCCGGTAAAGGAGGTTTCCGATCGCCTTTTGTGGCTTGGGCCAAAACTTTCGGTGCCGGCCACACGCATTTTGAGGCGAGCTTTTCGCAAATCGTCGGGCAAATAAGAGATAAGAGCTTACGCCGCCACGCGGCGATGGATAACCGGCGGATCAATTTGACCATTTTCCGTAGGCTGGCCGTAATCTCCGCGCACAAATCCGCCGTCATCTCGAAGACGAACGCAATTGCATTCACTCGTGAGGTGTGAAGCCAACGACGCATTCGCGCCGTTGGCCAGCCTTGAAGGACGGCCGCAAGCACGGCTGAACAACAATCTTCGAGGTGCGGCCAAGCGGCCGCTCTTCATCAGGATGACGGCGGATAAGATGCTAACTATCCTGGATTCGCTTTCAATCCGGCCGCCTCGATGCCGGCGATAGCGCAAATCTCGTCGTTGTCGGAGGTATCGCCGCTGACGCCGACCGCGCCGAGCAGACCGCTGCCGTCCTGAATCAACACGCCGCCGGGCACAGGCACGAGACGTCCCTGCGCCAGCGTATTTACCGCGCTGACGAAATAAGCCTGCTCATGCGCGCGCTCGAACAGCGCCCGCGAGCCCATGCCCATGGCCAGCGCGCCGTAGGCCTTGCCGTGGGCGATCTCGGCCCGTATCAGGCTGGTGCCGTCCTGCGCTGCCGTGACCTTCACGCAGCCGCGCGCATCGAGCACGGTGATGACGAGTGGTTTTAGTTTCTTCTCGATGCCTTTGGCGAGCGCGGCATCGAGGATCTTGCGGGCGATGTCGAGGGTCAGTTCAGCCATGAGCGGGTTCCTTTGCATGTGATGAGGGAGAGGGGAGGTTGCGCGCGCTGTCGAGGCTCATTGCCAGCACGCGGGCGACGTGGAGGGCGCCGCGTCCGGCGCCGTCCTTGATCTGATGCCGGCACGAGGTGCCGTCGGCGACAATCAGCGCCGCGGCGTCCGCGCGCCGCACCGCCGGCAGTAGCGACAGTTCGGCCATCTGCATCGAGGTGTCGTAGGTCTCAGCACTGTAGCCGAACGCGCCCGCCATGCCGCAACAACTGGACTCGATGGTCTCGACCTTCAAATCGGGCACCAGCCGCAGGATCTTCTCGACCGGCTTGAACGCGCCAAAGGATTTCTGGTGGCAGTGGCCGTGCACCAGGGCTTTTTCGGCGATCGGGCCGAGCGGCAGCGCGAGCCGGCCGGCTTCAGCCTCACGCACCAAAAACTCCTCGAACAGCAACGCGTGCGCGCTGATGTTTTTCGCGGTGTCGTCCGAGCGCAGCGACAGCAGCTCGTCTCGCAGGGTCAGCAGGCAGCTTGGCTCGAGGCCGACAATCGGCACGCCGCGCGCGGCAAACGGCGCATAGGTCTCAACCAGCCGCTCGAGCTCCGCACGGGCGTTATCGATCAGGCCCGCCGAGAGGAAGGTACGTCCGCAGCACAACGGACGGCCGCGATCCGCGGGCTTCGGAAGGTGGACGCGGTATCCCCCTTCGACCAGCACGCGCAGCGCGGCGTCGAGATTTTCGCGTTCATAGGCGCGATTGAAGGTGTCGGCAAACAACACGACTTCGCTGCCGTCGGCTGGTCCGACGGAATCGGCGTCAGAAGTGAATACATCGCGCCGGAATTCAGGCAGCGCGCGCCTGGCGCTGATGCCGGCGAATTTCTCGAACAACGCGCGCAACAGCGGGCTTCGATTGCGCCAATTGGCGAGCGGGGCGAGGCGGGACGCGAGCGCGGCATAATGCGGGAGATAACCGACCAGCCGATCGCGTAAGGAGAGCCCGTGTTTTTCGGCGCGCGCGGCCAGCACTTCGATCTTCATCTTGGCCATGTCGACGCCGGTCGGGCATTCATGACGGCAGGCCTTGCAGGACACGCAAAGTTTTAGGGTATCCATCATCTCGTCGGCGGACAGCGCGTCCGGTCCCAACTGTCCGGAGATCGCCAGCCGCAGCGTATTGGCGCGGCCACGCGTTACGTCCTTTTCGTTGCGGGTGGCGCGATAGGATGGGCACATCACGCCGCCTTCGAGCTTGCGGCAGGCGCCGTTGTTGTTGCACATCTCGACCGCGCCCTGGAAACCGCCACCGCTACCGGGATAGGCCGACCAGTCGAGCCGGGTTTTCAACTCGGCGACGTGGTAATCCGGCTGGTAGCGAAACAGTTCGCGGTCGTCCATTTTCGGCGGATCGACGATCTTGCCGGGATTGAGCAGATTTTCGGGATCAAAGCGGTGCTTCACCTCCCTGAAATCGCCGGTGATGCGGGCGCCGAACATCGCCTCGTGAAACTCCGAGCGCACCAGGCCATCGCCATGTTCGCCGGAATGCGAACCCTTGTATTCGCGCACCATCTCGAAGGTCTCTTCGGCGATGGCGCGCATCGCATTGACGTCCTTTTCGAGCCTGAGATTCAGTACAGGCCGGACATGCAGGCAGCCCTCGGAGGCATGCGCATACATGGTGCCGCTGGTGCCGTGCTTGGCGAAGATGGCGCCGAGCCGCTCGGTATAGTCGGCCAGATGCGGCAATGGCACCGCGCAGTCCTCGACGAACGAGACCGGCTTGCCTTGCTGCTTCATCGACATCATTACGTTGAGGCCGGAGGTGCGGAAATCCGATATCGCGGTCTGGGTCGCGGGCTCGACCACATCGACCACGCCGCCCCATTTGCGCTGCGGGTTATTCCAGCCGAAGCCGAGATCCGCCATCAGTTCGGAAAGCAATTTCAGCTTCCGCAGATTGTCGGTCAGATCCTCTTCGGCAAATTCGACGATCAATAGCGCGTCGGGATCGGCCCGCACGGTGGCATCGATCACCGGCCGGAACATCGCGATATCGCGACCGAGCGCGATCATGGTGCGATCGACCAGCTCCACCGCGATCGGGCGAAGTTTGACGAGGTGCTGGGCAGCATCCATCGCCTCATAGAAGCTGCCGAAATGGCAGACACCCTGCACCTTGTTGCGGATCAGCGGCCACAGCTTCAATTCAACCCGCGTGGTGAAGGCCAGCGTACCTTCCGAGCCCACCAGCAGATGCGCCATGTTGTTGGCGGCGTTACGCGGCACCAGTGCGTCGAGATTATAGCCGCCGACGCGGCGCTGCACTTTCGGAAACCGCTCGGCGATTTCCACCGCCTCGCGCTCGCCGAGCGCGAGCATATCGCGAAACAGGTTACGTCCCG
This sequence comes from Bradyrhizobium sp. S69, assembly GCF_009766005.1. Classification (GTDB taxonomy): domain Bacteria; phylum Pseudomonadota; class Alphaproteobacteria; order Rhizobiales; family Xanthobacteraceae; genus Bradyrhizobium. The sequence continues at coordinate 77,025 of NZ_LMUK01000058.1, read as the reverse complement.
TGTCGTTCAGGTTCAGGTTTGCCAGATTGCGCGGCACCTCGCCGAAATGCAGCCGCGTGCCGTCCGCCAAGGCGGCGTCCATCGCGATCGTGTTGTCGCGCATGGTGCCGTAGCGCAGCGAGCGTCCGCCGCAGGAATTATTGCCGGCCATGCCGCCGATAGTGGCGCGCGACGCGGTGGAGACGTCGACCGGAAACCACAGGCCGTGCGGTTTGAGCTGCCGGTTGAGATCGTCGAGCACGATCCCGGGTTCGACCACGCAGGTCCGGTTGTCGACGTCCAGCGAGATGATGCGGTTCAGATGCTTGGAGAAATCGATGACGATGCCGTCGTTGACGGTCTGGCCGCATTGCGAGGTGCCGCCGCCGCGCGGGGTGACGATGCGGCCCTGGTCGCGGCAGATCGCCAGCGCCCGCAACGCCTCCTCGACGGTCCTGGGCACCACCACGCCCGCCGGCATGATCTGGTAGAACGAGGCGTCGGTGGCATAGCGGCCGCGGTTGAAGGAATCGAAGTAGACCTCGCCGGTGATTTCGCGGGCGAGCCGGTCTTTCAGGGTCGTCAGGCCGTCGCTGGAGGCCTGCCGTTGGCCGCTACCGTCTTGCATCGCTGGCTCAACCTTCGAACGCGTGAGAAATGCGTCCTATTTTGGATCGTTACATATTTTGAATGCAAAATTCTAGCCTGACCTAGGGCTGGATTCCTCAAGCCGGCTCGGATGCGGCCGGCTCGACAACCTTCAGATGCTCGACGGCGGCGGTCCGCTTGTTGCGCAGGTGAACGAACAGGATGTCGCTGAGTTCGCTGCCGGCGCGGCGGCGCAGCGCATCCAGGATGGTCTCATGCTCGCGCATCGCTTCGCCCCATCGCTCGCGCTTGCGGGCAAAATTCGCGGAGTAACGCACCCGCCGCAGTCGTCCGGCCAAATTGGCGTAAGTGCTCTGCAACGCGGCGTTGCGCGAGGCTTCGACGATCTTCTGGTGGATCAACTGGTTGACGCGAAAATAGCCGTGCATGTCGCGGTGCAGATAAAAGCCGTACATCTCGTAATGCAGCCGCTCGATCTCGGCGATTTCAGTATCAGTGATGTTTTCGCAGGCGAGGCGCCCGGCGAGCCCTTCGAGCCCGCCCATGATGTCGAATAACTCGCCGAGGTCCTGCGCGCTCAACTGACGCACCCGGGCGCCGCGGTTCGGCAGTAATTCGACCAATCCTTCCGATGCCAAAACCTTCAGGGCTTCGCGCAACGGCGTGCGCGAGATGCCCAGCATCTCGCATAACTGGCGCTCGGGGACCCTTCCGCCGTCAGGAATGTTGCCCTCGACGATGTGGTCGCGCAGCCGGGTCAGGATCTCGTCGTGCAGCGAGACGTCCTCGCGGCCGGAAGCCGGCTCGGCAACGGCTGTCGCGGCGGTTTCGCTGGGAATCATCGGCTTCATGGGCGGAACATAAACGTTGAAGGCGGGATCGTCGATCAAAAAATGTACGCAAGTTTTGACTTGATACCAAAGAAATTGAATGCAAAAATGCGTGGTCTGGGATTATCCGGCAGGGAACGCCAGGGAAATCCCTCACGAATTCAAGGCAATCCAGGGAATAGAAGGTTAGCAAGCCATGACGCAGCATCAGGGACGCCATTTTTTGCAGATTCCCGGCCCCAGCCCGGTGCCGGATCGCGTGCTGCGCGCCATGGACATGCCGGTGATCGACCATCGCAGCGCCGAATTTGCCGCGCTCGGCAAGGCCGTGTTCGAGGGCTGCCAGAAGATCTTCCAGACCAAGGGCCCGGTGATCATTTTCCCGTCCTCGGGCACCGGCGCCTGGGAGGCCGCGATCGTCAATACGCTGTCGCCGGGCGACAAGGTGCTGATGGTCGAGACCGGCCATTTCGCCACGCTGTGGCGGCAGATGGCGGTGCGCTGGGGCATTGAGGTCGATTTCATGCCGGGCGACTGGCGCCATGGCGCCGACCCCGCCGCGATCGAGGAGAAGCTTGCGCAGGACAAGGCCCACGCCATCAAGGCCGTGATGGTGGTGCACAACGAGACGTCCACGGGCGTGGCCAGCCGGATCGGCGCGATCCGCGCCGCGATCGACAAGGTCGGCCATCCGGCACTGCTGCTGGTGGATACGATCTCCTCGCTCGGCTCGGTCGATTACCGGCACGACGAGTGGAAGGTCGACGTCACCGTCTCCTGCTCGCAAAAAGGCTTCATGCTGCCGCCGGGGCTCGGCTTCAACGCGATCTCCGAGAAGGCCCGCACCGCCGCCAAGACCAACAAGATGCCGCGCTCGTATTGGGACTGGGAAGAAATGATAAAGCCCAACGCCAACGGCTTCTTCCCCTACACGCCCGCCACCAATTTGCTGTACGGGCTGCGCGAGGCCATGGCGATGCTGCTGGAGGAGGGGCTGGAAGCGGTGTTCACCCGCCACAAGCGCCTTGCGGCCGCGACCCGCGCCGCTGTCAGCCATTGGGGCCTCGAGGTGCTGTGTCAGGAGCCGGCGGAATATTCGCCGGTGCTGACGGCGGTGCTGATGCCGCCGGGGCACGATGCCGACCAGTTCCGCAAAGTCGTGCTCGACAATTACAACATGTCGCTCGGCTCGGGCCTGAGCAAGTTGGCCGGCAAGGTATTCCGCATCGGTCATCTCGGGGAGTGCAACGCGCTGACCTTGATGGGGGCATTGTCCGGCGTCGAGATGGGGCTTGCGGCGGCCGGCGTGCCGCATCGCGCCGGCGGCGTCGATGCCGCGATGAAGTCGCTGGAAGAACCAAGCGGATCGAACACGCCGTCGCATCTGCAGGTGGTCAAGTCGTAAGGCACCGTCAGGGACTGTTCGGACGGCCGGCGCCACGGCGCCGACGCCGTTGCTCAGACAAACGAGATTTGCAGACAATAAAACTTGCAAACAATAAATAAAAACGGGTCCGGGAGTAGATGATGCGGCTTCGGTTCAAGGCCACCCACGTCGTGCTGGCGATGCTCTGCATCATGTATTTCATCACCTATATTGACCGGGTGAACATCTCGACGGCGGCCGGCGAGATCCAGAAGGAGTTGAAGCTGAGCAACACGCAGCTCGGCTTCGCCTTCTCCGCCTTCGCCTATCCTTATTTGCTGTTTCAGGTGATCGGCGGCTGGGTCGGCGATCGCTTCGGGCCGCGCAAGACCTTGTTCTGGTGCGGCATGATATGGGCCGCCTCGACCATCATGACCGGCTTCGTGAACAGCCTGTCGACGCTGTTCATCGCCCGCGTCGCGCTGGGCTTTGGCGAGGGCGCCACCTTTCCGACCGCGACCCGCGCCATGCAATACTGGACGCCCGCGGTGAAGCGCGGTTTCGCGCAGGGCCTGACCCACGCCTTTGCGCGGCTCGGCAACGCGATCACGCCGCCCTTGATCGCGGCCCTGATGGCCTGGCTGACCTGGCGCGGATCGTTCGTGGTGCTGGGCCTTGTCAGTCTGGTATGGGGCACGGTCTGGGCGCTGTATTTTCGCAACGAGCCCAAGGACCACCCGGATATCACCGAGGCTGAGCTGGCGTCGCTGCCGCCGCGCCCCCTCAATGCGCGGCCCCAGGTGCCGTGGGGGCCGCTGCTGCGCCGGATGTGGCCGGTCACGCTGACTTATTTTTGCTACGGCTGGAGCCTGTGGCTGTACCTGAATTGGCTGCCGCTGTTCTTCAAGAACAACTACAGCCTGGATATCAAGAATTCGGCGCTGTTCGCCTCGGGCGTGTTCTTTGCCGGCGTCATCGGCGACAGCCTGGGCGGAGTTCTGTCGGATCGGATCCTGAAGCGGACCGGCAACATCCGCCTGGCGCGGCTCAGTATCATCATTCTGGGCTTCGCCGGCGCCCTGCTGTCGCTGCTTCCGATCCTGTTCGTGCACGACATGACGATCGTCGCTCTGTGCCTGTCCAGCGGGTTTTTCTTCGCGGAGCTGGTGATCGGGCCGATCTGGTCGATACCGATGGACATCGCGCCGAAATATTCCGGGACCGCCGCGGGCCTGATGAACAGCGGTTCGGCGCTGGCCGCGATCGTCTCGCCGTTGGTCGCAGGCTACGTGATCGACGTCACCGGCAACTGGTATTTGCCGTTCCTGATGTCGATCGGGTTCCTGTTGCTCGGAGGCTTCTCCGCATTCCTGATGCACCCGCAAAAGCCGTTCGAGGAGGGCGATGGCGTTGCCTCGGGCGGCCGGCCAGTCACCGCGCGATAGGCGTCCAGCCGGCACCGGCCAGGTGCCGGGACACGTTAATCGAGCTCGCCTTGACTCCGGGGGGATCGCAATCTTACCCACCCGATCAAACGGTCACCCCGGCGGGTATTTTGGTGAATCCCTCTTCGTTGCCAGACATTTCAATCTTGATGCCCGCCTATAACGAGATCGGCAGCATCGCCGAGATTCTCGATGTGGTCCGGGCATCCTTGCCCGGCGTCTCCAAGGAAATCGTCGTCGTTGACGATGGTTCAAAGGATGGCACACGGGCCTGGCTCGCGGACAAGTTCAAGACGCTGGTCGGGCTGTCAGCCGACATCCTTAACGTCCCGACCGAGGCGCAGGCGCTGGAGCATGTCCGGCTCTACAAGCCCGATGTCTTCATACCCGCTCGTCATGATGGCGCGTTGACGGGCCACATGCCGCTGTGGCGGGCCACCGAACCGGTATTCCAGGCGCTCAAGGATGCCGATCCGGGCCTGGTGACGGGTTTCGCGCGGTTACCGCGAACCGGTCTGCTTCAACACCGAAATCAACATCGCGGGCGGCCGCAAGCGCTAGGTCTTGAGGACGGCGGCCGACCTAGTTTTGAGCCGGGCGTTTGAGCCAACCGGCTGGGAGGCGAGGGAGACCTCCTGGCGGGGAGCCCCTGATGGCCCCACCCCTCCTTGTTATGCATTGACGGTATCCTTCGGGCAGGGGACAAGCCCGCCGAATAGTGATATGCGAGCGGCTCGCGGGCGCGGGGTAGCGCGCCCCTATCTCCTCGCGAAGACCCACTAAACCAACGGCTTAACCAAACCAGAGACCTCAACAAAGCCAAAATTGCCCGGGAAGGACGACGCCAGATGACCTTGCACACTGGAAGGCATTTTCTCCAGATTCCAGGACCGACCAACGTGCCCGACCGGGTGCTGCGGGCCATGGACATGCCGACCCTCGATCATCGTGGTGCCGAATTCGCCGAGCTCGGTTACGCTGTGCTGGCGGGCATCCAGCGGATTTTCCGCACCAAGCAGCCGGTCATCATCTATCCCGCGTCGGGCACCGGCGCCTGGGAAGCCGCGATCGTCAACACGCTGTCGCCCGGCGACAAGGTGCTGATGGCCGAGACCGGCCAGTTCGCGGTGCTGTGGCGCGGCATTGCCGAAAAATTCAAGCTCGACGTCGAGTTCCTGCCGACCGACTGGCGTCGCGGTGCCGACATCGAAGCGATCGAGGCGAAACTCGCCGCCGACCGCCTGCACAAGATCAAGGCCGTGATGGTCGTGCATAACGAGACCTCGACCAGCTGCGTCACCCATCCGCTCGAAGTGCGCAAGGCGCTCAACCGCACCAACCACCCGGCGCTGTTGATGGTCGACACCATCTCGGGGCTGGCCTCGCTCGAATACGAACATGACGCCTGGGGCATCGATATCTCGGTCGGCGGTTCGCAAAAGGGCATGATGCTGCCGCCGGGGCTGAGCTTCAACGCGGTGTCGGAAAAGGCGCTGGCGGCTTCCAAGGCCAACGCCGGAATGCGGTCCTATTGGGACTGGCACGACATGATCGCGATCAACAAGCAGGGCACGTTCCCCTATACGCCGGCCACCAATCTTCTGTTCGCGTTGAAGGAAGCGATTGCGATGCTCGAGGAAGAAGGCCTCGACAACGTGTTCAAGCGGCATTTGCGTCACGGTGCTGCGACCCGCGCGGCGGCGAAGATTTGGGGCCTCGAGCTCGTCTGCCTCGATCCGCACAGCTATTCGCCGGCGCTGACCGCGGTGATGGTGCCGGACGGGCATGATGCGGATGGTTTCCGGAAAATCGTGCTGGAAAACTTCGACATGTCGCTCGGGACCGGTTTGGGCAATCTCAAGGGCAAGGCGTTCCGCATCGGCCATATCGGCCACTTCAACGATTTGATGCTGATGGGAACACTGGCCGGCGTCGAGATGGGCCTCGATCTCGCCAAGGTGCCGCATCGCTCTGGCGGCGTGCTGGCCGCGATGGAAGTGCTGAAAGGCCGCGACGTAGTGCCGATGCCGAAAGCCGCGGTGGCCTGAGTTAGTTCAAACCCTGTAACAACAACAGAAAGAGTGCGTCATGAACGCCCCGGTACAAGCCAACGAAGATCTGCTCTATTCCGTCGAAGACGGCATCGCCCGGATCACGTTCAACCGTCCGCAGGCGCGCAATGCGCTGACCTTTGCGATGTACGAGCAGATGGCCGCGATCTGCGAGACCGCCAACAACGATCGCTCGATCAAGGCGATGATCCTGACCGGCACCGGCGACAAGGCGTTCGCCTCGGGCACCGACATCTCGCAATTCCGTGCCTTCAAGTCGGCGCAGGACGCGCTCGACTATGAGGCCCGGATCGATCGGGTGCTCGGCGCCCTGGAAACCTGCCGGGTGCCGACGATCGCGGCGATCGCGGGCGCCTGCACCGGCGGCGGCGCCGGCATCGCGGCCTGCTGCGACATCCGCATCGGCACCGAAGCTGCCCGGATCGGCTTTCCGATCGCGCGCACGCTCGGCAATTGCCTGTCGATGTCCAACATCTCCCGGCTGGTCTCGCTGATCGGGCCGGCGCGCACCAAGGATCTGATCTTCAAGGCGCGGCTGGTGGAAGCCCCCGAAGCGCTGGCGCTCGGCCTGCTCAACGAGGTGGTGCCTGATGTCGCGACCTTGCAGCAGCGCGCCGACGAGACGGCGAAGCTCGTGGCCGGCCACGCGCCGATCACGCTCGAAGTCACCAAGGAAGCGGTGCGCCGCATCCGCCGCACGCTCTCGCGCGATGAGGGCGAGGATCTGATCCTGCGCGCCTATATGAGCGAGGATTTCCGCGAAGGCATGGACGCCTTCCTCAACAAGCGCGCGCCGAATTTTAAAGGCAAATAGCGCCCCCGGTGGCGACCGGCATTTTGTTGGCGGGCGTGAAGTTACGGGAAGCGCATCGGACCGCGGCATCGACTTAGCGGCGGATATCGGGACGAAGTTGTCTGGCCTGGCGAGGCGTTATTCCGAACAAGGTTCTAAAAGCGGCTCCGAAGGCTGGAATACTTTCAAAGCCAGCGATCGAGGCGGCTTTGGACGGCGGAGCGCCCATCGTCAGGGCGCTAAGAGCCTCCGTCAGGCGAGCCTGCTGCCGCCATTGCCGAAAGCTCAGCCCGGTTTCTGCCCGGAAGATGCGCGCTAAAGTGCGGCTCGATGCGTTGGCGACGTCGCCCCATTCCTCCATGCTCCGGTTGTCGTTCGGACGATCTCTGATCGCCGAAACGACGCGCCGAAGACGTGCGTCATGGGGCAGCGGCAAACCGAGCGGGAGCGGCGTGGCTCTGGCAATCTCATCGAGCGATAATTCTGCCAGATGATAGCCGCGTCCTTTGGGTGCCCATTCGACCGGTTCAGCGCAGGCCGCGATAATAACCTCGCGAAGCAGCGCCGAGACGGCGATGACCTTCGGCTGAAGCCCGACACGGCTCGCGGCATCCTCTCGCAGGAACAACTCCCGCATGGCCACCGGCCCGTCCATCTTCACCGCGTGCCGAGCATCCGCCGGAAGAAACAACGCGGTCGTTGGAGGTACCACGTAGTTTGAGTTCTGCGTCTCTACGCGCATGACACCTGAGATCGCATAGAGCAGTTGCGCTCGGGGGTGGCTGTGCGATCCCGAAGAAAAGCCCGATGGATAATCGCAAGCGAAGCCGACGATCGGCCGTGGTGCGGTCTCGAACGGCAAAATCTCAGCTCGTCTGGTTGGCGACAGAAATTGGCCGATCGTTTCCATGCGACGAGCATAAAGTCACTACGGCCCCTTTCAAGGGGGGTGAACGTGAAAAATCCAAAGGAAGCTACAATGAGTGAAGGTCTTTTTCAGAAGATCGGATACGTGAAGGCAGAGCAATTGGTGGACGGTCCGCTCACGCCCGGCCAGAACCGGAAGAAAGCTCTTGAGGTAGGTGACCTGTGGGTTGGTCAATGCCACGTCACGGCGCTCGACGCCCCTAGTCAATGGCACCACCATCAGGAATTCGACAGCGTGATGTTTATGCTTTCCGGCCGCATTCGCGTTGATTTTGGTGAAAACGGCAAAGATTCATTTGAGATCGGTCAAGGCGACTATGCCTATTTTCCGCGGCGCGCGATCCATCGTTGCGAGATACTCGAAGGCGGAAACGATGTGCACTACGTTTTCGTTCGGGTCGGCGCAGGGGAGACCGTTGTCAACGTTGATGGTCCAGGGACATTCGCTCCGGAAGCAAAGAAGCTCGTCGCCGTCTGATTTCCCAATCTTTCAAGCGGGAATTCCATCCTAACCCCCGAGGATCGAGCGAAGCGGCCGGCGATGTCGGCCGCCCCTCGACACCTCTTTATTGCAACGGGACGTCGGCACATCGTCGCGTGAGGCGCGGATGTGCGGCCCCGAGGGAGAGTTCAATGGCCGACGTCGCAATCGCCTTTCCTGACAAATACGAACGCGCTACGTCCGCGCGCAGCACCATCATTGCCGCGACTTTGGGAAACGTCTTCGAGTGTTTCGATCTTTATATTTACGGCATCATGGCGGCTACGATTGCCAGGCTGTATTTCCCGTCTGCCAACGAAACCGCGTCGATGCTGCTTTTTCTCGGTACCTTCGGCATCACCTTCTGCATGAGGCCTCTCGGCGCCATCTATCTTGGCAATCTCGGAGACAAGATCGGCCGAAAAAAAGTGATGAGCCTTTCCTTGATCCTGATGACGATCGGAATGCTGATCATCGCGCTGGTACCGACTTACGCTAAAATTGGTTTGGCTGCCCCCGTCCTCATCGTCGCTGGCAGGGCGTTGCAGGGTTTTTCAGCGGGCGGCGAGTTCGGAAGCGCCACCGCACTTCTGGCCGAACATAATCCCGACCGGCGCGGCTTTATCGCGAGCTGGCAGACCGCGACCCAGGGTCTCGCCATGATGTCTGCCTCGGCTTTTGGTGCTTTTCTCACGTGGTCATTGAGTCCGGAGCAATTCGACATCTGGGGATGGCGTTTGCCGTTTATTTTCGGCGCCCTGTTGGGACCTGTGGGTGTCTACATTCGGCGCGCCACCGGTGAATCGGCGGAATTTTCGGCGATGTCTCCGGTAAAACAACCGATGCTGGAAATGATCCGGCTGGAGAAGACCCGCGTCCTCATCGCGGCCTGCCTCATTATCCTGGCAACCATCACAATCTGGATGTCTGTTTTCATGCCGACCTACGCGGTGCGGCAGTTCAAGGTCGATGCAACCGCTGCCTTTATCGGGACGGTCGTTACCGGCGGCGTCATATTCATCCTGTCGCCGTTCATCGGGATGTTGTCGGATTTCATCGGAAGAACTCCTACGATGATAATCAGCGCCGCTGCGACGCTCGTACTGGCGCATCCTGCATTCGCGGCGTTACAGCACTCGCCCACATTCGCCACGCTCGTCACCATTCAGTTCGTCCTCGGGGTATTTATCGCGCTCTATTTCGCTCCATTACCGGCGCTCATGGCCGAAATATTCCCGGCTCCCATGCGTACCAGCGGTCTTTCGCTCAGCTACAATCTTGGCGTAACAGTCTTCGGTGGATTTGCACCCTTTGTTCTGACCGGTCTCGGAGCGGCGACCGGCGATCCGCTTTCTCCCAGCTACTATGTAATATTCGGCGCGGTGATCAGCGGTTTGGCGATCTGGGGCGCACGCAGCAGGCTCGCACTGCGCTGATGCGAACCGAGAGGGACGGGGAAATGCATCGTGTAGAAACGGCGACGATTGGATATTTTAGTGCACTGGCACCGTCATCGTGAGCCTGAAATAACCGGCGGGCTTGCGGAGCTTGCGCGGCGGTGTTTTAGGCGGCGCCTGTTCCGCGCCGGTCCCGGTTCGCCTGCAGGTAATACAAACGCTTGGCGTGGAGCATCTTCATGTCGGCACGTTTGACGACCTGTTCGAGCCGGTCGCCGGGCCGGCTGGTGGCGATCCCGGTCGAGATGCTCAGTATCAGGTCGGGATGATACTGGTTGTTGAGCTCGAGGAGTTCCGCGAGCGAAGCGAGAACGGCTTCGCCGCCGGCGGCATTGGTGCCAGGCAGCAGCACCGCGAACTCGTCGCCGCCGATACGCGAGACCGAGGCCGGCTTCTCGACCAGCGAACCGAACACCTCGCCCGCCCGGCGCAGCAGCGCGTCGCCGACGCCGTGGCCGAGTTCGTCGTTCGCGGTCTTCAGTCCGTTGAGGTCGGCGATGATGATGGTGACTGGCTTCGGCCCCTTGCGTTCGAGCCGATTGAGTTCGTCGACATAGAACGAGCGATTGAGGGTGCGCGTCAGCACGTCATGGGTGCCGAGATATTCGAGGTAGGCTTCCGCCTTCTTGCGGGCGGTGATGTCGGTCAGCGCGATCTGCACCAGCGACCAGTCGCGTTCGTGGTTGGGCAGCACCGAGAATTGCAGCAGCAGATGCAGCTTGGTGCCGTCGAGCGCATAGTTCACCACCTCGCGCTGCTGGAACAGCTTGCCGTCCCAGAGGTCGATGAGCTGCTCGCGAAAATGCGGCTCCATCTCGTCGCGGAACACGGCGGACAGGTTGTGCAACAACGTCTCTTTATCGGCCGCGCCGAACAGTTCGAGCGTCCGGCTGTTGACGTCGAGGACGCGGATTTCGCTCATGCAGCGCGGGACGAATTCCTCATGCACATCGGTGAAGACGCGGAAGTCCTCGACGCCGCGGGCGCGCACGTCGTCCATCAGCCGTTTCACGGCGCTGAAATCTTCCACCCACAGCGAGACCGGTGAATGGGCGAACAGGCCGAAGGCGTAGTTCTCGCTGTCCATGAGGCGGCGCCGGGCGCCTTCGCGCGCGCTAACGTCCTCGATCGCGATCATGACGCGATCCCAGCTCTGTTCGTGACCGGGAAGCACCGTGCCGCTGAGCTGGATATCGAGACGCTCGCCGGTCAGCGTATAGTTGACCGTGTGGCTGGAGAAGCTGGTTTGCCCATTCCAAAGCTGGGCAAGTTCCTCGACATGGCTCTTGAAGGTATCGTCGCGCATCACCTGGCCGAGATTGGCCATCAGATGGGCGAGATCGCGGGCGCCGAACAGCGAGAGGGTCTTGCGGTTGACCTTGAGGACGCGGATGCGCTTCGAGCACTGCCGGACATGATCGGGGTCGGCGGCGAGGAACGCCTTGATGTCGTCGACGCCTTCCGCGCGCCATTGCTCGAACAACGCCCGAACCGCGCTGTAGTCCTCGATCCAGAGCGAGACTGGCGCGAGGTCGAACATTTTAGCCCCATCGTCGGGATCGGTGGCGGACATTGAAAACCGGGACGAAATGACGGAATTGGGTGTCGCTCCAGCTTTAGACACAACTCCTTAACAATGTCTCAGTCTGCCACTGCGGCGCCGCGTGCCTTTACGCGAACAATTTATGAGGCCGTCCAGGTTGTTGGAGAACCTTCGGAATTCCGAAGAGGAAATCTGGGCTATGGTGGCTGCATGAAAATAAAGCAAATGATCGCTGTCATTATCATGCTGGCCGGAGCGGCGTGCTTCTGGCTCGAAAGCGCAGACAGGTCTCAGGCGGACTGGAAGATCGACGCTCTCGGAATACTCCTTGTTCTGTTCGGGCTGTGGGTTGGGAAGTTCAATTTTAAGAGACCCAAATGAGAAGTGGCGAAAGTTCCGGCCTAGCTCGGGCGCATTGCGCCGCCGGGGCGTTGGCGCGCGTCTGGGGTCGCAAAATCATTCGAAAGTCATAGGCACTGCGGCTGGAGTCGGTCGGAAGTCGCCTGTATAAGCCAGTCGCGTGCACCAAGCGCCGCCGGCAACCGCCGGCCTGATGAAGACAGAAGCCTCATCAAGACCAAAGGGAAGAAACCTGTGCGAGAGATCATGAAGGCAACGGCCGCGCTGACGATCATGCTGGCCGGCGCGCCGGCGCTCGCGGCCGGCTGGGAACCGACCAAGCCGGTTGAGATTGTGGTCGCGGCCGGCGCCGGCGGCGCCTCCGACCAGATGGCGCGCATGATGCAGGCCGCCATCCAGAAGAACAATCTGATGAAGGCGCCGATGGTGGTGTCGCTGAAGGGCGGGGCATCCGGCGCCGAAGCGCTGATGTACATGAAGTCGAGCGAAGGCGATGCCAATAAGGTGCTGATCGCCTATTCGCTGATCTACATGCTGCCGCTCTCGGCCAAGATCCCGTTCGACTGGCATGAGCTGACGCCGGTGTCGGTGGTGGCGCTCGATCAGTTCGTGCTGTGGGACAATGCGTCGGGCCCGGACACCGTCAAGGGCTTTGTCGACGCGGCGAAGGCAGCCTCATCGCCGTTCAAGATGGGCGGTACCGGCTCGAAGCGCGAGGATCACGTGCTCACGATGTTCATCGAGCAGAAGACCGGCGCCAAGTTCTCCTATCTGCCCTATAAGTCGGGCGGCGAGGCGGCGACGCAACTGGTCGGCAATCACACCGAGTCCAACGTCAACAACCCTTCCGAGAATCTCGAAGTCTGGCGCGCCGGCCAGGTCCGCCCGCTCTGCGTGTTCGACAAGGAACGGATTTCCTACAAGACCAAAGTGACCGAGACCCAGTCCTGGAACGATATTCCGACCTGCAAGGAAGCCGGCCTCGACGTGCAATATCTGATGCTGCGCGCGATGTTCCTGCCCGGCAAGGTGACGCCGGAGCAGCAGGCCTTCTATGTCGACCTGTTCCAGAAGGTGACGCAGACGCCGGAATACAAGGACTACATGGAGAAGCAGGCGCTCAAGCCGATCTTCCTGACCGGCAAGGATATGCTGCAATTCCTCGAGGAAGATGACGCGCTCAACAAGCAGCTGATGACGGAAGCAGGCTTTGTCGCGAAGTAGTTGCTGGGCGCGCATGCCATGAATTCCAGGGATGAAAGGCCATTCAACAGGTCGCGGCGCAATGTCATGCGCAGCGTTGCCGGCGGCGTTTCCGCCGGGCTGTTGCTCCGGATCGCGCCAGCGGACGCGTCGGAAAAAATGACGAGGGCGCAGGCTGAATATCAGGACGCGCCCAACGGCATCTATAGCTGCGGCTTGTGCACGCTGTTCGAACGGCCGAACGCCTGCAAGGTGGTCGAAGGCGAGGTCAGCAAGGACGGCTGGTGCAAGGCTTTCGAACTGGCGGATTGAGTTAAGAGCAAGCGCTATGCCCCGGGCGGATGCCTCGGTCCCGTTTACGACGGGTGCCTCGCCGCGCGATCCGTCCTAGGTCTCTGTCCAAGCAAAAACGCCCAAAATACCCCGACGGAGGAAAGACCATGGCCGAGATCGTCACTGGAGCACGCGCGCCGTCGGTTGCGGATGTCGGCGCCGCTTCGCCGGCCAAGATATTCTGGGCGACATGGTTCGGCTGGATGCTCGATGGCTTCGACTCCTCGATGTACGGCTACATCCTGGTGGGAGCGCTGACCGAGCTGTTGCCGGCGAGCGGGATCGAAGCGAGCCGCGCCAATATCGGCCTGTACGGCGGCCTGCTGTTCTCGATCTTCATGCTGGGCTGGGCCTGTTCGATGGTGTGGGGCTGGGCGGCGGATCGCTACGGACGCGTCCGGATCATGTGCTGGACGGTGCTGGTCTATTCGATGTTCACCGCATTGTGCGGCCTGTCGACCGGCGTCGTGATGTTCGCCCTGTTTCGGTTCGTCGCCGGCTTCGGCATCGGCGGCGAATGGGCGGCGGGCACGCCGCTGCTGCATGAATCGGTGCCCGAAAACACCCGCGTCCGGCTGGCCGGCTGGCTGCATACCGCAACCCCGACCGGGTTGTTCCTGGCGGCGCTGGTCACGCTGGGCGCGGGAAGCCTGCTCGGCTGGCGCGGCATGTTTTTCCTCGGCATTCTGCCCGCACTTCTGATCTTCTATCTGCGCCGCAACATTCCCGAGCCCAAACGCGCCGGATCTGCTGACAAAGCCAAGCCCTTTTCCGCGTTGTTTGCCAAGGGGCAGGCCCAGACCACCTGGGCGGCGGCGCTGATGATGGCCTGCATCATCTTCGGCCTGTGGTCGTCGAATTTCTGGGCTCCGACGGTCATCATCACCAAGCTCGTCGCGGCCGGCGCCACGGCGGCCCATGCGCAGCAGATGGGCGCGGTGGCGGGCTTGATCACCAGTGTCGGTACCCTGACCGGATGCCTGCTGGTGCCCTCGATCACCGGGTGGCTCGGCAGCCGGCGCTGGACCGCGGCCTTGTTCTTCGTGGGGGCGTTGCTGTCGGTGCTCGCGAGTTACGAAGTCGCCATCGCGCTTCTGGATAATCTCACGCTCTTCTTCATCCTGCTGCCGGTGCTTGGATTCTTCACCAACGGCGTGTTCGGACTGTTCACGATCTGGTTGCCGGAGATGTTTCCGTCGGCGCTGCGCGGGGCCGGTTCGGGCTTTGCGTTCAGCTTCGGGCGCGTGCTCGGCGCGGCCGGTCCAACCCTGATCGGCGCGCTCGCGGCGATGACCGGAAGTTACCCGCTCGCGATCTCGCTGTTGTCGCTGATCTACCTCGTCGGCCTGCCGTTCATCGCGCTGGCGCCGGAAACCGCCAACCAGCCGCTCGCGAAGTAAGGCTCGTTTCTTGCAGGAATCGGCAGAGTGTCTTCCGGTTCCGCCATCTACCGGAGAATCATGAAAGGAGCGAAATGCCCCAGCGGGCATACCGGGACGTGATGGAGAATGATAATGAAACAAGTAGTGTTGGCAGCCATGATGGGCCTGTCCGGTATCGCAGGCGCGGGAGCGCAGCCTTTGACGTCAATCTCGGCAACGACGAGCTATCACACCGTTGAGGTCGATGGTGTGAACCTGTTTTACCGCGAGGCCGGACCCAAGGACGCGCCGGCCTTGCTGCTGCTGCACGGCTTTCCGTCGTCGTCGCGGATGTTCGAAACGCTGATTCCGCTGCTTGCCGATCGCTATCACATCATCGCGCCCGACTATCCAGGCTTTGGACTGAGCGACGCGCCACAGCCTTCGCAATACGCCTATACGTTCGACCATATCGCAACGTCGTTCGATCATTTGACCGAGGCGCTGGGGCTGAAGAGCTATAGCCTCTATCTTCAGGATTACGGCGGCCCGGTTGGTTTCCGGCTGGCGCTGGCGCATCCCGACCGCGTCAAGGCGTTCATCATGCAGAACGCGGTGGCGAGCGAGGACGGCCTTGGGCCGGCATGGGACGAACGCAGGGCCTACTGGCGCGATCGCGCCGCCAACGAGCAAAAGGTGATCTCGAATTTCCTGTCGTTAGCGACCACCAAGCTGCGTCACGTCGGCCATAGCCCGAACGTCGATCGTTACGATCCCAATGCCTGGATCGATGAATTTGCGCATCTGTCGCAGCCTGGGCAATTCCAGATCCAGGCGGATCTGTTCTTCGATTATCAGACCAACGTGACCTCCTACCCGAAATGGCAGGAATGGATGCGCCAGCATCAGCCGCCGATGCTGGTGATGTGGGGTAAATACGACCCGTCATTCGCGGTCGGTGGCGCGCCGGCCTATCAGCGCGACGTGCCGAAGGCCGAGGTGCATATGCTGGACGCCGGACATTTCGCGCTCGACGAAAAGCTCGATGAGATCGCGGCACTGATCCGCGAGTTCCTCGCGCGGCAGCCATTGTGAGGCGGCGGCACTCGATCAGAGCCGGTTGAGCTCTCGGGCGTATCCAACGGCCTCAAGGCCGTTGGTAGTTCCGTGCCGCTATGTCTTGACCAATTGTCGATCTATCAAAGCGATGATCGCCGCGGTCGAATCCAGCAGCGTCAAATCAAAATTAATATCGGAGAAGTTGATCCCGTAATCCGTTTCAAGGGTCATGATGAGCTCAACCGCATCGAGTGAATCCAGTCGGCCGGTCGTGAAAAGCAGGTCTTGATCGTTGAGCGGAGCAAGGTCGCCCTTCATCCTGAGCCGTTGTATGAGGCAGTTGTGTATTTGCGATCGAACTTTCAGATCCATTTGTCTATTCCCACCAGGTACGAGAGGAAACCAGCTCGCTGCCCGATCGAATGAACGCGATCGAGGGGAGCGTCGAAAACATGTAGAATACAGAAGAACAGCGTGACCCACAGGCACGGCAGCGCCCGGCCGCGCAGGAATCCCTTGCTTTGCTCGCGATCCTGAACACGCATCTGCGATACGCCTACGCCGATTGCGAGCAGAACCGTATAAAATGCGTGTGATGCTTCACCTGACAAGGCATTCCACCAGCCCAGCTCCGCGACAAAATGGATATCGCGGATGAAGTGAAATAATAGATTGCCAACACACGCGGCCATAAACGTCGCAAAAAACATGCGCAGCTTTCGGTTGCTGCGGAAGCAACGCAGAAAGACCGGATAGAAGAAATGATCGACCAATAGCTCCTTGTAGTAAAAGTAATACCGATTCCAGAACTGGGCGAGCGTCTTTGACTCCAACGGCCTGTAAGTATTGCGCAACAGGCGAAAGCCCGCCATGCGGGCGCAAACGACGATTGATCCGCCCCAGATGGTCATGGTGAGCACGTCTTCGATGAAATACGCCACCAGGCTTGCCCAGCACAGGTCTCGCGGATAATTTGCACCCGCGAGGTAGGCGGCGAACGTGTCGTCGAACATGGGTAAAGCAAAAAATCCGTGGATTAGCCTGCTGAAGCCATCGAGGCAGATGGCAAGAATGAGAATCCAGCAAGCAAGCTTTACTCCCTTGAGTTGGGTTATTGCGAGTTCGGTCGGTGTCTTCGCATCAAATTTCTCGAGATATGTAAGTCCTTTCCCGAATGGGGTTAAGGTCGAACCCCAGAAGGGATGGAAGACACCCAGATGTTGCCAGAACGGCCGCCGCTTCAAATTGCCGACATCGGTCAGGGCATAAGCGACAAACCACAAATACGGCAACAAGGTCGCAATAAACGACCAGAGCAGGACGCGGGTCAGGCCTTGGGCTATCGGCGATTGCGCCAGGATGACCAGGCCGACGAAAGCCGAGATCAAGCAAGCCGTCGAGTGGCGGAAGGCCGGAATCGTCGCAATTCTTGGCCAGACAATCAACAGCGATGAGAACAAGAGCAACACCAACGCCACGCTTCCGAACAACAACGCGGGTTGGTTGATCTGCGTTGTAAGGCCCTCTTGTTCGGTCACGCGGTGCAACAGGTCAACGTCGACCAAGAAGCCATTTTTGTAAAGCAGCAGCAGCGTTGCCAGCGATATCAGATAGCGGCGAAATTTTTGTGCATAGGCGCATGCGATGGCCAGCGGGGCAACGGAAATATCCACCCTAAAAAAATTGAGCGCCATGGCAAGCGCGGTCAGAATGACGAGGAAGGCGATACGGCCCAGCGGCTGCTGGGCGTACGCGATGATTTTTTCATTCTTGTCGATTTGAGGGATGATGCGCCACGAAGCCCTAGAATCCCGTAACGGCTGCGCGGAGCCACGAGGGTCAGCGGGGGGCGCATAGGCTTGTGTCACATCGGATGTCGCGCCAACGATGGTGCTCATGTGTGGGGGCCGTCACATGTGTGCGGGAGGTCCTGCGGCCTCGGCGAAGCGCTGCAAGGCATATCAAGACGCCTTTGCCAAAACATTGGATTGCTGGAGCAGTGCTGCGACCGCCCGCCGATCCGCTTTGCCATTGCTGTTTGTAGGAATATCATCGAGCCAGGTAAAATGGCTGGGCACCATATAGGCTGGGAGATGTTTGTTGCAGTGCGCGAACAGATCGGCATCGCCAAGCCTGGTGCCCGAATATGCCACTACCAAACGGCTTGATCCGTTGCTGTCGCGGTTCACGATCGCGAGCGCTCGCACCACACCCGGGATTAACGCCACGGCATGATCGATTTCTTCCAACTCCACGCGATAGCCACGCAGCTTGACTTGATTATCGGCGCGCCCTCGAAATCGAAGTAATCCGCTCTGCTGATCCAGCGTTACGAGATCCCCGGTCCGGTACAAGATAGAGCGATATCCATCAACCAACGGATCTTGCTGGAACCGCTTTGCGGTTTCTTCTGGGTTATTGACATAGCCCAGCCCCACACACGGCCCACCCAGCCATAATTCACCAACGTCACCCGGGGCCACAGGCTTCAACTCGTCGTCCAGGATCCGGTGACTGAAGTTCGGATTGAGCCGGCCCAAGGGGGCGAAGCCTTCGGTGCTTTCCAAAGCGGAATCGGTAATTACAAAACCACTGCAGATGCAGCTCGTCTCCGTCGGGCCATAGCAGTTGATGAGCTGCGCCGTTCCGGAAAAGGCGTTGAAAAAGCGACGCAGCCTGACAATCGGAAAGCCCTCGCCCCCAAACATGAAGCGGGTCACACCCGCCAATTTGTCAGCTGTCAGCAAATGCATCGAGTCGAGAAACATGAAAAGCGTCGGCACGGCGAAGAAAAATGTGCACTTATTTCTTGTTATCTCGGCGATCAGTTCGGCCGGTGGCTGTCCTTTCGCATCGAGCGCGACCACCGCGGCTCCATTGAGGAGCCCCGCATAGATGTCGAATACCGAATTATCGAAGTAGATGGGATTGACGTTGGTCAGGCGGTCCTTGGAACTGATGCCGAGATGGCTGGCTGCCCAATCAACCAGATGGAGAACGCCTTGATGTGGAATCGCCGCGCCTTTTGGCTCTCCCGTCGAGCCGGACGTAAACATGACATAGGCTGGGTCGGTACCCGTGATCCACTCTGTTTCCAACAGGTTGGTGTCGGCCAGCCGGTCAATTTCGCTGCGGAGATCGTCACGCTGATTGCCTTCACCAATGATAACGCGGTTTCCGGTGCCGCCGTTGATGCTGATGATGATGACCGGCTTGCAGCGGTCTATCATCAGCCTGCTCCGCTCGGTCGGAGCCGCAGGATCTAAGAATGTGTAGGGCGCACCGAGCTTGATGCACGCGAGTGCAAGCGCATAGGCCTCGATGATTTTCGGCAGCTCGAGACACACGACCTGGCCGCGGCTCACTCCACGTCCAGTAAGCCAGCGGGCGAACCGGTTGGCCAATCTGTTCAGCGTTTGGAAATCGTAGTGTACCCCCTTGCATATTAAGGCGGCCGCGGCCGGCGACAAAGCGGCCACCTGCTGAAACTTCAACGCGAGATTATGCGCAGAATTTGACGCTGCGGAACCAGGGGGCGAAGCATCGGATGTTGTGATTTGGCCGAGGGGCAGTTCAGTTACCGCAAGCACGGCCGCGGGCATCCTTGCCTCGGGGAGCCGGTCACTCAATCTCAAAAACAGCTCCAGTCCCAATTGCTGTTTGAAAGCCACTTCCAATGGATCCGTCGCCAAGACGCGCCGATGAGGAAGTGGCACGATGTTTTCTTGTCGTTGGTGTGCGGGCTCACTGGGTGAAAGACCGCGCGCGACGAGCGTCACATCAAATTGTCCGTCCGCCGAACCAGGTCGCCAGCCAACCCGCACATCGACCGGCAACGTGTCGGACGGTCTCAAGAAATCGTCGGGATCGATGCCAGAATCGATCTCTGGCCTCGTCGATCGTCTTATATCTTCAACCAACTCCCGGTCGTCCGCCGACCAGAGCCGTTGCACGCTTGCGATGTCGCTTGCCAGCCGCCGATTTGGAATATCCTTGATGATGGCAGATGCGAGCCGCTGCGCCTCAAATCGTGATACGAGTTCCGCAGCGGCTAGGCCATCGGACAGCAACTCGACCTCTGGCGGGGACGCGGCAGATGTCGCCTCGCCGACGTGAAGTACCACGTCGTAGCGATAGCGCGTCAGCTCGTTATGATATTTTCCCTTCTTCAGCAGTATTTCCACGCCTGTGATCCGGGGCATGGAGCTGGAAAGGTTCAGGAAGTACTGTGGGTCGATCGCCAATTCTCTATCTTGCTCGACCGATAGCGTGACTCTCCGTTTCATCCATCGGGCGCTCGCTTTTGGCGGGGCCTTGGACAGTTGAACCGCCCCGTGAAACAATGGAAGCAAACCGAGATGCCGTACGTCACCGACGAATATGCGGCCGCCTGAACTCACGACCCGCGCAGCTTCGTCGAGGACGTTGCTGAGATAATCGATGTCCGGGAAATATTGGACAACCGAGTTGATCACGACCGTGTCAACGGAGCTCGGTGTCTGCGCATCCATCTTTGTCGCTTCGCACTCAAACAGCTTGACATGACTGAGCTCAGGCTTGGACGCAACGAACTCACGCAATCGGCCAACGGCGACCCGCGATAGATCCGTTCCATGATAGACGCTGCACTTGGCAGCCAGCTCCTGCACCAGCAAACCGACGCCGCAACCGATCTCCAGTAGTTTCCGAGGCTGGAGCGACATGATTCGTTCGACCGTGCAGTCGAGCCATTCTCGCATCTCGGTCTCGGGAAGCGGTTTGTTGGTGTAGCTGTTGGTCCAGCCCACGAATGAGGGAGAATAATTGTCCGGCCTGGAATAGACTTGATCGAATGTCCTTTTCCACTGGGCGACCCGTTTGTCCCGATCCGCCAGGTAAATTCGGGTCTTGGCTTCTTTCATGCGATCCGCGTGCGGCACGACATAAGCCACGGGATAGCTATGACCGTCCGGCCCTTCTTCGTGCGTCATCAAAGCCTCGACGACATCCGGGTGCTCGAGCAGAAGCGTTTCGACTTCGCTTCGTGCGGATGAAGGACTTGTGATCGCTTCGGAATTGGACACGGGCTGGCGCCTCGGAGTGGGAATGCCGGTAGCCTATATTCTACGCATCGGTCATTAACGCTGTATAAAAGTGCGCTCGGTTCGGCATGCACCGATCATGGCCAGACGATCGCCACTTTAGGTACAAATTGAAGTAATCTTTATTGTCCGGCCTGTTCCGCCCCAATTTGCGGCCGTTCCTGGCGGCCCCATGCAGACCGCTTTGGCGGCAGACTTTGAGCGGTCAATATGCCGGCAGTTGGTCTGTCATTCCGCAACATGGAGGGCCAGATCAGTTTTCCAAGTTTCCACACGATCTCGGCCATTCGTTTTGCGTGGGCAGCGTTTCCAATCCGAAGTTACGCTGGTGGATATTTGGATCGAATGGCGGGCTGATGGCTTCAACGTCGAGTCAAGGTTGCTCGCTATTTCATCGACATCGCTGGCGGATCAGGCGTAGCGGCAATCGCAATCTTCAGCGCGTCTCTGCTGGTGCGGGGCAATAGGGAATCTGTCGAAGAAGCACGATCACCTCGTGCAATTCCTGGACGCGCGCGGTCGATTGCGCTGCGGAAATACTTGCGGATTAATGGGCTCACGCCCTAGTCGAAAGGCGTCATGACGGGAGGGCCGCCGGCTCGCGTCCGTCGGATGCGGCGCAGCACCATCGGAGTACCATCCGACTCGAATTGCAACTCGTATTTGCCATTCTTGTTTGTCGCGCTGCACGAGATGCTGGAAACCTGCTGCGACGCGAGGCTTCCGATCAGTTTGCAGTTTCCTGTCGATCCCTCGATGAGCGGCACCGGCAAGCCATCGAGCTTCGGCCGGTCGCTGGATTTGAACTGCATCTCGTCGATCGGTAGTTCGTACAGATTATCCTGCGACCGAACGCCATGGTTGCCGGAGAAGGTGACGATGTGGCTTGCGTCCGTCGGATCATTCAGCGCGATGGTAAAATTGGCCCGGCCTTCTTCGGTTTGGAAGAAGCCGACGGCCCGGCACTCGAAATCGCGTCCCGCGACCTTGAGCGTCGGGCACTTCCCCGACATCAGCGCGAAGACGATCGTGTCCGGTTCGGGCTTGGGCTCATCGGAGGCCAGTACCAGTGGCCGCGAAAGGCTGCCGCGCACCGGTGCGGCAACGGATGCCGTGGCGAACAGCGTCAAGGCTACAAGCGGCAGGAGGCGCCGCCCAGCCGTTGCTGATTGGCCTGGAATTTGCCTTAAAAACATCGTTGCCGGCGTTCTTCGAGTTCGAGATGTCACCCCCCGTCGCCTCGATCAAATGACGGAAACGCGGCGAGCCAGAATCGTGACCAGCTAGGGAGAAGCATTATGTCGGTGATGTGTCGAAGGAATTTTCTAGGGGTGGGTTCCTCTTTGCTGGCGTTGGCTTTTTTCGCGCCGAAAGGCGCGCGCGCCGCCGGAGCGCCGGGATTGACGACCCACATGCTGGATACCGCCAGCGGCAAGCCGGCCGAAGGTGTACGGATCGACTTCGCGGTGCTCGAGGGCGAGGCTTACCGCTTGATCCGGACCGTTCACACCAACGCAGACGGCCGCAATGCAGAGCCGCTGTTGACGCCGGAGACGATGAAAACCGGACAATTTCAGCTCACCTTCTATATCGCCGAATACTTCACCAAACTAGGCACCGTGCTGCCGAATCCGCCGTTTCTCGATAGAGCCGTCATTCAGTTCGGCATGGCGGACGTAACGTCGCATTATCACGTTCCGCTGCTGGCGTCGCCGTGGAGCTACACAACCTACCGCGGCAGTTGATCGAAGATGCTTGGGTTCATCCGCAATACGATGCTGGGCTGGATCGCCAGCGTAACGCTGATTCTTTCATCGGTGGCGACGGTGTCCGCCGGCGAAGCCGACATGGCGGCCATCAACGGGTTGGACCGCGTGGCTTTTGTGCAGAAGTTTGGCGGCATTTTCGAAAACTCGCCATGGGTGGCCGAGCAAGCCTGGGACAAACGGCCTTTTGCCAATGTTGACGCCATGCATGCGGCGATGGTCGAAGTCGCGAAACTCGCGCCGGCGCCGCGCCAACTGGCGTTGCTGCAAAGCCATCCTGATCTCGCCGGTAAGGAAGCCCAGGCCGGCGCCATGACGGCATCGTCGGTGACGGAGCAGGCAAGCGCCGGCCTCAACGCATTATCGAAAGACGAGATGGCGCAAATCTCGGACCTCAACGCCGCCTATAAAAGGAAATTCGGATTTCCGTTCGTCATCGCGGTGCGGATGCACACCAAGGAGGGCATTTTCTTCGAATTTCGCCATCGCCTGCGGAACGACACCGTGACCGAATACGCCAACGACCTGCAGAACGTTTATGCGATCACGCGGCTGCGGTTGGCAAAGCTGTTGGAGTAGCGGCTTCATTCCGAAGGCGGGCCATATCCCGCGATCCGGCTGAGCACGTTGTCGATCTCCGCCTTTGAGAGCAGCGGCGGCGTGCCGATTTGCAGGCAGCCATGGTATTGCCGCGCCAGGGTTTCGACTTCGACCGCGAGCCACATCGCCTTCGACAGGGATGGCCCGACCGCGATCATGCCGTGATGCGCCAAAAGGCACGCGGAGCGACCCTCCAGGGCCTTGACCGCATGCTCCGACAATTCCTGCGTGCCATAGGTGGCGTAGGGCGCACATCGGATGGTGTCGCCGCCGGCGCAGGCGATCATGTAGTGAACCGGCGGAATCTCCAGGCCCATGATCGCAAGCATGGTCGAAAAAGGCGGATGGGCGTGAACCACCGCCTTTACCTCGGGGCGGGCTCGCAGGATATCGAGATGGAAGCGCCATTCGCTCGACGGCCGCTGGCTGGGATCGCATGAACCGTCGAGGTTCATGTAGACGATCTGCTCCGGCCGCATCGCCTCATAGGGTACGCTGGTCGGCGTGATCAGCATGCCCGCTTCATGGCGCAGGCTGATATTGCCTGACGTCCCCTGGTTGATGCCGAGCTGGTTCATGCGCAGGCAGGCATCGATGATGGATTGGCACTTTTCCGCAAGATCCGTTGATGACATCGGTTTTCCCTGAACGAGCCCGTGCGTCGCGCTCGGCTGCCCTTACAGCAGAAATTCCGTAGTTCGAGAACAGCAGTTGATTATCGCGCCGCAATATAGTCGAACATTTTGGGCGCTTTGGGAACCGGCGCCCATGGGCTGAAAATGGACCGGGCTGAAACCGCGGGAAGAATTCATGGTAAAGGCTGTGCTTGGCATTATCGGCGGCTCCGGCATTTATGACCTTCCGGGGCTGGAAAACGTCCGTGATGAGGCGATCCAAAGCCCCTGGGGTGAGCCGTCGGCGCCGGTGCGTCACGGCACCATCGCCGGGCTGCCGATCGTGTTCATGCCCCGGCATGACAAGGGGCATCGGCTGTCGCCCTCGGACATCAATTACCGTGCCAATATCGATGTGCTGAAGCGGGCAGGCGTTACCGACCTGATCGCGCTCTCGGCCTGTGGTTCGTTCAAGGAGGATTTGCCGCCCGGCAGCTTCGTGCTGGTCGACCAGTTCGTCGATCGCACCCACAAGCGCGAGAGTTCGTTCTTCGGCAAAGGCTGCGTCGCGCATGTTTCGATGGCGCACCCGGTGTCGCCACGGCTGCGGATTCATCTGGCCGCGGCGGCGAACGCGGAGGGCATCGCGGTCGCGCATGGCGGCACCTATGTCTGCATGGAGGGTCCGCAGTTCTCCAGCCTCGCCGAAAGCCTGACCTACAAGGCGCAGGGCTATTCGGTGATCGGCATGACCAACATGCCCGAGGCCAAGCTCGCGCGCGAAGCGGAGATCTGTTACGCCAGCGTGGCGATGGTCACCGATTTCGATTGCTGGCATCCCGAGCATGATGCGGTCACGGTCCAGGACATCATTCGCGTGCTGAATTCAAATGCCGAGAAGGCGCGGGCGCTGGTGGCGCGGCTCGCCCAGGATTTCCCGCGCGAGCATGAACCATGCCCGATCGGTTCGGACCGCGC
Organism: Bradyrhizobium sp. S69; assembly: GCF_009766005.1. Classification (GTDB taxonomy): domain Bacteria; phylum Pseudomonadota; class Alphaproteobacteria; order Rhizobiales; family Xanthobacteraceae; genus Bradyrhizobium. The sequence continues at coordinate 52,168 of NZ_LMUK01000058.1, read as the reverse complement.
GCTCGATACCGCGTTGATCACCGCGCCGGAGGCCCGCGATCCGGAGCTGTTGAAAAAACTCGACGCGGTGGCGGGCCGGGTGTTGCGGTCGTGAAGGTCGACGGCAAACCTTTCCGCAGTATCTGGCTTGAGCCTGACGGCTGGTCGGTGGCCGCGATCGACCAACGGCGATTGCCGCATGAGTTTATCGTGGCCCGAATGACCGACGTTGAGGCCGCGGCCGACGCCATCAGCACCATGCTGGTGCGCGGTGCGCCGCTGATCGGCGCCACCGCGGCCTATGGGGTGGCGCTGGCGATGCGGACCGATGGCTCCGATGCGGCACTGGATCGGGCCTATGAGGTGCTGATCGCGACCCGGCCGACCGCGATCAACCTGAAATGGGCGCTCGACGAGATGCGGCGGGCGCTGGCGCCGCTACAGCCCGCGGCCCGCGGCGCGGCGGCCTATGCCCGTGCCGGCGAGATCGCCGAGCAGGATGTCGCGATCAACCGCCAGATCGCCCAGCACGGCATAGCCCTGATCGAGGCGGCGCTTGCGAAAAAGCAGCCGGGCGAACCCGTCAACATATTGACGCACTGCAATGCCGGATGGCTGGCAACGGTGGACTGGGGAACGGCGACGGCGCCGATCTATCTCGCCCATGATCGCAGCCTTGCGGTGCACGTATGGGTCGACGAGACCCGGCCGCGTAACCAGGGCGCATCGCTGACCGCTTGGGAACTCGGCCATCATGGTGTCCCGCATACCGTGATCGCGGACAATACCGGCGGCCATCTCATGCAACATGGCATGGTCGATCTCGCCATCGTCGGCACCGACCGGGTCACCGCCAATGGCGACGTCTGCAACAAGATCGGCACTTATTTGAAGGCGCTGGCAGCTCATGACAACGGTGTGCCGTTCTATGTGGCGCTGCCGTCGCCGACGATCGACTTCACGGTCGATGACGGCGTGCGCCAGATTCCCATCGAACAGCGCGCCGCCGATGAAGTCGCCACCATGACCGGCCGGACCGCGGACGGACGGATCGAGACAGTGCGCGTGGTGCCTGCGGGCTCGCCGGTCGCCAATTACGCGTTCGATGTGACGCCGTCACGGTTGGTGACAGCCTTGATAACCGAACGCGGCGTGCTCAAAGCCGACCGCACTGCACTCGGCCGGGCATTTCCAGAGCGAATTGCGTCTCGTTAAGGCGCCTTCAATTGCAGATCGGTTGACGGCGGCGATATCGGCGCTGTATCCCCCTACCAGGGCGCAATTATCATTCGATAAGTAATGCCTGCGGCCCCAAGCCAACGGTGTGCGCACCTCGTCAGCCGGAACAGCGTCGATCGATGTCCAATTCCGAAATTGAAATCGTCGTCGACGATCCGACTGCGCCGGAGGCCAATTCGCCGGCGGTGACCAACACCAGGGTGGCGGAGGCCGTGGTCTGCGTGCTGCTGATCGGGTTCGCGCTGCTGCTCGGCTATGACAATTGGCGCACCGGCATCGGATGGGATTCGACCGGTCCGCAGGCCGGCTATTTTCCGTTTTATCTCTCGGTGATTCTCGGCGGCGCCAGCCTCTACGGCCTCGTCACCGTGCTGCTGACGCGCAGGCAGGATGCCGAGACCTTCGTCACCCGCGCGCAGCTTCGCCGCGTCATGGCGGTGTTCGTTCCGACCTTGCTGTTCTGTCTGGCCACGCAGTTTCTCGGAATGTATGTCGCGAGTTTCCTGTTGATCGCGGGCTTCATGCGGCTGGTCGGAAAGATCGCGTGGTGGAAGTCGCTGCTCACCGCCTTCGTCTTCACCGCGCTGATGTTCGTGACCTTCGACATCGCGTTTGACGTCATCATGCCCAAGGGACCGCTCGAAGCGGCGTTCGGCTATTGATGTCGGATTTAGGATAAATCGTCGATGGAAGCCTTCGGGTTATTGCTGCACGGCTTCGCCGTCCTGATGACGTGGAAGATTCTTGCGCTGATGATGGTCGGCCTCGTGCTCGGCATTTTCGTCGGCGTGCTGCCGGGCCTCGGCGGCCCCAATGGCGTCGCGATCCTGCTGCCGCTGACCTTCACCATGGATCCGACTTCCGCGATCGTGATGCTGTCGAGCATCTATTGGGGCGCGCTGTTCGGCGGCGCCATCACGTCGATCCTGTTCAACATCCCCGGTGAAGCCTGGTCGGTGGCTACCACCTTCGACGGCTATCCGATGGCGCAGCAGGGCAGGGCGGCGGAGGCGCTGACCGCGGCGTTCACGTCCTCCTTCATTGGCTCGCTGGTGGCGGTCCTGCTGATCACCTTCCTGGCGCCGCTGATTTCATCGTTTGCGCTGAAATTCGGACCGCCGGAATTTTTCGCGGTCTATCTGCTGACGTTTTGCTCCTTTGTCGGCTTGGGACGCGAGTCCAAGCACAAGACCGTCATCTCGATGTCGCTCGGGCTATTGCTGGCTGGCGTCGGCATGGACACGGTGTCCGGCCAGTTGCGCATGACGTTCGGTTCCAGCGACCTGTTGCGCGGCATCAACTTCCTGGTGGCCGTGATCGGGCTGTTCGGGATCAGCGAGATCCTGCTGACCATGGAGGAGCGGTTGGCGCTGCGCGGACACACCGCCAAGATCAGCCTGCGCGTGGTGCTCAACGTCTGGAAGGACCTGCCGAAATATTGGGTAACCTTGCTGCGCTCCTCGTTCATCGGCTGTTGGCTCGGCATCACCCCCGGTGGCGCGATCGCGGCCTCCTTCATGGGCTACAACCTCGCCAAGCGGTTCTCGCGGGATCCCGAAAGCTTTGGCAAGGGTCGCATCGAGGGCGTGTTCGCGCCGGAGACGGCGGCGCATGCCTCCGGTACCGCCGCGCTGCTGCCGATGCTGGCGCTCGGCATTCCCGGCTCCGGCACTGCGGCGATCCTGCTCGGCGGCTTGATGGTGTGGGGGCTCAATCCCGGCCCGCTGTTGTTCGTCGAGCACAAGGATTTCGTCTGGGGCCTGATCGCCTCGATGTATCTCGGCAATGTCGTCGGCCTCGTGCTGGTGCTGACGACGGTACCGGTGTTCGCCTCGATCCTGCGGGTGCCGTTCGCCGCGGTCGCCCCGATGATCGTGGTGTCGTGCGCGATCGGCGCCTATGCAATCCAGAACGCGATGTTCGACATCTGGCTGATGCTGGGCTTCGGCGTGGTCGGTTATGTCTTCAAGAAGATCGGGATTCCGCTGGCGCCGTTCACGCTGGCGCTGGTGCTCGGCAGCCGCGCCGAGGATGCGTTCCGGCTGTCGATGATCGGCTCCGGCGGCGACATGAAGGTGTTCTGGTCGAACGGCCTGGTCGGCTCGATCACCACTTTGGCGATCGTCCTGTTGTTCTGGCCGATGATCGAGCGGGCGTCTGCCGGCCTCGGGCGGCTGTGGCGGCCGACCAAGACGGCCGGTTAGGGCTGGCGACGGCCCGGCCATTCACGAAATAGCATTTAATTTCAATGCCTTGCCAGCATCGCGAATTTCTAAATGCTGGCGTTATAGCGTACTTCCAAGCGCCCCAAAAAGTAAGTAGTCGTCAGTCTCGTGTCCTTCAGCGGTTATTCGTCACTTCATCGAGACGTTTTAGCAGTTCATCTCGCCCTGCTTGAAGATTTGCATCAAGTAACCGGCCACCAAACGTCTGCGTCTTATCCGCCGCGTGGATCCGCTTTAATATTTCCGCGATAGGTATCGCTACTTCGTGTTCCCGCCAGAAGGCTTCAGAGGCCACCAACGTGTCGCGCTGACCCGAACTGATTATCCCGACGAGGCAGCGGCTCGTTCGGTCGAAAATCGGTGATCCGGAATCGCCGCCGGAGGTATCGGTGTCGATGCCGAAGGAGGGCCGCTTGTCGCCGGAATGGCCGGAGCGAAGAACGTGCGGCCGTGGTCGCAGCCGTGGAGAGCCACCGCACAGCGTGCTCGACCGTGAGTTTCTTGGTCATCGGTCGTCCCTTTCGTAATCCTTCAAAATCGCCTGCAGCCGCTTGATCTCGGCGCGCATGCCGTCCTTGATCTTCGCCTTCAGCTTCGGCGTGACCTTTTTGTCGCCGGCGCAGATCTTGCTGATCAGCGATCGGCTGACGCCGGCGCGGCGCGCCACATGTTTATGTCCGGCATATCTGTACTCTGGCCCGGCGAGCTTGCCGCACAGATCCTTGACGGCGGTCTGGTCGTGATCGAGCGGCATCAGCTGTTCTCGTACTCCAGCAAAAATCTCGACACTGCCATCCCGCGTGCCCGCAGCGCCCGCAGTTCGGCGTGCAGCCCTTTGATGACCGCGGCTTTCACGGCGTCGGTGACGGGCCGGTCGCCCTTCGCGATCATGCTGACGTAGGGCCTCGACAGGTCGATCATGCGCGCGAACTTGCCGTGCCAGTCGTCGCCGAACAGCTTGAATCCGAGTGACACAAACCGGCGCTGATCGAGATCAAGCGGCATTGGCGGCACGTGCCCCTACAGCATTCTTCTCATCGATTTTTGCATTTATTTCACGGCTCCAGATGGCGTCGGGATGCTCAGCAGCCACGGCCAGTTCAGCGGCAATGCGCACCTCGGACCGACTGGCCACATCGTTGGTTTCACTTTCCAATATGCAGCCGAACACGGGTTCACAGCGTGCCGCGGGACGATTGGTCCAGCCCCACAAAAACAGCGAGCCGTCTTTGTCAGAGTTCAGCCTGACCTCAAGGCCAGCCGCCTCGACGCGTTTAACGAGATCAATCAGCTTCATTCGTCGTCTACGTGAGTGTTTCTGACGCCTCAAGCCCGCTAGCCTTTCGGCGCCGGGCATGAGGTCGATGGCGGGGTGGTTAAGCTTTGGCGTCTCGTTCCGCGCATAGATCGTTGACCAACTGGTCGAGAACGCCGGGTTGCGGCGTGCTGAATTTCTCACACATGCGGTCGAAGAAGTCCTCGGGTAGCACGGTGTTGCCGTTAGCGTCCTCGACGCCTTCCTTGTTGAAGGCGTCCCATGTCTCCGCGATGAAATTTGGATCTACGGTTTTAGGCATCTTGTCGTTCTCCGTTGGTGCTGTGACCAATATCGGTCACAACGTTTCGAGACGCAAATCACTTCGCGGTGTTTCCAGTGTCGTAGCAATTTTCACGCGCCATAGAGGCATTGATGACCGAAAAAAAGTGCCTTGGGAACGGCAGTTTTTTGCGATTTACTTCCGTTTGGCGTTAACCGAGATTCGGTAGGTACCTGATACATGAATTGGTACATGTAAAAATTCGATCGACCCGATTGATCAGCGAACGAGAAAGCGCTGCAATCGTTGCATAAGTGATGGGAGCTTGGTCTCGCATTCCCATACCGTCAACACGCGCCAGCCCGCGCGGATATGCTCCGCATCACGCTGCTTGTTGCGGGAAATCTTAGCTGACTTTTAGGCGGCATTGGTCGCCGGCATGCGCGCGCCGCGTTTGCAATCGTGACCGTGCCAGAAGCAGTCGTGACGAAGATGACCTTCCGCCTCCCGGCGAACACCAGATCTGGCTTTCCCGGAAGCGCTTTGCCGTGCAACCGGTACCGGTATCCGGCAGCGCTGCAGAAGCCGGCGGAAGATCAGTTCAGGCTTAGTGTTCTTGGATTTGACCGCCTGCATTGTGCGCTGGCGGAGCGCCTCAGGCGTCTCGGTCATTTCCGCCGGATCGGCGTAGCCCGCGAGGTGTGCTGCACGACGCTGTTTCGCTCGAACGACGTCGTGCGGACTACGTCGTTGTTCGCCACCAGGAAGCGCGCCTTGTGGATTTCGTCGTCGTAGCCGCCGAAGCACTTGTGGATCGCAGCCAGGAATCCAATCTGCTCGAGCGTGTGGGGCTCTGGAGCTGGATTGTTTCGCACCGTGGGAACGCTGCGGGGGAACAGGTAGATGCACGGCGGCGTGAGCTGCATGTGGCCGAGCGTGGTCCGGCGCTCAGGCAACGACGGATTGTTCTGCTCGACCTGGTTGCGTTTGCCCACGTAGGTGTAATTGCGAGAGCGGCGCATTTAGGCTTATCCATCAATTTGCGAAAATCGAACCCGCTGAGAGCAACCGAATCCTCAATCAACTCATCTACTTTTGCTGGCTTTTGTTGCGCAGTTTCCGGAAAACTTCCGAGAATAAATGGGAGAGGATTGCTCCTGAATTTGGATGTGTCATTGCCCGATCTGGCCTGCGCGATCATGAAGTTGATCACGCGCTCAACGACTTCATGATCCTGAAGCCCGGTGAGTTGCGCCAGCAATCGAATAATCGCGTTGTTCTCGTCAGAAATGTCGATGGAGATTTGGAAACGCATTCCTACATCCTCATCTGCGGCACGGGTTCGCGCCCGATTTCGATCACCAGCTCCGGGTTGAAATCCGGATTCTCGCGCGGCGCGTTCTTCAAGCTCGATGTCGGATAGCCCCTGGGATTGCAGACGACGTGCGTGTTTCCGATCACGTAGTCTCGACTGGAATGAATATGCCCATGAAACCAATGGGTCGGGGCCGTGTCCGCGGTCAGGATTGGCGTCAAATCCGAGGCGTAGCAGCAGTCCAGCGGATCCACGACGCGACCGTGCAGCAGGCTGTTCGGATGCGGCGCCATGTGCGACATCACGATGGTGTCGCCTTCGGGATGCTCGATCGCCAGCTGCTCCTGCAGCCAGCGGCGCGCCTCGACGTGGGCCGCGATCGAATCCCGCGGCTGGAAGTTGTCCCGGCTGCGGCCTTCGCCGGTTTTGATGCAGCGGTAATCGTTCATTTGCTTGGCCGCGGTACGCACGGCATCACCAAACATTTGATATCCGGGACGCAACATCATGTCCGTCCACATCGTCGTTCCAAGGACTCGCGTGCAGTCCTCGAGCACGATGGAATCGTTATCGAGGTAGTGGATTCCCAACTCCTCAGCACGGCGGCGCATCGCGTCACGCTCACGCAAATACGTGGTTTTCAGCGACGGTTCTGTTTTCGAGAAAAACGAATAAAAGTCGTGGTTGCCGGGGACATAAAGCACCGGCTTGTGCGGGCATACCGACGCCAGCCATTCGATGCTTTTGTGTCCCGGTGCGCGCACGTCACCGCAGCACAGCAGCACGTCGAAATCGAGGCGACGCCACAACGACTTCAATTCGTCAGCAGCGTTGCCTTCGATATCGGTGTGCACATCACTGACGACGAGAGCGCGCCGCATTGGATCAAACCTTCTGCAACAGCCCCGTCGCGTCATTGAGCATGCGCAACGCGGTCTGGTTGTTGTTGGTGACCGGCGTCAGCGCGCTGACGATGACGGCCGCAGCCTGCACGGCAGCGATGGCGTGCGCTTTGGGCGACGGCGCGGCGGCAGTTGGTGCAGGCGCCAGAGCGGGCTTCGCAGCCGTCTCGGTACCCAGGATGCTGCCGGCGGGCAGCGGCGCCGGGGTCGCCGCGGTCTTTTCGACCACGGGCATCGGTTGTTTTTCGTCGTCCATTCTGGACTCCTGATGTTGTTGGCGGGATAGGAATCACTCGACGCGTACAGGAACGGGGGTGGGGCAGGCGGCTTGGAAGCCGCTTTAGATGGCGTCACCGACCTTGCGGACGTGCTCTTCGATCCACGTCAGTGCGTGAACCAGCATGGTCTTGGCCTTCTCGAGCTCGTTGCTGACGAAACCACTGGCCTCGATGCGGTCGATCGCGGTGTGAGCAGAAGCGGACGCATTGCTGAGTGCCGATTTCACGGCGGTCTGCGCAGTCTCGACGTCGGTCTCGGCAGCCTTGGCGTCGCCGGCGACGTCGGTCTTGGCGGTATCGAGGGCGCCCTCGAGCTTCGTTTCGACGGCCGGCAGCGTGGAGGCGATCGTAGTGCCAGCCTGAGTGGTCGTGTCGGCATCGGTCATGTCGGATCCTTGGGCGCGTTATGAGCCGCCAGCCACGCGCGCCCGGCGTCGGTGAGGGAATAGGTGTAACGCCTGTAGTGCCCCCCCATTTTACAGGTGGGATCTTCCTCATCGCTTCCGACAATAAAGCCGGCGTTGCGCAGCTCGATCACAGGCGGCTCTATGACGCGCTTCCACGGCGTGCTGCCGACCGGTTCTTCGATGCGCCAGCTCGACCACTTGCCGCGGACTTCGATGAGCGCGGCGTCAGCGCACAACCTTTTCAGAAGGCTGATGGATGATTTGAGTTCGAGGGTGGTGCGCATTGGATTGCCCTCCAAGGATTGGATGCAAAGTTTAACTTCTTACCGGCAGCATCCTTAAATGGTTTATCGTAAATGTCAAATGGGTTCGACGTTAAAACGACTAATAAGTATAACGAAAAGGAAGAAAACCGTGAACGGTGATCATTTTAAGCCATCAGGGTTCGGTGTTGGGGCGACGGCATCATTGGCGGTCGCCATCGGCGCCGCCTTGGTTTCCGCCGGCAATAACGTCGCGGATGTTGTTGCGGAATATAACGACGCGGACGACGGCTGGGACCGTATCAACGCCGCCATGAACGGCTTGTTGGAGAAGAATGCTCAGCAAGAGCATGCTCTCTCCCAGCAGCAGGCCGCGTTCGCTACGTTGATGGCTCAGTTCAAGACGGTCGTGGAGCTGGCCTTGCGACAGTCAAAGCAGTTGGACGCGCTGCGCGAGGCCGGCCTGATCTCTTAAGCCGGCGACGATCGCAAGTCTGCTATCTCGTCATCAGATTTGCGAGCTGCTATCCTTGGAAACACGATTGAAACCATCGCCAGCGGCTGCACACGCGGCACGCTGGCGATGGCGTGTTTACCGATAGAATGCTCGAAGAGGCCTTTGGCGTCGGCGTTCTGGAGCGCCGTGAGTTGGCCATGATCGAGTCCTTGAAGCCATGATTTCATCGTCTTGCTCAACGCGCTCGGAACCGGCATCGGCTGGCGCGTCAGCATCGACGTCGTGATCCACGACCAAGCAATTTGCGCATCGCGCATTTGCGAATCACGTAGATGTGATGACGTCGAGTCCGCGGGCTTCATGCCGACCGCGGCCACCTTGTCCTCGACCGCCTTCGCCGCACCCAAGTCGATGCCGGCCGACTGACGGCGCGCGCGGCCGCCGAATAGCGCGAATGGCCAGGTTACAAAGGAATACGCGAAGCCGAACAGCTTGCGTATTCCGGACGCCATGGCAGCAAAAATTGCTCGCAGCATTTTTCGAGTCCTTGATTTTGACCTAACCCATTGTCCTTCGGGATCCGGAAAGTTGCCAACAGTTTTCCGCACAATACAGATTGACGCATGTTGTACACCGTAGTTTATGCGTTCGACGGGAAAAGAAGGAGACCGCAGACCATGTTCGATGCCGCCGAAATCCAGGACGCCTACCGCTTCCGCAAGCATATGGCCGAGTTTTCGATCAGCACGCCTACCGCGTGGCTGTGTGAGCTGCGTGACGAACCCGATGAGCCGCTGACCCTGACGATGTTGAAGGTGATCAGCTGCGACGTGATTTTGCGGAAGATGCCGGTCGCGACCGCGAAAGACATCCTGGAAATGTTGCTGAGAATCAACAACGGCCCGGTGTCGCTCAAGCTGGTTCAACCGATCAAGGATTCGATCGAGTTCATCGAAGCCGAGGACGCGGGGCTGATCCAGTGCGCGTAAAAATGCCTCTGCCGGATGTACCGGAACAACGCCTCGACTATGTCACGCGCAGGGTTTTCAAGGGCTCGCTGAAGGCGCTGGCCACTGCTTGCAACGTTTCGCGCTCCGCGGTCAACAAATGGCCGCCACGAGCTGAGGAACTGCTCGACCAGCATCTTGCCCGGGCCATCGATCATCAGATTCATTACGCGGAAGAGCGCCTGCAGATGCTGCAGGATTTCCAGTCGCATCTGCGCGATCGCCTTCGCCGGCATCGCGAGATCCGCCGCTCAGATGAGGCGCGCTGATCATGGGTAGCTGGTGCGACCGAGACCTGATTGTTTCCACGATGAAGTCGAACGGCCTCGATCGTGTCGCCACGGCGAAGGTCATCGGCTGCCATCCGACCACGGTCACCAATCAGATGCAGCTGGCGGCCGGCGCCGAGGGCAAGCCCTACTCGAACCAGAAAGCTCACGGGCGCCGCGTCGCCGGCAATCCTTGGCTGCAGCAAGCGCCCGGTTCGCAACTACATCCTGGCGGAGCGCCCCGCGGGCAGGTTCTGCGGTCGCTACCGCGTGAAGGGCGTTCAGATCCTCGAGCGGCCGCTGCCGCACAACGCCGAGAGCAATCCGGAGTGGATCCCGTCGGCCGCCGTGCTGGCGGATTTGGAACGAGTGTTGGCGGCGCCGGAGGTCTACCACCGATGAGTGACGCATCACCAGAGCAGCAGAGGATGCTGCACGCGGTCGCCCGGACCGCCGCGGACGAGAAAGACGAGCACATCCGCGATCGCGCAGCGGGGCTGTTCGGCCTGACGTCGCTGACCCGGCTGACGATGTCGCAGGCCCGCCAGTTGATCGACATCTACCAGAAGATGCTGCCGCCGCTCGAGACGCCCAAGCCGAGGGCGATGGGCAGCGGTGCCTTCGTCGGCTTTCCCAAGCGTGTGGCCAAGCCGGCCGATCCAGCGCCTTCCGAGGCCGCCATGGTGGTGTCCGCCCCGACGAAACCGGCACCGATCTTGCCCGCCAAGTCGCCAACACATCGTTTCGATCGCAAACTGAAGATCGCCCGAGGCGGTGATCTGGAGGAAATCCCATGGTAGCGCACGCTAAGATCTCACAAAAAATCATTCTTGGAATGCTGTCTTACACGCCGCGCACGGTGAAGTTGCTGGTGCTATTGGCCGGCAACGCCGATCCGGATAAATACGGGGAACCTGTACTGAGCAGAATGCCGGTGGCCGCGGTTAAATCCTTCCTGGCCCCGGAAATGTCAGGCCATGAATTCAGCAAGGAACTCAAAAAGATCTTCAACGCCATCCTCGATAAATGGCAAGACCACGATCCGAAATATCTGACGCCGCCGCCGGAACGCGTTCCAGCTGTGGGCTACAAAAACGTGCCTTCACGACCGATGCCGGGGTCATCGATCAACGCCGGAATGGTGCATTGGACATTGAGCGATCAATTCCGCCAGCAGGATACAAAGCACCACGCCGTCATCAACCTCGCCACGCTGAGCCAGCTGCACTCGCCGGTCGCCATCCGGCTCTATTTGACGCTGTGCTGCCTGATCGCGAACACCGGTGAAGTCTTCGGCTCGCTGATGGTGGCGCAGCAGCTGCCCAATAGATCCTTCAGATGGCGCGCGCCGCGGAACAACCTGTTGAAATACCTCGGCTGCGATGATCAGGACGACCGGATCGACAATTTTACCGGGCGAACGTTGCCCAACGCGATCGAGAAGATCGTCGCCACCGGAGGACTGAAGTTGAAATGGTTCGGCCAGAATCGGTTGACCAAGCGCGGCCGCCGTATCGAGTTCTTCGACTTCAAGTTCCAGGAATTGGAGCCCAGGAAGAAGCGTGGCCCGAAGAAGCGTGATCCGGTGGCGGAGATCCCGGCGCCGACCAAGCTGGTGAAGGTCGACCCGTTCGCGCACATCGACTGGGACACCGAGACCGACATCCTGGGCGCGCTGCTGCGCTGACGCCGGCGGCCGCAGTGCACTTGAATGTAAAATACATTCAAGTGCACTGCGGCCGCGCACCCCGGTTCCGCGGACGCGCCGCCAGGTCGGCCATGAATAAGCGTTACAAAAGTACCCCATGTAACGGGGGGCCACTATTGGAACGCATGTCACCCGTGACAGGTCACAAGTGACGCCAAAAATCCTGCTCCGTCAGGTTACCTAAAATGCGATTTACTTCCCTATGGGCATCAGTCGGAAAAAATTAAGGGCATGGGATCGGGTCGAAATTTGACCTTTTCACATGCCCTTAATTGTCGGATCAGCGACTATCCCAAGCCGGCTGGCGCGTCCCCCAGTGAGGGTTTCCCGAATGAGAATCCCGAACCATGTGACCGCTGCGTGCCGTGGGCAGGTAGGATTGTAGGAACCCCGCCGCCTCCGACTGCCGGTGTTATGTGCGCCACCGCCGGCTGGGCTGATCGGCTCAGGCCGTCGCTTTGACAAAATCGAGATAGAACTTCTGGCCGGGCTCGATTTTGCCGACCAGCGCCGGGTTGGCGATCGTCAGCGAAAGCGCGCCATTCGGGCTGAACTTCGCGTAGGTGTTGTCTTCGTCCGAACCGTCTTCGGGATATGACATGGACCTGCAGACGGCGTTGCAGGTGATGACGTCGATCCCAGGATGCCGCTCGACTTTGTTGACCTGCATCTTGGTGCGCATGAATGTGGACATTTAAGTCTCTTTCTTGATGCCGGAAACTGCCGGCGCGGATTGCGGTCTCGGCGTCCAATGATGGCAACTCGCACCACCCGGTCAGCCGAAGTGAATGTCGATGATCCTGAAATCCCGTTGGCCAGCACGCTCAGCCGCTGCGGTTCGCGGTCGTTGTTCTTGGGCGCGTCAGGGTCCATGGCAGCGAACAACCAGCCGTGGGTATCGCAGAGCTTCTGGATGTCGTCCTCGACGTCGATTAGCAACCTAACGCGATCATCAGCCGGGCCGCCGCGCCGCCGGCCACGTCCAAACTGGCCCATCGCCCGGATGCCTTATGGCTATCCCGTCATGGATGAAATCCCATGGTAAAGCCGGTCCAAAGATTTACGCCGAAAGCGCTTGCGTATTTCGCGATGATCGAAGCAGAGCGAAGCGCACACCAGAGCTAGCCGACAATCTTCGGAAAACGCTGGAAGCCGAAAAGCGCGCGTGCCTGAAGTATCCGCACTGGCGGCCGCCGGGAGATCTGCGGAACGTCGGTTTGTTCGACGGCAAGCCAGTCTGCAAACCAAGCCGCTGCGTCAAAATAACGTAGACCTCGGCACCGCCGGGTTCCATTAGCAATGTATTATACATGTAAGATACATTAATTTACCTGTAGGATACATTACGGGCACAGGGAGGCCGGCATCCGCATCTCGATGGATGGTCGTGGTCGCTGGATGGACAATGTCTTCATCGAGCGCTTGTGGCGCTCCCTCAAGTACGAGTGCGTGTTCCTGAACGCCTTCGAAACCGGCAGCGAAGCACGAGCCGGCATCGGACGCTGGATCGGATACTACAATGCCAATCGACCGCACTCGACGTTTGGCGGCAGGACGCCCGACGAGGTCTATGCTATGCAGCAAACTGAGGAGAAACTGGCGGCGTAATCAACCCGGAATCCATCTTAGCCTTGCCGCCAAACTGTCCCGGAAACCGGGACCACCTCAGTTCTTGAAGTGCCTCATCCCGTGGACATGCACTGGCCGGCGATTTCGTCAATTCTTGACCGTGCCGAATCGATCCGAAGCGGCAGATGAGCCCTTTAGCTGCGGGCTCAGTTGCCGTCCGAGCCGGCCGCCTTAGTCGATCAATGCTGGCAAGAATCCGATCTCACTGAAGCGAGGCGGATCGTATTTCGATTCCAGCCTGTCGTTCGCGATGATGCGCGGTGGTCATCTCGACGTCGCGGTGCTCGGTGCCTTCCAGGTCTCCAAGGATGGCGACCTCGCGAATTGGTCCATCGGCGACAATGGCTCTCCAAGCCCGGGCGATCAAGGACCTGAATCGTTCCGCGACGATAGCTGATAAGGCAACCGGTTTGCATCGACTGCGCTGAAAGCGTCACGGATTTCCGGTTGGCACCTAGGATCCGAGAGAGAAATTCGTGGGTGTAAGGAAGCGTTTCGTTCCCGGCTCCGTCGTGCACCATCAAGGCGGCACATCCGCTCTTCCGTCGAATGCATCGCCCGCCGATGCCGCTGTTGCGTCGAGAACCCGACAACGAGAACAAGTCGGCCAAGGGTGACTATATCCAGCATAAGGCCGAGGGCGGCGAGCGCAAGCTCACCATCCTGAGCACCGGCTCGGAACTGCACCTCGCGGTTCAGGCGCGGGACATTCTTCAGGAGCAACGCATTCCGACGGCGGTTGTCTCCATGCCGTGCCGATTGCTCTTCGAGCATCAGGACACTACCTACAAAAAGGCGGTTCTCGGCACGACCCGTGCGCGCGTCGCGGTTGAAGCGGCAGTCGAACTAGGCTGGGAGCACTACATCGGTCTCGAAGGTCGCTTCGTCGCCATGCATAAGCTTGGCCGCCTCTGGCAAGATCGCTGACGTAGAAATTCGACATCGACGCCGAGGCGGTAGTCCGCGCCGCCCACGAGACGCTGGCCGGAGGTTGCCGCCCTCAGACATCGCCCGCGCAATGGCGATCTTGTTGTCGGCGAGGGTTCGTGCGGCTGCCAGCTGTTGTACAGAAAAACGCGTATCGCAAATCCTCCTGCGCACGCACAGAATATTGTTCTTCGAACAAATGGGAAGTTTTTCCGGTTTTACTTCCCTTTGACCCAATACCGATCCCAGGCCCCAATGGAGTTTAGGTCGACCGCACGGATCCTGCCGCCTAGCTAGCACCCTGTGAACTACCTGCGGATGCCTGTCAGGCGCCGCTGGAGCGCCGCCTAGAGGGTTTTGGATTTCAGCGGGGTAAACATTCCACTGCACCTCAAACGCCGATCCGCAAAGGGTGTCATGTTCATTACGATCGAAGACGAAACCGGTGTCGCCAACCTGGTGATCTGGCCGTCGCTCTACGAACGTCAGCAGCGCATCATCCTCGCCGCCGGCACGATCGCCGTGCAAGGCACGCATCCAGCGGGAGGGCGACGTGGTCCAAATAGTCGCCAACCAATCGACCAATCTGTCCGCGGGCCTTGTCTGCGTCGGCGAACGGGATGATGGTTTCCCGTTGCCGCACGGGCGGGGCGATGAATTCCATCACGGCACCCCTTGATTGGAAATGGCTCTTCATCTACCCGCCAATATGGCGTTGCGAGTGTCAATACGATGGTCGCCAGTCGCCCCAAATCCACTCCGCTATATGATAAGCCGAGATCACGCAATTTATTGCGTGCCTAGATGAAACTGACTGTTCAACAAAATCATCGCAATCCTCAAGTACCACCAAGGCGACGCCGAACGCGTCCGCGGAATTCAGCATCGACAACCCGGCGGCGCTTGCAATTCGGCAAGGAACGCATTGGGAAGGGTTATTATTCCGATATCTCCCCTGCCGTCTAAAGACCGCCGACTTCAACTTCAAGGGCGCAGGCAATCTCGCCGAAAGGCTCACGAAAGCGGAGAGGATGGCCGTCAGGCTGATGATCTGTGAAGGCCAAATCTACGTGGAGGCCGGGGAACCAATTTGGTACGCGCTCCCACGGACTCGCTATCCTGCCGACTTTGCCATGTCCATCGGACCAGAGTCTTTGGATATGCCCGGGTCGCGATTTTTCTCTGACATTGTCTACTCCTTGGGCTGGGCCAATCCGTTGGGGAGCCTTCCGTTCCCTCGCCGTCGTCGGGCCCAGGCGGAAACGAAACCTGATCCATCGGATTGACCCAAACGGTGCGCATGGACACTCGAAAGTCGAAAGCTGCCCAAACCGCGCATTGATGGCCTGATGTCGAGGCGGCTGCGCCGCCATGGCTATTTGCTGAAACGTCCACTGCCACTCAGGTCAAGGCGCGGAGTTCCGGCAAGCCTTTTCCTATGTTGCCGCCCGCACTGATGATGTTCTGTTCTTGAAGCGATTTGAGGTATGGCAATGCGAAAGTTCTTTCTCGACATGAAGAATGGCGTCCCGATGAGAGACAGGGTCGGGATCGACTTCAAAGGAGACATCTGTCGTCAACGCGCTCGAACGTGAGATTCATCGCTAGTTCGCCGCCATTAATCCCGCTCAAGTCGATGTACTCTTTCGGTCCTAGGAGGAAAAGAAAATGGCCAAGCAAGAACACGGACAAGTAGTCGAGACCGCAATCGGAGCGCGGACCCACGGTGCGGAACGTGCTGGTCTGGAAAGCAACAGGCGATTTGAATGCAGCCTTTTCGGCAGTGATGAAGTGATCCTGAGCCATGCCGGCTGCACGCGTGAGCGTTCGTGAGGCAGCACGGACCAATGCATCAACTATCTTCTGGTTGTTGATCCGCATTTGATCTGCTGTGCTACGTGCCATTGGTTCTCACCAAACCCGTGGTCGGCGAGAACGTGGTCCGGCAAAACGTGGCACGACGTTGAGAACTGCATCGCGCTTGTATTGTGGATCGGAGCTGACGACGTCGCGCGACGCGATCGATGATTAATCGATATGGAATATCGGGATCAGCATTCAGCTTCGCTTCGATGACGACAGCCATGAATGCGTTTGCGACCGCCCACGAGGGCGGTTCACCGGCGGATTTCGACCGGGCTTTATATGCATTTTGATCGTTCGTTTGCCGACTTTTGCGACATATCACATCGGGACCAGCGACCGAGTATAAAACATCAGGTTGAAATCCGGCAAACCATGAATTTGAGAATCTGCTACTTGAATAGCAGATTTGTAAAACGTCGTTTCACGAGCAACGAAAAACCCGACAGATTTGGACATCTGTCGGGTTTTCCAGATCATGTAACTTGCCAGGTCACAGAACGATGAATCACGGGATCCGGTCAAATGTCAACTATTCGTTCGACACGAAGTCCGGCCGAGCGACCAGCATCTTTCTGAACCGTTTGAAAACGGCTTCAATTTCGCTTCGCTCATAGCCGCGTTCCTGCAAATCGGCAAAAGCAGCTGTCACGATGCTGACAGAAGCCGCGTCAAATGCCTTCAGCGAGGTTTGGGTGACGACGGCGGCTAAAAGCGCCATAGCGACGACGCTAGACTCGGGTTTCTTGTTCCGGTCGAGATTGCATCTGTAGACAGCCGTCCTGAGCCGGCCAGAAGCCCGTGCACGAGCTTTTGCAGATTCCGGCGTAGGACGACGCAGTTTACCGCTGGGACGTGTTCCAGCACGCTGGAAACCTGTCAGCCGTACATGGTCGATCTGTTCGACAGATGATCGTTCAAGGTAAGTCATGCCGGCCAGAATCCCGGTAAAACCGGCAAGACGCAAGAAGGCGAAGCATCCGTCGGCAGAAATCCGGCAAAACCAGAATCTGATCTTGTTGCTGTCGCCATTACCAGCCGAGCCGAGATCCGGCCAAATGACCAGTAGTTACGGTTTTGCTGGTCGTCAGCTCGAATGTCATTTCACCGCGCCAGCGCATTAACGGCGCAGCCGGCGATAACGAAACTTGTCGACAGCAAATGCCGCGCAGCGCTCCGGATCGACAGCATGCTGCCAAGAGGGTTGCGAGTGGCTGTTCGCCGTCAGGCGTTCAGAATCCAATATGAAAATTGGTCGATGGTTGTTCGGGCGCCAGCCGTGTAGTCAGCGGACTAAAACGTGTAGTAGTTTTTTGGAAGAATTAATTGAGCGGAGGTTTTTGGAAGGATTAATTAAACCCTTGCTATTTAAGGATTCGTACGGATCGCGATTGTTCGTAAACCATTGATACAACTTCAGAATCAGAATTATGGAACTCGTCTATTACTCATGAAACCTATGTCTTCGCCTCAACCCTTCCCTCAGAAAGGTCCCAATTTGATCTGCAGTTCTGGGTACTTTTATTTTTGACGATTTTCGCCTGAAAAGTACCCGTCTATGGTGACTTTTGCGGGATAAGTGGTTTTTGAGGAAATGCGTGTGGCTGTTGAATAAGTGTCGAAAAAAGTACCCGTGCTCGGTGACTTTTGAGCCCATCAACCGATCTGGGAAAAGTACCCAGTAGTGTAGACTTTTAGGTACACCGATATCGGGTACTTTTGTTTAGCCCTCAAAATGATGTTTTTCGATGAGGGATAGACAGCCATATCACGAGGGCAAAGAGATTAAGTCATTACATCTGTTGTAGAATTAGGATTGAGGTATCGTTTTAATTTACATCTATAAGATATGTTATATGTACCACTCGCATTAAGATTGTGAAATTCTAGGAATATATACCTAAAAAGTGCCGCCTAAATAAAAGGCAGCGCTAGAAACCCAATAAAAACGTGGCTTACTTACATCACCCCGTTTGACGTGACTTCCTCACTTTGCGGACTTCCTTCCTGAGGTATTCCACACCTTTTCCGAGCGCTCGGTCGTCTGCGGCGGTGGGCGGCTCGTTGAGATAGCGTCCAACCCGGTCGACCACGGTCCTGCCAAAGTGGTCATTGACCAGCCGGATCAGCAGGCGTTCGATCAGCACCGATCGGGTGACGCCCTCGTACCTGGCGAGCACGTTCAATTCGAACAGCAGATCCGGGTGGACACGGATCGCGATGCGCTCGGTTCGGATGTCCTGCGGATCACCTGGCGGACGGCCACGCGTTTTCTTAACCACCATTTCATCGAATCCTTGAGATTAACCCATTGTTGACGGTTCTGCTGTACGACGAATTTCATGTCGAACCCAAAAGCACACCAAAATCAGTATTCAGATCACGTCCGATCGGTCCTTGAGGATAGGGCCGAATCAGCAGGCGCACGAGTCATTTTAGGGGTTTCCGGAGCGACGAAAATGCATTTGCTGTTGGACATTTTGCTGACGGATAGCTGGGAAATGGCACTGCGGAAGGTGGCGCTGGCAACGACGGCGGCACGGCCGGATATCGCGTTCACCGCGCAGCACATGACGCAGCTCACGCAGTGGCATCCTGACCACACAAGGCGACGGTGCCTGCATCTGCGACGCCGGCTGCATCATAACGGCACCGGGCTGGATTTGCTCTGGTTGATGCTGGCGGCGCGTCCAGGTCAGCCGTGGACATTCGGTTTTATGGAAGCGCTGCTGAGCGCGTTCAACGAGATGGAGGGCGATCTGACGACGATCGAGCAAGGATTGCTGCCGGAAGCAATGAAGCGCTTTGAGCGCTGGGAATGCATGGCAAACGGCTTTCCAGCCATCGGCGACGACCCGTTCAAGGCGGTGCTGGAAAAGGAGTGGCTGCGGGCGCTGGCTGCCAAGAAGGATCGCGACCGGGAAGATCGTGCCGCCGCGGCTGTTGCTGCTGTCGAAGCCGCTGAACGGGTTCATGAGCGGGCGAGTAGCCTGATCCAGGAACTCGGTTCGCTGCAAGCAGCGGGCGACGTGGAAGCCTACCAGTCCAGCGAGTGGGTAGTGACCGTGATTGTCGGCGAGCCGAAGCTCCAGGCGCCGTACAAGGCTCTGGTCGGCCGTCCCACATCGCTGCTGATGACGCCTGACTTAAGGGAAATCCGGGATGTGCTGCGGGCTGAGTTCCCGCATGCGACCGCGGCCATCGATATGATGCTGGTCGATCTGCGCCAGGATGAGCCATTGCGGTTTCGGCCGTTTGTGCTGGTGGGCGAGCCCGGCTGCGGGAAGTCACGCCTTGTGCGTCGGCTTGCGGAACTGCTGGGTGCGCCGCTGCGCCGATACGATGCGGCCGGCAGCAGCGACAACTCATTTGCTGGAACGCCGAAAAGGTGGTCGACCGCGCTTGCCTGTTATCCGCTGTCGGCGATCGCTGATCACAAGGTCGCGAACCCGCTGATGCTCATCGACGAGATCGACAAGGCCGGCATGGGCTACACCGCAGGCAACCTGGCAAACGCGTTGATGCCGTTCTTGGAGCGTGAAACGGCGCGGACCTACCCGGATCCGGGGCTCGAGGTCGAATGCGATCTGTCGCACGTGTGTTACTGCATGACCGCGAACGATGATGCCAAGCTGCCGTCGCCGCTCAAGGACCGCTTGCGCGCGATCAAGGTCAAGTCGCCGGGCGTCGAGCATGTTTCCGGTCTGGCGGCGTCGATCCTGCGGGATCTGGCGGCGGAGCTGAAGCAGCCGGCGTCGTTTATGCCTGCGCTGGCGCCGGATGAGCTGGCAGTCGTGGCCCGGATGTGGGGTGAAAACGGAAGCGTCAGGAAGTTGCAGAAGATCATCTCTGCGACGGTGACCGCTCGTGACGAACACGCGTCGAGGCACTGATGGCTGACAAAACGCGATGGTTGCGACGTTACACAGTGGGGGATCGCGAAATCGCGGTCCCTGCGGAATCGGTCGCCAGCACTTGGACATTGGCGCGAAGGGCTCATGAGTCCGATGCTGAATACGCCGAGGCGGTCGCGCTTTACGACAGTCTATGTCTCGGATTCTGCCGCGTTGTCGGCGAGAACGACGTCAGATGACGGACGTAATGCAAAGACTGCTGGAGCGGCTGGAAACCGGCTGGGCGCCGAAACGTGACGAGTTCGATCCGGATATCAAACAGGTCGATCTCCGCTCATGGGAGATTCTCGACAATATGCTCGATGGTCGGCTGAGAAATTACCTGGCCGGCCTTGATCGAGACGAAGCACCGACCTCGGTCGGAAGCGAACCAGTGGTTTTTTGGGGTCCAAATATGAATTGGGTGCTGACAACAGACGCATTCTATTGGCTGGAAGGACCGTGATGATGGCTGCAGCGGTGCGAGGTCGAGATCACGGCACCATTCCCGCGGTGGGCTCGCGCTCCAGGACCTCTTTGATCTCGGCCAACGTTACCGGCCGGAAGTCCCAGCAGTCGACGCCGACGTCAAGGCACTGCGCATTGCCGGGCAGCGTACCGTGAGAGTGACCGTATAAATGGATGGCGCCGCGGCGTGAGCCCGGCCAGGTCCGCAGGGCGTAATGGCACAACACAATCTTCTGGCCCTCGAGGATGATCTGCCTGATCTGGCCGATGCTGGCCCAGCCGAGCTTGAGGGTGTCGGCGTCGTCGTGGTTGCCCTGCACCAAATGCTTGGAGCCGTTGAGCCGGCTGAAGATGGCACGCTTACGCTTGGCGTCAATGCGGTGGGCGAAGTCGCCAACGTGCCAGACGTTGTCGCCGCGCGACACGACGGCGTTCCAGTTCGCGATCATTGTCTCATCCATCTCCTCGACGGTCACGAACGGGCGCGCCGACATGGTGATGATGCTTGCGTGCCCGAAATGGTTGTCTGCGGTGAAGTGTGTTTGCATCGCGATCTTATGAGGTGCCGGGCTGCAAGTCGCAATCTTACATCTTCATCGTCGCCGTCGGCTCATAGTCATCGATCTCGATGACGAGATCGCGGACGAAGTCCGGATTGGGCTCATGGGGATAGCCGGCCGGGTTACAGACGATGCGGGTTTTGCCGATCATGTAGTCGAAGCTGTCGTGGGTGTGGCCGTGAATCCATGCGGCCGGCTGATACGTTTCAATGATGTGTTCCAAGTTGGATGAGAATGCCGGCGTCAGCGGGTCGCCTTCGAAGCGATCGGGGACAGATTTCGGCGACGGGCCGTGATGCGTGACGACGACAGTTGGGCCGTCGAACGGCTCGGCCAGCTTCTTTTCAAGCCACTTGCGTTCGCGGATGTGGCGGCGGAATGCGGCGTCTGGTGTGAAGCGGATGGCTTTACCTGGAGGCGCCCCGTCCTCGGTGCGGATCAGGTTGTAGTCGTTCATTCCGATTTGTGCGTCGGCCATGGCATTAACGAGGTCGCCGTACAGGGCGTAGTCGGTCCAAAGCGTGCAGCCGAGAAACCGGATCCGATTGAGCTCGACTTCACCCGGATTCAGCAGGAAAAGCCTGCTGGCGCCTGCGGCTTCGGCTGCGGCACGCTCTGCTGACTCCATTGAACCGCGGCGCGTGCGATAAAATTCATGGTTGCCGGGGACATAGACTGTCTGCCTGTTGCCAATCCAATGACCGGGCTCGGCACTGAGCGTTTCGACGGCTTGCTCGAGGTATGAGAAATCGCCGGCGATCACGCAAACGTCGTGATTCGGCGCCGGGTGTGCCGTCATCGTGTCGTTATGTTCGTAATGAGGGTCGGACCAGATCCAGAGCTTGGTCATCCCGACAACGCCTCCAGCGTCGCCATCGCTTCGTCATCAACAGCATCGAGCCGCGACGGTGGCGGCTGCAGATATGCCGGCTCCAGCCAGTCGAAGGTCGCGGTCCCGATGCCGTAGCGGCCGCCCATCGTGAGCTCGATCAAGCCGGCCTCGCTCAAGGCGTACAACGACTTTCGGTAGTCGGAAGACTTGGCTGCTTTTCTGGACTGGCACATCACCATCAACATTGGCAGCGTCCAGTCGCCGGCGGCAGCTTTCACGCGAATCTGGCCGGAATATTCCGGAAATCGATCGCGGATATGGGCCTGAAACAGGTTCTCTTTGGGACCCTGCCAGAAGTCGGGAATGCCTTCGCGATGGCAAACCTGATATTGCGCCGCCCTGGTCAGATAGGGGTTCACGCCGGCTGCACCCACGATCGAGGCGATCAGGCCCTCGTTGAGACGGAGGTCACCTCGAAATGGGTTGCTGAGCTTTGTGTCCGGGCCGACGACGTAAACCTTTTTGCCGGCGGCTTTGATGCAGGCAGTGAAGATTTCGACCGGCGACCAAAGACCCTTGTCGGTGGCCATGATTTTGGCGGGCTTCCACTCGCCGCGGACCTTGCACTTGATATCGATCGAGTAATCTTCAACCTTGTGGATGTTGCAGTAGCGCTTGGCCGCCAGCACCGCGACTTGGTCGGCGGTAAACAGTCCGTCCTTGTTTGGCGTCATCTGGACGTCGCCGGTTAGAGCGAGGCGGATGAACATTTGGGTCTGCTCGGGCATCGTGAACGCCTATCAAATATTGATTTGGATCCGGTGAAGATCGGGCGGCGCACTTTTATGTTTCTGTTATCGAGATATCAGGTTTTCGATTTCCAGTCGGGTCGGTACGTCACTTCAGCCCATCGCCGGATTGCTTCTACACCATCATCCGGCAAGGACGGATAGTCGGCGAAAATCCGTTCGGCAGGCACGTCGGCGCGCAAGTAGCTCAGGATCGTTTCCGCCAGAATACGCGTGCCGACGACGACGGGCTTGCCGGACATGACGCCGGGAACGCTTGCGACTTTACTCATGCTTTGCTCGCGTTCTTCACCACTCGGTCGGCCATCTCCCGCACCCTCGGATATCTTTCTCGACGGCGTAGAGCCCAGCAATCCGTTCGAGCGCTTCGCTGGCGATCGGTGCCGGACCAGAGACGGCGAGCTTATAAAACCCGCGCCGAACATGCGACCAGCAGAACGCAAGGCGGACGTCGCCGCGATCGGCACGGAAAAGCCGAAGTTCGCGCCCCAAATGGGCAAATCCGGCCGCTGGTTTGTTGCGGTCGTAACCGGCCACGGCCCAGATTCACATGTTGGCGATTTCGAAACCGAGAAAGAAGCCAAGCATTGGATTGCGACGCGATCGAAAGAATGGCCCCATCCTGCGGATAAGCCGCTTAGATGACCCAAACCCAAGCCGACGAGCAGAGACTTGGCGCCACGCACGCGCCGCCAACGCCTGGGACGACGGGGCCGCTTTCGCGCGCCTACGATCGCTTAACTACTCGCCGCTACATACTTGAGGCATGCGGATGCGTCTCGGAGGGTTGTTGGTTCAGGGCGGCGTGAGGGTGGTTGGCATGTCGCTGGCCGTCCTGTGCACCCTCGGCAGCATTTACATCACCGCAATTCACTTCAGCCCCGAGCGTACACCCACGGCCTCAGCGACGAAGCCGGGATGCATGCCGAGCCATTGCCGGGCGAAAATATCGAGCACTCGTTGATTCTTATATTCGATTGCTAATCTCCTCTAGTGACCGCGAGGCGACTGCGAGCGACTACCAAGCGTAGCGCACCACACCCTTGCCGGCGTAGCTGCTGGTGACGTTCGAGAACTCGCCCTCGAAGGTGGCGGCCGCGGACCAGCCGTTCTTCCATTTCATTTCGATGGAAGCCGTCGTGAGCGCGGAGTCAGCGGCCTGCCCCGCGCCATTGACCACGAAGCTCGCGCCCGGCAGCCCCTGGGACGTGGCGGCGATCGAGCGGTCCGGATCGAAGTCATGCGCCTAACCGAAACGCGTGCGCACGGTCAGGATGCCGTCCTGCACCACGAATGATTTGTCGGTGCGAAAACCCAGTTCACTGCGGGTATCCGTGACATCCTTGGCGCCATAGGCGAGCGCGAAGGTGCCGGCGCCGGACAAAACGGACTCGGCATACGAAGGCAGATCGAAGGTGGTGAACTGGCCCGCGGCATAGGGCGTGATGCCGACGCCTCCCAGCCACGGCGTCACGTAGCGATAGCCGCCTTCGACACGGCCGGAGAAGGCATTGGCGTCAAACTCGGCGCGCAGATGGTCGGCGCCGGCTACGGTCACAGTGCGGTCGGTGGTAATGTCCTGCCAGCCGTAGGCCACCGCACCGGAGATGTATGCTGCACCAACCGTGTGGCGAATAAAGGCGCCGGCCTGGAATAGATCGGAGCGACCGTAGCCCGATCCGACCACATTGAAGTTGGTGCCGCCGCCGGCCAGCGAGAAGCCGGCTGGAGTGGGCCCCTCGGGGCGGACGGGTTGGCTTTCAGTAATTGACCGGACGGTCGGGCTTTCAAAGGATGAAGGCCATGGCAAAGCACCGAACCCACAGCGTCGAGTTTAAACGACAGGTGTCGCAGGAGTATCTAAGCGGCGAGACGCTGCACGGGCTCGCGAAGCGGCATGATGTCTCCCGCAACCTGATCCGCATTTGGGTCGACAAGTTTCAGGTAAGTGCGCTCGATGAGGACGTCGCTTCCGCAGGCTTGCTCGAGACCTACGAAGCCCGCATTGCTGCGCTCGAGCGCCTGGTTGGAAAGCAGGCTCTCGAAAACTGGAGTTTCTAAAGGGGGCTCTTCGGCCACGGGCGCGGCCGAGAAGCGAGACCATATCCGCAATTGTAGGCCCCGCGGCATCAGCGTTGCCCAGGGATGCAGGCTGATGGGAATGGCCCGCTCCACTTTCTATGACGAACCGATCCGTGCGGCCGACGACACCGCCATCGTCGCGGCGATGGCTGTGATCTGCGACGAGTTTGAACACTATGGCTGGCGCCGGGTCCGAGCAGCCCTCCGGCAGCAAGGCATGGTCGTCAATCACAAGAAGGTTCGCCGTCTCATGCGCGAGCATGACTTCCAGCCCAGAATGCGGCGCCGCTTCACGACAACGACGGACAGCGACCACGACCAGCCTATCTTTCCCAACCTTGCCAAAACGATGGCGCTTGACGGACCCGACCAACTTTGGGTCGCCGATATCACTTACGTCACCATCGTTGGTGGTTTCGCTTATGCCGCCGTCATTCTGGACGCCTGGTCCCGGCGGGTCGTGGGTCATGCCATCAGCCGCTCCATCGACGCGCGATTGACGCTCGCCGCCTTGTCCGTCGCGATCGAGAAGCGACAACCGCCGCCTGGCTGCGTCCATCACTCGGATCGCGGGTCCCAATACGCTGCCAAGATCTACCGCGACTACCTTGCCCAACATGGTATCAACGGATCCATGGGTCGGCGAGGCAATCCGTACGACAACGCCAAGGCCGAAAGCTTCATGAAGACGCTGAAGGTTGAGGGTGTCTATCCAATGGCCTTCGAGACCTTCGCCGAAGTTGTCGAGCATCTTCAAAATTCATTGACTACGTCTACAACACTCGAAGGCTACACTTAGCTCTCGGCTATATCAGCCCCGCACAATTTGAGAAGCAACACGCCCGGCAGACGGTCAATCCAACGGCCTGAACCCGTCCGCCCCGAAGGGCCCACTCCATCCCAACGTTGACCCCACTCGTGATGCTTTTGCGGTGACGGTCCAAGGGCTTCGCAAGACTTGACGGGGTCAACCTTCGGCGCCGATAAGGGGTTAAACAGTTAAATAGCGCGCCGAATGACACCCAATGGCTTTTGGCGCGACCCCTCTCGTTGGCGAGCGACCCCGTAGCAACGCGCAGACCACGGCCTGCTGGCCTCGCGCGCGCGTAAGGCTGACGAGATCGGTTAACGCCGTGAGGGTGTCGAAAGGACCAGCACACCCCTTTGGCCGGCATGGTCTTGAGACGGCGCTGGAAGCTCCGTGGGGTGCCTCGACCGCTCGCATGCGGTCATTGGGCGTCCGAGCGATTTTTGGAGCTGAGTAAATCTGCAATGACACGGCGCGCTTAGGCGGAAACTACTTAACGCGAAGACCAATGGAAGCAGCCGCGGTGTCAGCGCTCCTCGTCCGGATGCACCCAAACGTAGGGCACCGTCTGCCGCTCCTCGGGGGCCGGATCATGTGCGTCGGGAGTGAGGGTCGCAGTTTCCGCTCGGCCATCAATATCGCCGTGACTCCGTCGCTCGTCCGCGTGAAAAAAGAGCTGGTGCCGATGCTACGGTCCTAGGCGCGCTGGATTTCGCGGGATATCGACAGCCAAACTAACGCCCACCGCTTACTTCCGATCAGGCTTGTCCACTGCGGCGAGGATTTGTTTGGCCTCAGCGCTCCCCGCGGACGCGGCCTTGGCGAGCCATTGTCGGGCGGCGCCGATGTCCTTGCGCCCGCCGATCCCGTTGGCGAAACAGCGGGCCAGGTTGACCATGGCCTCGCTGTCGCCCAATGTGGCGCTTTTTTCATAATACGAGCGGGCCCGCTTCACGTCTTGCGTGACGGCCAGGCCTTTTTCGGCAAACACCCCAAGCTTGTTGATCGCGCGCGCATCGCCGAGGGCAGCTGCCCGCTGGTAGAAATCGTAAGCCTTGGCGGGATCCACCGCGGTGCCGACGCCACGCTCGTGCTGCGCGCCGAGACTCACCATCGCCGGCGCGAATTCCCCTTGGGCAGCGATCTCGTAATAGAATCGCGCCCGAGCCGGATCCTTATCGACGCCGATGCCGTCGTCGTACATCGCACCGAGGGCGTAAAGGGCGGCGATGTTGCCGAGTTCGAACGCCTTTTTGTAACTCTTGAGCGCCGCAGGATAATCCTTGGCCGCGAATAGCGACCGGCCGAGCTGATAGTGGAATCGGCCCACATTCGGGAACTGCGTGACAGCCTGCGCGCAAGCCGATTGCGCATCACCGGATTTGATGTCCTCTAGGTTGATGCCTTTGACGGCGGGGTTTTTGCTCGCATCATCCGTCGCCGCAGCCAATTGGTCACACGGTTGCACCTTGAAAGGATCCAGACTCGACGAAGCGGGGCCGGGCGACGCAGTAGGACTGCCATTAATAAAAATCTTCTCTCGGGAGAGTTGGCCATACATATACGGGGTCTGCTTTTGCGCCGTCGATGTTCTAACTTCGTCGCGAATGTTGCGAAACAGGAAGCTGATTTCGAGATCCTTCCGCGGAAGATATTTTAATAGCGCCGCGGCCAGCGGACTGTTACGCCCTTTCCCGTCCTCGGCAGTTTTGCCCGGTCCGGTCGCGAAAAATAGTAGCACGTTGCGCGAGGTCTCTGCGGCACCGCCGGGAGCTTCGAGGTCACGGCTGTCCGGCTTTTCCGGCTGGGCGGTGAATGGATTGCCGTGCAGCGCGTCGAGGATGACCAGTCCAAGGGTATGCGCTCTGGCCAGGCCGAGCGTCGCTTTGTAAAGCGGGACGGTCTCTTTCTGGAACGAGGCGGCAGCGCCGATCTCCGCATCCACCGGAATCAGATAGCCGTCATGACCGTTGCTGATGCTGTAGCCCGCGAAATACAGGATCGCGATATCGGCCTTGGCGGATTTCTCAGAGAAGTCGCGAAGCGCCTGCTGCAAATCGGCTAGTCGGGTGTCGTTGCGCAGCGTGACTTCGAAGCCGAGGCCAGTCAGCATGGTTGCGAGATCCTGCGCATCGTTGATGGGGGTGTAGAGGTGTGGGGCATTTTTGTAGTTCGCGTTGCCGACGACCAGGGCTATTCGATTTCCCAGCGCTTCGGCCGGCGCGCTGCAGGCCAGCACGATGCCGGTCACGATCGCGGTGGCAACGATCCGGCGGCCCAAGCAGCGAACCATAGCGTCCGCGCGCAATGTGGGATCGCCGCGAAGCCGCAACATCGCCACGCCGTTAGTTGGTTGCGTCAACAGCATGCCGTCTGGTCCATTCCTCATAGGTCAGGAATTGAATACCGAGCCGGCCATAATCAACCTGCAAGTAGCCGTCAGCGCGGCGCGATACGGCGGCAGGCACGCGTTTTGCCACATCTTGAGCCATGACTCCGACATACAACGTATCATCTCCAATGTACCGGTAACGGTATAGTCGCAGGCCATTCGGGGCGCGACCGAGCGCTATAATGTCCTGTTTGAGCCGGATATCGGATGGAATGTGAATATTACTGGCCGCATTGGCAGCGGCCCTCGCCGCTGCGTTCGATGCAGCCCGGCTGGCGGCGTTCGATGCGGCGTGGCTAGCGGCATTCGACGCGGCATGGCTGGCGGCATTCGACGCGGCATGGCTGGCTGCGTTGGTGGCTGCATGGCTGGCCGCATTCGACGCGGCGTGAGACGCGGCCTGCCCGGCTGCGGTCGAAGCGGCATGTCCGGCTGCGTTCGATGCGGCGTGTCCGGCCGCTTTCGATGCCGCTCCGCCGGCCGCGTTGGGAACAACGTTGGTGACTGTCGGGGTGTGGACGGTCGGTGTAACAACGGAAGACGGCAGTCGTGCTGTGCTGGGCGTTATCGGCGACGTGACCGTGCCGCCTTTTACTGCTGTCGGTGCGCCGGGCGCGGCTTTTGTCGTGCCGGAGGTCGGCAGTGATGCCTTGATAGTGCCGAGACGAGTGTTCCATTTGCCGGATCCCGTCAGAAGCGGGGCGCTGGCAAGCGCATCGTTGGCGCTGCCTGTCATCGCGGCCAGCGGCGGCATCATCATGGCGCGATTGGCCGCAGCGATCCCGACTGCATTGCCGACGCTGTCGCTCACGACATTGCCGACCACCTGGCTGACGACATCGCTAACGATGTTGCCTACATCCTGCTGCACCCGTTGCACGGCGGTGCGGTATTCATTGTTGCGGGCTATTTCGGCCGCCGAGCGGGTAAAGGCCGATACCAGATAGCCGCGCTGGCGGGCGTCCTCTACCGCATCCAGCATGCAGCCGTTGGGATGGCCGGTGCTCCGACAGAGCTGGAATCGAAGCTGCACATAATCAGGATATTTGTCGATGGCCTTGACGCAGGCTTCGCTGTCGCCGCCAAAGCAGCCGTTAACATCGTCATCCTGCGCCGTGCGCAGCATCCATTCGGTGGAGTTGACAGGCCGCAACGCCAAATCGCTGCCGGGCGGCAGGCGACGTCGGCGCAGACTTGGATAATTCTCGGAAAACCGGGTGACGACGTTCGGGTCGCGCGAATCCTTCAGGACATCCCAGGCCTTGTCGATCGATTCCGAACTTTCCCTTGATGTCTTGTTGTCGGCATCGACCGATGCGACCTGATAGGTCGAGGCCGGCGGCTTGGGCAGATCGACCGCCTGCCCGTCCGGCTGTTGCGGCCCCGCCGCTTCGAGCAACGCCAGCGTGGTGCGCGCGCTCTCGACATGCTCGCTGTAAGGATAGAGATCGAGAAACGCCCGATAGGCCGAGGAAGAGGGCTGCCGTTCGACGATGCTCCAGGCAAGTCTCTCGGCGGCCTCAAGTTGGGTGATCCGTTCACGGATTTCGGCCGCGTGGGCGCCGGATGGAAACCACTCCAGGAAGCGGTGCAATGTCGCGATATCGTTGGTGGTGCGAACGAAGGGCCAGGCCAGCTTCTCGGCAGTGGCTTCATCGTCGTCGTCGGCCGCAACCCGCGCCTCGGCTTCCCTAAGGTAAATCTCGTCCTTGGAAAGCGTGCCGTAAACCGCCGGTTCCTGGAACCTGGTTTCCTTGACGACGTCGTCGTGAACGTTGCGGAACAGGTAGTTGATTTCGAGGCCGGGCTTTTCAACATAACGCAATAGCGCGCCGGAATACGGGCTGTTGCGACCGTCACCGTCATTTGCGGTGGTGCCGGCCGCAGCAGCAAAGGCCACCAGCACGTTGTCGGTTACTTCGACCGGCGCCAGCCCGTGCGCGCCGTTGTCCGCTATCATATCCGGCGGAAGCGCAGCCGTGCTGGACTTCGAAGAGGGTGCCACTGCATCCTTTATCGGCGGCTTGCCGGCGTTCGGTGCGGCCGGACTGACCGGCAGGCTCAAAGAACGCCCGGAAGCCAGTTTCTCCGGAATGAAAGGATTGTTGCGGCAGGCGTCTAGCACAACCAGCCCGATCACTTTCGGCAATACCGAAATATCGATCAGGGTTTCCAGATTAATGCCTTCGGCATAGACATCGATTTCCGATTTGATTTCCGCGTCCACTGGAATCAGCCAGTTTTTGCCGTCGATTTCGACGCCGTGACCGGCGAAATAAATCACTGCTTTGTCGGCGCTCCTTGCCGCATTGCCGAATTCGATCAGTGCCCGCCGGAAGCCGTTGAAGTCGAGATCGTCGAGATGAGTGACCGTGAAGCCCAGCCGGGTTAGCGAGGCCGCCATATCGGCGGCATCGTTGACGGGATTGGTCAGCTTGCCGACTGTGCGATAGTCGCTGTTTCCAACCACTAGCGCGATTTTGTTGTCGGCCCGGCTCTGGGCCGGATACGCGATGACAAGTGCCAGCAGCGCCAGTCCGAACCTCGCGGCGCGTCGCGCGACTAAGGGTATGCGGCTGGAACGTTGGCGCGGCTGTGCTGAAAATGGCTTGTTCATGATGAAAGTCCACAATGCAGAATCTAAAAATACCGGACTATCACAGAAACCTTATCTCCGATCATTCGTTTTTATTTCCGAGAGAACGGCCCGCGTTGCGAGCGCGTCCCGATGGTCTGTTTGCAGACAGAGCGAAAACGGAACACGGACCGGTCCGATGTCTAGCTGGCTTTTCCAATAAGAGACGTTTGGGCTTCAATCATAATTGGTTTCGGTGGGGTTCGATGACTAATCGCGGCGATTGCTGCCGCGCTGCGCTGAAACCAAGATCTCAGCTTTGGCGGCCGTATTTGGAGATAACCTTATGACGACATTTTTATTGCAGTCCTGCCGAAGTCTGGTGCTCGGCTTCGCAATCGCCGTGGCGCTGGCGGGCCAGGCCCGATGCGAAGATCCGGCTGAGTCAAGTCGGGAAAATATCATTCAGGGCGTCCGTGATAACGTTCGACAAAAAATTCGAGAGCAGACCCAACCCGCCGCACAAAACCGTCCGGAAGGAGGTGCCTCTTCGGAGGCTCAAGCGCATCATCGCGCCGAGCCTATTGCCGAACCTCATAACGCAAAAACAAAATCGCCAGAGTGATCGAAATCACATGGATTTATGGTGTTTCCATACCGCTGCGGTTGCCGAGCCTCCGATCGGCAACCTTGCCTGAATTAGTTTTTTTTGTGTCCTTTTTGCACTAGCGAGAAGCATCGGTACACAACTACGTTACACTTTCAAATTGATTTTTTTGGGGGTGTTATGACGTTTTCCAAATACTTTAAGGCAGCAGCTGTCGTCGCGGCGCTATTCGTAATCTCGGCGCTTCCCGCCGCGGCGCAGTCCGGGGGGCCGAACATCCAGCAAGACATCATCAACAGCGTAGTGCAGAACATCATCCAAAATGTTCGCGATCAGATTTACCGGCGCAGGCTTGTGCCGGCGTCCCGCCCGCTCGGCTTCGGCGCCGAAGATTCAGACTTCGACAGCCACGATCCGTTCGCGGCGAACGGCGCGGGCGATCCGTTCAGCGCCTTGGCCTACACCAAGGCCATCTATTCTAAGGCCCCGCCGGTCACGGTTTCAAACTGGCTCTATGGCGCCAACCTGGTAGGCAGCGGCGACCGATCTTCCACATTCGGCTCAGCCACCTCGGTTGCGACCGTCACCGGTGCGTTCGACGTGACCAAAATCGGGATTTTCACCGCAACTGACGCACTGACGTTCATCGGAACGGGATCCGATTCGTGGTCGCATACACGCATCGGGGATTTTGC
This sequence comes from Bradyrhizobium sp. S69, assembly GCF_009766005.1. GTDB lineage: Bacteria > Pseudomonadota > Alphaproteobacteria > Rhizobiales > Xanthobacteraceae > Bradyrhizobium. The sequence continues at coordinate 20,441 of NZ_LMUK01000058.1, read as the reverse complement.
AACCGATACATCGGCTCCGGCAGGCTCCGGCACGCTGTCCTATCTCAACGGAGCGTTTTCCGCCGACTTCACGTCGCTGGCCAGTTGGAGCCGGAGCGAATTTACGTTGGGTCCTGCCACGGAAGCCAGTACCGTCAGCTATACAGAAAATGCCCAGTACCGGTTTGATCTGCCATATACAATGTTCGTCGAACCAACCGTGGGTGTGACCTATACCGAAGCCTATACAGCAAATTTCGCCGCCGAGGTCTCCGACATGACGGAAGTGCATGGTGGTGCGCGCGCCGGCATTGAAACCAAGTGGATGGGCTATACGGTGCAGCCCGTCATTGCCGGCTCGGTCTATCAGATTGTCGATTCAAATTTGGTCGCAACAGGTCTGCCGTTGGTCCCGAGCAGCGTAATCGGCTACCGCGGTTCCGCGAAGGTCACCGTGATCTGGAACGACCACTTTTCGTCTTATCTGGAAGGCCATGCCAGCGGCATGAGCGGTTCGAGCGCGCCGATCGTGGGTTTCGCCACAACGCAGGTCGTTGGTGCTCAGGCGGGCCTCCGCTACACTTGGAACTGATCGATCGAACCAAATCGATCGACCGAAAAATGCTCGCTGCGATGGCAGCGAGCATTTTTTTGGCCGGGCTTCGGCCGACGCGAACGCGTTGCTCGCACGGCCGGCCCTTCTACGGAAGCTCGGCTTGCCACTTGTACGGAAAGCTTTTGTGAGGCCTATTACGGCCGTTCGGAACGGCTGCTCGAAAGCGACGCGAGACTGGCGAGTCTCCACTCGGAATTTCGTCGAGTGGCAGGTTAAAACGCGGTTTGTGACGAGTGCCTGTGGATTTGCCTGCAATAATGCCCCTTTGAGGGGCGATTTTCGCGTCCAATAACGACCCCCCTTTGACGTCGTGTGTCAGCATCCTTTCTTTTGGCCTCAGTCGGTTGGGAAGGGCTGATCGTGGACAAGATCGGCGAGATACGGCGCGCCTATTTCGAACAAGACCGCTCCATCATGCTCGAAGCCGGAATAGGCGAGCCGGAAATGATAGAGCCGGTGGTCCAGGAGCTGGCCAGCGATCGAAATGCCGGCATGTCCCATGTCGGTGAAATCCGACAGACCCATCCGTCCCGGCACCTGGACCTGCCGGAAAATGACCTCCTGATCCTCGCCATGAACGGCCCGCCACGCGCGGATCCGCCGCTCCAGGGTCCGGTGAACGCCGCCTCCCAGTTCGGGGTGGCGGCGGAGCATCTCCTCGAAAATGGCAATCGGTCGAAGCCCGGCGGCTGTCTGCAGCATCGGCACGACCTCGGCGTCAAATATATCCGCGAGCGGATCCGTTCGCCGGCGTCCTCGTGGAGCCTTCTGCGAAGGCAGCTTTGGCTCCTTCTCGATGCGATAGGCCGTGGCAATACTGATTGACGCCTTCGCCGCCGCGACGGTCGTTGGGTTGGTCTGACGGAACTTCATGTAGAGCCTCATCTGGTGATCGGTTAAGTGGCGGCCGGGCACAAAGCGATTCCTCCCAAATCGGAAAAACCACCGGCATACCCGGTCGACCACGATCATCAGCTAAACGCTCCCAAAGGAAACGCCGCCGGAGGCTTGAAACTCCGGTCGGGCTACGCCCTCCCTGCGTTCCAAGCCTCCGGCATTCTCATCCTGATTGACGCGCCTCTCTCAGCTTCATTGTCGCGCTGCACGCGAGCAACCCCGCCGCGGCCCTCACCGGATGCTAACGCTGATCCGGTCGTCCGGCTCCGCTCGTCTGGCGCTTTTTCACGCACCAATACCAACCCGGCTCGACGTCTTCCTTAGCGATCGCCATCGCGCGCCCCCGATTGCGATGATGAGGCGTTTCGCGGGTCGTGCAGCACTTCTTGCCGTGCACGACGACATAATTTAGGTCCGCAAAAAAGCGCACGACGCTGTCAAAATCCGCCCTCGGGAGTTTCCACCAGCCGTGTTCCCAGAAGGCGTTTTTGTATTTTGCGCGCAGCAGAACGCGCACATTATCGTCGTACGGAAATTTAACTTGCACGGCGTCGAAGGTTTTTCCCCGACTGCGGACTGACGTCCTGTTTATTGAGCAAGCCGGCATCAAGCCGGCATCGCACATCACCAATCGCGACATCGGCCAGCTGCTCCAGGAGCTCGATGCCGACAAGGATTCCCGTGGTGGCGAGGATCACGGAGAATTCGCCCATGAAACAGGTCCGCAGGTCGGCCAGCGTCGGCGGCTTGAGCCCGATGTCGATCGGCAGGCCACTGGCCATGCGCTCCAGCATCACGCGTTGATGTCTGCGGATTTCGCGCGACCGCTTCAGATCATTTTCGTGCTTTCGATGCCTCGCGATCTTCCTTCCCGGCAGCCAGCGCAGAGCGCACGAATTCTTGGCGCCAGGGCTCCATTTCCGAAAGCGGAACGGTGTCGCGGATGACGGGAGGCGCGGCGTCGGTCATCAGAAATCCTTGCCCTTGGCCGTCAGCGACCAGTGATAGATGTCGTGCCGGTAATAGAACGGGATCTGGTCGATCGGCTTGGCGCCGCGCTCGATCAGTCCGTGCGCGACCAGGGCTGCGACGGCGGATTTCCGGACGCCGTTCGCCTTGTTGCCCTTGATGTCGAACGTCTGGATGTCCGCATTGTCGCTGCGCTGGCCCTCGACCAGGGGATGGCCGGCCTGCATGAGGCGGACGATGGCGACCTGGCCCGGCGGGAGGGGAGGGTGCGTGAGCCGCATCGGAGAGCCGACAGGGGTGCGGGCGTTGTGCATCAGCGAACCCGAACTTCAGGATCATGACCAGCACCGACGCTGAAGTGGGTCGGTCGGAGTTTGGCGATCGAGTCTTTGGCATATTCGACGCTCATGCTTGAGACCTTGGTCACCGTGACGGGATCGGTGGCGCGGTACAGGAGTGCCGAGTCGCATCCGGCGTCCTGCAACACCGTCCGGGCATCGCGGATATCGCGATGCTTTTTTTCGGATGCCTGCATGGCGGCGATCAGCCGGTCGGCGTTGTCGTCGTCGGCCTTAAACGTAAAATCCTGGCCGAACAGCTCCATGGTGACTTCACGCATCGCTTGCCCTCTTGGCCGTCACTACCCCTCGAAATTGTGGTCGTAGATACATCTATCGGCGTCTGCGACACTGTCGCTTCGCTTTCGTAACCACCCCTGGAAATGGGGTCATAGGTACATCTGTGCGGCGGGTTGCCGAACTGGATGGCGATTCGTAACCACCCCGTCGCCAGGGTCTTCTCTGGGTCACAGTGGGGTCACTCAGTCACGGAGGATCGCGATTGTCAATTGGGTTCGACGTTGGATGTACAATTAAACGGTGTTCAGAATAAACTATTGGACTCCGTGGCGCCCGACAACGCAGGCGACGCTGCCGTGGGCGGACAACGCGGCAGAGATCGCCCGTTTGCAACGGAGAACGAGCGGCTGCGCATGGAGCGCGACATTTTAAAAAGTCGATTGCGATCTTTGCTGGGGTTCCGAAATGAGATTCCGCTTCATCGAAGATCGCCGTGCCGACTACCCGGTAACGATTCTGTGCGACGTGCTCGGTGTCTCGCCGGCCGGCTATTATGCCTGGCGCTCGCGCGAGGAGAGCCAACGATCCGCCGCCAATCGTGACCTCGTCGACGACATCAAACGGGTCCATCGCGAGGTCGGCGGACGCTATGGCAGCCCGCGCATCCACGCCGAACTGAAGGCTCAGGGCCGCGGGGTAAGCCGTGGCCGCATCGAGCGATTGATGCGCCGTCACGGCATCAGGGCCATCATGGCACGGCCACGGTGGGTGCGGACCACCGGTAGTCGCACGACTTCCCGATCGCCCCGAACCTGCTCCAGCGGAACTTCACCGCCGCCGCGCCGAACCGGATCTGGCTCGCCGACATCACCTATGTCGAGACCGATCAGGGCTGGCTCTATCTGGCCACCGTCATGGATCTGTACAGCCGCAGGATCGTGGCCTGGGCGATGGACGATCACCTTCGCGCCGACCTGCCGTTGGCAGCATTGAAGATGGCGATCTCGGCGCAGCGGCCTGGCGCCGGCCTGATCCACCATTCCGATCGTGGCGTTCAAGGCGGATTCAACCGGTCGTCGCAACAGTGGGTTTATTATGCTTGATAAGGAACCGTTCGAGGACTTCAACAGGCGTCTTCCAGCCAAGCGTTTTGCGTGGTCTTGTATTCAGGGCATGGGCTACTGCGCGCAGATCCCTGGCTGTGTGCCGGCTGAGGTCGGTGCCCTTGGGGAAGTGTCGCAGCAAACCATTGGTGTTTTCGTTCGAGCCGCGCTGCCAGGGGCTTTGCGGATCGCAGAAGTAGATCTCCAGCCCTGTGTCGATGCGCAAGGTGGCGTGCTGTGCCATTTCCGCTCCCTGGTCCCCCAGGTCAGGGACTGGCGCAATTGCTCCGGAAGTCCGCCCATGGATCGGACGATGGCCTTGCGGACCGCTTCGGCCCGTGGCCGGCAAGTGGTGGCCCGTTCTTGATGTTTGGGCGCTGCTGATAACCATCCATCCGTGGAAGGTGCAGCAGCATAGTGAAGCGGGTGCTTCGTTCCACGAGAGTACCGATTGCCGAGCTACCAAGACCAAGGATGAGGTCGCCTTCCCAATGACCCGGGACAGCCCGATCGGCAATTTCGGCTGGACCTACCCACCAGAGAACGTGCATGGACGGATCAATCTTGTCGACGGCGATACTGGACCAGAAGCGGATCGCCTCCATCCACATGCCTTCGGCTCTCATAGTCGCTTCGTTACAAATTCGATATTATAACTTTGGATATCGGCCCAGCTTTCGACTTCGGTCCCGTAGCGATCCTTGGGGTGCCGCTTGAAGTAGTCGCGGGCGCACGACACCACGATCATGGGGGCCACGGCGGCGAACGGCACCCGCAGGATCGAGGCGAACACCGGCACCGTCGTCAGCACCAGCACGAGGCCGACGACATTGCCGAGATACATCGAGGCGATCAGGCCCCAGACGAGATCCTTGTGCCCGACGAACAATAGCGGGCCGCGATTGAGCCTACACCATCAAGCCGCCGAGCAGGATCGCCGCGGTGCCGGAGCCGGGAATGCCGAGCGCCAGCATCGGCAGCAGGGCGGCAGGACTGGCGTCGGCCGCGCCCGCCATAAAAAATCATTTATTATCAATTTCTTACCGGAACATCGTTTTTCGAGATGCCGGCATTGAGCGGCTACACCACCTTGGCTTGTCGCAATTCCGCGATCTCGCCGGCGCTGAAGCCGAATTCGGCGAGGACTTCCTCGGTCTGCTCGCCGAACTCCGGCGGGGGCGCCACCATCTTGCTGGGGGTGCGCGACAGCTTGAAGGGCTGGCCGACCAGGCGGATAGGGCGGTTTTCGACATTGGGCACGTCCTGGGCGATGCCGAGATGCTTGACCTGCTCGTCGTCGAACATCTGGTCGATCGAATAGATCGGCCCGCAGGGCACGCCGGCGGCGTTCAGCTCCTTGACCCAGCTATCGGTCGACTTCTTTTCGGTGAGCTTATTGATCTCCGCATTGAGCTCCTTGCGATTCCTGGAGCGATCCGGCGCGGTGGCGTATTCTGGACGTTTCGGCAGCTCCGGCGCGCCCAGTGCCTGCGCGCAACGCTCCCAGATCTTGCCTCCGGCGGTCGCGATGTTGATGTAGCCGTCCGAGGTCCTGAACACGCCGGTGGGAATGCTGGTCGGATGGTCGTTGCCGACCTGCTTGGCCACATCCTGCTCCATCAGCCAGCGCGAGGCCTGGAAATCCAGCATGAAGATCTGGGCCTGCAGCAGCGAGGTCTGCACCCACTGGCCCTCGCCGGAGACGTCGCGCTCCAACAGCGCGGTCAGGATGCCCATGGCGCAGAACAGCCCGGCGGTCAGGTCGGCCACGGGGATGCCGACCCGCATCGGGCCCTCGCCGGGCGTCCCGGTGATCGACATCAGCCCGCCCATGCCCTGCGCGATCTGATCGAAGCCCGGGCGCTTGTGGTAGGGGCCATCCTGGCCGAAGCCGGAGATGCTGCCATAGACGATGCCGGGATTGATCTGGCGCAGGCTCTCGTAGTCGATGCCAAGCTTAGCCTTGACATCAGGGCGGAAGTTCTCGACGACCACGTCAGCTTTTTTGGCCAGCCGCTTGAAGGTCTCGAGGCCCCTGGGGTCCTTCAGATTGAGCGTCATGGCCCGCTTATTGCGGTGCAAATTCTGGAAATCCGAGCCTCGGCGCGCGCCGCCGAGCTGCTCGCCGCCGGCGTCCTCCAGCAAGGCATCGATCTTGATGACATTGGCGCCCCAGTCCGCGAGCTGGCGCACGCAGGTAGGCCCGGCGCGGACCCGGGTGAGGTCGAGCACGGTAAAGCGGGACAGGGCCTGTGAGGCGCGGGGGGCGGGCATTCAAGGAGCTCCAGTCGGGATCAAGGCTTAGGGGGGCGCGTTGCGGGCGCACCATCGCCGAAAGTTCGGGTCTTGTCATGCTTTCGAACGCATGGCTGGGAATTGCCGTGCTTCCTCGCATGCCATGCGCAAAAATATAACCTACTGTAAAAAAGCAAGAAATTTGGGTTCGTTCTGCATGAAAACAGGATCTCTTCTTTTATATTACTCAGTTGCGCTAATTCGCTCATACGTGAATTTTTCTTATCTTAAGATGAATATATATCAAACAATAACTTAAAGTTGAGTAGAATCTCCCCAGAGAACTTACCTAGCGGATAGGACGGACGGGCTCGACCTACGAGGAGGTTTGGCTGCCTGAGAGCCGAACAAGCCTTGCTTGCGACTTCGTGAGGACGGTGCGGATTCG
>NZ_LMUK01000058.1:5684-13501 GCF_009766005.1 Bradyrhizobium sp. S69 | reverse complement strand
GTCGTTTGGCATTGCGGTTAGCATCCGGTGAGGACTGCTGCGTTTTCAGTCGCGCGGCTGGGGCGCGGCAGTAGATCGGGATCGACGACGACGCGATTGACGTGTTGGTCGGTGTCGGCTTGGCGGCGCCGCCCGACCGACCAAGTGGAGTGTGCCACAGCCCAGTTGACGGGCGCGCCTGAAGCGCGCCCGTCGGCACTGGAAAAGAGCCGGTTCCGCGGGCATATTTGTCCCTATGGTTTGGTATTTCGCCGACTACCATATCAATTCGCCGATTCTCGCTTTGGCGCTTTTAGCGCTGTGCGCGCTGCCGGTGCTTCTGAGTATCGTCGCCGTAGTGCGGATCGTGCAGCGCGCGGGCTTTAGCGGTTGGTGGACGCTGCTCATCCTCGTTCCGGTCGTGAACTTGGCGGCCCTTTGGTATTTTGCGTTTGTCGAATGGCCGGTTACGCGACAAAAGCGGAGTCCATGGTCTTGATCCAGCCAAACGCCCCTGGGATGGAAGTGGTCACGTCACGGATGGGCGCGGCTAAGTAGGCGACCGTCGCGCTGTAGGATTGGGAATGCGGTTGTCGTGTTGTCGGGCTTACCAGCATCGAGCCTAGATGCGTATTCCGACCGCGTTCTGACAAACGGAAGCGTTACGGCTCGCGTATCGGTCTCGATCGCGGACTCGACGCATTAAAGTGGCAAGCCGCACTGGGGCTAGGGTAGTGGGGCGCCGTCCATACAAAACCGCCAGCGTACCGGCTGCGGTAAAAGTGCAACACCATTCTGCGCAAGACGGCGAGCGCCGCGGGCGAACATCGCCGACCGGGGCTTTTTTGTGGGTAGACTGCACATCGATCGCGCTGCTTGTTGCAGCGGGGCACAATGCCGCACAGGCGCCGGCCAATTGCCGGGCATATTGCCCGAATGCGATTTATCGTGCTCCGCACCTGCCTTGCTTGGCTCCTGCACTGGCGCTGGCTTGCTGTGCGACAGGACCGACCAAAATGCCGGATCCCGGCCTGATGATCGACCACATCCCGCACTGGCTAGGAGGCAAGCCGGAGGGGATACCGCCGCGTCCCGGCACGTCGGAGTATGAGGCTTGGGAGACCAAGCGCGAAGGACGCGGCAACGATTAAATCCAGTGGTCAAACGGGCAACGGGTCCGGATTGTCGGCGGGTAAAACGCGGTAGCAGCTTCATTCCCAGCGCCGCAACGCAGCTCGCCGGATCGCCTTTCGAGGCGCGGCAGTTATCTTCTCGCCGTGAGACTCTCCCGTGCATATGGGAAGGGCCGGGGGCAGAGATTGGCCGCTTAAACCCCGGCCGCGTAAAGCCGTCAAACCCTCATTTCAGGAGGAAAATGAGCATGACCAGCATGGCCATCACCTGCGCTCGCCGCACTTACCTGGTCGGGGGCCACCGTTTCAACATCTAGGGCGCGAGCGAGTTTCTGGTCGCCAACACCCGCGTTTCCAATTTTGCGGGCTCGATCATGGTCGCCACGACAGTGGAATCGGCCAATGGTGTCGTCGATCCCGACAACGCCGTCGGACCGTGGCTCGCGTCCAGCAACACGACGACGATCAATCCGAACTGACGCGGGCCTCGGCGAGAGAGCGCGACAGGTTGATGATGCGCCCGGGCGCGGCCGGCGCCGGCGTATCGACGATGGAGCAGTCGGCATTCCCCGTGACCGTCTGGCCCGGCACCGGATCGCCGGCATAGAAGTCGCTCAATCGTGCGATCGGAAACTCGGACGCGACGCCGGTATCCTGCAGCACCGTTTCCAGCACCCTTTCGAGGTGGGGGTACTTCGTGAGCACGGCGACGCGGGCGCAGCCCGCCAGGTCGGCCGACCATCTTTCCAGCCGCCAGTCGATCGGAGTCTTGAGGGTAGGCACTTCCGGGTAACCGCCGGCAGCGCGGATACCATCCGAGTTCGATGCGGCGACCAGGCGCTGCGCGCCGAAGCCGAGATGAAGAGCGACAAGGACGGCGGCCGGAATGGCGATCGCTCGTTTCGCCGCGGCGATGGGGTAGGTAAGAGCGATGAAGATGAACGGGCTGGCGATCGACACGGCCTTTCCGGCGGCCCAGAGATTACTCTCGAGGATCAGGTAAACCGGGATCGCGGCCCAGCAGGCGAACGCCGCCAGGACGACGGCGGTGGCCTTCCGATCGATGGCGCAGAGCGTCGCGCCGAACAGCGACGCGAGAAACGCGGCGTCGAGCAACGGCCAGAAGACCCGGTTAGTGATCCCGTCCGACGGGAGCGGAAAAATAAAATAGACGCCGGACAGGCCTGCTACCGCGTTCACCAGCTTCCGCAACAGCCCCGCTACGGATATCGCCGCATGGGGATCTGTCCCGCTGAAGTAAAATCGGTCGTAGGCGACGAACCATTCGAAGGGCACGGGCCCGAGTGCGAGCTGCCTGGTTAGGAACATCACCGTCGAATTCCACGCCGGCAGGCAGATCAATAATGCCGCGCCTGCGGCGGTCGCGATATAGCCGGCGCGAAGTGCGCGCTCGGCGGGGTGCACGAGCAGAAAACCGATCACGAGGGCCAGCGATACCGCGGCACAGATCGTCGTTGATTCCGGATAGAGGTACAGAATTCCCCCGCCTGTGAGCGCCAGCGGGACGATCGCGGCCGCGCCGACGGTCCCTGACGAGATCAAATACACCAGCGTCACGCATGCCGTCGTCAGTCCCAGCGTCGAAAGTTCAGCCCAGGCGTTGATGTCCTCGACATATTGCGAAAAAAATCCGATCGCAAAGGCTACGGCGATTAACAGACCGATCGCGCGGCCGGCGCCGAAGATGTTTCGAACCGCGAACAGAATACCGAACAGCGTCAGCGTCTGCAGCAGCGCGAGATAGGGGTAGGAGGCCTCTGCTGCCGTCGCGAAGAACGCAGGCCGCAGGCTGGCGAGCATGATGGCCACGGCCGGTCGCGCGTGCAGCTGGCTCGCCGCTGACCTCAGATAGGTGAAGTCGCTCGACGACCCGGTGGCGAAGAGATCGGCATAGGAGTGCGAGCCATACGCCGACGCCATCGAAATGTAATTGAACTGGTCGGTTGGATTGCCCTGGAACAGCGCGAACTGCCAACCGCCGATCCAGAGAGGTGCGAGGCATATTGTACCAACCGACAAGCCAGCAAGGAATAGCGTCGCAAGCCAAATTCGGTCTGATGATGCCGCGAAGAATCCTGAGATCAATCCGCAAACGGCTAGCGCCAACAGTGCCATCACGGCTCCGAACAACACACCATTTGCGTACGCGATGGTAGTCGCGATAGCGAAAACTGCTAGCCCGAATATTGGCGCCGCCGCGAGGCGGTCGGGTATCGTGACCGGCAGCAACAGCGAAATTGGAAGGCCCAGGCCGAAGAATATCAGCAGGCAAAAAGCCAAGAATATCACAACTGATTCCCGACAGCGCTGGGCGATAAAACAGTCAGAAAGACACCACTTCGATTCATTCAATTTAAGAAGATTAGGCCAATAGCGACCCAGGGTTTGGTACTTCGCCATCCAACCGCAACCGAAGGTCGAAGGCAATAGGGCACGCGCAGGATGCGCTCCACCCGGCGCTTCGACACCAGGCCCTCGAGGCCGAACTCGCAGGCCTTGCGGAATAGATCCGGCCCGATCTCTGCCTGATCGAAGTCGCTGACGAAGATGCCTTCCGGCCGGCGTGCCAACAGCCGGGCGAGGTTGGCCTTGCGCATCGACAGCGGCAGCTTGCGCAGATCCTCGCCGTCGAGCATCAGCGCGTCGAACGCGTAGAGCTGCACCTCGGCATCGAACTTCCGGGAATGCAGCCCGTCGAAGTCCGAGACGCCGTCGACGCCGAGCAGCACCGCTTCGCCATCGACCACGAACGAACTGGCGCGATTTTTCAAGGCCGCCTCGACGATCAGCGGATAGCGGCCGGTCCAGTCGTGGCCGTTGCGGGTGAACAGCCGGACCCGCTTGCCCTCGCGCTGCACGATCATCCGGTAGCCGTCTTGCTTGATCTCGTGGATCCAGTCCGGGCCGATCGGGACGGCGGTTCCGCGGGTCGGGATGCAGGGCTCGAAGAGGCGGCGGGGCATGAGGTTCAGATAGGAATTGAATTTCCAATTTCGAGGCGAGAGTTCATGACCACAAGTTAATTTTCCACCGAGAAATTTTAGCTTCGCTGCGCCGTATCTCTTTTGTTGGCAAGCTGCGCCGCCGCACCAAGGCCGGCCGGCGGTCCCACTTCAGACCCCGGCGTGGGGCCGCTCGGCCGCCAACTCTCGGTGCGGAACTATCCGCCGTGCGAGATCTTTGTTTTAAGGGATGGCGAGCATTCTGAACAAAAACGGAGACAATAGATGCGCAACCTCATCGTCGCTCTAGCCGCGGTGTCCGCCTTTGGCACTGCAGCTGTATCTTGGACTTTTGAACGCCACAATCAAAGGCAAAATCAGTTTGATGAGGACGATCGGAATTATTTTCCTGCTGGCGCTGACCGCCGTGACCTTCGAAGTATATTCGGACTGGGCAATGATGAGAGGAAACGTTACGGCCCCCGTCGACCCGATCGCCCGGGCAGTCTCAGATTCGGTGCATTAGGACGGTCCTCTGGGAATGCTCTTCACTGGCGCGCATGGCGCAGTGGTAGCGAGGGTTGCGACCGATCGATCGCATCATGACTTGGCGCGGGTCTCAGCGAGTGGGCGCGATATAGGTTGATTATGCGCCCGGGCGCTGCCGGCGCCGGCGTATCGACGATGGAGCAGTCGGCATTCCCCGTGACCGTCTGGCCCGGCACCGGATCGCCGGCATAGAAGTCGCTCAATCGTACGATCGGAAACTCGGACGCGACGCCGGTATCCTGCAGCACCGTTTCCAGCACCCTTTCGAGGTGGGGTACTTCGTGAGCACGGCGACGCGGGCGCAGCCCGCCAGGTCGGCCGACCATCTTTCCAGGATGCGGCGATCAGGCGCTGCACGCCGAAGCCGAGATGGAGGGCGGACAAGGACGGCCGCCGGAATGGCGATCGCTCGTTTCGCCGCGGCCATGGGGCAGGTAAGAGCGATGAAGATGAACGCGCTGGCGATCGAGACGGCCTTGCCGGCAGCCCAAAGGTTGCCCTCCAGGATAAGGTAAACCGGGATCGCGGCCCAGCAGGCGAGTGCCGCCAGGACGACGGCGACGGCCTTTCGGTCGATGGCATAGAGCGTCGCGCCGAACAGCGACACGAGAAAGGCGGCGTCGAGCAACGGCCAGAGGGTTTGACCAGCGATCTCAGCCAACGGGGGCGGAAAAATAAAATAGACGCCGGACAGGCCAGCGACCGCGTTCACCAGCTGCCGTAGCTGCTCCGCTACAGATCTCGCCGCGTGAGGATTTATCCCGCTGAGAGTAAAATCGGTTATAGGCAACGAACCATTCCCAGGGCGCGGGCCCGAGCGCAAGCTGCCTGGTCAGGTACATCACCGTCGAGTTCCACGCCGGCAGGCAGACCAATAGTGCCGCGCCGGCGACGGCCGCGATACAGCGGGCGCGGCGTGCGCGCTCGGCGGGTTGCAGGAGCAGGAAACCGATCAGGACGGCCAGCGATACCGCGGCACAGATCGGCGCTGCTTCCGGATAGAGGTACAGAATTCCCCCGGCCGTGAGCGCCAGCGGGACGATCGCGGCCGCGCCGACGGCCCCTGACGAGATCAAATACACGAGCGTCACGCATGCCGTCGTCAGTCCCAGCGTCGAAAGTTCAGCCCAGGCGTTGATGTCCTCGACATATTGCGAAAAAAATCCGATCGCAAAGGCTGTGGCGATCAACAGACCGATCGCGCGGCCGGCGCCGAAGATGTTTCGAACGGCGAATAAAATACCGAATAGCGTCAGCGTCTGCAGCAGCGCAAGGTAGGGATAGGATGCCTCTGCCGCGGTTGCGAAGAACCCGGGCCACAAGCTCGCGAGCGCGATGGCCACGGCCGGTCGCGCGTGCAGCTGGCTCGCCGCCAGCCTCAGATAGGTGAAGTCGCTCGACGACCCGGTGGCGATAAGATCGGCATAGGTGTGCGAGCCATACGCCGACGCCATCGAAATATAATTGAACTGGTCGGTTGGATTGCCCTGGAATAGCGCGAACTGCCAGCCGCCGATCCAGAGCGGTGCGAGGCAGACGACGCCGACGGCGAACCCCGTGGCGAGCAGGATCGCCAGCCACGTCCGCGTCGAGGACAGCACGAAGCCGGCGATCAGGCCCGCCGTCGCCAGCACGGGCAGCGCAACAGCTGCAACGTTCGGTGCACCATACAGGTAGCCGACCGTCGTCACGATGACGAAAACCGCGAGGCCGAACACCGGCGCCGCTGCCAGGCGATCAGGAATTTTGCGCGGCAGCAGCAGCGAGCAAGGCACGCCGAGGCCGAAGAACAGCAGAACGCCGGAACCAACACAGTTCGCTCCCCTGAGCCACGTCCGATTATGCGCACACGACCTGGTCGCTAGCAACTCAGATAGCGGGCCGACCAAGCGTCGCTCTGCTTTTCAGCATTTCCGTCGGCTTTACCCGCCCTGCTTGGCTATCTGCATTGGCGCTGACTTCCTGTGCGACAGGACCGGCCAAAATGCCGGAACCCGGCCGGATGATCGACCACATTCCGCACGGGCTAGACTGAGAGGCGGAGCCGGACGGGATTTCGCGCTCGTTGCTGATGGCGTGGCGGCGTATCTTAGTGTTTCCGGGTATCGGCATCATCGGGGTATCGCTCCGGCGAGGGCCGCCTTGCGCGGAGCGATAGAGGGTGAAGACATAGGCGTATGACTGACCATACGCCTGATTCGAAGGTCTCCCGACTGGAAGTTGTCTCGACAGGCGCTCGACGCCGTTGGACATTGGAAGAAAAGCGACGGATCGTTGCCGAGAGCTATGGCGGCCCACGATTGGTGTCGGTGACGGCTCGGCGCAACGGGTTGTCTGCGAGCCAATTGTTCACGTGGCGCCGGTTGGCGCGCGAGGATCGGCTGAGCGGGGACGCCGAGCCAGCGCTTGTTCCTGTGGAGATCGCCTTTACGTCGGCTCTGGCACCGAGGTAAGCGCCACAACCGCCGTCTTCGCCTCCTGCGCAGCGTCCAGGGGCCGGAATGATCGAGATCGAGCTTAGCGGCGGCTGTCGGGTTCGCGTTGACCGGGATGTTGACGCCGAGGCACTGCAGCGGTTGCTTGAGCTTCTGAGGCGGCAATGATCCCGATCCCGAGCGGCGTCAGGGTCTGGATCGCCACCGGCCACACCGACATGCGCCGCGGCATGCAAAGTCTGGCCCTGACGGTTCAGGAGAGCTTGAAGCGCGATCCTCATGCTGGCGATCTCTATATCTTCCGCGGTCGCCGCGGCGATCTGGTCAAGATTTTATGGCATGACGGGTTAGGCATGTCGCTCTATGCCAAACGCCTGGGCCGCGGCAAGTTCATCTGGCCCTCAGCCTAAAGAACAAAGAGATCGCGTCGAAGCTTGGGGTCTGCACGCACACGGTCGGCACCTGGCGTAACCGCTTTGCCGAGCGAGGAATGGACGGTCTCTACGACGAACCGCGGCCCGGCGCACCGCGCGAGATTGGCGACGACGAAATCGCGAGCACGATCCGCAAGACGTTGGAGACAAAACCAAAGGGTGGCACCCACTGGAGCCTCAGGAGCATGGCTAGAGAGATCGGTCATGCGCCTTCGACGGTGCATCGCATCTGGCGCGCCTTCGGTCTGCAACCGCACCGCGTCGAAACTTTCAAGCTGTCCACCGATCCGCTGTTCGTCGAGAAAGTGCGCGATATCGTCGGGC
>NZ_LMUK01000058.1:0-5674 GCF_009766005.1 Bradyrhizobium sp. S69 | reverse complement strand
CCGCGGCGATCTGGTCAAGATTTTATGGCATGACGGGTTAGGCATGTCGCTCTATGCCAAACGCCTGGGCCGCGGCAAGTTCATCTGGCCCTCAGCATCGGCTGGTGCGGTGTCAATCTCGGCGGCGCAGATGGCCTATATGCTGGAAGGAATTGATTGGAGGAATCCACAACTAAGCTGGAGGCCGCAGAGCGCGGGTTGAGCAGAAGAAATCTGCAGCTACTGGCATTTTGGGGAGTCACAACGCGCTCGAAATGTGATTCACTGCGTTGCATGGATGCTGATCGTGGCGCTGTTGCGGATGACATTGCGGCTCTGAAAGAGGCGTTGGCGGTCGAGCGCGCGAAGGCGTTAGAGATTGTAGCGGAGCTTGCGGTCGCCCGCGCGAAAGCCTCGGAAGACGGCGCGCTGATCGCCCAGCAGAAGCTGCGGATCGCCAAGCTTGAACGTCAGATCCACGGACAACGGTCAGAGCGATCATCGCGGCTGATCGACCAATTGGCGCTGACGTTCGAAGAGCTGGAAGCTGACGCCACAGAAGACGCGCTGGCGGCGGAACGAGCTGTCGCGAGGACGACGACGGTACGCGGATTTATACGCAAGCGCGCCGAGCGCCAGACGTTCCCCGAGCATCTCCCACGCGAGCGGGTGGTGATCGATCCGCCGACGGCGTGCGAATGCTGCGGCGGCAATCGCTTGCGCAAGCTTGGTGAGGATGTGACGCGGACGCTGGAATCGGTGCCGCGCCAGTGGAAGGTGGTCGAGACGGTACGGGAAAAGTTCACCTGCCGGGACTGCGAGAAAATCAGCCAGGCACCGGCGCCATTCCATGTGATCCCGCGAGGATGGGCGGGGCCGAGCCTGCTGGCCATGCTGCTCTATGAGAAGTTTGGCCAGCATCAGCCTCTGAACCGGCAGACCGAGCGTTACGCGCTGGAGGGCGTGCCGATCAGTCTGTCGACCGCAGCCGACGCCGTTGGGGCGTGCTGCACGTTATTGGAGCCGCTGTCGCGGCTGTTGGAAGCCCACGTCATGGCAGCCGAACGCCTCCACGGCGACGACACCACCGTGCCCGTGCTGGCCTTGGGCAAGTGCGACGTCGCGCGATGCTGGGTCTATGTGAAGGACGACCGCCCTTTCGGCGGCTCAGATCCGCCGGCGGCGATGTTTTATTACTCGCGCGATCGAAGTGGTGAGCATCCGCAGGCGCATCTGGCCAACTACACCGGCATCCTCCAGGCCGACGCCTTCGGCGGATACATCAAGCTCTACGAGCCCGAGCGAAGTCTGGGCTTATCAGCGAAGCGGCCTGTTGGGTCCATGCCCGGCGCCCGTTCTTCGCCATGGCGGATCTTGAGGAGAACGCGCGGCGCAAAGCGGCCGGAAAGAAGGAGATCGTCATCTCGCCCGTCGCCATGCAGATCGTGCGCCGCATCGACGCTCTGTTCGAGATCGAGCGCTCTATCAATGGCCAAAACGCCGACCAACGAAAGGCTGTTCGCCAGGCGCAGAGCGCACCGTTGGTTGCCGATCTGGAAGCCTATATGCGCGAGCAGTGCGCCAAGCTCTCCCGCGGTCACGATCTGGCCAAGGCCATGAACTACATGTTCAAGCGCTGGGGCCTCCTTCACACGCTTCCTCGACGATGGCCGCGTCTGCCTCTCGAACAATGCAGCCGAACGAGCGCTGCGCGGCATCGCATTGGGCAGAAAGTCGTGGTTATTCTGTGGGTCCGACCGCGGAGGGCGCCGAGCCGCCGCCATGTATAGCCTCATCGTCTCTGCCAAGATGAACGACGTCGACCCTCAGGCCTGGCTCGCCGATGTACTCGCTCGCATCGCTACCCACCCCGCCCACAGGCTCGATGAGCTGCTGCCCTGGAACTGGAAGACTGCGCAACAGCAAGGCCTTGCGGCACAGGCGGCTTGATGGGGCACGTCAACAAAGTCAGCCACGTGTTCACTCTCAGCCATGTCGCTGAGATGCTCGGCGAAGACGAGGAATGGCTGTTCGAGGTCGCCGAAGAAATGGACACCGAGGATGGCCAGCTATGGGTCGTCGGCGTCGGTGAAGACGGGGTGATGGCGTTCACCGATGATGGAATCTAGACCCTCAAAGAGCTGATCGCAATCCACAAGGACACCCCCAGCATCATCGAAAAACGCCGCCAAGCGCTTGCTGCGATGATGAAGCCGAAGGCCGAAAAGCCCGACGAGGTTTAGCTGTTAACCGGACAAACCAGCCAGCCGGCGGCCTACGCCGCATGCTTACCCATCGGGCCCCCTTTCAGGCTCTTGATTTTGGTGAGTTGGAGTGAGGGGCTCCGTGGCCGAGAACGGTCAAGAGGCCGCACCGAAACACGTGTACGATATGTCTATTTCGCGACTTTTCCCCAAGCGTAGACAGTATTTCCAATTGCAGGTAACGATCTTAAATTCAAAGCTATTTGGGTCTGTTAGCCGAATTTCTGAGAAGACACGAGTAATCGAACGCTTCAGCGACCTGGTTTGAATGCGCGGGAATTGAACACTCAGCGATGACCCCGGGATCGTCGGGCGGCATGAAAGCGAGTGATACTTGGTCTTCAGGTAAAGATTCATCCTTTAGAATCAAATCAGCGGACGCCATCGGGAAACGAAGATCGCCAATACTGATCCCGTAAGAAATGTTGGGTGGCCATTGTTTGGCTAAGGCGATCGGCCGGCGGCCGCCTTGATCCCCGAGATCATTTGAAAGTGCTCGAGCGGCATTCTGAAACGCAACAACCTTCTTGAGGTTCAGAATCGAAGGGTAAAGATCAACTCTTGTCGCGAGTAGTGCAAGTATCGAACACAAAGCCAATCCCTTGGGTACACTGGATCGTTTAGGGTCCAATGGCGATGATCTTCTCAGTGCGATATTGGCGGATACCACAAAAATGAAAAATGCGACCGTGACGAACATATGCTTTGCGATTGAATAGTTCGATCCGATTCCTACCCAAAAAAGCATCATTTGCAGGACGGCCAGACAGCACGATGATAAGCCCATGCAGCCGAGGAACATGCCCGCATCGGCCGTTTCTCGCGTCCGCAAGATCAATTTAATCGAAACGGCACTACCCAGAGTTAGAAAAGCTATTTGAGCGATCCTGTTGCCGAGGAGGTTTATATGCGCGCCACCTTCGGACTGGGCGAGCGTGTAGACATCCAGCGCGAATGGACTAGAGGCGGTCAGAATTAGCGACAGAACCGAAAATACGATGAGGCGGCCGAATATTTTCCAGCTCGATCTAGTCCATGCATGGACCAGAAGAATCATGCAATAAGCGCCGATCAATTGTTCTGCAGGCAGAAGGTGCGTTGCTACGATAATCTGCCCCATTATCAAAACAAGCAGATCGATAATTACGCCCTTCCATTTGTGAAATTGATTAAATGCAATCAGCAGGGTGAGGGCAGCTAGAGCCGATCCAACTACTTGAGCATAAAAATAGTTGTTGACGATCTGTCTTCCAAAGACGGGGCCTCGTAGCATCGCGTAACAAATCGTAATTAGGCAGGCGATTAACGGAGCGCGCCAGTTTACTCGAATGGAAATTGTGAACATGGCTAGATAGAATAGCCCCACCGACATCGACGCTACGATCGTCATGCCAAGCAAGCCCGAACCGACAACTTTGCCGACTTCTGCCGCGAGCCAATGCGATACCGGTGGATAAAATGGCAGAGGTCCAAGATTTGGAGTCGTAGCAGGGCTACCCCATTTGTCCAAATCCATGAGCGCGCGGATCAAAGCATAATGTTGCCCGGCATCGCTGCTATAAGCGTGAAACTCGTCGAATAAGATCGCTGCAGAAAGGCCCGCAACCAGTAAAGCCGCTATTGCAAACTGTCGAAGCAGCACCTTCGGGGCCTCCACTCATTTACCCACGTGGATATTTTCAGTGCATCGCCAACTTCGAAGCCGCAAGCACATAGCCGACTATTACCGAACAAGCAGGCTTGGCTATTTGATGCTCTATTTTGCAAAAGGATAGCGCATCGACAGCCTGGCCGGGGGACGAACCTCGAGAACTTCCGCTATAGGGGAGAATGGCCGACGATATCAACGGAAATTCGACCAAACAGATTGTTCCGGTAAGAACAATTTCGAATGGCGGTGCCCTAACCAGCAATCGATGCGGCGAGAATTGCGGCCGAATTCCTTAAAATCCGTTCATCTGTGAACGCCGATTACCGTTTGCTACGGGCGAGGCCGCCTCCGGCCAGTTTGTGACCGCCGCAGCAGGTAGACATTGTTACGCCGACGGCGCTAGACCTCCGACATGCTTCGGAAGCTTTCCGAGTCCAGTTGGTTTTGAGTTTGCCGTGCTCCGAGAGCGAAAACGGCTCGCCAAATCCATCCCGATAAAACGAAGATGGGTCCGCAGCGCCCGCAAAAATAGCTTTCCTTCACGAAGCGGTGAGGTTAGGCGCCAAGAGGTCGAATTTTTCAGTGTGGCAAGCTGGATTTGCAAACGCACAACTTCATCCAGCTGCTCGATTTGGACGAAATTGTCAAAGATGTTCGGCGGCAACGCGAGCGGGAGACGAAGTTCCGGGTGATCGTGGGACACGTAAAACCGGTTTAAGCCGTCAAAATAGACGAAATCATAGCCTTGCGACAGCAAGCCAGATTCCCAATCTTGATGATTTGGCTCGCCCGAGCGCGGCTTTGTTGCCTCGACGAGAATGACCCACGGACGAAATTTCTGAAGGTCCAGACCCGCCAGAACTAGTTCTTCAGCGCCTTCAACGTCTATCTTCAAGAAATGAATTGCATCTTGAGAAAATTGCTCGAGCACATTCGACAACGTTGCCGTCTGGACAATCATGCTCCTGGCCTCAAAGCCAGCTTCGATATGCGAGTTCGCGATTTGCTGGCTGAACGTTGATAGGCCTGTGTCGACAATTTCATAAAACGTCGCGTAGTCTGACTTGTCGGACAGCGCGATATTCAGGTTGACGTCGGAAGGCCTCTGGAGAGCGAACTCCCGCAAAAGGGAAGGAATCGGTTCGATATTTATGCCGCGCCATCCGCGGTCGTAGAACGCCTTGGTGACCGAATGGCAGGTTGGGTCATAAGCACCGCAGTCCACGAAAAATCCATCTTTGACGTGTCCGAGTGCGCGCCAGAGTATCACGTCTTCGTAGTTCTGGGCGTAGCTGACGAAACGGCTCATGGCTTTCTCACCTTCCGGTCTTGAGACGATCTGCTGGCCCCCGAATAGGTGTTAACTTTGAGCGAATTATGGTTAAGGGATTCTTAACATTCCTTGATTTCGCGGCCGGTTGCGTTCTAATTCGGCTAAGTCCAACCGCCCCCAGCGAGGTTGCCTTAATGGCATTGTGGTGTCGGTCGATGCGCAGGGCCAATGGTATCGCGGTGCGAGACTCTGCACTGCTGTTCGCTGCATCCGTCTGAAGACGGAGTCGAGCGATGACCTGGACGCCCTTTCGCCTGGTACATTCTGACAAACGAAACAATCGTCGATCGGACGTTGTCACAACGCGATAGCTACGAAACTAACGGCCGCAGCAAAGGCAGTTTGCGAACTCTGAGCTGGTCTCGTTTATCTGAACAAAATCTCCGCGTCGATAAGTGGAGCCTCTGCCGGGGTTAGGCCGCCAAGCGGAGTGGCGGCGGGTTGAAG
>NZ_LMUK01000006.1 GCF_009766005.1 Bradyrhizobium sp. S69 | reverse complement strand
CGGACATATGGATGCAAGCGATCCGATCAGACCCTGAAAAAAACTCTTGTGGCACGGGGGCCGTCCACATATGGGTCCCGGCCCCTTACGCGCAATTGCGCGCTAGGCCGGGACGACGAGGCGGTTGTTCCTTAGCTACCTCGACACATGCGCCGACACCGCAAGCCAGCGGCCGTTCTGCCTGGCCCAGCAATCGGTGTAGCGGCCGTGGGCCTGCTGGCCATCCGGGGTCCAGTAGCTGGTTTGCGCGTGAATGATGGCGAAGTCGCCCAGCAGGCGAATCTTCACGTCTTCCGCGATCAGATTCTTGATCGTGACCGGCAGCGCGGTCTGCTTGAGGAATCCGGCGCGATCGACCAGGGATTTGTCGGGATTGCTGCAGTAGAAATCCTGCGCCAGGATCTCGTCAAAGCGCTTGACGTCGCCATTCTGCACCGAGGCGACGTAATCGCGGTTGAGCGCGGTGAGTTCGTCGATGTCTTTGCTCATATAGTGTTCCCTCTCGGTCGTCCGATGGAATCGGAGCTTCTCGTTCGTCATTGCGAGGAGCGAAGCGACGAAGCAATCCAGTCTTCTTTGTGGGTTATGGATTGCTTCGCGGAGCCTGTCATCGGGCGGGCGTTCGCCCGACCCGTTGGCTCGCAATGACGGTGATCAATCATCAAACATCGGCGGCGGAACGAAGCCGCCGAATTCGCGCTCGATCAGTTCGGCGAGCTTCAGCGGTGTGCGGTCTTCCAGCCAGGGGCCGACGATCTGCACGCCGATCGGCAATCCCTCCGGCGACAGGCCGATCGGGATCGCGGTGGCCGGCAGGCCAGGCAACGTCGCGATGCCGGGCCATGCCAACTGGTCCGGATAGACGTGGTCCTTGCCGTCGATATTGATGCGGCGGGCTTCCTGTTCGGCCGAATGATCGTGCGGATAGGCCGGCGTCGGCATTACCGGGCAGATCACCGCATCGAAGCTCTTGAAGAGCTCACGCCATTGCGCCCGCAGCCGCGCGCGACCACCATCGGCGATCACCCAATCGCGATGGCTCAGCGTGATGCCGCGCAGGCGTTCGGCTGCAAGGCTGGTGTTGTCGGCGGTGAGCTTGGCGGCCGCGGCCTGGGCGCCGGCATAGGTCTCCGGCTGCAACGAGGCGGAGAGGAACGACATCAACAGCCGCATATAGAGCCGGCTCGATGCCGCGAAGTCAGGCAATAGCGGGCTTTCGCGGGTAACGGTGACGCCGGCCTTGCCGAGATTGGCGGCAAGCTTTTCGATCGCCCCACGGACGACCTTGGAGGTCGGCATCACCGGATCGGTGTCGATCAGCAGCACGCGGAAGCCTTTGAGCTCGGCGTGACGCGAGGCCGGCAGCGCGAGCCGATAGGCCGTGCCGGCTTCCAGCGGGTCGGGTCCTGCGATCACGTCGAGTAGCAGTGAAAGATCCGCGGCCGATCGCGCCATCGGCCCGATCACCGCCAGATCGCGGTCGAACGGCAGCGGCGGAAATGGCGGCGGGGTATGGCCGCGCGAGGGCGCCAGAGCGAAGGTAGGCTTGTGGGCATAGACGCCGCAATGAAACGCCGGCACCCGCAGCGAACCGCCGATGTCGGAGCCGAGCGACAGCGGTCCATAGCCCGCGGCGAGTGCGGCCGACGATCCGCCGGAAGAGCCGCCCGGCGTCCGGCCGAGATCGAACGGGTTGTTGGTGGTGCCGTAGATATCGTTGTGGCTCTGCCAGTCGCCGAGCCCGAGCGGCACATTGGTCTTGCCGAGGATGACGCCGCCGGCCTGTTTCACGCGCGAGATCGATAATGCGTCTTCCGGCGGAACGAAATTCTTCTGCGCCGGAAAACCCCAGGTCGTGGGCAGCCCGCCGACATTATAGGATTCCTTCACCGTCATGGGGATGCCGAGCAGTGGTCTAGTCTCACCACGCGCCAACGCCGCATCGGCAGCGCGGGCGGCGTCGAGGCCGCGGGCGAAATCGCGCACGCAGATCGCGTTGATCTTGCCGTCATGGCGCTCGATGCGGTCGATCGCGTGCTGCGCCAGTTCGACGGCGGAGACTTTCTTTGCCGCGAGCGCCGCCGACATTTCGGTCGCGCTCTCAAAACTCCATTGCGATTTTGCCAAGGCGTATCTCCCGTTTATCGTTGCCATGTCGCTGAAGCGATGATGCTCAGTTTGATGGCGGCCCGCAAGGCCATGCGATATCGCGGGCAAGGATGGGCTCTGCGCGCTTCTGCCGCTTGACAGCAATTGCTGCGAAGGCGACCTAATCTATCGCCGAGAATCTATCCCGGCAGCATCCGCTGCATGATGCGGTCACGGTAGATGAAAAGGTGGGCCAGTGCCGCCGCGACGTGAATGCCGATCACCACTAGCAACGACCATTCCATTGCCTGGTGCCAGCCATCGATCGTCTTCCCTGCCGTCGGGTTGTCCGCGCTCAGCATCGGCAGCGGCATCATGAAGAACAACGAGATCGACCAACCGCGAAACGACGCGAACAGCCAGCCCGTGATCGTCGTGGCCAGTACCAGCGCATAGAGCAGCCAATGCACGCCTTCAGTCGCCACTCGCTGCCATGGAGGAAGCGAGCTTTCCGGCGCTACCGGGTGCGTCAGCCGCCACACCAGCCTCAGCACAATGAGTGCAAGGATAACGATTCCAAAGGAAATGTGGAGTGTCATACCGACGCCCGGCTTCATGTCCCGATGGAGGTCCGGCATCAGCCAGCCGATCGGATATTGTACGAACAAGAGCGCGACGATGAGCCAGTGGAACACCTTCGCGGTGGTCCCGTATTGCAAACGATCTGTCATGATGTCTCTCAAAGGCGGGAGCTTTAGCCTAGACCGGAGTCGGGCATGTCTTATTCCAGAAGCCGCGCAGTTTCAGCATGTCGATGCCGCCTGACGGCTAGAAGCGTTCTAATCACCGACTTGTCCGGCTTGTATTGATTCCGTCATGTTTGCGCGGATGTGATCGCCTATGCCGTGCCGATCAGAATGCCCACGGCGAGCACGATGGCGCCGCCGAGGACGATCTGGAAAACCGCTTGCAGGAACGGCGTGTCCATATATCGCGAGCGGATAAAGGCGATCGCCCACAATTCGAAGAACACGACGACACCGGCAATCGCGGTCGCGATCCAGAATGCGTTCGGCCATGAATCCGGAACCAGATAGGGCATCGAGTGGCCGAGGCCGCCGAGCGCGGTCATGATGCCGCTGGCCGCGCCGCGCAGCCAGGGCGAACCGCGGCCCGTGAGCGATCCGTCATCGGAGAGCGCTTCGGCAAAGCCCATGCTGATGCCGGCGCCGAGCGAGGCGGCAAGTCCCACCAGGAAGGTTTGCCAGTTCTGATGCGTCGCAAACGCGGCGGCGAACAGCGGCGCCAGTGTCGACACCGAGCCGTCCATCAATCCGGCGAGGCCGGGCTGCACATATTGCAGCACGAAGACGCGCCGGCGCGTCTTGTCTTCCTCGGCGCGCACGTCCGGGCTGAGAATGCGGTCGGTCAATTTTGCCGCGAGCTTTTCGTGGTTCTGCTCTTCCTCGGCGAGGTCGCCGAGCAGCCGGCGTACGCCGACATCCTCGGCCTGCTCGCTTGCCTTGGCGTAAAAACGCTCGGCCTCGAGCTCCATGGTCTCGACTTCCTTACGGATGGTGTCGAGCGGCAGGTTCTTGGTCAGCCAGATCGGACGCCGTTTCAGAAATCCCCTGACGTCCTCGCGGCGGATCGGCGGCAGATGCGAGCCAAAGCGCTGCTGGTAGATTTCCAGCAGCCGGTGGCGGTGGCCGCGTTCCTCCTCGGCCATTTCCTCGAACAGCTTGGCCGAGTCCGGGTAACGTTCGGCCAGATCCTCGGCAAACGTCATGTAGATGCGGCTGTCTTCCTCTTCCGAGGAGATCGCCACCGCCAGCACCTCGCGCTCGCTCAAATCGCCAAAATTCTTCACGGGCAGCGCCTCTGTCATAATTTAGAATAGTTCTAAACTAGATAGCTGCCCGATAACCTTGGGTCAAATTCCTTTTTCAGGGGCGGCAAGGCCGCTCCGGAGACAAAACGGCGTTTGACAAGTGGAACCCTGTGGCCCCCGGCTCGTTCGAGTTCCTGTTGCAGGGGCGCGAAACCCGGGGGTGCTATGGACAAGGTCAAATACCGTCTGAACGATCCGCGGCTGGCGCCGCGCCGAACCAAACTTGAGATTCCCGGATGGGCCGGTAAGCGCGAGCCGCGCGCGAATGGCTCGCGTGAGCAGGTCTGGCACTGCGTTCCGTTTTCGGAAGGCGCGCAATACGGCATCGAGCTGTTTTATCCCTACGACAATGAACTGCACGTCAGTACCAAAGACGGCAAATTGATCCTCGATGGAGATTGGGGACCGGCGCCGGAAGGCGGCGTGCAGTGGCCGCCGTTTCGAAATTTCGGCGACCAATTCTATACCTATCAGCTGCTGCTCGATCTCAAGGTCGAAAAGGGCATGGCGATCAGGACCGAACCGCATCCGCGGTTCTACACGGATCACAGCGACACCGTGCCGATCGCGGTCCCGGCATTGGTGCGGAATTGGTGGCCGATGGTGTTTTTTACGGTGTTCAAGGCGCCGGCCGAGGGCCGCACCCATATTTTCCGGCCGAATGAGCCGTTCGCGCAGATCATCGTGATTCCCGAGGAAGCCACTTTCGAACTTGAGCCGATGGGCGAGGAGGAATCCGCCGAGCGCGAGCTTCAGGCGCGGCGCGTCTACGCCAATCGGCCGAACCTGTCGGCAGGAACCGAGTGGACGTCATCGACCGATATCGTGTTCGACGGCACCTATCGCCATCTTCACCGTGCGGCCAAGGAAAAAAGCCGTCAGGAATAGGCCACAAATGGACAGGACCCGTAGGTCCTGTCTGTTCATCATTCGATCCGCGTGGCTCAGCGGTAGTCGCCGTGATGATGGTGATGATGATGATGGTGGTGATGGTGGTGGTGGTGACGGCGCCCCCCGAAGATAATGCGGGGCACAATCCTGCGAAGGCCGTGATGATGATGGTGGTGGTGGTGATGGTACTGCACGAGTTGCACATTTCCATCCGGAGACGAGATCGGTCCCGATTCATCTAATGCCTGTAGCAGCACAGCGGCGTTCGGGATCGGGTTAAGAAGCTCTGCGAACGAACTAGCTCTCAAGGCATCGGTAGGGGCCGGACCCGGCATAGGCGCGGCCTGTGCAGCATTGACGACTCCGAGCGTTGCCATCGCTCCCAGAAGTCCAGCGATCTTTTTTTCCATGTTCCTCTCCAGTGACTGCCGGGACACTACCCGGGTAGTCGAAAACTAAGTCACGGATGGATTGTTCCTATCGATCCCTTCGGCAGGGCGGGCTATCGGACGGCAAGTTCCCTGGCCTGCTTGATGAACTGCAGCAGCAGCCGGCTCACTTCGGCGGGTTGCTCCTGCTGCACCCAATGCCCGGCGCCGTCGACCAGATGACAGCCGATCATCCGGCTGCAGGCCCTGGCCTGCATGGTCTCGAACACGCCGGGGCGCTGATAGGTGCCCCAGTCCTGTTTGCCCGAGATGAAGCAGGAGGGCACGTCGATGCTGCGGCCCGACCAGGTCTGCAATTCCGCACCGAATTCGCCCGAGGTGCCGCAGCGATACCATTGCAGGCCGCCCTGGAAACCGGTGCGGGCATATTCGCCGCTGTAGAAGGAGAGCTCGCGGTCGGGCAGCCATTGATTCGCGGCGATCGCTTGTGTCGACGGCATTTCCTTCGCAACCGTCTCGGCCATGTTGCTCGCGAGGTCCATCACGTAATAAGTCGGCAGTTTTGCCAGTTCGTCCGCCGACCATGACTTCAGCGGATACGGCTTGTTGTCTTTCCAGTCCGCGCTCTTGTGATGGTAATAGGCGCGCAAGAAATCATGCACGCCCTGCGGGGCGCGATGCATGTCGGCATTGGCCTCGCGCGTCGAGTAGTACCATTGGTAGTGTTTTCGCGGACGCGGCAGCGCGGCCAGCTCGTGATGCACGGGATCTTCCGGCTTCGGTTTCAGCGCTCCATCCGCCGTGTTGAACGGCAGCGCCGGCGGACCCGCGAACGGCGCGCTCATCAATGCGACCGAGCGAAACACATCGGGTCGCACCAGCGCGCACCAGGCGGCGACCGAGCTGCCGAAATCGTGTCCGACCACGGCATCGACGCTGGTGTAGCCGAACGCCGACACCAGGCCGAGCGCGTCGCGCACCAGATTGAGCAGCCGGAACGAATTCAGGTCGCCGTCGTAGTCGGCATCCCAGCCAGTGGTGCGCCCATAGCCGCGCTGGTCCGGTGCGATCACGTGATAGCCGGCCGCCGCCAGCGCCGGCATCACCTTGCGCCAACTGAAGCTGAGTTCGGGAAAGCCGTGCAACAGCAGCACGCATGGCCGTCCCTGCGTCTCGAAGCCTGCTTCCAGCACATGCACGCGCAGGCCGTTGATGCCGTCGACGAAGCGCGAGCGGATGGCGGAGGGAAGCGGAATCTCGGGGAGGGTGGGCATGGTGTCGTTTCCTCGTCATGACCGGGTTGATCCCCGGCCATCCACGTCTTCTTGTGCGGCGCGACTGTAAAGACGTGGATATCAGGCACAAGGCCCGTGCTCGGGCCGGCGAAGCCGGACGCGAGTGCGCATAAATCCGAGGCCCTCACGGCGAGGAGGCGCGTTAGC
The DNA here is from genome assembly GCF_009766005.1 of Bradyrhizobium sp. S69. GTDB lineage: Bacteria > Pseudomonadota > Alphaproteobacteria > Rhizobiales > Xanthobacteraceae > Bradyrhizobium. Next base: position 164,840 of record NZ_LMUK01000006.1, on the reverse strand, counting down.
GCTTGTAGGGTGGGCAAAGCGAAGCGTGCCCACCATTTCGTCGCTGGAGTGGTGGGCACGGCCAAGAGGCCTTTGCCCACCCTACGATTCAATACGGTGGCTCTATGCCCTACACCTTCACCGCCGCCTTCGGCCAATAGCGGTCGCGCAGATGCCGCTTCACCAGTTTGCCGGTCGGGGTGCGCGGCAGTTCGGCTTCGAAATCGACGCTGCGCGGGCATTTGATCGGCGACAGATGCTGGCGGCAAAACACCATCAATTCCGCTTCGAATTCCTTGCCGGCACGCGCCATGTCGTGCGGCTGCACCACCGCCTTGACCTCTTCGCCCATCTCCTCGTTGGGCACGCCGAAGACCGCGACATCGGCGATCTCGGGATGCGTGATCAGCACGTCCTCGGTCTCCTGCGGGTAGATGTTCACGCCACCGGAGATAATCATGTAGGACTTGCGGTCGGTGAGATAGAGAAAGCCCTCGCCGTCGAGATAGCCGACATCGCCAAGCGTCGACCAGCCCCTGGCGTTGTAGGCGCGCTTCGTCTTGTCCGGATCGTTGTGATAGGAAAACACCGGCGCGTCGGCGAAATACACCGCGCCGATCTCTCCCACCGGCATTTCGAGATCGTCTTCGCCCAGAATCCTGACCTTGCCGACCACGGCGCGGCCGACGGTGCCGCGATGATCGAGCCATTGCTGCGAGGTCGACACCGTGACGCCGTTGCCTTCGGATCCCGCATAATATTCGATCAGGATCGGCCCCCACCATTCGATCATTTTTGCCTTGATATCGACCGGGCAGGGCGCGGCGGCGTGGATCGCGCCTTTCAGCGAGGAGACGTCGTAACGCATGCGCACCTCCTCGGGCAGCTTCAGCATGCGTACGAACATGGTCGGCACCAGTTGCGACTGGGTGATCTTGTGCCGCTCGACCAGCTGCAAAAACTGCTCGGCGTCGAAAGATTCCATGATCACCGAGGTGCCGCCAAGGGTGATCGCCATCATGTTGAAGCGCAATGGTGCGGCGTGATAAAGCGGCGCCGGCGACAGATAGATGCTGTCGCCATTCATGCCGCACATGTCGGCGCAAAGCAGCCGCAGGAACGGATTGGGCACGTCGATCGGGTTGTTTTCCGATTGCCGCTTGATGCCCTTGGGGCGCCCCGTCGTGCCCGACGAATACAGCATGTCGTAGCCGGCGACCTCGTCCGCAATTGGCGTGACCGGCTGGGCGATCGCTCCCCGATCCCATGAGCGGAAGCCGGGCAGGGGCTCGTCGAGCATGAAGAACAGCGGCTCGCCAGGCTCGCCTGTGATCAGGCCCTTGATCTGCTCGGCGCATTTCGGCGAGGTGATCACGAGTTTGGCGCCGCAATCCCTGACGATATAAGCGATCTCGTCCTGGGTCAGGTAGCGGCTGATCGCGGTGTAATAAAGGCCGGCGCGCTGCGCCGCCCAGCAGATCTCCATGAACGCGAGCCGGTTCTCCATCAGGAACGCGATGTGGTCGCCGGCCTTTAGTCCGAGCACGCGAAACAGATGCGCGCCCTGGTTCGAGCGTTCATCGAGCTCGCGGTAACTGATCGCCTTGCCCGTACCCGCCATCTGATAGGCGGTCTTGTCGGGGTGGTTCCGGGCGTGGATGGAAGGGTGCGTCATGGGAGTTTTTTCTCGACCTCTCCGTCGTCCCCGCGTACGCGGGGACCCATAACCCCTGGCATCAGTGAGGCGGCGCGGAGTTGGCTCCGCGCTTATCTCTCTAACGCTGGTGGTTATGGGTCCCGGCGCAAGGCCGGGACGACGATGCTTTGTTATTTAGCTTCTACAGCCGCTCGACGATGGTGACGTTGGCCATGCCGCCGCCTTCGCACATGGTCTGCAGGCCGTAGCGCTTGTTGCGTTGCTTGAGCGCGTTGACCAAGGTCGTCATCAGCTTGGTGCCGGAGCCGCCAAGCGGATGGCCGAGCGCGATGGCGCCGCCATTGACGTTGAGTTTGGCGGGGTCGGCGCCGGTGGTTTTCAGCCACGCGGTCGGCACCGAGGCAAAGGCCTCGTTGACTTCGTACAGGTCGATGTCGTCGATCGACATGCCGGCCTTCTTCAGCGCGCGTTCGGTGGCGGGCAATGGTGCTTCCAGCATGATCACGGGGTCGCCGCCGATCATGGTCATGTGATGGATCCGCGCCATCGGCTTGACGCCGAGCTGCTTCAGGCCCTTTTCGTTGACGACCATGACGCCCGAGGCGCCGTCGCAGATCTGGCTGGCGCTGGCGGCGGTGAGCTTGCCGTTTTCCGCGATCAGTTTGACCGCCTTGATGCCGTCGAGGCTGGAGTCGAAACGGATACCTTCATCGATCGAGTGGGTATCGGTCGAGCCATCGGCGCGGGTGATCTGCAGCGGAATGATCTCGTCCTTGAACTTGCCGGCTTGCGTTGCCGCGATCGCGCGCTGGTGGCTCTCATAGGCGTATCGATCGAGTTCATCTTTCGAGAGGCCGTATTTCTCCGCCATCATTTCGGCGCCGGTGAACTGGCTGAACTGAATATTCGGATAGCGCTTCTCGATATTCGGGCTCTTGTAGTGGCCAAATCCGTTCTTGGCAGGCAGCGACGAAGCAAGGCCCATCGGCACCCGGGTCATCGCTTCGACGCCGGCGGCGATCACGATGTCCATGGTGCCCGACATCACCGCTTGCGCCGCGAAGTGCAACGCCTGCTGCGACGATCCGCATTGGCGGTCCACCGAGGTGCCGGGCACGCTTTCCGGCAGCTTCGAGGCCATGATGGCGTTGCGCGCGATGTTGTTGGACTGCTCGCCGGCCTGCATCACGCAGCCCATGATGACGTCTTCGATCTGGGCCGGATCGGCGCCGGTGCGCTCGACCAACTCGTTCAGCACCGAAGCTGCGAGATCGGCCGGGTGCCAGCCGGCGAGGCGCCCTCCCTTGCGTCCGCCGGCGGTGCGTGCGGCAGCGACGATATAAGCCTCGGCCATCTCTGTTCTCCCTGACTTGTTTTTGGATGGGGTTGTCGGATTGGGCGGGATTTAAATCGGGCGTGATGATTTAGTCAATCAATCAATTAACTCTTGAGTGCGACCCAAGCTTCGGCTTATCTGCGCGCCGACTGCGGCGAAAGCGAGTGATGGGATCACAGTTGAATACCAGCGTACCGGCAAGACTTGAGGGTGGAAGGGCTGCGGGCGGTAAAAACCCCACGGCGGAAAAGCTGCTCGTGGCCGCCAGTGAGCTGATGATCGAGCGTTCCTCGATCGAAATCTCGCTCTCCGACATTGCGCAGAAGTCCGGCGTCAATGCCGCGCTGGTGAAATATCATTTCGGCAACAAGGACGGCCTGTTGCTGGCGCTATTGGCGCGCGACGCCGCGACCGAGGTTTCCCACCTCGAATATTTGTTGGCCCAGCAGATTACGCCGACGGCCAAACTCAAGCTGCATATCGCCGGCATCATCCGCGCCTATCACCGCTTCCCCTATATGAACCGGTTGATCCATTATCTGCTGCATGAAACGAGCGCCGAGGCCGCCGACGAAGTCTCGAAATTCTTTGTAGCACCGTTGCTCGGCTTTCATCGCCGCCTGCTTGCCGAAGGCATCAAGGCCGGCGAGTTCCGCACGATCGATCCGGTGCTGTTCTACACCAGCCTGATCGGAGCCTGCGATCATCTGTTCTTCGGCCGTCACGCGATGTCACGCGCCAGCGGCGTCGGTCCGGTCACCGAGGAAGTCTGCCGTCAATATATCCGCCACATGGAAGCGCTGATCTGCGGCGGCATGTTGAGGGAGCGAATGGCGAATGGCGAATAGCAAGTGGAAAGAACGCAAACTCTTCTTCCCCATTCTCTACTCGCCATTCGCTATTCGCCATTAAGTAAAAACGTTCAAGTCTAGGGAAGAAGCGCTCAAGGAGGTAGCCTACCATGCAGTTGAAAGATGTTGCCGTTGTCATTACCGGCGGTGGTTCCGGCCTCGGCGCCGCCACCGCGCGCGCCATGGCCGCCAAGGGCGCGAAAATCGGCGTGCTCGACCAGAGCAAGGAAAATGCCGAAAAGGTCGCGGCCGAAGTCAAGGGCATCGCCTTGCATGCCGACGTCACCGACGAGGACCAGGTCAAGGCGGCGCTCGCCAAGGCGGAAGGCGCGCACGGCATCGCCCGCGTGCTGATGAATTGCGCCGGCATCGGCGGTTCGCAACGCATCGTCGGCAAGGACGGCGTCTATCCGCTGGCCAAGTTCGTCCGCATCATCAATGTCAACCTGATCGGCACCTTCAACGTGCTGCGGCTGTTCGCGGAACGTCTGGCGACCGAAGCGCCGATCGGCGAAGAGCGCGGCGTCGCCATCAATACCGCGAGCGTCGCGGCCTATGAAGGCCAGATCGGGCAGATCGCCTATTCGGCGTCGAAGGGCGGCGTGGTCGGCATGACGCTGCCGGCGGCGCGCGATTTCGCCAGCCTCAAGATCCGCGTCAACACGATTGCGCCGGGCCTGTTCCTGACGCCGCTGCTGATGGGTTTAAACGAGGAAGCCCGTAAAAGCCTCGGCGCGCAGGTGCCGCATCCGGCGCGGCTAGGCGATGCCTCCGAATATGGCAGCCTCGCGGTTCACATCGTCGAGAACCCGATGATCAACGGCGAAACCATTCGCCTCGACGGCGCCATCCGCATGGCGCCAAGGTAGCTTTCTCTTCCCCTCTCCCCTTGTGGGAGAGGGTGGCTCGAATGAGCGCAGCGAATTCGAGCCGGGTGAGGGGTCCTTCAAGCCCGTACCCCTCACCCAGCACAATGTGAATTGAATGCGAGTGATACCCTCTCCCACAAGGGGAGAGGGCGCAGCAACTACCGCCGCGATCCAACTGGATCGGCTGGGAGCATCGCGTGACTCAACCGCTGCTGATCGAACATGACGACGGCGTCGACCGGGTGACGCTGAATCGCCCGGAGAGCCTCAACGCGCTCGATGCTGCGATGATCGACGCGCTGAACGCTTACTTCGAAAGTCTGCAGCGCAACCGTTCGACCCGCGTCGTGGTGCTGAAGGGCGCCGGCGCGAATTTTTGCGCGGGGCTCGATCTGAAACAGGCGATGCAACGCCGCGCCGGTCAGCAGGAGCCGCCCGGCGTCACCGAGTCGCTGGATTCGCAACGTCGGATCGCCGACATCGTGATGCTGATGCGGCGTTGTCCGCAGCCGATCATCGCGCTGGTGCAGGGTGCGGCGGCCGGTGGCGGTTTTGCGCTGGCACTCGCCGCCGATATCCGGATCGCGACCAAATCCGCGCGCATGAATTGTGCGTTCCTGAGACTTGGCCTGGGCGGCTGCGATATCGGCACCAGCTATTTCCTGCCGCGGTTGGTCGGCGTGTCGGTTGCCTCCGAACTGATCCTGACCGGGCGTTTTATCCATGCCGATCGCGCCCTCGCGGTTGGGCTGGTCTCTGAAGTGGTCGAAGAAGCCGGGCTCGACGCCGCGGCCGAGCCATACGTCGATGCGATGATGACGGCATCGCCCGTCGGCCTCCGACTGTCGAAGGAATGCCTCAATATGAGCGTCGATGCCGGCTCGATCGAGGCCGTGATCGCGATGGAAGATCGCAATCAGGTGCTGTGCAGCCGCTCGGAAGAATTCAACGAAGGCATCAGGGCCTTCCTCGAAAAACGAAAGCCTGTCTATATCAGGCGATAAGAATAAGATCGAACCAACGACCAAGGATCCGCAAAGGACCTAAGAATTCCGGGAGACGCAATATGAGTGGGAATGCGGCCGCGGTGATGACAAAACCGGCCTTTCGCAAGATCGAATGGCTGGAACGCGATATCGCGGTCGAGCGTCGCCCCGACGGTGTCATCGTCTTGAAGTCGCGGATTCCGCTGCAAGCCTATGAGACCCATATCCCGGCATCGCTGGCGAAATGGGCCAGCCAGGCGCCGGACCGCATCTGGCTCGCGCAACGCACAGGCCAACAGCGGCAATGGCGCGAGCTTTCTTACGGCGAGGCCAAGCGCACCGTCGACGCGCTGACGCAAGGCCTGCTCAATCTGAAGCTCGGGCCCGGCCGCGCCGTTGCGATCCTGTCGGGCAATTCGATCGAGCATGCCTTGCTGACGATGGCTTCGATGCAGGCGCGCGCGCCGGCAGCACCGGTATCGCCGGCCTATTCGCTGATGAGCCAGGATCACGTCAAACTGAAATATCTGTTCGACCTGATCAAGCCGGCGCTGGTGATGGTGCAGGACGGCCCGACCTTCGAGAAGGCGCTGAAAGCGCTCGATCTCACCGGTGTCACCGTCGTTCATGTCGCGCGTCCCTGCGAGGGCATCAAGAGCATCGGCTTTGCCGAGCTTGCGGCGACGCCCGTCACAGGCGACGTCGAAGCCTCGATCGCGCAGATCACGCCGGATACCGTTGGTAAACTGCTGTTCACCTCGGGCTCGACCGGAATGCCCAAGGCCGTCATCAACACGCAACAAATGATGTGCGCCAATGCCGCGATGATGATGCAGGTACGGCCGCGCGATCCGAACGGGCAAGCGCCGACGGTGCTCGACTGGATGCCCTGGAATCACACCATGGGCGGCAATGCGGCGTTCCATCCGGTGCTGGTCGACGGTGGCACGCTTTACATCGACGATGGCCGCCCGTTGCCGGGGATGATCGAGGAGACCTTGCGGAACCTGCGCGAGATATCGCCGACCTATTACGCCAACGTCCCCGCGGGGTATGCCGCGCTGGCATCGGCGATGGAAAAGGACGACGCGCTGTGCCGGAGTTTCTTTAAAAATCTCAGCCTGATGGCCTATGGCGGCGCGCGGCTTCCCGACGATCTCTATGAGCGGATGCAGACGCTGGCGGTGCGCGCCACCGGCGAGCGCATCGTGTTCTATACCGGTTGGGGCTCGACCGAAACCGCGCCCACCTCGACCGGGACCTATTGGGATACCGAACGCGTCGGTCTGATAGGGCTGCCGTTTCCCGGTGTTGAATTGAAGATGGTCCCGGTCGGATCGAAATATGAATTGCGGCTGCGTGGGGTCAATGTCACGCCGGGCTATTTCGGTCGGCCCGATCTCACCCATGCGGCGTTCGACGAGGAGGGATTTTACTGCATCGGCGACGCCGGAATGTTCGTCGATCCTGACGATCCGGTGCAAGGCATCATCTTCGCCGGCCGTGTGGTGGAGGATTTCAAGCTCACCACCGGCACCTTCGTTCATGTCGGCTCGCTGCGCACCGACGCCATCGCCGCGGCAACGCCGGTGGTGCAGGACGCGCTGGTGGCCGGACAGGACCGGCCTTATGTCGGCCTTCTGGCATGGCCCAATCTGCACGCCTGCCGGCAGATCGTCGGCAATCCTGAGGCAAGTTACGAAGATGTCGTGAAGCATCCGGACGTGCTTGCGTGCCTGAAGCAGGGCTTGCAGGCGCACAACAAATCGACCGAAGGCGCCAGCAGCATGCGTGTTGCGCGCGCGATGTTGATGACCGAGCCGGCCTCGATCGACGGCAATGAACTCACCGACAAGGGCTATATCAACCAGCGCGCCGGCCTCGAGCGCCGCGCCGCCTTGGTCGAGCAGCTCTACGCCGACCACCCGGGAGAAGATGTGATTATTTTGAACTGAGTCATCAACCCATCAACGTCGTCCCCGCGAAGGCGGGGACCCATACGCCGAGGACTATCGATGTCAGGTTGGAGCTAACTCCGGATAAAACACAAATGCCAGTGGTTATGGGTCCCCGCCTTCGCGGGGACGACGCAAGAATATACCTTCCTCAACCCGAGTAACACGCCATGAATTTCGATTTTTCCGACGATCAAAAGCAACTGCGCGATCAAGCCCGCAAGTTTCTTGCCGAAAAATGCCCGCCGAAGGCCGTGCGTACCGTGCTCGATGGCAAGGAGCCGTATGACCGTGAGCTGTGGAAGGGGCTCGCCGAAATGGGCTTCCTCGGCGTCGCAATTCCGGAAGCCTATGGTGGCGCGGGTGCGGGCCATCTCGAACTCTGCGTGATATCAGAGGAGATGGGCCGGGCGCTGGCGCCGGTGCCGTTTTCGTCGACGGTGTATCTGGCGGCGGAAGCGATCCTGCTCGCGGGCAGCGAGGCGCAAAAGCAGAAATGGCTGCCTGCGATTGCCGCCGGCGAAGCGATCGGCACGTTGGCGCTGTTTGAGGGCAAGGGTAATCCGTCGCCGCAGGGCGTCAAACTTTCGGCGGTCGGCGGCAGCCTCAACGGCGTCAAGAAGCCGGTGCCGGACGGCGCCATCGCCGATTTCGCCATCGTCGCGGCGCGCACCGGACCTGGCGAACGCGAGACCGACATTGGGCTGTTCCTGGTCGACCTGAAAGCCGGCGGCGTCGAGGCAAAGACGCTGACCAATCTCGATCCGTCGCGCGGTCAGGCCGAACTGACGTTCAAGAATTGCAAGGCCGAGCCGCTCGGCGCCGCCAAGCAGGATTGGGCCATCCTCACCCAGGTGCTTGACCGCGCCGCGGTGCTGATGGCGTTCGAACAGGTCGGCGGCGCCGATCGCGCGCTGGAAATGGGCCGCGACTACGCGCTCGATCGTATCGCGTTCGGCCGCCCGATCGGCTCGTTCCAGGCGGTCAAGCACCTGCTCGCCGATATGTATGTCTCGGCGACCTTGGCGCGTTCCAATTGCTATTACGGCGCCTGGGCGCTCTCGACCAATGCTTCGGAACTGCCGGAAGCCGCGGCTGCCGCGCGCATCAGCGCCACGCAGGCGTTCCAGCATTGCGCCAAGAACAACATCCAGGTCCATGGCGGCATGGGTTTCACCTGGGAGTTCGACTGCCACATGTATTACCGCCGCGCCAACGCGACCGCGCTCGGGCTCGGCAGCCTGTCCTATTGGGAAGATCAGTTGATCGACCGCATGCGCAAGAAGAACGCGGCGTAACTGACATCGTAGGGTGGGTTAGCGAAGCGTAACCCACCATCCCGGCAACAGTACTCGATCAAATGGTGGGTTACGCCTTCGGCTAACCCACCCTACAGAGGCAACGAGAAGCGCCATGAACTTCGATGACACCGCGCAAGAGGCTGCATTCCGCACCGAGGCAAAAGCCTGGATCGCGGCGAACGCGCCGAAGCAATATGAGGAGGAGCTGCGAAAGTCCTCGCTCGGCCGCTCCGGGCTCAAGGGCGCCAACATCCTCGAGGTGGCAAAAGCCTGGCAAAAGAAAAAGGCCGATGCCGGCTGGGCCTGCCTGCATTGGCCCAAAGAATATGGCGGACGCGGCGCATCCCCGATCGAGCGGGTGATCTGGCAGCAGGAAGAGGGCGCCTTCGGCAAGCTCAGCGGCCTGTTCATCATCGGCCACGGCATGTGCGGCCCGACCATGATGGCTTATGCCGGCGAAGACCAGAAGCGCCATTATCTGCCGCCGCTGGCCTCGGGCGAAAAGGTCTGGTGCCAATTATTCTCCGAGCCCGCCGGCGGATCCGACGTCGCGGGCCTGCGCACGCGCGCGGAGAAGCACGGCGAGAACTGGATCATCAACGGCCAGAAGATCTGGACCTCGGGCGCGCATTATTCCGACCACGGCATCCTGTTGACGCGAACCGATCCCAATGTGCCCAAGCACAAGGGCCTCACCATGTTCTTTCTCGACATGAAGAGCCCGGGCGTCGAGGTACGGCCGATCAAGCAGGCCAGCGGACAATCCGACTTCAACGAGGTCTACTTTACTGATGTGAAGATTCCGGATTCGCAGCGGCTCGGCGAGGTCAATGACGGCTGGAACGTGTCGCTGACCACGCTGATGAACGAGCGGATGTCGATCGGCGCCGGCGTCTCCACCGGTGTTCCGGAGTTGTTCGAGTTTTGCAGCCAGCTGATGCTCGAGGATGGCCTTGCGATCGAGGATCGCGGCGTGCGCTCCAGGCTGGCGCATTGGGCGGTGAAGGCGAGCGGATTGAAATATACCAGCATGCGCGCGATCTCGGCGCTGTCCAAAGGCGAGCGTCCCGGACCGGAGAATTCCATCGGCAAACTGGTCGCGGGATCGATGGTCCAGGATGTCGCGATGTACGCGCTCGATTTGCAGGGCGCGGCCGGTGTGCTGAGCGGGCCGGAGGACGCCGAGGCCACAGGAAAATTCCAGGCGATGCTGCTGCGCGCGCCCGGCACCCGGGTCGAGGGCGGCACCGACGAGATCATGCGCAACATCATCGCCGAGCGGGTGCTGGGCCTGCCCGGCGATATCCGGGTCGACAAGGACGTGCCGTTCAACAAGATCCCGACCAGGGGAAGAGCCTAGGAAGATTCACTCCGTCATTGCGAGCGAAGCGAAGCAATCCAGAGCAACAAGCAAGACTGGATTGCTTCGTCGCAAGCGCTCCTCGCAATGACGAACATTGATGCTCGAATGATACAAGAGGTCCGCCATGAATTTCGATGATACCCCGCAGGAAGCCGAATTCCGCAAGCTCGCGCGCCAATGGGTCGAGGCTAACGCGCCAAAGGAGCTGGAGGCGGAGCTTTCAAAATCCTCGCTCGGCCGCATCCGGCTGCAGCACCACGACATCGTCGAGGTCGGCAAGGCCTGGCAGCGGAAGAAGGCCGCTGCCGGCTGGGCTTGCCTGCATTGGCCCAAGGAATATGGCGGCCGGGGTGCGACCCCGATCGAGCGCGTGATCTGGCAGCAGGAAGAAGGCGTCTACGGCAAGCTGACCCAGCCGTTCCAGATCGGCGAGGGCATGTGCGGGCCGACCGTGATGGCCTATGGCTCCGAGCAGCACAAACGCCATTATCTGCCGAAGCTTGCGGCCGGCGAACAGATCTGGTGCCAGTTGTTCTCCGAGCCGGCCGGCGGATCGGACCTTGCGGGCTTGCGCACCCGCGCCGAAAAGAAGGGCGATGATTGGGTCATCAACGGCCAGAAGATCTGGACTTCAGGGGCGCATTATTCTGACTACGGCCTGTTGATCACCCGCACCGATCCCAACGAGCCCAAGCACAAGGGCCTGACGATGTTCTTCCTCGACATGAAGAGCCCGGGTGTCGAAGTGCGGCCGATCAAGCAGGCCAACGGTATGCAGGAATTCAATGAGGTGTATTTCACCGATGTCGTGATTCCCGATCACCAGCGTCTCGGCGCGGTCGGCGACGGCTGGAACGTGTCGCTGACCACGCTGATGAACGAGCGGATGTCGATCGGCTCGCGGCTCGCGACCGGTTTTCCGGAAATGTTCGAGTTTTGCTCCAACCTCATGCTGGAGGATGGGCTCGCGATCGACGACCGCGCCACGCGCTCGAAGCTTGCAAGCTGGGCGGTGAAGGCGAGTGGGCTGAAATACACCAGCTACCGCGCGATCTCGGCGTTGTCCAAGGGCGATCGTCCGGGTCCGGAGAACTCGATCGGCAAGCTGGTCGCGGGATCGATGCTGCAGGACATCGCGACGCATGCGATGGATCTGGAGGGCGCTGCCGGCGTCTTTACGGGAGCCGCGGAAGAAGAAGCGCAAGGCCAGTTCCAGGCGATGCTGCTGAGTTCGCCGTCGATGCGGATCGCCGGCGGCACCGATGAAATCCTGCGCAATATCATCGCCGAGCGCGTGCTGGGCCTGCCGGGCGATATCCGCGTCGACAAGAATGTGCCGTTCAACAAGATCCCGACCAAAGGACGATGACGATGCAGGACATCACCGCGAAGCCGCCGGGCGGCCGGCACAGCATCGAGGAACGCATCGGCGTACTCGAGGAGTTGTTGGGCGAACGCTATTCCGTTCGCGCCTTCCAGCCCCGCGAGGTGCCGCGCGAGACCATCGAGCATGTCCTCAAAGTGGCGCAGCGCACCGCGTCATGGTGCAACAGCCAGCCGTGGCAGGTCGTGATCGCGAGCGGCGAGGCCAAGGAGCGTTTCCGCAAGCTGATCTATGCCGAGGCCGCCTCGGGAGCTGGGGATGACTCCGATTTTACCCCGCCGCGCGAATATCTCGGGGTCTATCTCGATCGCCGCCGCGAAAGCGGCTTCCAACTCTATAATACGCTCGGCATCGCGCGCGGCGACAAGGCGGCTTACGGCAAGCAGGCGCTGGAGAATTACAATTTCTTCGGCGCGCCACATGTGGCGATTATCCACACCGATGAGCCGCTCGGGATCTACGGCGCGATCGATTGCGGGGCGTATGTCGGGAATTTCATGCTGGCGGCCCAGGCGCTCGGTCTCGGCACCATCCCGCAGGCGGCCTTGGCGCGCCAATCCGGCCTGATCCGGCGGCACTTCAAGCTCGGCGACGACCGCCGCGTGGTGTGTGGAATTTCGTTCGGCTTTGCCGACAACGCCCACAAGGTCAACAGCTACCGGACATCGCGGGCGAGCGTCGCCGATACCGTGACGTTCGTGGAGGAGTGAGGGCAGTTAGCTCCGCCCGGATGCTGCCATCCTTCGAGACGCGGCCGAGAGGCCGCTCCTCAGGATGAGGTCATCATGTTATTTTACGACCTCATGGTGAGGAGCCGCGAAGCGGCGTCTCGAACCATGGAGACTCGACTCGCCCTCCGCTACATCAAAACCGCGGCGGTCGCTTCTCCGCGAACGCCTTGATGCCTTCCTTGATTTCGGTGCCGCGCATGCTGTCGCGGGCGCGGCGGTCGGCGGCTTCGGCGTCGAGTTGGCCGCGGGCGAATTCGTTGATCGCGCGCTTCATGCCGCGCATCGCGACCGGCGCGTTGCCGGCGAGAGTGGCCGCGAGCTTGTCGACGGCTTCATCCAGCGCTTCTTCGTGCATCACCATCGCGGTGAGATAGCCGATCCGCAGCATTTCCGGCGCGTCGATTTTTTGTGCCGTCAGAAACAGCTTCTTGGCGTTGTCGACGCCGAGCCGCGAGGTGTAGCGCATGATGCCGCTCTTGTAATAATGCAGGCCCAGCCGTGCCGCCGGCATGAACATCTCGCCGGAGTCGAGGCCGATGCGGAAATCGCAGGCCAGCGCCAGATCGGTCGAGCCGCCATAGACGCCGCCATTGAGCCGGCAGATCGTGGGAACGCCGAGATCCTCGAGCCGGTTGACGACAACCTCGAACGCCGATCCGGCGCTGTTCTGCTCAACGGCGCTGGTGGCGCGCTCGGCGACCGAATTGAGGTCGTATCCCGCGCTGAAGACGCGGCCGGTGCCGGTGAGCACCAGCACCCGGATGGCGGGATCGGCCTCGATGCGGTCGAACAGTTGCAGCAAGGCGTCGAGGTCGTCGGGCTGCAACCGGTTCAGATGCCGGGGACGGTTGAGGCGGATGGTGGCGCGAGCGCCGTTGATTTCGAGGACCGGCGGTGAGGCCGTCTCGGCGGCGTCGGACATTTTTGTCTCCATTATTGATTTTCAAGCTCGCGCCGTTTGGCTTCGGCATCGATGGTTTCAGCAAGGTCGGGATGGCGTGCCATCAGCACCCGGAAGTCGACGAGGTCAAGCACCAGCAGCTTGGATACCCGCGTGGTCGTGATATTAGCCGACCGCAGATTGTTGCCCAGCAATGCCATCTCGCCAAAGAACGCGCCGTCGCCGAGCGCGACCTTCTTGTCCGGCAGGTCGACCTCGACCTCGCCGTCGGCGATGAAATACATGCAGTCGCCGGCCTGGCCCTTGCGGATGATGGTGGTGCGCGGCGGCAGGTCCATGGTGCGCAGCATCTGGGTGACATCGGCGATCGCCGCCGGACCCAGGGCTGCGAAGAACGGCACCTTGCTGACCGAATCCCAGGTCTTGAGAAAATTGTCGCGGCGGGTCTCCGCGGCAAAGCCGGTGGCGAGAATACCGGTCCAGAGACCGAACACGCCGAGGCCGCAAATCATCACGAAGGCCGCGGCGATCCGGCCGAGCGGCGTGACCGGCACCACGTCGCCATATCCCGTCGTGGTCAGGGTCGCCACCGCCCACCACAGAGCCGAGGGAATGTTGCCGAAGGTGTTGGGCTGGACGTCGCGCTCGAAGTAATAGACCGTCACCGAGGCCAGAAACAGCACCATCAGGAAGATCACCAGCACGCTGATCAGCGGTCCGGATTCCTGCACCAGCACCCGGCGCAATTGCCGCAGCCCCGGAATTCCCGGAATGACCTTCAACGGCCAGAACACGCCGAGCAGCCACGCGGTCCGGGGCTCGGCGCCAAACATCATCGCCAGCGGCACCGCGACGGCGCCGGCGCCATCGACCGCGCCACGGATCGACAGCATGTAGGGCGCGATCCGCTGCGTCATCACCGCCTGGCGAAGCCGGACCACCCATTCGAAGATGAAGAAGACCAGGCAGGCGAACAGCAGGGTATCAACCCAGCGATGCAGCGCCATGTAGGCGGGATCGATGGTGAGAAGAACCATCAGCACCACGCCGGCGGCCACCGCGACGTAGGCCGCTTTGGTCATGTTGCGGCCGGCCGTGGCGGCCAGATAATGCGCCACAAGGGGAGATTCGAGCAGCTTTGACATTGGAAGGCGGCGTCTATCGGTGAAATGAAGGTTTATCCGGCCGTGCCGGGCATGAACAGCTCGACAAGGTGCCCGGGCGGGGGAGGGCCGTCAACGACGGGTGCAAGGACTACAGAATAAATGGACTTCAGAATAAAGCATCCTGGAACAGCGGCCTGGAATAAATCGCAAAATATAACGATCCGGAAAACAGGGTCGCAAAAGCGGCATTTTGGCCGGCATGGCCGGCTAAACCACGACAAAACGTCGCTTTTCCCCTTCTATCAAAAACCGGTGCGCCCCTTATGATCATGGGTCGTGCCGGGGAACATGATCCCTTGCGAAGCTGTCTTGAAATGGGCTGGCCCCGATGGATACTTCACATCTCGCTGAGCATGCCGGTACGGCAGGCGCCTTGTTCGCGTCGGTCTTTGTCGTGGCGACCACCACCATGCGGACCATGATCCCGTTGCGGGTGTTCGGCATCCTCACCAACATCGTCCTGATTATCTCTTCGATCCCGACCCACAATTACCCGACCGGCCTGTTGCACTGCGTCCTGCTGGTGATGAATTCCTACCGCCTGCACCAGATGTTGCAGCTGGTGCGTGACGTGAAGCGATCCGTCAGCAGCGACCTGTCGATGGACTGGCTGAAGCCGTTCATGACCGAGCGCCCTTGCATGGCGGGCGAGATATTATTCTACAAGGATGAGAAGGCCGAGGACATGCTCTACATCGTCAGCGGCCGTTTCAAGCTGATCGAATCCGGCATCGAATTGCCGGTGGGCGCCATCGTCGGTGAACTCGGCATGCTGTCGCCGTCGAATGTGCGAACCCAGTCGCTGGAATGTATCGAGGCCGGTCTCATTCTCAGCGTCAGCTACAGCAAGGTCGAGGAACTCTACGTGCAGAATCCGGCGTTCGGCTTTTACTTTCTCAAGCTCGCCAGCGCCCGGCTGTTCCAGAATCTCGGAACGCTGGAGCAGCGGCTGGCGCAGCAGGCAGCTGCGGTCTCCGCCGCGCCGAAGCCCGCGTAAAGCCGGGATCGCCGGCGTGGCCAGCGTTGTTTCCTCGCTTCGCTATTTGCTCGCCGACCTCATCGGCGACGATGACGATACGCTTCCGCCGCCGCCCAAGGATTTGCCCGACGGCCTGGCCCCCGTGGTCGACAACTGCATCCGCCTTCTGGTCGACTATCAGGGCACCAGCTACGCCGAGCTCTATGTGCACCGCCTGGGACGGTTTGTCGGCCGTACCGGTATCGATGCCGCGATGCTCGGTGACATCGCGCAGCTGATGGCGAGGCGCATGAGCTATCAGGATCCGATCCGGATTGCGCAGTTGAAACTCGTCGAAAACGAGACGCATGGCGAGCCAACCGGCGATCGCCGCAAATTCCGGATCGATGAACTGGTCGGCGCGCTGCCCGCGGTAGTCGCCGAACCGGTGCTCGACGTTCTCGAATGGGTGGACTGGACGCACGCGCCGGTCTCGATCCGCTTCAGCGCGGCGAGCCGATGGGGGATTCGCCGCCTGAAAATCGAGGCGGCGCTGAAACGATGGCGGCTGTTCTCGGTGCGCTATGCCAAGGAGCGGGTCTGGGTCGAACGCTGGCTGCATATGATCGACCGCAGCCTGACCAGGCAGCCACAGGCCACATCTGCGATTATTCAGACGGCGACGATGATCGAGGGTTATGGCAGCCTCTATCGCCATGGTCTGGCCGACTGGCATGCGATCATCGATGGCCTTGTCAAACCGACCTTCGACGGTGTGCTGCCCTTGTTCGATCTTGCCGGCTCCCTCGCCGAGGCGCGCGCCGCCGTGATGCCGGATGCCCGGCAGATCGCGCTCAAGCGCAAGATCGCCGAAATCCGGGCGCGGGCGCTGGATACGAATTCCAGTGCCGTGGTGAGATAGGCTTGCGCGCTGCGCCGCTGGGACAGCTGTGCAACCGTCACAAACGATATTGCAAATATTTACAAAGGAAGGATAATTTCTGTTTCTGGATGATGCGTGGCGGGGAATAGGATTGCCGGGCAGGCACTGGCTGGTACCCTTGCCCCGGGGGAGCGCGTCGGACCCGCCAACCGTCTATCGCCGTTCGGCCACACTGGCTTTTTTTCCAAATCCGCACAGGTGCAATCGGTCTCCGGAGATGTCATAAATGATCCGCACCGGTTGAGTTGTCCGGTCTAGCGCTGACGCCTTTAGGTCTATCGTTCTCGTCTTGCCGTTCTTGTTGCCGTTGTTGCCGTTTCCAATCAGTGCCAGCAAAGGGCGTCAGCTTTGTTGTTTCCCTCCATGTCGTCGTCAGTTCCGGTAGGCGTGCTTATCGGATGGATGCTCGTTCTCACCTTCAAGCACGTCATCGCCGATTTCGTCCTGCAGACGTCCTGGATGGCGCTCGGCAAGGACCAGAAGATCGGATGGGCGCTGCCATTGCTGGCGCATTGTTCGGTCCATCTCGTGGTCGGAATGGCGCTGATCCTGATGATCGCGCCGCGATTCTGGTTTCTCGCCGTGATCGATTTCGTCATTCACCTCATCATCGATCGCGCCAAGGGGCTGTGTGCTTCCACCTTCAACGTGCACCTGGAGCATCCGTGGTTCTGGACGCTGATCGGCGTCGACCAGGCGTTGCATCACCTCACCGGTTTTGGCCTCTCGATTTTCATGGCGGCGAACGGCTGATCGCGCCGGTCTTCACTTGCGGTTCGGGCGATGGCTAGCCACGTCTAGTCGAACACGGGGGATAACCCCCGGGCCATCGTTAGGACGACCCAATGACCGAACAACCGCTTTCGAAAAAGACCGTGGATGTGCTCGATGCCCGCATGGCCTATCACGAGCGCGGCGAGGGCGCGCCGATATTGCTGCTGCACGGCAATCCGACCTCGTCCTATCTCTGGCGCAACGTCATTCCGGAACTCGAGGGGCACGGCCGGCTGATCGCGCCGGACCTGATCGGAATGGGTG
The DNA here is from genome assembly GCF_009766005.1 of Bradyrhizobium sp. S69. Classification (GTDB taxonomy): domain Bacteria; phylum Pseudomonadota; class Alphaproteobacteria; order Rhizobiales; family Xanthobacteraceae; genus Bradyrhizobium. The sequence goes on along the minus strand of NZ_LMUK01000006.1, from coordinate 147,422 downwards.
ATTCCGCCAAATTGCCCGATCCCGACAACGATACCTATCGCTTCACCACCCACCGCAAATATCTCGCCGCCTTCATCGACGCGGTGGTGGGGCCGGCGCAATCCGTCGTGCTGGTGGTGCATGATTGGGGTTCGGCGCTCGGCTTCGACTGGGCCAACCATCACCGCGATCGTGTCCGCGGCATCGCCTATATGGAAGGGATCGTGCGTCCGGTTGCCGGATGGGAAGAATGGAGTGCGGCGGCGACGCCGATCTTTCAGGGATTCCGCTCCGACAAGGGCGAAGCGATGATCCTCGACCGCAACATGTTCGTCGAGCGGGTGCTGCCGGGCTCGGTGTTGCGAAAGCTGACCGAAGCCGAGATGGCGGAATATCGCCGGCCGTTTTCCGAACGCGAGCACCGCTGGCCGACGCTGACCTGGCCGCGGCAGATTCCGATCGCGGGCGAACCCGCCGACGTGGCGCAGATCGCCGCCGACTATTCGAGCTGGATGGCCGAGAATGACCTGCCGAAGCTGTTCGTCAACGCCGAACCCGGCGCGATCCTGATCGGTGCGGTCCGGGAGTTCTGCCGGGGCTGGAAAAACCAGTCCGAGGTGACCGTGCCGGGCTCGCACTTCATCCAGGAGGATTCCGGACCCGCGATCGGCCGGGCAGTGGCGGATTGGATCAAGGCGAACGGGCTCTAGGCGGGGGGCTGCGGTTCCGCAGTTCCGATTCGCGCGCCGTGATCAAGCGTTACTCGGGTACCCCGTACGACTACCGGGCCCGTTGGTTAACTCTTCGTTAGATAATTGCACGGCATCCTCCGCTTTCAGGGGGAACTGTCATGTTTTCAAGCCGCGAAGCCTTCGAGAACGATTTCTGCCCGGTCCGGGATGAATTGCTCGGTGAAATGTATCGCGCCAACCCCAACGGCCTGAACCAACTGGTGGAGAGCGTCTCCTCCGAGGTTCGGGCCATGCTGGCGCTGTTTTGTTATCGCAGAAGCCATCTGCATTCGCTGGCGGTGTCGATCGCCGCAAGCTGCAGCGAGCGTGAGCTGTTCCAGTTGGGCGGTCGTGTCGGCTCAGCCCTGTATGCGCTGTCCCGGGAGCCCGCGGCGCGCGCCGCACCATCAGCGTCCTACGGCCACCGCAAGCCGATCACCCTGTCGACCAAGCCGCTCAGCACGTTCTCGCCGATCGAGGACGAACTGGACGACGAACTCGCTGAGGCCGTAACGGCCTGATGTCGCAGCCGTAGGGTGGGCAAAGGCGCGCTTGCGCCGTGCCCACCATTGAACGTCGGCGACATATCTGGTGGGCACGGCGCGAGAGGCGCCTTTGCCCACCCTACAGATCAATAGCTCATCCCAGCACGGGCAGGCCGTGCCGCCGCCGCGCCATGTCGCATTCGGGGTCGCCGGGCATGCAGGTCCGGCAGACTTCGGGCCGAACAGCATAAATCCCGCAAGCCGTGGCCTCGCCGATCTTGCCTGACAACGCCGAACAGCGGTCGCCGTCGCAGCGCATGCCCGACAGCCGCGCGTTGACGAATTTTTCCGGGATCAGATCAAGCGCTGAATCGTCCTCGGTGGTGAAGCGGGGCCAGTTCGGCGAATAGGAACAGCAGGCTCCGCAAGCCTGGCAGGGACTTTCCACTTCTACCGCAGGATCGCTGTTCTCCATGGCTTGACCTAACATGGCTGGCTTTGGCCCGATATGGCGCCGCGGGCCCTAAGTATCTGCCGGGTGTTCCCAGACCAGGCTGCGGCGCCATTTGGCCCGCAGCGCGGCGCGCCGTTCCGGATAGCAATCATCGTGATATTCCGCGTCGACCACGCGATCGGTTCGAAAGCTGCGGAAATCCTTCCGCAGTTCACACCACGCCGCCAGGATCCGCACCGCCTCGTGATAGCCGATCGCAATCGGCCAGATCGTGCGCTCGCTGTCGCGGCCCTGTTCGTCGCGGTAGCGCAGGGTGATTTTCTTACCTTCGTGAATTTGCGCGCGGGTCCGCGCCATGTCGATGCGGTCGGGCTCCTGGCCCCAGTGCGGCCGCGCCCGGCTGGCGGGCTCGAGCACGAAGGGTCGCAAACGCTCGGGCACGGTGTCGGCGATTTTCGCAATCAGATCCTGTGCGGCGCGCGACAACACCGGATCGGCGTGGCCCGCCACCCATTGCGCACCAAGCACCGCCGCCTCGATCTCGTCGGGCGTCAGCATCAATGGCGGCAGGTCGAATCCCTTCTCCAGGATGTAGCCCATGCCGGCCTCGCCGCGGATCGGCACGCGCTGGCCGATCAGGGTCGCGATGTCGCGGTAGATCGTTCGCTTCGAGGTCTCCAGTTCCTCGGCGATGGCGTCCGCCGTCAGCGGTTTGCCGGTGCGCCGGAGCACCTGGATGATCTGAAACAGCCGGTCGGCGCGTCTCATGGCGGATCTCTTTTCTTCTTTAATTCGCGGGCCGCCGTTTCGATGCTGACAGTATGTTGGCAGCAGGTGGCGGCTATACCCTTGGACAACACGAACCGAGAAGGAATTTGTCCATGGCTAGTCTGCAAGCATTTGGCGCCCGGGAGAGTCTTGGCCCGTTTTGCCGCGCCCAAGTCCAGGTAGTTGCCTTTGTATTGGGGCGTGTGACGGCATTCAACTCCGGTGATCTGCGTTGGGCCATCATCGCCATGGTCCTGCGCCTGCTCGGCGCTGCCTGGGCTTTCGCCGAGCGGCAGTTGAGCTTGTGGGCTGGCCGCGTGCTGCGCCGGGCCTGGCAGGGGGCCCGTTTTGCCGCCGGGAGGCATGCTGCTGACAGCATGGTGGCAGCAGGGGGCCGCTAGGTTCGGGCGTGTTTCGAGCGATCGCAAGCAATCTGGAGAACCCACATGATTACGCTCTATGGTTTTGGCGCAGGTTTCGGACTGCCGGAAATCAGTCCGTTTGTGACCAAGACCGAGGTGCAGTTGAAGATGGCCGGCCTTGCCTATCGCAAGGAGCGGGCGATGCCGCCGGCTTCGCCCAAGGGGCAATTGCCCTATATCGACGATGACGCCCGCAGCATCGCCGATTCCACCTTCATTCGCGCCCATATCGAAAGCAAATATGGTTTCGATTTCGACGCGGGCCTCGATCGGCAGCAGCGCGCACAGGCGTGGGCGTTCGAGCGCATGATCGAGCACCACGTCTATTGGGCGCTGGTCGGGGCGCGCTGGGTCGATCCGGAGAATTTCGCCAAGGGGCCGACGCATTTCTTCGACGGCGCGCCGGAGCATGTCAGGGACAAATTGCGCGAAGACGCGCAATTCCGTGTCGCCGAGAACTACCTGCTGAGCGGCCTCGGCCGCCACGGCCCGGACGACGACGTCGATCTCGCGCTGCGTTCGCTGTTCGCGCTGTCGGTCCAGCTCGGCGACAAGCCGTTTCTGATGGGCGACCGACCCTGCGGCACCGACGCTACGGCGTTCGGAGCGATTGCCGGGATCCTGACGCCGTTCTTCGAGTCGAGATTGCGTGACCAGACCGAGCAGTTCGAGAACCTGACCGCTTATGTCGGCCGCATGATGCAGCAATATTATCCGGGCTTCGCCTGGACGTCGCTGCGGCAGGCGGCTTGAATGATAAAGTGCCGGTTCTGAAAGTCAGAACCGGCGCCTCGATTTTTGTTCTGACGCGCTAATGCGCCGCCACGGGCTCGCCCTTCAATGCGGCAAGCTCCGCCTCCAGTTCCGCGATGCGCCCGTCACGCACTGCCAGCGCTTGCGCCACATCGGCGGCGTCGAATTTTTGCGGGATGTGTTGCGGGCAGTTGGTGTCCCATGCTGCGATCTTGAACAGGATCACCTGCTCGGGCCGGGCCCGGTAGCCCTGCGGCATCAGTGACCTCGTCAACGCCGGATCGTCATCGACCACGCGGGCTTCGCCCCAGATCTTGATCCGGCGGCGATGGGCATAGTCCATCAGGAACATGTAGGCCTTGGGATTTTCCGACAAATTGCCCTGCGTGACGTATTGCCGGTTGCCGGCGTAATCGGCGAACGCCAGCGTGTTCTTGTCCAGGATTTTGACAAAACCCTTGGGTCCGCCGCGGTGCTGGATGTAGGGCTGGCCGTCGGCGGTCGCGGTCGCAAAATAGAAACTGTTGGTCTCGGCAAGCGACGCCGCGAGCCGCTCATCGACCTCGGTGCGCCAGCCGCTCTGTTCTGCCTCGGCGTAGGCCTCGCGCGACCCTTTGCGGGTCTGGATCGCCTTCACCGCCGGGGTGAACGCGACATCGCTCGAATAGGTATGGGTGTCGGACATGAGAGCTTCCTCCGAAGCTTCAGGGGACAAAGGTCCTCTTCACCAATTAAAATGGACCTTTTAATAATTTCTACAATTATCGAGATTGACACTTCATTATTGCAATATATGAAATAGTCCTATGGATCGCCTCGACGCCATGCAAGCCTTTGTCGCGGTCGCCGACCTCCAGGGCTTTGCCCCGGCCGCCCGCAAGCTCGGCCTATCGCCTTCCGGCGTGACCCGGCTGATCGCGGCGCTGGAAGACCGCCTCGGCGCGCGATTGTTGCAGCGAACCACCCGCAAGGTCGCGCTGACCGATGTCGGCACCCGTTATCTGGAACGGGTCAGGCGCATCCTGGCCGATGTCGAGGAAGCCGAGAGCTCCGCCGAGGGCGAGCGCACGCGGCCGAGCGGACGGCTGGTGGTCTCGGCGCCGATCGGATTCGGCCGGCTCCATGTCAGCCCACTGATGTCGGATTATCTGGCGCGCTATCCCGAGGTCACGGCCGAACTGCGGCTGACGGATCGCATGGTCAATCTGGTCGAGGATGGCGTCGATCTCGCGGTCAGGATCGGTCATCTTCCCGACTCCACGCTGGTGGCGCGCCATGTCGGCGAGATGCGGCGGATGGTGGTCGCCTCCGATGGCTACCTCGCGCAACGCGGCGAGCCGGATACCCCCGAGGCGATCGCAACGCATGACACGATTCAATTCGGCGCCGCGACCGCCGCGCCGGAGTGGCGTTTTGTCGAGGACGGCCGCGAAGTCCGCGTGGTGTGCACGCCGCGTTTCACCACCAACAGCGCCGACGCCGCGATCCAGTATGCCGGGCAGGGCGGCGGCCTGACGCGGGTGCTGGCCTATCAGGCCGCGGAGGCGATCAAGGCCGGGCGCTTGAGGATCGTGCTGAAAAAATTCGAACAGCCGGCCTTGCCGATCCACGCGGTCTATCCGACCTCGCGGCTGCTGTCGGCCAAGGTCCGCGCCTTTATCGATCTCGTCATCGAGACCGACGCCTGGCACTTTGGCTAGGCAGACGTCGGTTCCTTCTTCGGCACGACGCGAAACGTGCCGTTAGCTCGCGCGATCACGACATCATCGGCTTTGACCAGGCACTGTGCGAAGCAGATGGTGCTGCCGGTCTTGATCACGTCGGTCTCGACCGTAAACCACTGTCCGATCTGGGCGCTGCTGATGAAATCGATCGACATGCTGACCGTCACCAGCGAATGCACGCCGCGCATCTTGTGGGCGCAGCTATGCCCCATGGCCTTGTCGGTCATCGCTGCAATCAGCCCGCCATGAACGAAGCCGCGCGCGTTGGTATGCGGCGTGGCCAGCCTGACGCCCAGGATAATCGCGTCGGGCGTTTGCCTGGTGTAGATCGGCTCCCACGGATCGGTGAGCGGACTGTGCCGGGACTGGCGTTCGAAACCTTCGGGAATGGCGAGAGTTGTCATACGTTGTGCTCGCATGTTGGCGAATGGATTTCCGCCATTGAACGCGAAGCCGATGCGGATTGCACCGCCTACAAAGTTTTAAACGGAATTTCGCGGGTTGTTTGAAAATGGGAGCGTTTGTGTCGTCATTGCGAGCGGAGCGAAGCAATCCAGAGCCCCAAGCAAGACTGGATTGCTTCGTCGCGGAGCCTGTCATCGGGCGCGCGTTCGCGCGACCCGTTGGCTCCTCGCAATGACGGTCTAGTCCGTTCGACGATGCCCCATCCTATAACGGCAGCCCGACATAATTCTCCGACAGCGAGGTCGTCGCCGCTTGCGAGCTGACGAGATAATCCAGTTCGGCGATCTGGATCCGCGCACCGAACTCGCCCTGATCGGGGAATTTGTGCAGCATCGAGGTCATCCACCAGGAGAAGCGCACCGCTTTCCAGACCCGCGCCAGCGCGGTTGCGGAATAGGCGTCGATGCCGGCGGACGATTTCTCGTCGTAATATTCGCGCAATGCGCGCGACAGATAATGCACGTCGCTGGCGGCGAGGTTGAGCCCCTTGGCGCCGGTCGGCGGCACGATATGGGCAGCGTCGCCGGCCAGGAACATCCGCCCGAACCGCATCGGTTCGGCGACGAAACTGCGTAACGGCGCAATGCTCTTCTCGATCGACGGCCCGGTGACGAGTTCATCGACCGCCTTCTGGTCCAGCCGTCGCTTCAGCTCATCCCAGAACCGCTCGTCCGGCCATTGGTCGATGTGATCGTCGAGCGGGCACTGCACGTAATAGCGGCTGCGATGGGTCGAGCGCATGGTGCACAGCGCAAATCCGCGCGCATGGTTGCTGTAGATCAGTTCGTGGCTGACCGGCGGGGTCTCCGACAGGATGCCGAGCCAGCCGAATGGATAAATCCGCTCATAGGTCTGGATCGCTGACGGCTTCACGCTGGCGCGGCTGATGCCGTGGAAGCCGTCACAGCCGGCGACGAAGTCGCAATCGATCTCGTAGGTGATACTGTCCTTGACATAGGTGACGCGGGGATGATCGGTGTCGAAATCATGCGGCTTGACGTCGGTGGCCTGGTAGATCGTGGTGAGGCCGGCGGCCTTGCGCGCGTTCATCAAATCCAGCGTCACCTCGGTCTGGCCGTAGATCATCATGGACTTGCCGGTGGTGGCGTGGATGTCGATGCGATGGCGCGCGCCGCCGAAGGCGAGCTCGACGCCATGATGGACCAGGCCTTCGCGATGCGCGCGCTGGCCGGCGCCGGCCGCATCGAGCAGGGTGACCGTGCCTTCTTCAAGCAGTCCGGCGCGAATGCGGCCGAGCACGTAGTCCGGCGTCTGCCGCTCCAGGATGATGTTGTCGATTCCGTAAGTGTGAAGCAATTGCCCGAGCAGCAATCCCGCCGGTCCCGCGCCGATGATGGCTACTTGTGTCCGCAATGCCGATTTCCTTTCGGTGCCGTGGTTCGAGATTTTCGCCCGCGATCCGCGGGCTTGCAATGGTAGTTATATCATATAACAGTCTTGGAAAATAACAGTCCTGGAAAATAACAGTCTTGGAAAAGCGGGTCGGTGCAACGCAATGTTTCCGGCGCCTCGCCGCACCGCAAGATGGCGATGCGACCAAGGTACAAGAATAGCGACGTCCAGCGGCAGGCATCCGGCAACACGACCGCCTTGAAAAGTCCCGTCTTGAAAAGGCCGGCAAACTAGATAACATGTTAACTAACAAAACGAGGCGCTGAAGCCCGCATCCAAGCCGAGGGGAGACGTTACCGATGAGACGAGCATTTTTGGCGTTGCTGCTGGCCGCCAGTGTGACGCCGGCCATGACACCAGCCTGGGCGCAGGACAAGGTCGTCAATCTGAAAGTGTCGCTGTGGGTGCCACCGGCGCATCCGCTGGTGCCGGCGACCCAGGCTTGGGCCGCCGACATCGAGAAGGCCTCGGGCGGCAGCATCAAGGTCACGGTGTTCCCCTCCGAGCAACTCGGCAAGGCGTTCGACCATTATGACATGGCGCGCGACGGCATTGCCGACGTCACCTACGTCAATCCTGGCTACCAGCCCGGCCGCTTCCCGATCGCGGCCGCGGGCCAGTTGCCGTTCGTGTTCTCCGACGGCAAGAAGGGCACGCTGGCGCTCAACGAGTGGTACCACAAATACGCCCCCACCGAGATGAAGGACACCAAGCTCTGCTTCGCCTTCATTCACGATCCAGGCTCCCTGCACGGCAAGAAGAAGATCCTCGTTCCCGACGATCTCAAGGGCGTGAAAGTGCGCCCCGCGCAAAGCACCATCGGCGAAATGGTCAAGATGTTCGGCGGCGTCAACATTCAGGCCTCGGCGCCGGAATCGCGTGACGCGCTCGAGCGCGGCACCGCCGACGAGATCACCTTCCCGTGGGGGTCGATCTTCCTGTTCGGCATCGACAAGGTCGTGAAGTATCACATCGACGTGCCGCTCTACACGACCGTGTTCACCTACAACATGAACCTCGACAAATACAATTCGATGTCGGACGCGCAGAAGAAGGTGATCGACGATCACTGCACGCCGGAATGGGCTTCCAAGGTCACCGATCCCTGGACCGACTTCGAAGCCAATGGCCGCGTCAAGATGAAGGCGCTGCCCGACCATGAGGTCTACCCGCTGACCGCGGATCAACTCGCGCTATGGAAGAACGCCGTCAAGCCGCTGCACGACAGTTGGGCCGCGGCGGTGACCAAGGCCGGCGGCGACGCCGCCGCGATCGACGCCGATTTGCAGGCGACGCTGAAGAAATACGGCGCGGGGCTTTGAACTCTTCGTCATTCCCGGGCGCGCGAAGCGCGAGCCCGGAATCCATAGCCCCTGCAGGGAGTATGGATTCCGGGCCCACGCAAAGATGCGTGTCCCGGAATGACGGTCTTTAATGTGGAAGTGATCACGCCAGCCGCCATGAACACATGACCGCCACCCCCGAAATCACCCGCGAAGGCGTCGTCACCGGCCCGCCTGCGCCGGTGCGCAAGAACGTGATGGACCGCTTCATCGATTCGATCGAATGGATCGCGGCGTTCTTTGTCGGCATCGTCGCGCTCAACACCTTCACCGCGGTCGTGATGCGAAAGTTCTTCGCGGTGACGATTCCCGACTACTACAATTTCGGCCAGTTCCTGCTCGGCATCCTGATCTTCTGGGGCATCGCCGCCACCTCCTATCGCGGCACCCACATCACGGTTGATCTGATCTGGGCCAACGCAACCCCGAAATACCAGCGCTGGATCGACGTATTCGCGACATCGGTGCTGCTGTTCGTGGTGACGGTGCAGACCTATACGCTGTTCGATAAAGTCGTGAGCACCTACAACGCGCACATCGTCACCATGGATCTGCAAGTGCCGATCTGGCCGTTCTTCCTGGTATCGTGGATCGGCGACGTCTCGGCGGTGCTGCTGATCGCGGTCCGCACCTATAGGCTGATCTTCCATCCCGAAGATATCCATGACGCCAAAATCAAGATCGCGGAGTAGGCCGATATGAGCAATGAGGCCGTGGCCCTGATCGGCTTCGTCAGCCTGTTCGCGCTGATGCTGCTGCGCGTGCCGGTCGGCATGGCGATGGGCCTCGTCGGCATTACCGGCTTTGGCTACCTCACCGGCTTTGCACCGGCCTTGAAACTGGTCGGCCAGACCACGATGCGCACGGTGACGGATTATTCGTTCGGCGTGATTCCGATGTTCCTCTTGATGGGCGCGTTCGTGTCGGTCTCCGGCATCAGCCGCGAATTGTTTCGCGCCGCCAACACCTTTGTCGGGCACTGGAAGGGCGGCCTCGGCATTGCCACCATCGCTGCCTGCGGCGGCTTCGCCGCGATTTCCGGCTCGTCGGTTGCGACCGCGGCGACGTTCTCGGCGGTGGCCTATCCGGAGATGCGGCGGTTCGGCTACCCGCAATCCTTTGCCGCCGGCGTGATCGCGGTCGGCGGTACTTTGGGGGCGATGCTGCCGCCGTCCACGGTGCTCGCGGTCTACGGCATCATCACCCAGCAGGACATCGGCAAGCTGTTCATCGCCGGCATCGTGCCGGGGCTGCTCGCGATCGTGATGCACATGATCACCATCGGCATCATCGGTGTCGTGCGGCCGGGATTCCTGCCGGCGGGACCGCGGGCGTCATGGCATGAGCGGCTGCTCGCGCTGCGCGACGTGTGGTCGCCGCTGCTGTTGTTCGTGTTCGTGATCGGCGGGCTCTATGGCGGCTTCTTCATTCCGACCGAGGCCGGCGCGGTCGGCGCCGTCGGCGCCTTCCTCATCGGCATTCTCCGCGGCAAGCTAACGAAAGACGGCATCCTGCAATCGCTGTTGCAGGCGACGCGCACCGCGGCCGCCGTGTTCACCGTGCTGATCGGCGCATTGTGTTTTGGCTATTTCCTGACCATCACCCAGACGCCGCAGAACGTCACATCATTCCTGACCGGTCTCGGCCTCGGCCCCTATGGGGTGCTGGCGCTGATCCTGCTGATGTACCTGGTGCTGGGCTGCCTGATGGACGCGATGGCGATGGTGATCCTCACCGTGCCGATCGTGTTTCCGGTGGTGACGGCGCTCGGCTTCGATCCGATCTGGTTCGGCATCGTCATCGTGATGACGGTCGAACTCGGCCTCATTCATCCGCCGGTCGGCATGAACGTCTTCGTGATCAAGAGCGTGATCAAGGACGTCGACATGTCCACGATCTTCGTCGGCGTGCTGCCGTTCGTGGTGACCGATCTGATCCGGCTGGTGATCCTGATTCTGTTCCCGCTGCTGGCAACATGGCTGCCGCAAAGGATGTTGGGATAATTCATGACGCCACAACTTCAGACCAGATATGTCTTCACCATCACCGCGAATATCGGCGAGGTGACCTCGGTCGGCGATATCGGGTCCGGCGTCCGCCGCATCATCCCGATCACCGGCGGCGAGGTGAAGGGCGAGGGCATCAGCGGCAAGGTCTGTGCCTTCGGTGCTGATTTCCAGATCATCCGGCCCAACGAACTGATCGAACTCGAAGCCAAATATGCCTTCGAGACCGATGACGGCGCGGTGGTCTATGTCGAGAACAAGGGCCTTCGCTTCGGCCCGGTCGACCTGCTGCAAAAACTCAAGCGCGGCGAACCGGTCGATCCCAGCCTAATTTACTTCCGCACCGTGCCGAAATTCGAAACAGGCCACCCGAAATACCGCTGGCTGATGGAGCATCTCTTCATCGGCTCCGCCGCCCGCCACGCCGACCGCGTCGTGATCGACGTTCATCAGGTGCTGTGAAGAAAACCGGCTCGCGCAGCGACCCCTCAGCGTCGTCCCGGCCTTGCGCCGGGACCCATACTCCGTGTCGTCGCGTTTCGGCAGTGGGGTTGACGCCTTATGGAATAACCAGCGCCGGGGGCTATGGGTCCCGGCTCAAGGCCGGGACGACGGGACTCCCCGATTGACTCCTGCACCAATAGTTATAAAACATAACTATTCTGGACGGGAACCAATAAACCCATGGGAAACGCTGCTGCTGCGACCGCCGAACGGGCGGCGCTGCTCACCATCGAGATCAAGGATGCGGTGCTGACCGTGGGCCTCAACCGCCCCGCAAAACGCAACGCGCTCAATGACGGCATCATCCTGGCGCTGCAGGATTGTTTTGCTGACCTTCCGGATAGCATCGGCGCCGTGGTGATCCACGGCATCGGCGATCATTTCTCCTCCGGCCTCGATCTGTCGGAATTGACCGAACACGACGCCACCGAGGGCCTGCGGCATTCGCAGATGTGGCATCGGGTGTTCGACCGCATTCAATACAGCCGCGTGCCGGTCATCGCCGCGCTGAAGGGCGCGGTGATCGGCGGCGGGCTGGAACTGGCCTGCGCGGCGCATATCCGTGTCGCCGAACCGTCGGCCTATTTCGCGCTGCCGGAGGGTCAGCGCGGCATTTTCGTTGGCGGCGGCGGATCGGTGCGGCTGCCGCGGCTGATCGGCGTCGCGCGGATGACCGACATGATGCTGACGGGCCGGGTCTATTCCGCCACCGAAGGCGCCTCCTACGGCTTTGCGCAATATCTCACCGAGGAAGGCCACGCGTTGGCCAAGGCGATGGAACTGGCGGCCAAAGTGGCGAACAATGCGCCGTTGACCAATTTCGCGGTGTTGCAGGCGCTGCCGTTGATCGCCGAAGCCAATCCACAAACCGGCTTGCTGATGGAATCCCTGATGGCGACCGTGGCGCAGAGCGACAAAGAGGCCAAACAGCGGATCCGGGCGTTCCTCGATCGCAAGACCGCCAAAGTGAAGCCGACCTGACATGAGCGCAAAGCCCGAGATCGCGATAACGGCCGCAAACAGCAACACCCCCGATCGCGGCGGCAAGGCCTTGCCGCTGCGCGCGATCTCGTTCGGCGATCCCGACGTGTCGGTCGAGCGCCGCGATGACGGCACGATTTATCTGCGGCCAAAACGCCCGCTTGGCGACTATCCGGTTCGCTTGACCGATCGCCTGCATCATTGGGCGAGGCTGGAGCCGAACCGCGTCTTCATGGCCGAGCGCAGCAAGGGCGGCGGCTGGCGGCAGATCACCTACGCGCAATTGCTGAGCTCGACCCGGCGCATTGCGTCAGCGTTGCTGGCGCGGGGCCTTTCGGCAGAGGAGCCGATCGTGATCCTGTCCGGCAATTCGATCGATCACGCGCTGATCGCGTTCGGCGCGCTCTATGCCGGCATTCCATTCTGTCCGGTATCGCCGGCCTATTCGCTGGTCTCCCGGGATTACGGCAAGCTCGGCTTCCTGATGAAGCTATTGACGCCCGCTCTGGTGTTCGCCGACGACGCCGTCAAATTCGCCGATGCGCTCACCGCCAACGCTCCCGCCTCTGCCGAGATCGTCGTCTCGCATGGCACGGTGGCTGGACGTGACGTGACCAGCCTGGCCGACCTGCTGGCGACGCCGGAGCATCCCAGCCTCGATGCGATCCACGATGCGATCGGCCCTGACACCATCGCGAAATTCCTGCTCACGTCGGGCTCGACCGGCAATCCCAAGGCGGTCATCAACACCCAGCGGATGCTCTGCGCCAATCAGGTGATGTTGCGCGAAACGCTCGCGTTCCTGAAGGACGAGCCACCGGTCATCGTCGACTGGTTGCCGTGGAATCATACCTTTGGCGGCAACCACAATGTCGGGCTGACGCTGTTCAACGGCGGCTCAATGTATCTCGACGAGGGCAAGCCGATGCCTGATAGCATCGAGGAGACCGTGCGCAATCTCCGTGAGATCTCGCCGACGGTCTATTTCAATGTTCCGAAAGGCTACGAATCGCTGCTGCCCTATCTGCGCGACGACCAGGCGTTGCGGGCCAAGTTCTTTGATCGCCTGCATGCGATGTTCTTCTCGGGTGCTGCGCTGTCGCCCTATGTCTGGAACAGTCTCGACGCGCTCGCGGTGCAGGAGAAGGGCTATCGTGTGCCCGTCCTGACCGGCCTCGGCGCCACCGAGACCTCACCGTTTTTCATGTCGGTGCGGCCGGACACCAGCCGCTCCGGCCATGTCGGGCTTCCGGTCCTGGGCAATGACGCCAAGCTGGTGCCCAACAACGGCAAGCTCGAAGTTCGCGCCAAGGGGCCGAATGTCACGCCGGGCTATTGGCGTCAGCCGGAGTTGACCGCGAAAGCGTTCGACGAGGAAGGCTTTTATAAATTCGGCGATGCGCTGAAGCTCGCGGTTGCCGATGATTTCGACGCCGGGTTCGATTTCGACGGCCGTATCGCTGAGGACTTTAAATTGGCCAGCGGCACCTGGGTCAGCGTCGGTCCGCTGCGGGCGCGGTTCATCGCCGCCTGCGCGCCGCTGGTGCGGGATGTCGTGATTGCCGGCATCAACCGCGATGAAATATCGGCGCTGGTGGTGCTCGATCTCGACGGCTGCCGGCTGCTCGCTCCCGAGCTGCCATCGGGCGACATCGCGGCGGCGGCCGCGAACCCAAAAATCCGTGAGGCGTTTTTCGAGCGGTTCAGGAAATTTCTGGCGACATCGACCGGATCGTCGACGCGGGTTACCCGTGCTGTCCTGGTCGATACGCCGTTGTCGATCGATCGCGGCGAAGTTACCGACAAGGGCTCGATCAATCAGCGCGCGGTGCTGGAGCATCGCGACGCGCTGGTCGAGGAGCTCTATGCGCCGACGCCACCGGCCCATGTGATCACGCTCTAACCGGTTTCGAAAATTCAATTCAGCAAGGGAGAGAACCATGCAGCTTAGAGATCACGCGGCCATCGTCACCGGCGGCGCATCGGGATTGGGGGCCGCGACCGCGCGCCGGCTCGCCGCCCAGGGCGCCAAGGTCGCGGTATTCGACCTCAACGCCAAGCTCGCCGAAGCCGTCGCGGCCGAGATCGGTGGCGTTGCCGTGATCGCCGATGTTTCCGATGCGGCTTCCGCCGAAGCCGCCGTGGTCGCGGCCGCGAAGGCGCATGGCCCGGCGCGGGTGCTGGTGAATTGTGCCGGCATCGGCGTCGCCAAGCGGGTGATCGGCAAGGAAGGCCCAATGCCGCTCGCCGATTTCGAGAAGGTGATCAAGGTCAATCTGATCGGCTCCTTCAACATGCTGCGGCTCGCCACCGCGGCGATGTCCAAGCTGGAGCCGCTGTCGACCGGCGAGCGCGGCATCGCGATCTGCACCGCGTCGGTCGCGGCCTATGACGGCCAGATCGGCCAATCGGCTTACGCGGCGTCGAAAGGCGGCATCGTCGGCATGACGCTGCCGATCGCGCGCGAACTGGCGCAGTTCGGCATTCGCGTGCTGACCATCGCGCCGGGCCTGTTCCTGACGCCGCTGTTGGCCGGTCTGCCACAGGAAGCGCAGGACAGCCTTGCCGCCGCGATCCCGTTCCCGCGCCGGCTCGGCCACGCCGACGAGTTCGCCTCGCTGGCGCTGCACATGATCGATAATCCCTATCTGAATGGCGAAGTGGTGCGCCTCGACGCCTCGCTGCGCATGGCGCCGCGGTAATTTTGGTGAGGACGAGTAGCAGTCTGTAAAATACGTCGAGTTCAGCGTCACCTCTCCCATCGGGAGAGGTGTAAGGACTACCGCTGCCGCTCTATCAAGGTCAGGTGAAACCATGTTCGTCCACCGCCGTGACGTGCAGATCCAATGGGGCGATTGCGACCCTGCGAACATCGTCTATTACCCGCGCTATTTTGCGATGTTCGACGATTCGACATCGATCCTGTTCGAGGCCGCGGGGTTCTCCAAACAGGACATCGTCAAGAAATACGGCCTGGTCGGCATTCCCATGGTGGACACGCGGGCGAAATTCCATATCGCCTCCACCCATGGCGACTGGATCGGAATCGAAAGCCGGGTCGAGAGCTTCAAGCGCTCGAGCTTCGAGGTCACCCATAGGGTATTCAAGGGCGAGGCGCTGGCGATCGAGGCGTTCGAGACGAGGGTGCTGGTCGGCCGTCACCCGGACGACCCGGCGCGGCTGAAATCCGCAGCCGTGCCGCCGGAGATCATCGAGCGGTTCATGCGGGGCTGACGTCTGTTCGGGCTTGCCTGGTCTGTCTCATGACCTAAAGAAGGGGCTGAATTGGCCGCAAGACTTTGCTTTAAAAAGATACTTCAGGGAGGAAACAATGAATAAGGCTCTTCTGTCCGCCGCGATCACCGCGGCGGTGCTGGCGCTGCCGGCTTTGCCGGCGTGCGCGCAAACCAGTGAAATCACCATCGGCATCTCGATCTCGACCACGGGACCTGCCGCGGCGCTCGGCATTCCCGAACGCAACGCGCTGGAATTCGTGCCCAAGGAGATCGGCGGCGTGCCGCTCAAGATCATCGTGCTCGATGACGGCGGCGATCCGACCAATGCCACCACCAATGCGCGGCGCTTTGTCACGGAATCGAAGGCCGACGTCATCATGGGTTCGGCGACGACCCCGCCGACCATCGCGATATCCAATGTCGCCAACGAGGCCGGAATTCCCCATCTCGGGCTCGCGCCGTTTCCGATCACGCCGGAGCGCGCCAAATGGTCGGTCGATATGCCGCAGCCGGTGCCGATCATGGGCAAGGTGCTGTACGAGCACATGAAGGCGCACAATATCAAGACCGTCGGCTATATCGGCTATTCCGATTCCTATGGCGATCTCTGGTTCAATGATCTGAAGAAGCAGGGCGAAGCGATGGGCCTGCAGGTCGTCGACGACGAGCGTTTCGCGCGGCCGGATACCTCGGTGGCGGGACAGGTGTTGAAACTGGTCGCCGCCAATCCGGATGCGGTCCTGGTCGGCGCCTCCGGTACCGCGGCGGGATTGCCGCAGACCGCGCTGCGCGAGCGCGGTTACAAGGGGCTGATTTACCAGACCCATGGCGCCGCCAGCATGGACTTCATCCGCATCTCCGGCGCCGCGGCCGAAGGCGTGATCATGGCGTCAGGTCCGGTGATGGATCCGGAGGATCAGGCCGACAGCGCGCTGACCAAGAAGCCGGGCCTCGCGCTCAACACCGCCTATGAGGCCAAATACGGCGCCAACAGCCGCAGCCAGTTCGCCGGCCACGCCTACGACGCCTTCCAGGTGCTGCTGCGCGTGATCCCGGTGGCGTTGAAAACCGCAAAACCCGGCACGCCGGAATTTCGCGAAGCCATTCGCCAGGCTTTCCTGAGCGAACGCGAAATCGCGGCAAGCCAGGGCGTCTACAACTTCACAGAAAAAGACCGCTACGGCCTCGACGACCGCTCCCGCATCCTGCTGACGGTCAAGGACGGCAAGTACGTTCCGGCGAAGTGAGGGGGACCTTTCGTCAAGACGCACGATCGGAATGAATTAAAGCCGGCCTCACGAGGCCGGCTTTTTCTTCTCCCCTCCCCCTTGCGGGGAGGGGTCGGGGGTGGGGGTTCAACAAGCAAGGCTTTGGCGATCTTGTCGAAGCAGGATTTCAAGTTTTGGAGTCTGTCTGTCCGGCCTCAATCTCAGTGCCCGCGGACCCCCACCCCCGACCTCGAGAGCGAGCTTTGCTCGCCTCGGACCCCGCAGGGGGAGGGGAGCTACGCGATCCTGCGCACTTCGGGGACGCCAATCAGCCTACCTCACCGAGACATCGAGCAGCTGCGGCTTTGCTGGCGGGTGCGACAGGGATCGGCCGAGATGCCTCAGCATCGCGCTTGCCTGCTCGACGGTGTAATTGAGCAGCCATCGCTCGAACGCTTCGGCCGGCATCGCGGCGGCGAAGACAAATCCTTGCAGCACGTCGCAGCCAAGTTCTCGCAGGATGCCGCGCTGGGCGTCGGTTTCGACGCCCTCGGCGACGACGGTCATTTTCAATATCTGGCCAACGCGGATCACCGCGGTGGCGACCGCGAGCGCGCTCTCGTCATGCTCGATATCGCGCATAAAACTGCGGTCGATCTTCAATTCGCGGATCGGCAGGTGCACCAGGCGGCTGAGGCTTGAATAACCGGTTCCGAAATCGTCCAGCGACAGGCCGACGCCGAGTTCGCGGATCGCGTTCATGGTTTCGATCGCCAGCAGGCGTTCGTTGAGCAGCACGCCTTCGGTGACCTCCAGCATCAGCGCTTGCGGCGGCAGGCCGCAGGCCTCGATGATCTCGGCGACAGACGCTGCCAAATTCGTATTCTGAAAATTGAGCGGCGACAGATTGACCGATACGCAGGGCACATCCAGCCCGGCGTGGCGCCAGGCCGCCATTTGCCGACAGGCCTCCCGCATCGACCACAGGCCGATTTGTTCGATCAGGCCGGATTCCTCGGCCAGCGGGATGAATTTCCCCGGCGACACCTCGCCAAGCACCGGGTCATGCCAGCGCGCCAGCGCCTCGACACCATAGAGGGTGCCGTCCGCCGTTCTGATCTGGGGCTGATAATGCAGTTTCAGCGTATCGTTCGCGATCGCCTGACGCAGTGCTGCGCTGTAGATCAGCCGCTGTTCGGCAACGCTGTTCATGTCGGCGCTGAAGAACCGGTGGGTCGAACGGCCGGCTTGTTTGGCCTTGTACATCGCGGCATCCGCCTGCTGCATCAGCGTGTCGATGTCGGTCGCGTTATCCGGATAGATGCTGATGCCCATGCTGGCGGAGATCGGCACCTGCCGCTCGCCGAGCCGCAGCGGCGACGCCAGGGCTTCGGTGATGCTGGAAGCGATCCGCGACGCGCCATCCGCGTCGCAGTCCGTCAGCACGATCACGAACTCGTCGCCGCCCAGGCGTCCGAGGATGTCACAGGAGCGGATTTTGCCGCGCAGACGTTGCGTCAGTTCGATCAGCAACTCGTCGCCGGCGCCATGTCCGAGCGTATCGTTGATGTCCTTGAAATGATCGAGATCGACAAACAGCAGCGCGGCGCGTTTCCCCGCGGGGCAGCCCTCGATCGCCTGGTTGATCAGTTGGCGCAGCCTCGCGCGGTTCGGCAGGCCGGTCAGCATATCGTGGTAGGCCAGCCGGGCGATCTGGGTCTGCGCCTCCTGACGCTCGATCGCCAACGCGCAGAGATGGACGCAGGCATCGACGATGCGCTGATGCCAGCGGCTCGGTGCGCGACGCTCCCTGAAATAGAAGGCGAAGGTTCCGATCACGCGGCCATCCTTGGCCTTGATCGGCGTGGACCAGCACGCGCGCAGGCCGACTTCGAGCGGGCCTGTCTTAAAAGGTCCCGCCTTGAACGACAGCCAGCGCGGATCGGTCTCGATGTCCTCCGCCAACACCGCTTCGCCGAGATAGGCCGCGGTTCCGCACGAGCCGACGTTCGGCCCGATGGCTGTGCCATCGAGCGAGCGGGAATAGTCCTCAGGCAGGCTCGGGCCGCCGAGCGGATGGACCAGTCCATCGGCATCGACGTGCAACAGGGAGGAGACGACGTCGGGGGCGATGGCCTCGACACGCCGGCAAAGCTGGTCGGCGATCTGCGTGATCGGAACTTCATCGGCCAGCGCGGCCATGATCAGTTGTTGCAACGACCGCAGTTGCTTGGTCTCGCTGATGTCGGTCAGCAGCGCGAACAAATATTTGATGCCGCCGTGCTCCTTGCGAAAGGCCTTGATGGATGCCGAGACCCAGCTTTCGTCGCCGTTCTTGTCGTAGAGCAGGATTTCCTCGTCGCTGTCATTTCCCTCGCTGATCCGGCGCCGTAACCTGGCCAGTACCTTGCGGTCGGTGCAGCGGCCGGTCAGCAATTGTTCGGCGTGCTGTCCGATGACCTCATCGACGGAATATCCGAACAATCCCGCGAACGCGGCGTTGACATACACGATCTTCAAATCGGGATCGGTCACGACGACCGCGCGGTTGGTCGCATCGGCCACCAAGGTCAGCAGCGCGAACTGCTCCCGCCGCTTGAGCTCGGCGGTGATGTCGCGGGCAAACACCATATAGTTGCTTCGGCTACCGACCTCGACGCGCGACACCGACAGAGCCGCGCGGACGCGGCTGCCGTCGTTGCGTCGTATCGTGATCTCGGAGGCCGGCTGTTGCAGATCATGGAGCCCGAGGGTGCCTGCGTCACGACGCAGAAGCTCGGCGCGAGGGATTCCCCAGATCAGTTCGGCTGCCGCGTTGCAATGGCTGACGCCGAGATCGCCGTCGAGGATGACCACCGCATCGGCCGCCTGCTCGAGCGCGGCCAGCAGGAATTCGGGACTTTCGACCGCTGTATAATCGGTGGCGCGCATCGTTGATCCCTGAGTACCGCTGATAACCGGTGCCGTTGAAAGCCGCCGCCGTTTGAACCCGAAAGCAAAGCCATTGCTGGAGCGGCAAACATAGGGTTCCAGCGGTGTTGAGAGTGTTTTCTCAACTCACCACCCCTCGTCGAACTGATAATATGCTTAAGATTTCATGAGGAGCGTCGTCACTGGAGCGACGGATTCCGCGGCGCATCTTTCTCGCCCCTCCCCGCAAGGGGGAGGGAAGTCGAGCGCGTCACTGCGCGATGAACTCTAGATCCCGCTCGCGCCTTCGTGCTGAAACCCCAGATAGCTCGCGGCGACGCGCGCGTTGGCGGCGATCTCGCGGGCGGGGCCGCTTAGGATGAATTCGCCAAGCTCCATGACATAGGCGCGGTCGGCGATCTCCAAGGCGGCCCGCGCGTTCTGCTCGACCAGCAGCACCGAGACGCCGTTGGCGCGCAACTCGCCGATGATACGGAAAATATCCGCGACGATGATCGGCGCCAGGCCAAGGCTGGGCTCGTCCAGCATCAATAGCTTTGGCGTGCCCATCAAGGCGCGGCCCATCGCCAGCATCTGCTGCTCGCCGCCCGACAGGGTGCCGGCCAATTGCTTGCGGCGCTCCTTCAGCCGCGGAAACAAATGGTAGACCCGCTCGAATGCGGCGGCGGCTTTGCTCTTCGCGATCCGGAACGCGCCGAGCTGCAGATTGTCCTCGACGTTCATGGTGGCGAACAGTTCGCGGTGCTCCGGCACCAGGCTGAGGCCTGCGGCGACACGATCCTCGATATCGAGCGGGGCGATGTCCTGCCCGGCGAAAGCGGCCGTGCCCTTCAGCGGCAGGATGCCCATGATCGCATTCAACAGCGTGCTCTTGCCGGCCCCGTTGGCGCCGACGATGGTGACGATCTCGTTGTCGGCGACGTCGAGCGACACCGCGCGAACGGCCTCGACCTTGCCATAGGCGACATGCACGTCGGAAACGCTGAGCAATGCGGCGGTGCGGGGATTCGTGTGACCGTTCATGCGACCGCTCCGAGATAGGCCTTGATCACATCGGGGTTGGACTTGATCGCGCCCGGCGTGCCCTCAGCGATCTTGGTGCCGAAGTCGAGCACCACGATGCGGTCGGCCAGATCCATCACGAATCCCATGTCGTGCTCGACCAGCAGCACCGACATGCCGCCGTCGCGCAACTGGCGCAGCAGGCTCGCGAGCTGTTGCTTCTCCATGTGCCGCAACCCCGCGGCGGGCTCATCGAGCAGCAGCAGGATCGGGTCGACGCACAGCGCGCGCGCGATCTCGACGATGCGTTGCTGGCCGAGCGAGAGACTGCCGGCAAGCTGGTTGATCTGCTCGCCCAATCCGACGCGCTCGATCTGGCGCGCCGCTTCCGCCAGCAATCGCGCTTCGTCGGCGCGGTCGAGCCGGAACATACTGGAGATGGCGCCGCAATGACCACGCAGATGCGCGCCGATCGCGACGTTCTCCAGCACGGTCATGTCAGGCACCAGTTTGACATGCTGGAAAGTCCTACTGATGCCGAGTTTGACGATGTCCTGCGGCGGCGCATTGTTGATGGCCTTGCCGAGCACGGAAATCCTGCCGCTGGAGGCGGTCAGCACGCCGGTGATGAGATTGAAGGTGGTGCTTTTGCCGGCGCCGTTGGGCCCGATCAGCGCGACGATCTCGCGGGCCTGCACATCGAAGGAGACGTCGTTGACCGCGATCACGCCGCCGAATTGTTTGCGCGCGTGGTCGATCTGCAGCAACACCGAAGGCGTCGCCGTCGCGCGCGACCTGGGCGGCAAGGTCAGCGACATATCCGGCCGCTTGCGGATCGGCGTGAAGGGCAATCGTGCCATCAGCCAGGGCCAGACGCCGGTCGGTGCGAGCTGCAACAGCGTCACCAGCAGGATGCCGAACACGATGGTCTCGAGCTGGCTGGAGCCGCCGAAGATCAGCGGCAAATAGCTCTGCAGCACTTCCTTCAGGATCACGACGATGGCCGCACCCAGCACGCCGCCCCAGACATAGCCGGCGCCACCAACCACCGCGACGAACAGATATTCGATGCCGGCCTGCGCGCCGAACGGTGTCGGGTTGGCGGCGCGGACGAAATGCGCATAGAGCCAGCCGGACAGGCCGGCCAGCACCGCCGCATAGATGAACACCAAAAGTTTGGCGCGCGGCGCGTGCACCCCGAACGCCTCGGCAGCGATGTGGCCGCGGCGCAGCGCGCGGATCGCGCGGCCGGTGCGGGAGTCCAGCAGGTTCATTGTCAGCAGTGCCGCGATCAATACCGCGATCCAGATCGCGAAGTAGATGGTTCCGGGATCGATCATCCTGAGGGAGCCGATCGACAGCGGCGGGATCCCGGAAATTCCGTCATTGCGGCCGAGGAACTCCAGCTTGCTGAACAGATAAAACAGCCCGATGCCCCAGGCGATGGTGCCGAGCGGCAGATAATGGCCGGACAGCCGCACCGTGACCAGCCCGAGCACCACCGCGGCGATGCCGCTGACCAAGAGCGACAGCGGCAAGGTCAGCCATGGCGACAGGCCGTAGGTCGTGGTCAGCACCGCCGTGGTGTAGGCGCCAAAGCCGCAGAACGCCGCCTGGCCGAACGAGGTCAGGCCGCCGACGCCGGTCAAGAGCACGAGGCCCATCGCCACCAACGCCGACAGGCCGATATTGTCCAACAGCACGATCCAGAATGGCGGCATGCCGGGGACGAACGGAATCGCCGCCATCACCAGCGCGAACAGAAGGATCGGCAACCGCTGCGGCATCGCCATCAATCCTTCTCCTCCTCGACCGCGGGCTGTGCCAGCGACCGCAACACCAGCACCGGAAGGATCAGCGTGAACACGATGACCTCCTTGAAATCGCTGGCGTAGAACGAGGAGAACGCCTCCACGATGCCGACGACGAGGGCTGCGACCGCGGTCAAGGGATAGCTGACGAGGCCGCCGATGATCGCGGCGACAAAGCCCTTCAGGCCGATCAGGAATCCGGTGTCGTAATACAGCGTGGTGATCGGCACGATCAGGATTCCCGAGACCGCGCCGATCAAGGCGGCCATCAGGAAGGCGAGCTGCCCCGCCAAGGTGGTGCGGATTCCGACCAGACGGGCGCCGAGGCGATTGACCGCGGTGGCGCGCAGCGCCTTGCCGGTCAGCGTAAAGCCGAAAAACAGCCACAGACCGACGATGAAGGCTGCGGTGACGACATAGACCGCGATGCTCTGGCCGGTAAACCGTAGGGGACCCAGCGTGAAGGCCGCGTTCGACAGCGCAGGGCCGCGCTGGCCTTCGGCGCCGAAGAACAGCAGTCCAAAGCCCTGCATCGCCAGATGGCAGCCGACCGAGGCGATCAGCAGCACCAGCACCGAGGTGTGCGCGATCGGCTGAAACGCGATGCGATACAGAAACAGCCCGATCATGGCGACGATCGCCAGCGACAGCGCGATGTTAACCGCGATGCCGCTTGGGTGGCCGACAAGCGCATAGGTCAGCGCGAACACGATCGCAGGCAGCGCGATATTGACGATGATGGCGCGGCCGACCAAACGCCGGCGCAGCGACTTTCGGGCGACATAAATGTCAAAACCGAACGCCACGATCCCCATCGCCAGCGCCAGCCGCGCGGTGCCCGGAAACTGGCCCGCCGAGAGCGAGGCATAGGTCAGCGCGCCATAGGTGACGAATTCGCCCTGCGGAATCAGGATCACGCGCGTGACCGCGAACACCAGCACCAGCGCCAGGCCGAGCAACGCGTAGATCGCGCCATTGGTAATGCCGTCCTGCACCAGGAACAGCATGATCGTCGTGTTCAAGACCGGACGCTCCCCCTACAGGCGATCCCCCGAAAGACGTCCGCCGGCCGCGCCCGTTGAGGCCGCCCGAACGTGCCTTCGATAACAGCAGTTGAAAAAGCCTGCCGATATTTGATATAGTGGATAACAATTATCAAATATAATCTCAAGCCCGGGCCGGAAAAAGCGGCGCAGGTCCGTTCCTTCAATCTAGCGAGATTGCGAACCGCGAGCGATGACTGTTTCCAAGAGCGCGACATTGAAGACTGCCGGCGACCCCGAAAAGGCCCCGCGCCCCGCCCGCAAGGACCGGGCCGAGGGTGTTGCCGAGGCCGGCGAGTTGCAGTTGGGCGAATTGTCGGAATTGCTCGGCTACTCGCTCAAGCGGGCGCAGTTGAAAGTATTCGAGGACTTCCTGCGCTGCGTGGCGACCTTGCAACTGACCCCCGCGCAATTCTCGGTGCTGCTGCTGCTCGACAATAATCCGGGGCGCAACCAGACCGAAATCGCCAATACGCTCGGCATTCTCAGGCCGAATTTCGTGACCATGCTCGACGGGCTGGAAAGCCGCGATCTGTGCGCGCGGATGCGCTCCATTAATGATCGCCGCTCCCACATCCTGGTGCTCACCGACAAGGGCCGGGCCGTGCTGGCCCGCGCCAAGAAGCTGGTCGCCACCAAGCACGAGGCCCGCCTCAACGAATTGCTCGGCCCCGTCAACCGCGTCGCGCTGCTCGAAATGCTGGCGACGATCGCACGGGAGTTTTGAGCGGTAAGCCGTCATCCTGAGGTGCGCGCACTTTCTTGCGCGCCTCGAAGGATGGTCGCAAGCACAAAGCTGAACACCATCCTTCGAGACGCGCGAAGACGCGCTCCTCAGGATGACGTCCCCGGTGTCAATCCACCAGGATCACCCTGACGTCGTTGACATTGGTCAATGTCGGCCCTGTCAGCAACAGATCGCCGGTCGCGGCAAAGAACGCGGTGGCGTCGTTGTTTTCCAGATAGGCCTTGGGATCGAGGCCGAGCGATTTCATTCTGGCAAAGGTGGCCTGATCGATCATCGCGCCGGCGGGATCGGTGGCGTCGCCGGCGCCGCCATCGGCGCCATCGGTATCGGCCGCCAGCGCTGAAACATTCGGCGTGTCCTTGAGCAGGCTGGCCAGCGCCAGCGCATATTCCTGGTTGGGGCCGCCGTGGCCGTTGCCGCGCACCGTCACGGTCAATTCGCCGCCGGACAGGATCGCGACGCGCTTGCCGTCGCGGCGCGCCTGCAACGCCAGTCGGGCATGATCGGCGGCGACATCGCGGGCTTCGCCCTCCAGGTCAGCGCCGAGATCGATGACCTCGTAGCCGGCGTCTTTTGTCAATTTGATCGCGGCGTCGAGCGCGGCCCGCGGCTGCGCGATCAGCTCGAACCGCGCGCGCGCGAAGGCCGCATCGCCGGGCTTGCAGCTTTCATTATGGAGGTCGTCGAGCGCGTGGCGGACGGCGTCGTCGACGGTCAAATCGTATTTCGCGAGGATGGCGCGGGCATCCGAAAGCGTAGTCGGGTCGGGCACCGTCGGCCCCGACGCAATTGCCGAAGGATCGTCGCGTGGAACGTCGGAGATCGCCAAGGTCACGATCTCGGCGCGCTTCCCGGCGCGCGCGAGCCGGCCGCCCTTGATCCGCGACAAATGCTTGCGCACGGTGTTGATCTCGCCGATCGGCGCCCCCGAGCGCAACAGCGCCCGCGTCACCTGTTGCTTCTGCACGAACGACACGCCGTCAACCGGCGCGATCCAGTTCGCCGAGCCGCCGCCCGTCAGCAGCACCAGCAGCAGGTCGCCGGCGTCCGCGGTCGCGGCCAGTTCCAGGCTGTCGGCCGCGCCCTTCAGTCCAGCCTCGTCGGGCACCGGATGGCCGGCCTCGACCACCCTGATGCGCCGCGTCGGCAGGCCGTGGCCGTGGCGCGTGGTGGCGATACCGATCAGGCGCGATGGCTCCAGCCCGAGGCCGTCGAGATAATGCCGCTCCGCCGCCACCGCCATGGCGGCGGCGCCCTTGCCGGCGGCAAGACAGATCACCCGGCCCACCGGCGCGTTGGGCAAATGCGCCGACAGCACGACATCGGGATGGGCTGCGGCAACGGCGGCATCGAAGATGGCGCGCAGGAGGGGACGTCGATCGGTCATCGGTTCACAAGCTCGGGGATTGAAACTCGGGACAGCGGTTATCCATCCGATTTCGGCAAAAGAAAACCCCCGCAAACCGGTTGCGGGGGCCTCCGTTGGCAAGCGAACCGGCGGCAGCGTCAGCCGCCGACATCCGCGCTGATGACGTCACCGAACAGTTCCCACCGCTCGCCCTTGAACTTCATCAGCTGAAGCGAGGAGATCGGGGCGAAATCGGTCGCGCTGGTATCGATCTTGATGCCGGGCAGCAGCGTTTCGACCCGGAAGTTCTTCAGGTTGGCCGCCTGCTTCATGACGTTGTCGCGGGTGAGGTCGTCGCCGCATTGTGTCAGCACCTGGACCAGCGTCGAGGCGACGCTGTAGCCGACGACGG
This sequence comes from Bradyrhizobium sp. S69, assembly GCF_009766005.1. Taxonomy (GTDB): domain Bacteria; phylum Pseudomonadota; class Alphaproteobacteria; order Rhizobiales; family Xanthobacteraceae; genus Bradyrhizobium. The sequence continues at coordinate 121,655 of NZ_LMUK01000006.1, read as the reverse complement.
TGCCATTATCGAGCCTGTCGCCTTCCGGGAAATCCTTGGCCATGAACGCGTAGAACGCCTTCATGCCGGGATCGTCGTTCCACTGCGGGTCGGAAGCGTCCTTCAGATAATTGGCGGAAATGATGTCCTGGGCGTTTGGGTAGCCCGCGGGCTTGATTACGCTGCCGACCGATGCCGAGACGTTGTTGAGGAGATGCAGCGGTTTCCATTCGATCTCGGCGACCTTCTTGATCGCCTGGGCGGCAAATTTCGGCGTCGCGATATCCATGAAGACGTCGGCGCCGCTGGATTTGAGTTTGACGATGTGGTTGTCGATCGTGGGTTCCGTGGTTTCGTAACTTTCCTCGGCGACGATCATCGAGGCCGCTTTGGCGCCGAGGCCGTCCTTGAGGCCTTTCAGATAATCCTTGCCGTAATCATCGTTCTGATAGAGCACCGCGATCTTGGCGTCGGGTTTGTTCTTCAAAAGGTACTTGGCATAGATCTGCGTTTCGCTCTGGTAGCTGGGCTGCCATCCCATGGTCCACGGGAAATTCTTCGGGTCGTTCCATTTGGTGGCGCCGGTAGCGACGAACAGTTGCGGCACCTTCTTGGAGTTCATGTATTTCTGGATCGCCGAGTTCGATGGCGTCCCCAGCGAATTGAACACCAAGAGCACCTCGTCGCTCTCCACCAGCTTGCGCGCCTGCTCGACGGCTTTCGGCGGGCTATAGGCGTCGTCATAGCTGACGAAATTGATCTTGCGGCCGTTGATGCCGCCGGCATCGTTGATCTTCTTGAAGAACGCCGCCTCGGTCCTGCCGATGACGCCATAGGCGGACGCAGGTCCGCTGTAGGGCATGATGTTGCCGATCTTGATCTCGGTATCGGTGGCGCCGGAATCGTAATGTTTCTGGGCAAGGCATGCGCTGCTGGAGGCAGCAAGTATCACGAGGGCAGCCGACACGGCTCCCATTCGCAACTGGAGTGCGGACATTTTGATCTCCTTGGGATCGCGGTGATGTGTCGATTTTTTTGACGGGGATCGCTTGTTGCGCCCCTCTGGCCATTCAATACCCTTGCGGGAACCCCATCAACAAAAAGCCCCCCGCGACGAGGTCGCAGGGGGCGTTATTTAGTCGAGGTTTAGGTCGTGGTCACTGACCTAATTTGAACCCGCTGGAGAGCAGCGCTGGCGCCCCTTCGCTCCTCGCCCCGCTCTCGCGGGGACACACCGGAACCGTCATCCTGAGGAGCGGCCTTTTGGCCGCGTCTCGAAGGATGCTGTTCAGCGCTGTGCCCGCAGCCATCCTTCGAGGCTCGCCGAAGACGGCGAGCACCTCAGGATGACGTACGAGATTAGCTTCACAGCCGCTCTAGCGGGTAGTGGTGAGCGTTAGCCGCCGACGTCGCCGCTGATGACGGGGCCGAACAGTTCCCACTTCTGGTCCTTGAACCGCATCATCTGAAGCTGTTCGACCGGATAGAAATCGGTCGCGCTGGTATTGATCTTGACGCCCGGCAGCAAGGTGTCGGGCGTGAAGTCCTTGAGGCTCGCGGCCTGCTTCATGACGTTCTCGCGGGTCAGGTCATCGCCGGCCTGCTTCAGCACCTGAACCATGGTCTGGGCCTGGCCATAGCCGAACACCACGGAGCCGTCGGCCTTGTTGGCCTCCGGCGCATATTTGGCGAGGAAGGCGTAGAATTTCTTCATGCCCTCGTCGTTGTCCCATTGCGAATCGGCGCCGTCCTTGGCGTAAGCCGCCGAGAGAATGCCTTGTGCGTTCTCAAAGCCGGCCGGCTGCAGCACCGAGCCGACGGAGGCGCCGACATTGCTCTGGAAGTACATCGGCTTCCAGCCGATCTCGGCGACCTTCTTGATGCTCTGGGCGGAGAATTTCGGCGTGGTCATGCTGAAATAGACGTCGGCGCCGGAGGATTTCAGCTTGACGATGTGGGAGTCGATGGTCGGCTCGGAAACCTCGTAGCTTTCCTCGGCCACGATCATCGACGCCGCCTTGTCGCCGAGACCGTCCTTGAGGCCCTTCAGCAGATCCTTACCGAAATCGTCGTTCTGGTACATGATCGCGACCTTGGCGTCCGGCTTCTCCTTCAGGAGATATTTCGCGTAGATGCGGCCTTCGCTCTGGTAGGGCGGCTGCCAGCCCATGGTCCAGGGAAAATCCTTGTAGTCGCCGAACTTGGTGGCGCCGGTCGCAACGAATAGCTGCGGCACCTTCTTGGAGTTGGCGTATTTCTGGATCGCCGAGTTCGACGGTGTGCCGAGCGGGCCGAACAGCAGCAGGACTTCGTCGCTCTCCACCAGCTTGCGCGCCTGCTCGACCGCCTTCGGCGGGCTGTAGCTGTCGTCGTAGCTGATGAAATTGATCTTGCGGCCATTGATGCCGCCCTGCTCGTTGATCATCTTGAAGTAGGCGTCTTCGATCTTGCCGATCACGCCGTAGGCCGACGCCGGACCGCTATAGGGCATGATATTGCCGAGCTTGATCTCGGTATCGGTCGCGCCGGTGTCGTATTTCTTTTGGGCGAGTGCACCACCGCTGGTGGCCGCGAAAGCGATGACCGCCGTCGAGAACGCGGCGATACGTAATTTTTGTCGAGATAGCATCATGTTTCCTCAGGTAACGGACCGGAAGTTCTCTTCGTTGCTGTCTGTCGCGAGCCCGTGAAGAGAACTTCTGAGCCGAACCCGCGCCGAAATTGTCCTCGTCATGGCGAGCAACCGTTAGGCCCGCGTTGCCACGGCCCATTGGCTCGCGCGGCGCGGTGGCTCGCGATGACGGCAAACGCCGTTTCTAGCTCTTCCTGAGTTTGCCGATCAATTGCTGGGCAATCACCGCAACCTGCCGTGCTCCGTGCGGCACCAGGAAGATGACGACGAACAAAAGGATGCCGAACACTGCGCCGGACAGCCCCTTGGAGATTCCCTCCGCGATGTTGGGGACGAAGATGATGAACGCCGAACCCACGATCGACCCGGGCAACCATCCGACGCCGCCGACCACCATGCCGAGAAACAGCGAGATCGCCAGCGTGATGGTGTAGCTGTCGGGCGCGACGAACTGCACCGCGATGGCACCCAGCGCGCCCGCGACGCCGGTGATGCCGGCCGAGACGCCGAACGCCAGCGTCTTGTACAGCGCGACATCGACGCCCATCGCCGACGCCGCGATCTCGTTGTCGCGGATCGCCATGAAGGCGCGGCCCGAGCGCGACCGCAGCAGATTGACCGACGCGACATAGATCCCGATCGAGACCGCGAGCGTGAAGTAATACAGCCACATGTCCTGCGACATCGCCCGGCCGGAAAAAACCGACCATATCGAAGAGACGAAAGACGGCGCGTCGGGCTTGGTCACCACCAGGCCCTGCACGCCGCCGGTCCAGGGCTCGAACACCCCGAGCTTGAGCAGCTGCGGCATCGCGGTGGCGAGAGCAAAGGTCGCCAGTGCCAGATAGACGCCGGACAGCCGCAGCGCCGGCTTGCCGAACAGATATCCGAAGCCGAAGCAGACGATGCCGGAGACCGGCAAGGTCAGCGCGTAGTTGATATTGCCGTGTTCCATCAGGATCGCCGAGGTGTAGGCGCCGACCGCGTAGAACGCGCTTTGGCCCAGCGAGAATTGCCCGCTGCCGCCGGTCAGGATGTTCAGCGCCATCACCGCGAGCGCGTAGATCAAGAGCATCGTCAACTGGAAGATGATGAAGTTCTTGACGAACAGTGGCACCAAGATCAGCAGCGCCAGCACCGCCAACGATGTCCCGTAGCCGAGCGTCATGGCCTTCTTGGGAACGGCCTCGATCGCCGGCGCTTCGGTGACGACTTCCTGGACTGTGCTCATATCAAACTCGCTTCACGATGGGCCGGCCGAACAGGCCCGCCGGTTTGACGACCAATACGACGATGATCAGCGCCAGCGCGATCGGCAGCTTCAATTCATTGCCGATGCCGGGAATGTAGGTCCCGGCGAGATTTTCGAAGATGCCGACCAGGAATCCACCGACCACCGCGCCGAACGGGCTGGTCAGGCCGCCGAGCACGGCGGCGGCAAATCCATAAATCAGGACACCCAGCATCATGTTCGGCTCGAGGAACACCACAGGCGCGATCATCATGCCGGCGATCGAGCCGATCGCAGCCGCCATGCCCCAGCCGAGCGCGATCATCCATGAGGTATTGATGCCGACCAGCCGGGCCGATTCAGGCATCGCCGCGGCGGCGCGCATCGCAAGTCCGATCCGGGTGAAGCGGAAGAAGAAGAACAGCAGGACGAGCAATATCATCGTCACGCCGATCATGCCGGCCTGATGGGTCGAGATCAGCTGGCTGCCGAGAAACGGCGAGGAGCCGAACGGGGTCGGAAATTGCTTGATCGTGAAGTCCCAGATCAGGCCGGCGAAGCTGTTGATGATGGCATATAGCGCGATGAAGCCGGCGACGTTGGTCAGGATCGGCGCTTTCGCCAGCGGCTTGAACAACAGCCGCTCGATCGCGATGCCGCCGGCGAAGGAAAATGCCAGCGTAAGCAAGAAGGCGCCCCAATAGGGTACCCCCCATTGCATCAACTGCCAGGCGATGAAGGTCGAGAACATCGCCATTTCGCCTTGCGCGAAATTGAGATGATCGATCGCCTGGTAGATCATGACCACGGCGAGCGCCATGCAGGCATAGATCGCGCCGGTGGCGATGCCAGCCAGGACTTGGTTGGTAAAGAGCTCCATGACCGCGTTCTCTCAATAACCCAGATAGGATTTACGGACGTCTTCGTTGTTCGCTATTTCGCTGGCGCTGCCCGACATCACGATGCGGCCAGTCTCGATGACATAGGCCTTGTCGGCAAGCTCCAGCGCCAGTTGCGCGTTCTGTTCCACCACCAGGATCGAGACCTTGTCCTCGCGGTTGATCTTGCTGAGGATGCGGAACAGGTCGCGGACGATCAGCGGCGCGAGGCCGAATGACGGTTCGTCGAGCAACATCAGCCGGGGGCGCAGCATCAGCGCGCGGGCGACCGCGAGCATCTGCTGTTCGCCGCCCGAGAGCGTGCCGGCCTGCTGGGTGTGGCGCTGCTTGAGCACCGGAAAATGGTCGTACATGCGCTCGATGTCGGACACGATCGCAGCGGAATCTTTCCGCGTGATGGCGCCGAGCTGCAGGTTTTCCTCGACCGTCATGGTGGTGAAGGTGCCACGGCCCTGCGGCACATGGGCAATCCCCAGCCGCACGATGTTTTCGGTCGAACGCCCTGACAGCGGCTTGCCCTCGAATTCGATCGAGCCGGTCGAGCGCACCATGTTGCAGATCGCGCGCAGGGTGGTGGTCTTGCCGGCGCCGTTGGCGCCGAGCAGCGTGGTCAGGCTGCCCTCGTTGAGGTCGAATTCGAGGCCGTGAAGCGCCTGGACCTGGCCGTAATAGGCGCGCAGATCCCTGACGTTGAGCATCGCCGTCATTGGTCCTTGCTCCCCAGATAGGCCTTGATGACGGCGGGGTCGGATTGCACCTGCGCCGGCGTTCCCTCGGCGAGCTTCTTGCCGAAGTTCAACGCCACCACATGGTCGGCGATCGACATCACGAGGCCCATGTGATGCTCGACCAGCAGCACCGTCATCTTGCGCTCGTCGCGAATTTTGCGAATGAGGTCGCCGAGCACATAGACTTCCTCATGGTTGAGGCCGCCGGCCGGTTCGTCGAGCAGCAGGATCTTGGGATCGGCCGCCAGCGCGCGCGCCAGTTCGACGCGCTTCTGGGTGCCGAACGGCAGGCCTGAAACCGTGACATGGGCGACGTCCTCGAGGTCGAGATAGCCGAGGATCTCGTGCACGTGCTTGTTGAGGTTGGCCTCGCCGCGACGCACCCAGGGCAGTCGCAGCGAGTCGCTGACGATGTCGCTGTTGGTGCGGGCGTGGGTGCCGACCCGGACGTTGTCGAGCACCGACAGATTGGCGAACAACGCGACGTTCTGGAAGGTGCGGCCGATGCCGATTTCGGCGATCCGGTGCGGCGGTCGCTTCAGGATGCTCTCGCCGTCCATCAGGATGTCGCCGGCGCTCGGCTGGTAGAGCCTGGAGAGGCAATTAAAGAGGGTGGTCTTGCCGGCGCCGTTCGGCCCGATCAGGCCGAGAATCTGGCCCTGGTGCATGTCAAAGGACACGCCGTTCAACGCGACGATGCCGCCGAACACGACGCTGACGTCGCGAACCGCGAGCAGGGGAGCGGCCGATCCGGCCGGTACCTGCGCGAGCTGTGCCTGCATCATGGCGTGCCGCCCAACGATGCTCGGCGGCAATGACCGCGCAAACCCGTTCGCCGGTCATCACGATGCTGGTTATCTGATCCCCTCGACCACACGTGCAACCTTCCCTCCTGCTTTAACCTTTTTGTTTTCTGGTTTTTTTGATTGTGCCGGCACGCTGCCCAGCGCCGCTTCGATGTTCCTTACCATCGCCACGAGGCGAGGTCCAATATCGCCGCGCAATCGATCTTCCGTAAAACGGAATGCCGGTGCGCCACAATTGAAGGCGTAGGGTCCCGTTCCGTCGGTGAGCTTCAGAGCGACGCCGACGGCGGCGACGTCGTCCTGCCACTCGCCGGCCGAGATCGCAAAGCCGTATTTCGCCACGGTTTCGCCGGAGCGCTCGATGCCGTCGCGCATCCGCGGCCAGCGGCTGCCATAGTGCTCACGCAGTTCGCGCAATAATGAGGCACGCTCCTCGTTCGGCAATGCCCAAATAAACGCCCGGCCCATCGCGGTGGTTGCAATCGGAATTCGCGAGCCGACGTCCAGTTGAACGCCCAGTGTCAGCTCGCTGCGGCTTTGGCCGAAATAAATCATGCTGAGGCGGTCGCGGCCCCCGACCGCGACGGCGCCGCCGGTCGCGCGCATGACCTGATCCCGGTAGGATTCGGACAAATGCCGAACGCCGAGGTTTGCAAGCGCGGCATACCCCAGCGACATCGCTGATGGCGCCAGTTGATACTTCTCGAACCGTGGAACCGGTGTAAGATAACCGAGCTTGGTCAAAGTATAGGTCAGCCGGGAAACGGTCGGCTTTGGCAAGTTGGTACGGGCCGCGATCTCTTGATTGCCAAGAAGCCCGTCGTTGGGATGAAATGCGCGCAACACATCAAGGCCGCGGGAAAGCGCGACGACGAAGCTGCGATCGGTCGCCACTCTCTTGCCTGGACGCTTCATTTCCTGCCATGCGGACTTCGTTGACAAGCGACGTGCTTCAAAATAACCCTCCATGTCAAGATGTGGAATTAAATTCCGCAGTGCGAAATCGATCGAAATAGATCAAGAACAAGATCATCCAAGGAGAGTATCGTGAGCGAAGTGGTCAAGCTTGAACGTCATGACGCGATTGCCATCGTCACGGTCGACAGCCCTCCGGTGAACGCGCTGAGCGCCGCGGTGCGGGGCGGTATCCTGGAATGCATGAAGGCCGCGATCGCCGATCACGAAGTCAAGGCGATCGTTTTGACCTGTGCCGGCCGCACCTTCATCGCCGGTGCCGACATCACCGAATTCGGCAAGCCGCCAAAGTCTCCGGGTCTGCACGAAGTGCTGACCGAGATGGAAAATTCCCCGAAGCCGATCATTGCCGCGATCCACGGTACCGCGCTCGGCGGCGGCCTCGAAGTGGCGCTGGCCTGTCATTTCCGCGTGGCGACCAAAGAGGCGAAGCTCGGCCTGCCCGAGGTAAAGCTCGGCCTGTTGCCGGGCGCCGGCGGCACGCAGCGTTTGCCGCGCGCGGTCGGGCCTGAGCTCGCGGTCAAGATGATCGTCGGCGGCGATCCGATCGGCGCCGCGGAGGCGCTCAAGAATGGCCTGATCGAGGAAATCGTCGAAGGTCCGGCCTCCGGCGGCGAGGCATTTGCCCGCAAGGTGCTGGCCGAGAAGCGCCCGCTGCGCAAACTGCGCGACGACAATTCCAAGCTCGCTGCCGCCAAGGCCGACCGCTCGATCTTCACCAATGCGGTGGCCGCCATGACCAAGCGCGCGCGCGGACTGGAAGCGCCGTTTGCCGCGGCCGACGCGGTCGGCGCCGCGATCGACCTGCCGTTCGATGAAGGGCTGAAGAAGGAGCGCGAAGGCTTCCTCAAGCTGGTCGCGAGCGATCAGTCGAAGGCGCAGCGTTACGCATTCTTCTCGGAGCGAGAAGCCGCCAAGGTCGCGGGCGTTCCCGAGGGAACAAGGCCGCGCAACGTCGCGCGGGTCGCCATCATCGGCGCCGGCACCATGGGCGGCGGTATCGCGATGTCGTTCGCCAATGCCGGTATTCCGGTGACGCTGATTGAGACCGGCGAGGAGCAGCTCAAGCGCGGCATGGGCGTGATGCAGAAGAATTACGAAGCCACCGCGGCGCGCGGCGGCATCCCGGCGGATGCGCCGGCCAAGCGCATGGGCCTGATCACCGGCGTGGTCGGATTAGAGAACGTCAAGGACGCTGACCTGGTGATCGAAGCCGTGTTCGAGACCATGGCGATCAAGAAGGAAGTGTTCACCGCGCTGGACAAATACGCCAAGCCCGGCGCCGTGCTGGCCTCCAACACGTCCTACCTGAATATCGACGAGATCGCCAAGGTGACCAGCCGTCCGCAGGACGTGCTCGGCATGCACTTCTTTTCGCCGGCCAATGTGATGAAGCTGTGCGAGATCGTGCGCGCCGATAAGACCGCGCCGGATGCGCTGACGACGGCGGTCGCCGTGGCGCGCAAAATTGCAAAAGTGCCGGCGGTGGTCGGGGTTTGCGATGGTTTCGTCGGCAACCGGATGCTGGCGCAGCGCGGCAAGCAGGCCGAGAAGCTGTTGTTCGAAGGCGCGTTGCCGCAGCAGGTCGATGCCGTGGTGACGAAATTCGGCATGCCGATGGGCCCGTTCGCGATGGGCGATCTCGCCGGTCTCGATATCGGCTGGCGCTCGCGCAAGGATCGCGGCATCAAGTCGGAAATCGCCGACGCTTTGTGCGAAGCCGGCCGCTTCGGCCAGAAGACCGGCAAGGGCTACTACAAATATGAAGCGGGCTCGCGCTCGCCGCTGCCTGATCCGGAGGTCGAGAAGCTGATCGACGAGACCTTGCTGCGGCTCGGCCGCAAGAAGCGCACAGTCTCCGACGACGAGATCCTCGAGCGCATGATGTATCCGATGATCAACGAGGGCGCGCGCATTCTTGAAGAGAAGATCGCGGCGCGGCCGAGCGATATCGACGTGATCTGGCTCTATGGTTACGGCTGGCCGATCTACCGCGGCGGCCCGATGTTCTACGCCGACCAGGTCGGCCTCAAGCACATCGCCGACCGGCTGTCGTTCTACGCCAAGGAAACCAACGACCCGAGCCTCGAGCCCGCACCATTGCTCAAGAGCCTCGCCGCCGAAGGCAAGACGTTCGCATCGCTGGCGCAGTCGAAGGCGGCTTGATGGAAGTTAGCGCGATGGGCGCGGTCTCTCTGCTCCCTCCCCCCTTGCGGGGGAGGGTCGGGGTGGGGGGTACCACAAGCTCAGTGCTTGGAGACCCCCACCCCCGACCCCTCCCCGCAAGGGGGAGGGGAGTACACAACGCCGCGCTCGCCTCACTGTGTGAAGATCATCCATGACCCATCCCGGCGAACAGTTCTATCCGGAAGGCGTCCGTTGGGACGATGCGATCGCGCGCGGGACGCTGCCGGATCTGCTGTCGACCGCGGCAGCGTCCTACGCCGCGCGGCCGGCGATTGAATTTCGCGACCGGGCGATCAGCTACGGCGAACTGGCCGCTTTGGCCGAGACCGCGGCGGCGGCCTTGCTGCGCGCCGGCTATGGCCGGGACCAATCGGTCGCGCTGTTTCTCGGCAACACGCCGGATCATCCGGTCAATTTCTTCGGTGCGCTGAAGGCCGGTGCGCGCGTGGTGCATCTGTCGCCGCTCGACGGCGAGATCGCGCTGTCGCACAAGCTGTCGGATTCCGGCGCGCGCGTGCTGGTCACTTCCAATCTCTCGGGGCTGCTGCCGACGGCCTTAAAGTTCCTCGACAAGGGCCTGCTCGACCGGCTGATCGTGTGCGAGGACGACCATTGGGGCAAGGTCGGCACGCCACAAACGGCGCTGCCGGATAATCCCGCGATCGTGACCTTCAGCCAATTCGCCGCGGGCGCGGCCAAGCCGGAGCGATGGCCGGCGATCGATGTCGATGACGTCGCGCTGCTGCAATATACCGGCGGCACCACCGGACTGCCCAAAGGCGCGATGCTCAGCCATGGCAATCTGACGGCGGCGGTGTCGATCTACGACGTCTGGGGCAAGAAGAGCCGCGCCGAGCGCAACACGATCGAGCGCGTGATCTGCGTGCTGCCGCTGTTTCATATCTATGCGCTGACCGTGATCCTGCTGCGGAGTCTCGAGGCCGGCGACCTGATCTCGCTGCACCAGCGCTTCGAGGTCGAGGCGGTGATGCGCGACATCGAGGTCAAGCGCGCGACCGCCTTCCCCGGCGTTCCCACGATGTGGATCGCGATCGCGGCCCTGCCGGATCTCGAAAGCCGCGACCTTTCCTCGCTGGCGCTTGCCGGATCGGGCGGCGCGCCGCTGCCGGTGGAAGTCGCACGCATCTTCGAGCGCAAGACCAAGATGAAGCTCAAGAGCGGCTGGGGCATGACCGAGACCTGCTCGCCCGGCACCGGTCATCCGGCGGAAGGCCCGGACAAACCGGGCTCGATCGGGCTGATGCTGCCCGGCATCGAACTCGACGTGGTCTCGCTGGACGACCCGAAGCAAATCATGCCGGTGGGCGAGGTCGGTGAAATCCGGATTCGTGGTCCGAACGTGACCAAGGGCTACTGGAACCGGGCGAAGGAAACCGCGGAGGCCTTTGTCGGCGACCGCTTCCTCACCGGCGATATCGGCTACATGGATGCCGACGGCTATTTCTTCCTGGTCGATCGCAAGAAGGACATGATCATCTCCGGCGGCTTCAATGTTTATCCGCAGATGATTGAGCAGGCGATCTACACCCACCCGGCGGTGCAAGAGGTGATCGTGATCGGCATTCCCGACGATTACCGCGGTGAGGCGGCCAAGGCCTTCGTCAAATTGCGCGCCGGCGCACAACCGTTCGCGCTGGAAGAACTCAAGGCTTTCCTCACCGGCAAGCTCGGCAAGCACGAAATTCCGGCGGCGCTCGATTTCGTCGACGAATTGCCGCGCACCCCGGTCGGCAAGCTGTCGCGCCACGAACTGCGCAGCCAGCAGAAACCAACACCGCCATCCGTCCAACCCCAACAACAACTCGCAACAGGAGGTCGCCTATGACCGACGCCGTTATCGTTTCCACCGCCCGCACCCCGATCGGCAAGGCCTATCGCGGCGCGCTCAACGCCACCGAAGGTGCCACGTTGTTGGGCCATGCCATCGGCGAGGCGGTCGCCCGCGCCAAGGTCGATCCCAAGGAAGTCGAAGACGTGGTGATGGGCGCGGCCCTCCAGCAGGGATCGACCGGCGGCAACATCGCCCGCAAGGCGTTGTTGCGCGCAGGGCTTCCCGTCACGGTCGGCGGCACCACCATCGACCGGCAATGCGCCTCGGGCTTGCAGGCGATCGCGCTCGCGGCGCGTTCGGTGATCTTCGACGGCGTCGAGATCGCGGTCGGCGGCGGCGGCGAATCGATCAGCCTGGTGCAGAACGATCACGCCAACAAGTTCCACACCCAGGATCCGGCGCTCCTGCTGATCAAGGGCGATGTCTACATGCCGATGATCGACACCGCCGAAATCGTGTCCAAGCGCTACGGCATTTCGCGCGAGCGCCAGGACGAATATTCGCTGGAGAGCCAGCGCCGCACCGCGGCAGCCCAACAGGGCGGCAAGTTCAACGACGAACTGGCCCCGATCACCACCAAGATGGGCGTCACCGACAAGGCCACCGGCGAAGTTTCCTTCAAGGACATCACGCTGTCCAAGGACGAGGGCCCGCGTCCCGAGACCACCGCCGAAGGCCTCGCCGGCCTGAAGCCGGTGCGTGGCGACGGCTTCACCATTACCGCGGGCAATGCCAGCCAGTTGTCGGACGGCGCCAGCGCCTCGGTGATCATGAGCGACAAGGAAGCCTCGAAGCGCGGCTTGCAGCCGCTCGGCATCTTCCGCGGTTTTGTTTCCGCCGGCTGCGAGCCCGACGAAATGGGCATCGGCCCGGTGTTCGCGGTGCCGCGCCTGCTCAAGCGTCATGGCCTGAAGATCGACGACATCGATCTGTGGGAGCTGAACGAAGCCTTCGCGGTGCAGGTGCTGTATTGCCGCGACAAGCTCGGCATCGATCCGGAGAAGATCAACGTCGATGGCGGCGCCATTTCGGTCGGCCACCCCTACGGCATGTCGGGCGCGCGGCTGACCGGTCACGCGCTGATCGAAGGCCGCCGCCGCAAGGCGAAATACGCGGTCGTCACCATGTGCGTCGGCGGCGGCATGGGCGCGGCGGGTTTGTTCGAGGTGTTGCAGTAAAGCGCTGTCATTCCGGCGAAGGCCGGGCATCAACAATCGTCGTCCCGGCCTTGAGCCGGGACCCATACGGCGCGGAGTCTGCGTTTAGGCAATGTGTTTGAGGCCTTTTACTTTCCGCGAACGCCAGGGGTTATGGGTCCCGGCGTTCGCCGGGACGACGAAAGAAAATTAATTCACTCTAGGAGGATCCGATGGATCTCAGCTTCAGCAAGGACGAAGTGGCGTTTCGCGAAGAGGTGCGGACCTTCTTTCGGGATAACGTGCCGCCGGCGACGCGGCAGAAATTGCAGGAGGGGCGTCATCTCTCCAAGGACGAGATGGTCACCTGGTGGCGCATCCTCAACAAGAAGGGCTGGGGCGTCTCGCACTGGCCCAAGGAATATGGCGGCACCGGCTGGACCTCCGTGCAGCACTACATCTTCAATGAGGAATTGCAGATGCATCCGGCGCCGGCACCGCTCGCCTTTGGCGTCAGCATGGTCGGCCCTGTCATCTACACCTTCGGCAACGAGACCCAGAAAAAGCAGTACCTGCCGCGGATCGCCAGTGTCGACGACTGGTGGTGCCAGGGCTTCTCCGAGCCGGGTTCGGGATCCGATCTGGCCTCGCTGAAAACCAAGGCCGAGCGCAAGGGCGACAAATACATCATCAACGGCCAGAAGACCTGGACCACGCTGGCGCAATACGCCGACATGATCTTCTGCCTGTGCCGCACCGATACTAGCGCGAAGAAGCAGATGGGTATCTCCTTCATCGTGTTCGACATGAAGTCGAAGGGCGTCACGGTGCGGCCGATCCAGACCATCGACGGCGGCGTTGAGGTCAACGAAGTGTTCTTCGACGACGTCGAGGTGCCGGTCGAGAATTTGATCGGCGAGGAAAACAAGGGCTGGGATTACGCCAAATTCCTGCTCGGCAATGAGCGTACCGGCATCGCCCGGGTCGGCGTCTCCAAGGAACGGATCCGCCGCATCAAGGACCTCGCGTCCAAGGTGGAATCCGGCGGCAAGCCGGTGATGCAGGACCAGGGTTTCCGCGAAAAGCTCGCCGCGGTCGAGATCGAGCTGAAGGCGCTCGAATTGACCCAGTTGCGCGTCGTCGCCGACGAAGGCAAGCACGGCAAGGGCAAGCCCAACCCGGCTTCTTCAGTGCTCAAGATCAAGGGCTCGGAAATCCAGCAGGCCACCACCGAACTTTTGATGGAAGTGATCGGCCCGTTCGCGGCCCCGTTCGACGAGCATGGCGACGAGGGCTCGAACGAATCGATGGACTGGACCGCGCAGATCGCGCCGAGCTATTTCAACAACCGCAAGGTTTCGATCTACGGCGGCTCCAACGAGATCCAGCGCAACATCATCACCAAGGCGGTGCTGGGGTTGTGATTGTCGCCTGAAGCGACCACGCACCTGTTCGTCATGCCCGGCCTTGTGCCGGGCATCCACGTCTTGCTTTGCGTCAAGACGTGGATGGCCGGGACAAGCCCGGCCATGACGAGAAAATTTTAGATAGTCGGGGAGAAGTAACAACATGGATTTTGATTTGTCCGAGGAGCAGCGGCTTCTCAAGGAGAGCGTCGACGGGCTGTTGACCGATTCCTACGATTTCGATCAACGCAAGAAATACATGGCGGAGAAGGGCGGCTGGAGCAAAACGCTCTGGGGCAAGCTCGCCGAACAGGGCCTGCTGGGCCTGCCGTTCTCCGAGGACGATGGCGGCTTCGGCGCCGGCGGCGTCGAGACCATGATCGTGATGGAGGCGCTCGGCAAGGCGCTGGTGCTGGAGCCGTATCTGGCAACCGTGATCCTTGGCGGTGGTTTCCTGCGCCATGGCGGCTCGGCCGAGCAGAAGGCAGCTTACATTCCCGGCATCATCGACGGCAGCAAGACCTTTGCCTTTGCGCAGCTCGAAAAGAATTCGCGCTACGACCTCGGCGATGTCTCGACCACCGCCAAGAGAAAGGGCGACGGCTGGGTGATCGACGGCGAGAAATTCGTCGTGCTCAACGGCGAGAGCGCCGACGTGCTGGTGGTCACCGCGCGCACCAAAGGCGGCCAGCGCGATTCCAGCGGCATCGGCGTGTTCCTGGTGCCCGGCAACGCCAAGGGCATCGCCCGGAAAGGCTATCCCACCCAGGACGGCCTGCATGCCGCCGACATTACGTTGACCGGTGTCGAGGTCGGCAGCGACGCTGCGATCGGCGATCCCGAGAACGGCCTGCCGCTGATCGAGCGCGTGGTCGATGAGGCCCGCTGTGCGCTCTGTGCCGAGGCGGTCGGCGCGATGGATGAATCGCTGAAATCCACCGTCGAATATCTCAAAACGCGAAAGCAATTCGGCGTGGCGATCGGCAGCTTCCAGACCTTGCAGCATCGCGCCGCCGACATGTTCGTCGCGGTCGAGCAGGCCCGCTCGATGTCGATGTTTGCGACCATGGCGTCCGAGTTCGACAACGCGCGGGAGCGCGCCACCGCGGTCGCGGCGGCGAAGGTGCAGATCGGCAAATCGGCAAAATTCGTTGGTCAGCAGTCGATCCAGCTCCATGGCGGCATCGGCATGACCCAGGAAGCCAAGATCGGCCACTACTTCAAGCGGCTGACCATGATCGAGAACACGTTTGGCGATACCGATTATCACCTGCGTCGCGTCACCGACGCCGGCGGGCTGGTGTAGCCAACGGTGACGCACGGCGCCGAATCACCATAACCGTCATGGCCGGGCTCGTCCCGGCCATCCACGTCTTTGGCGCCAAAGAAAGACGTGGATGCCCGGCACAAGGCCGGGCATGACGAGAGAAAAACAACGGACGATCAAAACAAAAAACGGAGCACCCGTCGTGAAAAACACCCCGTTCGATCTCACTGGAAAAGTCGCGGTCATCACCGGCTCGAGCCGCGGCATCGGCCGTTCTTCGGCGGAGTTGCTGGCAAAACTCGGCGCCAAGGTGGTGATCTCCAGCCGCAAGGCCGATGCCTGCGAGGTCGTCGCCGACGGCATCAGGAAATCCGGCGGCGACGCCCATGTGATCCCCTGCAACATCTCGCGGCAGGCCGACGTGCAGGCGCTGATCGCGGGCGCGACCAAACATTACGGCAAGGTCGACATCCTGGTCTGCAACGCCGCGGTCAATCCCTATTACGGCCCGCTGCTCGACATCACCGATGAGGCCTTCGACAAGATCATGGGCAGTAACGTCAAGAGCAACATCTGGCTGTGCGCGCAGGCGATCCCGCAAATGGCGGAACGCGGCACCGGCTCGGTGGTGATCGTCTCCTCGATCGGCGGCTTGCGCGGCTCGACCGTGATCGGCGCCTACGGGATTTCCAAGGCCGCGGATTTCTCGCTGTGCCGCAGCCTCGCCGGCGAATGGGGCCCCAAGGGCGTGCGCGTCAATTGCGTGGCACCCGGCCTGGTCAAGACCGATTTCGCCCGTGCGCTGTGGGAAGACGAAGAGCGATTGAAACGCCGCTGCGCCACCACACCGCTGCGCCGGATCGGCGAACCCGACGAAATCGCCGGCGCGGTCGCCTACCTGTCTTCGGACGCCTCGAGCTTCATGACCGGCCAGACCATCGTCGTCGACGGCGGCGTCACGACCGCGTCGGTGTGATTTCTCCCCTCCCCCTTGCGGGGAGGGGTCGGGGGTGGGGGTCTCCACGCACGGAGAATCGAAACTTCGTACCGACTCGAATCCAAATGTATCTTTTGAGTCGCGCTGCGCTCAAGTAGGCCTTGCCCGTTGACCCCACCCCCGACCCCTCCCCGCAAGGGGGAGGGGAGCGCACCGTGCGCGCCGCGCGTCCGATATTGACGAACCTTCTCCAATCCGCTTGCCTTCGCACAACACCGCCTCAATAAATCCTCCGGGAAGCAACGCCAGGAACCACCATCATGTCCTTTGTGCTGGCCATCGATCAGGGCACCACGTCCTCGCGCGCCATCGTGTTTCGCAGCGACATTTCGATCGCGGCCACCGCGCAACAGGAATTCCCGCAGCATTTTCCGGCCTCGGGCTGGGTCGAGCATGAGCCGGAGGACATCTGGACCTCGACGGTCGCGGTCTGCCGCGAGGCGCTGAAGAAGGCCGGCGTCACCGCGAAAGACATCGCCGCGATCGGCATCACCAACCAGCGCGAAACCACTGTGGTCTGGGACCGCGCCACCGGCCGGGCCGTGCATCGCGCCATCGTCTGGCAGGACCGCCGCACCGCGGACATCTGCGCCAAGCTGAAAGCCGAAGGCCACGAGCCGGCGATCTCGGCCAAAACCGGCCTGATCATCGATCCGTATTTCTCCGGCACCAAGGTCGCCTGGATCCTCGATCACGTCCCCGGCGCGCGGGCGCGGGCCGAGCGCGGCGAACTGATGTTCGGCACCGTCGATTGCTATCTGTTGTGGCGGCTCTCCGGCGGCAAGGTGCACGCCACCGACGCCACCAACGCCTCGCGCACGCTGCTGTTCAACATCCACACTGGCCAATGGGATGACGAGCTGTTGAAGATCCTGCGGGTGCCGCGCTCGATGCTGCCGGAGGTCAAGGATTCCTCGCACCATTTCGGCGAGAGCGTACCGGAGTTGTTCGGCGGCGCGATCGCGATCTCCGGCATCGCCGGCGACCAGCAGGCCGCGACCATCGGGCAGGCCTGTTTTTCACCCGGCATGATCAAGTCGACCTACGGCACCGGCTGCTTTGCTTTGCTCAACACCGGCACCACGCCGGTGGCCTCCAAGAACAAGCTCTTGACCACGATTGCCTACCAGTTGAACGGACAGCGCACCTACGCCCTCGAAGGCTCGATCTTCGTCGCGGGCTCGTCGGTGCAATGGCTGCGCGACGGCCTCGGCATCATCAAGCACGCTTCCGAAACCGGCCCGCTCGCCGACCAGTCCGATTCCACCCAAAGCGTGTATCTGGTGCCGGCCTTTGTCGGCCTCGGCGCGCCCTACTGGAATCCCCGCGTGCGCGGCGCGCTGTTCGGGCTGACCCGCAACACCGGACCGGCAGAGTTCGCGCATGCCGCGCTCGAAAGCGTCTGCTACCAGACCTTTGATCTATGGGCCGCGATGCGCGCCGACTGGCCCGGCGCCAAGGCCGCCAACATCGTGCTGCGGGTCGACGGCGGCATGGCCGCGTCGGACTGGACCATGCAGCGCCTCGCCGACCTGCTCGACGCCCCGGTCGATCGTCCGATGATCCAGGAAACCACGGCCCTCGGCGCCGCCTACCTCGCGGGTCTCGCCGCCGGCGTCTATCCCGAGCCGTCAAAATTCGCCGACAACTGGCGACTGGAGCATCGCTTCAAGCCCAACATGAGCCAGGCCACGCGCGAGCGAAAGCTGGCCGGCTGGGCGCGGGCTGTGAAGGGCGTGCTGGCGAGCGATGAGGGGGAGGGTAGATGACCTTAACCGACGGCACTTTCGACATTCCCGCCGGCAAGATCGTCACCGTCATCACGCACCTGGAGATGACCGAGCGCGCAGACCCTGTTCGGGAGCGTGCGGGCCCCCGGACCTTGCGCAAGGTCGAGACGCCAGGCCTCGACTGGTTTCGCGATCTCTATCGCCGCGTCGGTGAGAAGTGGCTCTGGCTGTCGCGTGCGGGAATGCCGGATGCCGGACTGCTGGCGATCATTCAATCGCCCCTGGTCGGGGTATATGCGCTGGCGCAAGATGGCCACGACGAAGGCCTGGTTGAGCTCGATTTTCGCGTTCCAGGTCAATGCGAAATCGTTTCCTTCGGTGTGACGGCAAAACTGATCGGTAGCGGCGCCGGCAGCTGGATGATGAACCGCACGCTGGAGCTCGCGTGGTCGCCGCAGGTCACGCGCGTCTGGCTGCACACCTGCACGCTCGATCATCCGGCGGCGCTGGCCTTCTATCAACGCGCGGGCTTTCGTCCGTTCCGGCGCCAGGTCGAAATCGACAACGACCCGCGCCTCGACGGCGCCGTCCCACGGACCGCCGCAGCCATGTGCCGATGATCAGGTGAGCGGCGGGGGCTCGATGCTCTAGCAATGAGATTGGTGCAACGAAGTCACCGTCATCACCGGGCTTACCCCGGTGATCCACGTCTTGCTTTTGGGTCCGTCATTGCGAGGAGCGGAGCGACGAAGCAATCCAGCATCACAAGCGAGAGCTGGATTGCTTCGTCGCAAGTGCTCCTCGCAATGACGAACGATAAGTCTGATTTCAAAACACCTCCTGCTTCGACCGCGACAACGCGAACCCGCGCCGATCCGCATTGAAGCAGGTGACACCGGCTTCTTCCGATTTGCAGGTGATGCCGCCGCGCTGCCAGACTTCGCCGTAGGGCAATACCCGTAGCGGCTGGCCGATCTGGGTGTCGCCGGTGCAACTGGGGCCGGCCGGGCCTTTGGCGTCGACCTCGAAGGAGTTGCCCCACTCCTGTTCGCAACTCGCCGGCTTCGGCAGTCGCCAGGACTTGTCGCCGACATCGCAGCGAAGCGACTTGTGTCCGTCATACTCGGAATACATGCAGGCGATGTTTTTCGACGGCGATTGGAAGCCGGGGATCTCGTCCTCGGCGTGCGCGGCGGCGGCACCGGCGAGCGACAGGATGAATGCGAAGAGGAGCGGTGCAAGGTGATTTTTCATGCGGATTGCATAGGGGATTTTGACGCGGACGACTGTGGGGTGAATCACATTCCGTCAGAATCCAAGTGGATAGGCCGCGAGCTAATGGAACCGTTATCCCCGGGATGGCCGCAAGCACCGTGCTGAACAGCATCCTTCGAGGCGCGCAAAAGCGCGCACCTCAGGATGACGGCTGCGCTGATTTTTGCCCGACGGGCAAATCACCTTCGCACGCGGAATCCTGTCCAGCCCCTTCGTAAAAAATATTCCGCTTGGTTTTTGACCCAACTCAGTTGCGTATTACGTGCGTCCCACCCGACGAGAGGGGCGTTGCGCACGTCACGAAACGCGCGGGTTGGATGCGATGGACGCGGAGTTTGCGAAAGACGATCGCAAGCGTTCGCGGACGGCAAAGTCGTGTGGTCCTGACGCCCCAATGGCCGGTGTCAAATTCGCAAGGAGCTCACGCTTCTTGGGAATGACGGTGACAAACAAGCCAAGGTCTCGCCGGGGAGAGTACGATATAAGCTGTAAAACTATTGCGCAGGGAAGGCCGGAGTGTTTCCGCTGAACCTGTATGCTCATGTGCGTTTTGCTATCTCCATTTGCACATGAGACCGCGGGTGCAGCGCGCACCCGGTCTTCCCTGCGCCCTCTCTTGAGGGTCGCCTGCGCCCTCTTTTTTGGAGGGCCGATGAATTTGCAAAACTCGGGCGCAGTGTGTCGCGAGATCGCGGAGTTGTGTTTTTCTTACCCTCCCCTGGAGGGGGAGGGTCGACGCGAAGCGGCGGGGTGGGGTGGGGCGAGTTGGAATAGCGGCGCTTCGTGCGTTACGTCGCCACCCCACCCCGTCTCGCATTTCGCTGCGCTCAATGCGAGCCGACCCTCCCCCTCCAGGGGAGGGTGAAGCGACTACGCCCGTGCCGTCTTCTTCCGGTAGGCCAGATGCACCGCGCAATTGCAGCCGGGCGGATGCGAGGCGACTTCTTCGGGCGCTGCATCGTTGGCGGGCTCGGATTTCGGCGGCACCGTCGGCATCGCCTCGCGCACCGCGCGGTCCTGTGGCTGACGGTCCTGCGCTGGAATGTAGTTCAGCACCGGCGCCAGCCAGCGTTCGGTCTCAGCTATGCTCAGGCCCTTGCGCGCGGCGTAGTCCTCGACCTGGTCGCGTTCGATCTTGCCGACGCCGAAATAATAGCTTTCCGGATGACTGAAATAGAGCCCCGACACCGACGAGCCCGGCCACATCGCATAGCTCTCGGTCAGCTTGACGCCGGCGGTGGCCTCGGCGTCGAGCAGCGCGAACAGCGTCGCCTTTTCGGTGTGGTCGGGCTGCGCGGGATAGCCGGGTGCCGGCCGGATGCCGGCATATTGCTCGAGGATCAATTGGTCCGGCAGCGTGGTCTCGTCCGGCGCGTAGCCCCAGAATTCGCGGCGCACGCGGGCGTGCATGCGCTCGGCAAAGGCCTCCGCGAGACGATCGGCCAGCGCCTTGCACAGGATCGAGGAGTAATCGTCATTGGCGTGCTTGAAGCGATCGGCGATCACGTCTTCGCCGATGCCCGCGGTGACCACGAACGCGCCGATATAATCCGGCACGCCCGACTTAACCGGCGCGATGAAATCCGACAGCGCGGCGTTGAAACGGCCTTCGCGTTTCTCGAGTTGCTGGCGCAAGGTGTGGAACGTCGCGATCTGCGTCTGGCGCGTATCGTCGGCATAGACCGCGATGTCGTCGCCATCGGCGTTGGCCGGCCAGAAGCCGATGGTAGCCTGCGCCTTGAACCAGTTCTCCTTCACGATCAGCGCCAGCATCTTGCGGGCGTCGTCATAGAGTGCGCGCGCGGCTTCCCCGACCTTGGGATCGCTAAGGATCGCCGGGAATCTTCCGGTCAGTTCCCAGGTCTGGAAGAACGGCGTCCAGTCGATGTATTCGGCCAACTCCGCCAGGTCGTAATCGCGAAAGCTCTTGATGCCGAAGAAGCTCGGCTTCTTCGGCGGCAGTTTCGTAAAATCGATCTTCATCGCGTTGGCGCGGGCGACGTTAAGCTTCAGACGCTTCTTGTCGGCCTGGGCGCGGAAATGCGCCGCGGAGATCTTGGCGTAATCGGCACGCACTTCGGCCGCGTAAGCTTCGCGTCGCTCCGGCGACAGCAGCGACGAGGCGACGCCGACCGCGCGGCTGGCGTCGTTGACATGCACCACCGGTCCGCCGCGATAATTCGGGTCGATCTTGACGGCGGTATGCACCCGGCTGGTGGTGGCGCCGCCGATCAGCAGCGGCACGCTCATGCCCTGGCGCTCCAGTTCGCCGGCGAGGAAACTCATCTCGTCGAGCGACGGCGTGATCAGGCCGGACAGGCCGATGATGTCGGCGCCCTCGGCCTTGGCGGTCTCGATAATTTTTGCGGCGGGCACCATGACGCCGAGGTCGATCACCTCGAAATTGTTACATTGCAGCACGATGCCGACGATGTTCTTGCCGATGTCGTGGACGTCGCCCTTGACGGTCGCGAGCACGATCTTGCCGGCGTTCTTGCGGGCATTGCCTTCAATGCCCGCGGCGAGGTTGCGGGCCTTTTCCTCCTCCATGAACGGCATCAGATAGGCCACCGCCTGCTTCATCACCCGCGCGGATTTGACGACCTGCGGCAGGAACATTTTGCCGTCGCCAAAGAGATCGCCGACGATGTTCATGCCGGCCATCAGCGGTCCCTCGATGACGTGGAGCGGACGCTCGACGGTCAGCCGCGCGGCCTCGGTATCCGCCTCGATGAATTCCGTGATGCCGTGCACCAGCGCATGCGAAAGCCGCTTCTCGACCGGCCATTCGCGCCAGGCCAGGTCCTGTTCCCGGGTCTGCTTCTCCTTGCCGCGGAATTTTTCCGCCAGTTGCAGCAGGCGCTCGGAAGCGCCGGGATCGCGGTTGAGGATGACGTCTTCGCAGGTCTGGCGCAGCTCGGGATCGATGTCGTCATAGACGACCATCTGCCCGGCATTGACGATGCCCATATCCATGCCGGCTTTGATGGCATGATACAGGAACACCGAATGCATCGCTTCGCGCACCGGCTCATTGCCGCGGAACGAGAACGACAGGTTGGAAACGCCGCCGGAAATATGCGCATGCGGCAGGTTCTGGCGAATCCAGCGCGTCGCCTCGATGAAGTCGACGCCGTAATTGTTGTGCTCCTCGAGCCCGGTCGCGATCGCGAAGATATTCGGATCGAAGATGATGTCCTCGGGCGGAAAATTCAGCTGCCCGACCAGGATATCGTAGGCGCGCTTGCAGATTTCGGTCTTGCGCGCGAACGTGTCGGCTTGTCCTGCTTCGTCGAACGCCATCACCACCACGGCCGCGCCATGACGCCGCGCGATCTGGGCCTCGTGGATGAATTTCGCCTCGCCTTCCTTCATCGAGATCGAATTGACCACCGGCTTGCCCTGAACGCATTTCAGGCCGGCTTCGATCACGGCGAATTTCGAGGAGTCCACCATCACGGGGACGCGGGCGATGTCGGGCTCGGCGGCGACCAGATTGAGGAAGGTCACCATCGCGGCTTCGGAGTCCAGCAAGCCCTCGTCCATGTTGACGTCGATGATCTGGGCGCCGTTCTCGACCTGGTCGCGCGCGACCTGAAGTGCCGCGGTGTAGTCGCCGGCGGTGACGAGTTTGCGGAAACGCGCCGATCCCGTGACGTTGGTGCGTTCGCCGATATTGACAAAGGGAATAGCGGGCGTCAGCTCGAACGGCTCCAAACCAGACAGCCGCAGCCGCGGTTCGATCTCGGGGATGACGCGTGGCCTGTGGGGGGCGACCGCGGTCGCGATCGCCGCGATATGATCGGGCGTGGTGCCGCAGCAGCCGCCGACGATATTGACGAGGCCGGCGCTGGCGAATTCGCCGATCAGCCGCGCCATGTATTCCGGGCTCTCGTCGTACTGGCCGAATTCGTTGGGCAGGCCGGCGTTCGGGTAGGCGCACACCAGCGTATCGGCGACGCGGCCGATATCGGCGATATGGGCGCGCAGGTCCTCGGCGCCGAGCGCGCAGTTGAAGCCGATGGTGGCGGGCCTGGCGTGGCGCACCGAATTCCAGAAGGCTTCCGGCAATTGTCCCGACAGCAGGCGGCCGGATTTGTCGGTGATGGTGCCGGAGATCATCATGGGCACGTCGATGCCGCGCGCCTCGGTGATCTCGGCGATCGCGTACAGCGCCGCCTTGGCGTTCAAGGTGTCGAAAATGGTTTCGACCAGCAAGAGATCAGCGCCGCCGTCGAGCAGGCCGTTGATCTGCTCGCCATAGGCCTTGCGCAGATCGTCAAAGGTGACGGCGCGATAGCCGGGGTTCGATACGTCTGGCGAGATCGAGGCGGTGCGGTTGGTCGGGCCCAGCGCGCCGGCGACGAAACGCGGCTTGCCGTCCTCGGCGCTGACGCGCTCGGCGGCGGCGCGCGCGAGTTTGGCGCCGTCGAGGTTGAGTTCGTAGGCGAGGTCCGACATCTCGTAATCGGCTTGCGCGATCGAGGTCGAGGAGAAGGTGTTGGTGGCGACGATGTCGGCGCCGGCGCGCAGATATTGCGCGTGGATGTCCTCGATCGCGTCAGGTTGGGTCAGGATCAAGAGGTCGTTGTTGCCGCGGACGTCGCGGTGGAAATCCTTGAAGCGTTCGCCGCGAAACGCGGCTTCGTCATATTCGAGGCCCTGGATCATGGTGCCCATGGCGCCGTCGAGCACCAGGATACGTTCGCGGGCGGCCGCGAGCAAAGCGGTTCGCTTCGGGGAAACAGCAATACTCATCGATCAAGCGGCTTTCTGTGCGCCCTGCGGGCGAATGCCCAGCAAATGGCTGATGGCGAACACGAGATCCGCGCGGTTCATGGTGTAGAAGTGAAAGGTGTCGACGCCGTGTTTTGCCAGTTTCTGCACCTGGCCGGCGGCAACCGTCGCCGCCACCAGTTTGCGGGTGTCGGCATCGTCGTCGAGCCCGTCGAATTTTTCCGCCAGCCACGACGGCACCGTGGTGCCGGCGCGCGTGACGAAATTGCGGGCCTGCTTGAAATTGTGCATCGGCATGATGCCGGGCACGACCGGAATATCGATGCCGCGCGCCCGCACCCGATCGAGATAACGGAAGTAGAGATCGTTGTCGAAGAACACTTGTGTAATGGCGCGCGCCGCGCCGGCATCGACCTTGGCCTTGAGGACGTCGATGTCGGCGTCGAAGTCGGGGCTCTCCGGATGCTTTTCCGGATAGGCCGAGACCGAGACCTCGATGTCGGGATAGCGCTTCTTGATGCTGGCGACGAGTTCGGCCGAGGTCTTGTAGCCGTCGGGATGCGCGACATAGCTGGTGCCGATCCCGGTGGTGGGATCGCCGCGCAGGGCGACGATATGGCGAACACCGACGTCGTGATATTGTGCCACCACGTCATCGATCTCGCCGCGCGGGGCGTTGACGCAGGTGAGATGCGCGGCCGGGACCAGGTTGGTCTCGGCGAGGATGCGGGCGATGGTCGAATGGGTGCGTTCGCGGGTCGAGCCGCCGGCGCCGTAGGTCACCGAGACGAAATTGGGCGACAATGGCGCGAGCCGGTTGATGGTGTCCCACAGGCCGCGCTCCATTTCCGCGGTCTTCGGCGGAAAAAACTCAAACGAGATCGCGGGCGATTTCAACGCAAGGCGCCCATCGGGCGCAGGGGGTGTCATATCGCTCATCGCACGGCGAACTCCCACTCAAGCCCGCAACGATGCCGGGCTTTGCTCTCAAGCCAAAATAAGCGAAATCGGACCTTTTAAACAGCCCATCGATGATGGGAAATTGCCCAATTACTCCGTGAAACATTTAATATGAGATCGATTGATATGACAAGGTGGGCAGAAATGGCTTTGAAAATTCAGATAGAAATGTACGTAATTTCAGTAATTTATGGGCTAATTTTGCTCCGAGCAAGAGTTTCTTGAAGTGATGGGCAGATCGGATTTTTGATGTATACCTTATATCCAGCCCACCTGGGTCGGCTTGGCCTGCCATTCGCGGGCCCATGCGATGCGCGCCTGATCTGCGCGCGAGGGCCCTTTGTGGGCCGGACGTGGCGCACTAGTTTATCGCGATGATTCCGCTTTCAGTCCTCGACCTCTCCGTCGTCACCACCGGCACCAAGCCCGCCACGGCGCTGCGCAACAGCATCGATCTGGCGCGCCATGTCGATCAGCTCGGCTATCTCCGATATTGGCTGGCCGAGCATCACAACCTTGCGTCGGTCGCGAGCCCCGCGCCCGACATCATGATCGGGCAGATCGCGGCGGTGACCAGCCATATCCGGGTTGGCTCCGGCGGCGTGATGCTGCCCAACCACGCGCCGCTGATGGTGGCGGAACGCTTCAAGATGCTGGAAGCGCTGTTTCCGGGCCGGATCGATCTCGGGCTCGGCCGCGCGCCGGGCACCGACGGCGCCACCGCCCACGCGTTACGCAGCCGGCTCGATCGCCGCGAGGGCGATGATTTCCTCGAGCGGCTGCATGAATTGACCTTGTGGGAGACGCGGGATTTTCCGCCCGACCATCCCTACAACAAAGTTGTGGCGATGCCCGACGACGTGCCGCTGCCGCCGATCTGGCTGCTCGGCTCCAGCGATTACAGCTCGGAACTGGCGGCCCAGGTCGGGATGGGCTTTGCCTTCGCGCATCATTTTGCGTCCCACGACGCGGTCGATGCGCTGATCAATTATCATACGCGTTTCAAGCCGTCGGGCTGGCGCGCGACGCCGCACGGCATCCTGGCGGTCGCGGTGGTCGCCGCCGAAACCGATGCGGAGGCGGAGCGGCTTGCAGCGTCGATGGAGCTCAACCGCCTGCGCCGCGACCGCGGCCAGTATACGCCGCTGCCGAGCGTGGAAGAGGCGCTGGCCTATCCCTACACCGACGCCGAACGGGCCTCGATCGCGCGTAATCGCTCGCGGTTCTTCGTCGGCAGCCCCGCGACCGTGATGACAAAACTGCAGCCGCTGATCAACGCCAGCAAGGCCGATGAGCTGATGATCATCACCGCCGTGTACGATCACGACGCCCGCAAGAAATCGTACAGCTTGCTGGCGGACGCGTTCGGGCTGGGGAAGAAGGCTGCGGCTTGAACAACGAAGGCGTCAACAAACTATCGTCGTCCCGGCGAAGGCCGGGACCCATACGGCGCGGATTCCCGTTTGCACGATGTGGCCGAGGCCTTGCTTAGCAACGCACGCCAGGGATTGTGGGTCCCGGCCTTCGCCGGGACGACGAACGGATAGGTCGCGTGAAAACCCTATTCCTTCGTCTCGCTGAACGTCGCTCGGAACGGATGGCCCGGATAGACGCCGACGATACGCAATTCGCGGGAGAAGAATTTCAATTCCTCCAGCGCGAAAGCGAGGTTCTTGTCGTCGGGATGGCCGTCGACGTCGGCGTAGAATTGCGTCGCGGAGAATTCGCCGTCGACCATGTAGCTTTCGAGCTTGGTCATGTTGACGCTATTGGTGGCAAAGCCGCCCAGCGCCTTGTAGAGCGCGGCGGGCAAATTGCGCACCCGGAATACAAAGGTGGTGACCAGCGGCCCCGAGCCCTGCGCGGCCCATTTCGGTTCGCGCGCCAGCACCACGAAACGGGTGGTGTTGTGGGTCTCGTCCTCGACGTCCCCGGCCAGGATATCGAGGCCGTAGATGTCGGCCGCGAGCCTGGAAGCGATCGAGGCGCAGCTCTTGTCACCGCGCTCGGCGACGATGCGGGCGCTTCCGGCGGTGTCGCCGGAGACGATCGGCCTGATGCCGAGCTTGCGGATGATGCGGCGGCATTGCCCGAGCGCGTGGACATGGCTCTCGACGGTCTTGATGTCGGCAAGCTTGGCGCCGCGCGGCGCCATCAACTGGTGATGGATCGGCTCGAACCATTCGCCGACGATGAACAGGCCGGACTGCGGCAGCAGATGATGGATATCGGCGACCCGGCCGGCGACCGAGTTTTCGATCGGGATCATGCCCAGATCCGCCTCGCCCGAGGAGATCGCGGCCAGCGCATCCTCGAAGGTCGCGCAGGGAAGCGGTTCGGCGTCGGGATAGGCGGCGGCGATGGCGATATGGGAATTGGCGCCCGGCTCGCCCTGGAATGCAATTTTCATGGTCTTGGTCATGCTCGTCGTCATGTTCGTCGTGATGGCGCCTTGTAGCAGCCGTCTATCGTTTGGCCAGTATGCCGCGGGCGGTTTCCAGATCGGGCGGCGTATCGACCCCGCGCGGCACCGTTGCCACGATGGCGACATCGATCCGCATCCCGGCCTCGATCGCCCGCAATTGTTCGAGCTTCTCGCGCAGCTCCAGCTCCGAGGGCGGCAGCCGGACATAGCGCTCCAGTGCCGGGCGGCGATAGGCATAAAGGCCGATGTGATGGTAGCGCGGCCCGTCGCCCCAGGGCGCCGTGGCGCGGGTGAAGTACAGCGCGCGCATCCGCCCCGCACTGACGGTCGAGCCGATCACCTTGACCACGTTCGGGTTGCTGCTTTCCTCCTCGGTGTGGATTTCGGCGGCCAAAGTCGAGATATCGACCGCGGGGTCGGCCAAGGGGGTCAGCACGCTCCTGATGTTATCGGGGCGGATGGTCGGGAAATCGCCCTGCAGATTGACCACGATCTCGATCTTGCTTTCCGGGTCGAGCTTGCACAGCGCCTCATAGCTGCGGTCCGACCCGGACGGGTGGTCGGCGCGGGTCATGACGGCCTCGCCGCCATGGGATTTCACCACCTCGGCGATCTCCAGGGTGTCGGTGGCGACCGCGACACGGCCGATTTGCGCGGCTTCGGCGCTGCGCAGCACGTGGACGATCATCGGCAGGCCGGCAATGTCCAACAGCGGCTTGCCAGGCAGCCGGGTGGCGGCCATGCGGGCGGGGATCAGCACCAAGGTACGGGTTTCGGTCATCGGGATGAGATCTGGACCCGGTTGATAACAGGCGGGAAATGATGGGGATTGGTCAAAAGCCGGCCCATTTATACGGGTTGCCAGAGCGCGGGCAAACCGATATCTCAAAGCCACTCGGGTGCGGTGCGAAAGCATGATTCCTGAGGCCCATCCGCGGCCGCTTCTCGCCGGCCTGAAGTCGACCTTTGAGGCTTACTGCAGGTAAGCCTTAGCTTTAAGGCTTGGAGCCTGATCCGAAATGGACTCCTTCGAAACCAATAAAATCATGGGTGCCGTTCTGGCCACCTGCCTCGTTATCCTGTCGACGAGTTTCGCTGCCGGGGCGCTGTTCTCCCCGCCGAAGCTGGCAAAGCCGGGCTTCGAAATCGCGGTCAAGGAAGAGGCTCCGGCCGGCGGCAAGGAAGCTGCACCGGCGCCTTCCGAACCGATCGAGAAGCTGCTGCAGACCGCCTCGGTCGAGAAGGGCGCGGCTGCTGCCAAGAAATGTGGCGCCTGCCATACCTTCGAAAAGGACGGCCCGAACCGCGTCGGCCCCAATCTCTACGGGATCGTCGGCGACAAGAAGGGTGAAGGCCGCGGCTTCAATTTCTCCGCCGCCATGAAGGGCAAGGGCGGCACCTGGACCTATGACGACCTCAACCAGTTCATCAATAACCCGAAGGGTTTCGTCCCGGGCACCGCGATGGGCTTTGCCGGCATCCAGAAGGACAGCGAGCGCGCCGACGTGATCGATTATCTGCACACGCTGGCGGATAGTCCGGTTCCGCTGCCGACCGCGGCCAAGTGATGGATCAAGCGATGGCGGCCAGCTAACGCCCCGTCATCGTGACATGGAATTTCGCGCCATCACCGGCCGGGCATTGCCCGGCCGTTTTCATGTCGAGGGCTCGCGGGTTTGTTATCGGGGCGTTTGGCCGCAGCGGATCGCTTCGCCGGGCGCTTTCATGAGGAAAAAGCAACGTATTTTGTCGAAACGTTGCCGTATATTACCGTCTTACTAGCGCTTCCAGGTCCAGCAGGAATTATGCATTTGGCAATTACCCGGCGACATCTTTTGCAAAGCGGCGCCTTCGCCGCGATCGCTCCGAGCATTGGGATGGCGGCTGGCGCTTCCCTGATCGGTGAGGCCCGCGCCCAGACGGCGGCCGGCGAGCCGGCCTGGCGGCACGCTTTGTCGCTGTTCGGCGACATCAAATATCCCGCCGATTTCAAGCGTTTCGATTACGTCAATCCGGATGCCCCCAAGGGCGGCGTGGCGCGTCAAATATCGATCGGTACGTTCGACAATTTCAACATCGCTATTGCCGGCATCAAGGGCTCGCTGGCTCCGGCCGCCGCGATGATCAATGAAACCCTGATGAGCCGTTCGCTGGACGAAGTCACCACGGAATACGGCCTGCTGGCGGAGGCCGCCTCGCATCCCGACGATTTCGCCTGGGTCACCTACCGTCTTCGCAAGGAAGCCCACTGGCATGACGGCAAGCCGGTCACGCCCGAGGACGTGATTTTCTCGCTCGAGGTACTCAAGAAAAACAGTCCGTTCTACGCCTCGTATTATCGTCACGTCGTCAAAACCGAAAAGATCGGCGATCGCGACATAAAGTTCACCTTCGAGAGCCCCGGCAATCGCGAATTGCCGACCATCGTCGGTGAGTTGGTCGTGTTGCCCAAGCATTGGTGGGAAGGCACCGACGCCAACGGCAAAAAGCGCGACATCTCGGCAACGACGCTGGAGCCGCCGCTCGGTTCCGGCCCCTACCGCATCAAGGAATTCGTCGCCGCCAGATCGATCCGGCTGGAGCGGGTCAAGGACTATTGGGGCGCAAGCCTGCCGAGCCAGATCGGCCAGAACAATTTCGACGAACTGCGCTTTGAGTTTTTCCGCGACAATCTGGTTGCGCTCGAAGCCTTCAAGGCCGACCAGGCCGACTGGATCGTCGAGAATTCGGCCAAGCAATGGGCGACGGCCTATGATTTTCCGGCGATCGCCGACAAGCGCGTCGCCAAGCAGGAGTTCCCGATCAACGATTCCGGGCGGATGCAGGGCTTCGTGCTCAATCTGCGCCGGGAGCAATTCAAGGATGCCCGGCTGCGCCGCGCCTTCAATTTTGCGTTCGACTTCGAGGAAATGAACAAGCAGCTGTTTTATGGGCAGTACAAGCGCATCAACAGCTACTTCGACGGCACGGAGCTGGCCTCGTCGGGACTGCCGCAGGGCGAAGAACTCCAGATCCTGGAGACCGTGCGCGACAAGGTGCCGGCGGAACTCTTCACGACGACATATTCCAATCCGGTTGGCGGCAACCCCGAGGCGGTACGCGCGAATCTGCGCGAGGCAATGAGGCTGCTGAAGGAGGCGAACTACACGATCAAGGACGGCAAGCTGGTCGATCCGGCGGAAAAACCGGTGACCGTCGAGATTCTGGTCCAGGATCCATCGAGTGAGCGGATATCGCTGTTCTACAAGCCGTCGCTCGAGCGTATCGGCGTTACGACATCGATCCGCGTCGTGGACGATGCGCAATACGAGAACCGGCTGCGTAACTTCGACTTCGACATCATCACCGACGTCTGGGGACAGTCGCTGTCGCCCGGCAACGAGCAGCGGGAATTCTGGAGCTCGCAGAGCGCGGACCAGCCGGGCTCGAAAAACACCATCGGCATCAAGAATCCGGCCGTGGATCAACTCATCGACAAGATCATCTTCGCCAAGGATCGTGCCGGCCTCGTCGCTGCGACGCGGGCGCTCGATCGCGTCCTGTTGTGGAATTTCTACGTCGTCCCGCAATTCACCTACGGGTTTGCGCGCTACGCGATCTGGGACCGCTTCAACCATGCCGACCCTCTGCCGAAATACGGCCGCGGCGGATTGCCGTCGCTGTGGTGGTTCGACGCCGACAAGGCAGCCAAGATCGGCAAGCGATCTTGAGGGTTTCCGCAGGCATGATGCAGCTCTCGCGCCGGCACCTGCTCGGTGTCGGGGTCGGTGCGATCAGCGCTGTGGGTTTTCGGTCGGCGGCGGCCGATACCGGCTCGGACATCCACGGCATCTCGGCATTCGGCGATCTGAAATATCCGGCGGACTTTCAGCATCTCGATTATGTGAATATCGACGCGCCGAAGGGCGGGCTGTTTTCGCTGATACCTTCCAGTCGCGCCTACAACCAGTCGTATTTCACGTTCAGTTCGCTCAACGCCTACATCCTCAAGGGCGAGGGCGCGCAGGGTATGGATATGACCTTCGCGGCGCTGATGGTGCGCGCGAGTGACGAGCCGGATGCGATGTATGGTCTCGCGGCGAAGTCGGTGCGGATATCGCCGGACAAACTGGTTTACCGTTTCACCATCCGGCCCGAGGCCCGATTTCACGACGGCTCGAAGCTGACCGCGCAGGATGTCGCGTTCTCGCTGACCGCGCTGAAGGAAAAGGGTCATCCGCTGATCATGGTTCAGTTGCGCGACATGCTGAAGGCCGAAGCGGCCGATGACGCGACCGTTGTCGTCAGCTTCGCGGAAAAGCGCGCCCGCGACGTGCCGCTCTATGTCGCGGGCCTGCCGATCTTCTCCAAGGCCTATTATGCGACGCGGTCATTCGAGGAATCGACCCTCGATACGCCGCTGGGATCGGGGCCGTACAAGGTCGGCAAATTCGAGGCCAACCGCTACATTGAATATGAACGGGTCAAGGACTGGTGGGCCGCCGACCTCCCGGTGAACCGCGGCAGCTACAATTTCGATACCGTACGCTATGAGTTTTATCGCGACCGCGATGTCGCGTTCGAGGGTTTCAGCGGAAGGAGCTATCTGTACCGCGAGGAGTTCACCGCGCGCATCTGGGCGACACGCTATGATTTCCCGGCGGTCAAGGATGGCCGCGTCAAGCGCGAGACCTTGCCGGACCAAACGCCGTCGGGTGGACAAGGCTGGTTCTTCAACACCCGTCGCGACAAGTTTAGGGATCCAAGGGTGCGGGAAGCCCTCGGCAACGCCTTTGACTTCGAATGGACCAACAAGACCGTGATGTACGGCGCCTATGCGCGCACCTGCTCGCCGTTTCAGAATTCGGACATGGTGGCGGTCGGGGCGCCATCGCCGGAAGAACTCAAGCTGCTCGAGCCGTTTCGCGGCCAGGTCCCCGACGAAGTATTCGGCGAACCTTATGTGCCGCCGGTATCGGACGGGTCGGGTCAGGACCGGGCCTTGTTGCGCAAAGCGGTGCAACTGCTCAACGACGCCGGATGTGTCATCAAGGACGGCAAACGGCTATTGCCGAACGGCGAGGCCTTCACGGTCGAATTCCTGCTCGATGAGCCGGCATTTCAGCCGCATCACGCCACCTTCATCAAGAATCTCGGACAGCTCGGGATCGACGCCAGCATCCGATTGATCGACGCCGTGCAGTACCGCGCGCGCGTGGAAGATTTTGATTTCGATGTGACGGTCGAGCGCTTGAGCATGTCGGCGACGCCGGGCGACAGCCTGCGGCCGTACTTTACATCGCAGGCGGCGGCCACCAAGGGCTCATACAATCTGGCCGGTGTTGCTAGCCCAGCGATCGACGCACTGGTCGCAAGGGCCATGAGTGCCGAGACGCGGGTGGATCTGACCAATGCATGTCGTGCGCTGGACCGGGTGTTCCGGGCCGGCCGCTATTGGGTGCCGCAATGGTTCCGCGCGACGCACCCGATTGCCTATTGGGACGTGTTCAATCACCCCGACAAGCCGCCGAAATATTCGGGGGGTGTCGGTGCGCCGGAAAATTGGTGGTACGACGCCGCCAAGGCCGCCAAATCCGAACAGGCGAAGTAGCTCATGAGCGCCTATATCGCCCGCCGCATTTTGCTGATGATCCCGACGCTGCTCGGAATATTGTTCGTGTCGTTCGTGGTGGTGCAGTTCGCCCCCGGCGGCCCGGTGGAACGCGTGATCGCGCAGCTCAACGGCGCCGACACCGGCGGCACCTCGCGGGTTTCCGGCGGCGGTGGCGATTTCAGCCCGCGCGGCCAGCCCGGCAATTTTTCCGGTGGCGGCGCCAGTTCGAAGTATCGCGGCGCGCAGGGGCTCGATCCCGATTTCATCAAGAGCCTCGAAAAGCAGTTCGGCTTCGACAAGCCGGCGCCGGAGCGCTTCGCGCTGATGGTGTGGAACTTCTCGCGCTTCGATTTCGGCAAAAGCTATTTTCGCGATACCACCGTCTTGCAGTTGATCAAGGAGAAATTGCCGGTCTCGATGTCGCTCGGGATCTGGATGACGCTCTTGACCTATCTGATCTCTATCCCGCTCGGGATCCGCAAGGCGGTGCAGGACGGCTCCAAGTTCGACACCTGGACGTCGGCCATCATCATCGTCGGATTTGCTATCCCAGGCTTCCTGTTCGCGATCCTTTTGATCATCCTGTTCGCCGGCGGCTCGTTCTTCAACATCTTCCCGCTGCGTGGCCTGACCTCAGACGGCTGGTCGCAATTCCCCTGGTACTGGAAGATCCTGGATTATTTCTGGCACATCACGCTGCCGCTGATCGCGATGGCGCTCGGCGCCTTCGCCACCATGACGCTGCTGACCAAGAACTCGTTTCTCGATGAAATCCGCAAGCAATATGTGATGACCGCGCGTGCCAAGGGCTGCAGCCAACGCCAGGTACTCTACAATCACGTCTTCCGCAACGCCATGCTGATCGTGATCGCCGGTTTCCCGGGCGCCTTCATCCACGCGTTCTTTTCCGGCTCGCTGCTGATCGAGACCATTTTCTCGCTGGATGGGCTCGGCCTGCTCGGTTTCGAAAGCGTGCTGAACCGCGACTATCCGGTGGTGTTTGGAACGCTGTTCATCTTTTCGCTGGTGGGTCTGGTGGTCAATCTGATCTCGGATCTGGCCTATATGTGGATCGATCCGCGGATCGATTTCGAGGCGCGGGAGGTCTGATGACCCTGATCGCCCCACCGCCGGTCGAAACCACGACGCAATCGCCGCTCGGTGAAGCCGTGCCGATGACGCGCCATCGCTTCAGCCCGTCACCGCTCAACCGGCGGCGCTGGCAGAATTTCAAATCGAATCGCCGCGGCTATTGGTCGTTCTGGATATTTCTTCTTCTGTTCTTTGTCTCGTTGTTTGCCGAACTGATCGCCAATGATCGTCCATTCCTGATCAAGTACGATGGCCATTTGTATTTTCCGGCTTTCGTCACCTATCCCGAGACCACGTTCGGCGGCGATTTCCAGACTGCAGCGGATTATCGCGATCCCTATCTACAGAAGCTGATCGCGGAAAAGGGTGGCAGCATCGTCTGGCCGCTGATCCGCTATTCTTACGATACGCACAATCTCGATTTGCCGACACCGGCCCCGTCGAAGCCGACCTGGATGCTGACCGAAGCCGAGTGCAAGGACGTGGTGCAGAAGAAAGGCCTCAAGGGCTGCCGCGATCTGGAGTATAATTGGCTCGGCACCGACGACCAGGGCCGCGACGTCGTCGCGCGCCTGATCTACGGCTTTCGAATTTCGGTCCTGTTCGGTCTCGCGCTCACCATCATCTCGTCGATCATCGGCATCGCCGCCGGCGGCGTTCAGGGCTATTTCGGCGGCTGGATCGATTTGACCTTCCAGCGCGTGATCGAGGTGTGGACCGCTATACCTTCGCTGTATCTGCTGCTGATCCTGTCGTCGGTGCTGGTGCCGGGCTTCTTTGTCCTGCTCGGCATCCTGCTGCTGTTCTCTTGGGTATCGCTGGTTGGACTGGTGCGGGCGGAGTTTCTGCGCGGACGTAACTTTGAATACATCCAGGCAGCGCGGGCGCTCGGCGTGTCCAATGCCGTGATCATGTTCCGGCATTTGCTGCCGAACGCGATGGTGGCGACCATGACATTCCTGCCGTTCATCGTCTCCTCGTCGGTGATGACGCTGACCGCGCTGGATTTCCTCGGCTTCGGTCTGCCCCCGGGCTCGCCCTCGCTCGGCGAGTTGCTGTCGCAGGCCAAGGCCAATGTGCAGGCGCCCTGGCTTGGCTTCACCGGCTTTTTCGCGGTTGCGATCATGCTGTCGCTGTTGATTTTCATCGGCGAAGCCGCGCGCGACGCCTTCGATCCGCGCAAGACGTTCCGGTAGGGACCCGCCGCATGGACGCCATCAATCAGCCTCTGCTTCACGTCCGCGATTTGTCGGTGGCGTTTCACCAACCGAGCGGCACGTCGCTGGCGGTCGACCGGATTTCCTTTGAGATCAAGCGCGGCGAGTGCGTGGCGCTGGTCGGCGAATCCGGTTCCGGAAAATCGGTCAGCGCGCTGTCGATTCTGAAGCTGTTGCCGTATCCGACCGCGTCGCATCCCACCGGCAGCATCCACTTCAAGGGCCACGAACTGCTTACGATGTCGGAGCGCGAGATTCGCGGCATTCGCGGCAACGACATTTCGATCATCTTCCAGGAGCCGATGACCTCGCTCAATCCGCTGCATACGATCGAGTCCCAGATCGGCGAGATATTGCAGCTGCACAGCGGGGTTCGCGGCGCGATGGCGCGGGCGCGAACGCTCGAGCTGTTGACCCAGGTCGGTATTCCCGACCCGGAAACGCGGCTTTCGAGCTATCCGCATCAATTGTCCGGCGGCCAGCGGCAGCGGGTCATGATCGCGATGGCGCTCGCCAACGAGCCGGATCTCCTGATTGCCGACGAGCCCACCACCGCGCTCGACGTCACCGTCCAGGCGCAGATTCTGACGCTGCTGGCGGAAATTCGCGCGCGGCTCGGCATGAGCCTGCTGTTCATTACCCATGATCTCGGCATCGTCCGCCGCATCGCTGATGTCGTCTGCGTCATGAATGGCGGCAAGATCGTCGAGCAGGGGCCGGTCGAACAGGTCTTCACCGCGCCGCAACATCCCTATACAAGCGCTTTGCTCGCAGCCGAGCCGAAGCCCGATCCGGCGCCGCCTCGCCCGGAATCTCCGGTCGTGATTTCGACCGACGGTTTGAAGGTCTGGTTTCCGATCAAGCGCGGTCTGCTGCGCAAGACGGTCGGGCATATCAAGGCGGTCGATGGCGTCAGCCTCTCGGTGCGACAGGGCGAGACGCTCGGCGTCGTCGGTGAATCCGGCTCCGGCAAGACCACGCTGGGCCTGGCGTTGCTGCGGCTGATCTCGTCCGACGGGCCGATCGTGTTTCTCGGCAAGGACATCCAGGGCCTGCGCTTCCAGGCGATGCGGCCGTTCCGTCGGGACATGCAGATCGTGTTTCAGGATCCGTTCGGTGCGCTGAGCCCGCGAATGTCGGTCGGCGACATCATCGCGGAGGGTCTGACCGTGCATCAGCGCGCGCTCTCGGAATCCGAACGCGAAGCGCGCGTGATCAAGGCGCTGAAAGACGTTGGCCTCGATCCGGCGACACGGTTTCGCTATCCGCATGAATTCTCCGGCGGCCAGCGTCAGCGCATCAGTATCGCGCGAGCGGTGGTGCTGGAGCCGCATTTCGTGGTGCTGGACGAGCCGACCAGCGCGCTGGATATGCTGCTGCAGGCGCAGATGGTCGATCTGTTGCGCGAACTGCAGCGCAAGCGCGACCTGACCTACCTGTTCATTTCACACGATTTGCGCGTGGTCGCCTCATTGGCAAGCCATCTGATCGTGATGCGTCACGGCAAGGTGGTGGAGGAGGGCGCGGCGGCGGAACTGTTCAAGAATCCGAAGAGCGACTACACCCGCGCGCTGTTCGCCGCCGCGTTCCGGTTGGAAGCCGCGGCTGGCGGCGTGGTGGCGGACTGAACCCCAATTCGTTTTCGTCATGGCCGGGCTTGACCCGGCCATCCACGTCTTCCTGACTGCAGCAGCGTAAAGACGTGGATGCCCGGGACATCTAGCGCGAAGACGCGCTTCTGCCCGGGCATGACGAACTTGAGCGGAAGGCGTTCAGCTACATCCGCTTGATCGAAATAACCTCGCTGCCGGCGGCCTTGATGCGGGCGATCGCGTCGCGGGTGTTTTCAATCGCGGTCGCCATGTGATGCGCGTTGGCATGAACGATGCTGTCGGCATCGCGCACGATCGCGACATGGCCCTTCCAGAAGATCAAATCGCCGCGCTGCAATTGTTTTGATTCCGCCTGATCGAGCGCCCGGCCGAGGCCGTCCTGCTGCATGTCGCTGTCGCGCGGGCAGCCGGTGCCCACCGCGTTCAATGAGATCTGGACCAGGCCGGAACAATCGATCCCGAGGCTAGTCTTGCCGCCCCACAGATAGGGCGTGCCGACGAAGCGTTCGGCGATTTCGACAAAGTCCTTCTCGAAGCCATCGAGCTGGCCGAGATGCTGGCGCGGCAGATACCAGCCTTCGCGCGTGACGGCGAAAGCGCCGTCCTCACGCGTCACGGTCAGCCACGAATCCATCACCAGCGTGTCCAACGGCGGCAGTTTGATCGAGGGGCCGGGAAACGCAAATGTCCGGATCGCGATGACCTTGTGCGTTGGTGCGGCATTGGGTTTCGCCAGCGCCGAATCCGGAAGCCAGCCAACATAGCCGTCGCGGTTGAGTTGCCCCCAGGCCCAGCCTTCGCCGTTGCGGTCGTAGATCGTCACCTGCTCGCCTTTGAGCGCCTGGGTCAGGAGCCCGGCGTCGCCGGATGGCCTTTCCCGCAGCGGTGCAATCGCATCGACGATTTCGAAGGTCTCGCCGCTGACAAAACGTGCCGCCGTGACCTTGCCTTCGAGATATTTCGCGGCGAGGTCGGGCCGCGCCGGCGTCAGGCGCGGGTCATCCATAGCGTTCACTCAACAATTTGTAGATCGCGCGGGCGGCCTGGCATTCGCCGCCCTCGGGCCGCGCCGGCTTCGCCGTCGGTGTCCAGCCGTAGATGTCGACATGCAGCCAGCTCTTCGCGGCCTCGACGAAGCGTTGCAGGAACAGCGCGCAGGTGATGGAGCCGGCGAACCCGCCCGACGGCGCGTTGTTGAGGTTGGCGACCTTGGAATCGAGCCAGGAATCGTAAGGAGGCCACAGCGGCAATCGCCACAACGGATCGTTCTCCTGTTTCGCGTGGGCCGCAACCTGCAGCGCCAGCGTCTCATCGTTGGTGTAAAAGGGCGGTAAATCGGGCCCGAGCGCCACCCGCGCCGCGCCCGTCAGGGTGCCGAGATCGATCAGCAGATCGGGCTTTTCTTCATCGGCGAGCGCCAGCGCGTCGGCCAGCACCAGCCGTCCTTCGGCATCGGTGTTGCCGATCTCGACCGTCAGGCCCTTGCGCGAGGTAAAGACATCCAGCGGGCGAAACGCGTTGCCGGCCACCGCATTTTCGACCGCGGGAATCAGCACCCTGAGCCGCACCTTCAGCCTGGCGTCCATCACCATCAGCGCCAACGCCAGCACATTGGCAGCGCCCCCCATGTCCTTCTTCATGATCAGCATGCCGCCGGAAGGTTTCAGGTCGAGCCCGCCGGTGTCGAAGCAGACGCCCTTGCCGACCAGCGTGACCTTGGGATGCGAAGGATCGCCCCAGTTGAAATCGATCAGGCGCGGCGCTCGCGTCGAGGCCATGCCGACGGCATGGATCAGCGGAAAGTTCTGCCGCGTGAGATCGTCGCCGGTGATGCAAGTGAAGCCGGCGTCGAAGCGCTCTGCCAGATGTTGCGCCGCCTGCGCCAGTTCCTCCGGTCCCATATCGTTCGACGGCGTGTTGATGAGGTCGCGGGCGAGGGATGCCGCTTCCGCCATCCGCGTGATATCGGCGATGTCGACGCCATCGGGCGGCACCAGCCTGACGTCGGACGTCTCCGCCGTGCGGTAGCGGCCGAACCGGTAGCTGCCGAGCGCAAAAGCTAGTGTGGCAAGCCGCGTGTCGTGCGGCGCATTGGCAAAGCGATAGGTCCCCGGCGGCAGCAGGCCTGGCAACGATCCCGGCCGGAACAGGTCGCGGGATTTGCTGGCCTCGTCCTCAAGGCCAAAAATGACCTGGGCGATCTGCCCGTCGGCGGCCGGCAAGGTCAGGCATTTTCCGGGCTTCGCCGCAAAATCATTGGCCAGCGCAAACTGCCGGGCAGGCGCGGGAAGAGCGTCGCGGATCGCGTCCCAGGTGGTTTTGGTCGCGAAAATAATCGGGATGGCTGGAGCGGCCGGTGCGGTCTCGAATGCTGAATGCATGTTCTTCTCGGTCTTCACTCGAACGGGGCCCGATCAGTTAAAGCGGCCAACGCGGCCGGGTGGAAGAGATTTCGCAGCATGGGGCCATCCTGTTCGATCGATCTGAAGGGTTCCATAAGGCGCATTTTAACTGGGCGTTAGGGTTAACACTTTATTGCTGGGCGCGTTCGGCTCGATCAATCCCGCCTGATCTCGTGAGTTTAAGTGCCATGCGTCAGCAGTCCAGCCTCGCGCAGTCCAGCCTCGCCCGGCATCTTGCTTCCGCGGCCGTCGCGGCGATTTTCGCCGTCGGGCTTTGCGGTTGCCAGACCACGTCCGATGTCACGGGGTCGCTGATGCCGAAATCCGAAGCCAGCCCCGACGCCGATCCGCGGCGCGCCGTGGAGGTTTCTGGCGAGCGCTACCGCGCCAATCCCAAGGATGCCGATGCTGCCTTGGCCTATGGCCAGGCCCTGCGCGCCACCGGGCAGCGATCGCAGGCCGCCGCCGTGCTCGAACAGGCCTCGATCGCCCATCCCGGCAACAAGGCGCTGCTCGCGGCTTTCGGCCGGTCGCTGGCCGATAACGGTAATTTCCAAGCGTCGTTCGACGTGCTGACCCGCGCGCATACGCCCGACAATCCCGACTGGCGGATCCTCTCGGTGCAAGGAACCGTGCTCGATCAGCTCGGCCGTCATGACGAAGCCCGCGATTATTACGCCAGCGCCTTGAGGATCGTGCCCGACGAACCGTCGGTGCTGTCCAATCTCGGCCTCTCCTATGTTTTGTCCAGGGACTTGCCGAAGGCGGAAGAGACGCTCCGCAAGGCCTATGCCAGCGGCCGCGCCGATGCGCGGGTGCGGCAGAATCTGGGGCTGGTGGTCGGCCTACAGGGCCGTTTCGCCGAAGCCGAAAGCATCGTGAAGGCCGATCTGCCGTCCGATCAGGCGGCGGCGAATGTCGCCTATCTGAAGCAGATGCTGAGCCGCAAGGACAATCCGCGCTCCGCTTCCGGCAAAGTCCCGATGGCGTCTCTCAACGCTCCGGACTGACCGCTTCCAAGTGCCAGAAGCCATCATCGCCCTGCGCTGAGCCGCGTCATCCGGTGATCGCGGCCGTCGGTGCTCTAACCTTGCGCTGGCCGATAGCGGTCCGAGAGCCCTGTTCCGATTGAATCGGAACAGGGCTCCAGTCTTTTGTTTTGACGCGTTTTCTTCATGCGAACCGGTGCCCACTTCGCTCGAAAACGTTATGAACCTGCGCCGCCCCGCTCATTGCATCGCCGCGATCTTGATGCCGGTCGGCCCGAGGATGACGACGAACAGCACCGGCAGGAAGAACAGGATCATCGGCACCGTCAGCTTCGGCGGCAGCGCCGCGGCCTTCTTCTCGGCTTCGTTCATGCGCATGTCGCGGTTTTCCTGCGCCATGACGCGCAGGCTGTGACCGAGCGGCGTTCCGTAGCGCTCGGCCTGCTGCAAGGCCAGACAGACAGATTTCACGCCTTCTAGCCCGGTGCGCTTGGCCAGGTTTTCGTACGCGACCTTGCGGTCCTGGAGATAAGAGAGTTCAGCGGTGGTCAGCGTGAATTCCTCCGACAGCGCGACCGATTGGGTCACGATCTCGACGCTGACCTTGCGGAAGGCGGTTTCGACCGACATGCCGGATTCGATGCAGATCAGCAGCAGATCGAGCGCGTCGGGAAAGGCGCGCTTGATCGAGAGCTGGCGCTTTGAGATCGCGTTCTTCAGGAACAGCATCGGCGCCTGCAAGCCCAGATAGGCCGCGAGGATGCACATGCCGATCTTGATCGACCATGAATAGGTCATGTGCGAGATCAGGAACACATACAGGATTGCCGCGAAGAAGAGCAGGATCGGCGTCACCAGCCGGAAGAACAGGAAAGTGATATAGGGCGCCTGGCCGCGATAGCCGGCCTGCATGAGCTTCTCGCGTGCGACTTCCTGGGCCAGCCATTTTCCGAGATTGAAGTCTTCCACCACCCTGGAGACGAGCTGTTTCGGCGCTTGGCGCAGCGACACCTTTTCGTTCTTGGTCATGCGGTCGCGCTCGCGCTGCCGGATCCGCTCGCGCTCGCTCGCGACCGCCTTCATGCGCTTGGCGAGCCCTTCGCCCGCGAACATCGGCATCACCAGCGTATACGCCGTCGCGCTGGCGGCGATGGCGGCGAGCAGCATCGTCATGAAGTGCGCGTCGTGGATCTTGTCGACCAGTAAATCAAGCATGCTGCACCGTCAGAAGTCGAAATTGATCATTCTCTTCATTACGAAGATGCCCGTGGCCATCCAGAGCACGCAGCCGACCAGCATCAATTGACCGGTCGGATGCGTCCACAGTATCGAAATATATTGCGGCGTCGTGATGTAGACGAGAATCATGACGATCGGCGGCAGCGCACCGATGATGCTCGCGGAAGCCTTGGCTTCCATCGACATCGCCTGGATCTTCTCTGCCATCTTCTTGCGATCGCGCAGCACCTTGGACAAGTT
Organism: Bradyrhizobium sp. S69; assembly: GCF_009766005.1. GTDB lineage: Bacteria > Pseudomonadota > Alphaproteobacteria > Rhizobiales > Xanthobacteraceae > Bradyrhizobium. The sequence continues at coordinate 80,048 of NZ_LMUK01000006.1, read as the reverse complement.
GCCCAGCGCTTCGGACAGGTTGCCGCCGGACTTCTGCTGGATCGCGATCACGATACCGAAGAAGTTCGCTTCCGGCAGCGGCATCCGTTCGTACAGTCGCGTGCAGGCCTCGCCGAGCGGCATGCCGATCGCTTGGGTTTCGATAATGGCGAGGAACTCGCTCCTCAGCGGCTCAGGTGCATCGGCTGCGACGACCTTGATCGATTCGAACAGCGGCAGGCCCGCCTTGATGCCGCGAACGATTACGTCGACGGCATCCGGCAGCGCTTTCAGGAATTGCTTTTCCCGGCGCTTCTTCAGGTAATTCAACGCCCAGCGCGGCAGGCCGAATCCCCCGGCGAAGCCCATGCCGACGGCTGCGAGCAGTCCGCCGCCGAACATCATCGCCCCGGCAAAGAACACCGCTCCCGTCACCGCGGAAACGATCATGAACTTCTGAGGCGTCCAGTCCAGGCCGGCCTGGGTTAGCCGGGTGCCAAGCGGGACCTTCTTTTCCTTCAGGCGGCGCGCCTCGAGATCCCTCATCGATCCTTCGATCTGTTCGCGACGCGAGCGCTGGCTCTTGTCAGCCTGGCGTGCGGCAGGCGCCGATTTTGCGATCGATGCCCGGCGAGAATCGGCCTTGTTCTGTCCCGACAGAACCGGATACAGAAAAACCCACGCCAGGCCGCCGATGGCGGTGGCGGCCAGGAAAGCCAGTGCGAGCGTTTGGACGTGCATGGCCTGCTCCCTTTAGTTCGGTGGCGCGACTTCGGCAGCGTCGAGCGCTGCGGCAAGCCGCTTCTCTTCGCCGTAATACCGCGCGCGATCCCAGAAGCGGGGTCGTCCGATCCCGGTCGAGCGATGCCGTCCCAGAATGTTGCCGTTGGCGTCCTCGCCGACCAGGTCGTAGACGAACAGGTCCTGGGTGATGATGGTATCGCCTTCCATGCCCATCACCTCGGTGATGTGGGTGATGCGGCGGGAGCCGTCGCGCAGGCGGGCGGCCTGAACCACGACGTCGATCGAGGCGCAGATCATCTCGCGAATGGTTCGCGACGGCAGCGAAAATCCACCCATCGTGATCATGGATTCGCAGCGTGACAGGGCTTCGCGTGGATTATTGGCGTGCAGCGTCCCCATCGAGCCGTCGTGACCGGTGTTCATGGCCTGCAACAGGTCGAACGCTTCCGGTCCGCGGACTTCGCCGACGATGATACGCTCAGGGCGCATACGCAGGCAGTTGCGGACCAGTTCGCGCATGGTGACCTGGCCTTCGCCTTCGATATTGGGCGGGCGGGTTTCAAGGCGCACCACATGCGGCTGCTGTAGCTGAAGTTCGGCCGCGTCCTCGCAGGTGATGATGCGCTCGTCCTCGTCGATATAGTTGGTGAGGCAATTCAGCAGCGTCGTCTTGCCGGAACCGGTACCGCCCGAGATCAGCACATTGGCGCGGCAGCGCCCGATGATCTGCAAGATTTCCGCGCCTTCCTGCGTGATCGCGCCGAACTTGACCAGCTGGTCGAGGGTCAGCTTGTCCTTCTTGAATTTGCGGATCGTGAGCGCCGGCCCGTCGATCGCCAGCGGCGGAACGATGGCGTTGACACGGGAGCCGTCGGCGAGGCGCGCGTCGCAGATCGGAGAGGATTCATCGACGCGGCGGCCGACCTGGCTGACGATGCGTTGACAGATGTTGAGCAGTTGCTGGTTGTCGCGGAAACGGATTCCGGTGCGCTGAATTCTGCCGGCAACTTCGATAAATACCGTGCCGGCGCCGTTGACCATGATGTCCGAGATGTCGTCGCGCGACAGCAGCGGCTCCAGCGGTCCGTATCCGAGAACGTCGTTGCAGATGTCGTCGAGCAGTTCCTCCTGCTCGGCGATCGACATCACGATATTCTTGATCGCGATGATCTCGTTGACGATATCGCGGATTTCCTCGCGCGCCGATTCGCCGTCGAGCTTGGCGAGCTGGGCGAGATCGATGGCTTCGATCAAGGCGCCGAAGATCGTCGCCTTGACCTGGTAATAACTATCCGAGCGCCGCGCGTCCATCGACGGCGCGGGCGGTGCCGCTCTGGCCGGCGCCAGCGGTGGCGAGGAAACGGCCGGCGGTGGCGCATCGCGCGACGCAGCGGCGGGCGCGCTGGAAGATTGCTCCAGCACGCCGCCGGCGGACTTCGTCGGCCGCGAATCGTTTTCTGTTCCGCTACGCTTACCAAACACGACGGTACTCCATGCGGGTGAGTTACTTGGCCCGCAGCTTCTCGATCAGGGGCGACAGGAACGAGCCGCGCGGCTTTTTGGTCTCGCCACGGCCGGTCAGCCGCTGCGCGATTTGAAGAAACATCTCGGTGGTGCGATGGTTGGCGGAGATTTCCGCGATCATCTGGCCGTTATTGGCCGCCGAACCGAACATTTGCGGGTCGAACGGAAGCGTCGCGATCGGCTGGCTCTCGATCGCCTTGGCGAACTCGCTGGCATTGATCTCCGGCCGCTTCGGCACGCCGACCTGGTTGAGACAATACAGCGGCATCCGGTCGTTGGGCCGCGACGCCCGCAACAGGTCGAACATGTTCTTGGTGTTGCGGAGATTGGCGAGGTCGGGCGCCGCGACGATCAGGATATCGTCCGCGGCGACCAAGGCGCGCCTGGTCCATCCCGACCATTGATGGGGAACGTCGAGCACGATGCAGGGCATCGTCGCGCGCAGTGTGTCGAAGATCGAATCGAAGGCGTCGGCGCCGAAGTCGTAGACCCGCTCCAGCGAGGCCGGCGCGGCCAGCAGGCTGAGATGGTCGGTGCACTTCGACAGCAGGCGGTCGATAAACGCGGTGTCGACGCGATCGGGCGAGAACACGGCGTCGGCGATGCCTTGCGGCGGATCCTGGTTGTAGTCGAGGCCGGCGGTGCCGAACGCCAGGTCGAGGTCGGCGACGACGGAATCCAGCGCGAGATCGCGCGCGATCGCCCAGGCCACGTTGTGGGCGACGGTGGAAGCGCCGACGCCGCCCTTGGCTCCGACGATGGCGATGATGCGGCCGACCGCCTTGGCCTCCGGCGCCGAGAACAGCCCGCAAACCGAACGCACCACGTCGATGGCGCCGACCGGTGCGATCACATAGTCGCTGACGCCGCGACGCACCAGCTCGCGATAGAGCGTGACATCGTTGAGCTTGCCGATGACGATGACGCGGGTGCCGGAATCGCACACGGTGGCGAGCTGGTCGAGGCCGGCCAGGATATCGTTGCGGCCTTCGGTCTCCAGGATGATCACGTTCGGCGTCGGCGCGGTACGATAGGCCTCGATAGCGGCCGCCATGCCGCCCATCTGGATCTTGAGATGCGCCTTGCCGAGCCTGCGATCCTCGCCGGCCGATTGCACGGCGGCTGCGGTTTCCACCGTCTCGCAAAACGCCTGCACCGACACCCGCGGCGCAGGCGCAATGTGATCGTCCATGGGGGGCGCGGTGGCGTCCGACGGGTCTTCGGGATTTTGACGGGCGTAGCTGATCATTTGCCTGTATCGCTGAGTTTAGCCTTGTCGGCTTCCGGATAAGTGGTCGTCGTCACGGTGCCCTTGCGATACTTCTCGAAGGCTTCCGTGCGGCGCACGACGTAGGCGGGGGTTTCGGGCCGCGGCTGCACGAGATCCGCCGGATTGTCGGCCATCACGGCCATGTTGTGTTGGTTGGAACAGCCGAGATTGTACCAGGACTTGTTTTCGCGGTAGCTCTTGTCATGGATCGAGGAGCCGAGATCCTCGGGCCACAGGCCACAGGGTCCGGCGGTCGCGGAGATTTTCGGATAGTTGAGCCGGATCGCCGCCATCTGGCGTGGGTCGCTCGGATGATAACGGTGCAGGGTGATGCCGCGCGGCGGCACACCGGCCGCCCCGAGCAGCGCCTGGACCTCGCGGAACGCGTCGGAGGCCGCGGCTGCGTTTGGCGTGTCGATCGGCACGTCGGCGGTGATCGGGCCGGTTGCTTCATGAAGCCAGGCCTGCGCGAGGCCCATCACGTCGGCCCGCTGATCCGCGGAAAGACCTCCGCGGGCACGGCCGACGAAGATCACGACCGACTGGTTGGCTTCCTGAATCGCGATCGGATGGCGCAGGCGGTAGTCTTCGGGAATGCTCGCCGTCGTCACTTCGTCGCCGGTATGGGTGCACGCTCCCAGCACGACGGCAAGGCCGATAAGCGTTCCGGCCATGCGGAAGACGCGCTTGCGATCGACGGGTACTCTCATTGTCATCGTCTTCGTCCCTGTCCCGTCTCAGTCCGTGATAAAGCCGTAGGTGCCGCGATAATTCTGTGCCGGATCGGTGCGGCCCGGGGCGCCATAGATGCGGTTGATGCTGCCGAGAAGGTCCGCCTGCGGATCGGAAGCCGGAGCAAATCCGTCATCCGGACGCGACAGATCCTTCGGTGCGACGGACCGAACGATTAGCGGCGTCACGATCACCATCAGATCGGTCTGGTTGTTGGCGAAATCGGTGCTGCGGAACAGTGCTCCGAGCACCGGCAATGTCGCCAGGCCGGGCAGTCCGTTGATCGCCTGCTTGGTCTGTTGCTGGATCAAGCCGGCCATCGCCATCGCTCCGCCCGACGGAATCTCCAGCGTCGTTTCAGCGCGGCGGGTTTTGACCGAAGGAACCGAAATGCCGCTGATGTTGATCGAATTGTCGGTAGAAACTTCGGATACTTCCGACATCACGTGCAGGCTGATGCGGCCCTCGGTCAGTACGATCGGCGTGAAATTGAGCGAGACGCCGAATTTCTTGAACGCGATCGACGGGGAGCATTGCCCGACCGAGCCTGCGGCCGTCGTTTGGCAGGTTACGCCGGTCGGAATCGGGAATTCACCGCCAGCGATGAAGGTCGCGGACTCGCCCGAGATCGCGGTCAGGTTGGGTTCGGCCAGGGTGCGGACCACGCCGGCGCTTTCCATCGCCCGCAAGGTCGCCGTCACCGACGGAGTGGAGCCGCCACCCAACGATGTCGCCAGGGAGTTGCCGGAAACCAGCGATCCATTGTTCGCGGTGAACGGGTTCGAGTTGTTGAAGGTTACGGCCGAGGTGCCGTAGCTCAGATTGGCGGTGAGATCGATGCCCATCTGCTTGATGATCGAGCGTTGCACTTCGGCGACCGTCACCCGCAGCATGACCTGATCTTTGCCGCGAACCGCGATCGAATTGACGACCTTGTCGGCGCCGCCGACCAGTCGCGCGGCGAGATCGCCCGCCTGTTGCGCCTCGATCGGGGTGGCCGCCGAGCCGGACAGCATCACGCCGTCGCCGAGGCCCTCGATCCGAATGTCGGAGTTTGGCATCGTCTGCTTCAAGGCGGCGCGGATGCCGTTGAGATCGCGCGTGACGGCGATGTCATAGGCGGCAATTTGCTGGCCGGCGGAATCGAAGAACACGATATTGGTCTGACCGACGGTCGCGCCGATGATATAGGCGCGCTGCGCGGAGCGGACGACGGCGTTCGCGATCTTGGGATCGGCGACCAGCACATCCTTGATGTCGCGCGGCAGGTCGATGACGATCGACTTGCCGATGCCGAGCGGCAGGAAGCGCGCATTCATCCCATCGACCGGAGCCGGTGCAGCCGACGCGACCGGTGCCGCGGCGCGATAGTCGGCCGCTACAACCGGGGTCAAGACCGGATTGAGGGTCAACGCCGCGACGGCCGAGAACGACAGGGCGCGGACCGTCAAGGTCCGTATCAGCTGCCGATTTCCCCTGCATTTCATATCGAGCGTCCTTTAATCACTTCTGGGTCGTCGTCGGGGTTGATACGCCGTAGCGAATAACGTTGACGCTATCGCTGCGCTTGCGGCTCTGGTCCTCGGCCTTGCTTTCGACGATGTTGACGTCGGCGATGCTGCGCAACGCCAGCGACAGCGTGCCGCTCTGGCGCGCGCGGGCGAGCGTTTCGGTCTGCTCGGGCTTCAATTCGAGGGTCACCGTCCTGCCGACCACGGCGTTCTGGCCGTCTTTTTCCTTCGGCGCCTGGTCGATCGCGAGAACGCGAATGTTGGTCAGGATGATTTCCGAGTTGACGATGTCGGTCATGCCGGCGTGACTGTCCGGATTCTTCTCATGCTTCGAAAGAATGACGTCGACGCGGTCGTTGGGCAGGATAAAGCCGCCGGCGGCGGTTTCCGGCGAGATTTCGGTGGACACGGCACGCATGCCGGTCGGCAGGATTGCCGCCATGAAGCCCGACCCGTCGGCCTTCACCAGCTTCTGCTCGCGGATCGGCTCGCCGGTGATGAAGGGGGCGCGCGCGATCGAGCCTGTAATCTGGGTTGTTGCGTCCGGCCGTTCGTTGCGGCGGATGAAGCTGTTGCTGGCGGTCGCCGCCGGCCAGGTCTGCCACTGCAGGTTCTCCGGCTTGACCGATTGGCCGAGGCCGATGTCGGATTTCGCAACGAGAACGTCCACGGTCGGCAGTTGCACGACCGGTTCGGACGGGGGTGGCTTGCTATTGTCGGAACCACTCGCAAGGTACGCGGCAATGCCGCCGGCACCGACGGCGATGGTCAGGACGACAATGCGTGCCGTATTCATACGCTTCACTTTCCACATTACACCGCGACGCTTCCGTCGCGGTGACGGGAGTTGACCAGCTATTCGTCAAAGCATGGTTAATGAGGCGTATCTAAATCGCCTTAACGCCGAGTTTACTCAGGGTTGTCGGATATTTACCCGGCGTTTACTTAAGGCGCGATCAGCGCATGGCGAGGTGGGCGAGATCGATCGCCATGATCCACTCGGTCTGCGGATAAATCATCAAGGCACCGATCGCGAGTGCGATGCCGTAAGGAATTCCACTGTCCTTGGCGTGCAGCCTGAGCAGCCAGGTCTGGCGACACAAAGCATAGGGCAGCGGCCATTGCCGGAACTGGAGCAATAGCAGCGTCAGGACGCCGCCGAGCAGCGAGGCATAAACCAGATAGTTCATCAGGTGACCGAAGCCGAACCACAGCGCGGTGGCCGCCGCGAGCTTGGCATCCCCGCCGCCGATCCAGCCCATCGCAAAACACGCGAAAGCCACCGTCAGCACGCCGAAGCCGGCCCCCAGATGCGAAAGGATGTCGTAAAATCCCATGCCGCTGAGCAAAGCCAGAATCAGGAAACCCGCGGCCAGTGCCAGCGACACCCGGTTGGAAATCGTCATGGTGAGAAGGTCGCTCGCGGCCGCGAACGCCATCAGGGCCGGAAACAGCAGTAACCGCGCGATGTCGAGGATCATGGGAGTATATCGCCCGTGCTGCGGACAGGAGGTCGGAGCGTCGCCCGAGCATAATGAGCAGAAATGAACAATCGGGAAACGCAGCGATCAACAATCGAGGAGAAAGGATCGTTGGGCGGATCACCAGACCGCGGCAATCCGCAACGCGAGCGCAACGATCGCCAGCACCAGCGCCAGGCAGACCAGTTCGGCGGGCGCATCGCCGCGATAACCGGCGGCCACAGTCTTGCTGGCCGCGGCAGAGACGGCATCGGGTTTACGCATGGTACGCCATCGTCATCGGGAAAAAACAAAGGCCCCGGAACATCCGGGGCCTTTGCCGGTTGTCGGTAACCGACGATTAGCGCAAGCCGGTGTTGATCGAGGTGAACTTGCCGTTCAGGTTGGTGCCGAGGGTGTTGACGGTGGTGATGATCGCGAGCGCAATGCCCGCGGCGATCAGGCCGTATTCGATGGCGGTGGCGCCGGACTGGTCCTTCACGAAACGCGCAATCAGGTTCTTCATAACTAACTCCATGTGTACACGTGGCTGGTCGAACTAACGTTTGGTCTCGCCGGCGTTCTCAGCACCGTGACCATGGCGGTACCGTAAGGTGCGACAATTGCGACGCAGTTAATTCGATCGCGCAAATATGGGTGGAACCGGCAGTTCTTCGGCACAGTAAATTTGGAATTAAGAGTTTTGTTACAATGCGATGAGAGCATGCGTGCGTCATTGTATTGGGCCCGCGTGCACGCCTGACAGGTCCCCCGCATGGTCTCGTTCATGGCTCCTTAAACAACGACGGGTAACCGTTAAGACCGCAATCAGATGAGGCGGTCATGTCGAATTTGCCCTTGGAAGTCGTCGGAGTGTTTGGCCATACGATTGCCAAGGTGATTCCGATCACGATCGTGCTGGCTGTGGTGTTCGCGCTGCTCACGAACTTCTGGGCCTGCAACCCGGGAGCGCCATGGTGGCGCAAGCGCGAACTCGTCACCGACGCCTGCTACTGGCTTTTCGTTCCGGTATTCGCACGCGTGTTCCGCATCGGGCTCATGGTGCTCGGCGCCGGATACCTCTTCGGAATTCACGGCGCCGACGATCTGATCGCCTTTTACGACCACGGCCATGGCCCGCTCTCGGAGTTGCCGCTGTGGCTCCAGGGCATCCTGTTCCTGGTGGCGTCCGATTTCATGCTGTATTGGCTGCACCGGATGTTTCATGGCAGTGGGTTCTGGAAGTATCATGCGATCCATCATTCGTCTGAAGATCTGGAGTGGATCTCGGCGGCGCGCTTCCACCCGGTAAATCTGGTGATCGGGACCATCGCGGTCGACGTGATATTGCTGCTGGCGGGAATCTCGCCCGACATCATGCTCTGGGTCGGGCCGTTCACGACGTTCCATTCGGCCTTCGTCCACGCCAATCTGAACTGGTCGCTCGGCCCGTTCAAATATGTGCTGGCCACGCCGGTGTTCCACCGTTGGCATCACACGTTGCTTGAGGAGGGTGGCAATACCAACTTTGCCGGAACCTTTCCGCTCTGGGATATCCTGTTTGGAACCTTCCGGATGCCGGAAAACGAACTCCCCAAGGTCTACGGCGTCGACGGCGATCAGGCGATCCCGACGGCGATCGGTGGCCAATTGGCTTACCCGTTCCGGCACCTTTCTGCGGCGGTGAAGTCCACGCAATCCGCGTAACCGTGATGGCCATGCAAAGCGGTGCCGACTTCGCTCCGGGACGCGGCAGGAGCCGCGGCGTCCTGGCCCAGTTTCGCTCCGACGTTTGCAGTTCGTTCACTAATTAACGGCAGATTTGCCGCGTCGGGCGCCGGCTCCGCTGCGTATCGCTTTAGCCGGCTAGTCAACGCCCCGGGGTATAGTATGTCGTTCAAGTATCTGCGTACGCGCACCCGCGCGGTTTCCGGTTTCCGCGCGCTGGCGTTGGGAATTCTCGTGTGGCCCGCGATCGCCTTGGCCGAACCGGCGGCTGACGCCATCGACGTCAACGTCGACCAGGCAAAGCTCGTCAAGCTTCCCGCCCGCGTTTCGACCATCGTTGTCGGAAACCCGCTGATCGCCGACGTAACGCTGCAAACCGGCGGGATGATCGTCGTCACCGGCAAGGGATACGGCGCGACCAATTTCATCGCCATGGACCGCGCTGGCGAGGTGCTGGTGGACCGCGTCATTCAAGTGGAAGGCCCGACCGACAAGGTCGTCACGATCTACCGCGGCGTCGACCGCGAATCCTATAGCTGCATGCCGATTTGCCAGAAGCGGGTTACGCTGGGCGACGGCGAGGGCTATTTCAAGTCGGCGATGGATCAGGCCGGCTCGCTCTCGAGCCAGGCGAGCGGTGCAGGCGCCGGCAAGTCGAACAACTAAGGTTGCGACCAAGCTTTGCCGAACGGCATGCCGATCGATCGGGATCCAGGGCCTTGTTTGACGCGCTCTCTATCACGCGAACCGGCGGAGCCGGTCATCGGGCGCGCATTCGGGCGACCCGTCGGCTCGAAAACGCTATAGCCCTGAAAATGGTTAAGGCGCAGTTTATTTCACGGGTCACGCTTCTTCGGTGTGGCGAAACACTTCAACAATCAGTTTGAGGTAATTGTTGCGGGCAGATCATTACCGCCGCTGCAAGGAATCCTCAATGTCGTCCGCAGCTCCATTTGCCTCCGCCGGAATATTGCGCCGGTTCCGTCGCAGCCGCCGGGCCTCCGCCGCGGTTGAGTTCGCGTTGGTGGCGCCGATATTTTTCGCGCTGCTGTTTGCGATCATCGAAACCGCCATCATCTTCTTTGCCAGCCAGGTGCTGGAAACCATCACCCAGGATTCCGCGCGTCTGATTGAGACCGGTCAGGCGCAGAGCGGTCAGGTGATGATCAATGGGGTGGCGGCCTGCGCCGCCGCGCCCTGCACCCAGAGCGAGTTCCAGACCTATGTCTGCACCCAGATTCCGGCGCTGCTGTTCGGCACCTGCCCCCCTGGCGCCAACGGCATCTTCATCGACGTCGAGAACTATCCGGCGTTCACCAGCCTGACCATCAACAACCAGATCGTGGCCGGCACTTTCAACAACAACATGCAATACAAAACCGGCGGGCCCGGCGATATTGTCGTTGTGAGATTGTTCTATCAATGGCCGCTGTTCGTTACCGGCCTTGGCTACAACATCTCGAATTTGACGGGCAACCAGCGGCTGCTGGTCGCGACCTCCGTGTTCAAAAACGAACCTTACTAGGGCAGCACCATGAAGCCGATGTCGAAGATGTGGCGCCGGGCACGGCGTTCCCCATTCAAACTGCTCAGGGATCGCCGAGGCGTCGCCGCGATCGAATTCGCGATGATCGTTCCGATCATGCTGATGCTGTTCTTCGGAACGGTCGAGTTTTCGTCCGCGGTGGCGGTGGACCGCAAGGTCACGCTGATCGCGCGGACGCTTTCCGATGTGACGTCGCAATCGATCTCGGTGGCGACTAACGATCTGAGCAATTTCTTTACCGCCGGCTGCGCGATCATGTATCCGTACGCCGGGCCGCCGCCGTGCACCTCGACCAATAATCCGATGACGGCCGTGATTACCGAATTGTATGTCGATCCGACCACGCTGAAGGCGCGGGTGGAATGGAGTACCGTGTTTCAGCAAGGCGCGGCCACGTGCCCGCAAAGTGTGGTGCTTACGGCCGGTACAGTTGTGCCGTCGGTCCCGCCGGCCCTTTTGGTCAGCGGCACGTATTTGATCTACAGTCAGGTCTGTTATCTCTACAAACCCGCGGTGGCTTACGGGGTGATGACAAACCTGGGCATCACGCTGACCGATGTCGCCTACACGCGGCCGCGCCAGTCGCAATGCGTATGGTATCCGACGCCGACCTCGGGCCCGATACCCCCCTGTCCGGGGTGACGTTCAAAAATCAAACCGACCAAAAAACGAAAGGCCGCGCTGATAGCACGGCCTTTCTTATTTGATGTCGGTCTATGGCGCGAAGTGAACGTCGCGGCCGCTCGCATGCGCGAGCCAGGCCAGACGCAATTCGCTTAGCCGGCGGCGCGCAGATTGTCGGCCGACGACTTGCCAGAGCGGCGATCTGCCACGATCTCGTAGGAGATCTTCTGGCCTTCACGCAGCGTTCCAAGGCCGGCGCGCTCTACCGCGCTGATGTGCACGAACACGTCGTTGCCACCATCGTCCGGTTGAATGAAGCCGAAGCCCTTGGTCGCGTTAAACCACTTCACGGTTCCCATGCTCACGGGGGTAGTCCCTTCTCAAGATAGATATAGTAGTAGCCCACTTGCGATGGGCTGGTGAGATCGAATTTTTGGAAGGGTCGTCAGCGTCTAAACCGGCTGTACCGGTGGATAGCTAATGTCGTCCGGCCGAAAATCGATGGGGTATCCTATGCGAAGCGGGCCTTCAAAACAATCCTGAGGTGCGCGATTTTTTGCTTCGCCGATTTCGCAGCTGCGATAGCCCGCCGGCCCGCGGCGACACGAAGGTGTCATCCGCGGTGTCGGGGGCTTACGCGACAGGTTTAGCGGCGGCGGAACTGGCCGCGCGGCGGTGCGCCTCGCGGGGCGCCGCCACCCGGCCGCTCGTCCTTGTGGCGGAATATCAGGCGGCCCTTCTCCAGGTCGTAGGGCGACATCTCGATCGTCACCCGGTCGCCGGCCAACGTCTTGATCCGGTTCTTCTTCATCTTGCCGGCGGTGTAGGCGACGATCTCGTGCCCGGCGTCGAGTTGCACGCGGTAACGCGCGTCGGGCAGGATTTCGGTGACCAGTCCTTCGAACTGGATCAGCTCTTCTTTAGCCATGGTTATCTCCAGATCGATCAGCGGTTAGCGTGGCCGTTGGGTACGGTTGGGACGGGTATTCGGACGGCTTTCGCGATGCAGGAAAGCGACGCCCTGCATGCTCTCAGCCCTTTGGCCTTCGGTTTTGGCGCCGCCATGCGACGGACGGATCGGTTCCTGCCGGTTGGCCTCGTGCCGGTTGGATTGCGGAGCACCATTGTTACCACCGGGACGAGGCCGGCGGCGAGGACCTTTTGATCCCGGGGCCGCTTCATTTGCCCGGCCCGCATGGGCGCGCGGGGCGGACCTTGCGCCACGATGTTGCGTCGGCGCGGGCGCCGTATCGCGATGGCCCGGCGTGCGGCGGTCTTCCTTCGGAAGCGTGATGCGGATCAGTTTTTCGATATCGCGCAGATACGCCAGTTCCTCGCCGCCGGCGACCAGCGAGATCGCAACGCCCTCGGCGCCGGCGCGCGCGGTGCGGCCGATGCGGTGGACATAGGTCTCGGGGATGTTCGGAAGATCGAAATTCACCACATGGCTGATGCCATCGACGTCGATGCCGCGGGCCGCGATGTCGGTGGCGACCAGCGTGCGGATCTGGCCGGAGCGGAACGCCGCCAGCACGCGCTCGCGATGGTTCTGCGACTTGTTGCCGTGAATGGCGTCGGCGGTGATGCCGGCCTTGGCGAGGCCTTTCACCACCTTGTCCGCGCCATGCTTGGTGCGGGTGAAGATCAGCGCGCGATCGACCGGTTCCTGCTTGAGCAGTTGCGCCAGCAAGGTCGGCTTGGCGGAATGGTCGACCTGGATGATGCGCTGGGTAATGCGCTCGACCGTCGAGGCGACCGGGGTCACCGCGACGCGGGCCGGGTCACGCAGCATCGCTTCGGCCAATTCGGCGATATCCTTCGGCATGGTCGCCGAGAAGAACAGCGTCTGCCGCTTGATCGGCAATTTGCCGACGATCTTCCGGATGTCGTTGATGAAGCCCATGTCCAGCATGCGATCGGCTTCGTCGAGCACGAGGAACTCGACCTGTCCGAGTTTCAGGCCGTTGCTTTGCACGAGATCGAGCAGGCGGCCGGGCGTGGCCACCATGACTTCGACGCCTTGCATCACCGAACGGACCTGGCGGCCCATCGGCACGCCGCCAATCGCCAGCGTCGAGCTGAGGCGCATGTGACGGCCATAGGCGTTGAAGCTCTCGAGAATCTGTCCCGACAATTCACGGGTGGGCGAGAGCACCAGCACGCGGCAGGCTTTCGGCTGCGGCTTGATGCGGTTCTCCAGAATGCGATGCAGGATCGGCAGCGCAAAGGCCGCGGTCTTGCCGGTGCCGGTCTGGGCGATGCCGACGACGTCGCGGCCGGTCAATGCGATGGGGATGGTCTGCGCCTGGATCGGCGTGGGGGTGACGTAGTTCTCTTCTTTGAGCGCACGCGAAATGGGTTCGGCGAGGCCGAAGTCCTGAAAGGAGGTCAAAAGGATGGTTCTTTCCATTATAAAAGGCAGGCGCCCGGCATTGTCAGCCAGGAGCGCGCGAGGGTGTCTGAGACACCCGCGTGTTTGGGGCGTCGGTTTTGGTTAGCTGAAGGGGCAAGCCAGAAACCGTTGGACGGGCTCAGAACACGCGGCTCGCGATGACCCGGTGATTCCCTGGGTCGTGGTGCTCATATGGAACACGAACGCGGCGCTTTCAAGGTGAATCGTGCAACGATCCGCCGGCGCAGTTAAGAGGCAGGCAAATTCGCTAACAGATTCAGGGGTGAGCGATGGATCCCGCGCGCAGAATAACGCTGCCGAAAATTTAGACATCTTGTCATATTTGCACGAGAATTAGGCGCGCTGCTAAAAAGGAATACAATTATTCGGTCTAAAAATTAGGCAGAGATGTCGGCCGTTTTGTGGCGCTGATCGAAATTGATTAAACCTGCCATATACTTAGGTGCTCCTCGGAGCATGGCACGGTTCTTGCGATTCCGTTAAGCGCAGGCGGCCGCGGGGCCGTTTCGCAGCGTTTAAACGACTGCGTCAGGGAGATGACACCTCATGCTTACTCAATCGACTCACGATATAGCGACGTCCCACAGCCGTCGTCGCTGGCTGGCGGCTGCCGCCGGGCTGGTTTTGGGCTTGTCCGGATTTACCTCGGCCAGGGCCGACGACGACACCATCAAAGTCGGCGTGCTGCACTCGCTCTCGGGCACCATGGCCATCAGCGAAACCACGCTAAAGGACACCGTCCTGTTCATGATCGATGAGCAGAACAAGAAGGGCGGCGTTCTCGGCAAGAAGCTCGAAGCCGTCGTGGTCGATCCCGCGTCGAACTGGCCGCTGTTCGCCGAAAAGGCCCGCGAGTTGATCACCAAGGACAAGGTTTCCGTGGTGTTCGGCTGCTGGACCTCGGTGTCGCGCAAATCCGTGTTGCCGGTGTTCAAGGAACTGAATTCGATCTTGTTCTACCCCGTGCAGTACGAAGGCGAAGAGAGCGAGCGCAACGTGTTCTACACGGGTGCTGCGCCGAACCAGCAGGCGATCCCTGCGGTCGACTATCTGATGAAGGAAGAAAAGGTGAAGCGCTGGGTGCTGGCCGGCACCGACTACGTCTATCCGCGCACCACCAACAAGATCCTGGAAGCCTATCTGAAGTCCAAGGGTGTCGCCCAGGAAGACATCATGATCAACTACACGCCGTTCGGCCATTCCGATTGGCAGACCATCGTCGCCGACATCAAGAAGTTCGGCTCGGCCGGCAAGAAGACCGCTGTGGTCTCGACCATCAACGGCGACGCCAACGTTCCCTTCTACAAGGAGCTCGGCAACCAGGGCATCAAGGCGACCGATATTCCGGTTGTCGCGTTCTCGGTGGGCGAGGAAGAACTCGCCGGCATCGATACCAAGCCGCTACTTGGCCATCTCGCGGCCTGGAACTATTTCGAATCGATCAAGACGCCGGCCAACGAGAAGTTCATCAAGGAGTGGCAGGCCTACACCAAGAACCCGAAGCGCACCACCAACGACCCGATGGAAGCCACCTATATCGGCTTCAACATGTGGGTGAAGGCGGTCGAAAAAGCCAAGTCGGTTGACGCCGACAAGGTGATCGACGCGTTGCCGGGCACCAAGACGCCGAATCTGACCGGTGGCGTGGCCGAGGTGCTTCCCAACCATCACATCACCAAGCCGGTGTTCATTGGCGAAATCAAAGGCAATGGCCAGTTCGACGTGGTGTGGAAGACGCCGGGCCTCGTTGCCGGCGACGCCTGGTCGAAGGAACTGCCGGACTCCAAGGACCTGGTCGGTGATTGGGTCGGCAAGAAGTGCGGTAACTACAGCACCAAGACCAACAAGTGCGGCGGTCAGGGGTCCTGACCGGATCCTGAACATCGAGCAACGACGGAAGGCGGCGATGTCCGCCGCCTTCCTTTTGCCTATGCCGGGGTCGTCCAGTGCTTAGCAACGTTCTAAAAAAATTCCGCGCGGTGCCCTTTGCGTTATTGATGCTGTTTTCGATGCTGGTCCCGGTAATGGCGGGACCGTTCGAGGACGCGGTCGCCAAATTCGCCAACGACGATTATTCCGATAGCGAGGATGCCGTCGGCGCGATCGCGACCTCGGGCAATCCGCTGGCGTTTTCGATCATCAGCGCGCTGCAGGACGGCCGCTTGATGGCCGATCCCGACGCCAAGAAAATCTACGTGACGCAGCCCGACGGCAAGTCGATCGATGCCTTGACCGGGGCAGCCGTCGCCAGCGTTCCCGACAGTGCCGCCGCCGTTCGGCTCAACAACCATTTGCGCCGCGCCGTCGAGGCCGCCCTTGGCGGCTTGACACTGTCGTCTCCCGACCCCGAAAAGCGCATCCTGGCCGCGCAATCGGTCTACAAGGGCCACGACGAGGCGATGCTGCCATTGATCGATGGCGCGCTGCAGAAAGAAACCAATAAATCGGCCAAGCAGGCCTTGACCGAAGCGCGCGCGGCGATCCTGTTGTTCAAGGACGACGCCACCGAACAGCAGAAGCTGGAGGCGATCGCGACCATCAAGGCGCGTGGCGACCAGGAAGCCCTGGCGATGCTGACCGACGTGCCGGCGGATGCGCCGCCCGCGGTCGCGCATGCCGCCACCGCTGCGGTCTCGGCGATCCAGCAACGGCTCGCTCTGTGGTCGGTGGTGCAGAACGCCTGGTACGGCCTGTCGCTCGGTTCGGTGCTGCTGCTGGCCGCGATCGGTCTTGCCATCACCTTCGGCGTGATGGGCGTCATCAACATGGCGCATGGCGAGATGGTGATGATCGGCGCCTACGTCACCTTCGTGGTGCAGCAGACCATCCGCAGCCACTTTCCCGGATTGTTCGATTATTCGCTGGTGTTCGCGGTGCCGCTGGCCTTCATCGTCGCCGGCGCCATCGGCGTCGTGATCGAGCGAACCATTATCCGCTTTCTCTACGGCCGGCCGCTGGAAACCTTGCTGGCGACCTGGGGCCTGTCGCTGGTATTGCAGCAGGCCGTGCGCACGATGTTCGGTCCCACCAACCAGGAGGTCGCCAATCCCTCCTGGATGAGCGGCGCCTTCCAACTCGGACAGATCTCGATCACGTATAATCGGCTTTGGATTCTGTGCTTCACCATGGCGGTCTTTGCCATCCTGCTGGCGATGCTGCGCTACACCGCGCTGGGGCTCGAGATGCGCGCGGTGACGCAGAACCGCCGGATGGCGGCCTCGATGGGGATTGCGACCTCGCGCGTCGATGCGCTGACATTTGGGCTCGGCTCCGGCATTGCCGGCATCGCCGGCGTGGCGTTGTCGCAGATCGACAACGTCAGCCCCAATCTCGGCCAGAGCTACATCATCGACAGCTTCATGGTGGTGGTGTTCGGCGGCGTCGGTAATCTGTGGGGCACGCTGGTCGGCGCGTTCACGCTCGGCATTGCCAACAAGTTCCTGGAGCCGGTGGCCGGTGCGGTGCTGGGCAAGATCGCCATTCTGGTGCTGATCATCCTGTTCATCCAGAAACGTCCCCGCGGCCTGTTCGCGCTCAAGGGCCGGGCGGTGGAAGCATGATGGCGCATGTGCTCACGCGCTCGCTGGACCGCAGCGCGACCGTATTCCTGCTCGTGGTCGCGGCGGCCGGCGTGCTGATCCCGCTGTCGAACCTGTTGTTGCCGGCGGGCTCCATGTTTCAGGTGCCGACCTATCTGGTGGCGCTGTTCGGCAAATATGTCTGCTACGCGATCCTGGCGCTCTCGATCGACCTGATCTGGGGCTATTGCGGCATTCTCTCGCTCGGCCATGGCGCGTTCTTCGCGCTCGGCGGCTACGCCATGGGCATGTATCTGATGCGCCAGATCGGCAGCCGCGGCGTCTACGGCAATCCGATACTGCCGGATTTCATGGTGTTCCTGAACTATCCGAAGCTGCCCTGGTACTGGTACGGGTTCGATATGTTCTGGTTCGCCGCCATCATCGTGATCGTGGCGCCGGGGCTGCTCGCCTTCTGCTTCGGCTGGCTGGCATTCCGCTCGCGCGTCACCGGCGTCTACCTCTCGATCATCACCCAAGCGATGACCTATGCGTTGCTGCTCGCCTTCTTCCGCAACGATTTCGGGTTTGGCGGCAACAACGGCCTGACCGATTTCAAGGATATCCTCGGCTTCAACATCCAGGCCGGCGGCACCCGCGCCGCGTTGTTCGCGCTGAGTTGCCTTGGGCTGATTGTCGGCTTCCTGATCTGTCGTGCGATCGTGACGTCGAAGCTCGGCAAGGTCTTGATCGCGGTGCGCGACGCCGAATCCCGCACCCGGTTTCTCGGTTACCGCGTCGAATCCTACAAACTGTTCGTCTTCACGCTCTCGGCCTGCATGGCGGGGGTTGCCGGCGCGCTCTACGTGCCGCAGGTCGGCATCATCAATCCCGGCGAATTCGCGCCGGGCAATTCCATCGAGGCCGTGATCTGGGTCGCCGTCGGCGGCCGCGGCACGCTGATCGGCGCGGCGCTCGGCGCCATCGTGGTCAACTACGCGAAAACCGTGTTCACCTCGGGGCCGCTGGCGCCGTATTGGCTGTTCATGCTGGGCGCGATGTTCATCCTGGTGACACTGCTGCTGCCGAAGGGGATCATCGGCACCTTCAATGCCTGGTGGGAACCGCGCAAGACCAAGCGGTTGTCGGAATTGGCTGAAAGTGCTGCACGCGAAGACGGCGTCAGCGAACCCAAGATGGCGGAGTGAGCGCATGAACGTGATGGATTCACGGGCCACCTCGGCGCTGCTCTATCTCGACGGCGTGCATGTCTCGTTCGACGGCTTCCACGCCATCAACAATCTGTCGCTGGCGCTGGCGCCCGGCGAAATGCGCGCCATCATCGGCCCCAACGGCGCCGGCAAGACCACGATGATGGACATCATCACCGGCAAGACCAAGCCGGACGAAGGCACCGTGCTGTTCGACGGCGTCACCGACCTGACGCGGCTCGATGAGACGCGCATCGCCGAACTCGGGATCGGCCGCAAGTTCCAGAAGCCGACCGTGTTCGAAAGCCAGACCATCGAGGACAATTTGCTGCTGGCGCTCAATGTCGACCATCGCGTCAAGGGCACGCTGTTCTGGCGCGAAACCAAAGCCGAATCCGAACGCATCGAACGCGTGCTCGAAACCATCCGCTTGAAGGATGCGCGCAATCGTCTGGCCGGAAGCCTGTCGCACGGCCAGAAGCAATGGCTGGAGATCGGCATGCTGCTGGCGCAGGACCCGAAGCTGTTGCTGGTCGATGAACCGGTCGCGGGAATGACCGACGTCGAGACCCATCAGACCGCCGAGCTGTTGAAGGAAATCAACAAGGAAAAGACCATCATGGTGGTCGAGCACGACATGACCTTCGTGCGCGAACTCGGCGTCAAGGTGACGTGCCTGCACGAGGGCACGGTGCTGGCGGAGGGGACCATCGATCAGGTGTCGACGAACGACCGTGTGGTCGAAGTGTATTTGGGGAGATAGCGGCGAATGGCGAGTAGCGAATGGCGAATGGAAAGAAGGTTCTTCTTACTATTCGCTATTCGCTACTCACCATTCGCCCGTGAGGGCGTCACATGCTGAAAGTCGATAATATCAGTCTCTATTACGGCGCGGCGCAGGCCTTGCGCGGCGTGTCGATTGTGGCTGAGACCGGCAAGGTGGTCTGCGTGCTCGGCCGCAACGGCGTCGGCAAGACCTCGCTGTTGCGCGCCATGGTCGGCCAGTACCCGATCGCCAGCGGCTCGATCACCCTCGATGGCAAGGACATTACGGGAATGAAGCCCTATGAACGGGCGCGCAACGGCATCGGCTTCGTGCCGCAGGGCCGCGAGATATTTCCGCTGCTGACGGTCGAGGAAAATTTGAAGACCGGCTTTGGCCCGCTGAAGCGCGAGAACCGCAATATTCCGGATGACGTGTTCTCGCTGTTTCCAGTGCTGAACTCGATGCTGGGACGGCGCGGCGGCGACCTCTCCGGCGGCCAGCAACAGCAATTGGCGATCGGGCGGGCGCTGGTGATGCGGCCGAAACTATTGCTGCTCGACGAGCCGACCGAGGGCATTCAGCCGTCGATCATCAAGGATATCGGGCGGGCGATCTCCTATCTGCGCAGCCTCGGCAATATGGCGATCGTGCTGGTCGAACAATATCTCGACTTTGCCTGCGAGCTCGGCGACAGTTTCGCGGTGATGGACCGGGGCGCGGTCAAATATTCCTGCGACCGCAGCAACCTCGATCCCGCCGAAATCAGCCGCCAGATGGCGCTTTGATCATTTTTGATGACGCTGGGGAGCGTTTGGGGCCGGATGCAGAGCGATACCACGGGTGCTGCCTTGGCGACTTTCGCCGCCAACCGGGCCCAGGGCTCGGTGGCGTTCAATGTGCGCCTGGTCGAAGGCGTCACGCGCCGCCACCATTTGCATGAATCCGGCTCGCTGCGGGTGCGTTTTCCGTCGCCCGAAGCCGATGGGCTCTCGGCCGTGTTCGTCAATACCGCCGGTGGTGTCGCCGGTGGCGATCGCTTTGACATCGATATTACGGCCGGCGAGGGTTCGCGCCTGACCTTGACCACGGCCGCGGCGGAAAAAATCTACCGGGCCGAGAGTGTTCCTGCGCAACTCAATATTTCCTTGAAGGCTGAGGCGGGCTCGCACCTTGGCTGGCTGCCGCAGGAGACGATCCTGTTCGATCGCGCCCGGGTGTCGCGGCGCATTGACATCGATCTGGCCGAGAGCGCCTCGCTTTTGCTCTGCGAAATCGTGGTGTTTGGCCGGGCCGCGATGGGCGAGCGGATGCTGCGGGGCGAATTCGTCGATCGCTGGCGGATCCGGCGCGGCGGCCGGCTGGTGTTTGCCGAAACCGTCCGGCTTGACGGCGACATCGGCGCGAAGCTGTCGAGCCCCGCGATTGCCAAAGGCGGCGTTGCGATCGGAACGGCGATGATCATGCCGGGCGACGAAGCGCTGGTCGAACGCATCAGGACGCTGTCCGAAACGTTCGGCGGCGAGGTCGGCATCTCCGCCTGGAATGGGTTTGCAATGGCCCGCTTCTGTGCCCAAGATGCGGCGCGGCTGCGCGCCGACATGATGGCGGTGCTCGGCCGCGCCAGCGGTTCGGCGTTGCCAAGACTCTGGCTAAACTAGGCGGCTCAATCAGATCGATCCAATCATTAGAGTGCTCGCATGAATCTCTCTCCCCGCGAAAAGGACAAGCTGCTGATTTCGATGGCGGCGATGGTGGCGCGCCGGCGGCTGGAACGCGGCGTCAAGCTCAATTATCCGGAAGCCATCGCGATCATTTCCGATTTCATCGTCGAGGGCGCGCGCGACGGCCGTACCGTGGCGGAGCTGATGCAGGCCGGGGCCGAGGTCATCACCCGCGCACAGTGCATGCCCGGCATTTCCGAGATGATTCACGACATCCAGGTGGAAGCGACGTTTCCGGACGGTACCAAGCTTGTCACCGTGCACGAGCCGATCAGATGAGCAACATCTCTCCTTTCGTCATGGCCGGGCTTGTCCCGGCCATCCACGTCTTGCTTCTAGATTCAAGAAAGACGTGGATGCCCGGCACAAGGCCGGGCATGACGTGGCAACGTCTTGCGAGGTACCAATCATGATCCCCGGCGAACTCTTCATCCAGGACGGCGAGATCGAGCTCAATGCCGGTCGCAAGACGGTGACGCTCACGGTCGCCAATTCAGGCGATCGGCCGATCCAGGTCGGCTCGCACTACCATTTCTTCGAGACCAATCCGGCGCTGAAGTTCGACCGCAAGAAAGCCCGCGGCATGCGGCTCGACATCGCGGCCGGCACCGCGGTGCGCTTCGAGCCGGGACAGACCCGCGATGTGCAACTGGTGGCGCTGGCCGGCAAGCGAGTCGTCTACGGCTTTCGCGGCGAGGTTCAGGGCAAGCTGTGAGCGGTGTTGTTGCGACAGTTGCTGAGTTACTCCCTCCCCCCTTGCGGGGGAGGGTCGGGGAGGGGGGTATGCCGCACAACGAGGTCCGCAAGATTCAACGCGCCCGTGCCAAACAACTGAGACGCTCGATGACGCGCGCAGAAACCCTGTTGTGGCGTCACCTGAAAGCGCACCGATTGGCGATGCTCGGTTTTCGCCGCCAAAGCCCGATGGGAAATTATATCGCGGATTTTGTCGCGCATTCCTGCAAGCTCATCGTCGAAGTCGATGGTGAAAGCCACGATTTCGAAGAACGCATTCGCCATGACGGTCGACGCGACGAATGGTTCGCGTCGCGTGGATATCGTGTGCTGCGGTTCACCAATGATGATGTGATGAAGAACCTCGAAGGTGTCGTGCTGGCGATCGATCTGGCCGCGGCGCAAGTTGCACCCCCCTCCCTAACCCTCCCCCGCAAGGGGGGAGGGAACAATTCTGCTGATGGAGCGAATTCATGTCCGTCAAAATAAAGCGTTCCGTCTATGCCGACATGTTCGGCCCCACCACCGGCGACCGGGTGCGGCTGGCCGATACCGACCTGATCATCGAGGTCGAGAAGGATTTCACGATCTATGGCGAGGAGGTGAAGTTCGGTGGCGGCAAGGTGATCCGCGACGGCATGGGGCAGTCGCAGGTCACCAACAAACAGGGCGCGGCCGATACCGTCATCACCAACGCGCTGATCGTCGATCATTGGGGCATCGTCAAAGCCGATGTCGCGATCAAGGAAGGCTATATCAGCGCCATCGGCAAGGCTGGCAATCCGGATATCCAGCCGGGCGTGACCATCGTGATCGGTCCCGGCACCGATGTGATCGCGGGCGAAGGCAAGATCCTCACCGCCGGCGGCTTCGACAGCCACATCCATTTCATCTGCCCGCAGCAGATCGAGCATGCGCTGATGTCGGGCGTCACCTCGATGCTGGGCGGCGGCACCGGGCCGTCGCACGGCACCTTTGCAACGACCTGCACGCCCGGACCCTGGCATATGGGGCGGATGATCCAGTCGTTCGATGCGTTTCCGGTTAATCTCGGTATTTCCGGCAAGGGCAATGCATCGCGTCCGGCGTCTCTCGTCGAGATGATCAAGGGCGGCGCCTGCGCGCTCAAGCTGCACGAAGATTGGGGCACCACACCGGCGGCGATCGACAACTGCCTCTCCGTCGCCGACGATTACGACATCCAGGTCATGATCCATTCCGATACGTTGAATGAATCCGGCTTTGTCGAGGACACGGTCAAGGCGTTCAAGGGCCGCACCATTCACGCCTTCCATACC
Source organism: Bradyrhizobium sp. S69 (assembly GCF_009766005.1). GTDB lineage: Bacteria > Pseudomonadota > Alphaproteobacteria > Rhizobiales > Xanthobacteraceae > Bradyrhizobium. The sequence continues at coordinate 57,268 of NZ_LMUK01000006.1, read as the reverse complement.
GAAGGCGCCGGCGGCGGCCACGCGCCCGATATCATCAAGATCGCCGGCCTGAAGAACGTGCTGCCGTCCTCGACCAATCCGACCCGGCCGTTCACGCGCAACACCATCGACGAGCATCTGGACATGCTGATGGTGTGCCACCATCTCGATCCCTCAATCGCCGAAGATCTGGCGTTCGCCGAAAGCCGCATCCGGAAAGAAACCATCGCGGCGGAAGATATCCTGCACGACCTCGGCGCGCTCTCGATGATGTCGTCGGATTCGCAAGCCATGGGCCGGCTCGGCGAAGTCATCATCCGCACCTGGCAGACCGCCGACAAGATGAAGAAGCAACGCGGTTCGTTGCCCGAGGACAAAGGCAAGGACAACGACAATTTCCGCGTTAAGCGCTACATCGCCAAATACACCATCAATCCGGCGATCGCGCACGGCGTCTCAAAGCTGATCGGTTCGGTGGAAAAGGGCAAGATGGCGGATCTCGTGCTTTGGTCGCCCGCGTTCTTCGGCGTCAAGCCGGACTGCGTCGTCAAGGGCGGCTCGATCGTGGCAGCACCTATGGGCGACCCCAATGCGTCGATCCCGACCCCGCAGCCGGTGCACTACCGGCCGATGTTCGCCGCCTACGGCAAAGCGCTGACCGCGTCCTCGGTGGTGTTCACCTCGAAAGCCGCCATCACCGGCGGTCTCGCGCGAAAGCTCGGCATCGGCAAAAAGCTCTACGCGGTGCAGAATACACGTGACGGCATCTCCAAGAAGAGCATGATTCACAACGGCGCCACGCCCAAGATCGAGGTCGATCCTGAGACCTATGAGGTGCGCGCCGACGGCGAATTGCTGACCTGCGCGCCGGCCGAGGTGCTGCCCATGGCGCAGCGCTATTTCATGTTCTAAACTCCCTCCCGGCGATCAAAGCCAGAACAAACGCCGGGAGGATTTTCCGTGATCTATGTCGTCGCTACCCTGACCATCAAGCCCGAATCCCACGCCGAATTCATCGCCGCGGCCACCGCCTGCATCAAGGAAGTCCGTAAAGAGCCGGGCAATATCGCCTACGATCTGCATGAAAGCGTCACCGATCATTCCAAGATGGTGTTCGTCGAGCAGTGGGAAAATGCCGAGGCGCTGGTGCCGCACCGCACCGTCGAGCACATGAAGACGTTCGGCCGCGTGGTCGTGAAATGCATCACGGCGCCGCCGCGGATCGAGGTGATTACGCCCGAAAAGGTCGACGTCCGCTAAGCAAGAACAAAAACGGGAGAGCCATCATGATCTATGTCATCGCGACCACGCCGATGAAGCCGGAAAACAAGGACGACTTTATCAAGGGGCACAAGGCCTGCATCGCCGAAACGCTCAAGGAGAAGGGCTGCCTCTCCTATGAGGGTCACGTCAGCGTCAATGATCCCAATCGGTATGTGGTGGTCGAACGCTGGGAGACCCGCGACGATCTCAACGCCCATGGCAAGGCGCCGCACATGAAAGTGTGGCGTGAATACTCCGCGCAGATGAAGACGGCGCCGACGGTGATCGAGATCATCAGCGACGGCACCGTCCAGAAGCTCTAGAGCATGATCCGGAAAAGTGGATACCGGTTTTTCGAAAGATCATGCTTAAATCGAAGAGTTAGAGCGGGATGACGATTCGAAGAAGAGTCATTCCGATCTAACCGTCAACACGAAGGTTTCGATGATCCGCGCCACCAAAGTTCTCGGACAGCACCGCTGGACCCAAACGCCGGCCGATACGATCGTTCTCGATTTCGACGATCGGCACCGGCGGCGGATGGCGATGACGGGCACAAGAGGGCTTGAATTCCTGCTCGACCTCGAAAACGCGGTGGCGCTGCGCGGTGGCGATGCGCTGGTGCTCGACGATAACAGGTTGATCGAGGTGATCGCGGCGCCGGAGCCGCTGGTGGAGATCCGCGGCGTCGATCCGCACCATCTGGTCCGGGTCGCCTGGCATCTCGGCAATCGCCATCTGCCGACGCAGATCACCGGCAAAGGCCTGCGGATCCGGCGCGATCATGTCATCGAAGCCATGGTGCAGGGATTGGGCGCACGCATTATCGAGATCGAGGCACCGTTCGATCCCGAGGGCGGCGCCTATGCCGACGCCGGCCATGCTTCGGACCACGGCCATGGTCACGAACACGCCCACGAACATCAAGCACATGACCATCACGATGCGCATGATCATGCATCGCACGCGCACGACCAAGATCATGGCGGCCATCATCACCATGATGAGCATTGCGAGCATGAGCATCACCACGGTCACCCCCATGCTCATGATCACAAATAAGCCTGGGCCCAAACCTCGGCGGCGCGCGATCGCGGCAACCAATACGGTTGGGGAATCGTCTACGACCTCCGCGGCTGATCCGGCAGGCCTGAACGAACCCGAGGCCGCGGCGCTGTACCGGCTGATGACGTGGCTGTCGCCGTCATTTCCGGTCGGATCGTTCTCCTATTCGAGCGGCATCGAATGGGCGGTGGAGGCCGGCGATATCGTCGACGCGGCTTCGTTGCGCGATTGGCTGGCGGCGATGCTGGCCGATGGGTCCGGATTTTGCGACGGCGTGTTTCTGGCGCAGGCGCATCGGGCCGCGGCGTCCGGCGATCAGATGGCCTTACGCGAACTCGCGGAACTGGCGGCGGCCTTCGTGCCGTCGCGCGAGCGCCAGCTCGAGAGCTCGGCGCAGGGGCGCGCGTTCATCGAGATCGCGCGCTCGGCGTGGAATTGCAATGGCCTCGACCCGATGGTTGCCGGTTGCGACGGCGCGATCGTTTATCCGGTCGCGGTCGGCATCGTCAGCGCGGCGCATGGAATCGCACTGGCGCCGACCATGCATGCATTCTTTCATGCTTTGACGTCGAACTGGATATCCGCCGGCGCGCGGCTGGTCCCGTTGGGCCAGACCGACAGTCAGCGTGTGCTCGCCGCGCTGGAGCCGGTCGTCGCCGCCACCGGCGCTCGCGCGCTCGCGGCCACGCTGGACGATCTCGGCAGCGCGACCTTTCGCGCCGACCTCGCCGGCATGCGGCACGAGACGCAATACACGCGGCTGTTCAGGTCATGATGGCGGATATTCGACACGTCATCTCGCCGGGACCCGCCGGAGCCGTCATCCTGAGGAGCGGCCACTTGGCCGCGTCTCGAAGGATGGCTGCACGCACTGCGCGGAACACCATCCTTCGAGGCTCGCAAGGGCTCGCACCTCACGGGCGAACGCTCCGCGTTCGTCCCGGGGATGACGTCCGAGTTAGCTTTATAGGCTTGAATGCCGGGACGACATCGGGGGACATTTTCTAAATGACAAAATCTCACGGCCCGCTTCGGATCGGCATCGGTGGCCCCGTCGGATCGGGCAAGACCGCGTTGATGGACCTGCTCTGCAAGTCGATGCGGGAGCGCTATGATATCGCCGCGATCACCAACGACATCTACACCAAATGGGACGCGGAATTCCTGGTGCGCTCGGGGTCGTTGACGCCGGATCGCATTGCCGGCGTCGAGACCGGCGGCTGCCCGCATACCGCGATCCGCGAGGACGCCTCGATGAATCTCGCCGCGGTCGCCGACATGCGCGCGAAATTTCCGAATCTCGATCTGGTGCTGATCGAATCCGGCGGCGACAATCTGGCCGCCACGTTCTCACCCGAACTCGCCGATCTCACGATCTATGTCATCGACGTCGCCGCCGGCGACAAGATCCCCTCCAAGGGCGGCCCCGGCATCACCCGCTCCGATCTCCTGGTGATCAACAAGATCGACCTCGCGCCGCATGTCGGCGCCTCGCTGGAGAAGATGGACACCGATGCGCGGCGGATGCGCGGTACGCGGCCGTTTGTCATGACCAATTTGAAGAAAAGCGACGGTCTTGATCGCATCATCGGCTTCATCGAAGCCAAGGGCGGGCTCACCCCGGCGGCACCGACCAAGGCGATCTGACAAGGCCAGCTAACCGACCAGGTTAATCAATAAAGCCTGGCAAAAGCCGATCGATCGAATTTATCAATGCTTGCGTTGCAGTGCGCCCGGCACGTGCGAATTTTCCGGCCTCGAGATGGAACCAAACCGGCGCAAGGCGATTGATGAACTCTGGCGCCGCCCATCCAGCGTCTCGAAGGCGGGGCAGCGTCGTTCTCGTCCCCTCCGTAGTTGCGTAGCCATGATCGCTCCTTCAATATGTCTCACGGTTGGCCCGCGTTCTGTTTCAGTCTGTTGCCGCCGCGGCGAATATCACATGCTTAATCCATTTTCACGCCAACCTCTCATTTTCGAGTAAGCGGGTGGTTCGGCTAGGCTTCATCATCGGCTTTATTGCGCTTATCGGGGTGCTGCTCTCCGGTCTTGCGGCCTATCGCGTGCACGATCAGGAGCTCACGCTCGACGGCATCGCCATGGCGCGCGCGATCGACGTTCATGCCAGCCTGGTGCAGGACCGGCTGACCGAGCGCGAACTGCTGGCCCGCGTCGCCTCGGGCCTGTTTCATGCACCATCGGTGATCAAGGCCGATATGCTGCAACCGTTGCGGGCGTCGATCTATGCCTTCAAGACGGATTTCGTGGTCGCCAGCTGGATCGCCCGGCTCAAGCCGAACGAACTGGATGCCGCGCGCGCCGAGTTGATGAAGGCCGGTTTCCCCGACCCCACGATCCGCAGCTACAATGATTCGCCGCGGGATACCCGGTCGCTGACCCAGCCGATCGACGTGGTGATGGACGTCGAACCCCGTAACGACAAGACGATGGCATTCCCCGGCCGTTCCCTCGATCAGAATCCGATCCTGGGCACCATGTTCACGCAGGCCATGGCGGGCGGCAAGCCCGTCGCGTCGGATCCGGTTTCGCTGATGCGTCCGGATGGAGCGGTCGGCCTCGTTCTCGCCGCTCCGGTGCAGCAGGACGACGGCAATTCGCCGGCGGGATTCGTTACATTTTCCTACGAGTTGGCGCCGCTGATGCTGACGAATGACGATCTGTCGCTATTCTCGGTGGTGTTGAAGGATCCCCGCAGCGCCAATAGCGAGCTGATCGCCAACGATCAGGGGATCGTGGCCTCGCGGATCGCCAACCCCGAGGGACCCGCACCGTCGGCGACCAGAACGGTGACGTTCGGCGGCCGCGACTGGTCGCTCAGTTATTATGCCAAGACCAACGCGGTGAAGCGCGCGGCGCAGACCGCCGCGATCGTGGCGGCGATCGGCCTGGCGCTGACCGGCATCATCTGCGGGCTGTTCGGATATGTCGCCTACAACAATTTGCGGCTGAGCCGCGAAATCCAGGTCAGAATCGGCTTCGAGCGCCGGCTGACCGCGGTGATCGACGAGCTCAATCATCGGGTCAAGAACATCCTGGCGGTGATCCAGTCGATCGTGACGCGCACGCTGCGCCATGGCGCCGATATCGATGTCGCGCGCGAACTCTTGATCGGCCGCATCCATGCGATGTCGAACGTGGTCTCGCTACTCAGCGAAAGCCAGTGGCAGGGCGTGAAACTCAAGGGCCTGTTCGAGGCGCGCGCGATACCTCACGCCGAACGCATCGCGGTCAGCGGTCCCGATATCTCGGTCAGCGCCCGGGCCGCGCAGAGCCTGTCGCTGTTGTTCTTCGAACTGGCATCGCACTCGGATGAGGGGCTGTCGCTGGTCGGCAAGCATCCGCACATCGTGGCGCATTGGGAAGTGACCGGCGAAGCGCCCGAGGCGACCTTTCATTTTCGCTGGGAGGAATTCAACACCAGTGCGGCGACCCGTCGCGAGGATACTGATTTCGGTGTCATCCTGCTCGACCGGGTGGCGCCGGAGGCGCTCGGTGGCACATCGCAGCGTTATTTTACCGACGTGAGTTACGTCTACGAACTCACCGCGCCGATGGAGACCGTCATCGACATGACGGAAAGAGACCGCACCGAGCAATTCAAGGCGCCGGTCAAGCGGGTGCGGTAGAGCCGGCCAGGTAGAGCGGGATGATGTTGAACTGAACCGGCGAAGCGGTTGAATCGGTTGCGACTTCACCTCTCCCCGGCGGGGAGAGGTCGAAATTCGCAAAGCGAATTTCGGGTGAGGGGGCTTATCCGCGAGTCAAAACTCGCTGCAAGAGCCCCTCACCCCACCCTTTCCCCGCAAGCGCGGGGCGAGAGAGAGAGAGGAGGTCGGCTAACCGCCGCTGCCGCCGATCACGGCGCGCACCGTCTCGTCGGGGCCGAAATCCTCGGCGCCGTCGACATAGAGCAGGGCGCTGAGTTTCGACCTCGCCCGGTTGACGCGGCTCTTGATGGTGCCGACCGCGCAGCCGCAGATCGCCGCCGCATCCTCGTAGGAGAAGCCGGAGGCGCCGACCAGGATCAGCGCTTCACGCTGGTCCTGCGGCAGTTTTTCCAGCGCCAGGCGGAATTCCTCGAATTCCAGATGGGCGCTTTGGGCCGGCTGGGTCTTCAGCGTTTTGGCGTAGCTGCCGTCGGCATCCTCGACCTCCCGCCGCCGCTTGCGATAGTCGGAGCGGAACAGGTTGCGCAGGATCGTGAACAGCCATGCCGGCAGGTTGGAGCCGGGCTGGAACGAGTCGATGTTAGCCAGCGCGCGCAGCAGTGTTTCCTGCACCAGATCGTCGGCGCGATCGCCATTGCCGCTGAGCGAGATGGCGAAGGCGCGCAGGCTGGGGACCGACGCCAGGATGTCGTCGCGAAGTGAATCTGTGAGAGGCATTACTCCCTCCCGTCATTTTTGTCGCCCGCGGCTCCCAATTGGGCATTGCCCTCGGGCGTATCGAGTTTTCGGATCAACTCCGCGAAGCGGTCGGGCACCCCCTGCCGCACGACGTCGTCGTACATGGCGCGGAGCTGATGGCCGATCCTGGATTGGATTTCGGCGTTCAGCCCGCCTTGCTTGCCGGGTGCGGCATTCCTCGACTTCACATCTTTCATGACCTTATCCACGCTTCCCCGAGAGTTAAGTCCCTGAATAGTCAAGAATTATCCTTGGGATCTGGAGCCGTTACGGGCTCTGTAGGGAGGCTAATTCAAAGTCTGCCGGAAAGTTCCGGCGCCCGGGAACTTTTCTCGGAACTTTTGGCGCCTTCGGGCGTAAACAGGCGTAACAGGGGAGCCCGGGTCACCCCGCCAGGTATCTTGACCCAAAGATATGAGATGGAGTGGGGATGTCCCGATCGCAGCTTGTTGCTGAACATCTACCGTTATTGCGGCGCTATGCCCGTGCCTTGACCGGCAACCAGGCGTCGGGTGATGCTTACGTCGGAGCCATGCTCGAAGCGCTGCTGCAGGACCCAGCGCTGCTCGATGAGCAGCACGGCCCGCGCGCCGGCCTGTTTCAGCTGTTCACCCGAATCTGGAATTCGGTCTCGTTGAACGACGATGCCGATGTGGCGGCACTGCCGATGCCCTCGGAGCGCCGGCTTTCCAACATCACGCCATTGCCGCGGCAGGCCTTCCTGCTGCTGTCGCTGGAAGGTTTTTCCGAGGAAGAAGTCGCGTTCATCCTGAGCGTCGATGTGGCCGAGACCCGCAAGCTCGCCGACACGGCCGGGCGGGAAATGGCGGCCGAGATCGCGACCGACGTACTGATCATCGAGGACGAGACCTTCATTGCGATGGACATCGAAAGCCTGGTCAAGAACCTCGGCCACAACGTGATCGGCGTCGCCCGCACCCATGCGGATGCGGTGGCGCTGGCCAAGAACAAGAAGCCCGGCCTGATCCTGGCCGACATTCAACTCGCCGACGGCAGCTCGGGTCTCGACGCCGTCAACGAACTGCTGAAAGTGTTCGAGGTGCCGGTGGTCTTCATCACGGCCTATCCGGAACGCTTCCTGACCGGCGAACGCCCCGAACCGGCGTTCCTGATTTCGAAACCGTTCCAGCCCGCGATGGTCTCGGCGGTCGCGAGCCAGGCGCTGTTCTTCCAGCGCAACTCGCGCAACCGCACGCCCAAGGTAGCGGCTTCCTGATCTCGACATCTTCCGGATCGAAATAGCACGGCCTCGCGTCATCGCGGGGCCGTTTGCCCGTCAGCTGGTCGTCGACCGACAGCATCATGATCTGATCCGGGATTCTCTCCGGCGCGATCTCTTGAGCCGCAGCACGGCGGGGCCTGCGGCGTTTCGACACGTGAATATCTAAGTTTGCTGATGGACGTTGCCGGCGCCAAAAAAAAGCAGGGCGCGGCTGGCATCACCACAGCCGCGCCCTACGTCGCCAGTCAATGGGGCAGGGGGATGACCGGCTGGCAGGGCAATGCCGAGGCGCCCGGAATCGTTCCCGCCGCCGTCAACTTTTTTTAGACACGGTTAAGTGATCGCAGGCATCCAGAACCCGCGGGGTTCCGCGCGCGTTACTTCGGTGATCGCCATGGGGCGATGGGATTTGCGAATATGGCACAGCTTTCCTGCGGAATATCGAAGGGTATCTTCGGCGCGATCGCGCTTTCGCTGACCTTTGGCGCGGTGGCGTCGGGCCGCGATCTCGGTCAACGCGATGCCGCCGGCCAAATCAATGCGACCCAAGTCGCTTCGACGGAGGCGACTGAGGCCGTCGTCAACCGTGACGCCAAGGCCGATCGTGCCCCGCGTGTCGCCGGGCCTGCTACCCAGACCCAGACCGTCTCGCTGCGGCTGAGCGGTGTTGCCGATACCTCGGTTCTGATCCGGATGCCGGTCGTCGTCGTGGCCCGCGGTGGCGCTCCCGCGTCGCTTCTGATCAAGTCCGGCAGCGGCAGGACCCTGGCCTGCGAGCCCGTCGTCAGCGTCCTGACCGAAGTTGCCAAGCGGTTGCAGCCCGGGAGCTGCGTGACCTGAAGCGATAGATTTTCAGCTACGGCGGGTCGGCCCGCGTCTTCACCCTCCCCTGGAGGGGGAGGGTCGACGCGACCCGAGCGACGCGCAGCGTCGTCCGGTAGAGCGGCGGGGTGGGGTGGCGACGCGTTGTGCCATAACGTTGCCCCACCCCACCCCGTCTCGCATTTCGCTACGCTCAACACGAGCCGATCCGCGAACGAGCTTCGCTCGTCTCGGACCCCTCCAGGGAATGCTGAAGAGTTTAAAAATCAGCAACGTTTGAAAAGATCACGTCTCCGGCGACGCATCGTCACTGGTGCGTGCGGCGCCGCGGGTGGCTAAAAACCCGAGCGCAAGGCCGCCGACCGCCAAAATCGGGATCAGTCGTTTGACGCCGATCGCGCGGACCAGCTGGAGTGCGGTTGCGACCAGCATCGGGTCGGCGAGCGCGCTGTGCAGCGGCGATTTCTTATGGTCGGCGGCGTGCGCCCTGATCCGCTTGATCCGCCTGGCGCGCACCAGATAACTGATCGCCGCGATCACGGTCACGGCGAAAAACACGCCGGCACCGGCCAAGCAGGCATCGATCAGGCCGTGGGTCTGCAGCACATAAACAAAGGCCGCGGCGCACAGGAACGCCAGCGCGATGAACAAGGTCAGCGCGATCGCGGCGGCCAGCGATGCCAGCCGCGCTGAATTTGTCACCGAGTCCTTGAAATCATCGATCATGCGCTGAAACATCGGCGGCCCCGGTACTAAAAGTGTTCATACATAAAACGGCGGCGGGTGCCCGCCGCCGCGCCATCTAAATAATCGATGGATTGAGGTCAGACATCGCTAATCCGCGTGGGCCGCCGTCAGCGTCGCCACACCGCGCCGATCAGGAAGCCGAGGCCAAGCGCGAGGCCCACGGTCGCGAGCGGGCGCTGCGTAATCGCATCCTCCAGCGATTCCTCGATCGAATAGGCCGCATCGTGCGCGGCGCCCATGGCGGCTGAGCCGCGCTCGGACATATCGTCGACGGCTTGGTCCACATTGGCGCGAGCCTGTTTGTAGCCGCGGCGCGCCTGCTTGCTGGCGGTGCCGGCGAAGCTGTTGAGCACGTCGGTGATCTGGTCGGCGAGGGCTGCGATATCATTTTTCACGGCTGTTACATCCTTCTCGAGGCGTTCATAGGTCGCTTTATCCGTCAGATTTTTCATCGCGGCTTCGCCGTCCGTACTCGACATCAAAAGCTCCTTAAGTTACCGGGACAAACGCCCCGGAATTCCCAAAGTTCCCTCACGAAGTTTCTCGCGAAGCTGCTCGCTAAGTTTCTTGCGCGAACTTGCCGTTCAGTCCGCTGGTAGTTGCGGCGAATCCTCCGGCATCAGATGCCCCTTGAGAACGAGCGCTACGATCAGGAGCGGCGAAGACAAAAAGCCGCCCATCGGTCCCCACAGCCAGGTCCAGAATGCCAGCGCCATGAACACCGCGAGCGCATTGAGTTCGAGCCTGCGGCCGATGATGGTCGGCGTGACAAAATGACCTTCGACAAAGGTGATCCCGACAAACAATAGGGCTGCGATCAGGCCGATGCCGATTGTGGAGGCTGTGATGACACCCACCACCGCCAGGATCACGAACATCGCGACCGGGCCGATGATCGGAAAGAAGTTCAAGGTCGCGGCCAACGCGCCGAGCCCGGCCGCATTGGGCATCCCGGTGACCGCGCAGGTGATCCCGGTGGCGACGCCGACGCCGAAATTGATCATGGTCACCGTCAGCAGATAGCCGCCGAGGTTAGCCTCGATTTCATTGAGGATCCGCAGCATCCGAAGCCGTGCGGCGTGATCGCCGAATGTCATGACCAGCGCGCGCCGCAGGTCGCGCCAACTGGCAATGAACAGGATCAAGGTCGCGATGAACAACAGGAATTCGGTGAAGGTCGGCGATAGAAATCCGACGGCGGGTTCGACCCAGTCGAATTTAGGCAACGCAAACGCCCCGTTCGAACCCGCGTCCGGCATGCCGACCATCGCCTGAAGCTCATGCCAGAGCGCCAGCGGCCGGTCGAACACATGCAGCTTGTCCTTTAGTTGTGATCCCAGTTCGGGCAGCCGTGTGCTCCATTCCATCAGCGGGGAGGAGATCAAGCCAACCATGAAGGCGACGCCGGCGCCCACCGAGGCCACGATCAGCACCGCCGACACCGGGCGGGGAATTCGCCTGCGCTCCAGAAAGCCGGCCGCCGGCGATAGCATGGTGCCGACCACGAAGGCCGATACGATCGGCAGGAAGAAGGCTTTCGCGGCGTAGAGAACCGCGACAACGCAAATCACCAGCAGCGCGACCAGCGCGAACGCCACCACCTCGGCGCGGCGGATCACCGGCGGCAGTTCGGCCTTGCTGTCGGGCAGCGGCGCGCCAGCCGGGGTTTTTGCAGGACTGTTTGCGGCGTTCTTGGCAGCGTTCTTCGCGGCGTCCTTGGCAGGGGGCTCCTTGGCAAGAGTCTTGGCAAGATTGTTGGGAGCCGCAGGATCATTGGGAAGGACACGCACCTGGCTCTCCCGGAGGTAAAACAACTCCAATGCAAGTTCGCATTGCGAACTGGGCTCTCTCCACCAGCTAATGACGCTGCGTGACAAAAGTTCCGTCGCGGAAACGTGAAGGCCGGCGGGTTGACAGAGTGGCCCTGGATTCGAATCGCACGGGAACCCGGATGCCGCGGTCGCGTTTGTTGTGCAGGGCATCGCAACGATGCGCATCACCCCACGGGGCAGCACATGTCACAGCATCTCGCAGGCTTTCGCAGGCAGCCACAACGCGCGACCCGCGCGCTGATCCTTGCTGGGACCTTGGCGGTAGCGGCGCTTCTGCCAGCGGCAGCCAACGCGCAGCTTCTCGGCTACGCCTCTGCGCCGCAACCTGAGTTTCCTTCCGATAACGTCATGGTTACTCCCGATCAGCCTGCGCTGAGCGACGACGGCGATGGTGGCCCGTCCAACAATGTGCTGCCCGAGCGGCTGCGACGCGCGGTGGTCAATATCGACACGCGCGAGGCGCCCGGCACCGTGATCATCGATACCGGCAACACCGCGCTCTATTACGTGCTTGGCCGCGGTCAGGCGATCCGTTACGGCGTCGGCGTCGGCCGCGAGGGCTTTACCTGGGCCGGCACCCAGACCATCAGCCGGAAAGCCGAGTGGCCCGATTGGCATCCGCCGGCGGAAATGATCGCGCGTCAGCCCTATCTGCCGCGCTTCATGGCCGGCGGCCCCGGCAATCCGCTGGGCGCGCGTGCGATGTATCTCGGCTCCAGCGAATACCGCATCCATGGCACCAACGATCCCACCACGATCGGCAAGTTCGTTTCCTCCGGCTGCATTCGCCTGACCAATGAAGACGTCTCCGACCTGTTCAGCCGCGTCGATGTCGGGACCAGGGTCGTGGTGCTGCCGAAGAATGCCGCGCATCTCGAAGCCAGGGCGGCATCGTCTCCTGGTGCGGCCGCCGTTGCTGTTCGCACCGCCGCGCCGGTGCGGTCGTCAGGTCGCGAGGCGATGAACGTGTCGGCGTCGTCGATTTACTGAGTTTAGCGCTTACTGAGGTTGGCAACTCGGTCCGGGAGGCGAACATGATCCGGAGATCCGTCAGGCTGTTGGCGTTGGCGACCGTGGCGACGGCAGGCGCCTCGATGCTGGCTCCGCCCGCCCAGGCCGAGGATTTTCTCTCTGCGCTGTTCGGCGCCTTCGGTGCCCGGCCGCGCGTGCCCTCGATCCCGCTGCCCTTTGCCAATGAGGGCGACACGGCGTCTGTACCGCAGGTCGCGGCGCGTTCGCGCTATGCCGGCGGCCAGGCCTATTGCGTGCGCACCTGCGACGGGCGTTACTTCCCGCTTGCCGCATCCGACAATCAAAGCCGCGCGGCGTCGTGCAACAATTTCTGTCCGGCGAGCGAAACCAAGGTGGTCTATGGCGGCGATATCGACAGCGCCGCGACCGAAACCGGCAAGCCTTATTCCGAGCTACCGAATGCGTTTCGTTATCGTAACGAGATCGTGGCGGGCTGCACCTGCAACGGCAAGGATCAGGTCGGCCTCGCCCCGGTCAACATCGAAAACGATCCGACGCTTCGCAAGGGCGACATCGTCGCCGGCGCCGATGGGTTGATGAGCGTGGGCCGCGGCGCTGATAGACGCGGCGCCCTGAATTTCTCGCCGGCCCCGCAACGCATCAGCGCGCGCTATCAGCGCGTTCCGGTGGTGGCGTCGGAGTAATAGCTTAATCGTCGCGACCTGTTACGCCACTTCACGTTCGTCATGCCCGGGCTTGTCCCGGGCATCCACGTCTTAACCCGGCTTCAGCAAGCAAGACGTGGATGGCCGGGTCAAGCCCGGCCATGACGAACTAAACTCGCGGCTAAGCAAGTAGCTCGCAAGCACTTGCGATATGCAGGACCACCGAACAATCCGGATATCGCAGAGCCTGTCATCGCGCGCGGCAACGGTACCGTCATCCTGAGGAGCGGCCACTCGGCCGCGTCTCGAAGGATGCTGTTCAACGCTGTGCTTGCGACCATACTTCGAGACGGCGCTTCGCGCCTCCTCAGGATGACGACTGCGACAAATTGGCACGACGGGCAAATCACCTTCGCACGCGGAATCCTGTCCAGCCTCTTCGTAAAAAATATTCCGCTTTGCTTTTGACCCAACTCAGTTGCGTATTACGTGCGTCCCACCCGACGAGAGGGGCGTTGCGCACGTCACGAAACGCGCGGGTAGGATGCGATGGACGCGGAGTTTGCGAACGACGAACGCAAGCGCTCGCGGACGGCAAAGTCGTGTGGTCCTGACGCCCCAATGGCTGGTGTCAAGTTCGCAAGGAGTTCACGCTTCTTGAGGGCGACGGTGACAAGCAAGCCAGGTCTCGCCGGGGAGAGCACGATATAAGCTGTAACACCATTGCGCAGGGAAGGCCGGACTGCTTCCGCTGAACCTGTATGCTCATGTGCGTTTTCTTGTTTGCTTTTGCACATGAGACCTCGGGTGCAGCGCGCACCCGGTCTTCCCTGCGCCCTCTTTCTTTTTTGAGGGCAAATGAATTTGCAAACCTCGGGCGCAGCGTGTCGCGAGAAGGCGAAACTATGTCTGCGCAGACGCCGCTGTTTGAAAAATGAATCCGAAGAACCCACCGACGTCGTCCCGGCCTCCGCGCCGGGACCCATACGGCGAGGACTCGCGTTTTGGCAGTGTTGCAAATGCCTTCTGCGCCAATGAACGCCAGGGGTTATGGGTCCCCGCCTTCGCGGGGACGACGGCGCGGTGTGGAGCGACGCCGTCCTTGACGGCCATGCCCGACGATGACGAACTAAACTTGAACCTAACCCATCACGCCGCGCGGATCTTGCCGAGGAACTGCGTCACCTGGCTGCCGAGTTGCTGGCTTTGCGTTTCCAGCGTCTGCGAGGCGAGGTTGACGTCGTCGGCGGCGGCCGCGGCGGCATCGGCGTCGGCTTTGACGCCGGTGATATTGTCGGAGACGTTCTTGGTGCCGAGCGCCGCATGCTGCGTGCTGCGCGAAATCTCCTGGGTGGCGGCGCCCTGTTCGTGGACGGCAGCGGCGATCGCGGTTGCGACCTCATTGACCTCGCCGATGATGCTGCCGATGCCCTTGATGGCGTCGATGGCCTCGCCCGCGACCTTTTGAATGTCTGCGATCTGTCCGGAGATTTCCTCGGTCGCCTTGGCGGTCTGGCTCGCGAGCGATTTGACCTCGGAAGCCACCACGGCGAAACCCCGGCCCGCTTCGCCGGCGCGCGCCGCCTCGATGGTCGCGTTCAGCGCCAGCAAATTGGTCTGCGCCGCGATGGTGTTGATCAGGCCGACCACTTCGCCGATCCGCCCCGCCGATTTGGCCAGACCCTGTACCGTGCTGTCGGTGTCGCGGGCCTGGTTGACCGCGCGACTGGCGATGCCGGCAGCATGCGCCGCCTGCTGGCTGATATCGTTGATGGAGGCGCTCAGTTCTTCCGAGGCGGAGGCCACGCTCTCGACGCTCATCGAGGCTTCGCCCGAAGCCCGTTGGGCGACCTCGACGCGCGCGTTGGTCTGGCGGGAGACCGTCGACAGATCCGACGAGGTCGCTCGCATCCGGCTCGATGCGTCGCCCAGTTGCCGCAGCGTCTGGTGCACCATGGTCTCGAACTCGCCGACATGGGCTTCCATCGCCTGCTGGCGCGTCACGGCGCCGGCATTGCGTTCGCGCTCCTGGGCTTCGATCCGCAGCTTGTCGACCGCCTGCTGCTTGAAGGTTTCGAGCGCGCCGGCCAGCGCGCCGATCTCGTCCTGGCGATCGACATAGCCGGTGTCGACGACGAGATCGCCGGCGGCGACTTTCAGCATGGCGTCGCGCATGTTGTGCAACGGCTTGATGACGCGGCGGGTCACCGCCGTCAGGCCGCCGATGGTCATCGCGATGGCGAGCGCCAGCAGCACGAGTTGCAAGGTCAACGAATGCTGGGCATCGGAGCGCTGCGTCACGCTGTAATCGCGGGCGGCGTCGAGGGCGGCCTCGGCGACGCCGACGGCCGTGCCCATACGCCCGACCGTCAGCGGGCTCCATTGGTTGGCCGTGATTTCGGCTTTCTCGCCCGCGACCAGCGCCTTGATCAGGCGATCGCGCAGTTCGAGATATTGCGGGTCGAAATAGCCGGATTTGGTGGCGCTCATCGCGGCGGAAAGTGCCGGGGGCAACTGCATCCCGCCGGTCGCCAACTCCAGCGCGTTCCAGGCGATCGCGGTGCCGCCGAAGAATTTGATGTAGTTGGTGTGAATCTCCGGGCTGATGCGTCCGGCGGCGAGGCCCTTTGAGATGATCAGCGAGGCTTCGCCGGCGGTGTTGCGCAATAGCCAGGCGGCCTGCTTGATCGCCAGCAATTGATCGATCGTCGCATCCTGGTGATTGACGGCGGCGGCAAGCGCGCCCGACAATTTGTCGAGGGTATCGAGCAGGCCCTGTGTCGTCTCCTGATATTCCTTCGGCAGTGCGGCGCGGCGCGATGCCTTCGGTTTGGCGACGTCGTCCCAGAATTCCTTCTGTTCGGCGGTCAGCGTCTTGAACAGGCGATCGAACTCCGGCACCAGCGTCGCCTGCTGCGAGAACTGCATGGTCGGCAGCAGTTCGAGCGCGCGGCTCATGGCCGGCATCTCGGAGTCGCGAAGGCCGCGCAGATATTTATCGACGTCGGTGTCGACAGGTGGTTCGGCATTCAGCAACCGGTCGGTGGTCGATCGGTCGGTACGCAAATTATGCATCGCCTTGAACATGTAGGCCGAGGTATCCGCGATCACCGAGATGCGGTTGGCCGCCTGCAGGCGCCCCCAGGAATCCCAGGCATTGAGCGAAATTCCGACGACCACCCAGAGCGAGGTGGCCAGCAATACGATTTTCAAAAGCGCCGATACGGTCAAACGATTCAGCATGAATGCCCCCAAAGCTTCATGCATTGTGGCGAAAACTGGTAAATATTTACGTTCGGATGGCGCCTTATCGTTACGGCGAGCTTGAAAAGGTTCAGCTTTTCCTTTGATCGGGGGTTCCGCGGGTGGAACCGGGCGGCGGCCCAGGCGTTAACGGGGCACTAACAACGCCAATCGCGCTTAAGGGGGCTACCGATGATTGTCAGCGTACTCATTACGTTTCTGGTCGTTATTCTGATCCTTTATCTGATCAATCTGTTGCCGCTCGATGGCCGCGCCAAGCAGATCGCGCGCGTCGTCGTCATCATTCTCGGCGTGATTTCGCTGTTGAAATACATCGCGGTGTTCTAGCCGCGTTCGCGCTTCCCAACGTCACGGCAAACCTCATCGTCACCGGCGCGGCGCAAGGCGCCCGCCCCGGTGACGGAGGCATGACGACAGCATCTGTCGCGTCGAGCGGTCGCCCCGTTTGTTGCTATCGCCTTGTTTTCGGGACACACTGTCGCAGGCGAGCACGTTCGCAAGCTTTGTGAGGGGGCGGCATGAAACAGCCTGTTCGCGATGATTGTCCTTCCGAATACAGCCTGGCGCGCCGTGATTTTCTCGCCGGCAGCGTCGTGTTGATGGGCGCCCTTGCGTCATCCGCCCGCGTGGTCGCCGCTCCATTGGACGCCTCTGCGGCACTGTCGGCGCCTAAATTCATGGAAGTGTCGTCGCTGCTGATTGACCATAAACTGGACGGCGATGTCGGCGCGCGGATGGCGGCTGCCATCAGCAGCATCCATCCCGGCATCGAACAGGACATCGATCAGATCCTGGAAATCGCGCACCAGAAGAACGCGAAGATCGTCGAAGACTTTTTCCCAGACCTGCCCGAAGGAAGGCTGAAGGATACCGCGCTGGCGATCATTTCGGCCTGGTACACCGGGGTTATCGTCGATGCGCCGGGGTCCACGGTGTTCGCGTTCGAACTGGCGCTGATGTATCAGCCGACCCGCGATGTCATGACGATTCCGTCCTACGCGATATCGGGGCCGAATGGATGGAATGCATCCGCGCCGCCACTGAGCGACATGCCGAAATTCTGAATCTTCTCTGTGCCGCGAGCGAATGGGAACGGATGCGATGGCAAATGCCGACAGCGCGGATGTTGTTATCGTCGGAACTGGCGTCGTCGGTTGCACGATCGCATTGGAAGCGCTGGCGGCGGGCTGTTCTGTCCTGATGCTCGAGGCCGGCCCGCGCGTCGAGCGCTGGCAAATCGTCGAGAATTTTCGCAACCTTCCGCCCAGTCTCAAGGCGCATTGGGACGCCGCCTATCCGCCAAAGCCCTGGGCGCCCCATCTGGAAACCTATAGCGAGGCCTCGGCGGGCGACTATCTTCAGCTCGAAGGCCCCGATGCGCGCGCCTACCAGCAGGGCTACGTGCGCTATGCGGGAGGCGCCACCTGGCACTGGGCCGGCATTTGCTGGCGTCTCACGCCTGACGACATGCGGCTGAAATCGCTCTACGGCGTCGGCCGCGACTGGGCGTTCGACTACAATACGCTGGAGCCGTATTACACCCGCGCCGAGTACGCCATGGGGGTGTGCGGGCCGTCCGATCCGGCGCTGCAATGGCCGCCGATCCGCTCAAAACCCTATCCGATGGGTCCGACGCCGTTCGGACCGGGCGAGCAGCGCTTCACCGATGCCGCGGCCAGGATTGGGCTTAGAAATCTCCCATCGGCGCAGGCGCGTAACAGCGGCATTTCCTATCATGACAGGCCGCCCTGCTGCGGCAACAATAATTGCTTTCCGGTGTGCCCGATTGGCGCGAAATACGACGCGGCAACGACCCTGCCGAAGATCGAATCCATGGGCGGCGTCATTATGCCCAATGCGGTGGTCTATCGCGTCGAAACCGGGTCGAAGAATGCGGTTCAGGCGGTGCATTTCTACGACCAGGACAAGGTTTCTCACCGGGTGACCGGCAAGCTCTTCGTCATTGCCTGCAACGGGATCGAGACACCAAAAATCCTGCTGCTGTCAAAGGATCAGCAAAACCCCAACGGCGTCGCGAACAGTTCCGACCAGGTCGGACGCAACATGATGGATCAGCCGAAGATCATCGCCAAAATCACCATGGCCGAGCCAATGTGGACCGGGGTGGGTCCGGTGCAAAGCAGCAGCATCATGGATACGTCGCAGGGAGCATTTCGTAGCGAGCACAGCGGCGCGCTGATTCGGATGGAGAATGCGGCCCGAAGCGGCCAGGCTGGGGTCGCCGCCTTGAAGAAGGGGCTGGTCGGCAAGGCGCTGGATACAGAGATCCGGCGGCTGGCCGCCTGCACCGGCCAGGTAACTATTGAGCATGAGCCGCTGCCCTCGGCGATCAATCGCCTGACCTTGTCGGACAAAAAGGATTGGCTTGGGCTCAACAAGCCCAACATCTATTATGATGTCGGGGATTACGTCCGCCGCAGCGCCGACCAATACAGCGTGCCGATCGTCAAGCGGCTGATCGCCGAGCTGGGCGCGACCGAAAGCGAGATCGGCACCGAGTTCGCCCATAGCGATCACATCATGGGTGGTTGCATCATGGGCAACGATCCCTCGGCATCGGTGGTGGACGCTGATTGCCGCGCACACGACCACGCCAATCTGTTTTTGCCCGGCGGCGCTGCGATGACCACCGGCGGCAGCGGCAACAGCACGCTGACCATGGTGGCGCTGGCGATGAAAGCGAGCGATGCGATCATCAGTCAGCTCAAGGCAGGCTGACCATGACCCGTCTCGCACGTCCCTTCGTGGTAGCAGTCGTTTTGCTTCTGGCCGTCGGCACGATGTCGGCCTGCTTGGCGGCTGAACCCAATGGCGTCGATCCCGACTCGATCAAGCGCGGCGCGTATCTTGCCACCGCATCGGACTGCGCGGCTTGCCACACCGCGCCTGGCGGCCTGGCGTTCGCGGGAGGCCTGCCGATCGCCTCTCCAGTCGGCACCATCTTCTCGACCAATATCACCCCGTCCGCATCCGCCGGCATCGGGAATTATTCGGAAGTCGATTTTGCGCGCGCGGTTCGCCGCGGCGTCCGAAAAGACGGCGGCAATCTCTATCCCGCGATGCCCTACACATCGTACCGGTTGCTGACCGACGCGGATATCCACGACCTCTATAATTATTTCCGGCATGGCGTGGCGGCGGTGGACCTCGTGCCACGCCGCACCGCGCTGCCGTTCCCGATGAACATCCGGGCGTCGATGATCGGCTGGAATCTGCTGTTCCTCTCCAGCGCGAGTTTTGTCGCCGATCCCCATCAGTCGGCAGACTGGAATCGCGGCGCCTATCTCGCCAACGGGCCGGCGCATTGCAGCACCTGCCATACGCCGCGCGGCTTCTTGATGCAGGAACTGTCCGGCTCGAATCTGGCCGGCGGCCAGGTTGGTCCGTGGTTTGCGCCCAATATCACCTCGGATGCTTCAAGCGGAATCGGCAGTTGGACGCAGCAGGAGCTTGTCCAGTACCTGCGGACCGGATCGCTGCCGCCCAAGGCGCGGGCTGCCGGCAGCATGGGCGAGGCGGTCGAACACAGTTTTCAGTACCTGACATCAGCGGATGTCGCCGCGATTGCGACCTACATCCGAGCGATTCCGGCGGTTCACGATGGATCGGATAGCCAGTCGCGCTTCGGGTACGGCACCGCCGGCTCGATGCTCGGAACGCTCCGAGGCGCCAACGGAATCCGATCCGACACCGGTACATCTCCGACTGGCGCAGAACTATTCCTGAGTAACTGCGCATCGTGTCATGCCTCGCGCGGGCAAGGCAGCAAGGACGATTATTATCCCAGCCTGTTCCACAATTCGGTGACGGGCGCGGCCAATTCCAGCAACCTGATCGCAACTATACTCTACGGCGTGGACCGCAAGATATCTTCGGGGCAGGCCTATATGCCGGGCTTCGGTGGTCATAAGACCGACCCCAGCCAGTTCAACGATAACGAAATTGTCCTGCTCGCCAATTACGTGTTCCAGCAATATGGCCGCGCGGGCACGACGGTCTCGCGAGGCGATGTCGCCGTGGTGCGCCAAGGCGGCCCGTCGTCGTCGCTGGTGTTGCTGGCGCAGATCGGCGTCGCTGCGGCCGCATGCGTATTGCTGCTGTTGGTCTTGTTTCTGATCTTCAGGGCTGCGCGCCGGCGGAGAACCGCGTGATTGCGATCCGGAACAATGGATACCGGCCGGACAACGGCCCTAACGAAAAAAAGCCCCGGCAGGCGCCGAGGCTTTTTCTATCTGAGATATGTAGCTATCAGCCCGCTGCCTTGGCTTCGCGGCGCCGCGCGGTCAGGATGTATTCGGTGTAGCCGTTCGGCTGCTCGCGCCCCTTGAAGATCAGGTCGCTGGCGGCCTCGAAGGCTACGCCATCGAAGCCCGGCGCCATCGGCTTGTAGAGCGCGTCGCCCTTGTTCTGGCCGTCGACCACGACCGCCATCCGCTTAAGCGACTCCATCACCTGCTCCTTGGTGATGACGCCCTGATGCAGCCAGTTGGCCAGATGCTGCGCCGAGATGCGCAAGGTGGCGCGGTCTTCCATCAGGCCGACGCCGTGGATATCAGGCACCTTGGAGCAGCCGACGCCCTGGTCGATCCAGCGCACGACATAGCCGAGGATGCCCTGGCAGTTGTTGTCGATCTCCTGCTTCACATCGTCGGGCGCCCAGTTCGATTGCGACACCGGGATGGTGAGGATGTCGCTCAGTTTGGCGCGCGGGCCGCCTTTGCTCAGCTCCTGCTGGCGCGCCTGCACATTGACCTGATGATAATGCAGCGCGTGCAGGGTTGCCGCGGTCGGCGACGGCACCCAGGCGGTGGTCGCGCCGGCCTGCGGATGGCCGATCTTTTGCGTCAGCATGTCGGCCATCTTGTCCGGTGCGGCCCACATGCCCTTACCAATCTGGGCATGGCCGGGCAGGCCGTCGATCAGGCCGATGTCGACGTTCCAGTCTTCATAGGCCTTGATCCAGGGCTGCGCCTTCATGTCGTTCTTGCGGATCATCGGGCCCGCTTCCATCGAGGTATGGATCTCGTCGCCGGTGCGGTCGAGGAAGCCGGTGTTGATGAAGCAGATACGCTCCAGCGCCTGCTGGATGCAGGCCTTGAGGTTGACCGTGGTGCGGCGTTCCTCGTCCATGATGCCGACCTTGAGAGTGTTTTCCGGCAAGCCCAGCATCTGCTCGACCCGGCCGAACAATTCGCAGGTCAACGCAACCTCGTCCGGACCATGCATCTTCGGCTTGACGATATAGACCGAACCGGTGCGGCTGTTTTTGGTCTTCGAATCGCCCTTGAGATCGTGGATCGCGAGCAGGCCGGCAACCGCGGCGTCGAGAATGCCTTCCGGAATTTCCTCGCCTTTGCCGTCGAGCACGGCGTCGGTGAACATGTGATGGCCGACATTGCGCATCAGCAGCAGGCTGCGGCCGTGCAGCTTGAGCTCCTTGCCGTCGGGCGTCTTGTAGACGCGGTCAGGGTTGAGCGCGCGCTTGAGCGTCTTGCCGCCTTTGTCGAAATCAGCCGACAGCGTGCCGTCCATCAGGCCCAGCGTGTTGCGATAGACCAGCACCTTGTCTTCGGCATCGACGGTGGCGACGCTGTCTTCCATGTCGAGGATGGTCGAGACTGCGGATTCCAGGATCATGTCGGCGACGCCGGCCGGATCGTCCTTGCCGATGATGTGGGTGCGATCGATCACGATCTCGATATGCATGCCGTTGTTGACCAGCAGGATCACGGTTGGATGGGCTGCGTCGCCCTGATAGCCCGCGAACTGCGCGTTGGCCTTCAGCGCCGTGGCGTTGCCGCTCTTCAGTTTGACGGCGAGCTGGCCGGCGATGACGCTGTAGGAAGTCACATCGGTGTGGCTTGCGGTCGCCAGCGGCACGGCGTGATCGAGAAACGCCTTGGCTTTCGCGATCACCTTGGCGCCGCGGGCCTTGTTGAAGCCCTTGCCGCTCTCGCTCGGGTCGTGCGGGATCGCGTCGGTGCCATAGAAGGCGTCATACAGGCTGCCCCAGCGCGCATTGGCGGCGTTCAGGGCGTAGCGTGCGTTGGTGAGGGGAACGACCAGCTGCGGTCCGCAGATCTTTCCGATTTCGTCATCGACGTTGGCGGTCTTGACGGTCTGTGTTGCCGGCTCCGGCAGCAGGTAGCCGATCTCCTTGAGGAACGCCGTGTAGGCGTTCATGTCGAAGGGCTTGCCCTTGTGGGTGCGATGCCAGCCGTCGATTTTCGCCTGCAACGCATCGCGCACCGCGAGCAGATCGCGGTTTTTCGGAGCCAGATCGCGGATGATGGCAGCGAGCCCGGCCCAGAACGCGTCGGCGGAAATTCCGGATTTGGGGGTAGCTTCCTTGGCGACAAAATCGAACAGGACGGGGGCGATCTTCAGTCCGTGGGCATCGATGCGATTCATTATCAAACTCTCGCGAGCAGCGGCAGTTACACGCTGGTTCAGGGCTAGCCGTTTTCAGGGCAAAAAGAGATCACGCCGCGAGGGCGGCGTTCAAGCCTCTTTTAGCGCCAAAGCCCCGGCCCTGAGAAGGCCTTTAAGGGCGCCGATTGCGCAAACAATGACCGTTGCCGGCTTGGGCGGGCCTAGATGTTGGCGGCCAAATCGACCGGTTCGCCGAACACAATGCCGGTTTTGATCAACATTTGCTCGATTTCGTCGATCGCCTCGGGCACCGATCGCGCCGAGGTGTCGATCGAAAGCTCGCTGGCGGTGGGCGGCTGGTAGTCATTGCCGATGCCGGTAAAGCCATGCAGGGAACCGGCGCGCGCCTTGGCGTAATGGCCCTTGGGATCGCGGCCTTCGCAGACTTCCGCCGAGGTCGCGACATAAACTTCGCGGAACGCGGTATCGGCGATACGGCGCGCGGCGGCACGGTCGTCCGCCGACGGCGAGACCGCGGCGACGATGGCGATATGCCCGTTGCGCGCCAGATGGGTGGCGATTTCGGCCAGCCTTCGGATGTTCTCGGCGCGGTCCTGCGCGGAGAAACCGAGATCGCTATTGAGGCCGGCCCGCAGCGTGTCGCCGTCCAGCAGGATTGGCGAGCCGCCTTGGCTGAACAGCCGGCGTTCCAGCGCCCGCGCCAGCGTCGATTTCCCGGAAGCCGGCAGCCCCGTCAGCCACACCACCGCGCCGCTGTGACGGTAACGCGCCGAGCGTTCGTCGTCGCGTAGGCCTGACTCCACCGGTACGATATCGACCGGAACGGCGCGCTGACCGGCATCGACCGACAGCACCAGGCCGCCACCGGCGATCCGGCCATTGACCTCGATCACCAGCCGTCCGGTGCGCGGATTGTCGGTATAGGCATCGGCCGCCAGCGGCCGGCCCAGGGAAATGTCGATCTCGCCAACGTGATTGCGCGCGATCGATTTGGTCTCGACGCTGGAGAGTTCGCCGGGATCGACCGCCTTTTCGATCGCGACCACGGTCGCACGGGTTTCCCGCGTGCCGAGACGGATCAAAATCGAGGCGCCCGTCACCAGCGGGGTGTCGTGCAGCCAGAAGATCCGCGCGCGCAGCCGGCGGGTGTCGCGCGGCGTGCTGCCGATATGAGCGATCACATCGCCGCGTTCGATAAACAGTTCGCGATCGAGCGTGATGCCGACCGAGCTTCCCGCGCCCTGGAGGCCCGCGACCGGGGTAACCGGCCAGCTCTCGACGCTCTTGATCTTTGCGATCTTGCCCGCCGGCATGATCACGACCTCGTCGCCGGTGGAGAGGCTGCCGGATTCGATACGCCCGGCGACAATGCGGCGGTCATCGAATTTGTAGATCGCCTGCACCGGCAGCCGCAGCGCCAGCGCTTGCAGCGGCCGGGCGGGCTCCAGCGCATCCAGCGCCTCGACCACGGTCGGGCCGTCATACCATTGGATGTTCGCGGTGCGCGCGGCAACGCCGTCGCCGTCGCGGGCCGAGATCGGAATGATCGCCTTGGGCGTGACGCCGAGGCCGATCAGATGCGCCGAAATCTCGTCGCTGATCTCCTTGAAGCGCGCCGCGCTGAAATCGACCCGGTCCATCTTGTTGACGACCACGGCGACCTGTTTGACGCCGAGCAGATGCAGCAGATAGCCGTGCCGCCTGGTCTGGTCGCGCACGCCTTCCAGCGCATCGATGATCAGGACCGCGCCGTCCGCCTGCGAGGCGCCGGTGATCATGTTGCGCAGGAATTCGGCGTGGCCCGGCGCATCGATCAGCACCACGTCGCGGGAGCGTGTGCGAAAGCTGATCTGCGTGGTGTCGATGGTGATACCCTGGTCGCGCTCGGTCTGCAGCGCATCGAGCAGGAACGACCATTCGAACGGCATGCCGCGACGCGCGCTGACCTCTTTGAGCATCTCGAGCTTGCCCTCGGGCAGGCTGCCGGTTTCGAACAGCAGGCGCCCGACCAAGGTGGACTTGCCGTGATCGACATGGCCGACGATGACGATGCGAACCTGCGGACGGGTGGTGCCGTTGGGTGTCGTGGGGATCGCGGTGGGGACAAGCATGTTCATCTGACGCCTCGCTATATGTTGGTCAGAGATAGCCGGCGACACGCAGCCGCTCGAAGGCATCTTCGGTCTCGTGGTCGAGCGCCCGGCCGGCGCGTTCCGGCACCTTGGTGCCGTTGAGCTCGATCAGGATTTCTTCGATGTTGGAGGCGGTCGACGCCACCGGATTGGTGATGTCCTGGTCGCCCAGCGAACGGTAACGCTTGCCGTCTCTGGCGAGATACAGCGGGATGATCGGAATGTTTTCGCGCTGCGTGTAGGCCCAGATGTCCGCTTCGGTCCAATGCAGGATCGGGTGAATACGCAAATGCGCGCCGGGCGGCGGCGAGGCGTTGAACTGGTCCCAGAATTCCGGCGGCTGGTCGCGCACGTCCCATCCGCCTTCGGTGCCGCGCGGCGAGAACACGCGTTCCTTGGCGCGCGTCGCCTCTTCGTCGCGCCGGATGCCGGCGATCAGACCGTCGAAGCCGTATTTGGTCAGCGCTAGTTTTAGTCCTTCGGTCTTGCGCGCGGCCGAGCGCGCGGCCGGCGGCAAGGTCGGATCGACGGCGTCGATCGGCGGGCAGGGCTCGATCTTGAGATCGAGTTCCCATTCCTTGCCGTAGCGATCGCGGAATGCGTACATCTCCGGAAATTTCTTGCCGGTATCGACGTGGAGCGCGGGAAACGGCACGCGGCCGAAGAAGGCCTTGCGCGCCAGCCAGATCATCACGTTGGAATCCTTGCCCAGCGACCACAGCAGCGCCAGCTTCTTCAGCCGAGCAAAGGCTTCCCTGAAAATGTAGATGCTCTGCGCTTCGAGCGCATCGAGATGATCGTTGATCGGGGCTGTGGTTGATGTCAGGAGACGTGCATCCGCCGAACGCGGCGGCAGCCCCGACCCATTAACAGTGTCCACGCCACGCAACCGGTCTTTCGCGGAATCGTTGTCGAGAAGATGCATCTCTAGACCTTGGACTTTGGAGGTAGAAATTCTATAGTTGCAGCGCGATAGAGAAGAAATAATTTTCTCTTTGCGGCCGCTGAAAGACACATATATAGAAAATAATTCCAGTCAACCCCAGAAGTCGGGGACGAGAGTTTCGCATGCGATTCCTTCCGGTCTTCCTCGATCTGCAAACCGGACCCGTTCTGCTCGTCGGAGGCGGCGAACTGGCGCGGGCGAAATTGCGCGTGCTTTCGGCGGCCGGCGCGCGCATCCGATGGTTTGCCACCGACGGCAATCATGATGTCAGCGGATTGAATGCCGGCGAGGTGGCGCGGATCGAATTTGCCGCAGGTGATCCGCTCGCCGCCGATCTGCACGGGGTGATTGCGATCCTGTGCGCGGGCGCCGGTAATGTCGGCGTTGCCATGTCGGCACGGGCGAGAGCCGCCGGCCTGCCCGTCAATGTCATGGACGACCTGGAGCATTCGAGTTTCATTTTTCCGGCCATCGTCGATCGTGGTGACGTGGTCATCGCGGTCGGAACCGGCGGCACATCGCCGGTGGTGGCGCGCCGGGTGCGCGAAAGCATCGAGGCCATGCTGCCGGGGCGGATCGGCGATCTCGCCACCTTCATCGGGCGCTTCCGCAAATCGATCAACGGACGCATCGCGCAGATGCCGCTGCGCCGCCGTTTCTGGGAACGCGTCATCGATGGCCCGATCGGAGCGCTGGTTCTTGCCGGACGTAACCTGGAAGCCGAGCAGGCGCTCGCCGACATCACCGACCCCACGATTTTCGCCGGTGCGTCAGCATCGGGCGAGGCCGAAGGCCGGGTAACGCTGGTCGGCGCGGGTCCCGGCGATCCTGATCTTTTGACCGTCAAGGCGTTGCGGGCGCTGCAGGATGCCGATGTGGTGTTTTACGATGAACTGGTCTCGCCCGAGATTCTCGATTGCGCGCGCCGCGATGCCTCGCGCATTCCGGTCGGACGCCGCGTCGGAAAGCCCGGTATCGGCCAGGATGCGATCAACAAATTGCTGATCGAAGCGGCGAAATCAGGCCAGCGCGCGGTGCGGCTCAAGGGTGGCGACGCCTTTGTGTTCGGTCGCGGCGGCGAGGAAGTCGAGGCGTTGCGCCAGGCCGGTATAGCCTATTCGGTGGTGCCGGGAATTACGGCTGCGCTGGGCGCCGCGGCGCAATTCGAGGTGCCGCTCACCTTCCGCAATGAGGCGCTGCGAATCACCTTCCTGACCGCGCACAAGGCCAGGGATGCCGAGGCGGTCGACTGGTCGGCGCTGACCGACGAGAAGATGACCGTGGTCGTCTATATGGGGATGACCGCTGCGACCTCAGTGCGCGCCGGCCTGTTGGCCGCGGGCCGCTCGCCGCAAACGCCGGTCGGCGTGTTCGCGCGGGCGACCCTGCCGGATGCGCAGGCGGCGGTCGGAATCCTCGCCGAATTGCCCGATCTGGTCGCACGGGTCGATCGCGGTCCTGCGATTCTCGTGATCGGCGACGTGGTTGCGCATTCCGCGCCAGCGCTTGATCAGAATTGGCGTGATCAGAACTTCACACAGACGATCTCGAAACTATTGGAAGCTGCCGAATGACCTCTCCGCTTGAACAAAAGAAAATCAAAATCACCGGACCGTCGATGGTGACCGCGAATCGCACCTGGGATGGCATCGTGATCTATCGCACGGCCGATCAGGGCTGGTCGGCGGAGCTGGCGGATGCCGCGATCGTGCGTACCTCCGACGAGGCACGGGCGTTGCTGACCGAAGCGATCGCCGACGATGTCGGCGCGATCGGCGCCTATATCGCGCCGGTCGAAATCCAGGATTCGGGCAAGATCGCGCCCGGCAATCTTCGTGAACAGATCCGGTCGGAAGGCCTCACCATCGAGCTTCCGGTTCCGGCGTAAGGCACTCAATCATGTACGCATATGATGAACTCGACCGCACGCTTATCAACGAACGTGTTTCGGAATTTCGCGATCAGGTGAAGCGGCGCCTCTCCGGCGAACTCACCGAGGACGAATTCAAGATGCTGCGGCTGCAGAACGGCGTCTATCTGCAATTGCATGCCTATATGTTCCGGGTGGCGATCCCGTACGGCACGCTGTCGTCGAAGCAGTTGCGGCGGCTGGCGCATGTCGCGCGCCGCTACGATCGCGGCTACGGCCATTTCACCACGCGGCAGAACATCCAGTATAACTGGATCAAACTCGCGGATCTGCCGGATGCGCTGGCCGATTTGGCCGAAGTCGGCATCCACGCCATGCAGACCTCGGGCAACAACACTCGCAACGTCACCTCGGACCAATGGGCCGGCGTCGCGCCCGGCGAAATTGAAGATCCCCGAATCTGGTCGGAATTGCTCCGACAATACACCACGCTGCATCCGGAATTCTCGTTCCTGCCGCGCAAGTTCAAATTCGCCATCACCGCGTCCGAGCATGACCGCGCCGCGATCAAGGTCCACGATATCGGCCTGCGCCTGCTCAAGAACGCCGATGGCGAGACCGGTTTCGAGGTGCTGGTCGGCGGTGGGCTCGGCCGTACGCCGTTCATCGGCAAAACCATCAAGCCGTTCGTCCATGGCCGCGATTTGCTGAGCTACGTCGAGGCGATCCTGCGCGTCTACAACCAGTATGGCCGCCGCGACAACATCTACAAGGCGCGCATCAAGATCCTGGTGCACGAACTCGGCATCGAAAAATTCGCCAAGGAAGTCGATGAGGAATGGAAGCTGATGGGCGACAGCGCGCTGACGCTGGATAATTCCGTCGTCGAGGAAGTCCGTTCGCGCTTCTCGTATCCCGCCTACGAAAAGCTGCCGCACATGCCTGACGAGCTGAAACAGGCGGCGCACGATCCGCTGTTCGAGCGTTGGCGCAAGAATTCGGTGACCCCGCACAAGGTGCAAGGCTATTCGATCGTGACGCTGTCGCTGAAGCCGGTCGGTGGCCCGCCCGGCGACGCCACCGCCGATCAGATGGATGCGATCGCCGATCTCGCCGATAAATATTCATTCGGCGAAATCCGGGTCGGCCACGAGCAGAATCTGGCGCTGCCGCACGTCGCCAAACGCGATCTGCCGGCGCTGTGGAAGGCGCTCGACAGGATTGGCGTGGCGACCCCGAACGTCAATCTGGTCACCGACATCATCGCCTGTCCGGGGCTGGATTACTGCTCGCTGGCGAACGCGCGCTCGATCCCGATCGCGCAGGAGCTGACGCGGCGGTTTTCCAACCACGACACCGCCAGCCTGATCGGCCGGCTGCACATCAATATCTCCGGCTGCATCAACGCCTGCGGTCATCACCATGTCGGGCATATCGGCATTCTCGGCGTCGAGAAGAATAACGAAGAATACTATCAGATCACGATTGGCGGCCGCGCCGACGAGAACGCCGAGGTCGGCACCTTGATCGGACCCGCGGTGCCTTACGCCGAAGTCGCCGACGTGATCGAAGACATTGTCGAGGCCTATCTGGCGCTGCGCGACCGTCCCGAAGAACTCTTCGTCGATACGGTCAAGCGCCTCGGCGTCGAACCATTCAAGGAGCGTGTCTATGCGACTCGTTAAGCAGGGCAGAATTGCCACCGATATCTTCCTCCACGTGGCCGACGGCGCCGAATTGCCCGAGGACGGCGCGATCCTGATCCCGGCGGCGCGGTTTCTCGAAAATGCCGAAACGCTATCGCAGCGCGCCGACAAAATCGGGGTGATCTGGCCGAACAACCGCGATCTCGATGATCTCGTGCCGTATCTCGATCGGGTCGTGGTGGTCGCATTGGTGTTTCCGTCGTTCCGCGACGGCCGCGCCTATAGCCAGGCGCGGCTGCTGCGCGAACGCTATGGCTTTAAGGGCGAACTGCGTGCCACCGGCCAGGTGCTGCGTGATCAGTTCGTGTTCATGCTGCGCGCCGGCTTCGACGCCTTCGAGGTGAAGAAGGACGCCGACGCGGACGCCTTCGCCGAGACGGTGAAGCGCTACACGGTGTTTTATCAGCCCACCGGCGATGGTCGCGTCACCGCGCTCAATCGGCGGATGCAGTTGCGTCATTCGGAGAGCGCCAGCCAGTGAGCACGCTAGCGCATCGCTTGTCGGCGGAACGCACGCCGCCGGATTTGCCGTCGGCTGACGAGCTTGACCGCGCGTTGCGTGATGCATCGCCGGCCGAGATCATCGCCGCGGCGTTGCAGGCGGTCGGCCGCGAACGTCTCGCAGTGGTCTCGTCGTTCGGCACTGAATCGGCTGCCTTGCTCAAAGTGACGGCCGATGTCGATCCGGCCATTCCGGTGATCTTTCTCGACACCGGATGGCTGTTCGAGGAAACCCTAGCCTATCGCGACACGCTGATCGCAAAGCTCGGTTTGCGCGATGTGCGTTCGATCAAGCCGCTGGAACAGGACTTGTCGCGCGAGGATCCCGACCGCGAGTTGTGGTTCTCCGATCCGGATGCCTGTTGCCGGATCCGCAAGGTCGAGCCGTTGGCGCGGGCGTTGGCGCCGTTCAGCGGCTGGATCAATGGCCGCAAGCGCTTTCAGGGCGGTGCCCGCGCGACGATGGCCGTGGTCGAAGCCGATGGCGTCAGGCTGAAGTTCAATCCGTTCGCCAACGTCTCGCCGCAGGAGATCGAGGCGATTTACAAGCAGGCCGACCTGCCGCCGCATCCACTTGTCGCATCGGGTTATCTCTCGGTCGGGTGTATGCCATGCAGCAGCCGCACGTCGCCCGATGAAGACGCGCGTGCCGGCCGCTGGCGCGGTCGCGCCAAGACAGAATGCGGCATCCATACGGTGAAGCCTTCCTAGGACAACGACGCTGCGTTACCGCAAACAATGAAATGCCGTTTCGTTGACTTGAGGTGCCGTTGTCGTGAGTTATGTCGGCATGCTGTGGCGACGTCCGCCGTCAGCCCGAATGGAGTCTGAGATGGTTCGCCGTATTCTCATCGTGGCCGCGGGATTGCTCTGGGCGAGTTCGGCATTCGCTGCCGATTACTCGCTGCTCAATGTATCTTACGATCCGACGCGCGAACTCTATGTCGACTTCAACAAGGCATTCGCGGCCGCCTACCAGAAGGAGACCGGCAAGAGCGTCGAGATCAAGCAGTCGCACGGCGGCTCCGGGTCGCAGGCGCGCGCCGTGATCGACGGTTTGCAGGCGGATGTCGTCACGCTGGCGCTGGCCTATGACATCGATGCCATCGCCGCCAAGGGCCTGGTCGCGACCGACTGGCAGAAGCGGCTGCCGCTGAACGCCTCGCCTTACACGTCGACCATCGTGTTCCTGGTCCGCAAGGGCAATCCCAAAGGCATCAAGGATTGGGATGATCTGATCAAGCCCGGCGTCGCCGTCATCACGCCGAACCCGAAGACTTCCGGCGGCGCGCGCTGGAATTATCTCGCCGCATGGGGCTACGCGCAAAAGAAATTCGGCTCGGCCGACAAGGCCAAAAAATTCGTGGCCGATCTCTATCAAAACGTGCCGGTACTCGATACCGGTGCGCGCGGCTCGACCGTGACCTTCGTCGAGCGCGGCGTCGGCGACGTGCTGCTGGCGTGGGAGAACGAGGCGTTCCTCGCGCAACGCGAGTTCGGCAAGGACAAGTTCGAGATCGTCTCGCCGCCGCTGTCGATCCTCGCCGAGCCGCCGGTCGCCATTGTCGACAAAGTTGCCGACAACAAGGGCACGCGCGGGGTAGCCGAGGCCTATCTGAAATATTGGTACAGCAAGGAAGGTCAGGAAATTGCCGCACGCAATTCCTATCGCCCGCGCGATCCGGATATCGCCAAGGAATACGAGAGCTCGTTCGCGAAGGTCGATCTGTTTACGATCGACGACGTGTTCGGCGGCTGGACCAAGGCGCAGCAGGAACATTTCAGCGAAGGCGGCATCTTCGATCAGATCTACAAGAACTGATCGAGTCAGCGGCCAACAGGGGACATTGTGAGTGTAATCGCGGTAAGGCGCAGCAATCTGCCGGGGTTCGGTCTCACCATGGGACTGACCCTGACCTGGCTCTCCGTCATTATCCTGATTCCGCTCGCGGCGCTGTTTCTCAAGACGTTCGAACTTTCACCGGAGCAGTTCTGGGGCATCGTCAGCAGCAGGCGGACGCTCAACGCGCTGAAGATTTCGTTCGGCCTTTCGTTTGCCGCAGCGCTGGTCAACCTGGTGATGGGAACGATCATCGTCTGGGCGCTGGTGCGCTATCGCTTTCCGGGCCGCCGGCTGTTCGACGCCATCGTCGACATTCCCTTTGCGCTGCCGACCGCGGTGGCCGGCGTGGCGCTGACGCAATTGTTCGCGCCAAAGGGCTGGCTCGGTGGACCGCTGGCGGAACTCGGCATCAAGGTCGCGTTCACGCCGGTCGGAATCTTCGTCGCGATGATTTTCATCGGCATTCCCTTTGTGGTGAGAACGGTTCAGCCGGTCCTGATCGATCTCGACGTTGAAATCGAGGAAGCCGCCGCGAGCCTCGGCGCCAACCGCTGGCACACGGTGCTTCGCGTGATCCTGCCGGGCCTGATTCCGGCACTGTTGACGGGATTTGCGCTGGCGTTCGCGCGCGCCGTCGGCGAGTACGGCTCGGTGATCTTCATCGCCGGCAATCTGCCCAATGTGTCGGAGATCGCGCCGCTGCTGATCGTGATCCGGCTTTCCGAATTTCGCTATGCCGACGCAACCGCGATCGCGGTCGTCATGCTGGTGGCATCGTTCCTGATCATCTTTGCGGTCAATCGCCTGCAACGCTGGGCGCAAGCCCGCATCCCGACGCATTGAGGCCGAGCGATGACGATTATCACCGCGTCGGACCCGGCTCACCTCTCCCATCGGGAGAGGTCGGATCGCGTGAGCGATCCGGGTGAGGGGTCAAGTTCCGCAGCGCTTCCCGTTGGCAATCGTAAAACGACTGTGGGCATTGCACGGAGTAACTCGCGTACCGAGCCGGGTCCCGTTCGCTTCGTCATCATTGTGCTGGCGCTGACGTTCCTGACCGTGTTCGTGGTGTTGCCGCTGGTCGTGGTGTTCGCGCAGGCTTTTTCCAAAGGCTTCATCGCTTATTTTGCAGCACTTGCGGAGCCGGAAGCGTGGTCCGCCATCAAACTGACGCTGCTGGTGGCGGCGATTTCGGTCGGGCTCAATCTGGTGTTCGGAGTGCTCGCGGCCTGGGCGATCGCAAAATTCGATTTTTCCGGGAAGACCTTCCTGATCACGCTGATCGACCTGCCGTTCTCGGTCAGCCCGGTTATCGCGGGTCTGGTCTTCGTGCTGCTGTTCGGCGCGCAGGGCTATTTCGGCCCGTGGCTGCAGGCGCACAATATCAATGTGCTGTTCGCGGTCCCCGGCATCGTGCTGGTGACGATTTTCGTGACATTCCCGTTCGTGGCGCGCGCGCTGATTCCGCTGATGCAGGAGCAGGGCACGCAGGAGGAAGAGGCCGCGATCTCGCTCGGGGCGTCAGGCCTACAGACCTTCTTCCGCGTCACCCTGCCCAATATCAAATGGGGCCTGTTGTATGGCGTATTGCTGTGCAACGCGCGCGCCATGGGCGAGTTCGGTGCGGTGTCGGTGGTGTCGGGTCATATTCGCGGCGAGACCAACACCATGCCGCTGCTGGTCGAGATCCTCTACAATGAATATCAGTTCGTATCGTCGTTCGCGATTGCGTCGCTGCTGGCGATGTTGGCGTTGATTACGCTGGTGGTGAAGACCGTACTCGAGCGGCGTCTCGACGAAGGGCAGGCTCCAAGTGACCATTGAAGTCAAAAACATCGTCAAGAAATTCGGCGCTTTCGCAGCCCTCGACAATGTCGATCTGAAAGTCGGCAACGGCGAGTTGCTGGCGCTGCTCGGCCCGTCGGGCTCCGGCAAGACCACGCTGCTGCGGATCATTGCAGGTCTTGATTGGCCGGATTCCGGCGAGCTTTCGTTTGACGGGGAAGATGCGCTGGGGCGCGGCGCCAGCGAGCGCCAGGTCGGTTTCGTGTTCCAGCACTACGCGTTGTTCCGCCACATGACCGTGTTCGAAAATGTTGCCTTTGGTTTGCGGGTGCAGCCGCGCGGGGTTCGCAAGGACGAAGCCACCATCCGCGCCCGCGTCAAGGAATTGCTCGATCTGGTGCAGCTCGACTGGCTGTCCAGCCGTTATCCGAGCCAGTTGTCCGGTGGCCAGCGCCAGCGTATCGCGCTGGCGCGCGCGCTTGCGATCGAGCCGCGCATCCTTCTGCTCGACGAGCCGTTCGGCGCGCTCGACGCCAAGGTCCGCAAGGAGTTGCGGCAATGGCTGCGTTCGCTGCATTCCGAAATCAGCGTCACGACGATCTTCGTCACCCACGACCAGGAAGAGGCGCTCGAGGTCGCCAATCGCGTGGTGGTCATGGACAAGGGCCGCATCGAACAGATCGGCACCCCGGGCGAGGTCTATGACAGCCCGGCGACCGCCTTCGTTCATGGCTTCATCGGAGAATCCATCGTGCTGCCGGTCGATGTCCGCGACGGCGCGGTTCGGCTAGGCGGCAGCGCGCTGGATATCGGCGCCAACGGCGCGGCCTCCGGCGCTTCCAAACTGTTCGTCCGGCGCCACGATATGCAGATCGGTCCGCCGGGGAGCGGTGCGCTGCAGGGGGCGGTCCGCCATGTCCGTTCGTTCGGGCCGATCCAGCGGGCGGAAGTCGCGCTGTCCGCGGGCGAGGGTAACACCGTGATCGAGATCGACGCGCCCCGCGACCGGGAACTACGGGCCGGGGAAATGGTCGGCTTGCAGCCCCGCCGTTACCGCATTTTCGCCGCGCAGAAATGACCGCCGGATAAAATCCCCCGCGTTCACCATTCAGCCACGGTTGGTATGCAACAACTGCGGCCGGTTGGGGGAATTCCATGTCGCGGGCGATCATCGCCATATTCGGATTTTTGGTGCTGGGCGGCTGTGCGGCGGAAAATACCGTCACCGAGCAGCCGGCCATGTATGTCAACATGGCCGATGCCGGAGCCCGGCTCGATCCGCAGGCCGCGGCTTCGATGATTTCGCAATACCGGCAAAATAATGGCCTCGGCGCCGTGGCGGTCGACCCGGATCTGATGCGGCTCGCGGAGACGCAATCGCAGGCGATGGCCGCCAAAAACAAGCTCGACCACGACGTCAAGGCGCCGCTGGCCAAGCGCCTCAATGAGGGCGGATATCCCGCGACAATCGCGGTCGAAAATGTGTCGGCCGGCTATCACACGCTGGCCGAAGCTTTTTCGGGCTGGCGGGACTCGCCCCCGCACCGGGAAAATATGCTCAAAAACGGTGTCACAAAAATGGGCATCGCGGCCAGTTATGCTCCAAATACCAAGTACAAGGTGTTCTGGACGCTCATTCTTGCATCAACCGACGCGCGATGACCCGGGCTTGATCGCGATTGATCGCTTGGCCGATTGACGCCACTGCGAACTGTCGCCACGGTGCGTTTTTTCGGTATTAGATCGGGTGGCATGACGGATAATTCCGACCCAACCCCGGCGACAACGCCTGCCAAGGCGATGCCGGTGCTTGTTCTGCAAGGCGGCGGTGCGCTCGGCTCTTACCAGGCCGGCGCTTACCAGGCGTTGTGCGGCCATGATTTCGAGCCTGAATGGGTCGCCGGCATCTCGATCGGCGCCATCAACGCGGCGATCATTGCCGGCAACGATCCGCAAAAGCGCGTCGCGCGCCTCAAGGAATTCTGGGAGCAATGCGCCTCGCCAGTGCCCTGGAATCCGATCGTTAAAAACGATCATGCGCGCACTCTTTTCAATGGGGCCAGCGCGGCCTTGATTGCGACGTTCGGCGTCCCCGGCTTTTTCAGCCCGCGCATTCCGCCGGCGCCGCTCTGGCCGCCGGGCAGCGCGCAATCGCTGAGCTATTACGACACGGCGCCGCTTAAAAAGACGCTGGAGCACTTGGTCGATTTCGACCGGATCAATGATCTCAAGACCCGCTTGAGCGTCGGCGCGGTCGGCGTGACGTCGGGCAATTTCAGGTATTTCGACAATGTCGAGTTCAAGAAGCTCGGCAAGAAGATCGGCCCGGAACACATCATGGCGTCCGGTGCGCTGCCGCCGGGCTTTCCGTCGGTCGAAATCGAGGGCGAGCATTATTGGGACGGCGGCATCGCCTCCAATACGCCGCTGGATTACGTGCTGGATGAAGAGCTCAAAAAGGACCTGCTAATTTTCCAGGTCGACCTGTTCAGCGCGCGCGGCCTGTTGCCGACCTCGCTGCTCGAGGCATCCGAGCGTGAAAAGGATATCCGCTTTTCCAGCCGCACCCGGATGAACACCGACAAGAACAAGCAGGTTCACGACGCCCGCAAGGCGGCGCGCGATCTCATCAGCAAATTGCCCGAAGATCTGAAGAACGATCCGGCGGTGGCGTATTTGAGCGAACTCGCCAAGGAAAACACCGTCACGGTGGTGCACCTGATCTACCGCAGCAAGAACTATGAATCGTCTTCCAAGGACTACGATTTTTCCCACGTCGGAATGGTCGAGCACTGGGGCGCGGGGGTCCGCGACGTGCATTTGTCAATGCGTCATGAAGATTGGCTAGAACGGCCGCAATCCGGTGAGACCATGGTGACTTACGACCTTACGGGGGACAGCACCGAAACCCGAGGCGGCAAATAGATCGGCAAACAGGAGTGAAGAAATGGGTACTTTGACAGGCAAGACGGCGGTCGTGACCGGCTCGACCAGCGGCATCGGTTTGGCCTATGCGCGCGCCTTTGCAGGCGCCGGCGCCAACATCGTCATCAACGGCATGGGAGCGCCCGCCGACATCGAGAAGGAACGCTCGGCGATCGAGACCGACTTCAAGGTCAAGGCGGTGCATTCGCCGGCAGACATGACCAAGCCCGCCGAGATCGCCGAAATGGTGGCGCTTGGCGAAAAGACCTTCGGTTCGGTCGATGTCCTCGTCAACAATGCCGGCATCCAGTTCGTCTCGCCGATCGAGGACTTCCCCACCGAGAAGTGGGATGCCATCATCGCGATCAACCTGTCGTCGGCGTTTCACGCCATGCATGCCGCGATCCCCGGCATGAAGAAGCGCGGCTGGGGCCGCATCATCAACACCGCCTCGGCGCATTCGCTGGTGGCCTCGCCGTTCAAGTCGGCCTATGTTTCGGCCAAGCACGGCATCGCCGGCCTGACCAAGACCGCCGCGCTCGAGCTCGCGACCTTCAAGATCACCGTCAACTGCATCAGCCCCGGCTATGTCTGGACCCCACTGGTCGAGCACCAGATTCCGGAGACCATGAAGGCGCGCAACATGACCAAGGAGCAGGTCATCAAGGACGTGCTGCTGGACGCGCAGCCGACCAAGGAATTCGTCACCTCCGAGCAGGTCGCGGCATTGGCCCTGTTCCTGTGCGGCAACGACGCGGCGCAAATCACCGGCGCCAATTTGTCGATCGACGGCGGCTGGACCGCGGAGTAATCCGCGGCTCGCTTCAAGGTGTCCGAACGTCACTTGCTTTTCGTCATGGCCGGGCTTGTCCCGGCCATCTACGTCTTGCTTGTTTGAACTCAGCAAAGACGTGGATACCCGGGACATCTAGCGCGAAGACGCGCTTCGCGCTTCTGCCCGGGCATGACGAACATCAGCGCGGTCCTCGACCACGACCGAGGTGGCGGCCGCCGCCACTACCCCAGCGCCACCATGCCGCTCCAGAACTGCATCGCGTCGCCGGTGTCGACCTCGTAGTTATGGGCGAAGACGAGCTTGCCGTCGGGGCCGACGTGGAAGGTCGCAAGGTTGGCCGGCACGGTCTTCACCCCGTCGCCCTCTCGCACCAGCGCGGTCTGGATGGTGGCGGCAACCAGCATTTTTCCGCTTGGATCGAGCGAGAAGGTGCGCGGGTGGATTCCGTGCACATCCGCGTTCTGGATCAGCGTCGGCTCGCCGCTCGACGGATCGATGGCGAATACCGCGATGTTGTTCTCGCCACCGGGGAACACCTGCTTGCCGTCAAAATCGACGGTGTCGCTGGCCCGGTTGCCGACATAGACGTAACGGCCGTTCGGGTGGACATGGATGGTGCCCGCGGCCTGGCGCGAGCGGATGTTTCCGGGCTCGGCCAGCGTATCCTTGATGAAGATAGGCTGCGGATCCAGCACGCCCTCTTTTTGCAGCCGGTAGACGTTGAGCTTGTTCTCGCGTTCGCGCGACACATACACCAGCGGCAGGCTGGGGTGGAAATCGAGATGGCGCGGTCCGAAGCCGTAGCCGCCGTCGGGCGCGACCGACCCCCGGTTGGCGAGCTGGCCGTCCTTGAAGCTGAACAGTTTTAGCGCACCCGGGTCTTCCGGCTTGCTGCCGGCCGCGTCGTTGCCGCGGGTCACCAGAATGGCGGCATCGTTGGCGGGCGTCACCCGGATCTGATGCGCGAAGATGCCGCCGTCGAGCGGAGCCGCGGCCTGCTTTACTTGCTCGCCGACGGTGCCGTCCGCGGCGATCCGATGCACAGTGACGCCGCT
This sequence comes from Bradyrhizobium sp. S69, assembly GCF_009766005.1. Taxonomy (GTDB): domain Bacteria; phylum Pseudomonadota; class Alphaproteobacteria; order Rhizobiales; family Xanthobacteraceae; genus Bradyrhizobium. Next base: position 19,016 of record NZ_LMUK01000006.1, on the reverse strand, counting down.
CGGGCTATTGTAGGCGACCAGCGCATAGCCGCCGGTTCGATCGAGCGACATGTGGATCGGCCGTGCCGCCAACACGGCCGGCGGCCCGTGCGCCGTGAGCGCGCCACTGCCGGGGTCGATGCGCAGCGCGCTCAGGAAGTGGCTGTCGCCCTTGATGCCGAGCGAAGACGATCCGCCATTGCTGGTGGCGACATAGAGGAACAAAGCGGACGGATGACGCCAGACATATTGGACATTGCCGGGCAGCACGATCGTGCCCTGGCGGGTCAGACCGGCGTCATCGACGCCGATCTGATAGAGCGTCAGCGCCGGACCGACGCTGGCGTAGAAAACGGCTTTGCTTGATGTCATCTGGCTCCACGCGCTGCGAGGCGTTGCGATGACGCCGGCGACAAGTGCTGCGAGCGACCGGCGATCGATCATGGCCTATTCCTCCGCGGTCATGGATTCTCTTAAGCGGAATCCCGATGCCGATGCTAGTTCTGTTGCGATGCTACTGGAAGGGGCGGGTGTGAGGAAGCATAGCTGCACTGCGGCGGAAGGTTATTGCTGCCTCATGGTGAGGAGGCGCTCTTGCGCCGTCTCGAACCATGCCTGATGCAGACATCCTTCGAGACGGCGCTGGCGCGCCTCCTCAGGATGAGGGAATCTCAGCCGTGCTTCCCGAACGCCAGCACGTGAAGCCCGAGCCGCTGCCGCACGATCCAGAACAGCAGCACGGTCTCGAACACCAGCGAGATTGAGGTCGCGGCCGCCGCTCCATGACCGCCGAACCGCGGCACCAGTGCGATGCAGAGCACCATGTTCATGACAAAGGCCAATGCATAGGCCAGCGCGCAGATGTGCTGGTGTCCCAGCATGTTGAGCAGGCGCTCCACCGGACCGATGGCCGAGCGCACCACCAGCCCGATCGCGGCGATGAACATGATGTCGTATCCGCCGACGAATTGCGCGCCGAACAGCCACAACAGCGGTTTGCCCAGCGCCAGCAGCAGCACGGTCGCTGCCAGCGAGGGCCAGAACGTCCATTTAATCGCGTGCGCGACATAGGCCGACAAGCGTTCCTTGTCGCCGAGCGCATGATATTCGGCGAAACGGTGCGCCGTGGTCGCCGACATCGCGTAGTGGATGAACGATACCAGCGCCAGCGTCTTCACCACCGCGAAGTAGACGCCGACTTCTTCCGAAGAGCGAAATTGCTGCAACACCAGCACGTCCGTATAGGACAGCAGCAGATAGAAACTTTCGACCAGGAGTATCGGCAGCGAGATCGCAAGCCAGCCCCGGAAATCATAGGCCTTGGGTCCAGCCGCGATGTGGCCGGCGAGCCGTCGGTTCAGTACGATCATCTGCCCGATCATCGCGATCCACACCGCGCCGGCGCTGGCCAGCATCGCGATGGTGGCGCCGAGTTGAAGGCCGAGCGCGAAAGCGCCGGCGGTGAGCCCGATGATCAGCGCCTGGCGGATGACGAATTGCGGCATCAATCCGAGCCGCATCCAGTCATGCGAGCGCGCGATGCCGTCCTGGGTGTTGGCGACCACGAAGGCCGGCAAGGTCGCACAGCCGATATAGAGCGGCACGATTTCGCCCGAGCCGAGCCAGGGCGATAACAGCCTGACCACGCCTGCGAGCAGCAGCGAGACGACCGCGGACACCGACAACGTCATCCAGCGGCTGCCGGAAAGGAAACCGCGCAGCAACGCCTGTTCGCCACGGGTGCGGTATTCCGGAATGATCTTTTGCGCCGATGCCGAGATGCCGAAATCCATCATGCTGCCGAGCAGCAGCACCCAGGTCCAGACATAGACGTAGATACCGTAATCCGAGCCGCCCATCCAGCGCGCCAGCAGGATCTGCGAGAGGTAAGCGAGCCCGGCGCTGAAGACACGGATGATGAAGACGGTGCCGGCGAGCCGCTTGGTGACCGATGCCTCGCTGGAGCCACCAAGGACGGCCCCCGCCATTGCCCGCAATCGCGCCAGGACGCCGACAGGCGAAGCGTTTGCGGATTGGCTGTCCATCACGGCCACGGAAAATCATCCTCGGAGGCGCGGCAAGGCGCCGATGCTCCGATCTATCAACGATTCGTTAAGATTCGGTTGGGTGGGGGTGACGCTTGTGGCTATCTCGGACGTCATCCTGAGGTGTGCGCTCTTTCTTGCGCGCCTCGAAGGATGGCTGCACGCACTGCGCTGAACAACATCCTTCGAGACGCGCGCAAGGGCGCGCTCCTCAGGATGACGGCCGATATAGGTTCACGGGCCCGTTCGCTGGGACGACGCGGGAGAGGCCTCAATTCAAATTGGTATTGAACTCGTAGGAGTGCTCGCCGCCGACCAGCGTCAGCTTCAGCGCGGCGCCTTCGGCGTTGGTGCCGGGCGGCACGCCGTCGAGTTCGAAGGAAAATCGCTTCACCCCGGGCGGGCCATGTTCCAGTAGCTTTGGTACCGGCAGCGACCAGTCCGGCGTCGGTCCTTCGACGAACAGGTTGATCTCACCGCTCCCGGCCGGCGCCGCCACATCGACCAGCACGGTCGTTTTGCCTTCGCGCTCGACGTCGCGGATGGTCAGCGGATTGGGATCACCGATCGTGGCGGGCTTGGGCACGGTGTCGAGGGCTGCAAACAGCGCGCTGTCCTCGGTGCTCGCCACGCTGGTGAAAGGCAGCTCCGCGTCGGCCTCGACGGGAATGCAGAGTTTCTCGCAGACCGCATAATTGACGGCGGCGCGAAGCGTCACCGGCTTGTCGGCATTCTTCGCGACAATACGCAGCGGCAGCACGATCTGGTCGTGATAGCCCAGCGAATGGCCGCCCGCGCCGTCGTCGAACTTGGTCGGCGCCGGCCATAGAATGGTCACGGCTTCGACGTTTTCCGATTTGGAGAAGTCGAAGCGCGGCGGCACGCCGGAATCGCCGGGCGTCCGCCAATAGGTTTTCCATCCCGGCTGCAGTTGAATGGCAATGCCGCCGAGCAGCACCGCGCCGCTGCGCGAACCCGCCAGCAACCGCACCGCGGAATGCCCATCCCGTTGCCACGGCGACGCATCCTGGGCGCGCGCCTCGGCGCACAGGGATGACATAATCAGGGTTGCGGCGACGCCGAGCGCGCAGCGCTGGGGAACTGTGATGATCATGCGACGTTGTTTACAGCCAAGCGAGACTGCAAACCATTGAATTGCTTGTGATGTATGCCTAAAGGCGGATTCAAGATTGATTGACAGAACGGCCACCCGATATCAGGATGGCAGCGAATGAGAGAGTCCGTCGCACATGGACCCTGAAAGCAAAAGACCAAGGACCATTCGCCGCCGAACCGCCCGCGGCGGTGACGATGCGGCAAGTCGTGGCTATCTCGACGGGCAGCTCTTGATTGCGATGCCCGTGATGGACGATCCGCGCTTCGAGCGCTCGGTGATTTATCTTTGCGCCCACTCGTCCGAGGGCGCGATGGGCATCATCGTCAATCGCCCGGCGGGCAGCATCGATTTTCCCGGTCTATTGGTGCAACTCGACATCATCAAGAAGTCCGAGCAGATCAAGCTGCCGGAAAACGCCGAATCCATGAAGGTACTGAAAGGCGGTCCGGTCGAGACCGGCCGCGGCTTCGTGCTGCATTCCAGCGATTTCTTCATCGAGGACGCGACGCTGCGGATCGACGACGGCATTTGCCTGACCGCGACCGTCGACATCCTCAAGGCCATCGCCAAAGGCGACGGCCCCAAGCATGCGATCCTGGCATTGGGTTATGCGGGCTGGGCGGCGGGGCAGCTTGAAACCGAAATCCAGCACAATGGTTGGCTGCATTGCGATGCCGATGCGGACCTGATCTTTGGCGGCGATGTCGAGGAAAAATATTTGCGCGCGCTCGCCAAGATCGGGATCAATCCGGGCATGCTGTCCACCGATGCGGGGCATGCGTAGGTTAGTTTTGCGCTGACATTTGACGCCATTTTAGAGTCGTCCCGGCCTCCGCGCCGGGACCCATAACCCCGGCGTCTGTGTTCATGCGCGGCTTGTCCAACGGCGTATCTTAAAACGAGGGGACACGGCGTATGGGTCCCGGCGCGGAGGCCGGGACGACGCAAGGGTGTTCGCTATGAGGCGAGATTTACCCCTTACTCCGCCGCCTGCTGCGCCACCGTCGGCACGGTGCCGGCCACGGTCGCGCGGCGCATGTCGCGGGGCTGGGACTGGTCGTAGCGGCGGACGCGGTGCATGGTCTGGCGGTTGTCCCACATCACGAGATCATGCACCGTCCATTTGTGGACGTGGACGAACTCCCGCTGGGTCGCGTGCTCGGTGAGATCACGCAGCAGCACCCGCGCCGCCGGCACCGGCATGCCGACAATGCCGCCGGCATGCGACGACAGATACAGCGACTTGCGGCGATGCACCGGGTGGGTCCGCACCAGCCGTTGCAACACTGGCTTGAACATCTGCTTTTCTTCCTCGGTGTAATCGAGGAAGCCCAGCGATCCCCGCGAATACATCAGCGAGTGCTCGCAGATCATGTCTTCGATCTCGGCTTTGGTGTCACCGTTGAGCTCGTCATAGGCCGCGCGCATGTCGGCGAATTCGGTGTTGCCGCCCTTGGGGTTGACCACCCGCGCCGACAGCAGTGAAAATTTCGCCGGAATCGGCCGAAACGAACTGTCGGAATGCCACAGGCAATTGCCGAGATTGAACAGATGGGTGCGGTGATCTTTCGGCAACGGCTTGCCGTCCTTGCCGAGGTTGGAGACGTCGTTCAGCCCGGACGTCAGCCGGTAATCTTCCTTCTTGGTTACGGTGCCGCCGCGGGCATTCTCGCGCTCGCCGAAATTGCGCGCGAATATCAGTTGCTGGTCGTCGGTGATATCCTGATCGCGGAACAGCAGCACCGCGTATTCGTCCATGCCGGCTTCGATATCGGCGGCCTCCTGCGGCGTCAGCGGTTGGCGCAGATCGATGCCGGAGACCTCGCCGAAAAAGTGCGGGTGAAGCTTTCGGATCGAAAGGGCCATGGCGTTTCTCCTGATTGAGGCGAGCGGTTTGTTCCACTTCGTTTGGGCGAAAAACTACTCCCCGATGCTGTGATGTCAACGTTTCCACACATGCGGCAGCGCCGTACAGGCATGCTCGTCAAGCGTCGCTCTCAGGCATTCCGCGCCATCAGCCCGCCATCGACCGCGATCACGGCGCCGGTCAGGAACGACGCGGCGGGCAGGCACAGGCTCAGCGTCATGTGCGCGACTTCCTCGGGATCGCCGTAGCGGCCGAGCGCGGTGCGCCGCTTGGCGTAGATCGTCTTGTGTTCCTCGGAAATCCGATCCGTTATCGCGGTCCTGATCGGGCCCGGGCAGATGCAATTGACGGTGATGCCGTCGCGGCCCAATTCCACCGCAAGCGAACGCGTCAGGCCGGTGACGCCGGCCTTGGCGGCGGCATACGGGCTGTGCAATGCGGTAGCGCCGAGCGCCTCGGTGGAAGCGATATTGACGATGCGCGGCGATTTCGATCGGCGCAGATAGGGCAATGCCGCGTGGATGATGCGCGGATGCGCGGTCAGCATCACGGCGAGGCCCTTGGTCCACGCCTCGTCATAGCCGTCATCGTCGATTGCGACGCGTACGGATATGCCGGCATTATTGATCACGATATCGAGCCCGCCGAAATGCGCCGCGACGTCATTGACGACGGTGGTGATGGCCTCGCGATTGGCGACATCGAGCGTCCAGGCCTTTGCCGTTCCGCCGCTCGCCGTGATCTCTTTTGCGACCGCTTGCGTGCCCTCTGCCGTGATATCCGTGACCGCGACATTGGCGCCCTCCGCGCCGAACACACGCGCGGTGGCGCGGCCCATGCCGCTGGCGGCGCCGGTGACCAGAACGGTCAATCCCTTCACCGACCGGCTAAGCTGCTTGAAATCCGACATCAGGTGGCTCTTTCGCAAATGATGCGCTGCAAGATCGGCAACGCTTGATTGACAAGGCGTGATCGACAAGGTTTGCCGGATGAGGCTTGCACCGATCCGAAAGGAGGTCAAACCTGATGCGAGAAAACCTGATGCGGACAAGGATGGTGTGGCGATGAACGAACTGGATTTCAGCGGCAAGCGGGTGCTGGTGGTCGGCGGCTCCAGCGGTATCGGTAACGGCATCGCACAAGCGTTCCGCGCCAAGGGCGCGCGCGTCGATGTCTGCGGCACCCGCGCCGGCGCCGCCGATTATTCGCGCGCCGAAGGATCGCATCTCGAGGGCCTCGATTACGCTCAGCTCGACGTCAGCGATTCATCGGCGATCGAAAGCTTTCAGGCACCCTTTGAACGGCTCGATGTGCTGGTGCTGGCGCAGGGCGCGGTGATCTACCGGCGCGGCGAATTCGAAATGGACGGCTTCCGCAAAGTGCTCGAAGTCAATCTGATGAGCCTGATGGCCTGCGCGACCAAATTCCATCCGATGCTGCGTGCGGCGAAAGGCGCGATGATCATCGTCAGTTCGACCGCCGCCTATCATTCCACCAAGGGCAATCCAGCCTACAATGCCTCGAAGACCGGTGCGGTCGGGTTGACCCGCACGCTCGGGCAGGCGTGGGCCGAAGACGGCATTCGCGTCAACGGCATCGCGCCCGGTCTGGTCGACACCAAGATGACGAAAGTGACGACCGCAAATCCGAAGCGGCTCGAAGGCGCGATTGAGCGGATACCGTTGAAGCGGCTGGGAACGCCGGAGGACATGGCCGGCGCGGCACTGTTCCTGGCCTCACCGCTGGCGTCCTACATTCTCGGCCAGACCCTTGTGGTCGATGGCGGTCTAATATTGTAGCAGCCGGAACCGGAGCCCTCCTCATCGGTTACATCCTTGCACAACAAGGAGTGACCGCGATGGATAAGGATCGAATTGTCGGCTCGGCGAAAGATTTTGCCGGAAAGGTCGAGGGCGCGGTCGGCGATGCGACCGGTGACGCGAAGACTGAAGCCAGTGGTCGGGCGCGCGAGGCGGCCGGCACCGTGCAGAATCTCTACGGTCAGGCCAAGGATGCCGCGCGCAGCGCCGGCGATGCCGCGACGAGTTATGCTAAAGACGCCTACGAAAATAGTGGCGAGACGCTGCGGGGCAGCTCGGAGGCCGTCGCGCAGAAAGTGCAGGACAATCCGCTGGGCGCGCTGTTGATCGCCGGTGGTATCGGTTTTGCGCTGGCGCTGTTGATGACGCGCTCGCCGCGCCGTCCGCCGCCACGCTGGCGCTATTACAGCTGAGATTTAGAGCACCGCACTAAGACCGCGGCCCCCTGACAACCTCTCTCCTTGTGGGAGAGGTTGTTGAGCTTGGGGCCGCGAATTCTAGTGTCGTCAGCGCGTAAAGAATCCCGGCACCTCGGCCGAGCGTCCGACGTTCGCCGGCGGGCGCGGTACGCGCGGGCCCTGTTGCGGTTGCGGTCGCGCCGGCTGGGTTTGAGCCGGGAGAGGCGGCCGTATCGGATTTCCGAAGAAATCCGTCAGCGCCGGCGCGGGCTTGACGATCTTCTTCGGCTTTGGCGGCGCCATGACGGCTGGTTGCGCCGTCGCGATCGTTCCGTCGGGCGTCGCCGACGCGACCGGCGTATCGCCCTTGGCCTGCTCGCGTCCGATCTCGCGGCGCGGCCAGGAGAAATCGTCAGCGCGGCCGGCGGGCGGCGCCAGCGGCTCGCCCTTGACCATTGTCCGCGCGGCCAGCGCGTCGACCGGGGCCGGTCGCGATCCCGGACCGCCGAGCAATTGATCGGTGCCGATGGAAGAGGCAATCAGCGGCAGGATCGGCCCGGCGAGCGGACGCGGCGCCGGTTGTCCGGGCTGCGCGTTGGCGTCGGGGGTCGCGGGCTCCGTCGGTAGCGCGATCGGCGCCGAACGCCCCGCGAGCAGCCGTGTGATCTCGCGCTCGACATAATGCGCGAGCTTGCGGGCGCCGGCTTGGGTGAAATAGACGCCGTCATAGGAGCGCAGGCGCCGCTTCTGACCTTCGAAATCCGGGCCTTGATCCAGATAGCGGCCGCCTTCATCGACAAAGCCGTCCCAGACGTCGACATAGGTGATGCCGGCCTTGGCCGCGGCATCGCGATAGAGCGCATCGAGGAACAGCATGTCCGAGGTCGCCTTGGGGCCGCGCACCGCGGGAAGTCCGACCCACACCACCGGCACGCCCTTGGATTTCAGGACGCCGATCATCTCCTCGATCTTCTTGGTGTAGAGTTCGACCCAGCGCTCCTCGCGAAATTCATAGAGGCCGTTCGGCGAGCGCGTGCTCTTCTCCGGCACGATCGCCGGCGGCGCGTCATTGTCGGCGGCATCCTCCGGCGGCAGATCGCTATCGACCGCCTTGTCGTCGGGCTTTGCGTTGGGATCCGCAGTGCCGTCGGCGGGCTTGCCGTCCGGTTTGGCTTTGGCAGTCTTTTTGTCCGACGATTTGGCATCGGAAGATTTGGGGTCGGAAGACTTGGTATCAGATTTTTCGGCGGCCGGCTCGCGGATGGCGACGCGGTCGTTGAGCCCGAGCATCACGACGATGGCTTCCGGTTTCTCGGCGGCGAGGATGGTCTTGGCGGCAGCCGCCCAGTCGGCTGGATCGCCTTTGGGCTGATATCGGATCAGACCGGAAACCGTCTTGTGCCGACGGATCACGCCCATGTCCGGCTGATCGGCATAGGCGTCCTCGAGGCCATAGCCGAGCCAGTCGGCCATGCCATCGCCGAGCACCAGGATATTGCGCTCGGGAGGCGTCGCGGCGGGATCGCGCTTCTCCGGCGGCGGCGCCCTGGAAAAATCCTCGCGGATGACACGCTGCTGCCTCGGCGCCTGCTGCTGAAACGGCGCGAACAGGTCGCCACCGAACCAGCCGCCAGGCCCGCCGCCAAATCCGCCGCCGTTATTGCGCTGCTGCGGCTGCGGCCGTTGCGGCGCTCCGCCGAAATTGAAAAACCCTTGCCCTAACGCCGGCCCCGCGATCCCGAGCAGCAGCGCAGCCGCGGTGGCCACCGCGATCAGCGGGCCGCCTTCGGTGAACACCCGGAAGAACGATTTTGGTTGGGCCATGTGATCGGAAGCGCTGGGTTTCGGTCAGAATTGAAAATCAGGTAACCACTATACTAGCGGAATCGGGCCGCAAGCGGGCAGATTTGGCTGCCATAAGCGGGCATCGGCCGCCATCGTCAAGGGTGCGGCGTAAATGTTGGATCCAGGCTTACCGGGAGTTCGGAACCCGGTTAACGAAGGCCGGAACCCGAACTTCAGTGCCCCCGGGCCGTCAGTGCCCTCGGGCCGCTAGTGCCCTCGGGCCCGTTAGTGCCCCCGGAGCTTTTCCAGCACGTCGGAGGAGGCAAATCCGTCCGCCGGCGCCCCGATCGAGGCCTGGAAGCCGCGCAGGGCATTGCGGGTATCGCCGCCGAACTGGCCGTCCGGGGTGCCGCGATAGAAGCCGCGCTGGACCAAAAGTTGCTGCAATTCGAGCCGCTCGGCGCGCGACAATTCGCGCTCCTGCCGCGGCCAGGGCTGCACGAAGGGCGCGCCGCCCCGCAGGCGGTCGGCGAAGTGGCCGATCGCCAGCGCATAGGCTTCGGCCGGGTTGTATTTCATGATCACCCGGAAATTCTGCAGCATCAGGAAACCGGGGCCCTCGGCGCCGGCCGGTGCCAGCAAATAGGCTTTGTCGGCCGGATGCGGGAACGGCTTGCCGTCGGCGTGTTTAAGGCCGAGATGTTCCCATTGATCGAGCGTCATGAGCTTGGCCCGGTCCGCCAGCATGTAATTGAACCCGGCGGGCACCACGACCTCATAGCCCCAGGTCTGGCCGGCCTGCCAGCCGTCCTTCTTGAGGTTGTTGGCGGTGGAGGCGATCAGGTCGGCCGGATCGTCGACCACGTCGCGGCGGCCGTCGCCATCGGCATCGACGGCGTAGCGCTTGAACGCGGTCGGCATGAACTGGGTAGGGCCGAACGCGCCGGCCCAGGAGCCGCGCATCTGTTCCGGGCGCAAATCGCCATGGTGCAGGATCTCCAGCGCGGTGAGGAATTCATCCTTGAAATAAGCCTGCCGGCGGCCGACGCAGGCCAGCGTCGCGGTCGATTGCAGCACGCTGCGATCGCCCATCTGGGTCGAGTAATTGGATTCGATGCCCCAGATCGCCGCGATTACATAGCGGTCGACGCCGTAGGCTTTTTCGGTCGCGTCGAATTGCGCCTTGTATTTGGCGAGGGTGTCGCGGCCCTTGGCGAGGCGGTTATCGTTCACCAGAATGTCGAGATAATCCCAGACCGATTTGGTGAATTCCGGCTGCGAATCCATCAGGTCCATCAGGCGCAGGTCGGGTGAAAGCCCCGCCGTGAAGCGCTGAAAGCTTTCCTGCGAGATGTTGCGGCGTGCGGCATCGGGCCACATCCCGGCGACGCAATTGCTGAAATTCGCCGCCGCCTCGCGGATCGCGCTCGCCGTCATCAAGGGATGGCCGGAGGCGCCGTCCTCGCCGCTCCAGGGCTGGGGCCCGCCGCCAGTGCCGGTTGCCGCGGCCGGCGGGCCTGAAGTGCCGGATTTTGATCCTGAAAACATATTGCTGAAAAAATTCGACACGCCGTTGCCGTCCGACGATTGCGCATCGGCCCGGCCGCAAACCGATAGCGCTGCGGCGATCACGATCGCGCCGGTTCGCAGTTGCGCCAATAACCCCGTCCGTTGCGTCATGTCCTACCCGTATTGTCCGAAAGCCTCAGCTTGCAGGAGGCCTTGTCACGGTTTCCAATAGCTTAACAAAGCTGCGATTTTATGGGCAGGATTTCCGCCAACGGTATTTCTCGCTGACGAACCCGACCGCACCCGACTGCCTTCCGCCCGCGGCAACGGGAGCCCGACATCCGCCTTTGTTCGCGGCCATAAACCGGCTACCAACATGCTATCGCACCCATCCCCGCTTGTTCCCTCGAGGTCCGACAACAGCCCATGAAAATCCGCAAAGCCGTCTTCCCGGTCGCCGGCCTCGGCACCCGCGTCCTGCCCGCCACCAAGGCGATGCCGAAGGAAATGCTGACCATCGTCGACAAACCGCTGATCCAGTATGTGGTGGATGAGGCGAGGGAAGCCGGTATCGAGCATTTCATCTTCGTCACCGGCCGCAACAAGGGCGTGATCGAGGATCATTTCGACCGGATGTATGAACTCGACGCCACGCTGGCGGCGCGCGGCAAGAAGGCCGAGCAGGATATCCTGGCGCGCGACCAGCCCGACGCCGGCGCCATGAGTTTCACGCGGCAGCAGGCGCCGCTGGGCCTCGGCCACGCCGTGTGGTGCGCCCGCGACATCGTCGGCGACGAACCGTTCGCGGTCGTGCTGCCGGACGAGCTGGTGCTCCATACGCCGGGCTGCCTCAAGCAGATGATCGACGCCGCGGGCCAGCTCGGCGACAAATCCAACCTGATCGCGGTCGAGGAAGTGCCCGAGCATCTGACGCATCAATATGGCATTTGCGGCGTCGGCAAGCGTCACGCCAGCGGCAACATGTTCGAGGTCGACGGTATGGTGGAGAAGCCGCCAAAGGGCACCGCGCCGTCGAACCTTTCGATCACCGGGCGCTATATCCTGCAGCCGGAAATCTTCAAGATCCTGGCCACCCAAGGCCGCGGTGCCGGCGGCGAGATCCAGCTCACCGACGCGATGATCGGCCTTGCCACAACCCAACGCTTCTATGGCGTGGAATTCGAGGGCGAGCGGCATGATTGCGGCTCGAAATCAGGCTTCCTGCGCGCCAACATCGCGTTCGGCATGGCGCGCCCCGATCTGCGCGATGGCCTGCGAGCCGAGATGAAGAACTATCTGGAGAAGTGAGACGTTGAACGGATGCTTGATAGTACTACGGCAATGCCGTAGTACTATTGCTGATGCAGACCGTTGTTGAAACGCCGTCCTATTTGGCTGACGCTGAACGTTTGTTTTCATCAGACGAACGAAAAGCCATTGTGGATCGTCTGGCTGCGGACCCTACTTGTGGTGTTGTCATTCCCGGCAGTGGAGGCATTCGCAAGGTCCGCTTCGGATTCGGTGCACGTGGGAAGAGCGGTGGTGCTCGAATTATCTATCTGTTCAGCGGGTTGAACTTGCCAGTATTTATTCTGGCGGTTTTTGCAAAGAACGAGAAGGCTAATCTCTCCGCGGCTGATCGAAATGCGCTGGGAAAGATAATCGTTGCCATGGTTGAAGATTACCGGAGGCAGAAATGACAAAAACCGCATTCGACAAGATCAAGGCCGGACTTGACGAGGCCAAAGCCTATCTCGACGGTTCTGCGAACAAGCGGACTTACGGTGTTCATGTTCCCTCGCGGGTAAATGTGAAGAAAATCCGCACGCGGCTTGGTCTGTCGCAAGAGAGCTTTGCGCAAACTTATGGGTTCGCGTTGTCTGCCGTGCGCGATTGGGAGCAGGGTCGTCGCCAACCGGAACGGAGCGCCCGCATTTTGCTCAAAGTTGTAGAGAAGGAACCCGAAGCCGTGACGCGAGCGTTAGCGAAATCGGCCTAAGCCACCAGCGTCAGTTTTGGAATGCTGGCCACCACGGACCGGTTACGGCCCTGGGCCTTGGCGGCGTAGAGCGCCTTGTCGGCCGCACTCAAGAGCTCCGACCAATCGATGGTCGCGGCAGGCCGGAGGCTCGCGATGCCGATGCTGACGGTGGTGCCTTGCGGCTGGTCGGACCATAGCTCGACCTTCAAGCGGATTGTTTCGGCGACCGCCAGCGCTTCGGTCGACGACAGCCCCGGCAACAGCACCGCAAATTCTTCGCCGCCGTAACGCGCGGCGCAGTCGCCGGCCCGGCGCACCGAATCCGAGATGCAGATCGCGACCCCGACCAGCACCTGGTCGCCGGCCTGATGTCCGAATGCGTCGTTATAGGCCTTGAAATGATCGGCATCGATCATCAACAGCGCGATCGGCGCTTTCTGGCGGATCGCGCGCCGCCACTCGATATCGATCATGCTATCGAATTTGCGCCGGTTCTTCAGGCCGGTGAGGGCGTCGGTCGTCGCCATCTCCTCGAGCCTGTCTTCGGCTTTGGCGCGGCGGCCGATTTCGCGGGCGAGAAACAGCGTCGCCGCCAGCACGAACGCCACCAGCGCCATCATGGTCGTGCCGATCCGGATCGCCTCGGTGCGCCACAAATCGAAGATGCTGCTCCATGGTTTCCCGACCAGCACGACAAGGGGGTGGCTGCTATCGCGCCAGATGTAGAGCCGCTGCTTGCCATCGACGACGCTTTTTCCCGAATACCATCCGCTCGGTTCGGACAGCGTGCGCTTCACGCCTGGCACGTAGCTGATGTTCTTGCCGATCAAGTCGAGGTCGAACGGCGTGCGCATGATGATCGTGCCGTCACGGCGCAGAACGGTGATGGTGTCGGCGGGGCCAAGACTGAGGCGGCCGAACAGGTCGTGGAAATAGCTGAAGCGGATCGAACCGACGACCACGCCCAGAAAGCGTCCGTCCGCGCCGGTGATGCGTCGGCTCAGCACGACAGCATAGGCGCCACGATGCAACATCGGCCGGCTGATGTAGAGGCCGGTGTCGGGTTGGTCGCGGTGAACCTTGAAATAATCCTCGTCGCTTCGGTTTTCGGGCGCCGGATTCAGCGTCGAGGCGTCGATGGTCAATCGCCCCTCGGCGTCGAACACCTGGAGCGCGCCGAAATCCCTGGCGGTTGCGGCGTGGTCGAACAGGATCAATTGCCGGATCGGCTTGCTGACGTCCTGGATCTCCGGCATCACCATGCCGCTCACCACCGCACGCAGCGACAGGTCGTAAAGTTCGAGGTTGCGGCTGATGTCGGAATCGATCGTCGCTGCGAGGTTTTCGAGGGTCTGGTGGGCCAGCGCTTCCTCGCCGCGCCGCATGTCGAGCAGCACGCCGGCGCAGATCGTGGAGAAACCGATCACGGTGACCACGGACGAGATGATCAGCAGCTTGGCGGAAAGCCGCCAAGGCTGATTGACTTCGCCGCTGCGCCGCCCGAACGCCATTTGATCGCTCCGTGTCGGGGCAAATATCTACCCCGCAATCGTTGCGGCTGGCTTAAATGACGACAACGATGCGTTAATCAGTTAACGATGCGTTGCCGGAGCCGGGCGAATGCCGCGCAACGGTGTTCGTTGGTTTATCAACCGGGAATACACGTGAACGACTACGACGCGTTGCGCGATTATCTGAAGCAGCAGAAACTTCCTGAGTTCACCCTGAGCTTCGAGCAGATCGAGGAGATCATCGACGCGGCATTGCCGCGCGCGGCGCATCGCGCGTCGTGGTGGGAAACGCTGCGCAGCCCGCAGGAAAAGATGCCGCAACGCGAGGCCTGCCTCGCCGGCGGCTACATCGCGACCAGGCTCGCCGACGGCAAGAGCGTGCGGTTCAAGCGGGTGAAGTGAGTGTTGCGCCCGAACAAAAGGCGGGTCGTCCCGGCGAACGCCGGGACCCATAACCCCTGGCGCCTGTGATTACAGAAGGCCGCCGCCCCAACGATACAACGAGACTCCGCACCGTATGGGTGCCGGCCTTCGCCGGGACGACGCTGATAGTTTACTCGTTCACTGTTCTCTTAACTCGCCGCCTCCAGCCGCTCTTCCGTCAGCAGCCGCATCGCGGCATCCGCGTCCATCGGTTCGCCGAAGGCAAACCCTTGCGCGTATTCGCAGCCCAGTTGATACAGCTCGACCGCATCCGAGTCGGTCTCGGCGCCTTCGGCCACCACGTCCATGCCGAGGTCGTGCGCCATCGCGATGATCGATTTCAGGATCACCGGCCGGGTGCCGCGGTTGGTGGTGCGCACGAACGACTGGTCGATCTTGATGGTGTCGAACGGGAACCGCTGCAGATAGGCCAGTGACGAATGGCCGGTGCCGAAATCGTCCAGCGACAATCCGGTGCCGAGCTCGCGGATCCGGGTCAGCATCTGGGCTGCGTGTTCCGGATTCTCCATCACCAGCGATTCCGTCAATTCGAGCTTCAGCGTGCCGCGCGCCACCGAGGAACGTGACAGCACGGTGCGGATGTCGTGGATCAAATCGTGCCGCAGCAATTGCCGCGAGGAAACATTGACGCTGGCGAAGATCGGCTCGCGCGAGCGCATCGCGCGCTGCCAGATCGCGAGCTGCTTGGCGGTCTGGTCCATCACGAACATGCCGAGATCGACGATCAGGCCGATCTCCTCGGCGATCGAGATGAATTCGGACGGCGACATCCGACCGAGCTTGGGATGATCCCAGCGCGCCAGCGCCTCGAAGCCGGCGATCGAACGGTCTTCCAGCCGCACGATCGGTTGGTACAAAATGGTGATTTCCTCGCGCTCGATGGCGCGGCGCAGTTCGGATTCCAGGGTCAGCCGGTCGGTCTTGCGCGCACGCATCGCCGGCTTGTAGACGTCGATGCGGTCGCCGCCGATGCGCTTGGAATGATACATCGCAAGCTCGGCGTCCTTGATGATCTCGTCGGACAATTGGGTCTGCGGATCGGATAGCGCCAGCCCGATCGAGGCGGTGAGGAAAATCTCGCGGTCGTTGAAGGCGATCGGCGCCCGGATGGTCTTGCGGATGGTTTCGGCGAAGGCAGTGATGCGGGCCGGATCCTGTTCCGACATCACGATCAGGCCGAACTGGTCGCCGGCCAGCCGTGCCAGCGTGTCCTGCGGCTTTAAGATGCGGGTCAGCCGGCGCGCCAGCGTCAGCAGGATCGAATCGCCGACCGCGATGCCGACGGAGTCATTGACCTGCTTGAAGCGGTCGAGATCGATCACCATCAAGGTCGGGCGCAGGTTGGGCATCGCCTTGGCCAGATTGGCCACCGCGCCGAGCCGGTCGATGAACAATTTGCGGTTCGGCAGGCCGGTGAGATTGTCATGCACCGAATCATGCAGCATGCGCTCTTCGGCGTTCTTGGCCTCGGTGACATCGGTGAGGGTGCCGACCACGCGCGAAACTTCGCCGTCGGAGCCGACCACCGGCCGCGCCTTCAGCGCGAACCACATGAAATGGCCGTCGGGCGTGCGTAGCCGGAAATCCTGCACCAGCCGGCCGCGGCGCTGGTCGAGCACGCTATCGAGCGCGGCGCGAAAGCGGTCCTGGTCGAGTGGATGCAGCACCTCGAGCCATTTCGCGGCGGGACCTTCCAGCGTGCCGCGTTTGAGGCCGAGCAGGCTTTCGGTCTCGGGGCTGGTGAAGACCTTGTCGGCGGAGACGTCCCAGTCCCAAATCAGGTCGCCGGAGCCGGTCAGCGCCAGCGCGCGGCGCTCGACGTCGGAGACCACGCCGGTAGAGGCGCCGCCGCCGGCGAAAGCGTGCTGCATCACCGTAAATCCGATCAGCATCACGATCAGCACCAGGCCGCCGA
The DNA here is from genome assembly GCF_009766005.1 of Bradyrhizobium sp. S69. Classification (GTDB taxonomy): domain Bacteria; phylum Pseudomonadota; class Alphaproteobacteria; order Rhizobiales; family Xanthobacteraceae; genus Bradyrhizobium. Next base: position 2,645 of record NZ_LMUK01000006.1, on the reverse strand, counting down.
GCAGCGCGGGTCCGACGATGTCGTTGGTCACGGAGCCTGCGACCGTCATGCCGGCCGCGATCACCCAGACCACGAGGAGGAACCAGGTCGGGATCAGCAGCACCGCGCGGTCGAAGCCGTGGGTCGAGAGATAAACGATCAGGGCAAAACCGGCGAAGGCGATCAGCACCAGTGAGATGCGCGCGATGCCGGAGGCGACGGCGGGATCGAACAGCGCCAGCGCCACCAGGGAGCCCAGGAAGGCGAGCCAGCCGACGGTGATGTGCGAGTAGCGCACATGCCAGCGGCTGAGATTGAGATAGGCAAACAGGAATACCAACAGCGTCGCCGCCAGGATCGCTTCGCCCGCCGCGCGCCACACCCGCTCGGCATTGTTCGACATGTCGAGCACTTTGCCCCAGAAGCCGAAATCGACGCCGATATAGACCAGCACCGCCCAGGCCAGCGCTGCGGCGGCCGGGAACATGATGCTGCCCTTGACCACGAACAGGATCGTCAGCACCAGCGCCAGCAGGCCGGAAATGCCGATCACGATGCCCTGGTAGAGCGTGAACGAGTTGACCTTGTCCTTGTAGGCGTCGGGCTCCCACAGATAGAGCTGCGGCAGTTTATCGGTGCGCAATTCCGCGACAAAGGTGACGACGGCGCCGGGATCGAGCGTGATGCGGAAGATGTCGGCGGTGGCACTCTCCTGGCGTTCGGGCCGGTCGCCGGTCGACGGCGTGATGGTCGCGATCCGCGATAGTCCAAGGTCGGGCCACAACAACCCTGATGACACGATGCGGTAATGCGGCGCCACGATCAAACGGTCGAGCTGATCGTCGGTGTTGTTGGCCAGCGCGAACACCACCCAGTTCTGGCCGCCTTCGCGGGCGCGCACTTCGATGCGGCGGACGATGCCGTCGGTGCCGGGCGCGGTCGAGACCTGGATGCGGTCGGTATCGCTGCGCTGATGATCGAGCACGGCGGTGAGGTCGATCGCGGCCGCGTCGCTGCGGACGCTGACTGCGTCGATGGCGCGCGCCGGGGTCGCGGCGGCAAAAATCATGAGGCCCAGCGCGAGGGGCGCAAGGCACCTGATCAGACGCAAAGTCAGTTCTCCGCTTTGAACAGCCGCAGGCAAGCGAGGTTGCAGAATGTTGCGGCGATAAATGACATGAAAGCGAAGGGAATCAAAGGGTTTCCGGCAGCCCTTCGGTCAGGAGTGCTCAGCCACCAACACAATTTTGCCAATATGTTCGCTGGTTTCCATGCGCCGATGCGCGTCGGCGGCCTTTTCCAGCGGAAAAGAACTGTCCATCAGCGGCTTGATGCGCCCGTCACGAATCAGCGGCATCACCTTGGCTTCGATGGCCGCGACCATCGCCGCTTTATCCGCATTACTACGGGGGCGCAGCGTCGAGCCGGTGTGCTGCAATCGCTTCACCATGATCTTGCCGACGTTGATGGTGGCCTTGCCGCCGCCGAGCAGCGCGATCTGCACGATGCGTCCGTCGACCGCGGCGGCGTCGTAATTGCGATCGACATACTCGCCGCCGACCATATCGAGAATGAGCTCGACGCCCTTGCCGGCGGTGATGGTCTTTACCTCAGCGACAAAATCCTGGGTCTTGTAATTGATGGCGTGGTCGGCCCCGAGCTTCAGACAGGCATCGGCCTTTTGCTGCGAACCGACGGTGACGATCGCCTTGGCGCCGAACGCCTTGGCGAGCTGGATCGCCATGGTCCCGATGCCGGAAGAGCCGCCATGGATCAGAAGCGTTTCACCGGCCTTGAGCCCGCCGCGCTCGAACACGTTGTGCCAGACTGTCATCAGCGTTTCCGCCAGCGCGCCGGCCTCGATCATCGACAATGCCGGCGGCACCGTCATTGCCTGGGCATCTTGCGCGATGCAGTATTGCGCGTAGCCGCCGCCGGCGACCAGCGACATCACTCTGTCGCCGATCTTGTGCTTTTTGGCATCGCTGCCGACCGCGACCACTTCGCCTGCGATTTCCAGGCCCGGCAGATCGCTGGCGCCGGGCGGCGGCGGATAGCTGCCAGACCGCTGCGCCACATCGGGACGATTGACGCCGGCGGCTGCGACCTTGACCAGGATCTCCGCAGGTCCCGGCACCGGTACGCTGCGGGTTTCAGGCAAAAGCACTTCCGGGCCGCCGGGCTTGCTGATGCCGATGACGGTCATTTGTGAAGGAACTTTTTCCATGATTTGTCCTTGCGAAACGCGGTAAAATTAGAGAGGCAACTGCTTAGCCAGCCGGGTCGCCACTGGCAACCGCCTCACGTATCCCCAGGCTTAAGGAGGGAAGCATGGCCAGCGAAGACGACGACAAGCCACGAAAGAAAGTCAGCCACGAGATCGGGCAGGATGTGTCGCTGCTGTCGGTCGAGGATCTGACCGAACGCATCGCGTTGATGCATTCGGAAATCGAGCGGCTGCAAGCCGCGGTCACCAAGAAACGTGCATCAAAGGATGCTGCGAACAGTTTTTTCAAATCGTGAAGTTGGCCGCAGTGTCGTCCCTGCGAACGGCCCTGTGAAGCTATCTCGACGTCATCCTGAGAGTGTGAGAATGTTTCGTTCTGGCCCGCAGAATTTTGCATTTAATGGTCGGGAGGACACATCGACCGGGAAATTTTGGCTGA
>NZ_LMUK01000057.1:41983-42538 GCF_009766005.1 Bradyrhizobium sp. S69 | reverse complement strand
TTATTGCGCCATGCGATGCCAGCGCCCCGAAAGGCTGCTTGCGCCCCTTGACGCGATGGCCGTGCCCCGCAAGATGCGCCCGCCGATCAATCCCCACCGGAGCTTCCTTTTCGATGTCCCTGACCCCCGAAGCGATTGCGACCCTCTCCAAGGTGTCGACCGCCACCATCACCACGGTTCTCCTGAAGAAGGGCCTGCGAAACGTCTGGCTGCGCGGCACGCGTCCGCTGCGACCCGGACAGGCGCGGCTGGTCGGGCCGGCATTTACCTTGCGCTTCGTGCCGGCGCGCGAGGATCTGGCCACCCCGGAATCCTGGTCGTCGCCGATCTCGACCCGAACCGCGATCGAAGCCATGCCCGAAGGCTGCATCGCCGTGGTCGACGCCATGGGCGTCACGGACGCCGGCATCTTCGGCGACATCCTGTGCGCGCGCATGGTCAAGCGTAAGGTCGCAGCGCTCGTCACTGACGGCGTGGTGCGCGATCTCGAAGGCGTGCTCGGCACCGGCCTGCCGGTGTGGTGCGACGGGTTCGCCGCACCTCCCTCGGTCGCAG
>NZ_LMUK01000057.1:24225-41818 GCF_009766005.1 Bradyrhizobium sp. S69 | reverse complement strand
AATTCCGAAGGCGTTCCTCGATCTGATTCTGGCTGAGGGCGCCGAGCAGGAGCGCATGGAAGCCTGGATCGTCGATCAGGTGAACGGCGGCGCCGAACTGCCGGGCCTCTATCCGATGAACGCCGAGACCAAGGCGCGCTACGCGGCAACCAAGAAATAACATCAGCAAGGAGAGGTAACCCCATGGAAATTCACGCAGCAGGCTCACGCCCGACCCGTCTCGCGGCGAAGGAAAGCTTTACTGGAACAGTGTGGCAGGATCCGATTATCACCGCGCAGGCACCCGCCCGCGTCAACGCCGCCCGGGTCGCATTCGAGCCAGGCGCACGCACGGCATGGCATACCCATCCGCTCGGGCAGACGCTGTATGTGATCGCCGGCGTCGGCCGCTTCCAGAGCAAAGGCGGCCCGGTGCGCGAGATTCGGGCAGGTGACGTCGTTTGGATTCCGCCAGGAGAGAAGCACTGGCATGGCGGCGCGCCGACGACCGGCATGGTCCATATCGCCATGCACGAGACGCTCGATGGCAACCATGTGACCTGGATGGAGCACGTCACCGACGCTGAATATTCCGAAAAGGTCGGATAGCGCCCGGCATCGGCGGCGACCGTGGTCGCCGCCGATCAAATCCGCTGCGCGGTCCAGGTGCCCGAGCACATCGCGCCGTGCCAGGTGCCCGATCCCGACGTGGCGCTGAGGCGGCCGGAGCCTATCGCCTGCTTGATGCCGCTGGTCAGGGTGACGCTGATGCCACCGGCATCGGCGACATGGCCGGATGCGCTCACCATGGCATTGGACGACTCGACCTTGCCATTGGTGATGCCGATCGAGACGCTTGCGCCGTTGGGGCAGGCGGTTCTCGTCGAGGCGATCTGAACATTCCATTGGCCATCGAAACTGGCCGCGGCCGCCGGTGTCGCGATCGAGGCTCCGATCAGCATCAGGATGCGCGCGGCAATCGTGGTTTTGCAGAAATAGTTCATGACGTTCCCCTTTGTTCCGATGCGAACAAGGTCCCACATCGGGACATCCCGGACCGTGATGGGGGTCACACGAACAACGGCGTGAGGCAGATGTTGTCTCGCGAGTTATTTTACGAACCTTGCAACGGCAGAGAGGCATCGCATGATTCCGTGGTTGCAGATCGATACGGCGCGCGTGCCCGGTGCCGACGTCGAGCTTCGCTTGATGCGAAGGGGCGAAGAGTTCTCGATGATGCTCGGCCAGAACGAACTGATGAGCAGCCGGCTCAGCGGATCGGAAGAGGCGCTGGCGACGCTGACCTGCAAGAAGATCGAGGCGGTCAAGCGTCCGCATCTGCTGGTCGGCGGCCTCGGCATGGGTTTTACGTTGCGCGCGGCGCTCGCGGTGTTGGGCCAAGATGCGCGGATCACCGTCGCCGAACTGGTGCCCGCCGTCATCGCCTGGGCACATGGGCCAATGGCCGAGCTGTTCGGCAACAGCCTGACCGATCCGCGCGCCAGCATTCGCGAAGCCGACGTGGTCGATGTCATCAAAACCTCGCCGTCGGCGTTCGATGCCATCCTGCTCGATGTCGATAACGGCCCGGAGGCGCTGATCCGCAAGGCCAATGATGCGCTCTACGATCTCAACGGGTTGAGAGCGATCCGCGCCGCGCTGCGGCCGGGCGGCATCCTCGCGGTCTGGTCGTCGGGGCCGAACATCGCCTTCACCAAACGGCTTCGCGCGGCCGATTTCGACGTCAACGAAGTCGGCGTGCGCGCCACGACCAAACGCAGCGGCGCACACCACATCATCTGGTTTGCGACCAAGGCCGGCACCCAAAATTAGCAGTCTTTTATTTTGACGCGTTTTCTACCGCAGATAAGTCTACGCAATCTGCGCAGATTGCTATGCGAACCGGTGCCCACGGAGCCTGTCATCGGGCGCGCATTCGCGCGACCCGTTGGCTCGAAAACGCTCTAGTTCACGCGGCTCCAGGTCTGGCCGCCGCAGAACATGCCGCCGAAGGCGCAGCCTTGCACCCGCAGCGTATCGGAGCCTTTCATCGCGAGTGTGGAATCATAGGTGCTGCCGGTGTTCGGATCGAGAATCCGGCCGCTCCATTTGGAGTCCTTGGCGGGCTTCATGTTGATCAAGACCTGCTCGCCGTTCTGGTTCGACTTTTTGTCGACGGAATAACCGCAGAGATTGGCGCCGCATTGCTCGATTCTAACCTGGCCTTCCTTTTCCTCGGTCAGCCACAGCCCAAGCGGCGTAGTCGAGGGCTGCGCGGTTGAGGTCGGCGCCGCCGCGGCCTGCTTTTGAGCCGGTGCGGGTGGCGGCGGAGGCGCGGTCACAACGGCGGGCGCAGGCGCGGACGGTGAAACGGCCGGAGCTGTGTCCTGCGCGGGCACGGTTGCCGGCGTGTTGGCCGGAGGCGGCGGCGATGTGGCGGCATCCGCCGGTGCGACGTTGGCCGTGGTGGTTGACGGATCGGGCGTTGCGTTCGCCGGCGCAACCGCCGTGGAGGGCGCGGCATCGGGTTGGACCGGCGCCAGCGGTTCGACCTTGGCCTGTTCGGGCGCCTGCTTGCGCGGACGGCCGCTGTCGCGATCGCTATGCGCGTGCTTTCGCCGGCCGGTATTATCATAGACGCCGGGGATCGAAACCGTGCCGCGATCCGGATCGATGCGAATGGTCCGTCCGCCATAGTCGAAGGTATACTGAGCCTGCGCGGCGGTGCTCGCGAGCAAAAACGCGGCCAGGGCGAAAAGCCTCTTCATCATAACCTCCAGGGCAGGGCAATCCCGGTTCGACCCTACACGTCGGAAAAATTGGCTACGTGATTTGGATCACGTTCAAATGTTAAGTCGTAAGCTAACGGTTTCGGTTCAATGCATCTGGCGGTAGTCTAGTTTGGCTGCACGCGCGTCGTCAATTTCCAACCCAATCATTCGTCTTGCGCATCATGCCGGCAACTTCGCAGCGAGCAACTATTCAAACCAGGCCGCATAGATTTTCCGGGTGCTGCCGTCTTCGCCGGCCGTGCGCAGCCATTGATCGACGAAGGCCTTGAGCGCGGCGTCGCGCTGCAACCAGTAGGCCTTCTCGGCAAAATCGAACGGCTTGTCGGGATGCACGGCGCACAGCACGCCGGGATGAAGCTTTTGCTGGTATCGCGTCTCCGAGGCGTCCGTCATCATCAGGTCGGCGTCCCCCTTGGCGATTTCGTCGAAGATCGTGACATTGTCATTCCAGGTTTTGATCTCGGCGGTTTTGATATTGGCCCGGGCAAATCGCTCATTGGTGCCGCCGGGATTGACGATCACGCGCGTGCCCGGCCTGTCGATCTCGGCGATGGTGTCGTATTTGTCTTTATCGGCGCAGCGCGCGATCGGCGTCTTGCCCTCGCGCATGATCGGCGTGGAGAACGATCCCTTTTTCTCCCGGTCCGGCGTGATCGAGATGCCGCCCATCGCGATATCGAAATGGTCGGCTTCGAAATCCTTCGTCAGTTGCGGCCATGCGGTCTGGACATATTGCACCTTGACCCCGAGCGCCTTGCCCAGCGCCTCCGCCATATCGACGTCGAAGCCGCGAAATTGTTGCGTCGTCTTGTCGAGATAACTGAAGGGCAGATAGTCGCCGGTCATGCCGACCCGCAAGCTGCCGCGTTTGACGATGTCGTCGAGGCGGGAAGGTTGCTGGGCCTGCGCGGCGGTGGAGACCAGCAACAATGCAGCGGCGAGGGCAGCGAGAATTCGGATCATGCGAGAGGATGCCTTTGAGGGAGTTTGTGGTCAAATAAGTGCCGCGTCGCAGAGTTTCATCTCATCGTCGTCCCGGCCTTGCGCCGGGACCCATAAGCCCTGGAGTCGATTGTAGCAAAAGGCGTCTGCTCCAGTGCCGAAACGAGAACACACGGCATATGGGTCCCGGCCTTCGCCGGGACGACGTGTATAGGATCGCGTTCGTGCAAAGCCGGTACACACTTCCGCGTTCTCGCGACAGCATTCGCCCGAGGTTTGCAAATCATTCGCCCAATCAAAGAGAGGGCGCAGGGAAGACCGGGTGCGCGCTGCAACCCGCGGTCTCGCGTGCAAAGATGCTTGTGGAAACGCACACGAGCATACAGGTTCAGCGGAAGCAGTCCGGCCTTCCCTGCGCAATGGTTTTACAGCTTATATCGTGCTCTCCCCGGCGAGACCTGGCTTGTTTGTCACCGTCGTCCCCAAGAAGCGCGAGCCTCTCAAGAACTTGACACCTGCCATCGGGGCGTCAGGACCACACGACTTTGCCGTACGCTTGCGCCACGCTCGTCAGTCGCAGCACTCGCGTCCACCGCTCCCCGCCCCAACGTCAGTGACGATGGCCAACGCCCCCTCTCTCGGGACGGGATGGCAAGGAATAAGCAAGTGATTTGGGTCTGGAGTCAAGGACAATTTCTGAAAATCAGAAATGGCGTGGAGATGATCCAATCCGCCCGTCAATCCCACAGCGGATAGATGATTGTTGATTGAATCGGCCGCGATTTCCCTGCACCTCTCCCATCGAAGTCGGATGTATCCGACTTCGACAAATATTGATGCCCAACTCGGGTAAACCCGAGTTGGGTGGGAGAGGTCGGCGCCAACGGGTCGCGCGAATGCGCGCCCGATGACAGGCTCCGCGCCGGGTGAGGGGTTAGGGCCTCTCGTTTGGTATAAGAGCCCTCACCCGATTTGCACCGGACGATGCTTCGCACCGCCGGGAGCAAATCGACCTCTCCCCGCCGGGGAGAGGTGAAGGGAAGCCCTAGCTCTCGCCGCTGTCGTGCCGCGCCAGGTTTGCCGCCATGGCACGCCCGGTCATTTCGCTTCGAAGCTGATCGAACTTGCGCTGCGCTTCGTATTCGCGATCGTCGACCATCCGGACGGCGGCATCGCGCGACATCGGTCCCGTCGCGATCGGTGCGGAATTCTCGCCGATGGTCTCATCGACATAATAGTCGTCGTCGGCATGGTGACGCACGGTCCATTTGAAACGGATCGCGGCGATCGGGCCGGGACCGATTTTCGAATAGCCCTCGGCCTCGACCATTTCCGGAGCGAGGGGCTTGTCCTCGACGACCAGAACTTCTGGCTGGGAATGGACTTCTGGCTGAGGATCAGCCTCCGGCTCGCGGTGGGCTTCCAGCTGAAGATCGGCCTCCGGTTCGCGATCGGATTCCGGTTCGCGGTGGGCTTCCGCTTCACGGTGGGTTTCCGGATCGCGGCGGGATTCCGAATTATCGAGGATGCTGGCGATCGCCGCCAGCGCGTGATCGGTCGGGTCATTTTGACTCAAGGATGTGTCCCTCCAGAGTTGGCCCCCGTCAGCGGGAGAGCGCTTCCCGCCGACAGTGCCGGTATCCCAGGGTTCTCCCCGAATGCGGCCGAGTTTTGTCGGCCGGGAGCCTTTTCCGTTCGGATGGATCGGAACGGGGCTTTGGTCTTTTGTTTTGAGGTATTTTCTTTGCGCCAACCGGTGCGCTAACTCGCAAACACGGTGACGATCCAGCGCTTCAGTGAGCCGTCGCCATGTTCGTTGACCGAACGGACCATCCCCGTGACAGTCGATCCCATCAGCGTCAACGTTGCCGTTTGGCCGCGATACTGAGCATAGCGGGCGCGTCTCGCCTCGATCGGATCGGTCGTTTCGATGGTCTGCATGATTGTGCCGGTGGTCGCGGTACGCGAAACAATTCCGCGATCCGCCAAAAGCTATCAGCGAAACATTAAGCAATGATTCCGGTGCGCGTCGGCGGACTCAAAACGGGCGATGGGTGCTCGCGGCGGGACGAACCCCCGATAAGCAGTGATTAGTGGGGATAATGAGAACCAGCGCATTGCCAGCTCTTTAATTTTGCCTTCGGGCGCTCAAGATCGGCAACATCAACCAGCCAATCATTGGAGGTCCGACATGCTCGTTCGCCCACGGGATTTGGCAGACCGGATGTCTGGCCGACAGCGGCCGACGATATTCACGCTACCGATTGAAGCCGCCCGTCTGAAAGCCCGCGAAATCCTCGATCAATTTCCGCAGGCAGGATACGCGACTGTCGTTGAAAACTGGCGGCAGCTTCCCGACGGCCGGATTGAGTTCGCGATGCGACATCTGCCGACTGCCGACTGATCTGACGGACCTTGGCTTCATACCGGTTTTTTCGTTTGAGGGCCGGCTATTCCACCGAAACGCGAATGACACCCGACCCCAGCATGCCGAGCGCGCGAGCTGCGCTCGTCGATACGTCGATGACGCGCCCCCGAATGAAGGGGCCTCGATCATTGATTCGGCATCTTATTGAACGGCCACCGCCTGTAACGGTTACGATGCTTCCGAATGGTCTGGTGCGATGGGCGCAGGTCATTTCGCCATTATGACCTCGGCCGCCGTAGTAGGAGGCGAGGCCGGACTCGGCTTCGCATACGGAAGCCGTCAGGAGAAAAAAGACAGTGGTCAACGCGGCTCGATACACGACGCGCTCCTAAGCAACTAAATAATGAGTCATAAGCTTCCGATGGAAGTAAAGTTCCCAAGCCCGCGGGCGTTGCTATGTCAGGTATCGGACAAACCCAACAGTACCAATGCTTTTTAATGAAAGCAGAGACTTCCCTTTGAGTTTTCTGGACTTAGATTGTCCCCAAAACAGGGAGGACGTCATGAATGATCACCGCTGCCCAAAGTGCAAAAAGCTCATGATGGCAATGACTGACCGGACTGGCAAAACCCAGCTCCGTTGCGTGAAGTGCGACAAGGTGGATCCCATGAAAACCGATGCGGTGAAATGGGCAAACAGTGGGCTTTCCGGCCCAACGAACGCGCCCTGAAATTACTGCGGGGCGATTGTCATCTATCGAAAATGAAATTTCAAACCGAGACGCGACCCGATTTGTTCTTGGAGAACGAACAGGGGGCGGGTTTTTTTACTCAGCCAAAAGTAAATAATTGAAAAACAAAAGGCCACACGGGCGTTACACCGCGTAGCCTTTTGCGAGACTGTCCCCCATGGCCCCCCTTGGGATTCTGCCTCATCCGCATAGTGTGCGGGTGACCGGGTCTGTCCAGCCCTACGGGGATTTACCCACAGAGTCAGTGATCGTGCCGAAGATCATCAGCGCAGCATGACGGCACGGTCGCGCACGCTGATGCTCACGATAAGAATCCACCGCGGCCTTTACCGAGATCGGGGCCTAACGCGTTTTCTTCGCGCGAACCGGCGCCCATCCCGGATCAAGTTCGGGATAGGCTTTCGCTGGAAAACGTCCTACGCGCAAACCGGCGGTGGTTTGTCCTTCCAGGGGCGGCTCTGCTCGAGCTGTGCCGCCAGACGAAACAGCGTGGCCTCGTCGCCAAAGCGCGCCGCGAACATCATGCCGAGCGGCAATCCGGCCTTGTTCCAGGCCAGCGGCACCGACATCGCCGGCTGGCCGGACATGTTGAACATGCTGGTCCCCGGCATATAGCGGCGCAGGATCGGCAGGATGTGCGTTGGATCTTCCGACATCGGATTGAGTTCACCGATGCGCAGCGGTGGCGTGCACAGCGTCGGGCACAGGAAGACGTCGATGTGCGCGAAAAAGGCCGCAAGGCCGCGCGAAATTTGAAAGGCGGCAGACTGCGCCGCGACATAGTCGGTCGCGGTTTGCCCCTGCGCATTTCGCGCCATTGCGAGGGTCAATATCTCGAAGTCGGCCGCCGTCATCGCGCGGCCGAACCGCAGTTCGGCCATCCGCACGCTGAGCGCGGTGTTGGCGCCGACGATGGCGCCCATCACCGGCCCGGGATCGGCGGCCAATTCAGGCGCGCGCTCCTCGACGTGATGGCCGAGTCCTGCGAGCAGCGTTGCGACATCGCGCACGGCCGCGGCGATCTCGGGATCGATCACGTCGCCATAGGGCGATTTGTCGGAAAAGGCGATGCGGAGCTTGCCGGGATCGCGGCCGACTTCCTGTGCGAACGGCCGCTCCGGCGGCGGCGCCACATAGGGGCTCGAAGCTTCGGGCCCACACACCGCGTCCAGCATCACGGCACTATCGCGCACGCTGATGCTCACGACATGCCCGCAGGCGAATCCACCCCAGCCTTCGCCGCGATCGGGGCCGAGCGGATTACGTGCGCGGCTCGGCTTCAGGCCGAACACGCCGGATGCGGAAGCAGGAATCCGGATCGAGCCGCCGCCGTCGCTGGCATGCGCGACCGGAACAATGCGGGCGGCTACCGCCGCGGCCGCGCCACCGGATGAACCGCCGGAGGAATGAGCGAGATTCCAGGGATTGCGGGTCGGCCCGAACAGCCGGCATTCGGTGGTCGGCAACAACCCGAACTCCGGGCTGGCGCTTTTGCCGAAGATCGTCAGGCCCGCGTTGAGGAAACGCTGGGCGAGGGTGCCGGTGTGGTCGGCGACGTTGTCCTTGAAAACGCTGGCGCCGAAGGTGGTTCGGGTGCCCTCGAGGAGGTCGAGGTCCTTGAGCAGGAACGGCACGCCGGAGAACGGGCCATCCGGCAGCCCTTTGTCGATTTGCCGACGGGCATGGTCGTCGTGCCTGACCACGACCGCGTTGATCGCAGGGTTGACTTTTTCCGTGCGCGCAATCGCTTCGTCCAGCAGCTCGGCAGCGCTGACCTGTTTGGTGCGGACCAGATCGGCAAGGCCTACGCCGTCATACTTGCCGTATTCCTTGAGTGCCATCTTGATCCCCCCGCGATGCCAACGCCTTTTTCGTCGCGCCGGCCGCGTCAACCGCGACCAGCCGGTTATGCGCGGGCCGCGCTAGCTAGCCGAGCACGTCGTGGTTGATGACGTTCTGCCGGATCGGTTCGCCGTCGAGCACGCTCAGAATGTTGAGCGCGGTCTGCTCGCTCATGCGGTCGACGGCTTCCCTTGTCACGCCGGCGACGTGCGGCGCGATGATGACATTGGGCAGCTCGAACAGCGAGTGGCCGTGCGGCGGCGGTTCCTGTTCGAACACGTCGAGGCCGGCACCGGCTAGCTTGCCGGACTTCAGCGCGTCGTACAGCGCGGCTTCCTCGACAATGCCGCCACGGGCGGTGTTGATGAGATAGGCGGCAGGCTTCATGCGACCGAGCCGCGCGGCGTTGAACAGTCCGATGGTTTCCGGCGATTTCGGGCAGTGGATGCTGACAAAATCGGCATGGGGCAGGGCGGCATCGAGATCGCCAACCGGCTCGCAGCCGGCGGCCTTGATCTCGGCGGCGGCTTTGAAGGGATCAAAGACCTGAACATTCATTTCCATCGCCAGGCAGCGCTTGGCGGTGCGGGTGCCGATGCGGCCGAAGCCCACGATCAGAACGGTCTTGCCGTAGAGGTCATAGGGCAGCCGGCCGAGCCGGGTGGCCCATTCGCCGTTCTTGACCAGGGAATGCATCTCCGCGCCGCGCTTGGCGAGCGTCAGCATCATGAACAGCGCCTGTTCCGCCACCGACGGCGAATTGGCCGATCCCGCCACCATCAGCGGCACCTTGCGGCGGCTCAGCGCCGGCACGTCGACGGCATCGAAACCGACGCCGATCCGGGTCACCACTTTCATGTCCCTGGAAGCCTCGAGCTCCGGTTCGCCGAAGCGGGTGGCGCCCAGCGCCACGCCATGAACCGGCGCCTGCACCTTCAGGAGCGCTTCGAAATCCTTGGCCGAGATCATGTTGGGAAATTCGATCAGTTCGATATCGTCCCGCTCTTTCAACAGGGCCCGTCCCGGCTTCGACATCGATTCAGTGATGAGGATTTTCTTCTTGTTGGTCGTCATTGCAGTTTCCTTGCCCCGTTCCTGGTCGGGCCGTTGGGCTCTTTTTGTTATGCGGCCGTCAAATGACGGCGCCGGTGCCCTCGTTTAGCAGGTGCATATTATTGAGGTCTACTGCCAATCGAAGCGGCCCAGTGGCCCGCGCGCCGGCATTGGGACTGACCCGGCCGCAAACTTGCGTCCCTTCCAGGGTAAAATAGACAAAGGTCTCCATGCCCATCGGTTCGGTCACGTCGAGCACGGCATCGAACGGCTCGACGCCGGGCTCGGGATGCGCTTTTGCCTCGGCGATATGTTCGGGCCGCAATCCGAGCAACAGTTTTTCGTTGCGCGCGACGCTCTGATAGTGCGCTGCGCGGGCCGGCGGCAGCGCAAAGGCGATCCGGTCGGTCAGCCGGACATGGAGCTGGCCGCTGGTCTCCTCGAGCCGGCAGGGCAAGAAATTCATCGCGGGCGAGCCGATGAAACCCGCGACAAAGCGGGTGGCCGGGTGGTGATAGAGATCGTTGGGCGTGCCGATCTGCTCGATCCGGCCCTTGTTCATGACCACGACCCGGTCGGCCAGGGTCATCGCCTCGACCTGGTCGTGGGTCACGTAGACCGTCGTGGTGCGGACCTTCTGGTGCACCTTCTTGATCTCGATCCGCATCTGCACGCGAAGCTTGGCGTCGAGGTTGGAGAGCGGCTCGTCGAACAGGAAGACCTTCGGATTGCGCACGATGGCGCGGCCCATCGCGACGCGCTGGCGCTGGCCGCCCGACAGTTGCTTGGGCTTGCGGTCGACCAGTTCGACGATATCGAGCATCCTCGCTGCTTCGTCGATCCGGGTCTTGATCTCGGCCTTGGGATAGTGCTTCAGCCGCAGCCCGAACGACATGTTTTCGGCCACCGTCATGTGCGGATAGAGCGCGTAATTCTGAAACACCATGGCGATGTCGCGATCCTTTGGCGGCACGTCGTTGACGACGTCGCCGCCGATCATGATGTCGCCGTCGGTGATGTCCTCCAGCCCCGCGATCATCCGCAGCGTGGTGGATTTTCCGCAGCCTGACGGCCCCACCAGCACGACGAACTCGTGGTCGGCGATGTCGAGGTCGATGCCGCGCACCGCCTCGACATCGTCATAACGCTTGACCACCTTACGCAACGTCACATCGGCCATTGAGTTCAACCCTTTGTCGCGCCGGCGGTCAGGCCGGCGATGTAATAGTCCATCAGGAAGGCGTAGATGATCAGCGGCGGGGCCGCGCCGAGCAGGGCGCCGGTCATGATCTGTCCCCAGTTGAACACGTCACCCTTGATCAGCGTGGTGATGATGCCGACCGGCAGCACCAGCTGGTCGGTCGCCGTGGTGAAGACCAGCGGATAGAGATATTGCGCCCATGAGACCGTGAAGGCGAAGATGGTCGCGGCGATCAGGCCGGGCATCGCGACCGGAATGAAGATCCGCGTCAGGGTCTGGAACCAGGACGCGCCGTCGATGATCGCGGCTTCGTCGAGTTCCTTCGGGATCGACGCGAAATACCCGATCATGATCCAGGTGCAGAACGGCACGGTCAGGGTCGGATACACGATCACCAGCACGTACCATTTGCCGATCAGGTGAATGCCAGTCCAGTCGCCGAACACCGCGAACATCTTGAACAGCGGCAGGAACAACAGCGTGTCCGGAATGAGGTAGGTCAGGAACACGCCGGTCGCCAGCGTCGCCGAGCCCCAGAACCGCATCCGCGCCAGCGCAAACGCGGCCGGTACGCTGATCAGCATGGTGATGGTCACCACCAGGATCGAGACCAGCGCCGAGTTGCGGAAGAAGGTCAGGAACTGGTTCGAGGTCAGCAACTGGACGTAGTTTGCCAATGTCGGGTGAAACACCCACCATGGATTGGTCGCGGCCGAAATCTCCGCGCTGCTCTTGAGCGAGGTGATCAGCATGTAGATCGGCGGCACCAGCGAGAAGATCGCAAACAGGGTCAGGAAGAAGTACGACCAGCGCAGCGCCCAGGTGCGGTCGCGGCTCATGCTGCCATATTTGACGGTCCGCGTCGGCGCCGCCTTGTCGATGACCAGGGTGCTCGCCATCAGGCTTCGTTCCCGCGCTTGTTGATGTCGCGCAGGATGAAGACCGCCGCGATCGCCAGGATCGGCACCATGAACAACGACACGCTGGCGCCCAGCGGCAGGTCGCTGCCTTCGATGCCGACCCGGAACGCCCAGGTCGCGAAGATATGGGTATGGTCGAGCGGACCGCCCGCGGTGAGGATGCGCGTGATGTCGAAATTGGCAAAGGTCACGATCAGCGAAAACAGCGTCGTGATCGCGATGATGTTGCGCATCATCGGCAAGGTCACGTACCAGATCCGCTGCCACCAATTGGCGCCGTCGATCGCTGCGGCCTCATAGAGCTGCTCCGGCACCGATTTGAGCGACGCCAGATACATGATCATGAAGAACGGCGCGCCGAACCAGACATTGACCAGGATCACCGAGAAGCGCGCCCAGTTGGGCTCGCCGAGCCACGAGATCGGCCCGATTCCGAAAAACGCCAGCGTATAGTTGAAGGCGCTGTAGGACGGATCGAACAGCCACAGCCAGGCCAGCGTACTCATCGCCGGTGGGATCACCCAGGGCACCAGCAGCATGCCGCGCCATTTGCGCTGGCCCTTGGCGGGAACGTTGTGGACGAGATGCGCGACGACGAAGCCGATCAACGCTTTGAAGAACACCGCCGAGAGCGCGAAGATGCAGGACTGCTTGACCACCAGCCAGAAGGTCTCGCGCTTGAACAGGAACTCGAAATTGCCGAAGCCGACGAAGCGCTGCATCGATTTGTTCAATGTCGCCAGATGCAGCGAATAGAATGCGGGATAGACCACGAGAATACCGACCAAAAGGATCAGCGGCAGCGTCATCAGGAACGCCGCCGTCGATTTCCGCTTCAGCGCGACCCGCAGGCTGGCGCGTTTGCGCGTCGATCGCGCCGGCGCGACGCTGTTCGGCTGAAATGCGACATCAACCATGATCTTCCTCGCGGGGTGACGGGCTTTTGCGGCAGAATATTCAGAAGCTTAAAACATCAGCTCCGCATGTAGCCTTCGCACTCGCCCTCGGCCCAGGCCAATACGTCTTCCATCTTCTCGCCTTGCGAATATTTCAGGCACATCTTGGTCTGCAGTGCCTGGGTGTAGATCTGCTGGGCGATCTTCGGTGGCGCCGGCGAGGCTGCGATCGACAGCGTCTGATGGTTGTAGGGATTGGGATAATGGAACAGCGTTCCCTTCGGCGGTCCCTGTTCTTCCCAGACCTTCAACGTCGTCAGCTTGGAATAGGCCGGCAGGTCGTAGCCGCCGCTGGCTGTCACCAGTCTCTCGATCGAGTCCGGCTTCGACAGATGCACCAGCAGGCTCTTGGCCGCCTCCTTGTTCTTGGAGAAATTCCAGATGCTCCAGAAGTAGGGCAGGAACGGCGCGAACCGGCCTTTCGGGCCGGCCGGGAAACCATGGGTCCAGAGCTGTTCGGCGATTTGCGGCGCGTCGCGCTTGGCGACCGCCCACGCGCTCGGGGGATTCATGATCAGCGCGCCTTTGCCCGCGATCAGCCATTTGTTGTTGGAGGCGTCGTCCCAGGCCGCCACGTCCGGCGGCAGGAACGAGATCAGCTTCTTGTAGAATTCGAGGGCCTGCCGCACCTCGTCGGTCTTGACCGTGAGGTCGCCCTTGGCGTTGACGAGTTGGGCGCCGAACGACAGGAAAAACGCGCCCGCGCTATCGACATTGTCGGAGCTCTCGCCGAGCCCGATGCCGAAGGGGACGCCGCCCTTCTGGCAGGCTTCCGCCGCCTTCAGGAACGTATCGGTGGTCCAATTGTCGGCCTTGGGCGGAGCGCCCGCCGGATACATTTCCTGCACGTCGATATTGGCGAACTTCTTCATTAGATCGATACGCGAGCAGGGCCCCTTGATCTGGCTGCCGACACAGGCGGGAACGCCGAGCCATTTGCCGTCGAGCTGTCCGAGATATTGGACGGTGCCGTTGACCTCGCCGTTCTGCTTGATGATCGGCTCCATGATATCGTTGACCGGCTCCAGCAGGTCGGATTGCGCGTGCGACCACCAGGTCGGCATCGCCATGATGTCGTGACCGGATTTGGCTGCGGATTCGGCGGCAATCGTCACCAGGTTCTTGTTGCCCTGGCTCGTGATGTAGTCGATCGAAACCTCGACCTTTTCCTTGGCGGCCCATTCATTGACCAGGTCGGTCGAGGCCTTGTTGGCGCCGGGCACCCAATGGTCCCAAAAGCCCATGGTCAATGTGCCGGCGGCGCGCGCCGAGCGGACAAAGGGCGCGGATATCAGCGCCGCTGACGTGAGTGCGGTGGCGGCTACGAATTGTCGGCGAGACAGCTTCTTCCGTGACATGGCATTCCCCTCCCAAGGTGAACCAATGACCAGATAGAAATCCTGCTTTTCTTTTGTTTCTTGTTTGCTTGTTCGTTTTTCTTGTCTTGTTGTGTTCGTTTCTCCGCCGCCCGGTACGTCCGAGATGGTGCGCCGGGACACTTAACGGAGATTGCGTTGTCGCAATCAGAGCAGAATTGCAGTCGACTGTCGAGAAATCACCGGCCGCGGTTTCTAGAACTTACGTTGTGGTTCGCCAGGTTTCGACAATCGTAGCAGGCATTGCCCCGCCGGTGGATTCCGCAGAATACTGCGCTGCACACGCACGCCCGCGTCAGGGCGGGTGCGCGATTGCGCCGCAGGCTTGTCTTGTTCATCGGAACGAGGCCGCGCGACGGTAGACTTGCGCGGCGCGAAACCGATAATATTCGCGCATCGGCAGGTACGTATCTGCCGGATTCGAGATCGATCATGGAGACGAGATAATGATGTTGAGCCCGACACCATCGGCGCCTGGGCAATGGCGGTTGCGCATCGCGATTGGGGCAGTTGTCCTGACGCTTCTTGGCGCAAGCTCGGGCGTTAAGGCGCAGGGCTTGGTTCAGGGCGTGCAGCAGGGAGCGCAGGCCGGCAACAAGGCGGCCGGTCCGGTCGGTGGCGTGCTGGGCGGCGCGATCGGCGGGGTGGTCGGCGTCTTCACCGGCGTGCTCGGCGCCGGGCAACAGCCGGCGGCGACCCCAGCGCCGAACGGCGCCAAACAGCCCGGTTCGAACAAGGCGAGCAAATCAGCCAAAGCCGCCAAGCAGCCGCCGGCCGTGCTGACCCAGGAGCAGGGCGCGCCGCAACTGACCGCCGAACAGATCGTCAGCAACAGCGATGCCAACATCGAGCGGATCAAGACCGAACTCAATTTGACGCCGGAACAGGAGAAGAACTGGACCGCGTTCAACAGCGCGATGCATTATCTTGGCCACAATGGCGCCGATCGTCTCAATCTGCGGATTGCGCGCGCGCAACGCGACCCGCCCGACGACATGATCGAGCAAATGCGCAACGAAGCCCAGTTTCTCGACGACCGTGCCGTCGATCAGCGCAATGTCGCCGACTCCGCCGAGCCGCTGTTCACCAGCCTCGACGCCAAGCAAAAAGCCATCTTCATCGACGAGATGGTGCGCCTGAGCCATGAGCGCGGGCTCGACTGATCTTTACCGCGCGCGCCGCGGCGGCAAATAGCCGGGCACGCGTGCCCTGGGGTTGGGATTAAAAGGCGCGGCACCCGGCTATCCTGCCGCGGCGACGCGGCTTGCCAAATCCACACGCAAAATTGTGCAAACGCTGACTGCTTCGCGCCCGCCAGATGGCGGCGCGAAGGCTTTATCGGGAACCCGGCGGTTTTTCGAAAGCAAACACCCGGCCAGCAAAGCGCGGGCCGGGGTATCGAAGGATGATCGCCGAACGTCAAAATAGCTAAGGCTGTTGGAACCTTACGCCTTGGGGAAATTCAACTCGACGCCGACGCCATCGGGGTCGTACATGAAAAACTGGGTGTCGCCGGTGCGCGGCACGATGCTTTCGCGGAATGTGACGTTCCTGGATTGCAGCCGCTGGCGCACGCCTTCGGGATCGGTCGCCGCGAACGCGATGTGGTCGAGCCGGCCGGTGTCGTCGAACTTCTTCTCGGTGCCGCGCACCACGATGCCTTCACGCGGCTTGCGGGTGCCCATCAGGTGCACGGTGGCGACGCCGCCGGAATACAGCCAATAGCCCGGGAAATCGAGCGGCGGGCGATCGCCGTTCTCCAATCCCAGGACGTCGCAGTAGAAATCCCTGGTCTTTTCCAGATCGGACGGTTCGATTGTGTAGTGCTGTAGTGCGCCGAGAGGCATGGTTTCTTCTCCTTGGATCGATAGGGGGAGCTTTTTGTTTGAGCATGATCTTTCGGAAAACCGGTCTCCACTTTTCCGGATCATGCTCTAGACAAAAGTGAGATCGGCCTCGACGCCGAGCATCCAGGCGCCGACGGTTTCGAAATGGCTGAGCCGGCCCTGCAATTGCTGGGTCACGGTGTGGATGTCGCGAAAACGGCGCTCCAGCGGATGGTTCTCGAAGATCGCGGTGGCACCCGCGGCATTATAGGCGAAGTCGACCGCCTCGCGGGCTTTGTGGATGGCATGGGTCGCGGCCATCCGGATGGTGACGCGCTGTTCCACCGTGATCAGGTTGCCGGCCGAGAGCGTCTTCCAGACATCGGCCATCGACTGCAGCACGAAGCCACGCGCGGCGCGCAGATTGACTTCGGCCTGGGCGAGATTCGACTGCACCACGGCATTGTCGCGCAACGGGCTCTTGCCGCCGCGCACCACCTTGTTGCGCGCGACGTCGACGAAGCTATCGAGTGCGCCGCGCGCGATGCCGCAGGCCACGCCGGCAAAACCGACCTGGTAGCAGGTGCCCGATCCCATCCGGTACAGCGCGCCGTTCTCGCGGCACTCCTGGTCGAACTCGCGGGTGATCGAATGATCGGCACGAACGAAATAATCGTTCAGCGCGAACTGGTCGCTGGCGGTGCCGCGCAGGCCGACCGTGTTCCAGATGTCGGTCCATTGCACGTCCTCGGTGCGGACCAGCATGGTGCGTTCCTGCGGCAGGCCGTTGGCATCCAATCTGGGGGTGCCGTCGGCCTGGGTGATCGGGCAATGCGCGCCGAGCCACGTCGCATGGCGGCCGCCTGAGGCAAAGGCCCAGACGCCCGTCACCCTGTAGCCGCCGTCGCACTCGATCGCCGTGACCTTGGGACCGGGTCCCCACGCCAGCACCGCGCGCGGGTCGTTGCCGAAGATCGCATGCGCCACCGGCAGATCGAGATAGGCCGCCGACATCGCGCAGCCGCCGGCCTGGCTCAGGCACCAGGCGGTCGAGGCGTCGGCCCGCGCGATGGTCTCGATGACATGGAAAAAGGTCATCGGATCGGTTTCGATCCCGTTCGACGAACGCGGCAGCAGCAAACGAAACAGTCCCGCCTCATGCAGTTTGTCGAGCAGGGCCGGCGGCAGCCGGCGCGTGCTTTCGATCTCGCCAGAGGCCGCGGCGACGGCGCCGCGCACCGCCTCGGCACGCGAGATCACGTTTGTATCGCCCACAAGATCGGCTGAAGTCGTCATCGGCGTATCCCAAGATTCCCTGCTCGAGGTCAGGCCTGCCGTACCGCGGGCGTCGCCGCCTGTGCCATGCCGGCCGTCGCGGCCAGTTCACGGTCGATCTGCTCGATCGACTTGCCCCGGGTCTCAATGCCGAGGAAGTAATAGACCGCGCCGGCCATCAGGAACCAGCAACCGAGATAGATGAACGCCAGCGGAATTTCCGGCAGCGGCACGTCGGGCTTGAGGTAGTTGCCGGAGCCGACGATCAGCGCCAGCCCGACCGGTCCGATGATCTTGCCGATGCCGCCAAA
>NZ_LMUK01000057.1:0-24043 GCF_009766005.1 Bradyrhizobium sp. S69 | reverse complement strand
AAAAAAGTAGCCGACCGCCAGGATCAGCCAGAACGCCGACACGCCCATGACCATGGTGTCGTAATTATAGCCGGCGACGATGGTCAGGATACCGGCGCCGAAGCCGAGCAACCCGCCGGCGTTGCGGCGTCCCATCCACTCCGAGAAGTAGGCAAAGGAGACGCGGCCGACGAAACCGAACACGGTCAGCAGGATCATCATCTTGGCGGCCTCCTGCGGGGTGACCTTGAGCAGCAGCACGAACAGCGACGGCACCCATAGCGTGATGCCGTAGACGCCGGTCTGTGCGCCGGCATTGCCGAGCCACGACACGATCAGGCTGCGCGGATATTTGAACAGATCGAGCCAGCTCGACGTGATGATCGGGCCGGCGTCGGCGGCGGTCGGCATCGGTAGTTCGGACGGCTTCATGTGCAGCGCCCAGGCGAGCGACTCCCGCGCTTCTTCATAGCGGCCCTGGCGGCAGAGCCAGCGCGGCGATTCCGGCACCCACAGCCGGACCAGCAGCACCAGGATCGCCGGCAGCACGCCGATCGCAAACAACAGCCGCCAGTCGCCGCTGCCGACGTTAGCGCCGAGCACGGCGCCCAGTCCGGTGCCGAGCGGGATCACGCAGGTGACCAGACCGCCGACGAAGCCGCGCTTGGAGGAGGGCATGAATTCCTGCACCAGCGGCAGGTCGACGCAATAAAGACCGCCGACGCCGACGCCGACGAAGAAGCGCATGATCGACAGATAGACCCAGCCATTGTCCGGCGTGAAATACAGAAGACCGGTGGCGGCGGAGAAATTCAGCACCGTGCAGATGAAGACCTTGCGGCGGCCGATGCGGTCGGCGAGCCAGCCCCAGACATAGGCGCCAAGGATGGCGCCGATGCCGGAACTCATCAGCACGATGGACGATTGGCCGAAGGTGAGTTTCCACGGGCCGATCAGGAAGGCGAGCACGAAGCCGATCAGGAAGTAGTCGAAGAACTCCAGCGCGTCGCCGATGATGGCCGCGGCGAGGATCTTGAGCTGGTTGCCGGTCAGACTCGTCTGTCGATCGAGGATCTCGAACATGGCGTGTTTCCCTCGGCGCCTGTTCTTTTTTAAGCCGGGCGTCGCGCCTACGCACCGGCAGTGCGCAGAAAGCTATCCTGCCAAAGCGGGCAACGGCAAGAGCGTGACGGCCTCAAACCAAAGAATATTATCGATCGATAAATAAGCAATTCGGCTTGGGGAACCAGTGAC
This sequence comes from Bradyrhizobium sp. S69, assembly GCF_009766005.1. Lineage (GTDB taxonomy): Bacteria > Pseudomonadota > Alphaproteobacteria > Rhizobiales > Xanthobacteraceae > Bradyrhizobium. The sequence goes on along the minus strand of NZ_LMUK01000057.1, from coordinate 22,810 downwards.
GGCCGGGCAGGTTGGATCGCCGAGAGGGCATCGCGGCCTCCCTCGCAATGCCCCCACCCGCGCGGCAGGGCCGATTTGTTTAAGGTTTGCCGCTATCCTGTTTCCGAGTGCCGTCGACGGGTGGTAATCAGTCCGAAGTCCATGGAAGAAAAGCGAAAGCACCCAAGGGTCGAAATCGAGGAGCCGGCTTACGTGTCGTCGGGTGGCTCCGTCATGAGCTGCGTGGTGCGAAACATCTCGCCCGAGGGTGCCGCCATCGATATCGAGAACCCGGCCTTCGTCCCCGATCGCTTTCGCCTGGTGGTGGCACGGGACTCTTCGGTGCACGAATGCCGGATCGCCTGGATCCAGCAAAAGCGCATCGGCATCACCTTTGTTGCAGCGCCGCAAGGACCGGCTGATCCGACCGGGCAGGGCTGATCGCCGCGTCCGCTATTTCTTCAACAGCGGCTTGAGCTTCGCCTCGAACTCTTCGAACGAGATCGCGCCCTTGGTCATGATGCCGTTGATGAAGAAGGTCGGCGTCGCATCGACCTTGAGCTGCTCATTGGCGAATTTCTGATCGGTGGAGAGTTTGTCGAGCAGGCTCTGGTCTTTGATGCAGACCTCGGTCGCCTTCTCGTCCATGCCGGCCTGCTTGCCGATTGTTTGCAGGGTTTCCAGTGTCTGGGTCATCAGCGGGTCCTGCTGCTTGAACAGGGTGTCGATGGTGCCGAAGAACTTCTCGGCGTCGCCATTGGCCACACAACGGGCCAGCATCGAGGCGGCCACGGCCTTGATGTCGAGCGGAAACTCGCGGAACACGTAACGCACCTTGCCGGTGTCGACATATTTCGACCGGATCATCGGAAACACGTTCTGCTCGAACGCCGCGCAATGCGGGCAGCTCATCGACGCAAATTCGTAGATCGTCACCTGTGCCTTCGCCGGGCCGACCGCCATATCCGGCAGCGCCGCGGGTTTTGCCAGGAGCGCGGTCACGGCACTTTCCGCCATCGCAGGGCGGGGAAATCCGCCGAGCCAGGTCAGAGCGGCGAGGGCGACAACAGTAACGAAAGCGTAGCGAAAGCGGGTCACTGGCGGGCTCCGATCACGAGGGACGCGTTCACCGTGAACCCGCTCGCTAGCTCGAAACCATTATCGTGGCAATGGCGAGGCGGTGACGGTCAATGCAGACGCAGCGCAGCCGCGTCAAATCGGTGGTTCAGGCCGACGCGAACGCTGTCGATCCGCAGATCGACCGTTTCAGGAGTGCCGGGAACGATGTAGAGCAGTTGGGCGCTACCGAGGTCGACACGGAGCGCGGATCGTCAGGACGTGGATCGGCAGGGAATGTGACCTTCGTCAATGAAGGGGTCGATGCGGCGAGCTATCAGCCATGGTGCAGGCATGTGGAGATATAGACCGATGCCAATCGTCAGATGGATAGGCCGGCTTTCACTGGTTTTGACGGTGTCTGCCGCGGGCGCCTTCAGCGATCCAGCGCGGAGTACAGACATCCCGGTGAAAACAGATCATGCGACCGAGACGGCCCGTTCCTGGCTATGCACCGATCTCAACGGCAAGACGTTTCGTTGGGAATGGCCCAACGTCCCGTTTGCTGCCGTCTGCCACGACGACGAGGGCAGGGAGGCCAAGCCGCCCCTGCCAGCTCAAGAGCCCGCGCCGCAGGCCTTGCCCTCGGCGCCGCAGCGCGGACCGGATTGAAATTCCTTGGCCGCACCGTAGCTCAGTATCTCGCCACCACCGGGCCGCCGAATTTATAGTTCACGCCGAACCGCGCCACGTTCATGGTCAGGCTGCTGGTCTCCTGACGGTTGGAAAGCGGGAAGACCGAGGTCGCGCTGCCGAGGTCGAGATAGAGATATTCGACCCGCGCGGTCCAGTTCTGGGTCAGCCCCCATTCCACGCCGGCGCCCGCGGTCCAGCCGGTTCGGGTGTTGGAAACCGATTCAACGGTGCCGGCGGGGGCCGGGATCGGCGGTACGCTGGCCACGCCCACAACCTGCGTTCGGCTCTCCGTTCCCTCACTCCAGGCGAAGCCGCCGGTGCCATAAAACAGCCAGTTGTCGACGGTGAATCCGGCGCGGCCGCGGGCCGTGCCGAAATCATCGAGCTTGCTGCTGTGGATATTGCTGCCGTCGATCGAGGTGACCGATCCCTTGAGCGAGGTCGCCTCGATGTCCGCCTCGAGGCCGAGCAGGAAGTTCGGCGAGGCCATGAAATTGTAGCCGATCTGGCCGCCACCGATCACGCCGCTGTTGTTGCCGCTTCCGGAACTGACGAACGTTCCGTCCAGCGCCCTGTTGGTCGACGTGCTGCTATCCCAGGCGCCACCGATATTGCCGCCGATATAGAAACCCGACCAGTCGTAAACCGGCAGTGGCGCTGCCACCGGCGGCGGCCGGTATTCGCGGGCCGGCAGATCGGCGGCACAGGCAGGCGCTGCCAGCGAGATCGCGGCCAACGCCGGAATGAATGCGCTCGCAATGAATTTATTCATGATTTTATTCATGGATCGTCCCCAGCAATTTCTAGTCAAAAACGATGATTTAACTGGCGTCAGAATGGATCGCTTCGCGGTCGAGGTCTTGGACCGTCCGGCGCCGGACTAGGACGGACAGGCGCTGGACCAACGCTCGGATGCGGCGCCGGCGGTTGCACCGCTGCCGATCGCGTGGTCAAGGTGGAGCAACGCAGCAAGCCAAACCGTGACGAGATTGAAAGCCGTGACTGAACGCCCAGATCGAACGATGCGGCTGCGGATTGGGCTGGCCGGCCTCACCATGGCGTTATGCGCCAGCTCAGCGTTGGCCCAGAAATCAGAGCCGGCTGGATCGCCCACGGCGGCGGCCGGCGCCACCGAGGTCCGCGCCCAACTGGTGTCATTGCACAGCGCGACATTGTCGAGCGAGATGGCGGGCCGCATCGACGGCATCGCGACCCGCATCGGCGATCATTTCAAGAAAGGCGACGTGCTGGTCAGCTTCGACTGCGCCGTGCCGCGCACGCAGCTGGCCCGCGCCCAAGCCGTCCTGACCCAGGTCGAGCGAACCTATGAGATCAACCGGCGCACCATCACGCAGAAGCCAACCGGACAGCTCGAACTCGATATCGCCGCCGCCGACGTGTTGAAAGCGAAAGCCGATCTGGCGGCGACGGAAGCCGTCACCTCGAAATGTTCTGTGACCGCGCCCTTCGCGGGCATGACCGTCGATCGCAAGGCGCATGAATTCGAATACGCCATTCCGGGCCAGCCGTTGCTCGACGTGCTCGACGATCGCGCGCTTGAAGTCGAGTTGACCGCGCCGTCGCGCGCGCTGGCGTGGCTCAAACCCGGCGCGTCATTTCAGGTCAGGATCGACGACACCGGAAAAACCTATCCGGGGAGGGTGACCCGGCTCGGCGGCCGGGTCGATCCGGCCAGCCAATCGGTCAGGGCGATCGGCGAAATCATCGGGGATGCCCCTGAGTTGATGGCGGGCATGAGCGGCCGGCTGAGCACCACGCCGCCGTGAAATAAGCGAGGACGCGCTTTTTCGAAAGGCGAGAGCCCGATCAAGCGCGTTTATGGACCACGCGCTTTGCGGTTAGCCTCGTTCCCGAAAGCTTTGTCTTGGCGCCAGCAGTCTTGGCGGCAGCCGTTTTGGAAGATCTGGCCATGAAGGATTCGATAACCTTCTCGGCGGTCCGGATGAAGTTCGAGCTTGGGCCGCGGCTGCCGACGGTTTGACGGCTGACGCGGGCGCCTTCCAGCAGCAGCGTCAGGGTGTCGGCGAGGACTTCCGGTTGGGGAATGCCGGCCCGGCGGCATAATGCGGCGAGCCGATTGCGATGGTTGCTCTTCAGTTCTTCGATGATGCGCCGTCCGGGATGGTCGTCATCGGTCAATTCGACGGCGGCGTTGGCAAGGTCACATCCCCTGTCGTCGGCGGTCACGCATTCTTCCGCAAAGACCAGCCACGCTTTTAATTGCCCCTGCATGTCACCGGGATGGTTGCGCTCGATATCGCGCCACATTTCATCGACCTCGACGGCAATTCCGCGCAAATAGGCGATGATGAGATCGTCCTTCGAATCAAAATGCCGGTAGAGCGTCATCTTGTTGGTGCCGGCAGCCTCGGCGATGGTTTCGACACCGACGCCGCGCAGGCCATGACGATGGAACAGATCGCGCGCCGCCAACAGGATGCGCTCGCGGGGTCGCAACGTGCCAGGAAGGGCTTCGGACATTTCGCTCCTTAGGGATCGTCGATTTGCCGCCCCCGCTTGACCGCGGTGTTACCGGCCGGTAATGTCCGCCGTTACCGAGTGGTAACACCAGCCGACACTTAAGGTCAAGATCGGACCCATTCCATGGTTAGCTTCTTCATTCATCGACCGATCTTCGCCTCGTCGATCGCCGTCATCATGACGCTGGCCGGCGCCATTTGCTATTTCCTGCTGCCGGTCTCGCAGTTTCCCGACATCACGCCGCCGCAGGTCGTGGTCAGCGCCGCCTACCCGGGCGCCAGCGCCCAGGTGGTCGCCGATACCGTGACGACGCCGCTGGAGCAGCAGATCAACGGCGTGCAGGGGATGACGTACATGTCGTCCTCCAGTTCCAATGATGGTTCGTCGACGATCACGATCACCTTCGACGTCGGCTATCCTCTCGCCATTGCCGCGGTCGACGTGCAGAACCGCGTGGCGCAGGCGGCGGCCTCGCTGCCCCCGATCGTCAATCAGGGCGGCGTCATCATCAAGAAGCAGAACCCGAATTTCGTGCTGATCGTGAATTTGATCTCGCCGGACCGTTCGGTGGATCCGGTGGCGCTCAGCAACTACGCCTATCTGCAGGTGGTCGATCCCTTGAAGCGGGTTCCCGGCGTCGGCGACGTGCAGATCTTCGGCGAACGGCGCTATTCGATGCGGCTCTGGCTCGATCCGGACAAGCTCGCCAAGCTCGGCATTACCGCGGTCGACGTCCAGAATGCCGTGGCTGAACAAAACATCCAGGTTGCCGCCGGCAAGATCGGGCAGTCGCCGGCGCCCGACGGCACGGCGTTCGAGATGCAGGTCAACGCGACCGGGCGGCTCAGCGATCCCGAGCAGTTCGGCGATATCGTGCTGCGTTCCGACCCCTCGAGCGGGGCGATCGTTCGAATGCGCGACGTCGCGCGGATCGAGCTCGGCGCGCTGCAATATTCCTCGACCGCGGTGTTCGGCAAGGACCCGACCGTGGTGCTGGCGGTCTATCAGCTGCCGGGTTCTAACGCGCTCGACCTGCAACAGGCGGTCAAGGACAAGATGGAAGATCTGTCCAAGCGCTTCCCCAAGGGGATCGCTTACGGGCTGCACTACGACACCACGCGTTTCGTCAGGGCGGCCAAGCGTGACGTGATCCTGACGCTGAGCGAGGCGTTGGGACTGGTTATCCTGGTCGTGTTCATCTTCCTGCAGAATTGGCGCACCACGCTTATTCCGACCATCGCCATTCCGGTGTCGCTGATCGCGACCTTGGCCGTCATGGAGGTCATGGGCTTTTCGCTGAACATGCTGAGCCTGCTCGGCATGGTGCTGGCGATCGGTCTGGTGGTCGACGACGCCATCGTGGTGGTGGAGAACGTCGAACGGCAGCTCGAAAACGGGCTGCCACCGCTACGGGCGGCGCAGGCGGCGATGTCGGAAGTCACAGGCCCGATCATCGCGACCACGGCGGTGTTGATGGCGGTGTTCGTGCCGGTCGCCTTCATTCCCGGCGTGACCGGGCGGCTCTACAATCAATTCGCGCTGACGGTTGCGATTTCAGTCGGCATCTCCGCCTTCAATTCGCTGACGCTCAGTCCGGCGCTCAGCGCCGCCTTCCTGCGGCATCGCCCGGCGAGCAATTGGGCGCCGTTCCGCTTGTTCAATGCCGGCTTCGATCGGCTGTCCCACGGCTACGCCCATCTGGTGCGGGTGCTGATCGGGTGGCGCTGGGCGGTGCTGACGGCGTTCGTGGTGGTTCTCGGCGGTACGTTTTTCCTGTCGCAACGGATTCCCTCGAGCTTCCTGCCGGTCGAGGACCAGGGCTATTTCTTCGTGGTGATCCAGTTACCGGACGGCGCGTCCTTGCAGCGCACCGACGCGGTCGCCGAGAAGGTGCGGGGGTTGCTGGAGGGGACGCCCGGTGTCGACATCGTCGGATCGATCTCGGGGCTCAACTTCCTGACCAACGCGGCACAGTCGAATTCGGCTGTGGAGTTCGGAATCCTGAAACCGTGGGACGAGCGTCCGGCCTCGCAGGGTGCCTCGAAAATCGTCGCTGATGTCCGGATGAAGCTGTTGATGATCCCCGAAGCGTTCGTGTTGAGCTTCGATCCGCCGTCGATTCCGGGTCTCGGCACCACAGGTGGATTCGAGTTCCAGGTCGAGGACCTCACCGGGCGTGGTCCTTACGCGTTGAACGATGCGACGCAGGCTTTGATCGCGGAGGCGCGCAAGCAGCCTGAGCTCAATCCGATGCAACTCTTCAGCTCGTTCTCGACCTCGACGCCGCAGTTCAAATACGACCTCGACCGCACCAAGGCGAAGCTGCTCGGGCTCAACGTGCCCGACGTCTTCAACACCTTGCAGATATATCTTGGGTCGCTTTACGTGAATGACTTCAATCTGTTCGGTCGAACCTTTCGCGTAACCTTGCAGGCCGACAAGGATTCCCGGGCTTCCGCCACCGACCTGTCGCGGCTCTATGTGCGGAATTCGGGCGGCAACATGGTTCCGCTCAGCACGCTCGGGCTGTTGAAGCCGATCGTGGGGCCGGAGACGGTGCCGCACTACAACAACTACGCCTCCGCTTTGATCAACGGTGGCGCAGCACCAGGCTTCAGCTCCGGGCAGGCGGTGACCGCAATGGAGCGGGCCGCGGCGACCGCGCTGCCACGCGACTTCGCGTTCGAATGGACCGGCATCACCTTTCAGGAACTGAAGGCGGGATCGATCGCGACCGTGGTGTTCACGCTCGCCATCGTGTTCGTGTTCCTGATCCTGGCCGCGCAATATGAGAGCTGGACCATGCCGTTCATGGTGCTGTTCGCGGTGCCGCTGGCCTTGTTCGGGGCGTTCCTGGCGCTGTTCGTGCGCGGCTTGCAGACCGACGTCTATTCGCAGATCGGCTTTGTGATGCTGATCGGGCTGTCGGCCAAGAACGCCATTCTGATCGTCGAATTCGCCAAACGACGCCGGGCGGAAGGCCTCAGCATCGTCGATGCCGCGATGGAAGCGGCGCGGCTGCGGTTGCGGCCGATCCTGATGACCGCGTTCGCCTTCATCCTCGGCGTGGTGCCGCTGATGGTGGCGAGCGGGGCTGGGGCTGCCAGCCGGCAGTCGATCGGAACCACCGTGTTCGGCGGCATGCTCGCCGCCACGCTTCTGACGCTGCTGTTTGTTCCGGTGTTCTACGCCGTCATCGAGGGGCTGCGGGAGCGCGGCCACCCACCGGAGCAATTGTCCGACATCGCCGAGCCGCACCAGATTGCGGCCGAGTAAACCATCAGGAATCCCCCCATGCGACACTGGAAAATCTTGCTCGGCAGCGCTGCCGTGATCTGCGTCGGCGCCGTCATCCTCGTCTCCTCGCTCCGCACTGGGCCGGTGGCCGCCGCGGCGCCGTCGGGGCCGCCGGCGATGCCGGTTCCGGTCACCTCCGTGACCAAAAAGACGATACCCGTCTATCTCGAATATTCCGCGCGCACCGAATCCATTCGCGAGGTCTCGCTGCAGGCCAAAATTGCCGGCTACATCCAGTCGCAGCCGATCGCCGATGGCGCCGATGTGAAGGAAGGCGAGCTGATCTACAAGATCGACGAGCGCGACTATCGCGCGGCGCTCGATCAGGCCAAGGCGCAGGCGCAGCGCAACGTCGCCGCGCTGAGCTACGCGAAGTCGAATTTCAATCGCGGTGACGAACTGGTCAAGACCGGCTTCCTGGCCAAGGACAATTACGATCAGCGGGCCAGCACGCTTGGCCAAAGCGAAGCGTCGGTGGCGATGGACAGCGCCTCGGTCCGCTCGGCGGAGATCAATCTCGCCTACACCGACATCAGGGCACCGTTTGCCGGGCGCCTCGGCCGCAATCGCGCGCCGGTCGGCACCCTGGTCGGCGGCTCCGGCTTCACCCTCAACACGCTGGTGCAGCTGGATCCGCTCTATGTCACCTTCAATCCCAGCGAGCGCGATCTCGGCATCATTCAGACCGCGCGGAACAGCGGCCCGGTGGTGGCCAAGGTCTCGCTGCCCGATGAACCCACTGTCGGCTATTCGGGCGAACTGACGTTTATCGACAACGGTGTCGACCGCACCACCGGGACGATCACGGCGCGGGCGACCGTGCCCAATCCCAAATTCACGCTGCTGCCGGGCCAGTATGTGCGGGTGCGCGTGCATGTCCGCGACGAGGCCAACGCGCTTCTGGTGCCGCAGACCGCCTTGGGATCGAGCCAGCTCGGCAAATACGTCTACGTCGTCGGCCCCGACAACAAGGCCGAGCAGAAGATCGTATCGCTCGGCCCCACCGACGGGGACTCCGTGGCCGTCACCGGCCTTGCCGAGACCGACCAGGTGATAACAGGCAATTTGCAGAAGATCGGTCCCGGTTCGCCGGTCATGCCGCTGCCGCCGAAGGGGGCTCCCGCACCTGCCGCCAAATGAGGAGCGGGACTTGAGCGGCAAGACTTGAGCGGCGCGGCCTGAGATGCGGGACTTGCGGGTGATCTGGCGTTGGATGCGCAAACGCGCGCACCGATGGCTGAGGCCGGCGCCGCCGGTCCATTCGATTTCGGTGTTCGACCCCGCGGCGTTTTCCGAGCTGATCAGCAGCGGCCGGAAAAAGGACCTGGAGACCCTGGCAAAGCGGCTGAGCGAGCATCACGGCAAGCCGGGGATGAAGGTCGCCTCGAGAATCTCCGGGCAGGGCGAGGCACACCCGGGAAACGACCGGGCGGGATGACGCTTCTTGAAGCGGTTATTCCGCTCTATCTATATGGTTTTGTACACTAAATTCGCTAGCTCAGCGTCACGAACAGCAGGCTTCCGCACAACAGGGCAACGCCGGCGAACAAGAGCGCCAGGAAGCTGCCGGAAACCCGATCGATGGAACGCATGACGTTACTCCGCACAAAATCAAGGCGTCGACGTTGCAAACCAATTGATTAAATCTTTCGGAATCGGCAAAATTCAGAGCGCTCAGGTTGCCGGAACGGTCGGTTTTTCCTTGCTCTGTCTCGAATATGCCTCAGTTCCGTTACCTGATATGCTTGAGTTTTCGGCGAGTCCGTGGGGAGCGCCGAACGCGGGGGATGGATGGTTTACATCGCAGCGACCAATGGCGAGGTTTCGTCAGGTCCGGGCATGTCGTTGCCTGGCAAGGTCGCTTGGCGTGGGCAGGTGGCTCGTCGGCCTGTCAAAGCCACTCGGCCTGTCAGAATCGCTCAGCCTGTCAAAGTCGCTCGGCCTGTCAAAGCCGCGTGGCCCGTGAAAGCCGCTTGGGCTGCCATCGCCTTTGCCGTCGCCGCAGCCGCGGCCGCCTGGTTTGCAGGTATCGATCCCAGCGCGTGGGTTTTAGCTGACGCGGCGCCGACCGCCGGCAACGTCCTTTCGTTCAACGATCGCTTCGTATCACCTTCGGCTGACGCCTCGGCGCGGCTCTTGGTTCAGTCCTGGTCTTCGGAAGTCGAAGTCAAACTCCAGCAGGCAAAAAGCCGGCTGGCGCAAAAGCTCCAGGCCGAACTGTTTCAACCTCAGCCATCATTGCCGCAGGATTTCCGGACGGCGGTAGCTGACGAGCCCAAACCCGCCGTCACGAGCCCCAGCGGTATCCCGCTTCCCAGGGCGCGTCCGGTCGAACCGAGGCAACTCGAGGCAGAGACTTCTCCGGCGCCGGTGCCGGCGTTTGCGCGGCCGGATGATCGCAGCCTGCTGCAAAAATTCTCGGATATCTTGCCGAAGGGGCGGTTCGCGCTGGCCTCGCTCGGCCCGGACGGCGGGCCGTACCATGACGGGCCGGATCTTTCGGCGCTGGGCTACGACAAACAGACGGCCGTCTACGACATCTCCGCCCATGCCGTTTACCTGCCGAACGGCTCGCGGCTGGAAGCTCATTCCGGAATGGGCAAGCTGATGGACGATCCGGAGCATGTGAACATGCGAATGGTCGGAGCGACCCCGCCGACGACCTATGACCTGAAGCCGCGGGAGTCGATTTTTCACGGCGTCGAGGCGCTTCGCATGATCCCGCTCGACGGCAGCGCGACGTTGGGCCGGTCGGGACTTCTGACCCACAGTTACATGCTGGGACCCAACGGCCAATCCAACGGCTGCGTCTCGATCAAGAACTACGACAGCTTCCTCGCCGCCTACAAGGATGGCCTGATCAATCGGATGGTCGTGGTGCCGAGCCTGAACAACACCACGGTGGCCGAGGCGCGCCAGTCCTGAAGCCGGCAACCAAAGCCGCTGGTTGAAAAGCCCCTGGAAAGTCCCTCGAAAGCATCTTGAGCGCCGAAGCAATTGACTTTGGCGACGCGCGATGCACAACCGCGGCATGAGCAACGTATCACAGTCACAAACACCGTTGATCGCCACGTTCAGGGTCAAACTGAACGGCGAAACCATCTCCATCGATACCGTCGGCCGGGCTTATGATTTCATCACCAATCTCAATTCGGTCGAGTGGATGGAGTTCAGGTCGCTGCATGACGACGCCATCGCCGCGCTCGAAGCCGCCGCCGGCAACGCGATGTTGAGGGTGCAGGCGACCAGTGCGTTGCGCGCGCTGTTCGTTCGCGCCAGGCTGCTCTGAAAAACAGGCAGGGGATCACGCTCGCGGTCGTCGCGCCGTGATTATAGTTTGATCACACCGGTCGCTTTGGAACCGCAATGGCCTTGTGCCAAAGCTCTTGCGCGGCTGCGCAAGGCCCGGTGTAATGAGCCGCGAATGCGCGACTACACGTTCAAGGAGAAGGCCAGGATAATGGCGGGCGCCGCGACGGCGTTGGTCGTTGTCGGCTGGCTTGCCGTGCTGGCGACTGCGTTTCTCTCTGTGCGATAGACCACAGCAGGTGTCCGTCCATGCCGAAAAAAGGAATCACCGGCCACGACCAATGGGTTGTCACGGAAGCATTGGCGACCGCGCTGGTGGCGCTGGAGCATCTTCCGCCCAAGCACCAGCCGCGCGCGCATATGGAGGATATCCGGAAACTTCTGGTCGCCGGTTGTCAGCCCGGAACCGTCAATCTGCATCTGGCCCAGGCCAAGTGCAGGCTGTTTCCCGGCACCGATCCGTTGACGATTTACCAGGAATACGGCCTTGAGGACGGGCAGGGCTGAAATCTTAGCCTACGCCAGGCGGATTTATCGCGGACTTTAGCGGTTACGCTGAGCCCGTCCTAACCACATTGTCGGCAATCGCAACCGGCCGCCTCCGAATTAAGGAAAAATTTGGCGTTGTCTTGTGTCTTCCGAACAGGAGGTGGCGAGCATGTCTTCCTTTCAATTCACCCGAGCCGCAGGCTGCTTGATCGTTGCGGTCGCCTTGAACACGGCGGCGGCGGCGCAGACGCCACCTGCCGCGCCTGCTCCCGCAGCGCCAGCCGCGGCTACCCCGGCGCCGCCGGCAACCACACCTCCGCCCACGCCTGCCGCGCCGGCAGGCCCGCTCTATGCGCCGGGGACCGCCGACTTCCACGTCAACGGTGCCGGTGTGATTCTCGCCGCGCCCCCACGAACGCCCGAACAGCAAAAGGCCGACGCCGAAGCGCAAGCCGCCTGGCAGGAGCGGTGCCATCCGACGGTCGTCGAGGACCGCGAGGGAATTCGCCGGGTGAAGTATGCCGCACCGGATTGCGACCTTTCGCCGTTCAATACCGCCGGCGGGCAATAATACGATCCGCCGCGACGTTACGAATCTTCGGTCGCAGCCATCCCGTCGGATTTGTGAAAATCCTCAGCATGCCGACGAACCCATTGCTCGATGTGGGTCGGCCGGAAATCCTCCAGGCCTGGTTGTGCCTCGAACGGTCCCGCCAACATCGCATCGGCTTGCTGTCGATGCGATGCGAAGAAGCGGAACTTGGACGCGACGCGTCGTCCGATACCCGCGCCCATCGCCGCATCGACATCGCGCTCGAATTCGTCGAGCGGTTGCGGACAATAGACAACGCGGCGCCCGAGCCCCGCCGCAACGCGGGCTGCGAGTTGGTCGCCGGTGACGCTCTCCGGCCCCGCGATCCGGTGGTCGCCGCCGGTGGCGCCGTGCTCCAGCAGCGTCAACGCCGCATCGGCACAATCATCGGTCGAGGTCCAGGCGATCTCTTGCTGCTCGGCGATCGGCGGCGCGAATTTGCCATGCTCGACGATCTCCCTGCGCGCCGACAACCTTGTGCTTTGCGCAGGCCACGACGGCCGCCGCTTTTCGGTCGCCTAATCGACCGACACAGGTCACACGAATCGGACAAGGTTCGGCCGGGCGACGGAATCCAGCCTGTGAGCGGACAGCGCCACAAGAGGCCGTACGGCGTAGCGCCCGTGCGGCCTTTTGGTTGGGTTGAAGCTGTTTGTTACGGTTCAGATTCTGTGGGACACGGCGGTCGATAAATTTTGCAGGGTAACGAAACGCACAGCAGACGACAGGCGCCTTGTAATCCCGAAAGACTCGCGGTTGATCACGCGGCGAACGCGTGCCGAACCGCTGCTGCGAGCACCTTTTCCCCGGCCAGCGTCAACCGCGATCCTCTGATGAATCCAATCCTGGCTAACGTCAGGAGCGCTATCGGATCGCAGAAATCTGCCGAAACTCCGTCGGCCAACATCGCAATCGCGCGTTGCTCATCTGAGTCCAGATCATTCCAGGAAATACCGTCCATTTCGCACCTCAGCGCTTTTGTAACCGCCGATTCCATGACAGGTCGCAAAAGTTAAAGATTTACTAAAATGCTGAGGTTTTCCAGACGAAGAGCATCGAACTGCAACATCTGCAGCGATAATCAGCTATCGGCCAGCCGCTTCAATGTGGCGCGAAAACTCAGGCTTCGGGTGCCGACCAGGCTGGTGCCGAACGCCTCGGCGTGGTCTCCGGCAAAGGTCCCGGAAAACCCGCTGGCGACTTCCTGGCCACCCGATAGCGGGCGTGCGAAGGGATCGGGAAGCCGCGTATGCTGGTTAGTTCGAAGTTCGCCTTTCCAGGTGCCGTTGCCACAGGTGTAGGAGCCGGTCGACCAGAAATACGGGCCGCCACCCAGCAACGTGCCGTCGCGCAGGATCAGCACGCCACTGTCGCGGCCCTTCACGCCGTCAAGCATATGCATGTGAATGGAATAGAGCCCGTTCTTCATGACCCAAGGATATCGCTCGCGATTCGGGCTGTCGAGCCAGTCAGGTTTGTCACGTGAGCCACTTCCCGCATGTGTTTCTGACGGATGCAAGGGCGCGCGGCATAGCCCCGTCAAAGCGTAGGCGTCGCGGACTGGCAATCACGCCACCGGTCGAGATTACTGGCTTGCAACTCCCAGACGCACCAGCGTCCTTCGTGAAGCCAGGCCGAGGCGCCTACGGGCCTTTTTTCTTTTGTAGAAATCCCTTGGTTACTCTACTTTAGAGCGAGTTGTTTGGGGGAAAACACATGTCAGAACAAATGATTATGAAGTCGCCAGGGGTGGAGATCACGACCAAGATCGCGAAATTTGGCTCAATTTCATATCAAGTAGCGAATATCGGCAGCGTATCCGTTTACACGGCCCGAAAGATAAATCCCATCGCAGCCGTCCTCGTCATAGTCGGCATTGCAGCGGGCCTTTACGCAAATAATCTCAAGGGGCAAGGCCAAGACGCATCACTGCTGTTCTGGATCGCAGCTGCGCTTGTGTTCGGCGGCATCCTTTTGCAGATGTTCTGGCCGAAAAAAGAATTTACGTTCGTCCTCAAAACTTCAAGCAATGACGTGCATAAAATAGTGTCGGAGAATGGAGGATACCTGGAGTCACTCCAGGGAGCAATCGAGACCGCTTTCGTCGAGCGGACTTAGGCCGCCTTCCGTCGCGGCGACATGCGGGAGAAACGCCGGAAGTTGATGGATGATTGGGCGGCGTTCTGTGACGCGCAGTCGATTGAGAATCCGAATAACGTGGTACCGTTGAGGGCGCAACCCCGGGCCTTCATGCTGACACCATAAAATCCTTGTTAGATCGCCGTTACATGCGAAAGTCTGCGCGTGACAGGCATCACCGCGACTTCGGCAAACGGCTTTTGCAAGCAAATTCAATTCGCGGTTTTGGCGAATCGACCCATCAGACCGTGCTTTGCAGTCGCGCTTCGTGGTTACAGGATTGACCCGAAATTCCTGGTCGCAATGACTGAGCCACTAAGGTAGCCTGCATGGGGATCACTCGCTGTCAGCGAGTGAAAAATAAGGCGCCAGCGATGTTTTGCGAGTTGCCAAAACTGATCGAAATTGAACCGACACTAACCTGTAATCTGCGCTGCACGATGTGCCACGTCAGCTACGAGGCCACTGAATCCAGACCAGTGTTTCCCGCAGAACTGACAGATAGGCTGGCAGGCATGGCCGGCGTGGATATCCTATTGGGCTCGAACTACGAGCCTACGATGAACAAAGGCTTTCCGCAGATTGTGCGTCAACCTCGGCAACATCGAGGCGTGCAAGATGGAGGGCCAGACCATGGTCGACGCCGATAGCATCGACCGGTACCACCAATCCCTGCCACGGGTCGTGTCCGGTGAGGGCAACTGCGTGGGCAAGAAAGACAAAAAATCAATAAAATAAGAGGTTTTTGAAGTGTTTGGCGGAAGGGGTGGGATTCGAACCCACGGTACCCTTGCAGGCACGCCGGTTTTCAAGACCGGTGCCTTAAACCACTCGGCCACCCTTCCGTCGTGGCGCCATCAACCACTTAGCGAGCCCGAGATCAAGAACAGGCTGTGAACCGGCCCCAACATGGACCCAACGGCCTTAACGGGTGCCGGGGGCCAACCCAGCCATCGGTCGCCGGACTGCACCGGGCGACGGTTGCCAGGTCGTGGGAACTCAATTCAGACCGCAAAGAGACGCATTGGAAGGCGGAAGCTGAAGCGTGAAAGCGGGGCGTGAAAAAAATGGATCGTCGGTGAACCGCCTCATCGGCGTTGGCACAGAACTTGCTAATTTATCACTTGATCAACTGAGGTCGCATTGGCGGACTTGGAGGGTGACACCAGAATTCGAGGTCTCGGCCTGCCGTCGCTTCACCTGCGCAACTCGCCGAAGGCGGCGAGGGGCACGCGCGTGTTCGGTCTTGCGTGCCTTCGCAAGATTGCATCTTGAAAAATCCGTCTTGGAAAAAACGCTGCGTGTCCGCGCGTCCTCGCAGAAAAAATTCCCGAGGCGCGCGTTAAATCTTCGTAACGTTGTTCATGTTCTCAATGAGCTTTCTCACGTGCGGAGCAAGATGCCGTGATAGACGCCGCGTCAGGCTTGAACTTTCGAACGCACTGAGGAATTGCTGCAGTGCGCGCGCCGTGCGCTTCGACGTGTCGTCGTGAGCGTTAACGGTACGATCTTCAAATTCGAGGTTCCGGTTCTTGACTGCTATCGTTCGGCTAGCGCTTTCGCGTCCATACACCTTCGTCGTGATGGCTATCCTGATCGCGATTTTTGGTGTGCGCTCGGTGCTGAGCACACCGACCGATATTTTTCCGAATATCAACATCCCAGTCATCTCGGTGATCTGGAGCTATACCGGCCTGCCGCCGGACGATATGTCCAACCGCATCGTCTCGATCTACGAACGGTCGCTATCGACGACCGTCAACGACATCGAACATATCGAGTCGCAGTCGCTTCCCGGCTACGGCATCGTCAAGATCTTCTTCCAGCCGACCGTGAACATCAGCGCCGCCCAGGCGCAGGTCACCTCAATCTCTCAAACCGTCCTGAAGCAGCTTCCTGCCGGCATCACGCCGCCGTTCCTGCTGGTGTACGACGCTTCCAGCGTTCCGATCATCCAGCTGGCGCTGTCGAGCGATACCCTGTCTCAGACGGCGCTCAACGATCTCGCCGTGAATTTCATCCGGCCCGCGCTCGCGACCATCCCGGGCGCCCAGTTGCCGAACGCCTATGGCGGCGCCGCCCGGCAGGTGCAGATCGACCTCGACCAGAACGCGCTGCGCGCCCACGGCCTGTCGGCAACCGACGTCGGCGCTGCGCTCGCCCGGCAAAATCTGATCACGCCGGTCGGAACCGAAAAGATCGGTACCTACGAATACACGATCGATCTCAACGATTCGCCAAAAGTCATCGAAGACTTCGATAACCTCCCGGTTAAAGTGGTCAACGGCACCGTGGTTTTCATGCGCGATGTCGCCCACGTCCACAACGGTTCACCGCCGCAGACCAATGTCGTGCAGTCGGATGGCCGTAAGGGCGTGCTGATGTCGGTGCTCAAGATCGGCTCGGCCTCGACGCTCGACATCATCGCTGGCGTCAAGGCGCGCTTGCCGGCCATTCAGGCAACGCTGCCGGAGGGGGTCACTCTCAAATACGTCGCCGATCAATCCGGCTTCGTTCAAGCCTCCGTCGCCGCCGTGGTCCGCGAAGGGCTGATCGCGGCCGCGCTGACAGGTTTCATGATCCTGGTCTTTCTCGGCAGTTGGCGCTCGACCTTCATCATCACGATTTCGATCCCGCTGGCGGTGCTGAGTTCGCTGATCGCGCTTTCGGTGCTTGGCCAGACCATCAATGTGATGACGCTCGGCGGTTTGGCGCTCGCGGTCGGTATTCTGGTCGATGATGCGACCGTCACCATTGAAAACATCAATCGCCACATGGAGGAACTGGACGAAGACATCCTGACCGCCATCACCCATGGCGCGCAGGAGATCATGGCGCCGGCGACGATCGCGCTGTTTTGCATCTGCATCGCTTTCGTCCCGCTGCTTTCGCTTGGCGGGGTCGCCGGTTATCTGTTCCGGCCGTTGGCGATGGCGGTGGTGTTCGCGATGATCGCCTCCTACGTCCTGACCTACACGCTGGTGCCGACGATGGCGCATTTTCTGTTGCGCAACCAGCACCATCACTCGACGCGTTCGGACGATGGCGAACCGCCGCCGAAGAGCTTTTTCGGCCGCTTCCAACACGGCTTCGAGCATTATTTCGAGCGGGTGCGGCAAGGCTATCTGGGCCTGCTGGAATTGGCGCTGCGGCATCGTTTCTGGTTCGCCGGCGGCTTTCTCTGCGTCGCCTTGGTGTCGCTGGGCCTCGCTCCGTTCCTTGGACAGGATTTCTTCCCGTCGATCGATGCCGGAGCGATCCGGATTCACATGCGCGCGCCGACCGGCACGCGAATCGAGGAAACGACACGCTTGACCGACCAGGTCGAGCAGAAAATCCGCGCGCTGGTGCCGCCCAATCGGATCGCCAGCATCGTCGACAATATTGGTCTGCCGAACAGCGGCATCAATATTTCATACGGAAGTTCCGGCACCATCGGCGTGTTCGACGCCGACATATCGGTCACCCTGAATGAAGGGGAGACCGCCACTGACACGCTCGTGAAGACGTTGCGCGAAAAACTGCCGGCGGCGTTTCCCGGCTCGACGTTCTCATTCCTTCCCGCCGATATCGTCACCCAGATCCTGAATTTTGGTTCGCCGGCGCCGCTCGACGTTCAGATCGCCGGCTCCAGCCTCAATGCCAGCCGTGCTTTCGCCAACAAGCTGCTGGCAAAGATCCGCAATGTCCCGGGCGTCGCCGATCCGCGCATCCAGGAGCAATTCCAGAACCCCGCGCTGAAAGTCGATTTCAATCGCGAACTGGCCGGCGTCGTCGGGCTGACGGAAAGTGATGCCGCGTCAAGCATCCAGGCGACGCTGTCGGGCAGCACCCAGACCGCGCCGACCTATTGGCTGAACCCGAGCAATGGCGTGTCTTATCCGGTTTCGGTGCAGACGCCGCAATATGGTATCGATACGCTTGGCGAACTGAAAAACCTGCCATTGGCCGCGGCTCAGTCCACCCAGTTGCTGGGAGGCCTCGCAACCTTCTCGCCCGAGCCGCTCGACGCGATCGTCTCACACTACGACATCAGGCCCGTCGTCAACATCTATGCGACGACGCAAGGCCGCGACCTCGGCAGCGTCGCCGACGACGTGCAGAAGATCGTCGACGAGTCGCGCGCGGATCTGCCCAAAGGTTCGACCGTCACGATTCGCGGGCAGGCGCGCACCATGGTCGATGCCTACCGGCAATTGTTCATCGGTTTGGCGATGTCTATCACGCTGATCTATCTCTTGATCGTGGTCAATTTCCAGTCCTGGATCGATCCGTTCGTGATCATCATGGCGCTTCCGGCGGCTCTGGCCGGCATTGTCTGGATGCTGTTCCTCACCTTTACGACGCTGTCGGTGCCGGCGCTTACCGGCGCCATCATGTGCATGGGTGTCGCCACCGCCAACAGCATTCTGGTCGTCAGTTTTGCACGCGAGCGGCTCTCGGCAGGCAATAACGCGCTGGCCGCCGCGATGGAAGCGGGCGGCACGCGCTTTCGGCCCGTGATCATGACGGCGTTGGCGATGATCATCGGCATGGCGCCGATGGCGATCGAGCCCGGACAGAACGCGCCGCTTGGCCGCGCGGTCATCGGCGGCCTGCTTTTTGCTACTTTCGCGACGCTGGTGTTCGTCCCGGTGCTGTTCAGCATCGCCCATGGACGCCAGACAAAACCTGCCGAGGCGGCCGATCCGCTCGCCGGCGCGCCTTCCCACGCCTGACCTCAAGCTTTACTTGGAGATCTCATGTCTTCCGAACCGTCCGTCCGCCAACCCGCCAGGCCGCGCCGTATCTTGCTGTTGCTGGGCTGCGTCGCAATTTGCGCGATCGCGCTCGCCACGTTCGGGATCGTCGATCGCGCCAGGAGCAAGCAGGAGGTCAAGGCCTGGACCGACGAGCAAGCGATTCCAACCGTGCGGCTGGTTCAACCGGAGCCTGGTCCGACCGAACAATCGTTGTATCTGCCCGGCAACGTCGGCGCCTTCAATGTCAGCGCGCTGTTCGCCCGCGCCAGCGGCTACGTGACGGCCTGGCATAACGACATGGGTTCGCATGTAAAAACCGGCGACGTGCTGGTGACGATCTCGGCGCCCGATCTCGATCAGCAATTGGTGCAGGCCCAGGCGCAGCTCGTCCAGTTGCGGGCCGCGGTCGAACAGGCGAAGGCCAATGCCGATCTCGGCGAGGTGACGAATGGGCGGACGACGCGGCTGGTCGCTCAGGGATGGTCGACCCTGGAGCAGGGTGACACCGATCGATTGACCGCGGTCTCGCGCAACGCGGCGTTGGCAGTCGCCAATGCGAATGTGACGGCCCAGGAGGCCGCGGTCAGCCGGCTCCAGGAACTGACCAGCTTCGAAAAGATCAAGGCGCCGTTCGACGGCGTCGTCACCGCACGCAACGTCAATATCGGCGATCTCCTCAACGCCGGCGGGACGACGGGAAGGGCGCTGTACCAGGTCGCCGACATCCATCGCATGCGCATTTTCGTCAATGTCCCGCAGGCGTTCCTTGGCGAAATCAAGCCTGGCGTCAGGGCGACGCTGCATCTGCCTGGCCAGAAGGAGACGTTCGAGGCGGAGCTGACCTCGAGCTCCAATGCCGTGGAGGAAAATTCCCGCACCGCCCTGATCGAGCTGCAGGCGGACAATCCTGACGGGAAATTGTGGCCTGGCGCCTTCACGGAAGTCCAGTTCCACATCCCCTCCGCCCCCGGCACATTGCGCATCCCGTCAACGGCGCTGGTGTTCGGCGCCAACGGCATGCGGGTGGCCGCGGTCGACGCCAGCAACAAGGTCGCCCTGAAACCCGTGATACTGGGCCGCAATCTCGGCAACGATGTCGAGATTGAATCCGGTTTGTCCTTGACCGACCGGCTGATCGACAATCCGCAAGAATCGATCGACGCGGGCGCGACCGTCCGCATCGCGGGCCCAGAGGGAAAGACCCCAAAACTCGCCGACGCGGAATGATCCGCAGTAGAATTTCAGGACCGGCGCGCAGGACGCGTCGGGGAGGGGAAAGACTTAGTTAAGGTAAATCCAGCACCCGCGGCGATTGCTGCGCTGCATCGCGCCAAATCCAGGCGGGTTTTCCTTGCGCAAGGTCTGGATGAAGATTTAGTCTGACCACGTAACAAAATGCCGCGCGATTGGCTGAGAGCGTGGAGAGTAGCGTGGAGTGGTTCAAACTATCCAAGTCGCGTAGTTCTGCTGGGTCGGCGATCCAGGCCGGCGCTATCGCGCCCGAGCCGCCAAAGCCGGCGCCGATGCTTGCATCGACACTCGCATCGACGCTTGCGCCGCCGCCTGTGCCTAATCCGGCAAAAAGCCCGAAAGCGGTTTTCGACAGCATCCCCGACGCGCCGCGCATTGGCGTTCCCGTCCCGACGAGAAAAGTCGGCTTCACGATATCGTCCTCCAAGGACGGTGAGACCGCGATCGTGCAAATGACCAGCCCGACGCTCACGGTGGCCAGGGCCCGCATGCTCTTCAAGTCGGGATGGCGGGTCCAGGTCACCAATGCGGCGGGCCGGCAATTCGCGCCTTCCGAATTTGACGACATTCTGAAATTCGATTGAAGGTCAGGATCGGGTCGCCGAAGCGCGCCAAGCCGTTCGACGGCATCATCCGACGGTTGCATTGGGTGGCTTAAGTCACTGGCAATATACGATTTCCGGGTGTGGTTTCCCGGTCACATCCGGCGGGAATCGGAGCCCGCCGACACCCCATCGATTGACTCTCGGCCTCGGCTCCATTGCATTGGAACCTAATTTGGATTGCGCCAGATAAGGTCAAGCCAATGATGTTTGAAGTAATTATTTTAAGCGTGATTTTCTTTGCCGCCGCCTATGCCGCTTTCCTGTGGAAGGAAGGGCGGCGCGACGACGTTCTGTTCGGCGCTTTTGTTGAAAAATCTTCAGCCGAGCAGGTCAAGGAAGTCCGCTGACGGCCCGTTGAGGGCTTGGGCCTTGAAGCGCGCCGCTTTCGGCGCCGTAGCCGCTTGCCCAGACTCGCGCGAATAGCTGGTCCGGATCGAGGCATCGCGATCAGCCCGCGCCGCGGCTAGCCTACACGGCAAGCGGCTCCGTGCGACCGGCTGCATTTCAAGTTGCGATGATTTAACCGATGCGGTGAGGGCGGCCGTTACAGGCGCGACCGATAGCCGTCGACGGCGTGGGCGATAAAAATGCCGGCGCTCATGACGCCGAAGAATGCGGTGATAGCTTCGAACATGGTCTCAATCCTTGACCCAGCGGTCGGACCAAACGCCTTGCGACCCCGCACAGTCAAAAGGATTCCGTGCGACGTCGGGATTTCGAAAGTTAATGATGATTTTGAGCAACAGGATACCGAGCCCTGTCCCGTAAATGGACGGGTGCAGCAACGATTGATTCACCACCGCGACGCTCTCCCCATTTTCGCCGTGTTCCGGCTGCGATATGTTCATCAGTTGGTGCGGAAGTGGGCTGCATAGGGGACGTGCAACCGCCAAACGTGCCGCCCGAACGGATACGGGCAGGCGTTCGACGAGTAGGCGTGCGGCCGGCGGAATGGTAATTGGGGCGATGGGGATTCGACGGTCAGATCCGATCATTCGGGCGGCGCGTGGCGTTGCGGCCGTAGCGATGTGCGTCACGCTCGCCAATTGTGCCTCGTCGGGTCTCTCCAGCCGGCTCGATCCCAAATACGGCGTTTCCTCCAGCCCGCGTGTGGTCGCGTGGGGTGACCCCGTGCCGAAGGGCGGCGGCACCTACCGTATCGGCAAGCCCTATACGGTCGGCGGCCGGGTCTACGTTCCGGAAGAAGACGTCAATTACCGCGAAGAGGGGCTGGCGTCCTGGTATGGCGACGATTTCCATGGCCGGCAGACCGCCAATGGCGAGGTGTTCGACATGGGATCGCTGACCGCGGCCCACCCGACATTGCCGATGCCGTGCTATGCGCGCGTCACCAATCTCGGTAACGGAAAATCGCTGATCGTCCGCGTCAATGACCGCGGGCCCTATCACGGCAACCGCCTGATCGACGTCTCGAACAAGGCAGCCGAATTGCTCGACTTCAAAGGCAATGGTGTCGCACGCGTGCGGGTGGAATATGTCGGCCGCGCGCCGCTGGAGGGCTCCGACGACCGCCAGCTGATGGCAACCTTGCGCACCGGGGCGCCGGCGCCGGCACCATCGCTAGTCCGGATAGCCTCGGCCCGTCCGTTTGTTCCGGAGGCTTCGTCATCCGGCCGCCCGATCCGCGGCGAGGTTCCGATGCCGGAGGGGCGCCCCTATAGCCTCGGCAACACCAGGGACGACCAGGCATCGATCAACGCCACCTCGGAAATGTCCGCCTCCGCACGCACGCGTTCGAGCGGCCGTGTCATGAACAATCCGCGGGAAGTGTCCTACGAGGATGACCCGCGCTACGCGCCCGAGCAACGGCCCGCCGCCGCCTATGCCCCGGTCGATCAGCGTGGGCCGAGCGAGATACTGGCCGGCCGCGGGCTCTATTGAGCTGACGGCTGCCCTCAGCCGTTTTTCGCTGATCCGGCCGAACCTTGGCGCCAGCGCCTGATCGCTTTTCCGCCTTGTTTTCCGGATTTTGTCGGGCCAAAGGTGGCATGTTGGCCCGGAGATCATGCTCAGACTCAAAGCCGGGCTCAGGGCATCGCCGATGGCACTGGAAATAGCACGCTCTCACGCCTCGAAATCCGCGGCCGCACGGCTCCGGTACGGCCTGATTGCGGCGGTCGTCGCGGCGGCGG
>NZ_LMUK01000056.1 GCF_009766005.1 Bradyrhizobium sp. S69 | reverse complement strand
CATTTCCTTGCCGCTTGCGATGAACTCGGCGCGGGCCGCTGCGATCGCGGTCTGCCAATCTGCGGGCAATTTGCCGTCGTTGCGACGCTCGAATTCAGTGCGCAGTTCGGCCGGAGCCGCCTTGACGCGGTCGGCCCAGGCCATGCGAGCGGCTCGGCCCTTGGCGCCGATCTCGCGCCACTCGCGCAGCAGCGGTTCGGGGAT
>NZ_LMUK01000055.1 GCF_009766005.1 Bradyrhizobium sp. S69 | reverse complement strand
AGTCGGGAGACCTTCGAATCAGGCGTATGGTCAGTCATACGCCTATGTCTTCACCCTCTATCGCTCCGCGCAAGGCGGCCCTCGCCGGAGCGATACTTTGGATCAGCTCGAGTTGACGCTTTAGGAACTGGAGACGCAGCGACCGAGGACGAACTTGCCGCCGAAAGCGCCGCGGCCAAGACCACCACCGTGGCGTCGTTCACACGCAAGCGGCCTTACCGCCAGCCGTTCCGGATCATCCACCCCCGCGAACGGGTGATCGTGCCGGGACAGTAAGCCAAGGAAGTGTTCGGTTTTCCAGCCCAGCATGGGGCGCAATTGCCATTTTGCAGGCCCCAATGCAGCGTAAGCGATCAGGCCGAGAGATGCCACGCTGCAAACCTTTATGACAATCGCCCCGGGCGTCTTCCATTGGGGCATCGCTATTCCTCTGCCTTCGGCAAACGATACCGGCCCGCGGTGACGGCTGGCCGCGTTTCGTCAACCATGTATTCGAGCACGATGCATTGCGGATCGTTCTGGCTCAACCAGGCGCGCGCCTCGACCCCGCTATTGAACGCCATCGGCGTGTCGCGCTCCAACTAAATTCAGGCGGTTGTCACGACAGATCTTCCCGGGTGCCCTTGAAGAACGGGTGTGCCATCAAAAACGGAAATCGGCGTGGCCTTTCGATCGCATCGTCGGCGCAAGAGAATTTACGGCACGGTCACGCCAAGCGATTTCGTCGTCAGAAACCAGTTCCATTTTCGTGACCTGCCTGCTGTAGCGGCAAGTCGTCCCGTTCGTTGCCGTTCGGACATGCGGGTCGCCCATTCGATTGCGGTCTGCCGGAGCCTCAATTCTCTTGTGCAAAGGTGTTTAGAACGGAACGCTGCTGCGGCCTCGGAAAGTCCATATCTGCGTATTGCTGCCGATGCCGCCATACTCGCCGCCGATCATCGTCGTGACGCCGTTGGATAAGCGCGAGCTGAGCCCGGTGGTGACACGCGCCGACCAGCCGGACAAGATCGGCGTGGAGCCCAGCGGGGCGACGCTGGCAAGCGTTGCGTTGTCGTTGTTGAAATAGTAGTCGCCGTAGAGCCCGACAAAGGGCATCAGGGTGATGCTTGAGATCCGGTTGAACGGATAGGCGAACTGGATGCCGTCCGAAATGCGGCCGGTAACGAAGTCGCGCGCGCCTTGCGCCGTTCCCAGCGAGTCGGTGTAGGCGTTCTCGTTCTCCCATAGCCCGTAGATCTTAGCCGAAGGTTCGATGTCGAAGCCATTGACTTTGTAGAGCCCGGTCAGACCGCTCGCGACCAGCCAGCGATTGCCACTGAAACTGCCCTGTGCGGTTCCGGCGAGGCCGTCAAAGCCGATACCGGAATAGGCCGCGGTGACATCGAAGCGCAGCGTCGGCAGGATCTTCCATCCGAGATAGCTGCCGACCGTCCAGCCATCGCCCTTGAGGCGGCCGTTGAGGCTGGTCGAGGTGTAGTCGAAGGTCTCGTAGCCGCCGAACGCGCCAACCAGGAAGTTCGGCATCAGCTTGTGCGTGAGGCCAGCGATGGCGTTGACCTGCGTCCCACTAAGATCGCTGCCGAACGTATTTCGGCTGAGATCGGTGCCTCGCACGTCGATCCAGGCAAGCCAATTGCGCGACGGTGCAGCGGGAGACGGCACCTTGGTCACGGTGCGGTCCATGGCGGCAAAGCCGATTGCGGAGAAATCATCGTCGACGCGGTTGCCGCTTGCATCGAACGAAGCGAGGAGGTGCTTGACGCTATCCTGTTCCGTCTCCGGCTTCTCCGAAACGACCAATTCGAGCGCCTTGAGTGGATCGACAAGGCCGGCTCCGAATTGCGGATTAATTCCTGCGGCTCCGAGATGCTGGGCTGTCCTCACCAGAATGTCGCGAATTTCTTCTGGCTTGAGGGACGGTTTGTGAGCCAACAGTAAGGCCGCAACGCCGCTCACATTGGCGGTTGCAACCGAGGTGCCAGTTGTAAACTGCAACCCCCCTTCGGGCGCCGGCACCAAAATATCGACGCCTGGTGCCGCAACGGTGATGTATTTCCCCTGGTTTGCATATTTGAACAGCTGATTGTTTTCGTCGGTTGCAGTGACGGCCATAACACTTCGATCAGCGCCTGGATAAAGTGGCGATGATTTCGGGCCATTATTCCCAGCTGCGGCGATCAAAAGGACTCCCTTCTCGCGGGCAATCTGTAGCGCCTGTGAGAGTGCTGGATCGGGTGGCCCAGCGAAGCTCATGTTGACGATCCTGGCGCCGTGCTGGATCGCGTAGTCTAGTCCCTTTATAATTTTGAAGGAACTCGATTGGGGTTGGCCCGCGCCGCCAAAAGCGCAGATTGCGATGATGTTTGCGAGCGGGGCGACGCCCAACAGATGGACATGGGAGGCGATCGCTCCGGCCATCCCGGTGCCGTGCGCATCGGCGGAGGACACACCGCAGCCGGCGTCGAACCGGTTCGTAACCCTACCGACGAGATCGGGTTGGTTGGAGTCGATTTCCGAATCGATCACTGCAATAACAACATTGTCACCCTGGGTGATACGATGGGCGTCGGCGAGATGGAATGTCTTCACGATGTATTGCGCCGGATCGCCCAAACTGACTTTCGGTTCGCTTCGATCTTGGGTCAGGCCATAGGTGTAATTGGGCTGCACCGCGGCATTGAGTCCGGCAGCCTCGACTGCGCGGATCACCTCGCGCACGGATCGCCCGTTGGCAATGCGGAAAGTATAAACCGTGCGGCCCAGCATGCCGCTGGTTTGTTGCATCAAAATGGAAAGGCCGAAACGCTGGGCAAAGCCGGCGATTTGCTGCGGCGTCATCTCGGAGGCGGTTTGTAACATCACTTCGTCAGGCGAAAACCGCGTTTCGCCAAGGGAAGGCATGCCCGAACCGGGCGGCAGCGGGAGGATCGGCAGGTCAATGAGGCGCGTTCCGGGCGGGGCACCATTGCCGCCCTGCCTCCCATTGGCGAGGCTGCCCGCCTCAACCCTGCTGCCGCCGTACCCGCTCCCATTGGCGGGGTGGCCTGCACCAATCCTGCTTCCGACGACGTCGGCGTCGGGCTGGTCCAGAGCGATATGGAACGTGAAACCACCGCCGTTGGGCAGGAGAGCCGTTGGGTTGTCGCTGAAGCCGGCATCGATAGCGCCATCGACCGCGCCGACAATGGCCTGCCCCGATATTTGCGCGACTATCGGTGTCACGGAGATCTGCATTTCGCGCAGTTTGATGCTGTCCGTCGGTACTCCGACCTGCTGCGTCAATGCGGCCGATGTACTGGCGACATTTTGGGAGTCGCCGCCGTATTTCGCCGTAATCGAATGGCTGCCCACGGCGAGCGAAGATGTTGTCAAGGCGGCCGTGCCGGCTGCCAGTGTTCCTGTGCCGATCTGAATGCCGCCGTCGAAGAAGGTTACCGCTCCGGTTGATGAGAATCCGATCACCTTCGCTGTGAATATCACCGATTGTCCAAAGCTTGACGGGTTCTTCGACGACGACAGCGCTGCCGTGGTCGTCACCAGCCCATACGCGAACCGGTCCGCCGAACTGGTGGCGCTGGCGCCGCCCGAATTCGTCACCGTCACATCCGCCGTGCCACTGCCGGCGGGAGAGGTCGCGGTGATCGACGTCGCGCTGTTGACAGTGAAGGACGTCACCGCGGCTCCGCCGAACTTCACAGCGGTCGCCCCGGTGAATGAAGTGCCGGTGATAGTCACCGACGTGCCCCCCGTTGCAGGACCGCTGTTCGG
>NZ_LMUK01000054.1:758-1797 GCF_009766005.1 Bradyrhizobium sp. S69 | reverse complement strand
AGCTCCGACGAGGCGAGCGCTACCGTCAAGACTCGTCGCTCAAAGGGGTCAAAATTGGACGCCGATCCGGGGTCAAATTTGAACGCCGATTGACAATAATATAGGACGTCCAGGCTAGCCCGGTGCGGGCGTCTACAAATCCGAGATAGAACAGAATCAACGTCAGAAAAGCCGCGCTTAGTCCTGCGCCCCAAACGCCGAGCGTCACAAATCCGAACAGCGCGTCGATCTGTTCGACGGCAAGGCGCTGCGCCTCGCTTACCGCAACCTCGGCATTTTTGGCGTTATTGGTATGATTTAGCAAAGATTAGCTCACTTCAAAAAAGCTTTAGCGGGGGACTAGGATACGTGATCGCCTGTGGTGCTAGCGACGAATTGTTATCCCTATCGGTAGGCGACCTCGTCGAGATAGGTGATGAATTCAATGGTCATTTCCCAAGACGTCCGACCATAGCACGTCCTGCTTCCAGACCTTTGCTCTGTCTTGTATCGGCGGAATCGGTTAGGGTGGTCGCGGCAGCGTCCCGGAAGCCATGGGCGGCGTTGGACCTGGAAAAACCGCTCAACAATCCAAGACTGGCGCAGTAGCCTAAACGCGGGCACGCCGTTAGCGCTACGGCCGGGGTCTTCGTCGGACGCGTATAACGCACTAGCGTCTCGGGACGGATCGTGAGAGCCCCAAGATCGGTAGGACGCGGCACGTCCGGACGCTTGATGTCCTGCTGCATAGCTTGCCGAAACGATCCTTGACGTAGCCGACGCGCAGCTCAAGCACCTCGATTGTCTTGGGGTCGCGCACCGCGACGATCCTGCCGCGTTGACTTTCTCCACCTTCTTCTTCGACCCACTCGTCGGCCCATTGCTCGAAAGGCCGAGCGGCCGCCTGCCTGTGCTTGTCGAGCTGCTTTTCGGTGCTCGGGTCTTTGCCGTCCTTGAGTAGTTCTTTGGCTTGTCACGCTCGCGCCGCGCGTCGGCGAGCGAGAACGTGCCATCCTTGCCGTTGCCGTAAGAGCCGATGGAGTAGGTTTTCTGGCGGGCA
>NZ_LMUK01000054.1:0-540 GCF_009766005.1 Bradyrhizobium sp. S69 | reverse complement strand
TCGCGCGTTGCAGCAGATCAATAATCAGATCACGTCGCTGCAGAATCAGGCCCAGTCCCTGATCAACCAGGCGAGGAACCTCGCCAACCTGCCGTTTTCGTCATTGCAACAGCTTCAGCAATCAATCCAGCGCACCCAACAGCTTCTGAACCAGGCACAACGGATCGCAGCCGTCGGCCTTGTCGTGTTGATCGTTGCGTTAACGATCGCGCAAAGCCAGCATAGCGAACAGGCCGTGGTTCTTGCACCGCTCGAGCACCGCGACGCGGAGACGCTCGTCGAAGAACTCGCCCGCTGCCGAACGATCACATCCGATGAAACCGCCGTGCTCGAGGCCTGCCGGCGGACGTGGGCCGAGAACCGTCGTCAATTCTTTGGGTCGGCGACATCTTCGCAGTCGCCAGCCGATCCGGTCCTGAAGGCGCCCGCCGCGCCGGTGAAGAACCAGGACCGGGTCGTGCCACGCGAAGTTGAACCTCAACAAGGCGAGGCACGCTGATGGGCGGCACCGGCGTTATCGATAACTTTCTCTCGGTCTTC